>OY969426.1:0-2967500 GCA_963699245.1 Thermoanaerobaculia bacterium
TGGGATCACGCGGACTTCTCCATGGTCGACACCGACCGTGGCGAGTGTGTGATCGCGGCGATGACCTCCCGCATCGGCAGATCGATCGAGGTGGGCTACAGGAATGCCATTGGCAGTGGCATCGTCGGCCTGGTCGCAGCGAGCGGGCGTCCGGTCGCGGTCGACGACGTGCAGAGCCACCCCGACTACAAGGCGGTCCTCGAGGGCGTTCAGACCGAGGTCTGCATCCCGGTCCTGGAGAGCGGGCAGGTGGTGGCGGTGCTCGACCTCGAGGATCGCCGGCGGCGCGACCTGGCGGCGGAGTTTCCGCTCCTCGACGCCGTCGCGCGGCAGGTGGCCGGCGCCATCGCCAACGCGCGCCTGCACGAGGAGGTCGTCGTGCGCGCGCAGCAGTTCGAGCTCGCCGCCGAGCTGATGCACCTGGCGCTCGACGCCGAGGAGCTCGACCCGGTGCTCGAGAACGTCGCGTCGCGGCTGCGCGAGCGCTTCGGCCTGCTGATGGTGAGCGCCTACCTGCTCGATCCCTTCTCGTCGCGGCTCGATCTCAAGGCGATGGCGACCGCGGTCCGGTTCCCGACCGCGCGATGTCGTCGCTCACCGTCGGTCGCGGCATCACCGGGCGGGCAATCCAGCTCGGGCGCGCCCAGCTGGTGCTCGACGTGCGGAGCGACCCCGACTACGTTCCGCTGTTCGACGACACGGTCGCCGAGCTCGTCATCCCGATCCTCTTCCGCGGCCGCATGCTCGGCGTGTTCAACTTCGAGCACGACAAGCCGCAGATCTTCTCCCGCGACCTGGTTTCGCTGCTCCAGCTCATCTGCGACCAGGTGGCGGGCGTCGTCCACCTCGCGGCGCTCAACCAGAAGATCTCGGACGCCTCCGACGAGCTCGCGCAGACCAACCGCCGGCTGAGCGAGATGAACCGGGCGCTGGTCGAGCTCTCGATCGTCGACTCGCTGACCAGCCTGGCCAACCGGCGCCAGTTCGACCGCCAGCTCGACCTCGAATGGCGGCGCGCCATCCGCGGCGCCGCGCCGGTCGCCCTGCTGCTGATCGACATCGATCACTTCAAGCGCTACAACGACACCTACGGCCACTTGCGCGGCGACGCCGCGCTGGCCGAGGTCGCCAAGGCGCTCGGCTCGTCGTTCACGCGCGCCGGCGATCTGGTGGCGCGCTACGGCGGTGAGGAGTTCGCCGCGCTCCTGCCGAACACCCAGCTCGAGGGGGCGCTCGAGCTCGCCGAGCAGGCGCGGGCGCGGGTCGAGGCGCGCGCCATCCAGCACCGGGCGGCCGAAGGGACGCGCTTCTCACCGTGAGCGTCGGCGTGGCTTCGGTCGTGCCGGACGCCCAGGCGCCGAGCAGCTCGCTGGTCGAGACGGCGGACCGCGCCCTCTACCTGGCCAAAGCTTCCGGCCGCAATACGGTGCGCCCGACCGGCTGAGGCGGGAGGGCGGCGGGCTCAGGCGTCGTAGGCGAGGCAGCGCTCGGCGCGCCGGAACCAGGCGTCTTCTTCGGGTACGAAGACGTGGCAATGGTCCATCTCGCCGCCGTAGACGTGCAGGGTGACCGAGACGCCGTCGTCGAGGCCGTTGCGCAGGATGTGGTACTCGAAAGGCGGGATGAGCGCGCCCGAGGCGCCGGGAAGGGCGCGCACGCGGCCGCGCGGCGCGAAGCGGTAGCGCCCGCCTTCGTCGCGGCCGGAGATCTCGTACTGCAGGACGTCCATCTCGCCGGCGATCGTCCCCTCGACGCACCAGATGCCGGCGTGATCGTGCAGCATCGTTCCCTGGCCGGGACCCCAGGTCATCACCACCGCGGTGTAGCCCCGCGTCGTGTCGCGGTGGAGCAGTCGTCGCGCGTAGGCGTCGGGCCTGGGGACGAAGAAGCGGGCCGCGAGCTCGAACCCGCCGCCCTTGATGGTGTCGGCGAGGACGCGCTTGACCGCGCCGGCGCGGCCCGCCTCGGAGTCGGCCGTCACCGCCACGTCCAGCTTCGCGATCAGCTCCTGCACGCCTGCGCTCTCGGCGATCGCCATGTGTCCCTCCCGCCTGCGCGTGAAGGCCGCGAGAGTATCAAAGCCGCCGCGCGTCGATTGACGCCGTGCGGTCCGGGCGGCTACTGTGCCGAGGCTTCGCCCTGAGGAGGCGCCCGCATGGTTCGTATCGGAAGAGCAGCCTGCCGGATCCTGGCCTGGACGTTTTCGATTTCCTCCGCATTCGCCGCCGCCGAGCCGGAGAAGCCGGCGGCCAGTCCCTTCAAGGCGCTCGAGTTCCGTTCGGTCGGGCCCGCCGCCGGCGGGCGCGTCGCCATGGTGACGGGCGTGGCCGGCGACCCGCTGGTCTACTACGTCGCCACCGCGCAGGGGGGCGTCTGGAAATCGGCCGACGGCGGCGACACCTGGCAGCCGATCTTCGACGACCAGCCGGTGGCGTCGATCGGCTCGGTCGCGGTCGCTCCCTCCGACCCGAACGTGGTCTGGGTCGGCTCGGGCGAGGCGAACATCCGCGGCAACGTGATCGCCGGGCAGGGCATCTTCCGCTCGACCGACGCCGGGCGGAGCTGGAAGCAGGTCTGGAAGCAGGTCGGACAGGTGGCGGCGATCGCCGTCCATCCGCAGAACCCCGACGTCGCCTTCGCCGCGGTGCTCGGCCACGCCTTCGGCCCCAACCCGGAGCGCGGCATCTACCGCACCACCGACGGCGGCGCGACCTGGAAGCAGGTGCTGTTCAAGGACCAGAACAGCGGCGGCTCCGCGGTGGTGATCGACCCGCGCAACCCGCGCGTGCTCTTCGCCGGCCTCTGGCAGGCGAAGCGCTCGCCCTGGGAGATGACGAGCGGCGGCCCCGGCAGCGGCCTCTACCGCTCGGCGGACGGCGGCGAGAGCTGGCAGCAGCTCACCGGTCACGGGCTCCCCGGCGGCATCTGGGGGCGGGTCGGCGTCGCGGTCGCGCCCTCCGACTCCAGTCGCGTCTATGCGCTCATCGAGGCGGACGAAGGCGGCCTCTTCCGCTCGGACGACGGGGGCCGGGAATGGAAGCGGGTCAACGATCACCGCGCCCTGCGCCAGCGCGCCTGGTACTACACGGAGCTGACCGTCGACCCGGTCGATCCCGACGTGGTCTGGTTTCCGCAGGTCAACCTGCTGCGCACGATCGACGGCGGCAAGACGATCCAGAGCCTCGCCGGAGACATCCACGGCGACCACCACTGGCTCTGGATCGACCCGCTCGATCCGAAGCGGATGATCGTCGGCAACGACGGCGGCCCGGCACTCTCACGCGACGGCGGCAAGAGCTGGGTGGCGATCCACCTGCCGATCGCGCAGTTCTACAACGTCGACGCCGACTCCCGGGAGCCTTACAGGGTCGGCGGCACGATGCAGGACGAGGGCACCGCGTCGGGCCCGAGCGACTCGCTGCGCCGCGAAGGGATCACGCTCGGCGACTGGCGCATCGTCGGCGGCGGCGAGGCGGGGGACTTCGTCTACGACCTCGGCGATCCCGATCTCGTCTATGCCGGCGAGTACGCCGGCATCATGACGATCCACGACCAGCGCACCGGCCAGGAGCGGAATCTCTGCGCTTACCCGATCAATCCGTCGGGCCACGGCGCCGAGGACTCGCGCTACCGCTTCCAGTGGACGGCGCCGATCGCCGTCTCGCCGCACGACGTGCGCGAGGTCTGGCACGGCTCGAACGTGCTCCACCGCTCGCGCGACCGCGGCGAGACCTGGGAGGACGCCAGTCCCGACCTGACCCGCAACGACAAGTCGAAGCAGAAGTGGGCGGGCGGGCCGATCACCGGCGACAACACCGGCGTCGAGGTCTACGACACCATCTTCTCGATCGCGCTGTCGCCGCGCGAGAAGGGAGTGATCTGGGCCGGCAGCGACGACGGCCTGGTGCACATCAGCCGCGACGACGCCCGAAGCTGGCAGAAGGTCACGCCGTCCGGCACGCCGGAGTGGGGGACGGTCGAGGCGATCGAGGCCTCGCCGCACGACGCTGCGACCGCCTGGGTGGTCGTCGACGCGCACCGGCTCGACGACCAGCGGCCGTACCTCTTTCGCACCTCGGACTACGGCAAGAGCTGGCAGAACCTCTCGGCCGGACTGCCGCAGGACGCGCCGCTCACGGTCGTGCGCGAGGACCCCGAGCGCGCGGGCCTCCTTTACGCCGGAAACGAGCGCGGCGCACTGGTCTCGTTCGACGCCGGGAAGAGCTGGAAGCCCCTCGACGGCGGCCTGCCGACCGTCAAGGTAAGCGACCTCGTGGTGCGCCGCGGAGACCTGGTGGCCGGAACCTCGGGCCGCTCGATCTGGATCCTCGACGACCTTTCGCCGCTGCGGCAGTGGAGCGCCGGACTGGAGAAAGAGGACCTGCATCTCTTCGCGCCACGTCCCGCTCGCCGCTGGCTCGTCGCTTCGACCTGGGGCGATCAGGCGGCCGGGTCCAATCCGCCGCGGGGCGCCACGATCGACTACCGGCTCGCGGCCAAGGTCGAGGGCGAGGTGACCCTCGAAATCCGCGACGCGCGCGGCCGGCTGGTGCGCCGCCTGTCGAGCGTCGCCGAGAAGGCGGACTACGAAGCCGACGATCCGGACGATCCGCAGGCCGCGCCCAAGCCGGCGCTGTCGGCGGAGGCCGGGCTGCACCGCGCGGTCTGGGATCTCGACTGGAGCGGCGCCGATTTCCTCGAACGGGCGAAGATCGACCTCGGCTCCTATCGCCACGGGCCGCCGGCGGCGCCCGGCCTCTACAGCCTCCGGCTGGTCGCCGGCGGACACGAGGCGACCGGGCACCTCGAGATCCTGCCCGATCCGCGCTCCGGCGTCGCGCCGGAGGTTCTCGTCGCGCAGCAGGAGGAGGCGCTCGCAGCGCTCGACGACATCCGCGGCGTGATCGCCGACATCCGCGAGGTGCGCTCCCTCCGCGAGCAGGCAGCCGATCTGGCCGCACGCCTCGCGGGCGACTCGCGCGCCGAGAAGCTGGTCGGCGCAGCGGGAAAGCTGGTGACGGCCTGCGACGGCCTCGAGGCGCGCCTGCACAATCCGAAGGCGCAGGTCGTCTACGACATCCTGGCCTTCAAAGGGGGCACGCAGCTGCTCTCGAACCTGGTCTGGATCTACGAGAACCTGACCTGGGGCGAAGGGACGGCGACGGCCGCGGTGCGCGCGGTCTGGAACGACCTCCGCAAGCAGCGCGCCGGGCTCGAGGCCGAGCTCCAGACGATGCGCGAGGGGGACGTCGCCGCCATCAACCGGATGGCGGAGGAGCTGTCGCTGCCACGTCTGCTGCCGCGCCGCTGAGCACGGGCCGAACGAAGTCGGACTCGCGGCGAGGGCGCTCTGCGAAGCTCGGACTCGCGGCGAGGCCGCTCTAACCTCGGCGATGACGAGAGCCGTGCAGCGCCGCCTTCACCACCATCTCGCTGGCGAACTCCATGCCCGTGCGTGCGCAGGTCGAGGGCGAGGATCGCGTCGCGGCGAAACGCGCGCAGGCCGCAGTGGAAGTCGCCGACAGCGGCTCTTGAAGAAGCAGCCGGCCGAGGCAGCGACAGCAGCGGGATTGCCGAGGTAGCGGTGGAGGAAAGGCATCGCGCCCGGGCGCGATGCCGCCGCGCGAAGCGGTCGCCCATCACCAGGTCGGCGCCGGCGCGCAGCTTCTCGAGGAACGGGTCGAGGTCGCGAGAAGTCGTACGAGTCGTCGGCGTCGCCCAGGACGACGAAACGCCCGCGCGCCGCGGCGATGCCGCCGAGCAGCGCGGCGCCGTAGCCGCGCTCGCGGCACGTCGACGACGCGGGCACCGGCCGCTGCCGGCCAGCTCGCGCGAGCCGTCGCGTCGAGCCGTTGTCGGCGACCACCACCTCGCCGGCCGACGCCGCACCGCGCGCAGAAAGGCGCGCGCCTTTGCGCCCCCGCCGCGTTCATCCGTGGACGAGCTTGCGGTACTTGATCCGGTGCGGCTGGTCGGCGTCGGTGCCGAGCCGGCGGTGGCGGTCGGCGTCGTAGTCCTGGTAGTTGCCCTCGAACCAGACCACCCTGGAGTCCCCCTCGAAGGCGAGGATGTGGGTGGCGATGCGGTCGAGGAACCAGCGATCGTGGCTGATCACCACCGCGCAGCCGGCGAACTCGAGCAGCGCCTCCTCGAGCGCGCGCAGGGTGTCGACGTCGAGGTCGTTGGTCGGCTCGTCGAGCAGCAGCAGGTTGCCGCCGCTCTTGAGCAGCTTGGCGAGATGGAGCCGGTTGCGCTCGCCGCCCGAGAGGTCCTTGACCTTCTTCTGCTGGTCGGCGCCGCGGAAGTTGAACGCCGCGCAGTAGGCGCGCGAATTCACCTCGCGCTTGCCGACCATCACGGTGTCGCGCCCGCCGTCCGAGAGCTCCTGGAAGACCGAGCGGTCGCCGTCGAGCGCCTCGCGGCTCTGGTCGACGTAGGAGAGCGCCACCGTCTCGCCGATGCGCAGCGTGCCGCCGTCCGGCTTCTCCTGGCCGACGATCATGCGGAAGAGCGTCGTCTTGCCGGCGCCGTTCGGGCCGATCACGCCGACGATGCCGCCCTTCGGCAGGCTGAAGGAGAGGTCGTCGATCAGCAGGTTGTCGCCGTAGCCCTTGCTCAGGCCCTTGGCCTCGACGACCAGGTCGCCGAGCCGCGGCCCGGGCGGGATGTGGATCTCGTTCGGGTCGCGGCGCGACTCCTGCGCCTGCTCCTCGGCGAGCAGCTTCTCGTAGTTGGCGAGTCGCGCCTTGCCCTTGGCCTGGCGGGCGCGCGGCGCCATGCGCACCCACTCGAGCTCGCGCTCGAGCGTGCGCTGGCGCGAGGAGGCCTCTTTCTCCTCCTTGGCGAGGCGGTCCTTCTTCTGATCGAGCCAGGAGGAGTAGTTGCCCTCCCACGGGATGCCGGAGCCGCGATCGAGCTCGAGAATCCAGCCGGCGACGTTGTCGAGAAAGTAGCGGTCGTGGGTGACCGCGACGACCGTCCCCTTGTACTCCTGGAGATGCCTCTCGAGCCAGGCGACCGACTCGGCGTCGAGATGGTTGGTGGGCTCGTCGAGAAGCAGGAGATCGGGCTCCTGCAGCAGCAGCTTGCAGAGCGCGACGCGGCGCTTCTCGCCGCCCGACAGCACCGAGACCTCCTGGTCGGCGGGCGGCAGGCGCAGCGCGTCCATCGCGATCTCGAGATGGCGGTCGAGCTCCCAGAGATTCTCGTGGTCGATGCGGTCCTGGAGCTTCGCGAACTCGTCGGCGGTCTCGTCGGAGTAGTTCGCCGCCAGCTCGTCGTAGCGCGCCATGACCGCCTTCTTGTCGGCGACCGCCTCCTCGACGACTTCCTGCACCGTCTTGCCGGACGGCAGGACGGGCTCCTGCGGCAGCAGGCCGACGGTGAAGCCCTCGTTGACGAAGGCCTCGCCGTCCCAGTCCTTGTCGATGCCGGCCATGATGCGCAGCAGCGTCGACTTGCCGGCGCCGTTGTGGCCGAGGACGCCGATCTTGGCGCCGTGGAAGAAGGAGAGCCAGATCCCCTTGAGGATCTCTTTGCCCTGCGGCGTGACCTTCCGCAGGTTCTTCATGGTGTAGATGATCTGAGGCATGGAGACTCCGGAGTGAAACGAGCGGCGAAGTCTACCGCGCGGGGGCACTTGCCGCACCCCGGCAGGACTCTCGCCGCGTCGCGGCGAGGAAGTTCACGAGGCGCGGCGTAGACTCGCGCGCGGCCATGGGGGAGCGGAGATGATGCGAGCGAAAGGGCTGGGGGCACTCCTCGGACTGTCGGCGCTGCTCCTTCTCGTCGGCACGCCCCCGCTGGCTGCCGAGGGCGCGGCGAGCGATCCGCTCTCTCGCCTGGCGCTCGAGGACGGGCTCCTCGCCTGGGACGGCCTGCGCATCGGCATGTCCCTCGTCCAGGCCGAGCGGAAGATCGGCGTCACCCTGGCGCTCGACCGCAATCGCGACTCGGCCTGCCCGGTCTGGGTCGCCAACGCCGATTTCCACGGTCAGTCGGTGACGGTCGGGTTTCCGAGCCCGAAGCCCGGCGCCAAGATTCAGTGGATTCGCGTCACGTTCCGCGGCTCGCTCGTCCAGTTCGGCGCCGCCGAGCTGGTGAGCAGCCTGCACGGCCGGCTCGCCGGCGCCGTCTTCGTCCCTCCCGCCGAGCACCCCGACTACAAGGAAGCCGAGGACGTGCAGCCCGACTACACGGTCGAGGGGAAGCAGCCGCAGTCGGTGCGGATCGCTCCGCGCGAGTGGATGATCCTCGCGGCGCGCGACTGCATGGACTGAGCCGGCGCGTGCGGCTCGCGCGCTTCGCCTTCGGCCTGCTGCTGGCATCGGCGGCGGCGCTTCCGGCACAGCCTCCGGCCTCCTCGCGCTCCCCCTCTCTCGAGGAGCTCGGCTTTCCGCCGCGCACCGGCTTCGATCACACGCGCGGCGCCTTCACGGTACAGTTCGACACCCTGCCCGGGAGCGCCAGTCCGCGCGCTCTCGTCGACCGGCTGAGCCCCGGATCGAAGGACGAGCCGGCGGCGATCGATCCGCGGCGCGAGAGCTGGTTCGTCTTCGTCCCCGCCGAGTACGACCCGGCGACTCCCTGGGGCCTCTGGGTCTGGCTCTCGCCGACCGATTTCGGCGGCGTGCTGCGCGACGACCTGCGCGCGCTACTGGCGCGCGAGCGACTGATCTGGATCGGTGCGCACCGCGCCGACAACGAGCGCGCGCCGCTCGAGCGTCTGGCGCTCGCGCTCACCGCGGCCGAGCTGGCGCCCCTCCACTGGACGATCGATCCGTGGCGCGTCTACGTTTCCGGCTACTCGGGAGGCGGCCGGCTAGCGAGTGCGCTGGCGACGTTCTGGCCGGAAATCTTCCGGGGTGGCCTCTTCGTCAAGGGATGCAACTGGTACGCACCCCTCGCAGTTCCGGGGCAGCCGGGACGAATCTGGCAGCCGGCTTTCCGCGAGCCGCCGCGGCAGACGGCCCGCCTGCTCCATGAAGAGCGGCGTTTCGTCTACCTTACCGGCGAGAAGGACTTCAACCGCGACGAGATCCGCGCGACCGAAAGGGCGGCGCGGCAAGCCGGCTTCCGGCACACGCTGCTGCTCGAGGCGCCGGGGATCGATCACCTGGGGCCAGTTCCACTCGAGTACTGGCAGCGGGCGATGGACTTCCTCGGCGGAACGGACTGAGAGCGCGATGCGCTCGCCCGAGGTTGCGCGCGCCTTGCCGGATCTCGTCGCCGCCGGCGTCCTGAGCGAGGAGCAGGCGGCGCCGCTCGCCGCCGCGGCGCGCGGCGAGATCGTCTCCGTGCGCGCCGAGCTGCGCTTCCTGCTCGGGCTCGGCGTCGCGGCGCTGACGAGCGGCGTCGGCCTCTTCCTCGAGGAGAACCGGGATGACATCGGCCCGGGCGCTATCGCCGCTCTGCTGACGCTCGCCGCGCTCGGCGTGCTGGGGTTCCTCGCCCGGCGGGCTCCCGCATTCCAATGGCGAGCGTCGGAGGCGGCCGACTGGACCCTCGACGGCCTCCTCCTGCTCGCCATCGCGCTCGTCGGCGCGGACCTCGCCTGGATCGAAGTCCACTTCACGCCGCTCGGCGAAGCGTGGCCCTGGCATCTCCTCGCGATGAGCCTGCTGACCGGCGCGCTGGCGGTGCGCTTCGACTCGACGGTGGCGTGGTCGCTCGCCCTGTCGACTTTCGCGGCCTGGCGCGGCGTCGCGGTGACGCTGTCGGAGAGGGCGCTCGACCAGATGTTTTCGCGCGGAACCGGCGACCTGCGCTGGAATCTCCTGTTCTGCGCGCTCGTCTTCTGGGCGCTCGGCCGCCTCGCCCTGCGCTTCGGCCGCAAGCCCCACTTCGAGCCGGCGACGACCTTCCTGGCCGCGCTGACGATGAGCGCCGGTCTGGCGATCGGGCTCGGCGACAGGGAGACCTGGATCCTCTGGGCCGTCGCGCTCGCCGGCGCGGGAGCGGGCGTCGCGCTCCGGGCCTTCGGTCAGCGGCGGCTGGCGCTCTTCGCGCTCGGCGTGATCGCGGCCTATGTCGGAGTGACGCGCGGTCTGCTGGAGATCGTCGGCGGCTTCGGACTGGGCTGCTTCTGGTTCGCGGCTTCGGCGGTCGGCGCCATCGTGCTGCTGGTCGTCGTGCATCGCCGGTTCCGGGCGACGGAGAAACAGTGAGGGAAGAGCTCCGCCGGTCTGACGAGCAGCGCGAGATCGTGCGAGCCGCCGAAGCCTGGCGCGCGGCGGGCGCGATCGACGAGGGGGCGCTGGCGGCGATCGGGGCCCGCTACCCGGACGACCGGCGGCGCGCCCGGCCGGGGTTCCGCGTCCTCTTCTTTCTCTTCACCCTGCTCGCCGTACAGGCGATGTTCTTCTTCTGTGCGGCCTTCCTCGGCCGCGGGTTCGTGTGGGGCTCGGAGCAGTCGCTCGCCCTCTGGCTGGCCATCTTCGCCTTCGGCTGCGGGCTCGCGGCCGAGAGCGCGATCTCGGCGCTGAAGATGCGCCTCTTCGGCATCGACGAGGCTCTCGTCGCGCTGATGCTCGGCTTCGGCACGGGGGCAGCGGCGCTTCTGCTCGGCTCCGGATTCGACGGGGGGGCCGACACGAGCCTCGTCTTCGCGGCGCTCGGCGGGCTGGGCGCCTCCGCCGCCTGGCGCTGGGGAATCGGTCTCACCGGGATCGCGGCCGGCGTCGGCCTCTTCGGAACGCTCTTCTGGACGCCCGCGCCGCGCGTCGCCTGGCTCGTCGCCGGCGCGCTGCTCGCCGTCCATGCCTGGCGCGCCGGGCGACGAGGGGACATGGCTCCGGCGCACCGTGACCGATGGCGCGAGCTCTACGTCGTCGCTGTCCTGGCGCTCTACGCCGCGGTGCATGTCTGGGGCTTCGCGCGGCACCGGTTCGACAGTCTGCGCAGCCTCCTCGCCTGGGCGCTCGGCCTCCCCTCCGCCGTCCGTACGGTGGCCTGGGTCGCAATGGTGGTCCTGCCGGCCGGCCTCGTCGGTCTGGGACTGCGGCAGCGGGACCGGCTCTCGCTCGCGCTCGGAGCGCTGCTCGGCATCGTGACGGGCGCGAGCGCGATGACCGAGCTCGATCGGGGGCCGGGCTGGCTGCGCCTGCTGGTCGGAGGCGCGGCGCTCGCGGCCGTGGCGCTGGCGCTGCGCCGGCTGCTCGCTCGGCGGCCGGCGCGCACGGCCGCGGGCTTCACCGACCTGCCGCTGTTCGACGCGGGACGCTCGACGGGCCTGCTAGAGATGGCAGCGGCGGTCGCCGTCTTCGCTCCGGCGCCGCAGGCACCGCCGAAGGCGGAGGGCTTCCGGGGCGAAGGGGGGGACTTCGGCGGGGGCGGAGCGAGCGGGAAGTTCTGAGCGTCGCTACTGCGGCGGCGTGACGTTCTTGATCGGCGGCCTGGGCGCCTCGCTCGCCGGGACCTTCTCGCGCCACATGCCGAAGAGCGCCGCGCCGAGGCCGAGCAGGATCTCGTCGATGAACGGGATGAAGTCGGGGAAGATCAAATCGAAGAGGAAGAGCACCAGGAGCACCGCGAAGAGCTGCGGGAACTTGAGCCGCGAGGCGGCCTGCTGCGCGAGCTCCTTGGCGGGATTCACCATGGAGGAAGTCTAGTCCTCCCGGCGGCCGGCTAGCCGCTCGGCAGCTTGTAGGCCGCGGCAGTCGGCTTGACCGGCCGGATCAGCCAGTGCGGCCGGCGGGTGCCGTCGGGGGAGAAGCGGTCGGCGGGGCGGCTCTTGCGCAGCCACTCGTCGAAGGCCTGCTTCGACTTCGCGGCGTCGACCGCGATGTCGCCGTCGCGGTCCCCCGGCGCGGCCTTGAGCACCCGCACCGCCTGGTGCCAGCAGTGCATCCCCGAGATCGGGTCGGGGTGGACGGGGAAGGTCAGGTTCTGATGGACGCCGACGTCGCTCCACCAAATGCGCGCGGTGTCGGGGTCGGAAGAGGCATAGGGCGCGGCGCCCTGCTCGCGACGCAGGCGCCATTTCGTGCCCTCGCGCTCGAGCGCCACCGTCGCCATCATCTGCCGCTGGCCGTCGCCGTCCTTCAGCTTCCAGCGCCCCATGTGATGGCTGCAGGCGACGACGCCGGGCCGGATGCCCTCGGTCACCCACGCCTTGACCACGAAGTGGCCGATCTCGGTCTCGACGCGCACGAGGTCGCCGGTCGCGACGCCGAGCGGCGCCGCATCGCGCGGATGGAGCCAGAGCGGATTGGTGTGGGCGATCTCGTCGAGCCACTTGGCGTTGGCGCTGCGGGTGTGGATGTGCACCGGCAGGCGGAAGGTCGAGATGAGCGGCATCTGCCCCGGCTCGAGCCGGCTCGGATGGACGTGGCTGCGCAGGTAGGTCGGGATCGCCACTTCGCCCCACCCCCAGCGCGCCAGCGTCGTCGAATAGAACTCGAGCTTGCCCGATGGTGTCGGGAAGCCGCGCAATACCTCGCCGTCGACCCGCACGCCGACCGCGCGCCGTCCCTCGGCGTCGCCGGCGGGGGCGCCGGTCGGCGCCAGGTTGACCGCCGCCGGCGCGGGGGCGCGAGTGTAGACGCGGCCAAAACCGTCCTCGGCGAGGTCGGCGAGCTCCGTCTCGGGCACCAGCCGCTCGAAGAGTCGCCCGACGTCCTTCGCGACCTCGACGGCGCCGTAGCGCCGCATCCACGCGAGCGGCGTCAGCCCCTCGGCGGCCGCCTTCTCGCGCAGGCCGGGCACCGAGTGCTCGAACATCCAGCCGTAGTACTCGTCGACCGAGAGGCGCGTGCCCGGCTGCTCCTTCGACTCGGCGAAAGGCCGGATGCCGAGCGCGCCGTCGGGGTCGATGCGCCAGGTGAGCTCGAGCCAGAACTCGTTCTCCTCCCAGACTTCGCCCGGATTGGTCTCGCGCGTGTCGGTGACGGCGCGGCCGTCGCGCTCGGCGAGGGCGCGGGCGACCGGCTGCCGGAAGCCGAGCCACTGGCCGTCCTGCGTCTCGTAGGAGTGGGTGTCGTGGCGCTCGGAGGCGAGCCCCATCGGCAGCACGTAGTCGGCGAAGAAGGCGGTCTCGCTCCAGGTCGGGGTGAGCGCGACGTGGAGACCGACTTTGCTCTCGTCGGTCAGCGCCTCGATCCAGCGGAAGCCGTCGGGGTTCGTCCACACCGGGTTGTAGACACGGGTGAAATAGACGTCGAGCTTGCCCCTGCCTTCGGCCAGGAAGTGGGGAAGGAGGAACGACATCTCGTACATCGAGAGCGGGTACTCGCGCGGCCAGTTGAGCTCGTTCCAGCGCTCCGGATGGCGCGGCGGCAGATGGATCGGCCGCGGCACGAACTTGTTCCAGGCGTTCGGGTAGGTGCCGCCCTCGGTGGCGATCGAACCGGTCAACGCGTTGAGCAGGAAGAGCGTGCGCGCCACCTGCCAGCCCCCTTCGTTGCCGGCCGTGGCGCTGCGCCAGGTGTGCGTCGAGAGGCGCGTGCCGGCCCCGGCGACCAGCTCGGCGATCTCGGCGAGGGTCGCGGCGTCGACGCCCGATTCGGCGGCGGCGAACTCGAAGCTGTAGCCCTCGTATTCGGCCTCGAGCAGCTTCTCGAAGGTCTCGAAGTCGTTTCCGGCGTCGGGGTGGACCTCGGCGAGGTACTCCTGCCAGTTCCACCAGCGGCGGACGAACTCGCGATCGTAGCGCCGGGTGCGGATCAGGAAGCTCGCGATCGCCAGGTGAATGGCCGCCTCCGAGCCGGGCTGCGGCGCGAGCCAGTAGTCGGCGTGAGTGGCGCTGTTCGAGAGGCGGGTGTCGACGACGATGAGCTTGGCGCCGTTCTTCTTCGCTTCGATGATGCGCTGCGCGTGCGGGTTGAAATAGTGCCCGGCCTCGAGGTGCGACGAGACGAGGAAGATCACCTTCGCCCGCGCGTGGTCGGGACTCGGCCGGTCGATGCCGCACCAGAGCTCGTAGCCGGCGCGCGCCGCGGCGGAGCAGATGTTGGTGTGCGAGTTGTGGCCGTCGACGCCCCAGGCGGCGAGCACCCGCTCGGTGAAGCCGTCCTCGCCCGGACGGCCGACGTGGTACATCACCTCGTTGGTGCGGCCGTCGCGGATCGCTTTCGAGATGCGCGCCGCGATGTCGTCGAGCGCCTCGTCCCACGTGATGCGCTTCCACTGGCCGCCGCCGCGCTCGCCGTCGCGTTTGAGCGGGAAGAGGATGCGGTCGGGATCCTGCAGCTGGTTGAGCGTCGCCGGGCCCTTGGCGCAGTTGCGGCCGCGCGAGCCGGGGTGCTCGGGGTTCCCCTCGAGCTTGCGGACCTCGCCGGTCTCGCTGTCGACGTAGGCGAGCAGGCCGCAGGCCGACTCGCAGTTGAAGCAGGTCGTCGGCACCAGCCGGTAGTGCTTCTCGACCCGCTCGGGCCAGCTCTTCGAGTCGAGCTCGGTCCAGTCGTCCCAGCGCTCCTTCGGAGGATACGCAGCCAGTCCGGCCTTGCTCGGCCCCGGATAGAACGTCTCGCCGCGCGCGGCGGTCGCCTCTTTGCGGGCGGAGACGCGGGGAGCCTTCTTCTTCGAGCTCATCTCGGGAACCTCACGCCAGCGGTACCGACTGGCCGGCCTGCACGTAAGCGTGCTCGTGGGCGAAGAGACCGATCAAGGCGACGATCGCGAGCGCCGCGCCGCCCGTGCCGACGACCCACGGCGCAGCCAGCGCTGCGACCGTCAACAGCCCCCCTAACTGAAAGCCTTTTCTGAAGCGGCCCTGTGTCATTTCCCAAACCGCCAGCCTTGCATGAGCTGTCCCGTGAGGGAGCGTGATCTCGCCAAGGACGAAGCCGAGGTGGAGGAGGAGAGAAACGAAAAGCGTCCAGAGAAGGGGGGTGGCGGCCGGAGCGTCGACGGCGAGTGCCAGCGGAGCGGTGGCGGCGGCGCCGGCGAGCAGGGATTGCACGGTCATGTGCGCTGGCAGGAGCGGGCTCTGCCAGAGGTCTCTGGCCTTGGCTTGCGCGAAGAGGAACGCCGTGTAGACCGCGGTGAGGAGCGCCAGCGGCGCGCCGGCGACGGCGATCGGCTTCAGCAGCTCGAGGTGTCCGGTCAGCGCCGCGAGCGCGTGCGCGACGAGCGCGGCGCCGTAGCCGGCGATCAGGAAGGCGCCGCGGACGAGCCAGCTCCGCCATTGCGGTTTGAGGAAGATCATCCAGAAGCGGCCCGGGTGGGTGAGGTCGCCGATCAGCAGCGCGCCGGTGATCGCCAGGAAGAGCAGGCCGAGCCCCGGCGCGCCCCAGAGCCAGAGCGGGCTAGTCGGATCCATTTTGCCGAGCAGCACGAGCAGGAGCGGCACCAGGTAGGCGCCGGCGGCGATCGCTTTGGTCACGGTGTAGAGGCTGACCTTCCAGTCCCAGGGCGCCTTGTGCGGCACGTCGTAGGCGAGCAGCGCCGCGGCGGAGGAGTTGGCGCCGAGCCGGCTCGCTTCTGGCGGATGGCCTCCCACGACGTGCTGGCCGCCGGTGCGCTGCTCGCTCCACATGAAGAGATTGCCGCCGGGGCGGCGCGCGGCGAGCGGATCGAGCGTCGCCTGGTGGGCGCCCTTGTAGAAAAGCTTGGGCTGGGTGTCCTTCTCGGGACGGCGCACCTGCACCGGTTCGCGGTGCACGATGTGCGAGACGAGCGAGGTGTTGTCGTTGAGATCGCCGACCAGGATCGCCTGGGTCGGGCAGACGACGACGCAGGCCGGCTCGAGCCCCTGGTCGATCCGGTGCGCGCAGAAGTTGCACTTCTCGGCCGAGTGGTCCTCGGGATTGATGAAGATCGCGTCGTAGGGGCAGGCGGCGATGCACGCCTTGCAGCCGATGCAGATCGACTTGTCGAAATCGACGATGCCGTCGGGTCGCACGTGCATCGCTTTCGTCGGACAGGCGGTGGCGCAGGGGGCGTCGGCGCACTGGTTGCAGCGCGTCACCTGGTAGTTGCGCCGCGCCTCGGGAAAGGTCCCGGTCTCGACGTACTTGACGTAGGTCCGGGTGACGCCGAGCGGGACCTCGTTCTCCGACTTGCAGGCGGTGGTGCAGGCGTGGCAGCCGATGCAGCTCGAGTGGTCGATCACCTTGGCCCAGCGGACGGGGGCCGCCGGGCTCGTCTGGGGGTTCGCCTCTGGCATGAGCGGAGGGATCCTAGCCGAAGGAGGAGAGAATGAGCGGTCGATGGAGTGGGTGGCGCCGGCCGGTGAAGAGAAAGGAGAGCGCCTCGCGGTGCTTTTCGACGAGCCCGCGGGCAGGCGAGCGCCGCTGGCGCTGCTCTACCTGCACGGCTTCGGCTCGCGCCAGGAGGGGGAGAAGGCGACCTTCTTCCGCGCCAGAGCGCTGGCCAGCGGCTGGGCCTTCTGTTCCTTCGACTTCCGCGGCCACGGCGCCTCGGAGGGGACGATGCGCGAGCTCACGTTGTCGCGCAACCTCGCGGACGTCGCCGCCGTGCGCGCCTGGCTGCGGGAGCGCGGTCACACCCGCCTCGTCCTCTTCGGCTCGTCGATGGGAGGCGCCACGGCGCTCTGGCACGCCGCGCTCCACCCCGAAGGAGTGCTGGCCGCGGCCCTGATCGCGCCCGCGGTCGGCCTCGCCAAAGGCATGGAGCGCTGGGCGGGGCCCGCGGGGCTTGCGCGCTGGCGGCGCGAGGGGGTGATCCGCTTCCGCAACGAGTTCGTCGATTGCGATCTCGGCTGGGAGCTGATGGAGGACCTGCGGCGCTATCCGCTCGGCGACCTCGTCGCGCGCTACCGTACGCCGGCGGTCATCTTCCAGGGGAAGCTCGACGACACGGTCGACTGGCGCGAGGTCGCCGCGTTCGCGGCGCGCCTGCCGTCCGGGATCGCCGACCTCCGTCTCTACGACGACGGCGGCCATCGCCTGACCGAGCGGCTGGACGAGCTCTGGGAAGGGGCGAGCGCCCTCTACCGGCGCGAGGCCGCTCGCTAGCGCTTCGGCTGGGGCGCCGTCAGGTAGTCCGCCGCCAGGGTCGCCATCGCTCTCATGCCGGTCACCAACGCGCTCTCGTCGGCGAAGAAGCGCGGCGAGTGGTTGGAGGCCGCGTTCGCGAGCTGGTCGGGAGGCGTGACGCCGAGGATGATGAAAAGCCCCGGCACCTTGTTGGCGTAGAAGGAGAAATCCTCGGCGCCGGTGATCTTGGGCAGCTCCTTGACCCGGCCCGGGGCGACACGCTCGAGCGTCGGCAGCATCTTCGCGGTGAGCGCCGGGTCGTTGACCGTCACCGGGTAGCCGCGCTCGATCGTCACCGTCGCGGTCGCGCCGCTGGCCGCGGCGATCCCCTCGGCGAGCTTCTTCAGGCGGGCCTGGACGTCGTCGCGCATTCCCTCGTCGAAGGTGCGGATGGTTCCGACCAGGCGTGCCCGGTCCGGGATGATGTTGTTGCGCACGCCCGCCTCGAACTGGCCGACCGAGACGACCGCCGGCTCCTTGGTGATGTCGAGCTGGCGCGAGACGAGGGTCTGGATCGCGTCGACGATCTGCGCGCCGACCACGATCGGGTCGACGCCGCGCCAGGGGGCCGAGCCGTGCGTCTGCCGCCCTTGCACGATGATCTCGAAGCGGTCGGCAGCGGCGAGCTCGGGACCCGAGCGGTAGCCGATCGTGCCGGTCGGGATGCCCGAGAAGGAGTGGAGGCCGAAGACGACGTCGACTTTCGGATCGTCGAGGACGCCCTCCTTCACCATCAGCTCGGCGCCGGCGGTCCCTTCTTCGATCGGCACGCTTTCTTCGGCCGGCTGGAAGAGAAGCACCACCTTGCCCGGCAGCTGGGCCTTCATCTCGGTGAGGATCTGCGCCGCGCCGAGCAGCATCGCCATGTGGGTGTCGTGCCCGCAGGCGTGCATGACCGAGACCGGCTTCCCTTCGTAGGTGCCCGTCGCCTGGCTGGCGAAGGGGAGGTCGACCTCCTCCTTGACCGGCAGCGCGTCCATATCGGAACGCAGCGCCACCACCGGCCCAGGCTTGCTGCCGGTGATCACCGCCACGACGCCGGTCTTGGCGACGCCGGTGCGAGGCTCGAGCCCCATCGCGCGCAGGTGCTCGGCGATGAACTTGGCGGTCTCGACCTCGCGGTTGCCGAGCTCGGGGTGCTGGTGCAGCCAGTGCCGCCACTCGAGCATCTGCGGCTCGATCGCGGCGGCGCGCGCCGCGATCTTCGCGTCGAGCGAAGGCGCCGCGGCAACGAGCTGAGCCGAGCTCGAGAGGAGGGCAGAGAAGGCGAGAGTGGCCAACAGGGACTGCTTCGACGGGATTCTTGCCGGCAAGGGGATCTCCTTCGGTTCGTGGCTAGCTGAGCATCCTAAGCCAGGGCGAGCGCGCGCACTTCGTCGCGAACGGCTCGAACCGGCGCCTCAAGGGAGATCGTTCGCCGGCAGCGCGGCAGGGAAATCGAGTCTGAACGTGGTGCCCTGTCCCGGCGCCGACTGGACCTGAATCTCGCCGCCGACCTGGCGCACGAACCCGAAGACCGTCGCGAGGCCGAGGCCGGTCCCGCGGCCGGGCGGCTTGGTCGTGAAGAAGGGCTCGAAGATGCGCTGCCGGGTCGCCTCGTCCATTCCTTCGCCGGTATCGGCGACCTCGACCCGCAGGCGGGAGGCGCCGTCGCCGACGGCGCGAGTCCGGATGGTGAGCCGGCCGCCGAGCGGCATGGCGTCCCGGGCGTTGAGGCCGAGATTGAGCAGCACGCTCTCGAACTGCGCCGGATCGAGCCAGGCCGCGCCGACCAGCGGATCGAGGTCGAGCTCGATCTCGACCTGCGGGCCCAGCGATCCCCGCAGGATGTCGACCGACTGATCGACCAGCGCGTTGAGGTCGCAGAGGCGGGGCTCGAGCGGCGAGCTCCGGCTGAATTGCAGCAGGCGATCGAGCAGCCGCGCCGCGACGTCGGAGGCGTCGAGGATACGGCGCAACTCGGGCTCGGGCCTGCGGCGCTCCAGCAGCTCGGCGAAGCCCCGGATGACGGTGAGGAGATTGTTGAAGTTGTGCGCCATGCCGCCGGCCATCTGGCCGAGCGCGTCCATCTTCGAGGCCTGGGAGAGGGCGGCCTCGAGCGCGGCGCGCTCGGTGACGTCGAGCGTCGTGCCGAGGAAGAAGCGCTCGCCGGTCGAGGCGCTGACGGCATGGGCCTGCACGCGGAGCACGCGCTCGTGTCCGTCGTCACCGCGCTGGATGCGGAACTCGTGCGGCTCGGGGACGCCGGTGCGGGCCACCCGCTCGGCGGTGGCGACGACCCGCTCGCGATCGTCGGGATGGATCATCGAATGAAAACGGTCGGCGTCCGGCTCGATGCCGGGCTCGATGCCGAGAATGCGGTAGAGCTCCGGCGACCAGGAGAGGCGGCCGGTGTCGAGCGACAGCGTCCAGGTGCCGACGCGGGCGCTGCGCTGAGACTCCTCGAGCATCAGGCGCTCGCGCTCGAGCGCCCGCTCGACGCTGCGGCGCTCCGTCAGGTCGAGGACCGTGCCGACGAAGCCGACGAGCCGGCCGGAAGCGTCGCGCTGCGCGACGCCGTCCATCAGGACTTCGCGCACCTCGCCGTTGCCGCGAAGGACCCGGAAGGCGATCGGCGAGCTGCTGCCGGTCGCGACGCCACGGCGCGAGGCTTCGGTGACTCGCGCGCGGTCGTCGGGATGGAGCGCCGCGAAAAAGGCGTCGGGGGTCGGCTCGAAGTCTTCCGCCTCGTAGCCGAGGATGCGGAAGAGGCCCGGAGACCAGGCCACCCGATCCGAGGTGAGGTTCCAGGTCCAGGTGCCGAGCTCGACGGCGCGCTCCGCTTCGACCAGCATGGCGCGCCAGGCCGCGGTCGGCGCCGTCGCGGCGGTGCCCAGGTCGCGCCAGTGCGCGAGCTCGCGTTCGAGCTCGCGCATCCGGGCGCGGAGCGTGATCGGGTCCTCTTCGCTGGCGGCCAAGCGGTGCAAGTCTAGACCCACCGCCCGGCCGTCGGCGATGGGCCGCAGCTCAGTGCGGCGCGACCGTCCCCAGGCCGCGCGCCGCCTCATCGCCGAAGGTCAGCCGGCCGCCGCGAAACGAGGCGCCGCGGAGAGCGAGGGCGAGCACTTCGCCGAGCTCCTCGACCGGGTGCACCTCGATCCGCTCGCGGACCTCTTTCGGGAGATCCTCGAGATCCGCCACGTTCTCCTTCGGCAGGATGAAGCGGGTGATGCCGGCGCGCACGGCGCCGAGGATCTTCTCCTTGAGGCCGCCGATCGGCAGCACGCGGCCGGAGAGGGTGACCTCGCCGGTCATCGCGATGTCGTGGCGCACCGGCCGGCCGGACAGGGCCGAGACCACGGCGCTCGCCATCGTGACGCCGGCCGAGGGGCCGTCCTTCGGCATGGCGCCGGCGGGAACGTGGATGTGCAGGTCCTGCTGGAAGGCCTCGGGGTCGACTGCCGAGCAGAGCGGCGTGGGCGCGGGCGTAGCTCCAGGCGGCGCGCGCCGACTCCTTCATGACGTCGCCGAGCTGGCCGGTGAGCACGAGCTCGCCCTTGCCCTTCATCGCCGAGGCCTCGACGAAGACGATGTCGCCGCCGACCGGCGTGTAGAACATGCCGGTCGCGACGCCGACCTGGTCCTGGCGCGCGGCGCGCTCGGGGTGGACGCGCGGCCGGCCGAGCAGGTCGTGCACGCCGTCGCGCTCGACCTCGAGCCGGGTCATCTCCTGAGCGGCGATCTTGCGCGCCGCCTTGCGCGCCAGCTTGCCGAGCTCGCGCTCGAGCTGGCGGACGCCCGCCTCGCGGGTGTAGCCGGTGACGATCTCGGCCAGCGCCTCGTCGGAGAGCGTGAGCTGCTCGGCCGACAGGCCGTTCTCCTCGAGCTGGCGCGGGATCAGGTAGCGCCGCGCGATCTCGCGCTTCTCGCTCTCGGTGTAGCCCGAGAACTCGACCATCTCCATGCGGTCCATGAGCGGCGCCGGGATGTTCTGCGGGTAGTTGGCGGTCGCCGATGAAGAGCACCTCGGAGAGGTCGAAGGGGACGCCGAGGTAGTGGTCGGTGAAGCTGTCGTTCTGCGCCGGATCGAGCACCTCGAGCAGCGCCGCCGACGGGTCTCCCTGGAAGGAGACGCCGAGCTTGTCGACCTCGTCGAGCAGGAAGACCGGGTTCTTGGTGCCGGCCTGCTTCATCCCCTGCAGGATGCGGCCCGGCATGGCGCCGACGTAGGTGCGCCGGTGGCCGCGGATGTCGGCCTCGTCGCGCGCGCCGCCGAGCGAGATGCGGACGTACTCGCGCCCCATGGCGCGGGCGATCGACTTGGCGACCGAGGTCTTGCCGACGCCGGGGGGGCCGACGAAGAGCAGGATCGGGCCCTTGGCCTTCTTCTCGGGCTTCGCGGCGGCGCTCTTCTCGGCGGCCTCGCCCTTCGCTGCGATCGTCTTCGGCCTTCGCTTCCGTGGCTCGCGGCAGCTCTCGCTGCGTCGCTGCGGCCTGCTTCCTTGCCCTGGCGCAGCTGGCGCACGGCGAGGAACTCGAGGACGCGGTCCTTGACGTCCTGCAGGCCGTAGTGGTCCTCCTCGAGGATGCGCGGCCGCCTCCTGGATGTCGAGCTTCTCCTCGCTGCGCTTGTTCCAGGGCAGCTCGGAGACCGTCTCGAGGAAGGTGCGGATGACCTGCGCCTCCATCGCCTCGCGCCCGATGCGACGCAGGCGGCCGAGCTCGCGGTCGACCTCCTTGCGCACCGCGGGCGGGAGCGTCGAGCTTCTCGAGGCGCTCGGCGAGCTCGTCGGTCTCGCCGGCGTCGTCGCCCTCGCCGAGCTCCTTCTGGATCGCCTTCATCTGCTCGCGCAGGATCACCTCGCGCTGGCGGTCGCCGAGCTCCTCGCGCACCTGGGTCTGGATGTCTGCGCTGCGCGTCGAGCACGGCGAGCTGGCGCTGCACGTGGACGAGGACGCGGCGCAGCCGCTCCTCGACCGGCAGCGCTTCGAGCAGCGCTCTGGCGCTCGGCCGACGAGAGCTCGACGTGGGCCGCGACGAGGTCGGCGAAGCGGCCCGGGTCGTCGACCGCGGCCAGCACCTGCTGGGCCAGCTCCTCGGGGAGCCCGGCGCGTCTTGGCGAGCTCGAGGGCGCGCTCGCGCGCTTCGCGGAAGAGCGCGACGAAGGCGGGCTCGTTCGGGTCGGGCGGCTGGATCTCGCTCGCCGGGACGACGGTGGCGCTCAGGTAGCCGTCACGCTCGTGGACCCGCATGGCGATGGCGCGCCGCTCGCCCTGCAGGACGAGCTGCATGCCGGACAGGCTGCGCTTGACCTGCCCGATGCGGGCGATCGTGCCGACGGTGTAGAGCCCCTCGGCGGTGACCTCGTCGAGGTTCTGCTGCTGGGTGATGGCGAGCACGAAGGGCTCGGGAGCGCGCAGCGCCGCTTCGATCGCGCGCAGGGTGCCGGGGCGGCCGGCGCCGATCGGCATCGCGATGCCGGGAAAGAGCACGGCTTCGCGAAGTGGGAGGACGGGGAGGGTCAGCTGGTCGGTCATAAGGGTCTCCCGCCGGCCCGGTGAAGACGACTCCGGGTGCGGCGCGTCAGCCCTGAGAACGGCGGAGGAGGAGGGAAATTCCAGAAGAATGAGCGAGCCCGGCTCAGATCTGCCGGAGCGCGAGCAGCACCGTCACCAGCACGCCGACGACGATCACCGCGATGCGCGCCCGATCGCGGCCGATCCGCTGGCCGAAGCGGGCGCCGAGGTAGCCGCCGGCGACCGATCCGGCGAGCAGCGGCAGCACGACCCGCCAGTCGACGATCCCCGCGCCGATGAAGATCGCCGCCGCCAGGCCGTTGATCGCCATGCCGAAGAGGTTCTTCAACCCGTTCATGGCGTGGATGTTGGTGAGTCCGAGGGTGGCCAGGATGGCGAGCATCAGGATGCCGATGCCGGCTCCGAAGTAGCCGCCGTAGATCGCGACCAGGAACTGCCCGGCGAGCGCGGCGCGCAGGCGCGGGCCGGCGGCGGCAGGGGCCGGCACGTCGGCGCCGTCCACCTCGCGCCGGCGGGCGCGCCAGCTCTGCACGGCGAAGAGGACGGTCGCCAACAGGACGAGGAGCGGCGCCAGGCGGGCGAAGAGCTTCTCGGGGGTGGCGAGCAGGAGGAGCGAGCCGATCGTGCCGCCGACCAGGCTCGGCAGCAGCAGCGTGCGCAGCCAGGCGCGGTGCGTCTTCACTTCTCCCCAGTAGCCGGCGAGGCTGGCCGCCGCGCCGGGAACGAGCGCGACGGTCGAGGTCGCGTTGGCGACGCGCGCCGGCAGGCCGAGGAAGATCAGGGCCGGGAAAGGTGAGGATCGTGCCGCCGCCGGCGAGAGCGTTCATCACCCCGGCGCCGGCGCCGGAGGCCGCGAGCAGCAGGAGATCGCGGCCGGTCATTTCCGGGCTCTCCGGGAGAGCCAGAGGCGCGACGGACGGGCCGCGGGGCGGCGGCTCAATGGGTGCGGAAGAGGAGACGGACGGTGCCGAACTGCACTTCGTCGCCGTCCACGATGCGGCGTTCCCAGATGCGCTCGCCGTTGACCCAGGTGCCGTTCTCCGAGTGGAGGTCGCGGACCATCCAGCCGTCGGGCTGGTACTCGATCTCGGCGTGGCGTCGCGAGACGGTGCCGACCGGCAGGCGGAGATCGCTCTCCGGGTTGCGGCCGACCACCGTTTTCCCGGCCAGGGCATGGTAGTCGGCGCCGTCGCCGCTCTCGACCGGAATCAGGCGGGGAGGATTGGCCGGCGGCGGCACGATCGAGAGCGCCGCCGACGGCACCGGCGACAGGAGCTCCTGGACGTTGGCGGCCGGAGGCGGGGGGCCCGGAATCGCGACGAAGCCAGAGGAGCGACCGTCGGCGATCGCCGCCACGCGGTCGCGCAGGTCGACGATGGCGCGCAGGTCGTCGTCGAGCCGCGCCAACTCCTTGCGCAGGTCCGACGTCCGGGCCGCCGACTCGTCGTCGAGCTCCTCGCCCAGCCGCTCGCGCAGGTCGTACTCCTCGAGCGCCGCGCGGTATTCGGCGACCGTCTTTTCCTGGCGATCGACGGCGGCGACCAGCGAGGTCATCTCGCGGCGGGCGCGCTGGGCGAGATCCTGGGCCCGCGCCTCGAGGTCCTGCGCGCGGTGCTCGTAGTCGGCCCGCACCCGCTCGAGGACGGCGTCCGAGACCCGCCCGCGCTCGGAGTCGAGTTTGGCCAGCCGCTCGCGCAGGGCGGCCTTGTCCCGCCGGAGCTGACTCCACTCCGCGGCGATGGGAATCTCGATCGAGCCGCTGCTGGCCGACATGCCGGTATCCGGGTCCAGCGGCGGATACTTACTCCTGTCGCGTTTTCGGTGCAGTTTCGGGGTCAACCCCCCCGTCGCCGCCGGCCGCCGAGGGGCGGCCGTGGCCGTGGAGCTCCTCGGGGGGGAAGATCATCAGGGTCGCGGTGGCGTGGGCGGCCAGGTGGTCGTCGGGGAGCAGGAGCTTTCCCTCGGCGACCGCCGAGCGCCGCCCGAGGTGGAGGACGGTGCCGATCGCCCGCACCCGCGGCGAGCGGGGGGAGAGCGACCGGATGTAGTTGACCTTGATCTCGAGCGTCGCGCAGGTGACGCCGAAGGGGAGGAGGGAGGTCACCGCGCAGCCGGTCACCGTGTCCAGCAGCGCGGCGGCCACGCCGCCGTGCATCACCCCGTTCGGATTGTCGTGGTGCACGCCGGGCTGGAGGCCGAAGACGACGCGGCCCGGCTCGACCTCGTCGACCTCGAACCCGAGCAGCGCGCCGAACGGCGGGCCCGAGATCTCCCCGTCCCGCATGGCGCGCAGGAACTCGAGCCCCGAGAGGCGGCGGGCCGCGACCGCGGCGACCACCTCCCGGGGATCGCCCCCAGACGACCGATCGGCCGTGCCCGGCTCAAGGCTCCGGCTTCCAGGCCGGCAGGCGGCCCGGGGTGTACGGCGCGCCCGCCTTCTCGAGCTCCTGCTCGAGGGCCGGCAGGTCGCTCTCGGCGACCTGCGCGGAGCTTGGCGAGCTCGGTCTCGAACAGGCCGGCAGGCGAAGCGATAGGCGTCCGTCTGGGTGGTCGTCGGCTCGGCCGTGGTCGACCACGAGGCGTAGACGACGTTCATGCACCCGCTCGGAGATCGCCGGCGGCGTGTTCTCGTCGCGCCGGCGCAGGAAGTCGTCGCCGGAGAGCGCGATGCCGATCTCCTCGAGCCGGAGCTCCAGCGCGCGCGCCCTGGCGTCGGTCGCCGGGGTCGAGCGCCGGGGTCTTGGCGATCGCGGCGCGGATCAGGGCGAGCCGCTCCTTGCAGCTCGCCGAGGAAGTTCTCGGCGCCGAGCACGGCGCGCTGCAGGCGGGCGACCTTCTGCTGGAAGGCGAGCACCGCGGCGCGGTCCTTGGCCGGCAGCGTGGCGTTGGCGAGCGCATCGACCTCGAAGGTCTGCGGCGGCGCCGAGCGGCTTGATGTCGGCGCCGTCGACCAGGTCGATCTTCACGCGAGTAGCTGCCCGGCGCGACGAGCGGGCCCGTCGATGGCGGGCCGAAGTCCGAGCGCTTCTCCTCCTTCGACGGCGGGATCGGCGCGGCGGGTAGCGCAGGTCCCAGGTCAGGCGGTGGATCCCCTTCTCGACCGGCGCGCTCGAGCCGGCGGACGACGTTGCCGGCCGCGTCGCTCGACCGTGAAGAGAAGCCTGGCGTCCTCCTGCCGGGTCTCGGCGCGCAGCGCGTCGAGGCGTCGGGTAGTCGATCTCCTTCTTGGCTTTCACCGCTTCCTTCTCGGCCTCCTGGCGCAGCTTCTTCTGCGACTTCCAGCGCTTCCTTGAGGTAGTAGGTGAAGGTCGCGCCGAAGGGCGGGATTGTCGGCGAGGAAGTAGGTCTCGCCGAAGAAGCCCTTCTCGCGGTCGCCGATGCGGGTCGCAGGCACGTAGAGCCAGGCC
Organism: Thermoanaerobaculia bacterium; assembly: GCA_963699245.1. Lineage (GTDB taxonomy): Bacteria > Acidobacteriota > Thermoanaerobaculia > Multivoradales > JAGPDF01 > JACTMI01. The sequence continues at coordinate 25,862 of OY969426.1, forward strand.
TTGGTGGTCGGGAAGCAGGATCGCCGGGGCGTCGAGCGCCTTGACGTCGACCGCGCGCAGCGCCGAGTAGTCGTCGAGGACGTAGAAGCCGCGCCCGAAGGTCGCGAGCACCAGGTCGTTCGAACGCTTCTGGATGGCCAGGTCCTTGACCGCGATGGTCGGCAGGCCGCCCGACAGCTTCGATCCATTTCAGGCCGCCGTCGACGGTGACGAAGAGGCCGAACTCGGTGCCGGCGAAGAGGAGAGACGGCTTCACCGGATCCTCGGCCAGCGAGTAGACGGTGCCGCGCTCCGGCAGGTTGCCGGCGATCGAGACCCAGCTGCGCCCGCGGTCGGCGCTGCGCTTCAGGAGTAGGGCTTGAAGTCGCCCATCTTGTGGTTGTCGAAAGCCGCGTAGACGACGTCGGCGGAGTGCTGCGAGGCGTTCAGCCGCGAGACGTAGGTGCATCTCCGGCACGCCGGGGAAGCTTGTCGATCTTGCGCCAGTTGGCGCCGCCGTCCTCGCGTCACCTGCACGAGGCCGTCGTCGGTGCCGACGTAGAGCAGCCCCTCGGCCTTCGGCGACTCCGGCGAGCGAGACGATGTTGCCGTAGAGCGAGGTCGAGGAGTTCTTCGCCACCGCGTCGGGGCTCTGGATGCGCCCCATGACCTTGAGCTGGTTGCGGTCGAGCTGGCGGGTGAGGTCGGGCGAGATCGCCTTCCAGGTGTCGCCGCGGTCGTCGCTGCGGAAGAGCTTGTTGGCCGCGAAGTAGAGCCGCGTCGGCGAGATGCGGGGAGATGACGATCAGCGGCGAGTCCCAGTTCCAGCGGTAGGGCGCCTCGCCGGGCGCCGGCTGCGGCTGGATGTCGACGTTCTCGCCGCTCTTCGGTCGAAGCGGGTCAGCGCGCCGTACTGCGCCTCGGCGTAGACGATGTTGGGGTCGGTCGGATCGATCGCCGACCAGAAACCGTCGCCGCCCTGGGTCACCGTCCAGTCTTCGTTGGCCGGGCCCTGGTAGCGCAGCGTTCGCGACGGGCCGCAGAGCGAGTAGTTGTCCTGGGTGCCGCCGCAGACCTGGTAGACCGGCCAGGTCTCGTCCACCGCGACGCGGTAGAACTGGGTGATCGGCAGGTTCTCGAAGAAGCGCCAGGTGGCGCCGCGGTCGAAGCTCTCGTAGAGGCCGCCGTCGCAGCCGACCAGATAGTGCTCGGTGTCGCGCGGGTCGACCCAGATGGCGTGGTTGTCGACGTGCTTCGATTTCTCGCCCAGGCGCTTGAAAGTCTTGCCGCCGTCGTCGGAGACCTGCATGAAGGTGTCGACGGAGTAGATGCGGTCGAACTGCTTGCGGGTCGGCGAAGATCTCGCTGTAGTAGTTGCCGGTGGTCGCGTGGTCGGACTGCTTCGTCCCAGCTCTCGCCGCGGTCGGTCGAGCGGAAGAAGCCGCCCTTGCCCTTCGCCGACTCGACGATCGCGTAGACCACGTCCGGATTCTGCGGCGAGAGCGCCAGGCCGATGCGGCCCATGTCGGCTTCGGGCAGGCCGCTGCTCGAGCTTGCGCCAGTTCTTGCCGCCGTCGGTCGACTTGTAGATGCGCCGACTCCGGGCCGCCGTCGACGAGCGTCCAGACGTGGCGCCGGCGCTGGTGGGCGGCGGCGTAGAGGGTGTCGGGGTCGCGCGGGTCGAAGAACGACGTCGGTGACGCCGGTGTCGTCGCTGATCTTCAGCGACTGCGTCCAGGTGGCGCCGCCGTCGGTCGTCTTGTAGAGGCCGCGATCGCCGCCCGCATTCCACAGCGGTCCCTGCGCCGCGACCCAGACGACGTTCGAGTCGCGCGGGTCGACCAGGATCTTGCCGATGTGCTCGGACTTCTCGAGCCCCATCTTCTTCCACGACTTGCCGCCGTCGAGCGTCTTGTAGACGCCGTCGCCGTAGCCGACGACGCGCTGGTTGTTGTTCTCGCCGCTGCCGACCCAGACCACGTTCGGATTCTTCGGGTCGATGGCGAGCGCGCCGATCGAGTAGGAGCCCTCACCGTCGAAGACCGGCTCCCAGGTCGTGCCGGCGTTGACCGTCTTCCAGACGCCGCCGGCGGCCGCCGCGACCCACCAGACCTTGGCGTCGGAGGGATCGACCGCCACGTCGGCGATGCGGCCCGAGGTCAGCGCCGGCCCGATGCCGCGCAGCTTGAGGCCGGAGAGGGTCGACTCGGAGAGCGGGCCCTCGTCTTTTTTCTCGTCGGTCTTGGCCTTCGGGTCGGTCTTGGCGGCTGCCAGGGGAGCGGCGACGAGCAGCAGGGCGAGCAGCGCTCGGGCGGGGATTCGGGACATGCGGTCCTCCTCGGTCGCGGTCTGGTACGACAAGGGCGCCGGCGCTCGCGCGCCGACGCCCGAATCGTAGCAGCAGCGGGCCGCCGGGTCCCGGTGGGGCTACCTACTTTCGTGTCGCCTCGATCTCGATCTGCACCTCGACGTCGTCGCCGAGCATGGCGCTGCCGCTGTCGAGGATGCGGTTCCAGGTGATGCCGAACTCCTTGCGGTTGATCGTCACCGTGGTCGAGAAGCCGGCCTTGACGGTCCCGCGGCCGTCCGGGACTTCGCCCGCGAACTCGACCGGCAGCGTCACCTGCTGGGTCACGCCGTGCATCGTGAGGTTGCCGGTGACCTTGTAGCTCGCGGCGCCGGCCTTCTCGATCCGATTGCTGGCGAAGCTGATGGTCGGGAACTTCGCGACGTCGAAGAAATTGTCCGAGCGCAGGTCGGCGTCGCGCTTCTCGTTATTGGTGTCGATCGAACCAGCCTGGATCTGAAAGACGACCGAGGCGCCGGCGAGGTTCTCGTCGTCCTTGACGATGGTGCCGGAGAAGTCGGTGAAATGGCCGCGCACCCGGGCGACGAAGTGACGGATCAGGAATCCGACGTCGCTGTGATTACGGTCGATCGTGTAGGTGACCGGCGCTGCTTGCGCGGTGTCGGGCGCCGGAAGGGCGGCAGCGAGGGCGAAAGCGAGGACGACGAGGAGGCGCTTCATCGAGTCTCCCTTGGGAGTGCGGTTCGGGCGGCGGCGCCGGGGCGGTCCGGGGCGCCGTCGCTTTCTATACGGCGGCAGGGCCCCTGCCGGCTTGCAGGCCCGGCAGGCGCGCCTCCCTCAGTCGGCGAGGCCCTTTTCCTTCAGCCAGTCGGGGTTGAGCTTGGAGAGGTAGCGCTCGCCCGAGTCGGGGAAGAGGGTGACGACGATGTCGTCCGGCCCGGCGCGGCGGGCGACCTCGCGGGCCGCGAAGCCGGCGGCGCCGCCGGAGGAACCGGTGAAGATCCCCTCGCTGCGCGCGATCTCGAAGACCGCGTCGTAGGCGGTGCGATCGTCGACGGTCACGCATTCGTCGATGTACTCGGGCCAGTAGCTCTCGGGAATGTAGCTCTGGCCGATGCCGTCGATCAGGTAGATCCCGAGCTCCTCGGCCGAGGGGAGCTTGCCGTGCTGCGTGTAGTGGGTGTAGACGCTGCCGACGGGGTCGACGCCGACGACGCGGATCGCCGGGTTCTTCTCCTTGAGGTACTTCGCCACTCCCGAGATCGTCCCGCCGGTGCCGATTCCCGCCACCCAGTGCGTGACGCGGCCGTCCGTCTGTCGCCAGATCTCCGGGCCGGTTGCCTCGTAATGCGCCAGCGGATTCGCCTGGTTGAAGTACTGGTAGGGGAGGAAGGCCCCCTCCTCGTCGCGGATGCGCTCGGCGGTCTTGTGTACGAGCGCGGATCGTCGAGCGAGACGTCCACCGGGCAGATCACGACCCGCGCCCCGTGCGCCTCGAGCATCGCGACCTTCTCCTTCGGAATCTTCGACGGCGCGGTGCAGACCAGCTTGTAACCGCGCAGGATCGCCGCGATGGCGAGCCCGAGCCCGGTGTTGCCGGAGGTCGGCTCGACGATCGTCATTCCCGGGCGCAGTTTCCCTTCGCGCTCCGCGGCTTCGATCATCGCGATGCCGATGCGGTCCTTGACGCTGGAGCCGGGATTGAAGAACTCGATCTTGGCGGCCAGCAGCGCGCCCCGCGGGTGGTAGCGGCGGAGGGCGACGAGCGGAGTGTTGCCGAGCGTTCCGAGAAAGTCGTCGTGGATTTCCATGGCGTGGGAGCGGCAGATCCTATCGCGCTCACGCCGAAGCGGCGAGCCGGAGAGCCAGTCGAACCGCGAAGAAGAGCATCAGAAATCCGGTCGCCGCGCGAGTCCCGATCTCCCACGCCGGAGTCGCGAACCGCGCCCCCAGGCGCACCGCCCCCGACAGCACGAACGTCCAGACCGCCGCCGCGAAGACCACCGCTCCCGCCAGGATGAGCGATGCCCCGACGGCCAGCGTCCGCCCCGCCTGTTGCCCGATCACGGCCAGCCAGAACGCGATGTTCCACGGGCTCGACAGCGCCACGGAGAATCCGAGCAGAAAGCCTCCGCGCGTCGAGTCGAGCGTCCCCGGCTGCTCCGGCGGCGCTCCGGCCCGGTGCCGCCGCCAGCTCCGAAACGCGCCGCGCAGGTAGGTGATGGCGAGATAGAGCAGCAGCACCAGGCTGATCGCCGCCAGCGCCGGGCGCACGCCCGGCCGGTTGGCGAGCGCCCCCGCTCCCAGCGTCACTCCGAGCGCCCAGAGAAAGTCCGCGCAGCAGGCCCCGAGGCCGACCGCGGCGGCGGGAAAGAAGCCGCGCGCCAGCGAACGCGGCGGATCATCTCGGCGTTCACCGGCCCCGGCGGCCAGGCGACCGACCAGCCGAGGAGCAGCCCCTGCCCGATCAGCGCCAGCATCGGCGCGCCCGTCCCGCCGTTCACGCCAGGTCGGCGTCGAGACGCATCGTCGGAAGGGTCGCCGAAAGCGAGCCCGGGCCGCCGCCGACGCCGCCGGCGCGCGTGTCGGCGAAGTCGAGCCGCCAGGTCAGCCGGTGCTCCTGCGCGATCGCCTCGAACCGCTCGGCGACCAGCGCTGCCGGCGCGAGCGCGCTGCGCCGGATCCTTGTCGAGCAGCTCGCAGACCAGCGTCGCGACGTCGCGCGGCACGCGGTCGAGATCTTCCGGCCGCGGCGTCGGGTCCGTCAGAGTCGAAGCGACGAGCTGCGGAAGCTGGTGCCGTGCACCGGATAGCGGCCGGCGAGAGCGCGGAAGAGGACGACGCCCATCGCGTAGAGATCGGTGCGCTCGTCGATCGGCTGGCCGCGCAGCGCCTCGGGCGCCAGGAAGCCCGGCGTGCCGAAGACCTTGCCCGGCGCGTCGTGGAGGAGCGACAGGAAGGTCGCCAGGCCGAAGTCGGCGATCTTGATCGCGCCGTCGTGGCCGAGCAGCACGTTGCCCGGCTTGATGTCGCGGTGCACGAGGTCGTGGGCGTGGGCCGCCGCGAGGCCGCGCGAGATCGCCGCGCCGAGCGGCACCACCTCGCGCCAGTCGAGCTGGGCGCGGCGATCGAGATAGCGGTCGAGGCCGATGCCGTCGACGAACTCCATCGCCACGAAGGCGGCGCCGGAGCTCTCCTCGGCGTCGAACACCGCGACGACGTTCGGGTGGGTGATCTGCGCCACCGCCACCGCCTCGGCGAGCAGCTTCGAGGCGGCGCCCTCGGGGACGTCGGCGGCGGCGATGCGGATCGTCTTCAGCGCCACCGAGCGCTGCAGGCGAGGATCCCAGCCCTTGAAGACCGAGCCCATGCCCCCCGAGCCGATGAGCGACAGCACCTGGTAGCGGCCGAGGAAGATCTGGTCGAGGTCGGCGCGGTCGTGGGCGCGGCGCTCGAGCTCGGCCAGGGCGCGGTGCGAGCTGGTCGGTCTCCGAGACCGGGCCGGCGGCGGCCGCGGCCGCGGGATCCCCGTTCGCCCGCTGCGCCGCGAGCAGCGCGCGCAGGGGCCGCACCAGTCCGCGCCAGGCGACGGCCGAGATCGCGGCGACCAGCAGCGAGAGAGGCGACCACCGCGATCGTCGAGCGCTTCGTCATCCGCTTCGCCGCCGCTTCGGCGATGGCGCCCGGCTGCAGCGAGACGACGATCCAGCGCCCGCCGTCGGCCGACGACCAGGCGGCGACGACCTCGCGGCCGGTCGGCGTCGTGCGAAGCGTCCGGCGCCCGAGAGGCGGCCCGAGAGCGCCGGCCGCGCGTGACCTCCGCCGGCAGCGCGGCGTCGCCCGAGCCGTCGTGCCAGATCGGCTCGCCGGCGCGGTCGATCAGCAGCAGCCGCGCTTCGGCGCCGAGCTCGTCGGGCGCCAGCGCGCGCGCCACCGCGCGAGGCGTCGGCGATCAGCACCAGGCGCGCTCCATGGCCTTCCGCGAGCGGCACGGGCAGCGCCACCCAGGGCTTGCGGTCGATCGCCGCGAGGCGCGGCCGTCTCGCCGCCGGCGCGCGGCGAGCGCAGCGCGTCGACGCGTCGCCGCTTCGTCCTTGCGTGCGCAGCCGCACGACCATCGCGCCCGCCGGCGTCGAGCACGCCGAGCCCGACGACGCCGCTCTCGCTCCAGGCGGCGAGCGAATCGCGCAGCAGCCGCCTGCGCCTCGTCGAGGTCGGGTCCGCGGCCAGCCGCGCGTCGACGGCGAGCGCGCCGGCGAGCGCGCGCCGGCCGGCGAGGTAGCTGTCGATCGGCATCGGCCGCCGTGCGCGCCGCGACCGTGTGGGTCCGCAGGAGCTGCTCGAAGAGCGCCTCGCGGTTGACGCGCGACGAGCTGCCAGACGGCGAGCGCCAGGGGCACGATGCCGACCAGCGCGAGCGCGACGGCGATCTGGACGAGCAGGCTGGGGCGGCGGCGTGGAGGGGCGGCTCGGATCGGCGCTCATCGACGCGCGATCGTAGCAGCGGCGCGACTCAGGCTCGGATCGAGGTGGGCGCGGTCCGGAGTCGCCCATCTCGACGCCGCGCGCGGGAAGTACTCGCGCCAGCGGCGCGTCACTTTCGCCGCCGTCGCCGCGTCGCAGAAGAGCTCCTCGGGGTACCAGTCGGCTTCATGCGCGCGTCGATCGACGATCGGCGGCCGTGCGCACGAGGTGGTGGCGCACGACGCGGGTCGCCGCGGCGTGGAGGTCGGCGGCCGGCTCGAAGCGGGTGAAGGTGGTCCAGAGGAAGTTGGTCGGCGCTCGCCGCGGCGCGCGCCGGCTCGTCGGTCAGGACGACGAGCGGCCAGCCGGCGAAAGCCGGATGCGCGGCGAAGCGCGCCGCCGCGCCGGGCTCCGCGGCGTACGCCGGCGCGCCGACGACCAGGCAGCCGGCGCAGAAGACGCGCGGCGTCGCGCGCGCCGGCCGGCGGCTCCGCCGGCGCGGAACTCGCGCGGCAGCTCGCGCACCGGCTCGCCGAGGCCGAGCCAGACCCCCTTCGAGCCCCGGTTGACCTCGGGGCCGGTGTAGTCGAGCGTGTCCATCGACAGGTTGCGCGAAGACGAAGAGGTCGGTCTCCGGGTCGGTGCGCTCGAGCAGGTGCTCGAGCACGGCGCGGAAGTCGCGCAGGTCGACGCGGCGGTCGAGCACGAGGAGGAACTTGGTCAGCGAGAGCTGCCCCTCGCCGAGGATGCGGAACGCCGAGGCTCATCGCCTCGCGCCCGTAGCGCTCGCGCACCACCGCGGCGGCGAGCGAGTGGTAGCCGGTCTCGCCGTACGACCAGAGGTCGACGACACCCGGCATGACCAGCGGGAAGAGCGGGGAGAGCAGCTCCTGCAGCAGGTCGCCGAGGAAGAAGTCCTCCTGCCGCGGCTTGCCGACCACCGTCGCCGGGAAGATCGCGTCGCGCCGCCGGCAGAGCCAGTCGACCTCGAAGACCGGGTAGTCGTGGCGCAGCGAGTAGTAGCCGTAGTGGTCGCCGAACGGCCCCTCGGGCTGGCGGCGCCCGGGCGCCACGTGGCCGACCAGCGCGAACTCGGCGTCGGCGATCAGGCGCCGTCCCTCCGGCCCGACGCCGAGGCGGCAGCTTCTCGCCCGGCGACCAGCGAAGCGAGCATCAGCTCGGGGACGTTCTCGGGCAGCGGCGCGATGGCGGCGAGGGTGAGCGCCGGCGGCCCGCCGAGGAAGACGGTCACCGGCAGCGCCTCGCCGCGCGCCTCGGCCTCGGCGTAGTGGAAGCCGCCCCCCTTGCCGATCTGCCAGTGCATGCCGGTCGTGCGCGGCGAGTGCACCTGCATCCGGTACATGCCGAGGTTGTGGCCATGGCCGGCGGGGTGCTCGGTGTAGACGAGCGGCAGGGTGAGGAAGGGCCCGCCGTCCTCCGGCCAGCAGGTCAGCGCCGGCAGCCGGTCGAGGCGCGGCTCGTCGGTCACCACCTGCCGCACCGGCGCGTGGCGGACGCGTTTGACGCCCGTCCGCAGCAGCGCGCCGCCGACGTCGCGCGCTCCCCAGAGCTTGCCGGGGGTCGGCGGCAGCAGCTCCTGGGCGAGCGTCACCAGCCTCCGGACGAGCTCGAAGGGACGGCGGCCGAAGGCGAGCTCGGCGCGGCGCGCGGTGCCGAAGAGGTTGGTGACGAGCGGGAAGTCGCTCCCCTCGACGTTGGTGAAGAGGAGGGCCGGCCCGCCGGCGGCGATGACGCGGCGGTGGATCTCGGCCGCTTCGAGCTTGGCCGAGACCGGGACGTCGATCTCGACGAGATCGCCTTCGCGCCGGAGCTCGTCGAGCCAGGCTGCGCAGGTCGGGAAAAGAGGCCGCGGACATCGGCGAGACACTATCAACCGCTCGCCGCGCTTTTCGCTCGCGCGACGTGCCAAGCTCGCGCGCGGAGGAGGCCGTCCTGCACCCGCCGTTCGACCCGGAGACGCTCTTCGCGCCGCACCATCGCGGCGGACGCTTCTTCTGTCCCTGGGGCATGGCGCGGCGGACGCCCGCCGACCTCCTGCGCTGGCAGTTGCGGCGAGTGCCGGCACGGCTGCGCCGGCCGCGCGATCCGATCCCGCAGGTCGGCAACGAGGGGGCGTCGCTCGGCCGCGTCGCCGAGCGCGCCGAGCTGACCTGGATCGGCCACGCCTCGTTCGCGCTGCACGAAGGGGAGCGCGTCGCCCTCTTCGATCCCCACTTCGGCCCGCGGGCGCTGATGCCGCCGCGCTGGAGCCCGCCGGGCCTGCCGCTCTCGGCGGTGCCGGCGGACGCCACGGTGCTCCTCTCGCACAATCATTACGACCATTTCGACCGCTGGACGCTCGACCGCTTGCCGAGAGGTCTCGACTGGCTGGTGCCGCTCGGGCTCGGCGCCGCGGTGCGCCGGTCGGGGCATACGCGGGTGCGCGAGGTCGACTGGGGAGAAGAGATCGAGCTCGGCGGCTGGCGTTTCACCTTCCTGCCGGCGCAGCACTGGTCGCGCCGCCTTTCGCAGCCGGAGAACACGACGCTCTGGGGAGCGTGGCTGATCGACACCGGGAGGAGGCGCCTCTTCTTCGGCGGCGACAGCGGCTGGTTCGGCGGCTACGCGGAACTCGGCCGCCGTTGCGCGCCGCTCGACGCCGCGCTCCTGCCGGTCGGCGCCTACGAGCCGCGCTGGTTCATGAAGCCGGCGCACATGAACCCGGGCGAGGCCCTCGCCGCCTTCGCCGCCCTCGGCGCGCGTCTTCTCGTGCCGATGCACTGGGGGGTCTTCGACCTCGCCGACGAAGCGGTGGACGAGCCGCCGCGCGAGCTGGCGCGCCTGCTCGCGCGCCCCGAGCGCGCGGCGCTCAGCGGCCGAGTGCGCACTTTGCGCATCGGCGAAACGCTGCGCTTCGAGCCCTAGCGGCGCCTCTTCCCGGCGGGGATGCGGGCGATGCGCGCCCTGACGAGCTTCTTGACCAGACCCGCCGGCAGGGGGTGATCGGGCTGGAAGCGGACGGTACCCTTGCTGGTGCTGAAGCCCGCGAGCTCGTCGGCGAGCTCCTCGATCACGGAGCCCGGAAAGAACGAGCAGTGGTTCTTCGCCGCGCCGAACCAGACGATCACTTTGCCGTCGAAGCGGAAGCCCGGCATCTGGTAGCTGATGCACTCTTCGAGGCCGGGCACGGCGGCGTGGATGTCCCGGCGCAGGCGCTCGAGAGCGGCGCGCTGTTCGCCGTCGAGCGGCGCGAGGTATTCGTCGATCGTCCTGGCCGGGGTGCGCATTGCCATGGTTCGTCGCCTCCATCGCGGGTGAGATCGGCCGGCTACAGCTCCTTGTAGAAGAAGACGTTGTCGTGCGCCGTGCCGTCGGCGTTCAGGGCGTAGCCGGGAATGATCCCGGCGGCTGTCCAGCCGAGCTCGCGGTAGAAGTTCTCGGCCGCGTCGCCGCGCCGCGTGTCGAGAGTGAGAAGGGTGAACTCGGCGCGCCGGGCCGCGCTCTCGATCGCCTTCATGAGCCGGGCGCCGACGCCGCCGCGGCGGGCGCGCCGGTGCACGAGCAGCTTCTTGACCTCCGCCCGGTGCGGCTGGTTCGGCGCCGACGCCGGATGGAGCTGCACCGTACCGACGAGTCCCTCGTCGTCGCGCGCGACGAAGAAGATCGCGTCGCGCTCGATCGCCTCGACCGCCGTCCGCCACCACGCCTCGGCGTCCTCGTGGGAGAGCGGCGGCAGGAAGCTCACCGACGCCCCCGACTCGACCGCGTCGACCAGCAGCCCGGCGAGAGCGCGCAGGTCGGCGTCGCCGACGGGGAGGGTGAGGCGGTCGATGCGTTCCGGGCCTTCGTTCATGCCGGCGTCCTTCGCCGCTCAGGCGACGTCGAAGCGGTCCAGGTTCATGACCTTGCTCCAGGCCGCGACGAAGTCGCGTGCGAACTTCTCCTTCGCATCGTCCTGCGCATAGACCTCGGCCAGGGCGCGCAGTTGCGAGTTGGAGCCGAAGATCAGGTCCACGCGTGTGCCGGTCCACCGGATGTCGCCGGTCCGGCGGTCGCGCCCTTCGAACGTGTCCCCGGCGTCGGACGTGGGTTTCCACACGGTGCCGATGTCGAGCAGGTTGACGAAGAAGTCGTTGGTGAGGGCTTCGACCCGTGTGGTGAAAACGCCGTGCGGCGATCGGCCCGCGTTGGCGCCGAGCACGCGCAGGCCGCCGACGAGAACCGTCATCTCCGGCGCGCTGAGGGTCAGGAGCTGCGCCTTGTCCACCAGCATCTCCTCGGCCGACACGGTGAAGGCTCTCTTCTGATAGTTGCGGAATCCGTCGGCTTCGGGTTCCAGCACGGCGAACGATTCCACGTCGGTCTGGTCAGGCGAAGCGTCGGTGCGGCCCGGCGTGAAGGGCACATCGACGGCGTGACCGGCAGCCCGGGCCGCCGCCTCGACGGCCGCGCCGCCGGCCAGCACGATGAGGTCCGCCAGGGAGACTCTCTTGCCGCCCTTCTGGGCGCCGTTGAAATCCCGCTGGAGGGTCTCGAGCACGCCCAGCACCCTGGCCAGTTGCGCCGGCTGGTTGGCTTCCCAGTCCTTCTGCGGCGCCAGGCGAATCCGCGCGCCGTTGGCACCGCCGCGCATGTCCGAGCCACGGAAAGTGGAGGCCGAGGCCCAGGCGGTGGTGACCATTTCCGACACCGACAGGCCGGAGGCCATTGCCCTGGCCTTGAGGTCGGCGATGTCCCGGGCATCGATCAGGGGGTGATCGACCGCGGGTACCGGGTCCTGCCAGATCAGATCTTCGCGCGGGACTTCAGGGCCGAGGTAACGGGACTTGGGCCCCATGTCGCGGTGGGTCAACTTGAACCAGGCGCGGGCGAACGCGTCGGCGAAAGCCTGCGGATCCCGGTGGAAGCGGCGCGAGATGGGCTCATAGATCGGGTCGAAGCGCAGCGACAGGTCGGCGGTGGTCATCATCGGCCGGTGCTTCTTCGCCGGGTCGTGGGCATCCGGAATCAAGTGCTCGGGCTTGACGTCCTTGGCGAGCCACTGCCAGGCACCGGCCGGGCTCTTGACCAGCTCCCATTCGTAGCCGAACAGCATGTCGAAGTAGCCCATGTCCCAATGCGTGGGGTTGGGCTTCCAGGCGCCTTCGAGACCACTCGTGGTGGTGTGCACACCCTTGCCGGTGCCGAACCGGTTGATCCACCCCAGACCTTGCGCCTCGAGGGGCGCCGCTTCGGGCGCCGGCCCCACCAGCGCCGGGTCGCCCGCGCCGTGCGCCTTGCCGAAGGTGTGCCCGCCGGCGACGAGGGCCACGGTCTCTTCGTCGTTCATCGCCATGCGGGCGAAGGTCTCGCGCACGTCGCGGCCCGAGGCCACCGGGTCGGGGTTGCCGTTGGGCCCTTCGGGGTTCACGTAGATCAGGCCCATCTGTACGGCGGCCAGCGGGTTCTCCAGCTCGCGGTCGCCGCTGTAGCGCTGGTCGCCCAGCCAGGTCTTCTCGTTGCCCCAGTAGATGTCTTCTTCGGGCTGCCAGATGTCGGCGCGGCCGCCCCCGAAGCCGAAGGTCTCGAAGCCCATCGACTCGAGCGCGCAGTTGCCGGCCAGGATCATCAGGTCGGCCCAGGAGATCTTGTTGCCGTACTTCTGCTTGACGGGCCAGAGCAGGCGCCGCGCCTTGTCCAGATTGCCGTTGTCGGGCCAGCTGTTGACCGGCGCGAAGCGCTGGTTGCCGGTGCCGCCGCCGCCACGTCCGTCGGCGGTGCGGTAGGTGCCGGCGCTGTGCCAGGCCATGCGGATGAAGAGGCCGCCGTAGTGGCCCCAGTCGGCGGGCCACCAGTCCTGCGAGTCGGTCATCAGCGCGACCAGGTCCTTCTTGAGGGCGGCCAGGTCGAGCTGCTTGAATTCTTCGGCGTAGTCGAAACCGGGGCCCATCGGGTTGGAGGCCGGCGCGTGCTGGTGAAGGATGCCCAGGTTCAGCTGATTGGGCCACCAGTCGCGGTTCGAGGCGCCTCTGCCGACGGTAGTTCTGCCGGAGGTGCCGCTGACCGGGCACTTGCCGTTTTCGCTCATCTTCGTTCTCCTCGGAGACTTGTGTGCTGCCGTGCTGAAGAATTGCGCGTCCTGCCGCGCACGCCAAACGCGGAAACTCTACCGCTTCGTTCGGCTGCGCCGGAAGAATTCCGGTCGTCAGGAGGTCAGGCGCGCTCGAGAAGGCAGGTGCCGGACCAGACGAGCTTCGGGTTCCAGGTCTTGCGCTCCGGGAAGATCATCAAGGGGCGGAAGAACCAGGGGAGGATGCCGGCGCGGCCCGCTTCGTGGAAGGCCTCGCGGACCGCGAGCGGGCGCCAGCCGAAGTCCGCGAAGAAGGCCGGGCCCTTCTCCGGCGCGAACTTGAACGGCGCGCCGGCTCTCGCCACCGCGGCGCCCCAGGTCTTCTGCATCTGCTTCAGCAGCCCGGGCGAGGCGAGGTCCGTCACCCACCACTTGAACGAAGGCAGCCCGCCGAGGTCGGTCGCCAGCGCCGCCACCTGGCCGCTCTCGAGATAGACGAGCAGCCCCTCCGTCAGCACCAGCGCCCGCTGCCCGCGCGCGGCGAGGCGGCGCAGCAGCTCGCGCCGGGCCGCCACGTCCGCCAGGTCCAGCGCCACGCGCTCGAGGGCGCAGACCGGCTTCTCGTCGCGCAGGATCTCGCTCTTGTACTCGATCATCCGCGGCAGGTCGACCTCCACCCAGTCGAGCGCGGCGGGGAGCGCCATCCGGTAGGGGCGCGTGTCGAGTCCGGCGGCGAGATTCACCACCAGGTCGGCGCCGGCGGCGATCCGGTCCAGCACGAGCTGGTCGAAGAGGTGGGTGCGGATGATCATCGCCCAGGCGTGCGTCTTCGCCGAGCGGATCGTGCGCAGAACTTCCTCGCCGCGCGCGCCGGCGAGCCGGCGCGCGTACGGGTCGCGGAAGAGCGGGCGGGGCTTTTCGCTCTCCATCGCGCGGTAGACCGCCACCCAGAGAGCGGTGTCCGAGATGTCGCGCAGCGCGCCGGTCGAGTCGGAGGGGGACATGGCCGGCGAAGATAGAAGAGGGCGGGGGGTGGCGTCGAGGGCGGGGGGCTCGGTTACGATGCGCGGCCATGCTGCCGGGAAAGGGGACCTGGCGGCGGGCGCTGGCCGTCCTGACGCTCGCTGCCGCCATCGCGCCGATCGCCCCGCCGGCTCGTGCCGAGCCGACGCCGGCCGAGCTCGAGGCGCGGCTGCCGGCCGTCGCCGGGCGCGAGCGTGTCGACCTGCTCAACGCGCTCGCCAAGAGCCAGTGGGGCGTTTCGTCCGACAAGGCGATCGCCTGGGCCGGACAGGCCGAGGAGCTCGCCCGCCGGATCGGTTACGAGGCCGGCGAAGCCTGCGCCCTGCGCTACATCGGCATCGGCCACTGGTACAGCGACGAGTACGACCAGGCGCTCGACTACTCCCAGCGCGCCGAGCGCATCTTCGAGCGGCTCGGCGACGCCTCCGGCCTGGCGGCGACGCGCAGCACCATCGGGACGATCTACCTCAACCTCGAGCGCTTCGACGAGGCGCGCCAGACCTACCTCGGCGCGCTCCAGATCGCCGAGAAGGCGGGCGACGAGTACCGCGTCGGCATGGTGATGCTGAACCTCGGCACCGTGAGCCTCGGCCAGAAGCGCAACGACGAGGCGCTGGCCGACTTCCAGCGCGCCCTGCCGATCCTCGAGAAGAAAGGCTCCCAGCTCGACGTCATGAGCTGTCTCGGCAACCTGGCGGGCGCCCTGCGCCGGCTCGGCCGGTTCGACGAGGCGCTGACGGTCGAGGAGCGCATCGTCGAGCTGGCGACGAAGGCGGACTCGAAGGTGCGGCTGGCGGACGCGCTCACCGACATCGGCGAGATCGAGACCGACCGGCGCAACTTCGACCGCGCCGCCGACTTCCTCGCCCGCGCCGTCGCGCTGGCCGAGAAGGAGGGCCTCAAGCGCAACCTGCAGGACGCCGAGCAGGTGCTGGTCAAGCTCGGCAAGGCGCGCGGCGACTATCGCGCGGCGCTGGCACACCACGAGCGCTACTCGGAGGTGCGCGACTCGATCTTCACCGCCGACAGCGCCCGGGCGATCGCCGATCTCCAGGTCCGGTTCGATACCGAGAAGAAGGAGAAGGAGATCCGCATCCAGAAGCTCGAGATCGAGAAGCAGCGCGGCACCCGCGACGCGCTCGCCGGCATCTCGGTCCTGGTGGCGGCGCTGGCGGTGGTGAGCCACGGCCGCTACCGCGCCAAGCGGCGGGCCGCCGAGCTGCTCGAAAAACTCTCGCGCACCGATCCGCTCACCGGGCTCGCCAACCGCCGCGCCCTGCTCGAGTCGCTCGAGCGCGAGCGGCAGCGCTCCGAGCGGCAGGGGAGAGCGTTCGCGGTGGTGCTGCTCGACATCGACCACTTCAAGCAGTTCAACGATCGCCACGGCCACGAGGTCGGCGACCGCGTGCTGGTGGCGGTGGCGGGGGCGCTGCGCTCGGGCGCCCGGGCGCTCGACGAAGTCGCCCGCTGGGGGGGCGAGGAGTTTCTGGTGCTGCTGCCCGACTGCGACGCCGCGGGAGCGGCCGACCTCGCGGCGCGGATGCGCGAGCGGGTGCGCGGACTCGAGATCGCCGGCGCCGGCGGGCCGCTCGAGGTCACCGCGACCTTCGGCGTCGCCGCGCGGCGCGCCGGCGAGGACGCCGACGCCCTGCTGCGCCGCGCCGACGGCGCGCTCTATCGCGGCAAGGAAGCCGGGCGCGACCGCGTCGTCGTCGACTGAAGACCGCTCACACCGGGCGCGCCGGGCGCGCCGGGCGATGCCGATCCAGCCAGTAACCCCACAGCACCAGCAGCCAGACCGACTGTCCCCCCCAGCCGAGGGCGGCGACGCCGGGCGGCGGCGGTCCGAACAGCGCGGCGAAGTAGGCGACCAGGAGGAAGGCGACGAGCGCCGCGAAGCCGATCCGCCCGGCGCGGTCGCGCGCCCGGGTGGCGCGCGCGTAGAGCACGACGCCGGCGAGGAAGAGCGCCAGCTCGACCGTCAACGTCGCCGGCAGCGAGGCCCAGAGCTCGAGGCCGACCCGCGTCGCCGAGCCCGGCCGCAGCTGCAGGTCCGGGCGATGGGTCAGGAAGTCGAGAACCCAGTGGCTGACCACCGCCAGGGCGAGCAGCGCGGCGTCGCGCAGCCGGCGGCGGATCAGCCAGAAGAGGCCGCCGAAGAGGGCGCCCCACGCCGCCGCAGCCGCCAGACTGTGCGTCCAGGGATACGAAACGAAGTCGAGCGGTGTGACCGCGGTGATGCCGGGGGCGATGCGCACCGATTCGAGGCCAAGCAGCAGGAACGTTGGCCAGAGCAGGTCGAGGAACTGGGCGGCGAGGAAGAGCGTGCCGAGCGATACCCCGGGGGCCGCCCGCTTGGCGCCGAAACCGACTGCGAAATGACCGACGAACATGGTGCCCCTCGCCTCCCCGGAAATGGCGCGAAGCCTACACAAGCCGAAATGGGATCCGATGCGAGAATCGCCGGCAGATGAGCCCCTCTCCGGATCCCGCCGCCACGCCGCGCTCCCCCTGGCGGTCCCTCGTTCGCATCGCGGTCGCGGCCCTCATCGGAGCGGCGCTCTTCGAAGGGGCGTGGCTCCTCTTCTTCGACTGGGCGGGGTCGAGCGGCCGGCTCGCCGGCTGGCTCAACCGCCGGCCCGAGAAGGTCGCTGTCGCCTACCGCTCGATCCACTCCCGCTGGCCGGGACTGATCGAGATCGAGGGGCTCGACCTGCGCGGGCGCACGACGCGGCTCGACTGGGAGGTGACCGCCGACCGGGCGCGGGCGCAGATCGAGATCCTGCCGCTGCTGGCCCGCCGACTCCGAGTGCGCGGCGCCGAGCTCACGGGAGTCGAAGTCCGCCGGGCGAAACGGCTGGCACCCGGCGAGGCGCCGGCCGAGCACACGCCTCACCTGCGCCCGCTCCCCGAGGCGCCGCCGCGCGCCGCCGGCGGCACGGCGTCGCGTACCGGCCCGGCGGCGGCGGGGGGGAGCTGGACCTTCGAGTTCCGGAACCTGCGCGTCGCCGGCCTGCGCGAGATCGACCTCGACGAGTCGGCGCTCTCGGGCGCGGCGCGCGGCGAGCTCGGCTTCGTCGTCGACAGCGCCACCGGCGAGGCCGAGATCTTCGCTTCGACGCTCGAGGTCGACAACGTCACACTCACCCACCGCGGGCGCGAGATCGGGCGCGGGCTGACCGGCAAGCTCGACCTGGCGCTCAGTCCCTACCGCTATCGCGACGAGCGCGGCCGCGCCCTGGTGCCGCACGCGAGCGGCGCCGTCCGGCTGCGCGGCGAGATCGACGACCGCCCGATTCTCGACGAGTTGCTCGGGCGGGTCGACTGGGTCGAAATCGACCCCGGCGTGGCGCCGCTCGACGCCGAGCTCGTCTTCCGCGACGGCCGCCTGCTCGCAGGCAGCCGGCTCACCGCGCCACGCAGCGGCCGGCAGATCCGCTTCCTCGACTTCACGATCGAGGGACAGAACGGGCTCTCGATCGAAGTCAAGGAGAGCGCGCGCTGGGAGATCCGGTTCGAGCGTTTCGTCCTGCGCCGCGGCGGCGAGCCGGCGCCCTTCCTCGTCGGCACGGGGCTGGCGCTGGTCGGCGAGTCGCGCATCGCGGATCTCGCCCACATCGCGAGCGAGGGAAAGGTCGGGCTCGAGCTCGGCGACGCCCACCTGCCCGATCTCGGTTTCCTGATGACCTGGCTGCCGCCGGCGGCGCGGATCGAGAAGATCGGCGGCGGCGCCACGGTCAAGGGGAGCTTCGCGGCCGGCATCGGCGACGGCGTCCCCACGGGATCGATCGACGTGGCGAGCGACGACGCGGCGCTGCGCTGGAACGGCATCGATTTCTCGGGCAAGCTCGAGACGAAGCTGGTGGTCAGCGGCGGCGACGTACGCGCCAGACGTCTCGAGCTCGACGGCACGCGCCTGATGCTCAAGGACTTCGCGGCGCCGCAGCTCGCCGCGCCGGAGCGCGCCGCGCCGGTCGCTTGGTGGATGCAGCTCGACCTGGTCAAGGGCCGCGTGGCGCTCGGTCCGCCGCTCACGGCCGGCGGCAGCTTCGCCCTGCGCATGCGCGACACCGCGCCGATCCTGGCCCTCTTCGAGACCCGGCGCGACCTGCCGAAATGGGCCGAACGGGTGCTGGAGAAACAGGACGTGAAGGCGACCGGGTCCTTCCACGGCGCGCCGCGCGACCTGACGCTCGACGATCTGCAGACCGAGCTGCTCGGGGGCAAGCTCTCGGCCCGCCTACACTTCGCGGGCGCCGACCGGACCGGCAAGCTCCTGCTCGCCTGGCAGCGCGTCGCGCTCGGCGTCGGCTTCCGCGGCAGCGCGCGCGAGCTCCGCGTCGTCAAGGCGCGGGAGTGGTACGAAGAGAAACCCTGAGCCGGGGGGCCGTTTCCACCCGCGCTGGGACGAATGGCGGTCCGGGAGGCTCCGGAATTCGATAGTGTTCTCCGTCCAGAGGGCGCCCCCGGGATGCGGGCTCCCATCTCACTGGAGGGCGGAGAAGATGAAGCGATTCCTCACGGGCGGCGCCGCGGCGCTCGCCCTGGCGCTTTCGGCGCCGCTCGCGGCGGCGACGCTGCCGGCGGTCGAGATTCCCTACACCCGGTTCCAGCTCTCGAACGGCCTCACCGTGCTGGTCCACGAGGACCACAAGGCGCCGATCGTGGCGGTCAACGTCTGGTACCACGTCGGCTCGAAGAACGAGCCGGCCGGGCGCTCGGGCTTCGCCCACCTCTTCGAGCACCTGATGTTCAACGGCAGCGAGAACTTCAACGACGACTACCTCAAGAAGCTCGAGGGCCTCGGCGCCACCGACCTCAACGGCACGACCAACAACGACCGCACCAACTACTTCCAGAACGTGCCTGTGGCGGCGCTCGACACCGTGCTCTTTCTCGAGAGCGACCGCATGGGGCACCTCGTCGGCGCCATCGACCAGGCCAAGCTCGACGAGCAGCGCGGCGTGGTGCAGAACGAGAAGCGCCAGTACGACAACCAGCCCTACACGATGTCCGACGACCTGATCACCCGCGTCGCCTTCCCCAAGGGGCACCCCTACGACCACACGGTGATCGGATCGATGGCGGACCTCGACGCGGCGAGGCTCGAGGACGTCAAGGACTGGTTCAAGAGCTACTACGGTCCCTCGAACGCCGTGCTGGCGATCGCCGGCGACATCGACCTCGCGACCGCGAAGGCGAAGGTGGAGAAGTTCTTCGGCGACCTGCCGCCGGGGCCGCCGGTGGCGCATCCGCGCGCCTGGGTGGCGAAGCGGACCGGCACCATCACCGAGGTCGCCGAGGATCGCGTGCCGCAGGCGCGCCTCTACCAGGTCTGGAACGCGCCGCCGGTCGCCGACGCCGACGCGACCGCGCTCGACCTGCTGACCGTCGTGCTGGCCGGCGACAAGGGCTCGCGGCTCTACAAGCGGCTCGTCTACCAGGACCAGATCGCGACCACGGTCAACGTCTACCTCGACGACCGCGAGATCGCCAGTCTCTTTCAGATCGAAATCACCGCCCAGCCGGGCGGCGACATGGCGAAGATCCGCGCCGCCCTCGGCGAGGAGATGCAGAAGCTGCTCGCGACCGGCCCCACCGCCGCGGAGGTCGAGCGCGCCCGGACCCGCCTCTACGCGAGCTTCGTGCGCGGCGCCGAGCGCATCGGCGGCTTCGGCGGCAAGTCCGACCTGCTGCTGCGCGGCGAGGTGCTCGCCGGCGACGCCAGCTTCTACCGCACCTACCTCGACCGCATCACGAAGGCGACGGCGGCCGACCTCCAGGGCGCGGCGAAGCGCTGGCTCGCGGACGGCCTCTACGACCTGACGATCGTCCCCTTCCCGGACTACGCGGCGGCGCCGGCGGGCGCCGACCGCTCGAAGCTCCCCGAGCTCGGGGAGATGAAGGCGCCGGTCTTCCCGGCCTTCACCCGCGCCAGGCTCTCCAACGGCCTCGAGGTCGTGCTCGCCGAGCGCCACGAGACGCCGAAGGTGGAGCTCGGTCTCTACCTCGACGGCGGCTACGCAGCCGACTCGCTCGCCTCGCCCGGCACGGCCCGCCTGGCGATGGACATGCTCGACGAGGGAACGGCGACGCGCGACGCGCTGGCGATCTCCGAGGAGCTCTCGCGCCTCGGCGCCACGCTCGGCTCCGGCGCCAACCTCGACCAGTGCGCGCTGACGATGTCGGCGCTGTCGGCCAACCTCGATGGCTCGCTCGCCCTCTTCGCCGACGTGGCCCAGCACCCGGCCTTCCGCGACGCCGACCTGGCGCGCCTCAAGAAGCTCCAGATCGCCGCGATCCAGCGCGAGAAGGCCTCGCCGGTCCAGATGGCGCTGCGCGTGACGCCGCAGCTCCTCTACGGCAAGGGGCACGCCTACGCGGTGCCGTACTCGGGTTCGGGGACCGAGGAGTCGGTCGCCGGGCTCGGCCGCGAAGACCTCGTCCGCTTCCACGACCAGTGGTTCAAGCCGAACCACGGCTACCTCGTCGTGGTCGGCGACACGACGATGGCCGAGCTGCAGCCGAAGCTGGAGAAGCTCCTCGCCGGCTGGAAGGCCGGCGACGTGCCGGCGAAGAACCTTTCTCCCGCGCCGACGCGCGCGAAGAGCGAGGTCTACCTGATCGACAAGCCGGGGGCGCAGCAGTCGGTGATCTTCGCCGCGGTGGCGGCGCCGCCGAAGTCGGACCCGCGCTCGATCGCCTTCGACGCCTTCAACGACTCTTTCGGCGGCTCGTTCGGCTCCCGCCTCAACCAGAACCTGCGCGAGGACAAGCACTGGACCTACGGCGCCGGCGCCTTCCTGCTCGACGCCGCCGGCCAGCGTCCCTATCTCGCGTACGCGCCGGTACAGACCGACAAGACGAAGGAGTCGATCGCCGAGGTGGTGCGCGAGATGCGCGATGTGATCTCGACGCGGCCGATCACAGCGGCGGAGATGGCGCGCTCGCAGGACTCGTTGACGAAGTCGCTGCCCGGCGGCTGGGAGACGGCGGCGGTGGTGGCCGCCAACGAGAGCGAAGTGCTCCGCTTCGGCTACCCGGACGACTACTGGGCGACCTATCCCGCCCGGGTGCGCGCGCTGACGCTCGCCGACATGGCGGAGAGCGCCAGGGCGCTGGTCCGTCCCGAGAGCGTCGTCTGGGTGGTGGTCGGTGATCGCGCCAAGATCGAAGCCGGCGTGCGCGAGGCGGGCCTCGGCGAGGTCCGATTCATCGACGCCGACGGCCAGCCGGTTCCCTGACGGCGGCTGGAGAACGGGTCCGGCCGGAGACGGCCGGACCCGGTTTGCCGCGCGGCGGGTCCGCCCTCCGGCCGGCGCCCGGTGCCGGCTCACGTGAAAGGATTCCTGCGGACCCGTTCCGTCCGCAGGTGCCGCCGTTCGAGGAGGCCGACATGGTTCCTTTCGCCCGTCGTCTCGTCGTCCTGATCCCCGGCCTGGCGCTCGCCGGCGCTCTCGCGCCGCTCCTCGCCGCCGATTCGCCGCCGCCGAGCGACGCCGAGGTCACGAAGTTCATCGCCATCGAGAAGGCCATCGCCGCCGACGAGAGCCGCGCGACGGCGGTCTGCGAGGAATTCGACAGTGCGAAGGACAGCGACACCGGGCAGTCGTCCGATCCGGCGGTCATCGGCCGCCGGCTCGAGGCGAGCCCGAACGTCGGGCCGCTGCTGCGCCGCAACGGCATGTCCGGACAGCGCTTCACCGAGGTCTCGGTCCACGTGGCGGCGGCCGCGATCGGACTCGGCATGGCCGACGACCTCGATGCGACCGCCCGTCTGCAGGGCAAGCCGGCGACGAACCGGGCGAGCCTGATCGCGAAGTCGCCGGCGGCGCGCGTCGTCGCCGCGCGCTACCAGGAGCTCACGGACTCGATGGGAAAGCTGCAGGCGCTCTGCGGCGGCGGCAGCGGCGACGACCAAGGCGACGAGCCGGAAGTCTAGGCCGCGCGACCGGCGCCCGCCCGGGCGGAGAGTCGCTCGCGCAGCAGTGGCGCGAGGCGCGCCGCGAAGAGCAGGGCGAGGATCGCCGCATAGCGCAGCGGTCGCGTGCGGTCCGACTTGACCAGCCAGAGGTAGTGAACGACGCCGAACACGGCGGCGAGATAGACCAGCCGGTGCAGGCGCTGCCAGCGCCTGCCGCCGAGCCGCCGCATCCACCCCGCGGTCGAGGTCACGGCGAGCGGCACGAGGAGCAGGAAGGCCGCGAAGCCGACCGTGATGTAGCGCCGCTTGAGGACGTCCGCCCACATCTCGCTCAGGGCGAAGAAGCGGTCGAGGCCCACCCACGCGAGCAGGTGCAGGGAGCCGTAAAAGAAGGCGAAGAGACCCAGCATGCGGCGGAAGCGGACGAGTCGCGGCAGGCGGAGCAGCTTGCGCAGCGGCGTCACCGCCAGCGTCGCGAGCAGCAGGCGAAGCGTCCAGTCGCCGAGCCAGTGCTCGACGAACTCGATCGGGTTGGCGGTCGCCTGGTGCCGGAGGACCCGCGCCACGAGCGCTGCGAGCGGCACGAGACAGGCGAGGAAGAGCACGACCTTCGCCCACTTCGAGGCGAGGGCCGCGTCGAGGCGTCGCGCCACGTTCAGTAGTTCTTGCGCAGGTCCATGCCGGCGTAGAGGCCGGCGACCTGGTCGGCGTAGCCGTTGAACATCAGCGTCGGGCGGCGGAAGAACTCGCCCAGCCGGCGCTCGCTCTTCTGGCTCCAGCGCGGGTGGTCGACCTCCGGGTTGACGTTCGAATAGAAGCCGTACTCGCGCGCGTTGGTGAGGTTCCAGGTAGTGGGCGGCTCCTGCTCGACCAGCCGGATGGAGACGATCGACTTGATGCTCTTGAAGCCGTACTTCCAGGGCACGACGAGCCGCACCGGCGCGCCGTCCTGTTTCGGCAGCGTCTGGCCGTACATGCCCACGGCGAGGAGGGCGAGCGGGTGCATCGCCTCGTCGAGCCGCAGCCCCTCGACGTAGGGCAGCTCGATGCCGGCCCGCGCGCCGAGCGGCATCTGCCGCGGGTCGTAGAGGCTCTCGAAGGCGACGTAGCGGGCCTTCGCGGTCGGCTCGACGCGGCGCAGGAGCTCGGCGAGCGGGAAGCCGATCCAGGGCACGACGATCGACCAGGCCTCGACGCAGCGGTGGCGACAGATGCGCTCCTCGAGCGGCGCGAGCTGCAGGATCTCCTCGATCGTGAAGCTGCGCGGTCTGGCCACCGCGCCCGACGACGGCGACCGTCCAGGGCGCGGTGCGCAGCGACGAGGCGTTGCGCGCCGGATCCCCCTTGTCGGTGCCGAACTCGTAGAAGTTGTTGTAGGTGGTGACGTCGCCGATCGGCGTGACCGGTTCGTCCGTGCTCCCCGGCCAGCGGGCGAAGCCGGCGAGCGGCCGGCCCCCGCCGACCGGCGCGTCGCCCGCCGACGCGACGAGGTCGCTGGCGGCGAAAGCGCTGCCGGCGGCGATCATGCCGGCGAGGAACCTGCGGCGGTCGTAGATCGCCTTCGGGGTCACGTCGGCCGCGCCCAGCGGCTCGTTCTCTCGGTCGCTCATCGTCTTCGACTCTCCTTCGGCATCCTCTGCAGCTACGCAAGCGGCGCCCGGCGCGGATGTCGCCCACGCCCCACTTCGATGTGTCGGCTGGCGGGCCGGTTTCGGACCGCCGACCGGCTCAGTGTTGTTCGGGCCCGAGGCCGAGCAGCTCACGGTCTATTCGGTCGAGAAGGGCGACGTCGGTGGCAGCGAACTTGCGGGCGAAGTCGTACCTGCCGGAGGCGAGCTCGGGGAGATCGGCGGCGCCGAGCGTGCGCGGCGAGCCGTCGCGCGAACCCTTGAAATCGTGAAAGCGGCGGTCGTCGTTGACGAGACGGAAGCGCCCCCCGTCGAGGAGCACGGTCTGGAAGAAGGCCTCCTCGGGGCTGATGGTGTGGCGGAAGTGCTCGACCAACTCGCGGTCGTCGCGTCGCGCCTCACGGATCCGCTCGACGCAGGCGCGGCGCAGCGTCGTCCATTGTTGACCGAGATAGCAGCGGCGGCCGGAATCGAACGGCGTCCGCGCGCAGCGGACGCCGAGTCGTGGCCCGTAGGTCCGGTGGACGTGGATCTGCGATTGGACGCCGTTGAGACGCGCGAGCAGTGGCAGCAGCCATCGCCATCGCGGGCCGACGTCGCGGTAGCGGTAGTAGTAGCGACGCTCGCCCTGGTGCCGCCGCCACTGCTGGCGGACGGGCGCCAGCGCCGGATCGAACTCGAGAAAGCCGTCGGCGCCCGAAGTGACGATCTGCTCTTGGCACTGCTGCAGGTCACGCACCGGATAATCGGACCCGGAGACGCTTGCCAGCCAGGTCCAGTCGTTCCTCGTCTGCAGGTAGTCGCTCGCCGCGAACCAGGGCGAGAGCATGGAGAAATAGGAGCGGCGGCTCGGCCCTTTTGCGAGCAGCAGACGGGTCTCGGCGGCGCTCTCGAGGTCGCTCTCGGAGAGCGCGCTTCCGGAGGCGTCGTGGGCGACCAGAATCAGCGAGCCGGGGCTCAGCCGGCCGATCGTGCGCACGAGGCGCGCGATCTGCGGCGGGTCGCGGTGGGTCCGCACCAGATAGCAGAAACGTTCTCCCATGTGGGAGATCGGCGACTAGAGAGCCCGCAGGCTCTCGGCGGGGTCGACGCGCGCGGCGCGGCGGGTGGGCAGCCAGCTCGCGACGAGGACCGCGCCGGCGAGCAGCAGCGGCACGGCGACGAAGGTCCAGGGATCGAATGGCGAGACGCCGAAGAGGAGCGCGCGCAGTAGCCGGCTGACCGCGGCCGCCGCGACGAGACCGGCGACGGCGCCGGCCGCGGCGATGCGCAGCGCTTCGCCGAGCATCTCCGCCGAAACCTGGCGGCGCGTCGCGCCGAGGGCGAGGCGCACCGCGATGTCGCGCCGGCGGAGCCTGGCCGTGAAGACCTGCAGCGCGACCAGACCGAGCAGCGCCGTGGCGACTCCGGCGATGGCGAGGCCGCCGGCGATCCGGGCGTTCAGACGCGGGCTCTGCAGAGCCCGCGTCAACTGCTCGGAGGCCGAGACGAGCTCGATCACCGAGGCGTCGGCGCGGATCGCAGCGACGGCGTCGCGCAGCTCCGGCTCGAGGCGCGGCAAAGGCGCCGACGTGCGCACGAGCAGCTGCATGCGCGGCAGGACGCGCTGGCCGTAGGCGAGGAAGATCCAGGGGCGCGCCGGCTCGGCGGCGGAGACGACGCCGGCATTCGCCGACACTCCGACGATCTCGTACTCGGGCCCGGCCTGCCCCGGACGCGACGGCAGATCGACGCGCAGGCGCCGGCCGAGCGCCTGCGCCGGGCCGCCCCAGAGCTTTTCGGCGAGCGCCCGGCTGATCACCGCTACCGACGCGGAGCCGGGGCGATCGCGCGCGTCGAGATCGCGGCCGGCGACGATCGGCACGCCGAGAGTCGTCAGGTAGCGGCTGCCGACGACGTTGTAGTCGGCCTGAAGCTCGCCGCCGGCCGCGCCGGCGGCGGCGGCCTTGACGGTGCGCGAGAAGCCGGAGTTGGGCGCGCTCAGCGCCAGCGTGACTCCCGAGACGCCTGGCAGCGCGCCGGAACGCTCGACGAGCTGGCGGTAGAAATCGTCGCCGGCGGCGGAACCGGACGACGACGGCGGCAGGTAGATGCTCGCCATCACCAGTCCGCCGGTGCTGAAACCGGGGTCGGCGCCGGCGTAGCTCGCCAGCGTCCGCGCGAGCAGGGCGCCCCCGACCAGCAGGACGACGGCGAGACCGATCTCGCCGGCGACCAGGAGCCGGCGCGCGGTCAGCGTCCGGCGGGCGCCGCCGGCCCCGGCGCTCTCGGAGCGCAGCACGCCGGCAGGATCCCGGCGTAGCACCCGCGCCAGCGGCGCCGCCGCGGCGACGATCAGCGCGGCGAGCGTGGCGGCGGCGGCGAAGAGCGCGGCGCGGGCGTCGAGATGGAGGAAGCTCGTCTTTTCGACCGCCCAGGTGGCGCCCAGGCCGCCCACCGGCATGACGAGCGAGGTCTCGATGGCGCGCAGGACCATGGCGGCGACGGCCGCGGCGCCGGCCAGCCCGAGCACGAAGAGCGGCGCCAGCTCGCCGGCGACGGCGCCGGCGAGACGGACCGGACTGGCTCCCATCGCCTTGCGCACCGCCCACTCGCGGTCGCGCGAGGTGGCGCGCGCGAGCAGCAGTCCCGAGACGTTGCCGGCGCCGAGCAGAAGGAAAAGGACCGCCGCCGCTGCAAGGGCGCGCGCCGCCACATAGTAGGGGTCGTCGTCGGCGACCGCGCCGAAGAGCGTGGCGGGCTCCAGCATCACCTGGCGCTTCTGCCCTTCCGGAAGCGGAGCCTCGCCGTCGAGCGAGCGCGCGACGCCGGCGAGAACTTCGCTCGCGCGCCGCAGCCCGTCCCTGCCGGGCGGCACCACCCCCCAGACATGCAGGAACTTGGCGACCGGATCCTGCAGGCGCGCGATCCCGGTCAGCTGGTCGATCTCCTCGATCGGCGCCAACCATTCCGACGCGTAGCCGGTGCCCTGGAAGTCGCGCTCGAGCACGCCGACGACGGTGTGCCGCTTGCCGTTGAGCTCGAGGGTCTGGCCGAGGATCGCCGGATCGGATCCGCAGAGGGTGCGCCAGAGGCGGTGGGAGAGCACCACGGGCGGATCTCCGGCCGCCGCGTCCTCCCCGTCGCCGAAGAAGCGGCCGAAAACCAGCCTGGCGCCGAAGATCCTGAAGTACGCCGGCGTCGTCAACCGGCCCCAGGCGAACTGCGAGAGGCCCGCGCGCGTCACCGTCGCCGCAGCTCCGGCCTCGACGGTCACCGCCTCGAGCGCGCCGGCGCCGGCGATCGCGCGGTATTCGGCGAACGAGGAGAAAGCGGCCGGATCCTCGGCGGTGCCGAAGTGGATCTGCATCAACCGCTCTGGATCGGTGGCCGGCAGCATCGGAAAGAGGAAAGACGCGAGGTAGACGAAGAGGGCGGTCGAGGCGCCGATGCCGGCGGCAATGGTTGCGATCACGGCGATCGAGAGGCCGGGCTCGCGGCGCAGCAGGCGGGCGGGTCCAGGGAGAGGTCTCATTCGGTCACCTCGTGCAGGCCCTCGAGGCGCGCCGGCCCGTAGGCCTTGCGGCCGCCGCGCAGCAGCTTGCGGTCCTCGATGGCGGAGTCGAGCAGGATGCGCGCCATGTCGACGGCGCGCGCCGCCAGCTCGCGCGCCGCGTCGTGCAGCCCTTCGCTCTGGCGCACGACGGCGACGTTGCGTTCCATGTCCTCGGCGTCCCAGCCGCGCGAGTGGGCGATGTAGGGATACTGCGGGAAGACGCAGCCGATCTCGGCGAAGAAGCCGAGCATCTGGCCGGCCACCGCCTGCACGTTGTCCTGGCCGCCGGTGATGATGAAACCGGTCACCTTGTTCTTGAGCAGGACGCGGTTGGCGAGCGTGATCTGGTTCTGGATGCAGTTCATCCGCTCGACCATCTTGTAGTAGAGCGCCGAGGCGGCGCCCCAGCGGATCGGCGTCGCCACCAGGATGACGTCGGCCCAGTGGACGAAGGCCTCGTAGACCTGGTCGAGCTGGTCGCCGGCGTCCATCTGGGTGATCGAGCAGGGCCAGGTGCAGGCGCGGGCGCTCTTCGAGTAGTACCCCTCGCAGGGGCGGAAGGCGAGATCGCGCAGGCGGATCATCCGGCGGTCGCAGCCGAGCTCGCCGTGGGCGTGGCCGAGGGCGGCCTCGAGCAGCTCGTCCGAGGTGGAGAAGCGGGGCAGGTCCTTGTTCATCATCGTGGTCGAGATGCCGACCACGCGCAGCGGCCCCGGCGCGCGCTCGGGCTTGCGCGCCAGCGGATGGGGCTCGTGCGGCAGCTTGTTGCGCGTCGTCACCGCCTGCGACGAGACCAGCACCCGGCCCGCCTCGACCTTGACCTCGTAGCGCGGCACCCGGTCGGCCTCGAAGCCGGGCTCTCCCTCGCCGGTCGCGTAGTGGAACTTCCAGCCGTGCCAGGGACAGACGACGTAGTCGCCGTCGCAGGTGCCGTCGCCGAGCGGGCCGCCGGAATGGTTGCAGATGCCCGAGATGGCGCCGAACTTCCCGTCCTTGTACGAGAGGGCAATGCGGGTTCGGCCACTGACGATCTGCTGGAGCGGCTTCCTCGCCAGCTCCTCGGCGCTTCCGACGTCGATCCAGCCCGGCTCGGACATCGCGGATCCCCCTGTGCGTCTTTCGATTCGATAATGACAAAGGCCCGGCGGTTTCCCTAGAGTGGCGAAGCACACCGTATCTGGAGGGGGATGTGGCGAAACCTGGCTGGGACGAGTACTACCTCGGCATCGCGCGAGCCGTCTCGGCGCGCGCGAGCTGCCTGCGGCGCCAGGTCGGAGCGGTGATCGTGGTCGACAACGCGATCATCGCCACCGGCTACAACGGGACGCCGATCGGCGTGAAGAACTGCGACGAAGGGGGCTGCCCGCGCTGCGCCTCCGAGGTGCCGACCGGCTCGGGCTACGACGCCTGCATCTGCGTGCACGCCGAGCAGAACGCGATCATCTTCGCGGCGCGCCATGGCAACGCGACCCAGAACGGAGTCCTCTACACGACGCTCCGCCCCTGCTTCGGCTGCGCCAAGGAGGCGATCCAGGCCGGCATTCGGCGCATCGTCTTCGCCGAGCCCTTCGCTTACGCGCCCGAGCTCGAAGAGGTCTACCGCCGCCTGATCGCCGAGTCGGGCGTCGTGCTCGCGGGGCACGCCGGGTGAGCGGCGAGGCGGTGCGGCTCAGTCGCCGCCGGCTGCTGGGCGCCGGCGCGGTCGCCGGCCTGGGCCTGCTGCGCCCCTCGTTCGCGGACTGGCTCGGCGAAGGGGGCTCCGCCGCGAGCGCTCTCTACGACCGGGCGCTGGTGATCGACGGCTGCGGCGGTCCGGGCGACCTGGTGGAAGGCGGCGGCGCGCCGCTGGCTCCGGCCACCGTCGACGCGATCGCGGCTTCCGGCGTCACCGCGGTCAACCTGACGATCGGCGGCGTCGGTTCGATGCCGAGTGCGGAGGCGTTCGAGCGCATCGTGCGCGACCTCGCCGCGTGGTCCCGCGCCGCCGAGCTCCTCCCGCAGCGCCTGCTGACAGCGCGCCGCTTCGAGGATCTCGCCGTCGCGAAGGCTTCGGGGCGCCTGGCGATCCTCTTCGGGCTCCAGGACGGCGTCGCCTTCGAGGACGACCTTTCCCGACTCGACACCCTGCGCAACCTCGGCGTACGCATCGTGCAGCCGACCTACAACCTGCGCAACCTGCTCGGCGACGGCTGCCTCGAAGAGGCCGACGCCGGCCTGAGCCGGGCCGGCCACGCCGCCGTCGAGCGGATGAATGCGCTCGGCGTACTGATCGATCTCTCGCACTGCGGCCGGCGCACGACGGCGGAGACGATCGCCGTGTCGGCGAAGCCGGTCGCGTTCACCCATGCCGGCTGCTTCGCGCTCAATCCGCATCCCCGCAACAAGAGCGACGAGGCGCTGCGCGCTCTCGCCGATCGCGGCGGCGTCGCCGGCATCTACTTCATGCCCTACCTGCGCGCGACAGGGCAGCAGCAGGCGGCGGACGTCGTCGCTCACCTCGAGCACGCGATCGACGTCGCCGGCGAGGATCACGTCGCGATCGGCACCGACGGACAGCTCCCCGGCGTCGCGCTGACGCCGGAGTTCCTGAAGGCGCACGCCGAGGACGTCGCCGCCCGGCGCCGCGCCGGCATCGGCGCGCCGAGGCGAGAGCGACGACGTCTTCACCTTCGCGCCCGACCTCAACACGCCCCGGCGGCTCGAAACCCTCGCCGGCCTGCTGCTGGCACGCGGGCACTCGTCGGCGCGGGTCGAGAAGATCCTCGGCGCCAACTTCGCGCGCGTGCTGCTCGAAGCCTGGAACTGATTCCGGTATCGTCCACTTCGAACGATGGAACATTCGCCAGGCACGCGCCTCGGCCCCTACGAGATCACCGCCAAGCTGGGCGAGGGCGGCATGGGTGAGGTCTATCGCGCCACCGACACCGGTCTCCGGCGCGAGGTGGCGATCAAGGTGCTGCCGGCGGCGTTTTCCGAGGACCGGGAGCGCCTGGCGCGCTTCGAACGTGAAGCCCACCTGCTGGCGCAGCTCCAGCATCCCAATATCGCGGCCATCTACGGATTCGAAGTCTCCGGCGGCACGCGCGCGCTGGTCATGGAGCTCGTCGAAGGCCCGACCCTGGCGGAGCGCCTCGAAGGCGGGCCGCTGTCCCTCGAGGAGAGCCTGGCCATCGCCATCCAGATCGCGGAGGCGCTCGAGGAGGCGCACGAGAAGGGGATCGTTCATCGCGACCTGAAGCCGCAGAACATCAAGGCTCCCGCCGGGGCAAGGTCAAGATCCTCGACTTCGGCCTGGCGAAGGCGATGGAGACGGAGTCCGGGTTCGCCAGCGCGCACGAGATGGCGAACTCGCCGACGGTGACCTTCGGCGGCACCCGCGAAGGCGTGATCCTCGGTACCGCGGCCTACATGGCGCCCGAGCAGGCGCGCGGCGGGGCGATCGACAAGCGGGCGGACATCTGGGCGTTCGGCGTGGTGCTCTACGAGATGCTGACGGCGGAACGCCTCTTCGCGGAAGGGAGCGTCGTCGACACGCTCTCGGCCGTGATGCGCAAGCCGATCGATCTCGATCGCCTGCCGGCGACGACGCCGGCCGCCCTCCGCCGCCTGCTGGCGCGCTGCCTCGAGCGCGAGCCCCGCCAGCGATTGCGCGACATCGGGGAGGCACGCCTGGCGCTCGAGGCGCTGGGCTCGGGCGCGGGAGTGGAGGGGCACGTCGAGGCGATGCCGGCGCCGAGCGGCAGGAGCTCGAGTCTCGGCCTCGGAGTCGCGATCGCGGTCGCCTCCGTCGTCGCCGGGGCCCTGCTCGGCGCGGCGATCGCGGGGCGGATGCGTCGCCCGGCCGAAGCGGAGCCGATCCGCATCCACCCGCTGACCTACTCGGGCGCCGACAGCGATCCGGCTGCCTCGCCCGACGGCAAGCTGGTCGCGTTCACCTCGCGGCGAGACGGAATCTCGCGGATCTGGATACGCCAGCTCGTCGGCGGCGGCGAGGAGCCGCTGACCTCGGGTCCCGACGGCCACGCGCGGTTCTCCCCCGACGGCTCGAGCCTGCTCTTCGTCCGCGACCTCGGAACCTCGCAGGCGGTCTTTCGCACCGCACTCGTCGGGGGCGAGCCGCGGCGGCTGGTCGACAACGCGACGGCGGCCGACTGGTCGCCGGACGGCCGGCGAATCGTCTTCGCGCGCACCCGCGAGGCGGAGCGTTCGGTCGCCCAGATCGGGACGCTCGACCTCGCGACGGGACGCGAGCGGATCCTGGTCGACCTCGGAGACCGGCTGCTGCACTCGCCGCGCTGGTCGCCCGACGGCCGCTTGATCGCCATTCGCCTCCGGCACTTTCTCCGCGGAGGATTGGGCGCTGCAGACGGTCGACGTGGAGAGCGGACGCGTGACCGCCATCCCGCAAGGGAAGGCGGCGTCCGCGATGGGAGGCATCGCATGGTCGGGATCCGGACGGACGCTCTTCTACGTGCAGTCGCCCGGCGTGATGGGCGATCTGATCGGATCGGGCAGCGGCGTGAGGAGCTGCGACGTCTCTTCGGGCGCTCGTCGGACGCTGTTCTGGAGCGACGGGCTTGTCGCTCCTCAACTCCACGCTCGCCGAAGTCTCGCAGCTCGATGTGCTCGCCCCCGGCCGCCTGATCTTTGGTCAGCGGCTGCGACGGCAGAACCTGCTCGAGTTCGAGCTCGGCGCGGCGAAGAACGCCTCCGCCCCGCGCCGATTCGCAACCGGGAGCGCGATCGACCGTCAGCCGACGTACTCGCCCGACGGCAGCAAGATCCTCTTCTCCTCGAATCGCGGCGGCAACCTCGACCTCTGGACGATCGACCGCACCACCGGCGTCGTGCACCAGATCACCGACGACCCGGCGCCCGACTGGGATCCGGCCTACTCGCCGGACGGCCGGCAGATCCTCTGGTCGAGCAGCCGCGAGAGCGGCAAGCTCGAGATCTGGAGCGCCAACGCCGACGGGAGCGGCGCCCGCCAGGTGAGCCGGGACGGCATCTCCGCGCAGAACCCGATTGCGACGCGCGACGGCGCCTGGATCGTCTACTGGAGCGGCAACCCCGACAAGTTCGGCCTCTGGAAGATCCACCCCGATGGTTCCGGCGCCACGTTGCTGCAACGGGCGGCGAATCCGGCGCTGTCCGACGCCTCCCCCGACGGCCACTACGCCTACTGGATCGAGCAGGACCGCTTCAACATGCGCAACATCCTGCGCTTCGTCGAAGTCGACTCCGGGCGTCTCCTGCCGCTCACCATCGAGGTGCGGTACACGCTGGGCGCGCCGGCGATCACCTGGGGCAGAGCGCGCTGGTCGCCCGACAGCCGCACGATCTTCTTCGTCGGCGAAGACGAACACGGGCTCTCGGGCATCTACCAGCAGGAGTTCGCGCCCGACCGCGACACGGCCTCGACGCGGCGAGCGGTCGCCGGCTTCTCGCCCGATTACGTGACCGAGTCGTTCGGGGTGTCGCCCGACGGAACGCGCCTTGCGCTCTCGACCGGAGCGGAAACCGTTTCGATCCAGGTCGCCGACGGCGTGCCCGGCGCCCTGCCGCCGGTCCGGAAATCGCCCTGAGGCTGGCGCCCACGAGTCGCCGCACTCGCTGGCGCCCGATTCCGCGGCGCCTCCCATAGGATGGCGGCCTTGTCTCTTTCGGAAATCGCGCCGTGACCGTCGCTCCCGGCAATCGGATCGGCCCCTACGAGATCATCGCCAAGCTCGGCGAAGGCGGCATGGGAGAGGTGTACCGGGCGCGCGACTCGAAGCTCGAGCGCGAGGTGGCGATCAAGGTGCTGCCGGCGCACCTCGCCGGCGACGCCGACGCGCTGGCCCGCTTCGAGCGCGAGGCGAAGGCGGTGGCGGCGCTCTCGCATCCGAACATCCTCGCCATCTTCGATTTCGGCCGCGAGGGCGAGACCGCCTTCGCCGTCATGGAGCTGCTCGACGGCGAGACGCTGCGCGCGCGGCTCGAGGCGGGAGCGCTTCCGGCGCGCAAGGCGCTCGAGATCGCCGCCCAGGTGGCGCGCGGACTCGCCGCGGCGCACGAGCGCGGCATCGTCCACCGCGATCTCAAGCCCGACAATCTCTTCCTGACCGCCAACGGGCAGGTGAAGATCCTCGACTTCGGCCTGGCGCGGCAGTCCAGCTTCGCCGACTCCGGCAGCCAGCTGCACGCGGCGCCGACGCGCGCGCCGGCCACCGAGCCCGGCGCCGTGCTCGGAACCGTGGGCTACATGGCCCCCGAGCAGGTGCGCGGCGAGGCGGCGGATTCGCGTTCGGACCTCTTCTCGCTCGGCGTCGTGCTCTACGAGATGCTGACCGGCCATCGCGCTTTCGCGCGCGACTCGGCGGTCGAGACGATGACGGCGATCCTGCGCGAGGATCCGCCGGACCTCGAACGGCTCGAGGAGAAACTCTCGCCGTCGGTCGTCCGGCTCGTCCAGCACTGCCTCGAGAAGCGCCCCGGCGAGCGCTTCCAGTCGGCGCGCGACCTCGCCTTCGATCTGCAATCGCTGGCGAGCGGCGGATCGGCCTCGGAGCGCTCGGGACGCGCTGTCGCGACCGACGCACCGGCGGGGCGCCGGCGCCTGGTCGTCGCGGTGGCGCTCGTCGGCGCCGGCCTCGCGGCGGGCGCCGTCCTCGGCGCCCTCGCGCTGCGCGACGGGCCCGCAGGCGACGCCGTTGCTCCGCCCGTCCTTCCGCCAGCTGACCAAGGCGCCCGGCGGGGAGGGGAGTCCCAGCCTGTCGCCGGACGGCGAGAGCCTGGTCTTCGTGAAGCGCGACGGCGGGGATCTCGATCTCTTCCTGCAGCGCGTCGACGGCACGAAGGCGATTCCTCTCACCGCCGACTGCGACCAGGACGACCTCGACCCCGCCTTCTCGCCGGACGGACGGTCGATCGCCTTCCGCTCCGACTGCGGCGGCGGCATCTTCGTGATCGGCGCCACCGGCGAGTCGCGGCGGAGGATCGCGGACTCGGGGTACGCGCCGGCGTGGTCGCCGGACGGCCGGGAGCTGGCGTTCGTCACCGAGCGCCTGGACCTGCCGACCTCGCGCAACTCGACGAGCGAGCTCTGGGTGGTCAACGTCGAGTCCGGACAGCGTCGCCGGGCGAGCTTCCACGACGCGATGGGGCCGACCTGGTCGCCCGACGGCCGGCGGATCGCGTTCTGGGGCCTGCGCGGCGAAGGCTTCCAGCGCGACCTCTGGAGCGTGGCGGCGGATGGCTCGCAGAGCGCCCCGGAGGCCGCCGTCTCGATTCTCGACGATCCGGCGCTCGACTGGGCGCCGGTCTGGTCGCACGACGGCCGCTGGCTCTATTTCGCTTCGACCCGCGGTGGAACGTTCAACCTCTGGCGGATTCCGATCGAGACGCGCCGACGGCAGGTCGCGCGGCGAGCCCGAGCCGATCACCGCGCCGTCGAGCTGGGCCGGGCCCTTCGCCCTTTCGGCCGACGGGCGCCGTCTCGCCTTCGTCGATCGCAACGCGCAGACGGAGATCCTGCGCGCCTCGTACGACCTCGCGCGGCACCAGCTCGCCGGCGCTCCGGCGCCGGTCTTCAGCGGCTCGTTCGAGTTGCGCGAGCAGGTGCTCTCGCCCGACGGCGACTGGATCCTCTTCACCAACGAGGACCCGCCCCAGCAGCTGAATCTGGTGCGTTCCGACGGCACCGGCTACCGGCAGCTCACCGAGGGCACCGATCGCAATCGCCAGGGGACTTTCTCGGCGAAGGAGGACTGGATCGTGTTCCAGACCACCCGGGGCGGCTCGAGCCTCGCCGCCGTCCGCCCCGACGGCGGCGGCTGGCAGTCGTTGCCGGCCGGGCCGGGGCTGTCGACTCCGATCTGGTCGCCCGACGGGGCGACGATCTCCGCCTACAACAACGAGAAGGGGGGCTTCCTCTTCGACGTCGCGCGCCGGCGTCGCGACAGCGGTCCAGCAGTCCGCTGCCGCCCGTCGCGCCGGGCGTCCAGTTCTGGCCGCTCGCCTGGTCGCCGGATGGTTCGTTGCTCGCGGGAACCGCCGCGCAAGCCGGGCAGAACGAAGCCATCGAGGTCTACTCCATCGCTCGTGGCGACTATCGGGAAGTTCCCTGGAGCCGCCTGCCGCACCTCGGGTTCAGCATCGCTTTCGTCGATCGCGAGCGCATCCTCTTCTCGCTCGGCGCCGAGCTGCGGCTGGGCGGGGTGGGAAGTGAAGAAACGCAGCGGCTCTATACCGCGCCCGCCGGCCGCAAGATCGACAACGTCAGCGCCACGGTCGACGGCCGCTGGCTCACCTGGATCGAGCGCGCCGACGAGTCGGACATCTGGCTGATGACGCTCGACGAGACGAAGGGCGCGAGCGGGGGCGGGCGGCCGTGACGCTCTCGGCGGGCGATCGCCTCGGTCCGTACGAGATCACCGGCAAGCTCGGCGCCGGCGGCATGGGAGAGGTGTACCGCGCCACGGACGCCCGGCTTCGTCGCGAGGTCGCGGTGAAGGTTCTGCCGGCGGCCTTCACCGAGGACCGCGAGCGGCTAGCGCGCTTCGAGCGCGAGGCGCAGCTGCTCGCGCAGCTCCATCACCCGAACATCGCTTCGATTTTCGGGCTCGAGGATGCCGGCGGCACGCGCGCGCTTGTCCTGGAGCTCGTCGAAGGCCCGACGCTGGCAGAGCGACTGGAGTCGGGAGCGCTTCCCTTCGACGAATCCCTGTCGGTGGCGCGCCAGATTGCCGAAGCGCTCGAGGCGGCGCACGAGAAGGGGATCGTCCATCGCGATCTGAAGCCGCAGAACATCAAGGTCGCCGACGACGGCAGGGTAAAGGTCCTCGACTTCGGTCTGGCGAAGGCCGTCGAGGCGAGCGGCGGCACCTCCACCCCCAGCCAGCTCGGGCACTCGCCGACGATCACCCTCGGCGCGACGATCGAAGGCGTGATCCTCGGCACCGCCGCCTACATGGCGCCGGAGCAGGCGAAGGGGAAGCCGGTCGACAAGCGGGCCGACATCTGGGCGTTCGGCGTCGTGCTCTACGAGATGCTCTCCGGCGAGCGGCTGTTCGAGGCCGAGACCGTCACCGAGACGCTCTCGGCGGTGCTCACCCGCACGGTCGACTGGGCGCGCCTGCCGCCGGCGACGCCGCCGGCGATCCGGCGGCTGCTGCGCCGCTGCCTGGCGCGCGATCCGAAGGACCGCCTGCACGACATCGCCGACGCACGGATCGTCCTCGCGGAGGTCGAGCGCGGCGAGAGCGAGGTCGCGCCGCACGGAGGCGCTCCGGCGTCCGGCGCCGTCGCGGCCCGTCGCCGGTGGCTCGTCGGAGCGCTGGCGCTCGGCCGGCGGCGCTCGCCGGATTCGTGGTGGCCCGAAACTCGCTCCGCCCGCCGGCGCCGCGGCCGCGCCGAGTCCACCTCCTCACCCGCCAGGAAGGCTTCGTCCACTCGGCGCGCTTCGCTCCCGACGGCACGACGATCGTCTACGGCGAGTCGAGCGGAAGGGCTGCCCGTGGCACTCTTCGACCACCCGTTCCGACTCGAGCGCTTCGCGCGCGCTCGATCTGCCGAGCGCGGACGTGGTCGGGATCTCCTCCAAAGGGGAAATGGCGCTGATTCTCGGCCGGCATCACGTCGGCAGCTGGCTCCGGTCCGGAACGCTGGCGCAGGCCAACCTCGCCGGCGGCTCGCCCGCGCGAGCTGCTCGCCGACGTCTACGACGCCGACATCGCCGACGACGGCGTCGAGCTTCGCCGTCGTGCGCTACGCGGAGCGCAGCAGCAGCTCGAGTACCCGGTCGGCAAGGTGCTCTTCCGGACGACGGGGTGGATCTCGTCGCCGCGCATCTCGAGCGACGGTCGGAGCGTCGCGTTCGCCGAGCACCCGATTCCCGAAGGACGACCAGGGCTTCGTCGCCGATCGCCGGCGCCGACGGAGCGGTCCGGCGCATCTCCGAGGTCTGAACTTCGTTCACGGCGTCGCGTGGTCGCCGGACGGCCGATCGGTCTACGCCTCTTTCGGCGCTGCCGACCAGGGCGCGTTCATCGACGTCTTTCGAGCCGGGGGATCGCGCCGCCGACTGTTCAGCTCGGTCGCGCTGCTGCGCCTGCAGGACGTCGCTCCGGGCGGCCAGATTCTGCTGACCAGCGACATCCTGCCGGTCGGCCTCGAAGGGCGCCTGGCCGGCAAGGCGCGCGCCACGTTCGCGTGGCTGGACCGGCGACACCATCGACGGGATCTCGGCGGACGGGGCGCTCTTCGCCGGCACGACCGGGAGCTTCCTCTCCGGCGGCGAATACCAGTTCTTCTATGGCGAGAGCGACGGCTCGCCGACGGTCGCGCTCGGTACGGGAACGCGTCGGCATGACTCCGGACGGTCGCTGGGTCTTCGTCCAAGACGGAGTCGCGCGATCGCACGAAATTGCGCGCGGTGCCGACCGGTGCGGGCGAGGCGCGCACTTTCGACCTGGACGTCGAGATGAGATGCAGCGGCACGGACCACGTGACCTCGGCGGCCGACGGCCGCCGGATCGTGTTTCTGGAGTGCGCCGGAGGGTCTTCCCCGCGGCTACGTCCTCGACCTCGGGAGCCGGCAGCCGCCCCGCGCCGTGACGCCGGAAGGGGTCGCCCATTTCGTGGTCTCTCCCGACGGCCGCACGCTGGCGGCGAGGATCCGAGCGGCGGGTCGGCATCTATGACACCGCGAGCGGCGCGCGGCGGGATCTTCCGGGCGCCGTCGACGGGCGAGGCCGCGGTCGCCGTGGTCGAGCGACGGCGCCGCGCTCTTCGTCTGGAACCACACGTTTCCGGTGCGCGTCGAGCGGGTCGAGGTGGCGAACGGCCGCCGCGAGCTCGCATTCGAATGGCTGCCCACCGACCCGAGTGGCGTGCTCTACGGCTTTCTCACCGTCACCACCGACGCGCGCTTCTTCATGGCGCGCTACCGCCGCGGGCTGAGCGCGCTCGTGGTCGTCAACGGCGTCCACTGAGCCGATGATCGGCACCCCGTGATCGGATCGAGACTGGGCCCCTACGAGATCACCGCCAAGCTGGGTGAGGGCGGCATGGGGGAGGTCTACCGGGCGACCGACACCAAGCTGAAGCGCGACGTCGCGATCAAGGTGCTGCCCGCGGCCTTCACCGAGGACAGGGAGCGCCTTGCCAGGTTCGAGCGCGAGGCGCAGCTGCTCGCGCAGCTCCACCATCCCAACATCGCTTCGATCTTCGGACTGGAAGAGTCGGACGGCAGGCGCGCGCTCGTCATGGAGCTGGTCGAGGGCCCGACTCTGGCGGAGCGCCTCGAGCAGGGACTTCTGCCCTTCAATGAGAGCCTCTCCATCGCGGTGCAGATCGCTCAGGCGCTGGAAGAGGCGCACGAGAAAGGAATCGTCCACAGGGACCTCAAGCCTCAGAACATCAAGGCTTCCATCGAAGGGAAAGTCAAAGTCCTCGACTTCGGCCTCGCCAAGGCGATGGACGCGACGGCCTCCGGCCCCGCCTCGGCCTCGCAGCTCGCGCACTCGCCGACGATCACGCTCGGCGCCACGGCGCAGGGAGTGATCCTGGGAACGGCGGCGTACATGGCGCCGGAACAGGCGCGCGGCCTGCCGGTCGACAAGCGCGCCGACATCTGGGCCTTCGGCGTCGTGCTCTACGAGATGCTGACCGGCCAGGGGGCCTTCCACGCCGACACGGTGCCCGACACGCTGGCGGCGGTGCTGACGCGCGAGCTCGACTGGAGCGCGCTGCCGGCCTCGACGCCGCCGGCGATGCGCCGACTGCTGCGCCGCTGCCTCGAGCGCTCGCCGAAGAACCGCCTGCACGACGTCGCCGACGCGCGCATCGTGCTCGAGGAGCTCGTGTCCGGGCGAGCCGACGACGGCCCGACGGCGTCCGCCGGCAGCTTGCCGGAGGCCGTGCCGCCACTGCCGCGTGCTGCGCGGGTGAATCGCTGGTTGCTTCTTGTCGGCGTGGCGCTCGTCGCGGGTACGGCCGGCATGCTCGTCGGCCGCGGTCCCCTGGCTTCGCCGCCGCCGGATCCGCCGCGGCTGGTGTCGCTGACCTACAGCGGCCGCGACGGGGTGCCGAGCTCGTCGCCGGACGGTAAGACGATCGCCTTCGAGTCGCTGCGCGACGGCCAGTCGCGGATCTGGATCAAGCAGCTCTCGACCGGCGAGGAGGTCGCGCTCACGGCAGGCCCCTACGACACGAAGCCCGCGTTCTCCCCGGACGGCAGCAGCCTTCTCTTCCTGCGCGGCCCGGCGCCGCCCTTCGAGCTCTACCGCGTGTCGAGCGTCGGCGGCCAGCCGCGGCGGATCGCCGAGGGCATCGCGAGCTCCGCGACCTGGTCGCCCGACGGCAAGAGGATCGCCCTGACGCGCTCGTCGACGATCAGCGGCCTGCCCGACATCCTCGTCCTGCGGGCGGTCGAGGGCGGAGAGGAGCGCGAGCTGGCGCGGCCGAGCGATGTCAACCTCCTCGGACTGCGCTGGTCCCCCGACGGCCGGTCGATCGGCGCCTGGTCTCAGCTGCGCTCGAACTTCGCGGCGCAGCAGTCGATCGTCGAATTCGACGCCGCCTCCGGCGCGCGGCGCACCCTCTACCAGCCGGGCGGTGGCGTGCTGCTCGGGGGCTGGAGCTGGAGCGGACCGGACGCGATCGTGGTTTCGGAAGCGATCACCCAGTCGGGCCGGGGAGGGTCCCGGCTGCGGCGCGTCAGTATCGCCAGCGGTGTGGCAACGACGCTCGTTTCGCTGCGCCAGCCGTCGACCGGTCTCGACGTCGTCGGAGCGGGGCAGGTCGTCGTCGACCAGGTGGCGCCGCCGCAGAACCTCACCGAAGTGCCGCTGGACGGAAGCGAGGCGCCGGCGAGCCGCGAAGCCCGCCACTGGCTGACGCGCGGCGAGATCGTCGACCGCCAGCCAGTCTATTCGCCCGACGGCAAGCGCCTGCTGTTCAACTCCGATCGCGGCGGCAACCTCGATCTCTGGGAGCTCGAGCGCTCGAGCGGCGCGGTTCGGCCGGTGACGGACGCCGCCGCCGACGACTGGGATCCCGCCTACACCCCCGACGGCAGCCGCATTCTCTGGAGCTCGAACCGGAGCGGCAACTTCGAGATCTGGACCGCCGCCGCCGACGGCAGCGGCCCCCGGCAGCTCACTCGCGACGGCGTCGACGCGGAGAACCCGACCGCGACGCCGGACGGGCAGTGGATCGTCTACAATTCGGCGAATCCCGAGCACCCCGGAGTCTGGAAGATCCGCGCCGACGGCACCGCCGCCACGCAGGTCGTCGCCGGCACGCAGACCGTCACGCAGATCTCGCCCGATGGCCGCTGGGTCTCCTTCGTCGATCTCGACCACAACCGGTTGCGCGTCGTGGCACTCGAGGACGGCCTCGAGATCACGACCATCGAGCTGCCGACGAACACCTTCAACGCCTTCCAGGTCGGGCGCAGCCGCTGGCTCCCCGGCTCGTCGACGCTCATGTGGATCGACTACGACAGCCTGACCGCGACCTCGAGCATCGTGGCGCAGGAGGTCGTCGCCGGGCGTGACACGCGCGCGACCCGGCGCACGCTCGTGCGCGGCCTGCCCGACGAGAGCCCGGAATCGTTCGACGTCTCGCCCGACGGCACGCATCTCCTGATCTCTGTATTCCAGCCGCGCTCGGAGCTCCTCCTCGTGCAGGGACTCGCCGGCGTCCATCGCTGAGAGGCGTCGCCGGATTCGCGCGATGATGGCGGCGGTGGAGCGGCAACCCGGCAGAGGAAGGCGAATCGACTGGCGAGAAGTGAGCGCCCGCGCCGGGCGCCCCTTCCTCGCCTTCGTCCTCATCACCTGGGCGATCGCCTGGTTCCAGGGCGCACACCGCCCGGAGCCCGACCTGCTGCCGTTCCTGAAGAGGGCCTGGCCGATGGCCGATTTCCGCCAGCTCCCCTCCGGCGCCTGGGAGGTGAAGCGCCGGGGCGAAGTCGTCGGCCACGCCGGCTGGGGGCGCGGCCAGGGCTACGGCGGCGGCATCGTCGTGGCGGTCGGCGCCGGACTGGACGGCCGGATCCGCAGCACCGCCTTTCTCGAGTACCGCGACACGCCCGACCTCCTGCGCAGCACCCGCCGGATGCTCGCCGGTCTGCTCGGTCGTGAGGTCGGCGAGCCCTTCGAGCTCGGCCGCGACGTCGACGCGGTCACCGGCGCCACGGCCTCGTCGCGCGGCATCGCCGAGGCGACGCGCGCCGCGGTCGCGATGCTGCCGGCGGGCGCGACGGCCGCTGCCGACGGGAAGGAGAAGATCGTCTTCGGCGCGCCGGAGATCGTGCTCGTCGTGCTCCTGGTCTCCGGCGCGCTGTGCGGCAACCGGGCCGGGCTCAAGGGGAATCCGCTCAAGACGCTGCGCGCCGTGACGCTGCTCGCCAGCCTCGCGACCATCGGCTTCCTGTTCAACCGCCCGTGGACGATCTCGTTTCCGATCCAGGTGCTGAGCGGCGACTTTCCATCGTGGCGGACGCACCTCTACGGCTACCTGCTCTTCGGCTACCTGCTGCTCGCTTTCCAGCGCACCGGC
Organism: Thermoanaerobaculia bacterium; assembly: GCA_963699245.1. Lineage (GTDB taxonomy): Bacteria > Acidobacteriota > Thermoanaerobaculia > Multivoradales > JAGPDF01 > JACTMI01. The sequence continues at coordinate 67,319 of OY969426.1, forward strand.
AAGAATCCCTACTGCCCCTGGATTTGCCCCTTCGGGGCGGCGCAGGAGCTGGTGGGGCTCGCCGGCGGAGCGAAGAAGCGGCGCGTCCCGTCGACCCTTCTCTTTCTCTGGGTCAAGCGGGTGCTGCTCTGGCTGGCGGTGCTTCTGGGTCTCGCGTACCGGAGCCCGGGGGCGGCGAGCTACGAGATCTTCGGCACGGCCTTTCGCGGCACGGGCTCGGGGTTTCAGGTCACGATCCTCGTCCTCGTCGTCCTGGTCTCGATTTTCTGGGCGCGTCCCTTCTGCCACTGGATCTGCCCGGTCGACACGACCGAGCAACTGGCGCGGTTCGTCCGCGTGCGCCTGCTCTGGCTCGGCGGGAAGGCTCCGCGGCCGCTGCAGCCGCGCCGGCCGGCGCTGCTCAGGGTGCTTCCCGATCGCCCGCAGCGCGACTTCGTCAGCGTCTTCTTCGACCGCGCGCTCACCGCGCTGGGGCTGCTGGCGGCGGCGCTCGTCGTCGCCCATCTCGGTACGCGATTCGCGGCGCTCGGTGGCGCAGCCGAGAGCGGCCGCATGAGCGATACCTTCGTGGCCTCTCCCGAGTAGACTCCCGCACCTTGATTCCCAACTTCGTGCAGCCGCCGCCGGGCGAGCCGGGAGAGAGCCGGCGATGATCGGGCTCCGCCTCGGCTCCTACCAGATCACCGCCAAGCTGGGCGAGGGCGGCATGGGGGAGGTCTACCGCGCCACCGACACGAAGCTCCGGCGCGACGTCGCGATCAAGGTCCTTCCGGCGGCGTTCACGGCGGACAAGGAGCGTCTGGCGCGCTTCGAGCGCGAAGCGCAGCTCCTGGCGCAGCTCCAGCACCCCAACATCGCCGGCATCTTCGGCCTCGAGGACTCGGGCGGCGTGCGCGCCCTGGTCATGGAGCTGGTCGAAGGACCGACGCTGGCGGAGCGGATGGAGCAGGGGAGGCTGCCGCTCGAGGAGAGCGTGGCCATCGCGCGCCAGATGGCCGAGGCGCTCGAGGCGGCGCACGAGAAGGGCATCGTCCACCGCGACCTCAAGCCGCAGAACATCAAGCTCACCGCCGACGGCAAGGTCAAGGTCCTCGACTTCGGCCTGGCCAAGGCGATGGAGTCGGGGAGCGGCGCGACGGCCCAGGATCTCGCGCACTCGCCGACCCTGACGCTCGGTAACACGCTCGAGGGGATGATCCTCGGCACGGCGGCCTACATGGCGCCCGAGCAGGCGCGCGGCGGCGCGGTCGACAAGCGCGCCGACATCTGGGCTTTCGGCGTGGTGCTCTTCGAGATGCTGAGTGGCGAGCGGCTCTTCGCCGAGGAGAGCGTGGTCGACACCCTTTCGGCGGTGATGCGCAAGCCGATCGACCTCGCGCTCCTGCCGGCCTCGACGCCGCCTCGCGTGCGCGAGCTGGTGCGCCACTGCCTCGAACGCGACCCGAAGCGCCGCCTGCGCGACATCGGCGACGCGAGCCTCGAGCTCGAGGAGCGCGCCGCCGAGCCGGAGGCCGGGCGGCAGCGGCTCGCGCGACAACTCCGGCGCGCCGGCCCTGGCTGGTCGCTGCCGCCGCCGCGCTGGTCGCTCTCCTCGCCGGCCTGGCGATCGGCCGGCTCGGTTCGCCTGCGAAGGCGACGACGATCAGTATCGCGCAACTGACGCACCGCCACGGCGCCATCACGGCGGCGCGCTTTGCGCCGGACGGGCAAACGATCGTCTACTCGGCGGCCTGGGACGGCCGCCCCATCGACGTCTACGTCGGCCGGGTCGGCAGCCCCGACGCGCCGCTCGCTGGGTCTCGCCGGCACGGCGCTCCTGAGCGTCTCGTCGAAGGGCGAATTGGCGGTGAGCGTCGGGTTTCACCCGACGGTCGGCCGCGAGAGCCTCGGCACGCTGGCGACCGTGCCGCTCGATGGCGGGGCGCCGCGCCATCTGCTGGAGAACGTGGTCAGCGCCGACTGGTCCCCCGACGGCAATCAGCTGGCGGTGGCGCACTTCGTCGGCGACGGAGTGCCGCCTCGAGTACCCGGTCGGCACGCTCGTGCGGGCGACGCCGGGTTGGATCAGCGACGTGCGGGTGAGCGCCGACGGCAACTCGATCGGGTTCCTCGATCACCCGGATCGGGGCGACAACACCGCGGTGCCGTCGATCATCGACCGGCACGGCAAGATCCAGGCGCTTTCCTCCGCCGAGCCTCTCGAGGGCCTGGCGTGGTCACCGGACGGCAGCGAGCTCTGGTCCTCCGACCAGAATACGGGAGCGCTGCGGGCTTTCCGCGCGGGAGCGGCGCCGAGGATCCTGCTCGCCCTGCCGGGGAGAGCGCTGTTCGGCGACGCGGCGGCCGACGGCCGGATCCTCGCGGTACACGGCTCCATCACGCGGGAGCTGATGGGCAAGACGATCGGCGGCGCCGACGAACGGCGGCTCGGGTTGTTCGACTGGTCGTTCCCCGACAGCTTCTCGGCCGACGGCCGCGCGCTGCTCTTCGAGGAGCAGCAGCTGCAGGTCGCCGACGGCTACGCGCTCTACGTTCGCGGCACGGATGGCTCGCCGGCGGTCCGGATCGGCGAAGGGAAGGGCTTCGCCCTGACGCCGGACGGCCGCTGGGCGCTCGATGGTGCGCGACTCCTTCGGCGAGCATCCGAAGCTGACCCTGGTGCCGACCGGCGCGGGGCAGCCGCGCGAGCTGGAGAGCGACGGCGTCCGCTACCAGGCGTGGGCGACCTTCATGCCCGACGGCAAGAGCTTTCTCGGGCTCGGTCAGCTGCCGGGCAAGCGCATCCAGCTTTTTCAACGCCGGATCGACGGCCCACCGGTGGCGCGGGCGATCTCTCCGGAGGGAATCAAGATCACGCTGTTCGGCATCCGGCCGTCTCCGGACGGCGAGCACGTCGTCGTCGTGGAGGCGGACGGCCGGATGATGCTGCGCTCGGTCAGCGGCAACTCGGCCGTTCCCGTGCCGGGAGCCCGTCCGGGCGACGAGCCTGCCGGGTGGACGCCGGATGGCCGATCGATCTACGTCGCGCGGCCGACTTCGTTGCCCCTCGCGATCGATTGCCTGAACCTCGCCACCGGTGAGATCACGCCCTGGACGACGCTCGCTGCGGCCGACAGCTCGGGCGTCTTCCGACTCGGCCCCGTTCACATCACCGACGATGGCCGGTTCGCCGCCTATTCCTTCATCCGCGTCTCGACCGAGCTCTACCTGATCACCGGAGCGCGTTAGGGCGATGATCGGCTCCCGCCTCGGCTCTTACGAGATCACCGCCAAGCTCGGCGAAGGTGGGATGGGGGAGGTGTACCGGGCGACCGACACGAAGCTCAAGCGCGACGTCGCGATCAAGGTGCTGCCGGCGGCCTTCACCGAGGACAAGGAGCGACTGGCGCGCTTCGAGCGCGAGGCGCAGCTGCTGGCCCAGCTGCACCACCCGAACATCGCCTCGATCTTCGGACTCGAGGAGTCGGACGGCACGCGCGCCCTGGTCATGGAGCTCGTCGAGGGACCGACGCTCGCGGAACGCCTCGAAGCCGGGTCACTGCCTCTCCAGGAGAGCCTCGCGATCGCGCTGCAGATCGCGCAGGCACTCGAGGAGGCGCACGACAAGGGCATCGTCCACCGTGACCTCAAGCCGCAGAACATCAAGGCTTCCGTCGACGGAAAGGTGAAGGTCCTGGACTTCGGTCTCGCCAAGGCGATGGATCCGGCGCGAGCGGTCTCGGGGTCCGGCGCCGCTTCGCAGCTGGCGCAGTCGCCGACGCTGACGATCGGAGCGACGGTACAGGGCCTGATCCTCGGCACCGCCGCTTATATGGCACCCGAGCAGGCGAAGGGCTTCGCGGTCGACAAGCGCGCCGACATCTGGGCGTTCGGCGTCGTTCTCTTCGAGATGCTCACCGGCGCGACGCTCTTCGCGGGCGACAGCGTCGGCGACACGCTGGCGGCGGTGCTGCGCGCCGAGATCGATCTCGACCGGCTGCCGCCCGGCACGCCCGCCGAGCTGCGGCGCCTGCTGCGCCGCTGCCTCGAGCGCAATCCGAAGAACCGTCTGCACGACATCGCCGACGCGCGCCTGGTGATCGAGGATCTCCTCGCTGGCCGGGTAGAGACGCCGGGCATCGCCGCGACTCCGGCGCCTGCGGCCGTCGATTCCGCTGCGTTGCTGCGTTCCCGAGTGCTCCTCGCCGGCCTGTGCGCGGGCGCGGCGCTGCTCGCCTTCGGCGCCTATCGCCTCGGTCGCCGCGCGGGCACGCCCGCGGTGTCGGCGGGGCCTGCGGCACCGGTGGCGACCCGCTTCCGGCAGCTCACCGACGCGCCCGGCGTCGAGTCGCAGCCCACTCTCTCGCCGGACGGCAAGGACGTCGTCTTCACGCGAATCGCCGACGGGCGGAGCGAGATCATGATCCAGCGCGTCGGCGCGCGCGTCTCCTCCGCACTGACCGCCGATTCCGGGGTCGACGACCGGGAGCCGGCGTTCTCGCCCAACGGCGAGCAGATCGCGTTCCGTTCCGAGCGCAACGGCGGCGGCATCTACCTGATGGACACCTCGGGCGAGTCGGTCCGGAGGCTCTCGGACTTCGGCTTCTTTCCGACCTGGTCGCCGGACGGCAAGGCGCTCGCAGTCGCTGCCGGCGACTTTCTCTCGCCGACCGATCGCGCCGGCGCGGTGCGCGGCCTCTGGGCGATCGACGTCGCGAGCGGTGCGAAGCGGGAGATCTCGCGCACCGGCGACGTGATGCAGCCGCGCTGGTCGCCGCACGGCCAGCGCATCGCCTTCTGGGGGCTGCGCGAGGGCAGCGGGCAGCGCGACATCTACACGGTCGCCGCGGACGGCTCGGAGGCGGAGACTCTCGGGCGCGACGTGACCAACGACACCGCGCTCGACTGGAGCCCGGAGTGGTCGCCCGACGGGCGGTTCCTCTACTTCGCCAGCAACCGCGGCGGCACGATGAACCTCTGGCGGGTCGCGATCGACGAAGCGAGCGGCAAGCCGCTCGAGACTCCGGAGCCGCTGACCACGCCGTCGCTCTGGGCGGGCGGTATTTCGTTCTCCCGCGACGGCAAGCGGCTGGCCTACGGCAGTCTCGACTGGCGCAGCACGCTCTACCGTGCCCCGCTCGACGCGGCAACCGGCCGGCTCTCCGGTCCGCCGGTCCAGGTGCTGGGAGGAACGCAGCCGATCCGCGATCACCAGCTCTCGCCGGACGGCCAGCGGGTCGTGGTCAACCGGATCGGCGAGCAGGAGGACCTCTTCGTGGCGCGGATCGACGGCAGTCAGTCGCTGCGGCTGACCGACGACGCCTTTCGCGATCGCGGCGCGAACTGGTCGCCGGACGGCCAGCGCATCGCCTTCTACTCCGATCGCTCCGGCAGCTATCAGATCTGGCTGATCCGACCCGACGGCAGCGGCCTCGAGCAGGTGACCGACATCCAGCCGGGGACGGCGAATTTCCCGCTCTTTTCGCCGGACGGCAAGCGGCTCGCCTTCTCGACCATCCAGAGCGGCGGGCAGATGCTCGACCTCGCTTCGGGCGTTCGCCCGGCGGTGCCGACGCCATTGCCGCAGGTCTCGGCGGATCAGCGCTTCTGGCCGCTCTCCTGGTCGCAGGACGGCCGACGGCTGGCTGGAATCATCTTGCGCGACGACGGAGTGATCGAGGACGTCGCCGTGCACGAGCTCGGCTCGAAGTCGTACCAGATCGTGAAGCTCGGGTCCGGCGAGCGGTGGCGTGTCCCGGCGTGGCTCTCCGACAGCCGCCGTCTCGTGGTGCGCGACTCTCGCGGCATCTGGCTGGTCGATCCCGGCAAGGGCGAACCGCGCCGGCTCGTCACCGTCGGCGGGTATGCGACTGGCGAGAGCGTCGGCGTGAGCCGCGACGACCGCTGGCTCTCCTGGTCCGAGACCGGCACCGAGGGCGACATCTGGGTCGCGGAGCTGCAGTGACGGTGGGACCCGGAAGTCGCCTGGGCGGCTACGAGATCACCGCCAAGCTCGGTGAAGGCGGTATGGGTGAGGTCTATCGCGCCACCGACACCAAGCTGAAGCGCGAGGTCGCCATCAAGGTCCTGCCGGCCGAGTTCACCGAGGACAAGGAGCGGCTGGCGCGCTTCGAGCGCGAGGCGCAGCTGCTCGCGCAGCTCCATCACCCGAACATCGCCTCGATCTTCGGTCTCGAGGAGTCGGACGGCACGCGCGCCCTCGTCATGGAGCTGGTCGAAGGGCCGACGCTGGCGGATCGCCTCGAAGCGGGGCCGTTGCCGCTCGCCGAGAGCCTCTCGATCGCCCGCCAGATCGCCGAAGCGCTGGAGGAGGCCCACGAGAAGGGGATCGTCCACCGCGATCTCAAGCCGCAGAACATCAAGGCGTCGATCGACGGGAAAGTGAAGGTTCTCGACTTCGGCCTCGCGAAGGCGATGGATCCGGCTGGCGAACGGCGTCGGGTGCCGGGCTCGGCGTCGCAGCTCGCGAAGTCGCCGACGCTCACCTTCGGCGCGACGCAGATGGGGATGATCCTCGGCACCGCCGCCTACATGGCGCCGGAGCAGGCGGCGGGCAAGAGCGTCGACCGGCGCGCCGACATCTGGGCCTTCGGCGTCGTGCTCTGGGAGATGCTCGACGGGCAAGCGCCTGTTCGACGGCGAGACCGTTCCCGAGACGCTCGGCGCCGTCTTCCGGCAGGAGATCGACTTCGACGCCCTGCCGGCGACCGTGCCTCCGGCCGTGCGGCGGCTCGTCGAGCGCTGCCTCGAGCGCGACCCGAAGCTGCGGCTGCGCGACATCGGTGAGGCGCGGATCGCGCTGGCGTCGCCGGTGGCATCGACGGCGCCGACCGCGCGCCAGGACCGGCCGGCCGCCGCCGCTCCGGCGCGCTGGAAAGCGTCGCTCCCCTGGGCGCTCCTCGCTCTGGCTTTCGGCACCTCCTGGCTCTGGATCCCGCGCTTGCGCTCGACCTCGACGGCCGTCGCTGCGCCCGACCGGCTCTTGGCCATCAGCGTCGCGGCGCCCGCGAACCACGTGCTCGCCTCCGACGAGACGCCGGTGCTCGACCTGTCGCGCGACGGCACCCGGCTGGCCTTCGAGGCCGAGGGCCCCGAGGGCCGGCAGCTCTACCTGCGCCGGATCGACCGCGCCGAGGTGACTCCGATCGAGGGTACGCGCGGTGCCTCGCAGCCGTTTTTCTCTCCCGACGGCCGCTCGCTCGGCTTCTACGTCGATGGCCGCATCCGGAAGCTCGCCCTCGACGGCGGCGCCGTCACCGATGTCGCCAATGTGAACTCCTATCGCGGCGCCACCTGGACGGAATCAGGGTGGATCGTCTTCACCCAGACCTATTCCTCGGGTCTCTCGAAGGTGCGCGAAAGCGGCGGGCGCGCCGAGCCGTTGACGTCGCTCGATCGCGCCAAGGGCGAGCGGACCCACCGCTGGCCGTGGGCGATTCCGGGGACGCCCTGGGTGCTCTTCACGGTCGGCAGCGCCGGCAGCCCGAACTCGTACGACGACGCGCGCATCGAAGTCGTGAACGTCGAGAGCGGCGAGCGCAAGGTGATCTTCGAGGGGGCGTGGATGGCGCGCTTCGCGCCTCCCGCGACGCTCCTCCTGCAACGCCGGGCGACGCTGCTCGCGCTCCCGTTCGACGCCCGGAGCGCCACGCGTACCGGAGCGGAGCAGGTGCTGCTCGACAACGTCGCCGGCGAGCCGTCGAGCGGCGCCGGATTCTTTGCCGCCGGCCAGGGGGGGGTGCTCGCCTACGTCCCCGCGGATGCCCTGATCGAGCAGAGCCAGGTGGTGATCGTCGAAGCCGACGGGTCGGTGGCGGCGCTCCCGTTGCCCGAGAAGCACTATTGGTACCCGCGCTTCTCGCCGGACGGCCGCTCGCTCGCCCTCGACATCGGCTCGGGGCAGGGGGGCGACGACGAGATCTGGCGCTACGACTTCGCCTCGCGCGGAATGTCGCGCATCACTTTCGTCGCCGGCTCGGCGCTCCCCGTCTGGTCCCCCGACGGCGCCTGGATCGCCTATACCGGGGGATCGCAGGAGCGGGTGCACAAAGTCTTCCGCAAGCGAGTGGAGGGCGCCGCCGACGAGATCGTCGCCTGGAACGGCACCGACCTGAACGTGGCTTGCGACTGGACGCGCGATGGCCGCGAGATCCTGGTCAGCGACCTGCGCGGCGAAATGGGCCTCTACCGGGTGCCGATCGGAGGGGGACAGGAGCAACGGATCGTCGCCGCTCCCGGCGGACAATACGGCGGGGCACTCGATCCGAGCGGGCGCTTCGTGGCCTATACCTCGATCGAAACCGGCACCGACGAGATCTTCGTCGCGACCTTTCCCGACGGGCAGGAGAAGTGGCAGGTGTCGACCGACGGCGGCCAGGTGCCGGTCTGGTCGCGCGACGGCAGGAGCGTCCTCTACAGCCGCGACGGCGCGATCTGGTCGGTCGACGTCGACACCGCGAGCGGCTTCCGCGCCGGCACGCCGCGCGAGCTGCGTCGCGGGCCCTACGTGCTGCGAACCGCGCCTTTCCGCAACTTCGACGCGGGACCGGGAGGGCGACTCGCCCTGATCAGCCGCCGGACCGACGTCGCCGCGCCGCGTCAGCTCGAGTGGCTGGTCGGCTGGGAGGCGAAGCTGCAGGCGCCGCCGAAGCCCTGAGTCGCCGGGCGTGCGGCCCGCCGCCGTTCTCGACTACACTTCGTGCTCCACCGGCAGCCGATCGGGTCGCTTGCCGGGAAGGAAGCCGTGTCCTCCGACTGGATCGGCCGTTCGATCGCGCACTACCGCATCACCGCCAAGCTGGGCGAAGGCGGGATGGGGGAGGTCTGGCGGGCGCGCGACACGAAGCTCGAACGCGACGTCGCGGTCAAGGTGCTGCCGCAGGCCTTCCTCGAGGATCCGGAGCGACTCTCCCGCTTCGAGCGCGAAGCGAAGCTGCTCGCCCAGCTCCACCATCCGAACATCGCCTCGATCTTCGGCATCGAGGAAGAGGGCGGCGTGCGGGCGCTGGCGATGGAGCTCGTCGAAGGCCCGACGCTCGCCGACCGGCTCGAGCCCGGTGCGCTTCCGGTCGAAGAGGCCCTCGCCATCGCGCGCCAGCTCGCCGAGGCGCTCGAAGAGGCGCACGACAAGGGCATCATTCACCGCGATCTCAAGCCCCAGAACATCAAGGCGTCCACGGAAGGCAAGGTCAAGGTTCTCGACTTCGGCCTGGCGAAGGCGATGGACCCGATGGCGTCAGCTTCCGGCGGCAGCTCGGAGCTCGCGAAGTCGCCGACCCTGACCCTCGGCGCGACGGTACACGGCGTCATCCTCGGCACCGCCGCCTATATGGCGCCGGAGCAGGCGCGCGGGCTGCCGGTCGACAAGCGCGCGGACATCTGGGCCTTCGGCGTGGTGCTCTACGAGATGCTTTCCGGCCGGCGCCTGTTCGAGGGCGAGCTGGTCTCGGACGTCCTCGCGGGCGTCCTGCGACAGGAGGTCGACTGGAAGGCGCTGCCCGATTCGACGCCGCCGGCAATCCGCCGCCTGCTGCGCCGCTGCCTCGAGCGGCAGCCGAAGAACCGCCTGCACGACATCGCCGACGCGCGCATCGTGATCGCGGAGGTGCTGGCGGGCAGGAGCGAGGAAGCGACGGCGCCGCCGTCAGCCGCCGGTGCGGCTCCGGGTCGGCCGAGCCCGATGCCTCTGCTGGCGAGCGGCGCGGTGGCGCTCGTGCTCGGCCTGGCGATCGGGGCGCTTCTGCTCCGTCCGGAGGCTCACCCCGAGGCCGAGATGCGCTTCCCGCTCGCGCTGCCGGCCGGCTGGCACTTCGCGGAGTCCGACACGCCGACGGTGGCGATCTCGGCGGACGGGACGCGTCGCGTTCTCGCCGCGAGCTCCGACAAGGGGGAGCGCGTCATCTTCTACGGCGAGCTCGGCCAGGTCGACTGGCGACGCCTGCCCGGAACGGAAGGCGCGGAGGCGCCCTTTTTCTCGCCGGACGGGAAGTGGGTCGGTTTCTTCGCCGGCAACGAGATGCGGCGTATCGCGGTCGAAGGAGGCCCGTCGCTCGCGATCGCCAAGTCCGGCGCGCAGACGCGGGGCGCGGTCTGGTTGCCCGACGGCACGATCGTCTTCTCGCCGGACGCGGCGGAGCCACTGCTGCGCGTCGCGGACGGCGGCGGCGAGGTGAAGCCATTGACCACGCTCGAATCGGCACGCAACGAGCGGACCCACCGCTGGCCCGATCTGTTGCCGGACGGCAAGACGGTTCTCTTCACCTGCGACACGAGCGATACGACGGAGTTCTACGACGACGCCAGCATCGAGGCGGTGTCGGTCGCCACCGGCGCGCGCAAGGTGGTCCTGCGCGGCTCGAGCCAGGCACGCTACCTCGATCCCGGCGTCCTCGTGTACGCGCGCGGCGGCACGCTCTTCGCCGTGCGCTTCGATCCGGTCGAGCTCGAGACCAGGGGCGATTCCGTGCCGGTTCAGCAGAGCGTCGCGACGATCGTCGCCAGCGGCGCGGCGCAGTTCGCGGTCTCGCGGACGGGGACGCTCTTCTGGATTCCCGGCATGGCTTCGACGTTCGGTTCGATGCCGGTCTGGATCGATCGCAAGGGGCAGCGGGCGCCGATCCTCTCCGACGAGAAGGAGTACGTGCAGCTCGCCCTTTCTCCGGACGGACGCCGGCTCGCGCTGGGCACGGGCGATGCCCAGAACAACGACATCTGGATCGCCGACCTCGAGCGGGGAGCGCGCTCGCGTCTGACTTTCCAGAAAGGGGTCGCCGATCCGACCTGGACGCCGGACGGCAAGCGCGTCGCCTACGACGCGGTCACCGAGATCGGCACCGGCCGGCAGGCGAGCGGGATCTTCTGGAAGGCGGCCGATGGCAGCGGCGACGCGGAGACGCTCGTCTCCGGCGCCGCCGCCAGCTTCGTCGGCTCGTTCTCGGAGGACGGGAGGTATCTCTTCTTCGAGCGCACGGAACCGGGCTCGTCGCAGAGTCACCTCTGGTATGCGCCGCTCGATGGCGACCGCAAGCCGGTCCAGCTGACCTCGGGCCCGTTTTCCGAGTACCAGGGCAAGATCTCGCCCGACGGCAAGTGGCTGGCCTACATTTCCAACGAAAGCGGGCAGCTCGAGGTCTTCGTCCGACCCTTCCCGACCAGCGGCGGCAAATGGCAGATCTCGACGGCCACGGGGCTCGAGCCCAACTGGTCGCGGGACGGGCGCCTGCTCTACTACCGCGGGCCCGGTGGCCTGACCCAGGTCGCGATCGACACCGCGCATGGCTTCGAAGCCGGCAAGCCGGAGCTCGTCGCCGGCGGCTTCCGCTCCGGCGACAATCCGCGCACGTACTCGCCGGCGGCCGATGGCCAGCGCTTCGCCGCGCTGCCGGCCTGGGAGGTCGACCGCAGCCTGCTGCAGGTCGACCTCGCTCTGCACTGGGACCGGGAAGTGAAGCGCCAGCTGGCCAGCAAGCGCTAGGTCGAAACGCGCTCGGGCTTCGTCTCGCCGACCAGGAAGTGGGCGAGGGCGGGGAGGAGCACGATCGCGCCGACCATGTTCATCACGAACAGGAAGAAGAGCAGGATCCCCATGTCGGCCTGGAACTTGAGCGGCGAGAGGATCCAGGTCGCCACCGCGAAGCCGAGCGTCGAGGCCGGTGAAGAGGACGCCGTTGCCGGTGATCGCGAGCGTCTCCTCGTAGGTGTCGCGCAGGCTCCGCCCCGGCCGGCGCAGCGCCAGGAAGCGGCTGTAGATGTAGATCCCGTAGTCGACGCCGATGCCGACGCCGAGCGCGACGACCGGCAGCGTGCCGACCTTGAGGCCGATCTCGAGCCAGGCCATCAGGGCGTAGGCGAGGAGCGAAGCGAGGGCGAGCGGCAGCAGGATGCAGAGCGACGGCGCGCACCGAGCGGAAGGTGGCGAGGCAGAGCGCCGCCACCACGCCGAAGACCCAGACCAGCATCGGGAACTGCGCCGCCGCGACCGCCTCGTTGGTCGCCGCCATGACGCCGACGTTGCCCGTGGCGAGCCGGAAGTGGATCTCCTTGTTCGGGTGCTCGGCCTCGATCTTCTTCGTCTCGGCGACGATGCGCTCGATCGTCTCCGCCTTGTGGTCGGCCGCGAAGAGCATCACCGGCATCACGCTGCAGTCGGAGTTGAGCAGGCCGGTGGAGGTCGGCACGTAGGTCACCGACTGGGTGAGGACCGACGGATTGCGCGCCAGGACGCGCCACTTCGGGTTCCCCTCGTTCCAGCCGGCGTTGAGCGTCTTGGCGATGCCGGCGAGGTCGATGGTGGACTGCACGCCGGGCACGTTCGCCATCCGCCAGGAGAACTCGTCGAGCGCCGTCATCACGCCGTAGTCGACGCACCCCTCGGGCTTGGTCTCGGCGATCACCGTGATGATGTCGACGCCGATCGAGAACTTCGAGGTGACGAAGCGCGGTGTCGCTGGTTGTAGCGCGAGTCGGCGCGCAGCTCGGGGACGCCGCGGTGGAGGTCGCCGATCCGGACGTCGTTTCCCTTCCACCAGCCGTAGGCGAAGAGCGCCGCCGCGACGAGCACGATGACCAGCGCGGGCTTCGGCCGGGCGGACTTCGCCAGGAAACGCCAGAGCCAGGCGGTGTGGCGGGTGCGCGCCTCGAGCCGCTCACGGTAGCCCTCCGGGTAGCGGACGTAGGAGAGGATGACCGGCAGCAGGACCAGGTTGGTCAGCAGGATCATCGCCACGCCGAGGCTCGCCGCGATGGCGATCTCCTGGATGACGCGGATCTGGATGACGAGCAGGGTGAGGAAGCCGACGACGTCGGTCGACAGCGCGATGCTGCCGGGCACCAGCAGCCGGCGGAAGGCGATGCGCGCCGCGGAGAGCGCGTCGGCGCCGAGGAAGACCTCGGAGCGTGCCGCGCTGACCATCTGCACGGCGTGGCTGACCGCGATCGCGAAGACCAGGAAGGGAACCAGGATCGACATCGGGTCGATGCCGTAGCCGAGCAGCGGAATGAGCCCGAGCTGGAAGATGACCGCGATCAGCGAGCAGAGGACGACGACCAGCGCCAGCCGCACCGACTGCGCATAGAGCGCGACCAGCACGGCGATCAGCAGGAAGGCGATGGCGAAGAAGAGCATCACCCGCTTCGCGCGCCGTCGGCGATGTCGCCGATGACCTTGGCGAAGCCGATGATGTGGACGGTCACCGGCGAGCCCGGCACGTACTCGGCGTCGAACTGGCGGCGGACCTTCTCCTCGAGCAGGCTGGCGACCTTGATGAAGTCGAGCCGTCTCGCCGGTCGTCGGGTCGACCTCGAGCAGCTCGGCGCTGATGATCGCGCCGCTGAAGTCGTTGGCGACCAGGCGCCCGACGATGCCGGCCTTGAGGATGTTGCGCCGCACCTGCTCGAGCCCCTCGGGCGTGGTCGAGAAGTCGTCCGGGATGACGTTGCCGGCGGCGATGCCGTCCTCGACCACCTCGGTGTAGCGCACGTTGGGGGTGAAGAGCGACTGCACGCGGCCGCGGTCGACGCCGGGCAGGAAGAAGACCTCGTCGGTGGCGCGCTTCAGCGCGTCGAAGAACTCCGGCGTGAACATGTCGCCGCTCTTCGCGACCACCGCGACCAGCACCCGGTTGGCGCCGCCGAACTCCTGCTGGTGCTTGAGGTAGGTCTGCATGTACGGGTGCTTCGGCGGCAGCAGCTTGGTGAAGCCGGCGTCGATCGCGCAGCCGCGAAGCCGACCAGACCCATGAAGCCGGTGAGCGAGCGCGAAGAAGATCAGCGACCAGGCGGCGATGGTCGAAGATCAGCCTGCTCGAGCACGGAGCAGCAGGGTCGACTTGGGGACGGCCGCTTCGGCGGCGCCGGGACGGTCGGTTGCTCATGGCTTCGGCTCCGAGCGCCGCGCGCCGCCTTCGCCGACGAGCACCAGGTCGTCTCCGTCGGCCGAGCAGCGCGACGTTCGCCTTGCGGTCGGGCTGCGGCGCGCTGCGGAAGGTGCGGCCGCCGTCGTCGCTCAGCAGGAGCGCGCCGGCCAGGCCGGCGACGGCGACGCGGCCGCCGCCGAGCTCGAGGCCCGCCATCAGCGTCGCCTCGGTGCCGGTGTCGATCGCGGTCCAGGTCGCGCCGCGGTCCTCCGAGCGGAAGAGGTGGCCGCGCAGGCCGAAGGCGAGGACGCGCCGTCGGCGAGCGGCAGCACGCCGAAGAACGAGCCCTCGTAGGGCGACGGCAGGGCGCGCCCAGGTCGCGCCGCCGTCGTCGGAGCGATAGAGGTGGCCGGCCTCGGCCGGCGATGTAGAGGGTGCCGTCCGGGGCGGCGGCGATGGCGTTGAGGTGGAAGTCGTCGCCCGCGAGCGGGCGCTCCTCCCAGGTCGTGCCGCCGTCGGCGGTGACCAGGAACGCGCCGTAGGCGCCGATCGCGATGCCGTGGGTCGGCGTCGGCGAACCAGACGTCGAGCAGCGGCCTTTCGGCTTCCGGCGCCGCAGTGCACGACGCTGCCAGGTGGCGCCGCCATCCTTCGTGCTCGAGGATCGTCTCGTCGTGGCCGACCGCCCAGCCGAGCTTTTCGTCCTGCATCCAGACGCCGGTGAGCAGAGCGCGGGTCGGCACGCTCGCCTGCGTCCAGGTGGCGCCGCGGTCGCGCGAGGTCAGGATGTGGCCGCGCTCGCCGACCGCGACCCGAGGGCGCCGCGCTCCGCGGCGTCGAGCAGCAGCGACTTCGCCGCCAGCCGGGCCGGGATCGACGACTCGCTGGCCGTGCTCTCCGCGGCCTGGGCCGGAGAGAGCGCGAGGGCGAGAGAGAGAAGCGCCGGAGCGGCCGCGCGGACCGCTCCGGCGAAAGGAGCCCGGAGAGCGCTCACGACGAACGCTCCGCGCGGCTCCGCGGGATCACCGCACGCCCTCGCGCCGCAGCGCGTCGGGGGTGAAGTCCGCCTCGGTGCGCTTGAGGTTGAAGTCGTGCGCTTTGCTCTCGTTGTCCAGGCCCATCACCAGGTAGCGGCCGGCCTGCAGGTCGGTGTGGACCTCGGCCGCCGTCCAGATCGTCGGCACGTTGTAGAAGTTGATCGCGTGGCCTTCGGAGACGCGCCAGAGCTGGTCGCGGTTGTCGTAGTTGTCGACCAGCAGGATCTGCCAGCTGTCCTCGTCGACGTAGAACGTGCGCCGCTTGTAGATGTGCCGCTCGCCCGGCTTGAGCGTGGCGTCGACGACCCAGACGCGGTGCAGCTCGTAGCGCAGCAGGTCGGGGTTGACGTGCAGCGGCTTGAGGATGTCCTTGTACTTCACCTCGGGCCGCTGGAGCTTGTAGGCGTTGTAGGGGACGTAGATCTCCTTCTTGCCGACCAGCTTCCAGTCGTAGCGGTCGGGCGCGCCGTTGAACATGTCGAGCTGGTCGCTGGTACGCATGTTGTCCGCCGCCGTGCCCGGGTTGTCGTAGGCGACCTGGGGCGCGCGACGCACGCGGCGCTGGCCCGGGTTGTAGAGCCACGCGTCGCGCGGCTGCTTGACCTGGTTGATCGACTCGTGGACGAGCAGGATGCCGCCGGCGAGCCGCGCCGGCGAGGTGACGGCCTGCTTGAAGAGCAGGATGCGGTTGTCCAGGTTGGCCTCGGTCATCCCCGGCAGGCTGTAGAGGAACATCGTCTCTTCGTCGAACTGCACGATGGTGTAGTCGCCGCCGCGCGTCGGCGCGGCCTGCGCCACCCAGCGGCCGGCGGTCTCGCCCCGGTAGCGCAGCATGTGGTTCCAGATCACCTCGACGCCGGTCTTCGGGATCGGGAAGGGAATGCCGGCGATGGCGCCGGACACGCCGTTGCCGCCGTCGACGAGCTCCGCGGTGGCGGCGGTCTTCCGGGTCGCGTCGTAGATGCGCTGCGGCACCGCGGCGCTGCGGTGCGTCGGGTAGACGTTCAGCCTGAACGTCGGATAGGCCTTGAGCATCGCCTTGTGCCCGTCGGAGAGCTTGTCGGCGTACTGGCCCATGTTCTTGCCGTCGATCGCGAACAGCACCTTGTCGCCCGCGTAGGGATCGACGTAGTGCTCGCCGGGCTTGTAGCCGGCGGGGGGCTGGGTGATGCCGCCGTCCCAGGCCGGGATCGAGCCGTCGGCGTTCGCCGCCTTCTCGCCGCCGAGCGGCGTCAGGTCGGCGCCGAGACGGGCGATCTCCTGCGGCGTGGCGGCGGCGAAGAGCGCGGCGGTGGCCGCCACGCCCAGCGTGCCGACGAGGATGGTCGAGAGCTTCTTTCGCATGACGCCTCCGCGCCTCAGAACGAGTACTTGATGTTGGCCGCGAGGAAGTCGCGGTCGTTGATCAGGTTGTAGCGGCCGGCACCCATGTACTGGGTGTAGGAGAGATCCCACTCCCAGCTGATCTGGTACTGGAAGCCGAGACCGACGGTGAGCGCCTTGCGCCCTTCGAGGAAGTTGCCGCCGGGGCCGGGCGAGATGCCGCTGACGTCCTGGGCCCAGGAGAAGCGCGGCAGCAGGTTCACCGCGCCGAGGGCGTTGCCGTACTCCAGGCGGCCGGCGATGACGTAGCCCCAGGCGGTGTCGGTCGGGAACGCCGAAGCGGGCTCGGTGCCGGGCTGGATCTTGGCCAGCGTGTGGACGTTGTTGCCGCTGGTGTAGGTGCCGGGAGCATCGAGCCGGAGCGTCTTCTGATCGGGCAGGTTGTAGACCTTGTCCCACGCCGCCTCGGCGACGAAGGTGAACTGATCGGCGCCGAGCACCTGGCTGAAGACCTTCGTCGCGGTCATCTGCGCCTGCAGGGTGTCGAAGCGGCGGTAGCCCTGGATCACCTCGTTGAAGCCGTAGGCGCCGAGCTGGTTGGTCGCGGCGAGCAGGTTGCCGAGGCCGATCACCGGCGCGAGCTGCGGAATCGGCGGCAGCAGGCGGAGCGGCGTCAGCGCCGCGAAGAGCAGCTCGACGTCGTCGACCTGCAGCGGCACGTCCGTGCGCTTGGAGACTTCGCCCTGGAGCGCGATACCCGAGCGGTCGAGCTGGGTGCTGAACGACAGGCCGTAGAGGCCGATGTCGTTCGGATACTCGAGGAAGTAGCTCGCCGAGCTGGCGTAGTTGCCGTTGAGCAGCAGGCCGGTGGCGGTGCCCGTGCGGGCCATGATCACCGGCAGGCGGCTGTTGTACTTCAGGTAGTAGAAGCCGAAGTCGGTCTGGGCGAGCTTCGGAGAGAAGAGGTGGAACGCCGCGCCCCACTGTCCGCTGTCCTTCGCTTCGCGCGTCTGGCTGCGCGGCACCGCGACGCCGATCGGGTTGCCCGGGATCGGATAGCCGACCGGGATGGTGTCCGGGGCGGCGCCGAAGCCGAGCATGACCTTCTCGGCGCCCTTGCCGGCGAGGTCGGTGGTCGAGAAGTAGCTGCCGACCGGGTCGATCTGCGTCTCCTGCCACTCGTACTGGTAGTAGGTCTCGAACGAGGTGTTGTCCGAGGGCTTGACGCTCAGGACGACCGCGCCGATCGGCAACAGCGCGTTGCGCAGCTCGGAGCCCGGCACGCGCACCGCCGTGACGTCGATCGGGTTGATCGCGTTGATGCCGCCCTGGATAAAGGTGCTCTCGCCCCAGTTCAGCACCTGGCGGCCGGCGCGGATCTCGCCCGCCTGCTTGCCGAGATGGAACTTCGCCCAGCCGAAGACGTCGCGGAACTCGAGTCGATTGCCGACCCGGTTCTTGGCGTCGTGAGAGAGCGGCGTGCGCGCGCGCTCCCCGTCCTGGTTCTCGTAGTCGTAGAGACCGTAGCTGCGCGCGAAGAAGCCGACGTTCTTGTAGTCGACTTCGAGCTCGCTCGTCCACTGCACGGCATTGCTGGCGATGCCCGTCTCGTAGTTGAGGTTGCCGTCGTCGCCGTTGACCGAAAACGCCGTGCCGCCGCTGGCCTTGCCGACGATCGCCTTGTCGGGATCGTCGAGGCGCCAGAGCAGGCCGTAAGTGAGGGTGTTGTCCCAACTCCAGGTAAGCGCGCCCTTCTGCCCTCCGACGGCCGAGGCCGGCGCGGCGACGAGCGTCGCGAGGACGGCGATCGCGAGGAGCGCGAGGAGCCCCGCCCTGCCGCGCCGCGGGGTGACACGAGGTTGCATCATCTGAGCCTCCTTCAAGCGGGGTTGACGTCGCAGCCGGCCAGGTGAACGACCCCGGAAGGGGCGATTCGCCAGCGCGAACCCATGCGCGCGCGGGCGGATCGCTCCGACGGCTTCGGCGATCCTTCTCTCTCGAGGAGGGTAGCCGTGGCCCGCGAAGAAAGCGCTACGGATCGAGGCAGTAGCGCGCCTACCCTGCAAGGTAGCGGCATGCCGCAGCGCGGAAAAATGCCGCATTGCGGCGCGGCGATGCACGAGAGACCGCCCGTCGCACCTTCGTCGCGCTGCCGTCGCCGGCGTGCGGCGGCGACGCGCTAGGATTTCGGCGATGTCCTCCAAGCCGGTGCCGCTCCCACCGGAGCCTCTCGAGCTCCCCGGATACCCGGGCTTCGCCCCGGCGCTGCCGGCGGGCGAGCTCGCCGAAGGGGATTACTGCGTCCGCTACGCGCGATCGGTTCAGGAGCTCGACGAGCTGGCGCGGCTGCGCTTCCGCGTCTTCAACCTCGAGCTCGCAGAGGGGCTCGAGGAATCGTTCCTCACCGGACGCGATCTCGATGCCTTCGATCCGCAATGTCACCACCTGGTCGTGATCCACCGGCCGAGCGGGCGGATCATCGGCACCTACCGCATCCAGACCACCGAGATGGCGCGCGCCGGCCGCGGTTTCTACACCGGCGCCGAATTCGACCTCTCGCGCTTGCCGGAGGCGATCGTCGCCGAAGCGGTCGAGGTCGGGCGCGCCTGCATCGCGCGCGAGCACCGGCTCAAGCCGGTTCTCTTCCTGCTCTGGAAGGGTCTCGCCCTCTACATGCAGCACAACCGGAAGCGCTGGCTCTTCGGACCCTGCTCGCTCACCAGCCAGGATCCGTGGGACGGCAAGTGGGCGCTCGACGAGCTGCGCCGTCGCGACAAGCTGCGCGACGACCTCGACGTGCGCGCGCAGCCCGGCTACGAATGCCGCTGGGAGGGAGAAGATCCGGAGCCCGGGCGCGGAGAACGGCTCGAGCTGCCGCCGCTGTTCGAGATCTACCTGCGCTACGCCGGCCGCGTCGTCGGTCCGCCGGTGATCGACCGGGAGTTCGGGACGATCGACTTCTTCATCCTCTTCGACGTCGACGCGCTCTCGGAGCGCGCCCGGCGCATCTTCTTCGGCTGAAGCCCTACTCGTCGGCGGGAGGCTCCGCTGCGCGCACCTGGAGCGTGAGGCGGAAGCGCGTCTCGGCGGCCGCGGCACGCACCACGAAGCGAATCCGCGTCGCGCCGGCGGCGGCGCTCGTCCAGCCGACCGCGCCGCTGCCGGGCTCGCTGCCGCTCTCCGGCTCGCTCGAGTCGTCGCGGTAGACGCTCATCTCGATCTCGCCCTCCCGGGCCAGCAGGCGCGTTTCGAGCACCTCGTCGGGAACCGGCGAGAAGACGAGCTCGACCGGCTGGCCGGTCCGGATGGGTCCTTCGTGCTCGAGCGAGCTCGCGCCGGCGGCGAGCGAGAGCACGACCGGCGATGCCCCGGAGGCCGGCGTCTGGCCAGCGAGCGGCAGGGCGATCGCCAGGCCGAGGGCGGCCGCGAGACGGATGATCCGGCTCATGGCGCCCCCGAAGGAGGTGCGCTGGCGGCGCGCGCCCGGCGGCGGCGCTCGCCGAGCAGGTGGAGGAGCTCGCCGAAGCCTGTGGCGCGCGCGCCGCGCCGGATGTTGGCGTCGCCGATCGCGAAGGCGAGGCGCCACTGACGGAAGAGGGTGCGGTAACCCTCGATCAGGCTGGCGCCCGGCTCGTAGATGTGCGTCGCCTCCGAGGTCACGCCATTGACCTCGATCACGCGCAGTCCGCGCCCGGCCTGGAAGTCCTCGAGCGAGGGGGCGCGCAGGTCGAAGCGGCCGAAGTGGAAGCCCGGGAAGCTGCGGGCGATCGTCTCGATGCGCGCCGCGAGCTGCGGGGTGGCGAGCGCGCGGCCGTCGCGGAAGACGGTGCCGCGGCAGTGGTTGCCGATCTCGACCAGCCGCACCCGCTCGCCGGGCGCCGGAACGTCGTCGAGGCGTGCGGCATTCTTCTCGAGGTAGAGCTTCGCCATGCAGACGGCGCGGTCGTCGGCGAGGATCAGCTCCTCGAGCGTTCGCCGGCCGTCGCCGGTGACGGTGGGGAAGACCTTGCTGGTGATCGAGAAGATCTCACCCGCCGCCGCTGCGGGAGGGCGGACGTAGAAGACGCCGAACTCTTCGCCGGGGACGTACTCCTGCAGGATCGCCTCGCGCGGCGCGACGTGCGCCCACTGCTCGAGCGCTGCGGCGTCGCGCAGGATGGTCACCCCTTCCCCCCGCTCGCCGACGTCGGGCTTGCCGACCACCGGAAAGCCGAAGCCGCGCGCGGCATGCTCCGCCAGCACTTGCGGCACCCGCTCGTGCGCGGCATCGGGAAGAACGAGCTTGACGAATCGCGGCACCACCTCGCGCTCGCCGATCGCGGCGAGGATCTCGCTCTTCGATTCGAGTACGAAGCCGCCGGCGGGAATGCCGGGGTTGGCCGCGGTGAAGAGTGTCAGGTGGCGATGGCGCAGCCCGAGCCAGAGCCAGTGAAGCACCACCGGCAGCTGGAAGAGCGCCATCGGCCAGAACTCCCAGCGCGTCGCGCGGCGCCAGCGCGAGAGGAGCATCCGCCGTCCGCGCCAGGTGAAGGCGGGGACGACGACCTTGAGAAAGACGAGGACGACGAGCGCGACGCCGATGGCGAGCGGCAGCGCGCGCCGTTCCCAGAGCTCGAGCTGGCCGCGGATCGCGCCGCCGGTCGCCGCCGAGAGACCGACCAGCGCCGGAGTCCAGATCAGGCCGGCGATGGCGAGGGCCAGTGCGAGCGGCGCGACCGGCGCGCGCACCACACCGGCGGCGACGAAGAGCGGCAGCCGGCTGCCGGGGACGAAGCGCGACAGGAAGACGACGCGCCAGCCACGGCGGGCGAACCATCGCTCGCTCCGCTCGACACTCTCGGGGGTGACGAGCCACGAGAGCGGCGGGCGGCGGATCGCCGGCGATCCCAGCCAGCGGCCGGCGGCGACCAGCAGAAGGTCGCCGGCGAGGATGCCGATAAAGCAGGCCGCCACCGCCTGGACGAAGCCGAGCTGGTGCTGCATCACCAGCAGGCCGCCGGCGATGCAGGTGAGATCCTCGGCGAGCAGGGTCGCGACCGCGAGTCCGACCATCAACCCCGCCGGCGTCGCCCCGGCGAGCCCCGGCAGCGCGCCGGCGGCGAAGAGGGGGGCGAAGGGGGCGCGGATGCTCAGGCGCGGCTCCGGCCGGCAGCGACGGCGGCGGGGAGCGCGATCTCGGCGGCGGGCGCGTCGAGGCAGGGCGAGCCGGGTCGGTAGCGCAGCTTTGCGCCGGACGCGGCGAGCTCGATCTCGGTGAAGCTGACCGTGGCGGCCTCGGGGCGATGCACGCAGACCGACCAGGCCGAGGGCGCTGGCGCATGATCGCGATGGAAGGCGCGGTGCTGGTCGGCGCTCCACGCCGCCGCCGCGCGGCGCCGCGCCTCCCAGGTGGCGCCCCGCTCGCGCGTCGCGCGCTCGTCGCCGAGGCCGGAGGAGCAGAGCAGCCCGAGCGCCGGGTCGAGCGCGACGCGCTCGAGCGTCTCACCGTCCCAGGCGAGCGCCACGCCGGCCGCCGGCGAATGCCAGAGCGCCAGCAGCCGGAAAGGGGCGTAGCGGGCGAGACCGATCGCCACGAGCTCAGCCGCCAGGTGATCCGGCGACTCGCTGCCGACCAGGCGTGGAATCAGCCGGCCGCGGCTCTCGGGAATCGCGGGCGGCTGGCCGCCGCTCTTGTTGAGGAGCGCGAAGGTCGCGCCCGCTGCTGTGACGGCGATCCAGGTGCCGCCGGCGCGGCCGTCGCGCGGCGCCACCCAGCGCAGGGCGCCGGCCGTGTCGAGCGCCGGAGGCAGCGCGCCCTCGCGGGTGCGCAACTCGTCGCGGTTGAAGAAGAGTCGGAGCGTGCCGGCTTCGATCAGCCAGCTTGCGGTGCACACGAGGTCTGACTCTGCCAGTGCTTCAGGGTGGAGGGAGCGACCCCGAAGTCCGGGCCCACCTCGACGCCGCGCCGTTCGAGCAGCAGGCCGATCAGCGCGTAGTGGTGGATGGTGTGCGAGAGGAGGAACTGCAGCTCGCGCCGCAGCGTCGAGCGGCTCCACTGCTCGGACTCGGCGCCGAGACCGCACTCGAGGCGGATCTCGACCGGGACTTCGAGCTCGGCCGCGGCGAGCGGCTTCAGCCCGTCGATGAGCTCGCGGATCCGCGCCAGGGCGGCCGGCCGGCGCGTCTCGATCGCCTCTTCGCGCGCTCGCCCGTCGTAGTCGATGCGCCGCGCCGGCAGGCCGGCGAGGAAGCAGGAGTAGTGCTCGAGGACGTGCCGGAAGTGCGGGCCGGCGGGCTTCGGCAAGCCGTCGCCGCCGCCGAAGCAGGCGTCGGACAGGCGGCCGATCAGGGCCTGCCCCTGCTCGAGGAGCACGAGATTGGCGGTGACGATGCCCGGGTCGGGTCGCATGCAGGTCCTTTGCTGGGGCCGGAAGGCGGCGAAAGTTTGTTCTCGGGGGCCGTTTCGGGTCAAGTCGCGCGCGCCCGCATGCGGCGGGTCGGCTATCCTACGTCGGACATGCCCCCACCGGATCCCCGTCGGCTGCGCAACCTCCTGCTGGGCCTTGGGATGCTGGTCGCGGCCGGCGGGTTACAGGCCGCCCTCGAAGCCCGGGTGGGGGGACCGGTCGGGGGCGACGTCTTTCGCGTCCGCATCGACTCGATCATCCACCCGGTGGCCAGCGATTATCTGCGCGAGTCGCTCGAGCAGGCGGATCGTGAGGGGGCGGCGGCGCTGGTCGTCGAGCTCGACACCCCCGGCGGTCTGCTCTCGTCGACCCGCGAGATGACCACCGCGATGCTCGGCGCGCGCACGCCGGTCGTGGTCTGGGTCGCTCCCGACGGGGCGCAGGCGGCCTCGGCAGGCTTCTTCATCCTGCAGGCGGCGGACATCGCCGCGATGGCGCCGGCGACCAACACCGGCGCGGCGCATCCGGTGGCGGCCGGCGGCGCGACGATCGAAGGGGATCTCGGCAAGAAGGCCGAAGAGGACGCCGCGGCCAACATCCGCGCTCTCGCCGGCCGGCGGGGGCGGAACATCGAGCTGGCCGAGGCCGCGGTGGTCAAGAGCCGCTCGTTCACCGCGCAGGAGGCGCTCGACCAGCACCTGATCGACGTCGTCGCGAAGGACCTGCCGGCGCTGCTCGCCGCGATCGAGGGGCGCGAGGTCGAGAAGCCGGCGGGCACCAAGCGCGCGCTGGCGGTCGTCGGCCATCCCGTGCGCGAGCTCGAGCTGCCGCCGTTCAAGCGCCTGCTCTCGAAGCTGGCGCATCCCGATCTCGCCGGCATCCTGCTGACCATCGGCATGCTCGGCATCTATTTCGAGCTCTCGCACCCGGGAGCCGTGCTGCCGGGCGTGGTCGGCGGCATCTGCCTGCTTCTCGCCTTCTTCGCGCTCTCGGTGCTGCCGGTGAGCTACGTCGGCGTCGCGCTGGTGGCGCTCGCCGTCGTGCTCTTCATCGCCGAGGTGAAGGTGACGAGCTACGGCATGCTGGCGGTGGGGGGTATCATCGCGCTGGTGCTCGGGCTCGGCATGCTCTTCCGTTCGCCGGACCCGGTGCTGCGTGTGTCGCGTTCGCTGATCGCGGGACTGGCAGTCGTCGCGGCGGCCGTCGCCGTGTCGGCGATGTTCCTCGCCGCGCGCGCCCTGCGCAACCCCGGTCGCCACCGGGCGCGAGGGGCTGATCGGCGCCCGTGCCGTCGCGCGCACCGCGCTGACGCCGGCGGGCAAAGTCTTCCTGCAGGGGGAGTGGTGGAACGCGGTCGCGGAAGGCGACGTCGCCGCCGGTGAGGCGGTCGAGGTCGTGGCGGTGGACGGCATGACTCTCAGGGTCCGGCGCGAGCCGGAGCGGAGCTGACGATGCAATTCGTGGCCTTTCCCTTCATTGTCGTCCTGGCGATTCTCTTTCTGCTCAAGCAGTGGGTGCACATCCTCAAGGAGTACGAGCGCGCCGTGGTCTTCCGGCTCGGGCGGCTCCTTCCCGAGCCCAAGGGGCCGGGATGGGTCTTCATCTTCTGGCCGCTCGATACGCTGGTGATCGTCCCGATGCGGACGGTGGTGCTCGACGTGCCGCCCCAGGACGTGATCACCAAGGACAACGTCTCGGTCAAGGTGAACGCGGTGCTCTATTTCCGCGTCGTCGATCCGAACCGCGCGGTGGTCTCGGTCGAGAACTACCTCTACGCCACCAGCCAGCTCGCGCAGACCACGCTGCGCTCGGTGCTCGGCCAGGCCGAGCTCGACGAGCTGCTCTCGGAGCGCGAGAAGCTCAACGAGCGGCTGCAGGAGATCATCGACCAGCACACCGACCCGTGGGGCATCAAGGTTTCGATGGTCGAGGTCAAGGCGGTCGACCTGCCGCAGGAGATGCAGCGCGCCATGGCGAAGCAGGCCGAGGCGGAGCGCGAAAAGCGCGCCAAGATCGTGCACGCGCAGGGCGAGCTCGAGGCGTCGAAGGCGCTCGGCGAAGCGGCGGTGGTGATCTCCGGCAACCCGGTCACCCTGCAGCTGCGCTACCTGCAGACGCTCACCGAGATCGCCACCGAGAAGAACTCGACCATCATCTTCCCGCTGCCGATCGACCTGCTGACGAGCTTCCTGGAAGGCCGCAAGGGCTGAGCGCCCGGCGACGGAGGACGGAACGTTGGATTCCACCGAACGCGAGCCGAGCTACTACGAAGTCGCGCTGACCCATCGTCAGGTGCTGGCCGGCTTCGTCATCCTGCTGGCCTGTCTCTTCGCGGCGTTCTTCTCGGGCATCTGGATCGGCCAGGGGAGCGGGCCGCGCGGCGAGACCCACGTCGCCGCCGTCGATCCCGCCACCGCCGCGCAGGACGCCAAGCTCGACCAGCTCACTTTCTTCGGGGATCGATCGAAGAACGGCGCCGACGGGGCCCGCGCGGTCGGCAGTCCGCCGGTTGCGAAGCCCGTCGTCACGCCGCCACCGGCCGCCGAGCCGACGCCGGCCGAGAGCGAGGCGGAGAAGCTCCGCGCCACGCTGGAGGCGGAGATGAACGCGCATCGCGAAGGAGCGGCCGCGCCCGCGACGACGACCCAGGCGGCGGCGCCGGCCGTCGGCGCGCGGGTGCAGCGCGCGCCTTCGACGGAACCGGCGGCCAGGCCGGCGACGCCGGCACCGGCGAAGGTGAACGGCACGGCGACCGCTGCGGCGACTCCGCCGCCCGCCGCCGCGACCGCGAACGGCACCTTCTGGGTGCAGGTTTACTCGACGGCGACCCGCGCCAAGGCCGACGAGGTGGTCGCCCGCCTCAAGAAGGGGGGCTACCCGACCCGGCTTCTGTTGCCGTCGGGCACGACCAAGAACTTCCGCGTTCGCGTCGGCCCCTACCCGGCGCGCGACAAGGCGACGACCGTCGCCGACAAGCTGCGCAAAGACCTTCGTCTCGAGACCTGGGTGACCGACCGCCTCTGAGCCTTGGTGCTGCCGACTGACAAGTCGGTTGGCGCGACCTGCGCAACGACTAGGCGCAGACGGCCACTCTCCGGAGCTCGGGTCGCTCCGCTCCTGCAGGAATGACAGCGGCGCCGAGTCCCTTGCCGAGTGGCACGCTTCGTGAACAAGGTCCCGCGTACTCCTTTCCCGCCGGGGGCGCGAGGCGCGCTTCGCTGCGCGCCGCACGCCCCCGGAGGATTCCGCGACGATGGCCTGGGAGAGCTGATGAGCTCGCCATGAATCGAATCCGGCGCCGGAGAGCGTCACGCCGGGTCCGATCGATCTCGAAGCCGTCTATCGCTTCGTCGACTTGATCTACGAAGCTGTCGAGCATCCCGGCAGCCTGGAAGAAGCGCTGACGACACTCGCCGAGCTGACGGAGGTTGGCAGCGTCCTCCTGCTCTCGGTGCAGGGGGACGAGCGGCGGCTGGTCGCGGCGGGGCGCTCGCCGCTCCGGAGCTCGAACGGCGGCTACCAGCCGGTGCACGCGAGCAGCGACGCGACGCGGACGATTCCCCTCAGCGGCGGCTTCGAGCTGGTGCTCGATCGCACCGAGCTCAGCCCGCCGGTGATGTCGGCGCTGATTCGCCTGGCGCCGCACCTCGCACGCGCCGTCCGCCTCGCGGATCGGCTCGGACTGGCGGAGCGGGGCAATCCCAGCCGGGTCGAGGCCCTCGAGCGGCTGCCGATCGCGGCGCTCTTCCTCGACGGCAACGGCGGGCTCGCCTTCCTGACCCGGCAGGCGCGCGCCGTGCTGGCGCAGGCGACCGTGCTCGCGGTGGAAGACCATCGCCTCGTGCTGAAGCACGCGGTGTCGCGCGCCATGTTCGAGATCCTGGTCGAGCGCGTGCTGGCGGCGCCCGAGGCGACGCGCTCCTTCGTCGGCGGACGCATTCTCATGCCGGACGGGCGCTGGCCGCGCGTCGACCTGATGGTGGCGCCCTACCGCACCCAGATCGAGAAGAGCGAGATCCGCGGTGTGGTCTTCCTGTCGGTGCCGGGCGAGGTGAAGTCGGCGGAGGAGGTCCTGATGGGCCGCTTCGGCCTGACCTTCGAGGAAGGGGCGGCGCTCGGCGACCTCATCTGCGGCCGCGAGCCGGCGAAGGACGACGACCGCAAGCGCCTGCAGGCGGTGATCCACGGGCTCTACCAGAAGCTGGGAACCACGCGGCAATGTGACCTGATCCGCCTCCTGCTGCGACCGCCCGGAGTGGTCTTCGAGCCGGAGTCGACGCGGACCCGCGCCACCTGACCGGCGACTAGCCGAGCAGGCGCTTCACCTTCATCGCCAGGCCGTTGCGAGTGATGCCGAGCAACCGGGCGGCCTTCGACTGATTGCCGCCCGTCGAGCGCAGCGCTTCTTCGATGAGGCGCCGCTCCAGCTGATCGCGGGCCGCGGAGAGATCGAGGGAGTGATCGCCGACGGAACCCGGCTCGAGAGCCCCGCTCCGAAGGTCGTCGGCCGTCGAGCCTCGCGGGGAAGTCGGGGCGGAGGCAGCGGCGGCGCGATCCTGCCCGTGCTCCTTTTGCCATCTCACGCCCCCGAAATGCTCCGAGGTCAGCGGCGCGCCGTCACTGGCGACCAGCACGGCGCGGACGATCTCGTAGCGCAGCTCGCGGATGTTGCCCGGCCAGTTGTAGGTGCAGAGGAGCTCGAGCGCCTTGCGCGAAACGCCGGGGATGCGCTTGTCGTGCTCGCGGCAGGCCTCCTCGACGAAGCGGGCGACGAAGGCGGGGATGTCCTCGCGACGGTCGCGCAGCGGCGGCAGGTGGAAGCGGAGGCCGCGCAGCCGGTAGAAGAGGTCGGCGCGGAAGCGGCCCTGCTCGACTTCCTCCTCGAGCTCCTTGTTGGAGGCCGAGATCACCCGCAATCGCACCTTGCGCGGCACGTGCGCTCCGAGCGCGAGGACCTCGCGCTCCTGCAGCACGCGCAACAGCTTGGCCTGGAGGGCCGACGGCAGCTCGCCGATCTCGTCGAGGAAGATCGAGCCGCCGTCGGCCTTCACGAAGAGCCCGACGTGCGGATCGACGCCGGTGGCGATCCGTCCCTCGACGCCGAAGAGCTGCGCTTCGAGCAGCTCGGCCGGGATCGCGGCGCAGTTGATGGCGACGAAGGGACCGTTCGGCGTCGGACCGGAGGCGTGGATGGTGCGGGCGAAGAGCTCCTTGCCCGTGCCCGTCTCGCCGAGCAGCAACACATCGAGATTCGAGCGCACCGTCGCGCGCACCTGCTCGAGCAGGCGGACGATCGCCGGCGCCGAGCCGCGCAGCGCTCCTTCGGGGAAGTGGAGGTCGACTTCGGCGCGCGGCTCGGCGGGCACCGCCCGGAGCGAGCGCGGCTCGGCCGGCTGGCTCTCGGCCATGCAGCCGCCGAGGAACTCGACGAAGTCGAGCTGCCAGGCGCTCGGCCGCGCAGAGGAGGGGGGCAGGATGGCGGCCAGCGTGCGGGCCTCGGCGCTCGCGCCGGCGCGGAAGAGGATGGCCTTGCGGCCGTGCGCGTCGGAGACCCAGAGCGGGCCCGGCTGGAGCCCGGCCGCCGGGGACCGGCGGGCGCCGCGGACGCTCGCCGGGATTCGAGGCAGGGCGCGGCTGCCGAGGAGCTCGAGCAGCGTCGGCTCGTCGGGAAGGGGACCGGAGGACGCGAGGATCGTCAGCGGCTCGGCGCTTCCCGGCGCGCAGGTCACCCACACCAGGGCCTCGGCGCCGAGCGCGGCGCGCGCGCTGTCGAGCGCGGAGCCGCTGATCGGCAGGGGGGAATCGGAGTTCGCCCGCGCGCGGACCCAGGCGAGCGCGGCGGCGGGGGAGCCGCCGTCGGCGCCGTCCCAGAAAGAGTCCGTCTGCGGCGTGTCGCGGGCGGGAGAGCTGTCGCGCCGGGAGCGGGCGCCGAGGTCGACCGCGAGGGCGGCGTCGCTGCTCGAGACTTCCTCGAGCGTCAACGTCGCCCGTCCGATGCGGATCGACTCGCCCGGTTGAAGGGTGACCGAGGTGAGGCGCTCCCCCTCGCGCACGAGCCCGTTCTTCGAGCCGGCGTCGACGACGACCAGCGATCGTCCCTCGCTGCGCACGATCGCGTGTCGGCGGGAGACGCCCGCGAACGGCACTTGCAGATCGACGTCACGGCCGGCGCCGAGGACTGCCTCGACGACGGGGAAGTCGAAAGTCCGAGCTTCCTTCGTGGTGCGCACCGAAAGCCGAAGCATTCCACCCTCACACCCGACTGCGTGCTCTCCCCGAGAAAGCGCGGCGATCCTACCGGAGACCGGCGCCGGCGGTACTTTGCGCCGGGGCGGGGAGCGGCGGGAGATGTGAGAGTCTGCGCGCCGATGACGCGGGGTCGCGAACGAGGTTGGGTCCGGGCCTCCATCCTGCCCCTCCTCGGCGGGCTCGCCTGGGGGTGGAGCCAGGGGATCGTGGCGCGGCCGCTGGTCGCCGTGCTGGCGCTGGCGGCGCTTTTTCTCTCCCTCGAGTCGCGGCGGCCCTTCCTGGCCGGCTGGCTCTGGGGCGCGGCCTCGTGGATCACGGCGACGCCCTGGATCGTGCCGACGCTCACCACCTACGGCTTCATCGCCGGCTGGCTGGCGGGGCTCGCGCTCCTCCTGATGTCGGCCTACCTCGGCCTCTACTTCGCGCTCTTCGCCGGTTTCGCGGCGCGACTCTGGAAGCGCGGCGACCGGCTTTCGCTGGTGGCGCTGCCGGCGCTATGGGTGGCGGTCGAAGTGCTGCGCGGATGGTTGTTCTCCGGTTTCCCCTGGAATCTCGCCGCCTACGCCTGGACCGATCTGCCGGGCGCGTTGCCGCTGTCGTCGTGGATCGGCGCCTACGGTGTGTCGCTGCTCTCGGCGAGCGCGGCGCTGATCCTGGCGCTCGCCGCTCGCCGGCGGCGTTGGGAGCTCGCGCTGGTCGCTCTCCTCGCGCCGGCGCTCCTGCTCGCGTACGCGGCGCGCTTCGCGCGCAGCGCCGATCCGCACGGCGCGCCGCGGAGCGTGCGCGTGCTGCAGCCGGACATTCCGAATCGTCCCGTCTTCGATTCGGCGGCGAACGTGGCGGACTACCAGCGCCTGTTGGCGCAGTCGCGCGCCGCCTGCGTTCCCGGCGCGCTCCTTGTCTGGCCCGAGAGTGCGGTCTGGCCGCGCGACTGGCAGGACGACGCCCAGCTGCGCTCCGACGTCGAGGAGCTGGCGCGCCGCGACGGCTGCGCGGTGCTGCTCAACACCGCCTGGGTCGAAGGAGGGAAGGCCTTCAACTCGGTGCTTCTCGCTGACGGGGATTCGGCGGGGGAGAGCGACACGCTGCGGCTGCAGCGCGCCGACAAACGGCACCTCGTTCCCTTCGGCGAATACGTCCCTCTCAGGACGCTTTTTCCTTTCCTCGGCAAAATCGCTCGCATGGTGGGAGATTTTTCTCCCGCCGAGCGGATCACGCTGCTCGACTGGAACGGCGAGCGCTTCGGCGCCGCGGTCTGCTACGAGGTGATCTTTCCGGGCGAGACGGCGGAGCTGGTGCGGCGCGGCGCGACGCTGCTCGTGACGGTGACCAACGACGCCTGGTACGGCGACACCGCGGCGCCGCGCCAGCACCTGCGCGCCGCCCGCTTCCGCGCCGCCGAGAACCGGCGCTGGCTGTTGCGCGCGGCGGTGACCGGCATCTCGGCGGTGGTGCGGCCGGACGGCTCGCTGGCGGCGAGCGCCGAGGTCGGCGAGACCGCAACGCTCGTCGCCGAAGTCACCGGGCGGCGCGATCGCTCGCCCTACTCGCGCGCCCCCTGGCTGATCCCGGCGCTGGTTTCGCTGGTGGCCGCCGGCGCCTGGCTGCGCGCGCGCTTCTCTCCGGCCCCTTAGCTCGCCGCCTTGCCGCGCAGGATGGCGGTGGCGAAGTTCTCGCTCGAGAAGACCTTCGCCGCGGTGGCGCGAACCTCCTCGAGCGTCGTCGCCTTCACCGTCGCGAGCTTCTTCTCGGTGGCGTCGAGGCCGAGTCCGAGCAGCTGGTTGCCCGCGAGGTCGGCGAGCAGGCCGCCGTTGGTCTCGAGGTCGATGCGCGTCGAGCCGGCGAACGACGACTTGCCGCGCTCGAGGTCGGCCTGGCCGAAGCCGTCGGTCGCGAAGCGGCGGAGCTCGGCGAGGAGCGCGTTCTTCGCCTCGTCCTCCTTCTTCGCTTCGGTCGCCAGGTAGGCGAAGCCGAGCCCGCCCGAGCGGCGCGGCAGGTAGCTGGCGAAGACGGTGTAGGCGAGCGAGCGCTTGCCGCGCAGCTCGGCGAAGAGGGTGCCGGAGAGGCCGGAGGCGACGTTCTGCAGCAGCGCCAGGCGCGGCGCGTCGGGGTCGCTCGCCGCCGGCGCGGGGAAGAGCATCACGATCGCCGACTGCTTACGGTTGCGGAACTCGACCGTCTCGAGGCGCGAGACCGGCGGCATCGGCGCTCGCACCGCGGCGCGCGCCGATCCCCGGCGCGGCAAATCGGCGAAGGCCTTCTCGACCAGCGCTCTCGCGTCGTCCGCGGTGACGTCGCCGACCACCAGGATGAGCGCGTCCTCGGCGGCGAGATGGTCGCGCCAGAAGGAGGCCAGCCGTCCGGCGTCGAGGCGCGCGGCCGAGTCCTCGGTGCCGTTGGTCGGCAGGCCGTAGGGGTGAGTCGGGAGGAGTGCGCGCAACGCCAGCTCGATCGGCCGCGCGGTCGAGGAGTCGAAGCTGCGCCGGATCGCGGCGAGCTGCAGCGCGCGCTCCTGGTCGACTCCTGCGGCCGGGAAGGCCGGGTGGAGCACGAGGTCGGCGACCAGGTCGACCGCCGGCCGGAGGTTCGAGGCGAGGACGTCGAAGCGCAGGCCGAAGTAGTCGGGTTGCACGTCGTTGACCAGCTCGGTGCCGAGGAACTCGATCGCGCCGTCGATCTCCTCGCCGCTGCGCGTCGCGGTGCCGCGGCGAAGCGCGGCGGTGGCGAGCTGGGTGAGCCCGGCGTCGGCGGTCGACTCGTCGCTCCGTCCGCCGCGCAGGTAGACGCCGACCGAGACGGAGGGAGCGCCCGGGCGCTCGCGCACGATCAGGGTGGCGCCGTTGGCCAGCGTGACCGTCGCGGCGGGGCGGTCGGCGCGCGCCGGAGCGACCGGCGCCGGCGGCGGCGGCAGCGCGGCGGCGCTTTCGGCGGGTGGCGCCGAGGCGGTCGCCGCGGTGACGCGCGCAAGGGCCGTCCCGGCGTCGACCTCGGGGGCGTCCTTCGGCGCGTAGTGGTAGAGCGTCAGCCGGTCGTTGGTGAAGTAGCGGCGAGCGGCGTCTCGCACCTGGTCGGCGGTGATCGCGCGCAGCTCGGCGAGCCGCGTGCCGAGCGCCGCGTAGCCCCCCTGATCCGGATACCGCGACTCGGTCTGGCCGAGCGTCTGCGCCTGGCCGAGCGCGCTCTCCAGCCCGAGCACGACCTGTGCCTCGAGGGTGTTCTTGGCGAGCTGCAGCTCGTACGGAGT
Source organism: Thermoanaerobaculia bacterium (assembly GCA_963699245.1). Lineage (GTDB taxonomy): Bacteria > Acidobacteriota > Thermoanaerobaculia > Multivoradales > JAGPDF01 > JACTMI01. Next base: position 99,411 of record OY969426.1, read on the forward strand.
CGGGCCGTGCGCCTTGAAGCGCTCGATCTCGCCGAGCAGCCGCCGGTCGACCTCCTCGCGCTTCGGTTCGTCGAACGAAGCCTGGACGACGAAGACGCCGACATCCTCGAACTGCTGGTGCGAGGCGAAGGCGGTCGCCGCGGCGTCGGGGCCGACGGCATGGCGGAAGAGGCGCGACGAGCGGCCGCCGCCGAGGATCTGCGCCGCGAGATCCAGCGCCTGCTCGTCGGCGCCGCCGACCCCCTGGGTGTGCCAGCCGAGGACGCTGTAGCCCTGCTTGAGGTCGCCGGTCGAGCGGCCGTAGCGGAACGCCGTCTGCTCCGGCTCCTTCGGTCCGGGGTGGCGCACGACCTTGCCGGCCGGGATGGCGCCGAAGGTGGCACGGACCGCGGCCTCGGCGTCCTTTTTCGTGACGTCGCCCGCGATGGTGACGATGATGTTCGCGGGCCGGTAGAGGGTGTCGAAGAAGGCGAGCAGGTTGTCGCGCTGGATGTCGCGCAGCACTTCGTTCGAACCGATGCGCCAGCGCTTCATCCGGTGCTGGGTGAAGGAGACGGCGAACATGCGCTCCATCGACAGCGCCGGCGGGTTGTCGAGCTTGCGGTTCGACTCCTCGATGACGACCTCGGCTTCCTTCTTCAGCTCGGCGGGATCGAAGAGCGGGTGCGCGATCGCGTCGGCCATGATCTCGACGGCGCGGCGGAAGCCCTCTTTCGGCAGCACGAAGTAGTAGTTGGTCGAATCGTAGATGGTGCCGGCGTTCGATTCGCCGCCGACCGCGGCGAGCTCCTGCGCGATGTGCTCGGCGCCGGGGAACTTCTTCGAGCCCTTGAAGAACATGTGCTCGAAGAGATGCGCCATGCCGGCGACCTCGTCGGGCTCGTTGAAGTAGCCCGCCTTCACCCAGGTGTCGATCGCCACGACGCCGGTGCCCGGCTGCTGGCGAACGATGAGCGTCAGCCCGTTCGGCAGCGTCGTCCGGGTGACCGAGCCGAGGAAGGCGTCGAGCGGGGTCGGAGCGGGCTTGGCGAAAGCGGCGGCAGCGAGGAAGCCGAGGGCGGCGGCGAGCGCGAGCGACACCAGGAGATGACGGAGCACGGGATCCCTTTCCGGCGGGCCGCGAGCCCGCGCGGCGCCCATTCTAGTTTCCCGCCCGGCGCCGGCTTGGTATTCTCGTCCCCCCGGCGCGCCTCTTCGCGTCGCGCCGTCCGATTCCCGAAAGGAAGTCCCGATGCTCGTCTCCGAAGCCCAGCAGCGCCTGGCGGAGCTCGCCGAGAAGGTCGCCGTCCTCCGGGGGTATCTTTGAGGACGCCGGCGTCGAGGAGCAACTCGCCGACATCGACCGGCAGATGGAGATGCCGGGCTTCTGGGACAAACCGGCGCAGAGCGCGGAGCTCCTGCAGAAGCGCCGCCAGATCGAGCGCCGCGTCGACACGCTGAAGCGGATCCGCGGCGACGAAGGGGACATCGGCGCCTGGCGCGAGCTGCTGGCGATCTCCGACGGCGTCGCCGATCCGGAAGTGATCGCCTTCATGGGCCGGGTGCTGGCGGACGTCGAGAAGCTCGACCTCCAGCTCAAGCTCTCGGGGCCCGACGACGACAAGAACGCCCTCGTCGCGATCAACGCCGGCGCCGGCGGCACCGAATCGCAGGACTGGGCCGAGATGCTGCTGCGCATGTACGTGCGCTGGGCGGAGAAGAAGGGCTTCGGGGTCGAGATCCTCGACCGCCAGGACGGCGAAGAGGCGGGCATCAAGGGCACCACTTTCGCGGTGCGCGGCGCCAACGCCTACGGCTTCCTGCACGGCGAAGCGGGGGTCCACCGCCTGGTGCGCATCAGCCCCTTCGACTCGCAGGCGCGCCGCCACACCTCCTTCGCGTCGGTCGACGTGGTGCCCGAGGTCGACGACACGATCGAGATCGCGATCGAGGACAAGGACCTGCGGATCGACGTCTTCCGGGCCTCCGGGGCGGGCGGACAGCACGTCAACCGGACGGAGTCGGCGGTGCGCATCACCCACCTGCCGTCGGGGCTCGTCGTGCAGTGCCAGAACGAGCGCAGCCAGCACAAGAACAAGGCGTCGGCGATGAAGATCCTCAAGTCGCGTCTCTACGATCTCGAGCTCCGCAAGCGCAAGGAGGAGCAGGACAAGCGCGAGGGGCAGAAGATGGAGATCGGCTGGGGGAGCCAGATCCGCAGCTACGTCCTGCAGCCCTACCGGATGGTCAAGGATCACCGCACCGGCGAGACGGTCGGCGACGCCGACTCGGTGCTCGACGGCGGCATAGATCCCTTCCTGGAGGCCTGGCTCAAGGGGAAGATCGCCGGCCCCGACGACCGCGCCGAAGCCGTCTGAGCGCCGTCTCGGCGCCGGCGCCCGTACAGCAGTTCACAGCGGCCCGCGGGAGCGCCCCCTATCCTCCGCCCGACCCCGACAGGGCGTGGCACGAGGAGGGCGCATGCGCGAGCAGCCGGGCAGGTCGATTCCAGCCGTTGTTCTGATCCTGGCAGCCGCTTCCGTTGCCGGGTCGCTGCAGGCCGCGAGCCTGCAGGTCGACCCCGCCACGGCGCGGGCCCGCGAGAGCACGATCGAGCGCTCGCTGGTCGAGCGCCTGGGGCCCGACGCCGCTTCGATCCGTGCCGTGGTCGCGGGCTCCAGGGTGACCCTGATCGGCGAAGTCGAGCAGCGGGTCACCGCCGAGCTGTCGGCCGAGGTGACGATGAGTCTCGACGGGGTGCGCGGCGTCTCGAACCGGGTGCATGCCCGCCGCGACCTCGAGCTGCTCGACGGCAAGCTCTTCCTCGAAGGGAAGGACACCGAGCTCGAGATCCAGGTCAAGCGCGCCATCTGGCGCGAGGTCGGCGAGACCACCGCCCGCGCCCTCGAGATCGAGGCGTGCGACGGCGTCGTCAGCCTGCGCGGCGTCGCCCCCGACGGGATCCGCCGCAGCCAGGCGCTGGCGAGCGCGGCGCAGGTGCCGGGCGTCCGCAGCGTCCTCGACCTGGTGCGCGCCAGCTCCTGAGCGCCGCTCCCTCCGGCAGGAATCCCCGCGGCGCCGGGTAGGATCCGCCGCCGGAGGTCCTCCATGAAGCCGACGAAGCTCCTCGCCGCGGCCGCGGTGTCGCTGGCCTATGTCATGCCCGCCGTTTTCGCCGCCCCATCCTCCGCCCAGCCGAGCCCGCCCCCGGCGGGCGAGGAGTTCATCCGCGCCGTGCAGGGCGGCCTGGTGCAGCCGGCGATGCCGGCGCCGCCGCGCCGGGCCGGCGAAGGGGAAGGCCCCTGGGACCGCCTCGTGATCCGCGGCGCGACGATGGTCGACGGCACCGGCTCGCCGCCGATCGGGCCGGTCGACATCGTGATCGAGCGGGGACGGATCGTGTCGGTGAGCTCGGTCGGCTATCCGGGCGTGCCGATCCGCGACAGCCGCCGGCCGGCGAAGGGGGAGCACGAGATCGACGCCGGCGGGATGTACGTCCTGCCGGGCTTCGTCGACGCCCACGCCCACATCGCGATGCCGTCGCAGGGACTCGCCGGCCAGGTGCCGCCGGCCGAGTACGTCTACAAGCTCTGGCTGGCGCACGGCGTGACGACGGTGCGCGAGGTCGGCTGCTTCAACGGCCTCGCCTGGACGCTCTCCGAGAAGAAGCGGAGCGCCGCCGGCGAGATCGTGGCGCCGCGCATCGCGGCGTACGCCTACTTCCCGGTCGATCTCGACCTCCCCGGCGGGGTGAAGAGCCCCGCCGACGCGAAGCGCTGGGTCGACGCGATCGCCGCCACCGGCGCCGACGGCATCAAGTTCATGGGCGCGCCTCCCGAGGTCATGCAGGCGGCGCTGGCCGAGGCGAAGGCGAAGGGCCTGCGCTCGGCCTGCCATCACGCCCAGCTCGCGGTGGCGCGGATGAACGTGATGGACACCTCGGCCTGGGGGCTGACCAGCATGGAGCACTGGTACGGCCTGCCGGAGGCGCTCTTCACCGACCGCACGCTGCAGGACTACCCGGCCGACTACAACTACAACGACGAGTCGCACCGCTTCGGCGAGGCGGGGCGCCTCTGGCAGCAGGCGGCAGCGCCGGGGAGCGAGCGCTGGAACGAAGTGATCTCGACCCTGATCGGGCGCGACTTCACGCTGGTGCCGACGCTGACGATCTACGAGGCGAGCCGCGACCTGATGCGCGAGCGGCGCGCCGACTGGCACGACGACTACACCCTGCCGACGCTCTGGCGCTGGTTCCAGCCCAACCGCGAAGCGCACGGCGCCTACTGGTTCGACTGGACGACGGCGGACGAAATCGCCTGGAAGAAGAACTACCAGATCTGGATGCGCTTCCTCGAGGACTACAAGAATCGCGGCGGGCGCGTCGCGGTGGGGAGCGACGCCGGCTTCATCTTCAAGCTCTTCGGCTTCGCCTACATCCGCGAGCTCGAGCTGCTGCAGGAGGCGGGCTTCTCGCCGCTCGAGGTCGTGCGCGCCGCGACGCTCGAGGGCGCCGAGCTGCTCGGCATGACCGACGAGATCGGCTCGATCGAAGTCGGCAAGCGCGCCGACCTGGTGATCGTGGCCGAGAACCCGCTCGCCAACTTCAAGGTCCTCTACGGCACCGGCCACTTCAAGCTCGACGACACGACCGGCAAGCCGACCCGCACGGCGGGGATCCGCTACACGGTCAAGGAGGGCGTCGTCTACGACGCCCAGAAGCTCCTCGCCGACGTGCGGCAGATGGTCGCCGACGCGAAGGCCAAGGAAGCCGCGACGCAGCCTTGACGATGTGGTGTCACTAATGGCACCATACGAGCGGTGGAGACTTGGGAGCGCTACTCGTACCGGGTGTTCTGGTCTGAGGAGGATCAGGAACATGTCGGCGTCTGCGCGGAGCTGCCGGGTCTTTCTTGGCTTGGGAAGTCACCCGAGGCGGCGTTGCGGGGCATCCGCAAGGCAGCGCGCGAGGGTCTCGAGATACTCGCAGCGCATGGCGATCCGATCCCCGAGCCGATTCACGATCGCCGATACAGCGGGATTTTCAAGGTGCGGATCCCCCCGGAAGTGCACAAACGGCTGGTTCTCGAAGCGAGCGAGCAGGGCGTTTCGCTGAACCGCCTGGTCTCTTCGAAGCTCGGAGCGGCTGTTGTAGCCGAGCGGCCCTCGGCAGAGAAGCTCGACTCGCGGGGCGACGATGATGCGACGATGAAGCCCCACTACGATTTTTCGAACGCGCGCCCGAATCCGTATGCGAAGCGGATTCGGCGCCAGCTTCTCGCCAAGAAGGGCTAGATGGAGGAAGCTCGTCGCGGCGAGCGCTTGGCCTTCTTCTCCACTGGAAACAGCGAGGTGTACTTCTGATAGAGCCCGAAGAGAAACGCCACCCGATCCGCGTCGGTGGCCTTCCCTTGGAACTCGTTAGCCGCATCCGCTGCCTAGTCGATCCTCAAATGGCCTCTGACCAACTCCGATGGCATTTTCATAGGCAGCAGCATCTGTAGCGAAGCTATCGATCTGCTCCGCGGCTTGCGACTGCGCACCGCAAGGCTAATGCCCGCCGGAAGGTCGGATGCACTCAGGCTACCTCCAATTGCTGCTAGGTGGCCGCAGCTGGATCGTTGAAGAAGCCCCATTCCCTCTGACCGCCAGAGTATTTAAAGAGACTTCCTTCCACCAGCGAAGCGCTCCGCAGTGCACGGCCAGTCTTGCGGACGACTAGTGAATACCGCCCCGGCGAGAGACGCTTCCAGAGCAGGTAGCTGTGCTCGTAACTAGCGGCTCCTTCAGGAACGGGAAGGTTCACTTTGTCCATTCCATTGTTTCCGTACCTCAAATTACAGGTCTCGCGCCGATCACCGAACCGAATCTCGATGGTGCCTAGCGCGGTATTAGGTGGACTGTCGAGATCAACGGGAAGACGGAAGAACCATCGCATGCCCTTCTTGAGATCGACTTGATTTCCTGCTCGATCAGCGCCGCGGTTCTCGACAATCTGCAGCGTCTGAGTCCAGAGGAACCGAGCCGAGGACAGCGCTCGCAGGATCTCCGGCGAAAGATCGTCTTGCGGTGGGCGGACATTGGGAGGTGGTTCTTGGCCACCTGTGGGGCGAGGAAGGCGCCTTCGGGCCGCAGAGTAGCGGCGCAGCAAGTTGCTTGATACCTCAGGAAGCAGGCGTGCGCTCCTTCGCGCCGCTTGGAGCTTGGCCAACCACTCTCTGCCATCCTGCATCGAGCCGGAAACATCGAACGAGGCAAAGGCCTCGGTGTTACTGGTTAGCCCGCTGCCGGTTAGATTTGCCGAGCCAACAACTCCGGCCGCTCGGCTCGTCGCAACTCGCCTGCCCGGTCGAAGGAAGGCGTAGAGCTTGGGATGAAAGCGCTGTGGCGGTCGAAGGCGGGCTCTGAGAGTGGCCTCTGGCTCGAAGATTCTCACCGATGATCGAGGAAGATCAGCGAGGTACTGGATCGCCGCCGGCTCCGTAAGTCCGAAGTCGAGTCCAACAGCAATGAGCTTTCGTGCTCCTTCGAAGCCAGGCCAGCGCTCGTTCAATTCGCCGACAAGCTGGAGACAGCCGGAGGTCGTGGCATACGCAACCGAGACAAACAGCTCGCTCCAGTTCTCGCGCTCAGCCATGGCGCCGATCTCGGCGACACATGAATCGGTGGGCTGAATTCCTAAGTCAAATCGATACATGGATGCTCCCGTCGAATCGAACTCACAATCGAATCAAGCGGAGCCATTCTTGGCGCCCTGCACGAGTTTGCCGACAATCCTGCAGGTAGATCGCTGATATCAGCGCCCAGACGAGTGCAGATCAAGCCTGCACCTTTGCGCGCTTCTTGCGGATTCGCTCAGGCCGCGCGCGGGAGACTAGTGGGAAGAGGGATGTCAGGTTCTGGTAGCGCCCGAGCAAGAACGCGACCCTCTCAGAATCGGAGGTTTTACCTTTGTAACCGTAGGCATTGTCGACAATCTTGTCGAGATTCTGGTGGGCTAACACCAAATCCTTCGGCATTAGCAGAGGATCGTAGAGTTCAGCCAAGGAACTGGAGGAGTGAGCCTCTCGGGCTTCGAGGATGGCCCTAGCGGCGGTCTCAATGCGCTCCCGTCTCTCGCTGCTTGGATCGTCGGGCCACGGGAAATTGTTGTAGACGATGTCTTTCGAATACCTGAAGTCGCTCTTTAAGCGGCCGCAGGTGTACCTAACCCAGGACATGTGCATGGTCGAATGAAGCACGCCAAGATGGTAGTGGGAAGCGTCTGCGACGGTAAGCACTTGATCATTCGCGATGACGCGTGAGGAGACGAACCCAATTGGGATGAAAGTGCGGCGCTCGGATGAGACTCTTGGGACAAGCAGATAGTTAGTCGAGGGCTGTGCGACTTGGCAGAATAGTGCCGGTGTAGCTGCGAATGCCTTGGTCGAGGCCGCTTTGCTATGCAGCCTGAACCGTTTCACCGCTTCGATGCGTTCAACGACCATTGCGCACTTCTTGATTTCCGAGGGATCCGCATGAAGTAGCCAAAGGCACCATCTCTGTCCCGCATTGAGGAATTCCTCAGCGCCGGTATAAGGGCGGATGAAGTTCTCGATGTTTGGACAGTTCTTGACAATCTCCTCCCTATCGTGGGTACTCAAGATTAGGTGCCCGCCATCGCGCGGCATGCTTCCGAAGCGCATCGCTGGAACTGAGCAGATCGGAGTGCTTCGATTCTCGAGAAGAACATCGGGAGCATCTAGGAGATAGGGGTTGATGTTGGTAGCCGGGACTGCGTGCGGTTCACCGCCAGGCTTCTCGTACTCAAAGATCGTTTTGACCTTTCGATCATGTTGAGAGAAGCCGACAATCACGCAGTGGACGGCGGCGACGCCCTTGCCTTCGTTGGACCACCGAAAGGTCCGATGCGCGAAGTTGATCCGAATCCGGAATCGTTCGAGCAGTGGGCGCCAGAGGAGGCCAACCTGTTCTCCCTGCGTGAGGGAGTTAGTCGACACGAAGCCGACCTCGATGTCAGTCCCGTCTATGAGTTTGGCAGCCTTCCAGTACCAGCCGGCGACAAAGTCAAGAACGCCCGCGCCCTTGAGATCTCCAAAGACAGCAGCGACGTCAATGCGTTGATCGTCGCCCATGACCATCGCGCCCGAGAAGGGCGGATTGCCGAGGATGTAGGAGAGGCGTTCCTTTTGAACTATGTCGGTCCAGTCAAGGCGGAGGGCGTTGCCGTGGACGATGGTTGGGGAGGTAGTGAGAGGGAGGCGGGCGTAGTACTCACCGAGCTCTTCGCCAACCCTCTGGTTCATCTGGTGGTCGGTCAGCCAGAGCGCGACCTGGGCGATCTGAGCGGGGAACTCCTCGATCTCGATGCCGTAGAACTGGTCGACGTTGACCTTGACGTACGTGAAGATGTCGATCGAACGGTTCTTGCGGACCTGCTTGAGGATCTCCAATTCCAACCGGCGCAGCTCGCGGTAGGCGACGACGAGGAAGTTGCCGCAGCCGCAGGCCGGGTCGAGGAAGACGAGGGAGCGGAGCTTCTTCTGCAGCTCGAAGAGCTTGTTCGCGTTGCCCTTCGCCGCTGCTAGCTCTGCCTCCAGGTCGTCGAGGAAGAGCGGACCGATCAGCTTGAGGATGTTCTCCTCGGACGTGTAGTGCGCGCCGAGGTTGCGCCGCTTCTTCGGGTCCATGATCGACTGGAAGAGCGCGCCGAAGATAGCGGGGCTGATCCGGCTCCAGTCGAGCGCCGAGGCATTCAGCAGCTCCGTGCGCATCGCGGCGTCGAAATCGGGAATCGCCAGCCGCTCCGCGAAGAGCTTGCCGTTGACGTAAGGGAAGGCGGCGAGCTGCTCGTCCAGCGTCTTCTGCCGCTTGTCGGCCGGCGTGTTCAGAACCTGGAAGAGCTGCGCCAGCTTCGCGCCGACGTCGCTTCCGTCGGGCGACGTGCGTGCCTCGATCCAGTCGCGGAAGGACTGCGCCGGCTGGAAGATGCCGGTGTCGTCCGCGAAGAGGCAGAAGAGGAGGCGGACGAGAAAGTTTTCCAGCTCGTGCCCCTCGTAGCCCGAGGCCTTGAGCCGGTCGTGCAGCGCGCCCATGCGCTCCGCCGCGCGCAGGTTGACCGGGTCCTGTGGCCGCACCGGTCGGACCTCGTACCCGGCGATGAAGCCGAAGAGGCGCAGATTCTTCGAGAGTTCAGCGAGCGCGAACTCCCAGCTCTCGCTCTTCTCGAGGTCGTAGAGGCGGAACTTCGCGAAGTCGGAGACGAGGACATAGCGCGGCAGATCGCGCTCCTCGATGCCGTCGAAGTAGTCGACGGCCTGCGCGTAAGCCCGGTCGAGGCTCTTGCCGCGCGACTTGTGCTCGACGAGCAGACGACCCTTCCAGAACAGGTCCACATAGCCGGTGGCCGTTTTGCCGCCGTTCTTGACCAGCTTCACCGGCTCCTCGAAGCTGGCGAGCCGGCGACGGGTCAGGCCGAAGACCTGAAAGAAGTCGTCCCAGAAGGTCTTGGCTTCGGCATCCTCCGAGGAAGCGTCGGCCCATTCGCGCGTGAACTTGACGGCGCGATCGCGAATTTCGTTCCATGACAGTGGCACGGCGAGACGATACGACAGCCTGCCAGAGCCGCTTCTTGACCTGCGTGGCGGACGAGCCCAGAATGCCCGGGCAATGCACGCTCGCTATGACTTTTCGCGGGCCAGGCCGAATCCGGACCTGGAGCGGCTGCGGCACCCCGAAAGCATGACCTTTCGGGTCTTCTGGTCGCCGCAGGACCAGGAGTACGTTGGCGTGTGCAAGGAGCTCCCGGGCCTGTCGTGGCTGGCGCGGAGCGAGCAGGCGGCGCTGCGCGGCATTCGGCTCGCGGCCCTCGATGCCGGCGGCATCCTCGCCTCGGAAGCCGCTGCCAGCCGGCCCCACAAGCGCACGAAATAGCGAAGCGTCAGCTCAACGCAGCCGGAAACGAACGGTCAGGTGGTAGAGCACCGCCACCGGCCTCCCTTCGAGCGTCGCCGGCCGAAACTTCCAGGCCCGCACGGCGTCCATCGCGGCCTGCTCGAAGCCGATGCCGGGCGGCTGCGCCAGCGCGACCTGGGCATCGTGCACCTCGCCGTCGCGACCGATCTCGGCGCGCACGATGACCACCCCTTCGCGTCGCATGCGGCGCGCCAGCTCGGGATAGAGCGGATCGACTCGGAAGACGACCTGCGGCGCCACCATGCCGGCGCCGAAGGCGATCGCGACGTCGCTCCCGCCGGTCGTGTCCCCCGCGGTCGCGGCAACGGCCGAAGGGTCGCCCGTTCCGGTGCCGCCGACCGCCGTGACGCGGCTGTCGCCGGGAGCGGCGGGAATCGCGGCGGAAGCGAGCTGCGCCGGCGAGGCGGCCGGAGCGGGCGTCGCGACGAGAGCCGGTGCCGATTCCATTGCTGCAGGAGCCGTCACCGGGCGCGGACGGGCCGGCGGCGGGGGAGTGGGGCTGAAGAGCACCTCGACTGGCGCCAGGAAGGCCGGGACGATGTCCGGGGCCGGGACGCTCTCGATCGGCCAGAGCTGGGCGGTGATCATCGCCGCCGCGATGACGGCATGCAGCCCGAGCGCTCCGGCGAGCAGCTCGACCTGGCGCGGTGTCAGCCTCCGCGCCGGCGACAACGTGGTGACGGCGTCGAACATCGCTTCCTCCCCGGTCTCCCCTCCGAAGCGGACAAGATGCACGCGCTGCCGAAATCGCACTTCGCGCCCTGCGCCGGACGTGCGCAGCAAGAAACGTTCCGGAGATCCGGCTCGCGACGCGCCGTCAGGGCTTGTCGGTGCGCTCGACCTCGACCTGGAGCTTGGTGAAGGTCCCCTTGATGATCGCCCGGAAGGGGCCCAGATCCGCCGGCGGAGCGAGGTCGGCCAGCGACTTGTCGTCGTAGACCATCTTGCCTTGCCGGGGAATCGCGATGACGAAGGGGACCTCGGGCGTCCACCAGCGAGCGTCGTTGAAGGGGAGGAGGTGGAAGCGGGCGCCGCCCTCCTTGCGCAGCAGCTCATCGGCGTCCTGGCAAGCGTCGCGAGCGACGAAGACCGGCTCGCTTGCCTGTTCGAAGGTGAGCGCGAGATAGCCGCCGTCGGTCCTGCCGCTCTTCACTTCGAGCTTGGCCGGGTCCTGATTCCGGTTCAGGCTCGACACCGGCTTCGCCTTCACGGTGAGCCACTGCGTGCCGTCGGACTGGGCCTCCGGGCAGACCTTGCCCAGGCCGCCGCCGACGTGCTCGCTGAGAGAACGTGCCCGCACGACCCCGCGATAGGTCCCGTCGCTCAGCTTCTGGAGCGATCCCCGGACGCCTTCGAGACCGTAGCGATGGGTCTTGCCCAGCGGGCCGAAGTCGAGCGCCACGTCGTACACGTTGGTGAGCAGGAGGTCGAGGCCGTCCGAGTGCCATTCGAGGCGCACCGGAGCGGTCGCCATGGTGAGGCCCTTGAAGTGGCTCTTGAGGCCCTGGAACTCCGGAGCGAGCTCGTAACGGCTGGTCAGGAGATCCCAGGTTCTCATCTGCGCGCGCAGCAGCGCGTTCTCACGCTGCCTCGAACCGACACCGTTGGCGTTCTCCCGCTTCGGCACATAGGAGAGGGGAAGCGCGCCCTTGCCGTTGGAGGGCACCCAGCTGCCGAGAGTCCCCTGGAGAGTGCCGTGGTCGTCGAATTTGTCCTTGTCTGCCGGCGCGAGATTCCAGCGCATATCGTGCCCGCTCAGGGTCGGGCTCGCCAGAGGAATGAGGACCGGCCGGCCGCTCGGGGCGACGACGGGCGCTGCCGGCGCGCCGATCCGGGCTTCGAACTGGACCCTCGCGCCGCTTCCGCCGTGCCCTTCGTGCGCGACGCCGTTGGCCGGCGAGATGGTCAGCGGGACCCGGCTCTGGATCAGCGGCAGGTGCGCCATGACCCAGGGGAGGTCGACCGTGTTCAGCAGCCGGTTGACCAGAGAGCTCAGCGGACCCTGCGCGGTCCCCCAGCGGCCGGCCGGGGCCGCGACGGGAATCGGCGGCTCCGAGCTCGCGCCGCGCCGATAGACCGCGAGCGTCGGCCGGCCGGTCTGCCGGCCGTCGCCGAGATCGGCCGCTGCGGCTCGAGCTCCGGGCCCGACGAAGCCGTCGACGAGCAGCAGCCAGATCTGCACCCGGGAGAGCGGAGTTTCCGGCACGATCGGCTGCCCCATCAGGACCTTCGGGACCAGGTCGTCGGGCCGGCGCTCGTAGGCTTCGGCGTAGCGCTCGGCGAGTTGCTCGACGTTGGCGTCGCGGAGGAAAGGAGCGACGAAGGTGTGAAGGTCGGCGAAGGAGTACGGTAAAGAGCCTTCCTCGTTCTCCGCCGCGGCACTGGCGTCTTCGACACCCTGGTCGATGAGCGCGCGGACTTCCGCTTCGGACAGGGTGAGCCCGGGCGCGCGGTCGGCTGCTGCCTGATCGGCGACGACGGGAACCCCCATGAGGTCGAGCAGCGAGACCACCGCGGCGGGGACGCGCGACGGATCGTAGAGCGCTTCGCCGATCGAGAACGGTTCGCGGATCGAGGGACGGGGCAGCGCGTCCGATTCCACCGGCAGGAGGGCCTCTTCGTCGGCGCCCGGGAAGAGGTCGGGGACCTCCCCGTCGAGCGAGAGGGGTGGCATCTGCGCGCGGGCGGCGGCGGACAGGGCGAAGAGCAGGCAGGAGAAGACGATCCGACCGGCGCGTCGGCGCATGGAGCCTCCTCGGTGGAATGCGTACCGAGATCGATGATAGTCCAGCCGCTGGCGTAGCATGCGGTGTCGTCCTGGAGCGAACCGTGCCCTCCGACCTCCGCCTCCTCTGCGTCCTGGCCCACCCCGACGACGAGTCGCTGGGGACCGGGGGCATCCTCGCGAAGTACGCTGCGGAGGGCATCGCCACCTACGTGGTCACCGCGACCCGCGGCGAGCGCGGGCGCATCGGTACCGAGCGGCCCGGCCCGGCGATCGTCGGCCCGGTGCGCGAGGCCGAGCTGCGGCGGGCGGTCGGGGTGCTCGGGGTGCGCGAGCTGCACTTCCTCGACTACGTCGACGGCGACCTCGATCGCGCCGATCCGCGCCAAGCGATCTCGAGGATCGCCGGTCACCTGCGCCGCATCCGTCCGCAGGTCGTGGTGACCTTCGGCGCCGACGGCGCTTACGGCCACATCGACCACATTGCGATCTCGCAGCTCACCGGCGCGGCGATCGTCGCCGCCGCCGATCCCGCTTTCGTCGCCGCGCCCGGCGTCGATCTGCCGGCGGCGGCCCACGCGGTCGACAAGCTCTACTGGATGGCCGACGCGCTGCCGACCTGGCGTGCTTACGAGCATGCCTTCGGCGAGCTCATCTACCGGGTCGACGGCACCGAACGGCGGCCGAGCCCCTGGCCCGAATGGATGCTTACCACGTTCGTCGAGACGGGCGCTTACTCCGAGCTCGTCTGGCGCGCCGTCGAGTGCCACCAGTCGCAGATCAGCGGTTACGCCAGCCTGCGCCAGCTGGCGCCCGAGGACCAGGCGGCACTCTGGAACGTGCAGACGTACTACCGGGTCTTCTCGCGCGTCAACGGCGGCCGCGAGCGCGAGCACGATCTCTTCGCCGGGCTGCGCGAGGCGTGACGGGCGTCGCCGCGCCGCCGCACGAGTTCCCGCGACTGCGCTGGCTCGCCCTCGCCTGGCTGGCCGTTTACCTGCCGGCCTATACCTTCGCCTACGGCGCCGCCAACTTCCTCTTCCTCTGCAACCTCGGCGTGATGCTGACGGCGGTGGCGCTCGTCGCCGGCAACCGGCTCCTGCTGTCGAGCCAGGCGGTGGCGGCGCCGGTGATCGGCCTGGCGTGGGCGCTCGACGCCGGCTGGCGCGTGGTGACGGGGAGCTTCCTCTTCGGCGGCACGGCGTACATGTGGGATCCGCAGTACCCGCTCTTCACGCGGCTCCTCTCGCTCTACCACCTCGGCTGGCCGCTCCTGGTTCTCTATTGCGTGGGCCGCAAGGGTTACGACCGGCGCGGCTGGCCGCTGCAGGTGGCGATCGCGGCGCTCGCTGTCGGCGCGGCGCGGCTGGCGACCTCGCCGGCGGAGAACGTCAATTTCGCCTTTCGTGACCCGTTCTGGAACCGCCAGCTCGGACCGCCGGCGATTCATCTCGCGGCCGTGACCCTGGCGCTCGGCGTCGTGGCCTACGGGGTGACGCACACTCTGCTCGCCGCGAGCTTTCCGCCGGCGGACTCCGGCCGATGAAGCGCTACGACGCGGCCTACTTCAGGCGCTTCTACCGGGATCCGGCGACGCGCGTGCTGTCGCCCGCCGAGCGGCGGCGGCGGGTCGCGGCGGTGGTGGCGATGGCCGAGCGCTGGCTCGAGCGGCCGCTCGGGAGCGTCCTCGACGTCGGCTGCGGCCTCGGGCTCTGGGGGCGGGAGATCCGCCGCCTGCGCCCGCGCGCCAGCTGGCTCGGCTTCGAGCCCTCACCCGACGTGCGTCCCCGTTGCTCCGCCCGCTCGGAGCTCCGGCGCGGCAGCTTCGACGACGTCGCCGCGCTCCCCGCAGGAAAGCGCTTCGATCTCGTCCTGGCGATCGATGTCCTGCACTACCTTTCACCGGCCGAGATCGATCGCGCCCTCGCCGCGCTGGTGCCGCGGGCGCGCGGCCTGCTGGTGCTCGAAGTGCTGACCGCCGACGAAGCGATCGAGGGGGATCTCGACGGACTCCACCGGCGCACGGCGAGGTGGTGGCGGGAGCGCTTCGCGCGCCGCGGCCTGGTGGCGGTCGGCCTGCACGGCTGGCTGCCCCGCGCCCTCGCCGACGCGCCGGCGGCGCTCGAACGGCTCTGATCCGGAACAATCCACCGGCCGTTTCTTGCCGCTCGTCCCACCAGGCCCGGAGCTGGGCAGGGTACTGGTAACGTCGCGCCGATTCCGGGAGGTGAAGATGCCCCGCATGCTGCTCGCCCTGCTGCTGGTCGCCTCGCCTTCGGTTCTCCCGGCCGCCGATCCGCCGGCCTCCTTCTCCGAGCAGGTCGACGTCCGCCTCGTCCAGGTCGATCTCTGGGCGACTTCGAAGGGGACGCCGGTGCTCGACCTGACGCAGGGGGAGCTCCGGCTGCTCGAAGACGGCGCAGAAATGCAGGTCCTCTACTTCGAGCCGCCGCCGGCCGCTACCGCCGCCGCTGCGGTTAACCCCGCCGACAGCGGCGCCACCGCTCTCAACGCGCTGCAGGTGGCCGAGCGCGAAGCGGGCACGCCGCCGCCGACCGTCGCGGTCTTCCTCGACGACCTCCATCTCGGACTGGCGGCGCGCTCGCGGGTGATCGCGGCGCTCGCCGACGAGCTCGGCGGCGACCGCTTCAGCGGCGCGCAGCTGCTCATCGTCGGCTTCGACGGCCGGCTGACGGTGGTGCTGCCGCGCACCCGCGACCTCGCCGCGGCGCGCCGCAAGCTCGCCGAGGTGGCGCCGCCCGGGATGGCGGCGGTGCATGCCGAAACGCAGGAGCGCAGCGCCCTGGCGCAGATCCAGGATCGGCAGCGCGCCTCGTTCGAACGCTCGGCGGTGAACCTCCCGGGTCGCGCGAGCCCCGACGCCGAGGGGGGAGACGGGAACCCCGCCGACACGCCGAACTACAGCCCGGATCTCCTCTACGTACCCTGCTCGACCGAGCTGCTGCGCATCGCCGAGGATCATGCGAGCGAGGTCGAGCACGAGGCGCGTTCGACGCTGTCGGCGCTGACGTCGTTCGCCGCGTCGCTCTCGGCGCTGCCCGGCCGCAGGATTCTTCTCTTCGTCAGCGACGGCATCCCGTCGCGCCCCGGCGGCGTCGCTTTCGACTACGTGCGGACGCTCTGCGACGGCAGCGGCGTGCGCTCCGGCGTGCAGTACTCCGTCGACATCACGGCGCAAGGGGGCGTCGGCGCGCTGCCGCAGCAACTCAACGCCTCGATGCTGTCGCTCGCCGGCGAGGACCGCCAGCTCGGCGACGAGTTCCGCCGCGTCGCCGCTGCCGCCAACGCGAGCGGCGTGACGATCTGGACTTACGGCGCGCGCGGCCTCGCCGGCACCGACACCGGGGCGTCGACTGGCGGCCGGATGCTGACGCCGGAGGCCGAGTCGCGCGAACGCGGCGAGCTCGAGGACGCCCTCTCCTCGTTCGCGATCGACAGCGGCGGGCGTCCGGTGCTGCAGAGCAACGACCTTCCCGCGATGATGACGGGCATCGCCGCCGACCTCGCCTCGGGCTACTCGCTGGCCTACGTGTCGCCGCGCACCGGCGACGGCCGCGTGCACCAGATTCGCGTCGACACGACGCGCCCCGGCGTCGAGCTGCGCTATCGGCGAAGCTGGCGCGACAGCGGCACGGCCGACGAGCTCGGCTCGCTGGTCGAAGGAGCGCTCGCCTGGGGAGTCGACCGGCCGGGCCTCGGCGCGCAGGCCGCGCTGGTGCGCGGCACGCTTCCCGGCGAGAGCGCGCCGCGCCTGCTGCTGCGCCTCACGATTCCGGAAGCGAATCTCGCGCTGCGCGCCGGCAAGAACGGCGCGCGCAGCGGCCGGCTGCGGGTGGCGATCGCGCTGCAGCAGCAGGGGAGCGCGGCCACGTCGGCCAAGAGCAAGGTCCTGCCGATCGACCTCTCCGCTGACACGCCGGCCGGGCCGATCGTGCGCGACGTCGCGCTTCCCGAGCTGCCGCCGGGCAGCGTCCTGGCGGTCGGCCTGCGCGACGAGGCCGGAGGCATCAGCAGCGTGACGCGCCTCGTGGTCGGCGGCACGGCACAGCGGCCGCCGGGGGGAGGCCCGTAGAATGCGCGGCGCGTGACGCTCCGCTACGACTACCTCTCGCCGCTGCCGCCGGTCCGCTCCGGCATTTCCGACTATTCGGTCGATCTCCTGCCGCACCTGCGCGCGCGCGCCGACGTGCGCGTCCTGCGCCTGCCCGACCTGCCGCTCGACGACGCGATCGCGGAGCGCTTCGCGATCCGCGAGGATGCCGAGAACACCGGCGAGGAAGGACGGCTGCCGCTCTACCAGATGGGGAACAATCGCTACCACGCGGCCATCTGGCGGCTGGCGAACGAGCGGCCCGGGATCGTCGTGCTGCACGACCTGGTGATTCACCATTTCCTGCTCGATCGCACCGTCGGGCGGGGGGACTGGCCCGGCTACCGCGACGAGCTCGAGCGTTGTCACGGCTGGATCGGCGACGCAGCCGCGCGGCCGGTGCGCTGGGGCGCCTTCGGGCGCGCCGCGCAGTTCGAGCTGCCGGCCAACCGGACGCTCCTCGAGCGCCAGCGCGGCGTCATCGTGCACGGCAGCTGGGCGGCGGAGCGACTCGCCGAGGAGGACGCGCGCCTCGCGGTGCGGGTGGTGCCGATGGGCGTGCCGCTGCCGCCGGAAGCTTCCGGCGAGCGCGGCGAGGCGTTTCGCCGCGCGCGTGGAATCCCGGTCGGCGCACCGCTGCTCGGCTCGTTCGGCTTCCAGACCCCGATCAAGCGGACCGAGGTGGCGATCCGCGCGCTCGCCCGGCCGGGCTTCGAGCGGCTGCACCTGCTGGTCGCCGGCGAGCTCTCTCCGTACGCCAACTTCGCAGGCCTGGCGGCGCAGCTCGGCGTCGGCGAACGGGTGCACGTCACCGGCTTCCTCCCCTTCGAGGAGCTCGATTCGGCGATCGCGGCCACGGATCTCTGCCTCAACCTGCGCTATCCGAGCGCCGGCGAGACCTCGGCGTCGCTGCTGCGGATTCTCGCCGTCGGGCGACCGGTGGTCGTTTCGGCTTACGGCGACACCGGCGACCTGCCGGCCGACGTGGCGCTCTCGGTGCCGCTCGGCGAAGAGGAGGACGAGGGCTTCGCGGCGGTGGTCGGCGAGCTGCTCGCTGACCGCGAAGGGAGCCGCGCGGCGCTCGCCGAGCGCGGCCGGCGGGCGCGCCGGCACGTCGCCGAAGAGCATGCGCCGGCTCTCGCCGCCGAGCGGATGCTGGCCGCCGTCGCCGAGCTGGCGGCGCTGACGCCGCCGGGAGAGCGCGCGCCGCAGCCGTCGCCGCGCACCTCGACCGCGACCAGCCGTCCGCGCGGCGAGATCCGCGTCGACGGGCTCGAGGGGTGGCGCCCCGGCGAGCGGCGCCGCCTGCGCGTCGAGGTCGCCAATCTCGGGCCCGGCAGCTGGCTGCCGAGCCGCGAGATCCCCGGCGGCGTGCAGTTCGAGATCCAGCTCTGGATCGACGACGTCGATCGCTGGCTCGGCCGCCCTTGGCCGACCCTCGCCGCGCCGCTGGCGCCGGGCGAGCGGCGCGTGCTCACGCTCGAAATGCGCCGGCCACTCCAGCCGGCGCGCCTGCTGATCAAGCCGAAGGTCGCGCTCGCCGGGCGCCACACACCCTTCGGAGACTGGATGTTCGATCGATGGCTCTGAAGCCGCCGGCGGGGGGAACCCTCGCGCTCGTCGTCCTCCTCGTCCTCACCACGGTGGCCGCGGCGATCTTCGCTCCGTCGCGCGAGCCGCTCGCCGGCCGCGAGGCGACGCTCTGGCTGGCGGTCGAGAGCCGTGCGGTCGACCACGACGACCTGCTGACCAAGGTCGATCGCCAGCGCTTCGCAGAGCGCTACGGTCACGAGCCGTCGGACGTGCTGGTGCAGGTCGAGGGGGACGCGAAGCACTTCGACGCCCCCTGGCTCTGGACGGTGCTCGCCACCGCCGCCCGGCGGCTCGCGGGCAGCCGCGGCCCCTGGCTGCTGCAGGCCGCCCTGCTGGCGTTGACGGCGCTCGCCGCGCAGGCGACGCTGCGCTCGCGACTCGGTGCGGCGAGCGGGGCGCTGCTCGTCTTGGTGGCGCTCTTCGGCAGCGCCGCCTTCTTCGTGCCGCTGCGGCTCGAGCCGCGGGCGCTCGAGATGGCCGCGGTGGCGCTCGCCGCGGCGCTGGTCTGGGCGCGGCGGAGCGGGCCGGCGCGCGGACCGGAGGATGTTTTCCGGGGGGAGCTCGGCGCCTTTCGGCCGCTGCGCTCGCTGGCCGCCGGCGCAGCGTTCGGCGTCGTCGCCGCCGGCAGCCCGACCTATCTCTGGCTCGCGCTGCCACTGCTCGCGGCGGCGCCGCACGGCCATCGCACGGCAGCGCGGGCGCTCTTCGCGCTCGGCACGCTGACGCTCTTCGCGGCGATCGTCCTAGCCGGCGGCGCTCCGTGGGGGTTGGTGGAGCCCCGCTTGAGCCCGTCGCTCCTCGGTTGGAACCTGGTCGGAGCGTTCGCCGGGCGCGGCGTCGGGCTGCTGACCACCTTCGCGCCGGCGCTCCTGCTGCTGGTCACCGCCGGGCGCGCCGAAGGCAGGCGCTGGGCTCTGCCGGCGGCCCTCTTCGCGCTCGTGTCCCAGCTCCTGCTGTTTCCCTTCGACGTCGTCGAGAGCGCCGCCATGCCGGGCAATGCCTGGTTCCTGCCGCTGCTGGCGCTCCTCCTGCTCGCCGCCGAGCACGCCGAAGCGCCCGCCTGGACGCTCGCTGCCGCGGCGGTGTCGGGACTCTTCCTGCTGCCGCAGTGGTTGGCGCCCTTCGGCCCCAATGCGATCTCGCGGCGCCTCGAGGAGCGGCTGGCGCCGATCGTCGAGCTGCTGCCGCTGCCCTCGACCCAGCGCGAGCTGCCGGGGGACACCCAGCTCGAGCGCGAAGGTATCGCCGTGCACGGTTTCGGCCCGGCGCTGGTGGCGGGCGACGGGCGGTTCGCGATGGGCGCCGAGCGCGCGTCTCTCCTCCTGGTCAGCGAGCGGCCGCTCTCGTCGGTGAGGCTCGATCTCGGCGCGGCCGCGCCGGTCGACTTCGAAGTGCGGGGAGGGAAGGCGGGCAACACCACCCTGCGGCCGAACGGCGAGGTGGCGCTCGACGTCGGGCTCGACCCGAAGCAGGCGCGGCGTCATCCGGTCTGGTGGAGCGACCAGGCCGCGTGGATCTATCCGCTCGAAGTCCGGTTGCCGAAGCGGCCGGCAACGCCGCTGCCGCTCGACGTCGCCTACGGCCGGCTCGCCGTCCCGTCGGGGAGCGCGCGATGAACGCGCCGAGCTGGATTCTCGACCTGCGAGCGCGGCTCGCCTCGCCGCCGCCGCGGCGGCTGCCGCCGAACGAGGCGCGCCAGGCGGCGGTGCTGGTGCCGCTCTACGTCGAGCGCGGCGAGCTCTGGACGCTCCTGACGCGCCGCTCGAGCGAGCTGCCGCACCATCGCGGCCAGGTCGCCTTTCCGGGCGGCGGGCGCGAGACGGGCGAGGACTTCTGGGGCGCCGCGCTGCGCGAGAGCGAGGAGGAAATCGGCCTGCTGTCGCGCGCCGTCCTGCGCCTGGGCGAGCTCGACGAGGTTGGCACGCCGAGCGGCTTCCGCATCGTCCCCTGTGTCGGCGCGATCCCGAGCTCCTTCCTGGCGCAGCCCAACCCCGGCGAGATCGAGTCGGTCTTCGCGGCGCCGATCCGCGCCCTCGCCGACCCGGCGCTGGCGGAGGACCGCGAAGTGGTGCTGAACGGCCGCCGCCGCAAGCTGCGCGTCTTTCGCGTCGAAGGGCACCTGGTCTGGGGAGTCACCGCGCGCATCCTG
Organism: Thermoanaerobaculia bacterium; assembly: GCA_963699245.1. Lineage (GTDB taxonomy): Bacteria > Acidobacteriota > Thermoanaerobaculia > Multivoradales > JAGPDF01 > JACTMI01. The sequence continues at coordinate 119,943 of OY969426.1, forward strand.
CAGAACCTGCTGGCGCGCCTGGACCTGCCGTCGGGGCTCGAAGGCGGCGACGCCGGCTGATCGTGGCGGAGGGAGAGCGGGCGCGGAGCCGGTGGTAGTGTCCCGCCCCGGTAATGGCACCGCCCGCCTCTTCGAGCGACGTGCAGTCGACGACGCTCTCGTTCAGTCACGTTCCGGTCATCCGTAACCGGAAAGACCTGGCCCGGCTCGCGCTCGGGGCGCTGGGCGTCGTCTACGGCGACATCGGCACGTCCCCCCTCTACTCGCTCAAGGAGTGCTTCGACATCACGCACGGGGTCGCCGTGACGCCGGGCAACGTGCTCGGCATCCTGTCGCTCGTCTTCTGGGCGCTGACGATGATCGTGGTGGTCAAGTACATCGGCTTCGTCATGCGGGCCGAGAACCACGGCGAAGGCGGCATCCTGGCGCTGCTGGCGCTGCTCACCGACCAGGGGAGCAACCCGATCCGGCCCGGGGCGACGGGTGCCCGCCGCCGCGCGATTCTCATCATGCTCGGAGTGTTCGGAGCCGCCCTGCTGCTTGCCGACGGCATGATCACGCCGGTCATCTCGGTGCTCGGTGCGCTCGAGGGGCTCGAAGTCGCGACGCCGGTCTTCCGGCCGATGGTGGTCCCGCTGGCGGTGGCGATCCTGGTGGCGCTCTTCTTCTTCCAGCGCAAGGGGACGGCGGGAGTCGGCGCGGTGTTCGGGCCGGCGATGCTGGTCTGGTTCGCGTCGATCGCCGCCATCGGTCTGCCCTGGGTGATGGCCGAGCCGCGAGTTCTCGGCGCCGTCAATCCGATGCACGGCCTGCGCTTCTTCATGGCCAACGGCCTGCACGGCTTCCTCATCCTCGGCTCGGTGGTGCTCTGCGTCACCGGCGCCGAGGCTCTCTATGCCGACATGGGGCACTTCGGACGCCGGCCGATCCGCGTCGCCTGGTTCGCGATCGCGTTTCCCGCCCTGCTGATCAACTACTTCGGCCAGGGAGCGCTCCTGCTCTCGCGCGGCACGCACGTCGGCAACCCCTTCTACGAGCTGGCGCCGGGCTGGGCGCTCTACCCGATGGTCGTGATCGCCACGATCGCGGCCGTCATCGCCTCCCAGGCGCTCATCTCGGGCGCCTTTTCGCTCCTGCAACAGGCGATCCAGCTCGGGTTCTGGCCCCGGTTGACCATCGTCCACACCTCGCGGGAAGCGAGCGGACAGATCTACGTGCCGGAGGTGAACACGGCGCTGATGCTCGCCTGCGTCGTGCTGACCGTCGGCTTCCGGAGCTCGACCTCGCTCGCCGCCGCTTACGGCATCGCGGTGGTGTCGACGATGCTGATCACGACGCTGCTGCTCTTCTCGGTGGCGCGCCAGCTCTGGCGCTGGAAGCGCTGGCAGGCGGCCGGCCTGACGGCGCTCTTCCTGGCGATCGACGTGCCGTTCCTCCTCTCGAACGGCGTCAAGATCGCCCATGGCGGCTGGGTGCCGCTGGTCGCGGCGCTCTTCCTCTTCGGCGTCATGACGACCTGGAAGCGCGGGCGCGCCATCCTGGCGCAGCAATTGTCGGACAGCCGCGTGCCGATGGAGCTCTTCATCGCCGACGTCGAGCGCAAAACCGCGCAGGGGCGCCTGCCGCGAGTTTCGGGGACGGCGGTCTTTCTCGTCTCGCAGACCGGCGGCGCGCCCGGCGTGCTGCTGCACCACGTCAAGCACAATCAGGTGCTGCACCAGCAGGTGGTTCTGCTGACGATCGTGACCGAGGGCGTGCCGGAGGTCGCCGGCAGCAATCGCGTCGACGTGCGCGCGCTGGGCAGCGGCTTCTGGGAGGTCGTCGCGCACTGCGGCTTCATGGAGACGCCGAACGTGCCGCGCATCCTGCGCCGCTGCGCCGAGAAGGGGCTGCAGTTCGACCCCGCGATGGCGAGCTACTACCTGGGACGCGAGACGGTGCTGCCGACCGGCCGCTCGGGCTTCGCTTTCTGGCGCAAGTGGCTCTTCGTCTACCTGTCGCGCAATGCCCGGCCGGCGAGCTCCTTCTTCCGCCTGCCGCCGAACCGGGTCGTCGAGCTCGGCGCCCAGATCGAGATCTAGAGAACCGGCGGCGAGGCGGGCGCGTAGGAAGGAGCGCATGCTGCCTCGCTCCGACGAGCCCCTTCGCCTTCGTGTCCTGATCGACCGCCCGCCGCGGCCGGAAGGAGAGTACGTCCTTTACTGGATGACCGCACAGCGGCGGCTCGAATGGAATCACGCGCTCGATCGAGCGATCTCGTGGGCGAGCGAGCTCCGCCGGCCGCTGCTGGTGCTCGAGCCGTTACGCGCCGGCTACCGCTGGGCGAGCGACCGGATGCACGCCTTCGTCCTGCAGGGAATGGCGGTGAACGCGCGGCGAGCGGCGGACGCGGCCGTGACCTACCACCCCTGGGTCGAGTCGGAGGCGGGCGGCGGGCGCGGCCTCCTCGAGGCGCTGGCGCGGCGCGCCGCCGTCGTCGTCACCGACGAGTTCCCCTGCTTCTTCATTCCATCGATGCTGGCGGCCGTCGCGCGCCGGCTCGACGCGCGGCTCGAGGCGGTCGATTCGAACGGCCTGCTGCCGCTGCGCGCCGCCGGCAAGGCGCATCCCACCGCCTATGCCTTCCGCCGCTTTCTGCAAGGGAACCTCAAGGCCCATCTGATGCGGCCGCCGGAGGCCGATCCGCTGGCGAGCGCGCAGCTGCCGCGTCTCGCTTCGCTGCCGCCGGAGCTCGGCGAGCGCTGGCCGGCGGCGAGCCCGCGGCTGCTCGCCGCGGAGCCATCGGCGCTCGCGGCGCTGCCGATCGACCACGGCGTGCCCACGGTCTCCGGCCAGGAAGGGGGAGCGGAGGCGGCGCGGCGGAGACTCGGCGAGTTCCTCGACCGGCGGCTGGCGCGTTACACCGACGAGCGCAGCCACCCCGACGCCGACGCCGCGAGCGGCCTCTCCCCCTGGCTCCACTTCGGACACCTGTCGCCGCACGAGATCCTCGCCGCGCTCGCCGAACGGGAGCGCTGGTCCCCCGAGACGCTTCCCGCCAGGGGGAACGGTGGGCGCGAAGGGTGGTGGGGGATGAGCCGCCCGGCGGAGGCCTTCCTCGACGAGCTGGTGACCTGGCGCGAGCTCGGCTTCAACACCTGCTTGCATCGCCCGGGCGATTACGACCGCTACGAGTCGCTTCCCGGCTGGGCGCGCGCCTCGCTCGAGAAGCACGCTGCCGATCCGCGTCCCTGGCGCTACGGGCTCGACGAGCTCGCCGCGGCGGCGACGCACGACGAGCTCTGGAACGCGGCGCAGCGCCAGTTGCGGAGCGAGGGAGTGGTGCAGAACTACCTGCGCATGCTCTGGGGAAAGAAGGTTCTCGAGTGGTCCGAGTCGCCGCAGGAGGCGATCGCGGCCCTCGTCGAGCTCAACAACCGCTGGGCGCTCGACGGCCGCGACCCCAACTCCTACAGCGGCATCTTCTGGTGCTTGGGGCGCTACGACCGCCCCTGGGCGCCGGAGCGCCCGATCTTCGGCGTCGTGCGTTACATGTCGAGCGACAACACGCGGCGCAAGCTCCACCTGAAGCAGTATCTCGGCCGCTTCGGCGCCGAGCCGCCGCTTTCCTGAGGTCCGTGCCGGCGCTTTCCGCGCCGGGCCGCTGTGCGAAGATCTCCGGCGGTGGCTTCCCCCGAGACCCTCGTCCGCCTGGCCGGCGTCGGCTATCGCTTCGGCGGCGACGTCGCGCTCGAGGGCGTCGACCTCGAGCTGACGGCGGGGGAGCGGCTGGCGGTGCTGGGCCCCAACGGCGGCGGCAAGACGACGCTGCTCGGCCTGCTGCTCGGGCTGCGGGCGCCGTCGTCGGGCAAGATCGAGCGCGCCTCGGCGCGGCGGTCGCTGCGTCTCGGCTACGTTCCGCAATTCCCGGCCTTCGACCGCAATTTCCCGATTCGAGTGGAAGAGATGGTTCTCGAAGGGCGGCTGCGCGAGCGGCGGCGGGCGGCGACCTCGGGCGCCGAGAGCCGCGCCGCGGTGGCGGCCCTGCTGGCGCGGCTCGACCTCACTGCGCTCGCCCAGGCCTACCTGACCGAGCTCTCGGGGGGCGAGCTCAAGCGCGCCCTGGTGGCGCGCGCGCTGGTCGCCGAGCCGGAGCTGCTGGTGCTCGACGAGCCGACCGCCTCGCTCGACGAAGCCTCGCGCCGTGCGCTCTGGGAGATCCTCGCCGCGCTCCCCGCCGGCACGACGATCGTGCTGGCGACGCACGACCTCGCGCCGGAGACCTTCCGGCCGACGCGCGCCATTCTGGTCGACCGCGGCGTCGAGGAGCTGCCGCTCGACGGCCTCCACTCCGATCCCCTGCTCTGCGGCCATGGCCATGGCTGACCTCGCCGCGACTTCGCTGCTCGGCCTGCCGCTGACCACCTGGCTCGCGGCGCTCGGCGCCAGCCTGCTCTGCGGCTTCGTCGGCACGCTGGTGGTGCTGCGCCGCCTGGTGGCGCTCGGCGGCGGGCTGGCGCACGCGGCGTTCGGCGGCATCGGCCTCGCGGTCGTGCTCGGCGTCGACCCGCGCTTCGGTGCCACCGGCGTGGCGCTCGGCGCCGCCGGCCTGCTCTCGCGCCTGCCGCGCGACCGCAGTGACCGTCGGGACGCGCTGATCGGCGTGCTCTGGGCGCTCGGCATGGCGGTCGGCATGCTGCTGCTGGCCGGCACTCCCGGCGGCCAGGTCGACGTCGACGGCTACCTCTTCGGCGACATCTCGCGCGTCGACGCCTCGGCGCTCGGCGTCGTCGGAGCGGTGGCGCTGCTCGTCCTCCTGGTGCATCTCGCCTGGGGACGCGAGCTGGTCGCCACGGCGTTCGATCCCGATCATGCGCGGCTGCAAGGGCTGCCGGTCGACGCGCTGGCGTTCGCGATGATGGCGATCGTGGCGCTGTCGGTCGTGGCGCTGCTGCAACTTGTCGGCGTGGTGCTGGCGATCGCGTTGCTCGCCATGCCGCCGCTCGTCGCGCTCCGTCTCTTCCGCAGCCTCCCCGCAATCGTTCTCGGCGGCAGCCTGGTGGGCGGCGGAGTGATGATCGGCGGTCTGCTGCTCGGCCGGCGGCTCGTCTGGCCGGCCGGCCCGGCGATCGTGGTGGTAGGGGCCGTCGTCCTGGCGCTGTCGCGCGCGGTGCCGCAGCGCTCGGTGCGCGGCCCGGCTTGAGAGTCGCTTCCCCGCTGCGGGCCCAGCCGGGCCCGCGTCGGGGCGCAGGATCCTGTGCAGAGGCAGCGAGAACCGAGAGAATGACAGCGTCTTTTCCCGAGGAGGTAGGCATGCGAGCAGTTGCCCTGATTCTTTCGAGCGTCGTCCTCGCCGGCGGCTTCGCCGCGGGCGGTCGGGCGGCGACCACGATCGACCCCGATCTCTTCGCCGGCATGAAGGCGCGCTCGATCGGCCCCGCCGGCATGAGCGGCCGCGTCGCCGCCATCGAAGCGGTGGAGTCGAACCCCGACATCGTCTACGTCGGCGCCGCCACCGGCGGCGTCTGGAAATCGACCAACGGCGGGCTGACCTTCAAGCCGATCTTCGACAAGCAGCCGGTGCACGCGATCGGCGCCATCGCGGTCAACCAGAGGAACCCCGAGATCGTCTGGGTCGGCACCGGCGAGGGCAACGTGCGCAATTCGGCCTCGATCGGCAACGGCATCTACAAGTCGGTCGACGGCGGCGAGACCTGGTCCTACCTCGGCCTGCCGGGGAGTGAGCGCATTCATCGCATCGTCCTGCATCCGACCGACGAGAACGTCGCCTGGGTGGCGGCGATGGGTCCGCTCTGGGGCGAAAGCGCCGAGCGCGGCCTCTACAAGACCACCGACGGCGGCAAGAGCTGGCGCAAGGTGCTGGGGGCCGACAACAAGACCGGCGCCTCCGATGTGGCGATCGACCCGGTCAACCCGGACAAGCTCTACGCCTCGCTCTGGCAGTTCCGCCGCTGGCCGTACAAGTTCGAGTCGGGCGGCCCGGGCTCGGGTCTCTTCCTGTCGAACGACGGCGGCGAGACCTGGAAGAAGGCACAGCCGGAGGACGGCCTGCCCGAAGGGGAGCTCGGCCGCATCGGTCTCGCCGTCTCGCGCTCGCAGGCGGGAACGGTCTACGCGATGGTGGAGGCGAAGAAGAGCGCCCTGCTGCGCAGCGACGACGGCGGCAAGAGCTGGCGCACGGTGAACTCCGAGCCGAGCGTCAATCCGCGCCCCTTCTACTTCGGCGAGATCCGCGTCGACCCGCGGGATCCCAACAAGGTCTACAGCGTCGACTACGGCATCCGCGTCTCGACCGACGGCGGCAAGAGCTTCCGGGACGCGATCAAGGGGAGGGAGATCCACGGCGACTACCACGCCATGTGGATCGATCCGGCCCGGCCGCTGCACTACTACGTCGGCGACGACGGCGGCGTCGCGGTGACCTCCGACGGCGGCGCCAACGCGCGCTTCGTCGCCAACCTGCCGCTCGCCCAGTTCTACCACGTGGCCTACGACATGGACACGCCGTACAACCTCTACGGCGGCCTGCAGGACAACGGCGCCTGGCGCGGTCCCTCTTCGGTCTGGCAGGGGGGCGGCATCCGCAACTACATGTGGAAGGTGCTCGTCTTCGGCGACGGCTTCGAGACGCTGCCCGACCCCGAGAACTCCCACCGCGGCTACTCCCTCTGGCAGGGCGGCAACATCGATCGCTGGGACATCGACAAGGGGGAGTACAAGGACGTCAAGCCGGCGCCGCCGGCCGACGGCCCGGCGCTGCGCTTCAACTGGAACGCCGGCCTGGCGCAGGATCCGTTCGAGCCGGGCACGATCTACCTCGGTAGCCAGTTCCTCCACAAGTCGACCGACCGGGGCGAGACCTGGACGACGATCTCGCCCGACCTGACCTCGAACAATCCCGACTGGCAGAAGGCGGGGGAGTCGGGGGGCATCACGCCCGACGTCACCAACGCCGAGAACTTCACGACCATCATCACCATCGCGCCGTCGAAGATCGAGCGCGGCCTGATCTGGGTCGGCACCGACGACGGCCGCGTGCAGGTGACGCGCGACGGCGGCAAGAGCTGGACGCGGGTCGATCTCAACGTCAAGGGCGTCCCCGCCGACACCTGGGTGCCGGCGATCGAGCCCTCGACCCACGCCGCGGGCACCGCGTTCGTCGTCTTCGACAACCACCGGCGCAGCGACTTCGGCACCTACATGGCTCGCACCGACGACTACGGCAAGACCTGGCGCAGCGTCGCGACCTCCGACCTGCGCGGCTACGCCCTGTCGCTGGTCCAGGACCCGGTCGATCCCGACCTGCTCTTCGCCGGCACCGAGTTCGGGCTCTGGGTCTCCTTCGACGGCGCGCGGAAGTGGTACCCCTGGCGCGCGGGCGTTCCGACCGCTTCGGTGATGGACCTCGCGATCCATCCGCGCGAGAACGACCTCATCGTCGCCACCCACGGGCGGGCGCTCTATGTGCTCGACGACATCCGCCCGCTGCGCGACGTGACGGCGGAAGTGATGGCGGCGAAGCTGCACCTCTTCCCGGTTGCCGACGCGGCGCTCACTCGTTACCTCGGCGAGGACGGCGGCTACGGCGCCGGCGCCGGCGAGTTCCGCGGCGAGAACCGCGCCGACGGCGCGCTGGTGACCTTCGTCGTCAACGGCGACGGCCTGCCGCTCCCCGACGCCGATCGCGAACGGGCGCGCAAGGAGGCCGATCGCCAGGCGAAGAAGGCGGAGGAGGCGAAGAAGGCCGCCGCGAAGCCCGCAACCGGGAGCGACGCGAAGGCCGAGCCCGCCAAGGAGGAGGCGAAGGACGACTTCGCGACGGTCGAAGTGCGCGACGCCTCCGGCACGCTCGTCCGCACGCTGCGGCCGAAGGTGACCCAGGGCATCAACCGGGTCGCCTGGGAGCTCGACCGCGACGCCTTCCGGGCGATTCCGAGCGACGAGCCGGAGGACGCCGACGCCACGCCGGGCGGGCCGAACGTTCCCCCCGGCGCCTACGAGCTGACGGTGAAGTTTCGCGGCGAGTCGGCGAAGACGAGCGTCCGGGTGCTGCCCGACCCGCGCTCGAAGAACACCGATGCCGACTGGCAGGCGCGCTGGCAGGCGACGCAGGAGATCGGCGCCCTGCGCGACGTCCTCGTCCAGGCGATCGAGCGCGTGCGTTCGACCCGCAAGGACATCGACGCCGTCGAAGCGCGCGTCCGCGAGGCCAACGCCGACCGCCTGCAGCGTCACGAGGTGAAGGCGAGCGAGCTGCCGCTGGTCAAGGACGGCGAGACGCTCAAGGAGGGGCTGGCGAAGATCGAGAAAGCCCTCTGGCAGTCCCCCGACACGGTCGGCATCGTCGCCGACGAGGATGTCCTGTCGCGGATCTACTACGTCCAGGGTTATCTCAGCTCGTCCTGGGACCGGCCGAATCCGACCCACCTCGAATACCTGCGGCAGGCGCGGGTGACGCTGGGCAAGTCGATCGAGCAGCTCAACCGCTTCTACTCTGAGGACGTCGCGGCCTACCGCAAGAAGGTGGAGGAGTCGGGACCGAAGCTGCTGCCGGCGTTGGCGCCGCTGGCGCTGCCCTGACCCCGGATCTCGCCGCCGCCGCGGGCGGAGCTCAGCCCGCGGCGCGGCGCTCGAGGGTCACGATCGTGCAGTCGTCGGCGAGCGGCTCGCCCCCGACGTGCGCTTCGACGGCGGCGCGGAGGCGGTCGTGCGCGGTCGCGGCGCTGACGCTCGCCGCCACCTCGTGCCGCATCCGCTCCCAACCGAAAGCCTCGTCGGCGGCATTGACCGCCTCGAAGAGGCCGTCGGTAAAGAGGACGAGGAGGTCGCCGGGAGCGAGGTCGAGCCGGCCCTCGACCGGCGCGAAGCCCTCGCGCAGGCCGGCCGGCAGCGAGCCGGTCACCGGCTCCTCGAGCCGGCCGTCGGCGCGCCGCAAGATCGGCGACGGGTGGCCGGCGGCGGCGTAGTCGAGCGCCCCGGTCGCGGGGTCGAAGATGCCGCAGAAGAGGGTCACGAAGGCGCGCCGGTCGCCGGTGCGCCGGAGCGCCCGGTGGAGGAGCCGGGCGATCGCCTCCGGATTCTTCTCCCCTTCGAGCGCGATGCGCAGGGCCGTGTCGGTGATCGCCATCAGCAGGCCGGCCGCCATGCCGTGCCCCGAGGCGTCGGCGACCAGGAGCGCCCAGCGTCCGTCGGCGAGCGGCTCGTAGCGCACGTAGTCCCCCCCGATGTCGTTGGCGGTGCGCATCGAATGCGCGACGGCACAGCCCGGGATCTCCGGCGTCGCCTTCGGCAGGAGCTCGCGCTGGAGCTGGCGGGCGACCTCGAGCTCGTCGCGCACCAGCACCCGGTCGACGAGCTCGGTGGCGAGCAGGAAGACCAGGCCGGCGACCGCGAAGAGAAAGGGCAGGGGCGAGGCGTCGACCTTGAAGCCGTAGTCGGGCGTATTGACGGCGAACTCGAGGCCGAAGAGGCCCCAGAGCGCGGCGATCAGCGAGCCGGCGAAGATCAGGCGGCGGGCCGGCGTCAGCTTCTCGGAGACGCTCAGGAAGAGGAGCTTGACGTCCCAGATCCGACGCTTCAGTCCCTTCGCGGCCGGGGGCGTTTCGCCGCGGTCGCGCATGAGGACCGAGTAGACCCGCGGCGCGTCGCGGTCGACCAGGCGGCGCAGCTCGCGCTCGTCGACGCCCGCCGTGTAGTCGCGGACGAAGGTCTCGAAGCGCCGGACGCGCGAGCCGAAGCGGCGCTGCCGCGGCGGTGGCGGAGGAAGCGGCGGGCTGCTCACTCTTCGAGTCTACGGGGGTCGGGCGCCGAAAGTTGCCGTGACGCGCGGAGGTCGGCAGCGGGCCGCTCGTCGCGCCGGCGCTTTTTCCGTATTCTCCGCCCGCGATGAGCCAACGGGGCGAGGCAACCGGAGGACGCTGGCCGCTGCACGTGCGGATGGCGATCGGCGTCGGTGTCGGCATCGCGCTGGGGCTCGCCGCCCACGCCGGCTTCGCCGAATCGCCGGCGCTCGCCTGGACGCTGACCTGGGTCGCCAAGCCGGTCGGCAAGATCTTCCTCCGCCTCCTCTTCCTGCTCGTCGTACCGCTCATCTTCGCGGCGCTGGTGCTCGGCATCACGGGGCTCGGCGACCTGCGCAGCCTGGGGCGGATCGGGCTGCGGACGCTCCTCTACACGGTCGTCGTGTCGTCGATCGCGGTGGCGCTCGGCCTGGGGCTGGTCAACCTGCTCCGTCCCGGCGAGGGGCTCTCCCCCGAAGCGCGGGCGCGGATGATGGCCGGCGCCGCCGACCGCGCCACGGTCCTCGCCAAGGCGCAGGCGCCGAAGGCCGGCATCGACCTGCTGACCGACCTCGTTCCCGCCAACCCGCTCAAGGCGGCGGTCGACGGCGACATGCTGGCCTGGATGTTCTTCTCGCTCCTCTTCGGCGTCGGCCTGTCGCTCACCCGCACCGAGGCGGCGCGCCGGCTCGAGGAGGCGATCGAGGGGCTCTACGACGTCACCATGCGGCTGATCGGGGTGGTGATCGGCCTGGCGCCGGTGGGAGTCGCGGCGCTGCTCTTCTCGCTGACCGCGGAGCTCGGCTTCGAGATCGTCGTGCAGCTGGCGCGCTACGTCGGCGTCGTGGTGCTGGCGCTGGCGATCCACCAGTTCGTCGTCTACTCGCTGGCGGTCAAGCTGTTCGGCGGCATGAGCCCGGTGAGGTTCTTCCGCGACGTGCAGGAGGCGATGATCACCGCTTTCTCGACCGCGTCGTCGAACGCGACGCTGCCGACCGCATTGCGCGTCGCCGAGGAGAAGCTCAAGCTGCCGCCTCACGTCAGCCGCTTCGTACTGACCATCGGGTCGACCGCCAACCAGAACGGCACCGCCCTCTTCGAAGGGGTGACCGTGCTCTTCCTGGCGCAGTTCTACGGCGTCACGCTGACCCTGGGCCAGCAGCTCACGGTGCTCTTCGTCTGCATCCTCGGCGGCATCGGCACGGCGGGCGTGCCGGCGGGGTCGATTCCGGTGGTGGCGATGATCCTCGGCCAGGTCGGCGTTCCGGTCGAGGGGATCGGGGTCATCCTCGGCGTCGACCGCTTCCTCGACATGTGCCGCACGACGCTCAACGTCACCGGCGATCTCGCCGCGGCCGTCGTCGTGTCACGCGGCGAAGAGCGCCCCCTGGCGCCCGACGGCGTCGGCGCCTGAGCCCGGTCGGCCGCCGAGGTTCCAGGAAGCCTGGTTTCTGTCACCACCCTTCGACTGACCCTGTCACCGCGCGCTGCGTAGGCTGGGGCGCGCATGTCGATCCGGCTCGAGCAGCTCACCAAGCGCTACGAAGGGCGCCCGGTCGTCTCGAACGTCTCGCTCGAGGTCGAGAACGGGCGGCTTTGCGTCCTGCTCGGCCCCTCGGGGAGCGGCAAGAGCACCATCCTGCGCCTGATCGCCGGTCTTCGGCCTCCGATTCGGGGCGCATCCTGCTCGACGGCGAGGATCTCGCCGGCGTGCCGGCGCAGAAGCGCGATTGCGGCTTCGTCTTCCAGAGCTATGCCCTCTTCCGCCGCATGTCGGTGGCCGAGAACGTCGAGTTCGCGCTCGCCGTGCGGCGCGTTCCACGCGCCGAACGTCGCCGCCGGCGGGACGAGCTGCTGGAGCTCGTCGGGCTCGCCGGCCTCGGCAGCCGGTTCCCGGCGCAGCTGTCGGGAGGGCAGCAGCAGCGGGTCGCGCTGGCCCGCGCCCTCGCGCATCGGCCGCGCGTCCTCCTGCTCGACGAGCCGTTCGGCGCCCTCGACGCCCGCATCCGCGTCGACCTGCGGCGCAGCCTGCACGTGATCCAGAAGGAGCTCGCGATCACCACGCTCTTCGTCACCCACGACCAGGAGGAGGCCTTCGAGCTCGCCGACCGCGTGGCGGTTCTGGCTCAGGGGCGGCTGGTCGAGGAGGGGCCGCCGGCCGAGCTCTACCTGCGCCCGCAGACCGAGTTCGTGGCGGTCTTTCTCGGCGGCGCCAATCTCTGGGTGGGGGAGAGCACCCCGCCGGCGTCAAGCTCGGCCCGGTCGAGATGCCGATCGCCGGGCCGGTGCGCAGCGAAGGCCCGCGCCGCCGCCTCCAGGTCCTCGTGCGGCCGGAGGACGTCGCGCTGCGACACGAGCGCGACGAGCTCGAGCACCCGCTGCTCGGCAGCGGCGAGGTTGTCGAGACCGCCTTCTCTGGCTCGACGGAACGCCTGCGGGTTCGCCTGCCGGCGCTCCCCGGCGTGCGCGTCATCCATCCCCCCGCTCCTTTCGGCGACGATCACCTCGCCGTCGACGCGACGCGTCCGCAGCACGCGGCGCGCCGCGAGCCGCTGGAGCCCGGCGACCGAGTCTGGGTCGGCGTGCGGCGGCTGCACGCTCTGCTGCATCCCGGGCTCTCTTTCGTCGCGGTGGGCGCGGGCGCCGCCGACGAGGTCGCGACCGAGCTGGCGCGCCTCGCCCAGGCCCGGCTGACCCGCCTCGGCTCCGTCGCCGAGCTCGGCGAGCGGGTGGCAGGCGAGCCGCCCGATCTGGTGATCGCGGTGCGTCCGGCGGTGGCCGCCAACTTCGCGGAGGAGCTGCTCGAAGCCTCGGGCGATTCCAACCTGCTCCTGGTGCGCGAGGCGCGGCCGCTGCCGCCGCAGCGCTTCTTGATCGCGGTGGCGGTCGGCGAACCCGGCAAGGAGGACGTCGCCTTCGTCGGCCGCCTGGCTCGGCACCTCGGCGCCCCCGCGACCGTGCTCAATGTCCTGGGCGTCGATGCCGACGCGGCCGAGGCCGCGGCTTCCCAACGCTTCCTCGCCGGCTGCGTGCGGACCCTCGGCCGATGGGGCGTGGCGGCCGAGCCGGAGGCGGCGCATGGCTCGTTGGCGGCGGCGATCGGGCTGCGGATGGAGAGCCTCCACGACCTGCTCGCCATCGGCTCGCCGTTGCCCGACGCCGAAGGCCGGATGCGCTGGGGACGCGCCACGCGAGTCCTGCTCGACGCGCCGGCTCCCTATCCGGTACTGGTGGTCCGCGCTCACGCGCGGGAGGTCGCCGGCGCATGAGGAATCCGGGAACGATGGGAGGGAGCTCTTGAGACAGCCGATCCGGGCTTCGGCCCTCGCCTTCATCGGCATGACCGCCGCGGTCTTCCCCCAGGACACGCCGGCTGCGGACGACATCGACCAGCGCGTGCGCATCCTCGAGCGCAAGCTCGAGCTCGCCGAAGAGCAGAAGGTGGAGATGGAGAGGACGACCGCCGTCGTCACGGCGAGCGCCGACGGCTTCTCCCTCAAGAGCGGCAAGGGGGACTTCCAGCTCAGGCTCAAGGCCCTCGTCCAGACCGACGGGCGATTCTTCACCGGCGACGACGAGAGGCCGATCGCGGACACCTTCGTCGTGCGGCGCGCGCGGCCGATCTTCGAAGGGAACCTAGGCAAGCTCGTCGAATTCCGCCTCATGCCAGATTTCGGCAGCGGCGCCACGGCGCTTCTCGACGCCTACCTCGGCCTGCGCTTCTCACCCCGCCTTCGCTCTCCGGCTGGGCAAGGGCAAGGTTCCGGTCGGCCTCGAGCAGCTGCTCAACGACCAGGACCTGCCGTTCGTCGAGCGCGGCGCGCCGTCGGCGCTCGCGCCGGTGCGCGACGTCGGGATCATGGCGGTGGGCGAACCGTTCGGCGGCAAGGTCATCTACGCGCTCGGCGTCTTCAACGGTGTCCCGGACAACCAGTCGGGCGACCTCGACAACGGCGACGACAAGGACTGGGCGGCGCGGCTCTTCTTCCGGCCCTTCCAGACGCCGGCCGACAAAGCGCCGCCGAAGGTCGGTCTCGGATTCGGCGTCGGCGCGAGCGTGGGACGCCAGGTCGGCAGCGCGGCTTCGCCTAACCTGGCGTCCTACAGGACGCCGGGTGCGCAGACGTTCTTCTCCTATCGCAGCGACGGCGACGACGGCCGGGACCGCGATCGCGGACGGCGACCGGACCCGCCTCGCCCCGCAGGCCTGGTTCTACACGGGGCCTGTGCTGCTCTTCGCGGAGTGGACCGAGAGCCGGCAGGAGGTCGCGCGCGGAGAGCGCGCGCGCCGACCTCGCGCACCGCGCCTGGCAGGTCGCCGGCTCGTGGGCGCTGACCGGCGAGCCGGTCAGCGAACGCGGGTGTCGTTCCGCGCCACCCCTTCGACCCGGCGAGCGGCGGGCGCGGAGCGTTCCTCATCTCGCTGCGCTACGGCATGCGTCGAGCTCGACGGGGCGGCCTTCCCGGTCTTCGCCGATCCGGCGAAGTCCGCCCGGCGCGCGGTCAACGCCGGCGCCAGCTTCGGCTGGATCCTCAGCAAGAACGTCCGCACGCATCCTCGACTACCAGCAGACGAGCTTCGACGGCGGGGCCGGCGCCGGTGCCGACCGCGAGACCGAAAAGGCGCTGCTCGTGCGATTCCAGCTCGCCTTCTGACATCCGGAGCGAGAGGAGAATGAACATGAACAATCACCGGCTTCTCGGCGCCCTCGCGGCGCTCGCCCTGCTCGCCGCTCTGCCGCTGCCGGCAGCCAGGCCGCGTCGACGCTGCTCAACGTCTCCTACGACCCGACCCGCGAGCTCTACCAGGAGCTCAACGCCGCCTTCGCCGGCGCACTGGAAGCAGAAGACCGGCCAGGAGGTCGACCATCCAGCAGTCGCACGGCGGCTCGGGCAAGCAGGCGCGCTCGGTGATCGACGGCCTCGAGGCCGACGTCGTCACGCTGGCGCTCGCCTACGACATCGACGCCATCGCCCGCGCCGGCCTGCTGCCGGCCGACTGGCAGAAGCGGCTGCCGAACAACAGCACTCCCTACACCTCGACCATCGTCTTCCTGGTGCGCAAGGGGAACCCGAAGCAGATCCGCGACTGGGACGATCTGGCGCAGCTCCGGCGTCTCGGTGGTGACGCCCAACCCGAAGACCTCGGGAGGCGCGCGCTGGAACTACCTGGCCGCCTGGGGCTACGCGCAGCGCAAGTACGGCTCGCGAGGAGAAGGCCCGCGCCCTGGTGGCCGGGATCTTCCGCAACGTGCCGGTGCTCGACACCGGCGCGCGCGGCTCGACGGTGACCTTCGTCGAGCGCGGCATCGGCGACGTGCTGATCGCCTGGGAGAACGAGGCGCTGCTGACGCTCAAGGAGTTCGGCGCCGGCAAGTTCGAGATCGTCGCGCCCTCCGAGTCGATCCTCGCCGAGCCGCCGGTGGCGATGGTCGACGCGGTCGTTCGACAGCCAGCGGCACGCGCGAAGTCGCGCAGGCCTATCTCGAGTATCCTCTACACGCCGGCCGGCCAGGAGATCGCGGCGAAGAACTTCTACCGGCCGCGCGATCCGCAGGTCGCCGCGAAGTACGCCGACCGCTTCCCGAAGGTCGAAGCTCTTCACCATCGACGAGGCGTTCGGCGGCTGGGCCAAGGCGCAGGCAGCGCACTTCGCCGAAGGCGGCGAGTTCGACCGGCTCTCGCGCAGCCGGCGAAATGAGCCGGCGCGAGGAGCGCGGGGCGCTGCCGGGCTTCGGGCTGTCGCTCGGGGTCACGCTGCTGACCCTCGGCGCTCCTCGTGCTGATTCCGCTCTCGACCGTCGTCCTCAAGACCGCGACGCTCACTCCCGCGCGCATCTGGGAGCTCGCGACCTCGGCGCGCGCGCTGGCCGTCGTACCGGCTGACCTTCGGCGCGGCGGCCGCCGCGGCGGCGGTCAACCTCGTCTTCGGCGTCTCGTGGCCTGGGTGCTCGAGCGCTACCGCTTTCCGGGGCGGCGGGTCATCGACGCGCTGGTCGACCTCCCGTTCGCGCTGCCTACCGCGGTGGCCGGCATCGCGCTGGCCGCCGTCTACGCGCCGAACGGCTGGCTCGGGCGCTGGCTCGAGCCGATCGGGACTCAAGGTCGCCTACACGCCGCTCGGCGTCGCCGTGGCGCTCACCTTCATCGGCCTGCCCTTCGTCGTGCGCACGGTGCAGCCGGTGCTGCGCGATCTCGATCCGGCGCTCGAGGAGGCGGCGGCGACGCTGGGCGCCGGACGCCTGGCGGACGCTGCGCCGCGTCGTCCTGCCCGAGCTGCCTGCCGGCGGCGGCGACCGGCTTCGTGCTGGCGCTGGCGCGCGGGCTCGGCGAGTACGGCTCGGTGATCTTCATCGCCGGCAACCTGCCGATGAAGTCGGAGATCACCGCGCTGCTGATCATGGTGCGGCTCGAGGAGTACGACTACGCCGGCGCCACGGCGATCGCGCTGGTCTTCCTCGTCGCCTCCTTCCTGCTCCTGCTGGCCCTCAACCGCGCTGGCGCGCGGCCGGCGCGGCGGTGACAGCGCGATGAGCGCAGCGCCTTCCGCGATCCGCGCGCCGAGCCGCGCCTGGATGCGCTGGACGCTCGGCGCTGTCGCCTTCGGCTTCCTCGCCCTCTTCCTGGTGGTGCCGGTCGCGGCGGTCTTCGCACAGGCGCTCTCGAAGAGGGTGGGCGGTCTATCTCGCGGCGATCCGCGAGCCGATCGCGCTCGCCGCCGTGACGCCTGACGCTCGTCGTCGCGCTGATCGTCGTGCCGGTCAACACCGCTCTTCGGCGTCGCCGCTGCCTGGGCGGTGACCCGCTTCCAGTTCCGCGGCAAGCAACTGCTGGTGACCCTGATCGACCTGCCGTTCAGCGTCTCGCCGGTCGTCGCCGGCATGCTCTTCGTGCTGCTCTTCGGCGCGCAGGGGCTGCTCGGCCCCTTCCTTTCGCAGCACGGCATCCGGCTCCTCTTCGCCCTGCCCGGGATCGTGCTGGCGACGCTGTTCGTCACCGCTGCCTTTCGTCGCCCGCCAGCTCATCCCCCTGATGGAGTCGCAGGGCGCGAGCGAGGAGGAGGCCGCGCTGACGCTCGGCGCCTCGGGCTGGAAGACCTTCCTGCGGGTGACGCTGCCCAAGATCCGCTGGGCGCTGCTCTACGGCGTCATCCTGACCAACGCCCGGGCGATGGGGGAGTTCGGCGCCGTTTCGGTCGTCTCGGGGCACATCCGCGGCAGGACCAACACCATCCCTCTGCACGTCGAGATCCTCTACAACGAATACCAGTTCGCCGCCGCCTTCGCGGTGGCGTCGCTGCTCACGCTGCGTGGCGCTCGCGACGCTGGTCGCCCAGGCCGCGCTCGGGCGGCAGCTGCGGGGCGATCGCTGAGGTAGCCTTTCGTCGTGCGACGCTGGAGCTTTCGCGGAGTGCTGACGGTCTGGGCGCTCGCCCTGGTGGCAGCCACCGTCGCCGCCACCGCGGCGCTCGCCTATCGACAGCTCACCGGCCTCGCCCGCGAGGAGGCGCTGGCGCGCGCGGCCCGCGCCGGGGATCGCGCGCTCGAGGCGATGAGCCGGGGCCTCGATCCGGCGCTCTTCGAACAGGAGACCGGCGTCGAGGTGACGCGCCGCGCCCGCGCCGAGGTCGAGTCCTCGTTCGGCGAAGCGCGGCTCGTCGTCTGGCGCGAGGCGCTCGAAAAAGGGCACGCCGAGCGCTTCCTGTCCGGCGGCGCCGGCGCGGTCGCCGCGCTGGCGCTCCCCGGCGCGCCCTCGCCGGGCGTCGTCGAGGCGCGCATTCCGGAGGAGCGGGTCCTGGCGGCGCCCCGCCGCTTCCTCGCCCGCCTGCTCGTCGCAGCAGGAGCCATCGCCGTCGCCGCTCTGGCGCTGGCCTGGATCCTGGCGCGCCGCTTCGCGGCGCCGATCGAAGAGTCTGGCACGCGCGGCGAGCCGAATGGGGAGCGGCGATCTCGGCGCGCCGGTGAACGGATCGGGGGGCGTCGAGACCGGCGCGCTGGCGAGCGCGCTCGACGGCATGCGGCGCGCGCTGCTGCTGACTCGTGGTGAGCTCGAGGGCAGGCGCGCCGAGCTCGAAGCGGTCGTGGCAGGGGTCGCCGAGGGAGTGCTGGCGGTCGATCGGGAACGGCGGGTCCGCTTCATCTCGGCCCCGGCAGCGGCGCTCCTCGGCGTCGAGCCGGTGGCCGCGCAGGGAGAGTTCTGCGGCGACCTTCTGCGGCCCGAGCTCGTCGGCGGCGTTCGCCCCTGTGACGAGTCCTGTCCGATCCTGCAGGCGCGCTTTCGTGGCCCGGCGCGCGCCGTCGAGCGCCTGCAGATCGGGGAGGAGCAACGCCAGGTGATCGTCTCGGCCCCGGCGGCCGCCGGCGCTTTGCAGGTCGTGATCCTGAGCGAAGAGTCGGCGCCGGAGGCGGCGCGGCGGGCGCGCGACGCGGCGGTGGCTGATCTCGCCCACGAGTTGCAGACGCCGCTCGCGGCGCAGAGCGCCTCGCTCGAGCTGCTGCGAGACCGCCTCTCGGAGTCCGACCGCCCTGCGCTCGAGCTGGTTCTGGCGCTGGAGGCCGGCACCTCGCGCCTGCGCCGGCTGATCGACAACCTGCTCGAGAGCGTGCGCATCGAGTCGGGGCAGCTCTCGATTCGGCGCGCCGCGGTCGATGTCGAAGAGGTGGTCGAGGAGGCCGTGGCGATGACCCGTCCGCTGCTCGAGCGACGGCGCCAGCGGCTCGACATCGAGTTGCCGCATCCGCTGCCGTCTCCGACCGGGGACGCCCGGCGGCTCGGCCAGGTAGTGGTCAACCTGATCGCCAATGCCTCGAAATTCGGTCCGGAGGGCTCGACGGTGCGGTTGGGCGCGACGCTCGCCGGCGAGGCGCTCGAGCTCTGGATCGAGGACGAAGGGCCGGGCTTCCCCGACCCGGCGCGCGCCGCCGATCCGGGGCGTTTCCGCCGTGGCCCCGCCGAACCGGCCGCCGAGGGGAGCGGCCTCGGCCTCTGGATCTGCCGCTCGATCCTCGACCGTCACGGCGGTGCCCTGGCGGTCGAGCGCCGCGAGGGACGGACGCGAGTGACCGCCCGCCTGCCGCGCGCGGAGGCGGCGTGAAGATCCTGGTCGTCGACGATGACGCCGACCTGCGGGCGGTCGTGGCCTTCGCGCTGCGCGACGCCGGCTATCTCGTGGTCGAAGCGGGGGACGCGGCGGGAGCGCTGGCGCGGACGGCGGGAGAGTTGCCGGACCTGGTCGTTCTCGACCTCAATCTCGGCGGCGCCGACGGGCTCGACCTGATCGCCGGCCTGCGCGCGCGCGACGGCGCCCCGCGGCCGGTGCTGGTGCTGTCGGTGCGCTCCGCCGAGGAGGATCTGGTGCGCGCCCTCGACCTCGGCGCCGACGACTACCTGACCAAGCCCTTTTCGCCGCGTACCCTGCTGGCGCGGGTGCGCGCGGTCCTGCGCCGCGCCGGCGTCGAGCGCCCGGAGCCGCTGGTGGCCGGTTCGCTTTCGGTCGACCTCGACCGCCGGCTGGCTTCCGTCGCCGGCCGGCCGGCGATCCGCCTGACGCCGCTAGAGCTCCGCCTGCTGCAGTTCCTGGTCGCGCGGGCCGGCGAGACGGTCCCCGCCGAGCGGCTGCTCGTGCACGTCTGGGGAGGGCGCGGGGAGGGAGACCGCCAGCTCCTCAAGCAGCTCGTGCATCGCCTGCGCCAGAAGATCGAGCCCGATCCGCTCGCTCCCCGTCTCGTGATCACCGTGGCTGGCGAGGGGTATCGCTTCGATCCGACGCTTCCCGCCTGAAGCGTTCCTTCCCGCTTGGCCGCTCCGGCGGCGCGTGAGAGACTGCGCGCCGCTTCGACGCCAGATCCGACGCCAGGAGGGGAGCCTTTGATCTCCGATCTGCTCAGGAAGAAGTCGCTCGACGAGATCCTCGCCGCGCCCGAAGAGGGGCACGGGCCGACCCTCAAGCGCAATCTCTCGGTCTGGGCGCTCACCGCGCTCGGCATCGGCGCGGTGATCGGCGCCGGCATCTTCTCGACCGTCGGCACCGCCGCCGCCGGGGGCGCCGACCACGTCGGTGCCGGCCCCGCGATCATCCTTTCGTTCGTCCTCACCGCGATCGCCTGCAGCTTCGCCGCGCTCTGCTACGCCGAGCTGTCGTCGATGGTGCCGATCTCGGGCTCCGCCTACACCTACTCGTACGCCACGCTCGGCGAGCTGGTGGCGTGGATCATCGGCTGGGACCTGATCATCGAGTACGCGGTCGGCAACATCGCGGTCGCCATCTCCTGGTCGGGCTACTTCCAGGAGCTGCTGCGCGGCTTCGGCCTGCACTGGCCCTCTGGCTCGGCATCGACTACCGCTCGGCGGCGCAGGCTTCGGCGCAGGTCGCAGCGGTGCGGGCCGCCGGCGGCGATCCGCTCTCCGAGCTCGGCGCCTCGGTGGTGCGGATGGCGCAGTCGCTCGACGGCGCGCCGCACGTCGGCGCGCTGCCGGTCGTCTTCAACCTGCCGGCGTTCCTGATCGTCATGCTGATCACCGTGATCCTGGTGCGCGGCGTCCGCGAGAGCGCCAGCTTCAACAACTGGATGGTCGGCCTGAAGCTCGGCATCATCGCCTTCTTCGTGGTCTTCGGCGCCTTCTACGTCAAGCCGGAGAACTGGCATCCGTTCGCTCCCAACGGTTTCCACGGCATCGCGTCGGCGGCGGCGATCATCTTCTTCGCCTACATCGGCTTCGACGCGGTCTCGACCGCGGCGGAGGAGAGCCGCAACCCGCAGCGCGACATGCCGCATCGCCATTCTCGGCTCGCTCGCGGTCTGCACGGTGATCTACATCGCGGTGGCGGCGGTGCTGACCGGCATGCTGCACTGGAATCAGCTCGGCACCGCGGAGCCGCTGGCCACCGCGTTCTCCAACCTCGGCATGAACTGGCCGGCGCTGGTGATCTCGCTCGGCGCGGTCTTCGCGACCACTTCGGTGCTGCTGGTCTTCCAGCTCGGCCAGCCGCGCATCTTCTTCTCGATGGGGCGCGACGGCCTGCTGCCGTCGTGGGCGGCGAAGGTGCATCCGAAGTTCCACACGCCGTACGTGACGACCTGGATGACCGGCTGGTTCGTCGCTCTGCTCGCCGGCGTCGCCAACATCGACGAGATCGTCCAGCTGACCAACATCGGGACGCTCTTCGCCTTCGTCCTGGTCTGCCTCGGCGTCATCGTCCTGCGGCGGAAGGATCCGGACCGCGAGCGCCCGTTCCGTGTCCCCGGGGGGACCTGGCTCGTTCCGATCCTCGGCAGCCTCTGCTGCATCTTCCTGATGGTCTATCTGCCGCCCGCCTCCTGGTGGCGGTTCGTCGGCTGGCTGGTGCTCGGGGCATCGATCTACTGCCTCGTACGGCTTCAGCAACAGCGTCATCGGACGCCGTGCCGGCCGCAGCCCGGTGACACCCGGCTTCATGAAGGCGATGGGCGCCGGCTTCTTCGTCGCGGCGATGGGCCTCTTCGTGGTGCCGCACAACGCCGGTCCGCGCCAGCTGCTGGCGCTCGCCGGCGAGGACGGCGCGATCGGACACGGTCGCGCCCAGGTCGGCCTGCTGATGGTCGCCGCCGGGCTCGTCGTGGCGGCGATCGGCGCGTTCGCCGGCGGCTCGCGGCGCTCCACCGCATCGTGACGTCGCCCGGCGGCGCGAGCGCCGCGCCGGGCCGCACGCTCTGGGGGATGAGCGGCTACCAGTGGGGAGTCGTCTTCGCCGCCTGGCTCGGCTGGGGCTTCGACGTCTTCGACGGCCTGCTCTTCAACTTCGTCGCGCCCAACTGCGTGCCGACCCTGCTCGGCCTGACCATCGGCTCGCCGGAAGCCCGCGCGGCGACGCTGCGCTGGACGGGGGGACTGACCTCGGTGCTCCTCGTCGGCTGGGCGCTCGGCGGCATCTTCTTCGGCCGCATCGCCGACCGCATCGGCCGGACGCGCACGCTGATGCTGACCATGCTGCTCTACGCGCTCGGCACGGCGCTCTGCTCGCTGGCGCCGAACCTCTGGGTGCTGGCGGCTTTCCGGCTCGTCTCGAGCTTCGGCATCGGCGGCGAGTGGGCGGCGGGCGCCGCCATGGTCGCCGAGGTCGTGCCGGAGCGGCGGCGGGTGGAAGCGGGCGCGCTGCTCTATACCTCCGCTCCGGTGGGCCTCTTCCTCGCCAGCCTGGTGAACTTCCGGATCGCCGGCGTCTGGCTGAAGGACCGGCCGGAGATCTCGTGGCGGGCGATCTTCCTCGCCGGGCTGATTCCGGCCGCGGTGGCGCTGCTGGTGCGCAAGTTCGTGCGCGAACCCGAGCGCTGGCAACGAGCGGCGGCGGGCGGCCGCGCCGGCCAACTGCGGGAGCTCTTCGACCGCGACCACTGGCGCCTGACGCGCAGCGGCTTCCTGATGGCGCTCACGGCGCTCGTCATGTGGTGGAGCTGCAACGCCTTCATCCCGGTGGTCGCCTCGGGCCTCGCGCAGGTCGAAGCTCAGCGCCGCGGCCTCGATCGCGCCGCCATGCTGGCGCTGGTCGAGAGCTGGAAGTCGGTCGCCACCAGCCGCTTCAACTGGGGCGGGCTGCTCGGCACCCTGCTGACGGTGCCGGCCGCGAAGTGGCTCGGGCGGCGGGCGATGTTCGCGCTCTACTTCGCGCTGTCGGCCGCGGCGCTGTTCACGACCTTCGGCCTCGACCTGGCGCCCGAGACGCGTCTCGGCATGTACTTCTGGATCGGCCTCTCGGTGTTCGGCGTCTTCGGAAGCTTCACCTACTACCTGCCGGAGCTCTTCCCGACCCGGCTGCGCGGCACGGGTGCCGGCTTCTGCTACAACATCGGCCGGGTGCTGGCGGCAGCCGGCCCGCTGGTGGTCGGCGCGGTGGCCTCGCGCGGCGCGGAGAGCACGCTGCAGGCGCTCTTCGCGGTCGGCTTCGCGCCGCTCGCCGGCCTGCTCTTCCTGCCCTGGGTGGTGGAGACGAAAGGGCGCGAGCTCGCCGACTGAAGCGGCTGTCGCGCTGTCGCGCCGTCAGTGCGCGTTGTGACGCAGGCCGTGGCGGATCGTCATCCAGAGAATCTGGAAGTCGAGGCCCAGCGACCAGTTTTCGACGTAGTAGAGGTCGTACTCGAGGCGCTTGCGCACCGAGGTGTTGCCGCGCCAGCCGTGCACCTGCGCCCAGCCGGTGATGCCGGCCTTGACGCGATGCCGCAGCATGTACTGCGGCAGGTGCTGCTTGAACTCGCTGACGAAAGTGGGGCGCTCCGGACGCGGGCCGACGAGCGACATCTCGCCCTTGAAGACGTTCCAGAGCTGCGGCAGCTCGTCCATCGACCAGCGGCGCAGGAAGCCGCCGAATCGGGTGCGGCGCGGGTCGCTCTCGACCGCCCAGACCGGACCGCTCGAGGCCTCGGCGTCGACCCGCATCGAGCGGAACTTCCAGATTTCGAACGAGCGCCCGTCGAGTCCCATGCGCTCTTGCCGGTAGAAGATCGGGCCGCGGTCTTCGAGCCAGATGATCAGCGCCACGAGCGGGTAGAGGGGGGCGAGCACGAGCAGGCCGAGCGCCGAGAGGGCGATGTCGACCACTCGCTTCACCAGGCTGTTCCACCCCTGCAGCGGCACCTGGGTCAGGTTGATGATCGGCGCGCCGTCGAGATCCTCCAGCGTCGCCTTGATGGTGGCGTACTGCAGGATGTCCGGCACCAGCTTGACCTCGACGCACTCGGCGCCCACCGCCTGCAGCACGCGCATCATCTTGCGGTGCGCCTCGAGCGGCAGGGCGACGTAGACCTGGTCGACGCGGGTCGCGGCGACGACTTTTTCCACCTCGCGCGTCGTGCCGAGCACCGGCAGGCCGAGGATGGTGCGCCCGGCCTTGGCCGGATCGTCGTCGACGAAGCCGACCACCTCGACGCCGTAGTCGCGATTGGCGAGCAGCTTGGCGGCGACCTCGGTGCCGAGCTTGCCGGCGCCGACGATCAGCGTGCGCTGCGGCTGGCCGACGTGCAGGCTGGCGCTGAACAGCACCCAGCGCACGAAGGCGCGCATGGGCACCACCAGCACCAGCTCGAGGCCGGCGAACATGGCGATGAAAGCGCGGCTGTAGGTGAAGTACTCGATGCTGCCGGGCTGCAGCGAGGGGCGATACCAGGAGACGACGCCCGACAGCAGGACGGTGCCGAGCAGGACGCCGAAGAGGAACGATACCGCCTCGTCGACCCGGCTGCGGGTGGTCCGCTGGCGATAGGAACCGTGAAAGTAGAAGACGACCGGGAAGAGAAGGAGGACGACCGGCAGCAGCTCGAGATAGCGCTCGAAGTCCGGCGCCGTCTTGGTGAGCGGAACGACCTCGGCGGTGAAACGGAGGTACCAGGCGGCGAAGAAGGCACCCGTCGTCGCGACGAGGTCGCCGAACAGGAGGAGGGCCGAGGTGATCCGGTGCCGCTGTCGAGTCAAGCCAGGAAATCCTCCGCGTCCGGCCAGTCTTCGGCGACCAGCGCGCCGAGTCGGCGAGCGAACGAATCGGGGGAATAGCTCCCCGCTCGCCCCCTGAGGTTCACGGAATTGAACTGCATCCGCCGACATTTGTCAATCGCTGCAGCGATTTCCCGCGGCTCGTCCTTGTGGAAAAAGACCCCTTCCTGCCCCTCGCGGACGATGTCCAGGACCCCCCCGCGGCCGAGCGCCACGACCGGGGTTCCACAGGCCAGCGCTTCGACCGTGGCGATGCCGAAATCCTCGATTCCAGGCTGCAGGAAGCAGATCGCGCCCCGGTAGGCCTCGCGCAGCAGGGGGCCCTCGACCCGCCCCGCCAGGCGCACGTCGGGACCGGCGAGCCGGGACAGGGCCTCCCGTTCGGGTCCGTCGCCGACGACGACCAGCGGAATACCGGCCAGCCGGCAGGCCTCGATGGCCAGATCCACTTTTTTGTACGGGGAGAGCGAGGCCACCATCAGGGCGTGCCGCCGAGGGAGCTCCTCGCCGGCGGGCGCCGGGGTGAAGAAGGCGGTGTCGACCGGCGGAGGGAGGACCTCGGCGCTGCGGCCGTAGTAGCGATGGATGCGGTCGGCGACGAAAGTGGAGTTGGCGAGGTACCGATCGGCTCGGCCGGCAGTGGCGACGTCCCACTGGCGCAGCGCTGCCAGGACGGTCCGCCGCAAGACGCGGACGATCCCCCGATCGCGCCCGAAATAGGCCTCGATCTGGTCCCAGGCATAGCGCATCGGCGTGTGGCAGTAGCAGAGGTGGAAAGCGCCGGGACCGCGCCGGGCGCTCTTGGCGACACAGTGGCTGCTCGAGATCAGGTAGCGATGGCCGGTGGTCGGCAGGCCCTCGACGGCGAGCGGGAAGAGCGGCAGGTACGAGCGGTAGTGCGGATCGATCCCGGGCGCGCGATCGAGGAAGCTGGTGACGATCGGGTGGCTCTCGATCTCCGGGTCGACGCTGCCGGGAAAGTGGAAGAGCGTGTAGACCGGCGCCCCCGGAAAGAGGCGGCAGATCTCGCGCAGGACGTTCTCGCCCCCGCGCTGGCCGGTCAGCCAGTCGTGGACGATGCCGACCGGATGATCGAAGCGCCGGCGGGCGGTCATCGGCGGGCCCCGATTCCGGTCGCGCGAGCTTCGCGATAGAGCGCCAGGGTGCGTTGCGCCGTCGTTTCCCAGGAGTAGCCGCCGGCGCGGGCGCGGCCGCGCCTGGCGAGGCTCGGCGCGCAGATCGGCGCTCGTCATCAGTCGTTCGAAAGCGGCCACGAAGCCTTCGACGTCGTCGGGATCGACCAGCAGGCCGGCGTCGCCGATCACTTCGGGCAGAGCGCCGCGATCGGCGGCGACCACCGGGACCCCGGAGGCCATCGCCTCGAGCGCCGGCAGCCCGAACCCTTCCCAACGCGAGGGGACGGCGACCGCGAGAGCGCCTTGGTAGAGCGCCGGCAGCGCGTCGTCATCGACCCGGCCGAGGTAGCCGACTTTGCGCCGCGCCGGCAGCCGCGCCGTCGCCGCGACGGCGCCCAGGGCCCGCGCCTGCGCGTCGCCGTGCGGCCCGGGTCCACCGCCGACGACGACCAGGAACGGAGAGTCGTCGTGGCGGTCGACGAGCCGTGCGTGGGCTTCGAGAAGCAGCGCCAGGTTCTTGTGCGGCTTCGGGTTGCCGACGAAGAGGAGGTAGCCGGGGGCGAGCCCGAGCCGATCGAGCCGGCTCCGCAGCTCGTCCGGAGCGAGAGCGGCGCGGAAGCGCTCGTCGACGCCGTTCGGGATCGCCACGACGCGCGCCGCGCTGCGGCCGAAGGTCGCGCGCAACTCGCGCGCCGTCGCCTCGGAGACTGCGATCGTGAAGCGCGCCCGGCGCAGCGCCCGGCCGATCATCAGGCGGGCATAGAGGCGCTCGTGCAGGCGGAAGAGCTCGGGGAAGCGAAGATGGATCAGGTCGTGAACCGTGACGACGAGCGGACAGGGGAGGAAAGCCGGTGTCACGTAGTGCGGGGCATGGAAGAGGCCGGCGCCGGCGGCGCGCGCGGCCCGCGAGAGCCGCCAGAGCTCGCTCAGCGAATAGTGCGGCGCGCGCGCCTCCCGCCAGCTGAAGCTCGCCGGCAGCTCGGGCACGCCGCCCTGATCGCGGTCGCCGAGCAGCACGTAGCGGTTCTCGCGGTCGATCGAGCGCCAGGCCGGCCACCAGACCCCGGATGTAGGTGCCGATGCCGAAGTCGGCGATCTTGCGTGCGTCGAGCGCGATGGTGCTCACCGCGCCTCCTCGGCGAGGACGTCGCGGAAGAGCGCGCTCAACCGGTCGGCGGCCTCGGGCCAACGGTAGAGCGCCGCGCGCGCGCGTGCCTTGCCGGCGAGGCTCCGCGACCAGCGCCGGCTCATGGACGAGACGCGCCATCGCAGCGGCGAGCGCGGCGGGGTCTTCCGGGTCGATCGCCAGGCCGGCGTCGCCGGCGACCTCTTCCGGGCTCGTCCCGGCGGCGACGACGACCGGCACGCCGCAGGCGAGCGACTCCGCCACCGGCAGGCCGAAGCCCTCGTAGATCGAGGGGTAGACGAGCGCGGCAGCTCCCTGGAAGAGGCGGACGAGCTCGGCCGCGTCGACCTTGCCGAGGCGCCGCACGCCGGCCGGGGCCAGCCGCTCGAGGCGGCGCTCGAGGGAGCGGCTCTTCCATCCGGTCGGGCCGACCACCAGCAGCGGCAGCGCCGCTTCGGGCTCCTCTCGGCGCAGCAGCTCCCAGGCGTCGAGCAGCAGATCGAGGTTCTTGCGCGGTTCGAGGGTGCCGGCAGCGAGGAAGTAGCCGCGCGGCGCATCGTGCCGCCGACGCTCGGCGTCGATCTCCTCGCGCGTCGCCGGCGTGAACTCCGGCGCGACGCCGTGCGGGATGACGCAGAGCTTGCCGCGCGCTGCCGGAAAGGCCTGTTCGATTTCGCCGGCCACCCGCCGGGTGCCGACCACGATCCGGCGCGCCCGTTCGACCGTCGGCTGCAGGAAGGGGAGGAGGCTCCAGCGCACCTTGGCCGGGAGGGTCTCGGGAACGTGCAGGGCCGCGAGGTCGTGCAGGGTGACGATTCCCGGCACCGGCAGCCGGCGGGGCAGGGTCAGGAGCGGCGACCAGAAGAGGTCGATGTCCCCCTGCGCCAGCCGGCCGGGGAGGACGAACTGCTGCCAGAGGACGCCGAGGGGCGCCGGCTGCCATTCGACCGCGACGCCCATCGCCCGCAGCTCGGGCGCAGCGGCGGGCTCGCGGTGGGCGACCGCGAGGAGGTCGAACTCGCCGCGGCGCGACAGCTCGCGCAGCAGCTCGATCGTGTAGACGCCGATGCCGGTCGTCGACCGCACGGCGGCGCGCAGGTCGACGGCGAGGCGCGGGCGTCGGCGGGAATCCGGAATCGGGGCCTCCTCAACGGGGGAGCCACGCGGCTCTGCGCGCTCCGGGAAGCGCCAAGTCTAGAGCCGGAGAGCGCCGGCGGCGAACCGGCGCAGGTCTCAGACGCGATTGAGCCGGTGGGAGAGGTCGCGCAGGAAGCGCCGGCCGCGCTGCGCGCCGGCCAGCGAGGCGGGCTCCTCCCGGCCGGCGATCTCGAGAATGAAGGTGCCGTGGAAACCGATGCGGTCGAGCTGGCGCAGCAGGGCTTCCCAGGGGAGGCGCCCGTCGCCGGGCGGCAGGTGGTCGTCGTAGGTGCCATGGGTATCGCTCGCGTGCACCATCCAGAGGTGCCCGGAGAGCTTGTGCGCGACGTGCTGGATGTCGCCCGAGAGGTAGGCGTGCCCGGTGTCGAGGCAGATGCCGACGTCGGTCGTTTCGAGCGATCCCAGCAGCCAGAGCAGATCGCGAACGTGCCCGCAGAAGAGGTGGGGCAGCATGTTTTCGAGCACGAGAAGGGGGCCGAGCTCGCGACAGCGGCGGGCCAGGTCGTTGAGCGCCACCGCGGCGTTCGACATGCGATCCAGCCGCTCGGAGGCGGGCAGCCCGGAGTGCTCGGGCCCCGGGTGGATGACGAAGTGACGCGAACCGAGGATGGCCGCGGCTTCGGCGGCGAGGAGGATCTCGGCCACCGAGCGGCGGCGCGCCTCCGGATCGGGCGAAGTGATGTCGATCCAGTCCGCGAACGGCGCGTGGAACGAGTAGCACTCGAGGTCGAGCTCGCGAACCCGTTGCGCCGCCCGCTCGACCGCGCCGCGGTCGTGGTAGTCGAGATGCTCCGGCCACGAGCAGACTTCGATCAGGCCGAAGCCGGCATCACGCACCCGATCGAGGCACTGCAGGATGTTCGTCCGGTAGAAGCAACCCGTCGAGAGGCCGACCGGCCAGTCGCCCATGGAGTCTCCTCGCCAGCAGCGAGTCCCGGAAGGGGGCCAGGGAGCAGGCTCCCCCGGGGCACTCGCGCTTCTCCTGCGTCGAACGGCAGTTGTAGTCGATCAGGTCGTCGCGTCCGGCCGCAAAGAGGGAGGTGAAGATCCGGACGTAGAAGTCGGCGCGCGGTCCGGGATCGTGGAAGTGGATGCCCGGCTTCCAGCCGAAGTCGGCCGCGTAGCGCGATCGGACGAGCTCGACGATCCGTCGCGGGTGCCATCCGAGCGCCAGCAGGCTGCGCGTCACCATCTGCAGTTCCGCCGGCTGGAGCAGTCGATCGTTCGGCGCGTCGAGAGGCTGGCGAGCGCAGGGCGGAAGCTGAGCGAGCGCGGCGGTCTCGCGGCCCTTCGCGGAGGGCGCGGGAGAGTGCTCGGCGCCGTAGAACCATTCGTGCACCCGGGCCAGCGGAGAGGCGCAGTAGGCGTCGAGCAGGTTTGCCGAGGGCGCGGTCTGCTCGGGAATCCTCGTCGAGGACCGTTCGGCGAGAGCGCTCGCCGCGCCGAGGTCGGTCCGCGCGCGGAGGGCCTCTGCCTCGTCGCCGCCGACGACGGGGATCACGAGAAGCGGGCGCGACTTCGCCGGTAACCACTTGCGGTAGGAGGAGAAGGGGAGACGGAGGCGCCGCGCGAGGAGCGGGTCGCCGTATTCCGAGAGATCGATCGAGACGATTTCGCGTCCCTGGCTGCCCGCGCCCACTTCGACCGCCGTGATCATCACCGGCGTCGGCGCGCGTCCTCCCATTCGCTCGAGCACCCGGTGCGCGAGGTACTCCAGCATCTGTCCGAGGCCGAGATGCGCGGCGGCGAGTCGGCGCCGGGTGTGGCCAGGCCTTGCGCGCTTCGCGCCCTGCTCGGTCGGCACCCGTGCCCCGAGCTCGGCGAGCGCTTCCACCACGTCGGAATCCGCGGCGATCCGCCAGAGGAAGTGGTGGCCGCGGCCGGTCAGCAGGTGGAGGGGCTCGATGCCCAGCGCCGTCAGCTCGCCGAGCAGGGCGTCGACGACCGGCCGTTGCATCGCGAAGCATCGCCGCGGGTCGAGGCAGCCGCGTCCCGGGGCGTCGAAGTCGAGGTACTCGAGATCGAGATCGACCAGCAGGGATTCCGCATCGGCGAGCGAACGGGAGACTTCCCTGCCGGAGCCGAGCGCCGACCAGAGGTCGCCGGGCGGGATGCGGCGCCAGGTACTGTCAGGGAGCGGCTCGTCGAGGTAGAGGCAGCTCGGGCGAGATCCGCGTCCCCCGAGGAACTCGAGGATCCGCGCGCGGACGCTGGGCTTCGCGCAGAAGTCCTGCAGGTTCGCATTCGCCGGGCTCTCGGTCGCCGGGTCAGTCGTGGTCGCGCGCAGGAGCTGTGCTCCTCTGCGGAGAAGGGAATCGACACCTCCGCGGGCCGAGGCTAGGCCCGCCATTCGCGTCACGCACCGTCCCAAGGGGTAGCTCCCGGGGCGGCGTGCTCTTTCTGTAGGCTTGCCGACCATGTCCGAGGCCAATTCGACCGGCGCCGACGCCGAGCGCGAGCGTGCCGCCGCCGCGCTCGCCGCGCTGCGCGCCGCGGTCCGTCAGCGCCAGGGGGAGGTGGCGACCGCCGGCGGGGGCACCGACGAGCTGTCGGGGCGCCTGGCCGATCTCCGCCAGCGCGAGTTCGTGCAGGAGCCCGTTCCGGTCTCGCCCCGGCCCGGCTTCGGACGGCTGATCGTGCTGGCCCGCAAGGCCTTCTACCACCTCTTCGTCAAGTGGCACGCGCGCGCCGTGCTGCAGCAGCAGAACGAGTTCAACCAGACCGCCTCGGCGCTGCTCGCGACTCTCGCCGAGCGCGAGCACGAGACGCGGCGCGAGCTCGACCGCCTGCGCACCCGGCTCGACGCGATCGAGAGCGCGGCCGGGAGCTCCGCCCGCCCCTCGACGCCGGGAACGGCGCCTTGAGCCTCCGCATCGCGATCTGCGCCGCCCAGGTTCCCTTCACCCGCGGCGGCGCGGAAGTGCTCTACGAATCTCTGCGCGACGAGCTCCTCCGTCGCGGCCACCAGGCGGAGATCGTGGCCCTGCCGTTCAACTGGTCGAGCCGCCTGAACATCCTGCGCAGCGCGCTCGCCTGGCGGCTGCTCGATCTCGAGGCGGCGGCGGGGGAGCGCATCGACCTGGTGATCGCCACGCGCTTCCCCTCCTACGCGGTGCGTCATCCGCGCAAGGTGGTCT
Organism: Thermoanaerobaculia bacterium; assembly: GCA_963699245.1. Classification (GTDB taxonomy): domain Bacteria; phylum Acidobacteriota; class Thermoanaerobaculia; order Multivoradales; family JAGPDF01; genus JACTMI01. The sequence continues at coordinate 150,739 of OY969426.1, forward strand.
GGCTGATCCACCAGTTCCGCCAGATCTACGATCTCGCCGGGACGCGCTTCAGCGACTTCGGCGCCCGGCCGGGCGACGGCGAGGTCGAGGCGATGATCCGCTCGCTCGACGCCCGGGCGCTCGGCGAAGCGCGGGCCCGGTACTCGATCTCGCAGAACACCGCCGATCGCCTCAAGGCGCACAACGGCCTCGACGCCGAGGCGCTCTATCCGCCGCCGAAGCTCGATTTCGCTTATCGCGACGGCGCCGCACGGCGACACCCTCTTCACCGTCGGCCGGCTCGACCCGATGAAACGTTTCGACCTGCTGCTGCGCGCTCTCGCGCACACCCGGCGGCCACTGCGCGCGGTGATCGCCGGCGAGGGGCCGGACGGCGAGCGCTTGCGCGCCCTCGCCGCGGAGCTCGGTGTCGGCGAACGCGTCGAGTTCCCGGGGCGCATCGGCGACGAGCGGTTGATCGAGCTCTACAGCGAAGCGCTCGCCGTCTTCTATGCCCCTTTCGACGAGGACTACGGCTACGTGACGGTCGAGGCCTTCCGTTCCGCCCGGCCGGTGCTCACCACCGCCGACGCGGGCGGCGTTCTCGAGTTCGTGCGCGACGGCGTCAACGGCTTCGTCGCCCCGGCCGGCGGAGTGCGGGAGATCGCGGCGCGAGCCGACGCGCTCTACGACGACCGCGAGCTGGCGCGGCGGCTCGGCGACGCGGGCGCCCGCGCCGTCGCCGGCATCGGCTGGGATGCCGTCGTCGAGCGCCTGCTCGGCGCGCTCTGAGGCGACCATGCGCCTCGCCTTCGCTTCGCCGCTGCCGCCGCTGACTTCCGGCATCGCCGACTATGCGGCCGAGCTGGTGCCGGCGCTCGCCGCGGCGGGCGTCGAGATCACCCTCTTCCACGAAGGCAAGGAGCCGCCGCGCTCGGCCGCGCTGGCCGGATACCCGGCGCGGCCGATGGGCGAGCTCGCCGCGGCGAACGGCAGCTTCGACGCGGTCCTCTACCAGATGGGCAACAGCGGCCCGCATCACGCGGCGATCTACGCCACGCTGCTCGAGTCCCCCGGCTTCGTGCTGCTGCACGAGTTCATGCTCCACCATCTCGTGCGCGAGCTGACTCTGGCGCGCGGCGACGGCGCCGCCTACGTCGAGGAGATGCGCTACGCGGCGGGGGAGACCGGTCGCCGGGTCGCCCAGCGGCTGCTCGACACCCATCGCCCGGTCGATCCCTGGAGCTTCCCGCTCTTCGAGCGCGTCGTCGATCGCAGCCTCGGCGTCCTCGTGCACTCCGAGTTCGCGCGACGGCGAATCCTCGCCAGCCGTCCGCAGGCGGCGGTCGAAGTGGTCCCCTTTCCGGCCGATCTCGCCGCGCTGCCCGCCGGTGGACGAGGACCGGCGCGCCGGGGCGCGACGCGACCTCGGGCTGCCGGCGGATGCCTTCGTCTTCGCCTCGTTCGGTTTCGTGACGCCGCACAAGCGTCTCGATGCGGCGCTGGCGGCCTTCGCCCGGCTGCGCGCGGCCCGGCCCGCGGCCCGCTTCCTGATCTGCGGCGAGGTCGCGGCGCAGTACGACCTCGGGGCGATTCTCGATGTTGCCGGCGGCGACGGCGTGACCGTGACCGGCCGCGTGCCGCTCGAGAAATTCCATCGCGCCATGCAGGCCTGCGACGTCGCGGTGAATCTCCGTCATCCGACCGGTGGCGAGACTTCGGCGTCGCTGCTGCGCCTGCTGGCGTCCGGCATTCCGACCATCGTCACCGACGTCGGCTCTTTCGCCGAGCTGCCCGACGGTGTCGTCGCCAAAGTGGCGATGGACGAACGCGAGGTCGACCATCTGGCCGCTCTCTTTTCGGCCCTCGCCGGCGACTCCGGACTGCGGCGCGCGATGAGCGTCGCCGCCCGCCGCCACGTCGAGACCCACCACGAGCTCGGGCACGCGGCGAGCGCGCTGCTCGCGGCGCTCGAGCGGCTCCGCGCCCATCCGGCGCGGATCGACCCGGCCGTGCCGCCGCTCGCCCCCTGGTCGGCGGACGACCCTCGAATCGCGCTCGCGGCCTCGATCGGCGCCGACGTCGCCGACCTCGGGCTGGCCGGCGTGGCGGGTGAGGAGCTCCTCGCGGCGGTGGCCGGCACGCTGGCGGAGCTCGACTGGGCCCCGCGACCGGATCGCCGCCGGTGAAGAAGCGGGTCGGCGCGCGCTGGGGGGTGGCGGCGGGCCTCGCGCTGGCGACGGTCGCTCACCTGCTTTACTGGTACTGGCCGCGCGAGCACGCCGGCCTGCCCGGCCCGCACGCGGCAGAGGAGCTCGATGAGCGAGGCTGGGACGCGGTGCTCTGGGTCCCCTTTCCGCACCAGAACCTGGGAGTGCTCGAGCGGCGGGTCGGGGACGTGCGCGCCTGGTTCGCCCTGCTGGCGGGGGACGACCGCGGCGCCGGGGACAGGGTGCCCGGCTTCGGCCCCTTCGTGGTTCCACCGGCGCGCGAGCTGGTGGTCGCGACGGCCGAGCAGGGCACGCGGATCCGCATCGAGCTCGCGGTCTATCCCGGCATTCGCTGGCTCGCCCGCGCCGCCGGAGCGGTCGCCCGCAACCCCTGGCTGGCCGGGGGGACGGTGCGCTGGCGGGGCGGCGCCGAAGCCCGGGTCGACTGGCAGGGGGGGCGCTGGCGGCTGAGCGCCGGAGAGCCGCCGGCAGGCGCCCGCGAGGCCGAGGCCGTTCCTGTCGGCCGGTCACTCGGCCAGCTCCGGCTGGGGCACGCACTGCGACAGTTGCCGGAAGGGCGCTATCGCCTGGAGCGCGGCTCGGTGGGGCTCGAGCTGCTGCTCGGCGATCCGCCGTCCGCGGTGACCGCCGCGATCGACGCGCCGCCGGACGAGCCCGCCGGCTGGATGCTGGAGACCGAAGGGAAGCGGGGCGTTCTCGCGCGCGCAGCCTGGACCGAAGAGGGCGCGCTCGACGACTTCCCGACACTGGTCGTCCTCGGCCGCGGAGCCGGCGCCCGCCGCCTGCGGGTGCCCGGCGAGGAGCTCCTTCGGCTGGCTGGCCGTTCGCCAGAGTCCCGGCGCGAAGGGGGCTTCGAGATCCGCGGTCTGTCGCGCGCCGAGGTCGAGCGCGGCGTCCCGATCGCCCGTCGACTCGATGACTTGCTGACGCGCGAGCCCGACCTGCGGGCCGCGATGGCGATCGACCCGCGCGCCATGGCGGACATCTCCCGGCGGCTCGGCGCGCGGCTGGGCGGGCTCCCTCTGCTCGCCCTCGCCGGAATCGATCCGGCCCGAATGAACGATCTGCTCGCCCCCTGGGAAGGGTGCGGCACCTCGCGGCTCGAGGTCTGGCGCCGGCCCGTGCGGGTGCGGTGGGAGCTCTGCCCCGAAGCGGCCCCGGCGCCGAATTGACGGGGCGGGCCCCGATCCGATACCCTTCGCCGGCTCTCCGAGGAGGGCCAGATCCTTGAAAATCCGGCTGGAAACCGCTCGACACGAGCCCTTGACATGGCAGGAGTCGCTGAACCTTACCCCCGAGGACCTGGGGCTGGGCGACGACGTCGAGGTGACGCCGGTGGACGTCCGGGGATCGCTCTCGTTCGACGCGCCGAACTTCCTTCTCGACGCGAGGCTGACTTTCTTGCTCCAGGTGCCCTGCGACCGTTGCACGGCGCCGGTTCGCCAGGAAGTCGACTGCCGGCTGACGGCGCTCGTCGCGCAGGCCTCGGGCCGGCGCGAGCCGGGTGGCGGTGAGCGGGAACTGAAGGAAGACGAGCTGGGGGTGCTGGAGGTCGCGGGGGACGTGCTCGACACCCGCCCTCTGGTTGCCGAGCAGGTGTTGCTCGAGCTGCCGACGCACCCGCTCTGCCGGGAGGATTGTGCCGGGCTCTGTCCGACTTGCGGCGCCGACCGCAATCTCGGACCCTGCGGTTGCCGGGTCGAGCCGGTGGATCCGAGATGGGCCGGGCTCGCGGCGCTCCGCGACCGGCAAGACGACCGCGCCTGAGCGCGGCGGGAAGAAGGAACCGAGGAAGCGACGATGCCGAATCCGAAACGACGCCACTCCAAGACCCGGCGCGACAAGCGCCGCACGCACGACGCCCTCCCCGTGCCGGGGAGCTCGCTCTGCCCGAATTGCGGCGAGCGGAAGATGCCGCACCGCGCCTGCCCGAGCTGCGGCAGCTACCGCGGCCGCGAAGTCGTCGAGATCCCGCAGAACTCCTGATCGCCGTCCGTCCCGGGACGAACGAAGCGATGCGGATCGCCGTCGACGCGATGGGCGGCGATTTCGCGCCGCGTGCCGTCGTGGCGGGCGCTGTCTCCAGCGCCACGCGGGACGATCTCTCCGTCCTGCTGGTCGGCGACCGCGCCGAGGTCGAGCGTCAGCTCGCCCGCTGGGGCGGCCCGATGGAGGGAATCGAAGTCGTCCACGCGGAGGAAGTCGTCGGCATGAACGAGGCGCCGACGGCGGTGCGCCGCAAGAAGCGTGCTTCGATCATGGTCTGCGCCGAGCTCGTGCGCGACGGGCACGCCGACGCGCTGGTGACTTTCGGCAACACCGGCGCCGCCATGGTGGCGGCCAAGCTGGTCCTCGGCGCGCTGCCCGGCGTCGACCGGCCGGCGCTCGCCGCCGTCTTCCCCAATCGCCGCGGCCGCACCGTGGTGCTCGACGTCGGCGCCAACGTCGACAGCCGGCCGGAGCACCTCGTCCAGTTCGCGGTGATGGGATGTCTCTACGCCGGCGAGGTGGTGGGCACGGCGCGGCCGCGCGTCGGCCTGCTCTCGATCGGGGAAGAGGACGTCAAGGGCAATGACGTCACCCGCGACGCTGCCAGGATGCTGGCGGGCGCGGGCCTCAATTTCGTCGGCAACGTCGAGGGGCGAAACGTCTTCGACGGCACCTGCGACGTCGTGGTCTGCGACGGCTTCGTCGGCAACGTCCTGCTCAAGGCTGCGGAGTCGATGGCGGAGCTGATCGTCGGCATGATGCGCGAGGAGCTGGTGCGCACCTCGCGCACGCGGATCGGCGGCTGGCTCGCCAAGCCGGCCTTCGCCAACTTCATGCGCCGCACCGACTACACCGAGTACGGGGCGGTGCCGCTGCTCGGCGTCGCGGGGGGCTGCTTCATCGGGCACGGGCGCTCGAACGCCAAGGCGGTGCGCAGCGCCCTGCGCCGCGCCGCCGAATACTGCGAGGCCGATCTCGACAGCAAGATCCGCGACAGGCTGGCCGAGTTGCGGCTCGACTCGGCGCCGCACTGAAGCGGGCCCGACCAGCGCAGAGAGACGAGAATGGATCCGCGTACCGCCTATGTCTTCCCCGGCCAGGGCTCGCAGAAAGTGGGCATGGGCCGTGCTTTCGCCGACGCCTTCCCGCAAGCGCGCGAGGTCTTCGCCGCCGCCGACGCGGCGCTCGGCTTTCCCCTCTCGGCGCTCTGCTGGGAGGGCCCCGAAGACGCCCTGCAGCTGACCGAGAACACCCAGCCCGCCATCCTCGCCGTCTCGGCCGCGATCCACGCCGTGCTCGCGGCGCGCGGCCTGGGGGATGCCGACGCGGTAGCGGGGCACAGCCTCGGCGAATACTCGGCGCACGTCGCTGCGGGGACGCTCGCGCTCGCCGACGCGGTCCGCCTGGTTCGCACCCGCGGCCGCCTAATGCAGCAAGCGGTGCCGGTCGGCGCAGGCGCGATGACCGCGGTGCTCGGCCTCGACGCCGACGCGGTCGCGGCGCTCGCCGCCGAGGCGGCGCAGGGCGAGGTCTGCTCGGTGGCGAACTTCAACTCGCCCGAGCAGACCGTGCTCGCCGGGCATCGCACCGCCATCGAGCGCGCCATGGCCCTCGCGAAGGAGCGGGGAGCGAAGCGGGCGCTGCCCCTGCCGGTCTCGGCGCCCTTCCATTGCGCGCTGATGGCGCCGGCCCGTCGCGGGCTCGAGCCGGAGCTCGCCGCGACGGCGTTCGCCGACCCCCGCGTGCCGGTGGTCACCAACATCGACGCGCGGCCGGTCGATACGGCCGACGCGGCGCGGCAGGCCCTGGTGCGGCAGGTCGACGGCCCGGTGCGCTGGGTCGATTCGGTGCGCTTCATGGCGAACGAGCTCGGCATCCGCCGCTTCGTCGAAGTGGGGCCGGGCAGCGTTCTCTCGGGCCTGATCCGGCGCATCGCGCCCGACGCGGAGACGCTCGCGCTCTCCGATCCGGCGGCGCTCGACAAGCTCACGTAGAGAGGAAGCCATGTTCCGACTCGATGGCAGGACGGCGCTGGTGACGGGCGCCTCGCAGGGGATCGGCGAGGCGATCGCTCGCCGCCTGGCGGCTCAGGGCGCCCGCGTGGTCGTCGCGGCGCGCAACGAGGAGAAGCTCTCCGCGCTGGCGGCGGAGATCGCCGCCGCCGGCGGCACCGCGCATCCGCTGCGGCTCGATCTCGCGCGCGCACCGGAGATCGGCGAACGCCTCAAGTCGCTGCCGGCGGAGTGGGCGGAGATCGAGATCCTGGTCAACAACGCCGGCATCACCGCCGACAATCTGCTGGCGCGCATGAGCCTCGACCAGTGGCAGAGCGTGCTCGACACCAATCTCACCGGGACCTTCGCGGTGACGAAGGAGCTGGTGCGCGGCATGATCCGCAAGCGCTGGGGGCGGGTGGTCACCATCTCGTCGGTGGTGGGGCTGATGGGCAACGCCGGCCAGGCGAACTACGCTGCGGCCAAGGCGGGTCTGATCGGCTTCACCAAGTCGGTCGCGCGCGAGCTGGCGAGCCGCAACATCACCGCCAACGTGGTGGCGCCCGGCTTCGTCGAAACGGCGATGACCGCCGCGCTCCCGGAGGCTACCCGGCAGAAGATGTTCGCCGACATTCCGGCCGGCCGCTTCGGCGGCGCGGAGGAGATCGCGGCAGCGGCGCTCTACTTGGCGAGCGAGGAAGCCGGCTACGTCACCGGGCAGGTCCTCAACGTCTCCGGGGGCCTTTATATCTAGTCGCAGCCGCAGCGCGGCGCGGCCGGGTTCGGTTGGACTCGGCTTTGCCAAGTGTGTTAGAAATCTGCAGCCCGAACGGGCAACCCATTGGGAGGATCACGCCGCATGTCGACCGTCGCGGAGAAGGTCAAGAGCATCATCGTGGAGCAGCTCGGCGTCGAAGCCGACGAGGTGACGCCGGAAGCGAGCTTCACCGAAGATCTCGGCGCCGACTCGCTCGACATCGTCGAGCTGGTCATGGCATTCGAAGAAGAGTTCGGCATCGAGATTCCGGACGAAGACGCCGAGAAGATCGGTCGCGTCTCGGAGGCCGTGAGCTACATCGAGCAGCACGCCGCCGCCAAGAACTGAGGGTCGCCCCTCCCCGAAGCCGGGTAACAGCCCAACCGACATCATGGCCATCAGCGACCGACGACGGGTCGTCGTCACGGGTGTAGGAATCGTGTCGCCGCTGGGCGTAGGCACGCGCGAGACGTGGAACGCGCTCCTCGCCGGCGAGATCGGCATCGGCCCGACCACCAAGTTCGACGTCTCCGCCTACGAAACGAAGATCGCGGCCGAGGTGCGCGGCTTCGAGGCGGAGCGCTGGATGGACAAGAAGGAAGTCAAGAAGTCCGACACCTTCATCCACTTCGCGCTGGCGGCTTCGCAGATGGCGATGGACGATTCGGGACTGGTGATCGACGAGTCGAACGCCGATCGCGTCGGCGTCGACATCGGTTCGGGCATCGGCGGCCTGCCGCTCATCGAGCGCATGCACACCACGCTCGTCGAGCGCGGGCCGGACCGCGTGTCGCCCTTCTTCATTCCCGGCCTGATCGTCAATCTCGCGGCGGGCCAGGTGTCGATTCGCTTCGGCGCCCGCGGCCCGAACACGGCGCCCTGCACCGCCTGCACCACCGGGTTGCACGCGGTCGGCGACGCCTTCCGGCTCGTCCAGCACGGTTATGCCGACGCGATGATCGCCGGCGGTGCCGAAGCGGTGATCACGCCTCTGGCGGTCGCCGGCTTCAGCGTCATGCGCGCGCTGTCGGTGCGCAACGACGATCCGAAGCGGGCGTCGCGGCCGTGGGACAAGGACCGTGACGGCTTCGTGATGGGGGAGGGCGCCGGCATCCTGGTGCTCGAGGAGTACGAGCACGCGAAGCGGCGCGGCGCGCCGATCTACTGCGAGATCGCCGGATACGGCATGAGCTCCGACGCGTACCACATCGCGGCGCCGCATCCGGAAGGGCGGGGTGCGGCGGCGGTGATGCGCAACGTGCTCGCCGATGCCGGGCTGCCGGCGGACTCGGTCGACTACATCAATGCCCACGGCACTTCGACGCCGCTGGGCGACCTCGCGGAAGTCAGCGCGGTCAAGAGCGTCTTCGGCGAGCACTCCAGGCGCCTCGCCATGTCGTCGACCAAGTCGTCGACGGGGCACCTGCTCGGCGCCGCCGGCGGCCTCGAGTGCGGCCTGCTGGCGCTCGCCATCAGGCACCAGGTCTATCCGGCGACGATGAACCTCGACGAGCCGGGCGAGGGATGCGATCTCGATTTCGTGCCCAACACGCCGCGCGAGGCGCGGCTCGAGGTCGGCCTCACCAACTCCTTCGGCTTCGGCGGCACCAACGGCGCGCTGATCATGCGCCGCCTCGGCTGACGCCGCGTCGTTTCGCTCTCTTCAGTCGGTTTCCCGGCCCGGCCGCAGGCCGGGCAGCTCCGCGATCCTTCCGCCGTCGAGCGAGACGAGGACAGCGGTTCCGCGCTCGACGCGCACCCAGCGTGTCTGCGTCGGCGCGAAAATGGCCGCCGCGAGGGCCCGATCCGGCGCCAGCAGGCGGGACGTCGGAGCGCCGCCGAAGCGGATCGCCATCGTCGCGACACGCGCCGGAGTCGCGACGGCGTCGGCGGTGACGACGACCCAGCTCTCCTCGCCGTCGATCGCGAGCAGGTCGCGCACTCGCCACCCTGCCGGCAGCAGCGTGCCGGTTTCGCGGCCGACCGTGTCGTAGCGGCCGAGCCCCTCGCCCGTGTTCTCGCCCCAGAGAAAACCGTCGGTCAGAAAACGGAAACTGGCGCGTGGCGCCGCCGGCACCGGCCGCGCCGCGAGCGGGCGGCAGTAGAGCTTCTCGGGATGGCAGAGCAGGAGCTCGAGTCGCGTGCCGTCGGGCGAGAGGCGCTCGATGCCGACCCCGCGGCCGTCGGGGCGCCAGGCATAGGAGAGCAGCCGCTCGCTGGATGTGTCGCCGGTCTCCAGCCGCAGCGTCGACTGGCCCGGGAGGTCGACGACACCGACGCCGGTGCCCGCTGCCGTGAAGGGAAAGGAGATCGTGCGGCTCTCGGGGGCCCAGAGGAAGCGGGGAAGCCGCCCGCCCGAGCGGTCGACGTCGCCGAGCTCGCCGCCCGAAGTGAGCCGCAACTCCTCTCCGGTGCGCAGATCGAGGGAGAAGAGGTCGCCGTCGCGCACGAAGGCGACCTGGTCGCCGTTCGGCGCCGGCTCGGCGTCGCGCTCCGGCGCCGCGGTCGCCGTCAGGCGGCGCGTCCGGCGGCCCTCGGCGCTCCAGAGCCAGAGGTCGCCGTCCAGCGTCAGGATCGCGCCGCGCCCTTCGGGGAGGAGGCTTAGGCGCTCGATCGCGGCGTCCGGCTTCAGGCCGGCGAAACGGGTTGCGTCGATCCGGAAGCGCCAGAGCTCGCGGCCGGTCGTGCCGTCATACGCGAAAACGGTCCGGCGGGCGCCCAGGCCGCCGACGGCGGCGCTGTCGGCGCTCCAGACGACGCCGCCCGGCGCGCCGACAACGGTTCCTGGTCCGGTGCCGGTGGGGGGAGCCGAAGCGCAGCCGGCGAGAGCGAGAAGGGCGACACCCGCGAGGGCCGGCCTGAGCCCGCTCGCCGGCGAGGGAGCGCGTCCGGTCCGCTTCACATCTTTCCGTAGTTGGGTCCGCCGCCCCCTTCGGGCGGCACCCAGGTGATGATCTGATAGGGATCGGCGATGTCGCACGTCTTGCAGTGCACGCAGTTCGAGGCGTTGATCTGCAGGCGCCGGCCGGCCGGGGCTGCCGCGTCCTCGACCATCTCGTAGACCGCGGCGGGGCAGAAGCGTGTACAGGGGTTGGCGAACTCGCGCACGCAGCGATCGACGCAGATCGAGGTGTCGGCCACCTGGAGGTGGACCGGCTGATCTTCTTCGTGCGCGGCGCCCGAGTTGTAGACGTCGCCCAGCCGGTCGAAGGTGAGCTGCCCGTCGAGCGCGACCGGCTTCGGGCGCTTGTAGTCGGAGCGATCGCCGTCGAGCCGGCGCATCCGCTCGTGGCCGGCGACATTGTGGAGGCGGTCGGCGAATCCGAAGCCGCGCCCGCCGGTCGCCACCACGAGGCCGGCGTTCACCAGGCCGTCGAAGCCGCCGCGCTCGAAGCCCTGGTGGAAGTTGCGCGTCTTCCACATCTCCTCCCGGATCCAGCTCGCCTCGACCCGCCGCGGAAAATCGAGCCCGGCTGCGGAGAGTGGCCGGCCGGCTTTCGCCGCGTCGAAGATCGCCTCGGCGGCGAGCATGCCGGACTTCATCGCGAGGTGGACGCCCTTGAGCCGAGCGCCGTTCAGGAAGCCGCCGGTGTCGCCGATCAGCGCGAAGCCGTCGCCACCGACCTTTGGCATCGCCCACCAGCCCCCCTCGGGAATCGCCTTGGCGCCGTAATAGGCCATGCGCCCCCCTTCGAGCAGCTTGCGAATCTCGGGATGCGTCTTGAAGCGCTGGAACTCGAGGTGCGGATCGGTAAGCGGGTTCTCGTAGTCGAGGCCGATCACCAGTCCGACGATCAGCAGGTTGTCCTGCATGCCGTAGACGAAACCGCCGCCGAAGAGCTCGAAGCCGAGCGGCCAGCCCATGGTGTGGATCACGTCCCCCGCGGCGACGCGCCCGGCGGGGATCTCCCAGACCTCCTTGATGCCGATCGCGTAGACCTGCGGGTTCGCGTCGCGCGACAGTTGGAGACGCTGATCGAGCTGCTTGGCGAGCGTCCCGCGCGGGCCCTCGCCGAGCAGCGTGACGCCGGCGCGGATCTCGACGCCGGGCTCGAAGTTGGCCTTCGGCTTGCCGTCCCTGCCGACGCCGCGGTCGCCGGTGATCACGCCGCCGACTCGCTCGCCGTCGAGCAGGATCTCGCGCGCCGGGAACTCGCAGAAGAGGTCGATGCCGAGCGATTCGACCTCCTTGCCCATCCACTTGACGAGCTTGCCGAGCGAGGCGACCGAGCAGCCGTGGTTGACGAGGGGCGGCGGGGTGAAAGGGAGGGCGACGCTGCTCTTGGCGGTCAGGTAGAGGATGCGCTCGCGCCCGACCGGCGCCTCGAAAGGAGCTTCCTGCCAGCGGTCGGGGAGGAGCTCCTGCAGCGCTCGCGGATCGACGACGGCGCCTGAGAGAGCGTGGGCCCCGAGCTCGCCGCCCTTCTCGAGCACCGCGATCGCCAGCTCGAGTTTCGGCGCGCCGGAGGCGTTGTGCCGCGCGAGGAGATTGCCGAGGTGAATGGCGCCGGCGAGGCTGGCCGGCCCGGCGCCGACGAAAAGCACATCGAGGTCGAGCGTTTCACGCGTAGCGGTCATGACGTCCCGGATTGCTGCCAGAAAGACCTGCGGCGGGATCGTAGCATCGGCTCGCTCCCGCCTCGGGGTGGAGCCGACGACGCATCCCGCCGCCGGTGTGCTGCCGCCGGACGGCATTGGAGCTGCCGTCCGGCGTTGGGAATCAGAAGCTCAGGGAATGTACTGCACGACCATGTTGGAGAAGGTCCAACCGGGCGTCCGCGATTCTGGGCAGGTTGAGCAGGAAGTCTGACCGCCCATCCCGACCATGGGACTTGTGAGAGTCACGGTCTTGGCGCCGGCGGTAGTGCCAGCTTTCGTATAGACCAGGCCGTTCTGGAGGATGTTGTAGAAGTTGCGGTTGTTGATGCCATCCCACTCGTAGTGAAGGTGGTAGTTGGTCTTCTGTTTGAGCCCGGGACGGAAGGATGCGCGAAGGTAGGTATTGTAGTTTGTCCCGAAACGCATGTCGTTGCGGCTGCCTCGCGAGTTGATGTAGCCCATCATGCCGTATTTCCAATCGTTGACCTTGCGTTGCAGCCACATGACCTCGTGGGTGCCTCCGGACTTCTTGGGGTCCCAGATGTTGACGAAGAAGTCGTAGTCGACGACGACTTTGCGGAAAGTCAGCGTCGAAGGAAGCCGCATGATGTAGATCCAGTTCAGATTCTTGTCGCTGCTGACCAGGAAGGTTCCGGACTTGGTGAACGAGTAGGTGACCGCGGCCGACGGCGTGACGCCGCTCGTCGCGGTGGTCGCCATCAGCTCGAGGGCCGGAGTCACCAGCTCGGTTTCACCGGTGGCGGTCTCTTCGACGAGTCCATAGGCCCAGAAGCGCCGATCGCAGCTGACACGAGCGCCGGCGTTGGCGATCGCGTTCGAGGTCAGGCCCGAGAAGGCGTTCTCTTCGCGACGGGACGACTTGCCGGGGAGCTGGACCTCGGTCGCGGCTCCGAGCGCCTTCCCGGCTTCGTCGACGAGCTGGACGCTGCAGGTGGCGGAACGGGCGTCGAAGTTCTGGATGCTGAAACCGCTCTGCCTGCCGCCATCGCGCGTGAGACCCTGAAGCACGATCGAGTCGCCGCCTGCGGCGGCACTCGAGGCGACGAAGGCCGGGATCGAGATCGAGCCGCGCGACTTGCCGGGCCGCTCGACCAGCAGGCGGGCGTCCACCTCGACGCCGTTCGGGATGTCGAGCTCGATCAGGCCGCTGGCGCCCATCGGAATGCCCGGGGCGATCGAACGGCTCTGCCCGGGTCCGAGCTGGACGGTCTTGAAGGTGGCCGCCTTGCCGTCGACGAGGACCCGATAAGTGACGCTCTGTCCGAACTTGGCCTGGGAGTTGGTGAGGTGGAGCTCGGTGCTGCGCTGGGGAGCTCCGGCCTGCAACCGGTCCGCGAAAGGCACATAAACCGTGGTGGCGAGGGCTGGCTGGGCCAGGGCGGCGGCGAGAGCAACGGTGGTTGCGGTCTTCGTCATTCCCATCTCCTCTGGTTGTGGCCTGGCTACAAGCGCCGGTGCACAGTCCGAGGACTGCACTAAAAGATGTGCAACCCTAGCATGAGGTACTGGCCGGGGCAAGCATTTTTTCCGCAGAAATTTCCGCACAATCCGCTGGGCACTTCCCGACCCGGCGACGCGCTCGCGCGCGAGACGGAGTCTTCTTCCGGCCGGGCTATTGAATGTAACCGAGGCTGCGCAGCTGTTCGATGGTCTCGGCATCGAGCGGCAGATCGCTCTCGGGCGCGGTGGCGCCGAGCTTCGGCAGCGCGGCGCGCAGCCCCTCTCCGAGGCGGACGAGGCGGCGCAGATCGCCGCCGTGCGAGGCCGTCAGGTCGCTCTGCTCGCGCCGATCGATGTTGAAGTCGAAAATCGACGCGCGCTGCCGGTTCTGCTTCTGCTTCTCGAACACGACGGCCTTGTAGGGAAAATCGACCAGCGACCACATCCCGGGCGCCTCGGAGTAGGCGACTTCGCGCCTGGCGCCGGGGTCGAACAGATCGTGCCCGGCGATGCCCGCGGCCGGCTCGATGCCGACCGCCTTCAGGAGCCCCGGGTTGAGGTCGATCGACTGCGTGACCCGCTCGACCGTCGCGGGCAGACCCGAGGGCCTGGCCCCGCGCGGGAACTTCACCACCAGCGGGACGTGGAGGACCTCGTTCCAGACCGTGCGGCCGTGCTCGATGTTGCCGTGGTCGTAGAGCTCGTCCCCGTGGTCCGAGGTCACGACGAGCAGCGTCCGGTCGTAGAGCCCGGCCTGTCGCAGGTCGTCGACGACGCGGGTGATGTTGTCGCGATCGACCTTGCGCACCACCGACTCGTACACGGTTTCGAGATAGGAAACGCCTTCCGCATCGAGCTTCAGCTTCCGGTTGCGGATCGCGAACTTGTATTTCGGCGTCCCCGGATCGCGTCTGGCCTTGATGAGCGCGGCGACGTCGAACCGGGCGCCGTAGCGCGAGAAATACTCGACGTCGCGCCGGTCGACTGGCAGGGGGCTGTGGCACCCGGTGGTGTGCACATAGGCGAACGCCGGCGAGACCGCCGCGGCCAGGAAGCCCACGCCGCGGTCCACCAGCGCGCTGTCGCTCTCGGGCGTTCCGTTCCTGGCCGGCCCCCGGTACTCGCCGAAGCCCTGGGCGAAGCCGTCGCGCGCCGGAATGATCGGGTTCGCGAGGTAGCCCGCGGTGCGGTAGCCGCCGGCGGCAAAGCGCTCTGCGAGCGTCTCGTACTGGTCGAGGATCCGACGCCCGCGAACGCTTCCCTGGCGCCGCAGCTCGGCGGTCAGGTCGTCGAGCGTCGAGACCCCGTGCTGAAACGGATAGACGCCGGTGAAGAGGCTGGCGGTCGAGGCCCGCGTGTGGGGAGCCTGGCTGATCTGCCAGCGGAAGAGGACGCTGTCGGGCTCGGCCGCCAGCGCGTCGAAAGCCGGGCTGGTCGGGCGCTCGAAGCCATAGGCCCCGAACTTGTCGGCGCGGCAGGCGTCGAGCAGCAGGATCAGGACGTGCGGGCCTTGGGCGGAGGCCACCTGGGCGGTCCGGGCCGCCGGCTTCCGGTCGCCGCCGCAAGCGACGCTGACCGCCAGCAGCACGAGGAAAGCCAGCCTCCGGAACGACTTGCGACGCGCCTGCCGGATCTCCCGCCGGGAGTGCTGCGGAACCTCTCGGCGGATCTCGGTCATCGGCGTCACTCCGGCGCGAAAACTATCAGATGGAGGCGACTGATTCCGGGCGCTCGGCCCGTCTCTGAGGCGAGCGCGGCGTTGCCGCCAGGCGTACGATGCGCTCGAGGGCACGGTGCCTCGGAATCCACGGAGGCGAGCCGTTTCCCTCGGACCGAGAGCCGAGTGCGCACCCGCAGCGGGAGACGCAAGCCATGACCGACGCTAGCCTCGCGCCAGCGCCGGGCGGCTTGCCGCTCGTCGGCCATGCCATCGCCTTCCTGCGCGACAAACCGGGATTCCTCGACGCCTGTCTTCGGCAGCGCGGCGACTGCGTCCGCCTGGACCTCGGCGGGCCGACCTGGCTCCTGAACGACCCCGCCGACGTCAAGCACGTCCTGGTCGACGCCGCGGCGAAGTACCAGAAGACGCCGAAGCTCACCAGCAGCCGCGGCCGGGAGCTCTCGGGCGAAGGGCTTCACACCTCCAACGGCGCCGAGCATCTCCAGCTCCGGAGGCTGCTGCAACCGCTCTTCCAGCGGCGCGCAATCGAAGCGCACGCCGGGCTGGTGAGCGACGTCGCGGCCCGTCATCTCGATCGCTGGCGGCCGGGCGAGGCGCGGGAGCTCTGGAGCGAGATGCTCGAGCTCACGCAGCAGGTACTGCTGCGCGTTCTCTTCGGTCCCTCGTTCGTCGACAGTGGGGGAGAGCTCGCCGCCGCCGTCACGGCGCGGCGTGCCTACATCGAGCACTTCTTCCTCAGCAATCTCCCGTCGCCGGAGCGCTGGCCGCTGCCGGTCGTCCTCCGCTACCGGAAGGCGCGTGGTCACATCCACCGCGTCATCGACGCCGAGGTCGCGCGCCGGAGGCGCGAGGGCGCGGCCGGCGACGACTGGATCTCGCGCCTGGTCGCGAGCTCGTGGAGCGACGGCCGGCCGCTCTCCGACCGCCAGATCCGGGACGAAATGATCACGCTCACCAGCACCGGGTACGAGACGGTCGCCTCGGCGCTCACCTGGATGGGACACCTCCTGTCCCACCACCCGGAGGTGCAGGAGGAGCTGCGCGCTGAAGCGCCGCCCCCGGGCGGCAGCCCCGGTCCGTTCATGGCGCAGGTGCTGAACGAAGCCCTCCGCCTCTATCCGCCGACCTGGCTCTTCGTCCGCGTCGCCGTCGGCGAGGACGTCCTGCCGGGAGGCGCCGCGATCCGTGTCGGCGACAAGTGCTACCTCTCGCCCTACACGATGCACCGGCACCCGCGCTGGTACGCGCTGCCGGATCAGTTCGACCCTGGGCACTTCGCCGAGGAGGCGGTGCGCCAGCGGCCGCGCCTGGCTTTCTTTCCTTTCGGCGGCGGCGCCCGGCAGTGCATCGGCGAGCCGTTCGCCCGTCTCGAGGCCAACCTGGTGATGTGCGAGCTGCTGCGCCGCGTGCGTCTCGAACCGGTGCGCCCCTTGCGCGTACCGTTGCGCGCCGCGATCGTGCTCGAGCCGCGCGGCGGCCTGCCGATCCGCCTGGCCCGGCCCGGCGGGAGCTGAGCCTTTCTCCCCGCCGGCGCTGCAGCTCGCCGAGGATGCTTCGTTCCCGTCGCCGCATTAGAGTCGCGCCATGGAGCTCGCCACCGCCGGTCCACCGGACGAGGAGAATCTTCGCACTGGGCAGGGCGCCGGGGCGGCAAGCGCCTGGGATCTCTTCTGGAGCGCCGCCCGGCCAGATGGAGCGGTGCTCGACGCCGAGGCGCAGGAGTTCGTACGGCGGCTCGCGCTCCACGTCCCGTTCGGACCCGCCGATCGAGTGCTCGAATTCGAATGTGGGTTCGGATTCGTGGCCGCGGCGCTGTCACCCGGAGTCGACGAGCTCTGCCTCTGGGACAAGCACGAGCACCTTCGCCGACAGGCGCGCGCCCAGGTGGCCGCCTGCTCCAACGTGCAGGTGCTCGACTCGCTGGCGCCGGAGGCCGGGGAGTCCGTCGGGCGCTTCGATCTCATCCTGGTGAACAGCGTCGTGCAATACATGACGGCGAACGAGCTCGCTGCCGCCTTCGCCCTCTGGAGCGGTCTGCTGGCGCCGGCGGGCCGGCTGGTGCTCTCGGACCTGATTCCTCCCGGCCACCCCGGCTGGCGGGACCTCTTCTCTCTGCTGGCCTTCGAACCCCTCGGCCAGCTCCGGCGGACCGGGCGGGAGCTGCGCGCCTATCTCGCGGCCCGCCTCCGCAGCGGACTGCAAGCCGTCGATCCGGCGGAGCTCGAAACCCTCGCTGCCGCTTTCGGTCTCCGGATGCAGCGCTTGGCGGAGAACCTGACCCACTTCAGCGGGCGATTCGCCGTCGTGCTCGTTGCGGCCGAAGCGCCCGGCAGCCGCCCGAAGCGGTGAAAGCGCGCGCTCGCCCGGAGCGCCTGCCGTCGCTCCCGCGTCAGCTCGCGGCCGCCTCGCGCAGCGTTCGCTCGACGTAGACCGGCGTCACCTGCCCGCGCCAGCGCGGGTCGAGGTCGGTGTTGTCCATCGGCGTCACTGCGGTGCGGGCCTTCGAGGCAGCGCCCCGGATCGTCTCGCCCGTCAGTCGCTGCCCGACGAGCGCCAGGGCGACCTCGTCGGCGGGGGAGGGGAAGGAGGCGATCGAGCCGAGCACGACGCGCGCGTCGCGCACGACGTCGGCCGTCCATCCAGAGCGCGACCGCCACCGACAGGACGCCGAAGTCGATCGAGCCGCGGCGGCGCAGCTTGAAGAACGCGCTCCGGCAGTGCGCCGCGTCGCTCTCCGCCGGCAGCACGATCGCCGTGACGATCTCGTCGCGCCGCTTCGTCAGGTACTCCATGCCGTCGTCACGGTAGAGCCCGGCGACGGGGATCTCGCGCTCACCCGCTGCCGAGACGAGCGTCACCCGCGCCCCGAGCGCCACCAGCATCGGCGCCGAGTCGGAGGAGCTCGACCGCCCAGCAGCGCGGCGAGCTCGGCGCCACCCAGCAGACCTTTCCTTCGGCCTTCATGCAGCAGGAGATCGCCTGCCGCCACTCCTCGTTCTGGTTGTAGTAAGTGCACCGGGTGTCGAGGCAGACGTTGCCGCCGATCGTTCCCATGTTGCGCAGCAGCGGCGACGAGATCCAGCCGATGGCGCGGGCGAGCGCCGGGTAGCGCTCGACGAGCGCGGGATGGCGCTCGAGGTCGGTCAACGTCTCCATGGCGCCTAGGCGCATCTCCCCGTTGGCGTGCACACCGCGCAACCCGGCGATGCGGTTCAGCGCGACGACGTGGTTGGCCTTCTGGTGCCGCCGCTTGAGGTTTGGCCAGAGATCGGTGCCGCCGGCGACGACGCGCGCCGCGTCGGCCTCGCCGGCGAGGATCGCCGCCGCCTCGGCGAGCGACGGCGGTTGATGCAGCCGGAATGCCGGTAGTCGCAGCACCGTCAGTCCCCCTTCTTTCCCGCCAGCTTCGTCGTCAGCGCTTCGACGCTGCCGGCCTTGAGCGCCTCTTCACGTTCGGCCATCGTCCCTTCCTTCGACTTGCGCCCGGTGGCGAGCTTGAACTCGGCTTCGTTGGTCGCCTTGCCGTCGCCCCCTTCCCACGGCGTCGGCACCTCGAGGGTGAAGCCGAAGTCGTCGGTCCGGAAACCCGGTCGGACCGACGCGGCCTTCCTTCCCCTTGCGCTTCGCTTCGAGCGCCTTGAGGACCAGGTGGGGGTGGATCGGCACCTGGTCGACGCGCACGCCGACCGCGTCGTAGATCGCGTTGGCGCAGGCCGGCGGCATCGGCAGGAGGGGGCCCTGGCCGACTTCCTTGGCGCCGAAAGGTCCGGCCGGGTCGGGGTCCTCGATCAGGTAGGTGTTCACCTTCGGCATCTCCTCGAAGGTGAGGCTCTTGTACTCGAGCAGCGACGGGAACTTGTGGACCAGCGCCTGCGAGCGCGCCTTGGGCAGCCGGCGGAAGGCGCTCTCCTCCATCATCGCTTCACCGAGCCCCATGTAGACCGAGCCTTCGACCTGGCCCATCACCAGCACCGGGTTGATCGAGCTGCCGATGTCGTGCGCCATCCAGACCTCGAGCGGTTTCCAGATGCCGGTCGTCGGAGTCGACCTCGACCTCGACCACCGCGGCGGAATAGGAGTAGGTGGGGGAGGGTCCGACGCCGGCGCCGCGGTACTTGCCCGGGGAGCGCGGCGGCGTGTAGGAGCCGGCGGTGGCGAGCGTGCCGAAGCGTGCCTCGGTGGCGATCACCGCCTCTTCCCATGACAGGCCCTTGCCGGGATCGGCAGCGTCGAAGACGCGCCGTCCGGCGAAGACCAGCCGCCGCTCGTCGATGCCGAGCTGCTGCGCGACCGCCTGGGCGATCTGCTGCGCGAACCCGCTCGGCGGCGTCGCGCGCCGCGTGGCCCATCATCAGGGTGACGCGCGACGAGTAGCTGCCGAGATCGACCGGCGTGAAGGCGGTGTCGGCGACGTGCAGTCGGAGGTCGGCGAGCTCGAGGCCGAGCACCTCGGCGACGATCGCCGCCAGCACCGAGTCCGACCCCTGGCCGATTTCGGTCTCGCCGCAGAAGACGGCGACGCCGCCGCCGCGGTCGACGTGGATCGCCACCCCCGACTGCGGCATGTGGTTCCAGTAGATCGGCAGGCCGGCGCCGCAGAGATAACTGCCGCAGGCGAGGCCGAGGCCGCGTCCCTCCGGCAGGTTGCCCCAGCGCTCGCGGTAGCCGGAGGCCTCGACCACCGCTTCGATGCAGCGCGCGAGGGCGATGGTGCCGAGCTTGAGCCAGTTGGCGGTGACGGTGTTCGGCTGCTCGACGATGCCGAGCCGCAGGTCGGCGGGGTTGCGGCCGAGCGCGACGGCGATCTTGTCGAGCTGGACTTCGAAGCCAAAGCGGGGTTGAGGCGTGCCATGCCCTCGCTTGGGCCCGCACGCCGGCTTGTTGGTGAAGGCGCGGATCCCCTCGAACTTGTAGCGCGGCAGCCGGTAGGTCACCGTCTGCAGCGCGCCGGTGTAGTAGATCGAGGCGACGCCGTAGCTGCCGTAGGCTCCGCCGTCGAGCGCGGTCTGCAGCGTCTGGGCCGTCAGCGTGCCGTCGTTCTTCACGCCCGTCTGCAGCTTCATCAGCACGGGGTGACGCCCGCGATGGCAGTAGAAGACCTCCTCGCGCGTGAGGGCGATCCGGCAGGGCCGGCCGAGCTTCAGCGCCATCGCGGCGGTCACGATCTCGTGGCCGAAGGGGTCGCTCTTGCCGCCGAAGCCGCCGCCGTTCGGCGTCGCCACGACGCGGATGCGCGACGAAGGCAGGCCGAGCACCTTGGTGAGCGCGCGGTGGAGGTAGTGCGGTGTCTGGGTCGACGACCAGACGGTGACCCGGCCGTCGTCCTCCGGCAGCGCCACCGTCGCGTGCTGTTCCATCGGCAGGTGGGTGTTGCCGTCGTAGAAGAAGTGATCCTCGAAGATGCGGTCGGCCTCGGCGAAGCCCGCTTCGACGTCGCCGAATTCCATCGACAGCAGTTTGTGCAGGTTCCCCTCGTCGGCGTACGCGTGGATCTGCGGCTCGGGGGTCGCGATCGCCTCCTCGATCGACGAGATCGTCGGCAGGAGCTCGTAGTCCACCTTGACCAGCAGCGCCGCTTCGTGCGCGGCGTCCTCGGAGGTGGCCGCCACGGCCACGACCGGGTCGCCGACGTGGCGCACGGTGTCGAGCGCCAGCGGATGCTCGTCCTGCGAGACGGGGAGGATGCCGAAGGTGGTCGGCAGATCCTTGCCGGTCAGGAAGCCGAGGACGCCGGGGACCTTCTCCGCCGCCGAGAGGTCGATGCCGCGAATGCGCCCGTGCGGCACGCTCGACCGCACGAGCTTCAGGAAGGCCTGGCGGGGGAAGGAGAGATCGTCGGCGAACCGGGTCGCTCCGGTGACCTTCGCGCGCCCGTCGACGCGGCGGAAAGGCTTGCCGACCACCGAGAGCTCGCGCTCGGAGACAGTCTCGGGTGGAGTCTGGGGACGAACGGGTTCGGCCATGGCTCTCCTCGTGGCCGCAAGGCTGTTTGAACGGCCGTTCAAATTCTCGCCGGTCGTGCGCCGCCGGTCAAGTCCGGCGGCGCTCGGCCCTACTGGTAGGTCACGACGAGCTGGGGACGATTCGCGGCCGTGGAGGTGTCGCCGGAGTAGTAGCCCATGGAGTCGGCCTTGCGGTCGTCGTCGTCGTCGAGAGCGAAGGAGATCCGGATCTGCGTCGTCGAGGTCTTGTTGATCGCCGCCAGGCCTGCCGCAGTGAACGTGCAAGTCGACCAGGCGCCGTTGCTGGTGGCGTTCGAGAGCGTGCAGACCGCTGCTGCCGTGGCCGCCGCCTGGAAATCGCTCGCCGCCAGCGAGACGTTGCCGCCGAAAGCGCTCCCGACATCCGCTCGCAGCGCGCCGTGAGTCGAGAAGGGGTTGGTTCCCCTCAGCTTGCCGCGCTTGAGGCGCAGCGTCGCCTCGGTCACTGCGGCGCCGTCCGGAATCGACGCGGTGTCGAACGAGAGGAATCCCTTGCGCTGGCGATCGGCGACGTCGTCGCCGACACGAATCCCCTCGGCGGAGGAGTCGGCACTGGTGGCGGTACCTCCGAGGTTCGAGGTTTCGGACGACTCCTGCACCCAGCCGTCCTGGGCAGCGAGCGAGTTGAAGGTCGTGGTCACCGGCGCGACGAGGGTGCAAGCCGAGGTGTCGAACGCGGTGCAGGTGGCGTTGCAGGAGAGCGCGCCGCCGGTGAAGCCACGACTGAGGCAGGTCTGGCCTCCGAGAGCGTTGCCGTCGCAGACCTCGGGCGACTCGATCAGGTTGTCGCCGCAGACCGGTCCGACCGGCCCCTTGTGAATCTGGAACGAATCGGTGACCTGGCCAGCGCTGTTCAGGAAGCGCGCGTCGAGGCTCTGGCCGTCGATGTCGAGCACCATCGAGCCGAGCTGCAGCAGCGAGATCACCATGGCCGGATGGTTGAGCGGAGCGGACGAGATCTGGCCGCTCGAGCCGGCGACGGCATATACCGCGCCTTCGTGCGGCGCTGGACCGAGGGTCGGCTTTTCGTAAGCGCCGTCGCCGGCCGGCCGCCCGTTTCCGGAATCGAGGATCATCCAGGACTGGAGCGTGGTCGAGAGGCCGTAGTGCTGGTCGAGCAGGAAGCTGCGCTCGTAGGAATGACTGTGGCCGGTCAGCACCAGGTCGACGCCGTAAGCCTCGAGCAGCGGCAGGACGTTGGCGCGCATCTGGCTCATCGCCGTGTCGGTATCGGAGTCGTGCGAGCCCTTGCTGTAGGGCGGATGGTGCCAGAAGGCGATCACCCAGTCGGCGTTGGTGGTCAGCAGGTCGGCCTCGAGCCAGGTCAGCATGGCTCCGCCGGGCGCGCGGCTCGTCTCGTACGAGTCGAGGCAGATGAAGTGGATCGTTCCGAAGTCGAACGAGTAGTAGGCCTCGGTTCCCGACGCGACGCCCCCCGCCTCGCCCTGTCGCGGCAAAGTGAAGCTCGCGTAGTAGGGCCCCGTCTCGGTCGCCGAGTCGGCCGATGCCCCGTCGTGATTGCCGAGCGTGGGCCACAGGACGCTGTTGCGCAGCGTCTGCGGATACATGTCGAAGACCGCGCTCTGGAACTCGGCGTCGGTGCCGCTGTTGTAGGCGTTGTCGCCGAGCATCAGCCACAGTTCCTGGCCGCGGCTTCCGGTGTAGGCGAGATAGGCGTCGCGCACCGCGGCGGCGTTGGCGTTGGCGGTGCCCGAGTCGCCCAGCACCCAGATGCGCGTCGGCTTGGCGGTGCCGGCCGGCGGCGAAGTGACGAAGAAATAGCTCGCGCTGCCGCCCGCGAGCACCTGGGCGGCGGTGCCGACGCTGTAGAAGTACTTGGCGTTCGGGGCGAGGGACGAGAGCCGCACTTCATGCTCGGTGACGGTGCCACCGGCGCCGGCCGAGAGGTCGAGATTGGCGCTGCTGGTGCCGTAACGCACCAGGCTGTCGGTTGCCACGTCGGTGCGCCAGCGCACCGTGATGGCGTCGGGAGTGCCCAACTGCAAGTAGGGGCCGCGCGTGACGACAGCGGCCTGGACGGCGGCGCCGAGCGCGCAAGGAGCGACGAGGGCGAAGAGGAGCGTGCGGGTTTCGCGTCGGTTCATGGTGTCCTCCCGTTCGCGTCCGGATCAGGGCGCGGCGAGTTTCTGCGTGAGTTGGTCGAGGCGCTCCGCGACCGTGCGCAGCGCCGCCGTGTCCCGTCGTGCGGGCGGACGCGTCGCCAGCGCGGACCGCGCCGCCACGAGTGCGACGCGGGCTTCCGCCGGCCGACCGAGCTGGTCGAGCCATTCGGCCCGTTCGAGCAGCCAGCGCTCGTCCTCCGGCGAGGCGGCGATCAGACGGTCGACGATTGCCAGGGCACCCGCCGGATCGGAGCGCTCGCGCTCGAGCTCGAGCGCGCGGACGAGCAGCGACACGAGAGGTCCGAGTCGCGCCAGACCCTCGTCGAGTCCGGCGAGGGCGCCATCGAGGTCTCCGGCCGCCCGCTGCAGCTCGGCACGCGCGAGGTAATCCTCGGGGCGCGGCTGCTGCGCGAGCGCGAAGTATCGGGCGAAGGCTGCGATCGCGCCGGCACGATCTTTCCGCTCGCCCTCGACGGCCGCCAATTGGAACCATCCGCGGGCCGATCCGGGGTCCAGTTCGACGAATCGCCGAGCTTCGGCGCGCGCCTCCTCCGGGCGGTCGAGAGCGAGGAGGGCACGCGAGCGCTGGAGGTGAACGACGTCGAGGCGCGGTTCGATGGCGAGCGCGCGGTCGAAGTCGGGCAGGGCGTCGTCGGCGTGCCCCTCGTCGAGCAGCAGACTGCCGCGTGCGACGAGAAGATGGGCGTTGGCCGGCTCGGCGGCGAGGTCGCGATCGAGCAGGGCGAGCCGTTCGTCGAGGAAGGGATGGGCGCGCACGCGCCCGGCACCGCACAGGAATGCCAGCGCGATGACGGCGCCCAGGCCGAAGGCCCGGCCGCGACGAGTCGACGAGGACCGCTGTCTCAAACTATGCCGGATCGTAACGCCGCCGGGGGGCGCACAAGGTGAGCTACTTCGCAGCTCAGGGCGGAGCGGGTGCGTCCGAACTGCGGAAGACCTCGCGTCCTGCGAACAGCGTGAGCAGCACCCTGGCGTTCGAGATCTCGTGCGGCGGGATCTCGAAGAGGTTGCGGTCGAGGACGATCAGGTCGGCGGACTTGCCGACCTCGAGCGAGCCGGTCTCGCGCTCGTTGAAGGCGGCGTAGGCCGAGCCGATGGTGTAGGCGGCGAGCATCGTCGCGAGGCTCGACGCGCTCCTCGGGAATCCAGGCCGGGCCGGGGCCCTCGGTCGGGCCGCGGCGGGTGACCGCGACCTCGATCCCCTCGAGCGGCACCATCGAGCTGACCGACCAGTCGCTGCCGCCGGCGATCACCGCGCCGGTCGCGGCGACGCTGGCGATCGGGTAGAGCCAGCGCGAGCGCTCGGGCCCGAGCTGCGGCTCGGTGAGGTCGCGGATGTACGGGTCGGCCCAGGCCCAGAGCGGCTGGAACGAGGCGACGGCGCCGAGCGCGCGGAAGCGCGGCACGTCGGCGGGGTCGAACAGCTCGATGTGCGCCAGGGTCGGCCGCCGGTCGCGCGGGCCGTTGGCGCGGCGCACCGCCTCGACGGCGTCGAGCGTCACGCGGATGGCGCGGTCGCCGATCGCGTGGACGTGGATCTGGAAGCCCGCGCGGTCGAGGGCGACGGCCATCGCCGCAGCGCGCCTCGTCCCATTCGAGCGTCGCCGCGCGAGCCGCCGCGGCCGAGGTAGGGGGCGAGCAGCGCCGCGGTGCCGACTCGATGACGCCGTCGGCGAAGAGCTTCGCCGCGCTGACGTGCACGTGCGGCCCCCAGTCCTGCGTCGCGCAGCGCGACGAGCTCGGCGAGCTGCGGCGCGAGCGGCTTCTCGGGGTCGACGTACATCGCGATGCCGACGTGCAGGCCGAGCTTGCCGGCGCGGTCGAGGTCGCGGTAGGCCTCGAGCTCGATCGCGTCGACGCTGGCGTCGAACAGGCCGACGAGCCCGGCGCGGTGGGCGAGCTCGACGGCGCGTGCGAGCCCGGCCGTGCGCTCCGCCTGCGGTGGTCTCGGGCAGGAGGCCGCGACACCAGGTCGGCTTCGCGCTCTCGCGCAGGGTGCCCGACGGCTCGCCGGTCGCCGCGTCGCGCTCGATGCGGCCCGTCGGCGGGTCGGGGGTCGTGGCGGTGATGCCGGCGAGCGCGAGCGCCCGCGAGTTGACCCAGGCGGAGTGGCCGTCGGCCGCCGTGAGGTAGACGGGGCGGTCCCCGGCCGCGGCGTCGAGCAGCGCCTTGCCGGGGTTGGCGGCGGGGAACAGCGGCAGCTCCCAGCCGCCGGCCGGCGATCCACGGCGTCGGTCGGGGTGCGCCGCGGCGTAGGCGCGGACGCGCTCGAGCGCCTCCGCGGCGGTCGTCGCGCCGTTGAGGCTCGCAGGCCTCAGCGTGCGCATGCCGCCGGTGATCGGGTGGAGGTGGCTGTCGTGGAACCCGGGCAGGACGAAGCGGCCGCCGAGCGCGACGACTCGCGTCGCCGGGCCGATCCAGCGCCTGCGCGCCGTCGTCGCTGCCGACCTAGACGATGCGGCCGTCGCGGATCGCCACCGCCTCGGCCCAGCTCCGCGCCGCGTCGACGGTGTAGACCGCGCCGCCGGTGAGGACGAGGTCGGCCGGAGCCTCGGCGGCGAGAGCCGAACCGAGCGCGGCGACCGCCAGCGTCGCGGCGGTACGCAACCCTCTGGCGAGCGGCGCGTAAGATCTCCCGGGGGCTCGATCGATGCTGACCTTCATCCTCTGGCTGCTCCTCTTCTTGCTCTCCTGGCCGCTGGCTCTCGCGGCACTCGTGCTCTATCCGCTGTTCTGGCTGCTGCTGCTTCCTTTCCGACTGGTCGGCATCGCGGTCGGCGGGGTCTTCGCCTTCCTGCGCGCCCTGTTCTTCCTGCCGGCGCGGCTGCTCGGCGGCGCGCGCTCCTAGTCCCCCGCCCCGGCGCCCGGCTCCGGCGAGCCGTAGAGGCTCTCGCGCGCCGGCTCCCAGGCCTCGCCGCGCAGCCTGGCGGCGGCGCCCTCGACTGCTTCGAGGATCTTCACGTAGCCGGTGCAGCGGCAGAGATTGCCGCCCAGCGCCGCGCGCACTTCGGCGCGCGTCGGACGGGCGTTTTCCGCCAGCAGCGCCTTCGCCGCCATCAGGATGCCGGGCGTGCAGTAGCCGCACTGCGCGGCGCCGAGGTCGGCGAAAGTCTCCTGCAGCGGGTGAAGACGGTTGCCGTCCTGCAGCCCTTCGACGGTCTCGATCCGCTTGCCCTCGGCCTCCGCGGCGAGCAGCAGGCAGGAGAGCACCGGCCGGCCGTCGACGAGCACCGTGCAGGTACCGCACTCGCCGAGCTCGCAGCCATGCTTGGTGCCGGTCAGGCCGAGCTCCTCGCGCAGCACCTCGAGCAGCGTGTGGTGGACGGGAAAGGCGACCGTGCGTGGCTCGCCGTTGACCGTCAGGGTGAGAGTGAGGGTGTCGCTCATCGCGTCGCCTTTCGCAGTCCGTCGAGAAAGAGGTCGGCGAACGCCGCGCCGACCTCGGCCGCGCTCTTCGCGCCGCGCGGCGAATACCATTTGACCGTCCAGTTGAGCGCGCCGAGCAGCGCCAGCACCGCCAGCCGGGGCTCGCGCGGCGCCAGCTCGCCGGCGGCGACCCCCTGCTCGATCATCGAACTCAGCATCCGCTCGTAGCGCTTGCGCTTGCGCGACAGCGGCGCCCGCCGCTCGCCCGCCAGTGTCTCGATTTCGAGGTGGGCGAGCGAGCCCGGATAGGTCTCGTTCAGCGTCACCACGTGGGAGACGATCAGGCGGCGGAGCTTTTCGGCCGCCGGCAGCCCGAGCGCCGCGATGCGCTCGGCCTCGGCGAGGAGCCCGTCGAGCGTCGTCTCCTGGCAGAAGGCGAGCAGCTCCTCCTTGCCCCGGAAGTAGTAGTAGAGATTGCCCGCCGTCATGCCGAGCTCGGCGGCGATCTCGCGCATGCCGGTGGCGGCGAGTCCCTGGCGGCGGAAGAGCGTCGAGGCGGCGGCGAGGATCTCCCGCCGCCGCGCGTCGGCGGCGGCTCCGCTGGCCTCCGGGCGCGCCATCGGGATCGTTTGAACCATCGTTCAAATTCTGGCGTGGCGGCCCCGGCGCGTCAAGCGGGGAGTAGACTTTCGGTCGAAGGGAGCAGCGATGACCGATCCGACCGTGCGCGGACGATTTCTCTGGACGGAGCTGCTCACCCGCCACCCCGAGACGGCGCTCCGGTTCTATCCCGCCGTGCTCGGCTGGGGCACCGAGCGCTACCCGATGCCGGGGGGCGAGACCTACACGATGTGGACCGCGCAGGGCGTACCGATCGGCGGCCTCCAGCCGTTGCCGGCCGACGCGAAGGCGCCTTCGAGCTGGCTGCCCTACTTCGGCGTGCCCGACGTCGACGCCGCGGTGATGCGGGCCGAAGAGGAGGGCGCCGTGGTTGCGGCGCCGCCGGCGGACATTCCGGAGACCGGACGATTCGCGGTGCTGGAGGATCCCTTCGGCGCCAACTTCGCGGTCTACCGCCCGCTCCGCGAGCCCGGCCCGGAACGGCTGCCGCCCGCGATCGGGGACTTCGCCTGGTTCGAGCTCGCGACCCCCAACCTCCGGCACGCGCTCGAGTTCTACGGGGAGCTCTTCGGCTGGACGCGGGGCGAGCTGCACGCGGGCGACGGGATCGGCGACTACCAGGTGATCGAGCGCGCGGGACGGCCGATCGGGGGGATCTACGCCGCTGCCGACGCCATGCAGCCGGCCTGGCTGGGCTACGTCCGGGTGGCGGACCTCACCGCGGCGGTGGAAGGGGTCGAAGTCGGCGGCGGTCGGATCGTCGTGCCGGCGCGCGAAGTTCCCGGCGGAGCGCGCATCGCCGTCGCAGCCGACCCCGACGGCGCTCCGTTCGCCCTGATCCGGATGCCCTAGGCGGGGGGGCCTCCTTCCCGCCGCGGCAGGAGTAGACTCCGCCCCCTACCCCCAACAGGAGGACCGAGATGCGGATGCGTACCGTCGCCCTGTCGTTGTTCGCCATCGCCCTGCCGGCAGCTCTTGCCGCCCAGACCGCGGCGCCGCCCGCCGACGCCGCGAAGGCGGAGTACCTCGCCGTCTACGACGAGACGGCGACTAAGCTCAAGCAGCTCGCCGAAGCGATTCCGGAGGCGAAGTACGGCTGGTCGCCGGCCAAGGGAGTGCGGACGGTCGGCCAGGTCGTCGGCCACGTCGCGGGCGCCCAGTACCTGTTCATGCGCACCGCGGGGATGGCCATGCCCGCCGGCGCGCCGATGGCAGAGAACGACCTCGAGAACCTGAAGACGAAGGCGGAGTACGTCGCGGCGCTCGACAAGGCGCTCGCCTTCGCCCGCAAGTGCGCCGCCGAGGCGACGCCGGAGCAGCTCGCGAAGAAGGCCAACTTCTTCGGCAGCGAAGCGAGCGGACGCGCGCTCTTCCTGATGTTGCACGGCCACATGAGCGAGCACCTCGGGCAACTCATCGCCTACGCCCGCTCGGTCGGCGTCACGCCCCCCTGGTCCAAGTAAGTCCTCTGCCGCGGTCCCGCTCCACCGGGCGGCGCCGGCTCGTCGCCGGGGCGCTAGGGTGGAGCGGGGCCCCGTCGTGACTCGCCGCTTCCTCGCCCACACCGCCGACCTGCGCGCCGAGCTCGCGGCGCCCGATCTTCCCGCGCTCTACAGCGAGGGAGCGGCGCTGGTGCGCGAGATTCTGGTCGATGGAAGCGAGGTCGCTCCGCGCGAGAGCCGCCGCGTCGCGCTCGAGGGGGACGAGGAAGGCGAGCGCTACTTCCGCTTCCTGCGCGAGCTGGTCTACCTCGCCGACGCGGAGTCCTTCCTCCCCGCGGCGGTGCGCTACGAGGATCCCTTCGCGGTCGTCGCCGGCGAGCGCTTCGATCCGGCCCGCCATGTCAGCGAGCGCGCGATCAAGGCGGTGACGCGACATCGCTTCGGCTTCGAACGGGACGCGGCGGGCTACCGCTGCGAGGTGGTTTTCGACCTGTGACCCGCGACCATCCCCTTCCGAAGCTCGAGCGGCTCGACGAGTTCCGCTGGCGCATCCCGAAGTCGGGCCCGATGCTGACCGAAGGGCTGGTCTTCGCGTCGGCGGCGCAGGTACGCGAGCTCGAGAACGACGAGGCGTTGCGCCAGGTCGCCAACGTCGCTTGCCTGCCCGGCATCGTCGGCCCCTCGATCGCGATGCCGGACATCCACTGGGGGTACGGTTTCCCGATCGGCGGCGTCGCTGCCTTCGATCCTGCGGACGGCGTCGTCTCGCCCGGCGGCGTCGGCTACGACATCAATTGCGGCGTCCGCCTGCTCGAGGTGCCGCTCGCGGTGGGGGACGTCCGCCCGCGCCTGCGCGAACTGGTCGACGAGCTCTTCCGCGCCGTTCCTTCGGGCGTCGGCTCGACACGCTCGGACGTCAAGCTCAACGACGCGCAACTCGACAGGATCTTCGCGGGAGGCGCGGCGCGCGCGGTCGAAATGGGCTTCGGGCGCGCCGAAGACCTCGCGGCGATCGAGGGGGGCGGCCAGCTGCCCGAGGCCGATGCGAAGCAAGTCTCGCCGCGCGCGCGCGAGCGCGGCCGCGACCAGCTCGGCACCCTGGGCTCGGGCAACCACTTCGTCGAGGTGCAGTGGATCGACGAAACCTATGGCAGCGCGGCGCGCGACCTCGGTCTCGAGGAGGGGACGGTGACGGTGCTCATCCACACCGGCTCGCGCGGCCTCGGTCACCAGGTCTGCGACGACCACCTCGACGTCATGCTGGCCGCGGCGCGGAAGTACGGCATCGCGCTGCCCGATCCCCAGCTCTGCTGCGCACCCCTCGGCAGCCCCGAGGCGCGCGCCTACTGGGGGGCGATGAACGCCGCCGCCAATTTCGCCTTCGCCAACCGGCAGCTCATCACCCACTTCGTGCGCCGCGCCTTCGCGCGCCTCTTCGGCGAGAGCGTCGCTGACGGCATCGGCCTCGTCTACGACGTGGCGCACAACATCGCGAAGCTCGAGGAGCACGTCGTCGAGGGAAGGAAGCGCCGGCTCTGCGTCCACCGCAAGGGGGCGACGCGCGCCTTCGCGGCCGGCCATCCGGAGCTCGCGCCGCGCTTCCGCGAGCACGGCCAGCCGGTGCTGGTGCCGGGCGACATGGGGCGGTGCAGCTACGTGCTGGTCGGGCTCGACCGCGCCGCCTCCGAGTCCTTCTCCTCCTGCTGCCACGGCGCCGGTCGGCGCCTGTCGCGCCATGCCGCCAGGAAGGAAGCCCGTCCGCGCAACCTGGTGCGCGAGCTCGAAGCGCGCGGCATCCTGGTGCGCGCGGCCAGCCGCGCCACGGTCGACGAGGAGATGCCCGAGGCCTACAAGGACGTCTCCGCCGTCGTCGACGTGGTCGACGGCGCCGGCCTGGCGAGAAAAGCCGCGCGGCTGCGCCCCCTCGCCGTGGTCAAGGGCTGAGCGCGACGGCTCAGGCCGCGGCGGCGAAACGGCGGATCGCGATCGCCACCCGCCCTTCGGGCATGGCGCCGAGCGGCAGGGTGTAGACCTCGCCGCCGGTGGTCAGCGTGCGCTCCGCCGCCAGCTCGAGCAGCTCGACGTCCCCCTTCTCCCGCGCCACGCGCACGGTGACGCGGCAGAGGTCGGGCTCGTAGGAGCCCCAGCGCTCCGCCTCGCGGGCGAGGAAGAGGGTCTCGAGCGCCCCCTGGTCGGCGGCCTGCACGATCTGGTCGAAGTCGTCGACACCGCGCCGGGTGGCTCGCAACTCGACCCAGCGCACGAGCTCGGCGTCGAGATGATGCAGCGCCTCCTGGCGGACGACCTGGCGCGCGAGCTGGTCGAGCTCCAGGTTCGAGATGAAATCGGGATTGCCCGTGATGCCCTCGGCGGTGATGCGCAGCCGGCGATTGGCCCGGGCGAAGAGCGGGTGGTAGGACTCCACCGCGGCGAGGACGAGCGGCGCGCCGATCTCCGGCAGTCCGCGCTCGAGGACGTCGACGATGCGGCGGAAGAAGTGGAGCACGTCGTCCTTCTGGTTCTCCTCGTCGCCGTCGCCATGGCCGTGGAAGAGGGCCGAGCGGCGTCCGAGCGCCGACGGGCTGCCGGTGTGGGTGTAGACGTTGGTGTCGTACTCCTCGTATCCCATCGCGGCGTCGAAGCTCGCCGGGAGGCCGGGCAGCGCCAGCTCGCGGAAGTCCTCGCGGTTTCCCTCCAGCAGGCGCACCTGTTTCAGGCTCACCGCCAGGGCGTAGAAGTGCTCCGGCCGGGTGAGCAGCGGCAGCAGCGGCCGGATCGAGAAGCGCTCGCCGAGCACGATGCGCTCGGGCAGCTCGAAGTCGACGTGCACCCGGCGCAGGAAGCCGGGGGCCGAGAAGAAGGCGAGCCCGCCGGCCGGGATCGACCAGAAGCCCTCCGCCGCGGCCATCGCCTCGATCGGCTCGATGACCTGCCGGGCGACCTCGTCGTCCAGATCGAGCTCCGCCATCTCGCCGACCGCGGCGCGAATCAGATTGGCGAATCGCACCGGATCCTGCTTGCCGGCGCTGCCGCCGCCAGTGACGGGCATGAAGATGGAGAGACAGGGAGAACCTTCCAGCCGCGCCAGCGCGGCGAGTTGCTTGCGATCGAGGCGATCCATGGTGACCTCCCGAAGAGGGGCTGATGCCCCGTTTGCAGGTTAGGGGGAGCCCTCCGCCGGGGCGCCGCGCCGCGGCCCGGGAGTCGATACCACCCGGCGGGGTGAAGCGGCGTAGGATTTTCGCCGTCGGCGCAATCACAAAGGGGGAACGCCATGTACATCGTCCGCAACATCTTTCACACCAAGCCGGGCAAGGCGAAGGAGCTGGTCGCGAAGTTCAAGGCGGCGGCGCCGCACTTCCGCGAGCTCGGGATCCACAACACGCGCATCCTCACCGACGCGGTGGCCGGCTTCTGGACCGTGGTCGTCGAATCCGAGGTCGAGGACATGAACCACTACTTCGAGGGCCTCGAGCGGCGGGGACCGAACGACGCCGTGCGCAAGGCGCTCGACGGTTACATGGAGCTCGTTCAGGGCGGCAGCCGCGAGGTCTTCCACCTCGAGTAGAGCCGGGCAGCGACCGGGCCCGCTCCAGCCGTCGCCGCGCCGGCGGCGCGATCACTCCCGCCCGGCCGGGCGGCGCGGCAGGGCGGGTCTCTCTCGCATGCTGCGCCGAGTTCCTGCTGACAGGCCTGGCTGGCGGAGCGCACAGCGCTTCGGCGGCGGCCGAGGAGAGCGCCGATGGATGCCGACACTCGCCGGGAAGCACCCTCGGAGCCGGAGCGGTCCGCGCCTTCCCGGCGCACGGTTCTCGACCTGCTGCTCGGGAGCGCGCTGCTCGCCTGGGTCGGAACGGTCGTCTATCCGGTAGTGCGCTACCTGTCGCCGCTGCGGGAGACCGGCGGCGCCGACGAAGTCGTTCTCGGCGACAAGAACAAGCACGACCTGCTCGACCAGGGTTTCGCCATCGTCGCGCTGGGAACCGCGCGCGTCCTGGTCTTCCGCGATCCGACCGGCAAGCTGAGGGCGACCTCGGCCAAGTGCACGCACGAGGGGTGCACCGTCCGCTACAAGGGGGACGAGGGGATCATCTGGTGCGCCTGCCACAACGGCCGCTTCGACGTCGACGGACGCGTGCTCTCGGGACCCCCGCCGCGACCGTTGCAGGCCTTCAAGGCCAGCGGCAGTCTCGAGACGAAAGTCGTCATCACGGCCGGTGAAGGGACCCCGACATGAGCGGCCCCGGCGATCCGGTTCCCGCGGTCGCCCCGGCGTCGCCTGCCGAGCGCCCGTCCGGCTCCCTCGGAGCGGCGTGGCGCTGGCTCGACGAGCGGCTGAATCTCTCGGCGCTGGTCGCCTTCGCCGGCCACAAGGAAGTTCCGGTCGGCGCCCACTCGATGCTCTGGTACTACCTCGGCGGCGTCACGATGTTCTTCTTCATGGTCCAGATCGGGACCGGCATCCTGTTGCTGATGTACTACCAGGCGGGCGAATCGACCTCGTACGAGAGCATGCGCTACATCGTCACCCAGGTGCCGTTCGGGTGGCTGGTGCGCTCGGTGCACTGCTGGTCGGCGCACCTGATGGTGGCGTCGCTGCTGGTGCACATGTGGAGCGTCTTCTTCCTGCGCGCTTACCGCAAGCCGCGCGAGCTCACCTGGCTGACCGGCATCGCGCTGTTCGGCGTCACGCTGGGCTTCGGCTTCTCGGGCTACCTGCTGCCCTGGAACGAGCTCTCGTTCTTCGCCACCGCGGTCGGCACCGACTCGGTCAAGTCGATCCCGGTGGTGGGGGAGTGGCTGCTGCGGGTGATGCGCGGCGGCGACGAGGTCTCGATCCGCACCCTCTATCGCTTCTTCGCGCTCCACGTCTGCCTGCTGCCGATCACCACCTTCGCCATCGTCGGCGTCCACCTCGCGCTGATCCAGAAGCAGGGGATGGCGCCGCCGCTGCACGACCCCGCCAAGCCGGCTCCGGCGCGGCGGGGCATGCCCTTCTTTCCCAACTTCGTGCTGCGCGACCTCCTGCTCTGGATGCTGGCGCTCAACGTGCTGGCTCTCCTCGCGGCGCTGCTGCCGCACGGGCCCGGCATCCCCGGCTTCGAATGGGAGCTCGGCACCAAGGCCGATCCGCTCAAGCCCGCCTACCCGGGGATCAAGCCCGAGTGGTACTTCCTCTGGGTGTACCAACTGCTCAAGGAGTTTCCCGCTCACTTCCTCGGGCTCGAGGGACCGCAGGCCTGCCTGCTGGTCGTCAACGTCCTGCTCGTTCTCTGGGCGCTCGTCCCCTTCCTCGACCGCGCCGCGGCGCGCGGCCGCTCGAGCGCGCTCTTCACCGACTACGGCGTCGGCATCCTCCTCTTCCTGGCCTTCCTCATGCTCAAGGCCTGGGACGTGGGCGTCAGCGCGGCGCCGGGGGTCGATCCGGGCGCCGATCCGCTGTCGGCGGCGACGATCGCGCGCACGGCGGCGAGCTGGACGATCGGGCTCGGCCTCGTGGTGACCGCGCTGCGCGCCTGGCTGCGCGGGCACCGGGATTTCCGGATCACCGGCATCGTCCTGCTCCAGGCAGGCCTGCATGGCTACGCCGGCGTTTCGTACCTGATGGCCGGGGGAGTCGCGCTGGCGCTGGTGGCCGTCGTCCTCGTCGGCGTCTGGCGGCGGGGGGGTGCGGTGGCCGCGGTCGTCCTCGCCGCGCTGCTGGCCTGGCCCGGCGGCGCGCGCGCGCAGTCCGCGCCGCCGGCGCCGGCCGAGGCCGCGGCGCCTTCGCCGGGGGCGGCGGGCGGCAGCCTGCCCGAGAAGGACTGGCCGGCGGCCTTCAGGCAGCTGCTCGCGGCGCAGAAGGACGGCAAGCCGATCGTCTCGGAGCGCGGACTGCAGCGCTTCCGGGACCTCCCTTCCTATGCCCAGGAGGCCTTCTTCTCGGCCCAGACCCGCGAGCTCCTCGACACGCCCGAGCAGCTCGCCGACCTCCTCTCGCTCGACATCGCCGACGAGCACGTCGAGCTCCTGCTGGCCGACAACTGCGTTCTCTGCCACACCAATCGCAACTGGCAGAGCGACGACGCGCTCTTCCGCCTCCGCGACGATCCGGCCGATCCCAACCGGCACCTCGACCTGCGCGAGGTGGTCTCCGACGTCCACCTGCGGCGCGGCCTCTCCTGCTCGGGATGCCACGGCGGCAATCCCACCGATCCCGAAATGTCGCAGGAGGTCTACGACCACTGGCCGGAGCGCGCGAAGCGCAAGGCGGACCGGAGCTGGATCCCCGGCTTCTGCGCCGAGAAATGCCACAGCTCGGCGGCCTTCATGCGGCGGTTCAATCCGGCGCTGCCGATCGACCAGCTGCTCAAGTACCGCGAGAGCCGGCACGGCGTCGCGCTGCTCGTGCGCCACGACTCGGACGCCGCGCAGTGCGTGAGCTGCCATGGCGTGCACGGCATCCGGCGGCCGAACAGCCCGCAGTCGACGGTCTTCCCCAAGAACATTCCGAACACCTGCGGCAAGTGCCACGCCGATCCGAAGCACATGCAAGGGCACCTGCTCGACGACGGCAAGACCCAGATCCCGACCAACCAGCTCGAGCAGTACAGCAAGAGCGTGCACGGCAAGGCTCTCCTCGAGAAGAACGACCTCGGCGCGCCGGTCTGCAACGACTGTCACGGCAACCACGCGGCGATGCCGCCGGCAGTGGCGTCGGTGTCGCAGATCTGCCGCAACTGCCACGTCGAGAACGGCAAGCTCTTCGACGGCAGCCCCCACAAGAAGGCCTTCGAGAGCCACGGCTGGCCGGAGTGCGAGGTCTGTCACGGCAAGCACGAGATCGAGCGCCCCAGCGATGCCATGCTCGGCACCGGTCCCGGCAACGTCTGCGCGAGCTGCCACGAGAAGTTCGGCAAGCCGATCTGCAACGAGACGGCGCAGCACTTCCACGACGACATCGCGCGGCTGCAGGGCGAGCGGGACCTCGCGCTGAGCGAAGTCGAGCGCGCCGAGGGCGCCGGGCTCGATCTCGCCGAGGTCCGCTTCGGGCTGCAGGCGGTCGACGACACGCTGGTCGACGTGCGCGCCAAGATCCACGCCTTCAACCGCTCGGAGTTCGACAAGGCGGCGAAGAAGGGCTTCGACCAGGTCGCCGAAGCTCGCGCGACGATCAGCGCCTCGCAGAAAGAGCACCACGAGCGCCGGATCGGCCTCGGGATCTCGACCCTGATCGTCTCGCTCGTCGCCGGCCTGCTCTACCTCAAGATCCGGGACCTCGACCGCCGCGCCGGCATCGCCGGACCGAAGGAGCCCTGAAGGTATCGCGAGCGAGGGTGCGGCGCGGCGGCGTCAGGGCGCCGCCGCGGGCGCCGCGTCGCGCCGCAGCCGGCGCGCCAGCGCGGGCACCACGATCAGCGCCGCGCCGTAGAGCGCCAGGCTGAAGACGAGGTGCGCGG
Source organism: Thermoanaerobaculia bacterium (assembly GCA_963699245.1). Taxonomy (GTDB): domain Bacteria; phylum Acidobacteriota; class Thermoanaerobaculia; order Multivoradales; family JAGPDF01; genus JACTMI01. Next base: position 186,423 of record OY969426.1, read on the forward strand.
CGCCGGCCACGCGAAGGTCCTCGAGCGCCAGCTTGATGCCGCCCAGCGCGAGGACGAACCAGGCCAGTCGAACGAGCTCGTGGCGTCGCAGCGCCACCGCGGTCCCGGTGAGCGCGATCGCCGCGGCGGCGAGCACCGCGCTGCGCAGGGCGGCGAGGATGCCGGCGCTGGCGCCCGGACCCGGCGCGTTGGCGAGCGCGCTTCCCGCCAGACGCACGACGAGGCCGCCGACGCCGAGCAGGGCGACGGAGAGAGCGGCGACTCGGGAGGCGCGCGCCGCGACTTCCGCCGCGCCGCCCTGGGGAATCCGCCGATAGAGCAGCGCGGCGGTCGCGGCGGCGAGGGCGAGAACGGCGAGCGGCGCCGCGCCGAGCTCCGGCCAGGGACCGGCGGCGCTGCGCGCCAGCGCGGCGACCGACGCCGCCAGGAGGCCGGAGACGATGGCGCCGGCGAGGGCGAGCAGGGCGGCGTGGACCTGCAGGATCGGTCGCTCGCCGCCCAGCGCGAGCACGCCGAGCGTCACCGCCGCGGCGAGCCAGATCGAGGCGGCGATGCCCGCCGGCAGCAGCACCCGCACACCCTCGGCGGCGAAGAAGGTCGCGACGGTCGAGAAGTAGCCCACCGCGAGGCCGTGGCCGAAGCGCTGCTCGCTGCGGCGGGCGAGCAGGCCGTGCAGCACCGCGCCGGTCAGCAGCGCGGCGATCGCCAGCGCCGTGCGCGTGGCCGGCGCGCCGACCAGGAGCGCGCCTTCGAAGCCGATGACGAGCGCGGCGGCGGTCTGCACGATCGCGAACGGCGTCACGTCGCGCGACTGCACGAGCAGCCGCAGCACGAAGGCGCCGAGATAGATCGCGACCAGCCCGATCTGCAGCACCAGAACCGACCGCAGGTCGATCCACGCCGTCGTCTCGCGCCCGGTCAGCTTCAGCACGCCGATCATGAGGACGACGACGTCGACGCCGATCGCCACCAGCCAGCGCTGCCCGCGCCAGCCGCGGCGGTAGGCGAGGACGAGCGACGCGACGGCGAGCCCGAGGAGCACCGCCCCGAAGGGAACGGGGCTGCGAGTGCGGAAGAGCAGCAGTGTCGCCGTCGCCAGAGCCGCGATCTGCTGGATCCAGGCGACGGTCCGGAAGTCGCGCCGCCAGGCCACCGCGAGGCCGGCCGCGCTGGCGACGGCGAGCAGGACCGCCGCGGGAGCCGGTGCCAGGAGCCCGAGCCGGGTCGGCGCTTCGAGCAGGAGGGGGTAGACGATGAGCGCCGATGCGAGGGCGTGGAACGTGCCGCCGAGGGCCTGGCCGCGCGCCGCGGCGCGGTCGGCCAGGACGAGCCAGACCAGCGCATAGGCGACGCCGAGCGCCACGCCGAGGCCGGCCGAGAGAGTCCCCGACTCCGCCAGCGATCGCACCAGGAAGGCGCCGCCCATCACCACGAACGTGCGCCCGGCGAGAGCGGGAACGCCCTGCAGGCGCTCGAGGCTGGGCAGGTGAACCTGTTCGACCGGCGCGGGAGCGGCGGCCGCGGCCAGCGGCTTCCCGGCCGGCATGACGGCTCCGGCCGCCCGCCCTTCGATCGCGTCGAGCCGCGCGGCGAGTGCGGTGACCGTCTGCTCCAGCTCGGCGAGCCGGGTGACGACGTTCGACGGATCGGTCATCGCTGCGCCCCCTCTCCCGCCGGCTGGAGTCGTTCGCCTACGGCGTCGGCTCGACGGTCGTGCTCTCCTCGGCCGGTTCGTCCATCGGCGGCAGGATCTTGACCAGCACCCAGAGGATGAGGAACGGCAGGACCATGACGACGAGCGCGGGCAGCAGCCCTTCGCGGGTCGCGAACCCCATCTTGTAGGTCGTGTAGCCGAGGAAGCTCTTCGAGAAGAGCTGGCCGCCGATCACCACGTTCCAGCGCATGGCGAAGATGCCGATCAGCGTCAGCGTCGCCGCCACGGTGTAGATCGCCCGGCGCGCCATGTCGGTGAGCCGCACGAGCTGCGTCAGCCCGAGCAGCAGGAGCGGCGCCAGGGTGCCCACGATGATCTGCAGGATGATCTGCGAGAAGAAGAGCCGCGTCTCGACCATGAAGTTCAGCGTCTTCAGGGACTCGTCGGCCTCGTAGTTGCGGTGGATCAGGTCGAGCATCTCGAGACCGAAGTCGACCAGGAAGGCGTAGAAGAGGAACTTGCCCATCGCGTCGAGGCAGGGCATGTTCAGCGGGATGCCGCGCGCCAGGCAGTAGACGATGTAGATGAGGAGCACCGCGGCGATGCCGGAGACGATGGCGGAGAAGAGGAAGACGATCGGCATCAGCGGCGTCGACCACCAGGGATTGGCCTTGATCGAGCCGAAGATGAAGCCGACGTAGCCGTGCAGCAGGAAGGCGGAGGGAATGCCGATCACGGTGATGAAGCGCCCCACCTTGTCGTCGATCTCGAGCGCCCGCGGGCTGACGTTGTACGAACCGAGGGTGAGCGCGCGGTAGAGGGTGCGCCGCAGGCCGGTCGTGCGTTGCGCCTGGTCGACGATGTAGGGGCGGAACTCGAGCCAGACCTCGATCACCAGCACCGCCATCAGGTACCAGAGGTAGACGAAGCCGAACATCGCCATGGCCGAGGTGCTGTGCGGCGTCAGGAACATCTCGATCGAGCGCTCGGGGTGCCCGAGGTGGAGCTGCAGCGGCAGCGGCGCCACCAGCAGGAAGGCGAGCGCGGTCAGCAGCGCCAGCCGGTAGGTCGGGCGGATCGCCTCGATGTTGAAGACGCGCTCGAGCGAGGCGAGGATGAAGGCGCCGGCGACCAGGCCGGTGAGGAACGGATAGAGAACGATGAGCACGCTCCAGGCGAGCTCCATCTCGTTCGGGTACATGAAGCCTTCGATGCCGGGCGGCAGGGGATGCACGGTCGTCTCTCCTTCAGCGCACGGCGCCGTCGAGGCCGTTGTAGTAGACCTTGGCGCCGGTGGCCATGTACGGCTTCAAGACCTGCACGGTATGGGTCCGCAGCAGCCCGTGGATCGGGTCCTTGGGGTTCTTGAGATCGCCCAGCAGGCGCGCTCCGGTCGGGCAGACCTCGCAGCAGGCCGTCGTCAGGCCCTTGGTGATGCGGTGGTAGCAGAGGTTGCACTTGTCGACGGTGTTGGTGCGCGGGTCGATGAAGCGGCAGCCGTAGGGGCAGGCCTGGACGCAGTAGCGGCAGCCGATGCAGTACTTCTTGTCCACCATCACGACGCCGTCCGGCCCCTCGAAGGTGGCGCCCACCGGGCAGACCTGCGTGCAGGGCGAATGCGAGCAGTGGTTGCAGAGCTTGGGAACGAAGAAGCTCTTGCCACCGGCTTCCTTGGAGTAGATCTCCGGGAAGCCGAAACGCCCGCCTTCGGGCGAGTCGACGACCGGCAGCAGCTCCTTCTTCGGGTCGAGCGGATCCGGCGGCGGGATGTAGTAGCGCTCCACCCAGGTGCGCGAGAAGTGCGCCTCGGGCGGCACGTCGTTCTCCACCTTGCAGGCGTCGACGCAGCGGCCGCAGCCGATGCACTTCTCGATGTCGATGAACATCGCCCACCAGTGGCGGGTGATGTCGTAGCCCGGCGCTTCCTCGGGGCGCCCCTCTTCGATGAAGGCCCACGCCTTGGCGGCGGCGCCGGTCAGCAGGATGTACTTGCCGGTCGCGGAGAGGAACTGGCGGCGATCAAGGGTCATGGTCTCGTCCTCATTGCGCCGGGGAGTGGGCGTCGTGGCACTCGGTGCAGGCGTTGCCCTCCGAGTGCGCCTCGACATCGACCTGCGGCTGTTTCTTCGGGCGCGCCTGGTTCTCGGCGTGGCAGCGTGAGCAGAGCGCCACGGCGTCGAGCTTGGCCGGCTTGACGTTGTCGGAATCGGCTGCGTGCGCGGCGAGCGCGCCATGGCACGACTCGCAGCCGACCCTGGCGTGGCTTCCCTTGGACAGCAAGGTGGCTTCCTCGCCGTGGCACTCGGTGCAGGCGGCGCGCCCGGCGTAGTTGAGGGGTCGCTTCTGGTTGTCCACGATCGCGCCGGTACGGAAATGGCCGTATTCGCCGAAGCCGGGCGGCACGAGCAGGGCCCGCACGATCAGAAAAGCGATCGTGCCGGCGGCGAAGAGAATCGCCAGCCGCACCAGGTGTTCCGCATCCTTCAGGAGCCTCCGCATAGCGGCCCTCCGCGCAGGTTTTCGTGTGCGGCAAACCTAGGCGGCGCCTGTCGAACGATCAACGGCCCGGAGGGTGGGAGGTCCTCGCCCCCCGGATGGGTGGTGCGGGACCTCGTGCTAGCGTCGAGAGCAATCTGACATCTCTGGAGGTGGCCATGAGGGTCTCCGCCCCCATCGCGTCTCTCGTCGTCGCTCTGCTCGCGGCTTCCGCCTCGGCGGTGACTCCCGTCACGACGGAGGCGCCTCTCGTCGACACGGCGAAGGCCTCGACGACGCAGGTCCTCACCTCCGAGGCCTTCGAGCGGCTGCCCACGGCGCGCAATGTGCGCGAGGTCCTGCTTCTCGCGCCGGGCGTCGTCGAATCGCGGCCGGTAGACGCCGTCAAGGTCGACTTCGCGGAGGGAATCATCGGCGGCGCGACGCCGACCTACCTGCAGCCGGGGTGGACCTGGAAGGTTTCGGGGCGCAGCCTGCAGCTCAACGGGCCGCCGTCGCCGGGCGGCGTCAAGGCCGCTTTCGGCCTGCCGAAGGCCGATCGCCCGATCGGCTACATCGACCTCGCGCTCTACGAGAAGAAGCAGAAGCTGAGCGAGCAGCGGATTCCGACGCTGCAACTCAATCCTCCCGTCCGGCTCACCGATCCGAAAGGGGCGATCCGCCTGCCGCAGCGCCTCTCGCCGGGAGACCGCATCCAGTTCCGTCCGCTCGATCCCAAGTTCACGCCGGGCGGCGGCGACTGGAAGATCGGCGCGTGGACTCCGAAGTGGAACGGCTCCTACGAGAAGCCGCTCTACCAGTTCGACCTGCCGCGCGATCTTGGAAAGGGACTGACCCTGCCGCTCAGGATCAGCTACGTCTCGCCCTGGAACGAGACGCTGGTCGACGGGCTCGCCGAAGATGTCTCCGTCGGCCGCGCGCCGTCGCCGGCGATTGACGGACCGGCGGTCACCGGCTGTTCGCCGGCAGTGCTCGACAACGGCTCGCTCTGTCTCTGCGGCAATTTCCCGTCCGAGGCCCTGGCGGAGCTGCGCATCAACGGGCAGCCGATCGACCAGTACCTGGTGTCGAGCTCGCCGAGTATCGTCAACCTGACCCTTCCCGGCAGCTTCGCGGCCGGTCCCTACGGTTTCTCCGCCGGCGCGAGCTCCGGCTTCGACATCGCCGACGGCGCGCGCGGCGTGCTGATCCACGTCGGCGGCGAGATCGACCGCGACAAGCTCCGGCGAGGCGAGTCGACGACGCTCAAGCTCTGGCTCGACGGCACGCCGCGGCCGGTCGCGCTGAAGCTCTGGAACTCGACGCCGGGGATCGTCTCCCTCGCCGGCGGCAACGACCAGACCGTGTTCACCTCCGGCGGCAGACCGAACCAGGTGACCCGCACCGTGAGCGCCGTCGCGCCGGGCGACTTCGCCCTGCACTACCAGCTCACGGTCGGTTCCTGCCCCTGCGCCGAGCGGCTGGCGGAGAGTGACGCACCGGCGTATACGCCGGCAGAGAGCTACTACGACGACTTCGGGCCGTCGGGTCCGGACCACGACGAGCCGGTGCGGAAGGCGATTCCCTACGGCATGACCGGCGACTGGGAGGAGCGGATCCACGGCTGGGCCGGACGCACGGCCGACGCGCAGTGTCGCGACGAGCGGGTCGAGGCGGCGATCGCCGAGATCGTCGCGGCCCAGGCGGAGCTCGAGAAGTTCCTCGACGGGGTCGAGAGCCGGATGGAGCCGCTGGCGCTCGAGGTCGACCTGCTCCCCGCCGACGAAGCCCGTGCGCAGCGCGCCGAGCTCCGCGCCTGGCGCACGCTGCGGCAGATGACTCTCCAGATGGAGAACATGATCATCGACCTCGCCCTGCTTCCGCGCTGCGAGGACGTCAGCCACGAGGAGCGCGAAGCGAACCCGCCCGCGGGGCCGGCGATCACTCCGCCGCAGATCGACCTGATCGCCGACCTGGGGCTGGATGCGCCGCCGGACTGCGCCGGACGCAAGCGCGCGTGCGACGCGCAGGGCCTGCGCGCCGCGGCCGCGGCGCGCCAGGCCGATCACCTGCGGGACATCGCCGCGCAGGCCCGCCGGGGCGGCGCTTCCGGCGCCGCGAGTGCCGCCGCCCTCGACGCCGCGGCCGCGGCCGCGGAGCGCGTCGCCGCCGAGGCGCGCGCGGCCGAAGTCGACTGCCGTGCGCGGCTCGCCGCCGAGTGCCCCGGCACCAATCCGGGCACGGTCGAGCGCCGGCCCGAACCGCAGCCGCGGCCCGGCACGAGCAGCGGTAGGGAGCCGCCGGGACCGCCGGCTGGGGACTCGACGGGAGGGAGCGTCGTCGACCAGCGAAAGCCGCGCGAACCCGGCCATTGCGGCCCGGACGTCACGGCGGCCTTCGAGCGGACGCTCCGCCGCACCGCCGATCGCGCCCGCGTGCTCCCGGCCGGCACGCGCGGCTGGCAGTCGACGGGGAGCTTTCTCGACGACAACTGGCCGACCTACTCGTGGCAGGAACGAAAGGAGGACGGCTCGCCCGACCCGGACGGTCGCTGGGACTGGGACTCCCTGCTCGGCTGGAGCAACGGTGCCGGGGGGGGCGCCTGCGCGCGCGGGCTCTTCTGCCAGGCGACCAACTGGCTGTGGGGAAAGTGCGTCCCCTCCTGGCTGGTCGAGGACATCTACGAGGATTTCGTGCACGACCTCTTCGGGAGCGTGACGATCGCGATCGCGCCGGACGTGATCGGGGAGGGGATCCGGCCCGCGGCGACACCCCCTTGCGAGAAGGTCGCGCGCGCTCTCGCCGAAACGCTCGCTCCGCGCGTGGCCCGCGGCGAGACGCCGCCGCTGCCGAGCGACGAAGCCGTCCGCCGCACCGGCGAACGGGCGTTCGAGCTGTTTCTCGCCGATTCAGCGTCGCAGGACCGTTACCTGCCGCTGGCGATGACCTGCCAGCGCTGCGATGCCGTGCTCGATGCCTTCGACAACGACTGGAGCACGATCGACTGGTGGCTGCCGGGCGGCAGAGTCCAGCATCCCGACGGAACGATCGGCAAGCCGAGCCTCGAGCCGAGAGCGCTGGTGCCCGGCGGGTGACGGCCGGGCTCCGGCGCCGCCCGGTCCCTGCCACGCCGCGATGCCGGCGTACAATCGATTCCGGGCGAGAGTTTCCACGCCCGGGAGGACAGCATGGGACTTTTCGACTTCATCACCGGCGCCGGCAAGAAGCTTCCCGATCCCGCCGCGGCACAGCCGCCGGCGCCCGGCGCATCCGAAGATGCGCGCGCGAAGTTCAACGCGGCGCGCGCCAGCGGCCTCGCGAAGCTGGTCAAGGAGCACGGCTTCGACATCCCGAGCCTGAAGATCGAGATCGACGGCGACCGCGCCACCCTCACCGGCGACGTCCCTTCGCAGGAAGTGCGCGAGAAAGTCGTGCTGCTGGTCGGCAACACCTGGGGCACCGGCAAGGTCGACGACCGGTTGCGCGTCACGGCGCCGCCGGCGCCGGAGGCGAAGCTCTACACCGTGGTCAAGGGCGACACGCTGGGCAAGATCGCCCAGGCGCAGTACGGCAAGGCCAGCCTCTACCCGAAGATCTTCGAGGCCAACAAGCCGATGCTCTCCGATCCCGACAAGATCTACCCCGGGCAGGTGCTGCGCATTCCGCCGCTGGGCTAGGCCTCAGCGCCGGAAGCGTCATCGCGCGGCATAGAATCCCCGCGCAGCTTCGAGGGGTCGTTCGCTGCGAGGAGGATTCGTGCCGCGCCGTCTTGCCCTGCCGCGCCTGCGGGCGCTCGTTGCCGTCGCGCTGCCGCTGGCGTTCGCATCCGGCGCTTCCGCCGCGCCCGTTCCTCCGGACGCCGTCGGGATGCAGACCTCCGGCGCGCCGCGGGTCAATCGCGGCAGCCAGAGCGAGGTCACTTTCGTCCTCCAGGTGGCTCCCGGCTACGCCATCCTCTCGAGCCAGCTCGAAGAGCCCGGCCTGCAGGCGGCGTCGATCACCTTCCGCGCCGTCAACAACATCGCGATCGGCGCGGCGCGCTTTCCGAAGGCGCGGCAGTTCAAGGTGGGGGAGAAGCGCCATCCGGCCTACATCGGCGATCTCGTGGTGCGCATCCCGCTGACGGTGTCGCCCAACACGTTGCCGGGCCTGCGCGAGATCCAGGGCAAGCTCGTCTACCAGGTCTGCAGCGCCACCGAGTGCTTCGACCCGGTGCGCAAGGACCTCGCCTTCCAGCTCGACATCGCTCCCTGACCGGCGGGAGGCCGCCATGCGCTGGTTCGTCCGCGGCGACGTCGACGGTTTCTTCGGCCTGGCGATCGACAATCTCGTCCAGCTCCTGCTGATCGACGCGCTCTGCCGCGGCATCCTCGGCTTCCCGTCGGACCTCGTCTACGGTCGCATCCTCCCCGGCGCCGCGATCTCGCTCGTCGTCGGCAACCTCTTCTACGCCTGGCAGGCGATGCGGATCGGCCGCGCCGCCGGGCGCGCCGACGTCTGCGCGCTGCCCTACGGCATCAACACCGTCTCGCTCTTCGCCTACGTCTTCCTGGTCATGTTGCCGGCGAAGCTGGTGGCCGAGGCGGCCGGCGCCGCCGACCCGGCGCGCGTCGCCTGGCAGGCCGGCCTCGCCGCCTGCGTCGGCTCGGGGCTGATCGAGCTCACGGGGGCGCTCTTCGCCGAGCGGCTGCGCAAGGCGACGCCGCGCGCCGCTCTCCTCGGCACCCTCGCCGGCATCGCGCTGACCTTCATCTCGATCGGCTTCCTCTTCCGCGCCTACGCGCGACCCGGTCGTCGGGCTCTCGACGCTCGCCATCGTGCTGCTCGTCTACTTCGGCCGGCGGCGCTTCCGCGGCGGGCTGCCCGGGGGGTTCGTCGCGGTGGCGCTCGGCACGCTGCTCGCCTGGATGCAGGGGATCGCGCCGGTCGGCGCGAAGCCGGCGCTCGGCCTCGCGTTTCATCCGCCGGTGCCGGTCGTCGGCGACCTCGTCGCTGCGCTGTCGGCCAACTGGCTCGTCTACGCCTCGGTCATCCTGCCGATGGGCCTGTTCAACCTGATCGGCTCGCTGCAGAACATCGAGTCGGCCGAAGCGGCGGGGGACAGCTTCCCGACCCGGCCGTCGCTCGCCGCCAACGGCATCGGCACGCTCGCCGCCGCGCTCTTCGGCTCCTGCTTTCCGACCACGATCTACATCGGCCACCCGGGGTGGAAGGCGATGGGCGCCCGCGCCGGCTACTCGGTGCTGAACGCGGCGTTCTTCACCGTCGTCTGCCTGACCGGCACGCTGGCGTGGATCGCCTGGGCGGTGCCGATCGACGCCGGCATGGCGATCGTGCTCTGGATCGGCATCGTGATCACCGCGCAGGCCTTCCAGGCGACGCCGCGCCAGCACGCGCCGGCGGTGGTCGTCGGCCTCCTGCCCGGTGTCGCGGCCTGGGGCGCGCTGCTGCTCAAGAACGGCCTGCGCGCCGCCGGCATGGGACTGCCGGGGGGCGAGGCCTTCGGGCCGGCGCTGGTCGACCGGCTGCTCGCTTCGGATACCTGGGGGCAGGGGATCTTCGCCCTCGAGCAGGGCTTCATCCTCACCTCGATGCTCCTCGCCGCCGCCACCGCCGAGGTGATCGACCAGCGCTTCGGCCGCGCCGCGCTCTGGGCCTTCGCCGGCGCCGCGCTCTCCGCCGTCGGCCTCATCCACGCGTGGCGTTTCACGCCGGCCGATACCGCGGTGGCGCTGGCGCCGGCGTGGCCGCACGCGGCGGGCTACCTCGCCATGGGCGCCGTCTTCCTCGCCGCGCGCTGGGTGACGACGACCGCCGGGGAGAGCGGCGGGCACTGATCGCGGTTCCGACGCTCTCCCGCGCTCAATTCGGCCTCGCCTCGGCGCACGGACCGGCCTTCGGCAGGTCGGCGAGCGCGTCGAGCCGCGCGGCAACGGCGCTCCACCCCGACGCCCGCAGCTCGCTTGCCGCATTCGTCAGCAGGTGGGCGTCGAAGACGAAGCCGCCGCGCGCCGCCGCCTCGGCGCTCGCCGTGACCGCGGCAGCCGCCGTCTCGTCGTAGCGCTCGGCGGCGTCGGGCTCGGCCTGGATCGTCGCGAGCCGGTCGAGAGCGCCGTCGAGACGCGCGCGATCGAGCCAGGCGCCGTGCGCCACCACGCCGCGGTTGCGCTGGAAGGCGCGCGTGCCCGCCGACGGGTCGCTGTCGAGCAGCACCAGGTCGGCGCGCTGGCCGCGTCGGATGTGGCCGGCCTCGTCCTCTTCGCGCAGCGCGCGCGCCGCTTCGCTGGTCGCGGCCTGCAGCGCTTCGAGCGGGCTCAGTCCGGCCTCCTCGAGGAGGCCGAGCTCGGTGACAAGGGCGAAGCCCGGGACCTCGTAGGCGTAGCCGTCGGAGTCGGTGCCGGCGAGGAAGCGCGCGTGCACCCCGTGCAGCTTGCCGACGATCTCCTGCATCGTCGTACGGGCCGCCCACCCCTTCTTCTGGTTGTCGTCGACCGGCTCGTCGAGCGCGCGCCGCCAGCTCTCGAGCTTGCGCAGCGGCACGTAGCGCATCTCGGGCGCGGTGAGCAGGCGGCGCGCGTCGTCCCCCCAGGCGTTGCCGCGCGCGGCGTAGAGCGTCGGCGTGTTCCAGACCTCGGGGCCGTCGACGGCGGCGGCGTAGTCGGTCTCGCCGAGCTCGAGCGTCCCGTCGTCGAGATATCCCTTCAGATGCTCCATCGTGCGCATGCCCACCGCGACCGCGTGGCGCACCGGGATGTGGTGCGGCACGTGGCCGACGAGATCCATGCCGAGCGTGCGCGCCTGCTGCGCGATGGCGTCGAAGACGGGCAGCGGCACGACGTTGTGCACCTTGATGAAGTCGTAGCCGCAGGCGGCCTGCTGGCGCACCAGGCGGCGCGCCTCGAGCGAGCTCGCCGGCACGATGGCGTAGTCCTCCATCGGGAAGCCGTTGAAGATCGGACCGGCGACGGCGAGCGTCGGGCCGAGCATGCGGCCGGCGTCGATCGCGTCGCGCGCCCGCAGCATCCAGGGGAACCCCGCCATGTCGCGCACGGCGGTGACGCCGTTGGCGAGGTCGAGCAGCCAGCCGGCGGCCGAGGAAGAGTGGACGTGCATGTCGGTCAGGCCGGGGACGAGCCAGCCGCCGGCGCCGTCGACGACGGCGAGATTCGGGACCTTCGGCTCCTGCGCGGCGTCGCCGACCCAGAGGATGCGCCGCTCGCCGACGATGACGCTCTGGTTGGCGGGAGAGAGGGTGCCGGGCGCGGCGTCCGGATCGACGAGGTGGACGTTGCGGATCACCACGTAGCCGGCCGGCGCGGCTCCCGCCAGCTCGCCGAGCAGGCCGGCGTAGGCGACCTCCTGGCGCAGGCGGTGGAGCGCCGTCGGGCCGGAGCCCGGATCGGCCGCGGCGCTCGCGGCGGGCCATGAGCAGCCGAGCGCCAGTGCCAGGGCCCAGGCGGAAGTCGAGCGAAGTCCGGGAGACGAGCGAAGCGTGCGTCGCGGGTGGATCCGTCGAGTCGGGTTCACCTCACCTCTACGCCGGTCGCCGGGAGAAGTTACCGGGCAGATCCGGGCGGGCTCGAGCGCGAAGCCGACTTCGATCGCGAGCCGGAGGCGCTGGACCGACAGGGTCGGATCCTGGAACGCCAGGGTGTCGAGCTTGGCGTCGCGGCCGATGTCGATGGCGCGATCGAGGGGCCGGCGCTTGTCGGCGGGCGCATAATGGGGATGCGTCAAGGAGCATCCTCATGCCAAGAAACTCCACAGATTCGCATAAGGCGGTCCGGCTCTTCGCCGTGCTGCTCCTCGTGGCTTCCTCCTCCTTCGCCCTCGGCGAGATCCAACTGACCAAGGGGAAGGTCTACACGTTCACCGCAGCCGACTTCAGCGCCAACAACGGGGAGAAGTCCGTCCCCTACGTCAACTCGGAGGGGTACTCGGAGGCGTCGCTCTCCTCGAAGAGCGTGCGCTCGTACTCCAAGGCGTTCCTCTCCGGCAAGTCGCGCTACACCGCTTCGGTCGGCGTGCAGAACCGCTTCCGCTTCGGTTCCGGCAACGAGTACCAGGGCAAGATCCGCGTCACCATGTCCGGCATCGCCTACCTGGGCAAGGTCGGCACGCTGGGCATGGGCGCCGCCAGCGGCTGGGTGCGGATGATCGTGCGGATGGACGATCGCAGCATCTACAGCGAGACATCCATCAACCGCACCGAGATCATGGTCCTCAAGGTCACGCAGCCGGCGGCGACCGGCGTCACCAAGACGGTCGACATCCCGGTCCTCCTGAAGTCGGGCACGGTGCCGATCCTCTTCGTCGAGCTGCGCCTCGACACCGCCGCCGCCACCGGTACCGTCGCGCAGGTGATCCCTGGGGACGTGATCTCCGACTTCTGGAACGAGGGGCGCGGCGCCAGCTACCAGCAGATCAAGATCGAGGTGATCGAGGCGCTGGCGCCGGGAGGCGCGATGAAGCCGCGGTGACGCCGCGCGACGCCCCTGCCGGTCTCAGGCGAGCGCCAGCGCTTCGACGGAGCGAGGCGCCGGCGCGAGAAGGCCCTCGGCGAAGCGACTGAGCTCCTCGATCCGGGTGACTTCGGGTAGCCCGCGCTCGCCGGGCACGGCGCCGCGGAAGAGCGCGAAGGCGTCCGGCGTGTGGTTGCCGCCGCGCCCGGTTTCGAGCCGCGCGACGATCTCGCCGATCGTCGGCGAGACGATGCGCGTCGCCGGCGCTCGCGGCGCCCAGCGCAGGCAGAGGTCGGGCAGCCGGTGCGCCTTCGGGCCCGGGAAGCGCTCCTGGACGTGGACGACCTCGGCGACCAGCGGCTCGCCGGTGGCGACGACGCGAATGGCGCGCAGCTCGCTCTCCAGCCAGCGCACGAAGGCCGGCGCCGCTTCGGGCGTCAGGCAGCCGTCGCGCTCGCGGCCGCACAGGTTGAGCCGGATGTAGCCCTCCGAGCCCGTCGCGACCGCGAAGGCCGGTGTCTTTCGCCAGTCGAGCCCGCCGACCAGCGAGCGGTTGACGACCCAGTCCTGGATCCGCTCTCCCAGCAGCCGCGCCGCCTGGTACTGCAGGTCGTAGGGCAGGGCGTGCCGCAGCAGGCCCATCGGATTGAAACCGCGCGCGTTGCCCGCGACGGCGGCGCCGCCGTTCGACCAGGCGGCGCCGAGGCGCGCCAGGATCGCCGGCAGGAAGTGGTCCTGCGCCCGGTTCGGCTCCATGCCGCTGAGCGTGAAGAGGACGAACGCGGTCTCGCCGTCGTCGCAGCGCTCGAGCAGGCGGCCGACCTGGCGGTCGGTCTCTTCGCAGACCGCGAGCAGGGCGTCGGGCTCGGCGTCGGAGGCGAACTCCGCCTCGATCGGCCACAGGTTGTGGCCGGCCCGGTGCACTTCGAACATCGCGGCGACGAACAGGCGCCAGGGGTAGCGCTCCGCCAGCCAGAGCATCGCGTCCCCCTTGGCGCGGGCGGCGCGGACCAGCGTGTCGCGGATGGCGCGGGCGCGGCGACGCCCCTTGGGCACCGGCACCTCGGGACCGATCGGCCGCTGCCCGAAGCGGCGCCGCAGCTCGCCGAGCAGCTCGGGCGGGTGCGAGAACGCCGCCCCCGAGCTCTGATAGGACCAGTTCAGGACCTGCGGGCAGGGCGCGGTGGCCGACGGGCTGATGTGGGCGGGATCGAGCACGACGCAGGGGACACCGCGCCGGGCGATCCGGAACCAGAAGGGCTCGAAGCGGAAGTCCTTGGCCCAGGCGCCTCCGTCGGTGCGGCGGAAGGACATCGTCGCCGCGTCCCATTGGAAGGGGAAGTACTCGCCGTGCTCTCCCGGCGGCGCGCCGAGCCCGAAGGTGGGCCAGACGCTGGCGCTCATCACCTCGGCGGTCGAGACGAGCGGGCGGAGCGTCCCGGTCGCGAGCAGGCGCGCCAGCACCGGCAGCCGGTCGAGGTGGGCGCGGGCGAAATCGAGGTTGAGCGAATCGATCGCGAGCAGGACGAGGCGCGCGGGAAGCGCGCCCGATCCGGCGGATGGATGCTGCGCGGAGCGCTCGCGGCTCGACATGCGGACACCTGCCTCCTTCCGAAGAGCAGGGCATTCTCGCCCAGCGCCGGAGGACAGTCCATCCGCCCGCGGATCACCGGCGCCGGAGCCGCTTCGCCGGCCGCGACGGCGCCGCACGCTCGCCGAACACGGTGTCGAGGACCGCTTCGGGATGGCGCTTGACGACCTCGAGCAGCACCCGCGCGCTCCCTTCCGGTTTCCGCCGCCCCTGCTCCCAGTTGCGGAGCGTGGCGACGCTGATCCCCATCATGCGCGCGAAGCGCTCCTGGGTGAGCCCGAAGCCGCGACGCACCTCGTAGACCTCGGGTGGCGAGACGACGAAGACGCGCGACGGCTCGATCTCGCCGCGCTGGATCGCTCCGGCCTCGCGGATGCTCTTCGAGCAGCTCCTGGAAAAGCTTGCTCTTCATGGAAGCTCTTCTTTCATGGCCGCGCCGAGCTCTCGCAGCTCGATCAGAGTCAGGTCTTCGCGCTGGGTCTTGGCGATGAGATGAAGCAGGTAGATGCGCCCCGTCGCCTCGTGATGTCGGTAGAAGACTCGCACGCCGCCTCTCTTTCCCCTGCCGAGCCGTCGCCAGCGGAGCTTGCGGATTCCGCCCGTGCCCGGGATCACGTCGCCCGTCTCGGGGTGCTCGGCGACTGACAGTTGAAGTGACCTGTATTCCTCGTCGGTCAGCAGCGCTCTCACCTGCCGGGTGAAGAGCGGCGTCTCGATGAGTTGAACGCCAATTGTACGCCATTGGCGTAGATCGATCCGCTCTCTCCCCGACATCGAAGGGGAGAGACGGGAATGCCGTCGCTGATCTTGCGGGCCGTTCCTGCGAGGGCGCGCTACCCCTCGGCCGGCGCCGGCGTCTCGCGCCGGCCGCGCGCCGGGAAGAGCACCAGCGCGAGGCCGGAAAGCGCCAGCGCCGCGCCGGCGAGCTCGAGCGGCTCCATCGTCCAGACGAAGGTCGCCGGGAGCAGGAGAGCCAGCGCGAGCTTCGAGAGCAGGGTCAGCGGCGGATTGAGGAACGTGAAGAACCCGACCGACGAGGCCGGCAGGTGCTTGAGCAGCCAGCTCCAGAGTGGGTAGCCGACGATCGTGCAGAGAACCGAGAGAAAAAGGAGCGCCGTCCAGCCGGCGCCGTCGAGCGCCGCCATTTCGCGCCAGCCCCGGAAGGGGAGGACGACGAGGAGCGGCATGCCGCCGAGCGCCAGCGTCAGCGCCGTCCAGTCGAGCGGCGAGGCGATCCCGGCCACCGGCTTGCTGAGGATCGAGTAGCCGCTCCAGCAGAGCGGCGCGAGGGCCACCAGCGCGATCAGCGCCGCGTACTCGCCGGCGGTCTTCGGGCCCACGCCGCCGTGCATGGCGCCGTCGAGCCGCGAGGCGGCGATCAGTCCGAGCCCGGCGATGGCGAGGACGAACGCCCCGAGCTTGCGCCGCGTCACCGGCTCGTCGAGAAAGAGCGCCGCGAGGAACATCACGAAGAACGGCGTCAGCGCGGTGGTGATCGACGCCACCGGCGGCGGCACGCCGCGCTGCTGCCCGGAGTAGAGCGCCAGGCAGTAGAGCGGCGCGGCGAGCAGGCCGCCGGCCGTGGCGCGGACGGGAAAGCGCCGCAGGAGCTCGGTCGCCTGCCGCCGCCGGTGCCCGAAGCACCAGAGCAGGCAGAGCGGCGTGACCAGCGCGTAGCGCGCCGCGGTCAGCGCCACGGCGTCCATCTGCGCCGCGTGGCGCTCGCCGCCGAGCAGGTACGACCCGGCCACGAAGCTGTTGCTCCAGAGCAGGAAGAGCCCGAGCCCCACCGTCACCGCCCAGGCGGTACCGCGCGCCGGACATCCGCGCATTCTGACGCAGGCGCCGGGCGCCTTCGCGGGAACGGCGCGCCCGCGGCTCAGCGGCTCGCGGCCGGCGTCTGCTTCGCTCCGTCGAGCTGCTCGATCGTGGCGGTCGAGGGCGCCCGCTCGGCGCGCAGGCGGCGCGACACCGCTTCGGCCTCGCGCAGCACGCGCAGGACGTTCTCGCCGGCGAGCTTCCGGAGATCGGCGTCGCTCCAGCCGCGGCGGACGAGCTCGGCGAAGAGGTCGGGGTACTTCGAGACGTCCTCGAGCCCCTGCGTCTCGTCGTCCGTCGCGCCCCAGTAGTCGCCGGCGATGCCGACGTGGTCGACGCCGGCCACCTTGCGGACGTGCTCGATGTGGTCGGCCACCTGGGCGATCGTCGCGCGCGGCGGAGCACCGTGCTGCGCGATGTACTCCTTCTGGATCCGCTGGTACTCGGCGTCGATCGCGATCCCTTTCGTGCGCGCCTCGAGCGGCTCCCACCAGTCCTTGACCTGCTGCGAGACGAAGGCCGGAATGAAGGTCACCATCACGACGCCGCCGTTCTTCGGCAGGAGCGCCAGGACGTCGTCGGGCACGTTGCGCTGGTGGTCCGAGAGCGCTGCGGCGCAGGAGTGGGAGAAGATCACCGGCGCCGCGCTCGTCGCGATCGCCGTGCGCGCCGTCTCAGGGGAGACGTGCGAGACGTCGACCAGCATCCCGAGCCGGTTCATCTCGCGCACGACTTCGCGGCCGAAGGGGGTCAGGCCCCCCTCCGCGCGGTGCTTCGGCTCGCCGAGCGCGGCGTCGGCCCAGTCGAGGGTGACGTTGTGGGTCAGGGTCAGGTAGCGCGCGCCGAGCTCGTAGTAGGCGCGCAGCGCCCCGAGCGAGTTCTCGAGCACGTGCCCCCCCTCCATGCCGAGGAGCGACGCGATCTTCCCTGCCTTGCGGATGCGCACGACGTCGTCCGCGGTGAGCGCGAGCTCGAGCGCCTCGGGGTAGCGCGCGATCATCCGGCGGGCGATGTCGAGCTGCTCCAGTTGGGTCTTCGCCCATCCCCCCGCGAGCTCTCCCGGCACGTAGACCGACCAGAACTGCGCCCCGACGCGGCCCGCCTTCAGCCGCGCCAGGTCGGTCTCGTGCGGTGCCGTCTGCCGCAGGTCGTAGCGCTCGACGTCCATCGGCGCGTCCTTCCACTCGCGGATGACCCACGGCAGGTCGTTGTGGCCGTCGACGAGGATCGTCGAGTCGAGCACCTCCCGCGCGTGGACGAGCGCCGGGTCGTCGGCCGCGGCGGCGGGGGAGGCGAGGGCGAGGGCGGCGACCGCGAAAGGAGCGAAGGAACGAACCCACGTGCGCATGCGTCGAAGCGTACCCCGCAGGCGCACGAGTCCGAAATCCGGGACAGGCACGGATTCCGATCCGGCTGACGGAGTCTTCAGGCCCCGAACTGCCGCAGGTGGTGGTCGAGGTGCTTGCCCATGACGATCCCCCACTCGTCGCCGCTCAGGCGGCCGAGGAAGCTGTGCGGCCGCTTCGCCACGCCCTCGCGCCCGCGCGCGACGAAGAGCTCGACCTGCTCGCGCAGTCGCGTCCGCTCGGCCGCGAAGTCGCGCGGGCCGCTGACGACGAAGCGCGGATCGGTGGGGGAGCTCTTCGGAAAGGGCTCGGGGCCGAGCATCCTGCCGCGCACCATCCAGCCGACCAGGTAGCCGATCGGCAACCGCCGGTGCGGCGTCTCGCCGGTCGCCACCTCGAGCGCCGCCGAGCAGTGGGCGCACATCTGCGCCGGCGTCATCTTTCCCCACTGGCGTTCGCTCTCGGCTTGCAGGCCCTCCAGCCGGGTGAGCAACGCAGCCCGGGTCGCGACATCGAACAGGTTCACCATGGGCGAAGTCTGCGGCGGATCGGGCACGAAGGGAAGCATGTCGTCGAGAAATCTCCGCGACCGAACCGGATTCAGGGACGACGGGTGGGCGTCCATCTCTGCCAGTCCGTTGACCCTGATTCCGTCTTTGCCCTTCCGTGAAGCTCGACCGGGGTTCGATCCCGGCGGAGACGGCGCCCAGGTGCCCCCTGGCGAGCGGCCACTTGGCATACCTGCTTGCGGTATACCTTTGCAAGGTATAACATCCGCCATGGCGATCGCCAGCTTCGCCGATCCGGAGGTCGAGCGCTTCTTCCTCGAGGGGCGCATCCCCCGAGGCGCCAGCTGGGCCCCGGTGGCGAAGGTCGCCGCACGAAAACTGGACTTTCTGGACTATGCGTCGGTCCTGCTCGATCTCGCGGCGCCGCCCGGGAATCGTCTCGAGGCGCTGAAAGGGGACCTCGCCGGGCGACACAGTATCCGCATCAACGACCGGTGGAGGATCGTCTTCCGCTGGACGCCGGCCGGACCCGCCGAGGTCGAGATTGTCGACTACCACTGAGGAGGCATCCATGAACCCGAAGCGCCGCCAGCCGACCACTCCCGGCGAGATCCTGCGGGAGGAGTTTCTCCGGCCGCTCGGGATCACCCAGCGCCAGCTCGCGGACCACCTGGGTTGCGACATCAAAGTCATCAACCGGGTCGTGAACGGGAGGAGCGCGGTGACGGCCTCCCTCGCCCTCAAGCTCGGTGCGGCGCTGCGCACGACCCCGGAGCTCTGGCTGAATGCCCAGAGGGCCGTGGATCTGCACCGAGCCGGTCAGACGATTCGCCGTCTCCCGAAGCCACTCGCTCGGGCGAGCTGAGCGCGAGAAATCCGCGACAGGCACCGATTCCGCAAGTCTGCGATGCCGACCCGCGTCTCTTCTCTCGAAACGGGCGCCCGAGATCTTCCCGGCGCTCCTTTCGGGGAGAGCGATGCCGACGATCAGCCGGTTCTTCGGGATCTCGATCCGGATGTACCGGAATGATCACGGCCAGTCCCACTTCCACGCTTACTACGGCGAGTATTCCGCCAAGATTGCCATCGAGACGCTCGACCTGATGGCCGGCCAGCTGCCGCGACGGGCGTTGGTGCTCGTGCTCGAATGGGCCCTCATGCATCGGCCGGAGTTGCGGGATAATTGGCGGCGGGCGCAGCGGCGGGAGCCTGCGCTGCCGATCGCTCCTTTGGGCGAGGAGGCGTGAGATGTGGAGAGTCGTGAAGGTCCGTGCCCTTCCGGGCTTCCGCCTGGAGGTCGAGTTCGCGGACGGCGTCAGCGGCGTTCTCGACTACAGCCGGGAGCTCTGGGGCCCCGTGTTCGAGCCGTTGCGGGATCCGGAGCGCTTTGCCGAGGTCGGCATCGACGAGTTCGGGGCCGTCTGCTGGCCGAACGGCGCGGACCTCGCCCCCGACGCAATGTACGAGGACCTGACCCGCGGCAGTTCGGCGACACGCTGAGTCGAGCGATCCGGCGGAATGCGGAACGGTTCCCTTCGTACTTCGCATTCCATCTGACGGACCAAGAGCTCATTTCTTTGAGGTCACAGATTGTTACCTCAAAGATGGGCTGGTCGGGGGGCGCCTTCAAGATCACATTCCGTGATCTTGAAACGGGCCCTCGGTGCCCTGCGCCGCCGGACCTCGTCCCCGCGCGACGGTTGAGAACCGCGCTTGCCGTCCTACCTCTCGAAGGAGGTCGGACGGATGGGAAATCGGAAGGGGCGCGACTTGGCGCCAATCCACGTGCCTCACCTCGATCGTGCCGAGGTGAGCTCGCGCAAGTTGAGGGACTACCTCCTCTCGAGAGAGCATCCTCTCGGCCATCCCAAGGCCCGCTTCTTCCTCGGACTGGGCTTCCGCCCTGACGCAGTCGACTCTCTCCGCGCGGCCCTGATCGCGCACGCCCGGTCGAATTCGGTCGCAATTCACGAAACGACGGCATTCGGTTCAAAATACGTGGTCGACGGGCGGATCGAAGCGCCGAACGGGCGTGACGTGGCGATCCGGGTGGTCTGGTTCGTGGAGCACGGGGCGGAGCGGGCCCGGTTCGTTACCGCCTATCCGGCGAAGGAGAGCACGCCATGATTCGAGAGCTCGATGTGGTGGTCTTGCGGCGCGATCTGCCGGAACTGCGCCTGGTCGCCGGCGACGTGGGGACGGTGGTGCTGGCGCATCGCGATGGAGCAGGATTCGAGGTGGAGTTCACGACCCTCTCGGGTCGGACCGTGGCCGTGGTGACGATCTCGAGCGACGACCTCCGCTCGGTCGCTGCGGACGAGATCGCTCACGTCCGGTGCGTCGCCTGACGCCTGGAAGTTCGAGAAATCCGCGATGTGGCGAATCGACAAGTTGAAGGTCCTGCCGGAGTACCGGCTCGAAGTGGAGTTTGCTGACGGTGTTCACGGCATCGTCGACCTGAGCCAGGACCTGTGGGGGCCGATGTTCGAGCCGCTCCGCGATCCGGACCGCTTCGCCGAGGTCACCCTGGACGAGTTCGGCGCTCCCTGCTGGCCCAACGGCGCCGACGTCGCTCCGGACGCGATCTACGAAGACCTGACCCGCGGCAGCTCGGCGACGCGCTGAAGCAGCGCCCCGGCCCAGAAACGCCCCCTGACCCCGTGCTTTATGGGCGACCGATCCCCAGCTCCTCGGCGAGGGCCCGCGGCGCGCGGCCGCGGTCGCCGGCGCGCCGGAGAGCGGCGGCGTCGCCCGAGACGAGCAGGGCGCGACGGTCGAGGGCGAGCAATGCGAAGAGGTGTTCGTCGCCCGCCGCCGTGCCGGCCGGCTCCGGCTCGCGGAGGAGGGCGTTCTGGACCAGCTGCAGGAGGATGACGTCGACCTCACGCGCCGCGAGCCCGTGCCGGGCGCGGATCTTGGGCCGCAGCAGCACCGCGCGGTATTCGGCAAGCAGCGCTTCGGAGAGCAGGAAAGGAAGCCGCCCCGCGAGCAGGGCGTCGAGAATCCGGGCGGTCGGTGCTCGAGGCTCGGAGGTCAGGAGCCCCGCCACGACGACGTTGGTGTCGACGACGAGCGGCGGCGACTTCAACGCCGGCGCGCCGCCCGCGTCTCGCGGCGGGCCAGCGCCAGGGCCTGCGGCTCCGGGAGGCGCGCGCGTCGCCGCGCCCGCGCCACCAGCGCCTCGGCTTCTTCGCGCGGCTTGATCCCGTAGAAGGTCAGGCTCTCGGCGATCAGCTCGCCGAGCCCCCGCCCGCGGCTCGCCGCCGCCTGTTTCAGCGCGCGGTGCAGCTCGTCCGGCAGGGTGATGGTCATTCTCGCCATGCGCGCAGTCTAGCACCGGAGCACCAAAGCACCAGAACACCCACGGTCGCGCAATCGAGGGCGATGCAAGTCGGCCCCGCAGTTTTTCGTCCTGTCTATTCGAGCAGGGAGGCAGCGATGAATCGCCGGCGACTCCTCGAGCGACTCCGCAACGGGCATTTGCACAATGTCTCGTTCGACGACTTCTGCGCTCTCGTCGAAGGGCTCGGCTGCCGGCTCGATCGCACGACGGGGAGCCACCGGGCCTATGTGCATCTGCGGCTGGGGTTGCTGCTCAGCCTCCAACCGCTTCGAGGAGAGGCCAAGCCCAATCAGATCCGGGAGCTGCTCCGAGATGTCGAGCGTTACAATCTGAGCCTGGAGGGTGAGCCTTGAGGGACTACCACATCAACATCTTCTGGAGCGACGAGGACGGTTGCAACGTCGCCGATGTGCCCGACCTCCCGCACTGTTCGGCCTTCGGAGACTCCGCCTCCGAAGCGCTCGCCGAGGTCGAGAAGGCCAAGGCTGGCTGGCTCGCCGCCGCCCGCGCCAACGGCATCGCGATTCCCGAGCCCGCTTATCGCCCTCCGGCGCCGGCCGCCGCGCGGCGCTGAAGCGCGAGCTGCAGTCGGCCGGTTCAGCGCTGTGAGCCGGGCGCCGGGCGATTGCCCGCCGCGACGAGCCCGCGCAACGCCCGGTTGACCGATTCGGAGTCCGGGAAGCGCGCCGCGACGTCGGGGTCGAGCCGGGCGAGGTTGGTCCCGGCGTCGTAGCGCGCGGCGTACTTTCCGCGCACTCCCGGCGTGAAGTCGTACGAGGGGGTTCTTCTCTTCCTGGTGCCGGACTTCTTCGTCTTCTTCATGGCTCGTTCGTTCCATCCGCGTCGCAGGCCTTGCGGAGATGAGGCGAACAGTATCGCCCCATTCGGTAAGAACGAAGATGTCGCCGCGCCAGCGCCAGCTTGAGAGCCCGGGCTGCGTCTTTCAGATGGAGGAGGCAGCCGGGATGAGACAGAAACGCGTTCAAGAGATGCCGGGCAGCACCATGGTCGTGC
This sequence comes from Thermoanaerobaculia bacterium, assembly GCA_963699245.1. Lineage (GTDB taxonomy): Bacteria > Acidobacteriota > Thermoanaerobaculia > Multivoradales > JAGPDF01 > JACTMI01. The sequence continues at coordinate 208,635 of OY969426.1, forward strand.
CGGTCGTCGAGCGGATCCTTCAGATTCGGGGCGAGAAGGTCTTGCTCGACAGCGATCTCGCAACTATCTACGGCCTTCCGACGAAGGTCTTCAATCAGGCGATCCGGCGCAACGCGGAGCGGTTTCCCGAGGACTTCCGGTTCCGGCTGACGCCGGCGGAGCGGGACGAGGTGGTCACAAACTGTGACCACCTCGCGAGGCTCAAGTTTTCTCCGGCCTTGCCCTGGGCCTTCACTGAGCACGGTGCGATCATGGCCGCCACCGTCCTCAACAGCCCGCGCGCGGTCGAGATGAGCGTCTTCGTGGTCCGCGCCTTCGTCCGTCTCCGCTCTCTGGCTCGTACCCACGCCAATCTCACCCGGGCGCTCGCCGCCCTCGAACGTCGCGTCACCGGCCACGACGAGGAGCTGAAGCAGGTCATCGCCGCCCTCCGCGGCCTCATCGATCCTCCCGCCCGGCCGCGGCGCCGGATCGGCTTCGGCGACAGCCCGTCCGGCTGAAGCTGGCCGATTGACCCCGCGCCTCCCTTCCCGGGGCTCGCTGGCCCGGCGCCCGAACGGCTGCGGAGAGAAATCTGTTCGGTTTCGCCTCCCCATTCGTCTATACAAGTAGAAGGGTCCGCGCCTGCCCGCCTCCGCACGCTTCGTCCCCACGGGGTCGCGCCGGAGCGTGGGGTCGATTACGCTTGCGCGGTTTCGTTCGGGAGGAGGAGGGGTCCGCTGCCCGACCTGGCGACGACGATCGACGACGGCACCGCCCGGCTCGCGCCGGCCGGCCAGCCTGGCGACCGCTTCCGCGGCCGCCGGCTGGGCAGCGCGGTGGGGGGCGAGGCGACGTCGCGCGAGGGGCTCTTCCGCCTCGGAATGGAGATCGCCGCGCAGACGCACGGCCATCCGAGCGGCCAGCTCCCGGCGGGCGTCCTCGCCGCCACGATCCACGAGCTGGTCCACGGCGGCCGCCCGCTCGAGCCCGCGCTCGACGCCGCGACGGAGCTGCTGCGCGCCCGCCCGCACCACGGCGAAACCCTCGCCGCCCTCACGGCCGCCCGCGCCCTCGCCCTGCGCGGCGATCCCACGCCCGAGAAGCTCGAGACGCTGGGGGGAGGCTGGGTGGCCGAGGAGGCCCTGGCGATCGCCGTCGACGCCGCCCTCTCCCACCCCTCCGACCCGACATGACCTACACGGACTACCACTCCAAGTTCTACGCTTGGGAGCTGACGCGGCGATACCCGGCCGAAAGCATGGAGAAGTTGGGTGCTGTAGTCGCCGGCGCGCAGGTCGATCTCAATCCTCATCAGGTCGACGCCGCACTCTTCGCATTCGACTCGCCTCTGTCGCAGGGTGCGCTCCTCGCCGACGAGGTTGGGCTCGGCAAGACGATCGAGGCCGGGCTGGTCCTTTCGCAGCGCTGGGCGGAACGTCGCCGCCGCCTGCTCGTGATCGTTCCCGCCAATCTGCGCAAGCAGTGGCACCAGGAACTCTCGGAGAAGTTCTTCCTTCCGTGTCGCATCCTCGAGACCAAGTCGTACAACGCGGACGTGCGCGCCGGTCGGATGCAGCCCTTCACGGCCGAGGCCGCGGTACTCATCTGCTCGTACCAGTTCGCGGCAAGGCAAAGCCTCCGACGTCGCGGGCATTGTGTGGGATCTCGTGGTCCTCGACGAAGCGCACCGGTTGCGCAACGTCTACAAGCCGACGAACGTCATCGCCAATACGTTGAAAGCTGCGTTGGCGCAGAGCCGAAGCTCTCCTCACCGCGACCCCGCTGCAGAACTCGCTGCTCGAGCTCTTCGGGCTGGTCAGCTTCGTCGACGAGAAGATCTTCGGCGACCTCGAGAGCTTCCGGGAGCAGTTCCAGATCTGTCCAGAAGCGCAGGTCTTCGACGACCCTGAAGGATCGCCTGCGGCCGATATGCCATCGCACCTTGCGGCGGCAGGTCACCGCATATGTTCCCTACACCCGTCGGCACCCATCGGTGCGAGGAGTTCACCCGGACGGAGAGTGAGGATCGGCTCTACGAGCTCGTCTCCGAGCTATCTGCGGCGCGACAACCTCCAGGCGCTGCCGTCGCGCCAGCGCAGCCTGATGACGCTGGTCTTGCGGAAATTGCTGGCTTCGTCCACTTTCGCCATCGCCGGGGCGCTGACAACGATCGCCAACGCGTCTGAAGGCAAGCTTCGGGAGTGCGGCGCCGCCCGAGACCTTCTGAAGAACTCGACGAGGACTTCGAGGCCGCGGACGTGATCGCCGAGGAGTGGCCGGAGGAGGAGCCGAGATGGCGGACCGCTCTCGCCGACCGATCGCGCAGGCCCTCGAGGCAGGAGATCGCCGATCTCGAGGAGTTCGCGCGTCTTGCGGCGTCGATCGAGCACAACGCGAAGGGCAAGGCGCTGGTGCGCGCTCTGCGAGTCGCTTTCCGCAAGGCCGAGGAGCTCGGTGCTGCCCAGAAGGCGATGATCTTCACCGAGTCCCGCCGCACCCAGGAGTACCTCGCTGCGCATCTCTCCGACAGCGCGTTCGCCGGAAGGGATCGTGCTGTTCAACGGCTCGAACAGCGGACGACCGCTCGAAGGCGATCTACGCAGAGTGGATCGAGCGGCACGAGGGAACGGACCGGTCAGGGGTTCGAAGTCCGCGGACATGCGGGCGGCGCTGGTGGACCACTTCCGCGAGAGGGCCGGATCATGATCGCGACCGAGGCCGGCGCCGAAGGAATCAACCTCCAGTTCTGCTCGCTGGTCGTGAACTACGACCTGCCCTGGAATCCGCAGCGCATCGAGCAGCGCATCGGCCGTTGCCACCGCTACGGCCAGAAGCACGACGTGGTGGTCGTGAACTTCCTAACCGCAAGAACGAGGCGGATCAGCGTGTGTACGAGCTGCTGGCCGAGAAGTTCCGGCTCTTCGAGGGCGTCTTCGGCGCCAGCGACGAAGTGCTGGGCGCTATCGAGTCGGGCGTGGACTTCGAGAAGCGGATCGCGGGGATCTATCAGCAGTGCCGGAAACCGGAGGAGATTCAGCGCCGCGTTCGATCAGTTGCAGTTGGAGCTCATCGTTCGAGATCGACGAGACGATGCAGCAGACGCGGCAGAAGCTGCTGGAGCGGTTCGACGACGAGGTGCGGGAGAAGCTGAAGGTCGCCGAGCGAGATTCGAAGGAGGTGTTGAGCCGCTTCGAGAAGCTGCTGATGCGTCTGACGCGGCACGAGCTGGGGTCGCACGCGCAGATGCTCGATGACGGGTCGTTCCGCCTCCTCTCGCTGCCGTTCGAGGGGAAGGGGATTCCGCTCGGTCTCTACGAGTTGCCGCGCCGTTCGGGCGAGGCGCACACCTACCGGCTGGGGCACCCCCTGGCGGAGGCGCTGGTGGAGCGGGCCCGCTCGCGGGAGCTGCCACCGGCGGAGATCGTCTTCGACTACGGCGCGCACGACGGCAAGATCTCCCAGCTCGAGCCGTTGATCGGCAAGCGCGGCGCGCTTTCGATCTCGATCCTGACGATAGAGGCGCTCGATCAGGCGGAGGATTTTCTGATTCTGGCGGGAGTGACGGAGGACGGGGAGGTCTTGGAGGAGGAGGCGGTGCGCCGTTTGCTCTCTCTCTCCGGCCAGGCGGTCCTAGGCGATCCTTCGGCCTTCGAGGGGGCGCTGACCTCGCGCTCGGCGCAGCTTCGTGGAGCCATCGAGGAGCGGATCGGCCGGCGCAACCTCGAGTTCTTCGCGGCCGAGGAATTGAAGCTGGACGGCTGGGCGGAGGATCTGAAGGTCGGTTTGGAGCGGGAGATCAAAGACCTCGACCGCGAGATCCGCGAAGCGAAACGCACGTCGAAGGCGGCCCCGACCCTTGAGGAGAAGCTGACTCTGCAGCGACGAGTCAAGGCGTTCGAGATCCAGAGAACTCTGAAACGCCGGTCCCTCTTCGACGCTCAGGACGAGATCGATCGCAAGAGGGATTGCCTGATGGGGAGATCGAGGGCAAGTTGCAACGTAAGGAATCGGAGTCGGCGCTACTGAAGGTGGAGTTCCAGGTGCAAAGATGAGGGACCTGAGCGGCGCGCGGCGCAGTTGTCGGGTTATCCCTAGAGGACCGCTGTTTGTCCGAGAGAGCTAAGGATCCTGATTCACAATGCACCTGGCCAAGATGAGAGATCCAAGGCTTTAGAACGTTCTCGAGCTTCGAGATCCAGCTTGCACCTGGACTGAACGTCCTCGCTGGGCGTAACAACGTCGGCAAGACGACCCTCCTGGCTGCGGTTCGCCTCGCCCTCGGTCCCGCCTCCGCCAGAGTCGATGCTCCGTGGCTTAGCCGCGACGATTTCCATCGTGGTGGCGCCGGAGCGGATCCGCGCCTGCGATCAAGGTCTCGCTCACCTTCGAGACGCTCAGTGACTCCGAACGAGGCCCAATTCTTCGAGATTGTGGACTTCTGTCTTGAGGATCTTGCACGGTCGAAGGCCATCATCAACTTCGAAGCGAGCTGGCCCAAGGGGCAACGGGCTACCCAAAGTAGATCGCTGGGGGGGCCCCCTTCTGCGGAGCGCACGCCTATTTCGTCCGAGATCCTTGCCGCCATTCCGATTACGTTCTTGCCCGCGCTTCGGGATGCGGAAGCAGCCCTCGCTCCTGGAGCGCGGAGCCGGCTCGCGGTTCTGCTCAAAGAACTCATGGATCGGAGGGGCGACCAGGCCGCCACCGAGATCCTCAAGATCTTCTCCGACGCGAACACGGCGCTCGAGAGCCAACGGCTGGTGCGGGAGATTCGAGAATCTGCAAGGAACAACCGGGGACATGTCCGGAAGCGACTATGCGCCCTGTGCCATTCGTGCGAGCGAGGTCGAAGTCGACCGCGTGCTGCGGACACTTCGCGTAGAGATGGCTGGGCAGCCGATCGGTGATCTCGCGCTCTCCGGCCTCGGGTACAACAACCTTCTCTATATCGCGGTAGTCCTCGAGCATCTCAAGAATCTCGGGGAGGGCAGATGTCCCAATTCTCCTCGTCGAGGAGCCGGAGAGCGCCACCTTCATCCTCAACTCACCCTGCTCCTTGCGCGTTACCTAACCGGCGTCGTTCCGGCCGAGAAGCGCCCTCAAACGCTAGTGACAACTCACTCGCCTGTCCTCGCGGCCAGCGTGGAGCCGAAACGAATCGTAGTGCTCGACGCTGCGGGCGCGATTGACGGCACCCGCGCAACTCGAGCTTGCGCGCTGCGTTTGCTTGGTCTCAGCGTCGAAGAGGAGCGTTCGCTTCGGCGGATGATGGACGTGACACGCGCCGTGTTGTACTTCGCTAAGGGTGTGATCCTTGTCGAGGGCGTGTCGGAAGCGATACTGCTTCCTTTGCTTGCGGCGCGCCTCGGGATCGATCTGGCGCGGGAGCATGTCTCGGTACTTCCGATCTGTGGTGTCTCATTCCGGACGTTTGGAAAGCTACTCGGCGACGAAGGGCTTGGGATTGCTGCTGCGATTGTCAGCGATTCCGATCCGATCGTTGATGGGACTGGCTGGGAACAGGAAAGCCCGCGCGACGATGCTCAAGAGGGGTTTCGTCAAGAGCGACCGAGCGCGGTCCTTAGCTGCGACCTTCGGCAGCGGCGGGCTTGCACGAGTATTCTTGTCCGAGGTCACCCTTGAATACGACTTGGCTGAAGCCGGCGATGAGAATCCATTCGTGATGGCCACGGCATGGGAGTCGTGCTTCGCCAGGACGCCGGTGACATTCAATCGGGCACGCCTCGACCAGGCCGATCCAAGTCGCCGAGCTCGGGCGTTGTGTGCGTGGCGTGGGATCTGTCGCGCCTCGCACACTGGTAGCAAGGCGGAGTTTGCGCAGGCGCTTGCTGCTGAGATTGATCTGCGCGATGAAAGCGGAGCCTGGGTGCATCAGTTCAACGTCCCGGCGTACCTGCAACGCGCGATCATCCATGCAATCCGGAGGGAGCCGCAGGTTCCACGCGACAGCGCAGCCGCAGCCGCCTTGGGTTCGATGTTACCGGAGGAAGGGGGATGAGACAGCCGACACCCGAGCAAGTGGCGGTTTTGCAGGATGACGCAAGGATCCGAGTGGTCCGAGCTTGCCCTGGGAGCGGGAAAACCTGGCTTGTTTCAGAAGTAATTCTGCGGGAGTTGGCTTCGGGCGTTTCTCAGTCTCACGGAGTTGCGGCGTTGTCGTTCACGCGCATCGCAGGCCAAGAAATTCGGTCTGCTCTGCTGCGAGAGTTAACGCATCCCAATTTCGTTGGAACCATTGATGCATTCCTGCTGCGGTATGCCCTTCGCCCATTCTTGACGAAGGTCTTTCCCTCTTTTAGGCCGCCATCCTTGGTCCCAGCAGAGTGGGGCCCGGGGAAGTGGCACAGGAAGCTCCATGGCGTCGAGTTGAAGTTGACAATCCAGCGCGATGGCCGCCGAATCGAGGTGCCGATTCTGGAAACCGCCTTTGTCGGGGAATCCGAAGGTCGTCCTGAGCTCACCTACCATCCTTCTTCCTGGGACGGGCCGATTCAACTCGGAGCAGAGGATGGGAAGCGAGTTCTCGACGAGAAGAAGAAGTTGTGGAAACGGTATGGATGGGTCACGCATTCGGATGCGGCCTTCTTAGCCTCCCACCTACTGGGCCATCCCACACAAGGATCGCTCATTCGACAAGAGCTCCGTTCCCGATTCCCGTTCGTTGTAATCGACGAGCTTCAGGACACGGGTTACTTCCTCGGAAAGAGCATCCGACATCTCTTGTCTGAGCCGGGCTTCCGGGCTGTACTCGTAGGGGATCCAGAATCAGGCGATCTACGAGTTCAATGGCGCAAGACCAGACTTGTTCGACTCCTTCTCGAGTCTCAATGGTGCCCGTGAATTGTCGCTTGGCAGGAGCTTGCGTTGCTCGGACCACGTCGCAAGTGTCGCAAGCGCTCTCTCCGCGACGAATCGCCAGTTCCGAGGAGTTGCGGGCGCGCCGGGCCGCGCACGTCTAATCGTCTATGACGACTTGGAGAGGGATCTCGAAGTCGTCGAGAAGTCTTATCGAGAACGGAGCCCCGGTGCTCGGGTGAAACTGATAGCGAGGAGCTCAGGCACAGTAGAGATCATTTCTGATCAGCGCGCGCGCTCCTCAATCCGATGGGCTCGCCCGCCTTGAATCACCTACACCGCGCTACTAACCTCTTCCCGTCGAGGGAGGCTCGCCCAAGCGCTTGCGAGTAAAGCATTCCTCGGCACCGCTCTGTTCGCGACCGATGGCTTAACGGACACCGAGATTGCCCAGAGGGGTATCAGCCTAGAGGGTTGGAGACGCCTAGCCAGTGGCCTTCTTCTCGAGTCGTCTCGAGAGATCGATCGGGAGACCATCGGGGAGTGGGGGGAGAGAATTTCCCGGGTTCTGGAAGAGAAATGCAGGCTCTACTTTCTCAATGACTCTGGTCCACCAGTGAAGATCAGACGCCCCAAGGCCAGGATTTGCGGCGCTATCAGGGGCGCCCACCTTTGCCCGCCTCCACGATCCCACCTGGGAAAGGCCGCGCGGGTGGCTCAAACGGTGCACGCGGTAAAGGGCGAAACTCACGACGCGACGATTCTCGTGTTGCCGGCCCCGCGTGGCAGCGCGCGATGCCCAAGCGAGAGCTGGTGGTCTGATGACATCGGAGAACAGGAAGAGCGCAGGATCGCTTTCGTGGCCGCGACAAGGAGCCGCGGAGATTTCGTGATTCTTGCTCCGGCGGAAGTTGCAGTTCGGCTCAGGAGAATCAGGCCAGATTTCTGTGCGGCCTTGGACCAGATCGGAGCAGATGAGCTTAACGGTCACGCTGCTCAGGCGAATGTGACGGATGAGCGCCGATGAGTGAATTTCGAAAGAGCCGTCTCGAGCTCACCTGGATAGGCAAGGAGGCCCGTCCGAAGCTCGAACCGCGGATCCTCCTAGAGGATCCTGCGCAGTCGAGCCATGCTTCCAAGCGTATTTCTGAGGACGACGTGTTTGACAACCGCCTGATCTTCGGCGACAACTTGCTCGCTCTTCGGGCTCTCGAACCAGAGTTTGCGGGTTCAGTCAGATGCGTTTACATCGATCCGCCCTACAACACGGGCCAAGCGTTTGAGCACTATGACGACGGGCTCGAACACAGCACGTGGCTTTCAATGATGCGGGAGCGGCTCGAGATTCTGCATCGCTTACTGCATCGCGAAGGTTGCCTATTCGTTCATCTTGACCAGGAAGAGCTGCATTACGCCAAGGTAGTGCTGGACGAAATCTTCCTCAGGCAGAATTTTCTCGGGCAGATCGCCTACGAGAGATCGGGTGTATCCGGTCTCGGGCAGGGCGGCAGCTTTCTTGTGAACACACATGAGTGCATCCTGGCCTATGCCAAGGAGAAAACGAGCTTCCAGCTGAAGGACGACAGAGGTGCTGCGCCCTTAGAGCTGAAAGACATGAAGCGGTACTCCTCTGTCTTCAACTCCCCGGGTGAGCGGGAGGAGGTTGCTAGGTTCTTCGCTCCGGCAACTGGCGAGCCGGTCGTGATCTTCCGGCATAGGAACTTCGACATTGGATCCATTTCTCTCCGCAAGTATGCAGAACGAGAACCCGAGATCAGGGCCTCCTACAGCAGGCTTCTTCCTAAGATCTTCCGGACGACGAGCGTCCAAGCCGAGAATGAGTTTCAGACGCGCATCCTCGCTGAGTGTGGGGAAGGGCTTTACTCTGCGGACTATCTCGTTTCCAGAGGGAAGAGGGCTGGCCAGCGCATCACCTCCTATTACCTGAATCGAGGAGTGTTCGCTTGGCTAGCCGATACTGCGGAAGAGCGGGACGGCGAGATTGTAAAAGTGAATCGTCTGTCTGATTTTTGGACTCATGCGGAGCTTCCCAAGGCCGACCTGGCAAACGAGGGTGGAGTCGAGTTCAGGCGAGGCAAGAAGCCCGAAACGCTGCTCAGGCGAATACTCTCGCTCTCAACGACGCGCGGGGATCTTGTCTTGGATTCGTTTGCCGGATCGGGCACGACGGGTGCGGTGGCGCACAAGATGGGCCGTCGCTGGATCATGGTGGAACTGGGCGAGCACTGCCACACGCACATCATCCCGCGGCTGAAGAAGGTCATCGACGGGGAGGACCCGGGCGGCGTGACGGAGGCGGTCGGCTGGAAGGGCGGCGGCGGTTTCCGTTACTACCGACTGGCCCCGTCGCTGCTGGAGAAGGACAGCTTGGGCAACTGGGTCATCAGCAAGGAGTTCAACGCCGCGATGCTGGCCGAGGCGATCTGCAAGCTGGAGGGGTTCACCTACGCCCCGAGCGAAACCGTCTACTGGCAGCACGGCCAGTCCACCGAGCGCGACTTCATCTACGTCACCACGCAGACGCTCACCCGCGAGCAACTCGCGCACGCTCAGCGAGGAAGTCGGCGACGAGCGGTCGCTGCTGGTCTGTGCAGCGCGTTCCGCGTCCGAGACGTCGACGCTTTCCCGAACCTGACGGTCAAGAAGATTCCGAAGGCGGTGCTCTCGCCGTTGCGAATGGGGCAAGGACGACTACAGCCTCGAGATCAAGAACCTGCCGCGCCGCCGAGCCTGAGCCGGAGCTGCACGCCATTGCCACGCCAGCGCCGCCGCAAGCCGAAATGGCACAACAGCCGCGCCGCTATTCGACGGAGGACGATCATGAACCGCCACGTCAACGCCATCGCAATCGCCTGAGCCTCGCCAGCCGCAGCGCGATTCGCTGGAGATCCTCGCCCGGGTGTGCGAAATCGTTTCGCTCGAAGAAGGACGCCGACGTCGGCGCAGGCGCTGGCGACGATCAAGTCGCGAGTTCCCGACCGTCGACGGACTTCGAGCGCGACTTCCCGTCGCTCTGCTTCGCCCTGGCGACCGGCGTCGGCAAGACGCGGCTGATGGGCGCGTTCATCGCCTACCTCTACCGCGCCGAGGGCATCCGGCACTTCTTCGTCCTGGCCCCGAACCTGACGATCTACAACAAGCTGATCGCCGACTTCACGCCGAACACGCCGAAGTACGTCTTCCAGGGCATCGCCGAATTCGCCACCAACCCGCCGGAGATCATCACCGGCGACAACTACGAGACCGGCCGCGGCGTGCGCGCCGAGCAGCGAGCAGCTGTTCGTTCGGCCGACGAAGCCGATCCACATCAACATCTTCAACATCTCCAAGATCAACCGCGAGGTCCGCGGCGACAAGGCGCCCCGCATCAAGCGGCTGTCGCGAGTACATCGGCGAAAGCTACTTCGAGTACCTGGCCGAAGCTGGACGACCTGGTGCTGCTGATGGACGAATCGCACCGCTACCGGGCGATCGGCGGGCGTGCGGGCGATCAACGAACTGCGGCCGATTCTCGGCCTGGAACTGACCGCCACGCCGCAGGTCGAGAGCGGCAGCCAAGGCCGATCCCGTTCAAGAACGTCATCTACAGCTATCCGCTGGCTCGAGGCGCATGAAGGACGGTTTCGTGAAGGAGCCGGCCGTCGCCACCCGCGAGAACTTCGACGCCGAAGAACTACACGAAGGAGGGACTGGAGCGGCTGAAGCTGGAGGACGGCATCCATGTCCACGAGAGAGACCAAGGTCGAGCTGGAAGTGTACGCCCGCGAGAACGACAAGCCGTCGGTGAAGCCATTCATGCTGGTCGTGGCCGAGGACACGACCCATGCCAACGCGCTGCATCAAGCTGATCGAAGACGAAGCGTTCTTCGAGGGCCGGTACAAGGGCAGGGTGATCGAGGTCCACTCCGAGCAGAGGGGCGAGGAGAAGGACGAGAACGTCCAGCTGCTTGCTCGACGGTGGAGGACCCGGACAACCCGGTCGAGATCGTCATCCACGTCAACATGCTCAAGGAAGGCTGGGACGTGACCAACCTCTACACGATCGTCCCGCTGCGCGCGGCCAACTCGCGGACGCTGGTCGAGCAGTCGATCGGCCGCGGCCTCCGCCTTCCCTACGGCCAACGCACGGGAATTCCCGTCGATCGCCTGACCATCGTCTCCCACGACCGCTTCCAGGAGATCATCGACGAGGCGAGGACCGAACTCGATCATCCGTGCGGGTGTCGTCATCGGCCGGGACGTGCCCGCGAGCCGGACCTTCGTCACTGAGGTGAAGCCGATTCTGCTAGAAGAGCTGAGTGGCGGCGGCCAGGTGAGTCTGCCGTCGTCGGCCACGGGATCTCCCCAGCCTCCACTGTTCGCGACGCCTGCAGAGTGTGCGGTCGCCAAAAAGACGTATCAGGTGATTCAGGAGCAATTCAGCCACTTGCCCTCTCTTTCGAAGCTCGCGTGGCCCGGCGTCAAGGCGAAATTGATTCAAGCGGTCGAGGCGGAGTCTTTGCCGAGACAGGCGGTCCTGGACGGGGCGCCAACGCCGCCGACTATCGCGGCAACGATTGAGAAGGTCCTCGATCGGCTTCAGGCCTTGTTCATCGGCATCCCGCGGATCGTCGTTGTACCAAAGGGTCAGCAGACGGGCCGCTTCCGTCCGTTCGCCCTCAATCTCGACAACCTTCGCTTTCAGCCCGTCGAGAATCAGATTCTGCTTCAACACCTCCGAACGGAACGAGTAGAACGGGTCGAGCGAGGTCGAGTCCATTGCCGATGAGGTCCGGCCGGAGGACTTCATCGTTCGCGGGTTGATCGACTACAACGATGTGAACTACGACGATCACGCGGAGGTTCTCTACGAGCTCGCTGGCCAGGTCGTCCAACATGTCGCGAGTTACATTTCAGACGAGGACAGCCAGAGAAACGTGCTTCGATATCACCAGAAAGCGCTTGCGAGCGAAGTTCACGAGCAGATGCTCCAACATTTCGATGAATCGACGACAGAGTACGAAGTCAAGGTCACGAGGGGCTTCATCGACCTGCCGACGTCAACGGTTTCGTCGACCGAGAGTTCACCGCGAGACTTTCGACTCGTCCTTGAGGACAAGTCGAAGATCAGGCAGCTGACGTTCTCTGGCTTCGAGCGTTCCTACTATCCGGATCGAGAAGTTCGAGTCGGATCCGGAGAGGCGATTCGCCGTTGTTATCGACAAGGATGCGCAGGTCAGACGGTGGCTCCGCCCTAAGAAGGGAGTAGTCCGCATCTTCCACCAGCAGGAAGAGGAGTACGTTCCGGATTTCGTGGTCGAGACAGTGGGGCGGAAGTATCTCTGCGAGATCAAGGATGAGGATTCGCTTGAGGATGCGGAAGTCGAAGCCAAGGCTCAGGCTGCGATTCTGTGGTGTCAGCGCGCCTCTGACTTCGCCGCAGAGAACGGCGACAAGCCATGGACCTATCTCCTGATTCCTGGGCAGGCGGTTGCGAGAATCGCAGCGTGGAGTGGCTTGCGCAGCTGTATGCACGATCGAGTTAGGCAGAGGACTTCGATCGGGAAGGTGAGGTAGAGATGGCCAAATCCGATGCTCCCATCTGGGGAATTCATGCCGGCAAGACCGGTGACGCCGATAAATTGTTCTTGAAGCTCGGGCGAGTAGCTCTCGGATGGGAGAAGGTGGGCGACTTAGGGTCTGCGAGCGGATCGCGAGGCGTTCAAGAAAGCCATTGTGCGGCCTATCCAAACTCCAAGCCGGGTGCCATCCCTGGAAACGCAGGCCAGCTCTTCAGGTTCGTTCACGAGATGAAGGAAGGCGATCTGATCGCTTATCCTCGAAGGTGGTCGAATCGATTCACCTCGGCCGTATTGATGGCCCTTATTTGTATGACCCAGGGACGGAGCCCGGATATCCGAACCAGCGGTCGGCGAAGTGGTTGAAGGCACTCCCTCGGAAATTTCTTTAGTCAGGGTGCCTTGTATGAGATCGGCGCGGCGATGAGCCTTTTCCAGATCAAGAACTACTCGGAGGAGTTCCGCTCTCGAGTTGAGGAGACGAAGACTGAGAGCCCACAAGCTGGCGTTGATGTCCGACGGTGGCCATCGTCGCGGAGGAGATCGAACAGACCACGCGCGATTTCGTACTGAAGAGGCTGGCCCAGGAGCTCAAGGGGTACCCGCTTGCAGAATTCGTCGCGCACCTTCTGGGGGCGCGATGGGAGATCGAACTCGAGTGTCACGCGAGGGGCCAGACGGTGGGGATCGACATCGTTGCGCACAAGGACGAGCTCGGTTTCGACTCGCCCATCATCAGAAGTTCGGAGGTAAAGAGTGGAGAGGGGAGCGTCGGAGGCCGGTTGTTTCGGCGCTCTACGGACAAGTCGGCACCAGCGAGTTCGGCCTTCTGGTCACTCTTGGGACGATCACCAGCCAAAGCCCGCACATCCGCGAAGAGCAAGAGTAACCGGCGGCTAGTCGACGGCCACGAGCTCGTTCAACTCGCGCTTGATCACTACGAGCACTTCGACTCTCGTACAAGGGGCTCCTCCCGATGTAAGGGTCTATGTCCCGAGCCGATTGAGGAAGAAGAGCTGAATAGGGTGGCCTGAATCTTCGGCCAGCCTCGCCTTGGGCGCGTTCGGCGAGAAGAACGGCGCGGCGACGTTCGAGGAGATGCGGCGGCGCATCGCGCACTACCGGCGCGCCGAGGTCACGCCGCGCGAGGATCCGCGCTTCAAAATGAGAAATTCGGCCGCATCGTGCTCGCGCAGCCGTTCTTCTTCGACGAGCTTGATTGGATTCCGATACCGAAGGACTTCAAGCTCCACACCGTCGTCGGCAAGACCTACGACACGCGGGAAGGAGAGGGGAGAGGACTCTGGGAGCGCGTCGCGGCGCTGCTCAGGACGCTCCAGCCGCTCGCGGTCGCCGAGCCGCAGAGCGAGATGTTCGGCGAGCCGGTGCTGGTGCGGCCGCGGCTCGGGCAGGGGTCGTTCCGCGTCCTGGTGACCGATACCTACCGGCGCCGCTGCGCGGTGACCGGCGAGAAGGCGCTGCCGGTGCTCAGCGGCCCACATCCAGCTCGTCGCCGAAGGCGGCCAGCACCAGATCGCCAACGGCCTGCTGCTGCGCTCCGACATCCACACCCTCTTCGACCGCGGCTACACTCCGTCACGCCCTCGGCACAAGATCCTCGTCAGCCGGAAGCTCAAGGAGGACTACGACAACGGCGAGCCCACTACCCGCTCGCCGGCCGCGAGATTCGGCCGCCGCCGTCGCCCGACGAACGGCCGCGGAGGTCCTCGAGCGGCACGCGGAGAGCGTGTACCGCGGCTGACGGCCCGCGCTGCGAGCGCAGCTGGTCGATCGAACCCTCTGCAAGTTGAAGCCGTCCGATTCCGTCCAGATAAGGGGGAGGCAGGAGCTCTCCGGGCCTGGAAGGGGATCGGAATGATATATCGAATACGGTAATACGTGCGCGCTGCGGCGCCGGCTGCGCGCCGCAGCGGCCGACATGACGAGGAGCGACATGGCAAAAAAGACTGAGCGGATCGAAGTCGGCACGGGCAACGTCTTCCGGGACCTCGGTCTCAGCGAACCGGACGAGCGACAGCTGAGAACGTGCCTTGCCCTGCAAATCAACGACATCATCGCCGAGCGAAGCTCGCGCAACGCGAGTCGCCGGGCTGCTCGGCATTCCCAGCCGCACGCTCCGAGCTCGAGCACGACAAGCTCTCGAGATTTTCCTCGGAGCGCCTGCTGCGCTTTCTGACCTGCCTCGACCGCGACGTCGAGATCGTCATCCGGCCGAAGGCCGGGCGGAGAGCCGGGGGATGCTGTCGGTATCGGTGGCGTAGCTTTCGAATCGGGAGCAGGAGAAAAGATACTGAAAATGTGGAGGACTGAAGGTCGCAGACCCTGCACGGGATTGATTCGGGGTCTGGACCGTCGAATTCCCGAGGATGGCGTGCGGGGGGGATCGTGGATCTGAGCCGCGACCTCTGGGGACCGATGTTCAGCCGCTGAAGGATCCCGAGTACTTCGCCAAGGCATTTCTCGACGAGGAGCGGCGTCGTCTGCGTGGCCACACGGTGCTCGACTGGGCGCCGGACGCTCATGTACGAGGGACCTCGTGCGCGGGCGGTTCGGTCGTTCGGTAGCCGGCGGAAGTCGGCGGCGGACGGCCATTTTCAGCGCAACTGCTCGACCCTCACCCCGAGCGCCTTGGCGAGGCGGAGGAGGGTGGCGCGGCGGGGGCGGGCGCGGGGGGATTCGAGCTGGGAGAGGGCGGGCTGGCTGATGCCCAGGCGCGCGGCGACCTCCGCCTGCGTCAGCTCGAGGATCCGCCAGGCGCGGCGGAGCGAGAGGCCGTCGATCAGGTGGAGGCGCATGACCTCGTCGGCACCGCGTCGCCGGCCGGAATTCGCGGGCGGGTGGCGAGCAGGCGGAGGTAGGTCGCGTAGGGCACCACCGCGAAGGCGGGCTTGCCGTCCTGGAAAATCGTCTGGACTTCAGTCGGTGTGCTCATCGCGTTTCCGGATCTCCTGCACGAGAACGATGCTGCCGATCGCGTCGACATCGAGCAATACCCGATAGCGGCCGACACGCAAGCGATCGCCGTACCGGTGCTTGCGAAGCGCTTCCAGGCCGGGTACCTCGGGAAACCAGACAGCTTGCCGATGGCCTCGAAGAGCCGGTGCTGGTCTCGCGATCGCCGAGCTTGGCGAGCTGTCGGCGTGCCCGGAAGCTCCAGTCGATCGCGTACATAAGGCGAGATAAAACCTGGGCCGAAGAGCAAGCCCGGTGGCATGGCGCCGCTGACCATGGAGAGACGGGCATCGCGGCGACTCTTCCTGGCGGCCTAACCGCCCAGGCGGCTCCTTTGAGCCGCCTGGTCCAGCGTCTACCCCGACTCGGCGGCAGCGGCTCGCGGCGATCGACAATCCGTTCTTGAAGGAGTGCGGGCCATGCTTCCCGAGAATCGCATCCCGACTCATCCCGGCGAGATCCTGGGCGAGCAATTCCTCAAGCCCCTGGGCATCTCGCAGGTCGCCCTGGCGGCGCATCTCGGCATTCCGGTGCAGCGCGTCAACGAGATCGTGCGCGGCAAGCGGGGAGTCACTCCGGACACCGCGTGGAAGCTGGCGCAAGCCTTCGAGACCTCTCCCGAGTTCTGGATCAACCTGCAGGCGAACCACGACCTGGCGAAGAATCGGCCCGGTGGCAAGGTGAAGAGCCTTCTCGCGACGAGCGAGCTGAGTCGCAAGGAGCTCACGCTTTCCTGGACAGGAACGCGTGCCGGGTGAGCACGAAGCCCTGACCGCATGCTCGCCCGTCAGCCCGCCGAGGCGTCGGGCGGCCGGCCGAACTCGAGGGCGTAGAGCCTCTCCCCAAGCTGGCTCGCGACTTCGAAGAACCGCTCGTACGCCTTCAGCGCCTTCCAGCCCGCCTCCTGGGTCAGCACCTTGAGCGCCGGGTCGTCCGGCTTCTCGTCGGGGATGTCGCGGGCGGATCATCATCTGGCGATAGTTCTCCATGTGCTCGTCGACGTGGCTGCACTGGAGGACGAGCTTCACGCGCGAGCGGTGAAACTCGCCGGCGGCGAGGAGGTCGGCGAGCTCGAGGAGCTCCTTGTGGACGTCCAAGAAGAGCTCCTCGGCGAAAGGCCGGACGACCCCTTCGACCTCGGCCTTGCGGCCGGGGTCGGCGTCGAGCTTGGGGAGCTCGCCGAGGATGAAGCGCAGCTCGCGCTGCATCGCGCGCTCGGCATGGAGCAGCCGGGTCACGAGATCCTCGTTCGAGGGGTCATGGTGCGGGGCGGGACGGGGGAACTTCGGGGACGGGTTCGCGGAGCGATCGTCGGTCATGGCGTCGCCTCCGCTCAGTTCCACGGCTTCGTGCGCGCGGCGCTCGCGGCGAGCTCGCGCTCGAGCCCGGCGACGGCCGGGCTCGCGGGATCGAGGGGAGTCCAGCAAGGGTCGTTGGCGGCGCTCGGGGAGGAGCGAGAGGACCGCGGCGCGGAAACGATCCGCGGCCTCCGGGCCGTAGAGCACGATGCGGTGGCCGCTCCTGTGGCCGAGGAAGCCGCGCCCGGAGACCGCGCGCTCGAACTCGCGGAGCGGGTCGGTGCCGGCGCGGGGGCGCGGGCGTGGGCCTCGGCCCAGAGGCCGAGCGGGTCACGGCGGTGGTTGTAGAGGAGGTCGAACGGGTGCGGGGTCGTCATGGGCATCTCCCTGCACCGGGGAAATCGGCCCCTCCGAGACGACGCGAGCCCGCCCTCCGCGCACCGGAGGAGCGGGCTCATCCGCTCCGGACTCTTGCCTGCTTGTCGCAACCGGCCGCGCCGCCGCGACCGCATCCCCGCTTTCGCGGGAAGGCACCTTGGGTGTCCGTTCCCAGGTTGCCGGGCCCTCGTGGGGCCGCTCCCGATGCAGGTTCAGTGTCTCGCAAGTCGGAGCGGAGAGCAACTGCCGACCGCAGCGGGCGCTTGCGATCCCGCAAGCCGACGGCGCCCGGTTCCGTCCTGAGAGGGCATGAGCATGTCGAGTGCGGTCTTGGACCGGAGCGCAGCCAGGTCGCCTTCAGCAGAAGCTCATTGCTGGATTCACGGTAACCGTGCAATCATGCTGGTTCGATGATCGCTTCGTTCGGCGATGCGGCGACCGAAGATCTCTTCCACGGAAGATCGACCGCGAGAGTCCGGCGGTTTCCGGTGGAGGTCGTGCGGGCAGCGGTCCGGAGACTGGATGCGCTCCATGCCGCGACGGGACCTGGCGATCTGCGCTCGCCGCCCGGCAATCGCCTCGAAGTCTTGCGGGGCCGCCTGCGCGGTTTCCACAGCATTCGGGTCAACGACCAGTGGCGGATCGTCTTTCGCTGGCGCGAGAAGGACGCCAGCGAAGTTCGGCTGACCGACTACCCTTCGTGAAGGAGAGTGGACCATGCTTCCCGAGAACCGCATCCCGACTCATCCCGGCGAGATCCTGAGCGAGGAGTTCCTCAAGCCGCTCGGACTCTCGCAGGTCGCGCTGGCGGCGCACCTCGGCGTGCCGGTGCAGCGCATCAACGAGATCGTGCGCGGCAAGCGGGGAGTGACGCCCGACACCGCGTGGAAGCTGGCGCAGGCTTTCGAGACCTCTCCTGAGTTCTGGCTGAACCTGCAGGCGAATCACGACCTGGCGAAGAACCGGCCCGGTGGAAGAGTGAAGAGCCTGCTCGCGAGAGCGAGCTGAAGCCGAGGAGCGCGCCCCACTCGGTCTCTCACTCCACGAAGTCGAAGGTCGTCGCGATTCCTCTCGCCGAATATCGAAGCCTGCCTCGACCACGACGGCGAGATCGTCATCCGGCCGAAAGCGGGGCGGCGGGCGGTAGGAGCGCTGGTCGTATCGATCGCCTGAAGTCCTGCCCGACGCGCGCCGGCGATCCCGCCGCTACCATGCGGGAATACTCCGCGTGGTCGCCCGAATCGTTGAGCGGGGCGGAAAGTCCTCCGGAACCGTCGGCCTTATACTCCGCGATCATGGCTACGGCAGAGACCCGCGAGCTGATTTTCGAAGTGCGCGAAGCGCCGGAGGGCGGTTACACCGCTCGGGCGCTCGGCGAGTCGATCTTCACCGAGGCGGACGACTGGAACACTCTCGAGAGCGAGATCCGGGATGCCGTCGACTGCCACTACGAGGCTTCGGAGCGGCCGGCGATCGTTCGGCTGCACTTCGTGCGGGACCAGATTCTCGCCCTGTGAGACTGCCGAGAGACCTCTCCGGCGACGATCTGGCGAAGGCCCTCGGGGCCCTGGGCTACGTCGTGACCCGCCAGACCGGATCCCATCTGCGCCTGACCAGTTCGACGAACGGCCAGCACCACGTCACCATTCCACGGCATCGGGCGTTGCGGACGGGAACCGTCGCCGGCATTCTCGGGGACGTCGCCGAGCACCACCGAGTCGGGCGTGCCGAGTTGATCCGGCAGCTGTTCGGCTGAAGGCCCTTCCACAGCTAACGCAGGGCATGGCTCCGCTGACCTGGGGGAGACAGGCATCGCGGAGCCCTTCTTCCGCTACCGGCGCCGCCGGGACCGCATCCGCCAGAGGACCTGCCGGTCTTCCGTCTTCTGCCTGCCAGGAGGCGGATCGGAATGGCCGATCGCGGAAACTCAATGGCTACGCAAGTGGGCCCACTTGACTCTGTTCCCAAATTGGGTAGGATCGTTCCCGAAATGGGAAAGAAAAAGCCAAAGAAGGCGGCGAGCGGGCTGGCGGCGGCGCTGTTCTCGCCGGTGCAGCAGCGAGTTCTCGGGCTCCTCTTCGGGCAACCTGGGCGGCGCTTCAGGAGCGGGGAGATCATCGCGCTCGCGGGCAGCGGCACCGGCGCGACACACCGGCAGCTCCAGCGGTTGGCCGAGGCGGGGCTCGTCACCGTGACGCGCATCGGCAACCAGAAGCACTACCAGGCCGATCCGAAGTCGCCGATCTATTCCGAGTTGCACGGCCTCGCCGTCAAGACCGTCGGCCTCGTCGAGCCCCTTCGCGTCGCTCTCGCGCCGCTCGCCTCCAGGATCGAGAGCGCTTTCGTCTTCGGCTCCGTCGCCAAGGCGACCGACCGGGCGGCCAGCGACATCGACCTGATGGTGGTGAGCGACGAAGTCAGCTACGGCGAGGTCTACGAGGCGCTCGAGCGCGCCGCCCGCATCCTCGCCCGTCCGATCAATCCGACGGTTCGCACCCGGAGCGAGTGGCGAAAGGAGCTGGCCTCAGGTGACTCCTTCGCGAAGCGAATCGCGAGCCAGCCGCGGATCTTCGTGCTCGGGAGCGAAGATGCCGCGGCCTGAGCTCGACAACCTCGTGCGCGCCGGCGTGCTGCAGGAAGAGGCTGCGAGCCGCGCGGAATTCCTCGGGCTGCTCCGCTCGGCAGAGACTCGATTGCAGGACGCGACGCGGTCCGACATCGCGAGCGACTCCCGATTCGACCTCGCGTACAACGCTGCCCACGCGCTCGCGCTGGCGGCGCTGCGCGCGCACGGATATCGCGCTGGGAAGCGCTACGTCGTCTTTCCGGCGCTCGAGCACACGCTGGGCCTCGACAAGCCGACGTGGCTCCTGTTGGCGAAGTGCCATGAGCGCCGGAATCGGATCGAGTACGGAGGATTCGCGCCAGTGGACGAGGCGCTGCTTGCCGAGCTCGTCGAGGCCGCGCAGAAACTTCTCACGCTGGTGCGCGCGATGCCTCTTCCCGCGGAGGGCACCGTCTGAGGTTTGGTGTCGTCAGGGGGAGCACAACTCTTCGTCTCTTGTCGGCCAGGATGCGGATCGCAATGCCCGAGCCTCGCAAATCATTGAGTACGCAAGTTGCGTATAATACGCCTTGAAGGCTGTTTTCCTGGAGCCGGCAGCCTTCGCGCGGCATCGGAACAGCTACCTCGATGACGGAAGGGCGGAATGAAGCGCACCGCGAGCAAGGACTCGAGAAGGATTCCGAAGCGGGACCTGTTCGCCGAGCTCGACGAGGGGCTGCGGGCTCTCGCCGAAGAGCGGCAGGGGAAGCGCACCCTGCGCCACCACGCCGTCGAGCTCCCGCCGCCTCCCGAGATCACGCCGCGGGAGCTCGTCCGGCTGCGCGAGACGCTCAACCTCTCGCGCGCCCTGTTCGCCGTCTATCTGCGCACCAATCTCCGGACGCTCGAGAACTGGGAGCAGGGACGAGCGCGGCCGAACGCCCAGGCGGCTCTTTTGATCCGGCTGGTCGAGCGCTACCCCGACACGGTGCAGCGGCTCGCGGCGATCTAGATTCAGTGCGGGTCAACGAGCAAGGAGCCGCCTCTTCGATACGTCTCTCCCTTCCGAGAGGGCGCTTTCAGCGTCGCTCGGAAGGGGTGGAGAGGTGCCCACGATCAGCCGGTTCTTCGGGATCAGGATCAAGATGTACGTGAGAGATCATCCTCCGCCGCACTTCCATGCGACCTATGGCGGACTCGAGGCGACATTCACGATCGGCAGCCTGCGGGTTCTGGCCGGCCAACTGCCGCCCCGAGTCGTCGGCCTGGTGCTGGAATGGGCGCTGATGCACCGGCCCGAGTTGCGCGAGAATTGGCGACGCGCCGAGAATAGGGAGCCGTTGGTGCCTATTGCCGGCCTCGGCGAGGAGAACTGAGATGTGGAGGATCGTGAAGGTCCAGACCCTGCCGCATTATCGACTGGACGTCGAATTCGAGGATGGAGTGCGCGGGATCGTGGATCTGAGTCGCGACCTCTGGGGACCGATGTTCGAGCCGCTCAAGGATCCCGAGTACTTCGCCAAGGCCTTCCTCGACGAGGACGGTGTCGTCTGCTGGCCGCACGGTCTCGATCTGGCGCCTGACGCGATGTACGAGGACCTCGTGCGCGGCGGATCGGTCGTTCGCTAGAAGCAGCGATCTCCGAAGATCCGCTCGTACGCCGTCAGCGCCTTCCAGCCGGGGTCGGCGTCGAGCTTCGGGAGCTCGCCGAGGATGAAGCGCAGCTCGCGCTGCATCGCGCGATCGGCATGGAGCATCCGGGCCACGAGGTCCTCGTTCGAAGGGTCATGGGCAGGGGCGGGACGCGGGAACTTCGGGGGCGGGTTCGCGGAGCGATCGTCGGTCATGGCGTCGCCTCCGGTCAGCTCCACGGCTTCGTCAGCAAGTCGAAGACGGCCGATTCCGTCCAGAGAAGGGAGGCGGGACCTCTCTGAGTCTGGAAGGGAACCGGAGTGATATATCCAATACGGTATACTCTTTCATGAGGCGCTGGCTGGCGCGTCTCGAGCGACCCGTTCACTGGGTCGGGTCGTCGAAGCGCGACCTCCTGAGCTTTCCCGAACCGGTCATCGACAACTTCGGGCACGCTCTGGGGGTCCTCCAGGCAGGGCGCTTACCGCCGGCTGCGAAGCCCTGGAAGGGGGAGGGCGCGGGAGTGCTCGAGCTGGTCGAAAGCAGTCACGGCAACACCTGGCGGGTCGTCGTAACGGTGAGATTCGAAAGAGCGGTCTACGTGCTGCACTGCTTCCAGAAGAAATCGCCGCGAGGCCGGGCCACGGCGAGAGAAGACATCGATCTGGTGCGACTCCGGCTGCGTGCAGCGGCAGAAGACTACGAGGTGCGACATGGCAAAGAAGACTGAGCGGATCCGGATCGAGGTCGGCACCGGGGACGTGTTCCGGGACCTCGGCCGCAGCGAGCCGGACGAGCGCCAGCTACGGACGCGGCTGGCCCTGCAGATCAACGACATCCTCGCCGAGCGCCGGTTCCCGCAGGCGCAGATCGCCAGGCTGCTCGGTATTCCGCAGCCCCACGTCTCCGAGCTCAAGCACTACAAGCTCTCTCGCTTCTCGTCCGAGCGCCTGCTGCGCTTCCTGACCTGCCTCGACCGCGACGTGGAAATCGTGATCCGGCCGAAGGCGGTGCGGCGGCGCGTTGGGACGCTGTCGGTGTCGGTGGCTTGAGGGAGAACCTGGCAGGAGGATAGCTCAGGCTCAGCGCAGCTGCTCGGCCCGGAGGCACCGATGCGGCGCAAGAAGAGGAGGTGGGCTCTCGTCTCCTGAGGACGTGGGCACGAGAGGTTCTGCACGGAGTCGCTTTTCGCCGCTTGACCGAGCGTATCTCAAAGGATACAGTCGGCCGTGATCGAGGTCGAGCAGACTCCGGTCTACGCGCGATGGTTTGCCGGACTGCAGGATCGTCAGGCGCGGGTTCGAATCGACGCCAGGCTTCGCCGCCTGTCGCTGGGAAATTTCGGGTTGACCGGCGCCGTCGGCGAGGGAGTGCGCGAGATAAAGATCGACTGGGGGCCGGGCTACCGGATCTACTTCGTGCAGCGAGGTTCATCCCTCGTCATCTTGCTCGCCGGCGGCGACAAGCGGACCCAGCAGCGCGACATCGCGCGGGCTATCGAGCTGGCACGCGAGCTCTAGGAGGCGTCGGAATGGGAAAGCTCAGGACTCGCCGTTGGGATCCCGTCAGGCACCTGCGCGACGAAGAGGACATGGTGGCTTATCTCCAGGCGGCGCTCGAGGACGGGACGCCCGGGTTGGTGACGGCGGTGCTCGGCGATATCGCCCGGGCGAAGGGGATGACGGCCGTCGCGCGGAAGGCGGGGCTCGGGCGCGAGAGCCTCTACAAGGCGCTGTCGCCCGAAGGGAATCCGGAGTTCGCCACCGTCCTGCGCGTCGTCGAAGCGCTCGGACTGCGGTTCGAGGTGGCGGAGGCGAGCCGCGAGAACGCGGTCACCGCCCCCCGAACGGCCGCGGCGGCACGCTCCGCAGGTACTCCCAGAGCGCCCGCTTCTCGGTCTCGTTCATCGCGTTGATCACCTGGATCGGCATCATCGGGTTCAACTTGCGGCCGTCCGGGCGCAGGCCGGTCGCCAGCAGGTGCTCGAAATCGGCGAAGGTCCAGTCGCGGATGCCGGTCGCGTCCGGCGTGATGTTGAGCGGGATCGCCATCTCGGGAGGTGCGCCGGGGATCTTGCCGCCCGACAGGTGCTCGCCGTGGCAGCCCGTGCAGCTGCGCGCCAGGAAGGCGCCGTAGAGCGCCGTCGGCGCCGGCGCGGGGGCGGTCTCGCGGCGCGTGTGGTCGATGCGCCGCGCGATGTCGAGCACGAAGAGGTCCTGGCGATCGAGGAACTTGCCGAGCAGGCCGATCTCGACGGGCCCGTTCGGCTTGCTGACCGCCGGCACCGAGCGGACGTAGCTGATCAGCGCCACGATGTCCTCGTCCGGCAGCCAGTGGATCTCGTGCGCTGGCATGAAGCGGACCGACCGGCCGTCGCGCCTGACCCCGTGCAGGATCAGGCGGGCGATCTCGCCGTCGCTGTAGGAGGCCGCGACGCCCCCCGGCGTGATGTTCGGCGCCGTGACGCGGCCGAGCGGGCCGGCCTCGATGGTCGAGCCGCCGGCGAGGTCGCTGGCGTGGCAGTCGCTGTTGGCGCAGCCGCCGACCGACTCGGCGAGGTGCTTGCCGCGCTCGACCACGGCCGGATCCTGCGACGCCGCGAGCGGCGGCAGCGGGATGTCGTAGACCCGCTTCATGCTGGCGTCGAAGCGGTAGATCGTCCCGCCGACGTACGCCGCGCCGGCGACGACGACGACACCGAGGACGAGGGCCGTGATCCTGAGGGCTCGCTTCCACATGGCTCTGTTTTCTCCGAAATTCGGGGGACGATATCAACGCCGGCGCGCCTCGTGCGACAATCGCGCCTTTCCAAGGAGGGGGACATGAGAGTGCGCGTTTTCGCCTGCTGCTTCACCCTGGCGTTCGCCGTCGCCAGCCTCGCCGGGGCCGCCGGCAAGACGGCCCGTCTCCTCGGCACGCCGGCGAGCCTCGGCGACGGCTCGGTGACGAGCTATGCCGAGGTCGATGCCAAGGGGGCGCCGAAGGCGATCGGCGTCGCCTTCTCGGCGGCGTCGCTGGCCAGCCTGCCGATGACGCCGCCCACCGACGGGCATCGCTGCTTCGACGCCAACAACGACGGCACGATCGATGCCGCGACGGAGTGCTCGGCCTGGTACGAGCGCGTCCTGCCGCTCCCCTCGGAGAGCGCGCGACAGGCCGACATGCCCTTCAAGTGGGCGCTGCTCAACTGGAACCCGATCGGGCACATGCCGCCGGGGGTGTTCGACAAGCCGCACTTCGACGTCCATTTCTATCTCGAGCCGATCGAGAACATCTTCGCCATCCAGCGCGGCCCCTGCGGCCCCGAGCTGGTGCGCTGCGACCAGTTCGCGCTGGCGCGCAAGCCGCTCCCGAGCAACTACCTGCCGGCGAACTACCTCGACCTCGGCATCGTCGCCCCGGCGATGGGCAACCACCTGATCGACCCGCAGAACCACAACTTCTCGGGCGAGCCCTTCACGCGGCACTGGGTCTACGGCGCCTACGACGGCCGGGTCATCTTCTACGAGGAGATGCTGACGCTGGCCTTCCTGCAGTCGAAGCCGTCGGTCTGCTACCCGATTCCGGTCGCCGAGGGCTTCGCGGTCGCCGGTTGGTACCCGACCCAGTCCTGCATCCGCTACCACCGCGACAAGGACGAGTACACGGTCTCGCTCGAGCAGTTCGTCGCGCGCCCGGCGAGCCCCCCGGGCCCGCTGCGCCAGGTGCCGAAACTGAATCCGTGAGCGGCGCCGCCGCTCAGGCGAGCATGCCGGCGGCGGTCCGTTGCCAGCGGAAAGTCCGCCGGGCCCACGCCGGATAGCGGCGCAGCGCGAAGGCGAGCGTGCCCAGCGCGTCGTCGAGGCGGAGGAGCCGTCGCTGGCGGCGCTCGCCGCCGGACCAGGCGGCGGCGCGCGCGCCGATCGCCTGCAGGGTGGCGGGCTCGAGGAACGCGGCGATCGCGCGCTGTCGCCGGGCCGGCGGGGGAGCGTCGAGCGGGTAGCCGAGATGGGCGAGGAGGGGGCCGGCCTGGCGCTCGAGGCTGGCGATTTCGCGCGGCGCGAGCCGCGACCGCCAGCGCCCGATGAGCGCCTCGTTCGGCGGCTCGTCTTCGTGCCCCTTCCAGGGCTTCCCCGCGTGGTGGGTGCGCGCCGCGCTCGTCTCGTGGTAGCGCAGGACGGCCGGATCGAACGGCAGCTCCAGCCAGTCGAGCAGCGGGCGCAGGGTGGCCTCGGGAGCGCGCACCAGGTCCTCGTAGAGCAGGGTCCGGTAGCGGCCGGGGCCGAGCAGCGCGCCCGCGGCCAGCCCGGACAGCACGCGCCAGCACCAGTAGTGCCCGGAGTAGGCGATCCGGCGCGGCCCCCAGGAGCGGATCTGCCGGAACGACAGCGCCACGTCCCGCCCGTCGCGGACGATGTGGACGAAGCGCGCCTGCGGGAAGAGCCGCTCGAGCAGCAGCAGGTAGCCGACGTGCGGCGGCGTCTTGTCCCCCCAGCGGCTCTTTCCCTGCTGGTCGCGCCAGGCTTCGAAGATCGCCGTGAAGACTCGCGCCGGGCGGCGCTCCGGAAGACGATCGAGCGCCGCTTCGAGGACCGGCCACGGCAGCCCCCAGAGGCTCAGGTAGGGATGGACGCGCAGGAAGTCCTTGCAGCGCTCCCAGGCCGGCGCCTCGTCGAGCCGTGCCGGCCAGCGCCCGCGCGCCCGCAGGCGCGCGATCTCGTGGATGAAGTGCGACTCGCCCGGCATCGCGAGCTCGGGATGGGCGTTGAGCATCAGCCGCAGCAGCGTGGTGCCGCTGCGCCCGCAGCCGACCACGAAGACCGGCGGGCCCGGCGCGCGGGTCATCGCTGCCTCCGCAAGATGCCGGGCATCCTACGACCTTCGCCCGCCATCCTCCTCGCGTCTCCCCCCGCCCCGCGGCGCGAGCCGCCCGCGCGGGTGGGGGGCGAGATCGCGCCGCGACAGGCGTAGCTTTTCGCCGAACCGGAAGATCGCTCGCGGCGCACGCGCCGGACAGCGGCGCCGCGACCCCGGGGAGGGTGGGAATGGCCATCGAGATCCGACTCCACGGCCGCGGCGGCCAGGGCGGCGTCACCTGCGCGAAGATCCTCGCCGCGATCTACGCCGCGGCTCGGCAAGAGCGTCCAGACCTTCGGCGACTACGCCGGCGAGCGCTCGGGCGCGCCGGTGCGCGCCTACACGCGCGTCGCCGACCAGCCGATCACCAACCGCAACAAGGTCTACCAGCCCGACCACCTGCTCGTCCTCGACCCGACGCTGCTCGGCGGCGACGTCGGTCGCCGGCCTCGCGCCCGGCGGCACGCTGCTCGTCAACAGCCCCGAGCCGGTCGAGCGGCTCGGCGGAGCGCTTCCCGCGCTTCCGCGTCGCCGCCGTCGACGCCACCGCGATCGCGCGGCGCCACGGCATCGGCACGCGCATCGGTGGTGATCGTCAACACCACCATCGCCGGCGCCTTCGCGCGCGCGCTCGGCCTGCCGTTCGAGGCGCTCGAGGAGGCCTACCGCGACCTCGGCCTGCTCTCGAACCTCGCCGCGGCGCGCGAGGCGTACGAGGCGGTCGAGGTGCGCGCGGCCTCCGCGCGCCGCGACGGACGAGGTCGCCGGCGGTCGCGCCCGGCGCCCGCGCCGCTCGCCGTTCCCGCTCGTCGACCGACGTCGAGGAGAGCCGCCGACCGGCCTCGAGACCGGCTCCTGGCGCACGCAGACGCCCGCGCTACGTCGAAGCACTCGCGCCGTGCAGCGCCTGGTGCCCGGCCGGCAACGACGTCTCGGCTTCGTGCAGGCGCTGGCGAAGGGGGGCGAGATCGCCGGCGCGCAAGGTGCTGCGCGCCACGACCAGCCGCTCGCCGCGGTCTGCGGCCGCGTCTGCCCGGCCCCCTGCATGGAGGGGTGCAACCGCGCCGAGCTCGACGGCGCGGTCAACATCCGCGCGCCTCGAGCGCTGGATCGCGCGACCGCGCGCCGCGTCGCGAGCGCCGGCGATCCCGAAGCTCGACGAACCCGCGCCGCGTCGCGATCGTCGGCGGCGGCCCGGCCGGCCTCGCCGCCGCCTACGAGCTGGCGCGCGCCGGCCACGGCGTGACGATCTTCGACGCCGAGCTCGCAGCTCGGCGGCGTGCTGCGCACGGGCATCCCGACCTACCGCCTGCCGCGCGAGGCGCTCGACCGCGAGATCGTCGGCGATCCTCGCGCTCGGCGTCGAGACGCGCTCGGCGAGCGGCTCGACGCGCGAGCGCTCGCGCGCGCTCGACGAGCGAGTACGACGGCGTCGATCCTCGCCACCGGCCTGCAGCGGCTGACCCGGCTCGACGCGCCGGGCGGCGAGCTGCCGGCGTCGAGCAGGGGATCGACTTCCTGCACCGGGTCAACCTGCGTGGGCGGCGCGCTGGTCGACCGGGCACGTCGTCGTGCTCGGCGGCGGCAACACCGCCGATGGACTGCGCGCGCAGCGCGCTGCGCGCCGGCGCCGCGAAGGTGACGCGTCGCCTACCGGCGCAGCGCGCGCCGAGATGCCGGCGATCCGCGAGGAGATCGAGGAGGCGATGCGACGAGGGCGTCGAGATGCGTCGTGCTGCGCGCGCCGGTCGGCTTCGACGGGAACGGCCGGGTCGAGGCGGTGCGTGCTCGCCGAGGTCGAGCTGGGGCGAGCCCGACGCCAGCGGCCGCCGCCGGCCGGTGGTCACCGATCGCGTCGAACGCCTCGCCTGCGACCACGTGCTGCTGGCGCTCGGCCAGTCGGCCGACCTCTCGCTGCTGCCCGACGGGCTGGAAGCTCGAGGGCGGCCGGCTCTCGCGACGGCGACCGGCCGCTCGACGGTCTTCGCCGCCGGCGACGTCGCGACCGGCGACGGCACGGTGACCCACGCCATCGGCGACGGCCGCCGCGCCGCCGGCCGGCTGCTGCGTGGCGCTGGGCGACGACGTCGAGGTCTTCGAGCGCCCCGACCGCGAGCGGCGGTGCCGGCGACCGACATCCGCTTCGACCACTTCGAGCCGGCGGCCGCCGGCGCGTCGAGCCGCAGCTGCCGGTGGCGCGAGCGCGTCGACGCCTTCGCCGAGGTCAGCCTCGGCCTGCCCGACTACCGCGAGGCGCACCGCTGCTTCTCGTGCGGCTACGTGCACGCGCTGCGACACCTGCCTCGTCTACTGCCCCGAAGGGCATCATCCGCCGCGACCGAGGTCAGCCGCGCGCTACGAGGTCGACTACACGTCGACTACTGCAAGGGCTGCGGCATCTGCGTCGTCGAGTGCCCGCGCAGCGCCATGGAGATGGTCGAGGCAATGGCAACCCGAACTGATCAGCGCCAACCACGCCGCCGCCGCGGCCGCGACGCTCGCCGCCCGCGCCAACCGCATCGGGCGCGGCTTCGGCGGCGGCGTCTACCCGATCACGCCGCAGACCGAGTGCATCGAGCGGCTGTGCGAGCGAGGAGATCGAGAAGGGGCACGTCGTCCGCGTCGAGAGCGAGCACAGCGCGATGGCGGTCTGCATCGGCTGCGTCGCTCGCCGGCGCGCGCACCTTCACCGCGTCGTCGTCGAACGGCCTCGCCTACATGGCCGAGAACGTCTTCGCCGCCGGCTTCTACCGGCTGCCGATCGTGATGATGGCGGTCAACCGCACGCTCGGGCCGCCGTGGAACATCTGGGTCGACCACGGCGACACGCTCGATGCTGCGCGACGCCGGCTGGATCCAGCTCTACTGCGAGGACAACCAGGAGGTGCCGACATCGATCCTCGCCGCCTACCGGCTGGCCGAGGATCCGCGCGTCCTGCTGCCGGTGATGGTCTGCCAGGACGCCTTCGTCCTCTCGCACACGATGATGCCGACCGAGATTCCCGACCAGGCGGCGGTCGACCGCTTCCTGCCGCCGCTCGAGCTGCCGCACCGGCTGACGGAGCAAGCCGCGCGTCGTCGGCGGCCTCGACTTCCCGCACGAGACCGAGGTCCACCGCCACCAGCAGCAGGAGGCGATGGGGCGCGTGCCGGCGGTCTACCGCGAGGTGCAGGCGGCTTTCGAGGCCGAGTTCGGCCGCCCGCTCGCCGACGCGGTGGTGCCCTACCGCATGGAGGACGCCGAGATCGCGGTGTCGTCTCGATGGGAACGACCGGCAGCACGGTGCGCGCCGCGGTCGACGCGGCGCGCGAGCGGGGGATCAAGGTCGGCGCGCTGCGCGTGCGGCTCTTCCGGCCGCTTCCCGGAGGAGGGCCTGCGCCGCGCCCTCGCCGGCAAGACGCCACGTCGCGGTGCTCGACCGCGACCTCGCCCGGGGCTCGGCGGCATTCTGTGGGGCGAGATCCGCGCCTGCGCGGCGCCCGGCGCCGTGGTGCAGAACTACATGGTCGGCCTCGGCGGCGGCGACATCCGCCCGGAGCACGATCGAGCAGATCCTGGACGACACGGCGCGCCGCGAGCGCGCCGCCGAGCCGCGTCTTCGTGGAGGTGGGCGTGATGCACGAACCTCTGCTCGGAGGGCTCGCCCAGACGCGCGCCGACCGCGCCGAGCCGCTGCTGCGCCCCGGCAACACCAACTGCGGCGGCTGCGGCATGTCGATCGGCCTCAACTTCCTGTCGCGCGCCATCGGCGAGCGGCAGGTGCAGCTGGTGATCCCGGCCTGCTGCGGCATCGTCACCGCCGGACCCTTCCCCTACGGCGCCTACGGCGCGCCGGTGGTGGCGGCGACCTTCGCCTCGGCGGCGGCGGTGGCGACGGGGCTGGCGCACGTCGCGCGCTTGAACGGCGAGGCGACGCGGGTGATCTGCTGGGCGGGCGACGGCGGCACCTACGACATCGGCATGGCGACGCTGTCGGCCGCCGCCGAGCGCGACGAGGACATCCTCTACCTCTGCTACGACAACGAGATCTACGGCAACACCGGCGGCCAGCGCTCGTCGGCGACGCCGTTCGGCGCCGCGACGTCGACGACGCCGCAGCGGCAAGCAGGTGGAGAAGAAGGACATCCTCGCCATCATGGCCGCGCACCGCATTCCCTACGCGGCGAGCCTCTCGCTGGCGCACCCCGAGGACGCCCTGCGCAAGCTGCGCCGCGCGCTCGACACCCGCGGCTTCCGCTTCCTGCACATCCTCTCGCCCTGCCCGACCGGCTGGAAGTCGGAGCCGGCGGAGGGGATCGAGCTGGTGCGCCTCGCGGTGCGCTCGGGGCTCTACCCGATCCTCGAGATCTTCCACGGCGACCGCATCGAGGTGAACGTCGAGCCCGATTTCTCGCGCGCCGCGCTCGCCGCCTACTTCGAGGGGCAGGGGCGCTTCGGCAAGGTCAAGCTCGACCTCGACCAGGTCGCGGCCGGCATCGAGCGCAACTGGCGCCGCCTGCGCGCGCTCGAAGCGGCCGCCGCCGCTCCGGCCGGATCCTGACTCGCGGCCCGGTTCTCCGAAACGCCACTCTCCGCGGTCACGCGGTCACGCTGCG
The DNA here is from genome assembly GCA_963699245.1 of Thermoanaerobaculia bacterium. Lineage (GTDB taxonomy): Bacteria > Acidobacteriota > Thermoanaerobaculia > Multivoradales > JAGPDF01 > JACTMI01. The sequence goes on from OY969426.1 coordinate 239,270, forward strand.
GGACTTGCCCTTCTGCACGTATCCTCTGGGCCGGAGGCGGTGATGGCGAGTGAGCCCGAGTCGGCACGCGAGGAGATGGCCCGGCAACTGACCGCGGCGGAGCAGCGCGACCTGCTGCTCGAGATCGCCCGCCGCAGCCGCGGCACGCTCGACCTCGGCCAGATCCTCGATCGGCTGCTCGACGCGGTCGGCGGTGTCGTCGCCTACGACGCCGCCGGCATCTTCGCGCTGACCGAAGTGGTCGTCGCAGCCGGGCGCGCCGGCGGCGGCGAAGATCGCGGGGGTGGCGCGGCGCGGCTACCTCGAGCGGCCGGTCGCCGACGACCGCATGCTGAGCGGCGGAGAGGGCCTGGTCGGCCACGCCATTCGCTCCGGTGCGAGCGTGCTGGTCGCCGACGTGCGGAGCGATCCGCGCTACATCGTCGGACGGCGCGAGACGTTGTCGGAGGTCGTCGTGCCGATCCGCGTCGACGGAAGGACGATCGCCGCGCTCGACGTCGAGAGCGACCGGCTGGCGGCGTTCGATGCTCGCGACCTCGAGCGGCTCGAGTTCTTCGCCGCCGCGGCGGCGATGGCGATCGAGCGGGCGATGCTGCACCGCCACCTGGTCGAGCTCGAGCAGATGGGATCCCAGCTTCGCCTGGCGCGCGAAGTACAGGTGAGCCTGCTGCCGGGAGTGGCGCCCGCCCTGCCGGGCTGGGACATCGCCGGGCTCTGCCGGCCGAGTCTCGAGCTCGGCGGCGACCTCTACGACGATTTTCCGCTCGCCGGCGGGCGGCGCGGCCTGGTGATCGGCGACGTGGCCGGCAAGGGGGTGCCCGCGGCCCTGATCATGGCGACCTTCCGGGCCCTGCTGCGCGCGCGGCGGGAGATCGACGGGGGACCGGCCGGGACGGTGGCGGCCGTCAGCCGACTGTTGCGCGAGTCAGCGGCGGCGCGGGCCTTCGTGACCTGCTGCTACGCCGCGCTCGATCCGGCGAGCGGCGAGCTGGTGTACGCGAGCTGCGGTCACCCTCCCGGCCTGGTGGCCCGGCGGGACGGGCGAATCGAGGAGCTCGAGAACTGCGGGCCGGCCCTGGGCGCCTTCGAAGCGGCACATTTCAGCGCGCGGCGGATCACGCTGGCTCCGGGGGATCGACTGCTGCTCTACACCGACGGCCTGACCGAGGCGGCTCGGCCGGGCGGCGAGCCGTTCGGCCTCGATCGCGTTCTCGGCGCGCTCGCCGAGCAGCGGCTCGCCGCGGCGTCCGAGCTCGCCGACGAGCTCGTCCGTCGCGTCATCGCGTTCGCGGCGTCGCCGCACCTGGGCGACGACCTGACGCTCGTCGTCGTGCGGCGCCTGCAGGGCTCCGGGACGGCGCCGTGAGAGCCTGCCTTCGTCTCGCCGGCGCGCTCTCTCTCGCCGCGCTTGTGCGCGGCGCCCGCCGCGTTGCCGGCCGGAGAACCTCCGTGGCTGCCCTTCGATCCGGGATCGGCGCGCTGCATCGCCGGCGGAGCGGGGGGCGATCTCTCGAACGCCGCGCTTCACCTCGCGGTCGCGGTCGTCGAGGGGCAGCTGCGCGGCGTGGCGCTCGACAACCACTTCACCGGACGCTCGCTGGCGCTCGAGGGGGAGCTCTTCGCGCTCACGGCGCGCGATGGGCGGCGGATCGCCGCCAGCGCTTTCCGTCTCGACACGCCACTCGCCTGCGTGCCGGTCACCGGGGAGCCGTCGGCGGCGCGCGCGGCCGAGCGCCGCGCCGGCGTCGCCCTCACGGCGACGCTCGTCGACCCGGTGAGCGGACTCGTGGCGCGCTGGAGCGCGCTGCTGCGCGACGGCACCAACTACGTGCGCGAAGAGCTCGTGCTGCGCGCCGGCGGCGAGGTGGACCTCCAGGAGATCCGCCTGCTCGATCTCGACCTCGACGGCGCGCGGGCGGCGGGGCTGACCAGCGGCTCGCCGGTGGTGGCGGGGGAGAGCTTCCTGGGCTTCGAGCATCCGATGGCCGAGACGCGCGTCGTCGAGGGGCACACGGGCTTCCGGTTGCGGCGTGCGCTGCCCCTGCGGGCGGGGATCCCGGTCGAGCTCTCGGCGGTGCTGGGCGTGGCGCCGGAGGGACAGCTGCGGCGCGGCTTCCAGGCCTATCTCGAGAACGAGCGTGCCGCCCCTTTCCGCACCTTCCTGCACTACAACTCCTGGTACGACATCGGCTACTTCACGCCGTACACCGAGGCGGAGGCGTTGCACGTCGTCGAGCTGTGGGGGAGGAAGCTGGTCGGCGAGCGCGGCGTGACGATGGATTCGTTTCTCTTCGACGACGGCTGGGACGATACTTCCAGGCTCTGGCAGTTCAGCAAGGACTTCCCGAACGGCTTCGCCGCGCTGCGCGAAGCGACGACGAAGATCGGCGCCGGGCCCGGCGTGTGGCTCTCCCCCTGGGGCGGGTACGGGCCGCCGCGCCAGGCGCGCCTGGCCGCGGCGCGCGCCGCCGGCTACGAGGTGGACGACGAAGGGCTGGCCCTCTCGGGACCCCGCTACTACGCGCTCTTCCGCCAGATCGCGCTCGACCTGCTCCGGATCTACGGCATCAACCAGTTCAAGCTCGACGGCACCGGCAGTCCGGACAAGGTGACGGCGGGGAGCGAGTTCGACAGCGACTTCGCGGCGGCGATCGCCCTGGTCGGCGACCTGCGCGCGATGAAGCCCGGCCTCTTCGTCAACCTGACGACGGGGACCTGGCCCTCCCCGTTCTGGCTGCGGACCGCCGACTCGATCTGGCGCGGAGGCGACGACCACGCCTTCGCCGGCGTGGGCAGCGACCGGCAGCGCTGGATCACCTATCGCGACGCCGACACCTACGGCGGCATCGTGCGACAGGGGCCGCTCTTCCCGCTCAATTCGGTGATGCTGCACGGCATCATCTACGCGCGGCAGGCGCAGGGTCTGAGCAGCGATCCCGGCGGGGACTTCGCGGCCGAGGTGCGCTCCTACTTCGCGACCGGAACGGGGTTGCAGGAGATGTACGTGTCGCCCGACCTGCTCACGGACAGGAACTGGGACGACCTTGCCGCCGCCGCGAAGTGGGCCCGCTCGCGCGCGGACGTCCTGCGCGACAGTCACTGGATCGGCGGCGACCCGGTGCGGCTGGAGGTCTACGGCCAGGCGTCGTGGGCGCCGGGGCGCGGAATCATCGCCCTGCGCAATCCGAGCGACCGGGCGCAGGGCTTCGCGCTCGATCCGGGCGCGGCGCTCGAGCTGCCGCCGGGCGAACCGTCGACGTGGACGGCGCGCTCGCCCTACGACAACGCCCCGCCGCGAACGCTGCGCGCCGGCGAACGGACGGAGATCCTGCTTCGCCCCTTCGAAGTGATCGTCTGGGACCTGACGCCGGTCGAGCCGTAGCAGCCCGCCGGCGCGATCACCTAGCCGTTACTTCCCGAGCCCGGCTTCGGCCGCCGGGCGGCGGCGACCGCCGCGGCGACCGCGGAGACGCCGCTGGCGACGATGGCCGCCTTCTGCTCCGGCTCGAGCTTCTGCCAGTCTTTCTTCGCTGCGGCGATCTTCTTCCGCGCCGTCTTCTTCGCCGCCGTCGCCGCGCGGCCCGCCGCGCGCTCGACGTTCAGGACCGTTCGCACGGCGCTCTTCTTGAGCGCCGCGGCCTGGCGGCTGGCGGCCTTCTGGACCGCGGCGACCTTGCGGCTGGCGGCCTTCTTCACGGCGGCGACCTTGCGGCCGGACTCGCGCCGGGCGGCCGCCATCTCGCGCATCGTCCGCTTCTCGGCGGCGGTCATCGTGCGGCTCGCCTCCTTCTTCGCCTTCTCGAGCTTGCGCTTCGCCTGCCGGGCGCCGCGCGCCGCCATCGTCTCGAGCTGCTCCTTCGCCTGGTCGACGCGCTTGCCGGCCTTGTCGATGGCGCGATCGAGCGCCTTCACGGCGCGCTCCGTGGTCGTCTTCCGTCGGAACATCGTCACCTCCCCGGCGTTCGCGACGCCGTTGCAAGGTCCATGGTAGCCGAACCGGAAGGGACGGTCGCCACGCTCGGAGGTAGGAGACGCGCAGGCGGCGGGCGAGGTTCAACCGTCGTCGCGGGCGACTTCGATCAGCACTTCGTTCCGCCTCATGAACCAGGGGGTCCAGGGGGGATCGTAGCGAGCCGACTCGGCGGCAGCCACTGCGTGCCAGCCGCTGCCGGCCAGAGCCGAGCGCAGCGCGCGCTCGCGCGCCGCGAAGCGATCGGCGCTCCAGAAGCCGGAGAAGCGGAGGGCAGCGACAGAACGTCCCGGCACCTCGCGCAAGGTGACCCGAGGGTCCGTCGGTTCGGGCAGCGTCGCCATCGTCCAGGTGCCGGGCATGGTGAAGGAGACGATCCAGCTCCCCTGGGGCGAGCCCTCTGCCGCCGGCTTCATGCCAACCGGCGCCGTCATGGCGATCTTCGACCCTTTCTCGGCAGGGCGCATGCCGACGGGCGCGGTCATGGCGATCTTGGTGGCGGCGCTGCCGCTGCGCGGTCGGTTGCCGCCGAAGATGTAGCCGGCGAGCCGGCGGAATGCGGCGTTGCCGGCGCTGTCGAAGCTGCCGTCGACGACGGTCTCGGCGAGGATCACCGGGGCGTAGGCGCGGATCTCGGCCTCCCCCAGGCGGGCGACGACGTGGAAGGAGGGCTCTTCGGTTGCCATGGCGGGCAGGGGGACGAATACCGCCGAGAAGAGAGCGATCCGGAGAGCTCGGAGGGGAGATCGAAGGCGGTACGTCACGAATCACTCTACGCTCTCCGAGCCGGGCCGGACGGTTGAAAGGGATCGGAAGGTGGACAGCGTCCCATTCCCCGAAGAGAGTCCCCGCGGCCACTCCGGCGTCTTTTCAATCCTCGACGACAGGTCTACCATGGACGGCATGAAAGCCCGCTGCCCGAAGTGCGGCACGGAGACCGAGGTTCCGGACGAGGCCCACTACAAGGTGATGCTCTGTCCGAAGTGCGGTGGCGACTTCCACGTGGTGACGGAGACGACGCAGCAGATTAGCCGGGCCTTTATCAGCGAGTACCTGAAGAGCCTCGAGAAGAAGTCGCAGTAGCGCCGCTCGGCCGGACGACTCTCGGATCCGAAGGGCCCTCGCGGACCTCGTCCGCCGGGAGCGGCGGGAAGATCCTGCCCCCGCCGGACGTTGTGAAATCCTCACAGGCCTCGCCACAGGACAGAACTGGAAAGGGAAAGCGAACATGGCTCAGAAGAAGGTCATTGCCGTCGTCGGAGCGACCGGAGCACAGGGGGGCGGACTGGTGCGCGCCATCCTGGCGGACAAGAGCGGGGAATACACCGCGCGGGCGATCACCCGCAAGACCGATTCGGACAAGGCGCGGGCGCTGGCCGCCCTCGGCGCCGAGGTGGTGGCGGGGGACGCCGACCTGCCGGAGAGCCTGGAGAGGGCCTTCGCCGGCGCCCACGGCGCCTTCTGCGTGACCAACTTCTGGGAGCACCTGTCGCCCGAGCGCGAGCTGGCGCAGGCCTCGGCCCTGGCGCGCGCGACGCGCAAGGCGGGCGTGCAGCACGTGGTCTGGTCGACGCTCGAAGACACCCGCCGCGCGGTTCCGCTCGACGATCCGCGCATGCCGGTGCTGCGCGGCAACTACAACGTCCCGCACTTCGACGCCAAGGGGGAGGCCGACGAGGTCTTCGCGCGCGAAGGGGCGCCGACCAGCTACCTGCTCGCGGCGTTCTACTGGGACAACTTCATCTACTTCGGCGCCGGTCCGCATCCCGGACCGGACGGCAACCTGGTGCTGGCGTTGCCGCTCGGCGGCCAGAAGCTGCCGGGCATCGCCGCCGAGGACATCGGCAGGTGCGCCTTCGGCATTTTCCGCCGCGGCGCGGGGGCGGTCGGCGAGCGCTTCGGCGTCGCTGGCGAGATCCTCTCGGGTGAGGAGATGGCGGCGGCGATGGCGAAGGCGCTCGGCCGCCCGGTCCACTTCTACGACGTCCCCTTCGAGGTCTACCGCGCCTTCGACTTCCCGGGCGCCGATGACATGGGAAACATGTTCCAGTTCCAGCAGATTCGCGGCCAGGCCTTCCTCGACAGCCGCGATGTCGCGGCGACGCGCGCGCTCAACCCGCAGTTGCAGGGCTTCGCGGCCTGGCTTGCGGCCAACGCCGAGCGCATCCCGATCGGCTGAGCCAGCAGTCGGACGGCGAAACCGCGTCGCATCCAAGGGGGTGCGGCGCGGTTTCGCCGTTTCAGGGGAGGCGAGCTCGATGTTCCTGGCGGAGATCTGGCGCTATCCGGTGAAGTCGATGGCGGGGGAGCGGCTCGAGAGCGTGACGCTGGGCCGCGAGGGAGTGCCGGGGGACCGGATCGCGCAGGTCCGCCTGCCGCTCGCCGACGCTTTCTCCGAGGCCGATGGCGGACGGATCCTGACCGCGCGCCGCCATCCCCGGTTGCTCGCGCATCGGGCCACGCTGGACGCGGACGGCGAGCCCCGGGTCGACGGCCGGCTGTGGAGCGACGCGAGCGTCGCCGCCGACGTCGAGCGCGCCGCCGGCCCGGGGGCGCGGCTGGTGCGCGCCGCCACGGCGCTCGACCGCTTCGACATTCTGCCCCTCCTCGTGGCGACCGACGGGGCGATCGACTCGCTCGGCCTCGATCGCCGCCGTTTCCGCCCCAACCTGCTGATCGGCGGCGTCGCCGGGCTCGCGGAGCGCGCCTGGGAGGGGCGGCGGCTGCGCATCGGCGAGGCGATCGTCGCCCTCGACGACCTGCGCGGGCGTTGCGTGATGACGACCTACGATCCCGACACGCAGGAGCAGGAGCCGCGCGTGCTGCGGACGATCGTCGAGCAGCTCGGCGGGGTGCTCGGCCTCAACGCCGAGGTCGAGCAGCCGGGCGCCGTTCGGGTCGGAGACGCCGTCGAGCTGCTCTGATCCGGGACCGATTGCGCCGGCCGGCGCGTTTCGGGACAATTCGCCGGCACCCCGAAAGGAGACGCCCCATGGCCGGATCGCTCGCTGCCCGTTCGCGCCTCGCGCTGATCGCCGCCGCCCTTCTCGCGCTGCCGGCGCCGGCGGCGCTGCTCGCCGATGCTGGCGCCGACCGTGCGGCCGTCGCAGGGCTCGACACCGAGTATCAGGCGGCGGTGAAGGCGAACGACGCCGCCACGATGGACCGCATCCTGATGGACGACTTCACGCTGGTGATCGGCGTCGGCAAGGTCTTCGACAAGAAGGCGCTGCTCGATTCCGCCCGCAACCAGGACGCGATCTACACCCACCAGGAGGAGATCGCCGGCACCCAGACGGTGCGCGTGCACGGCGACACCGCGGTGGTCACCGCGCTGCTCTGGATCGCCTACACGCCCAAGGGGGGCGGCGCGGCGCAGGACTACAAGCTCTGGTTCAGCGACACCTACGTCCGCACGCCGCAGGGGTGGCGCTACTTCTTCGGCCAGGCCGCGCAGCGGCTTGCGCCGGGGAGCTGAGGCCGCTCGACCCGCAACTCTTCGCAGGCCGAATTCCGCCCTCCGGGCGCGAGATCGGTCACAGTTCTTCGCCCCCGATGGCTCGCTGGTTGCACCGTCCAGCTGGGACGTCGCCGGACTATCCGGCGGCCGACGAGCAGAGGGAGGACTCGATGAGACGAGCCATCGCGATCGGAGTCGCACTCGCCGCAGCCGCCGCAGCTCGGCGTCGCCGCGCCGGCGGCGGCGGAACAGGACCAGCCCTACCGGACCAAGATCTTCCTCGCGGCGTCCTACGTGGCGCCGCTCAGCGAATCGGACCAGAACTTCCAGGGCGTCGTCGATTCGGTGAAGGCGTCGGAGGAGCTCGGCTGGGAGGCCGGCATCGCCGGGCGCTGGAACCCGCTCCTCGGTTGGGAGCTGAGCTACCTGCACGCCACGCAGGACGTCGATTTCGGCGGCAACACGATCGGCAAAGTCGACTTCGAGCCGATCGCCTTCACGCTCGAGTTCCATCTCGTCCCGACCTCGGTGGTCGATCTCTGGATCGGGCCGACGGTCGCCTGGGTGCGCTGGGGGGACCTGAAGGTCGAGAACGGCGACATCTACAAGGGGGGCACCGACTCCGCCTATGGCGCCACGGTCGGCCTCGACCTCGGCCTCGGCGAGCACCTGGCGATCACCGGTGCGGTGCGCTACATCAAGGCCAAGGCGGACCTCGAGGGATTCAAGTCGGCCAACGTCGACCCGCTGTTCGCGCGGCTCGGCCTGGCGGTCCGGTTCTGAGATCCCGCCCGGCGCGATCTCAGTTGATCGCGCCGGGCGCGGCGAGGGGGAAGGGGGCGATGCGGGCCTCGAAGCGCTCGCCGGTCGAGGCGATCTCCATCACGTAGTGCCCTTCCATCGTGCCGCTCGGCGTCGGCAGCGGGCAGAAGCTCTGGTACTCGAACGACTCGCCCGGCTCGAGAGTCGGGGTCTCGCCGATGACGCCGGGGCCTTCGACGCGATTCACGTGGCCGTGGTCGTCGGTGATGATCCAGAGCCGCGACAGGAGTCGCGCGGTCCGGTCGCCGATGTTCTCGATCCGGATCCGGTAGGAGAAAAACCACCGCCCCTGCGCCGGCGAGCTCTGCGCGGGCTCGTAGGTGCTGCGGGCGACGACGCGGATGCCGCGGGTGGTGGTGTCGCTCACGGGCGTTCGGTTCCGTTGCCCGCCGATTCCCAACCGCGCGCCACGACGATCGGCGGCGGCACCGCGTCCTTGCGCGAATCGACGATCACGACCACGTTTCCATCCGGCAGCACGTCCAGGTCGCGGACCGGGCCGTCGAATCTCTTCCAACGCCGTTCGAGCTCCACCTAAGGACTGGAGCCGAGGTCGACGCGCGCGCTGGCGATCTCTTCGCCGTTCGCGCCGGCGACGAAGACGATCTCGCGGCCCGCCGCGCGCCAGCGCGGCAGATCTGCCGCCTGCGGTCGAAACGCGCAGCTTGCGGCCCGGCCCGGGCAGCGGCTGGAGATAGACCTCGTAACGTGCCCGACTCGTTCGAGGCGAACGCCAGCCAACGGCCGTCCGGAGAGTAGCTGCCGAAAAATTCGTCGTAAGGCGAGGAGATCAGCGGACCGAGCGGGGCTGGCGCCATCGAGCGGCAGCTCCCAGAGGTCGGCGGTGTTCGTGGCGCCGGCTTTTCTGAAGAGCAGGCGCGCGCCGTCGGGAGAGACGTCGATCGGGACCGCCGGAAAGTCCGAATCGAGACGCGAGACCGGCTCGCCGCCGTCCAGAGCGCTGCTCGTAGATGTGATTGCGGACGCCGCGCACGGAGAGATAGAAGAGCGACTGCCCGTCGCGTCTCCAGACCGGGAAGTTGTTGGACCAGGCGCGGGTGACGCGGACCCGTGTTCCCGCGATCGCGCTCGAGCAGCCAGAGCTGGGCCGCGGCGGCATCGATGTCGAGCGCCAGCGTCTTGCCGTCGGGCGAGACGCGCAGCCGTTGGTAGGGATCGAGTCTCGGCAGCGATCGGCCGGGTGGTGCCGTCGGGCGCGATCTCCAGCAGCTGCCGCTGGAAAGTCGTGAGACCGCCCGGTACGTAGGCGAGGGTGCCGTCGGCCGCCAGGGCGACTTCGGCGAGCCCCGAGAGCGCGTCGTCGGCGACACCGTCCTGGATCAGCCGCGGCTCGCCGACCAGGGTCAGGCGCGAGAGGTCGAGCTTGCCCTCGAAGAGGCCCCCGGCGCGCATGAACAGGAGGCGATCGGGAGGCAGGAAGCGCGAGTAGCTCGCCTGACTGACCACGACCGTTCGCCGCTTCGTGCGTGTCGAGTAGGCCTCGATGCGCGCTTCGGCGAAGCTCTGGAGATCGATCGTGGCGACGGTGAAGAGGACGACTTCGCCGCCGGGGAGCAGCGTCGGCCAGCGAAAGCTGCGCTCGCCGGCGGCGGGGTCGGGAAGAACGATCGGCGTCGGTTCGCCGCCATCTCGTGCCGCGCGGAGGATCCCCGCTTCGGTGGCTGGCGAGAACCAGAGCGCGCCGTCGAGAGCGAGCGCGGCGCCGCGGAAGCGCCTCATCGCCGCCTGGCGCAACGGCGCGCCGCCGCGCAGTGCGAGCCACTCGATCGCCCGACCGCGGGTGATCGCCACGCTGGCGCCGTCGGCGGCGACGGCGGCGATGCCGGAGAGGTCTTCGCTGCCGGGGATCTCCTGGCTCTCGAGCGTCGCCAGGGAGCGATTCACCAGGACGGTTCGCCCGGCGCGCGCGGTGATCCAGAAGAGCCGGCTGCCGTCGGGGGAGATCGCGATTCGGCCGTCATGGAGGATGTCGGCGAGGGGCGGATCCGAGATGGTGAAGCGGATCGGACTCGAGCTGGCGACCGGGGCGACGATGGCGCGATGGGTCAGCGCCCAGACCAGCGCCGCCAGGGCGATCAGCGCCGAAAGGCCGGCGATCGCCCAGGGTCGGCGATCGATGGCGCTGGCGGCGGGAAGCAGCGTCGTCCGTGGAGCGGCGCGGGCCGGCGGCTCGTCGAGATCGAGGCGGGCGTCGCCGAGGTCGCGCAGCCGCTTCGCCGGATCGCGCTCGAGGCAGCGACGCAGCAGGCGCCGCACCGCGGCGGGCGTCTCGTCCGGCAGCCGGTTCCAGTCGGGCTCGGCGCGCAGCACCGCCGCGATCGTGTCGGAGACCGTCTCGCCGCCGAAGAGCCGGCGGCCGGTCAGCATCTCCCAAAGCACGCAGCCGAACGCCCAGACGTCGGCGCGCCGATCGACCGGCCGGCCGCGTGCCTGCTCGGGGCTCATGTAGGCGGCGGTGCCGAGGATCACGCCCTCGACTGTCGCCCCGAAAGTGAGCGTCGGAGAGTGCGCCAAGTCGCCGGCGCCGACGTCGAGCCCCTTCGCCAGCCCGAAGTCGAGTACCTTGACGCGTCCGTCGGCGGTGACCTGGACGTTTGCCGGCTTGAGGTCACGGTGGACGACCCCCTGCTCGTGCGCGGCGGCCAGCGCGTCGGCGATCTGCCGTGCGATGGCAAGCGCTTCGTCGACCGGCAGCGCGCCGTTCTCGAGGCGGTGGGCGAGATCTTCGCCGGGCACCAGCTCCATGGCGAGGAAGCGATTGCCGGCGAGCTCATGCAGGCCGTAGACCGCGGCGATGTTGGGGTGATTGAGCGAGGCGAGCAGCCGCGCCTCGCGCTCGAAGCGCGCCAAGCGCTCGCCATCGCTGGCGAAGGCGGTCGGCAGCACTTTGATCGCCACCTCCCGCCCGAGCGTGCTGTCGACGGCGCGATAGACCTCACCCATGCCGCCGGCGCCCAACGGCGCGACGATCCTGTAATGCAGCAGGGTGCTGCCGGGCTGGAGCGCGAGCGTCATGGGGGGCGGGGACCGAAAGGCAGTCTAGCCCGTCCCGATTCGCACCGGGGTTACTTCTTCTCGCGCTCCGCGAGCCAGGCGTCGAGCTCGGCGACGGCCTGGGCCATCTCGGGACCGAGCCGCGCGCGCTGCGCTTCGAGCCAGGCTCGGAACTCGGCGAGGAAGCCCTTCGCCGCCTTGGCGCTGTCGAGAGCCAGCTCCTCGTAGACCGCCTTCGCCTCGGCGACCTTGAAGGTGGCGAGGTAAGCGCGCCCCTTGCCGACCAGCGCCGCGGTCGATTTCTTGTCGAGCGCCAGGGCGCGGTCGAAGGTGGCGATCGCCTGGTCGAAGTGGCCGGACTTGATCATCAGGTTGGCGAGACCGACCCAGGCGTCGACGAGCTTCGGGTCCTGCTTGAGCGCCGACTGGTACTCCTGGATCGCTTCTTCGAAGGAGGCCTTCGCCTTGTCGCGATACTCCTTCTTGTCCGCCTCGCTGGTCGCGGCGGCGGCCTTCTTGTCGAATTTCTCGGCCTGCGACACGGCGCGATTGCCGCCGGTGAGGTGCATCCGCGCCTGCTGCGCGGTGTTGAGCCCCTCGGGGCCGGTATTGATCGCGTTGTCCTCGGCCTCGTTCACTGCCGCGTCGGCCGGGCTCTCCTGCGCGGCGAGGGGAGCCGCCGTCGTGGCGAGCGCCAGGGCGGCGAGCAGTGCGAGAGCGAGAGAGAGAAGGGGACGAAGTGAGCGAGAGGGCATGGGCGGGCTCCGGAGTGGGGGCGACTCGGCGGGGGATTCTCTCAGAGCCGCGGGCACGATCGAAGCGCTTCGGCTTCGGGTCTCCCGCCCGCCCGGGTGGCGGTTGCCGGCCGGGGCCGTGGTACCTCTTGCACAGGGCGCCTCGGGTGCGACGGTCAAGCAGCGCCGCCTGGAGTCAGGCGGCGCTCCTTTCCCCCCTCCCCGTTCTCCCGAGGCGCCTGTCGGGGAGCGCATGGCCCAACGGGGAGTCTTTCGTCGTCCGCGCCTGGTGGTGGCGGGTTCCTCTCTGCAGATCGGCCGGCACGTCGCCGACGCGTTGCGGCAGGAGCATCGCGTCTTCGTGGTCACGCCGCGCTCGATCGAGGAGTGTGGCGCTCCGGGGGTCGAGCCCGGGGCCTGGTTGCAGGTCGATCTCGCCGATCGCGAACGGGTCCGGAACGCCTTCGAGGCGATCGGCGAGAGCGGCAACGTCGATCTGGTGATCTATGTCGGCGCCGATCCGTCGCCGGACGGAACCATCGCGGCGGCCGGCGGGGAGCTCGCGAACGTCATCGGCGCCTGCGCGGCGGTGACGCCGCAGCGCTTCCTGCTCGTCCGTCCCGAGGCGCCGGAAGGGGCCGCGGACCCGGCGCGCGCCGCTCTCGAGCGCGCCGAGGACGAAGCGCTGAAGGCCGGCCGCGGTACGCTCCCCGTGGCGAGCATCCGCTTCGCGCCGCGGCCGCGCCTGATCCTGACCGGGGCGTCGGGCTTCATCGGACGTCACCTGATCGATGCGCTGCGCGAGGACTTCGAGATCGTCGCGCTGGCGCGCAGCTCGCAGAGCTACTGCGGCGTGCCGCCGCACCCGAACGTCTCCTGGCTGCAGGTCGACCTCTGCGACCGGGCGGCGCTGGCGGGCGCCTTCCGCCGCATCCGCGAGGGGGGCGGCGCCGATTTCGTGGTCCATCTCGCCGCCTATTACGATTTCACCGGCGAGCCGCATCCCGACTACCAGCGCACCAACGTCGACGCCCTGCGCGACGTGCTCGAGGAGTGCCGCGCGTTGCGACTGCGCCGCTTCGTCTTCGCGAGCTCGCTCGCCGCCTCCGATTTCCCTCCGGCGGGCGTGCGGCTCGACGAAGCGAGCGCGCCGGACGGCCCGCATCCCTACGCGATCACCAAGCGGCGCGGCGAAGCGCTGCTGCGCGAGTTCGCCGACGTGCCGTCGGCCATCGTGAGGCTGGCCGCGATCTACTCGGACTGGCTCGAGTATCCGCCGCTCTTCGTCTCGTTCGAGCGCTGGCGGTCGGCCTCCTGGGATCGCGGCATCCTCGGCGGGCGCGGCGAGTTCGCCATTCCCTACCTGCACGTCCAGGACGTCCGGGAGTTCCTGATCCGCCTGCTCGGCGCGAGCGACGAGCTCGAGCCCGCCGAGGTCCTGATCGCGAGTCCCGACGAGCCGACGTCGCTGCGGTTCCTCTTCGAACGGGTGGCGCGCTCGGACGAAGGCAAGCTGCCGCCGTCGCCGGCGCTGCCGGTGCCGGTCTGCCGCGTCGGCATGGTGGCGCGCGACCTGCTCGGCCGCGCGCTCGGCAGCCGCCCCTTCGAGCGCCCCTGGATGGCCGGCTACATCGATCGCACCATGCCGGTCGACGCCCGGCGGACGCGTTCGCGGCTGGGCTGGCAGCCGCGCGAACGGCTGCTGCTCGAGCGCCGCCTGCCGCTGCTGCTGCAGAACCGCCGGGCGACTCCGGCCGAATGGCAGCGGCGCAACCAGGTGGTGCTGCAGCGCAACCGCACCGCGCTTCACCTCGAGCTCCATGCCGCGCTGGAACGGATCGAGCCGGAGGCACTGCGGCGGGTCGCCCTGGCGCCACGGGCGGCCCAGCCACCCCCCGACGACTGGGGGAGCCGGGTCGCCTTCGAGCAACTGCGCGCCGCGGTCCGGAATCGCGACGCGTTCGAATTCGGAACCTTCTGCGGGCTGCTCGCCGAGCGCCGGTTCGACCAGGGGTGGCTGGCCGCGGAGGTCGACGCCGAGCTGCGGGCGCTCGAGGCGAGCTCGGTCGCCGCGGTGCGGGAGGAGGCGGAAACGGCGCCGTTGCGCGCGCAGCTGGAAGAGCTCCTCGGCCTGCAGTTCCAGATGGGGCGGGACCAGGTCGAAGAGCGCTACGAGCAGATCCGGCTCCATCCGCACCGGCGCGCCGGCTGACGCCGGCCTTCAGCGCGCCACGATGGTGCGCAGCTTGCCACCCGGCGTGAGGGCGATGGAGTCGACGCGCTCGACCCGCGTCGGGCGAGGGGGAGCCACCAGGCGGTCGAAGATCGTCGCGACCGTCTCGCGGTCGGCCGCCGCACGCGGCAGGTCGCGTTGGACGAGCAGGATCTGCAGGCTCCGGTCGGCCTCCTGGATTGCCTGAAAGTCGACCACGCTCGCCATCACCGGACGCATCGCCTCGACCGCCTGGCGCGGGCCGACGCTCGCACCGGCCGCCGTGCGGAGGACGTCGCGCGCGCGGCCCGCGACGGTGCCGAAGACCGGCAGCCCCCGCCCGCAGGAGCAGACCGTCGACTCTGGAGCGATCGCCCGGTCGCCGACCCGGTAGCGAAGGAAGGGCGTCGCCGGATTGTGCAGCGCGGTGAGCAGGACGTCGCCGGTCTCGCCGGGCGCGGCGGGGGAGCCGTCGGCGCGCACGATCTCGGCGAGGATCCCTTCGGCCGGGACGTGCAGCGAGCCGCCCTCGACGCATTCGTGGGCGACCAGACCGGTCTCCATGGTCGCGTAGCGCTCGTAGACCGGGCAAGCAAAGGCCTCGCCGAGAGCTTTCCGGTAGTGCTCGTGCAAGTGGTTGCCGCCGCTCCAGCAGGCGCGCGCCGGCACGCGGCGCCCCTCTTCGATCAACGCGAGCGCCACCACATAGAGCGCGTTCGAGACTCCCCAGACGAGCGCCGGTGGATGGCGCTCGGCCGAACGAATGAGGCGCGCGACGACCCGGCGGTCCACGATCGTCGGCGCGTGCAGGGCGTCGGCATTGAGCAGGAGCGCCGAGAGCCGCTGGGCCGGCCCGACGGGACGGCAGCGCACTTCCAGCCGGCGCTCGCCGATGGCGGCACCGAGCCAGGCATGGGCGCGCGCCTCGCAGGCGTCGCGCCAGCGCATCTCGGAGAGGGGCCAGAGAAAGTGCACCGGCCTGCCGAGCGAGCCGGAGCTGCGCGCCTTCATGCCCCAGCTCCCCGGAGCGCGAAGGCCGGCGAGGCCGAGACGTTCGACCTCCTCGCGCTCGAGGATCGGCAGCCGCCGCACGTCCTCGAGCGAGCGGAGATCTTCCGGCGCGACCCCCGCCGTCGCGAAGCGCTCGCGGTAGAAGGGAATCCGCCGCGCGGCGGCGACGAGCTCCCGCAGGCGGCGCAACTGGAGCTCCTCGACCTTCTCGCGCGGCCACCATTGGCTCGCCTCGAGCAGCGCGAGCTCGGGGCCCGGGCGTGCGGGATGGGCGTACCAGAGGGGCCTGGCGATTCGTTCACGCCAACCCGGCATCAGATCTCCCTCTCTCCGCGTTCGAGCAGCGCCGTCCCCGAGAGTCCTTCGAGGTCGGCGCCGAGCAGCGCGCAGGCGGTGGCGCCGAGATCGGTGAGCCGCGGCGGGCGGCCGGGATCGAGCGGCCGCGCGCGGGCGGGCAGCAGGAGCGCCCAGGCGTCGTCGACGTGGTTTCCCGAGCGCCCGCTGCCGACACCGTCGCGCGCGATGTTGCCGAAACGCGGCGAGCGGACGCGGTCGGCGCCCGCCGCCGGCCGGTCGTTCCAGAAGACGACGAGGTCGGGAAGCCCCGCCGAGTAGCTCTCGCCGCCCGCGATCTCCGACATCGGCAGGACGCGCTCGACGGTGCGCGTGCCGTCCGGTTCGAGAAAGGTGTTCAGTCCCTCGGCGATCTCCGCCGCCAGCGCCTGGACCGAGGCGGGATCGACGACGCCGTCGCGCTCGCGCCCACCGAGGTTGAACCGGATGTAACCCTTGTTCTCGCCCGGCACCGCGATCGCGCGTGGCGGCGGGCCGGCGCGCCGCAGGTAGAGGCGGGTCGTGAGGTCGGCGACGAGATCGTCGGGGAGGGCACGCGCCATCCGGGAGCGCCAGCGTGCGGGCACCGACGCCCGCAGCTTCCAGATCGGCGAGCGTGGCGCCGCGCTCGCCGGGCGCCGCCCGCCCGCCAGGACAGCGTCGAGCATGGCGGGAAGGATGTCGGCGCGGCTGGTGTTCGCCGCCATGCCGGTGGGCGAGAAGACGACCAGGTCGGCGTCGGACGGCAAGGCGGCGACGATGCGGCCGATCGCCGCGTCCACCGCGACGTAGACCTCCTCGATGGCGCGCCCCAGCGACTGCTCCGCCGCCGCGTCGAGCGGCTCGTCGATGACGCTGCTGGCGTCCCAGAACTGGTGCCCGGCCTTGTGCGCGGCGGGGAAGTTGACCCAGACGAAGTCGAAGCTCTCCCGCTCCAACAGGGCCAGGGTGGCGTCGGCGGCGCGCCCGGGGGCGGCCGCCAGGTGGCGTCGCCACTCGAGCAGCGTGGCGACGCTGCGCGTGCCGTAGACGTCGTCGAGGGGAGGCGGCGGACCGAACCGGCGCGCCAAGTCGCGGCGGACGGAGCGAGGAAGGGCGCGGTTCTGCAGCACCATCCGATCCTCGAAACCCCAGCCGCAGAGATAGACACCGGCCATTTCGCGCGGGGGCCAGGCGAGAAGCGGATCGACGATCAGCGAGCGCCGCCCGGCGCGGCCGAGGCGTTCCCAGATCGTCTCCGGCTTGTCGAAGGTCTGGGCGAAGCGGGCGCGCTGCTCGGCCGCCGACCAGAGGAAGGCCGAGTAGATACCGTGCCGGCGGACGTCGATGCCGGTGCAGAGCGTGGGGTAGGTCGCCGATTGCAGGATGGTGGCGCGCGCGTCGAGGCTCTGCCAGTCGCCGCGCTGGCGGAGGCCGGCGAGCGCCGGCAGACGGCCTGCGGCCAGCAATCGTTCGACGAGCGGAAGCGCGGGTGAGTCGAACTGCAGGAAGACCAGCATCGTCGTCACTCCGCCAGCGTCCGGAGGGCCGGGATCTTGCCGCCGGCGGTGGCGTGGGGAGCGTCGCGCAGGACGCGCAGCGTCTGTCCCTCTTTCCAGACGTCCGCCATCAACCGCTGTCCGGCGCCGCGGGCGCGCAGGAAGGCGAGGACGCTTTCGACGACACGTCGCTCGTCGAGCTCGCCGACCTCGGGGCGCACCAGGAGGCTGACGACCGGCAGGCCGTCCCGCTCCCGTTCGAGGAGCTGATAGTCGGTCGGGCGGCCGCCGAAAGTGGCCGGCAGATGATCCTCGACGAGGCCGAGCAGGTCGACGCCCAGCAGGTGCATCCCTTCGCTGGTCAGTTTCTCGTAGCTGCGGATGGTGTGCAGGCGGGTTCGGAAGCCCGCCGGCAGCGCACCGCAGCCGCAGTCGCTCGGTTCCCGCACGCCGGTGTCGCCGCTCTCGACGTTGATCATCAGCTTCGGCGAGGCCGGGTGCAGCGTCGTGTGGACGAGGGCCGGCAGCTCGACGCCGAGGGATCCGAAACGGCGCGGTCGCTCGATCGTCGCGACCTTGTCGTCGAGCAGGTGGACGGCGTCGGGCTGTCCCGCGGCGCAGCAGGCGAGGCCGATCAGGCCCGCTTCGGTCATGGCGTAGTGGCAGAAAGCCCGGCTGCTGGTGCGCGCGACGACTTCCGCGCGCGCGGCGGTGTAGGGCTCGCCGACCAGGACGAAGAGCGTGTCGCGGATGTCGAGCCCCTCGTCGAGCGCGGCGGCGCAGACGCGCACTCCACCGCTGACGGTCGTCGAGAGAAGCGCCGGCGTTTCCTGGTCGCGCTGCTGCGCGAGCCAGCGGGCGATGCGCGCGGCGGCGCGGGCAGGCGCGAACTCGGGCGTTGGCAGGGGAGCCCCGGCGAGCCGGCTGGCGAGCAGCGCGGCGCGGGTGAAGAGCGCGTGACGCAGCTCGCTGTCCTGCAGCCGGTTCTGCGCGAACCAGCGCTCGGCCGGCTGTCCGAGGCGAGCCTGAATGAGGGCGCACTTGAGGCCGACCGCGCCGGGCGGCGCCAGGTGCCAGATGCCGACCGGGCGGCCAGTCGCTCCGGCGGCGGCGAGGAAGAGCGCGTGGTAGGCGCTCTCGTGCTCGAGCAGGTCGAGATCGACGAGCACCGCGCGCGCCGCGCCGGTCGAGCCGCCGGTCTGCGCGGCATAGTGCCGGCGGGTGAGCGGGTTGTCGAAGTCCCCGGCGTGCGTGTCGAGGTCGAGGCCAGGGCGCGCGATCGGGCTTCGTCCCTTGAACTCTTCGAGCGAGAGACGAACGCCGGCATCGTGGAGCTTCTCGAGCGTGGTCTCGAGGCCCTCCGTCGCGAGCAGGGACTCGATGTCTCCCGGCGTCACGCCGGCCCAGGCGAGCAACCGGCGATAGGGACTGCCGGGCCGCTCGTGGACGGCGAGGCGAAGGAGGTCCGCGAAGGCGGACTCGCGCTCGGCAAGGCGGCGCTCGAGCCGCGCGCGCGGATCGCCGGAAGCGGCGGGTCGGGCGAGAAAGGGGCCGAGTCCGCGCAGGAATTCCCCCGCTGAGCGTAGCTCGCGGGCGCGCGCGCGGACTCGCATCATGAGCGGAGCACTCCGTTCGACTCGGGATCTGGAGGAATCGCTCGCGATGATACTCTGCGCCGATCCGATTCCGTGCTGGTGAGAGCGGAAGTCCCGCGACTGGGCCGCCGGGCCTCGTCCCGGCGGGAGGAGAAGGGATGACCTCCGCGCTGTCCGCAAGTTCCCGCTACTGGGACGAGACGATCCATCGAGTCCGGGACGCCGCTCCGAGCGGCGCCTGGTACCCGTATATGCGGCGGGTGTACGGAGCGCTCGTCGGCGACTGGCTGGCGCCGGACAGGGGTCCGATGCTCAAGACCGACCTGTTCGAGGAGGCCGTGAGCGCGCATCATCCGCTGCTCGACCTCGGCGAGCAGGCCATGGGCATCGACCTTTCGCTGCGCACCGCTCGCTTCGCGCGGCGGCGAGCGCCGTCCGCGGCGAGATCGCGTCTCCTGGTCGCCGATCTGCGCGCGCTCCCGCTCGCCTCGAACTCGCTGCCCGGAATCCTCTCCGGCTCGTCGCTCGATCACTTCAGCGAGCGCCCGCACCTGGTCGAGGGCCTGCGCGAGCTGGCCCGCGTGCTCGCTCCCGGCGGCACTCTCCTGCTGACGCTCGACAATCCCCACAATCCGGTCGTCTGGCTTCGCAATCGGCTCCCATTCGGCCTGCTCGAGAGGCTCGGCTTCGTGCCCTATTTCGTCGGCGTCACGCTCACGAGGGCGGAGGCGGAACGCGAGCTGGCCGCCGCGGGCCTGCGCGTCGTCGAGCGCCGCGCGGTGGCCCACGCGCCGCGTGTACCGGCGATCTGGGCGGCGAAGGCCGTGGCCTGGCTGGGATTGGGGGAGGAGCCGCTGGTCGCGTTCCTCGTCGCCTTCGAGCGGCTCGCCGGCTGGCCGACCCGCTTCCTGACCGGCTACTACCTCGCCTTTCGCGCGATCAAGGACGAGGCTCCGGAGTGACCGCCGGCGCTTCGGCCTTCGGCGGGTCGATCATGATGTGCGCGCCGGCGGTGCCGGGGAACATCAGCCAGGGGGCGCCGGGCGCCGAAGGGGAGAGCGGCAGGCCGGTCGACTCCTGGGTGGCGTAGGGGATGTAGACGACGAAGCGGAGGTAGGCGTCGTCGACCGTGCCGGTCGCCGCATCGTAGCCCTTGCCGGTCAGGACGTAGAGAGTCGCCGGAGTCTTCGGCATCGGCAGCGTGCCGGCGTCGGTCTCCTGCCAGCGGCGCATCATGCGGTCCTCGCCCTTGATTCCCTGGGCGACCAGCTCGCGGCCGCGCTTCATGAAGGGCTCGAGCGAGACGTGGTAGCAGGCGACGCTGAAATGGTCGTCGCCGGGCGTGTCGGCGAGGCAGATCAGGTCGTTGGTGCCGGCGCGTAGGGTAACCAGCGCGCCCGCCGGGTCGTAGCCGAGCACGGTGGCGCCGGCGCGGCGGTCCTCGGGCGCGGCGAGAACGGCGGCGGCGATCTGCTGGCCGGCGGGCGGGGGCGCGGGCGCCGCCGCCCCGGATCGATTCGCGGCGCCCAGCCCGATCAACGCGAGCAGCGTCACCACCGTCGTTCTCGTCCTCATGTCGTTTCCTCTCGGCCGGCGCTCAGTGCACCGGCACCATCAGGTGCTCGTAAGGGGTGTCGGCCCACATCACGTAGGGCGCGGAGGTGTCCGGCTCTGCAGCGCGCGGATAACCCGCCATCATCGTGGCGGCGCCGACGATCATCAGATGGGGCCCGGTCTTGACCCAGTGATTGTTGGGAGCCGGCGCGGCGGCGTAGGGGTCGGTGTTGCTGGCGTCGGTGCCCCCTTCGAGCATGTAGATCATGCCGACCTTGCCCTGCGCCGGCTGCAGGTGATTCAGCCAGGCGCCGATCCACGCCATCGCGTTGGCGTCGGCGCACATCGGGTCGGGTCCCGGCGTCGCCGGGCTGTCCGGAAGGCAGGTCCAGCCGTTCGTCCCTTTGCGGACGGTGCGCTGCGTGCCGTCCTCGTTGAAGGCGATGATCGTCGCGGCCTTCGTGATGGTCGCCGGGGCCGCTTTCATGGCACTGGCGATGATCTGGTCGTCGCTCGGCTTCGCGGCGCCCTGCGCCGCGAGCGGCGCCGCGGCGGTGAACGCCGCGACGGCGACGAGGGTCGTGAGGACATCGGAAACCGACAACACACGAGCGTCGCGCATCCTGACCTCCTGATTCGGTTGTGGGGCTCGAAAGCAAGCTAGCACAGCTGGCCGGCGGAAGGAGCGCCGGTCCGAGGAGTCCGGGTGCCGGGAGCTAGTGCCAGGTGAATTCGAGCCGGTCGACGTCGACGGCGGCGCGGCCGCCGGGCGGGTCGGCGTCGACCCGGAGCTCGAGCTCGTCCCCCGGCCGCCAGTCGACCGGCGCCAGCTTTTCGACCCGCCAGGAGTCGCCCGGCGCCACTCTCCAGGCGCCGAGCCGGCGATCGCCGCTCGCGAGCTCGAGCGTCGTCCCGCCCGTGCTTCCCGGCGCGGCGCGGAAGCGCGCCGCGACCACGACCCGATCGCCGCCGGGGATCGGCCGGAGGGAGGCGGCCTGGGCGCCGAAGAGCCGCCAGCCGCCGGTGAAGCGGGTGCGGTCCGGCATCCAGCGATCGGGCTCGAGCGTGCCGCCGCCCTTGTAGACCCAGGGATCCTCGAGCTCGGCGACGCGGGTCGGCAGCTCGTGCGCCGCGACGATCGCGGCGGCGCTCGCCAGCAGCAGCGCCGCCGCCGCCGGGTTCCAGGCGTGCCGGGTCGCGCCCGGTGCGGCGCGGCGTGCCAGGAGCACGAGGGCGAGCGCGACCGCCGGGAAGAGCCAGGTCGCGAGGCGGGGACGAATCATGCTCGGCAGCAGGCGCGCGAAGTCCGCCCGGAACGGCGCCGTGGCGAGGTCGAGCAGCTGCGTCCGCCCGTCGGCGAAGCTCAGCGACCAGCGAGGCTCGATCAGCGCGGCGAGCGCGAAGGCGGCGCCGGCGCCGAAAAGCGCCGCGTGGAAGAAGCGCTCGATGGGGCGCGGCGGGCGGGCGAGCTCGGCGGCGAGCGCCGCGGTGAGCAGCGGCAGCAGGACGATGCCGAAGCGGAAGGGGGGACACCAGCCGCCGTACCACTCCCGGATCGAAGTCACGAGCAGAAGATAGGGAACGAAAGCGGCGAAGGCCCAAAGGGCCTCGCGCCGCCGCCGGAGGAGCAGCGCCGCGCCGGGAATGGCGAGGAACCAGAAAGGGGCGCCGCCCGCGAGGCCGAAAGCGCTGTCGAAGAAGAGGCCGGCGATGCGCGGCAGGTTCGCCAGCGTCGGGAGGTCGTCGGCGATCCAGCGCGAGAGGTCGTAGACGCGGAGCAGCCGTCCGACGCGGCTCCAGTTCCAGAGCATCGCGAATCCCGCCGCCGCGCCGACGCCGAGCAGGGCGAGAGCGCGCAGGCGCGGCGCGACGGCGCGCCGGAAGAGCGCCTGCAGCGCCAGCGGGCCGGCGAGGAGCAGGAAGCGCAGCTTGAGGAGGGGGAGCAGCAGGAGCGCCAGAGCGGTCGTCAGCGCTGAGCGGGCGCTCTGGCGCGGCGCCACCTCCGGCCGCCTCGCCAGCGCTTCGAGGGCGATCGCCACGGCGAGCGCGGCGAGGACCTCGAGCCAGACGGTGTGGGCGAAGAGCAGCAGCGGCAGCAGGAAGCTGGCGGCGAGCCAGGCGCGGAAGGCACCGCGGCCGGGCACGCTCCAGGCGATCGCGGCGCGATAGAGACGCTCCGAGAGGAGCGCCCAGACGAACATGAGGGCGAGGCGAACGCCGAGCGTTCCGCCCGCCGCCCAGAAAGGGGCGAGGAAGACCGGAAAGAGCGACTCGTGGCGCGAGTAGATCTGGCCGGCGGGACCGAGCGGGTCGCCCGGCTGCGGCGCGAGGGGCCGCGGGGCGATACGGCGCCAGACGTCGCCCCGATATTCGTCGCGCAGGTCGAAGTCGTGGTCGCTCGCCACGCTCTCGGCGAGGAGGAGATAGTAGGGCTCGTCCCCCGCCGGCACGGCGACGGCGTCGACCCAGGGCAGCACCGCGAAACCGGCGGCGAAGGCGGCGAGAGCGAGCGGACGCGTCGATCCTCTCGCCACCTGCCGCCGCAGCGCCGGCAGGTGGCTGCGGAGCCGCCAGGCGACCAGGAGCACGAAGCCGCCGAAGAGATAGCGCGGTGCGGCGGCCCGCAGACCGAGCTGGGGCTCGAGCAGCGCCGCGAGGATCCATGCCGGCCAGAGCACGCGCTCGGCAGGGCTCCAGCGCCCTGTCCTCTTGCCTCCCACCGTCTGGCGCAACGTGGCGAAGAGCGCGGCGGCGAGCGGCAGCCCCCAGAGCGTCGCGCGCAAGCCGGGATGGAGATCCCGCGGCAGCAGCCAGGCGGCGGCGATCGTCGCGGCGAGGCCGCCAAGGAAGGGCGCGGCGCGCCGCAGGAGGAGCACGGCGCAAGTCTATGCGCGGGTGAGGTGCGCACCGCTTACAAGCGGGGCACGCGGGAGAGAGCCGGGCGCACGGTAGACTCCGCGTCCCGGCTCATGACGAAGAACTTCGCTGCGGCGCGCGCGCGCCCCGATCTGGTTTCGCAGCCGGTCGGCGACGAATGCGTGGTCTACGACCCGCGCGCCGACACGGTTCACGTCCTCGATCCCCTCGCGGCGCGGGTCTGGTTCGCCCTGCTGAGCGCCGGGAAGGGGGACGCTTCCGCCAGCGAGGGGCCGGAGATCGGCGACGCGGAGCGTCGCGAGGTGCTGCGCGGCCTCGACGAGGCCGGACTCCTCGAGCCCGGCGCGAGCGATCCGGCCGACGGCTCCTACGGCGCGGCGCTGGCGCGGATCCGGCGCGGCGACGTCGAGGGCGCGGTCGCGATCGTCGCGGCGCGCGTCGCGGCGGCGCCCGGCGACGTTCCGGCGTTGACGATGCTCGGCGCCACTCTCTTTCTGGCCGGCCGGGTGGAGGCGTCGGCGGCCACGCTGGAGCACGCGGTCGCGCTCGATCCCGGCGCCGCTTCGGCCTGGAGCCATCTCGGCAACGTGCGGCGTCGGCAGCAGCGCGAGAGCGAGGCGGCAGCCTGCTACGAGCGGGCGCGCGCCGTCGACCCGGCGCACTTCGACGCCACCTGCAATCTCGCCGCGCTGCGCGCCGGGCAGGGGCGCGCCGAAGAGGCGATCGCCCTCTGGCAGGAGGCGAGGGAGCGCCACCCCGCAGCGCCTCATCCCAGCGTCAGCCTGGCGCGGTTTCACGCCGAGCGAGGCGACCTCGCCGCCGCCGAGAGCGTGCTGCGCGAGACGATCGCGCGGGCGCGGACCGGCGCCGAGCTGCACAACGCGCTCGGCGTGGTGCTGGCGCAGGCGAACCGCGCGGACGACGCGCGGCAGGCGTTTCGCACTGCCATCGATGCCGGCGGCAGGCTCGTCGCGGCGCGGCTCAACCTGGCGCAGCTCGAGGCCGCGGCCGGCGACTGGAGCGCCGCGGTGGAGCTGGCGCGCGAAGCGCTCGCCCTCGATCCCCGTCACTCGGCGGCGCGCGTGCTGGCGGCGCGCGGACTCTGGCGGCTCCGGCGCCGCGCGGAGGCGCAGGCTCTGCTGCGCGAAGGTCTCGACCGTGACGAGAGCGCCCTCGCCTGCGCCGACGCGCTGGCCGACCTGCTCGAGCGGGCCGGCGAGCGCGGCGAGGCGATGCTCGTCGTCGCGCGCGTCGCGCCCCGGCTCGCCGGCCGCGACCTGACGCCGTGGCCGCGGCTGGCCGCGGCGCGCGAAAGGGCGGCGGAGCTGGCGCGAAGCTCGGCGAATGCATCCGGCGGCTGACCCTCCGGAGCGTTATCGGATGCTCGGCGTCGCGGTCGAAGTGACGGGCCGCGCGGCCGGATCGCGCGGAACCTTCGCGAGCATCTACGGCGCCTTTCGCGACAATTCGAGCGACGAGATCGCGGACCCGCTGCGCTTCGAGCTCGAGCCGCTCGCGGGCGGCGCGGGCTGTGCGGTCGCGATCAGCGGGCGGGGATCCGGCCAGCGCCTCGCGTGGCAGGCCGAGCCCGAGCAGCTCTGCCTTCATCTCGCGAGCTACGTCTATGCCGTCTCGCCCTGGCGGCTGGTTCACGCCGCGGTGCTGGCGCGCGACGGCCGGGCGCTCCTGCTCTGCGCGACTTCGGGCACCGGCAAGTCGACGCTCGCGCTCGAGCTGGCCCGCCGGGGCTTCGAGCTGCTCTCCGACGAGCTGGCGCCGATCCCCCCCGGCGCGGGCGTCGTCGAGCCCTTCCCGCGCGCCGTCGGCCTGCGCGCAGGCACACTGGCCCTGCTGCCCTGGCTCGCCGGCGCGGCAGGAATCCGCCTGCCGAACGCGAAGGGAGAATTCAAGCTCTTCGTCGACCCGGCCGCGGTGCCCGGCCTCCGCGTCGGCGGCGCCGCGACGCCACGCGACATCGTCTTCCTGGCGCTGCCGCGGGATCCGGCCGTCGCCGCGGAGGAAGCCGGGCGAACGCTCGAAGTGACTCTCGGCGAAGGAGCCGAAGCCGCCGGCGAAGAGCTCGCGCGTCTGCCCGGCGTCGAGGCGGCGCGGCGTCTCGCGGATCGGGACCTGCCGACGTGGCGACTGCGGGTGGCGCGCGAGGCGGCGATCGGCGAGGCGCTCGAAAGCTGGTCGCGCCGCGCGGGCGCTCCGTTCGTCGCTTCGCGGTGGGGAGCGCACTTGCCGCCGCGGTTCGCCGGCGAGCCGGTGGTGGAACGGCTCGCCGCGTCGGCGGGGCTCCTCGAGCTGCAACGCCATCTTCTCGGCCGGGCGCGCGCCGCCGGCGCGGGAGAGCCCTCCTCGCCGGCGCGGATTCTGCTCGACCTCGCCGCCGCCTGTCGCGACGCGCGCTTCTGGCGCGTCGAGAGCGGCAGCCTCGCCGCGACCGCCGAGCGCCTGGCCGCGCTCTGAGTCCCTGACCCCGGCGACGAGAATGCGTCCCGAAGCCCTGCGCGCGGCGGTGCTCGCGATCTGGAAGCAGGAAGGCCGGGTCGACCTCGTGCCGGTGCGCGGTGGCAGCATGCGCCCGCTGCTGCGCGAAGGCGACCGGGTCGTCGTCCGCTTCGGCGCGCCGCACCGGCTGCGCTTCGGCGAAGTCGTCGTTTTCGAGCGCGACGGCGGCATCGTGGTGCACCGCGTGCTGGCGCGGCGCACCGTGGCGGGAGTGCCGCGGATTCTCGAGCGCGGCGATGCCGGCGCGGCGGCGACCTGGATCGCCAGCGCGTCGATCGCGGGCGTGGTGATCGGCCTGGAGCGGGAGGGGAACGACCGGCGGGCGCTCGAGGGCACCGCGGGGCGCTGGCGGCGCGCGCTGCGCAGCTTCGCCGTTGCGGCGCTTCTGCGCACCGGCTGGCGGCGGCGCCGAGCAAGGCCCGCCCGCGCGGCGAGTGCGGCAGGAGATGCCGCCTTGCCCGTCGCCTTGCGCGACAGCGCGCTCGAATTCCTGGTGCGCGGCGCGCTCGGGCTCGGCTGGGAGGAGCCCGATCCCGCGCCGACGCCGGAGCAGTGGCGTCAACTGCTCGCGCTCGCCGAGCGCCACCGCGTCGGCGCGCTGCTCTGGAACGGGCTCTCGCAGCGGACCTCGGCGGCGCCTCTGCCGCCGGAGGTCGCGGAGGCGCTCCGGAAGCAGGCACTCGGCGCCGCGGCGCGCAGCGCTCGCTGGCTCGCCGAGGAGCTGCAAGTCGGCGAGGAGCTCGATCGGCTCGGGATCGAATGGATGGTGCTCAAAGGGGCGCCGATGGCGGAGCGGCTTTATGGCAGCGCCGCGCTCCGGCCGAGCGACGATCTCGACCTGTTGATTCACGAAGAGGACGTCGAGCGCGCGGTCGCGGCGCTCGAGGCGCGCGGTTATGTGCCGCGCGAGCAGGCCACCGCGTCGCGCCGTCGCGCCTGGCATCACCAAGTCATTCTCGACCGCGCCGCGGCGGGGGGCTCGCTCTGCCTCGAGCTGCACTGGACCCTGACCGATCGCTTCGGACTCGTCTGGCCGGACGAGGCGGCGGTCTGGCGGCGTTCGTCCTCGCACCGGATGGACGCGGTCGACGAAGCGCTCTTCCTCGCCGTCCACCTCGACAAGCACGGCCTGCTCAATCGTGTCCTGCTGCCGGGCGACGATCCCGCGTGGGCACGCCGCTTTCTGCTGCACCCGCGCAGCGAGAACCGGCTGCTCTGGTTCGCGGACCTCTGGCGAGCGCTCGATGGCGTGGCGAAAGCCGGGGCCCTGGAAGAGCTCGCCGACCGGGCACGGCAGTGGAATGCGACGGCGGCGCTCGCGAGCTGCCGGGTCGCGCTCGATCGTCTCTCCTCGGGCGCCATGCCCGCAGCGTGGCGCGATCTCGGCCCGCTCGACGGAGCTCGTCGCCGCGGCGCGCGAGTGCGCTACCGCCTGGTCATGGGAGGGGCGCTACCGTATTTGCCGCCCGCACAGGGGCGGAAGCCCTGGCTGCTGGAACGGGGAGGCGTGAGCGGCTTCCGGCCGCTGAGGCTGGCTGACGCGCTGCGCTACGCGGTCCCGCCGGCGTCCTACCTGCGCGCGCGTTACTCGCGCGACGGCGGAAGGGCGCCGATGCGTTGGCTACGACACCTCGGCTCCGTCGTCGCCGAAATGGTTCATCTCTTGAGCTGATACCGGCAGGCTGCCGAGATCCGACGGGACGGCGTCAAGGGAGATTCGCCGGCATCGTGAGCGTGACCGCGCACCCGTTGCTCGTTTCCGCGGGGCCGACGGGCCGCCTCAGACGTCCGGGATCTGGTAGGTGACGGTGCAGGTGTTGCTGACCACGTCGCCCGCGATCGGCGTCGCGCCGTGGCCCGGCGCATGGCCGACGTGGGCGAAGACCCGCGCGGTATTCGAGATCTCGCCGGACCCGAAGCCCTGGTCGAGCTCCTTCGACGTCGTTCCGGCAGCGAGCTCGTAGGAGAGGTCTTCGGTCACGAAGCTCGAGCTGCCGATGTCCATCTGCACCCGATAGCCGGTCTCGGCGGCGAGGTCGTTCCAGACGAAGTGCGCCTGCACGACGCCAGCGGCCGCGTTCTGGTCGTCGGCGCTCTGGTCGACGACGGTCGAGCCGCAGGGCAGCGTGCCCTGGGCACCCTCGAGGCCGAGCGTGAGAACTTCGTACTGCGCCTCGGCGGGACCGAGAAGGTTTCGCAGGCCGGTCGGAGTGTAGCTGCAGATGGCACGCTCAGCGTGCGTGCGCGGGTTCACGGCGTCGTCTCTCATCGAGGCTCCTTCGTCCAGCAGGACGAGCTCGCGCAAGGTATCGAGCCGACGGGAGGTCGTCAAGGAAGCGCGCCGCTGTCCATCCGGCGTTCTCATTCCCATTCGATCGTTCCCGGCGGTTTCGTCGTCAGGTCGAGCGCCAGGCCGCCGACGCCGGGCAACGCGAGGAGCGAGGCGCGCAGCTCGGCGAGCAGCGAGGCGGGGAAGGGGGCCGGCGTCGCGGTCATGCCGCGCTCGGAGCGGATCGGCCGCACGATCGCCAGCTCTTCGCCGCGGCCGTCGATCGTCATCGGCACCAGCACGGTCGGGCACTGCCAGATCGAGTCGTAGAGGCCGTGACGCCGCAGGCCGTCCATCACGATCGCGTCGGCCTCGCGCAGCAGGTCGAGCCGTTCGCGGGTGGTCGCGGCGGCGCGCGGCCGGAAGCTCGCCGGCTCGCCGCTCTCCGGGTCGCCCTGCCACCAGAGGGCGCGATTGACGTGCGGCACTTCGCGGTAGATGGCGCCGGCGGCGAGGAGGAGCTCCTCCCACGGCTTCTCCGAGAAGAGCATCACCGGATGCTCGTAGGAGCGCAGGTCGGCCTTGACGCCGACCGAGCGGATCGGCAGCGCGCGCGCCGCGACGCCGAGGCGCGCCGCGACGGCTGCCAGGGCCGGCTCGATCTCGTCGAAGTGGTCGCGGTCCTCGGCGCCGGTCGAGCCGAGCAGGCGGACGCCGAGTCCGGGGCCGGGAAAGGGATGGCGCTGTACGACTTCGGCCGGCACGCCGAGGCGGTCGCCGAGCTCGCGCACTTCGACCTTGTAGAGATCGGCCAGCGGCTCCACCACGCGGCCGGCGGCGATCATCTCCTGGATGATCGGCACGCGATTGTGGTGCGTCTTGATGGTGTCGGCGCGTTTGGTGCCGCCGGTCTCGATGGTGTCGGGATAGATCGTCCCCTGCGCGAGCAGGTGCGACTCGATGCCGAGCCGGCGCGCCTCGCGCTCGAAGACCTCGACGAAGGTGTCGCCGATGATCCGCCGCTTGCGCTCCGGCTCGACGACGCCGGCGAGCGGGCGGAGAAAGGCATCACTCGCGTCGACGAAGGCGAGGTTGGCGCCCAGGCCGAGCTCCTCGAGCGTCGAGAGCACCTGCCGGCTCTCGTCGCGGCGCATCAGCCCGTTGTCGATGTGGAGCAGGTGGACCCGCTCCGGCCCGAGCGCCAGCGCCAGCAGCTTCGCCGCCACCGTCGAGTCGACCCCCCCCGAGGCGAGCAGGAAGACCGAGCGATCGCCGACGTGGGTCCGCAGGCGATCGATCTCCTCGTCGATCCAGCGCTCCATCGTCCAGGTCGGGCGGCAGCCGCAGATGCCGAAGACGAAGTTGCCGATCATCTCGGCGCCGTGCAGCGTGTCGTCGACCTCGGGGTGGAACTGGAAGCCGTAGCGGCGCAGCTTGTCGGAGCCGATGGCGGCGTAGCGGTGCGGCGGAGCGCCGGAGGTGAGGCGCGTGAAGCCCAGCTCGCGAAACTCCGGGCCGACCGCGACGACCGAGTCGAAGTGGCTCATCCAGACCGGCTCGACCGGCCCGAGGCCGCTGAAGAGCGCGTGGTCGCCGGTGAGGTGGAGATCGGCGGGACCCCACTCGCGGCCGCCGTGGATCACCTCGCCGCCGTAGCGCTTGGCGATCTCCTGGTGGCCGAAGCAGAAGCCGAGGATCGGCGTCTCGAGGTCGTAGATCTCCTTCGTGTAGTCGGAGTCCTCGCCGAAGGCCGAGAGCGACGGGCTGCCCGAGAGGATGATGCCGTCGAACTCGGCGAATCGCTCGATCGGGTCCTCGGGCTGGAGGATCTCGGCCAGCACCGCGAGCCGGCGGACCTTGGTGGCGATGAGGTGGGCGTACTGCCCGCCGAAATCGACGACGGCGATCTTGTCGTGCATCGAGGCGAGATTCTCTCAGAAGAGCCGGTGGGGCCAGGCGAAATCGGGGGGCGGCGAGCTCGGCCGGGCGAGCAGATAGCCCTGGGCGAAGTCGACCCCGGCCGCCTCGACGGCGGCGAGCTCGTCCGGAGTCTCGATTCCCTCGGCAAGGACCTTCGATCCCATCTCGTGGCAGAGCTTGACCAGGGATTCGATCAGGCGGTACTGCCGGGTGCCGGGCGTCAGCCCGACCACCAGCTGGCGATCGATCTTGACGATCTCGGGCTCGAGATCGGCGATGTACTTGAGGTTGGAGAAGCCGGCGCCGAAGTCGTCGATGGCGAGCTGGATTCCCTTGGCGCGGATCTCGGCGAGCACCGAATGGCACTGCGAGAAGTAGTGGATCGGGACGGTCTCGGTGATCTCGAGGGTCACCTGGCCGCGGTGGCGGAAGATCGGGTCGTCGGGGCGCACCAGCCAGCCCTGATCGAGCTCCGCCGGATCGATGTTGAGGAAGAGTGCCTGGCCGGCGCAGATGCGGCTGGCGTTCTCGCGGTGCAGGCGCCCGAGCTCGCCGACCCGGCCGGCGCGAACCGCGACGGCGAAGAGCTCGGATGGGCCCGGGAAATCGCTCGGGGCGCAGCGCGCCAGCGCCTCGTAGGCATGCAGGCGGCGCCGCCGAATGTCCACGATCGGCTGGAACGCGATGCCGAGCGTCGAATTGGCGATCAGGGAGTAGACGGCCGCGATCTTTTCTGCGGAGACGGCGGCTTCGAGCGGCATGGAGAGAATCATTTCAGCACATCGCCCGCTGCAGGATCCAGCAGCTGGCGCGCGCGATGTCCCGTCGATGTCACGCTTCGTCCCCGCGCTCCGTCCAGGCGCGCGCGATCCGCACCAGCGCGCCGGCTGCCGCCTCGAGGCTCGCTTCGCGGCAAGTCACCTCGCCGGCGTTGTAGTCGCCCCCCTCGACGGGAATGCCGAGAAAAAGGGTCCAGGGGGATACCTCGGCGTAGACGTCGGACTCGTCGCAGTCGGAGACCGGGTCGGGGCAACCGTCGTAGAGGTCGAACTCGAAGCCGTCGAGCGCCGCGAGGAGGAGCTCCTGGAGCGCGGGCTGGCGGCATTTCTCGATCGTGAAGTCGCCGTCGGTCGCGGCGCCGGTGACGTCGACGACGATGACCAGGTCGTCGGGGGAGAGCGACTCCGCGACCCGGCGCGCGCCCGCCATGTCGGTCTCTTCCCCTTCGGTGAGCTCGATGCGCACTCCGTCGGGCGGCAGCTCGCCCGAGAAGTAGGCCCGCATCACGACGTGAACGCCGGCGAAGTTGTCGAGGTGGCCGCGGTAGAGGTCGCCGATCCGCTCGAGCCGATGGCTCGGAAAGCCGGTGTCGGCGTGGCAGGAGACGACGATCATGCCGCGGATGCTATCCGCGGCTCAGCGCTGGAGAAGGCGGCTCCAGTTGAGCATCAGCGTGACCGGGGGCTTCGCCTGGTCCCCTTCCGGCGTCAAGGCCAGGAAGTGCTGTCCGTCGGGCGCCAGCCGGTAGCGATTGCGCGTCGAGACGAGCGGGATCGAAGTCACGAAGGCCGCTTCCGGCACACCGATGTCGAACGACGCGCCGGTGGTGACCGGGACCCGCATCATCTTGCTCTCGGGAGAGAGGTAATAGAGCAGTTTGCCGTCCGGGCTCCAGCTCGGCTCCTGTCCGCCGTGGGTCGAGACCTGCCAGCGTCCGCTCGCGCCGCCGATGCCGACCACGTAGATCTCGGACTGGCCGGACTCGCCCGATTCGAAAGCCAGCCAGCGCCCGTCGGGCGAGACGGCGGCGCGCACGTTGTAGAACTTGGAGGTGACGATGGCTTCCGCCTTCTCCGGGTGGCCGAGCGGCACCTTCCAGAGGCTCCACGTCGCGCCGGCCGGCTGGCGCTGGACGATGAGGTTCTGGCCGTCGGGAGTCTGAGAGACGGGGACGATGCGATCCGGGCTTTCGAAGAGCGTCCGGTCGGTTCCGGTGCGATCGAGCGCCCGCTCGAGGATGCGGTAGTTCTGCCCGCTGACCACGCGCATGTAGATCACGAAACGGCTGTCGCGGGAGAAGAGGGGTTGCGACTCGCCCCCTTCGTCGAACGTGAAGCGCGAAGAGACGCCGCGCTTGAGGTCTCGCACCCAGAGGTCGGCGCCGTCCGCCGTGCCGAGCTGATAGGCGAGCCAGCGGCCGTCCGGCGAGAGATCGAAGTTGTTGAGGGAATCCCCCTGCACGGCGGAGTCGGTGCGGGCACCCTTGGCGTCGAGCCAGACGAACTGGGAGAGCCCGGCGCGACCGACGCGGTAGGCGAGCGTGCCGCTGCGCGATACCGAGAAATCGGCGAGGCCGACGGCGTCGGTGCCGAGCCCCTCGGCGACCGGGATCGGGTCGCCGGTCAGCTTGCCGCTGCCGGCGTCGAAGCGCTGCGCGACGAGCGTCTGCTCGCGCACGAAGAGCAGGAAGCCGGGGGGCGCGTACTCGACGCGCGACAGCCCGTTGACGACCTCACGGACGTTCTTGCCGTCGGCATCGGCGAGGCGGATCCCTTGGTCCTTGCCGGTGCCGAAGGAGACGTAGAGGAACTGCTTGCCGCCGGGCAGGAACTGCGGCCAGCCGACCTGGAGGTCCTTGGCTTCGATGAAAGCCGTCGCGACGCCGCCGCCGGCGGAGACGCGCCAGATGGGGTCGTTCGTCTGGCCGTCGAAGAGGATCGTGCCCTGCTCGCTCCAGCTGCCGTCGGAGCCGTTCGGCGCGTCGCAGATCACCTGCGGCGGGCCGCCGGTGACCTCGACTTTCTTGAGCTTGCCGCCGGCGACGAAACCGAGGAATTTGGAGTCGGGGGACCAGAAGGGGCGGCGGGTCCCCTCGGTCCCGGGGAGCGGCTGAGCCTCGAGCGCGTTCATCGCCCGCACCCAGATTCGCGTCGTCCCGGAGTCATCCGTGCCGTCGAAGGCCAGGTACCGGCCGTCGGGCGAGAGCTTGGGGGAGCCGGCGACCAGCAG
This sequence comes from Thermoanaerobaculia bacterium, assembly GCA_963699245.1. Taxonomy (GTDB): domain Bacteria; phylum Acidobacteriota; class Thermoanaerobaculia; order Multivoradales; family JAGPDF01; genus JACTMI01. The sequence continues at coordinate 272,043 of OY969426.1, forward strand.
CTGCGGCGGCTGTGGAATCTGGAAGCGGACGAGCTCGGGTGCGACCGGCGTACGGCGCACGAAGCCGACGGCGAGAGCGGCGGCGGCCAGCGTGGCGGCGGCGGCGAGCCCCCAGGCGAGCTTCTCGCGGTTCTTGCGGTGGTGCGCCACCGGCGCCGGCACGCCGACCTGCGAGCCCCCCTCGGCGATCCATGCCAGCTGCAGCCGCACGTCGTGCGCCGTGTGCCAGCGCTCCTTCGGGTCCTTCGCCAGACAGGTCGCGATCACCCGGTCGAGCGCCGGCGGAGCCATCGGCGCGGTCGACGAGACCGGCGCCGGCGTCGAGTGCATGATCGAACCGATCAGGCTCGCCTGGCTCGATCCCGCGAACGCCTTCCGCCCCGTCGCCATCTCGTAGAGCACGCAGCCCAGCGCGAAGAGGTCCGTCCGCTGGTCCGCCTCCTTGCCCTCGAGCTGCTCCGGCGCCATGTACTGGAACGTCCCGAGGATCATTCCCTCGCCGGTCAGCGACACCGACAGCTGCTCAGTCTGCAACCGGCCGAGCGCCGTCTGGCTCGTCGGCGCCGCCGCCGCGTGCAGCTTCGCCAAGCCGAAATCGAGCAGCTTCACCCCGCGCTCGGTGACGAAGATGTTGCCCGGCTTCAGGTCGCGGTGGACGATTCCCGAGTTGTGCGCCTTCTCGAGCGCGTCGGCGATCTGGATGCCGAGCCGCAGGACCTGGTCGATCGGCAGCGGCCCCTTGGCGAGCCGGTCGGCGAGCGATTCGCCGTCGAGCAGCTCCATGACCAGGAAGTCGACGTCCCCTTCGCGGCCGACGTCGTAGAGGGTGCAGATGTTGGGATGCGAGAGCGACGAGATCGCCTTCGCCTCGCGCTCGAAGCGCGAGCGCAGCTCCTCCGAGGCCGACAGGTGCTCGGGCAGCACTTTCACCGCCACCTGGCGGTCGAGACGGGTGTCGTTGGCGCGATAGACCTCGCCCATCCCGCCCGCGCCGAGCGGCGAAACGATTTCGTACGGTCCCAGGCGGGCGCCGGCGGCAAGGGTCATCGGTGGTGTGGGGCGCACCCTACACGATGCCAACCGTGATTGCGAGCGCCGGATGGCGCGGGAGGGCGCCGGCCGTTGCCGGCTAGAGAGCGAGATCGGCGAGCAGGCGGTCGGGCTCGTCGACCGCGAGGGCGATCGTCGTGACGCGCCGCTTGCGGCCATAGGCGCCGATGGCTTCCACCGGGTCGGCGAGGTGGAGCCAGAGATTCGCGCCGCCGAGCAGCGCGGCGCGCAGCGGCTTTTCGTCACCGCGAGGGGCCCGCCGCTCGATGCGGGAGATCGAAGTGCGCGGCACGCGCACGGTCCATCGGATGCCGGTGCGGATCAGGAGCGTTTCGGCGTCGAGGAGGATCGGCCGTGCCCGCGTGGCGCGCCAGTCGGCGATCAGGTAGATCAGCGTGTAGAGGCCGAAGGCGGTCACCAACCAGGCGGCGCGCGGGCTCCAGCGCGCGATCAGGAAGTGGAAAGGCACCGTCTCGGCGAGCACGACCAGGCCGAGCGCCGCGACCACCGGGCCGTAAGGAGTGCGCTGGTCGTAGCCGAACGCGGCAGCGCCGGCGGGCGCGTACGGCGCGCGGCGCGGGCCGAAGGCATAGGCGAGAACCGCGAGCTCGAAGGCGAGCGCCTCGGCGACGGCGGGATTCCAGAGGATGCCGCGCGACGCGCGACGAATGCGCGCCAGAAGATCGAGATCGGGGTCGACGGGGGCGCGCGACCGCACGCTCCTCGCCGCGCGGAGAGCGATCCAGCCGAGCAGCCCGAGCTCGGCGGGAGCGCCCAGGGTGCGCAGAGTCGTCACCAGCGTCTGCTCGTCCGCCGGCAGAAGTCGCGCGGCGGCCGCGACCGACAGGAGGAAGACCGGGATCAGGCTGACCGCCGGCCAGCGGCCGGCGCGCACCGGGAAGAGCCAGGCCAGGAAGGTGACCGTGAAGGTGAGATCGAAGGCGAGCGCCGCGGCGATGCGGTGCGGGTGGTCGAAGCCGGGAAGCGCCCTGACGATGACCGCGCCGAGCGCGTAGATGGCGGCGGCGCCGGCGACGAACGGCAGCACGGGGTGCCGAAGGCGTCTCGCGGTCGTGGCCACGAGGTGGATTTTACCGCGAGTAGTCGGTGAGCTCGCGCGGCGGCCAGGCCGCGCGCAGGGCGTTCAGCACCGCGGCGACGTCGATGACTTCCTGGGCGACGGCGCCAGCGACCGGCGACAGCAGGCCGACCGCCGCCAGGCCCATGCCGCCGATCGAGAGCGCCATGCCGCCGACGGCGCTCTGCAGCGCGATGGCGCGCATGCGGCGGCTGATGTGGAGGAAGACGTCGGCGCGCTCGAGCGAGCTGTCGAGCACCACGGCGCCCGCCGCCTCGGAGACGATGTCGCTGTTCTGGCCGAAGGCGATGCCGACCGTGGCGGCCGCCAGCGCCGGCGCGTCGTTGATCCCGTCGCCGAGGAAGAGAGTGGGAGCCCGCGCCGTCTCCTTCCGGACCAGGGCGAGCTTCTGTTCGGGCGTTTGCGAGAAGTGGACCTCCTCGATGCCGACGTGGGCGGCGAGGTAGCGAACTTCCGACTCGCGGTCGCCGGAGACCAGCAGGAGCCGCTCGAAGTGGTGACGCGGTCGGAGGTGCTTGACGAAGCTGGCGCCTTCATGGCGCGGCGTGTCGCGGAAGCGGAAGAGCGCCGCGAGGTCGCCGTCGACGAGGACGGCGCATTCCATCCCGCCTTCGGAGGGAGGCAGGAGGGCGGCGTGCTCGGGGTCGCGCTCCACGGCGCGGGAGCGGCTGGTGATCTCGACCGTGCGCCCACCGAGCACGCCGCGCAGTCCCTCTCCGGGCCGCTCGGAGATCGAGGCGGCCTCGCGCGCCACGGTGTTGCGGAGCCGGGCGGCCTCGACCACGGCGCGCGCCAGAGGATGGCGGGAGTAACGCTCGAGGGTGGCGGTGTCGGCGAGAACGTCGATCTCTTCGTGGCCGGGGAGGGCGACGATGTCGGTCACCTGCGGCTCGCCGTAGGTGAGCGTTCCGGTCTTGTCGAAGATCGCCACCCGGCAGGTGTCGATCCGCTCGAGCACGGCGGGATCCTTGACGATAATGCCGCGCTTGGCGGCGAGCGAGATCGAGCCGATGATCGCCACCGGAATGCCGATGAGGAGCGGACAGGGGGTGGCGACGACGAGCACGGCGAGGAAGCGGTGCGCCTGCCCGGTGAGGAGCCAGGCGCCGACGGCGATGGCGACCGCGATCGGGGTGTAGATGGCGCCGAGCTGGTCGCCGAGCCGGCGCAGGCGCGGCCGCTTCTGCTCGGACTCGCGCATGACCGCGAGGATCTTCGCGTAGCGCGAGTCGACCGCGAGGCGGGCGGAGCGGACGACCAGCAGGGTGTCGCCGTTGATCGCGCCCGAGAGCACCGCCGAGCCCGGCGTCTTCGAGATCTCGTAGGGCTCGCCGGTCAGGTAGGACTCGTCCATCACGCCGTGTCCTTCGATGACCTCGCCGTCCACCGGGCAGATCTCGTGCGGAAAGACCTCGACCACGTCGCCGATGCGCAGGGCGTCGACGCCGACGTCTTCGGTCCGCCCGTCGGTGCGGCGGTGTGCGGTCGAGGGCATGCGGCGGGCGAGCGCCGCGAGCACCGAGGAGGCGCTGCGCACGGCGTAGGCCTCGAGCGTCTGTCCCCCCGAGAGCATCAGTACGACGAGGGTGCCGGCGAGGTACTCGTCGAGCGCCAGGGCGGTGACGATCGAGATGCCGGCGAGCAGGTCGGAGCCGAACTCGCCGCGCGCCGCGAGGCGGAGGAGCTTCCAGACGAGCGGCGCGCCGCCGAGCACGAGCGCCGCGAGCAGCGGCAGGTCGCGCCGGGCGACGGCGCCGAAGGCCGGGACGAGAGCGGCCGGCGAGAACCGGAGCGCCAGGTGGACCGCGATCGCCACCAGGGCGCCGAGGGCGATCGGCCCTTCGGCGCTGCGCATCCAGGTCGGGAGTTTCGAGCTCATCGTCGAAGGGAGGTGGGGGGCGGCGCGGGCGTTCGAGCGGCCGGCCGGGACGATTCTGGGGTGCCGGGGCACCGGGGGCGCCACCCTCGCGGGCGGCTCCGGCGGCATCCCGCCCCGCCGGAGGGTAGCAGCCGCCTCGCGGCGTATTGGCGGCGGCGGCGAAATCGCGTTACCTTCGGGCCGCTTCCGCTGGAGGTTCCCATGCCCGCTCTCCGCACGGTCCTCTGTCCGGTCGACCTCTCCGAGCTCTCCGCACGCCAGACCGCGATCGCCGCCGAGATCTGTCGCGCCTTCGGCGCCCGCCTCGTGCTGCATCACAACATGAAGGGGGCGACGGCGGCCGGCGTCGGCTGGATGTGGGCGGCCGAGCATGGCGGCGTCGTCAGCGAGCAGCAGGCGGAGGATCGACTGCGCGCGCTGCAGGACACGCTGCCGGCGAGCGTCGAGCACGAGGCGCGCCTGACTCACGGGCCCTCGACCCAGGCCGTGCTGGCGGTGGGCGAGGCGGTCGCCGCCGACCTGATCGTGCTGAGCACCCACGGAGCGACCGACGACGGGCACACTTCGGTCAGCGAAGCGATCCTCGATCACTCGAACCGCGCGCTCCTCGTGCTGCACGAGCCCGCGATCGACCGCGAGGTGCCCCATTTCGGCGCCGTGACGGCGGAGCCGCAGCGCGTTCTCGTGCCGGTCGACCTTGGACCCGGCTCGCGCAGCGCGCTGGCCTTCGCGTTCGACCTGGCGCGCCTCATGGGGATGGAGCTGCACCTGCTGCACGTGGTCGAGAAGAGGGGGGGCGCGGCGGCCGGGGGCACGACGGAGCAACTCGAAGCGCTGCGGCGCGAGGTCCCCGCAGCGCTGCAGTCGCGGGTCGAGCTGCACGTCGAGACCGGCGAGCCGGCGATCGCCATCTCCGACGCCGCGCGGCGCCTGGGAGTCGCCTGCATCGTGATGGGGGAGCACTCCCACCGCACGCTACGCAGCTGGTTCCGCCACGATCACGCGCGGGACGTCCTCCACCACGCGCCCTGCCCGGTCTGGTACGTGCCGAATCCGGCCGCCTGACGGCTCGTCGAAGATCCGTCCAGACGCGAAAAAGCCCGCCGGAGTCGCCTCCGGCGGGCTCTGATTTTCTCTGCCGGTTCTCTTAGTTGCCGAACCGGGTGACGAACTGGAGCCCGATGACGCGCGGGTCGTTGGTCATGCCGGTCAGGTTGTCGAAGTCGATGGCGCTCTGGACGATCTCCGCGTTGGTGAGGTTGCGCGCGAAGAGATTGAGCTCGTACTTCGCCTCGGCGAAGGTGTAGCCGAGCTTGAGGCCGAACTCGAGCGAGTCGGCGTGAAACTCCTTCGACTGGTAGAGGAAGAAGCTCTTGTCGCTCTGGTAGGCCCAGTCGAAGCTGGCGAGCACGAGTCCGGAGCCCATCGGCCGGCGATAGTCGACGATGCCGTTGAAGATCCACTCGGGCGCGTTCGGCAGCGGGTTGCCGTCGAGGAGCGCCCGGGTGCCCGTCGATCCGCCCGGGATGGTCGGATCGAGCACCGTGCAGGCTCGGCAGGCGTCGGTATAGAGGCTCGGATCCTTGATCTTGGTGTGGTTGTAGCTGCCGCCCAGGGTGATCAGCCACTCGTTCGAAGGCGCGATGTCGACGTTGGCCTCAAAGCCGTAACCGTCGGTCTTGTCGGCGTTGATCAGCACCGCGACATTCGAGCCGCCGCCGACCGCGACGAGCTGCTGGTCGTTGACCTGGTAGTCATAGACGGCGACGTTGAGACGCAGGCGGCGATCGAGCAGCTCACTCTTGACGCCGACTTCCGCCGAGGTGATCTTCTCTTCCTTCGCGACGGACACGTTGTTGGTAATCGGATCGCCGCTGAAGAGAATCCGGCCCTGAATCGATGGCGCGCGGAAGCCGGTACCGATGCGGCCGTAGACGTTGACGTCCTGGTTGACCTTGTAGGTCGCCGAAAGGTCGCCGGTCACCAGGTCGGCGTCGGTGCTCTTTTTGATCGGTGCGGCAGTTGGCGGCAGGAAGCCGCCATAAATCCTCTCGGCCGAGAAGTCTTTCTCGTCCTTCGTGTAGCGCAGGCCGCCCTTCATCGCCCACTTGTCGTTCGGACGCCAGTCGAGCGAGCCGAAGAGCGCCCACGACTTAGCGTCCTGCTGCTGGGTGGCGAGGCCATCCTCCGGGTTGCCGGGCGCCAGGCTGTTGTAGCTGTGGGTCTCGGCCTCGAGGTTCTCGTCGAAGTAGAAGAAGCCCGCCAGCCAGTCCCACTCGCCGCCACTGTGGCTGGCAATGCGCAGCTCCTGCGTGAACTGGTCGAGGTTCGGAATGCCGTCGGCCGTCTCGGACTGGAACGGAATGAAGCCGGGGCCGTTGGGCAGGCCGCAGAAGCCGCAGCCGTAGCCGCCGTCGATGTCGCCGCGCGACAGCATGTGCAGCGTCTCGTAGCCGGTGACCGAGGTCAGCGTCGCGCCGCCGAGCTCCCAGTTCATCTTGAGGGCGCCGCCGCGCGAGGTGATGTCCTGCTGGTTCCTGCCGTCCTGCGCGACCTTGCCCTGGTCGTAGCCGGAGACGAGGTCGTTGCTGCCCGGCTTCAGGATGTTGGCGCGGAAGATGCGCGCCGTGCCGTCGCTGATGTTCCAGCCGTGCAGGTTGAGCAGCGCGTTGAAGTCCTGGCTCGGCTCCCAGAGGAGCTGGCCGCGGAAAGCGACCGTCCCGTAGCCGCCGAGCGCGTTGTTCTTGCCGGTGAAGGTGTTGTCGACCCAGTCGTCCTGCGACTGGTAGAGCACCGAGCCGCGCGCCGAGAGCGTCGAGGTGAGCCCGCCGCCGACGGCAGCCTGGACGTCCGTGTTGCCGTAGGTGCCGTAGGACGCCTGCGCCCAGCCTTCGTACTTCTGCGACGGCTTCCGGGTGTCGAACTTGACGACGCCGGCCGGCGTGTTGCGGCCGAACAGGGTCCCCTGCGGTCCGCGCAGCACTTCGACGTGGTCGAGGTCGAAGAGCGGCATGCCCTTGACGACCGGGTTCTCGAGCACGATGTCGTCGACCACCATGGAGACCGGCTGCGAGGCGTTGAGGTCGAAGTCGGTGTTGCCGAGCCCGCGGATGTAGAAGCGGGGGAAGGCGCGCCCGAACGAGGACTCGAGCACGAGGCTCGGCACGCGGCCGGAGAGCACCCTGACGTCGCCGCCGCCGGCCGAGATGGTCTGCAGCTGGTCGGCGTCGAGGGTCGACATCGCGATCGGCACTTCCTGGATGTTCTCCTCGCGCTTCTGCGGCGTGACGAAAATCTCGTCGAGGACGACCGGCTGATTTTCCGGGTTGTCGGCCGCTTCGGCCTGGGTGTCGGCCGGTTGGTCGGCCGGCGGCTGGGCGAGAACGGGGCCGCTGCCGGCGGCCAGCGAGACGACGAGGACGGCGCCTGCGAACACACGCCGGACGAACGAATCGAACATGGGGAAATCTCCTCCTGGAGGTCTGACGGCGAACTCTAGCACCGGCCCGGACCGCCCGCGGGGGTGGCGGCGGAAACGGCCCGGAGGGTGCAAGCTGGGGCTCACCGTTGTCGCGAGGAGGCTTCGGATGAGAACTCCGCTCCGGCTCTCCCTGGCATTGTCGCTCCCGATCCTGGCCGCGCTCTCGGCGCCGCCGGGGCAGGCGGCCGAGGAAGGCGGCTGGTCGGCGACGATCTACGTCCAGGAAGCGTTCCCCAAGCAAACCCGGACCAACGCCCAGATCGACCAGATCAACGCCATGTTCGGCACCGATTTCGACACCTGGGACGACATCCACAACCTGAGCCTCGGCGGCAAGCTCTATCGGCGCGTCGCGCCACGCTGGTGGGTCGGCGTCGAGGCCGACTGGAGCGCCGGCGAGATCACGGGCGACGCGACGATCGACACGCTCGCCGGGCCGGCGAAGCTCTCCTTCGAGCAGCGCTACTCGGTCTACGCCGACCTGATGGCCGCGGCGCACTTCCTCTTCTGCGACCCCTGCGGCCGAGTCGAGCCCTTTCTGCTGATGGGCGCCGGCGTCGGCTACGAGAAGGACAAGACGACGCTGACGCTGCGCAACGACTATCTCGACGAAGGGCTCGAGGTGCGCAACGACGGCTGGTTCCCGGTCGGCACCGCCGGGCTGGGGCTCAACGTGGCGCTGTCGAAGAGCCACCCCTACTTTCTCGAGATGGGCGTCGCCTACTTCTGGGGGCGACTGGTGCACCAGGCCACGGCGACCGGCTCTCTGGCGCCGGCACCCGAGGTGACCGCCGACACGGACTCGACCGGGCCGAACTACTGGCTCGGCTTCGCGTGGCGTTTCGGCGCCCCGCCGAAGTGAGCGCCAGGCGCCCGCGCGCGCCCCGCTGCCGTTAGAGTCGCCGCGACGTGCCCGAAGCGAACGCGATCGAGCTGAGCACGGTGCGGACTCGCGCCGAGCGCAAGAGTTTCGTGCGCTTCCCCTGGCGCATCTACGGCGACGACCCCTGCTGGGTGCCGCCGCTCGAGATCGAGCGGATGGCTTTCCTCGACCGGCGCAAGAACCCCTTCTTCCGCCACTCGGAGGCCGAGCTCTTTCTCGCCTGGCGCGGCGGCGAGCCGGTCGGGAGGATCGCGGCGATCGAGAACCGGCGCCATCTCGAGACCTACGGCGATGCGACCGGCTTCTTCGGCTTCTTCGAGGCGATCGACGACGTCGAGGTGGCGCGCGCGCTGGTGGGAGCCGCGGCGAGCTGGTGCCGAGCCCGCGGGCTCCGCCGCCTGCGGGGACCGATGAGCTTCACGATCAACGACGAATGCGGCCTGCTGGTCGACGGCTTCGACCGGCCCCCCGTCGTGCTGATGACTTACAACCCGCCCTGGTACGGCGCGTTGCTCGAGGCCTGCGGGCTCGCCAAGTCGCAGGACCTCTTCGCCTACCGGATGGACGTGCCGGAGGCGGTGCCGCCCCGGCTCGCCGCTGCCGAGGGCGTCCTCGCGCGGCGCGGCATCACCCTCCGCAAGCTCGATTTCGGCCGCTTCGACGAGGAGGTCGAGCGGGTGCACCGGGTCCACTCGCAGGCGTGGGCCGAGAACTGGGGGGCGGTGCCGCTCACCGTCGACGAGATGCGGGTGCTCGCGAAGGAGCTCAAGCCGCTCGCCGACCGCGATCTGGTCTTCCTGGCCGAGGATCGCGGCGAGCCGATCGGCGTCTGCATCACGGTGCCCGACATCAATCAGGCGCTGCGGGTGGCGCGCGGCCGGCTGCTGCCGTTCGGCCTCGTTCGCCTCCTGCTGGCGAAGCGGCGCATCGACGCGGTGCGGGTGCTGATCATGGGCGTGGTGCGCGGCTACCGGCATCGCGGCGTCGATGCGGCGATGTACGCGCGCACGATGGCGACGGCGCGGCGCAAGGGATATCGCTGGGGAGAGATGTCCTGGGTGCTGGAGTCGAACCCCGAGATGAACCGGGTCGCCGAGAACCTCGGCGCCGAGCGCTACAAGACCTACCGCATCTACGACCTGGCCCTGTGAACGGCCGGCGCGCGCGGCTGACCGCCACCGACCGCCTGCTGGCCGGCTACTGCGCGGCGGCGGCGCTGCTGGCGGCGGCGCTCGGAGCACCGCTCGGGGCACGGCGCTGGCTGTTGGTCGCGGGGCACCTCGGGTTCGCCGGGCTGGCGCTCGTCGCCGCGGCGGCCGATCGCGGCAAAGAGGGGAGCGCGGCGCGCTTCTTCCATCGCTGGCTGCCGCTGGTGGCGCTCGCCTGGCTCTACGGCTGGGCGGGAGAGATGCGTCACTTGCTGGTCGGCCGCGACCTCGACGGGCTCGTCGAGCGCTGGGACGAGGCGATCTTTCCCGGTCACTGGCACGCGCTCGGCGCCCGCCTCCCGCTGCCGGCGATCGAGCTGGCGCACGCCGCCTACTTCAGTTACTACCTGATCCTCTTCGTGCCGGCGCTCGCGGCGGGAGCGCGACGGGCGCGCGAGGTCGACCGCTATCTCTACTGGCTGACCCTGGCGATGCTCGCGCACTACGGTCTCAATTTCCTCTTCCCGGTCGCCGGGCCGCTCGGGGATCGTGCCGCGCTCCCTGCGGGCGTGGTGTTCGTGCCGCTGATGAACGCCTTCTATGCTGGCTTCGACCGCGGCGGCCTCGCCTTCCCGAGCACGCACGTGGTGGCGGCGCTGATCGCTTCCTGGTTCGCGGGGAGGGTCTTCTTCCCGCGCCGGGCGGTGCTCTTCTTCCTCTGGTTCGCGGCCATCGCCGCCTCGACCGTGGCCTGCGGCTATCACTATCCGGTCGACGTGCTGGCGGGGCTCGCGACCGGCGGGCTCGCCGTCGTCGGCGCCCGGTTCACAGACGGCGGCGGGGAAGTCCGCTAAGGTGTCTCAGTGAAGATGGAAAAACCCTCCCGTCCCTGGACGGTCGCCGAGGAGATCTCGCACGCCGTCAGCCACGGCATCGGCGCGGCCCTGGCGATCGCCGGCCTGGCCGGCCTGGTTGCCATCGCGGCCCGGCACGGCGACGCCTGGCACCTGGTCTCGTCGGCCGTCTTCGGCACCACCCTCGTCCTGCTCTACTCGGCGTCGACGCTCTACCACGCCATCCCGGGCGAGCGCGCCAAGAGGGTCTTCCGCATCCTCGACCACTCCGCGATCTACCTGCTGATCGCCGGTACCTACACGCCCTTCACGCTCGGTCCGCTGCGCGGGCCCTGGGGGTGGGCGCTCTTCGGAGTCGTCTGGACGGGCGCGGTGGCCGGCGTGGTCTTCAAGATCGTCGCGCTCGGCCGGGCGCCGATCCTCTCGGTGGTGCTCTACGCGGCGATGGGGTGGAGCGTCGTCTTCGCCTTCGGGCCGCTGGTGCGCGCGCTGGCGCCGGGCGGGCTGGTGCTGCTCTTCGCGGGAGGGCTCTGCTACACGCTGGGGCTCGTCTTCTACGCCTGGGAGCGCCTGCGTTTCCATCACTTCGTCTGGCACCTCTTCGTGCTCGCCGGCAGCATCCTGCATTACTTCGCGGTGCTGCTCTTCGTCCTGCCGCGCCCCGCCTGAGTGGACGTCACCCTGCGGCCGATCGGCGTCGCCCGCACGCCCTACCGGACGCGCGAGGACGTGCCGAGGGGACTCGGCACGCGCCACGAAGCGGAAGGGACGATCGAGATCCTTCCGGAGCTGGCGGCGGGCCTCGCCGACATCGAAGGGTTTTCGCACCTGTACGTGATCTGGATCTTCGACCGCTCCGAGGGTTTCGAGCTGGTGGGGAAGAACCCCACCGACGGACTCGAGCACGGCGTCTTCGCGACCCGCTCGCCGCGCCGGCCGAATCCGCTGGCGCTCTCGGTGGTCGAGCTGCTGAGCCGGGAAGGGGCGACGCTGCGCGTGCGCGGCGTCGACATGCTGGACGGCTCGCCGGTCGTCGACCTCAAGCCCTACCTGTCGAACGTCGACGCCGGAAAACTCCGCCGCGGCTGGCTCGACGCGGCGGAGCGGACGGGCGGCTGACCGCCCTCAGGCCGCGACGGCGACCGCCCAGAGCTTCGGCGGCAGCACCAGCACGGGGCAGTGGGCGAGGCGCGCGACCTTTTCGGTGACGCTGCCGAGCAGCAGGCGGTCGAGCCCCGTGTAGCCGTGCGAGGCGAGCACGATGAGGTCGGCCTCCGTCGCCTCGGCGCGATTGAGGATGCTCGGCGCCGCCGGTCCCTGCCAGAGCTCGGTCTCGATCTTCGCCGGCGGACCGGCCTCGGTCGCCATCGCGTCGAGCGCGTCGCGCGCCGCGGGCTCGAGGTCGGCCACGATCGAGCTGGCGCCTCCGAAGCCGCCGGGATTCATTGGCAGCGGCATCTCGAAGTTCGGCAGGACGTGGAAGAGCTCGAGCTGGGCGCCCGCCGCGGCGGCGAGCGCGCGGGCCTCCGCGACGGCGTGCTTCGACGGCTCCGAGAAGTCGACCGGCGCCAGGATGCGACGCAGCCGGCCGGCGCGCAGGCGGCCGCGCGACGGCACGACCAGAACGGCGCGGTCGGCGCGGCGCAGCACCTCCGCTGCGACGCTTCCTATCAACAGGCGGGCGGCGCCCCTGCGGCCGTGGGTCCCGAGGATGATCAGGTCCACGTTCTCCTCGTGGGCGACGTCGAGGATTCCCTGGTCGGCGTCGGGCGCGACGAACACCCGCTGGCGCAGGCGGAGCGGCCGGTCCTGGAGCGGAGCGATCAGCCGCGCGAGCTCCGTCTTGGCGAGCTCCTGCACTCGCGCGGTGATCTCCTCGGGGTCGGGGAAGCGGGCCTCGGGCTCGACGAAGTCCATCGGCCGCGTGGCCACGACGTGCAGCAGGATCAATTCGGCGTCCTGGACCTCGGCCCACATGAGCGCCTGATCGAGCGCCAGGCGGCTCGGCTCGGAGAAATCGGTGGGAAACAGGATCTTGCGCACCCGGAGCATGACGTCCTCCCTTCGGCGGCAACCTTCTGTGCACAGTTTCGCTCCGCGACCCCGGGGGAGCGCCACCCTCGGGGGCGGGCGACGCCGCTCAGAGCACGCCGCGCGAGCGGAGGAAAGCCTCCTGGTCCTCGAGCAGTCCCGAGGCGCCGTCGAGCCGGAGCCCGTCGACGGTGGCGGAGAGCCGCTGCGCCTCCTCTCCGGCGACGAAGCGGGCGGCCGAAAGCGCCGTCGCGGTGAAGTCGGCACCGGCGAGATCGGCGCCGGAGAAGTCGGCTCCTTCGAGATCGGCGCCGGCCAGCCGGGCGCCGCGCAGATCGGCTCCTCGCAGGTCGGAGAGCGAGAGATTGGCCCCCGCGAGGTCGCAACCGGCGAGGCGGGCGTCGCGCAGGTCGCAGTTCTTCAGCTGCAGCGCGCCGAGCTGCCGCACGCCAGGCTGCCAGCCGCGCAGGTCGAGGCCGCGCAGCACGCGGCGCGGGCCGCGCCAGGGGGAGAAGTCGGTCGCCCGGCGAAAGCGCTCGAGCTCGGCCGGATCGATCGACCCGGTGGTGAAGCGCTGGTCGCCGGCCCAGGGATCGCCGACGTTGTGGTAGTCCGACTCGCGCTCCCAGTAGCCGAGGCGGTCCTCGGCGAGGAGCTCGATCCGCCGCACCCACTTGAGCGACTTGTAGAAATAGCGCGTCGGCGTCACCGTGCGCAGCGGGCCGCCATGCTCGGGCGAGAGTGGAACGCCGTCGACGGCGTCGACCAGCCAGGTGTCCGCGAGCGCCAGCGCGAGCGGCAGCGACGTGTCGTGGGCTCGCTCGGACCAGGCCTCGAAGCGGACGAAGCGCGCCGCCGGCGCGACCCCGGCGCCGCCCAGGACTTCGGCGAGCGGCAGGCCGTGCAGCCGGCAGCCGAGCCGGCTCCAGCCGGTGACGCAGTGCAGATCGGCCGCGCGCTCGCGGCGCGGCAGGGCGAGGTAATCGTTCCAGGTGAGTACGAGCGGGCGGTCGACCAGGCCCGTCAGTTCAATCCTCCAGCGCGCCGGATCGAGCGCCGTGGCGGCCGGCGCGCGCTCGCCGACGACCGGGAACTTGCGCGTCAGCGCCTGGCCGGGAGGAAGCGGGGGTGAGCTCATCGGCGGCGCGACAGCGTATCGCGTTGTAGATTTCGTTCCCGGGGACGTCTCGCCGAAATGAACAAGCTGCTCTGTTGCTTCCTCGCCAGTTTCGCCGTCGCGGGGTGCGCGAGCCACCACGCGCGCCCGCAACCGGCAGTGCCGCCGCCGTCCGTGACGGTGCCGGCCGAGCCGGTCGTCTCCGTGCCCGTCGCAGCGCCGGATTCGGCGCCGGCAGAGGCCGGGGAAGCGGCCACCCGAGACGAAGCGCTTCCGCTCGAGCCCTCGCGCTTCCTGGTCGCCGAGGCGAGGGAACGGAAGCGCGCGGAAGAGGAGCAGCGCCTGGAGCCCTGCCGCCCGGCACCCGGCGCGATGCTGCACTTCATCGACAACTTCCAGCGCCAGCTCTACCGCACGCTCTGCGGCGCCGCGCTCTGGTTCGACGGCCTGTTCGGCGAAGAGCAGCACCCGGCGGCGGCGGAGGACAGCTCCGGCCGGCTCGAGTTCTCCCTCGCCTATTCGGAGCGGGACGGCGCCAAGTTTCGCACCCTGTTCAATGCCCGCCTCCGCATTCCGAACATGGAGAACAAGGTCGAGGCGTTCTTCGGGCGCGACAACGATCAGGAGTTCGTGCAGGGGCGCAACGAGGGGTTGGCGCTGCGACCCCTCTTTCTCAACATCGACACCGAGGATCACTGGGTGGCGGGCCTCGGCTACGGGCTGCCGGGCTCCTACAAACAGAAGACCGATTTTCGGGTCGGGCTCAGCGGCGGCGTTCGCACGCCCGAGACCTTCGCTCAGGGGCGCTTCCGCCGCAACTGGTTCATCGGCGACAAGGGCCTGATCCACTTTCGCGAGATCGCCTTCTGGACCAACCGGGAGGGCTTCGGCGCCACCTCGGTCCTCGACTTCGATCGCATTCTTTCGCCGACCCGGATGTTCCGCTGGGGCAACATCGCGACCAACTCGCAGGACACCCATGCCTGGTCCTGGCGCTCGGCGTTCCTGCTCTACCAGAACCTCGGCGAGCGCAAGGCGATCGCCTACGAGGCCTACGTCCGCGGCGAGACGCAGGCCGAGGTGCCGCTCAACGAGTACGGAGCGCGAACGATCTACCGCCGCGGCCTGAAGAGCCGCCCCTGGCTCTACGGCGAGCTCGTCGCCGGGTACAGCTGGCCGCGCTGGGAGCTCGAGGAGGAGCGCAAAGGCTCCGCGGCGGTCGCCGTCGGCCTCGAGATCCTGTTCGGCCGCAACTACTGAGCCGGCCCGGCGGGCCGGCTCACCGCGCCGGGCGGGTCAACCGGCCGCCCGCACCGCCAGCAGTCGGTCCGGCAGGATTCCGAGCCCGTCGACCTCGATCGCGCCGTCTTTCTGCGGCCGGACGCGTGCGACGCCGTAGTAGGCGCCGCCACCATGTCCCTCGTCGTCGAGGTCGATCTGGACCACGGTGAAGGGATAGTCGACCGCGCGACGGCTGCCGAAGACCTCGCGGATCGAGACGGAGCGCAGGGCGACGAGCAGGAGGTGGGCGCCGTCGGCATCCTCGATCCGGCGCGCGTAGGTGATCGGATCGCCGAGGCGGCCGTCGATCTCGAGCCGGCCGAGCGCTTCGCCGGCCAGGGCGCGGCGCAGGGCGGGTTCCCCCTTCTGCTGCGCGATGCCCACCAGCTCGGCGACTCTCTCGTCCGAGGTGAGGCGCTCGAGGCGCACACGGATCGGCATGGACGCACCGCGCGGCGAAACGTGGCTCGTGTCGACCACCGTGGCCAGATAGACGGTCTGCGGAGCGCTCGCCGGCGCCTCCCTCGCGGCGAGCGGCACCGGCAGCAGGAGCGAAGCGAGAGCGGCGAAACGGCGAAGCGGATGCGACATGTCGGCTGGACTCCTCCCCCCTCCGCCAGAGCGTCGGTGCAAGCTGCGGACCAGGGGGTGGCCGCGAGAGACGCTGGTAGGCTGCCCGGCACCCTCCGGCGGTGAAGCGCCGGAGCCGCCGATGATCGGTCGATCCTGCGCATCTCTCAGCCTGCTCGTCCTGACGGGAGCGCTCGCCGCCGCCTGCGGGAGGGCGCCGGCCGCGCCCACGGCGGCCGCCGCGAGCGAGGCTTCCCTGGACGCCTGTGTGCTCTTCCTGCGCCAGGATCTCGATCCCGACGGTTCGATGGAGCTGCGCAAGATCCGCACCGCGATCGACCAGACGGCCGGCGCCTATTTCGCGAAGTGCGCCTGGGGCGTCCCGCGCACCGACATCTTCACCAGCCTCGAAGTGCGGCGGATGGAGTCGGCGGAACGGGCGCTCGCCGCGCAGCGCGACGGCCTGCCGGTGCTGCGCCGTCTCGCCGACGTGGAGCTCGAGCCCGTCGAAGGGATCGGCGACACCGCGACCTGGGCCGGCGGCCGGCTCAACCAGCTCCATTTCGTCTCCGGCCGCTTCCGGCTGATCCTGACGCTCGAGATCGGCCCGGTGGACGAGCGCGTCGCGCTCGCGAAGCGGATCGCCGCGCTCGTGCTCGAGCGCGTCCGCATCCTCGACGTGAATCCGGCGACGGCGCCGGCAGGAAACGGCGCTTGAACCGGCGCGCGCGGGCCTGGCTGGGCGCCGCGGCGCTGGCGGCGAGCGCCTGCGGCGACTCTGTCGCGACGGCGCCGGCGAAACCGCCGACGCGGCCTCCGCTGCGCGCCTGCGCGCTGCTGCTTCTCCCGGAAGCCGATCCGGAGGGGCTCGACGGCCTGATGCCGGCGAAAACCGAGGTCGATCAGACGGTCGGCGACGAATTCGCAAAGTGCGTTTACGCCACACCCGACCTGCCGCCCCGCCTGGTGAGCCTCGAGGTGAGGCGCTTCGCCAACGCGAAGCGCGCCGGCGGCGCGCAGCGAACGGCGGTGGACTACCTGCCGTCGCTCGCCGCCGAGCCGCTCGCCGCGGTCGCCGGTCTCGGCGACGAAGCGGTCTGGGCCGGGGGGAAGCTCGGCCAGCTGCACGTGCGCGACGGCAGCCAGCGGCTGATCGTCACCGTCGAGACCGGCGACACGGCAGCGCGCCGCGCGCGCGCCGAGGCGATCGCCCGCCGCGCCCTCGAACGGCTGCACCCTCCGCCTCCGCGCTGACGCGGCGCGGGTCTCAGGGACGCGGCGCCGCGTCCGGCAGTCGCTCGATCAGCCGCGTCGCCACGATGTCGTAAGCGCCCGAGAAGTGATGACCGCCGGGAAAGAGCACCGTCTCGCCGAGCTCCGGGGTCACCGCGTCGCACCCCGAGTCCGATTCCTTCTCGCCGCGGAAGCAGAAGAGGCGCAGGCCGGAGAGCGCGGCGATCGCCGGCGCCGTCGGCCGCGAGTCCGCGGCTTCGTGACCGATCCACTCGACGACGTGGAACTCGAACTGCGCGGTCGTCGCCGGCGAGAGCAGCGCGACCTCGGCGATCCGCGCCCGCAGGTCGGCGGGGAGGCGGTCGACGAGGAACGGGAGGACATCGGCGCCGAAGGAGTAGCCGATCAGGATCGCGCGCTCCTTGCGCCAGGCGGCGAGGTAGTGCCGGAGCGTGCGTTCGAGGTCGGCCGCCGCGCCCTCCGGCGTGCGCTCCTTCCAGAAGTACTGCAACGAGCTCCACCCCACCACGGGAATGCCGCGCGCGGCGAGAGCGCCGCCGACCTCCTTGTCGAGCCCGGCCCAGCCGCCGTCGCCCGACAGGATGACCGCGAGCTCGGAGCCGGCGCGCTCGACCTTCGCCGGCAGCTCGACGAGCGGCAGGTCGGCAACCTCGGGCGCGCTCGGCGGTGGGGCGTCGGGGCGGGCGGCGACGACGCGCGCCAGCGCTTCGCGCATCTGCGGCTGCCAGTTCCGCGGCACCGAGAAGCCGTGTCCGACGTGCGGCAGCTCGAAGAGAATCGCCGACGGCACGGCGCGCGCGAACTCGCGCGTGCCGGCGGGATCGCAGACCTGGTCGATCTGGCCCTGCAGGACTCCCCAGGGCACTTCCAGCTCCGCCGTCGCTTCGACGTCGACGCTCTTGCCGTCGCGGTCGGGGTGGGTGGTCAGCGCCCGCCCCTTGCAGAGCGGCTGCCTGACCAGCAGGTCGGGACAGAAGCCGAGCGAGACGCCGCCGCGGAAGGTGGCCGCCGGCGCCTGCGCGAGCAGCGCGTAGACCAGCGTCGCGCCCGACGAGAAGCCGGTCACCACCGGCGGCCGGTAGGCGGGGAAGTCGAGCTGCTGCTCGACGAATTGCGCGAGCTGCTCGAAATCGGAGGCGGGGTAGAGGCAGGCGTGATCCTCCTTCTGGAGGTTGGCGAGGTAGCGCGTGATGTCGACGCCGACGACCAGGTGCCCGAGCGAGGCGAAGTCCCGCGCCATGTCGACCACGCCGAGGTTCCAGCCGCCGTCGCCGGAGATGAAGAGGACGACCTGGCCTGCGGGCTTCGCTTCGCCGTAGACGACGACCTCGCCGAAGGGGCCGAAAGTCAGCTTGCGTTCGGGCGGGCTCACCGGCGGCGCGGCGAGCAGCGGCGCGGCGAACGCGGCGCAGACGAAAGTGAGCGAAGCGAGGCGGCGGAGTGGGGTAGTGCTCATCGCGAGAAGATCCCGGAAAAGCCTCCGCCGACGAGCGCGGCGACGTCGGCGAGGACGCTCGGCAGCGCCCGACCGCCGGGGGAGGCGAGGTAGCGGGACTCCCAGACCGGGTCGAACTTCTCCTTGAACCGGCGGAGGCCCTGGAAGTTGTAGAACGATTCGCCGTGGCGATAGGCGAGGCCGGCGACGCGATGCCAGGCGGGGGCGAGGCGGCGCGCCTCGAGGCCGGCGAGCGGCGCCATGCCGAGGTCGAACCAGCGGTAGCCCTCGTCCCTCGCCCACAGGATCAGGCGCACGAAAAGGTAGTCCATGGTGCCCGGCGGCGCGTCGTGGCGGTGGCGCATCAGGTCGACCGACGCGGCTTCGTGCTCGCCGCCGAGCCAGAGATTGGCGAAAGCGACGACGTTCCCCTCCCGGCGCACCAGCGCCAGCGGACAGCGGGCGAGATAGGCCTCGTCGAACCAGCCGAGCGAGAAGCGCTTCTCGCGCGCCTGCTTGCCGGCCAGCCAGTCGTCGGAGAGGCCGCGAAGCCCGGCGAGCAGCGCAGCCGGCGCGCCCGGCGGCAGGATCTCGAGCGTGCAACCCTCGCGCTCGAAGCGGTGCAGGACGTTGCGGAAGCCTTTGCGGCTGGCGCCGTCGAGCGAGAACCGGGCCAGCTCGACGCGCGCTTCCTCGCCGAGCTTGACCAGCGAGAGACCCAGATCGAGGTAGAGCTCCAGGGTCTCCGGCCGCACCTGGTAGAAGACCGCCCAGGCGTCCTGGCGGTCCGCCAGCTCGCGAAAGCGCCAGGCGAGCTCGCGCCGGGCGGCGGGGGATCCGACCGGATCGCCCATCGACACCCACGCCCGGCCGCGCGTGGCGTACATCAGGAACCCGTCGCGCTCCCTGGCGAGCAGGAACCGCTTGTCGCCGGTGAACGCGAGGTGCGCCGTCGTCTCCGGCGCGGCGGCGACGAGCGGCGCGATTTCGTCGAGATCGGCCTCGGAAGCCAGCGGCAGGTGGCCGCGGGCGCGGCCGGCGAGCCGCGCCACCGCGAAAAGGAGCGCCAGCGCCACGGCACCCGCCGTGGCACGCAGGAAGCGCGGCGCGTCGGCGTGCAGCGCGAACCGGAACCAGAGCTCGTCGTCGTACTCGAGGTGCCGGTGGGCGAAGAGCCCGAGCCAGACCGAGGCGGCCAGCAGCGCCACCACGGCGACGATCCACCCCGGCGTGAAGCTCTCGGCGAGGAGCGAACCGCGGCGATAGAAGCTCTTGCGCGTGACGAGCAGCAGCAACGCGAAGGCGAGCTCGAAGAGGGCTTCCTCGTAGTCGAGCCCCTTGCCGAGCGAGGTCGCCGCGCCGACCAGAGTGGCGGCCATCGCCATCCACCAGGCGGAGTCGAGCCGGCGGAAGAGACCGTAGGCGACGAGCAGCAGGGCCGAGCCGACCATGCTGGCGGTGAAATGGGAGATCTCGACCAGCGGCAGGAAGTGGCGCAACAGGTGGAGGCGTTCGGGGAGGGCGGGCGTGGCGCCGGAGACGAGCAACACCGCGCCGGCGGCGAGCGCCGAGATCGCCACCGCCGTCGGCGCCATGGCGTCGAAGGTACGGCGGAGCGCCCGCGCGACGCCGGCGAACGCCGGCCGGCGCAGCAGGCGGTCACCGCCGGCGACGATCGCCACCGAGACGGCGAAGGGGATCCAGTAGTACATCGCGCGGAAGACGAGCAGCGGCGCTAGCGCGCTCGCGCTCCCCTTCGGCAGCAGAACGATCAGCGCCGCCTCGAAGACGCCGAGGCCGCCCGGAACGAAGCTCAGCGTGCCGGCGAGCAGGGCGAGCAGGAAGATCGCCAGCAGGTGGCCGACGGGCAGGTCGACCACGGGGCGGAGGAGCGCGACCAGGGCGAGCCCGGTGGCGGCGAGGTCGATCGCGCCGAGGGCGACCTGAGCCAGCGCCAGCGGCGCGGGGGGCAGGCGCAGCGCGAATCGACCGAGGCGGAGCGCGCGGCCGCGCGCGATCGCCGCCGCGGCCAGGTAGGCGAGCGCGAGCGCCAGCGCCGCGATGCCGAGCGGACGGGTCGAGGCGAAGGGAAGGAAGCCGAGCTGCTCGGGCAGGGGGAGCGGCGAGCCGGCGAGCAGCAAGCCGGCGAGGAAAAACTGGCCGGTCCAGAGCGTCGCCATGTTGAAGAGCGCGATGCGCGTCACCTGGCCGGCGGAGAGCCCGAAGGCCTCGTAGAGGCGGTAGCGCACCGGCGCTCCCGCCCAGACCGCCTGCCCGGCCGTGTTGGAGAAGGCGAAGCCGACGAGGCCGCCGAGCAGCGCGCGCCCGGGGGGAAGGGCGAGCTCGAGGTAGCGGGCGGCGAGCAGGTCGTAGACACCGGCGAGCGCGTAGCTCGCGACGGTCGCCAGCGCCGCCCAGGCGAGCGCCGAGGCGGGGAGGGCGCCGGCCGCGTCGGCGAGCTCGCGGTAGCTGTGCCCGCGCAGCTCGTGGCGCACCGCGACGGCCGCCAGCGCCAGGAGCGCCAGCGACAGCAGCGGGGCGACCAGCGCTCGGGAGGGGGACTTCATGCCGGGGCCGGGACTCTACGCCCGGGACATGGCGGGCAGCTCAGGCCGGCACGCCGGCGGGCTCCGGCCGGGCGATCTCGACCGCGAGCTGGCCGTCGCGCAGAGTCGACGTGCACGGTCGATCCCTCCGCCGCTTCGCCGGCGATCAGGGCGCGCCCGATGCGGCTCTCGAGCTGGCGCTGCAGGAAGCGCTTGAGCGGGCGCGCGCCGTAGACCGGATCGAAGCCCTCGCGCGCGACCAGGGTGCGCGCCGCGGGCGACAGCTCGAGCTTGACGCCGCGCTCCTCGAGGCGCTTGCGCAGGTCGGCGGTGAGGAGATCGACGATCTGCTCGATCTCGGGCAGCGAGAGCGGCTTGAAGAGCACGACGTCGTCGAGGCGGTTGAGGAACTCGGGCCGGAAGTGCGCGCGCAGCTCGCGCATCACCGCCTCGCGCGCGCTCTCCGAGATCTCGCCGCGCGCGTCGATCCCCTCGAGCAGGAGCGGCGAGCCGATGTTCGAGGTCATGATCACCACCGTGTTCTTGAAGTCGACGGTGCGCCCCTGCGCGTCGGTCAGCCGCCCGTCGTCGAGCAGCTGCAGCAGCACGTTGAAGACGTCGGGGTGCGCCTTCTCGATCTCGTCGAAGAGGATGACCGAGTAGGGCTTGCGCCGCACCGCCTCGGTGAGCTGGCCGCCCTCCTCGTAGCCGACGTAGCCGGGCGGCGCGCCGATCAGGCGCGAGACGGTGTGCTTCTCCATGTACTCGGACATGTCGATGCGCACGAGGTTGTCCTCGGTGTCGAAGAGCGCCTGCGCCAGCGCCTTGGCGAGCTCGGTCTTGCCGACGCCGGTGGGGCCGAGGAAGAGGAAGGAGCCGATCGGCCGCCGCGGATCCTTGATGCCCGAGCGGGCGCGGATCACCGCGTCGGCGACCGCTGCACCGCCTCGTCCTGGCCGACGACGCGGCGATGGAGCAGGTCGTCGAGGTGGAGCAGCTTCTCGCGCTCGCCCTCGACCAGCCGGGTGACCGGAATGCCGGTCCAGCGCGAGACGATCTCGGCGATCTCGGCCTCGGTGACTTCCTCGCGCAGCAGACGCGCGTCGGCCGCGGGCGTGGCGCCGGCTTCGCCGGCGATCGCCGTCTCTGCCTGGCGCAGCTTCTCCTCCAGAGAAGGGATCAATCCATGGCGGAGCTCCGCGGCGCGCTTCAGGTCGTAGGCGCGCTCGGCCTCCTCGACCTGCTGGCGGGCCTGCTCGAGCTCCTCGCGCAGCTTGCGGACGCCGGCGATGGCGCTGCGCTCCGCGTCCCACTTGCCCTTCAACGCATGCAGCTCGTCTTTCTGAGTTCGCCAGCTCTTCCTGGAGCTCGGCGAGGCGCTCCCTGGAGGCCTTGTCCTTCTCCTTCTTGAGCGCGGCCTCCTCGATCTCGAGCTGCATCACCTTGCGGGTGACCTCGTCGAGCTCCTGCGGCATCGAGTCGATCTCGGTGCGGATCATCGCGCAGGCCTCGTCGACCAGGTCGATCGCCTTGTCGGGCAGGAAGCGGTCGGAGATGTAGCGGTTCGAGAGCGTCGCCGCGGCGACCAGCGCGTTGTCCTGGATGCGCACGCCGTGGTGGACCTCGAAGCGCTCCTTCAGGCCGCGCAGGATCGAGATCGTGTCCTCGACCGTCGGCGCGTCGACCAGCACCGGCTGGAAGCGGCGCTCGAGCGCCGCGTCCTTCTCGATGTGCTTGCGGTACTCGTCGAGCGTCGTGGCGCCGATGCAGTGCAGCTCGCCGCGCGCCAGCATCGGCTTGAGCATGTTGCCGGCGTCCATCGCGCCCTCGGTCTTGCCGGCGCCGACGATGGTGTGCAGCTCGTCGATGAAGAGCAGGATCCGGCCCTCGCTCTGCTTGATCTCGTTCAGCACGGCCTTCAGGCGCTCCTCGAACTCGCCGCGGTACTTGGCGCCGGCGAGCAGCGCGCCCATGTCGAGCGAGAAGAGCGCGCGGTCCTTCAGCCCCTCGGGCACGTCGCCCCTGACGATGCGCTGCGCCAGGCCCTCGACGATCGCGGTCTTGCCGACGCCCGGCTCGCCGATCAGCACCGGGTTGTTCTTGGTCTTGCGGGACAGGATGCGGATGACGCGGCGGATCTCGTCGTCGCGGCCGATCACCGGGTCGAGCTTGCCGCGGCGCGCCTGCTTCACCAGGTCGACGCCGTACTTCTCGAGCGCCTCGTAGGTCGCTTCGGGGTCGGCGGTGGTCACGCGCTGGTTGCCGCGCACGGCGGTCAGCGCCTGCAGGAAGCGGTCCCGCGTGAGGCCGAATTCCTCGAGCAGCCTTCGCCGCGGCGCCGGCCGGCGACTCGTCGAGGATCGCGAGCAGCAGGTGCTCGACCGAGACGTACTCGTCCTTGAGCCGCTTCGCCTCGCTCTCGGCGGCGACCAGCAGGCGCGACAGGCGCTGGGTGAGGAAGATCTTGCCCGCTTCGGCGCCGCGGTCCGGAGACCTTCGGCCGCCGCTCGAGCTCGCGCTCGACGGCGGCTGCGAGCGCCGCGGCGATCGAGCTCGAGACGCTGGAGCAGCCGCGGCACCAGGCCGTCGGGGGGGGCGAGCAGGGCGAGCGAGCAGGTGCTCGACGTCGACCTCTGGTGGCCGCGGCGCACCGCCTCGGCCTGCGCAGCTGGCGAGCGCCTCCTGCGATTTCTGCGTCAGCCGGTTCAGATCCATCGTTCACCTCGTGCGGCTCGCGCCGCCTCTCTCGTTGCGGACTCTCAACCCCCTCGCGGCCGGAACCGCGAGGCCTCGCGCAGTTGCTCGTAGAGCTCCCGCTCGCGCTCCTCGAGACTCTCCGGCACGACGACTCGCAGCTCCGCGATCAGGTCGCCGGCCTTGTCGCTGGCGCCGCCCGGAAAGCCGCGCCCGCGCAAGCGGATCTTGCGTCCCGAGGAGCTGCCGGCCGGCACGCGCACGCGCACCGGTCCCTCGAGCGTTTCGACGTCGGCGTCGCCGCCGAGCGCGGCCTCCCAGGGGGTGATGTCGAGCCGCGTCAGCAGGTCGCGCCCTTCGAGCCGGAAGCGCTTGTCGGGAGCGACCTCGACGCGCAGCATGAGATCGCCCGCCGGGCCGCTGCCGCGACCGCTGCCGCCCTGGCCGGGGACGCGGATCACCTGGCCGTTCTTGACGCCGCGCGGCAGGTTGACGCGCAGGCGGCGCGCTCCGCCGGCCGACGGATCGGTGACCGAGAGCTCGCGCACGCCGCCGCTCGCCGCCTCGGCGAGCGTCAGGCGCAGGCCGTACTCGGCATTGGCGCCCGGGCGCGCCCAGCCGCCGCGGCCGTCGCTGTCCCAGGTCGCCCAGCCGGCGCCGCGGTTGCCCGCCGTCGCCTGGCCGAACAGCATCTCGAAAAAGTTCGAGAAGCCCGACGAGCCGCCGGCGAAGCCGCCCGCGCCGCCGTAGCCCGCGTCGCCGAAGTCGAACCGGAACTCCTCGAAGCCGGGAGGGGGCGTGCCGCCGGTGGCCTTGGCGTTCCATGCCTGGCCGAAGCGGTCGTACTTCTCGCGCTTCTCGGTGTCCTTCAGTACCTCGTAGGCCTCGGCGATCTCCTTGAACTTCGCCTCGGCGTTCTTTTCCTTGCTGACGTCGGGGTGGTACTTGCGCGCCAGCCGGCGATAGGCCTTCTGGATCTCCTCGGCGCTGGCGCCGCGCGGGACCTCGAGCACCTGGTAGTAGTCCTTGAATTCCAAGCGTTTGGCCTCCCCGCACCCCGGCAGTCAGGGTGGCGCACGATCGAATCGGATCTGAGCGCCATCAAATCATATTTTTCAACCACGGCCGGGGCGGTTTCATTCCGGCCAGGGCGCCTGGAGGCAAAAAAAGAACGCCCCGGGAATCCGGGGCGCTCTCGTCGGACGGAGCCCGCGAGCGGGCGTCAGGGCGGGGTGAGCGAGAAGTGCTCGTAGTTCCTGGCGATGAACGCCTTGAACTTCTCGGGCACTTCCTCCTGCGGGAAGATCGCCTGGACCGGGCAGGCGTCGACGCAGAGGCCGCAGTCGATGCACTCCTCGGGCTGGATGTAGAGCTGCTCCCACTCTTCGTTCTTGCCGTAGATGCAGTCGACGGGGCAGACGTCGACGCAGGCTCCGTCCTTCACGCCGATGCAGGGCTCGGTGATGATGTGCGGCATCCGCTGATGTCCTTTCCGCGGCCCAAGGCACCGCGCGGCGCGGATTGTATCGGGCGGGCCGCGCGCGCTCAACGCCCTCGCGCCGGCGGTCGGCGCCGGCCCTTGACCTTTTTGCCGCAGTGCGGTATAAATCTCTCGGTTTCTGCCGCATTGCGGCAATCACGGGGAGAGGCCCCGAAATCATGGTTCGACTGATCAAACGCTACGAGAGCCGCAAGCTCTACGACACCGAGGAGAGCCGCTACGTCTCGCTCGACGAAGTCGCCGAGTGGATTCGTACCGGGCAGGAGATCCGGGTCGTGGACAACGCCGCCGGCGCCGACGTCACGGCGCAGACGCTGACGCAGATCATCCTCGACGAAGGGCGGCGGGGCACTTCGCTCCTGCCGACCGATCTCCTGCACGAGCTCGTCCGGGCCGGGCAGAAGGCCGTCGAGAGCGGCGTCGAACAGATGCACCAGACCGTCGATCGCTTCGTGCAGTCCTCGATCGATCGCTTGGGTCCGGTGCGGCGGGCGCGGGAGGAGATGGATCGCCTCCGCTCGCGGCTCGAAGAGCTCGAATCGTCGCTCACCCGGCTGGAGTCGGATGGGCGCAACGAAGGCGAAGCGGCGCCGCGACGGCGCGAGCGTCGCCCGAAAGGAGCAGCAAAATGACAACCCCCCGCAAGAAAGCCACCAGGACCACCCGTGCGCGGCGTGCGCCGCGACGTGCAGCGGTGAAGCCCGCCGAAGCGCAGCAGTTCCGCAACGTCTGGCTCGCCGGGCTCGGCGCGCTGGCGACCGCCGGCGACGCGGCGA
Source organism: Thermoanaerobaculia bacterium (assembly GCA_963699245.1). Classification (GTDB taxonomy): domain Bacteria; phylum Acidobacteriota; class Thermoanaerobaculia; order Multivoradales; family JAGPDF01; genus JACTMI01. Next base: position 297,642 of record OY969426.1, read on the forward strand.
ACGATCTCGTCGACGCCCTGATCAAGAAGGGCCGGGAGCGCGAGCCGCGCGTCCGGGCCGCCGCCGCGCGGCTGGTGAAGAACGTCGAAAAGAATGCCACCGGCATCGCGACGGAGGCGCAGCGGCGCACCCGCAAGGTCGTCGACGACGCTTTCGAGCGTCTCGGCGTCGGCTCGCAGCCGCGTCAGAAGAACCTGCTGCACCGGCTCGGCGATTTCGCCGAGGCGATTCTCTGAGGCGCAGAGAGCGCCAGGAGAGGCCGTGATGACAACCCGCAAGACGTCTACCAGGACCACCCATCGGGCGCCGGCCGCCGGCCGCCGCCTTACGCAGTCGGCCAACACGATCTGGCTCGCCGGTCTCGGTGCCTTCGCCCTCGCCGAGGAAGAGGGCGGCAAGCTCTTCAAGAGCCTCGTCCACAAGGGCGAGAAGTTCGAAGAGGTCGGCAAGGAGAAGCTCGACCAGGCCCGCGCCACGGTCGAGGCCCTGGCGATGGCGACCCGCCACAAGCTCGAGAGCGCGACCGAAGAGGTCCGCGATCGCGCCGGCGACGCTTTCGGCAAGGTCGAGGACCAGATCGACTCGCGCGTCGCGCACACGCTGCAGGCTCTCGGCGTGCCGACCCGCGGCGAGATCGCCCGCCTCACCCGGCGGATCGAGGAGCTCACCGAGTTGGTCGAGCAGAAGGCGGCGCGCAAGCCCCGCCCGCGCGCCAAGGCAGCCCGCCCGAGCGCTCGCTGAGGGGAGCGTGATGCGCTCCCGCCGTCCGCCCAGGATCGCGCTCGCCCTGGCGGGAGGAGGACCCGAAGGAGCGGTCTGGGAGATCGGGGCCCTGCGCGCGCTCGATGAAGCGATCGAGGGCCTCGATCTCAACGCGCTCGACGCCTACGTCGGCGTCAGCGCCGGCGCTTTCCTGGCGGCGAACCTGGCCAACGGGCTCACGCCGTCGCAGATGTGCCGGGCGATCGTCAAGCACGAGCCCGGCGAGCACCCCTTCATTCCCGAGAATTTCTTCACGCCGGCTTTCGGCGAGTTGCTGAAGCGCGGCTTCTCGGTGCCGAAGCTGGTGCTCGACGCGCTGTTCGACTTCGCGAAGCGGCCGGCCGACATCTCGCTCGCCGACTCGATGACGCGCCTGGCGCGCGCCCTGCCGATCGGCCTGTTCGACAACGAGCCGATCCGCCACTACCTGCGCGCCATCTACACGATGAAGGGGCGCCACGACGACTTCCGGAAGCTCGACCACCATCTCTTCGTCGTCGCGGCGGATCTCGACCGCGGCCGGCCGGTGGTCTTCGGCTCGAAGGGGTGGGACCACGTGCCGATCTCGCGCGCCATCCAGGCGAGCTCGGCGCTGCCCGGTCTCTATCCGCCGGTGGTGATCGACGGCCGCCGTTTCGTCGACGGGGTGCTGCTCAAGACGATGCACGCCTCGGTGGCGCTCGACGCCGGCGCCGAGCTCGTCTTCTGCCTCAATCCGATCGTGCCGGTCGACGTCTCGCATCACGAGGACGATCCCGGCGGCTCGGACTTCGACCTCGAGAAGCGCGGCCTGCCGACCGTGCTGTCGCAGACTTTCCGCACCCTCATCCACTCCCGCCTGACGGTCGGCATCAACGCCTACGAGACGCGCTACAAGGGCGCCGACGTGGTGCTCTTCGAGCCGAGCCGGGACGACGAGCGGATGTTCTTCACCAACATCTTCAGCTTCTCGGCCCGCCGCAAGGTGGCCGCGCACGCCTACCGGTCGATCCGTCGCGACCTGCTGGCGCGCGCCGACCAGCTCGAGCCGCGGCTGGCCCGCCATGGCCTGCGGCTCCGGCGCGCGATTCTCGAGGATCAGGAGCGCGATCTCTGGGAGGTCGTCGGCCTGCCCGAGGAGCGCGAGGGGCATCGGCCGGCGCACGCCACGATCGAGCGCCTCGAGCGCGATCTCGGCCGCGTCGAGCGCCTGCTCGATCAGCCGGCGCCGCGGCGCTCGTCGAGACGTCTGAAGAAGAGCTCGCAGTCGTAGTCGAGCCGCACCCGCCCGCCGCCCTGGTGGGCGTCGAACAGCTCCCTCAGCGCCTCCAGCATCGCGTCGTGCCCCGGCTGCCCGGCCGCGGGAACGTACGACGACGAGAGCAGCCGCGCCCGCAGGCCCGCGAGATCGAGATCCTGGTGGTTGTCGAAACGCTGCGATTCGAACGGCCCGCCGAAGAAAGCCGCCAGCCGCTCGGGATCGACGCCGCGGTGGCCGACCTGGTGGTAGTCGGTGCCGAAGCGGTCGAGGAGCGCCTCGTAGGCGACGGCGAGCGGCGTGCCGGCGGCGCGGCGGGCGTTCCAGACCAGGGCGACGGCGCCCCCCGGGCGCAGGATGCGCCGCAGCTCGACGCGCGTCCGCTGCGGATCGAACCAGTGAAAGGCCTGCGCCGCGAAGACGAGGTCGACGCTCGCCGCGGCGAGCCCGGTCGCCTCGGCGCGGCCGGCGACGGCGCGGAAGCCGGGCCGGCCGCCGAGGAGGGCCTGCGCCGCCTCGCGCATCGCCGCCTCGGGCTCGACCGCGTCGACCGCGAAGCCGCGCTCGAGCCAGGGTTCGCTCGACAGGCCGGTGCCGGCGCCGAGGTCGGCGATCCGGGCGCCGGGAGCGAGGGCGGCCAGGCGGACGATCTGGTCGAAGAGCGCCGCCGGGTAGCCAGGCCGGCCGCGCACGTAGTCGTCGGCGCGGTCGGCGAAGCGTCCGGTCGGATCGGGGTGTCCGTTCATGCCCGCATCGTATCGGTCGGAGCGCTCGGCGCCAGCTAGACTCCTCCCATGGCGACGCGGGCGAAGCCGAAGCGGACCGGCGCGAAACGGCGCCGGGCCGAGCCGCGCTGGCACAGCCCGCTGGCGCCCGGCGAGAAGGGCACGCCGCTGACGCCGGTGGACATCGCTTGGCTGCGGATGGACGCGCCGGACAACCGGATGCACGTGCACGGCATCCTGGTGCTCGACGGCGACGTCACGCGCGACGAAGTCGCCCGCGTGCTGAGCGCCCGCCTGTCGCGCATCCCGCGCTTCTCCCAGCGCATCGCCGACCACGACGGCACGCTGATGTGGACCGCCGACCGCCGCTTCGACCTCGGAGTGCACGTGCTCGAGGAGCACCTGCCGGAGCCCGGCGGCGACGCCGAGCTCGGCGCCGCCATCGAGCGCTGGATGCACGAGGGCTTCGAGAGCGCGCACGCGCCCTGGGCCTTCCACGTGATGCACGGCTACCGCGGGAACACGGCGGTGCTGGCGCGACTGCACCACGTGATCGGCGACGGCGTGGCACTGATGATGGTGCTGCTGGCGATGACCGACCTGTCGGCGAGCGGCCCGCCGACGATGCAGCCCGCGCCCGACATCGCCAACGAGATGGAGGGGAAGAACCCTTTCCTGGAGATCCTCGCCACCGGCCCGCACGCGGCGCTTTCGATGGCGCGCGCCTCGGCCGAGACCTGGGCACCGGACATGATCCGCCTGATGCTCTCGCCGGCCGAGGCGTACGCGGAGCTCGGCATGGTGCTGAAGGCGCTCGGCGCGACGCGCGCCGTGGCGCGCATCCTCGGCAGCGGCTCCGAGCCGGACACCCCGTTCAAGGGGGAGCTCGGGGTGGAGAAGCGGGTCGCCTGGACCGACAAGCTGAAGCTCGAGGAGATCCGGGCGATCGGCAAGAAGCTCGGCGGCACGGTCAACGACGTGCTCAACACGGCGATGGCCGGCGGCCTGCGGCGCTATCTGCGCCATCGACCGGGTGCCGAACGAGCGCCTGACCTTCCGCGCCGCGATGCCGGTGAACCTGCGCCTGCTGCCGGAGATGGCGGCGCTCGGCAATCGCTTCGGCCTCGTCTTCCTCGACCTGCCGGTCGGCATCAGCGATCCGTTGCGGCGGCTGGCGGAGCTGCGCAAGCGCAGCGCCGACCTCAAGCGCTCGGTGGAGCCGCTGGTGGTCCTCTCGCTGCTCGACCTGGCGGGGCGGCTGCCCTACGCCTTCCAGCGCAAACTGGTCGAGATCTTCGGCTCGCGCGCCACGGCGGTCTTCACCAACGTGCCGGGGCCGCGCCAGACCCTCTGGCTCGCCGGGCGCGCGATCAAGGACATCTTCTTCTGGGTGCCGCAGGCGGGCCGTCTCGGCCTCGGCGTCTCGATCCTCTCCTACGCCGGCAACGTCCGCATGGGCGTCGGCACCGACGCCGGCCTCGTCCCCGATCCGCACCGGATCGTCGAGGGCTTCGACGAGGAGCTGGAAGCGCTGGCAAGAGCGGCGCGCTAGCGCCGTCGCCAGAGCGCCAGCACGAGGGCGGTGACGATCAACGGCAGCCAGGTGTACCAGGGCTTGCCGAAGGCGAGGACGATCGCGGCGGCGATCATGCAGGAGCCGGCGAGCAGGGTCGTGTGGAGGCCGGCCAGCGGGTTCTCGGCGGGCTTGTGCGACGCCGCCTCGATGAGGCGCAGGCCCTCGGTGATCAGCATCGGCGCCTTGGTCAGCGCGTCGATCAGCTCGGGGGCGTTGCGGAAGCCTTCGCGCGCCAGCTTGATCGGCGAGAACTGCGCCAGGAAGATCTCGTTGACGTGCTTCTGCGACACGCTCTTGACGTCGAAGCCGGGGCGCAGCACCTGGCCGACCCCCTCGAAGGTCACCAGCGCCTTCACCATCAGCACCGTCTCGACCGGGAAGTACATGTCGAAGCGCGCGCCCTGCGCCACCGACTGCAGGATCAGCCGCGCCAGCGGGTACTCCTTGAAGTTCGAGGTCTTCGCCCAGCGCCGGCTGGTCTCCTCGACCTCGCGCCGGAAGCCGGCGACGTTCCCCTTGCGGCCGGGCTGCGCCACCATCGAGAGGTAGCGCGCCGCGTTCTCGCTGTCGCCGGTGACGAGGCAGAAGTAGTAGTACATCAGCGTCCGCTTCAATTCCTCGCTGAAGCGTCCCACCATGCCGAGGTCGATGAAGCCGACCTTCGGGCCGGGCAGGATGATCAGGTTGCCCGGATGCAGGTCGGCGTGGAAGAAGCCGTCCCGGTAGAGCATGCGGATGATCGAGGCGGCGCCGAGGTCGACCAGCTTGTCGCGCTCTTGCTTCGGGCAGCGCGCGCGCCTCGGCCGAGATCGGCTTGACGCCGTCGAGGAACTCCATCGTCAGCACGTCGCGGCCCGAGTACTCGCGATAGATCTTCGGGAAGACGACGTCCGGCATGTCGCGGAAGTTGGCGGCGAAGGTCTCGGCGTTGTCGGCCTCGCGGCGCAGGTCGAGCTCGCGCAGCGTGTAGTCGGTGAACTCGCGCAGCACCCGGCGCGGCTGGACCCGCTCGAGGAAGGTCTGCAGGAAGCGGCCGAGCAGGTTGAGGAGGATCGTGTCGCGCTTCAGGATCTCGCGGTTGCCCGGCTTGACGACCTTGATGATCACGTCCTCGCCGCCGACGGTGCGCGCGCGGTGCACCTGCGCGATCGAGGCCGAGCCGAGCGGCGCCGGGTCGATCCACGAGAACATCGCCACCACCGGGCGCTTGAGGTCGTGCTCGATGATCTCCTTCACGCGCTCGAGCGGGACCGCGGGCAGGCGGTCGAGGAGGTTCTTGAGCTCCTCGGTGATCGCGCGGCGGCAGGATGTCCTCGCGCAGCGAGAGGACCTGGCCGAGCTTGATGTAGGTCGGGCCGAGGATCTCGAGCCGCTTGCGCAGCTGGATGGGGAAGGGCAGGTCGCGCAGCTCGCGGTCGAGCGAAGGCGAGGCGAGCGCGCTGACGAAGCGCGCCAGCCCGTAGAAGCGGGGATGCGGCGCCTTCTGGCTGCGCGTCCAGGCGCGGATGCCGCCGAAGATCAGGCCGAGGACGTGGCGCTGGGTGGTGAAGTAGCGGCCGAGCAGCCCCGGCGGCGGCGTCTCGACGAGGAGCGGGAAGTCCCCCACCTGCCCGGCCGGCGGGGCCTCGGGCGGTGCGGCGGTGGGGGAGTCGGTCATCGGCGGTTCCCGGCGGCGCGCCTCAGCGGTTGCGGCCGTACTTCTCGTGGCTCGACACCCAGTCGAGCGACGAGATGGCGGAGGCGAGCGAGATCTCGCCCGCCAGCGCGACACCGGCGACGATCTCGGCGAACTTGCTGCACCTTGCCGCGCCCGAAGCAGCCGAGGATCTCGAGGCACTCGCGCTGGGTCGGCGAGGCCGGTGCCGCCGCCGTAGGTGGCGACGATCAGCGACGGGATGGTGAGCGACATGTAGAGGTCGCCCGCCGGCGGTCAGCTCGGTGTAGACGATGCCGGCCGACGACTCGGCGACGTTGGCGACGTCCTGGCCGGTGGCGATGAACATCGCGGTGATGCCGTTCGGCGAGTGCGCGCCGTTGTTGTTGGCGCCGGAGAGGAACGTGCCGACGTTGGCGACCCCGGCGTGGTAGTGGAGCTGCTCGGGCTCGACCCGCATGTGCTGCACCAGCACGTCGCGCGGGATCGTCGCCTCGGCCGACGACCCGCTTGCCGCGCGTGCGCATGATGTTGACCTGCGACGCCTTCTTGTCGGTGGCGAGGTTCGACTCGAGGTAGAAGCGCTTGACCTGCGCCTTCGGCCACTCCTGCTCGAGGATCCAGGAGCAGGCGGCGAAGGTGGCGCGGCCGACCATGTTCTGGCCGGCGGCGTCGCCGGTCGAGAAGTTGAAGCGCAGGTAGGCGAACTTGGCGGCGAGGTAGGTGTCGATGTAGAGCAGCTTGGCGACCGACGAGGTCGACTCGGCGTGCTCGCGGATGCCGGCCATGTTGTGCGTCGACCCAGGCGTTGAAGTCGCGCGCCTCGCGCGCCGAATCGAAGACGAACACCGGGGCCCGCTGCATGGCGTCGGCGACCACGGTGCACGTGACGCCGCCCGACAGGTTGAGCACCTTCATGCCCCGGTTGTAGGAGGCGACGAGCGTCCCCTCGGTCGTCGCCAGCGGGATCAGGAAGTCGCCCTGGGCGTGCTCGCCGTTGATGTGCAGCGGGCCGGCGAGGCCGATCGGCACCTGCGCGACGCCGACGAAGTTCTCGATGTTGCCGCGGGTCGCGGCCGGGATCGAAGGAGTAACGCGTCAGGTGCTCGGGGCGCTTGCCGGTGAAGGTCGGCGACGAAGTCCTGGCGCTTGCCGATCCATTCGGGGGAGTGGTCGTTCTCCTTGCTGTAGGGGATCTGCTGGCGCGGCGGGGCCTCGTCGGCGATCGCGTCGCGCACCTTGAGGCGCAGCTCGCCGAACGGCTCGGCCTCGAAGACGAGCTCGAGCTCGTGCTGGCCGCGGGCCAGAGGCGCGACGCCGTCGATCCGCAGCACGACCGAGCTGCGCAGCGGGAAGACGAGCGGCGCCGCCGCGGTGACCGCAGCGACCGCGAGGCGCCCGCCCTCGGCGAGCTCGAGCACGGCGGCGGCGAGCGGGAGCGCGTTGCCGTCGATCGTGACGCTGCGCAGGCCGGTGAGCGAGGCGTCGCCGAGCCGGTTCTTGAGCGCCAGCTGGATGCCGTCCGTCGTGTTCCTGAGGCTGTTGAAGGTGTAGAGCTGCTTGAGGAGCAGGGAAGGAATGCGCATGACGGCAACCGTTTCTAGGGGCGGGCGGGGCGCTCGTAGACGACGCGGCCGCCGACGATCGTGGTGGTGACCTGGATCTGCTCGAGCCGCTCGGGGGCGATGGTGAAGGGATCCTCGGAGAGGATCGCGAGGTCGGCGAGCTTGCCCTTGGCGAGCGTCCCCTTGTCCTTCTCGGCGAACTCGGCGTAGGCGTTGGTGGCGGTGTAGGCGCGCAGCGCCTCCTCGACCGAGATCTTCTGGTCGGGGTGCCAGCCGCCCGGGTTCCTGCCGTCGAGCGTGCGGCGGGTCACCGCGGCGGCGAGCCCCTGGATCGGGTCGAGGGTGGCGACCGGCCAGTCGGAGCCGAAGCCGACCTTCGCTCCGGCGTCGAGCAGCGCGCGGAAGACGTAGCTGTCTTTCGAGCGCTCGGCGCCGAGCCGCTTGTCGGCCCAGCGGCCGTCGTCGGCGAGGTGGAAAGGCTGCATCGACGCGACGACGCCGAGCCTGGCGAAGCGCGGAACGTCCACCGCGCGCAGGTGCTGGGCGTGCTCGATGCGGAAGCGGCGGTCCCGCTTGCCGTTCGAGGCGGCGACGCGCTCGTAGAGGTCGAGGATCTCGGCGTTGGCGCGCTCGCCGATGGCGTGGCAGGAGACCTGGAAGCCGGCCGCGTCGGCGCCGCCGATGCGCTGCTCGAGGATCCCCTCGGGGTACCAGTCTTCGACGAAGATGCCCGAGGTCTTCGGCGCGTCGGCGTAGGGCTCGAAGAAGAGCGCCGTGGTCGAGCCGAGCGAGCCGTCGACGTACCCCTTGAAGCCGCCGAGCCGGAGCCAGTCGTCGCCCCGTCCCTGCGCCGCGACCAGGTCGCGCTGCTTCTTCCAGGTGGCGATCGGCGTGCGCGCGTAGATGCGCACCGTGAGCTGGCCGGCGTCGTGCAGCCTCTTCATCACCTCCCACTGCTCCCACATCGTGATGTCCTGCACGGTGGTGACGCCGAGGCTGGCGGCGCGCTGCATGGCGGCGCGCAGGGCGTCCTCGATCTCGGCCCCGGAGAAGGGCGGGATCGCCGCGTAGACGAGGCTCATCGCCCCGTCCTTGAGCACGCCGGTCGGCTCGCCGGTCTTCTCGTCGCGCACGATGGTGCCGCCGGGGGGGTCGGGCGTCGCCTTCGTCACGCCGGCGAGCGCCAGCGCCTTCGTGTTGGCGAGCGCCATGTGGCCGTCGAGGCGCGAGATGAAGACCGGATGGTCGCCCGAGACCGCGTCGATCCAGTCCCGGCGCGGCAGGGGCGAGCCGGGCCAGCGCTCGTGGTCCCAGGTCGCGAAGAGGATCCAGCGTCCGGCGGGCACCCTGGCGGCGAACTCGCCGAAGCGCTGCACGAACTCCTCCGGCGAAGCGGCCATGCGGAGGTCGGTGCCGAGCAGCTCCATGCCGCCGTCGGTGAAGTGGGTGTGGTCGTCGATGAAGCCCGGCACGACGCGCCGGCCGAGGGCGTCGACGATGCGGGTGTCCGGCCCGACGTAGGAGCCGATCGAATCGTTGCTGCCGACGGCGATGATGCGCTCGCCGCGCACCGCCAGCGCTTCGGCCTGCGGGCGGTTCTCGTCGCCGGTCCAGATCTGCCCGCGCAGGACGACGAGGTCGGCGGGCTTGGCGGCGTGCAGCGTGGAAGCGACGAGCAGGGCGAGGGCGGAGAGGGCGAGTGTCTTTTTCATTGGAAGTCTTTGTCTTTCCTGCGTTTTCGGCATGCTAGCATCGCCGCAAAAGGGCGGAGAAGCGGGCATATCGTCATGGCGAATCTGATCGTCGTCGGGCTGCAGTGGGGAGACGAGGGCAAAGGGAAGATCGTCGATCTCCTCTGTCCCGCTTTCGACGGGGTGGTGCGCTACCAGGGCGGCCACAACGCCGGGCACACGGTCAAGTTCCGCGACCGCCATTTCGCGCTGCGCCTCATCCCCTCGGGCATCCTCCATCCGGAGATCCCTTGCGTCATGGGCAACGGGCTGGTGGTGTCGCCCGAGGCGCTGCTCGAGGAGCTCGGGCAGCTCCATGCCGCCGGGGTCGAGACCGCAGGACGTCTATTCGTCTCCAACCGCGCGCAGGCGATTCTTCCGGCGCACTCCCGCCTCGACCAGGCGCGCGAGGAGGCGGCGGGCAAGGACAAGGTGGGGACCACCGGCCGCGGCATCGGGCCGGCCTACGAGCTCAAGGCGGCGCGCATGGGCGTGCGGCTCTCGGAGCTCGCCTCGCCGCAGCTCGACGATCGGCTGCGCCAGCAGATGGTGCGGATCGAGTCGGAGCTGGCGGCGCTCGGCGCCGAGCCGCTCGGCGAGCCGGGGCCGATCGCCGATCTCTGCCGGGCGTGGGCGGAGAAGCTGGCGCCCTACCTCGCGGACACGGAGCACCTGCTGCACCGCTGGGTGGCGGAGGGGAAGTCCCTCCTCTTCGAAGGGGCGCAGGGGTCGCTGCTCGACGTCGATCACGGCACCTACCCGTTCGTCACCAGCTCGAACCCGACCGCCGGCGGCGCCTGCACCGGCACGGGGGTGCCGCCGACCGCGATCGACGGCGTGCTCGGCATCGTCAAGGCCTACACGACGCGGGTCGGCGGCGGCCCCTTCCCGGGCGAGTTGCTCGACGAGCGCGGCGAGTACCTGCGCAAGCGGGGCAACGAGTTCGGCACGGTGACCGGGCGGCCGCGGCGCTGCGGCTGGTTCGACGCCGTCGCGGTGCGCTACGCGGTGCGGCTGAACGGCGCGAAGCTGGTGGCGCTGACCAAGCTCGACGTGCTCGACACGCTGCCGGAGATCCCGGTCTGCGTCGGCTACCGCCACCGCGGCAAGGTGGTGGCGGAGTTCCCCTCCTGCCTCGAGACGCTGGCCGGCGCCGAGCCGGTCTACGAGACGCGCCCGGGGTGGATGTCGGACACTTCGGGGGTCCTCGAGTACCGGGACCTGCCGCAGGCGGCGAAGGACTACATCGCCTTCCTCGAGCAGGCGATGGGGGCCGAGGTGGCGCTCGTCTCGACCGGACCGCGCCGCGAGGAGACGATCGTGCACGACAGCCCGGCGCTCGCGCGCGTCCTCTCGGGGCGTCTCGCCGACGTCCTGGCGCACCGCGGCGCCTGAGCGTCTCCCTCCGCTAGAATCCTCGCGTTCGGCGGGCCCTTAGCTCAGTCGGTAGAGCAGCTGGCTTTTAACCAGACGGTCGGGGGTTCGATCCCCTCAGGGCCCACCAACATCTTCCCCAAAGCGCGGCGTCGGATAGAATCCGCCGCCTCCGGCATCGATGGCCCCATCGTCTAGCCCGGTCAGGACATCGCCCTTTCAAGGCGCAAACACGGGTTCGAATCCCGTTGGGGCTACCAGTTACAGCGACTCCCCCAAAATGGCCGAAAGCTGGCCTGACGGTGCCGCGAGTGGCAAGCGGACGAGAACGGCGGTCCTTGCGGGGCTGGAGGTCAGCTCGATCGTTCCGCCGTGAGCGTGCACGACCCACTGCGCGATGGTCAGCCCGAGACCGGAGCCCTCGGCGGCCTTGCGGCGTGCCTCGTCGCCGCGCACGAAGCGCTCGAAGACGTGCGGCTGCAGGGCGGCGGGGATCCCGTCGCCGGTATTGACGATCTCGATCTCCGCGAACGACCCCGCCCGGCGCAGACCGATCGCCAGCGTGCCGCCGCTGCGGTTGTACTTGGCCGCGTTGTCCACCAGGTTGAGCAGCAGCTGGCGCAGCCGGTGCCGGTCGCCGGTGACGGTCGCTTCCGCGCACTCGGCCAGGCTCACCTGCAGGCGCAGCGGCTCGGCCAGGATCTGGGCGTCCTCGAAGCACTCGCGCACGAGCTCGGCCAGGGCCACCGGCTGGTGCTCGAGCTTTACGAGCCCCGCGTCGGCCCGAGTCAGGAGGGTCAGCGCATCCACGATCTTGGTGAGGCGATCGACTTCCTCGGACAGGCTGAGAAGAGACTCTCGAAGATGGGGAGGGCAGCCCTCCGCTCGCGTGACCGCCGTCTCCAGCTCGGCCCTCATCACCGTCAGCGGCGTCTTGAGCTCGTGCGAAGCGTGCAGCGTGAACTCGCGGACCTGCTGAAAAGAGTGGCTGAGCCGCGCGGCCATCGTGTTGAAGGCTGCCGCCAGCCGATCGACTTCGTCGCCGTTGCCCGTGCGCTCGACGGGCTCTTGCAGCGACTCGATGTCGATTCGCTCGACCGTCTGCGCCAGGGTGGTCAGGGGCTGCAGCGACCTGCGCGTCAGCCACCAGCCGGCGACGAGGATGAAGGGGATCAGGGAGTAGAAGACCACCTCGATCGAATTGCCCCAGCCGGCTTCGCCCTGGCGGCCCGGCGGCAGGAGAGCGCGCAGTCGCGCTTCGGTGGCGAATTCGTGGAAAATCAGGCCGCCCAGCAGCATCAGGGCTATGGCCGCCACGGCGCCGAAATGCAGGGCCACGCGCTGGCGCAGCCTCATGCCGGCTCCTTCATCACGTATCCGACGCCGCGGACGCTACTCAACAGCTTCACGTCGAAGCCGTCGTCGATCTTGGAGCGGAGACGACGCACGTAGACGTCCACGATGTTCGAGCCGGGATCGAAGTCGTAATTCCAGACCTTCTCGAGGATCGTCATGCGTCCGCAGATCCGGCCCGCGGATCGCATCAGGAGCTCCAGGACGCCGAATTCCCTCGGCGTCAGCTCGATCCGTCTGTCCCCCCGCTGCGCGGTTCGCGTCGCGGCGTCGAGCGTGAGATCGCCGACGCGGAGCACGAGCCGGCCGCTGTCCGCCGTGCGTCGCCCGAGGGCACGAACGCGAGCGATGAGCTCTTCGAGCGCGAAGGGCTTGGCGAGATAGTCGTCGGCGCCGGCGTCGAGGCCTTCCACGCGCTCGTCCACCGCGCCGCGGGCGGAGAGCAGCAGGACCGGGGTTCGATTGCGCTGGGCGCGCAGCTGGCGCACCACGCTCAGGCCGTCGCGGCCGGGGAGCATGATGTCGAGCACCACGACGTCGTAGGGACTGTCGCCGATCGCCGAGAGCGCTTCGTCGCCGTTCCCGAGCACGTCGACCACGCAGCCGGCGTCGGTCAGGGCCCGACTGACGAAGCCCGCGGTTTTGGGGTCGTCCTCGACGACCAGCACGCGCATGAAGCCATTATCCGGAGCGGCCGACGGGATGGCAAATCGGCCGCAGGTCCGGCGCGCCCGGTTCCCTGCCGCCTTCCGATGGATGAACAGGCGTTCATGCAGGCTTCATCGGGCTTTCACCTTCCACGCTGACAATGGATCCGCGAAAGCAGGTGGCGGAGACCGGACGGGCTCCGGTTTTCACACCGTCGGTGCACATATCGGCATCCGCGGAGGAAGCGGTCATGAGAAATCACTTGCCTGTTGCACGTACCGCACGGCTCGTCCTGGCGGCCACTCTGGCTCTGTTCGGCTTCGCCCCTGCGGCGCAAGCCAGCACTGCCTACGGCACCCTCAACAACTTCGATTGCGTCAACGACACCGGCGTCGAGGCGCACGGTTTTGAAATCGAGCTGGACGATGTCCACAGCACGGACATCACCTACACCTACGACTACAATCATTACGGCATTCCCAAGATAACGGAGGACAACTCCGACCCGGCGCACCCGAAGGTCTTCATTCGCTACGCCGCCACGCGGACTGGCCGACGGCACCTGGACCGCCTACACGGCGATTCCAGCCGGTCCCATCACCCCGACCGACGGCCACCAGTTCACCAATCCATCGGTGAACTTCGGCGGAGAACATTTCGGCGTCGGCTATTACGGCGCGCCGACGGCCGTGAAGTACAACTGGCTGATTGATGACGGGACGGGCAACCTGGTCCACGGGCCGCCGGTCTATGTCGTCGACGCCGACGTTCACCTACTATCCGCCGGCTCCCTTCGCAGCCGCGCTCAGGTTCAGGCAGTGATCGTCCCGCCTCCCCCGCCGGCTCCGCCCGTGCTGCAGTTCGGCGAGGCGACGTGGGTGAAGGACATCAAGACGACGACCCACAATCCCAACAAGGTGGAACTCACGGATCTCGTCGATCCCGACCCCGACAATCCGGCTGCCCACAACTGGGCGAACGGCGAGCCCGCCGAGGTGGAAACGGAGTGGCGGATTCTCCAGACTGAGTTCGCCAACGCCGCGAATCCCAAGGGCGTGCTGGCGGGCGTGCCGGAAGACCTTCCGGGTGGCGATGAGGTCATCACCCGCCGGTATGAGTTCTACAAGTACATCGGTCCGATCGACGCGGAATCAGGCGAGGCCATGGCGGACGCGGTGGGCGCCCTGCACCCGATGGGACCCTACACGGGGTTGGAACGGTGTACGTACAACGATCACATCGACCCTGCGACGGGAGAATGGGTGACGGTAACGGTCGACCTCTCGACCGTCGAGGTGGTCGGCGATTTCTTCGGCGCGCAGATGGCCGGCTTCGATGTCGCCCCGCGCTCTGGGATTGATCGATCACATCCCGGACGGCGAGCTCGGTGTCGCCTACGCCGATCGCACCGTGGTGGTTCCGGGAGCGGAGCCGCATTTCATCGCCACGATGTCCGGTTCCCTTCCCGACGGAACGACGCTGGACGCGGTCACGGGAATATTTTCCGGAACACCGACAGCCGCGGGCGTCTTCACGTTCACCGTCGAGGCCTCGGATATCGAGTGGCGCGGCTGTCTCGAAGGACTACACCGTCACGATTCCGGGTGGAGTGGCGGTTGCCACGAGCACGATCGACCACGAGCGCATCGCCCGTCGCCGGCGGCACCACAGCCGGAGACGGCATTTTCGACAACGGGACACCGATCACCGTCGTGGCGACCCACAACCCCGGCTACTGCGTTCGTCAACTGGACGGAGGGCGGCGTCGAGGTGAGCGCTTCCGCGGTGTACCCGTTTACCGTCAACGCGGACCGCACACTGGTGGCGAACTTCGTTCCGACCTACACGATCGCCACCAGCGCTTCGCCCGTCGCCGGCGGCGGCACGAGCGGCGGCGGGACGTTCAACAGCGGCGACAGCGTCACCGTGGCTGCGACGGCGAACGCGGGGTACAACTTCGTCAACTGGACGGAAGGCGGCGTCGAGGTGAGCGCCTGCGGCCAGCTACGCCTTCACCGCCGCGCGGACCGCACGCTGGTGGCGAACTTCACGCCCAAGGTGGTGAATCTCCAGATCGTCCAGGCGACGGCGAGCCGCAGCGGGAACAAGGTCTTCGTGACCGTGACCGTCAAGAACGTCGGGGGCCAGGCCGCTCAGGCCGTCAGGATCGCCACGAAGAAGGACGCGGTCCTCGCCGGCAAGACGACCAGCGGAGCCGTGCCGGTCCTTCTCGGCGACATCTTTCCGGACCATTCCGTCTCGCCGACGCTCACTTTCTCGGCGGTCAAGGCGGGCACCCGGACTCTCCAGGTGAGACTGAACTACACGGGCGGAGTGGCGCTCCTCTCTGCGCCGGTGGCCGTACCGTGAGCTGAGATCCAGTCAGGTCGGGCCGGTACCTCATCGGTAAGAGGGGCGGTCGCGTGTCGGGCAGACGGACACCGTGACCGCCCCGTCGACCGCCTACTCGCCGTACCTGCGGCTGTACCAGGCCTTCACCAGCTGAGTGAGGACCAGGTAGGCGACCAGCATCAGCGCCAGGTAAATCCAGAAGAGGCGAGGCAGCGGGACGAAACCCAGCGTGCCGGCGAGCGGGGAGATGGTCAGCCAGGCGCCGACGGCGACGATGCCGAACGACGTGAGAGTCAGCGGCCAGCTGGCGCGGCTCTGCAGGAAGGGGATCCGGTTGGTGCGGATGACGTGGATGACCAGCGTCTGGGTGAAGAGCGACTCCACGAACCAGCCGGTGTGGAAGAGGGCCGGGTTGCGCCAGGCGTCGAAGACCTGGAGCATGAGGTAGAACGTGGCGTAGTCGAACAGCGAGCTGATCGGCCCGATGAAGAAGATGAAGCGCTGCAGGTCGCCGATCGCCCATTGGCGCGGCTTCTTGAGCCAGTCGGCATCGACCCGGTCGGTCGGAATCGCGGTCTGCGAGAAGTCGTAGAGAAGGTTGTTGGTCAGGAGCTGGATCGGCAGCATCGGAACGAACGGCAGGAAGGCGCTGGCGCCTACGACGCTGAACATGTTGCCGAAGTTCGAGCTGGCGGCCATCTTGATGTACTTGATGATGTTGCCGAAGACGCGACGCCCTTCCATGACGCCCTGCTCGAGGATCAGCAGGCTGTTTTCGAGCAGGATGATGTCCGAGGACTCCTTGGCGATGTCGACCGCGGCGTCGACCGAGATTCCGACGTCGGCGGCCTTGAGCGCCGGCGCGTCGTTGATGCCGTCCCCCATGAAGCCGACCACCGATCCCCGGCTCTGCAGCGCGCGAACGATGCGCTCCTTGTGGGCCGGCGCCAGGCGGGCGAAGACGCTCGTCGTGGCGGTCGCCGCGGCGAGCTCCGGCTCGTTCATGGACTCGATCTGCTCGCCCACGAGAAGGCGCTCCACGGGCATCCCGACCTCGCCGCAGATGTAGGCGGTGACGGCCTCGTTGTCGCCGGTCAGGATCTTGACCTCGACGTTGAGGGAGTGCAGGCGCTCGAGGGCTTCCTTCGCGCTCTCCTTCGGCGGGTCGAGGAAGGCCAGAAAGCCGAGCAGGACGAGGTCGCTCTCGTCCTTGACGGCGTAGACCGGCTCGTCGGGCGCGCCCGGAATCTCCTTGTAGGCGACCGCGATGACGCGGAAGCCCTGCGCGCTGAGCCCGTCGACGAGGGCGTGGCGGTGGGCGTCGTGATCGGGCAGGACGTCGAGGATCCGGCCGTCGATCTCGACCCGCGAGCAGAGCGCCATGACCTCGGCGACCGCGCCCTTGCAGATCAGGGTGTTGAGCCCGGTCTCGTCCTCCACGACGACCGACATCCGGCGCCGCTCGAAGTCGAAGGGAATCTCGTCGATCTTGCGGTACTTCGTCTCGGCCTGCAGCCGCTCCTCGAGCTCCTCGTGCGCCAGCACCGCTTCGTCGAGCAGGTTCTTGAGGCCGGTGTGGTGGTAGCTGTTGAGATAGCCGTAGTGCAGGACACGCTCGCTCGGGTTGCCCTGCACGTCGATGTGCTTCTCGAGCACGATGCGACCCTGCGTCAGGGTACCGGTCTTGTCGGTGCAGAGGACGTCGACGGCGCCGAAGTTCTGGATCGCGTTCAGCCGCCGGACGATCACTTTCTTGCGCGCCATGGCGAGGGCGCCCTTCGAGAGATTGACGCTGACGATCATCGGCAGCATCTCGGGCGTGAGCCCGACCGCCACCGCCATGGCGAAGAGGAACGCCTGCAGCCAGTCGTGCTTGCCGAAGCCGTTGATCAGGAAGACCAGCGGAACCATCACGGCGATGAAGCGAATCATCAGCCAGGCAAAGCGGTTCACTCCCCGGTCGAAGCTGGTCAGCTCTCGCTCGCCCACGAGGCTCGCCGCCAGCGAGCCGAAGTACGTGCGCTCTCCGGTGTGGACGACGACAGCCGTTCCCGCGCCGCTCACGACGTTCGACCCGAGGAACGCGACGTTCGGCAGGTCGAGCTCGCCGGCCGGCTGGACGAGCGTGGCCGACGGCTTCTTTTCGACCGGAACCGCTTCGCCGGTCAGGGCGGCCTGGTTCAGGAAAAGGTCCTTGGCGGAGATCACTCGCGCGTCGGCCGGCACGAGATCGCCCGCCGCCAGACGGATGATGTCGCCGGGCACGAGGGAGTGGAGGGCAACCTCGAGGTCCTTCCCGTCGCGCACGGCCGTGGCGGTGGTGCTGACCATTGCCCGCAGCTCGGCGGCGGCGTTGTCGGCGCGGGTTTCCTGGAAGAAGCGCAGGACGGCGCCGAGCAGGACCATGAGAAAGATCACCACGGTTGCCCGCACGTCGCCCGTGACGAGCGAGACGACACCCAGGACCGACAGCAGGATGATGAGCGGGTTCTTCAGGTTGTCGAGCAGGCGGAGGGTCCACGAGCGACCCGCCTCGCGGGCAATCTGGTTGGCGCCGAAGCGGAGCAGGCGCTCCTCGGCCTCGACCGCCGTGAGACCTTCCGGGCGCGAGCCGAGCTGGTCGAACAGGGCTGCCGGCTCCATGCGCGCCGAGGCGAGGAGGTCCTCGACGGCGGTCGCCCGCCTGCCGGGCGCGGGACGCGGCGCGCGGCCCGAGAGCGGAGGATCGGGGGTCCCAGGGGGCGGCGTCGTCATCTCGTTTCCTCCGCTGCGATCGCCGGCGGAAGCAGTCTAGAGCGCCCGCTCGCCAATCTCCGGACCTGGCATGCAGCCTGACTGCGAGGCCTCGACGGCTGCGATTCTCGGTTGCCTTCGGCCCGCTCGGCGCCACACGGCGACGAGGACCGAGTGGCGAGCTTGGGCGCTTGCGGTGATTTCGGAAAGCAGACGAAAAGCGGGCGGCCCGACTTCGGCCGCCCGCAATCCTCTTCAGCCCGCCAACGGAGAACCGTAGCCGGATCAGTCTTCCGGATAGACGATCTGGAGCGTCGGCGGAGGCGAGATAATCGCGACCGGCGGGCCGGCCGCGGTGATGGCGAGGCCGTCGAGCAGCCAGTCGTCTCCGAGGGCCCAGCTGACGTTCGTGAGGCTCCCGAAGCAGATCGGCCCGAACAGCGGCGGCGCGTCGATGTGCCCCTTGTAATTGCCGGACTTGTCGCCCCAGATGTCGATCTGGAGGTAGAGGCGACCTCTCGTCCGCTCGGTGGTGTTGCAGGTGTAGGTGACCTCTTCGTCGCCGGCCAGGGTGATCACGGCATGGCCGTACTTGCCCAGGCCGGTGACCATGTAGTCACAGGCCAGGTGGCCGGTCTCGGTATAGAACATGCACTTCGTGACGTCCTCGAAGTGCGGCGAAGCCTTCCCGCCGGACTTGCTGCTTTCCAGCGAGACACTGCTCAGGCTGTTCTCGGATACGACGGGCGCGGTCGGCGTGGTGTTGTCCGCGCAGGACGCCACGACGAATGCGAGAGCCGCGAATGCGATCACGGTAGCGAGTCTCTTCATGCTCCTCCTCCTTCTCTTTCTCGCCCCCCTCGTGCTGGTGGATCGAGCCCTCCCTCCGTAGGTGACTGGTTCCTTGATACTCCTGACGGACGGGTCGCGCGCCGTCCGAGGAAGCGGGAGCTGCCCCACCCCGTGGCGAAGCGGCGGTGAACGCCGCCGCTCCCCCGAAGGGCATCCCGTTCAGGCAACTGACTGTCGTGATTGACCTTCGGGGTTTCGAGAAGGGAAGGAACGACCGGAGGATTGCGCCGGTTTCGGCCTAATTCCTTCCAAGTATTGCGTTTCGGGAATCAAAACCGGCGTAGACTGGTTCTTCACAGCAGGACCGGCTGCAAGTGCAGCCGTTTGCAGCAACCCACCGCGACGGGAGTGTCGCGGAACAAGGTAGATGGGCGCGGTTCGCCGGCTCACGCTACTAAGGAGCAGGTCGAACATGCGTGTCAAAGGTACAGTGAAGTGGTTCAACGAGTCGAAGGGCTTCGGATTCATCACCCGCGCGGACGGCGAGAAGGATTGCTTCGTCCACCACAGCGCGATCTCGGGCGAGGGCTTCAAGAACCTCGCCGAGGGTGAAGCGGTCGAATTCGACGTGGTGCAGGGCGAGAAGGGTCCGGCGGCGCAGAACGTCACGCGCGTCTGAACCTGATTACCTGAATCTCCGACGCCGGCTCGCCGAAAGGCCAGCCGGCGTTTTCTTTTTCAGCGAGTGGTGGCCCCGCGCGCGGCCGAGCGGTGGCGAAGCTTCATCGGCGTGCGGAATCTGCGATTCGCCCGCCTCGAGGGGTGGGAGCGAACGGAGCTCGCTGAAGCCGACCATCCGGTTCGTCTCTTCGTCCCAGAGCTTGAGGCGGGCGCAGCGCAGGCTCTCGCGCACCGTCAGCCGGGTGACCTGGTGGAGCTCCGGGTTCTCGGCGAAGCACTCGGGAAGGCGGTAGTTGGGAATCTTGCTCGCCAGGTGGTGGATGTGGTGGTAGCCGATGTTGCCGGTGAACCAGTGGAGGATCCTCGGCAGGTCGTAGAACGAGCTCCCCTCGATGCCGGCGCGATGGAAGCTCCAGCTCTCGGAGTCGGTCCAGTAGCTGTCCTGGAACTGGTGCTGGACGTAGAAGAGCCAGATGCCGAGCGCGCTGGCGATCACCATCACCGGCGCGTAGACGAGGAAGAGCCGGCCGAGGCCGATCGTCTGCCAGGCGGCCACCAGCAGCGCCGCGAGAGCTGCGTTCGTCCACATCACGCTCGCCCACTCGCGGCGCCAGGCGAATGGCGCATCGAAGGGGAAGCGGTGCTTGAGTCCGAACTGGTAGATCGGGCCGAGCACCAGCATGACGAAGAGGTTGCGGTAGAAGCGGTAGCCCATCTTGCCGCGCAGCGAGAGACCGCGGTATTCCTTCACGGTCAGCGTCATCACGTCGCCGAAGTCGCGGCGGCCGAGGTCGCCGTGGGTGGCGTGGTGGATGGCGTGGGTCTTCTGCCAGTACCGGTACGGCGTCAGCATGACGACGCCGATCGCCGAGCCCACCGCGTCGTTGGCGCGGCGCGAGCGGAAGAAGGAGCCGTGGCCGCAATCGTGCTGAATGATGAAGAGGCGGATCAGCATGCCGGCGGTCGGCAGCGCCAGCGCCAGGGTCAGGAAGTAGGAGACGTCGAGGCTGAGGAACATCAGCACGCCACCGAGCGCGAAGAGGACCGCCGTCGAGACGAGCTGGACGAGGGAACGGCGCAACTGCGGCTCCCGGTAGGGACCGACGATCCGGTTCCAGAAGCTCGCCGCCGCGGCGGCATCGACGGGATTCGCGGTCGGAGCTCCGACGTTCATGACGGTCATCCGCCGCTCCCGCGCCGCTTGCGCCCCGGGACGACCGGCTCGCGGAAGCTCCGATAGTCGAGCAGCTCCTCGGAGCTGAGCCGGAGCGTCTCGCCGGGCAGCAGATCCGGATCGAGCGCCAGCTCGCGCCCCATCCTCCGGTAGCAGAGGTCGGGAGCGTCCTGGTAGCGCGCCTCGCGGAGGGCGAAGGCCTGGTGGGTCACCAGCAGGACGAACGTCCGCGGCTCGAGGCCGTTGGTGACCTGGAGCGAATATTCGCGTCCTTCGGCGGTGATCTCGAAGCCGAGATAGCGCACCGCGGGGGGGCGCGGCTTGAGGGCAAGGCTCTTCCCCGCCGGCGCTTCGGCGGGGAAGGGGAGATCCAGAATCGGCAGCGCCGCGAAGGCGCCGGGGGCCGGCAGCGGCCCGGGTTGAGGCTTCGACAAGAGCTGGCTCCGTCCGGCCGTGTGGTTCGTCGTCCTCGCCGTCTCCGCCGCGTCGGGCCGCATGGCCCGCTCGCGGGGGAATGAGGAGATTCTCCGGGTTCGCTGGTCTCAGGGAGCCCGGCGGAATGCGCTCCCGATCCCGACGGCGACGGGGAGCGAAACGCCTCCCGACACTCTACTCCTCTTCGGCCGGCAGCGCGGTGACCTCCCGCCGGAGCTACCAGGCCGCCGGGCGGAGGAGGCCGACCAGGCTGGAGTGCTCGTCGGTCCACAACGGAGCATCGCTGCTCCGCGCCGGAGCCGCGGTCGCCCGTGCCGCGATCTCCGGGTCGTCCAGCAGCGCGCGGTCGCGACCGAGCAGGATCCAGAGGCTGTGCCAGTTCGCGCCGTCGAGCGACGCCGGGCTCTCGATCGAGACGCCGGCGAGGCGCTCCTCGGCCGCCAGGCGCCAGACCACGCTGGACAGGTCGAGCGTCCGGTTCGAGACGTTGATCACCAGCAGGCCGTCCGGCGCGAGATGGGCGAGGTAGACGCGGAACGCTTCGCGCGTCAGCAGGTGGACGGGAACCGCGCCGCTGGCGAAAGCGTCGAGCACCAGGACGTCGCAGGGTGGCTCGCCGCCGGTGCGCAGCTCGTGCTCGAGGGTCACGCGGGCGTCCCCCGGCACCACTGCGATCGTTCCCCTGGCGTCCCTCAGGTAGGTGAAGAAGCCCCCTTCGCCCTGCGCGAGGCGGATCACGGTCGGGCTGATCTCGTAGAAACGGACGTGGTCCCCCGGCAGGGTGTGGGTCGCCACCGTGCCGATACCGAGCCCGAGCACGCCGATGCGCAACGGCCGCGGTGGATCCATGCGCCGCTTCGGGTGGCGAGCGATGGCGAGAGCGAGGCCGCTCTCGGCGCCGTAGTAGGAGGTGGGCAGCGCGCGGTACTCGGGCAGCGTGTACTGGAAGCCGTGCACGATGCGGCCGTGGAAGAGCCAGTAAGCGCGCTCCTCCGGGTCGTCGGCGGCCACCTCGCGCACCTGCACCGCGGCGAAGAAGTCGCGCGCGGCGAAGCGCGCGCCGGCCGCGAGCGCGGCGGCGTGCGTCCGCAGCGTCCAGGCGAAGAGCGCTAGGGAGAGGCCGATGGCGAGCGAGGAGACGAACCGGGGAAGAGCATCCCGTCGGCGCACCCGCCAGAAGAGGTAGAGGACGATGGCCGCCGTGCCGCCGAGGATCAGCAGGCGCTCACGAGATCCGCCGCGTTCTCCCTGCGCCGCCGCTGCGCTCGCGATCGCCGCTCCCACCAGCGCCGCGGCGAGCGCTCCGCTGGCGCCGAGCGTCGCGAGCGCCGGGGCCACCTCGCCGCGGCGCAGCGAGGAGTCGCGGTCCTCGGCGAGCGCCAGCGCGAAAACGAGCGCCGCGGCGAGCAGCGCGACGTGGAGCTCCCAGAGTCCGCGGAAGAGGAGCGGTGCGGCCGCGGCGACGAAGAACCCGCCGAGCGCCCCCCCGGCGGCTCCGGTCAGGTAGTAGGCAGTGAGATGGCGAGCCGGCGGTTGCAGCCGGGCGAGCTCGCCATGGCAGGCGAGGCCGACGGCGAAAAGCGAGAACGAGAAGGCTCCGATCTGCAGCAGGACCGGAAGGTCGAGCTGGTAGTAGAGGACGATCGCGGCGCAGGCGAGACCGGCAAGGAGGAGAGGAGCGGTCACGCGTCGCAGCCGCCAGCGCGGCCCGGCGAAAGCGAGCATGTACGTCGCCAGGTAAAGAGCGAGCGGGAGCACCCAGAGAAGCGGCAGGACGGTGAGCTCCTGGCAGATCTGGTTGGTCACGGCGAGCAGCGCCGCCGACCCGGCGGCGGGGAGCGCGAGCCAGAGCAGGCGCTGTCGCACGGTCGGGGCCTCCCAGGCTTGGTCGCGCGCCGGAAGCGAGGTCACCGCCCCTGCTTTCGCCGCCGTGCGGCGAGCCAGGCCGGCGATGGCGAGCGCTTCGATTCCGAACAGCAGGCTCCAGAAGGCTGCCTGGCGCGAGAGGGGAAGCAGCGGTTCGGCCGCGAAGACGAATCCCCCCAGTCCGAGCAGCGAGCCGAAATTGGACCAGGCGTAGAGGCGATAAGGGGGCGACGCCGGACGCTCGCGGGCGAGCCAGGCCTGCACGAGCGGCGCCGTCGCGGCGAGCGCCAGAGCGGGCCCGCCGACCGCCGTGACCAGCAGGCGGAGCAGCGAGCGCACCGGATCGGTTCCCGCGGCCGGGATCCAGTCGCCGCCCGGCAGAAGCGGGGAACCCCAGCGTTGCCGGTTCGAGAGCAGGAGAGCGACGGCACCGGCGAGCAGCGCGAGGTGCGCCGCCGCCTGCACGCGCGGCGTCGTCCAGCGCACCAGGGCGTGCGCCCAGCGCGTAGCCGAGCAGCAGAACGCACTGGAAAAAGAACAGGCAGGTCAGCCAGACGGCGGGCGCGCCGCCGAAGACGGGCAACAACTGCTTGCCGACGAGGAGCTGGACGAAGAAGAGGAGAAACGCCGCCAGCCCGACGGCAAGGGCGTCGAGCACCGGAAGTGCGCCGGCGGCTCTCCCAGGCGGTGGCGCGGCATCCGGATTCACGAGCGGAGACGACCACGGGCCGGACGGCGAGGCAAGAGCCGCCCGGCGGAGCCTTCCGCTACCAGCCGCGCGCGGCGCGCAGGGCCGCGATCTGCGCCGTGTGGTGCCGGCCGTGCCAGGCGTACATCTCGACGCTCCAGTCGAGGCTCATCCGGCGATTGCCCTCGGGGTGGTGGAAGGCACGCGCGAAATCGGTCGCCTCGAGACTCCGGAGGAAAAGGGTCCAGCGCGGGTGGAGCGCTTCGAGCAGGCGGAGCGAGATCTCGGGCGGAGCGGTGCGCGCCTCCGCGAGCTCTGCCCAGCGCTTCTCGTCGTAGGGGCGGATCGCCGGCTCGTCCTCGGTGATGGCGAGCTTGTGGCGGCAGTAGGCGTTGAGATGGCTGTCGGGGACGTGATGCACGACCTGCCGCAGCGTCCAGCCGCCATCGCGATAGGGCGTGTCGAGCTGGGCGTCGTCGAGGCCGGCGACGGCGGCGCGGAGCTCGCCGGGGAGAGCCTGCAGGCGCGCCATGGCTGCGGCGCGCGACTCGGGGGTGAAAGTCTCGGAAGGTGAGAACTTGCCGATCGGGTAGCGGGGATCGCTCATGCCTCTATTCTGAGCGATGCGAACGTCAACCGCCCCCGGCCCGGAGGCCGCCGGGGGTCGAGTCGTGCGGATCCGGGTGCGGATCAGGCGGTGAGAGCCGGCGTTCGCGCCCACCAGAGGGCGAGCGCGCGGGGCTCGGCGGAACGGGGCACGTCGAAGCCGAGCGCCTCGAGCTCGATCACCGCGATCGAGGCCATCATCGGGATCGCCCGGTTGACGGCTTCGGTCATCTCCGTTCCGGCGCTGACCTTCTCGGGGATGACGCCGATGACGGTGACGTTCGCCGGCGCCTTGCCCTCGAACGCCAGCGTCGCCAGCGCCTCGCCGATGCCGGGAGTATGCGGAGTCAGCCGCTGCACCACCGGCGGGGCGTGCTCCGCGTCGTAGCGGAAGTGCCGGACCTCGCCCGGCGCCCCGGTGCCGCTCACCGAATCGAAGAGGATCACCGCGTCGAAGCCGCGGATGCATTCGGCGAGATAGGGACCGGGGGTGCCGAGATCGAGGCAGGTGATCCCTTCCGGGAGCTCCCAGCCTGCCTCGAGCGCGGCGAGGGCCGCCGCCCCGGCGCCGTCGTCACCCATGACAATGCTGCCAAGGGCGACGACGGCGGTCCGGGGCGGGGAGACCCGTGGAGTCGCGAGGACGCGATCAGGATCGTTGGATCGCAACGCGAGCTCAGAGGGCTCTGACGCGAGACACCTCGGTCCCGTCGGGATCGAGGGTGTGGATCGCGCAGGCGATGCACGGGTCGAACGAGTGGATCGTGCGCACGACCTCGAGCGGACGCTCGGGTCGGCGACGGGATTGCCGATCAGCGAGGCCTCGTAGGGGCCGAGCTGGCCCTTGTCGTCGCGCGGGCCGGCGTTCCAGGTCGACGGGCACGACCGCCTGGTAGTTGGCGATCTTGCCGTCGCGGATGACGACCCAGTGCGACAGCGTGCCGCGCGGCGCCTCGTGGACGCCGAAGCCGCGCTGCTCGCCCTTGGGGAAGACTCGGCGGGTTGAAGATCGCGGTGTCGCCCTTGCCGATGTTGCTCGGCCAGGCAGGCCCCAGTGCGTCGAGCGCCAGCGTCGGCGAGCACCGCGCAGCGGATGGCGCGCGCCAGGTGGCGGCCGAGGGTGGAGTGGACGACCGCCGGCGTGAGCGTCTTGCCGGTCAGCTTGTCGAGCGATGGCGAGCGACGTCGGTCGACGTACTTGGTGATCAGCGGCTGGCCGGAGGCGTAGCCCATCAGCACCTGGGCGAGCGGACCGACCTGCATCGGCTTGCCGTCGAAGCGCGGCGCCTTGATCCAGGAGTACTTGCCGTCGTCCTCGAAGTCGGTGTACTTCGGCACCGTCTCCTCGTCCCACGGGTGCTTCGGCCAGTCGCCGTCGTACCAGGCGTGGGCGATCGACTCGGTGACCTGGTCCTGGAAGCGCTCGTCCTTCCAGTCGTCGAATCGGCCTGGTAGGACTTGAGGTCGCCGCCCATGATCGTGCCGCCGGGCAGGTCGAACTGGGTCGCCTTGCCGTCGAGCGGCAGGTCGGGCACCGCCAGGTAGTTGGTGACGCCGGCGCCGTAGCCGAGCCAGTCGGGATACATCGAGCCGACCGCGAGGACGTCGGGGAGTAGACCTGCTGGACGAAGGTCGCCACCTCGTGCGAGCGAGATCCTTGATCGCGTAGAGCTTCGTCATGTTCAGCGTCGCCTCGTTGTCGAGGTTGATGGCGTTGGCGACGCCGCCGACCGCGAGGTTCTGGATGTTCGGCGTCTTGCCGCCGAGGATCGCGACGACCTGGTTCGCCTTGCGCTGGTAGTCGAGCGCCTGCAGGTAGTGGCTGACCGCGAGCAGGTTGACCTCCGGCGGCAGCTTCATCGCCGGATGGCCCCAGTAGCCGTTCGCGAAGATGCCGAGCTGGCCGCTGGCGACCAGCGCTTCGAGCCGGGCCTTGACCGCCTCGAGCTCGCGCGTGCTGTTGCCCGGCCAGGGCGACAGGCTCTCGGCGAGCTTCGAGGCCGCCGGCCGGGTCGGCCTTGAGCGCCGAGACGACGTCGACCCAGTCGAGCGCCGACAGGTGGTAGAAGTGGACGATGTGGTCGTGCAGGCCGTGCGCGATGAGGATCAGGTTGCGGATCAGCTGCGCGTTCACCGGGATCTCGAGCTTGAGCGCGTTCTCGACCGCGCGCACCGAGGTGATGGCGTGGACGGTCGTGCAGACGCCGCAGAAGCGCTGGGTGAAGAGCCAGGCGTCGCGCGGGTCGCGGCCCTGCAGGATGATCTCGATGCCGCGGAACATCTGGCCCGACGACCAGGAGTTCTTGACCTTGCCGCCGTCGACTTCGACGTCGATGCGCAGGTGGCCCTCGATGCGGGTGATCGGGTCGACGACGATGCGAGTCGACATGATTCGATGCTCCTTTATCGAGCGGGCGCCGCGGCGCGGGACGGCCGGCCAGGATCGGGAAGCGACGGACGGCCCAGATGTAGATGCGCGACCTCGGCCGGCGAAGAAGCCGATCGTGATCAACATCTCGGGCAGCGCCGGGAAGTAGGAGAAGTGCGCGCCGGGCATTGAAGGCGACGAGGTAGGTGTTGACGCGGTAGGCCGATGCCGGCGAGCGACCAGCAGGAGCCCGGCGCGGACCTGCCAGACCGGATCGGCGCGCCGCGCCGCCGAGGCGAGGATGACGACGCGGCGCCGAGGTGAAGCAGCGACCTCGAGCGACGAAGGCGAGGCCGCGGCCGCGCGCGACGAGCGGCGAGCTCGCCCGCGAGAGCCACTTCGCCGACGCGGAAGATCGACCCAGAAGAGCGCCGACGCCGCAGCGCGACCTTCGACAGCCGCGCGAGCATCGCGGTCTCGCGCGGTCGCGCTTGAAGGCCCAGGCGGAGAAGGCGGCCTCGAGACCACGATGCCGTAGCCCATGACGAGCGCCGAGACGAGGAAGAGGAAGGGCAGCCAGGAGGTGAACCAGAGGGCGTGGAGCTTCGGGCCGGTGAGCAGCATCATCGTGCCGAGCGACGACTGGTGCATCGTCGGCAGCAGGATGCCGAGCGCGAGGATGAAGGGCAGCGCCTTGTCGAGCGAAGCGGAGCGCCCTGGTCGGAGAAGCCGCGCCAGCCTGCCGTGCGCCTCTTTCTCCAGCCGCTCGAACAGCGCCGGCGACAGCTCGATCAGCAGCACGAAGACGTAGGCCATGATGCAGAGCGCGACCTCGAGCTGCGGCGAGCTCGTCCAGCGCCAGAAGATAGATCGGCACCTTCCACAGCTCCCAGGGCGGCCGAGGTCGACCACGACGCCGAGGGTCGCCGAGGCCGTAGCCGAGCAGGCTGGTCAGGACCGCCGGCCGGACCAGCGGGTGGTACTGCCCCTTGTTGAGCACGTAGACGAGCAGCGCGACGGCGTAGCCGCCGCAGCCGAGCGCGGTGCCGACGACGACGTCGAAGGCGATCCAGATGCCCCAGGGATAGCCGTTGTTGAGGTTGGCGACCGCGCGCGAGGCCGTAGGCGAAGCGATAGATCACCATCGCCGCGCCGACGAGCGCCAGCAGGACGAGGACTGCCGGGTGAAGCGGTTGAAGTAGCGCCGCCGACCGGCTCGTGGACGAGCGAATGGCGCGCTCATGAGCGCGCCCTCCTTGCCGTCTGTCGCCGTCCTTCTTGCGGTTGCGGAGCATCACCGCCGGCGAGCACGCCGTAGAGCGCGACCGGGGCGATGAAGCCCTTGTAGATGGTCTCCTGGACCGTGTAGGCGGTCGTGGGAACTGCCTTCGTCGCCGATAGTCGGGCAGGCCGAGCTTGTCGAACGGCACGTGCGACAGGTAGAGCACCTGGGTGCCGCCCGCTGTCGGTCTCGCCGTAGACCCGGTCCTGGTAGTACTTGCCGGGGCTGTCGGCGATGCGCTGTCTTGGCTTCCGCGAGCAGCTCGTCGCGCTTGCCGTAGATCACCGCGCCGCGCGGGCAGACCTCGCAGCAGGCCGGGCCGTGGCCCTGCGGGATAGCGAGTGAAGCCGTCGGCGCCTTGCTCGAGCTTGGCGCCCTCGACGCGGTGGCGGCAGAGCTCGCACTTGACGATCTTCGGCAGCGCCTTGTCGAACTCGAACTTGGCGACGTCGAACGGGCAGGCCATCTGGCAGTAGCGGCAGCCGACGCAGTAGGCCGGGTTCCAGCCGACGACGCCGGTCACCTCGTCCTTGTGCAGCGAGCCCAGCATGCAGGCCGCGGCGCAGGCCGGATCGACGCAGTGCATGCACTGCGCCTTGAAGTAGGAGCGCCGGTCGCCTCTTCCTTGTAGAGCTTGATGACGTTCTTGGTGCGTCCGTCGAGGTCGACGGGAGCGAGGTGGAGGCCGTCGGCGTCGCGCTCGGGCTCGAGAT
The DNA here is from genome assembly GCA_963699245.1 of Thermoanaerobaculia bacterium. GTDB lineage: Bacteria > Acidobacteriota > Thermoanaerobaculia > Multivoradales > JAGPDF01 > JACTMI01. The sequence goes on from OY969426.1 coordinate 325,956, forward strand.
TGTTGGCCTGCTGGCAGGCGAAGACGCAGGCCTTGCAGCCGATGCAGCGCGTCGTGTCGTAGAGCATGCCGAGCGCCCCGGGCGAGCGCCGACTTGCGCTCGTAGGCCGCGGCCGGCGTGCGCTGCCCGTCGCGACGGCGCCGCCGGCGAGCGCGAGGCCCTTGAGCAGCGAGCGGCGATCGGTGGCGTGTCATGGCGTCACTCCTTCCCGGCCGCCGGGCCGCCCGCGGGCGGCTCCTCGACCTTCTTGGCCGCCATCCAGGCGGCGCCCGCGACCGCGCCGACGACCGCGCCGGCGACGCCGGTGGCGACCGGGCTCACCTTGCCCTGCTCGGCGTGGATCGGCGGGTAGGTGTCGGGCGGCGTCGGCCGCTCGATGTCGACCGTCGTGTGCAGCGGGACGCCGGAAGGCGAGCTTCTGCTCGGTGCAGCCGAAGCAGGGGTGGCCGATGCCGATCGGCCAGGCGTCGACCACTTCGCCGAAGTGCCAGCACCGAGCAGTTGGCGTGGGTCACCGGGCCCTTGCAGCCGAGCTTGTAGAGGCAGTAGCCCTGGCGGTGTCCCTCGTCGCCGAACTGCTGCGCGAAGCGGCCGGCGTCGAAGTGCGCGCGGCGCGGGCAGTGCTCGTGGATCGTGCGGCCGTAGGCCAACTTCGGGCGGCCGAGCTCGTCGAGCGCGGGCAGCGTGCCGAAAGTGGCGTACTGCAGCACGGTGCCGAGGAAGTTGTAGGGGTTGGCCGGGCAGCCGGGGATGGTGACCACGGTCTTGCCCTTGAGGATCATCGGCGCGCCGGTGGCGCCGGTCGGGTTCGGGTCGGCGGAGGGAACGCCGCCCCACGAGGCGCACGAGCCGATGGCGATGATCGCGCCGGCCATGCCGGCGGCCTCGTTGAGGATGTCGACGGCAGTCTGGCCGCCGATCTTGCAGTAGATCCCGCCGTCCTTCGTCGGGATGGCGCCCTCGACGACGAGCACGAACTTGCCCTCGTTGGCCTCCATGGCCTTGTACCGCGCCTCTTCGGCGAGGTGGCCCGAGGGGACCATCAGCGCTTCGTGGTAGTCGAGGGAGATCAGATCGAGGATGAGCTCGTCGAGCGCGGGCTTCGTGGTGCGGAGCAGCGACTCGGTGCAACCCGTGCACTCCTGGAAGGAGAGCCAGATCACCGAGGGGCGGCGGCCCTGGGCGGCGGCGGCGGCGAAGGCTTCACCCGCAGTGGCGGGAAGTCCGACGGCGGCGGCGGCGATGGAGCAGACACGAAGAAAGTCCCGGCGATCGAAGGACGCATCGGTCCACCGGGTGCGAGAGACGAGGTCGAGGGTCGTGAGCGTCATGCGCTCCTCCTGTCCGTCGACCGGGAGGAGGGGTCACCTGAAGGGGTAACGGCGCCTCCCGAGGGGTTTCGCAATTTGTATGACGCCGGTCATAGACGACCAACGCCCTCACAGACGGGAGGCTTGCCGTGCCGCGGGGTGGGCGTTCTGGCGGCCCTCGATGGCAGACTTTCGGCCACTCCCGGAGAAACCGTGCACGAATACTCCATCGTCAGCGCTCTGCTCGATCGCATCGAGGCGGAAGCCCGCTCGCGCGGCGCGTTGTCGGTGGCCTCGGTTCGGGTGGCGATCGGGGGCCAGGCGGGCCTCGATCCCGACCTGCTGCGCTCGGCCTTCGAGGTCGCGCGGGCCGGAACGCCGTGCGCGGCGGCGTCGCTCGAGCTGCGCGAGATCCCGGCGGTCTGGCGCTGCCGGGTCTGCGGCGGCGAGCTGCCCGCCGAGGGCCCGCGGCGCTGTCCGGGCTGCGACGCTCCGGGGCGGCTGGTTTCGGGGGACGAGATCGTGCTCGAGAGGCTCGAGCTGGAGGTGGCGTGATGTGCGAGGACTGCGGCTGCGGCGATCCCGCGCTGGTCCCGGTCGAGATTCACGAGAGCCTGCTCGCCGGCAACGACAAGATGGCCCGGCACAACCGCGAGCATTTCGCGGAGCACGGCATCTTCGCGGTCAACCTCATGGGCTCGCCCGGCTCCGGCAAGACCGGCGTGATGGAGGCGACCGCGCGCGCCCTGCCGCGGCTGCGCATGGCCGCGATGTCGGGCGACCTGGCGACGGACAACGATGCGCGGCGTCTCGAGCGCGCGGGCATCCCGGCGCGCGCGATCACCACCGGCTCGGCCTGTCACCTCGACGCCGACATGGTGCACCATGCGCTGCACCACCTGCCGCTCGACGGCCTCGAGGTCCTGGTGGTCGAGAACGTCGGCAATCTCGTCTGCCCGGCGGTCTACGACCTCGGCCAGCACGTCAACGTCGTCGCGCTGGCGGTGACCGAGGGCGAGGACAAGCCGCTCAAGTACCCCGTGATGTTCCGCAAGGCCGACCTCGTGCTGCTCACCAAGGTCGACCTGCTGCCGCACCTCGACGTCGACCTCGCCGCCATCGAGAGCGCGCTCGCCGCCACCATGCCCGAGCCGCGGGTCATCCCGGTCTCGGCGCGCACGGGACAGGGCATCGACCGCTGGATCGCCTGGCTCGAGGAGCGCCGCGCGCGCGCGATATCGCCTGCCGCCGTCGCCGCCGGAGCCTGAGATGGACGCCGGCGGGGCTTCGGCCGCGCTTCTCCTCACCGCGGGCACCATCGGGGTCGTCCACACCGTCCTCGGGCCCGATCACTACATTCCCTTCGTGGCGCTGGCGCGTTCGCGCCAGTGGTCGTTGCGCCGCACCTGGACGGTGACGGCGATCTGCGGCGTCGGCCACGTGCTGGGTTCGATCGTGCTCGGCTTCCTCGGCATCGGCCTCGGCTGGGCGGTCGGCAACCTCGTTCACGTCGAGGAGCTGCGCGGCGCGGTGGCCGGCTGGCTGCTGCTCGGCTTCGGTCTCGTCTATCTCGCCTGGGGCCTGCGCCAGGGCCTGCTGAATCGCGTTCACGCCCATGCGCACGCGCATGCCGACGGCGGAATCCACGCGCACGGCCACGACCACCACGGCGGGCACGCGCATCCGCACGAGGCGGAAGAGGGATCGCTCATCCGGCAGGCTTTCCTGCGCCGCTGGCTGGGCCCGTGGACGCTCTTCGTCGTCTTCGTCTTCGGTCCCTGCGAGCCGCTGATCCCGGTCCTCATGTATCCGGCCGCATCGGGGCACTGGCTCGGCGTGGTCGCGGTGGCCGGCGTCTTCGCGGCAGCGACGATCTCGACGATGCTCGCCGTGGTCACGGCCGGGGCGCTCGGTCTCTCGCGTCTGCCGTCGGCGGCCTTCGAGCGCTGGTCGCATGCGCTCGCTGGCGGGGCGCTGGCGCTCTGCGGCCTCGCCGTCACCCTCGGCTTCTGAATCTCTCCCTGCCATGAAGAGCGCTCCCGGTTCGCTCGCGATGACCCGGCGCGCGGCGCTCGCTGCCTCGGTCGCGGCCCCGCTCGCGGCGCTGCAGGCCTGCCGCAGCGGCGAGACGGCGCCACCGGGCACGGTCATCGCGCTCTCCGATCTGCCGGAGGGCGAGCGTGTCCGCGTGCTGCGCGGCGACGAGCCGGTCGAGCTGGTGCGCCGCGGCGACGACGTGCGCGCGCGGTCGCTCTGGTGCACCCACATGGGGTGCGAAGTCCGCTGGAGCGAGGCGCGCCGGCGCTATCTCTGTCCCTGTCACGAAGGGGAGTACGACGCCGACGGGCACGCCGTGGCCGGCCCGCCGCCGCACGACCTGCTTGCGATTCCCCTCACGAGGCTGCGCGACCGGATCGTGCTGCCACCGCGCGCGGCGCCCGCCGGCGCGGCGTCCGGCGCCTAGGTCCGCGGCGCATCAGCTCCTGGGCTCGCCGACGAAGCGGTAGCCCACTCCCGGCTCCGTGCGGATGTAACGCGGCGCCGCGGGGTCGTCGCCCAGTTTCTGGCGAATCTTTCCGACGACGACGCGCAGGTATTGCGTGTCCTCGACGTGCGAAGGACCCCAGATCTCGCGCAGCAACTGGCCCTGGGTGACGACCAGGCCCGCATGCTGGACGAGGTTCGCGAGCAGCGCGAACTCCTTGCGCGAGAAACGGAGCTCCTCGCCCTCGAGCGCGACCGAGCGCCGGAACAGGTCGATGCGCAGCCGTCCGTCGTCGAAGACGGGCGGCGCGTCGAGTGGCGTGTCGCGCTTGCGCAGGAGGCGGCGGATCCGCGCCATGAGCTCCTGGACGCTGAAGGGCTTGGTCACGTAGTCGCTGGCGCCGGCATCGAGCGCCCCCACCTTCTCGGACTCGGACGAGCGCACCGAGAGAACGATGACCGGCACGCTCGACCAGAGCCGGATCTCGCGGAGCGCCTCGTTGCCGTCGAGGTCGGGGAGGCCGAGGTCGAGGACGACGAGGTCGGCTCCCTGGGTCGCCAGGCGCTCGAGGCCCTCGCGGGCGGTCGCCGCTTCGCTGACCGCGTAGCCCTGCGAGCGCAGGCTGATCTCGAGGAGCTTGCGGATCTGCGGCTCGTCGTCGACGACGAGGACCCGGGCCGCGGGCACGGACTCGCCCTGCGCGCTCATGCGTCGTCGCTCCCCGCCGGATCACCCGGCGCCTCGATGATCGGCAAGGTGACCCGGATCGTGGTGCCGACGCCGCGCGGCCCCGGCAGCGCCTCCACCTTGCCGCCGTGGGCGCCGATCATGCCGCGGACGATCGTCAGCCCGAGGCCGGTGCCGCGTGCACCGCGATCACCGCGCGCCACGCTGTAGAACATGTCGAAGATCCTGCGCCGCTCCTCCTCCGGAATGCCCGGTCCCTGGTCGTCGACCTCGATGGCCAGATTGCCGTCGGCGGTGGCGGCGCGGATGGTCACGGTACCCCGCTCGGGAGAGAACTTGGCGGCGTTCTCGAGGATGTTGAAGAGCGCCTGCTCGACCAGCGCCGGGTGAACCCAGAGGAGCGGCACCTCGCGGGGCAGCTCGGTGACGAGCTTGAGCTGCGGGAAGAGCCTGGCGACGCGCGCCGTCGCCGAGCCGACGACTTCCTCGAGCGAGATCCAGTCGCGCTGGAGCTTGAGGCCGACCGAGCCGAGGCGCGTCATGTCGAGCAGGTTCTGGATGTAACGATCGAGCCGCTCGCTCTCGCTGCGGATCGTCTCGAGCAGCTGCCGGCGATCGGCATCCGACATGGTGCCGCCGTAAGCCGAGAGGCTGCTGGCGGCGCCGATGACCGAGGCGAGCGGCGAGCGGAGGTCGTGCGAGACGGAAGAGAGGAGTGCGGCGCGCAGCCGCTCGGTCTCGCTCTCGACGCGAGCGGACTCGAGGCTCGCCACCAGGCGCGTGCGGTCGGCGGCCTGGGCGACTTGCTGCACGACGGCTTCGGCCAGCTGGCGCTGCTCGTGGGAGAGGAGCTTCGGGAGCGGCGGGAAGCGCAGACCGACGACGCCGATGCACCCTCCTTCCACGGTCAGTGGCAGGAACCACCAGTCGGAGCCGGCGAGCGTGCCGGTGAAACGGCCTGCCGGCTGGACGTGCCCGGCGACCCAGTCGGCCGCCGCGACGTCATTCGGCGCCAGCTCGAGGGCGGGCGGCCGGGCGGCGACGGGGTGGAGCGGGCCGCCGTCGGTACGCTCCCGGGCGACGACGACGACGTCGCAACCGAGCGACGCGGCGAGGATCTCGCACGCGGCGCCGAAGACCTGCTTCTCGTCCGCCGCGGTCGCGAGGCGCTCGCCGAGCGCCTGCAGCGAGCGGGTATGGTCGTTGGCCGCGCGGAGCATCACGACCTGGCGGTGCTGGCGGCTGGCGAGCTGCCCGACGATCAGGGCGACGACGAGGAACGCCGCTACCGCCACGAAGTCGCTCGGGCGCGCGATGCGCAGCGTGAGTCGCGGCTCGGTGAAGAAGAAATTGTAGGCGAGCGACGAGACGAGCGCCGCGAAGACCGCGGTCGAGGTCCGCGAGCGCGCGGCGACGATCAGCACGGCGCAGAGGAAGACCAGGGAAAGGCTGCCTACGGGCAGCATCGGCTCCAGAGCGAAGCCGACGAGCGTCGCGGCGGCGGCGGCACCGGCTGCCAGGAAGGCCTCGCGCCAACGGGCGGTACCGGGCTCGCGGCCGGCCAGCCGCTGGCGCGACCTGCGCCGTGCTTCGGGAGGACTGACGATGGAGAGCTCGAAGCGAGCGCCCTTGTGGAGCAACTGCTGGGTCACCGTGCGGCCGAAGATCCGCGCGACCGGCCGCTCCCGCGTGCGGCCGATGAGGATCGCCGAGACCCCCTGGCGGGCGGCGTGACTGAGCAGCTCGTCGGCGACATTGGTGCCGCGCAGAGTCACGGTCTCGCCACCGAGCCGCTGCGCGAGCTGAAACGCGGCGTGCAGGGCGGCGCGATCGGTACGCCGGCTGCCGGTCTCGACGTAGGCGACCGTCCAGGGCGCGTGGCGGCGCTGGGCGAAGCGGCGGGCGACGCGCACCAGGTACTCGGTGTTTTCGTGACCGTCGACGGCAACGAGGACCTTGCTGCGCAGCGCGAGGCTGCTCTCGCCGCGGGCGCGCAGGTACTCGCGCAGGTCGGAGTCGACGCGGTTGGCGGCCGTCTGCATGGCCAGCTCGCGCAGCGCCGCCAGGTTGGAGGGGGAGAAGAAGGACTGCAGCGCCGATTGCACGACCTCGGGCACGTAGACCTTGCCCTGGCGCAGCCGATCGATCAGCTCGCGCGGCGGCAGGTCGACCAGGACGACGTCCGTCAGCCGGTCCATGAAGGCGTCGGGAACGGTTTCCCGCACCTTGACGCCGGTAATCTGCGCCACGACGTCGTTCAGGCTCTCGAGGTGCTGGACGTTGATGGTCGTGAAGACGTCGATGCCGGCGTCGAGCAGCTCCTCGATGTCCTGATAGCGCCGTTCGTGGCGCGCGCCGGGAATGTTCGTGTGGGCCAGCTCGTCGACCACCGCGACGCGCGGGTGGCGGGCCAGGAGTCCGTCGAGGTCCAGCTCCTCGTACCGGCGCCCCCGGTAGTCGAGTTTCCGGCGCGGCAGGACCTCCAGGCCCTCGAGCAGCGCCTCGGTTTCCGCGCGGCCATGGGTCTCGACCAGGCCGACGGCCACGTCGATCCCCTGCCGGCGCAGTTCGCGCGCCGCGTTGAGCATCGCGAAGGTCTTGCCGACCCCGGGCGCGGCGCCGAGAAAGACCTTCAGCTTGCCGCCGCGCTCCTCTTTCTCGCTGGCGCTGAGCTGTGCGAGAAGAGCGTCGGGGTCGGGACGTTGGCTGGCCGCGGGCATTCTGGGCCTTCGAAGGCTGATCCTACTGCTCGCCGCTCCGCTTCGAAGCGAGTGCATCGAGGGCGAGGTTGAGCCGGAGCACGTTGACGCGAGGCTCGCCGAGCAGGCCGAGCTGGCGCCCCTCGACGTGGCGGGTCACCAGGTCGCGCACACGCGCTTCGTCCAGTCCCCGGGCCCTGGCGACGCGGGCGACCTGGTAGAGCGCGGCTGCCGGGCTGATGTGCGGATCGAGGCCGCTGCCGGAAGCAGTCGCCAGATCCACGGGTATCGCCGCCGAGGTGCCGCTGGATTCCCGGAGCAACTCGACGGTGGCGGCCACTCGCGCGTGGAGCGCGGCGTTCGATGGCCCGAGGTTGGAGCCGCTGGAGGATCCGCCGTTGTAGGGAGGCACGGTCGCGGAGGGCCGGCCCCAGAAGTAGCCGGGGCTCGCGAACGCCTGACCGACGAGCTCCGAGCCGAGCACCTTGCCGTCGAGCGAGATCAGGCTGCCGTTCGCCTGGCGCGGAAGCAGCAGCTGGGCGATGCCAGTGACCGCGAGGGGATAGGCAAGGCCGGTCAAGACCGTCATGACGAGGAGGAGGAGGAGCGCGGGTTTCGCATGAGTCCACATGGGTCGCCTCCGTCAGGCCCAGCCGAAGGCGGCGAGGACGAGGTCGATGAGCTTGATGCCGACGAAGGGCGCGACGATTCCGCCGAGGCCGTAGATCAGCAGGTTGGTGCGCAGGATCTGCGCCGCCCCTGCGGCGCGGTAGCGGACGCCCTTCAGCGCCAGTGGAATCAGGGCGACGATGATCAGGGCGTTGAAGATCAGCGCCGAGAGGATGGCGCTCTGCGGAGTCGCCAGGCGCATGACGTTGAGCGCGGAGAGCGCCGGATAGGTGACGGCGAACGCCGCCGGGATGATGGCGAAGTACTTCGCCACGTCGTTGGCGATCGAGAAGGTGGTCAGCGCGCCGCGCGTCATCAGGAGCTGCTTGCCGATCTCCACCGTCTCGAGCAGCTTGGTCGGATTGGAGTCGAGGTCGACCATGTTGCTCGCCTCCTTCGCCGCCTGCGTGCCGCTGTTCATGGCCACCGCGACGTCGGCCTGGGCGAGGGCGGGGGCGTCGTTCGTCCCGTCGCCGGTCATGGCGACCAGGCGCCCGCCGCTCTGGTATTCGCGAATGAGCTTCAGCTTCGCCTCCGGCGTCGCCTCGGCGAGGAAGTCGTCGACGCCCGCCTCGGCGGCGATCGCGGCGGCGGTCAGCGGATTGTCGCCGGTGATCATCACCGTCTTGATGCCCATCCGGCGCAGCGCCGCGAAGCGCTCCCGGATGCCCCCCTTGACGATGTCCTTCAGATGGACGACGCCGAGGGCGCGACCCGCCTCGGCGACGACGAGCGGCGTGCCGCCCGTGCGGGCGATGGAGTCGACACTCGACTGCACGGCCGCGCCGACATCCGCGCCCTGCTCGCGCAACCAGCGGGCGATGGCATCCGGCGCCCCCTTGCGGATCTGGCGGCCGTTCACGTCGACGCCGCTCATGCGGGTCTGCGCCGTGAATGGCACGAAGCGGGCGTCGAGCTCGTGGATCTCGCGCTGCCGGAGGCCGTGCTTCTCCTTCGCGAGCACCACGATGCTGCGCCCCTCCGGCGTCTCGTCGGCGAGCGAGGAGAGCTGAGCGGCGTCGGCCAGCTCGCGCTCGGTGACGCCGGGCGCCGGCACCAACTCCGCCGCCTGGCGGTTGCCGAGCGTGATCGTGCCGGTCTTGTCGAGCAGCAGCACGTCGACGTCTCCCGCCGCCTCGACCGCCCGGCCCGACAGCGCGATGACGTTGGCGCGCAGCATGCGGTCCATGCCGGCGATGCCGATCGCCGAGAGCAGGCCGCCGATGGTCGTCGGAATGAGGCAGACGAGGAGCGCCGCCAGGACGGTGACCGTGACCACCGAGCCGGAGCCGGCTTCCCTCACGGCGTAGATCGAGAAGGGCATCAGCGTGGCGGTGACGAAGAGGAAGATCAGCGTGAACGCCGCGAGCAGGATCTGCAGGGCGATCTCGTTGGGCGTCTTCTGCCGGCGGGCCCCTTCGACCATGCCGATGATGCGGTCGAGAAAGGTCTCGCCGGGGTTGCTGGTCACCCGCACCACGATCCAGTCGGAGAGCACGCTGGTGCCGCCGGTCACCGAGCTGCGGTCGCCGCCCGCCTCGCGGATCACCGGCGCGCTCTCGCCGGTCACGGCGCTCTCGTTGACCGAGGCGATGCCCTCGAGGATCTCGCCGTCGGAAGGAACGAGGTCTCCGGCCTCGACCAGCACGACGTCCCCCTTGCGCAGATCGCCGGAGCTGACGAGGATGAAGGAAGCGTCGCGGCGTGGCGCGGCGAGGCGCTTGGCGGTGGTTTCCTGCCGCGTCTTGCGAAGCTGCTCGGCCTGGGCCTTGCCCCGCCCCTCTGCCATCGCCTCCGCGAAGTTCGCGAACAGGACGGTCACCCAGAGCAGCAGCGAGACGGCGAGGATGAAGCCGGGGGGCGCTTCGCCCTGGCCGGCGAGGGCCTGGATCCAGAGGCCGGTGGTGAGGAGGCTGACGACTTCGACGACGAACATCACCGGGTTCTTGAACTGCACCCGCGGGTCGAGCTTCCGGAAGCTGGCGACGAGCGCCGGACCTGCCAGCGCCGGATCGAACAGCGAAAGTTGTCTGTGCGTCATGGTCCCCCGTCCTCAGGAAGCGCCGGCGAGATGGAGCTGCTCGACGATCGGGCCGAGCGCGAGCGCCGGGAAGAAGGTCAGCGCACCGACGAGCAGCACGGTTCCGACGAGCAGGGCCACGAAGAGCGGTGTGTGGGTGGGCAGCGTCCCGGCGCCGGGCGGGGTGAACTTCTTCCTGGCCAGCGAGCCGGCGATGGCGAGCGCCGGGATGGCTACCCAGTAGCGCGCGAAGAGCATCGCCAGGCCGAGCGCCAGGTCGTAGAAGGGCGTGTTCGCCGAGAGGCCGGCGAAAGCGCTGCCGTTGTTGTTGCCGGCGGAGGAGAAGGCGTAGAGGATCTCCGAGAAGCCGTGCGCTCCGGGGTTGGCGCGGCCGGCGAGGCCGGCGCTCGTCACCACGGCGACGGCGGCGCCGACCTTGACCACGAAGGGCGGCACCAGGATGCCCAGCGAGGCCATCTTCATCTCGTGCGCCTCGATCTTCTTGCCGAGGTACTCCGGCGTGCGCCCGACCATGCAGGCCGGCGATGAAGACCGCGACGATGACGAAGAGCAGCATGCCGTAGAGACCCGAACCGACGCCGCCGTAGATCACCTCGCCGAGCTGGATCATCCACATCGGCACCAGCCCGCCGAGCGGCGTGAAGGAGTCGTGCATGGAGTTGACCGAGCCGTTGGAGGCCGCGGTCGTCGCCGTCGCCCAGAGAGCGGAGTTGGCGATGCCGAAGCGCACCTCCTTGCCCTCCATGTTGCCGCCCGGCTGGAGGTCGCGAGGCGCGCTGGTCGAGCCCGAGCCGGGAAAGGGCGGGATTGCCGGCCTGCTCGGCCTGGACGCAGACGCCGAGCATGACCACGAGCACGATCGCCATCGCGGCCAGGATCGCCCAACCCTGGCGGGTGTCGCCGACCATGCGCCCGAAGGTGTAGCAGAGCGCCGCCGGGATGAGCAGGATCGACAGCAGCTCGAGGAAGTTGGAGAGCGGCGTCGGGTTCTCGAACGGGTGCGACGAGTTGACGTTGAAGAAGCCGCCGCCGTTGGTGCCGAGCTGCTTGATGGCGATCTGCGACGCGGCGGGGCCGACGGCCAGCGTCTGCTCGGTGACGGCGGCGCCGTCGGCGCCGGCTGTCGGCTCGACCAGGGTGGCCCTGGCATACGGGCGAGAGGGTCTGGACGACGCCCTGTGAGACCAGCGCCAGAGCGAGCACCAGCGAGAGCGGCAGCAGGATGTAGAGCGTGGTGCGGGTCGAGGTCGACCCAGAAGTTGCCGATCCCCGACGCGTTGCGCCGCACGAAGCCGCGGATCAGCGCCGCCAGGACCGCCATGCCGGTCGCCGCCGAAAGGAAGTTCTGCACGGACAGGCCCAGCATCTGGGTCAGGTAGCTGAGCGTCGTCTCGCCGCCGTAGCTCTGCCAGTTGGTGTTGGTGGCGAAGCTGACGGCGGTGTTGAACGCCAGGTGGGCGGTCGTCGCCGGCAGGTGCTCCGGATTCCAGGGCAGCGCCCCCTGCAATCGTTGCAGCAGGTAGACGAACGCGAAACCCGCCAGGTTGAAGGCGAGCATCGCCGCGGCATACGACTTCCATCCCATGTCCTGATCGGGGCGGATGCCGCATGACCTGTAGATCGACCGCTCGAGGCCGCCGAGCACCCGATCGAGCCCGCACGGCCGGTTCTCGTAGACCCTTGCCATGTAGGCGCCGAGCGGCCTGGCCAGCGCGGTCAGCACGACGAGATAGAAGGCGAGCTGAAGGTAGCCGTTGGCGGACATCAGAACTTCTCCGGCTTGAACAGGGCGACGAAGAGGTAGGCCGCGAGCAGCAGGGTGACGACGGCACCGATCCAGTAGATCGCGCTCATGGCTTGCCCTCTCCCTCCTCGCCGGCCTCGAGGCGGCCGGCGAAGCCCACCAGCCACTTGGCAAGGGCGAAGAACGCGAGGGTCACGAACAGGTAGAAGACGTCTTGCACGAGGGCACCTCTCGAGCCGGGAGCGGCGGCCGGGAAACGAAGAGCTGCTGGGCGAGGTCCGGCCGAAAGCCCAGGAATCAGGCGGGGCGAAGGCATCGGCGAGCGGGGCACGAGTCAGACCTCGACCTGCATGCCGAACTCCATCAGGCGGTCGGGCGGAACGCGGAAATAGCGCTCGGCGCCGAGCGAGTTGCGGCTCAGCATCATGAAGAGATCGCGGCGCCAGTGGGCGAGCTTCGGCCTGGGAGCGGCGACCAGCTCGTTGCGGCTCAGGATGACGAGCGCGCTCGCGGCGTCGACATCGAGCGCGCGCAGCTCGGGAGCTCGCAGGATCTCCTGCACGTCGGGATCCTCCATGAAGCCGTAGCGCGCCAGGACGCGATAGAAGCCTGGGCGAAGCTCGCGGACCTCGAGGCGCTCCGCGGGCGCGACGTGAGGCATCTCGAGGGTCCGCACGGTCAGGAAGAGGTTGCGCTCGTGAACCACCTGGTTGATCTTCAGGTTGTGGAGGAGAGCGATCGGAGCGCCCGTCTCGTCGCCGGTCAGATAGACCGCCGTACCGGGAATGCGTGGGATGCGCCGGCGCTCGAGGTCGTCGATCAGCGATTCGACGGGAACGAGCCTGCCGACCAGCGCGCGCGAGAGAGCCGATCGCCCCTGCTGCCAGGAAGTCATCAGCGCCAGGATCATCAGCCCGAGCAGCAGCGGAAACCAGCCGCCGTCCGGGACCTTGGACATCGCCGCTCCGAAGAAGGCGAGGTCGGGAACGAGGAAGACTCCCGTCACGGCCGCGACCGTCCAGGCGTTCCAGCGCCAGATCTTGCGCGCGACGACGGCGGCGAGCAGCGTCGTGATCAGCATCGTGCTGGTGAGCGCGACGCCGTACGCGCTGGCGACGTTGCTGGAAGTCCGGAAGGCGATGACCAGGCCCCCGATCGCGATCGCCAGCAGCCAGTTGACCGCCGGCACGTAGATCTGCCCGATCTCGGTGGCGGAGGTGTGAATGATCTCGAGGCGGGGCAGGTAGCCGAGCTGGATGGCCTGGCGAGTCAGAGAGAAGGCGCCGGAGATGATCGCCTGCGAGGCGATGATCGCCGCCAGCGTCGCCAGGATGAGCAACGGCACTCGCCATCCGTCGGGCGCGAGAAGGTAGAAAGGATTCCGGACGGCGGCGGGATCGCGGAGGACCAGGGCCCCCTGCCCGTAGTAGTTGAGCAGCAGGGAGAGTCCGACCAGCCCGAACCAGTCGATCTGGATCGGCTTCTCTCCGAAGTGGCCGAGGTCGGCATAGAGGGCCTCGCCTCCGGTCGCCACCAGGAAGACGGCGCCGAGCACGAGGAAGCTCGTGGCACCGCCGTGCGCGAGGAACCGGACGGCGTGGGCGGGATTGACGGCGGCGAGCACCGCCGGGTCGCGCGCGAGCGCCGAAACGCCGAGCAGCGCGAGCGTGCCGAACCAAACGAGCATGACGGGTCCGAAGACCGCGCCCACGGTGCCGGTGCCCCGGCGCTGGAAGAGGAAGAGGCCGGCGAGGACGAGCAGGGTCGCCGGCACGATCATCGGCTCGAGCGCGGCATGATCGACGGCGACCCCTTCGACCGCGCCGAGCACCGAGATGGCCGGCGTGAGGACTCCGTCGGCGTAGAGAAGAGCGGCGCCGAAGAGTCCGAGGATCAGGACCCAGAAATGGGCTCGCCCGCGCACCTTGCGCCGCACGAGAGCCATGAGGGCGAGGATTCCGCCTTCGCCCCGATTGTCGGCGCGAATCACGTAGACGTGGTACTTCAGGGTGACGACGATGATCAGCGTCCAGGTGATGAGGGAGAGGACGCCGAGCACGTTCTCGCGCGTCGCCGCGATGCCGTGCGGTCCGTAGAAGCACTCCCGGATGGCGTAGAGCGGGCTGGTGCCGATGTCGCCGTAGACCACTCCGAGCGCGGCCAGCGCCAGGGGCGCGAGGCGGGAAGACGAAGCCGGATGGGAGGTCGGGTCCATGGAGATCCTCCTGTCGGGAGGATTCCGGCAGAGCCCGGCGTCAACTCTCCATTCGCGGCGGGGGATTGCCGCGTCAAGGATCCGTAAAGACGGCGGGAAACGACCAGTCTGCGGCCCTCAGCAGATCCGCGGCAGCTGCTCGCCGGTCAGCAGATCGACGATGCGCTCGCCGCCGATCGAGCTGCGCAGGGTGACCCGTCCCGGGCCCTCCTCGACCACCTCGCCGATGATCGCGGCGCCGGCGCCGCGCGGGTGGGCGCGCAGGATCTCGAGCGCCAGGTCGGCCGTCTCGCGCGAGACGAAGGCGAGGAGCTTCCCCTCGTTGGCGACGTAGAGCGGGTCGAGGCCGAGGATCTCGCAGGCGGCGCGCACCGCCTCGTTGACCGGGAGGGAAGTCTCCTCGAGGCGGATGCCGACTCCCGCCCGCGTCGCGATCTCGTTGGTGGCGCTCGCCACGCCGCCGCGCGTCGGATCGCGCAGCACGTGGACGTCGTCGCCCAGGCGGTCGAGCAGCGCCGCGACGAGGTCGTGCAGCGGCGCGCTGTCGCTGACGATCGGGATCTCGAACTCGAGCCCCTCGCGCACCGAGAGGATGGCGATGCCGTGGTCGGCGATCGGGCCGGAGACGATGACGGCGTCGCCAGGGCGGGCGCGCATCGGATCGATCACGATGCCCTTCGGCACGATGCCGATGCCGGCAGTGTTGACGTAGATGCCGTCCCCCTTGCCCCGGTCGACCACCTTGGTGTCGCCGGTGACGATCGGCACGCCGACCGCGCGGGCGGCGGCCCGCATCGATTCGACGACGCGGACCAGCGTCTCCATGGGCAGCCCCTCCTCGAGGATCAGCCCGCAGGAGAGCGCCAGCGGCTGGGCGCCGCACATCGCCAGGTCGTTGACGGTGCCGTGCACCGCCATGCTGCCGATGTCGCCGCCCGGGAAGAAGAGGGGCCGCACGACGTAGGAGTCGGTCGAGAAGGCGAGCCGGCCGCCGAGCAGCTCGATCACCGCGCCGTCGTGCTGCGCGGCGAGCGATGCGTTGGCGAAGGCGGGGAGGAAGAGGCTCTCGATGAGCTGGTTGGTCAGCTTGCCGCCGCCGCCGTGCGCCATCTGGATGGTCGGGTAGTCGGTCAGCGGGAGGGGGCAGGAGCCCCCGAAGGCGATGTCGCCGGTGTCGTCGCTCATGCGTGCCTCGCGTAGCGATAGTAGGCCGAGCAGGCGCCCTCGGCGGAGACCATCGGCGCCCCGAGCGGGCGCTCCGGCGTGCACTGGCGGCCGAACGCCGTGCACTCGTGCGGCTTCTTCAGCCCCTGCAGGATCTCGCCGGCGATGCAGAGCGGCGACTCGTCGGCGGTGAGACCGCCGACGGCGAATCGCTTCTCGGCGTCGAACTCGGCGTATTCCTCGCGTAGCCGGAGGCCGGAACCGGGAATCGGTCCGATGCCGCGCCACTTGCGGTCGCAGGTCTCGAACACCTTCGCGACCAGCTCCTGCGCCGGGCGATTGCCGTCGCGCGTCACCGCGCGGCTGTACTGGTTCTCGACTCCGTGGCGCCCCTCTTCGAGCGCCTTCACGGTGAGCAGGATGCCGTGCAGCAGGTCGAGCGGCTCGAAGCCGGTGACGACCAGCGGGATGCGGTACTTCTCGGCGATGGGCTCGTACTCCCAGTAACCCATCACCGCGCAGACGTGCCCGGCGGCGAGGAAGCCCTGTACCCGGTTGTGCGGCGAGCCGAGGATCGCCTCCATCGCCGGCGGCACCAGCACGTGCGAGACGAGAATCGAGAAGTTGGTCAGGCCGAGCTCGCGCGCCTGCCAGACCGCCATGGCGTTCGGCGGCGCGGTGGTCTCGAAGCCGACCGCGAAGAAGACCACCTGGCGGTCAGGGTGCTTCTGGGCCAGCTTCACGGCGTCGAGCGGCGAATAGACGATGCGCACGTCGCCCCCCTCCGACTTCACGTTGAGGAGATCGGTGGTCGAGCCCGGGACGCGCAGCATGTCTCCGAAGGAAGTGAAGGTCACTTCGGGGCGCCGTGCGATGGCCAGCGCGCGGTCGATCTGCTCGAGCGGCGTGACGCAGACCGGACAGCCGGGACCGTGCACGAGCGAGATCTGCTCGGGCAGCATGCGGTCGATGCCGGAGCGCAGGAGGGTGTGGGTCTGGCCGCCGCAGATCTCCATCAGCGTCCAGGGGTGGTGGGTCTCGCGGGCGATGGCGGCGAGCAGCGCCTGCGCCGCGGCGTGGTCGCGGTACTCGTCGACGAAGCGCATCGCTCAGGCCTCGCCGGGGCGAGGGTGGCCCTCGCCGGCGGGGAGATCGAGGCCGTCGAGGTCGCCGGTTCCGGTCAGGTAGTCGAAGACGCGTCGCGCCTCCACCTCGTCGATCTTCGAGATCGCGAAGCCGACGTGGACGACGACGTACTCGCCGACCCGGGCGTCGGGCGTGTAGGCGAAGCAGACCTCCTTGACGACGCCGCCGAAGTCGACCTTGCCGTTGGGGACGCCGATGGCGTTGGGGACGATCTCGAGGACGCGGCCGGGGACTCCGAGGCACATGGCGATCACTCCTGTCGGTGGAGAGTCATGCGGGCGCGCGCCACGGCGACCTGGCCGAGCGCGATGCCGCCGTCGTTGGCGGGCACGACGCGGTGGAGCAGGACCTCGCGGCCATCGGCGCGCAGGAGATCGGCGACGGCGGAGGAGAGCAGGCGATTCTGGAAGCAGCCGCCGGTGAGCGCGACGCGCAGCGCTCCGCTGCGGCGGGCAACCTCGAGAGCGGCGCCGGCGAGCGCGCCGTGGAAGCGGGCGGCGATGGCGGCGGTGGCGACGCCGGCGCGCCGGTCGGCGACCACGGCGGCGATCAGGGGGCGCCAGTCGAGCTCCCAGAGCGTGCTGCGCCGCCGCTGTCCGGGCGCCAGCTCCGGGGGCGCGGGAGCTTCGACGAGCGGCAGCCGGTAAGCCGCCGTGTCCCTGGCGCCGGTGGCGGCGAACTCGAGCCGCATCGCCGCTTCTCCTTCGTACGAGACGCGGCCGGGGAGGCCGGCGAGCGCGGCGACACCGTCGAAGAGGCGGCCGGCGCTCGAAGTGAGCGGCGAGCTCACGCCCTGGCCGACCATCGCGGCGAGCGCCTGGCGCCCGGCGGCCGGGAAAGGGACGTCGAGGCAGGCGTCGAGCAGGTCGAAAGCCGCCTCGCCCGCCAGCTGCCAGAGCAGCGCCAGCGCCACCCGGCGCGGCTCGCGCACCGCGGCTTCGCCGCCGGGCAGACGGAAGGGGCGCAGGCGCGCCACGCGCTCGAAGCCGGCGGCGTCGCCGAGCAGGCATTCGCCTCCCCAGATCGTGCCGTCGCCGCCGTAGCCGGTGCCGTCCCAGGTCAGGCCGAGGGCGGGGCCGGGCTCGCCGTGCTCGGCGAGCGCCGCGGCGAGGTGGGCGTGATGGTGCTGGACGGCGACCAGCGGGCGGCCCGAGCGCTGCGCCCAGCGGGTGGTCGGATAGTCGGGATGGAGGTCGTGGACGATCGCCTCGGGAGGGGCGTCGTAGATACGGATGAAGTCGGCGATCACCCGCTCGAAGGCGGCGCGCGCCTCCGGCGTCTCCATGTCTCCCAGGTGCTGCGAGAGGAAGACCTGTCGGCCGACGGCGAGCGCCACGACGTCCTTCTGGTGCGCGCCGACCGCCAGCACCGTCGGGCCGCCGTCGCGCACCCGCACCGGCAGCGGCGCGTAGCCGCGCGCGCGGCGGAGGAGCTGCGGCACCCCTTCGACGATCCAGGCGACGCTGTCGTCGACGTGGCGGGCGATAGGCCGATCGTGGCGAAGGATCAGGTCGGCGATGCCGCCGAGCCTCAGGCGCGCCTCTTCGTCGTCGATCGCGATCGGCTCGTCCGAGAGATTGCCGGAGGTGGCGACGAGTGGGAAGCCGACCGCGGCCACCAAGCAGGTGGTGAAGCGGCGTCGTCGGCAGCATCACGCCGACGAGAGGGTTGCCGGGCGCGACAGAGGGCGCCAGCGGCGCGTCGTCGCGCCGTCGCAGGAGGACGATCGGCGCCTCGCGCGAGTCGAGCAGGGCGGCCTCGTCGGGCGTCACCTCGGCGAGCTCGCGAACCGCCGGGAGGTCGCGGGCCAGGAGCGCGAGGGGCTTGGCGGGGCGGCGCTTGCGCTGCCGCAGGCGGACGACCGCCGCCTCGTCGCGCGCATCGACCAGCAGCTGGTATCCCCCGATCCCCTTGAGGGCGACGATGGAGCCGGCGGCAAGCGCCGCGGCCGCGGCGGAGATCGCCTCCGAGCGCTCGGCGAGGACGCGGCCGTCGCGGTCGATCAGCGTGACGTGCGGACCGCAGAGCGGGCAGGCGTCGGGCTGCGCGTGGAAGCGGCGATCGCGCGGATCGTCGTACTCGCGCCGGCAGTCGGGGCACATCGCGAACTCGCGCATGGTGGTCAGGGCGCGGTCGTAGGGGAGGTCGCGCACGATGGTGAAGCGCGGCCCGCAGTTCGTGCAG
The DNA here is from genome assembly GCA_963699245.1 of Thermoanaerobaculia bacterium. GTDB lineage: Bacteria > Acidobacteriota > Thermoanaerobaculia > Multivoradales > JAGPDF01 > JACTMI01. The sequence goes on from OY969426.1 coordinate 344,300, forward strand.
TTGGTGAACGGGTAACCGAACCGCCGGTCGCCGGCGTCGAAGATCTCGCGCCGGCAGTCGGGGCAGGTCGCGATGTCGGGGAGCACCACGACCGAGCGCGCCGCCGCGCCGTCGCTCGGCACGATCCGGAAATCGCGCTCGGCGCGCGGCGGCATCCAGCGGGCCTCGACCTCCTGGACCACGGCGACCGCCGGCCGCTCCTGCTCGAGCCGGCGGCGAAAGTCCTCGACCGACAGTGGAGCGCCCTCGACCTCGAGGACCACCCCGCGGTTGTCGTTGCACACCCAGCCCCCCAGCGACAGCTCCTCGGCGAGCCGGTAGACGAAGGGGCGAAAGCCGACCCCCTGGACGGCGCCGCGGACTTCGACGTGCAAGCGGGCGCGATCGCTCATGGCTCGCGAGCTCCCTGGCGGCAGGGAAGGACGCGTCGCCCGAGGAGGCCGGCGGCACCCGTATCTACGAGGCGCGGCGAGGTGGAGTTCATGGGGATGGCGCCAGCGTAGCCCGCGTCTCCGCGGCGAGCGCCGTCCGCGCGGGTGGGCGGCGCGCCGCGCGGCGGATCACCGCCCGGCGGCGCCGGGGGCGGGAAGCGGAGGGGAGGGGCTTGCTCCGGGCGTCAGATGCCGGTGACGCGGACGACTTCTTCGAAGGTCGTCAGGCCCTCGGCGAGTTTGCGCAGGGCGGACTGGCGGAGGGTGCGCATGCCGACGCTGACCGCCTCGCGCTTGATCTCGGGGGCGTCCCTGTTCTCGAGGATCAGAGACTTGATCGTTTCGTCGATCGGCAACATCTCGAAGATGCCGGAGCGGCCGAGGTAGCCGGTGCCGCGGCACTCGTGGCAGCCCTGGCCCTCCTTCACCTTGATCCGCTTGCCGGCCGGAACCGTCAGCCGGAGCGAGGCCGCCTCCTCCGGCGGTGAGCGTGCGCTCGCCCGTGCAGGCGGGGCAGATCCGCCGCACCAGCCGCTGCGCCATCGACGCCGATCAGCGTCGAGCTGATCAGGAAGCGCTCGACGCCGAGATCGACGAGGCGGGTGATCGACGTCGCCGCGTCGTTGGTGTGCAGGGTGGAGAAGACCAGGTGGCCGGTGAGCGCGGCCTGCACGGCGTACTGCGCCGTCTCCGCGGTCGCGGATCTCGCCGACCATGATGACGTCCGGGTCCTGGCGCAGGATGTGGCGCAGGGCGTTGGCGAAGTCGATGCCGATCTTCGGCTGGACCGCCGTCTGGTTGAACTCCTCGATCACCATCTCGATCGGGTCCTCGATGGTGGTGATGTTGACGCTCGCGGCGAGGCGATCGACTTGAGCGCCGAGTAGAGCGTGGTCGTCTTGCCGCAGCCGGTCGGGCCGGTCACCAGGATGATGCCGTGCGGCCGGCTGATGAACTCGTTGAAGAGCAGCGAGCTCCTCGGGGTAGAAGCCGAGTCCGGCGAGGTCCTGCAGCAGCACGTCGGGGTCGAAGATGCGCATCACGACCTTCTCGCCGAAGGCCACCGGCAGGGTCGAGACGCGGAGCTCGACCTCGCGGCCGGCGCGCGCGGTCTTGATGCGGCCGTCCTGCGGGCGGCGCTTCTCGGCGATGTCGAGGCGCGACATCGTCTTGATGCGCGAGACGATGGCGGCGTGCACGATCTTCGGCACCGTCTGGATGTCGTGCAGCACGCCGTCGATGCGGAAGCGGATGAGCGCGAAGTCGCGCTTGGGCTCGACGTGGATGTCGGAGGCGCGCGAGTCGAAGGCGTGCTGCAGCATGAACTCGACCGCGTTGACGATGTGCTGGTCGCTCGACTCGATCTCGGCCTCGTTCTTCATCCGGACGAACTGCTCGAGGTTGCCGAGGTCGATGCCGGCGCGCAGGTCGCGCTCGGCCCGCTTGACCGAGTGGCGCAGGCCGTAGAACTCGGTGAGCGCCTTGAGGATCTCGGGCTCGGAGGCGACCACGAGCGTCGATCTCGCGGCCGGCGATGCGGCGGAAGGCGTCGATCGCCTCGAGGTCGAAAGGGTTGGCGCAGGCGACCCGCAGGCTGGCCGTTCGACACCGCCAGCGGCAGCATCCGGTGCCGCCGCGCGAAGGGGCGCGAGATCTTCGACTCGATGAGCTCGGCGTCGAGGTTGAGCGTGTCGATGCGAATCACCTCGAGGCCGGCCTCGGCCGCGAGGGCGCGGGCGATCTCGTTCTCGCCGACGACTGTGCGCGGAGTCCTGGAGGCTGGGGAAGCGGAAGCTCGAGATCAGCTCGTAGGCGAAGGCCTTCTGGTCGCCGGTCACCGGGTTGCGCAACCGGTCGGACATCTGACGCGATTCCTTGCGCACCTGTTCGGCCTGTTCGGTCGAGAGGAAGCCCTGGCGACGGAGCACGTCGGCGACGAATACCGGGCTGAGCGACATCGCCCAAAGTGTACCCGAGAGCGCATGACCGGGGCGCGGAACCGCTGATAGCGTCCGAGGGTTCCGTGGCTGCCATCTCTCCTGGGCTCGCCTTCGCGCTCGCCGCGTCGCTCGGCTGGGCGCTCTTCGACCTGACGCGGCGTTATCTCTCGGCGCGCTTCAGCGCCTGGGCGACGGTGATCGCGGTGACGCTGCCTTCGCTGCCCCTGGTGGCGATCTGGGCCTGGAAGGCGGGGAGCTGGTGGGCCGAGCCGGCCTACCTCGCGCCGGGCCTCGGCTCGGTGGCGCTCAATCTCGCGGCCAACTGGGCTTACGTGAGGGCCTACCAGCTCTCGCCGCTCTCGGTCACCTTGCCGATGTTGTCGTTGACGCCGGTCTTCTCGTCGCTGCTCGGCGCGATGGTGCTCGGCGAGCCGGTCGGCGCCCGCGCCGCGCTCGGCATCGCCAGCGTGGTGGCGGGGGCGGCGGTGCTCGCCGCCGGCCTGCCGCCTTACGGGCAGGGGCGCGGCATGCGCATCGAGACGGGCAGCCTGGTCATGGCCCTCGTCGCGCTCCTCTGGTCGGGCTCGGTGATGCTCGACAAGCTCGCGCTCCGCCATGCCGCCGCGCCGCTGCACGCGATGGTCCTCAACGGCGGCGTCGCGGTGGGGGGCCTGGCGGCGCTCGCCGTCTCGCGCCGGCTCGGCGAGCTTCGCGGCCTGTCGAAGAGCGGCGGCCTCGTCGCGCTCTCGGTGACGATCGGCTTCGGCGCTCTCGCCGCGCAGCTCCTGGCGCTGGCGTCGATCTCCCTCGGGACGCTCGAAACGCTGAAGCGGGGCGTCGGCGGGGTGCTGGCGGTGACCTGGGGGCGGACCTTCTTCGCCGAGCCGGTGACTGCGGCCAAAGTCGTCGCGCTCGCCCTGCTCACCGCGGGCGTCGCGTTGATCCTGCTCTAGGAGCGAGTCAGCGCTGCGGCCAAGCGCGCTCGAGGGCGCGACTCGCCGCGACGTGGGCGAGCAGCTCGGGCATCGAGTCGCCGCCGTACTTCTCGAGGCAGGCGTCGGCGAGAACCAGCGCCAGCATCGCCTCGCCGATCACGCCGGCCGCCGGCAGCGCGGTGACGTCGCTGCGCTCGTACTGCGCGGCATGCGGCTCGAGCGTGTCGAGGTCGACCGACGGAAGGCCTTCGCGCAGAGTCGAGATCGGCTTCTTGTAGAGCGTCACCACGACGTCCTCGCCGTTGGTGATGCCCCCTTCGAGGCCGCCGGCGCGATTGGTCGTGCGATGGAACCGGCGCTCGGGGGAATAGTAGATCGGGTCGTGCGCCTCGCTGCCGGGGTGACGCGCCGCGGCGACCGCGGCGCCGATCTCGATCCCCTTGATCGCCGGGACCGAGAGCATCGCCTGCGCGATGCGGCCGTCGAGCTTTTCGAACCACTGCACGTGCGAGCCGAGTCCGACCGGTACGCCGTGGGCGATCACCGTCACCGAGCCGCCGAGCGTGTCGCCCTGCGCCTTGGCCTGGTCGACGAGCTCGACCATGGCGGGCTCGAGGTCGTGGTCGATGGCGCGCAGCGGCGACTCTTCCTCGACGCCGGCCATCTCCTGCCAGTCGGGGACCGGGCGGTCGGCGCCGATCGGGCCGAGCGAGCGGACGCCGCTGCGGATCTCGACGCCGAGCGCCGCGAGGAGCAGCTTGGCGAAGGCGCCGGCCGCCACGCGAGCCGCCGACTCGCGGGCCGAGGCGCGTTCGAGCAGGTCGCGCAGGTCGCGTCGCAGGTACTTGATGCCGCCGGCGAGGTCGACGTGGCCCGGGCGCGGGCTCTGCAGGCGGCGCAGCTCGGCGAAGGCGGCGTCGAACTCCGCCGGGTCGGCGGCCATGGCGCGCTGCCAGTTGGGCCAGTCGCTGTTCTCGATCCAGAGCGCGAGCGGCGAGCCGAGCGTCTCGCCGTTGCGGACGCCGCCGCGGATCTCCGCCCGATCGTGCTCGATCTGCATGCGGCGGCCGCGGCCGTAGCCGTGCTGGCGGCGCTGCAGGTCGCGCGCGGCGAGCTCGAAGTCGACGCGCAGCCCCGCCGGCAGCCCTTCGAGGATCGCGGTGAGGCCGGGTCCGTGGCTCTCGCCGGCGGTGGTCAGGCGGAGGCGGCGCAGCACGCAGCGACCCTATCAGCCGGCGGCGCTGCCGCCGCCGGGCAGGAAGCGGACGAAGGGCGCCTCGAGCTCCGCCGGGAAGCGCACCGGCCGCCGCGTCGCGGCGTCCACCCAGATGTGGTCGGTGGTGCCGGTGGCGAGCAGCGCGCCATCGAGGGTGACGGCGTAGGCGAAGCTCATGCCGCGGCTGCCGACGCGATCGACCCAGCAGGCGACGTCGACGACGTCGCCGTAGCGCGACGGCCCGCGGTAGGAGAGTTGCGCGCCGGTCACCAGCAGGAGGTAGCCGCGCTTCTCGATCTCCGAGTAGTGGAAGCCGGCCTCGGAGCAGAGGCGGGTGCGCGCCTGCTCGAACCAGACGAGGTAGTTGGCGTGGTGCACGATCCCCATCTGATCCGTCTCGGCGTAGCGGACCTCGATGCGGGCGTGGGCGGCGTGGGGAGGGGCCTTGTGCATCGCCGCGGAGCTTAGCCGAGCGCCGCCTCGGAGCGCTCGGCCCGCGGACGCTGGGGTAGACTCCGAGGGTCGAATTCCGCTCGCGGAACCCCCGGAGTCCCATGCCGATCCACCCCTATCGCGGAACCCTGCCGAGCCTCGGCGAGCGGGTGTTTCTCGCTCCCGGAGCGCACCTCACGGGGGCGATCGAAGTCGGCGAGGACGTCTCCTTCTGGTTCCACACCGCGGCGCGCGGCGACGTGAACTGGATCCGGATCGGGGCGCGTTCGAACGTCCAGGACGGCACCGTGTTGCACGTCACCCACGAAACCCATCCGCTGGTCATCGGCGCCGACGTCGCCATCGGGCACTCCTGCATGATCCACGGCTGCACGCTCGAGCCCGGCTGCCTGATCGGCATCGGCGCGCGAGTGCTCGACGGCGCGGTGGTGGAGTCCGGCGCCATGGTCGGCGCCGGCGCCGTCGTGCCGCCGGGGATGCGGGTCACGGCCGGCATGCTGGCGCTGGGGATCCCGGCCAGGCTCGCGCGGCCGCTCTCCGACGCCGAACGCGACAACATCCTCGAGATCGTGGCGCGCTACGTCGGAGTCAAGGACAGCTATCTCGCCGAGCTCGGCCGGGGGTATCTGACGCGTGGCGAAGCGATTCCAGGCACCGAAGGGGACGCGCGACCTGCTGCCTCCCGACACCGCGCTGTGGGCGCGGGTCGAGGCGAGCGCCCGCCGCGTCTTCGGCCTCTACGGCTACCGCGAGATCCGCACCCCGATCTTCGAGGAGACCGAGCTCTTCACGCGCGGCGTCGGCGAGTCGACCGACATCGTCGGCAAGGAGATGTACACCTTCACCGACAAGGGAGAGCGCAGCCTGACCCTGCGCCCCGAGTCGACCGCCGCGGTCTGCCGCGCCTACGTCGAGCACGGGATGCAGAGTCTGCCGCAGCCGGTGCGCCTCTTCTACATCGGCCCCCAGTTCCGCTACGAGCGCCCGCAGAAGGGGCGCTTCCGCCAGTTCCACCAGATCGGCGCCGAGCTGCTCGGGGGCCGGGGAGCGGAGTCCGACAGCGAGGTTCTGCTGATGCTCGTCCGCTTCCTGCGGGAGCTCGGATTCGGTGACCTCAAGGTCCTGATCAATACCGTCGGCGACGCCGAGTCGCGGGCCGCCTACCGCGAGGCACTGCGGGACCATCTCCTGCCGATGAAGGAGAGCCTCTCCGAGGACAGCCGACGGCGCCTGGAGACGAACCCGCTCCGCATCCTCGACACGAAGAGCGCGGAAGAGCAGGCGCTGCTGGCGTTCGCGCCGCGGCTCGAGGGCTCGCTGACGCCGGCCGCCGCCGCGCACTTCGAGCGCGTGCTGGCCGCCATGGACGCGTTCGGGCTCGCGTACTCGGTCGAGCCGAAGCTCGTTCGCGGTCTCGACTACTACACGAACACGGTCTTCGAGATCGTCTCGGAAGGACTCGGCGCGCAGAACGCGATCTGCGGCGGCGGCGCCTACGAGGGGCTGGTCGAGGAGCTCGGCGGGCCGCCGACCTACGGCGTCGGCTTCGCGATCGGCGAGGACCGGCTGCTGGAAGTCCTGCCCGCCGACTCGCCGGCGCGCCGGCCGGGCGCCGGGCCGGTGCTGGTGACTTTCGCCGGCAAGGCTGCCCGCGAGGGGGAGGCGGGCTCGGCGCTGGTGAGGGTCCTGGAAGAGCTGCGCGCCGCCGGCATAGCCTGCCAGCGAGGCCTCCGGTCGCGGCGGCAAGCTCTTCGAGCTGGCCGAGAGCCTCGGCGCGCCGGCGGTCGTCTTCCTCGGCGAGGACGAGCTGGAGGCGGGAACCCTTTCCGTGCGCACGCTCTCGAATCGCGAGCAGCGCACGCTTCCGCGCGGCGAAGCGATCGCCGCGCTGCAGGCTTTCTACGGGACGGAGAAGCAGCCATGAAGCGCCGCGGCGCCGGGACTCTGCAGGTCGAGGATGTCGGAACGAGAGTGCTGCTGCAGGCCTGGGTGCAGCGCCGCCGCAACCTGGGCGGGCTGCACTTTCTCGACCTGCGCGACCGCAGCGGCCTCTGCCAGGTGGTCGTGCGGCCGGAGGATCATCCGGAGATCGTCGCGCTGCTCGAGCCGGTGCGCTCCGAGTGGGTGGTCGAGATCGAAGGCGAGGTCGTCCGTCGCGAGTCGGTGAACGCCCAGATCGCGACCGGCGAAGTCGAGGTGATCGCCGAGCGCGCGGCGGTGCTTTCGCCCTCCGATCCGCTGCCGTTCACCCTCGAAGCCCACGCCGAGGCCTCGGAGGAGACGCGGCTCAAGTACCGCTACCTCGACCTGCGCCGCCCCGAGCTGCAGCGCAACATGATCCTGCGCCATCGCATCACGCAGCGAGACGCGGCGCTACTTCGACGAGCACGGCTTCCTCGAGATCGAGACGCCGATCCTGACCAAGTCGACGCCCGAAGGGCGCGCGCGACTACCTGGTGCCGTCGCGCGTCCATCCCGGCGAGTTCTACGCCCTGCCGCAGTCGCCGCAGCTCTTCAAGCAGCTCTGCATGATCTCCGGCTTCGAGCGCTACATGCAGATCGCGCGCTGTTTCCGCGACGAGGACCTGCGCGCCGACCGCCAGCCCGAGTTCACCCAGATCGACCTCGAGATCTCCTTTCCGACCGAGGAAGAGATCTACGCGCTGATCGAGGGGCTCTTCGCCCGCCTGCTGCCGCTCGTCGGCATCGAGGTCTCGACCCCCTTCCGCCGCCTGACCTACGCCGAGGCGATGGCGAGCTACGGCATCGACCGCCCCGATCTCCGCTTCGGGCTCGAGATCCGGGACGTCACCGCGCTGGTCGAGGATTCCTCGTTCGGCGTCTTCGCGAAGGCCTTCAGCGACGGAGGCGTGGTGCGCGCCATCGTCATTCCGGGAGGCGCCGCGACCAGCCGGTCGAAGCTCGACGCCTGGGGCGAAGTCGCGAAGAAGAACGGCCTGCCGGGCCTGCTGACGCTGAAGCGGCTGAACGGCGAGCTCGCCTTCCAGGTCAAGAGCGTCCTCGCCGACGAGCTCGAGCCGATCGCCGAGCGCGCTCGGGCTCGGCGAGGGGGATCTCGCCCTAATGGCCGCCGGCTCGGCGGCCGTCGTGGCGCCGGCGCTCGGGGCGCTGCGGCTCGAGCTCGGCCGCCAGCTCGGCCTGATCCCGGAAGGGAACGTGGGAGTTCCTCTGGGTCACCGAGTTCCCGCTCTTCGAGTGGCACGCCGAGGACGGCCGCTGGTACTCGACCCATCATCCGTTCACCAGCCCCGACCCGCGCGACCTCGAGCACGCTGGCGATCGATCCGGGCGCGGGTGCGGGCGCGCGCCTACGACGTGGTGCTCAACGGCACCGAGCTCGGCGGCGGCTCGATCCGGATCCACGACTCGCGCGGTGCAGTCGCGCGTCTTCGCGCTGCTCGGCATCGCCGCCGAGGAGGCGAAGCAGCGCTTCGGCTTCCTGCTCGACGCCCTGCGCCTCGGCGCTCCGCCGCACGGCGGGCTCGCCCTCGGCCTCGACCGCATCGTGATGCTGTTGGCTGGTGCCAGCTCGCTGCGGGAGGTCATTCGCCTTCCCCAAGACCGCCTCGGCGACCGATCTGATGACCGACGCGCCGTCGCCGGTCGACGAGCGGCAGCTCGCGGAGCTGGCGATCGCGATCCGCAGGAAATGATCGAGACCTTCGCGCTCCGCCACGCTCGCGGCACGACGCGCCACCTGTACGGAGCCGGAGCGGTCGAAGCGGGACTGGCCGAGCTCGCGCCGCGCTTGGCGGGCATGGGCGTCTTCCTGGTCACCGCCGGGCCGCTGCGGCGGCTGCCGGGCTTCGACGCGCTGCGCGCCGCGCTGGACGGGCTCGGCGCGCCGGCCCAAGTCCTCGAGGTGCCGGACGGGGAGGCTGCCAAGTGCGCCGCCGAACTCGAGCGGCTCTGGCGGCAGCTGGCGCGGGTCTCGGCGGGCGGCGGGATTCGATCGTGGTCGCCTTCGGCGGCGGGTCGGTGTCGGATCTGGCCGGCTTCGCCGCCGCGAGCTTTCTGCGCGGCGTCGCCTGGATCGCCGTTCCCACCACGCTGCTGGCCCAGGTCGACGCGGCGATCGGCGGCAAGACCGGCATCGATCTCCCCGAGGCGAAGAACGCGGTGGGCGCTTTTCACCACCCGCTCGCGGTGCTCGCCGACCCGCGGGTGCTCGCGACCCTGCCGGCCGGGCAGTGGCGCTCGGGCCTGGTCGAGGTGGTGAAGAAGGGCGGCGGTCCTCGATCGCGACCTTTTCGAGCGGGTCGAAGCGCGATCTCGACCGCCTGCTCGCCGGCGACTTCGAGGCGGCGAAGCCGGTGCTGGCGGCGTCGGCGCGCGCCAAGGCGCGGCTGGTCGAGGAAGACCCGGAGGAAGCCGGAGCGCGAAAGCTCCTCAACTTCGGCCACACCCTGGGGCACGCGATCGAGGCCGAGGTCGGCTACGGCAACCTGCTGCACGGCGATGCCGTCGGACACGGGCTCCGCTTCGCCCTGCGCCTCTCGCGCGCGGAGGGGTGCGATCCGGCGGCGGCCGACAGGATCGCCCGGGTGCTCGACCGGCTGGGCCTGCCGGCCCTTCCGGAGCTCGACATCGACAGCCTGCTCGAGCGGATGAGCCGGGACAAGAAAGCGCGCGCCAAGGGGATCGGCTGGGTTCTCGCCGGCGCCCTGGGAGAAGGGCGGTACGACGTCCGCCTGCCGGCCGAGCGGATCCGCGCCGAGCTGTTCGAATTCCTCGGCCCGGGGGCGCCCACGCCTCTATAATGCCGGCGTGCCGGCTCCACAGAACGTCGCGAGCTCCGGCGCGCGCAAGCGCGGCGGCGGTCCCCTGTACCGGCTCCGCCTCCGTCCGCTCCTCTTCATCCTTCTGCTTTCCATCGGCGTCCTGCCGCTCGTCATTTCGAGCGCGCTGCTGATCTCGCAGAACCGCGACCTGCTGGTCACCGAGGAGAAGCGATACCTGACGCAGTCGGCGATGTCGCTCTCCGGCGAGCTCAACGACTACCTGACCGGCACCCGGCGGCAGCTCCAGCAGCTCGGTTCGTCGCTGCTCGCCACGCCCGGACCGAAGGACCCGCAGGAGCGCCTGCGCCAGCCCTGGGTCGGCGGCTACCTGCAGCGCTTCATCGTCGGCAACGCCAATCTCCTCTCGCTGCGCGTGCTGACCCCCGACGGCTCCGGGCCCCGCCTGGCGCCGGCCGATCTCCCCGAGAAGCTGGCGACGGCGCTCGACGAGGCCTTCCAGGCGGCGCGCGCCGGCGACCGTCCGGTCTGGCGCTTCGCCGTCACGCCGGAAGAGAACGAGCCGGTGGCGGCGATCGGCATCCCGATCCACGACGAGAGCGGCGCGACCATTTTCGTGGTCGAGGCGCTGGCGCGGTTGCGGCTGATGGAGGCGGTGTTCGAGCGCGAGGCGACCGGCCGGGTGGCGGTCTTCCTGATCGGCGCCGACGGGAGGCTGCTCTGGTCCGGAGGGCGCCGACGACGCTTCGCGGATGGCGCTGGCGCGTTCCGACCTGGTGCGCGACTTCATGCGCAAGCCGCTGCTGCTCACCGCGCAGTACTCGGTGGCGACCGAGTCGGGGCCGGTCGAGATGCTCGGCCACGTCAGCCCGGTCGACGAGACCGGCTGGGGCGTCGTGGTGCACAAGCCGGTGGAGGCGGCCTTCGACTCGGCGCGCCGCATGGTCGTGTCGGCGGTGCTGGCCGGCCTGCTGCTGCTCGTCGCGGCCGTGGTCCTGGCGCTCGTGCGTGTCGCGCAAGATCGGCGACACCATCCGCCGGCTCACCCGCACGACGCACGAGATCGCGGCCGGCAACTTCGGCCGCCGCATCGAGGAAGGGCGCTTCGTCGCCGAGCTCTCGGATCTCGCCGCGGACTTCAACCGGATGAGCGAGCACGTCGAGGAGCACGTCGCCCGGCTCAGCGAGGCGGCGCGCCAGAACCGCGAGCTGTTCATCAGCTCGGTGCGCGCCTTCTCGGCGGCGATCGACGCCAAGGATCCCTACACCAGCGGCCACTCCGACCGGGTCGCCGAGCTGTCGCGCTCGATCGCCCGCCACCTCGGCCAGGGCGAGGAGGTCCAGCAGAAGGTCTGGATCGGCGCGCTCCTGCACGACATCGGGAAGATCGGCGTCGACGACCGCATCCTGCGCAAAGGGGGCGTGCTGACGCCGGCCGAGTTCGAGCAGATGAAGGCGCACCCGACGGTCGGCGCGGAGATCCTGCACGCCGCTCGAGGCGTTGCGCGACATGATTCCGGTCGTCCGCTGGCACCACGAGAACTGGAACGGCCGCGGTTATCCCGACGGCCTGCGCGGCGAGGAGATCCCGCTGCTGGCGCGCATCGTCGCGGTGGCCGACTGCTACGACGCGATCACCACCGAGCGGCCCTACCAGAAGGCGTACGAGCCGCGCTACGCGGCGGAAGTGATCACCAAGCTCGCCGGATCGCGTTTCGACGCCAAGGTCGTCACCGCTTTCCTGCGCGCCTTCGAGCTCGGCGACCTGGTGCAGCAGGTCAAGGAGCAGCCGGCGGCGACGGAGATCGAGTTGCCCTTCGCGGCAACCGTCTGAGGAGAGTCCTGCTTCCGATGCCCTACCACTACATTCTCGGCAATCTCCTGTCGAAGAACGAGGGCGCCGTCGGCGTGCTCTTCCTCGACGACAGCGGGGAGACTGTCGACCTGGCCTGCAGCGAGTTCAGTCCGTACCAGATGAAGGTGCTGGGGGCCTACGTCGGCATCTACCTGCGCCAGATGGAGGCCTTCCTCGGCGACACGCAGTGCGGCCCGGCGCGCTGGCTCCACATCGAGAAGGACGAGCTGCACCTCTACGTCATGCCGCTGCCCGACGGCTATTACCTCGTCCTCGTGCAGCGCGCGCCCGGCCTCGCGGCGCGCGCGCACCGGATGCTGCTCGATGCCCGGGAGCAGTTGACGCGCGAGCTCTTCACCGCCTGATGTCGTCGACCGAAAGCGTCTGGAACCGGCTCCGCTCGGGCCTCGCGCGGACCCAGGAGCGGCTCGCCGAGCGGCTCGGAGCGGCGCTCGACCTGCCGGCGCGCCTCGACGACGCCACCGCGGCCGACCTCGAGGAGGCGCTGATCGCCGCCGACCTCGGCGTCGAGACGACCCGCGTGCTGATCGGACGCCTGCGCGACCGGCTGCGGCGGTCCGACGTCGGCAGGCAGGAGCGGCTGCGCGAGATGCTGGCGGAGGAGATCCTCGCCCTGCTCGCCGAGGCGCCGCCTCCCCCGAGGAGCGCTGGCCGCGGATCACCCTCGTCGTCGGCGTCAACGGCGCCGGCAAGACGACCTCGATCGCCAAGCTGGCCCGGCGCGACCAGGCGGCCGGCCGGAAGGTGATGCTCGCCGCCGGCGACACCTTTCGCGCCGCGGCGATCGAGCAACTCGCTCTCTGGGGCGAGCGGCTCGGCGTCGATGTGGTTCGCCAGGCAGCGGGGAGCGATCCCGCCGCGGTGGCGCACGACGCGGTGCGCGCGGCGCGCGCCCGCGAGGTCGATCACCTGATCATCGACACCGCGGGTCGGCTGCACAACAAGGAACAACTGATGGCCGAGCTGGCCAAGGTGCGCCGGGTAGTCGATCGCGAGGCGGGCGACTGGACCGTCCGCACCCTGCTCGTGCTCGACGGCACTACCGGCCAGAACGCCCTGGCGCAGGCGCGCGCCTTCCTCGCCACGGCCTCCGCCGACGGCGTCCTGCTGAGCAAGCTCGACGGCACGGCGCGGGGAGGGATGGTCGTCGCCGTGGCGCACGAGCTCCGCTTGCCGGTGCTGCACCTCGGCGTCGGGGAGAAGGCGGACGACCTCGTCGACTTCGACCCGCGGGAGTTCACCGCTGCGCTCCTCCGCTGACCCCTCCGGTCGCTGGATGAAGCGCGCCCTCGCGCTGGCGCGCCGGGGCCGTTTCACCGTCTCCCCGAATCCGAAAGTCGGCGCCGTCGTGGTCTCGGCGGCCGGGCAGCTGGTCGGCGAAGGATGGCACCGCCGCGCCGGCGAACCGCACGCCGAGATCCACGCGCTCGCCGCGGCGCGCGAGGCGGCGCGGGGCGCGACGGTCTTCGTCACCCTCGAGCCCTGCAATCACTTCGGGCGGACGCCGCCCTGCGTCGACGCCTTGCTCGCGGCGGGAGTGGCGCGCGTCGTGGTGAGCCATCGCGATCCCGACCCGCGCACCGCGGGCAGCGGCATCGCGCGCCTGGCGGCGGCCGGAGTCGAGATCGAGGTCGGTCCGGGCGCCGACGAGGCGATCGAGCTCAACCTGCCCTTTCTCGTCAGCACACTGGCCTCGCGCCCCGCGGTGACCCTCAAGTGGGCAGCGTCGCTCGACGGCCGGATCGCCACCGCCGGAGGCGAGAGCCAGTGGATCAGCGGCGCGCCGGCCCGCCGGCGGGCGCTCGAGCTGCGCGAGGAGCACGACGCCGTGCTGGTCGGCTCGGGAACCCTGCTGGCGGACGACCCGCGGCTGTCGCGCCGGCTCGGCCTGGCGGGAGCACCGGGGCGGCGGGCGATCCTCGACCGCCGGCTGCGCACGCCGCCGGGGGCGCGTCTGTTCGGCGAGCCGGGGGAAGTGCTCCTGTACACTGAATGCGACGATGCCGCGCGCGTCGAGGCGCTGCGGGCGCGCGGCGCGCAGGTGATTCGGCTGGAGCGCGTGGAGCCGGCGGCAGTGCTCGCCGACCTTCACGAACGAGGGATCCAGAGCGTGCTGGTCGAAGGGGGCGCCGGAGTCGCGGGCGCCTTCCTCGACAGCGGGCTCTGGGATCGGGTGGTGGCCTTCGTGGCGCCGAAGCTGCTCGGTGGCGAGCGGGCGCCGGGACCGCTCGGAGGAAACGGGGCGAACGTCCTCGCCGACGCCGGCAGGCTCGCGGTCCTGCGGACGCGCCGGACGGGAAGCGACATCGAGATCACGGGGCTCAACGAGGCATGTTCACGGGAATTGTGGTCGAGCGTGGTCGGCTGATCGCCGACCCGAAGCCGTCTCCGCGCGGCGGCGTGCTGCTGCGCATCGCGCACGGCGCAGCGCTCGGCAAGCGTCTCGAGGTCGGCGCGAGCCTCGCAGTGGCCGGCGTCTGCCTGACGCTGGTCGAGTCGAGCCCGCGGCGCTCGATGGTCGAGCTGTCGCCCGAGACCCTGGCACGCACGCGGCTCGGCCGCCTGCATGCCGGCGACGAGGTCAACCTCGAGCCGGCGCTGCGAATGGGAGATCCCCTCGGCGGGCACTGGGTTCAGGGGCACGTCGACGGCCTGCTGAAGGTGCAGGCGCGGCGCGACGCGCAGGATCACAGCCGCTTCACTCTCGCGCTGCCGCCGGCGTTCGACGCCTGGATCGTCGAGAAGGGCTCGGTGACGCTCGACGGCGTCTCGCTGACCGTGGCCTCGCGCGACGAGGGCTCGTTCGACGTCGCGCTCGTTCCGCACACCCTGGACGTCACCACGCTCGGCGCTGCCCGCCCGGGCGATCGTCTCCACTTCGAAGCGGACGTTCTCGCCAAGTACGTCGCGCAGGCGCTCGCGGGGCGTCTCGCGGGCGCCGCGGACCAGCAGTGACCTGGCGCGCCGTCGAGCGCTCGCCCTTCCGGTGCTGGGCGGCGTGGGAGCCGCGCGCCCGTCCGGCTGCGGCTGCACCAGCGCTGGACCTCGCTGCCGCCCGCCTGGCGTGGCCGGGGCGCGCCGGCGCCGACGCGCTGCCGGCGGAGGTTCCTCCGGAGATCGAAGTCGTGCTGGTGCCTCCCGTGCTCGCGGAGCTCGCGGCGCGGCGCGACGCCCTGGCGGAAGGAATCGAACAGGCGGGCGGAGTGGCCCTCGTCCAGCGCCTGCCGGGCGAACCCCGGGCGTCCCGCGGCATCGATCTGATCGACCTGACGTCCGTCGTTCTCGGAGAGCGCTCGCTCGATGGCGAAGTGCCGCTGCCCGCGGGCAACGCGCGCTGGGTGCTGCTGCCGCTTCTGCCCGGGGTCTTCACGGGGGGAGCTCTCGACGCTTTGCTCGACGCCGCCGCGCGGCTCGAGCCCGAAGGGATCCTCGGCATCGCGCCGGAGCTCGCGCCCGCCGACCGCCGGCGCATCGTCGAGCGCGCCGGCGAGCAGCACTTCGAGGCGGTCTTTCACGGGCCGGTTCCAGCAGAATCGGAAATCGCCGCGGCGATCCGCGCGCGCGGGCTGGCCGCGCTTCCCGGGCTCCCCGAGCCGGCGGGCCTTTCGGCGCGGGCCGCACGCGATCGGCGGCTCGCCGCCGCGCTCGAGGAGGCCGGCGAGCTCTGGCTCCGCCTCGGCCGCTCGGAGCCGATCGGCGAGAGCCTGTTGGCCGCGAGCCGGCGCCTGGCCGCCGAGCCGCGCGACCTCGCCGCCCTGGCGCGCGAAGGAAACCTCGGCCTCCTCGAGTGGCTCTCGGCGGCCGCGCGCGACGTGATCGTCGAGGAGTCGGCCGGCGACGGCAGCGCGCTCCTGCGCGAGTTGCGCGCCGCCTGGTCGGGCGCGGGTCCGGCTTGAGCGACTCGCTCGGCATCTACCTGCACGTCCCTTTCTGCCGGACGCGCTGCCGCTATTGCGACTTCTACCGGGTGGGGGAGAACCGCGAGCGGATGACGGAGTTCCGGCGCGCCCTGCTCGCCGAGATCGAGGGCTGGCGCGAGCTGCACGGGCGCGAGGTCGAGACGGTCTTCTTCGGCGGCGGCACGCCCTCCCTGCTCGAGCCGGGCGAGATCGCGGAGATTCTCGCGGCGCTCGGCCGGCGCTTCTGTTTCGCCGGCGACGTCGAGGTCACCGCCGAGGCCAATCCCTCCGATCTCGACCCGCTTCGGCTCGCGGCTCTGCGCGCGGCGGGGGTGACGCGGCTGTCGGTCGGCATCCAGTCGTTCGTCGATCGCGAGCTCACGCTGCTCGGGCGCCGCCATGACGCGGCCCGCGCCGGCGCGGTGATCGCGGAGGCGCGCGCGGCCGGCTTCGCGCGCCTCTCGCTCGACCTCATGGTCGGCATTCCCGGGCAGACCGACGGCAGCTTCGCGGCTTCGCTCGAGCGGGCGGTGGAGCTCTCGCCCGAGCACGTCAGCCTCTACCTGCTCGAAGTCCACTCGGGCTCCGAGATCGAGTACCTGCGGCGCGAGCGCCCGGGGCTCTTCGCCGGTGAAGAAGCCTCCCGCCGCCGCTACCTGAGCATGCGGCGGCACCTGCGCGCCGCCGGCTACGAGCACTATGAAATCTCGAACTTCGCGCGCCCCGGGGGGGAGTGCCGGCACAATCTTCGCTACTGGCGCTGCCGCGACTGGCTCGGACTCGGGCCGTCGGCGCACTCTTTCGTCGACGGCCGGCGCTTTCGCCACGCTGCCGACTTCCGCGGCCTGGCTCGCCGATCCGCTGGCGATCGAGCCTCTGGCCGCCGAGCCGGCGGTCGAGCGGGTCTTCCTCGGCCTGCGGCTCGCCGAAGGGATCGAGGAGAGCTGGATCGAGGCCGCCGGCGTGGCGCCGGCCGACGTGCGTGAGCGACTGGCCAGGCTCGCCCCGTTCTTCGAGCGCGAGCGCGGGCGGGTGCGGCTCACCGCCGAGGGCTATCTCGTTTCGAACGCGGTGCTCGCCGAGCTGCTGAGCTGAGTCCGCCCGGCGCGCCCGGATTCGATCTAGTCTCTCGCCCATGGACACGATCGATCTCCGTTCCGACACCCTGACGCAGCCCGACGCCGCGATGCGCCGCGCGATGGCGGAGGCCGAAGTCGGCGACGACGTCTACGGCGAGGACCCGACCGTCCGGCGGCTGGAGGAAGAGGGCGCCGCCGCGATGGGCTTCGAGGCGGCGCTCTACGTTCCGTCGGGGATCATGGGCAACCAGATCGGCCTGCGCCTGCTGGTGCCGCGCGGGACCGAGCTGCTGTGCGACGAGCGCGCGCACGTGATTCTCTTCGAGATGGGGGGCGCCGCGGCGCTCTGGGGCATCCAGGTTCGCCCGTTGCCGTCGGAGGACGGCCTACCGTCGCTCGCTTCGTTCGAGCGCGCGTGCTTCGCGCCGGGCGGGCATCGCGTGGCGACCGGCGGCATCGCGCTCGAGAACACCCACAACGTCGCGGGGGGACGGGCCTTCTCGCGCCGTCGGCTCGACCCGATCCTCGACTTCGCCCGCGCCCGCGGTCTGCCGGTGCATCTCGACGGGGCGCGCATCTGGAACGCGGCGCTGGCGCTCGGCACCACGCCGGCCGAGCTGGCGCGCGGCTTCGACACCGTGATGTTCTGTCTTTCGAAGGGGCTGGGCGCGCCGGTCGGCTCGCTCCTCTGCGCCTCGGCGATGCGCATTCGGGAGGCTCGGGAGGTGCGGACCTTGCTCGGCGGCGCGATGCGGCAGGCGGGAATCCTCGCCGCCGCCGGACTCGTCGCGCTGCGCGAGGGGCCGAAGCGCCTCGCCGACGACCATCGCAACGCGCGCCAGCTCGCCGAAGCCCTGGCCGGCAATTCCGCGGTGCGATTCGATCCCGCCACGGTCGACACCAACATCGTGATCTTCGAGGTGGTGGACGACGGGCGGAGCGCGCCGGCGCAGCGCTGGGTCGACGCGGCGCGAGAGCGCGGCGTTCTCGCCTCGGCGCTCGACGACCGCAGCGTGCGGCTGGTCACCCACCGTGACGTCGACGGCGCTGCGATCGCGCGCGCGGCCGCGATCGTCGGAGAGCTCGCGATCTGAAGCGTCAGTGGGCCAGCAGGACCGGGCAGGGCGCGAGGTGCAGGAGCTTCTCGGCCACGCCCCCGAGCAACAGATGGCGCCAGGCCGAGTGGCCGGTCCGGCCGACGGCGACGAGGTCGAAACCGTCGCTGGCGAGAGCGATCAGCCGCTCGGCGGGGTGACCGCTTTCGATTCGGAGCGCGAGGCGATCGCCGGCGACACCGGCCTCGACGACCAGCCGGCCGAGGTTTTCCGCGTCGAGGTCGGTCCTGTTGTCGTGCACCGCCACCGCAGTCACCTCGGCAGCCGGAAAGAGACGCGCGCAGGCGGCCGCCGCGTGGCGCGAAGGGTCCGAGCCGTCGATCGCGAGCAGGATGCGACGGGGAGGCGCAGCGTGCTCGCTGCCGCGCACGACGATCACCGGCCGGGAAGCGAGCCGCGCGATCGCGGAAGAGATGCTGCCCAGGAGCAGGTGTGGCGCCAACTGCGGATTGCGCCCCACGACGAGCGCCGCCGCCTCGTGCTTGTCGGCGTACTCGAGGAGCGTTTCGACGGGCGTCCAGCGGCGCAGGAAGAGCTCGACGACCGGCGTGGAGACCAGCAGCTCCCGGCGCTCCTCCTCGAGCCGCGCGCGGGCGGCGGTCTCGTGGCGGCCGAGCAGCTCGGCGACGCTCATCTCCCAGGAGTGTGAAGGAACCGGCGGCAGCGTGAGGGCCGCGACGAGATGCAGGGGCGTGTCGCCGAGCGCTCCGGCCACCGCCGCAGCCCAGCGCGCGGCCTGGCGGGCGCCTTCCGAGTCGTCCCAGCCGACGACGATGGGGGAGGAGCTCGAGGTCATCGCAGGCTCACCGGGGCTTCGTCACGATGCCGCGATGGTAGCAAACGCCCGTCTTTGCCGCAGCGCGGCGTGATGGCCGCCGAGGTCGGCGCTAGCATCCCGCAACTATTCAGGATATTCGGGGTTCGCCGCAGCGGAGCGGCACTCCAGAGTCTGGCCACGGAGGTTTCTCGTATGGCACTTCGCAACAAGTGGTTCCTCGCCCTGGCGGGCGCCCTCGCGGCCACCTCGCTCGTGGCGCAGGATCAGAGCGCGCCCGCGGCGGAAGGCGAGACTTTCGAGGACGTGATCGTCGTCACGGCCTCGCGCGTCGAGCAGCCGCTCAACGAATCGCCGGCCGCGATCTCGGTCCTCGACCAGCAGACGATCGAGTCGATTCCGGCCGACGACTACAGCGACCTGCTCCGCAACGTGCCCGGCCTCAACGTCGCGCAGACCAGCGCGCGCGACATCAACATCACGGCGCGCGGCGCGACGAACACGCTGGCGACCTCGCAGCTCGTGCTGGTCGACGGCCGTTCGCTCTACCTCGACTTCTTCGGCTTCGTGATGTGGGACTTCCTGCCGGTCAATCCGGTGGAGATCAAGCAGATCGAGGCGGTGCGCGGCCCGGGCAGCGCGGTGTGGGGCGCCAACGCCATGACCGGCGTGGTCAACGTCATCACCAAGCGGCCGAAGGAGATCGTGGGCACCTCGATCCTGCTCGGCGGCGGCGAGCTCGGCACCATGTACGGCAGCGTCACGCACGCCGGCGTCGGCGGCGGCAAGGGCGCCGGCGGCTTCGGCTACAAGGTCTCGGCGGGCTACTTCGAGCAGGACGCCTACGAGCGTCCGCCCTCGCTGACCAACACCTTCGAGAACTCGGGCACCAAGCAGCCGAAGGCCGAGGTCCGGCATGGACTGGGACCTGACCGAGGATTCGTACTTCTCGGTCGGCGGCGGCTGGGCCGGCACCGACGGCATCATCCACACCGGCATCGGACCGTTCCAGATCAAGGACGGAACGGATCTCACCTACGCCAAGATGGACTACAACAAGCAGGCGCTGCATTTCGGCGCCTTCTGGAACGGCCTCAACGCCGACTCGGTCAACCTGCTGAGCCGCGGCGTCGACGGCAAGTTCCTGCCGTTCGCGTTCAAGACCAACACCTACAACTTCGAGGCGTCCAACACCTCGGTCGCCGGCACCCATCACATCTTCACCTACGGCGGCGACTACCGCACCAGCAACTTCGACCTCGAGATCGCGCCGCAGGGGACGGACAAGAAGGAGTACGGCGTCTTCGTGCAGGACGAGATCCTGCTCGGCGAGAAGGTCCGCTGGCTGATCGGCGGGCGCTACGACGACATCGACCCGATCGACGGCGTCTTCACGCCGCGCACCAGCCTGCTCTGGTCGCCGACACCCGGCAACACGATCCGGGCGTCCTACAACCAGGCGTTCCGCTCGCCGTCGGTGATCAACAACTACCTCGACGCGACGATTCTCGCTCAGCAGGGACCGTTCATCCTGCCGATCCACGCCAGCGGCAACGTCCAGCTCAGTGAGGAGTCTCTGACCGCCTACGAGGTCGGCTATGTCGGCAGCTACAAGAACGGCATGATCCTCAGCCTCGCCGCGTACCGGAACGAGACCAAGGACGCCATCGACTTCTACGTCTCGCGTTACTACGGCGGCTTCACGAACCTGCCGCCGGTCTACAACCCGGCGACCGGCGTCGGCGTCCCGGCCAACGTTCTGCCCTGCTTCCTTTTCCCCCCGGGCACGACCCCGCTCTGCGGACCCCTGGGCGGCTTCAACGGCGGCCCCTTCCAGTCCGACAACAGCTATCGCAACGTCGGCAAGACGATCGACCGCGGCGTCGAGTTCTCGCTCAACCAGCGCTTCCGCGACAACTGGTCCTGGTTCGTCAACGCTTCCTGGCAGGACGACCCGACGTTCGAGGGGCTGACGCCGGCGGAGGAGAAGACGCAGAACCTGCCGCCGACCTGGCGCGCCAACATCGGCTTCTCCTACGACAGCGGCCGTCTCTTCTTCAGCGCCAACGCCAACTACCAGGACGAGGCGTTCTGGGCCGACGTGCCGTTCGCGGTCAGGGCACCACCGACGCGTTCACCATGGTCAACGCCCAGATCGGCATGCGCTTCCTCGACGAGCGGATGACGCTGCAGATCATCGGCGCCAACATCTTCGACGAAGCGGTCCAGCAGCACTACTTCGGCGACATCATTTCGCGCAAGGTGACCGCGCAGCTCGGCTTCCGCTTCTAGGAGGGAGCCCGCTTCAGGCTTCGATCCAGGGCCGGGGTCTTCGGACTCCGGCCCTTTGCTTTTCGATGCGGACATCGATGATTCGACAGGACCGGATTCCGCTCGCCGCGAAGGCGGCTCTACACGCTCTGGATGGCGGTCTGGGTACCGCTCTACTGGCAGGCCAACGGCGCGTCGAATTTCCTCTGGCTGTGCGACTTCGCCAACTTCGGCACGCTCGCGGCGCTCTGGCTGGAGAGCGGCCTGCTGGCTTCGGCGCAGCTCGCCGGCGTCCTGTTCATCCAGCTCGTCTGGGCGGTCGACTTCTTCGGGGCCCTGTTCACCGGCGCGCATCCGATCGGGGGCACCGAGTACATGTTCGACGCCGCTTCGCCGCTCTGGCTGCGCGCGTTGTCGCTCTTCCATCTCTGGAGCGTGCCGCTGCTGGTCTGGATCGTGCGGCGGGTCGGTTACGACCCGCGCGGCTGGAAGCTGCAGAGCGGCCTGGCGCTCCTGCTGCTGCCGCTCGGCCAGCAGATCGGCACGCGCGAGCAGAATCTCAACTGGATGTGGTCGCCGTTCGGCCTCGAGCAGAGGCTGCTGCCGCCGCTCCTGTTCGCCTTCGTGGCGGTGCCGGTCGTGGCGGCGCTGTTGTTCTGGCCGGGGCACTGGGTCGCCCATCGCTGGCTGGCGCGCGGCGAGCGCGCCGCCGGTCAGTCGTAGGCGCCGTCGGCGAACCAGCCGCCGCTCGCGGCGTCGCGGAAGAGACGCCAGAGCCCTCCCGCCGCGAGCTCGACGTCCCAGTACTCCCGCGTCACCGGCGCCTCGCGCCACCACCCCTCTTCGATTCCCCAGGGACCGGCGGCGACGCGGACGGCGCCTGCCGGCGCCGGTCGCTTCGTCTTCTCGTCGGCCGGCGGCGTGCGAACGGCCTGCGGCCGGCCGGCGCGGTCGACTTCGACCTCGAGCGCCAGTGGCGGACGGAGCACCCGCACCGCCAGCAGGCCGCGCGGCCGTGCCGGCGGCGGCGTGATCTCGGGAGGGGGCGGCGGCGCGAAGGGAATCAGCGCGAAGCGCTCCGGGCGATGGCCGTCGGGCGCGGCGGGGGAGCCGACCCGGTCGGGGCCGAGCAGCGCGAAGAGCCGCGCCAGCGTCGTCGCCAGGCGATCGGGAGAGAGCGCCGGAGGCCCGAAGAGCGCCAGCTGCGCGGTGCGCGGCCGATCGGGCGCGGCGGTGAAGACGAAGCCGGCGACGGCGGCGCCGGGCGGGCGCGTCTCGAGCTCGAGCTGCACCAGGCGCAGCAGCGTCTTCGCTTCGCGCGTCGGCGCTGGCAGCGTGATCGAGCGCTCGTCGCGCCCCTCGGGCTCGAGCACCAGCGCGACGCCGAGCCGGGCGCAGCCGAGCCCTTCGCCCTCGAGCCGCCGGCAGAGCCGGTCGAGCGCCGCGCGGGCGAGGAAGAGGAAGGGCTCGAGCGTGGCGAGCGGCCACTCGAGCTCGAGCCCTTCCTCGAAGTCGCGCGGCGGCTCGCGCGGCGCCAGCGGACGGGGATCGAAGCCGCGCGCCACGGCGTGCAGCGCGCGGCCGGGCTCGCCGAGCCGGCTGGCGATCTCGGCGGCGGGGAGCCTGGCGAGCTCGCCGATCGAGCCGATCCCCCAGCGGGCGAGCGTCGTCGCGAGGTCGACTTCGGGCGCCAGACGCGCGAGCGGCAGCGGGGCGAGGAAGGCCGCCTCGTCGCCGGGCGGGACGATGGCCGGCTCGTCGTCGGCGGCCTGCTGCGCGGCGATCGCCGCCGCCAGCCGGCTCGAGGCGATGCCGACCCGCGCGGGCAGCCCGTCGCGCCGTGCCGCCCGCGCCAGCGCGCGGCCGAGCTCGCGCTCGGGCTCGGCGCCGGAGAAGCGGCGGGCGATGCCGTCGATGTCGAGCAGCACCTCGCCGGGCGCTTCCGGCTCGACGCGCGGCGAGAAGCGGGCGGCGGCCTCGAGCAGCGCCTCGGCCGCGGCGCTCTCGCAGGCGGCGTCGCGGCCGCGCGCGACGAGGCGGGGAACGAGCGCCCGCGCCTGCGCCAGCGTCGCGCCGGCCTTGACGCCGGCGCGGCGGGCGGCACGCGTCGCGGCGACGACGCGCGCCGCGGGGCCTTCGCCTTCGACGACTGCGGCGGCGTCGCGGCCGAGCTCGGGCTCGGCGCGCAGGCGCGCGGCGAGCGGAAAGAGCGGCACCCGGAGGGCGGCGAGACGGCTCACGAAGCGGCGAAGCGCAGGGCGGAACGGGAGCGCGGCGCGCGGGAACCGGCGAGATGGCCGCGTGCCGGGTCGAGGGCGGCGTCGATGCCGTCGAGGAGCCGCGGCTCGCTGCCTCGCCCCTGCCAGCGCGCCCGGCCGGCGTCGAGCGCCAGCGCGCAGGGCGCGGCGATGCCGCAGACACGGTAGGGAGCCGAGACGACGAGCACCGACTGCGCGGCGCGCGCGGCGCGGGCGAGGCGGAGCCAGGAAGTCTCGGCGCCGTGGCCGCCCGGCACCGGCGGCAGGCCGAGATCGACCGCGACGAAGGGGAAGCCGCCGCCGAGCAGGCTTTCCGCCGCCGCCAGGGCCTGCGCCAGATCGGAGGGGCGCGCCCAGAGCAGGCGGGGGAGGGCGACGCCGGCGGCCGCGGCTCCGTGCGGGTCGAGGCCGTTGCCGAGGTCGACCAGCGCGGCGTTCTCCCCCGCACCGGTGGCGGCGGCGAGCAGCGCGGTGACCAGTCCGAAGCGGCCGCTCGAGCGCCGGCCGGCGAGCTCGATCAGCTCGCCGCGCGGCAGGCCGGCGGGGAAGAGCGCCGCGATGGCGGGGAGCGCCGCGCTCCAGGGGGCAGGCGGCGGGGGCGTGCGAGCCGCTTCCCAATCGCGCACGGTGCGCACCCGCGCGGCGAGCGGCGATCCCGAGCTCGCCAGCCCCTGCAGGGCTTCGAGAGCACGCCGCCGCGCTGCGACTGCCGGTTCGGGTTTCGCGAGAGGTTCCGCCACCGTCGCCATCTCCTCCCGCCGGAGGGTCCGGACGGGAAGAGATCATGAGGCGTAAAAAAGGCGTAAGTCAAGAGAGAACCCGACGAAAGAAGGCAAAAGCTGCCCTCGAAGGGAAAGACTCCTTCGCGGCGCCGGGGCCGCGTTTCCGCTCAGCCCGGGTAGTGGGAGCGGGGCTTGCGGAGCTGGGCGACGGGGCGCGGCGGAGAGAGAGCTGCTCGGCGCGCTCGAGCAGGAACTCCTGCACGCCGTGCTTGTCGAGGAAACTGCGCGCCGCGGCGAGGCCGGGGTGGAGGCGCTCGACCTCGGCGTGCGAGAAGCGCGGCGCGCCGAGGCGCTCGTGGGACTGTGGCTCTTCGCGGATCGTCTCGGCCGCGGTCAAGCGGAAATGGCTGGGCAGGGCCGGCATCTCCTTGCCGGTGCGCACCAGGAGGTGAAACATGCCGCGCGGCGCCAGGCGTGCGATGAGCGCCTGCGCGATCGGCAGCCAGCGTTCGCGGCCGAGCAGGTTGGGGAAGTCCCAGGCGAAGACGAGGTCGTACTGCTCGGACTCGGAGACGGCGAGGGCCGCGATGGCGCGCTCGCGCCAGGGATCGGGCTTGAGCGTGCTCGTCCACAGGCCGGCTTCGCGTAGCGTCTCCTCGAGATCGAAAACGCGCAGGCGGGCGCCGATGCGGTTGAAATAAGCGATGTTGGTCGCCAACGCCAGCCCGAGGTCGAGCACCGAGCCTCCCGGCTTCGGAAGCTGGCGGATCGCCTGCTCCAGGCCGGGTGCCGCATGCTCCACCGCCTCGGGCGCCGGAGGCGCGCTCGGTGTCTCCGGCGCCGGAGATGACGCCGAACCGGCTCCGGGTCGGCGGAGCCAGCCCATCACGCGATCAGCCGTTCGTGCCTGAAGTGTGCGCTCCGACGGCGGCGGCGAGCGTGGCGGTGATCGCGTCGTTCTTCGCGGTGGCCAGCGGGCGCGGCGCGACGGATCCCGCCGAACGCTTGGGCTCCATGTCGATGCCTCCCTTGAAGCGCGCACCGTCTTCGATCGTGACGCGTGGGGCGCAGAGATCGCCCTTCACACGGCCGCTCTTGCGGACGACGATCTGCTCCTCGGCGGTCAGGTTGCCGTCCACCTCGCCGTCGACCAGGATGGCGCGGGCGATGATCTCGGCGGCGAGGCGCCCCTTGGCGCCCACCGTCACGGCGTTCTGGCGCAGGTCGATGCGTCCTTCGACGCGCCCTTCGATCAGGAGATCTTCTTCGCCGGTGATCTCGCCGCGCACGATGGTGCCGACGCCGATCTGCGCGCGTCCAGCCGGCTCGCTCGAGCGCGTCACCGGGGGCGGCGCAGGAGCCGCGCTCTCGACCTCGCGCCGGGGCGGCGCGGGCGCGGGGGCGGCAGCGGGGGTCGGGTTGGGCGACGGGGCGTGCGGCTCGTTCTCTCGCTTCCACATGCTCGTTCCTCCTGAAGCCGGCGTTCGATACCTAGGAAGTCGGCCCGCGTCAACGGGCGAAGATTCGCGATTGTCTGCCACTTCGCGGCCGGGCGCTGTGCGAGGATCCACGCTCGATGTGCAACGTGGACGTCGTGGTCGCGGGGGGAGGCATCGTCGGCCTGGCGACGGCGCGCGAGCTGGCGCTCGTCCATCGCCTCCGCGTGCTGCTCGTGGAGGGCGAGCCGGGCCTCGCGGCCCATCAGACGGGACACAACAGCGGCGTCGTCCATTCGGGGCTCTATTACCGGCCAGATTCTCACAAGGCGCGGGCCTGTGTCGAGGGGAGAGAGGCGCTCTTCGCCTACGTCGCGGAGCGCGGCATCGCGCACGAGCGCTGCGGCAAGGTGGTCGTCGCGCTCGACGAGCGCGAGCTGCCGCGGCTCGACGAGCTCGAGCGTCGCGGACGCGCCAACGGCCTCGCCGGGCTCGAGCGGCTGGACGCCGCCGCGATCCGCGCGCACGAGCCGGATGCGGCCGGCATCGCCGGCCTCTTCGTCCCCGAGACCGGCATCGTCGACTATCCCGCGGTGGCGCGCGCCTTCGCGGACGACATCCGCGCCGCCGGCGGCGAGATCCGGACGGGGTGCCGGCTGACGGCGATCGCCGGCTCGCAGCGGGAGGTGGAGGTGATCGCGGGCGGCAGCCGCCTGCGGGCCGGTTTCCTCGTCGCGTGCACCGGGCTGGCGAGCGACCGCGTCGCCCGGCTCGCCGGGCTCGACCCCGGCGTCCGCATCGTCCCCTTTCGTGGCGACTACTTCGAGCTCGCGCCGGCGGCGCGGCCGAAGGTGCGCGGCCTGATCTATCCCGTGCCCGACCCGGAGCTGCCGTTTCTCGGCGTCCACCTGACGCGACGGGTCGACGGCACGGTCGAAGCGGGCCCGAACGCGGTACTGGCCTGGAAACGGGAGTCGTACGAGCCGGGCGCCTTCTCGCTCCGCGACGCGGTCACCACGCTCGCCTTCCCGGGCTTCTGGCGGATGGCCCGTCGCCAGGCCGCGGTGGCCGGGCGGGAGTATCGGCGGGCCTGGAGCCGCCGGCGCTTCGCCGAAGCGCTGCGCCGGCTGATGCCCGGGCTGCGCGACGACGAGCTGCAGCCGGCCGGCTGCGGTGTCCGCGCCCAGGCGGTCGACCGCGAGGGGCGGCTGGTGGACGACTTCGTCTTCGCCGAAGGCCCGCGCATGCTGCACGTCCTCAACGCCCCTTCGCCCGCCGCCACCGCTTCGATGGCGATCGGCAGGACGCTCGCCGGCAAGGTCGTCGAGCGCTTCGCCCGCGAGAGCTAGGAAGGGAAGACGGGCGTGCGTACGCGTCGCTTCGGTCGCTGGGCGGCGCTCCTGCTGGCCGCTCTCGCCGTCATCGCGCTCTACCAGCTCGCAACCTGGCCGGATGTCGCGGCGCTCGCCCGCGAGATGCCGAAGTCGACCGCCTTCATGGAGCACTGGCAGGCGGCCGAGCGGAAGGCCGGGCGCTCCGGTCGCGTCGACTGGCGTCCGGTCGCCTGGTCGCGGATCTCGACCGAGGTCAAGCTCGCCGTTCTCTGCGGCGAGGACGTCGACTTCTTCTCGCACCACGGCTTCGCCGTCGCGGAGATCAAGGAGGCGGTCGCCGACGCGCTGCGCGAAGGCGAGATCCCTCGCGGAGCCTCGACGATCACTCAGCAACTGGCCAAGAACCTCTGGCTCTCTCCCTCGCGCAATCCCTGGCGGAAGGCGAAAGAGGCGCTGCTGACCCGGCAGCTCGAACGCGCGCTCTCGAAGCGCCGCATCCTCGAGGTCTACCTCGACGTGGCCGAGTTCGGCGACGGCATCTGGGGAGTGGAGGCCGCGGCGCGGCGCTACTTCGGCGTCTCGGCCGCCGAGCTCGACGGCCGGCAGGCGGCCGCGCTGGCGGCGGGCCTGCCGCGTCCCGCGAAATGGCATCCCGGTGTCACGAGCCGCGGCTACCAGAGCGCGATCGGGCGCATCGAGGCGCGCATGCGGACCTTCGGCTGGCTGCGGCGCGAGATCGTCGCGGCGGGCGGGGCGCCTTGACAGCGCCGGAGGCGCTCTGCTCGAATCCCGCCGATGACGACGCACGCCCGAGTTGCCGCTCCGATCGCGAGCGCCCCCTGGCGCTGGCGCGGCGTGGTGCATGCTTTCGGCGTGAGCTGACGTCCGGGCGATCCCCCGGCCGCCGGCGGCCCGGGGGAGAAGAGAGCGGCGAGCGTCCGGCGTTCCGACCTCCTTCGGGTGACCGAAGGAGGTTTTCGTCTTTCTGGGGAGGACGATGAAGGAAGCGCTGCTGGTGGCTTCGCTGGCCGAGCCCCCGTCCGCCGGGGGCGAGGAGATCGCCCGCCTCGCCGGCGTCGCCGGCTGGCTCGAGGTGCGCGCCGATCTCGTCGGCGATCTCGACCCTGCCTGGCTGCGCGAACGCTTCCCGGGGCGGCTTCTCTACACCCTGCGCTCGCGGGCCGAAGGGGGCGCGCACTCCGCGTCGCGCGACAAGCGGCGCCAGAGGTTGCGCGAGAACGCCTCGCGTTACGACTTCGTCGACCTCGAAGGGGATCGCGACCTGGCGCCCGAGGTGCTCGACGAGATTCCGGCCGAGAAGCGAGTCCTCTCCTGGCACGGGCCGGCGACCGAGCTCGCCGCCCTGCGCAGCCGCTTCCACCATCTCGCGGCGACGCCGGCCGCGATCTACAAGCTGGTGCCGCGCGCGGCGCACGCCGGGGAGGAGCTCGCGGTGCTGGCGCTGCTGGCCGAGCTCGGGCGCCGGGACGTCACCGCCTTCGCGACCGGCGAGACCGGCTTCTGGACGCGACTGGTGGCGCTGCGTCTCGGCGCGCCGCTGATCTTCGGCTCGGTGGGCGACCTGCCGGCGGCGGCAGGACAGCTCCCGGTCGCGCGGCTGGTCGAGGACTGGGGGCTGCCGAAGGTCGAGCCTGCCAGCCGGATCTTCGGCGTCGTGGGTCGGCCGGCGCTCGGCTCGCTGTCGCCCCGGCTCCACAACGCGGCCTATCGCGCGCTCGGCATCGACGCGCTCTACGTCCCCTTCGACGTCGACAACTTCGGGGACTTCTGGCTCGAGGTGATCGAGGACGATCTGCTGCCGCAGCTCGGGCTGCCGATCGCCGGCCTCTCGGTCACCACGCCTTACAAGGAAGTCGCCTTCGCGCTCGCTGGTGCGGCGAGTCCGCTCGCGAACCGGCTGGAATCGGTCAACACGCTGGTGCGCCGGCGCGGCGTCTGGGAGGGGGAGTCGACCGACGCCGAAGGCGTGGTCGCGGCGCTGCGCGCCCACGGCGTCGATCTGCGCGAACGAAGCGCCGCGGTGATCGGCTGCGGCGGCGCCGGACGTGCCGCCGCGCTCGGGCTGGCGCTGGCGGGAGCGCGCGTGGCGCTGGTCAATCGCGGCGTCGAACGGGGGAGCGAAGCGGCGCGGAAGCTCGGCCTGCCCTTCGTGACGCTGGCCGACCTGGATCCGGCGCGCTTCGATCTCTTCGTCCATGCGACGCCGCTCGGTCGCGGCGCGGACGACGCGCTCCCGATCGACGTCGATCGACTGAAGCCGGAGGCGGTCGTCGTCGACCTCGTTTACGGCACCGGGCCGACGCCGCTCGTCGCTGCGGTGCGGGCGCGCGGGCGGGTCGCGATCGACGGGCGGGAGGTGCTGCTCCTCCAGGCGGCGCCTCAGTTCCGCGCCATGACCGGCCAGGAGCTGCCGCTCGCGCTCGGCCGGCGCGTGCTGGGTCTCGAGGAGGCGCCCTGAGCCGCCGCGTTCGCCCGCACGTGCGGGAGCTGCTGGCGGAGACGCTGACGCCGCTGGCGGCCTATCAGCGCCTGGCCGGATTGTCGCCGGTGCGCTTCCTGCTCGAGAGCGTCTCGGGCGGCGAGCACGTCGCCCGCTACAGCTTCCTCGGCGCCGACCCGGCGCTGATCGCGCGGGTGACGGCGGCGGGCGTCGAAGTCGAGCGGGCGGGGCGCCGCGAGAGGCTCGGCGGCGACCCGGTCGAAGCGCTGCGCTCGCTCGCCGGCGGCTTCGACGCCGAGCCGGTGCCGTTGCCCTTCGCCGGCGGCTTCGTCGGCACCTTCGGCTTCGACTTCGTGCGATTGATCGAGCGGCTGCCCGATCGGCCTCCCGATCCCTGGGGATTGGCGTCGGCGCTGCTGGCGCGCTTCGACGCGATCGTCGCCTTCGACCACGCGCAGCAGAAGCTGCTGCTGGTCGCCAACGAGATCGAAGGGGAGAGCGGCGAGGCCGAGGCGCGGGCGGCGCTCGACCGGCTCGAGGGGGTGCTGTCGTGCGACGCGACGGTGCGCGCGACGCGCCTGCCCGAGCGGGCGCCGGCTCCGGTGGTTCCCGAGGGCGTCAGCCTCGACGGCCCCGCTTTCCAGGCCGCCGTGCGCCGCGCCAAGGAGGAGATCGCGGCGGGCGAGATCTTCCAGGTCGTCCTGGCGCGCCGTTTCCGTTGCCGCAGCGAGGCCTCGCCGGTGGCGCTCTATCGCGCCCTGCGTCGCGTGAATCCGAGCCCCTACATGGTGCTGCTCGAGCTGCCGGAGGTGGCGCTGATCGGCGCCTCGCCGGAGGCCCTGGTGACGAAGCGCGGCCAGCGCGTCGTGACGCGGCCGATCGCCGGCACCCGCCGGCGCGGCCGCGACGCCGCCGACGACGCGGCGCTCGAAGCGGAGCTGCTCGCCGACCCGAAGGAGCGCGCCGAGCACGTGATGCTGGTGGACCTCGGGCGCAACGATCTCGGGCGGGTGTGCCGCGCCGGCAGCGTGGAAGTCTCGAGCTTCGCCGAGGTCGAGCGCTACAGCCACGTCCTGCACATGGTCTCGGAGGTGCGCGGCGAGCTCGCGGCGGGGCGCGACGCGCTCGACGTGCTGCTCGCCACTTTCCCGGCCGGCACGGTGTCGGGCGCGCCGAAGATCCGCGCCATCGAGATCCTCGACGGGCTCGAGCCGGAAGCCCGCGGTCTCTACGCCGGAGCGACCGGTTATCTCTCCTTCACCGGCGATCTCGATGCCTGCATCACGATCCGCACCCTGGTGGCACGCGGCGAGGGAAGCGGGCGCGAGGTTTCGGTGACCGCCGGCGCCGGCATCGTCGCCGATTCCGATCCGGCGCTCGAGCAGAAGGAAACCGAGAACAAGGCCGCCGCGCTGCTGGCGGCGATCGCTCTCGCCGAGGAGCTCGAGGTGCGGCCGTGATCCTGGTCGTCGACAACTACGATTCCTTCACTTACAACCTGGTGCAGCTCCTGGCGGCGTCGGGGGTCGAGGTCGAGGTCGTGCGCAACGACGCCGCGTCGGTCGACGAGCTGCTGGCGCGACGACCGGAGGGGATCCTTCTCTCGCCCGGCCCCGGACGCCCCGAAGACGCCGGCATCTGCCTGGCGCTGCTGGCGCGGCGGCCGCGCCTTCCGATCTTCGGCGTCTGCCTCGGCCACCAGGCGCTCGGCGCCTCGTTCGGCGCCGAGGTCGGCCGCGCGCCGGCGCCGAAGCACGGCAAGACTTCGTGGGTGCGGCACGGCGGCGAAGGACTCTTCGCCGGCCTGCCGAATCCGTTCGAGGCGACGCGCTATCACTCGCTGGACGTCCGGGAGTCGACTCTGCCCGCCGAGCTCGAGGCGGTCGCCTGGAGCGACGACGACGGCGTGGTGATGGGGCTGCGCCATCGCGAGCTGCCTTACTGGGGAGTGCAGTTCCATCCCGAGAGCGTCCTCACGCTGGCCGGGCCGCGCCTGGTGGCGAACTTTCTCGCCCTCTGCTCGGAACGACCGGCGGAGAGCGTGGCGTGAACGGCGAGCCGGTCCTGGCGCGCTGGATCGCCCGACGCGATGTCTCGCGACAGGAGGTGGCCGCGATCTTCGGCCGGATCATGGACGGCGAGCTCGGCGAGCCGTTGATCGCGGCGCTGCTGGTGGCGCTGGCGGCGAAAGGGGAGACGATCGAGGAGATCGCGGGCGCGGTCGAGGCGATGAGGGCGCGGGCACGGCCCGTGCCGCATTCGCGGCCGGAGGTGGTCGACACCTGCGGCACCGGTGGCGACGGCAGGGGCACCGTCAACGTCTCGACCGCCGCGGCCTTCGTCGCCGCGGCTGGAGGCGCCGCCGTCGCCAAGCACGGCAACCGGGCGATCTCGTCGCGGTCGGGGAGCGCCGACGTGCTGGCGGCGCTCGGCGTGGCGATCGAGGTGGAGCCGGAGCTCTCGGCGCGCCAGCTGGACGCCATCGGCCTCGCCTTCCTCTTCGCGCCGCTGCATCACCCGGCGATGCGGACCGTCGCCCCGGTGCGCCGCGCGCTCGGCGTGCGCACGGTCTTCAACCTGGTCGGACCGCTGACCAATCCCGCCGGAGCGCGCCGCCAGGTCGTCGGCGTCTTCGCCGAGGACAGAGTCGAGCCGGTGGCGCGAGTACTGGCCGAGCTGGGCTGCGACCATGCGCTCGTCGTTCACGGCCTCGACGGGCTCGACGAGATCACCACCACCGCTGCGACGACGATCGCGGAGGTTCAGCGGCGGCGAGGTCGCTCTCTACCGGGTGACTCCGGGCGAGCTCGGGCTCCGGGAAGCGGCGCTCTCGGACCTCGTCGGCGGCACGCCGGTCGAGAACGCCGCGATCCTGCGGAGGATTCTCGACGGCGAGGACGGCTGGATCGCCGACCTGGTGGCGGCGAATGCGGGAGCGGCGCTCTTCGTCGCCGGCCGTGTCGAATCGCTGCGTGAAGGCGTCGATCGATCGCGCCAGATCCTCGCCAGTGGCGCCGCCGGTGGCAAGCTCGATGAGCTGAAGAACTTCCGATGAAGGGTGAGACCCTCCCTTCGATCCTGGCCGAGATCGTGGCGCGCCGCCGTCGACGCTTCGGAATCCGCGACGAGGAAGGTTCGGTACCGTTCTCCGGAGCTCGCGCGTCGCGACTGGAGCGCAATCCCTTCGTCGACGCGGTCGCGGCGCGCCGGGGCCACGCCGTGATCGCCGAAGTGAAGCTCGGTTCGCCCCGGCTCGGGTCGATCGCCGGCCGGGTCGATGCCGAGCGCCAGGCGGCGACCTACGCCGAGGCGGGCGCCGCGGCGCTCTCGGTGGTGGTGGAGCCCGACTTCTTCTTCGGGAGCTGCGCCCTGTTGCGGCGCTGCAAGGAGGCCTGCGGCCTGCCGGCGATCGCCAAGGACTTCGTCGTCCACCCGGGACAGCTCGACGAGGCGCGGGAGGCCGGAGCGGACGCCGTCCTCCTGGTCGCGGCGCTCTATGGCGCCGGGGAGCTGGCTCGGTGGGCCAGCGAGGCGCGGGTGCGGGGGCTCGCGCCGCTCGTCGAGCTGCACGACGAAGCCGACCTCGCCAGGCTGGCGGGCGAATCCTGGGAGATGGTGGGGATCAACAACCGCGATCTGCGCACTTTCGAAGTCGATCTGGATCGCGCGATCGCGCTGGCGCCGCGCCTCCCGCGCGATACCTTGCGCGTCGCCGAGAGCGGCATCGCCGGCCGCGCGCAGGTGGAGCGTCTGCGCGCTGCGGGGTTCGATGCCTTCCTGGTCGGAGAGAGCCTTCTTCTCGCGGACGACCCTGCAGCGAAGCTGCGGGAGCTGACCGCGTGAGCTCGCGCCGCCGGCCGCTGGTCAAGATCTGCGGCGTCACTCGGGTGGAAGACGCCGTCGCCGCGGTCGAGCTCGGCGCCGACTTCATCGGCCTGAACTTCTGGCCGTCGAGCCCGCGCTGCGTCGACCTGAGGCGAGCCCGGGAGATCGGCGCCGCGGTCGGCGAGCGGGTGTCGAGGGTGGGAGTGTTCGTCGATGCTTCGAGAGAAGGAATCGCGGCCGCGGCGTCCGCGACCGGCCTGGACGTCGTGCAGCTCCACGGCGACGAATCTCCCGCGATCCTGGAGGCGCTTCGCCTTCCCGCCTGGCGTGCGTTCCGGGGCATCCCCTCTCTGGAAGGTTTTCGTCTCTGGGGAGGGGCCGCCGGATTCCTTGTCGACGCGAGGCGGGAAGGACAACCTGGCGGGACGGGAGAGTCCTGGGACTACGCGACCCTCGCGAAGCTGCCGCGGGACGAACGGCTGATCCTGGTGGCGGGGGGCATCACTCCGGAGAACGCCCGGGCGGCGTTGCTGGCGAGCGGAGCCGACGGCGTCGACGTCGCCTCGGGCGTCGAGCGCGAACCGGGAATCAAGGATCGGGAGAAGATGCGACGGCTGATCGAGGAGGTGCGCGGTGTGGCGACGTAGCTCGCGCTGGCCGGACGCGGCGGGGCGGTTCGGCCCCTACGGCGGGCGCTTCGTGCCCGAGACCCTGATGGCGCCGATCGCCGAGCTGGCGCTGGCCTACGACCGCGCGCGGCGGGACCGTGCCTTCCGGCGCAAGCTCGACGAGCTGCTGGCGACCTTCGCGGGCCGGCCGACGCCGCTCTTCTTCGCCGAACGGCTGAGCCGCGAGCTCGGCGGCGCGCGGATCTTCCTCAAGCGCGAGGACCTCCTGCACACCGGGGCGCACAAGCTCAACAACGCGCTCGGCCAGGCGCTGCTGACGCTCCGCATGAAGAAGAAGCGCGTCGTCGCCGAGACCGGCGCCGGACAGCACGGCGTCGCGACCGCCACCGCGGCCGCCTTGCTGGGGCTCGAATGCGCCGTCTACATGGGGAGCGAGGACTGCGCCGCCAGCGGATGAACGTCGAGCGCATGCGCCTGCTCGGCGCCGAGGTCGTGCCGGTCGACGCGGGCAGCCGAACCCTCAAGGACGCCATCAACGAGGCGATGCGCGACTGGGTGACGAACGTCCGCACGACGCACTACATCCTCGGCTCGGTGCTCGGCCCCGACCCCTTCCCGCGCATGGTGCGCGATTTCCACCGCGTCATCGGCGAGGAGGCGCGGCGCGCAGCTGCGCAAGCGGCTCGGCCGCCTGCCCGACGCCGCGATCGCCTGCGTGGGCGGCGGCTCGAACGCGATCGGACTCTTCACCGCCTTCCTCGACGACGCCCGGGTGCGGCTGATCGGCGTCGAGGCGGGGGGCCGCGGCCGGGAAGCGGGGGAGCACGCGGCGCGCTTCGGCGGCGGCGCGTCGCCCGGCGTCCTGCACGGCACGAGGACGCTGGTGCTCCAGGACGCGGATGGCCAGGTGGCATCGACGCATTCGGTCTCGGCCGGGCCTCGACTATCCGGCGGTCGGACCGGAGCAGGCGGCGCTCGCCGAGCGAGGGCGGGTCGAGTTCACTCGCGCCAGCGACGCCGAAGCGGTCGCGGCGTTCCACCTGCTCGCCGAGACCGAAGGGATCCTGCCGGCGCTCGAGAGCGCGCACGCGATCGCCGAGGCGGCGCGGCGGGCGGCGCGCCTGCCGCGCAGCCGCGTCCTGCTGGTCAACCTGTCGGGGCGCGGCGACAAGGATCTCGAGTCGGTGATCGCCTTCGACCGGGCGAGGGCGGAGGAAGAGGCGTGAAGCGGCCGAGCCGGATCGGAGCGGCCTTCGCGGCGGCGCGGCGGGCGAAACGCGCGGCCTTCGTCCCCTTCGTGATGGCGGGGGACCCTGACCTCGCGACCAGCGCGCGCGTCGTGCGGGCGCTGGCGGCGGCCGGCGCCGACGTCGTCGAGCTGGGCGTCCCTTTCTCCGACCCGATCGCCGACGGCCCGGTCAATCAGGCGGCGGCGGCGCGAGCGCTCGCGGCCGGAACGTCGCTCGCGGGAGTGCTGGCGACGCGCGGCCGAGATTCGCCGCGCGACCGGCGTGCCGCTGGTGCTCTTCAGCTACTTCAATCCGATCCTTCGCTACGGCATCGAGCGCTTCGCCGAGCACGCCGCCGCCTCCGGAGTGGACGGGGTGCTGGTGGTCGACCTGCCGCCGGAGGAGGCGGCGGGGGAGTACCTCGACGCGCTGCGGGGTAACGGCCTCGATGCGATCTTCCTGCTGGCGCCGACCTCGACGCCGGAGCGCCGCCGCGCCGTACGGCGGGCGGGGAGCGGCTTCGTCTACTACGTCTCGCGCACCGGTGTCACGGGTGAACGGAGCGCGCTCCCGGCGGAGCTCGCCCGCGAGGTGCGTGGGGTCCGTCGCGCCGTCGAGCTGCCGGTCGCCGTCGGCTTCGGCATCTCGATCGCCGGAGCAGGTCGCGGCGGTGGCCCGCCTCGCCGACGGCGTGGTGGTGGGAAGCGCCCTCGTGCGGCGGATCGCGGAAGCGGAGAGCCCCGCGCAGGCGGTGGCAGAGGCGGCGACGCTCACCCGCTCGCTGGTCGCCGCGACGCGGGGCGGGATCGGGGCATGAGCCTTCCAGGAGCGGCACGTCCTGGAAACGCCCACGCACGGCCGTTACCACCTCTCTCTTCCGGCCGGCGCCGCGCGCGGCATCCTGGTCGGATTCCACGGCTACCTGGAGAACGGCGAGAAGCACCTTCAGGATCTCGAGTCGCTGCCGGATCTCGACGAGTGGGTGAAAGTCGCCGTCGACGCGCTGAATGCCTTCTACGCCAGCCGCTCGGGCTCCGGCCGCGTCGTCCGCGGCTGGATGACACGCGAGCTGCGCGGGGAGGCGATCGCCGACAACGTGCGCTACGTGCGCGCCATCCTCGACACGGTGCGCCCCCGATTCGGCTGGAAGCTGCCGGTGGCGACGCTCGGCTTCTCGCAGGGGGCCTCGATGGCCTGGCGCGCGGCGCTGCTCGCCGGTCACGAGGTCGCCGGCGTGGTCGCCCTCGCCGGCGACGTGCCTCCGGAGTCGGCGCAGCTGCTGGCGGCGAGCCCCTTCCCGCGGCGGGCGCTGCTGGCGCGCGGCGAAGGCGACGATTGGTATGCGGCGGAGAAGCTCGCGAGCGATCGCGACCTTCTCGCCGCGCGCGGCGTCGAGGTCGAAGCGCTCACCTTCGCCGGCGGCCACGAGTGGACGCCGGAGTTCCGGCGAGCGGCGAGCCGCTTCCTGCTCGCGCTCGCCTGAGCGGCGTGGCTACTGCTTGCCGGCGCGGTGCATGCGCCAAGCCTGAATCGCGACCGGCAGCACCGAGATGAAGATGATCAGCAGGATCACCTTCTCGATGTGGCGCTGGACGAAGGGAATCTGGCCGAAGTAGTAGCCGAGCAGGAGCATCGACGACACCCAGGCGATGCCCCCGACCACGTTGTAGATCACGAACTTCCGGTAGTTCATGTCGCCGATGCCCGCGACGACCGGCGCGAAGGTGCGCGCGAAGGGCATGAAACGCGCCAGGACGATCGTAATGGCGCCGTACTCCTCGTAGAACCGCTTGGTTTCGAGCAGGTGCCTGCGCTTGAACCAGCGCGACTCGGGGCGGTGGTAGAGCGCCTCTCCCGCCTTCCGGCCGATGAAGAAACCGACCGAGTCGCCGACGATGGCGGCGATCGAGAGCGTGATGAGGAGCGACGTGATGTCGAGGACGCCCGTCGTTGCGGCAACGAAGCCGGCGGTGACGAGGAGCGAATCGCCGGGCAGGAAGAAGCCGATGAGCAGGCCGGTCTCCGCGAAGACGATCGCGATCAGGGCGCCGAGGCCTCCCCAGCGGATGATCTCGGTGAGTCCTTCGACGGTCGTGATGAGGTGCAGGAAATCGCGCATCGGTGAAACCTCGGTGTCGGGAACGCGCCGATCGAGCGCGAGGCGCGGACTCTATCAGCGCGCCCTGGCGGGCGAGACCGCTTCGAGGCGCGGCCGCAGCCAGGGAAGCAGCAGGAGTCCGGGGATCGCGAGCAGCGCCGTGAAGGCGAAGAAGCCCGCGTATCCCATCCGCTGCGCGCCGAAGCCGGAGAGCGCGCCGGCGATCTCGCGCGAAAAGGCGAAGAGAGCGGAGAGCAGGGCGTACTCCGTCGCCGCCGTCTCGGGCCGGCAGCAGGCGGTGAGGAAGGCGAGCAGGGCCGCGGTGCCGAGGCCCTGGGTGAAGTTCTCGAACATCGAGGCGGCCCAGATCGCCTGCGGCGCGGTGACGGCCGCCGCCGCCGCGAAACCGAGGTTCGAGAGCGCCTGGCCGATGCCGAGCCAGAGCAGGCCGTGGAAGAGCCCGAAGCGCGCCACGAAGGCGCCGCCCAGGAGAGCGCCGGTGACGGTGAGCGCGAGGCCGATCGTGTTGGCGACCAGCGCGATCTCGGAGAGGCTGCGGCCGCGGTCGACCCAGAAGGGATCGGTCATGCGCGCCATCGCCTGGTCGCCGATCTTGAAGAGCAGCGCGAAGAGGACGATCGGGATCATCTCCTTGCGCAGGAGCCAGGCGAGAAAGGCGCGCAGCAGCTCTCTGGTCGTCGGGCGCTGCTCGAGCGTGGCGCGGCGCCGGGGCTCGGGAAGCCGGATGGCCGCGATCGCCAGGCCGACGAAACAGGCGGCGACGAGCAGAAAGGCGGCGCGCCAGCCCCAGCGATCGGCGACGAAGAGAGCGCCGCCGCCGGCAGCGATCACCGCCAGCCGGAACGCCGAGGCACGAATGCCGTTCATCCAGCCCAGGACGTTCTTGTCTCCCGTCGACGCGTCGACCGCCCAGGCGTCGATGGCGATGTCCTGGGTCGCCGACGAGATCGTGAAGGCCAGCATGACGGCCACCAGCAGCGGACCGACCGGTGCCAGCGAGAAGCCGGGCAGGGTCGCGACCAGCATCGCCAGCGCGACGAGCGACGGAGCGATCCAGGCGCGGCGGGGGCCGAAGCGGTCGACGAGAGGCGCCCAGAGCGGCTTCCAGGACCAGGGGAGGGAGAGCAGGCCCATCAGCCCGATCTCCTTGAGGGAGACGCCGTGCGCCCGGAAGTAGACCGGCCAGATTTTCGCCGTGACTCCGTAGGGGAGGCCCTGCGCGACGTAGAGGAGGGCCACCCAGGCGAGGACGCGGCGCGAAGTCATCGGCGCATCCTAGCGGCAGGGGCAACGATTTCGGTTAACGTTCCGCCATGATCGCAATCTCGAACCGAGCTCGCATGTTTCGCCGCTGGGCGGCGCTCGCGATCCTGGCGGTGTTCATGGTCAGCGGGGCCGTCGCGCTGCGGGCCGAGGGAAGTCCGGGGATCCCGGCACCCGCGGCGGACGACAGCCGATTGCATGCCGGAGAGCGGCTCGCCGAGTCGCTGGCGATCGCCACGGGCGTGCCGATCTCGCCCCTCGTCGGCGTCTGCGGTCTCGGCGCGCTTCGCTGGTGGCGGACGCCGGCGGCGCTGCGGCCGGCGCTGCCGTGGTACGAGCGACCGCTCTTCTGGGTGACGGGCTTCGCGTTGGCGCTCCTCTTCGCGGTCAACACGACGATCGGCGCGATGCTGCCGGGGCTCAAGAAGCCGATGGATCTGGTCGAGCACTTCGAGAACCTCGGCTCCGCGCTGTTGGCGAGCCCGATCGTGCTGCTCGAGGTCTGGCGCCTGGTCGGCCGCGCGGTTCCCTCCGGCATCGCCTCCGGCACCCTGCCGCTGGCGGAGGCCGGCGTTGCCGCCATGGGAGGCCTGCCGGCGCCCCTCGCGCCGCTGGCAGCGATCGGCACGCTGGCCCTCACCTTTCTCGTCTTCGCGGTCGTCTTCCTCGCATTTCACACGATTCAGGTGCTGATCCTGCTCTCGCCGTCGACGCTGCTCGATCTCCTGCTGCGCGGATTCCGGCTGGCGCTCCTCGGTGTGGCGGGCGCCGCGGCGGCGGTCGATCCCTGGCTCGGTGCTCTTTTTGGTGCCCTGCTGCTCCTCGGCGCTCTTTTCATCGCGGGATGGTCGTTCCGGCTGACGGTGTTCGGCACCGTCTTCGCGTCCGACCTGATCTCGGGGCGGGTTCCTTCGACCGATCCAGCTCGTCCGGTGCCGGCCTTCACGACGCGGGCGCTCGGCGGCGCGCCGGCGCGGACCTTCGGCCGCGTCGAGCCGGTGGGCGGGGGAGCCTGGCGATTCCGCTGGCGCCCCTGGCTCGTCCTGCCGGCGCGCACCGTCGCCCTGCCGGCCGAAGTCGCGGTGCGCCGGAGCTTCCTGGCGCCCACCCTCTTCCGGCTGGGCGGCGTGCGGGAACCGACGCTGCTCCGGTTCCCTCCCCGCTATCGCGGGCAGGAGGAGTTGCTCCGCCTTCACCTGGGGGCGCGAGAGGTGCGCGACGGCCGCATCGTGCGCGGCTTGAAGGGCGCCTGGGTCTGGCTCCGCAATCTCCTCTTCGGCGGCGACGCGGCCGAAACATCCTGACCTTCCGACCTCCTGGAGTGGGGCGGAGGCGAGCCGCGCAGCGATAGCATCCGCCGCACCATGACGCGATCCGTTGCCGCCTTCCTGCTCGTCGTCTCCGCCTCGGCGCCGCTCTCCGCCGGAACTCTCCACGACTCCCGCGAGGTCCACCTCGCCGACGTGAAGCAGCTGACGTTCGAAGGCGACAACGCCGAGGCCTACTGGTCCGGCGACGGCTCCCGGCTGATCTTCCAGTCGACCCGGGCGCCGTTCGCCTGCGACCAGATCTTCACGCTGCCGGTCTTTCCGCCCGGCGAGGCGAAGCTGGTCTCGAGCGGCAAGGGGCGCACGACCTGCTCGTTCTTCCTCCCGGGGGACCAGCGAGATCCTCTGGGCCGCGACCGACGCCTACGCCAGCGAGTGCCCGCCGCCGCCCGACATGTCGCAAGGCTACGTCTGGCCGATCAACTCCGACTACGAGATCTTCGTCGCCAATCCCGACGGCAGCGAGCGCGTGCGCCTGACCGAGAACCGCGCCTACGACGCCGAGGCGACCGTCTGCCCGGTCGACGGCTCGATCGTCTTCACCTCGACCCGCGACGGCGATCTCGATCTCTACCGGATGGACGCCGACGGCTCGAACGTCAAGCGCCTGACTTCGACGCCGGGCTACGACGGCGGCGCCTTCTTCTCGCCCGACTGCAAGCAGATCGTCTGGCGCGCCTCGCGTCCGCCGCGGCGAGGCGCTCGACGAATATCGCAGGCTGCTCGCCCAGGGACTGGTGCGGCCGAGCCGGCTCGAGCTCTGGGTCGCCAACGCCGACGGCTCCGAACGCGCGGCAGATCACCGACCTCGGCGCCGCGTCGTTCGCGCCCTATTTCTTCCCGAGCGGCGACCGGATCCTCTTCTCGTCGAACTACGGCGATCCCAAGGGGCGCGAGTTCGACATCTGGGCGGTCAACACCGACGGCACCGGCCTCGAGCGGATCACCTACACCGACGGCTTCGACGGCTTCCCGATGTTCTCGCCCGACGGCAAGCACCTCGCGTTCGCCTCCAACCGGAATCAGGGGCGACCGGGCGAGACCGACGTCTACGTGGCGACGCTGGGTGGAAGGGACGCGCGGGCGGACGATCGAACGGGGCGCCGACCGCTTCCTGGCGGACGACGCCTGGCTGGCCGACGACGCTCGCGAAGGACGCGGCGTCGGCCTGCCCGGACTCGCGGCGGCGGGCGCCTGGCTCGAAGAGCGCTTCCGCGCTCTCGGCTTCGCTCCCGCCGGCGTCGACGGCGGCTACCGGCAGCCCTTCTCGATCGAAGTGGCGGTGCGCTCGACGGCCGCCACCCGGCTGCTGGTCGACGGCGCGGAGACCGCGGTCGACCAGTTCATTCCGACGGCCTTCTCGGGCGCCGGCCCGGCCGAGGGTCCGATCGTCGCGGCGGGATGGGGCATCACGACGGCCGAGAAGAGCTACGACGACTACGCTTCGATCGACGCCAGGGGGAAGATCGTGCTCGTGCGCCGCTTCGTCCCGGATGGCGAGGCCTTCAAGGGCACCGACCAGGAGCGGCGCTGGGGCGACCTGCGCTACAAGGCGTTCAACGCCCGCGAGCACGGCGCGATCGGCCTGATCGTCGCCGACCTCGCGGCGTCCCGGCGCCGGGGCGGACGCGCACGGTGCGGCGCCCGAAGCTCCGCTGCCGAGGCTCCAGCCCGAGGAAGGCAGCGGCGACGTCGGGATCCCGGTCGTGGTCGTGACGCGCGCTGTCGCGGAGCGCGCTGCTCGGCGGCGGTGGCCGGGCCCGGATCGAAGTCGCCCTCGAACGCGATCTGGCGCCGGCGTTCAACGTCCTCGGGCGCCTCGATCCGGGCAGGAAGCCGATCGACGACCGCATCGTCGTGATCGGCGCCCACTACGACCACCTCGGCCGGGGCGGGCCGGCCTCGCTCGATCCGGGCTCGACGGAGATCCATAACGGCGCGGACGACAACGCCTCCGGCGTCGCGGCGATGCTCGAGGCGGCGCGCCTGCTGTC
The DNA here is from genome assembly GCA_963699245.1 of Thermoanaerobaculia bacterium. Classification (GTDB taxonomy): domain Bacteria; phylum Acidobacteriota; class Thermoanaerobaculia; order Multivoradales; family JAGPDF01; genus JACTMI01. Next base: position 385,648 of record OY969426.1, read on the forward strand.
GACGCGCAAGGACGAGCTGGCCCGGCCGGTCCTCTTCGTCGCATTCTCCGGCGAGGAAAGGGGGCTGCTGGGATCGAACTTCCTGGTCCGCCACCCGACGCCGTCGCTGCCGCTCGATCGCGTGCAGGCGATGATCAATCTCGACATGGTCGGCCGCCTGCGCGGCGAGACGATGACGCTGTTCGGCACCGACAGCGCGGAGGAGTGGAAGGAAGAAGTGCCGGTGGCCTGCGCCCGGATGGGCCTGGACTGCAAGGAAAACGGGGACGGTTACGGCCCCTCGGACCAGACCTCGTTCTACGCCGCGGGAATTCCGGTGCTGCACCTCTTCACCGGCACGCACGAGCAGTACCACCGGCCGAGCGACGACTCCGGGACGCTCAACGCCACCGGCGGAGCGCGGATCGCGGCGCTGGCGGCCGAGCTCGTTCGCTATGCGGCGGACGTTCCGTTGCCGCTGACCCTGAAGCGCGCCTCGGCACCCCCGGCGCCGCGCGGCGACATCCGGAGCTTCGGCGCTTCGCTCGGTACCATTCCCGACTACGCCGGGCCGGGTGAGGGGAAGAGCGGCATGCTGCTCGCTGGCGTTCGTCTCGGCGGCGCCGCGGACAAGGCGGGGCTCAAGCGGGGCGACATCATCGTCGGCCTTTCCGGCAAGGAGATCCGCGGCGTCGAGGACCTGATGTACGTCCTCCGGCAGGCGCACCCGGGCGATCCGACGACGGTCGTCATCGAGCGCGACGGCCAGCGGATGGAGATGAAAGCGGTGTTCGGCGAGGCGAGCCGCCGCAACTGACGTCTGGCGCGGACTCGACGATCGCCGCGCACTTCTGGACGGTCGCGCCGGCTCGGACAGCACGGGTCCTGCCGCCGCCTCGACTGCAGAGTCGCGAGCTGGATCGAGGCCGCGCTCGGAGACCGCTTCAGCGGCCGCGAACGGTGACGTCACCGCTGCCGGTGTCGATCACGCCGTTGCCTTCGGCCGCGCCGATCTCGGCGACCACGTCGCCGCGCGTCTTGCGCAGGCGGGTGTCGGAGAGGTCGACGTCGATGTCGCCGCTGCCGGTCGAGATCTTCAGGCTCAGGGACGGATTGCGGCTCACGTCGATCACCACGTCGCCCGAGCCGGTGTCGACCAGGAAGTCGCGTACGAGGGCGAAGTCGCCGTCGAGACGCACGTCGCCGGAGCCCGTGTCGGCGCGCAGCTTGCGGCCGTAGACGACGTTGCGGGCGCGGATATCGCCCGAGCCGGTGTCGGCGTCGAGATCCCCCTCGCAGTCGAGCAGGGAGACGTTGCCCGAGCCGGTGTCGGCCTTGAGGGTCTCGCCGTGCACCGCCTCGAACGAGACATCGCCCGAGCCGGTGTCCGCCGAGACGTTCCCCTGATGGTCGCGCACCGTCACGTCGCCCGAGCCGGTGTCGGCGATCAGCTCCCCTTTGCCTCCGCGCGCCTCGATGCCGCCGGCCGAGATGTCGAGATTCTGGTCGCCGGCGACGCCGGTCGAGCGGATCTGTCCGACCGCGTTGCGGATCTTCACCACGACGCCGGCCGGAACCTCGACGCGGAAGTCGGCCCACAACGAGGCGGCGCTCGAGGAAGCGTGTCCGCTCACCCGCACCTGGCGGTCGTGGTAGCGGACGCTGGAGCTGCCGACGTCGAAGAAGGACTTGAGCCACTCGGGGTGAACATCGACGTCGTCGTTCAGGCGCGGGTAGTGATAGCGGCGGAACTCGTCGAGCGGGTAAGCCATTCGCACGACCAGCCGCCCGCCATGCTCGTCGACTTCGACTCCGAGCGAAGCGGCCAGGGCGGCGGCCGTTCGGCCGGCGGAGTCCTCGGCGTGGATCGTGCCGGAGATGCGTCCGGCCGTCCCTTCGGCGGCGACCAGGATCACTTCGCCGACCAGGTTCTCGAGCTCGATCTGGCGGATGGTGGCGCCGTCGAAGGCGCGGTCGATCGGCTTCTCGAGCGGTGCGGCGGCGAGCGGGGCCGCCAGCGCGACGGTACAGAGCGCGGCGGCGAGGGTCGGAATCGGAGCGAAGATGCGGCGAGCGGGCATCGGGCGCCTCCTCGAGAGGTTCAGCTTCTACCTACTCGGGAGGCCCCGCGAAGTTTCAGCCCGCCAGGGGCCCCCGCTCAGAAACGGTAGCCGAGGTCGACGGTGGCGCGGCTCCCGTCGAGATCGTCGCCGGAGTCCACCTCGTACTCGGCGTAGAGCCAGATCCGCCAGGGGAGCTGGAGCGTGCCCGAGAGCCGGGCCCACTGGCTCTTGCGGTCGGCGAGGCCCGGCTGCAGCTTGAATTTGGCATCCGCCGCGCCCACGGTGAGCCCGACGTCGTGGCCGGCGCGGAAGACCCAGCGCGCCCGCAGGTTGCCGACCCAACCCTCGGCGGTGCCGCCGCGGTAGCTCGAGCCGTCGACGCCGAGCATCAGGGGAACCCCGAAGATCCCGGTCTTGGTCAGCGCGAGATAGACGCTGTCGGTCGGGTCGTCGAGGTCGTCGGCGCGTTCCTCTCCGGCGCCGAGCGAGCCGCTCCAGCCGTCGGGCGACATCCAGTCGAGGGAAGCCCGCGCTCCCTCGCGGAAGAAGCGGGTGAAGACCTCCTCGGGCAGGGGGCGCGTCTCGGCCGTCAGGTAGTTGCGGTTCTGGTCGTAGGAGAGCGTCGCGCGGAGCGACTGGGTGAGGCGGAACGAGGCCGAGATCGCGGCGTTCGAGATCTGGCTCGAGTCTCCGGTGATGTCCTGCCTCCAGCCCCGGTTCAGGTCGATCTCGGCGCGCTGGAAGATCCACCAGCGCGAGCCCGAGCCGAACCGCGTCTCGAGTGTCGCGAAGTCACGGCTGGGATTCCCCTGGTCGTCGCGCTCGGTGGCCCCCCCGACCACCACTTCGGCGAAGGTGCCGCCGGGCGTCCCCCGGTAGTCGTAGCGGAAGAAGCCGCCGTACTTGCGCCGCTTGGTGTCGAGGGTCAGCTCGGTGACGTCGGGGCTGCTGCCGCCGAAGAGGCCGAACCAGAAATTGCCGGCGATCCGGACCTCGCCGAGCGCGCCGTCGAGGTAGCCGAGCGCGGCGTAGGGGCCGCTCGACAGCCGCCCGAGCTGCAGCGCGAAGCGGCCCTCCGGCGGCGCGTAGCGCAGCGAGAGGTCGTAGAGCCGGTCGGAGCGCTGGCTGGTATCGACCGACGGCCCGTAGCCGGAGCGCGAGATATCGCGCGCGCGGCCACGGACGCGGAGCTCGAGCGGCGTGCCGCCGATGTCGGTCATGCGGAGCGAAAGCCGGCCGCCGGTCTCGTCGATGCTGGGCCCGAGATCGTCGGAGAAGCTCCTGTAGCCGAGCACCAGCGAGCCGACGGTCCGATTCCGCCGGGCGTCGGGCCCTGTCGTCTGCGTGCGGTAGACCGGAACCGGCTGGACGATCTCGGGCGTGGGCGTCGGCGCCGGTGCCGGCATCGGGGCCTCGCCCTCCGGCGCCGGTGACGACAGGAGCTGGACCTGGTCGCCGGCCTGCGGCGTCCGGGTCGAGCGGACGACCTTGCACGACGCCGAGTGCTCCGCGACGTAGTCGACCTCGAGCTCGGCGATCGTCTCGCCGCCGCGGACGACGGCCAGCCGGGCGCCGACCGCCAGGCCTTCGGCGCGACCGGCGTCGAGATAGACGGCGCTCGAAGAGAGGTAGGTGACCTGGATCGCCGTCGGGGCCGCGCCGGCGGAGAGGGCGACCAGGGCGAGCAGCCCGAGAAGGACGCCGACGAGGGGCGCGGAGAAGCGGCGCGGCGTGCGAGTTTCGACCGTTGGGGGCGTGATCATGTCGGAGTTTCCTTGCCGGCGATCGCGTGAGCGCATCAGTCCTCCGCCCGGCCGTCGGGATGGCAGTTGTAGCAGGCCTGACTGGTGTAGCTGTAGCCGCTGACACCCTGGTGGTGGCTGTCCGTGGTCGACTTGCCGTGGCAGCTCAGGCAGTTGAATACCGAGTAGTTGCTCGGCACGTTGTGGCAGTTCGCGCAGGACGACCAGACGCCACGATGGGTGCCCGAGTAGATCGGGAAGAACTGCCCGTCGTGATCGAAAGTGGCGCCGGCCCAGCTGCGCGTGCTGTGGCAGTTCTGGCACGATGTCCCGAAACCCGCCGCGGGATGGTTGGGATTCGAAGTGCCGGCGTAATCGGAGGAATGGCAGGAGTAGCAGTCGCTTCGGCGTTCCCGCGTAGCCGTTGGCGTGGCAGCTGGAGCAGGCGGTGGTGGCATGGCGCGCCGTCGAGCGACGAAGCCGGTCGCCGAGTGGTTGAAGTCGGCGCCGGACCAGCCGCTCGTCGTGTGGCAGTTCTGGCAGGCGGTGGGGAAGCCCGAGGCCTTGTGATTCGGGTCGGTGGTGCCGTCGTAGTCGCTCTTGTGGCAGGAGTAGCAGTCACGCGGCGTGCCGGCGTAACCGTTCCTGTGGCAGCTCGAGCAGGCAGCGGTGGCGTGGGCGCCGTCGAGGACGAAGCCGGTCGACGCGTGGTTGAAGTCGGCGCCGACCCAGCTGGTCGTGTTGTGGCAGCTCTGGCAGGCGGTGGGGAAGCCCGAGGCCTTGTGGTTCGGGTCGCTGGTGGCGTTGTAGTCCGTCTGGTGGCAGGAGTAGCAGTCGCGGGGCGTTCCCGCGTAGCCGTTGATGTGGCAGCTCGAGCAGGCCGCCGAGCGATGCGCGCCGTCGAGCGGGAAGCCGGTGGTCGAGTGGTCGAACGTCCCGGTCGTCCAGGAGGTCGTCGTGTGACAGTTCGCGCACTGCTGCGGGAATCCGCCGGCGACGTGGTTCGGATCCTTCGCCCCGTTGTAGTCGGACCGGTGACAGGAGTAGCAGTCGGGAGAGGTCGTTCCGGCCGGACCCTTGTGGCACTCCGAGCAGGCGAGCTGGGCGTGCGCGCCGGTGAGCGGGAAGCGCGCCGGGTGCTGGAAGTTGGTGGGCGCCCAGGTGTTCGGGAAGGGGGAGTGGCAGCGCAGGCAGGCGACCGGCGGCCCGGAGTGCGCCGCGGTGTTGGCCGCCAGGTAGTCGGCCTTGTGACAGGCGGCGCAGTCGCGCGGCGTGAAGACGTACTGGTCGGCGCGCTGCCCTTCGTGGCAGGCCGCGCAGTCGACCCGCGCGTGCCCGGCCAGGAGCGGGAAGAGCGAGCGCTGGTGCCCTTGCGCGCCGAACTCGGTGCGGTTGTCCCAGGAGCGTGGATCGTGGCAGCGCTCGCAGGCCAGACCGACGGCGCCGAGGTGGACGTCCTGGTGGCAGTCGGCGCAGGCGGTCGCCGTCCGGCTGAAGACGAGCGAGGTATGGCACTGCGTGCAGTTCAGCTTGGCGTGCTGCCCGGCGAGCGGGAATCCGGTGCTCTCGTGCTTGAACCCGACGTCCGGTTTGACCGGCAGCCAGTGGTCGGGGTCGTGGCAGTCGGTGCAGGTGATCTGCTGCTCGCCGTGCGGGCTCTCCTGCGCGACGGCCGCCGAGAGCGCGCCGAAGGCGAGCGCGAGGGTGGCGAGGCCGGCGAGCACCGCGCCGTGGCGTCTCGGTCGCCGGCGCGGCGCCGGCGTCGTCGCCGCCGAAGCGCACGCCCACTTTTCGCAGCAGCTCGAAGGGCGGCTCGCCGCCTGCGAAGACGAAGACATAGTCGTTCTCGATCGTCTCGCTCGTGGAGCCGAGGCGCAGGGTCACGCGATCGTCTTCGATCGCCGTGACCTCGGATTCGAAGAGGACGCGGACGCGGTTGCGTTCCATGAGGACCTCGATCGCCGACTGGTTCTTCCGCTTGATGCGGTAGAACGCGTTCTTGCGGTAGGAAAGGGTGACCTTCGTGCCGGGCTGGCGGACGAGGCCGACGGCGGCCTCGATGGCGCTGTCGCCGCCGCCGACGACCAGGATGCGCTGGCCGCGGTAGGACTCGGCGTCCCGGAGCTGGTACATGACCTTGCTGCGCTCCTCGCCGGGGACGCCGAGCTTGCGCGGCGTTCCGCGGCGCCCGAGCGCGAGCACCACGTAGCGCGAGCGCCGCGTCGACTTCGACGTCCGGATCTCGAGGCAGCCCTCCGCCGGCTCGATCGCCTCGAGCTTCTCTCCGTAGGCGATCTCGAGGCGGCGGCTGGCGACCTGCGACTGCAGGAGCTCGAGGAGCTCCTCCTTGGAGTACTCCTCGCGCCCCAGCGCCGCGCCGCCCGGCAACGCCACCGGCCGGGTCAGCACCATCTTGCGGCGCGGGAAGTGCAGGAGCGTGCCGCCGAGGCTCTCGCTCTGGTCGACGATCGCGACGCGCAGTCCGGCCTCGCGCGCCGCGAGCGCGGTGGCGATGCCGGCCGGCCCCGCGCCGACGATCAGGAGGTCGGTCAGCCCCGGCTTCGAGCGGACGTGCCGGGGCGCTCGCCAGGCGCTCGCGCGACCGTGTGCGCCACCGCGGCGCCCTGTTCGACCGCGTTGCGGATCAGCGCCAGCCCGCCGAGCTCGCCGGCGACGAAGACGCCGGGAATCGTCGTCTCGTGCTCGGGGGTCAGGAGCGGGACATCGCGCCGGCCCTTGAGGTCGCCGAGGCCGATCTCGATCGCGCCGACGGGGCAGGCGTCGGCACAGCGGCCGTGGCCGACGCAGCGCAGGCCGTTGATCACCACCGCGACGCCGCCGACGACGCCGAGCACGTCCCCCTCCGGGCAAGCGCGGACGCACGATCCACATCCGATGCAGTGCGCAGCGTCGATGAAAGGGTACTGCGCCGTCGGACGGTCGATGCCGAGCGATTGCGCCTCGGCGAGGCGCGAACGGTCGACGCGCCGCCGGCGCCAGAACGTCACGGCGTAGGGCAGGACGATGGCCGCGGCGACCAGGGCCGCGAGCGTCCAGATGACGACGCTGTCGAAATCGAGCAGCGAGCTCACGGCTCGGCCTTCGCTTTCGGCTTGTGGCAACCGGCGCAATCGAGCGGGCGCCCGATGTAGAGCACGGCGGCGCTGCCGTTGACCGTGCCGGCCGGATGGCAGAGCGCGCAGGGGACGCCGGCGTGCTTGCCGGTCAGCGCGAAGCGCGTCCTGGCGTGATCGAAGCCGGGGGCCGGCGTGAAGCGCTCGATGCCGTGGCAGCGCTCGCAGGCGGTCACGCCGGCGACGGCGAACTGCCCGGCATGGACGTCCTTGTGGCAGCCGGCGCAGTCGAGCGGCAGTCCGTCGAAGCGGCGCGGCGCCCCTTGCTTGCGCTCGTGGCAGCGGTCGCAGGCGGGGCGTGCATGGGCGCCGGTGAGCTGGAAGCGGGCCCGGGTGTGGTCGAAGGAGGCCCGCCGCCAGTCCTCTTCGTTGTGGCAGGCGACGCACCCCTTGCCGGCCGCGAAGCGGTCGAGCGTGCCGGCATGCGGATCCTTGTGGCAGTCCGCGCAGGCGGTGGAGGCGAAGCGATACTGGATGATCCTGGCGGCATCCCCGCCGCCGAACGGCGCCGGCAGCCGGCGTGCTTCGACCGCAGCATGGCAGCGGATGCAGGGCACGGCGCGGTGCGCTCCGACGAGCGGATAGCGGCTCTTCGCGTGCTGCTCGAAGCCGAATCGGGCCGGCGAGAAACCCTCGACGGCATGGCAGGTCGCGCAGGCGCCGCCGACGCCGGCCGTTCGCAGCTGCCCCTGGTGCGGGTCGCGGTGGCAGGTTTCGCAGCGCTCGAAGCCGGGGATCCGGAGCTCGCGGCCCGGCGTGTGGCACTTCGCGCAGTCGAGCGCCCGATGCTTGCCGCGCAGGGGATAGGCCGTGCGGTCGTGGTCGATCGCCGAGGCGGGGACGGCGGCGCCCCGGAAGCTGGTCGTGCTGTGGCAGCTGGCGCAGGAGGCGCCGAGGCGGCCGGCATGGGCATCCTTGTGGCACTCGGCGCAGGCCGGCGATCCCACGGCGCGGAACTGGTCGAAGACCAGCGTCTTCGCCGCGGCGTCGCGCTGCTTGTGGCAGTCGAGGCAGGGCGCCGTCGCGTGCTTGCCCGTCAGGGGGTAGCGGGTCCTGGCGTGGTCGAAGCCGCGCGGGCTCTTCCAGCTCTCCTGCGAGTGACACTCGGTGCAGGCGGCGGGAGCGAGGCTTCCCCGGTGCGGATCGGCGTGGCAGTCGGTACAGCCGGTGCTCAGGCCGAGAAAGGTCCGGCGCGCATCGAGCCCGGGCTCGAGCTCGCGCACGGCGGGCGGCACCTTCTCCGGCTTGTGGCAGTCGGCACAGACCAGGCGGGCGTGCCGCCCCTCGAGCTTCCAGCCGGTCCTGGCGTGATCGAACGCCTCGCGTCCGCCGGGCCAGTCGACGAGCGCGAACTCCTTGCCGCCGTGCTCGGGGTGGCAGCGCTCGCAGGCCTGGAACTCGGGCCCGGCATGCAGCCCCCTGCCGGCCGCGATCCGGGACTGCAGCGCACGGTGGCACGAGAGGCAGAGCTGCGCGTCGACTCCCTTGCCCGAGGCGTGGCACGAGAGGCAGTTGCGATTTCCCTCGAGAGTGCCGTGTGCCTCGGAGAGCGGGCCGGGTGAGATCTGGGCGGAGAGCGCGGCTGCTGCGAGCAGGGCGACGAAGAACATCGCCGGGGCTCCGAGCGCGGCTCTCCTCGGCGTCACGAGAAGCCCCTCGCGTAGCCGGTCGCCCACGCGACGCCGATGTGGATCGCCGCGAAGAGGTACATCAGGATGGCAAACGGCTTGTGAAAGACGTGCCAGTAATGGAAGAGCTCGTGCAGATGTCGCCAGAGCGCCAGGCGGCGATGGAGGAGCTCCCCTTGCCGCGCGAGGCGGGCGAGCCGCGCCGCGGTCTCGCGGGGAATGGCGCGATGCCGGGCCCGGAAGCGGGCGAAACGGGCGCGGAAGGCGAAGGGCGCCGCCAGCAGCGAGAGAAGCGCCCCGACGAGCGAGCGCTCCCGGCCCGCCCGCTCTTGCTCGTCGCCGGTGAGCTCGGCGATCTCGGCGGCCGAGAGACCGAAATCGCGTTGCAGCGTTTCGGTCAGGGCCTGCTCGAGCCGGCGCGCCTCGTCGAGCGAGAGCGCGTCGCCGCGCGCGGTGCGGGGGATCTGGGCGTAGAGGAAGCGGCCGAAGATCCCCGAGCCCGCCACCGCCACCATCGACCAGAAGGCGATCGCGATCAGGCCCCCCACCTTGAAGGCCGAGTGAAGGACGATGAGCAGCGGACCGACGACGCCGCAGAAGATGTGGAAATCGAGCCAGTCGCCGAGCGCCCCGAGGCTGGCGAGGAAGGGCACCCGTTTGCGCAAGCTGTAGAGGAGCATGAGCGTCATCAGCGTGGCGCCACCGATGCCGTAGAGAAGGCCCAGCGAACCGCCCGGCTTGAGCTCCCAGTGCTGGGGGTTGCGCGGTCGCGCCACCAGGGGCAGGCGATAGTAGTCCCAGCCGCGCGCGGCGAGGTAGGCGAGCCCGGCGAAGGCCGTCAGATAGGAGAGAAGCAGGAGCGCGCGTCGCATGGCTTGTATCGGCCCGAGGCGACCCAATTTTGTCAGTCGATTACGGGCGCCGAGACCTTAACGGCGATTGAACAGCGCCGCTGTCGGTTCCGACGCTCAGTGTCTGTGACACGGGCCGCAGATTTCCCGCGCCTCGGGGCGGGGACTCCAGCGCTAAGGGGCGGGAGAGGGCTTTCCCGACCCTCGCGCACGCTCCTTCTAGAATGAGGCCATGACGGAACACGGACGGCCGACGAATCGCCTGGCGCGCGAGAGCTCGCCGTATCTGCGTCTGCACGCGCACAACCCGGTCGACTGGTATCCCTGGGGCCCGGAGGCGATCGAGCGGGCGCGCCTCGAAGACAAGCCGATCTTTCTCTCGGTCGGCTACTCGACCTGCTTCTGGTGTCACGTGATGGAGCGCGAGTCCTTCTCGGATCCGGCGATCGCGGCGGCGATGAACCGCCATTTCGTCAACGTCAAGGTGGATCGCGAGGAACGCCCGGACCTCGACGAGATCTACATGCTCGCCACCCAGATCCTGGCGGGACAGGGAGGGTGGCCGAACTCGGTCTTCCTCACGCCGCGGCTCGAGCCCTTCTTCGCCGGGACCTACTTTCCACCGCGTGACGCGCACGGCCGGCCCGGCTTCTCGACCGTGATCGACTCGATGGTGCACGCCTGGCAGGAGCGCCGGGAGGAGGCCGAGGAACAGGCCACCGAGCTGTCCGGTGCCATCCAGCGTCACCTCGAAGAGATCGAGCCCTGGGAGGGAGAGCTGCCGGGGAGCGAGCTGGCGGCGCAGGCGCTCGACGGACTGCGCAAGCGCTTCGACCCGACCTGGGGGGGCTTCGGCCAGCAGCCGAAGTTCCCGACGCCGTCGAACCTCTGGCTGCTCGCCGCGGCCGCCGAGCCGGGGAGCGCGCTGGCCGTTTCCGACGAGCAGCGCCGCAGCGCCGGCATGATGCTGACCGCGACGCTCGACGCGATGGCGCGCGGCGGCATCTGCGACCAGCTCGGCGGCGGCTTTCATCGCTACGCGACCGATCGCGAGTGGCGGGTCCCGCACTTCGAGAAGATGCTCTACGACAACGGGCTGTTGCTCGAGCTTTACGCGCGCGAGCACCGCCGGACGGGCGACCCCGAAGCGCGGCGAGTGGCGCTCGAGACCGCCGCCTGGCTGGAGCGCGAGATGAGCGCGCCGGAGGGCGCCTTCTGGAGCGCGATCGACGCCGAGACCGACGGGCGCGAGGGGGCCTACTACGTCTGGACACGGTCCGAGCTGGAGCGCGCGCTCGGCGCGGAGGACGCCGATTTCCTGGCGCCGCTGCTCGGCTTCGACGACGAGCCGTTCTTCGAAGGCGTGGCGTGGGTCCTCCACCTGCCGCGGCCGCTCGGCGTGCAGGCGCAATCGCGACGGACGACGCGGGAAGCGCTGCTCGCCGAGATCTCGCCGCTGCGCGCGCGGCTGCTGGCGGCGCGCGGCGAGCGCCAGCGTCCTGCTACCGACGACAAGATCCTCACCGACTGGAACGGCACCGTGATCGCCGGCCTGGCGGTCGCCGGGCAACTGCTCGGCGAACCGTCGCTCGTGGCGCACGCGGCGCGCGCCGCCGACTGCATCCTCGAGCGCCTGCGCACCGCCGATGGAACGCTGCTGCACTCCTGGCGGGCTGGGGAGGGGCGGATCCGCGCCTTCCTCGCCGACTACGCGTTCCTCGTTCGCGGCCTCCTGCGGCTTCACGAAGCGGCCGGCGAGGCGCGCTGGCTGGCGGAGGCGGAGCGCCTGCAGGCGGAGCAGGCGCGGCGGCTCACCTCGCCGCGAGGCGGCTATTTCAATGCCGAGGAAACCGAGAGCCTCCTGTTCCGGTCGAAGGAGCTCTTCGACGGCGCGATGCCCTCAGCCAACGGCGTCGCCGCGCTCAACCTGCTCGATCTCGCAGCCGCCACCGGCAAGGCGGCCTGGCGCGACGAAGCCGAGCGGACGCTGCGCGCTTTCGCGCCGATCGTTTCGACCCACCCCGACGGCGCGCGGACGATGACGCTGGCGCTTGCCAGGTTCGCCGGCGGCGCCACGGGTCCGCAACGCGATCGGCCCCGGATCGTGCTCGCGGATTCGCCCGCCATCGGCGACGCCCGCGTCGAGCTCGGCCCCCCGGGCGCCGACGCCTTCCGCGCGCTCTCCCTCGCCTTCACGGTTCGTGAAGGCTGGCATCTGGCGGTGCAGGAGGGCCTGCCCCGCCTGAGCGCGCGCGGGGGGAGGCTGGAGAGGGTCGAGTGGCCCTCGGCGCGGCCGCTCGCGGGCGCGCTGGCCGGTTTCGACGGCAGGGTCGAGGTGCATGCGCGGTGGCGGGCGGAAGCGGCCGATCCGCGCCTCGTACTGAGCTTCGTGGCTTGCGGCGAAGGGAGCTGCCGTCCGCCGGCCGAGATCGAGCTCGCGATCGGCTGAACGGATAGCGCCGGGAGAAACGGGCGGCCGCCGAGCCGCATCGGACTGCGGACCGGCAACTCCTCCATGATGACCTCCGAGCTCGTCGCCCTCTGGATCGTGCGCCTGCTGGCGCTCTATGCCGGCATCGGCTTCCTGTTCGCGCTCGCCTTCCTGGCGCGCGGGGTGGCGCGCGTCGACGCCGGCGCGGCCGGCGCGACTTTCGGCTTCCGCCTCGCCGTGATGCCGGCGACGATCGCGCTCTGGCCCTGGCTCCTGCGTCGCTGGCGGCGAGCCGCCGGCTCGCCGCCGGTCGAATCGAACGCCCATCGGCGCGCCGCCGCCGGCAGGAGCGAGGGTCGATGATCGCGGCCCACCGGCGACGCGCATCGCCGCGCCTTCGTCGCGCTCGCGCTCGTCCTGCCGCTGCTCCTCTGGCTCGCGCTCCGTTCCCGTCCGCGGCCGGCGGCGAATCCGACGCTGCCGCCGGGAGCCACCGCCGCGCCGGCCGACGACGGAGCCCCCCTGCGATGAGCGCCGGCTATCGCGCCGTGCAGTGGTCGCCGGGCAAGAAGGTCTACGACCTGACGCTCGGGGCGCTGCTGGCGGGCTACCTGACGCTCTTTCTCGGCGTCACCTTCGCGCTGCGTCCCGAGATCACCGCCGAGACGGCGCTGCTGCGCGCCTTCGGCACGGCCGCCTTCCTGCTTCTGCACGTCGTGCTCGCGATCGGGCCGCTGGCGCGACTCGACCGGCGCTTCCTGCCGTTGCTCTGGAACCGGCGTCACCTCGGCGTGACGATGTTCCTCGCCGCGCTCGCGCACGGCGCCCTGGCGCTCTTCCAGTTCCACGCTCTCGGCGATCGCAATCCCCTGGTCTCCCTGCTCGCCTCGAACACGCGCTTCGACTCGCTGGCGCAGTTCCCGTTCCAGCAGCTCGGCGCGGCGGCGCTCGTCATCCTCTTCCTGATGGCGGCGACCTCGCACGACTTCTGGCTCGCCAACCTGACCGCGCCGGTCTGGAAGGCACTGCACATGGCGGTCTACGTCGCGTACGCGCTGGTCATCGCGCACGTCGCCCTCGGGGCGCTGCAGGACGAGCGCGCGCCGCTCCTCGCCGCTGCTCCTCGCCGCGGGGCTGGCGCTGCTCCTGGCGCTGCATCTCGCCGCCGCGGCGCGCGAGCGGCGCATCGACCGGGCTCTCGCGGCCGCGCGGGCCGACGGGTGGATCGAGGTCGGCGGCGTCGACGAGATCGCCGAAGGGCGCGCCAGGGTCGTCTCCCTCGCCGGGGAGCGGGTGGCGGTCTTCCGCTACGGCGGCAGGATCTCTGCCCTGTCGAACGTCTGCCAGCACCAGAACGGTCCGCTCGGCGAGGGGAAGATTCTCGACGGCTGCGTCACCTGCCCCTGGCACGGCTATCAATATCGACCCGAGGACGGCGCCTCGCCGGCGCCCTTCACCGAACGGGTGCCGACTTTCCGGGTCCGCGTCGAAGGGCAGCGCATCCTGGTCGATCCGCGCCCCTTGGCGCCGGGAACTCGCGTCGAGCCGGCGGGCTTCGATCCGGCGATCCCGGCGGCGAACGATCGCGAGAATTTCTTCGTCGGTTACCTGCCGCTTCCCGAACGCCTGCGACCCTTTCTCCGACGCAGCGTCGGCGCGCTCGCAATGGCCTTCGCGGTCGTCGCGGTGGGCGTCGGCGCCTCGCAGCGACCGCTCGGCGCCGGCGAGTATGGCTACGGTGTCGAGTCGCGCCTCGAAGGCTTGCTGCGCCTCGAGCCGTTACCTTCGCTCTGGGTCGCGTCGTCGGCCGGCGACGAGGCGGAACCGCTGCAGGTCGTGCCGCTCGTCGGTCTCGGCAAGCACGGCGCGGCGCCCGAGATCCTGGCTCTCGCCGGCCACGAAGTGCGGGCGACCGGCTCCTGGATCCAGCGCGGCCCGGAGCGGCTCTTCGAGATCGGTCGCGCCGAATTGCTCGCCGCGCCGCCCGGCCCGGTTGCCTCGACCGTGGCGCGCGGCAGGGTCCGCCTCGCCGGCGAGATCGTCGACTCGAAGTGCTGGCTCGGCGTGATGAAGCCGGCGACCGGCAAGAGCCACAAGGACTGCGCGATCCGGTGCATCTCGGGGGGCTCGCCGGCCGCGCTGGTGGCGCGCTCGACGGCGGGGGAGGTGGCGCTGTTCTGGCTGGTCGCGCCCGACGGACGGCCGCTCGGCCGCGAGCTGCTCGACGTCGTCGCCGAGCCGGTCGAGGTGGCGGGGGAGCTGACGCTCCTCGGCGGGCGTTCGATCCTGGTGACGGATCGTGCGAGGATCCGGCGCATCGCCGGTCCCGCCTCGTGATCCGCACTCTCCGCGCCGCTCGCCGTCTCGCCTTCGCCGCTCCGGTCACCGCGCTCGCCTATGGCTGGGCGATGACCGCGTCGATCGTGCTGAGCCCGTGGCCGGGGGCGCGGGTGCGGCAGCAGGGAGCCGCCTATCGCTTCTGGTGCAAGGCGCTCTGCCGCATCTTCGGCGTGCGGGTTCTGGTCGAGGGATCGCCGCCGAAGCCGCCCTTCTTCCTGGTGGCGAACCACCTCTCCTACGTCGACATTCTGGTGCTCGGCACCGAGCTGCCCTGCGTCTTCGTCGCCAAGGCGGAGATCGACTCGCTGGCCGCTGTTCGGCGCGCTCTGTCGTAGCGTGAACACGATCTTCATCGACCGCCGGGCCAAGCGCGAGCTGCCGCGCGTCATCGCCGAGATCGAGGGCATGCTCGGCGCCGGCCAGGGAGTGGTGATCTTTCCGGAGGGTACTTCGTCGGCGGGGCACGAGGTGCTCCCCTTCCGCTCTTCGCTGCTCGACCTGCCGGCCCGGATGGGCTATCCGGTGCACCACGCGACGATCGGATATCGCGTCCCGGCAGGGGAGACACCGGTGCATCTCGCCGTCACCTGGTGGGGGGAGATGCCGCTCGGTTTGCACCTGCGCGAGTTCCTGCGCTTGCCCTGGATCGAAGCGCCGCTCCGCTTCGGAGCCGCCGCGGTCGCGGAGGCCGATCGCAAGCTGCTCGCCGAGCGGCTGCGGCGGGAGATCCTGGATCGCTTCGAACCGATGGTCGCCGCGGAGGAGATCGCGCGGCTGCTGGCGCTCCGGGAGAGCGAGCCGGAGGCCGTGCCCCCGGTGCTCCGCCCGGAACGCCGTTCTTCCTGAACGGCGGCCGGGAGGCCGCTCAGTCGGCGGCGGGGGCGGGCTCTTCTGTTTCTTCTTCCTCGGCCGGCTCGGCGCCCTCTTCCGGCAGCACCTCGCCGGCGGCGGCGGCGCGCTGGCGCTCGAGCTTCTTCTGGGCCTTCTCTTCGCGCTTCTGCTTCTTCGCCTGTTCGCGAAGCCGCTTGCCGTGCTGATAGTTGATTCGAGCCAAGGTCGGACTCCCTCAGGTCGTCTGCGGATGAAGAGTCTGGTTCACGAACACGACAAAGCCCCGCCAGCCCTGCGGCCGGCGGGGCAAAGAGAGACGAACGGAAGGGTGCTTACTGGCGGACGACGTTGCGCGCCTGCAGGCCCTTCTGGCCCTGCACCACCTCGAAGGAGACGCGGTCTCCCTCGTTGAGGCTGCGGTAGCCCTCCGCGAGAATCGCGGTGTGGTGGACGAAAACGTCCGGCCCGTTCTCACGGGAGATGAAGCCAAAACCCTTCTCGTTGTTGAACCACTTGACGGTACCCTGCTCGGTCATGCTGTGCTCCTTGCTGCGTGCTGCGTGTTGAGAGTTGCGCGGACGGCGAACGCCGTCCGCTGCTGCGGAGCCCGGGATGGGCTCCAAATCGAATTTCGGGATGGCTGAGGAATGGGGGTGGGGGGATGAGTGGAACCTTGGTTCTCGTCGAGCGGCGGGAGTGTTTCACAGAAATCCGCGAAAGAAAAGCCCTCGACCCCGGGGGGCCGGGAGGGGCCGGGACCCGACGGTAGACTCGCCGCGTGCCGCTGATCCGGATCCTGCCCGACACGCTGGTCTCCCAGATCGCCGCCGGCGAAGTGGTCGAGCGGCCGGCCTCGGTGGTCAAGGAGCTGGTCGAGAACGCCCTCGACGCCGGCGCCGGGCGGGTCGAAGTCGACCTCGAGGGGGGCGGCGCGCGGCGGATCCGGGTCGCCGACGACGGCTCCGGGATGGATCGCGACGACGCGCTCCTCGCCTTCGACCGCCATGCGACCTCGAAGATCGCGAGCTTCGGCGACCTGGAGCGCGTCGCCACCCTCGGCTTTCGGGGCGAGGCGCTCGCCTCCATCGCCGCCGTGGCGAAGACCGACCTCACCACCGCGCGCCGCCCCGGCGAGGGGACACGGGTGCGCATCGAGGGGGGAAGGGTGCTCGCCGCCGAGCCGGTGACGCGGGCGCGCGGCACCACGATCGACGTGGCGTCGCTCTTCTGGAACGTTCCGGCGCGCCGCAAGTTCCTCAAGACGCGCGAGACCGAGCTCCGGCGCGCGCTCGAGGTGGTCGAGGGGTACGCGCTCGCCCGGCCGGAGGTCGCCTTCACGGTGCGTCACGAGGGGCGACTGATGCTCGACGCGCCAGCGCTGGGGGAGGGCGTGGAAGCGGGGCTCGAGCGGGTCGCCCAGCTCTTCGGTCGCGAGCTGGGCGGGCGTCTCGAGGCGCTGCCGGCCGCGGCGGTGGCGGCGCTGGCGCCGGGCACGCGCGGCTGGATAGGGTCGCCCGACACCGCCCGGCGGGGGCGGCGCAGCTTCGTCTTCGTCAACCGGCGTCTGGTGCGCGACCGCGGCGTGATGGCCACCTTCTACCGCGCGGTGCGCGACGAGTGGCGCAGCGAGGAGTTCCCGGCTCTCTTCCTCTTCCTCGAGCTCCCGGCAGAACAGGTCGACGTCAACGTCCACCCACAGAAGGCCGAGGTGCGGTTCCGCGACGGTGGATTCCTCGACCGGGTCGGCGAGCTCCTGCGCGCCGGCCTGGCCCGGGCCCGCGGCGAGGAACCGGCGCCGTTGCGCGTTCCGGAGCGGACGCCGTCGGGAGCGCTCGCCTGGGAGGGACTCGGCGGACGAGAAGGCTTTTCGACCGACGAATTGCGCGAGCCCGGCGCGAGCGCATGGCTCCCCGAGGCCTCGCCCCTGTCGATCGAGACGTCGCGGATCGCGGCCGCGGCCTTCGCACCGCTCGAGCGGGCGCCCGTTCCGCTCTCGGGCCGGTCGGGCGAGGCGCGGCCGTTTCGCCTGCTCGGGCAATACAAGGGAGCGCTGATCCTTCTCGAAGGCCCCGACGGTCTCTACCTGATCGACCAGCACGTCGCGCACGAGCGGATTCTCTACGAGCGCCTGCGGCGCGAATTCGCGGCGGAGCGTCCGGCGATCCAGCGCCTGGTCACGCCCCTCCTGCTCGAGCTGGCGGCGAGCGAGCGGCTGCGCCTCACCGAGCTCACCCCGGCGCTCGCCGAGCTCGGTTTCGAGATCGCCGAGCTCTCCGGCGGCACGCTCGCCCTGGCCGGCGCGCCGGCCCCACTCGGCCCCGAGGAGGCGCGGTCGCTGCTCGCCGTGCTGGCGAGCGACGCCGAGGCGGGCCCGGGCAACCTGCACGCCCGCCTGCTCGACGACTGGGCGGCATCGAGCGCCTGCAAAGCGGCAATCAAGATGCACCACGTGCTGCCCGCCGACCAGGTCGAGGCGCTCGTCTCCGAGCTCTTCCGCGCCGAGAACCCCTATGCCTGCCCGCACGGCCGTCCGGTGGTGCTGACGTTGACGGATGCGGATCTCGAGCGTCGCTTCGGGCGGCGTTGAGCGGCGGGCGCTAGGATCCGCGCCGCGGAGGCACCGGTGGAACCCGAAGCAGCGACGAGAAGCAGAGTGCGGACGGGATCCGATCGGCTCTCTAGCGGCCTCGTCGCGCTCGTCGTCCTCGGTCAGCTCCTCCTTCTCTGGCACCCTGCTTACCTGCCGAGCAACGACGGACCGGCGCACCTCTACAGTTCCTGGGTCTCGCACCGCCTGGCCAGTGATCCCCGCGACCCGCTGGCGCGGTGGTTCGTCGGGAATCCGCAGAGCATCTATCCGAATGCCGGCTATGCCGAGTTCCTCGAAGCTCTCGCGGCCTGGATGCCGATCCGCGTCGCCGAGCGGATCGGCCTCTCGCTCTACGTGCTGGCGCTGCCGCTGGCGGTCGGTGCCTTCGCTCGATCGCTGCGGCGCGATCCGGTCCTGCCGGCGCTCTTCGCTGCCGCTCTGACATTCGGCTATCTCTTCTTCATGGGTTTCTTCAACTTCCTCTGGGGAGTGCCCGCGGTATTCGCCTTCCTGACCGTCGTGCGGCGTCTGCTGTTTCGATGGTCATGGCTGAGCGCGCTGAGCGCCAACGCGCTGCTCGCCCTGCTTTTCTGGCTCCACCTGGTGGCGTTCGGCTCGGCGCTTCTCGGTGCCGCGGTGCTGGCGGCCATGCGACGGCGTTTTCTGCCGGCGATCGGCGCGGTCCTGCCGGCTCTGCTCGTGACTCCCTGGTTCTGGCCCCAGTCGGTCGGCCCCGGTGCGCGCTGGTCGTGGTCGAAGTCGCTCTGGACACATGTCGAGGGTGCGTTGACGCTCGACATCGCGAGCGCTTTCGGCGGAGTCGAGCGCGCCATGGCCGTCGGCGCCGGCATGATCGTGATGATCGCCGCGATCGCCGGACTCGGGCGCGAGCGCCGTGGCCGGGTGGAGATTGCGGCCCTGGCCGGATGCTTTCTCCTGCTGGCGATGACCGCACCGGAACGAATCGGGGTCGGAGCCGTCCTGCCTGAGCGTCTGGCGATGTTCGGCTGGCTCTTTCTCGGCCTCGGCCTCGATTTAGGCAAGGGGTGGAAGCGAACGACGGCAGCGGCGATACTGGTTCTCGCGATGATCGCGCACGGCCTCTTCCTCGATCGTCAGTTCGAGATCTTCGATCGCACGATGGGGCAGTACCTCGCCGGCACGGAGATCGTGCCGAAGGGGGCAAGCCTCTTCGTCCTGACGCGCGTGCCGAAGGAGCGGCCTTTCGTGATTCGCCCCCTCGCGACCGGCTGGAGCTACTACGCGATGGAGCTCGACACGCCGAGCTTCCAGGATTACCAGGCCGCACCGGCGAATGCCCGCCTCTTTCCCGTCACTTATTCGCGCGATGGTCGGCGGCGGTTTCTCGGCGAAAAACGAGTGGAGGATGTTGCTGTCGAGCGCCTCGCCGCGTGGGCCGACTATGTGGTGCTCTGGAAGCCCTATCCGCGGCAGCTCGCGCGGTTGCTCCGCAACGGTGGCTACGAGGTCAGCGCGAAGCGGGGAGAGCTGACCGTGCTGGCGCACGAGCGGACTCGCCAGGCGCGGGGGAGGGTCGGGTGAGCGAGGTGCCCGCGGCGGGAGGCGACGGCCTCGCGCGCTGCGAGGCGGCGCTCGGCCACCAGTTCGCCGATCGTGAGCTGCTCGCGCTGGCGCTGACCCACCGGTCGTACGCCAACGAGAGAAGCGTCGCCGGACACAACGAGCGGCTCGAGCTGCTCGGCGACGCTGTCCTAGGTCTCGCCACCGCCGACTGGCTCTACCGCCGTCACCCGGAGAAGAGCGAGGGAGAGCTCGCCCTCGCGAAGGCGGCGCTGGTGAGCGAGCGCTCGCTGTTGCAGTGGGCCGAGGAGCTCGAGCTCGGAGGCTGCGTCCGCCTGGGCGCGCTCGAGGCGCGCACGCCGGGCGGCAAGAGCGCGTTGCTCGCCGACGCGCTCGAGGCGCTCTTCGGCGCCGTCTTCCTCGACGCCGGCTGGGAGGCGGCGGCCGCCGTCGTCCGCCGCTACCTCGAGTGGGTCGAGCCGCACGCCGAGGCCGACCGCAAGGACGCCAAGACCGAGCTCCAGGAGCGGCTCCAGGCGCTGTCGTTGCCACTTCCGGTCTACACGATCGTCGCCGAGGAGGGGCCCGAGCACGACAAGCGTTTTACCTGCGAGGTGGCGCTCGACGGCGCGACGGCGGGGCGGGGGATCGGGCGGACCAAGAAGGAGGCGCAGCAGCAGGCCGCCGGCGCTGCCCTGCTGCGGCTCGCCGAAGAGGAGCTCCCGGCCGGCGATTGATAGGATCGCGGGCCTCATGAGCGGTCCGATTTCCATCCGTCATCTCCGCGGCCACGCCGGCGAAAGCGTCACGCTGCGCGGCTGGGTCGCCGGCAAGCGATCGAGCGGCAAGATTCACTTCATCCAGTTCCGCGACGGCAGCGGCGTCGTCCAGGCCGTCTCCTCGCGCTCCGACGTCTCCGAGCAGGCGTGGAACGAGCTCGAGCGCGCGACCCAGGAATCCACCGTCACCGTCACCGGCATCGTGCGCGAGGACAAGCGCGCCCCCTCGGGCGTCGAGCTCGGCCTCACCGACTTCCGGGTCGACCACCTGACGCTCGACTTCCCGATCACCCCGAAGGACCACGGCACCGCGTTTCTCATGGAGAACCGCCACCTCTGGATCCGCTCGTCGCGGCAGCGCGCGGCGCTGCGTATCCGCAGCGAGGTGGAGCAGGGAATCCACGATTTCTTCTACGAGCGCGACTTCGTCCGCATCGACTCGCCGATCCTCACCCCGGCGGCGTGCGAGGGGACGTCGACCCTCTTCGAGACCGACTACTTCGGCGAAAAGGCTTTCCTGTCGCAGTCCGGACAGCTCTATCTCGAGCCGGCGATCTCGGCCTTCGGCAAGGTCTACTGCTTCGGCCCGACCTTTCGCGCCGAGAAGTCGAAGACGCGGCGCCACCTGATGGAGTTCTGGATGGTCGAGCCCGAGGTCGCTTTCCTCGAGTTCGACGGTCTTTGCGACCTGGCAGAGGAGTTCGTCGTCTCGCTGGTGGCGCGGGTGCTCGATCGCTGCCGCGAGGACCTCAAGGTGCTCGAGCGCGACACCTCGCCGCTCGAGCGCGTCGTGGGGCCCTTCCCGCGCATCACCTACAGCGAGGCGATCGAGAAGCTCAACGCCAAGGGAAACCCGATCGCCTGGGGGGACGACTTCGGCGCCGACGAGGAGACGCTGCTGGCGGCCGACTTCGATCGTCCGGTCATGGTCAGCCGCTTCCCGGCCGCCTTCAAGGCGTTCTACATGCAGCCCGATCCGACCGATCCGCGCGTGGTACTGGGGCTCGACATCCTGGCGCCCGAGGGCTACGGCGAGATCATCGGCGGCAGCCAGCGCATCCACGACCACGAGCTGCTGCTCGACCGGATCCAGTCGCACGATCTGCCGGTCGAGGCTTTCCAGTGGTACCTCGACGTGCGCAAGTACGGCAGCTGCCCGCATTCGGGCTTCGGCATGGGCCTCGAGCGCTTCGTCGCCTGGATGGGGCGGCTCGAGCACGTCCGCGAGACGATTCCCTACCCGCGGCTGCTCTACAAGATCTATCCCTGAGACGATCGTCGCCGGACGCCGTCCGGCGGGGCGGCGCCGCAGCTGGGAGTTTCTGGCAGCATAGGCGGAGCCCGCGATGAGCCCGCGCGACTTCCTGCGTCTCCATCCGCCCTTCGACCGGCTTTCGGAGGGTGATCTCGATCGTCTCGAATCAACCCTCGAGGTGCGCTTCGTGGCGGCAGGGGAGGCTATCCTGCGGCGGCGCGACCCGCCGACTGCCTTCCTCTACGTCGTGCGCAAGGGCTCGGTGCGCCTCGAGCGCGATGCGCATCTCGTCGAGGTCTGCGAGGTGGGCGAGCTGGTCGGCGCGGCGTCGTTCGTCGGCGGCGGCAGTCCCCGCTTCGACGCCACCGCGGCGGAGGAGACGCTGCTCTACTGCCTGCCGGTCGCGACAATGCGGCCCATGCTCGACGAACCCGGCGTCGCTTCGTTCTTCCTCGCCAGCCTCGCCGAGCGCCTGCGCATCTCGACCAGCAGCGAGGGGGCGGCGCTGCCAGCCGACCTGACCGCCGCCGCGCGCAGCGCCGTGCACCGGCAGCCCGTGTTCGTCGACGCCGAGGCCACGGTCGCCGATGCGGCCCGCGTGATGTCGAACGAGCACGTCAGCTCGGTGCTCATCGAAGACCATCAACTCGGCATCCTGACCGACCGCGACCTGCGCAGCCGGGTCGTGGCGCGCGGTCTCGACCCGCGCACCCTGGCGCGCACGGTGATGACCCGGCCGTGCCGGACGGCTCCGCCGGACGCCTCGCTCTTCGAAGTCCTGCTAGAGATGCTCGAGCATCGCATTCACCACGTCCCGCTGGTCGAGAACGGCGAGGTGCTAGGTGTCGTCA
This sequence comes from Thermoanaerobaculia bacterium, assembly GCA_963699245.1. Lineage (GTDB taxonomy): Bacteria > Acidobacteriota > Thermoanaerobaculia > Multivoradales > JAGPDF01 > JACTMI01. Next base: position 407,664 of record OY969426.1, read on the forward strand.
CCCAGACGGACCTGATGCGTCAGATGACCCGGAGTCCGCTGCACCTTCTCAAGCGCGTCGATCGCCACGGCGGTACGGCGGCGCTGGCCGACTTCACCGGCGAGCAGATCGCGATGGTGGAGCGACTGGCGGCGGGGGGCCTCGAAGCGGCGCGCATCGGACGCATCGTCGCTTCGGTCTACGCGGCGCTCTCGTCCCGGCTGTTGCGCCTGGGCGAGGAGGAGCTCGGTCCACCGCCCTGTCCCTACGCCTGGATCGTCTTCGGCTCGGAGGGGCGCCACGAACAGATCCTGCCGACCGACCAGGACAACGCTCTCGTCTTTCGGGACGACAGTCCGGCGGCGCGCGATTACTTCACGCGCCTCGCGACGCGCACGGTCGACGCGCTGCTCGCGCTGGGCTTTCCGCCCTGCCCCGGGGGCTTCATGGCGACCCGCTGGTGCCATCCGCTGGCCGAGTGGCAGGCGAAGTTCGAGGGGTGGATCCAGACGCCCGAGCCCGAGGCGCTGCTCGATGCGGCGAGCTTCTTCGATTTCCGGGCGGTCCACGGCGACCTCTCGCTGGAGTCGCTCGAGTCGCTCGTCGCGAAGGCACGTCACGCACCGCTTTTCCTCCGGCTCCTGGCCCAGAATTCGCTGCAGTTCCACCCGCCTCTCGGGTTCTTCCACCGCCTGCATTCGGGGAGCTCCGGCATTGATCTCAAGGGGGGAGGGATCATGCCGATCGTCGGCATGGCGCGCGTCCGGGCCCTCGCGGCCGGGGTTGTCGAGCGGTCGACTCTCGACCGCCTGGAGGGCGCCGCGGCGCGCGGCGCAATGCGAACCGAGGCCGCCGAGACCCTGAGCGAAGCCTTCCGGTTCCTGATTCGGATGCGGCTCGACGCGCAGCTCACCGCCCGTCGCGCCGGACGGCCGTTCACCAACGCGGTCGAGCTCGCGGCGCTCTCGGCTCTGGAGCGGCGGCATCTGAAGGACACTTTCCTCAGCGTGCGCGAGCTGCAGGAAGAGCTGGCGCTCGACTACGCGGTCGAGAAGCCCGCTTGAGCCCTTTCTGGAGTCGCCCGGGTCGCGGCTCCCGGCGGGCGAGCTGGCTGGAGACCGTCTTCTGGGCGCTCGACCTCGAGACCTCGGGTCTCGATGTTCAGCGCGACGAAATCCTGGCGATCGGGATGGTTCCGATTCGCAGCGGAAGCATCCGGTGGGGCGAGCGCTTCTCGGCGCTCGTCCAGCCCCGCCATCCCGACGCGCCGCTGGGCAGCGGCTTTCACGTTCACCAGTTGCTGCCGGGCGAGGTCGCGCAGGGGCTGCCGCTCGGTGACGCTGTCGCCGCGGCGCTCGAGCGACTGGCCGAAGGGGTGCTTCTGGTCCACTTCGCGGCGCTCGACGTCTCCTTCCTCCGCAGAGCCTGCGCGACGGCGGGTCGAATCTGGCCGAAGCCTCCGGTCGTCGATACCGTGCGTCTGCTCGAACGGATGGCGACGATGGCCTATCCCCGGCAGCAGGAAGGGACCAGCCTCGGGGCCGCGCGGGCGCGATTCGGGCTGCCGCCGGCCAACGAGCACGATGCGCTCGACGATGCGCTGGCGACCGCGGAGCTCTTCCTGCTGCTGCGCCAGCGACTGCGCGCGGAGACCCTCGGCGAGATGTCTTGACGCTTTCGGGAGGGCTCGTCAGCCCGAACGGCTGACGAGAAGCTCGAGAGCCACCACCGCCGCCATCCAGATCGCCACGCACCCCGCGAACGCGTACCAGAGCAGGCGGGAAGGGGGCGTATCGGCCGGGGTGAAGCGGGCGGCGAAGCGGGTGAACGGACCGGTCAGGACTTCGAAGAACCAGAGCAGCTTGCTCCCGGGCTTGCGGGAGAAACGCGCCACGACGAGGTGCAGGGCGAGGTAGAAGACGGCGATGAACGCCACCAGGCGGAGCAGCAGGAGGAGGCGAAGGGTCATCGTCGGAGGAAGAAGAAAGCCGGGCGGAATCCTACTCCGCCCGGCGGAAGATCAGCAGCTGCCGAGACCTAGTGCGTGACGCCCTGAGTGCCCAAAGCGGTGGGTCGGACGCCGCCCCCGGTGGGATACCGGACGTTGGCCACCACCTGCTGGAGGTCCAGCGGCGGCGCCTTGGTGAGCAGCGAGACGGCCCAGATGGTCAGGATGCCGACCGGCAGACCGAAGACGCCGGAGGCGATGGTCGCCGTCCCGAACCACGAGAGGCCGTAGAACCGGGATCCGATCATGTAGAACAGGGTCACCAGAAGTCCGGCCAGCATGCCGGCGACGGCCCCCGGCTTGTTGGCGCGCTTCCACCAGATGCCCATCACCAACGCCGGGAAGAACGAGGCGCCGGCGAGGCTGAAGGCCCAGGCGACCAGCTCGACGATGATCGCCAGGCGGAAGGTCGCCACCCAGGCCGCGATGAGAGCGGTCACGATCAGGAGGACCTTGGTGATCGTCAGCCGGCGGATAAGGGTGGCCTTGGGGTTGATGACGTTGAAGTAGAGGTCGTGCGAGATGGCGTTGGCGATCGTCAGCAGCAGGCCGTCCGCCGTCGAGAGCGCGGCGGCGAGGCCGCCCGCCATGACGAGGCCGGTGATGACGAACGGCAGCCCGGCGATCTCCGGCGTCGCCAGGACGACGAAGTCCGAGCTCTTGACCACGAAGTCGGCGAGCTGAATGACGCCGTCCCCGAGCTTGTCGACGACGTCGAAGAGCCCGGCGGGCTTCCACAGCGTGACCCAGGAGGGCAGGTCGGCGACCTTCTGGCCGACCAGTCGGGTGTAGACGGCGAACCGGGAGAACGCCGCATAGGCCGGCGCCGTGAAGTAGAGCAGGAAGATGAAGAAGAGCGACCAGCCGACCGAGGTGCGCGCCTCGCGCACCGACGGCGTCGTGTAGTAGCGGGTCAGGATGTGCGGCAATCCCGCCGTGCCGATCATCAGGCAGAAGGTAAGCGCGAGGAAGTTCCACATCCCCTTGCCGGACGGAACCGTCAGGTAGTTGCTGATCTTGGCGTCGTCGGAGGCCGCCGGCGCCTTGGCCTGGGTCGTGGCCGTGGTCTTGATCGCGGTGAGCTTCGCCTTTTCTTCGGCCGGCGTCGCCGGATCCTTGAGCTTGGCGTCGGCGGCGTCGGCCTCGGCCTTCCAGGCGGCGCGCGTGGCCTTCTCCTGCGGGTCTCGCGTCACCTGAATGGCGAACTGGCTGTTGCGCTGCAGGAGCTGCCCGTAGGTGAGCTGCGGAACCGGCACGTGGAAGATCTGCCAGGACAGGACGACGACGGGCACCAGGTACGAGAGGATCAGGATGATGTACTGCGCGACCTGGGTCCAGGTGACCGAGCGCATGCCGCCGAGCACCGAGCAGAAGAGAACGCCGATCAGGCCGACGAAGACGCCGACTTTGAAGTCGAGACCGATGAAGCGGGAGACGATCAGCCCGACGCCGGTGACCTGGGCGATCAGATAGGTGAACGAGCAGATGATCGCCGCCACCACGCCGACGATGCGCGCCGCATTGCCGCCGTAGCGCGCGCCGAGGAAGTCCGGAATCGTGTAGGCGCCGAACTGCCTCAGGTAGGGCCCGAGGAAGACGGCGAGCAGGAGGTAGCCTCCCGTCCAGCCCATGATGTAGGCGAGGCCGGAGAAGCCCTGGATCGAGAGGGCGCCCGCCATCGAGATGAACGAGGCCGCCGACATCCAGTCCGAGCCGGTCGCCATGCCGTTGTAGATCGCGGGAACTCCCCGGCCCGCGACGTAGTACTGGTCGGGATCGGAGGTGCGGGTGAGGATGCCGATCACGACGTAGATGCCGAGCGAAAGGCCCATGAAGATCCAGCCGACCCAGCGGTTCGGCAGGTCGAAGAAGGCCTCGGCAAGGCCGATCAGGATGGTGACGCCGAGGAATCCGACGGTGTAGAGAGTGAAGATCTTCTTGAGATTCACTTGGAATCCTCCGTCAGGCCGAATTCCGCGTCCTTCTTGTTCATCAGCTTCGCGTAGAGCGCGATCTCGATCACGAAGACGATGATCGAGCCCTGCGCGGCGACGTAGTAGCCGAGCGGGAAGCCGATGAAGGTCACCTTGTTCAGGGTCGCCGGCGAAAAGGCCCCCGAGCAGGTAGGCGACGACGAACCAGATCGCCAGGAGCGTGAGCGTGAGGCGCGAGTTGTAGCGCCAGTAAGCCTTCTTCTGTTCCTCGGTGAGGTGTGCCGACATGATCGAGTCCCCTCCTGTGATCAGAACTGGAAGACCTGCCACTGCACGAGGATCTGGTCGAGCGTGTCGCCGACCTTGGGGTCGATCTGGGTGTAGGAGAGCTTGATGTTGTGGTTGTGCCCGGAGGGGAAGAAGCCGATTCCGATGCTGGTCCGCGCCTCGTCGTTGCCCGCCGCGTCGTTGAGGTTCTTCTGCGCGTACTGCAGGAACGGCATCACCTTGGCGCCCGCGAAGTAGTAGCCGAGCTCGAACAGGGTGTCGTTCTGCTTGGCGAGGGTGGGCAGGAAGACGTCGCCGTCCGACTGGGTGAAATCGGCCTGGAAGGTCAGGCCGTTGCCGTCCTTCATCGGGATGTCGGCGAAGAAGTCGAAGCCGTACGCCTCGTAGTCCTCCTGGGTGTCGAAGCTGCCGCCGATCGAGACCGTCTTGGTCTTGCCGAGCGAGGTGCCGCGGTAGAAGAGGCCGACCTGCGGCGTGAAGAACGAGTACATCGCGCGGCCGTAGTAGCGCAGGCCGTTCGAGGCGTTGATGCCGCGGCTGCCCTGCAGCATGCCGACGCGGTACTCGAAATGGTTTTCGGCCGCGTAGCCGCGCAGCTGAACGCCGTAGTCGCGGCCGACGCGGGCGCCGATCGGCGCGGATTCGACGAAGGTGTAGGCGCCGTAGTCGACCGGCATCAATGACGCCGCGGACTGGTTGTGGTTGTAGGAGAGGGCCGGCAGGAGCATGCCGCCGTCGAGGTTGAGACCGGGATTGAACTTCCAGGAGACCACGAAATCCTGGATGTACATGTCGCCCGTGTCCTTGACGCCGAGCGGCGTTCGACTTGCCGAGGTTCGGACTGTCGGTGTCCATGAACACGCTGAGCTTGTCGCCGAGCGTGAAGTTCATGAGCAGGCGGGCCCGGCGGATGAAGAGATTCTGCGCCGTGTCGTTGGTGTCGGCGACGTCGATCGACTCGCCCTGGAGCTGGCCGAGAACTCCGACCTTGAAGGTCAATTTCTCGTCGGCCGACTTCCACTGCAGCTGCGCCATCCCCGGCGCCGCGACGCCGAGTGCCGCGGCGACGAAGACTGCTGCGGCCACCTTCCCCTTGCCGATCATTCCCATCACGCCTCCCCGTTGGGCTCGTGACGGCGCGGCCCGGAATGAGCCGTCCGATGAGCCAGTGGCGCCTTCCGGCGCCTATTTCGAACCGCCGGAACTGCTTCCGGCGGAGTCGTTCGCTTGGCGATTAGGCAGGCGAACCCTAAGAGGCGTGGCGCGACCGTACCACGCTCCGCCGAACGGTCAAGCCACCGCCCCACGGGGCGGTCAAAATGTCGGAGACTTGGACCTTAGAATGCGGCCGTTCATTCGTACCCGCTGTCGAGAGGAGGCTGGCCGATGATTCCCGTCAAGCCCGAGATCGCCGCGCGTGCTCACATCCGCTCGCTCGAAGAGTACCGGCGTCTCTATCGCCTGTCGCTCGACGACCCCGAGGGCTTCTGGCGGAAGCAGTCCGAGATCATCAGCTGGTTCCATCCGCCGTCCTCGATTCTCGACGTCGACATGAAGGAGGTCGACTTCTCCTGGTACGGCGGCGGGCGGCTCAACGCCTGCTTCAACTGCGTCGACCGCCATCTCGGCACGCAGCCCGACAAGACCGCGATCATCTGGGCGGGCGACGAGCCGGGCGAGTACCGCACGATCACCTACTCCGAGCTCAAGCATCACGTGGCGCGCGTCGCCAACGTGCTGCTCCACAACGGCATCAGCAAGGGCGACCGCGTCGTCATCTACCTGCCGATGATTCCCGAGCTCGCCTACACGATGCTCGCCTGCGCGCGCATCGGCGCGGTGCACTCGGTGGTCTTCGCCGGCTTCTCGGCCGAGTCGCTGCGCGGACGGATCCTCGACGCCGGCGCCAAGATGGTGATCACCGCCAACGAGGGCCTGCGCGGCGGCAAGAAGATCCCGCTCAAGGCGACGGTCGATCGCGCCATCGACGGCCTGAGCGACGTCACGCGCGTGCTGGTGGCGCGCCGCACCGACGCCGACGTGCCGATGCGGCAGGGGCGCGACCTCTGGCTCGACGAGGAGACCGCCCGCCAGCGCTCGACCTGCCCGGTGGAGTGGATGCACGCCGAGTCGCCGCTGTTCACGCTCTACACCTCGGGCTCGACCGGCAAGCCGAAGGGCGTCCTGCACACGACCGGCGGCTACATGGTCTACGCGGCGATGACCCACAAGCTGGTCTTCGACTACCACCCGGGCGACGTCTTCTTCTGCGCCGCCGACATCGGCTGGATCACCGGCCACAGCTACATCCTCTACGGTCCGCTGGCCAACGGCGCGACGACGGTGATGTTCGAGTCGATCCCGCTCTATCCCGATCCCGGCCGCTACTGGCGGATCGTCGACGACCTCGGAGTCAACATCTTCTACACCGCGCCGACCGCGCTGCGCGCCATCGCCCGCGAGGGGAACGACTGGGTGAAGCGCTACTCCCGGCAGTCGCTGCGCGTGCTCGGCTCGGTCGGCGAGCCGATCAATCCCGAGATCTGGCAGTGGTACCACGACGTGGTCGGCGACGGGCGCTGCGCGGTCGTCGACACCTGGTGGCAGACCGAGACCGGCGGCATCCTGATCACGCCCCTGCCGGGCGCCACGCCGTGCAAGCCGGGCTCGGCGACGCTGCCGTTCTTCGGCGTCGAGCCGGTGCTGGTCGACGAGCAGGGCAACGAGATCGAGGGCAACGAGCGTCTCGGGCAACCTCTGCCTGCGCCGCTCGTGGCCCGGCCAGGCGCGCACGATCTACGGCGACCACTCCCGCTTCCGCGAGACGTACTTTTCGCGCTACCCGGGGCTCTACTTCACCGGCGACGGCTGCCGGCGCGACGAGGACGGCTACTACTGGATCACCGGCCGCGTCGACGACGTGCTCAACGTCTCGGGGCACCGGCTCGGCACCGCCGAGGTCGAGAGCGCGCTGGTGGCCCACGCCGCGGTGGCCGAGGCGGCGGTCGTCGGCTTCCCGCACGACATCAAGGGCACCGGCATCTTCGCCTTCGTGATCGTGACTCCGGAGTACGAGAGCTACGACGCCGACGAGCTCACCGGCATGCTGAAGGAGCAGGTGCGGCAGGTGATCGGCCCGATCGCGACGCCCGACCGCATCGTCGTCGCGCCCGGCCTGCCGAAGACCCGCTCCGGCAAGATCATGCGCCGCATCCTGCGCAAGATCGCGAGCGGCGACACGAGCGACCTCGGCGACATCACGACCCTGGCCGATCCGTCGGTGGTCGAGAAGCTGCTGGAGGCGAGCCGGGGTTGATCAGCGATTGAGACGGTCCGGGCCCGGCCTCGAGGCGACGCCGGGTGGCGGACGGGAGGTGCGCATGGGGCGATTCGACGAGGTGTACGCCCGCTCGATGAGCGACCCGGAGGGTTTCTGGGCCGAGGCCGCCGGACATCTGCACTGGGACCGTCGCTGGCGCCGCGTTCTCGACGACTCCAACCCGCCTTTCTACCGCTGGTTCGCGGGCGGCGAGCTCAACACCTGCTACAACGCCGTCGACCGCCAGGTCGAAAACGGGCGGGGCGAGCAGCGGGCGCTGATCTACGACAGCCCGGTGACCGGCGTCCTGCGCACCATCACCTACCGCGCGTTGAAGCACGAAGTCGCCCTCTTCGCCGGCGCGCTCGCCCGGATGGGCGTCGGCTTCGGCGACCGGGTGGTGATCTACATGCCGATGGTGCCCGAGGCGGTGATCGCCATGCTCGCCTGCGCGCGCATCGGCGCCATCCACTCGGTCGTCTTCGGCGGCTTCGCCGCCAACGAGCTGGCGACGCGCATCGACGACGCGCGGCCGCGGGTCATCGTCTCGGCTTCGTGCGGCATCGAGCCGGGACGAATCGTCGAGTACAAGCCGCTGCTCGACAAGGCGATCGAGCTCGCCAGCCACAAGCCCTGGCGGAGCGTCGTCCTGCAGCGGCCGGAGTGCCCCTGCGTGCTCGACCCGCAGCGCGACATCGACTGGTTCGACGCCATGGCGCTGGCCCGCCCGCACGACTGCGTGCCGGTGCCGGCGACCCACCCGCTCTACATCCTCTACACGTCGGGGACGACGGCGGAGCCCAAGGGCGTCGTGCGCGACAACGGCGGCCACGCCGTGGCTCTGCACTGGAGCATGAAGAACGTCTACGGCGTCGACCCCGGGGAGGTCTTCTGGGCCGCCTCGGACGTCGGCTGGGTGGTCGGCCACTCGTACATCGTCTACGGGCCGCTGCTCAACGGCAACACCACGATCCTCTTCGAAGGCAAGCCGGTCGGGACGCCCGACGCCGGCGCCTTCTGGCGCGTCGTCGCGCAGCACGGCGTGCGCGTGCTGTTCACCGCGCCGACCGCCTTCCGCGCCATCAAGAAGGAGGATCCCGAGGGGGAGAAGATCGAGGGCCACGACCTGTCGCGCTTCCGCGCCCTCTTCCTCGCCGGCGAGCGGACCGATCCCGACACCCTCCACTGGGCGGAATCGAAGCTCGGCGTGCCGGTGATCGACCACTGGTGGCAGACCGAGACCGGCTGGTCGCTGTGCGCCAACTGCCTCGGCATCGAGGCGCTGCCGGTCAAGGAGGGTTCGCCGACCCGGCCCGTGCCGGGAGTGGACCTCCGCGTTCTCGACGATCAGGGCCACGAGGTCCCGCGCGGCAGGACCGGCGCGCTGGTGGCGAAGCTGCCGTTGCCTCCGGGGTCGTTGATGACTCTCTGGAACGCCGACAAGCGCTACATCGAGACCTACCTCGCCGAGTTTCCGGGGTACTACAAGACCGCCGACGCCGGGCACATCGACGAGGACGGCTACGTGTACGTCATGTCGCGCACCGACGACATCATCAACGTCGCCGGACACCGGCTGTCGACCGGCGCGATCGAGGAGGTCCTCGCTTCGCATCCGAACGTCGCCGAGTGCGCCGTCGTCGGCGTCGCCGACGCCATGAAGGGGCAGCTGCCGATCGGCTTCCTGGTCCTGAAGTCGGGCACCAAGCGCACGCACGGCGAGATCGCCCACGATGCGGTGGGCCTGGTGCGCGATCGGATCGGCCCGGTGGCGGCGTTCAAGACCGCGCTGATCGTCACCCGCCTGCCGAAGACGCGCTCGGGCAAGATCCTGCGCGGGACGGTGCGGGCGATCGCCGACGGCCGCGCCTGGAAGATGCCGGCGACGATCGACGACCCGGCGATCCTCGACGAGCTCGCCGCCGCGCTGGCCAGGGCGGGCTATCCGCGCCAGGAAGCGCTGGCGGTCGCCGCCGAGATGCCGGTCGAAGACGAGACCTGATCGCGCCGGGTCACCCTTCCGTCCCGCGTCTCCGGCAGCGGTCCACTGCGGCGCATCAGCACCAGGTTGCGGAAGTAGAGGAAGGGAAGGAAGACGAACGACAGGATGATCGGCAGCTTGTCGATGTGCAGCGCGTAGACGAACGAGATCAGGCTCCCCCAGAACGACAGGTGCCAGAAGACCGGCGGCACGTAGAGCTGTTTGCGCCGCTCGGAGTAGAGCCACTGGATGATGAACCGGCTCGAGAAGACGGCGTTGCCGAGCAGGCCGACGATCGTCCAGCTGCGGCTGTCGCGATAGAGCCAGGGGAGGGCGCGCCCCAAAACGGGCTCGAGGAATCCGGAGACATCGCTCATGCGCGGATTCTCTGCGATCCCACGGGGCAATGCGATGCGGCGGGGATTGGCGCCGGACCGGCGCTGCGGTAGGTTGCCGCCGGTCACCATGCGCGCGGTCCACCCAGCGACTCCCGGCCGGCAGGGCCTACCCGTGCTCGCCGAGCAGCCCGAGCCGCGGCCCGGCGAGGGGGAGGTTCTCGTCGCGGTGCGCGCCACCGCTCTCAATCGCGCCGACCTCCTGCAGATGCGCGGCGAGTACCCGCCGCCGAGGGGAGAGAGCGCCATCCCGGGGCTCGAGGCGGCCGGCGAGATCGTCGCCTGCGGCACCGGCGTCGAGGGCTGGAGCGTCGGCGACCGGGTCGCGGCGCTGCTCGCCGGCGGCGGCCATGCCGAGCTCGTCGCGGCGCCGGCGGGGCAGCTGCTGCCGGTTCCCGAGAGCTGGAGCTGGGTCGAGGCGGCGGCGCTCCCCGAGGCGGCCCTCACGGCGTGGACCAACCTGGTGGTCGAGGGAAAGCTGCGCGCCGGCGAGCGGGTCCTGATCACCGGCGCGACCTCCGGCGTCGGCAGCTACTGCGTGACCCTGGCCAGGGCGCTGGGGGCCGTCGTCGTCGCCGCGGCCCGCGATCGCGAGCGGCTCGAGCAGCTGCGGCCGCTCGGCGCCGACGAAATCGTTCCGATCGACGAGCTTCCGGCCCTCGCTGGCGGCGAGGTGAACCTGGTGCTCGACCTGGTCGGCGGCGACGTCCTGCCGCGCGCCCTCGCCGCGCTCGCGCCGCGCGGGCGGCTGGTGCTGGTCGGCCTGATGGCGGGACGACGGGCCGAGATCGATCTCGGACTCGTTCTCCGCCAGCGCCTCACCCTGCGGGGATCGGTCCTGCGGCCGCGCAGCCGGAGCGAGAAGCGGGCGCTGGTCGAGGGGTTTCTGGCCTTCGGTGCCGCGCGTCTGGCGCGGCGCGAGCTCCTGCCGCTCGTCGACCGGGTCTTCCCGTTCGAGCGCATCGCGGAGGCCTACGCCTTCGTCGAGCGCGGGAGACCGCTCGGCAAGGTCGTCGTGACGGTGCCCTGACTCGGGTCAGCGCGGCGCGGCGAGCAGCGCTGCGATCGTCGCCCGGGTCACCGGATGGGACGTCGCCGCCACGCGCGCGAAGAGGGCCCTTGCCCGCGCGGCCCCTTCCGGAGTCCTCGCCAGCTCGGTGTAGATCGGCCGCACGAATTTGAGCCGGCCGACGCGACCGAGAAAATTTTCGAGCGCCGGGTTCGCCCCGTCGTAGCGCGCCCGAACGGCCTGCAGCAGCCAGACGGCGAGAATCTCGTCGTTGCTCGAGCGCGAGAGGCCGAAGGCGGCATCGAGCTCCGCGAGGCGGGCGCCGGTCGAGCCGTCGAGCCCGCGCACGAAGCGCACCCATTGCGCGCTGTTCCACCCCGCCGTCGCGAGCTCAGCGGCCGATGCGCCGGCGCGGAAGCGCGCCAGCTCGCGATCCGCCGCGGCCAGCGCTTCGGAATGGGGCTCGTAGGCGCCCCGGGGAACGCCCGGCCCGAGGATCCAGGCCGCGAGGTCGACCTGTTCGAGGACGGCCGGCGCCCTCTCGCCGAAGTCGGCCCGCGCGAAATCGAGGAAGCGCTGGGTGGTCATCGGCCGGAAGACGTTGGCGCCGAAGTAGCGGCGCAGGAAGGCGTCCCAGCGCGCCCGGCCGGCCGCCTGTTCGAGGGTGTGGAGAAGAAGCGCGCCCTTCTCGTAGACGACGGCGCCCGGGGCGTCGTCGGGGTCGCGACTCGCCAGGTCCTGCAGGAGCCAGCTGTCGCGCGGCGTCACGCCGGGCTCGCGCAGGTACTCGTCGAGCTCCTGTCGGCCGAGCGCGATCGACGTCTCGGAGGCGTCCTTGCCGTAGACCGCCTCGAGCAGGCGATGCTCGAAGTAGGTCGTGAATCCTTCGTTGAGCCAGAAGTCGTTCCAGGTCGCGTTGGTCACCAGGTTGCCCGACCAAGAGTGCGCCAGCTCGTGCGCGACGGTGCCGACGAGCGAGCGGTCGCCCGCGATCAACGTCGGTGTCGCGAAAGTGAGACGGGGGTTCTCCATGCCGCCATAGGGGAAAGAGGGGGGGAGGACCAGCAGGTCGTAGCGCCCCCAGTGGTAGGGGCCGAGGAGCTTCTCGGCCGCCTTCATCATCGCCTCGGTGTCGGCGAACTCCCAGGCCGCCGGGCCCGCCACCGACGGCTCGGCGTAGACGCCGGTGCGGGGGCCGAGCGGACGGAATTCGAGATCGCCGACCGCGAGCGCGAGCAGATACGACGGAATCGGCTGCTGCATCCGAAAGCGATAGCTGCCGTCGGCGCTCCGCTTCTGCGGGTTCTCGGCGCTCATCAGCGCCAGCAGGTCGGCGGGGACGCGGAGGCGGGCGTCGTAGGTGAAGCGGACGGCGGGCGTGTCCTGGCAGGGAACCCAGGTGCGGGCGAGGATCGCCTGCGATTGCGAGAAGAGAAAGGGGGAGCGCCCGCCGCTCGTTTGCGCCGGCTCCAGCCACTGCAGCGCGGCGGCCTCGGGCCGGGTCCGGTAGCGAATGTGGACGCGGCGCGTCGTCGGCCCGAGCGGAATGGTGAGGCCTCGCCCGAGGATCGGATCGGCGTCGCCGAGCCGGTAGAGGACGTCGACCGGCGCGTCGTCGAGGCGCACTCCGAGGATGTCGAGGTCGCGGGTATCGAGGCGCAGCTCGTCGGCGCCGGGATTGCGTCGCTCGAAGCTCCAGGTCGCCTCTCCCTCGAGGCGACGGGTCGCGAAATCGACGGTCAGCGCGAGCTCGAGCCGGGTCACCGCTACCTCGTCCGGCCGCGAGTAGGTGTGCGGGTCCTGGACGATCTCGTCCTGGCCGCGCGCGGCGGCCGGGAGCAGCAGCAGACAGGCGATCGAAAGGGCGGCGCGCGCGCGGCGGATCATCGGCGGACTCCTTGGCGAGGGCAGCGTCGGCGCGGCGGTTTCTCAGTTCGTCGCGGCCGGCGCCGGGCGCGCGCGATAACGCTCCCAGAGCTCGTGCTGCGGATCGCGGGTGAGGTCGACCTCTGCGCCGCGAATGACGGAGCGCTCGACGTGGCTCCGAATGTCGAGCGGATCGCCGTCCGAGACGAAGAAAGTCGCTTCGAGGCCCGGCGCCAGCGAGCCGACGCGGTCGGCGATGCCGAGGATCGCCGCGGCATCCGAAGTGAGCGCGCGATGCGCCGCCTCGCGCTGCAGGCCGAACGCCACCGCCATCGCGGCGTGGAAGGGGAGGTTGCGCGCGTTCTCGGAAGTGCCTCCGTCGGTGAACGCGATCCGCACTCCCGCCGCCTGCAGGCGCCCCGCGGCGCTGTAGGCCGCGTCGTAGGCGTCGTCGGGGCGATCGGGGAGCCGCAGGACGCCGTCGAGGATGACCGGGACTTTCTCCTCCGCGAGGCGGGGAGCGAGGAGCGCCGCGTCGGGGCCACTGACCAGGACGAGGCGGGTGAAGCCCTGTTGCTTCGCCCAGTCGAGCGCCTTCTCGATCTGGGTCTTCTCGTCGGCCCAGAGAAAGATCGGCGTCGTGCCGGCAAGGACGGAGCGGAAGGACTCGAAGCGCGGATCGACGTCGATCGCCGGTCCCGTTCCCGCCTCGGCCGCGCTGCGGGCGCGGTCGTAGCCGCGCGCTTCGCCGACGAGCTGGTCGAGCCTTCGCATGCGCGAGGTGCGCGTCTTTTCGAACTCCTCGGCCGTCGGCAGGCGCCAGCCGACGGTCGGCCGGATCTGGGCCGGGAACCGGAGGTGCTGGCCGACGGGCGCGGCGATCGTCATCTCTTCCCAGGTCCAGCCGGCGAGGCGCATCGCCGCCGAGGAACCGGCGAAGAGATCGCCATCGGGCACCACGTTCGCCGTCAGCACGCCGCCGGCGACACCGGGAAGCAGCCGGCGGCTGTCGGGGTGGAACGCGACTTCGGCGCGCAGGTCGGCATTGAAATCGCCGATCTCCCGCGCGTCGACCGTGGCGCCCACGGCGTCGATCTCCACCAGCCCGAGGTTGGTGGCGGCGTCGATCATCCCCGGCCAGATGTGGCGCCCGGCGACGTCGACCCGCTGCGCATCCGGCGGCAGCGCGACGGCGGCGCTGCTGCCGAGCGCCACGATGCGACCGCCGTCGACGAGCAGGGTTCCATCGGGGATGTCGGGCGTCGTGACCGGGTGGAGCGTCGCGCCGACGTAGGCGATCGGCGCCGCGCCGGCAGCCGCCGTCAGGGCGAGGGCCGCCGTCAGGGTGGTGAGAGTGCGGCGCACGGGGATCATCGGGTCACCTCGCTCGCGGATGTTCCGGGTTTCCCAGCGGGCGCGGCGGGATCTTCCTTGCCGTCCGCCTTCTTGCCGGCCTTCTCCTTCTCGGCCGCGGCGCGGACTCTGGCGAGCAGTTCCGCGCGCTCGGCGGCCAGACCAGCGCGCGCCGCGCGGTCGGCTGCACGGTCGAAATACTTGCGGCCGTCGATCCAGGTCTCGAGGCAGACCGACGTCGAATCGAGCGGCGAACCGCTCCAGACGACGAAGTCGGCGTCCTTGCCCGGCTCGAGAGTGCCGACACGGTCGGCGATGCCGAGCTGGCGCGCCGGATTGGCGGTCACGAACTTGAGCGCCTCGATCTCGGGCACGCCGCCGTAGCGCACCGCCTTGGCGGCTTCGAGGTTCAGCCGCCGCGCGAGCTCGTCGCTGTCGGAGTTGAAGGAGACCAGCACGCCCTTCTGCCAGTCGATGGCGCCGGCCCAGGGAATCGCGTCGATCACCTCGTACTTGTAGGCCCACCAGTCGCTGAACATCGAGGCGCCGGCGCCGTGCTTCGCCACTTCGTCGGCGACCTTGTAGCTCTCGAGCGCGTGCTGCAGCGTCGCGACGCGGAAGCCGTACTGCTCCGCGACGCGGAGGAGCATCAGGATCTCGTCGCCGCGGTAGGAGTGGGCGTGCACCAGCCGCTTGCCGGCCAGGATCTCGCCGATCGCCTCCATCTCGAGATCCCGGCGCGGCGGCACGGCGTTCTTCTTCCTGCCGGCGCGGAAGTCGTCCCAGGCGCGCTGGTAGTCGCGCGCCGCCTGGAACTTGGCGCGCAGGATCTCCTGTACGCCGAGGCGCGTGCGCGGGAAGCGCGGCGAGTCGGGGTTCCAGTTGCTCTGCTTCGGATTCTCGCCGAGCGCGAACTTGATGCCCGGGGGCGCCCCCTCGAGAAGAAGGCCGCGCGCCGGCGCGCCCCAGCGCAGCTTGATCACCGCGTTCTGGCCGCCGATCGCGTTCGCCGAGCCGTGCAGGACGTTGGCGACGGTGAGGCCGCCGGCGAGCTCGCGATAGAGATTGACGTCGTTGGCGTCGAGGACGTCGGCGACGCGGACCTCCGCGGTCGAGATATGGGTGCCCTCGTTCACTTGCCCGGTCACGCCGGTGTGGGAATGGGCGTCGATCAGGCCCGGCGTGACATGGAGCGAAGAGCCGTCGATGACCACCGCACCGGCGGGAGCCTGCAGCCCGGTTCCGACCGCGACGATCTTGCCCTGGCGCACCAGCAGATCGGCGTCTTCGAGTCGCCCCTGCGCGGTGCTGGTCCAGATCGTGGCGTGACGGACGAGCACCGCGGCCGGCTGCTCGGGCACGCCCGAGTTCCAGGCGGAAACGGGATCGACCGTTGCGGCGGGGAGCGCGGGGGTTGCGAGCGCCAGGACCGCGCAAAGAGCGCGACTCATCGAACGGGTGCTCATCGGTCACGCTCCTTCGCGGGCTTGGCCGGCGTCGCGCGATCGTCTTCGTGCGCGAAGGGCTGGCCGTCGACCCAGACGGTCTCGATCTTCGGTTCGGCGACCAGCAGGTCACCGTCGGTCACTACGAGGTTGGCGATCTTGCCGGCCTCGATCGTGCCGAGGCGCCCCGACAGGCCGGCGAACTCGGCTGGGACCTGGGTGAGCGCCGCGAGGGCACGATCGGCCGGCAGGCCGCGCTCGACGGCGCTCGCCAGAGCCTTCCAGAAGGCTGCCGGCTCTTTCTGGCGGAAAGCGGTCAGGGCGAAGGGAATCTTCCCCTCGGCGAGGCGGGCGGGGTTGGCCGGCGCCGCGTCCCAGTGGCGGAGATCGTCGAGTCCTACGCTCAGATCGTCGCCCTCGCCGACCTGCGGGCGCTCCGGGAAGGCGAGCGGAAGAACGAGCGGATAGCTGTGCGCCCGCAGCTCGTCGAGCCGGCGGTACTCGTCACCGCCGCCGACGATCCAGGCCCGCAGACCGAATTCCTCGGCGAGCGCCGCGGCGCGCAGCTCCTCGGCGACGTTGTCGCACTCGAAGGCGACCGGAATCTCGCCGTGCGCCGCCGGTTCGAGCGCCGCGAGCGAAGCGTCGTAGCGCGGCCGGCTCTGCGCCGGGTTGGCCCGGTAGGCGGCCTGCGCCTGGCGGTGCCAGCGAGCGTCGAGGAAGGACTGGCGGAGGAGAGCGATGACACCCATGTGCGACTCGGGATAGTCGTCCCAGCCTTTGACCGGGCGCAGCTCGGCCGCCGTGACGGCGCCGGCGCGCAGCAGGCCCGCAGCGGCGTCGTCTCCGAGGTCGACGAGCGCGCCCCGTCCGCGCAGCACGCCGTCAGCAGGCACGAGGAGCACGGTCGAGAAGCCGGCGGAGCGATAGGCCTTCCAGGTCTTCTCGTCACGCGGACGATCGAGGACGTCGCGCTCGGGCCGGACCACCGCATTCGCGGCGGCGGTGGCGGGAGCCTCGCCGGGCTTGTCGAGCGGCCAGGCTGTCGGCACCCAGAGGTCGATCAGGCCGGCATAGACGGTCTTCCCCTTGAGGTCCCAGATGCGGGCGTCGGGCGGCGGCGCCAGGCGGGCGCCGACCGCGGCGATGAGGCCGTCCCGGACCACGATGGTGGCCTCGGGAAGGGTGCGGCCGGGCGCCACCACCACGCGCGCGCCGACGAGAGCGTGAACGCGCGAGGGCTCGGGCGCCGCGGCGGCCGGGAGCGCGGCCAGCAGGAGGAGCGCGCCCGCGACGGACGTCGAACGATGGAAGGTCATGGCGGCGGATCCTACTGCGCCGCGGCCGCGCGGTCAGCCGGGCCGGAGAAAGGCCCGCGGAGCCCTCTGCTAGGCTCTCCCGCCCGCATGGACGCCCCGCCTTCCCGCCGCATCGGCCTGATCAATCTCGGCTGCGCCAAGAACCTCGTCGACGGGGAAATCCTCCTCGGCGAGCTGACCCGGCGCGGCTACGAGACGACCTCCGACCTCGACGACGCCGGGACGGTGATCGTCAACACCTGCGCCTTCATCGACGAAGCGAAGCGGGAGTCGATCGAGACCATTCTCGAGATCGCCGCCCGCAAGGGCGCGGGCGTCGGACGGCTGCTGGTGGCCGGCTGCCTCGCGCAACGCAACGGCGCGGAGCTGCAGCAGGAGATCCCGGAGATCGACGGCTTCGTCGGCCTCGACCAGCTCGGCGCGGTCGCCGACGTGGTGGAGCTCGGCGGTGGCCCGCCGCCCTCCGGCCCGGCGCACCTGGTCTTCGACCACACCTCGCCACGGGTCCTGACCACCCGGGGCCACGCCTACCTGAAGGTCGCGGAAGGGTGCGACAACCCTTGCACCTTCTGCGCGATCCCGCAGTGGCGCGGCCGCTTCAGGAGCCGCACCATCCCGTCGCTGGTCGCCGAGGCGGCGGCGCTCGAGGCGCAAGGGGCGCGCGAGCTCTGCCTGATCGCCCAGGACACGACCCGCTACGGCGAGGATCTCGGCCTCGGCAAGCACGGCCTCGTACGGCTCGTCGAGGCGCTCCTCGCCGCCACGAGCTTTCCCTGGATCCGCTTCCTCTATGCCTATCCGACCACCCTCGACGAGGATCTCCTCCGGCTGATGGGAAGCGAGCCGCGTTTCCTCAGCTACCTCGACATTCCGCTCCAGCACAGCCACCCGGAGATCCTCCGCCGCATGCGGCGCGGGGGCTCGCCCGAGCGCTACCTTCGCCTGCTCGACCGGGCGCGAGCCCTGGCGCCCGGCATCTTCCTGCGCACGACTTTCATCGTCGGCTTTCCGGGCGAGCAGGACGAGCACTTCGACCACCTGCTCGACTTCGTGCGGCGGATCGAGTTCGATCACCTCGGCGCCTTCGTTTACAGCGCCGAAGAGGGGACGCCGGCCGCGACGCTGGACGGCGCGGTGTCGCCCGCGGTGGCCAGGCGGCGCTGGAAGCGGCTGCTCGCCGCCCAGAAGCCGATCGCGCTCGCACGACGCCGGGCGCTCGTCGGACGCCGCATCGAGGCGCTGGTCGAGGGACCCTGCGCCGAGAGCGAGCACCTGCTCGAGGGGCGGCATCGCGGCATGGCGCCGGAGGTGGACGGCCGCCTGCTGATCAACGACGGCTTCGCGGCGCCCGGCAGCTTCGTCGAGGTCGAGATCACCGACGCCTTTCCGAGCGACCTCGTCGGGCGGATCGTCGGCCCGGTCGGAATGCCGGGAGTCGTTCCGGCGCCGGCGGCCTGAACGTGCTCGTCTTCCGCGAGCGAGGACGCCGGCGCGCCCTGGCCGCGCGGCGGCGTGCTGACGATCGGCAACTACGACGGCGTCCATCGCGGACAGCTGCGCGGTGCTCGAGCGGGTCGTGGCGCGCGCAGGGGAGCTCGGCGCGCCGGCGGTCCTGCTCACGTTTCGAGCCCCATCCGCTCGCCCTGCTCGACCCGGCGCGAGCGCCGCGCCGCCTGACCACCGACGGGCAGCGCGAGCGGCTGCTCGCGCGCGGCGGGGCTCGACGCGCTCGTGGTGCTCGACTTCAACCCGAGGCTCGCGGCGATGGAAGCCGAGGAGTTCGTGCGGCGAGATCCTGCGTCGAGCGGCTGGCGGTGCGCGAGATCCACGTCGGATCGCGGTTCGGCTTCGGGCGCGGGCGAAGAGGGTCGACTCGCCCTGCTCAGCCGCATGGGCGGCGCGCACGGCTTCGCCGCCGTCGGCGTCGAGGAGCTCGCGGAGGGGGACGAGGCGGTGTCGGCCACGCCGGATCCGCCAGGCGGTCGCCGCCGGCGAGCTCGAGCTGGCGCGCCGGCTTCTCGGGCGCCTCTATGCCGTCGAGGGGACGGTGATCGCCGGCGACCGGCTCGGACGGCGCCTGGGATGGCCGACCGCCAACATCGACGCGCCCGGAGCGCTGCTGCCGGCCTTCGGCGTCTACTGCGGCGAAACTGGCCCTGCCCCGGACGAATCGAACGGTCGAAGGGGTCGCCAACATCGGGATCCGCCCGACCCGCGGCGGCGACCCCGCGCCGCGGGTGGAGATCCACCTTTTCGACTTCGCCGAGGAGATCTACGGCGAGACGGTGGAGATCGCCTTCGCCTGCCGGCTCCGGGCGGAGCGCCGTTTCGACACCCTCGAGGCCTTGTCGGAGCAGATCGCGCGGGATGCGGCGGATGCGCGAGAATACTTCCGCCGGCCGGCGCGTTCTGAGAGGGGAGCCGTCGGCGTCGAGTCGCCCAAGCCGACCGCAGACCAGCAATAGAAAGGGATGGAATCCATGGCGAGTGAGAACGTGATTACCGTCGACCAGGCGAGCTTCGCCGAGAAGGTTCTGAAGTCGGACGTGCCGGTCCTGGTGGACTTCTGGGCTACCTGGTGCGGCCCCTGCCGCATGGTGGCGCCGGTGCTCGACGAGCTGGCTGGCGAGCTGGGCGGCAAGCTCAAGGTCGCCAAGGTCAACGTCGACGAGAACCAGGAGCTCGCCATGCACTTCCGGGTCTCGAGCATCCCCGCCTTCGTCGTCTTCAAGGGGGGCCAGCCGGTCGAGCGTGCCGTCGGCGCCATGCCGAAATCGGCCTTCAAGAACCTCGTTTCGTCGCATCTGTGAGCTCGCGCCGGGAGGCGCCCGGAGAAGCGGCGCCGAGCGCCGGTCTGGAGCAGCAGCTCCAGCCGCTCGGCGTCTCCGCGCTGCTGGTGCTCGGGTCGAGCGCCGCCGAGCCCGATCTCGCCCCCTTCCTGCGCGGCGCTCGCCTCGGTGAGGCTTCGTGGTCGCGCCGGTCGGCGGCACGCCACGGCTCGGCTACTGGACCCCGATGGAGCGCGACGAGGCCGCGGCCACCGGCCTCGAGCTCCTGCCGCCCGAGCTGCTCGAGCTGCCCCGGCTGGCGCGCGAGAACCCCGAGGCCGCCGGTTACCTCGCCGCCGCGTTCGAGCGCCGCTCTCGAGCGGTGCGGCGTCGCGCCGTCGCGCATCGCCCTCGCGGGCAGCTGGCCGGCCGGCACTCTGGCGGAGGCGCTGGCGCTGCTGCGGGGAGCGGCTGGGAGTTCTCGAGCGGCGCGACCGCGCTGCGGCGCTGGCGCAAGCGGAAGGCGGAGGCCGAAGTCGCCGAGATCCGCCGCGTCGCCCGCGTCACCGGCGACGCCTTCCGGCGGATCGCTGCGCTCCTCGCGGCGGCACGCATCACGCCCTCGGGCGCCCTCGAGCTCGAAGGCGAGCCGCTGACCGTCGCGCGTCTCAAGCGCGCGGTGGCGCTGCACTTCGCGGCCGAGGGACTGACGCAGCCGCGAGAGAACATCCTCTCCCCGGGCGAGGAGGGGGGGGTGCCGCACACGACCGGAACTCCCGATCGCGTCCTGCGCGCCGGCGAATCGCTGGTCGCCGATCTGTTCCCGAAAGGGGATCTTTTCGCGGACTGCACGCGGACCTTCTGCGTCGGCGAGCCGCCGGAGGCGCTGCGGAGGGCTCACGCCGACACGCTGGCGGCGCTCGAGCTGGCGCACGGCGCCTCGCGCGCCGGCGAGCGGGGCTGGGAGGTCCAGCGCCAGGTCTGCGCCCTTCTCGACGAGCGCGGCTGGCCGACGCCCGTCTCGACCCCCGGCACCCTGCGGGGCTACGTCCACAATCTCGGCCATGGGGTCGGCTACGAGCTCCACGAGCTGCCGAGCTTTCGCGACGCCGGCGCGCCGGAGGACGGCCTGATCGAAGCGGGAGACGTCGTGACTCTGGAGCCAGGGCTCTACGAGCCCGCGGCGGGGGGCTTCGGTGTCCGCCTCGAGGATCTTGCGGTGGTGACGGCCTCCGGCCTCGAGAACCTCACCCCGCTCCCCTACGAGCTCGATCCGCGCGCCTGGAGCGATCGCTCCGCCTGAAACCTCCGGCCCTCCCGGTAGGATCTCGGCAGCGGAGGCGAGATGGACGACTTCGAGAAGCTGGGCTGGTTCTACCTCGGACGGCCGGTCGATCCGGCGACGATGAAGACGCGCACGGAGCCGCTGCTCTACGACTCGCGCGACCTCGTGACCCATGCGGTGATCGCCGGCATGACCGGCAGCGGCAAGACCGGTCTCGGAATCGGCCTGCTCGAGGAGGCCGCGATCGACGGCGTGCCGGCGCTCGTCATCGACCCCAAAGGGGATCTCTCGAACCTCCTGCTGACCTTCCCGGAACTGCGGCCGGAGGATTTCCTGCCCTATGTCCGCGCCGAAGAAGCGGCGCGCAAGGCAACGACGCGCGACGAGCTCGCCGCCGCCGAGGCGAAGAAGTGGCGGGACGGTCTCGCCGCCTGGGGCGAGGACGGCGAACGGATCCGCAAGCTGCGCGCCGCGGCGGAAGTCGCTCTCTACACTCCGGGCAGCGAGCTCGGGCGGCCGATCTCGATCCTCGCGTCGTTCGCCGCGCCGCCGGCCGCCCTGCGCGACGACCGCGACCTCTTCCGCGACCGCGTCGAGACGGCGGCCACCAGTCTCCTGTCGCTGGCGGGCCTCGACGCCGATCCGCTGCGCAGCCGCGAGCACATCCTCGTCTCGACGCTCCTCGCCGGCGCGTGGACAGCCGGCAGGGGCTACGACCTCGCGACGTTGATCGCCGATCTCCAGAAGCCGCCGGTCGCCAAAGTCGGCGTGATGGATCTGGAGACTTTCTTTCCGGCGGCCGACCGCTTCGCCCTGGCGCTCCGCATCAACAACCTGCTCGCGGCGCCCGGCTTCGACGTCTGGCTGCGCGGCGAGGCGATGGCGCTGGACAAGCTGCTCTACACGCCGGAAGGGAAACCGCGGCTGGCCGTCATCTCGCTCGCGCATCTCTCGGATTCGGAGCGGATGTTCTTCGTCGCCCTGCTGCTCAACGAGACGGTCGCCTGGATGCGCGGCAAGTCCGGCACCAGCAGCCTCCGCGCCCTGCTCTACATGGACGAGGTTTTCGGCTTCCTGCCGCCGGTCGCCATGCCGCCGTCGAAGAAGCCGATGCTCGTCCTGCTCAAGCAGGCGCGCGCCTTCGGGCTCGGCATCGTGCTCGCGACGCAGAACCCGGTCGATCTCGACTACAAGGCGCTGTCCAACATCGGTACCTGGTTCCTCGGCCGCCTGCAGACCGAGCGCGACAAGGCGCGCGTGCTCGACGGTCTCGAGGGGGCTTCGACGGCGGCGGGGGAGGCCTTCGACCGGGGAGCGATCGACCGGCTGCTCTCCGGCCTCCGCACGCGCGTCTTCCTGCTGCACAACGTGCACGAGGAGACGCCCATCCTCTTCGAGACCCGCTGGGCGATGTCCTACCTCGCCGGGCCGCTCGACCGCGAGCAACTCAGGAGCCTGGCGGGCGCGTCGCCGCAGACCCCTTCGAAGCAGGACGAAGAGGCTCCCCTGACAGGGAAGCAGACTTCCAGGGCGTCCGTTGGCACGGCTGCCGCGGCAAGCGCGCCGGCGCCCGTGCTGTCCCCGGCGATCCAGCAGGTCTACCTCCCGTTCTCCGGAGGCCTCTCGACGTTCGTCTACGAGCCCGCTCTCCTGGGACTCGGCCGCGCCTTCATCGAGGACGCCAGGCTGGGGGTCGCGGAGCGGGTCGACCTCGCCCTTCTCGCCCGGCTCGACGCCGCCGGCTCGGTCGACTGGACGGCCGCCGAGAACGTCACCGTCGACGAGTCGGTTCTCGGCGAGCGCCCGGCGGCAGGCGCGACCTTCTCGCCCTTGCCGGCGCGGGCAGCGAAGGCGGAGAGCTACGCGAAGTGGGAGAAGGACTTCGGCGCCGCGCTGTCGCGCTCGGCGTCGGTCACGCTGCTGCGCAGCGCCGCGCTCGGGGCGGTCTCCCGCCCGGGGGAGAGCGAGCGGGACTTCCGCATCCGGCTGAGAGAGCTGTCGCGCGAGAAGCGCGACCTCGAGGTCTCGAAGGTGCGTGAGAAGTACGGCGCCAAGGTCGCGGCGCTCGACGACCGCATCCGGCGCGCGGAGGCGCGCGTGGCGGCCGAGAAGCAGCAGGCGAGCGCGCAGACGCTGTCGACCGTGGTGGCCGGGGCGGCCTCGGTCGTCGGCATGCTGTTCGGCCGCAAGGCGCTCTCGGCGACCAACGTTTCGCGGATGGGGACGGCGGTGCGCTCGATCGGCCGCAGCACCAAGGAGGCCGGGGACGTGGCGCGGGCCAACGAAAGCGTCGAATCCCTGCGCGAGCAGCGGGCGGCGCTGGAGGCCGAGATCGAAAGCGCCGCGACCGCCATCGACGGGCGCTTCGAGCCGCTCACCGCCGTGCTCGACAGCGTGACGGTGAAGCCGAAGCGGGGGGACATCGAGGTCCGGCGGCTGGCTCTCGCCTGGGTGCCGGCGAAGGGCTGAGCCCCACGAGCGCTCGCGACACTCGAGCGCGCGGTCAGCGCTCGATCCACCCGAGAGCGCGGCTAGCGCTCGATCCAGTAATTGGGCGCTTCCTTGGTGATCACCACGTCGTGCGCGTGGCTTTCCCTGAGCCCCGCGGCGGTGACGCGCAGGAAGCGCGACTTGGTCCGCAGCTCGTCGACCGAGGCGCAGCCCGCCAGGCCCATGCCGGCGCGCAGGCCGCCGGTGATCTGGGGCAGCATCGAGTGGACGCTCCCCTTGTGCGGCACCATGCCCTCGATCCCCTCGGGCACCAGTTTCGCGAGCGACCGCTCGGCGTCCTGGAAGTAGCGATCGGCGCTGCCGCGCGCCATCGCGGAGAGCGATCCCATGCCACGGTAGGCCTTGTAGGTCCGCCCCTGGTAGAGGATGGTCTCGCCCGGGCTCTCTTCGGTGCCGGCGAAGAGCGAGCCGATCATCACCGCGCCGGCGCCCGCGGCGAGCGCCTTGGTGACGTCGCCCGAGAACTTGATGCCTCCGTCGGCGATGACCGGGACGTCGTGTTCGGCGGCGACCCGCGCGCAGTCGCTGATGGCGGTGATCTGCGGCACGCCCGAGCCGGTGACGATGCGGGTGGTGCAGATCGAGCCGGGTCCGATGCCGATCTTGATCGCGTCGGCGCCGCGCTCGATGCAGGCGCGGGCAGCTTCGGCGGTGGCGACGTTGCCGATCATCAGCGCCACGTCGGGGAAGGCCTCCCGGATCTTCGCGGCGGCGTCGAGCACTCCCTTGCTGTGGGCGTGGGAGGAATCGAGCACCAGCAGATCGGCCTTGGCGTCCACCAGGGCGCGGGCGCGATCGAGGTAGTCGCCCGAAGCGCCGATCGCGGCGCCGACGCGGAGGCGTCCGAGCTCGTCCTTGCAGGCGCCCGGGTACTCGATCATCTTCTGGATGTCCTTGACCGTGATCAGCCCCTTGAGGGCGCCGCCGCGGTCGACCACCAGGAGCTTCTCGATCTTGTGCCGGTGGAGGAGCTCCTTGGCCTCTTCGAGCGTCGTTCCCTCGGGCACCGTGACCAGGTCGTCCTTGGTCATCAGGTCACGGATGAGGCGGTTCGGGTTCGACTCGAAGCGCAGGTCGCGGTTGGTCAGGATTCCCACCAGCCGGCCCGTGGCGTCGGTCACCGGCACACCGGAGATCTTGTAGCGCGCCATCAGATCGAGCGCATCGGCGATGCGCTGGTCGGGGCGCATCGTCACCGGATCGACGATCATGCCCGCCTCGGAGCGCTTCACCTTGTCGACCTCCTCGGCCTGGAGCTCGATCGGCAGGTTCTTGTGGACGATGCCGAGGCCCCCCTCCTGCGCCAGCGCGATGGCGAGGCGGGACTCGGTGACCGTGTCCATGGCCGCCGAGAGGATCGGGATGTGCAGCCGGATCTTCCGGCACAGGCGCGTCGACAGATCGACGTCGTTGGGATGGACTTCGGAGAAACCGGGTTCGACCAGGACGTCGTCGAAGGTGAGGGCTAGACGGGGGGCGTCGTCGGTCGCGGCCATCGTCCTCTCGGTGCGGCTGTCGTTTCGGAAGCGCGGGGGAGCCGCGCTTTGGCGGACTTTAGCAGAGCCGCGCCCGTGGCGCCAATCAGCTGCCGTCGGCGGCCCCGTGACACTTCTTGTACTTCTTGCCGGAGCCGCACCAGCAGGGGTCGTTGCGGCCCGGGACCTTGTCGACCTTGACCGGCTGGTGGGTGACCGGGGCCTGCGCCGCGGCTCCGAACGGCGAGCCGGGCTCGGACATCGGCTGCGCCGGGGCCGAGGAGGGCGCGCTGAAGATCATCCCCTTCGCCTGCGGCGCGCGCGACTCGCGGCGCTGGCGCTCGCGCTCCATGTGCTCTTCGGAGACCGGCTCGAGGCGGAAGAGCGTCTTGAGCACCGAGTCCTCGACGCTCTCCTTGAGCGAGCCGAAGAGCTCGTAGCTCTCCTTCTTGTATTCCTGCAGAGGGTCGCGCTGGCCGTAGCCGCGCAGGCCGATGCCGTCGCGCAGGTGGTCGAGGGCGAGCAGGTGGTCCTTCCACGCCATGTCGACGAAGCGCAGCAGCACGTCGCGTTCGAGCAGGCGCATCAGCTCGGAGCCGACCCGCTGCTCCTTGTCCTCGTACTTGGCCTGCACCCGGTGCCAGAGCTCCTCCGCGATCGCGCGGTCGCCCATCTCGGCGAGGTTCAGTCCGGCCTTGTGCACGTCGATGTCGAAGTAGGCGAGCACGTCGCTCGCCAGCTCGGTGAGGGTCCACTCGGAGGGATCCAGCTTCTCCGGGCAGTGCGTCGCGACCAGCGACTCGACGACGTCCTGGGCGACGCGCAGGATGTAGTCCTTGCCCTCGCGCCCGTCGAAGATGTCCTTGCGCAGCGTGTAGATCGCCTCGCGCTGCTTGTTCATCACGTCGTCGTACTCGAGCAGGTGCTTGCGGGACTCGAAGTTGCGCCCTTCGACCTGCTTCTGGGCGCGCTCGATGGAGCGCGAGACCATGGTGTGCTCGATCGCCTCGCCTTCCTGCATGCCCAGCCGGCCGAGCAGCCCCTGGATGCGGTCGGAGCCGAAGATCCGCATCAGGTCGTCCTCGAGCGAGAGGAAGAATCGCGAGGAGCCGGGGTCGCCCTGGCGGCCGGCGCGGCCGCGCAGCTGGTTGTCGATGCGCCGCGACTCGTGCCGTTCGGTGCCGATGATGTGGAGCCCGCCGCGCTCGAGCACTTCTTCTCGCTCGCGGGCGAGGTTCTCGCGGTAGCGCGCCAGAGCGGCCTCGTAGGCCTCGCGTTCGGCTTCGGGATCGGCCTCGCCGCGGGCCAGGCCCTCGGGGTTGCCGCCGAGCACGATGTCGGTGCCGCGGCCGGCCATGTTGGTGGCGATGGTGATGGCGCCGCGGCGACCCGCCTGGGCCACGATGGCGGCTTCGCGCTCGTGGTACTTGGCGTTGAGGACGACGTGCGGGATGCCCTTGCGCTTGAGCATGCCGGAGAGCAGCTCGCTCTTCTCGATCGACAGGGTGCCGACCAGGGCCGGTTGGCCGCGCTGGTGGCAGTCCTCGATCTCCTCGACCACCGCCTTCCACTTCTCCTCGGCGGTGCGGAAGACGAGATCCGGCCGGTCGTCGCGGATCATCGGCTGGTTGGTCGGGATGACCACGACGTCGAGCTTGTAGATGTGCTCGAACTCCGCCGCCTCGGTGGCGGCGGTGCCGGTCATGCCGGCGAGCTTCTTGTACATGCGGAAGAAGTTCTGGAAGGTGATCGTGGCGAGCGTCTGGTTCTCGCGCTCGATCTTCACGCCCTCCTTCGCCTCGACCGCCTGGTGCAGGCCGTCCGACCAGCGCCGGCCGGGCATCATGCGGCCGGTGAACTCGTCGACGATGACGACCTCGCCGTCCTTGATCAGGTACTCGACGTCGCGCTGGTAGAGGTGGTGCGCGCGCAGCGCCTGGTTGACGCCGTGGATGAGGTCCATGTTCTCGATGTCGTAGAGGTTCTGGACGCCGAGCAGCTTCTCGACCTTGCCGACGCCCTCCTCGGTCAGAGCGACCGACTGGGCCTTCTCGTCGACCACGAAATCGCCGGTCGTGCGCTTGGCGCCGTCCTTCTCCTCGATCTCCTCGCCCCGCGTCAGCTTGGGGACGATGCGGTCGATCGCGTAGTACTTGTCGACCGACTCCTCGGAGGGGCCGGAGATGATCAGCGGCGTCCGCGCCTCGTCGATCGAGGATCGAGTCGACTTCGTCGACGATGGCGAAGTGGTGGCCGCGCTGGACCATCGCCGCGAGGTCGAACTTCATGTTGTCGCGCAGGTAGTCGAAGCCGAGCTCGTTGTTGGTGCCGTAGGTGATGTCGGAGGCGTAGGCGGCGCGGCGCTCCTCGTCGGAGATGCCGTGCTGGATGACGCCCACCGAGAATGCCGAGGAAGCGGTAGATCTGGCCCATCCAGTCGGCGTCGCGGCGGGCGAGGTAGTCGTTGACCGTGACGACGTGGGCGCCCTTGCCGTCGAGGGCGTTGAGGTAGACGGGCAGCGTGGCGACCAGCGTCTTGCCCTCGCCGGTCCGCATCTCGGCGATCTTGCCCTGGTGGAGCACCATGCCGCCGATCAGCTGGACGTCGTAGTGGCGCATGCCGAGCACGCGGCGGGCCGGCCTCGCGGACCACCGCGAAGGCGGGGATCGAGGAGGTCGTCGAGCGTCCGTGCCGTCGGCGAGCCGGCTGCGGAACTCCGTCGGTCTTGCCGCGCAGCTGCTTCGTCGGACAGGGCGCGCATCTCCGGTTCGAGCGCGTTGATCGCCGCGACCTGCGGCTGGAGGCGCTTGACGTCGCGCTCGTGCTTGCTGCCGAACACCTTGGTGAGGACGGTATTGATCATGCGCTGACGGAGAAGCCCCTGGGTTGTCGAGGAGATCGGAGGGTGCGGCGACGTTCTTCCGCGGTCGGCGCTCCCGGCGCCCGCAAGTCTACGTCATCCGGCGACGCCGTCCCCCGGGGCACGCTCGCTTCGCGCGCTCCGGAGGGTCTGCTGCTCGGGGACGATCAGCGCGAGCGCTTGCTGACCAGCAGGTAGGGCATCGGGTTGACCGGGCTGGCCGTCCTGCTGGACCTCGTAATGCAGGTGATAGCCGGTCGCGCGGCCGGTGTTGCCGACCAGGCCGACGAGGTCGCCGCGCTCGACCTTCTGGCCGGGCCGGACGAGGACGCGCGAGAGGTGGCCGTAGATCGTGGTCACGCCGAAGCCGTGCGAGACGTAGACCGCGCGGCCGAGACCGCCGTACTGCAGGGTCTTGGCGACCACGCCCGAAGCCGCGGCCTGCACCGGCCGGCCGGGGTCGGCCGAGATGTCGAGACCGTCGTGGTAGGCGCGCTGGCCGGTGATCGGATCGCGCCGCCAGCCGAAGGGGCTCGAGATCAGAGCCGCGTCACCGGCCAGATCGACGGCGTCGAGGAGAGCAGCTTGAGGTTCTCGCTCACCTGGCCTCGACCCGGTCGAGCGAGGAGTCGAGGGAGCCGGCGCGCGACTCGAGCGTGCGGAAGGCGCCCTCGGCGCCGCTCGTCTCTGAGCTCGCCGCCGACGCCCGGCTCGCGCGTCGCGCCGAGATTCTCGACTCCGGCCACGATGGCGAGCTTGCGGGTACGGTCCTCCGAGTCGACGAGCCGGTCCTGCAGGCGGGTCGAGCCGGGTCTCGAACGACTCGTTGGTGGAGCGGAGCGTCTCGTTCTCCTGCCGGAGGCGGCCGAGCTCGAAGCGGTCCGACCGAGCGGAGAACCAGAGCCAGCCCGACAACGCCGCCAGCCCCGCGATCGCCGCGACGCCGCCCACGATGGCCGCCACCCGCCGGCTGTTGACCTCCCAGCGGCCGAGCTCACGGCCGCAGCCGCGCATCAGGACAATCGTGTGGCGTCGCTGCTCCATCAGATCGACAAGCCCTCTCGAAAGCGGTGGCCGAAGCGGCCGGACAACTGGAAAGGCGGAATCTAGCCGTCCCCGGAACCGGAAGTCAACCCGAATCGCCACAGAGGTTTCCGCATATTGGGGTGGGTAATCCAGGGCTCAGGGGCGGGGAACCAGGCGGCGATCGAGGCTGCGGTACTGGATCGCCTCGGCGACATGTGCCGTCAGGACGGTCTCGGCTCCGGCGAGGTCGGCGATCGTGCGGGCGACCCGCAGGACGCGCGTCAGCGCGCGCGCCGACAGGCCGAGGCGCTCGAAGGCGGCGTCGAGGAGGCCGCGGCCCGCGTCGTCGAGCGCGGCAGTGCGTTCGCAGCGGCGAGCCCTCGAGCGAGGCGTTGACCGGCATCGGATGGTCGGCCGGAAAGCGCGCCGCCTGGCGAGCCCGCGCTGCGGCGATCCGCGCCGCGACGGCCTCCGAGCCCTCGCTCCGCTCGTCGTGGAGGTCGCGCAGACGGACGGGCGGGACCTCGACGTGGAGGTCGATCCGGTCGAGGAGCGGCCCCGAGACCCGCGACCGGTAGCGCTCGACCAGCGGCAGCGGGCAGCGGCAGGCGTGCCGGGAGTCGCCGAGATGGCCGCACGGGCAGGGGTTCATCGCCGCGAGGAGCATGAAGCGAGCCGGGAACTGATGCAGTGGCGCGGGCCCGCGCGACGGTGACGACGCCGTCCTCGAGCGGCTGGCGAAGCGACTCGAGAGCGTCGCGCCGGAACTCGGCGAGCTCGTCGAGAAAGAGCACGCCGGCATGGGCGAGGCTCGCCTCGCCGGGCCGCGAGAGCGGACCGCCGCCGACCAGGCCGGCGGCGCTGACGCCGGCGTGCGGGGCGCGGAAGGGGCGCAGCCGGACCAGCCCGGCGAGCGGCTCCTCGGCGACCAGCGAGTGGATCTTGGTCACCGCGACCGCCTCGCCGCGGGTGAGCGGCGGCAGGAGCGCCGGGCAGCGCGCGGGCGAGCAGGGTCTTGCCGGCGCCGGGCGGCCCGATGAGGAGCAGGTTGTGCCCGCCGGCGGCGGCGACCTCGAGCGCCCGCTTCGGCGACCTCCTGGCCGCGCACTTCGGCGAGATCGACGGCGGGCTGAGCCGAAGCGGCCGTCAACGTCGGCCGGCCGGGCGGGCATCGAGGCGCCGCTCGCCGAGAAGATGCGCCGAGCGCCTCGGAACGCTGCTCGACGCCGACGCGACAGGCAGCGCGCTCGAGCGCCGCCGCCTCGCCGGCGTTCGGCGGCGGGCAGGAGCAGCTCGCGGGCGCCGAGACGCGCCGCGGCATCGGCGATCGCGAGCGCGCCGCGCACCGGACGCACGACGCCGTCGAGGCCGAGCTCGCCGAACACCAGCGCCGCCGTCCGAGCGCTCGCGGCGGCAGGGCGCCGTGGGCGGCGAGCAGCGCGAGCGCGATCGCCAGATCGAGATGGTTCCCCTCCTTGCGCAGGTCGGCCGGCGCGAGGTTGACCGTCACCGCGCGCGGCGGCAGGTCGAAGCCGCAGTTGCGCAGCGCGGAGCGGACGCGCTCGCGGCTCTCGCGCACGGCGGCGTCGGGCAGGCCGACGATCTGGATCTGGGGCAGGCCGGTCTGGACGTCGACCTCGACCTCGACCGGGCGGGCTTCGATCCCCCAGGGGGTGGCGGAGGTCACGCGGGCCAGCATCTCGACCGGGTATAGACGCAGGGCTGCGTGGCCGCTCCTTGCGGCGCCGCCGCGGCGCCGGGAGCGCTCTGCTAACTCTGCCGCGATGCGACCGTACCTCGACCTCCTGCGGCACATCCTCGATCACGGGCGTCGAGAAGCCGGACCGCACCGGCACCGGCACCCGGTCGGTCTTCGGCTATCAGATGCGCTTCGACCTGCGGCAGGCTTTCCCCTCCTGACGACCAAGAAGCTGCACCTCAAGTCGATCGTCCACGAGCTCCTCTGGTTCCTCTCGGGCTCGACCAACGTCGCGCTACCTGCGCGAGCACGGCGTCACGATCTGGGACGAGTGGGCGGACGAGCGGGGGGAGCTCGGGCCGGTCTACGGTCACCAGTGGCGCTCCTGGCCCGACGGCCGACGGCGGGACGATCGACCAGATCGCCCGCGTCGTCGAGTCGATCCGCAGCAATCCCGACTCGCGGCGCCACATCGTCTCGGCCTGGAATCCTGCCGAGATCGACCGCATGGCCCTGCCGCCCTGCCACGCGCTCTTCCAGTTCTACGTCGCCAACGGCGAGCTCTCCTGCCAGCTCTACCAGCGGAGCGCCGACGTCTTCCTCGGCGTGCCGTTCAACATCGCCTCCTACGCGCTGCTGACCGCGATGGTCGCGCAGGTCTGCGGCCTGCGCGCCGGGGAGTTCGTCCACACCTTCGGCGACGTCCACCTCTACCTCAACCACCTCGAGCAGGCGGGCATGCAGCTCGCGCGCGAGCCGCGGCCGCTGCCACGCCTGCGGCTGAATCCGGAGGTTCGCTCGATCTTCGACTTCCGCTTCGAGGACGTCGCGATCGAGGGATACGACCCGCACCCGGCGATCAAGGCGCCGATCGCGGTCTGAGCATGCCGGTCACGCTGATCGCGGCGGTCGCCGAAAACGGCGTCATCGGTCGTGACGGGACGCTGCCCTGGCATCTCCCCGCTGACCTCAGGCGCTTCAAGCGGCTCACCAGCGGGCATCACCTGATCGTCGGTCGCGCCACCTGGGACTCGATCGGGCGGCCGCTGCCCGATCGCACCTTCGTGGTGGTGACGCGGAAACCCGGCGAAGCGCGCCCGGGGCTCGCCTTCGTGCGCTCGGTGGAGGAGGGGATCCGCCTCGCGCTCGCGGCCGGGGACAGCGAGCCTTTCGTCGCCGGCGGCACGGGCATCTTCCGCGAGGCGCTCGAGCGCGACCTGGTCGACCGGCTGCAGCTCACCCGCCTGCATCGCGCCTACGACGGCGACGCGCGCTTTCCTCCCTTCGACGAGGCTCGCTTCGCGTTGGTCGAGAGGGAAGCCCATCCCGCGGATCCCGCCGCCGGGCTCCCGGCCTTCGACTTCCTCGTCTACGACCGCGACCGCTCGAGCGCCTGAGCCACGACCGGCGCCGGTGCTATCGTTTTCCCGGTTTCGGGCGCTCCCCGAACAAGGAGAACGAAAATGAAGATGTGGATCGGCTGTCTCCTCGCCCTGGTGGCGGTGGCCGTCCTGTGCGGTTTCGTCCTGGTCGGGCAGTTCAACGGTCTCGTCACGGCCGAACAGGCGGTAAACGAATCCTGGTCGCAGGTGCAGAACGTCTACCAGCGCCGCGCCGATCTGGTCCCCAACCTGGTCGCGACCGTGAAGGGCTCGGCCGACTTCGAGCAGTCGACGCTGACCGCCGTGGTCGAGGCGCGCAGCCGCGTCGGACAGATTTCGTCGAAGGCGACGCAGGACATCCTCAATGACCCGGCCAAGTTCGCGCAGTTCCAGCAGGCGCAGGACGGCCTGTCGTCGGCGCTGTCGCGGTTGCTCGTGGTCATGGAGCAGTACCCGCAGCTGCAGTCGACGGCCGCCTTCCGCGACCTGATGACGCAGCTCGAAGGGACCGAGAACCGGATCGCGGTCGAGCGCAAGCGCTTCAATGAGGTGGCGCGCGAGTACAACACCCGGTTGGCCAAGTTCCCGACCAACGTCTTCTCGAAGCTGCTCGGCTGGCACTTCGCGCAGCGCCCGTACTTCGAGGCCGCGCCGGCGGCGCAAGAGGCCCCGAAGGTCGACTTCTCGAAGAACTGAGCCCTTGAGCGCCGCGAGAGCGCGCGGAGGGCGGCTCGCGGCCGGCGTCCTGGTGGCGCTGGCCGCGGCTGTGCCTCTTCTGGCGGCGACGCCGCTGCCGCCAGCGCCGGCCCGTTGGGTGACCGACGAGGCGGCCGTGCTCTCGCCGGGCAGCGCGGCGGCCATCGATCGCAAGCTCGAAGGGTTCGAGAAGGAGCAGGGCACCCAGATCCTGGTCGCGATCTTCCGCAAGCTCCCCGAGGACGAGGCGCTCGAGGACTGGACCCAGCGCGTCGCCGAATCCTGGCGGGTCGGCCGGGCGAAGCAGGACGACGGCGCCGTGCTCTTCGTCTTCGTCGACGACCGGCGCCTGCGGATCGAGGTCGGCTACGGGCTCGAAGGGGCGCTGACCGACCTCGAGTCGAAGACGATCCTCGAGGAGGTCCTGATTCCCCGGCTGCGCGAAGGGGACTGGGACGGCGGCGTCAACGCCGCGGTGGACGCGCTGATCGCGGCGGTGCGCGGCGAATACCGGCCGACGCCGGGCGCCCGCAGCCGTTCGCAGGGGAAGCCCCTCGCGGGCGGCGACCTCCTCTTCCTGATCTTCCTCGTCCTGATCGTCTTCCTTCTCACGCGGCGGGCCGGGCGACGGGGATCGTTCCGCTCCGGTGGCTGGGGAGGCTGGGGCGGAGGGGGTTTCGGGGGCGGCAGCTTTTCTGGCGGCGGCTTCGGCGGGGGCGGCTTCTCGGGTGGCGGCGGGTCCTTCGGCGGCGGCGGGGCCTCCGGCCGCTGGTGAGCGACGCTTAGAGGGTGCGCGCGACGGCGCCGACGATCGCCATCGCCGCGTCGAGCTGGCCGTCCGAGAGATAGGGCGCCGGTCCCAGCCGCAGGTAGCGGCCGCGGGCATCGCTCCAGACACCGCGCTCCAGCAGGGCGCGCGAGAGATCCGTCGCGCGCGGTGAGGTCAGGGCCAGAAAGGCTCCGAGTCGGGCGAGCGGCGTCTCCCGGTCGCGGGTCAGGACCTCGTCCGGCAGCCCGAGCGCGTCGAAGCGCTCGATGAGCCGCCCGACCTGATGCTGGGAGACTTCGCGCAGGAAGCCGGGCGTCAGGCCCTGCTCGGCGAAGAAATCGAAGACGCGCGCGGCGCGATAGTGACTGGCCGGGTCGTAGGTCGCGCCGCCGAACGCCGCGGCACCGGCGCCATAGTCGACGCGCTCCCAGCTCTTGTGCCCGCTCTTGGTGCCGAACTCGGCGAACCAGCCGGTGATCGCAGGACGAAGATCGAGTCCGCGCGGCAATCGGAGGAAGGCGTTTCCCTCGCCGATCTGCAGGTACTTGTAGCCGCCGCCGGTGACGAGCGCCGACTCCAGCCCCTGCTCGCGCAACGAGAAAGGAATCGCTCCGAGCGCGTGGTAGGCGTCGACGAGGAGCGGCACGCCGGCCTTCCGGCACTGCGCCGCCAGCTCGTCGAGTCCGGGCACGATGCGCGCCGTCTCGAACAGAACCGCCGAGACCATGACGGCGGAGGTCTGTCCGTCGATGGTGGCGGCGAGGCGTTCGGCGAGCGTCTCGACTTCTTCGACGGGCTCCCGATGCACCACGAGCCCCTCCTCGGCCAGGCGGGCGAGCTGGCGCCGCAGGGTGTGGAATTCCCCCGCCGTCGTCACCAGCCGCGGACGCGCCCGCAAATCGAGCGCGGAGAGCCAGCGCACGACGAGCTCGTGGGTGCTCGCCGCGAGGGCGATCTCGCCGCCCGGATCGTCGAGCAGGGTCCGGTACCCTTCGCGCACGCGCTCGGCCTTCGCCGCGGCACGCTCCCATTTCTCGTCGACCGCGAGCGCCGCGTCTTCGAACGAATCGATCAGCCCGAGGCGCGCGACGTCGGGCCACGCCTGGTGGGAGTGGCCGGAGAGGAGCAGCCGCTCGTCGACGCGAAAGCTCCGGTAGTGGCGCGCCAGCGCGTTCGGCGTGCGGGCGAGATCGTCGACGGCGAGCGTCACAGCTCGGTCCGGATCGCCCAGAGATCGGGAAACAGCGGATGGAAGAGCGTGCGCTTAAGGTAGTCGGCGCCCGCCGATCCCCCCGTGCCCTTCTTCGCGCCGATCGTCCGCTCGACCATCTTCACGTGCCGGTAGCGCCACTCCTGGATTCCCTCGTCGAGATCGACCAGGCGCTCGCAGATCGCCGCCAACTCCGGCCGGGTGCGGTAGACCTCGACCAGCACCGGATGCAGCTCGGGCGTGTCGGGATTGGGAGCCGAGCGGTCGCGGGTCAGCAGCGCCGCCGGAACCGGGTAACCCGCGCGGTCGAGCAGCGCGACGAAAGCGTCCCAGAGCGACGGCTCGCTGAGCCGCCGCTCGAGGCGCGCCAGCGCCGGCGTTCCCTCGTGCCAGGTGAGCATCTTCGGGTTGCGGGCGCCGAGCAGGAACTCGAGCTCCCGGAACTGCGGCGACTGGAAGCCGGAGGCGGCCTCGAGCCGGCTGCGGAAGGAGAGGAAGCCCATGGGCGTCATCGTCTCGAGGATGTCGATCTGGGCGACGAGGACCTTGAGGATGGTCAGCGTCCGCTTGAGCGTGAAGGCCGCGTCGTGCAGGCGATCCTCGCCGAGCAGCGCGACCAGGCGATCGCTCTCGTGCAGGAGCTGCTTGAACCAGAGCTCGTAGACCTGGTGGATGACGATGAAGAGCATCTCGTCGTGCTCCGGACCGTCGGAGAGCGGCCTCTGGCAGGCGAGGAGATCGTCGAGCTTCAGGTAGCTGGTGTAGGTGACGGACATGGGCTCTCGTGGAAGGAGGGCATGCTAACCGGAATCACCGGCCGGGATCTCGACGATGCAGTCGGGGCCGAGCAGCCATAGCTCGAGACGGGGCGGCTGCGCGAGCTCCAGGGCGTCCCGCACCGCGCGGCCGTAGAGCTCGAGCTGCGGGCGGTACGTCGCGACCTTCTCCGCGATGTCCGCCTCGCCGTCGATCGCGTCGCTCTTGAAGTCGGCGACGACCAGGCGGCCGGAGATGGCGTCGCGGTAGAGGAGGTCGAGCGTGCCGATCGTGCCGTCGGTCGGGTCTCCCGCCGCTTCGCCCGGGCCGGCGGCGACGAGGAGCGGGAGCTCGCGGGCGACGACGAGGTCTCTCTCGTGGAGCGAGGACAGAGACCTCCAGAGTCGGGTGGACCGGAGCTCTTCGAGCGCCGCCGCCAGCAGTGCGCGTTCCTCGTGTGCGGCGCCCGGATGCGCGGCCAGAAAGGTCATCTCGACGGCGGTGGTCCAGGCTGCTTCGTCCGTCGCCGCCAGCGGGACGAGCTCGAGAGCGCGATGGAGAGCGGCGCCCAGGGCGCGCGCGCGATCGCGAGTCGGGTCGTCGGCGCCGGGACCGAATCGTCCGGACGGTGAGCCGGCCCCGACGAGCGCGCTGGCGAGACGGAAGCGCGGGCGCGCCGACCGCTGACGCGCCGCAGCGCGAAGGGGCGCCAAATCGGCCGCTTCGTGCGCCATCGCGCTGGCGTCGGCCGGGGCTGGAGCCGGCGCCGCCTCCGGGGGCAGCCCGTCGTCGGCGAGCCGCCAGAGGACGCCGTGGGTATCGCGCTGCGTCGGCGTCTCGAGAGCGATTTCCGGCGCCTCAGCCAGGCGCGGTGCGAGCAGCTCGGCGAAGCTCGGAGCCGCATCTTCGCCGCTCCGCGGCGGCTTGCCGTCCCAGCGACCGCAGATGACCAGTCGGTCGATGGCGCGGGTCGTAGCGACGTAGAGCAGGCGGGCCGCTTCGGCGGCCGCGACGCGGCGGCGAGCCGCTTCGACCTCCTGCCAGCCGGGCGTCGGCACCCCGAAAAGCACCATCGCGCGCGGCGCGCCTGGCGGGCCGACGGCGAAGGAGGGGAGCGCGGACACAGCGCCGCCGCCCGGCTGCCGCTGCGCCTGCGCCAGGTAGACGTGGCGGAACTCGAGGCCCTTGGCGGTGTGGATGGTGAGGACGGCGACCGCGTCGGCCTGCTCTTCGGGCGGGCGGGCCTCTTCGGCCGGGCGCTCCTCGGCGATGGCACGACGCAGCGCGGCGAGCGCGCGGTCGGGGTCGGCCTGGTCGGCGAGCGCCGCCTCGAGATCGGACAGGAAACGCTCGAGGTTGGCGAGACCGAAGCGGCCGAGGAAGCGCGCCGCGGCGATCGGCTCGACGAGGAGCCGGGCGCGCAGCCGCTCCACCCAGTCGCCGGCCGGCAGGCGCCGGAAGTCGGCCCGCAGGGCGGCGACAGCCTCGACCGAGGCGACGAGAGAGTCCTCCCAGCCCGGCGCGGAAGCCGAGGCCGGCAGGCCCTCGACCTTCTCCGCGGCGGCGGTGCGCACGGCCCTGACGGCCTCGGCGAGACCGCGCTCGCCCTCGACGGTGACGAGCGCGCCGGGAAAGCCGGCGCGCCAGAGCGGCAGCCAGGCGAAATCGGGCACGCCGACGAATGGCGAACGGAGGAACGCCACCGCTGCCAGCAGGTCGCCGGGATCGAGCAGGGCGCGGACCGCGGCGGCCGCGTCGACGACTTCGCGGCGGCGGTAGTACGAGCGGTCTTTCTGGACGACGTAGGGCACTCCCGCGCGTCGGAAAGCGTCGAGATAGGCGTCCAGATCACCGCGCGCCCGGAGCAAAAGGCCGAACTCGCCCCAGCTCGCCTGACCTCCGGTCACCAGCTCGCGCACGTCGCGTGCGATCGCCGCCGCCTCGATCTCGGTGGCGCGCGCCGCGTGCGTCGAGTCACCCGCCGCGAGCGCCGTGCGGTCCCACGACGCCCAGTACTCGACGGCGGCTCGCCCGGCGGCGGAGAAGCCGGCGCCGCCCGCATGTTCGGGCGACGGCCGCAGCGGCTGGAATCCCGCCTGCATGCCGCGCGCCTCGACGAGGACAGGAGCGAGAGCGCGTTCGACCTCGGCCAGAATCGGCGGCTGCGAACGGAAGTTGACCTCGAGCCGACCGAAGCGTCCGCCGGCAGCGGCGAGCTCGTCGAGAAATGCGGCGTAGGCGGCGAGGTCGGCGTTGCGCCAGCCGTAGATCGACTGCTTCGGGTCGCCGACCAGGAAGAGACCGGGAGGCGGAGCTTCCGAGGCGGCGAAGACCAGGGCACGAAGCAGTTCGCACTGGCGACGATCGGTGTCCTGGAACTCGTCGACCAGGAGCTGTCGCATGCCGCGGCGCACCCGTGCGCGGACACCGGGGCGCTCGGCGAGGAGGCGCGCGGCGCGCTCGAGCAACTCGTCGAACGACACCACGCCTTCGGCGCGGCGGCGCGCCTGGAGCTCGTCGAGGGGAGCCTGGAGGGCGCGGAGGGCGAGACGCGTGAAGATCGGGTCGAGCGCGTGGAGCGCGCCGTGGGCGCGCGCCGCGTCGGCCGCGGCGGCGATCAGACCTGCGGTCGCCGGGCCGAGCGCTTTCTCTTCCGTCTTGCCGAGCCTGCCGGCTGCCCAGTTCCCGAGGACCTTCGACGCCGATTCGGCCGTCGCGTCGAGCTCGCCGGCGAGCGCGATCAGGCCGTCGACCGACGGAGGGATGCCGTCGAGCGCCTTCTCGAGGCGAGCGAGGGCCTCGAGGCCGCTCTCGATGCTCGCGACCTTGCGCCCCCCGCGCAGCGGCGCGGCGGCAACGAAGAGCCGGTGGAGCGCCGCGGCGAGCGCGTCGAGGCGTTGCGCGACGGCGGGCGGGCCGAAGGGGTCGACGGCGAGCTCGCCGGCGCCCACGCCGGCGGCGGCGAGTCCGACGAGCGCCTCGAGCAGCGCGGGCGGATCGACACCGGCGGCGAGCAGCTCGACGAGATCGGACGAGCCGGCGCGCAGGCGGGCCAGCAGGACCTGGGTCGCGAGCGCGGCGGTGCGCTCCCCGTCGGGATCGACCTCGAAACCGGGGTGAAGGCCCGCCTCGAGTGGTGCCTCGGCGAGAAGCCGATGGCAGAAGCCGTGGATCGTCGACAACCGCAGCCGGCTCGCGGCGGCGAGCAGCGCCTCGGCGCGAGCGACGAGCTCGCCGGCGCCGACGCCGGGCGGCGGCTCGTCCAGGTCCCGCGCGCTCGTTCCGGCGGCGACCTGGACGAGCAGGCGATCGACGCGCCCCGCCATCTCCGCCGCTGCCGCATCGGTGAAGGTGATCGCGACGAGACCTTCGGCGGCGCGCGCTGCGATCTCGGCAGCGGTCGGCGGCGCCTCGCCGCGCGCCGCGCGCTCGTCGGCGAGCTCCTGGCGCGCCAGCTCCCATCCGGGCGCGAGCAGCCAGGTGCCGATGCGCGAGACGAGCGTCCGTGTCTTGCCGGTGCCGGCGCCGGCCTCGATCGCGACCGGGGTTCCGAACTCGCGGACGGCGAGCCGGCGCGCCCCGGCATCGTCGGCGAAGGCGATCACGAGGCCTCGCCCCCGCCGGAGCGGCGCGGCGACAGCCGGAGCTCCCACCAGGCGCGCGCCGCCAGCTCCCATCCGGTGCTGCCGGACATCGCGCCCGCCCATCGCGCCTGCCGCTGGCGCGCGGCGCTGTCTCCCTGCACGCAGGCCTCCCTCACGTCGCAGTGGGCGCAGCCTGGGAACGTCGTCCGCAAGTCACGCTCGAGCAGCCGCGGCACGAAGGCGCCGGCGTCCCACGAGGCGAAGAGTGCCTCGAGCGTCGCGGCGATCGGCTGCCCGGCCAGCTCGGCCGGGGCGAGCGTCAGCTCGCGCACCCGTTCCTCGAGATCGGGACCGAGGTAGAGATAGCGGGCGCGAGCCGCGGCATGGGCAGCGCCGAGCAGGTAGACGGGGAGCTGCAGCGCTTCGCCGCTCGCGATCTTCGCCGCCAGGTGCCGGGCGCGAGTCGCTGGCTGGACGCCCGTCGAGATCGGGCGTCCCGTCTTGTAGTCGGTGAGGAGGAGCTCGCCGTCCCGGCGCTCGAGACGGTCGACGCGAAACGGGATCCGCCTCGCGGCGCCCGCGAGGAAGATCTCCGCTTCGCCTTCGGCCTCGACCGCCAGCAGCTCGCGATCGCCGTCCGGCCAGTCGTGGGCGCGCGCCGCTGCGAGGAGAATTTCGGCCTCGCGCACCAGCGTCGCCTCGAAGAGCGCCGGGTCGAGACCCTCCTCGCCGAGCTCGCGACGCGCGGCCGCGTGCAGCCGCCGCGCGAGGAGCGCGGGCTCGGGCCAGGCACAATCGAGCGGCGGGCCGGCCATCGCCGCGGCGAGGGGCAATCCGCTCGCCGCTGGGAGCATCTGCTCGAGGACGCGGTGAACGACGTTGCCGGCGAGCCGCGCCGGAAGCGACGGCAGCGCGTCGACGAGCTCGGGCAGCGGCGCCAGCTTCAGCACGCGCTCGAGAAAGAGTCGCCAGCCACATCCGGCGAGCCGTTCGAGGGCCGTCACCGAGGGCGGCCGTCGCCGCGGGTCGATCTTGGCCACGGCCCCGACGGCGCCGAGGTAAGGGCCGAGGCGCGCCGCTCCGGGCTCCGCCGGATCGCCGCTCCGCCGCGCGAGCAGGCCCAGCCGCGCCGCGACGAGCCGCGCGGCATCGACGGCGGAACGGTCGCCGAAGCGGCTGCGCGATTCTTCGACGGCCGCGGCGAGAGCCGGCGCGAGGCCCTCGAAGTCGGCGGTGAGCGCGGTGAGGATCGCCACGTCGAGGGCGCTTCGCCGGGGCGGCGCCGGGGCGGTCGTCGCAGTGCCGCCGTTGCCGCGCAGCAGTTCGTCGAGCAACGGAGAAGGCGGCAACGGGCGACCCTGACCGTCGGCGATCGGCCGGAAGAGGGCGAGCTCGCGCGCTGCGGCGGCGAGCTGGGCGAACAGGAAGCGCTCCTCGTCGTGCCCCTCCATCTTGACCGGCAGATCGGGGAGAAGCTCGCGCAGGCGGAGGCGCAGCGCGTCGGGGAGCAACGGGTCGGATTTCACCGGCCGCGGGAAGCGGTCGCGCGTCATGCCGACGAGCGCCAGCCGCTCGAAGGTGCGGCCGCGAGCGCCGGTCACCGAGAGGAGGGCCGCCCCGGCGCCGGCACCGAGCGGCGCGGCGGCGCTCTCGCTCCAGGTTGCGTCGAGCAGCCGCCGCCACTCGTCGGCGTCGAGCGCGAATGCGGCCCGCGGTCCGTCGCCGAGCGATTCCAACGGCTCGAGGAGCGCAGCCCACTCCGCAAGGGGCAGCGACGCTTCGATCCAACGCGAGAATTGGGCCACACGTTCGCCGAGCGACCGCGGGGCGGACATCGACTCCAGCCCGGCGAGAAGCGCGGCGAGATGGCGCGCAGCCCCTGCGAGGGCTTCGGCAGGCACTTCGCGCCGGAGCATCGCGCCGCCCGTTTCGGTCGACTCGAGCCGATCCGTCTGCGGCAAGACGATGGCGCGCGCTGGATGCGGCAGACGCGCCGCCGCGCCGAGCGTGCGCGCGCCGAGCAGAGCGAAGGCGAGACGAAGATCGGCGGCGAGAGCTCCGGTCGCGGTCTCGAGGCGCTCGCCAGCGACCGCGACGGCGACTCCGAGCGGCGCGTCGGCTCCGCGCGCCAGGAGCTCGACGATGCCCGCCGCTCGTCGCCCGCGCGCCGCTCTTGGCCCCGACTCGGCGGAGAAGGGCACCGCTTGCCGATCGAGCTCGCGCACCCAGGCGGCGACATCGGCACCGCCGTCGCGCGCGACGAGCGCGCACTCTTCCCAGCGCGTGCTCCCGGCGCGCGCCGCGAGCCATCCGACGGCGGCGCGCGCTTCGCGCGCCGGATCGGCGGCGGCGAAGACCCGGGCCGGCGTCGGGCAGCCCGCCGCCACGAGGCGCTCGACCGGCGCG
The DNA here is from genome assembly GCA_963699245.1 of Thermoanaerobaculia bacterium. Lineage (GTDB taxonomy): Bacteria > Acidobacteriota > Thermoanaerobaculia > Multivoradales > JAGPDF01 > JACTMI01. The sequence goes on from OY969426.1 coordinate 448,988, forward strand.
AGCCCGGCCAGGCGCTCGCGCAACCGGCGGCCAAAGCGCCACTCGACGGTCCGGCCGTCGAGATCGGGCGGGGAGTCGAAGACCACCGTCGTCGGCCGGTGACGAACGAGCGCTTCGACCAGATCGCTGCCGACGCCGGTCAGATCGGCGAAACCGTGCACGAGCACGGCCTCGGCGGGAAGCGCGGCCTCGGGCACTTCGCTCAGCCGGCGCGCCGCGGCTGCCAGAACGTCCGCCGGCGTGGTCAGACCTCGCGCCGCGAGCTCGCTCCGCACTCCGGCGGCCACGCGGACGATCGCCGCCGCGCGGTCGACCGCGGCCGTTCCGACGGTCGTCCGCTCGAGTTCGAGGCGCTCGTGGACGGCCTCGAGATGCTCCTCGACGAAGCCGGCGTCGAGCAGGTCGCGCACCGCGCCGCCGATCTCGTCGTAGCCGTCGGCGAGCGGACCGAGCGGGCCGGCCAGCGCCCGCTCCAGTGCCGCCACGCGGCGGAGGATGATCGGTATCAGCGACTCGCCGTGGGCCAGAACGGGGCCGCAGCGTTCGAGAATGCCGGCGGCGAGGCCCGCCAGGGTCGAGATCTCGAGCCCCAGCCAGGCGGCGCGGCGAGTCGCGAGGCGGCCGAGCAGGTGCTCGCGCAAGCTGCGCGAAGGCACCAGGACGCACACCGGCGCAGCCGGGATCGTTCCGGGCGGCAGCCGGCGCTCGATCTCGGCGACGATGGCCGCTTCCGCGGCCCAAGCGCCCTCGGCGACGATAATTCGACTCGGCTCGGCCACGATTCGAGGCAAGATACGGTCCGCGATGGGCGAGGGTCAACTTGGGGAGTGGCTCGACGGGCTGACGGCGCTCGGTGGGGCATTCAGTGCACTCGAGGCGGTGGTCGCCGACGGCGACCGGGAGCTCTTCCGCCACGCGGCCGGCTACCGTGTCGGTGGCGAGGCGCTCGTCGCAGGTTCCGGCGCGCGCTTCGACGCGGCTTCGCTCACCAAGCCCTGGATGGCGACGCTCGCCCTGGCGCTCGACGCGAGCGGCGGGCGGGGAGAGCACGGCCTGCGGCTCGACGACCCCGTGCCGGGGTGCGAGTCGGTCACGGCCGGCGAGCTCCTGCGACACGTGTCGGGACTTCCCCCCTGGATGCCTCTCGCGCTCCGCCTCGGCCGCGCCCTCGGCGATCGCGCCCTGCTGCGCGAGTTCCTGACCGAGGAGCTCCGTCGCCACTCTGAATTCGCCGGCGTCTGCATCTACTCGGATCTCGACTACCTGCTCTGGGGGCTTCTGGCGGAGGAGCGCAGCGCGACGCCGCTCGGCGAGCTGCTCGACCGCCACGTCAGCATGCCGCTCGGACTGGGAGGAATCGGTGCGATGGCGCTCACGGGACAGATCGGCCGCGCGGTCGAGTGCCGGCTCGACAACGGCAAGGAGGTCGTGCTGGCCGCGGAGCAGGGGCTCGGCCTGACACCTCAGCGCTCCTTCCTGCGCGGCGTGCCGCAGGACGGCAATGCGCGCTCATTGAGCGCGACGGGGATCCTCGGCGCCCACGCCGGGCTCTTCGTCACCGCCGACGAGATGCTGGCTCTCGGGCGCGAGTGGCTCCGTCCGCGCCGCGTGCTCTCGCGGGCGGCGGTCGAGCGCTCCTTCGGCGGCGAGAGCGAATATGCGCTCGGGTGGGCGCGCTGGAGCGAGGAGGGCTCCTCCGGTCCCGCCCTTTCGCCAGCGTCCTTCGGGCACACGGGATTCACCGGCGGCAGCCTCTGGATCGATCCGGAGCGCCAGCGGGTCTACCTGCTGCTCGGCCATCGGCTGGCGTCGTCGATCGACCTTCTTCCTCTGCGGCGCGAGTTCCACGCCCGCGCCGCCGGGCTGGGCTGAATGCGCTTCGCGAAGTACGAGGCGCTCGGCAACGACTACGTCGTGCTCGCCGCCGAAGGAGCGAGCGCACTGACGCCCGAGCGCATCCGCCGCATCTGCGATCGCCATCGCGGCCTCGGCTCGGACGGCGTCCTGGTCGAAGGAACGCCGGGCGGTCCGGGCGGCTTCGCGCTGCGCATCTTCAACGTCGACGGCTCGGAAGCCGAAAGGAGCGGCAATGGCCTGCGGATCTTCGCGCGCTGGCTCCGCGATGCCGGACGGGTCGGCGGCGAGCCCTTCGAGGTCCGCACGCTCGCCGGCTCCAGCCGCTGCCGGGTCTTCGCCGGCGGCCGCAGGGTCTCGGTGGCGATCGGCCGTGCCTCCTTCCGGAGCGACGCGGTCGGCATGGCCGGCGCGTCGCGCGAGGTGGTCGGCGAGGAGCTCGAGGTCGACGGCGAGCGCCTGGGGATCACCGCGGTCTCGGTCGGCAATCCCCACTGCGTGCTCTTTCCCGAGCACGTCGATGCCGGCCTGGCGCGGCGACTCGGCCCGCTCATCGAGCGCCACCCGGCCTTCACGCGGCGAACGAACGTGGAGATGGTCCGGCTCACGGCACCCGGGCGCCTGGCGATCGAGATCTGGGAGCGCGGCGTCGGCTACACGCTTTCGTCGGGGACCGGCGCCTGCGCAGCGGCGGCGGCTGCCGCGCGCCACGGACTCGTCTCCGGCCAGGTCGAGGTCGCGATGCCCGGCGGCACGATCGAGGTGGCCATCGGCGACGATCTCAGCCTGACGATGACCGGCGAAGTCCGGCGCGTCGCGGACGGCGACATCGCCGCCGAGCTCTTCGAGGACTGAGTCGAAACCGGCTCAGCCGTTGAGGACGCTGCCGCCGTTGACGTTCAGCACCTCGCCCGTGATGTGGCGGGCGAACGGAGAGGCGAGAAAAAGGATCGGACCGGCGACGTCCTCCGACGTGGCGATCCGCCGCAGGGGAATCGAAGTCTCGATCTCTTCGCGCGTCGCGGGATCGTCGCGCAGCGCCGAGGCCGACATGTCGGTGTCGACCCAGCCCGGCGAGACGGCATTGACGCGGATCTCCGGCGCCAGCTCGAGCGCCCAGGCCTTGGTCGCCGCGATGATCGCCCCCTTCGAAGCGGAGTAGGGGCTGTAGAAGGCCTCGCCGCGCTGGCCCGAGGTCGACGCGATGTTGACGACACTGGCGTGTTTGGACATGCGGAGCAGCGGCAGCGCGTGCTTGAGGCAGAGGAAGGGGCCGCGCACGTTGATCCGCATGGACTGCAGGAAGCTCTCCTCGTCGAACTGCGAGAGCGGGTTGTGCAGCCAGACTCCGGCGTTGTTCACCAGGCAGTCGAGCTTGCCCCATTTCGACTCGACGAACTGGAAGAGCTCCTCGATCTCGGCCGGCTCCAGGAGGTCGCAGGGGAAGCGGAGGTGCTCGCGCGAGGAGATGGCGAAGAGCTCTTCGAGCAGCGCCGCCGCCTCGTTCTCGCGCTCGCGGTAGTGGACGAGGACCGACGCGCCCGCGTGGGCGAAGGCGCGCGCGGTCGCGGCGCCGATGCCGCGGCTGCCGCCGGTGACGAGGACGTGAAGGCCGGTGAGGTCGATCACGAAGCGGTCTCCACGATCAGAGCGATGCCCTGGCCGCCGCCGATGCAGGCCGAGGCGACGCCGCGGCCCCCACCGCGCCGCTGGAGCTCCTTGAGCAGCGTCAGCGTGATGCGGGCGCCCGTCGCGCCGAGCGGGTGACCGAGCGCGACGGCGCCGCCGTTGACGTTGAGCCTGGCCTCGTCGAGCTTCAGCTCGCGGATGCAGGCGAGGATCTGCCCGGAAAAGGCCTCGTTGATCTCGATCAGGTCGAGGTCGGCGAGCTTCAGAGCGGCCTTGTCGAGCGCCTTGCGAATGGCCGGCGCCGGGCCGATGCCCATGCGCGACGGCTCGACGCCGACGACCGACCAGGAGACGAGGCGGCCGAGCGGCTTCTTGCCGAGCTCCCGGGCCTTCGCGGCCGTGGTCAGCAGCAGCATCGCGGCGCCGTCGACGATGCCCGAGGCGTTGCCGCCGGTGACGTGACTCTCCTTGCCGAAAACCGTCGGCAGCTTGGCCAGTGCCTCGACGGTGGTGCCGGGCCGAGGGTGCTCGTCGCGCTCGACGGTCACCGCGCGCTTGCCTTCGCCGACCGTGACCGGCACGATCTCCTCCGCGAGACGGCCGGCCTCGATCGCAGCCAGGGCCTTGGCCTGGCTGTGAGCCGCAAAGGCGTCCTGCTCCTCGCGGGAGATGCCGTAGTCGTTCGCGAGATTGTTGGAGGTCTGCGCCATGTAGAAGCCGCAGACGCCGTCGAAGAGCGACTCCATCATCAGGTCCTCGAACTTGGCGTGGCCGAGCCGCAGCCCCTTGCGGGCGCCGCGCACGACGAACGGGGCCTGCGACATGTTCTCCATGCCGCCGACGAGGCAGGTCGGTCGCCTCGCCGGTCAGGATCAGGTGCGACCCCGACAGGATCGCCTGGATGCCGGAGCCACAGAGGCGATTGACGGTCAGCGCCGGAACTTCTTTCGGGACGCCTGCCTTGAGCGCCACGTGGCGGGCGCCGTAGATCGCGTCGCCCGAGGTCTGCAGGGCGTTGCCGACCACCGTGTGGTCGACGACGGCCGGGTCGAGGCCGGTGCGCTCGAAGAGGGCTCTGGCGGCCCTGGCGCCGAGGTCGTTGGCGGAGATATCGGAGAAGGGGCCGAGGAACTCGGCCATCGGCGTGCGAACGCCGTCGATCAGTACGAGGTCACGAATTTCCATGGTCGGTGAGGCTCCTCGCAGCAAGGCTATCGCAACGCGATCGGCCGGGTCGCCGCTCGGCGCCGCGCGCCGATAAACTGAAGCGGATGAAAGAGACGCCGAGAAGCGGAGATCCCGCCAGCCTGGAGTGGAGCGCCGGCGAGATGAGGGCGATGGGGCAGGCGACTCTCGATCGGGTCGTCGCCCATCTCGCGAGTCTCGCCGACCAGCCGGCGCGCGGCGACGTCGATGCGGAGGAGCTCTGCCGCGCGATGCGCGAAGGGCCGCCCGAGGAAGGGACGCCCCTCGAGGAGCTCCTGAAACCGCTCTTCGAGGAGTGGATTCCGCGCTCGTACACGACCGCCGGCCCGGGCTACCTGGCCTACATTCCGGGAGGCGGGCTCTATCCGGCGGCGCTCGCCGACCTCATCAGCGACACGACCAACCGCTACACCGGCCTCTGGGCGCCGTCGCCGGCGCTGGTGCAGCTCGAGGGCAACGTCCTCGAGTGGTTCCGCGAGTGGATGGGCTTCCCGCCGGAGGCGCGCGGGCTGCTGACCACCGGCGGCTCGATGGCGGGATTCAACGCCATCCTCGCGGCGCGCGAGCGCCATCTCGGCAGCGACGTGCGGCCGGGGACGATGTACGTCTCGAACCAGGTGCACCACTCGCTCGGCAAGGCGGCGCGCATGGCCGGGATCTTCCCGGACCGCGTGCGCAGCGTGCCGGTGGATGCCGACTACCGGATGCGCGTCGATGCGCTGGAGGACGCGATCCGCCGCGACCGGGCGAGCGGGCTGCAGCCGTTCTTCGTCGTCTCGACCGCCGGCACGACCAACACCGGCGCGGTCGACCCGATCGACGCGGTGGCGGATCTCTGCGCGCGCGAGGGGGTCTGGCACCACGTCGACGGCGCTTACGGCGCCTTCTTCCACCTCGTGCCGGAGCTGCGGCCGCTGCTCGCCGGGCTGCCGCGCGGCGATTCGCTCACGCTCGACCCGCACAAGGGGCTCTTCCTGCCCTACGGCACCGGCGCCCTCCTGGTGCGCGACGGCGCCGCGCTGCGCGCCGTCCACGGCATGAGCGCCGGTTACCTGCCGCATGCCGCCGACGCGAACGAGTTCTACGACCCGGGCCAGCACGGGCCGGAGCTCTCGCGCGGCTTCCCCGGCCTGCGACTCTGGCTCTGCCTCAAGGTCTACGGTGTGGCGCGCTTTCGCGCCGCGCTGGCGGAGAAGCGGGCGCTGGCGGTCGACGCCGCGGCGCGCATCGCCGCGCTGCCGGGAATCGCGATGGTGGCGCCGCCGCAGCTCTCGCTCTTCGCCTTCCACCTCGCCTGGCCGGGCGCGACGCTGGCGGCCGAGAACGAGGCAACGAGCGCGCTTCTCGAGCGCGTCACCCGTCGCGGCCGCGTGATGATCACCGGCTGCACCGTCGACGGGCGTCTCCTGGCACGCGTCTGCGTGCTCAGCTTCCGGACCCGGCAAGACCGCATAGACGCCTGCGTGGAAGACGTCGCGGTCGAGGCCGCAGCGCTCCTTCGTCGTTAATGCGACTGCAATTCCCCGAGCGATGCCAGCGAACCGGCGATCATCCCCGAGAGCTCTCTCGACGAGAGGGTGCTCGCTCTCGGGATCGAGGTCCTGTGGAGTGCGTACATAAGTGCATTCAGAGTTGGAGACTTGGTCCCGCTCGCCCAGGGCCGGTCAGCTGGGCGGATAATCCCTGTGTGATCACGGGTGGAGGATATTCCGTCGCAATCGGGGACTAGCAGGGTGAGAATCCAAGGGCCAGCAGCCAGACAGGGCGGAAGCCAGAGAGCCGATTGCGCTCGAGCTTTCGAGGTCGAAGGCCAGCCGAGAATTAAGACTTGGCTGCCAAGCGAGGCCGTCGCGAGCACCCAGATATCGTCGGGAGTCTCGCACGCGCGCTTGCTGACGCGGGTGTACCTGGCGTCCATTTCCGAGCCGAACCTAGAGGGCTCGAGGAGCCCGCCCCCTGGCAGAAGGCGTGGTGACGAGGGCAGCCAAAAGACCAGAGAAGGCGTGAGTGGCGATGGAGCGACAGGTGGACTGGAAGAACTAGCAGGCGCTAAGCGGAGCGCAAATGAACTTGAAGTTAATCGCGCGCCCGCGAGGAGCTCACCTTTGGCTCCGTTTGAATTCGGGTCCGTTCGCGGTACCGGCTGCGGCGAAGGCCAGCATGGGAAGAATCAGGCCCAGATAGTTGACGTGAAAGACGCGTGAGGCAAACAGAACCGTTGCGCAGACCAGGGTGCCGCCGCTCAGCAGCACCCGCCAGTCCGGCCAGCGAAGAAGCGACCATGCGACGGTCAATGCCAGCGGACCGGCCAGAAGAAGCTGCCAGCCACCTAGACCGTATGGTTCTCGCAGGTCTTGCACCACACCGCTATAGAGCAGCAGATTTGCAAAGCCCAGCCCCGGCGTCCCTGAGAACGGGTATGGATGGGCCGATGCGCCGGCCATGAAGTCAATTGTGTCCTCGCGGAACGCTGCCCAGTCCCATGCCATGAACGGTCCGATCAGCAGGGCCACAGGCAACGCGGCCCAAATCAAGGGCCTCAGCTTCCGAGTGAGGCCGCGCCAGCCATCCGGCCAAGCACCGCCGAGCAGCCAGCAGCCCAGGAACGGCGCGTAAATCCAGGCGAATTGCTTCAATGTGCAGGCCAGGCCCCAGAGGAAAAGGGCGGTCCGAACCCGGCCGCGCTGCAGCGATACGGCCATGCCCGCCATGGGTAGCAGCACCAAGGCCTCATTGCGGCCCTCGACCACGAATGGCACCAGAAGCGGGCACAGGGCGACGCCAGCGGCCAACGTCACCCTGTGTGGGCCGCACACAGCCCAAGCGCAGGCAATCGTTCCCAAGTAGCACAGTAGGTAGAGCATCCTCGGGTCGTACATTCCAAATAGAGCGCGGGCCAGCGGTCGCAACGGAATGCTCAAGACGAAGCAACCCGGAAGATATGGCAGATGATAGAGGGCAGGGTTGCCGCCGAAGCGGCGCCAGAAACGATCGCTCTGCCGGGCCTGCGGCGTATCGAGATACTCCTCGCGATACGGGTTCCTGCCCTGGAGCAGCACATCCGTGGCACGGTCGGTCTGCAAAACTCCTCCGTCGTGACCATGCCATGCACGGCCGTGCCATGAGGCCAATGCCATGTCCAGAGCCGAGGGCACGAGGACCAGTGCCGCGACAGCGCTGGCCAAGCAGCCTGCTCGCAGACCGGAGCGCAAGCGGGAGGGGCCGGGCAGCCACCCCAGAGCCGCGTAGAAGAGAGCGGATCCCACGGCTACGGCAGCCAACAGCCTGTTGACCGGGTCCTCGACTAGTGAGGAGCCCGGGGCCGGTATCGTCCGCCGTAGCCAGTCCGGCAGCCTGGGCCAGACCTGAGGGCGGATCAGGTCTCCGTATGGGTTCGGGCCGTTTGCTGACGAGAGCATCAGATGGGCTGCGATAGAAACAAACGCGAAGACAACCAAAGAGTCCAGACCTAGGGCAGGCCGGACTGCGGCAGCCGAAAGCGGGGGTGCCTGAGAACAGGGCGGTCCTTCCAGCATCGAACGCGAGGAGGTTCTCTCGGGTGTGGTTTCAACCGCCTCCTGACTCGGAGCGGCTTTGTGATCGGGACTCTGCCTGTCGACTCGTCGACTCATTTCACTGAGCCTAGCTTCGTCAGGGCGAACCGGGCCCCGTCCTCGTAACTGCGGCTGAGGTGCCGGTGCCCTCGTCCGTCACCTTGACAGCATGGCTGCCGCCGAGATCCGAGACGGTTAGTCCACTGAACGACTCGCCGGAGGAGGTGAGCGAAAACATGCCCTCAGCCGTAGCCTTCCGAATCTCCAACGTCAGATCCAGGAAAGCGCACGCCACGGTACCGACCGTAGTGCCGACCGCGGGGCGGAATTCGCCGGCGACTGTCGGGGCGTCGACGCTGCCTGACTCACTCGTCGCAGGCACACTGGCCTTCGCGAGGCCGAGGTCCAGATTCCCAGGATCACCGTGCACGGTGACAAAGAAGCCGGGCGGCTCCAGGTCGAGGTGCGCGATTTCCGCTCCGGGAGGCGCGTCAAGCGCAGCGGCGATACGTGTGGTCTCGCTCTCATTGCTCTCGTCGCCGACACTCAGAGCGCCATCGCAGCCCTGAGACACGATTCGGTATCGGGCGACGGAATTGCCGGCCATCGGATGCAAGCTCCTCGAAGCACGTCAGAATCTCAGCAAGCCCGCTGTCTGCCGGGGATTCCTGATAAGCATTTGCCTCGACGGATCAAGTCTCCCTGGCCGCTGTGCCGTCTTCCCGCCGTGCACTCTACAAGTTCTGCGCGGGGAGGTGTGATGTCGGCCGGCTCAGACCGGTAGTCAGCCCGCCTCAGCATCCGACGATTCCCAGCGCCTTCTCGCGCTGACTGAAGTCGCGCGAGGTCGGCTTGGGAACATAAACGACGCGGATTGCCACCGGGGACCCGGCGGAGCCCACGAAGGCGGCGAGGTACAGCGCATCGAGCCTCGGCAGGAGGTTGCGGAAGACCACGGCCCGCCGCCGCGCCATCGAGCGCACTCGTTCGAAGAGCGCCCGCGTCCATACCTTGTCCAGGCGCGCGGCCGGATTGGTGGCTAGGAGCCAGCAGTTGATGAGGACGCAACTGTCGCTCCGCGCCGACCCCGGCTAAGGACGGCTTCGCAGCAGCAGAGCCGACGCGGAAGGCGTCCGCCAGCCGAGTGGTCGATGGCATCGCGCCAGTAGTGCGTAATCGACGAGCCGTCATCGGTCAGCACCCAGGCGGCAGCTGCGCTGGTGGCCACGAGCGGAAGTGCCTGGTCGGCGCGATACTCGCCCGGCATCTGGACGGGCGCATTGCCGAGGAAGCGGGCGACGCCCTGACGCAGAGTGTCGGTTAGGATGCGCTCGGCCAGCCCTCCTTGCTCGAGTTCGGCCAGTTCGGACTATCCGGCCCGAGCTCCGAAACCGCGAAGGGAGGCTCGACAGCCGGGGCCTTCACCGGCGCGAACTCCGGAGGGCGGCACGGCGTCTGAGTCAGCGCCGGCCGCGCGCCCAGTAGCCCAGGCACTTGTAGACCAGCTTCGCGGCGACGAAGTCGGACGCCGGCTGGCCGCCAATCGGGGCCAGCTCGACGAGGTCCATCGCCACCACCTGCTTGCGGTCGAACAGGCGTTCGAGCAGTCGGAGCGTCGGGTACCAGCTGCCGCCGCCGGGTTCGGGGGTGCCGGTGGCCGGAACCAGCGAGGGGTCGAAGTAGTCGATGTCGAAGGTGAGATAGACCCGCTCGGGAAGCGTCGCGAGCAACGCGTCGAAGCGCGCCTCGAGCCCCTCGAGCTCGTTGCCCCAGACGATCGGTATCCCCGCTTCCATCGCGAATTCGGCCTCCGGCTTCGAGAGCGAGCGGATGCCGATCGGCAGGCTCGGGATCCGTTCGTCGGCGACGCGGCGCATCACGGCGGCGTGCGAGTAGGGCGTCCCCTCGAACTGCTCGCGCAGGTCGGCATGGGCGTCGAACTGGACGACGCCGATGTCGCCGTAGACCTGCCGCGCCGCGCGCACCGGCGCGATGGTCAGGCTGTGCTCGCCACCGAGCGTGACCAGGAACTTGCCCGCCGCCAGGTGACGCGCGCATTCGTCCCGCAGCTCGTCCATCGCCTCTGCGAGGTCGAAGGACTCCGGGAGGAAGGGGGGAGCGACGCGATCCCGATCTCGGCCGTCTCGCCGCCGAGCTCCTCGTCGTAGAGCTCCATCGATTGCGAAGCGCGCAGGATCGCCGCGGGTCCGGCGGCCGTTCCCTTGCCGTAGGAGACCGTGCGTTCGAAGGGAACCGGCAGGACCGCCACGCGGCTGGTCGCATAGGACGCCTGCTCGGGCGGCAGCAGGCCGAAGTTGGTCGGCAGAGAGGGCATCCGCGCTTTCTAGCAGTCGAATCGTGGAGCGTCAACGCGCCCGGCGAGCGCAAGGTGGGAGGAGCTCTCTCCGTCTCTGCTCGTCGTGACGCAGAGTCTCGACCACCTCGACCCATCCACCGCATGGCGCTCGCCAGCCTGATTCGGGAGCTGCCCGCCGACGAGCGGCCGCGGGAGCGGCTGCTGCGCCGTGGCGCCGCCACCCTGGGCGACGCCGAACTGGTCGCCGTCCTCCTGCGCACCGGGCGGCGCGGCGACTCCGCCCTCGCTGTGGCGCGCGAGCTGCTCGCCGGCGTCGGCGGCCTGCCGGGCCTGACGACCGCCGCGCCGGAGGCGCTTCGCCGACGAGGCCTCGGGGAGGCGAAGGCGGCGTCCCTGATCGCCGCGGTCGAGATCGGACGTCGGCTCGCGGGCGCGGAGGTCGCCGAGCGCGCGCCGCTCGGCAACGCGGCGGCGGTGGCGCGCTACCTGACGCTCCGCTTCGCGACGCTCGACCAGGAAGTCATGGGTGCGCTCTACCTCGATACCCGCAATCGGCTGGTCGCCGAACGCGAGCTCTTTCGCGGCGCGCTCGCGCGCGCGGTCGCCGAGCCCCGGCGGATCCTGCGCGAGGGGCTGCTGCTGGGGGCCGCCGGCTGCATCGTCTTCCACACCCACCCGAGCGGCGACCCCAGCCCGAGCGCCGAAGACCTCGCGTTCACGCGCCGGCTGCGCGAAGCGGGGGAGACGGTCGGCCTGCGCCTGCTCGATCATCTCGTGCTCGGATCGGTGGGCAGGTGGGTCTCGCTGCGCGAACGAGGGGAGATCTGACCGCCAGCGAGCGGGCACAGCCGGCCCGGGCTATCGTTCACCATCCGGCCGCTGTCCGGAACCTTGGGGGGGGAAGCCATGAAGCAGACTCGGCGCGTTCTGCTCTCGTTCGTCGTCGCCCTGGGCACCGCGGGCCTCGCAGGCGCGCAGGGCCACGGCGGCGGGGGCGGCAAAACGCCGCCGCCGCTCTACGACGACCTCGGCAGCTGGCATCGCGCCATCACCACGCCGTCGGAGTCCGTGCAGGCCTACTTCGACCAGGGGCTCCGGCTGCTTCTCGCCTTCAACCTCGAAGAAGCCGAGCGCTCGTTCGAAGAGGCGGCGGCGCGCGATCCTCAGTGCGCGATGTGTTTCTGGGGGATCGGCATGTCCCTCTCGCCGCACTACAACCTGCCCGGCCTGCCGGACCGCACGGCGGCGGGCGCGCGCGCCGTCGCCCAGGGGCTCGCCGTGGCGGCAGACAAGCCGGAGATTGAGCGCGACCTGCTGACCACGCTCGCGAAGCGGCTCGCTGATCCGCCGCCGGCGACTCCCGAGGGGTATGCGGCGCTCGACCGCGCCTACGCGGAGGGAATGGCGGCGCTGGCGAAGAAGTATCCCGACGACGCCGACATCCAGGCCTATTACGCCGAGTCGCTGATGGACCTCCGTCCCTGGAAGCTCTGGGAACCGGACGGCAAGCCGGCGCCCGGGACGCTCGAGATCGTCGACCAGTTGCAGGAGGTTCTCGACCGCTATCCCGACCATCCGGGAGCGAACCACATGCTGATCCACGCGCTCGAAGCCTCGCCTCATCCGGAGCGCGCGGTGGCGGCCGCCGAGCGGGTCGCGCGCACGATGCCCGGAGCCGCGCACATGGTCCACATGCCGGCCCACATCTGGTCCCGACTCGGCCGCTGGGAGGACTCGGCGCAGGCCAATCGCGACGCGATCGCGGTCGACGCCCGTTACGTCGAGACCAACCCGGGCATCCGCAATGGCTTCTACATGATGTATTTCGGCCACAACTACCAGTTCCTCTGGTGGTCGGCGCTGATGGAAGGGCGTTACGCGGAAGCGATTCAGAACGGGCGCGCAGTGGCCACCGCGACGCCGATCGAGATGTTGCGCGCCTTCCCCGGTTATGACTTCCTGCTCGGTTACGGGATCTGGACCGACCTCGCCTTCGGCAAGAACGAGGCCGTGCTGGCCGAGCCGGCGCCCCCGGCCGAGTTCGCCTACGCTGTCGGCGTCTGGCGCGCGGCGCGCGGCATCGCCCTCGTACGACTGGGGCGGCTCGACGAAGCCGCCCGCGAGCTCGCTTCGATCGAGAGCGCCCTGAAGGTGATGCCCGCCGACGCCTTCGAAGGGCTCAATTTGGCGCCGGCTCTTCTCGGCCTGGCGCGCGACTGGCTGGCCGGCGAGCTCGCCATTGCCCGCGGCGACCTCGACGGCGGCCTGGCACGGCTGCGCGCGGCCTTCGATGCCGAGCAGGCTCTCGGCTACAACGAGCCACCCGACTGGTACGTGTCGGTCGCTCCGGCGCTCGGCGGCGCGCTGCTGCGCGCCGGCCGGACGGAGGAGGCCGCGAAGGTTTTCCGCCGCGATCTCGAGAGCTACCGCGAGAACGGCTGGGCGCTCGCCGGGCTCGCCGCCTGCTTCGCCAGGGCGCCCGAGAGCGCCGAGGCGGCGGCGGTGCGCGCCCGCTTCGACGCGGCCTGGAAGCGAGCCGACTCTCCGGCGCCGTTCGGCATCCACTGAGCCGGAAACGATCTGACAGGATCGTCCGGTGAGCGCCGACGACCCCCCGCGGTTTCCGGGCGACCCTTCGAATCCCGGTGACGGCATGCTGATCCTCGGCGTCGCCGGGCAGCTCGAGCTGCGCTGGGCGGCGGCCGACGTCCTGGCCGCCGCCGAGGAAGCGCGCCACCGCCACGACCTGTCGCCGATCGCGGCGACGGCGCTCGGACGGGCCCTCGCCGGCGCCGCCCTCCTGCGCGCGCTGGCGACCCGGGGCTGCCGCCGTCTGACACTCACCGTGGCGGGGGACGGCCCGCTCGGCCGCATCGTCGCCGCGGCGGACAGCGACGGCAACCTGCGCGGCATGGTGGGAGATCCACGAGTGGACCTGCCGACCCGTCCCGACGGCAAGCTGCGCATCGGCGAGGCGGTCGGCCAGGGCATGCTGCGCGTCCATCGCGAGCTCGCCGACGGCACGACCTGGGAGAGCCAGGTGGCGCTGGTCAACGGCGAAATCGGGCTCGACCTCGCGCACTTCCTCGAGCAGAGCGAGCAGACCGAGTCGGCGGTCCTGGTCGGCGTGCTCTCGGGTCCGGAAGGGCTGCGCGCCGCCGGTGGCCTGATCGTCGAGGTCATCCCCGGCGCCGGGGAGCGTGCGCTTGCGCTGGTCGAAGAGAACCTGGCGCGCATCGGCTCGGTTTCGCGCCATCTCGCGACCGGCGGACCGCCGGCCCTCGTTCGCGCGGTGCTGGCTGGCCTCGAGATCGAAGAGCGCGAGTGCTCGCCGCTGCGCTTCCGCTGCTCCTGCCGCCGCGACGAGCTCGGCGCCCGCATCGCGGCGCTCTCCGTGGCGGAAAGAGAGTCGATCGCCGACGACGAGGGGCGGGTGGTCGCCCAGTGTGCCTTCTGCGGTACAGCCTACGTCTTCGACCAGGAAGAGATCGGCGGCGCACCCCGCACCCATTGATAGACTGGCCTGCCGCGCGAGCGGCCCTTTCGCCATGGCCCGTTTCTACGTCACTACCCCGATCTACTACGTCAACGCGCTGCCGCACATCGGCCACATCTTCTCGACCGTGGTGGCCGACACGGTGGCTCGTTACCGCCGCCTGGCGGGGGACGACGTCCGCTTCCTGACCGGCACCGACGAGCACGGCCAGAAGATCGAGCGCGCCGCGAGCGCGCGCGGCATCACGCCGATCGCCCTCGCCGACGAAGTGGTCGCGCAGTACCGCACCCTTTGGGCGCGTTTCGGGATGACGCACGACGACTTCATCCGCACCACCGAGCCCCGCCACGAGCGCGGCGTCGTCGAGCTGATCCGCCGCCTCGAGGCCTCCGGCGATCTCTACGCCGCGCGCCACGAAGGATGGTACTGCGTCGCCTGCGAGTCCTTCTATACCGAAAAGGAGCTCCTGCAGCCGGGCAATCGCTGCCCCGACCACGAGACGCCGACCGAGTGGTCGGCGGAGGAGAACGTCTACTTCCGCCTCTCGAAGTACGAACGCCCGCTGCTCGACTGGATGGACAGCCACCCGGAGTTCATCCAACCCGAGGCGCGCCGCAACGAGATGCGCGCCTTCGTGGAGCAGGGACTGAAGGACCTCTCGGTCTCGCGCGCCAACGTCTCGTGGGGAATTCCCTTCCCGGGGCGGCCGGGTCAGACGGTCTACGTCTGGCTCGACGCGCTCTCGAACTACATCAACGCGCTCGGCTTCGGCGCACCGGTGGGGGTGGACGAGCTCTTCCGGCACTACTGGCTCGACGGCGACCAGCGCGTCCACCTGGTGGGCAAGGACATCGCCCGGTTCCACACGGTCTACTGGCCCGCCTTCCTCATGGCGGCCGGCCTGCCGCTTCCGACCACGGTCTGGGTACACGGCTGGTGGCTGCGCGACCAGAAGAAGATGTCGAAGTCGGTCGGCAACGTGGTTCGGCCCGACCATCTGATCGAGCGCTTCGGTCCGGACTCCCTGCGCTACTTCCTGCTCCGGGAGATGGTCTTCGGACAGGATGCCAGCTTCTCGGACGAAGGCTTCGTCGACCGTTTCAACGCCGACCTCGCCAATGACCTCGGCAACACGACGAGCCGCCTGGTGACGCTGTCGCGGCAGGCCTACGGCGGCAGGACGCCGCCGGTCGCGTGCGACGACAACCCGATCCTCCCTGTCTCGCAGGAAGTGCTGCCCGAGTACCGGTCGGCGATGGAACGCTTCGCCTTCCAGGACGCTTTGCGATCGCTCTGGAAGCTGCTCGCCGAAACCAACCAGTACCTCGTCGCCCGCGAGCCCTGGAAGAAGATCAAGACCGAGCCCGGCAGCGAGGGGCTCTCGCGCGTGCTCTGGAACGGACTCGAAGCGGTGCGTCTCGTGGCCACCGGCCTGCTGCCGGTGATGCCGGAGACTGCGGCGCGCATCCTGGCGGCGATCGGCATTCCCGAGCCGCCTCGGTCGCTCGACGCCCTCGCCTGGGGCGGCCTGCCGACCTCGGTCGAGCTCCCCGAGCCTTCGCCGATCTTTCCGCGCATCGACAAGGAGAAGTACATGACCGAGATCGCTCCTCCTCCGGCTCCCGCGCCTGCTCCGGCGGAAGGGACCGCCAACCTGATCGACATCGCGCACTTCACGACCGTCGAGCTCCGGATCGGCAACGTGATCGCCTGCGAGGCGCTGCCGAAGTCCGAGAAGCTCCTCAAGCTGCGCGTCGACCTCGGAGAGCCGGCCGGTCCTCGGCAGGTTCTCGCCGGCATCGCGAAGGCCTACACGCCCGAGGAGCTGGTCGGAACCCAGGTCGTCATCGTCGCCAATCTCAAACCCGCCAAGCTGATGGGGCAGGAGTCGCAGGGCATGGTGCTCGCGGCGACCGACGCCGATGGGCGGCCGATCCTCTTGCGTCCGCATGCCGCCGGCGCCGCGCCGGGCGCCCGCGTCAAGTAATTTGCTCGTCGACTCCCACTGCCACCTGCAGCACTACCGCGGGGACGAGCGGCGCGCGCTGCTCGATCGCGCGCGGGAGCGCGGCGTGGGCGGATTCCTGGTTCCCGCCGTGCGCCTCGACGACGCCGATGACCTGCTGGCGCTCTGCGAGAGCGAGCCGGACGTCTGGTGCGCTCTCGGCGTCCATCCGCACGACGCCTCGAGCTGGGAGGACGGCCACGAAGCGCGCCTGCGCGCCCTGCTCGCCCATCCCAGGGCGGTGGCGGTCGGGGAGTGCGGACTCGATTACTTCTACGACCACGCGCCGCGCGACGTGCAGGAGCGCGCCCTCCGCGCGCAGATCGCCCTGGCTCTCGAGCTCGGCCTGCCACTGGTGATCCACAATCGGGAGTCGAACGACGCCATGGTGCGGATCGTCACCGAGCGCGGCTACGCGGGGCTGAAGGCGGACTTCCACTCGTTCGCCGGCGGCCAGGCGATGGCGACCGCGCTGCTGCCGCACGGCTTCAGTTTCGGGATCTCCGGCATGGTGACCTTCCCCAAGGCGGACAACGTGCGCGAAGTGCTTCCCGGCATGCCGCACGACCGCCTCCTGGTCGAGACCGACACGCCCTACCTGGCGCCGGTGCCTCACCGCGGCCAGCGCAACGAACCCGCCTTCGTCGTCGAAGTCGCTGCCCGCCTCGCACAGGAGCTCGCCCTGACGCCCGAACAGCTCGCCGGGCTCACGACCGCGAACTTCTTCCGGCTCTTCGCGAAGGCAGCGACCTAGACGACAGAAGAAGAGGCCTTCAGAGAAGGAAAGGCGTCGCTCCCTCAAGGAACGTCATTGCTCTTGTTCCTGGCCGGTTCCTTCCAGATGCTCCCTGCTCTCATGACGAACGCCACCCTGCGCAGCGTGGTGATGTCGTTCGTCGGATCTCCTTCGACCGCAATCACGTCGGCCGCCAACCCTGGCGCAAGCGCGCCCGTCTCCTTGTCGAGATCGAGCGAAGCGGCAGCGAGCGAAGTCGCCGAAGTCAGCGCATCGGCCGGGGACTGGCCGCCCGAGAGGACGCGGTCGATCAGTTCCTCGACGTTGCGCCCATGCGAGCCGGCGACGGCATCGGTGCCGAAGACGACGCGCAGCCCGGGAGTGGCGAGCGCCTGGCGGAAGATCGCATGCGCCTTCGGCACGGCGGCCTCCATTTGCCGGAAGCCCTCCTCGGTGAAGTTGCCGGTGCCGAGAAAATGCGCCCGGTTCTCGAAGTAGTTGCGGAAGATCAGGTGGATGTTGGGGTCGAAGGTGACTTGCCGTTCGGCGAGGAACCTCAGGGTCGCCGCGTCGAGCAGGACGCCGTGCTCGATCGAGCTGCACCCGGCTCGCGCGGCGCGGCGGGCGCTCTCGATGCCGTGGGCGTGAACCGCGACGCGCAGGCCCCGCCCGCGCGCCTCGCCGCACACGGCGTCCAGTTGTTCCTGCGAGAAGGTCGCGGCGCCGCCGTCGCGGATGCTCTTCGAGGCGAAGACTTTGATGACGTCGGCTCCCTGGGCGGCGCGCTCGGCGACGAGCTCGCGCAGCTTCGCCGGCGGAACGCTCTCGTCCCAGAGCGGCTCGAGCGAGGTCAGGACCCGCGGCCCGGGAAATCCGCCGCGCGCCACCGCGTCTCGCACCAGCGCGTCGACGGGGGCGCCGAGGCTCTGGACCGTCGTCACGCCGCCGAGCAGGGTAGCGGTCGCGTTCTCGAAGGTATAGAGCGCGGTCTGCGCCCGGCTCTCGCCGCGCTCCTCGTCGTCGTGGCTGCGGCCGTCGGCGTCGAAGTGCCAGGCGAGATGGACGTGGGTGTCGATCAGGCCGGGAAGAAGCGTGCAGCCCGGCAGCTCCACGTCGGCCCCGTCGGCGCTCTGCTCGACCCGGACGATTCGCCCGTTGTCGACGACGATCCTTGCCGGTGCGATGACCTTGCCGCCGCCGTCGAAGGCGCGATCGGCGCGGATCGAGAGCTCGCCAGCCGCCGAGGCGGAGGAGACCAGCAGGAGCGACGGCAGGAGGGTGCGAAGAGAGGCGCGCATGGCGCCCGCAAGCCTAGACCGGATTCGGAACGTCGATGAAGCGATGCTCGAGCTCGAAGCGTTGCGCCAGGTGCTCGCCGAGCGCCCGGATGCCGAGCCGCTCGGTGGCGTAGTGGCCACAGGCGAGGTAGTGAATCCCGGCCTCGCGCGCCACGTTCATCACCCATTCGGTGGCCTCGCCGGTCAGGTAGGCGTCGAGACCGGCGGCAATGGCCTGGTGAACCTCCGACTGCGCGCCGCCGGTGATGATGCCGATCGTCGAGACCGGATCGGGACCGGCGAGGAAGCCGAGCGGCTCCTGGCCGAAGAGCTCGCGGCACCGCCGCACGAGCTCAGCCGCCGGGATCGGCTCCGGATAGCGCCCGCGAAAACCGATCGTCTGCCCGTCGTGCTTTCCGAACGGCTCGAGCGAGTAGAGCCCGAGGCCCTTCGCCGCCAGGGCGTTGTTGCCGAGCTCGGCATGCCGATCGAGCGGCAGGTGATAGGCGAGAAGATGGAGACCGGAGCGGAAGAGGGTGCGCAGCCGCCGGGCATGGTAGCCGGTCAGCGGCTGCGCTCCGAGCCCTCGCCAGAGGACTCCGTGGTGAACCAGGACAGCGTCGGCGCCGGCTTCGATCGCCTTCTCGAAGAGCTCGACTCCGGCCGAGACGCCGCTGACGATGGAGCGGACCTCGCGAGTGCCTTCGACCTGCAGGCCGTTGGGGCCGTAGTCCGGGACTTCGGCCGCCCCGAGCAGCTGGTCACAGTACTCGACGAGAGTCCGGATCTCCATCAGCGGCGCGGACCGCGATCCCGTCCGCCGGGACCGCCCCGTCCGTCGCGCCGGGGACCGCCGGGACCGCGGCCGCCACGGCCGCCGCGATCGCGGTCGCGATCGCTGCGCTCCGGACGGTCCGGACGCGGGCCGGTCGGAGCAGGCTCGCCCATCCCCTCGTACACCGCCGGATCGTAGTCGGGCGCTTCCATGATGACTGCCTTGCGCGAGAGGCGAACGCGCCCGGTGTCGTCGATGTCGACCACCTTGACCTGGACCTCGTCCCCCTCCTTGACCACGTCGGAGGTCTCGCGCACCCGGTAGGGAGCGAGCTCCGAGATGTGGATCAGGCCGTCGGTTCCGGGAAGGATCTCGGCGAAGGCGCCATAGGCCTCGACGCGGCGGACGGTGCCGGTGTAGACCTTGCCGATTTCCGGCACCTCGGTGAGGCGCTCGATCATCGAGATGGCGCGGCGCGCCGCCTCGCCGTCGGGCGAAGCGACGATGACGCGGCCGTCGTTCTCGATTTCGATCTCGCAGCCCGTCTCCTCGACGATCGAACGGACGGTCTTGCCGCCTGGCCCGATGACGTCGCGGATCTTGTCTTTCGGAATCTGCAGCGTGAACAGCCGCGGTGCGAAGGTCGAGAGCTCCCTGCGGGGCTCGGCGATGATCGCTTCCATCTTGCCGAGGATGTGCAGGCGGCCGAGACGGGCCTGCTCGAGAGCGACCTCCATGACCTCGCGGGTCACGCCGGTGAGCTTGAGGTCCATCTGGAGCGCGGTGATGCCCTCGCGGGTGCCGGCGACCTTGAAGTCCATGTCGCCGTAGTGGTCTTCCTGGCCGGCGATGTCGGTGAGCACCGCGAAGCGGTCACCGCGCTTGACCAGGCCCATCGCCACGCCCGCCACCGGCGCCAGCATCGGCACGCCGGCGTCGAAGAGCGCCAGCGAGCCGCCGCAGACCGTCGCCATCGACGACGAGCCGTTCGACTCGAGGATGTCGGAGACGACGCGGACGGTGTACGGGAAATCGTCCTCGTGCGGCAGGACCGGCATCAGCGCGCGGCGCGCCAGCACGCCGTGACCGATTTCGCGACGGCCCGCCGAGCGCATGAACTTCACCTCGCCGACCGAGAAGGGCGGGAAGTTGTAGTGGAGAAGGAAGCGCTGCTTGGTCTCGCCTTCGTACTCCTCGATGATCTGCGCGTCGCGCTTGGTGCCGAGGGTGACCGAGGCCAGCGCCTGCGTCTCGCCGCGGGTGAAGAGCGCCGAGCCGTGCGTGCGGGGCAGCAGGCCCGTCTCGATCGCGATCGGGCGGATCTCGTCGTTGCGCCGGCCGTCGAAGCGATGGCCGTCGTCGAGGATCGTCTCGTAGAGGAGCTCTTCCTCGAGCGCTTCGAAGATGTGCTTGACCTGGGCGCGCTTCTCGGACTCCTCTTCCGGGATGCCGGCGAGGTAGGCCTTCTGCACGTCCGAGACCGCCTTCTTGCGTTCGAACTTGCCGGGGGTGTTCAGGGCCGCCTTGAGCTGGCCGTGAACTTCGCCGCGCACCCAGGCGTGGAGAGTCGTCGGTGTAGGGCTTCTTCGCCTCCCACGCCGGCTTCGACAGGCCCTTCTCGCGGAAGAGCTCGATCTGCGCCTGGATGACCTTCTGGAGCTCGGCGTGCGCCGCCCAGATGCAGTCGAGCAGGGTCTGCTCCGACAGCTGGTTGGCTCCCGCCTCGACCATCACGACCGCGTCCTGCGTGCCGACGACGACGAGGTCGAGGTCGGCCACGTCGCGCTGGCTGTTGGTCGGGTTGAAGACCATCTGCCCTTCGACGAGGCCGACGCGGACGGCGCCGATCGGGTTGTAGAAGGGGATCTCGGAGAGCACGAGCGCCATCGAGGCGCCGTTGATCGCCAGGACGTCGGGGTCGTTCTCGCCGTCGGCCGACAGGACGAGAGCGATGACCTGCGTCTCGTTGGTGTAGCCGGCGGGGAAGAGCGGCCGCAGCGGACGGTCGATCAGCCGAGAGGTGATCGTCTCCTTCTCGGTCGGACGCCCTTCGCGCTTGAAGAAGCCGCCGGGGATCCGGCCGGCCGCGTAGGTGTACTCACGATAGTCGACGGTCAGCGGCAGGAAGTCGCGCGGGATCGCGCTGGTCTGCATGCAGGCGGTGGCGAGAACGACGGTGTCGCCGAGGCGGACGACCGTGGAGCCGTTCGCCTGCTTGGCGAGATGGCCGGACTCGAAGCGCAGCTCGGCGCCGCCGACCTGGACGGTTTTGGAAACTTTCATTGGGGGAAATCCTCTGAGGTGGACGGCGGTCGTCCGGTCGAGCTGGCGCGAGCCGCGAAAGGCCGCGCCGCGCCGGCCGACTGCCGTCGATGGGAGTTACTTGCGGAGACCGAGGCGCTCGATGAGCTGGCGGTAGCGATCGATGTCGCGCCGCTTCAGGTAATCGAGCAGGCGGCGGCGCTGGCCGACCATCTTGAGCAGGCCGCGTCGTCCGTGGTGGTCCTTGGTGTGGGTCTTGAAGTGCTCGGTGAGCTCGTTGATGCGCTGGGTCAGCAGCGCCACCTGCACGTCGGAGGAGCCTGTATCCGACTCGTGAAGGCGATAGTCGACGATCACCTTTTCCCTGGCTTCCTTGGTCTGCGGCAAGTCGTTCTCCTTCTCTGCGAAGTCTCTCTTCGCTCGCTCTTTATGAACCCTGGGACACTATCACAGGCGTCGCCGGCGGGAAGACGATGCGGGGCTGCACGACCGTGACGGCACCCGCGCCGATTCTCTCGGTCACCGAGCCGACCGCGATCATCGAGCCTCTGCGGTCGGCGAGCCGGACCCAGTCCCCGGGACCCGAGACGCCGCCCTGGACGAGAACGGTCTGGCCGTCGCGAAGGCGGCGCTCCTGGCCGGAGTCGACTTCGACGTCCGGGAAAGGGAGGGGGATGCGGTCGAGCGGCAACCAGGCGCCCGCCGAGGCTCTCGTCACGCTCGCGCCGGCGGGCGATCTCGTCGAGCGTCAACCCGTCCTCGATCCGGAAGGGACCGATCGCCGAGCGCCGCAGGCCCGACAGGTGCGCGCCGCAGCCGAGCGCCGCGCCCAGGTCGTGCGCCAGCGCGCGGGCATAGGTGCCGGAGGAGCAGGCGAGGCGGAAGGGGATCCGTCCGCCGGAGAGCGAACCGGTGCGGACGAACTCGCCGACCGTGACTTCCTTGGTCACTTCCGGGACTTCCTCGCCTCGACGCGCCAGCTCGTAGAACTTCACGCCCTGGATCTTGCGCGCGCTGAACGCGGGCAGCTGCTGCTCGAAGGTGCCGACGAAGCGCGGCATCGCGGCGTCGATCGCCTCCGCCGTGAGCGCCTCGATCGATCCCTCGGAGAGGACCTTGCCGGAGGAGTCGTAGGTGTCGGTGGCGATGCCGAACCGGATCTCCCCTTCGTAGACCTTCGGGGCGTGGATCAGGAAGCGGGTCAGGCGCGTCGCGTTCCCCATCGTCACCAGCAGGAGGCCGGTGGCGTCGGGATCGAGCGTGCCGCAATGGCCGACGCGCTTCTGCCGGAAGATGCGGCGCACGCCCTGAACGACGTCGTGCGAGGTGCAGGCCGGGGCCTTGTCGACCAGGAGGAGTCCGTCAGCGGCCATGCGCCTCCTCGATCGCTCCCTTGAGGGCGGCGACGAACGTCGATTGCGCGGTGGCCAGCGGGCCGTCGAAGACACAGCCGGCGGCGTTGTGGTGCCCGCCGCCGCCGTGGGCGCGGGCGATCTTCTCGACGTCGACCGCTCCGCGGCTGCGCAGCGAGATCTTCCAGCGGTTATCGCCCAGCTCGCGGAAGAGGGCGACCGCGTCGACCCCGGCAATGGCGCGCGGCGTGTCGATCAGCCCTTCGGAATCGCCCGCACCGGCGCCGGCGCGGCGCGAACATCTCGAGCGTCAGGTGGACCGTCGCGATGCGGCCGTGATGCCGCTCGAGCGTCGCCAGCAGCTCGCCGAGCAGCCGCACCGCGGGCTCGGGCTGGCTCTCGTAGATCCAGAGCGAGACCCGCTCGACTTCGGCGCCGAGCTCGACCAGCCGGGCTGCGGCGTCGGAAAGCCTCGGGAGTCGCGTTGGCGAAGCGAAAGCCGCCGGTGTCGGTGACCAGCGCGAGAAGCAGGCAACTCGCGGCTTCGTGATCGAGACGGCCACCCAGCGCCAGCACGAGATCGGCCACCATCACGCCGACCGCAGGCGCCGCCGGATCGACCCAGTTTTCGACGCCGTAGCCGGTGTTGCCGAGGTGGTGGTCGATGTTGAGCAGCGGAAGCCGCGAGAAGGGCGCGGCGAGGCCCGTCCGCTCGAGACTCGGGCATTCGAGCGCAATTCCGAGGTCGAACGCCGCGGGAAAGCCGGGCGGGGGCGCCTCGCCGGACATGGATGCCGTCGGCCCCCGGCAGCTGCGCGATACACCGTTGGAGTCCGGTGCAGGTTCCAGATCGCGCACGCTCTTGCCCAGGGCGCGCAGGAGCACGCGCCAGGCCGAGCTCGGAGCCGATCGCGTCGCCGTCGGGATTGGCGTGGCTGGTGAGCAGCACGTTGTGGCGCGGCGGCCAGCCGGTCGCGCAGGGATTCAGGAACCATGCGACCCCTCGCCCTTGAGATCGTCGAGCAGGTCGGCTGATCCGCTGGCTGTGCTCGGCGCCGCGGTCGAGGACGAAGTTGAGCTCCGGCGTCGTGCGCAGGCTGAGGCGATGCGCCAGCTCCCGGCGCAGGAAGCCGCGGGCGTGCATCAGGGCGGCGATCGCACCGGTGCGCTGCTCCTCGCTGCCGAGCAGCCGAGATGTGGATCACCGCGTGGCCGAGATCGCGCGACAGGTCCACCCGCGTGACGGTGGCCAGGCCGACGCGGGGGTCGCGCACCTCGCGCTGGAGGAGAACGGCGAGCTCGGCGCGGACGAGGTCCGCGAGGCGGTCGAGTCGTTGGCTCATGATTCGACCTTCCGATCCAGTCCGTTTCCCAGGCCGAGCACCAGAGCCTCGGGCTCCTGCTCGGCCATCTGCCCGACCTCGTCGAGGATCCTCTCGACCTCCGCGGGGCTGGCCGCGACCACTGCGACGCCGATCTCGGCGCGCTGGTGGAGGTCGTGATGAGCGGTTTCGGCCACCGAGACGCGATACCGGGCGTGCAGCCGGTCGATCAGGCCGCGCACGACGCGCCGCTTGGACTTGAGGTCCCGCGCCTGCGGCAGGTGCAGCTCGAGCGCGCCGTAGCCGACGAACATCGGTGCCCCCTGCGTGCGGCTGCGTCCGGCGCCGGCCTCAGCTGAGGACGGCGGCGACCTCCTCCTTCGCGAACGCCTCGATGACGTCGCCGGGCTTGATGTCCTGGAAGCGCTCGAGGCCGATGCCGCAGTCGAAGCCGGCGCGGACCTCCGAGGCGTCGTCCTTGAAGCGCCTGAGCGAGGAGATCTTGCCTTCGTAGACGACCTGTCCGTCGCGCACCAGCCGCACGCGCCGCGGTGCGCGGGATCACGCCGTCGACGACGTGGCAGCCGGCGATGGTGCCGATCTTCGGGACCTTGAAGGTCTCGCGCACTTCCGCGCGGCCGCGCT
Source organism: Thermoanaerobaculia bacterium (assembly GCA_963699245.1). Lineage (GTDB taxonomy): Bacteria > Acidobacteriota > Thermoanaerobaculia > Multivoradales > JAGPDF01 > JACTMI01. The sequence goes on from OY969426.1 coordinate 473,418, forward strand.
GGACTTCCTTGAACGTCGGCTCGAGCAGGCCGGTCATCGCCTTCTTCAGCTCGTCGAGCAGCTCGTAGATGATGGTGTGGAGCCGGATCTCGACCTGCTCCTTCTCGGCGAGCTCGGCGGCGTTCTTCTCCGGGCGGATGTTGAAGCCGACGATGATCGCCTTCGAGGCGGCGGCGAGCAGGACGTCGTTGGTCGACACCGCGCCGACGGCGCTGTGCAGCACCTTGACGCGCACCTTCGTGGTCGACGCCTTCTCGATCGCCTCGCGCAGCACTTCGACCGAGCCCTGGACGTCGGCCTTGAGGACGATGCCGAGCTCCTTGACCTCGCCCTTCTGGATCTGGTTGAAGAGCTGCTCGAGCGAGAGCTGCGGCCGGCGGACGGGAGCAGGTCGCGCTTGCGCTGCTCCTGCTGGCGGAACTCGACGATCGATGCGCGCCTTCTGCTCGTCGTCGACCACCTGGAAGGTGTCGCCGGCCTCGGGCACGTCCTCGAAGCCGGTGACTTCGACGGCGGTGGCCGGGACCGACTCTGCTGAGCCCGCGTGCCGCGGTCGTCGCTCATCGCGCGCACGCGGCCCCAGGTGGCGCCGGAGACGAAGATGTCGCCGACCTTGAGCGTGCCGTTCTGGACGAGCACCGTCGCGACGACGCCGCGGCCGGTCTCCTTGCGCGCCTCGAGCACGACGCCCTGGGCCGGGCGGTCGGGATTCGCCTTGAGCTCGAGCAGGTCGGCGGTGAGCAGGACCATCTCGAGCAGCTCGTCGATGCCCTCGCCGCTTGCAGCGCCGAGACCGGCGCGACGACCGTCTGGCCGCCCCAGTCCTCGGGCAGCAGCCCCTTGTCGGCGAGCTGCTGCTTGACGCGTTCGGGGTTGGCGTTCGGCTTGTCGATCTTGTTGATCGCCACGACGATCGGCACGTTGGCGGCGCGCGCGTGGTCGATCGCTTCCAGCGTCTGCGGCATCACGCCGTCGTCGGCCGCGACCACCAGGATCGACGATGTCGGTGGCCCGGGCGCCGCGGGCGCGCATCAGGGTGAAGGCCTCGTGGCCGGGGGTGTCGAGGAAGACGATCTGCCGGTTCTTGACGTCGACGTGGTACGCGCCGATGTGCTGCGTGATGCCGCCGAACTCGGCCTCGGTGATCTTGGACGCGCGGATCTTGTCGAGCAGCGAGGTCTTGCCGTGGTCGACGTGGCCCATGATGGTGACGACCGGGGCGCGCGGCACCAGGACGCCGCTGACGTCGGCCTGGTCCTTCTCGGACGCAGGTGGCTGGCCTGAACTTCTTCCTCGAATGTCATCACTTTCGGATTCGAGGCCGAGCTGCTTGGCGAGCTTGCATGCCGAGCTCGGGCTCGATGACGTGGTTGATGTTGGCGAGGATGCCGCGATCGAACAGCAGCTTGATGAGGTCCTTGACGCTTGACGCCGAGCTTCTCGGCGAACTCGCGCACCGTCATGCCCTCGGAGATGACCACGGGGCCGTCGCCGAGGTGCGCGTCGAGTGCAGCGTCGTCCGTTCGTCGGCATGCTCTTCCTCGTCGGCGCCGGCGGCGTCGCCGGCCGGCCGAGCCGGTCGGGACGACCGCCGAGTCGACGACGTCCTCGATCTCGAGGAGCGAACCGCGCAGCTGGCGCAGCGCGTTCTCGTCGGTCTGCGGCAGCAGGAGCGGTCTTGCGCCCCTTCTTCGCCTTGGACTTGTCTCTGTCGGCGGAAGAGTCGGGCTTGCGCGGACCGCGGCCGACGCCGGGTCCCGGTGGCGGCGGAGGCGAACCAGGCCGGTAGCCACCGGGGCGACCCGGCCCCGAGGGACGACCGACGCCAGGGCGTCCCGGAGGACCACCGGGACGGCCAGGAGGGCCTCCGGGGCGGCCGGGACCGCTCGGACGACCGGGAACGCCACTTGGGCGATAGGCGCCGCCGGGACCCGAAGGCCGGCCAGGCGCGCCGCCGGGGCCACCCGGGCGAGGGCGACCGGTTGGCGCCGGAGGACGATAGGGCTCGGTCGGACGATGGATCAGGATGGCGCCGCGACGCGGCGGGGCGGTTGCTGCGGCAGGCGCCGGCGCCACGCTGCCGGGTGCCGCAGCCGTCGGCGAGGCCGGAGAAGCCGTGGCGACGGGAGCGGCGGAGGCAGCTGTCGCCATCGGCGCCGGCGCAGCGGGAGCCGGCGGGGCCGCGACGACCGGGGAGGGCGGCCGCTCGACCTCGACGGACGGAACCGCTTCCGGCAATCCGGCGACCGGCGTCGCGGGCGCTCCGCCGATGGGGCGCTCGACCTGGCTGGCCGGAATCGTGAGGATCCGGGGCTCGACTTTCTGGATGATGGTCCGCGGGCGGGCCGGCTGAGCGGATTGGCCCCCGTGCGTCGCGGCCGAGGGCGTCGCGCTGGCGACGGTCGGCGCCACGACCCGCTTGGCCACCGGGGCGGGCGCGCTGTCGTCCATGATGACTTCGCGCGGCGAGGTGAGCTTCTTGCCCTGGAGAATCGCCTGCAGGGCCTCGCTTCGATGCCCGCGTCGTCTCCTTCGACACGTACCCCGAGCGAGCGCAGCTTGAACACCAGATCCTGCTCGGGGATCTGCATCATTCGCGCGAGGTCTGTGACCCGGATCTTCGCCATTCTGGTGACGCTCTCCTCGACTCTCTTGCTTCTTCGTCGCGCTTCGGTCGTCAGTCGCGATCGGACGGCGGGACTTCTTGCGCAGCGGACTCGGCTTCACCCTTCGCGTCGGCCTCGGCCTGCGCGACGGTCTCCTCGACGGCCTTGGCCTTCTCCTCGGACTCCTTGAAAGCGCGCGACAGCGCGGCGAGGAAGTCGTCGTCCTGCAGACCGGGCGAACCCTCGGCGGATTCGCTGGCGGCGATCGCCGTCGGACCGCCCTCGCCTTCGGGCCGCACTTTCGCGGCGCGTTCCTGCGCCCAGTTGAGGATCGCCTGCGCCGTCTTCGGACCGACGCCGTCGACCTGCTGCAGGTCCTCGAGCGTCGCGTCGACGCAGGCTCTGGAGCGTCCCGAAACCGGCGCCGCGGAGGTCGCCGGCGGTCTTCACGCCGACGCCCGGCACGGTGGTGAGGTCGAGCTCGTCCGAGAGCTGCACGGCGGGCTGCTGCTCGCCGCCGAGCGCGCCCTGGAGCATGCGCGCGAGAGCGTCGGCGACCTCGTCCTTGACGTCGCTCTCGCTCTTGATGTCGATCCGGCAGCCGATCAGCTCGGCGGCGAGGCGGACGTTCTGGCCGCGCTTGCCGATCGCGAGCGAGAGCTGCTCGTCCTCGACGATGACGTCGAGGTGCGGCCTGGTCGCCGTCGTGATGCACCGAGACGCGGGTGATCTTGGCCGGCGCCAGGGCGCTCTGGGCGAAGGTCACCAGGTCGTCGCGAGTACTCGATGATGTCGATCTTCTCGCCGCGCAGCTCGCGGATGATGGCCTGCACGCGCGAGCCCTTCATGCCGACGCAGGCGCCGACCGGGTCGACGTCGCGCTCGCGGCTGTAGACCGCGACCTTGGCGCGCTCGCCCGGGGCCCGAACCGCCGCCTTGATGACCACGGTGCCGTCGTAGATCTCCGGCACTTCCATCTCGAAGAGACTTGACCAGGAGTCGCGGGTCGGTGCGCGACAGGACGATCTGCGGGCCCTTGGGCTGCTTGTGCACCTCGACGATGACGGCGCGGATGCGCTCGCCCTGGCCGTAGCGCTCGTGGCGCGCCTGCTCGGAGCGGGGGACGATCGCCTCGGTGCGGCCGAGGTCGACGATGATGTCGCCGCGCTCGAAGCGCTTGACGGTGCCGTTGACGACCTCGCCGACGCGGTCGATGAACTCGTTGTAGACCTTCTCGCGCTCGGTCTCCCGTACGCGCTGGTAGAGGACCTGCTTGGCCGACTGGGCGGCGATGCGGCCGAGCCCGTCGGTGGGGACCGGGCTGCAGGATCTCGTCGCCGATCTCGGCGTCCGGCTTGTGCTCCTGGGCCTCCTCGACGCGTCCACTCGGCGGTCGGGATCCTCGACGGTCTCGACGACCTTCTGACGCTCCAGGCGTCGAAACTTGCCGGTGTCGGGATCGAAGTGGGCCCGGACGGGCTCCTTGATGCGGTGCTGTTTCTTGGCCGCGGAGGCCATGGAGTCCTCGAGCGCCGACCAGCAGGCGCTCGTACTCGATGTCCTTCTCGCGCGCGACCTGCCGCAGCATTTCGCCGAGATTGACTTCCGCCGTCTGGAGCTTGAGCCATACCTTGCTGATCCCTACAATTCCGGTTCCAGACTGCGCCTGTTCGACGTCTGCCAGCCCGAGGACGAGACCCTGTCTCGCCTCGATCTCGGAGAGCTCGAACTCCCGGCTCTCCGGCGAAAAACGCATCAGCCTCCCGACGACGGTCGCGCGCCGGCCGGTCGCGGGATCCATGAACCGGACCCGGATCCGCTGGCCCACGAACCGCTCCCAATCGCGCGGCCCGTAGAGCAGCCGATCCAGCCCGGGCGAGCTCACTTCGAGCGTGTAGCGCCCGCGCCCGAAATCGGCGACGTCGAGGATCGGCGAGGTCTCTTTCGAGACCGATTCGCAATCCTCGAGGCGGACGCCCCCTTCCCGGTCGAGGAAGACCCGCATCGCCCCGCCCGGAACTCGGCATGAAGGAGCTCGCAGCCGTGCGATTCGGCGACGGCAGCCAACTCCGCCAGCAGTTCCGGTGTGAGGGCGGTGCTCGGCATCTCCCGCGATAATCCTGCCGACAACGAAAAAGGTGGGCTGAACGGCCCACCTTTGTTCGACCGTCAGGCAGACTGACGGCGTAAGTATCTTCCAGGGGGGGTGAAAAGCAAGGGACGGGGGGGAGTTGCGCCGGTCCTCCCGAGGGCCGGGTCGCACGGCACGAGGATTGCTCGTGCCAGACTCGGCGTCACCGATGCGTCTCGGTGCCGCGAAAGGAGATTCCGATCCGATGAGTTCCGGTTTTCGTCGTCAAGTGGTCAACACCTCGATGCTGCTCGGCGCAGTGGTGTTCGGCATGGTTCTCGCCGGCGCGCTCGACCTCGGGCCGCATCTGCAGGCCGCTCCGGCGGCGCCGGCTCCGGCCGCGGCGGGAGCTGCCGGTCCGATCGCCGCCGGCACCTCGTATCTCCCGTCCTTCGCCGATCTGGCCGAGCGAGTTCTCCCGGCGGTGGTCTCGATCGACGCCCAGACGATCGAGAAGGAGCAACCCGCCGCCGCCGGCGGGGCCAGGACTCGCCGTTCGATTTCTTCTTCGGCCAGCAGCAGCGGCCGGACGGCGACGTCGCCGCGCGAGTTCCGGTCGAACTCCGGCGGCAGCGGCTTCGTCGTCTCGGCTGACGGCTACGTCGTGACCAACAACCACGTCATCGAGGGCGCCACCAAGATCCGCGTCCGCCTCGAGCGACCGCTACTACGACGCCGAGGTCAAGGGCGCCGATCCGGCCACCGACCTCGCGCTGCTCAAGATCGACGCCGGCCGCTCGCTGCACGTACCTGGCGCTCGGCGACAGCGACGCCTGCGCGTCGGCGACTACGTGATGGCGATCGGCAACCCGCTGCTGCTCGACCACACGGTCACGGTCGGCGTGGTCTCGCGCCAAGGGGCGGGCCATCGGCCTGTCGCGCGACACCTCGTTCGAGAACTTCATCCAGACCGACGCCGCGATCAACCGCGGCAACTCGGGCGGCCCGCTGGTCAACCTGCGCGGCGAGGTGGTCGGCATCGCCACGGCGATGAACTGGGGCGCCGAGAACATCGGCTTCGCCGTGCCGGTCAACACGCTCAAGAGCGTGCTGCCGCAGCTGCGCGACAAGGGCAAGGTCTCGCGCGGCTACCTCGGCATCAACATCCAGAACATGGACTGCGACCGGGCGCAGGCCTTCGGCCTCGAGGAGGCCGGTCGGCGCTCTGGTCACGACGGTCGTGCCGAGGATCGCCGGCCGACTCGGCCGGCGTCAAGCACGGCGACATCGTGGTCACGGTCGACGGCCGGACGATCAAGGAGACGCGGGACCTCATCGACTACGTCTCGGCCCTCGGGCCGGGCAAGGTGGTCGAGATCGAGCTCCTGCGCGACGGCAAGCGCGCCTCGAGAAGGAGGTCAAGCTCGCGGAGCGCACCGGGCCCGAGGAGGAGACGGCGCAGGGCGGCGACGAGAAGTCCCGCGGCATCGACTGGCTCGGCCTCGACTACCAGGACCTGACCGCCGACGCTGCGGCAGAACCTGGGCATCCCGGCGCGGGTCGAGGGGGTCGGTGCCCGCGACGTCGCGGCCTCCAGCCCGCTGGTCGACGAGGGAGTCGCGTCCCGGCGACGTGATCACCGAGGTCAACGGCAAGGCGGTCGGCAGCGGCGAAGAGCTGGAGAAGGAGGTCGCCAAGGCGCCTTCCGGGTTCCTACCTCCGCCTCTACGTCCGCCGCTTCGATCCCCACCGCGGCGGCGAGGACAACGACGGCGTCGGCTTCTTCGCCATCGTTCGCGTGCCCTGAAGCGGGATTCAGCCTGCCGAATCCGGCGGGCCGGTGCCGCGAGGCGCCGGCCCCCTTTCGATTCGGGGGCGGTTGCTAGACTTCGCGCCGTGCCCCCTTCCTCGCGCGCCTCGGTCCTGATCGTCGACGACGAGGCCTCGATTCGCTACAGCCTCCGCATGACCCTCGAGTTCGAGGGCTACCGCGTCGAGGAGGCGGCCTCGGGCGTCGAAGCCCTGCGTATCGTGCGCGACCGCCCGCCGGACGCGGTGCTGCTCGACCTCCGGATGCCGGAGATGGACGGGCTCGAGACCCTGCGGCAGCTGCGCGAGCGCGGCTACGACATGCCGGTGCTGGTGATCAGCGGCCACGCCGACGTGCCGACCGCGGTCGAAGCGACCCGCCGCGGCGCCTTCGACTTCTTCGAGAAACCGCTCGAGCGCGACCGGGTTCTGCTCTCGCTGCGCAACGCGGTCGAAGCCTGGCGCCTGCGTCGGGACGCCCGCCAGCAGGGGGGCGCCGTCGCGGAGGGCGGCGTGCAGGCGCTGGTGGGAAGCTCGCCGGCCATGCGCCGCCTGCGCGAGACGATCGAGCGCGCGGCGCCGACTCCCGCCACGGTGCTGGTCACGGGCGAGAGCGGCACCGGCAAGGAGCTCGTGGCGCGCGCCATCCACGACGGCTCGGCGCGGCGCGACCAGCCATTCGTCCGCGTCAACTGCGCGGCGATCCCCGAAGAGCTGATCGAGTCGGAGCTCTTCGGCCACGAGAAGGGGAGCTTCACCGGCGCGGTGCGCAAGCAGATCGGCAAGTTCGTCGCCGCCGACGGCGGCACGATCTTCCTCGACGAGATCGGCGACCTCTCGGCGCGGGCGCAGGCCAAGGTGCTGCGCGTCCTCGAGAGCGGCGACGTCGAGCCGGTCGGCGCGGAGAAGGGATCGCGCGTCGACGTTCGCGTCGTCGCCGCGACCAACCGGGATCTCGAGGAGGAGATCCGCGGCGGACGCTTCCGTGAGGACCTCTTCTACCGCCTCAACGTCATCCCGCTCCGCACGCCGCCGCTGCGCGAGCACCTCGAGGACCTGCCCGTGCTGGTCGAGCACTTCGCGCGCCGCTTCGCCGAGAACCGCGAACTACCGGCCGAAAGCTCTTCGCCGCAGACGCTCTGGAGCTTCTCGCGCCGCCAGCCCTGGAAGGGAAACGTGCGCGAGCTGCGCAACGTGGTCGAGCGCCTGCTGATCCTGGCGCCGGGCGACGCGGTCATCGGCCGCCGACGTCGCGGCGGTGGTGGGCGGCGGGCGGGCCGAGCTGGCGCAGGCATTTCACGGCCTGCGGACGCTGCGCGAGTTCCGCGACCAGGCCGAGAAGCTCTTTCTGCTGCAGAAGCTCGACGAGCACGGCTGGAACGTGACCCAGACCGCGGTCGCGATCGACACGCCGCGCAGCAACCTCTACAAGAAGATGGAGCAGTACGGAATTCACGCGCAAGGAGACGGAAGTTGACGAAGAATCCTGACTGGCAGGGCGAGCTCGAGGCCTGCGGCGCCCTGAAGCCGTGGGCATTTCCTGCTCTCCTCCGGCCTGCACTCGCCGGCCTACGTGCAGTGCGCCCTGCTGCTCGCCGATCCGCGTCGCGCCCGCCGGGCCGGGGAGGCGGTCGCCGAAGAGCTGCGGCGAAAGGGCATCGAAGCCGACTCGGTCCTCTCGCCGGCGCTCGGCGGCGTGATCATCGGCCACGAGGTCGCCTCGGCGCTCGGCGTGCCGTTCCGCTTCGTCGAACGCGAGGGAGCCGGACTGGCGCTCCGCCGCGGCTTCGCGATCGAGTCCGGCGAGCGGGTGGTGGTGGTGGAGGACGTGGTGACGACCGGCAAGTCGACCCTGGAGACGGCGGCGATCGCCGAGGCGGCGGGAGCCACCGTGACCGCGATCGGATCGATCATCGACCGCTCGCGGAGGCCGTCACGGCTTCCGTGTGCCGTTTGCCGCGCTGCTGTCGCTCGATCTGCCGACCTGGAAGCCGGAGGACTGTCCGCTCTGCGCCGAAGGGTCGACCGCGGTCAAGCCGGGCAGCCGGCCGCAGCCGAAGTCCTGACCGGGAGCGCGCGGCGTGTCGCCGCTCAGCCCGAGATGACCGACTTGCGGCCTAGGCCCTTGCGCTGGATCGTGTCGATGCTCGCCTTGAGCGCGGCCATGCGGTCTGCGGCGGCGGCGCCGCTCACCGCGATCGTCCAGACGTTGTCGGCGCCGTCGTAGACCGGCAGCTACCAGATCCCGTCGGCGGCGCTCCACCGGCCCCGCTCTCCCGGCACGATGCCCCAGCCGGAGGGGAGACAGGAGCGCACTTCGATGTCGGTGTAGGAGAGCGGAGCGGACTTGGCGGACATGATGCCCATTCTCTCCCGGCGCGGCTCCCAAGCCAAGCGGCGGTTCCCCGCGCGCGACGCCGCTGGTACCATTCGACGCGCAGCGCGCCGCCGTCCGGCGGCGCCTTCCCTCCGAGGCGAGGCATGCAGATCGAATTGACCGAAGAGCAGCAGCTCCTGCGCGACACGGTGCGGCGATTCGCCGCCGAGGTCGTCGCGCCCCGCGCCAAGCAGATCGACGCCTCGGGCGAGTTCCCGCTCGACTTCTTCCGCCAGGCGGGCGAGCTCGGCCTCGCCGGCGTCGCGGTGCCGGAGGAGTACGGCGGCGCCGGGATGGACGCGGTCGTCCTACTGCGTCGCGATCGAGGAGATCTCGCGCGTCTGCGCCTCGAGCGGCGTCATCCTCTCGGTCAACAACTCGCTGGTCTGCGATCCGCTGCTGAAGTACGGCAACGAGGAGCAGAAGCGCGACTTCCTGGCGCCGCTCGCGGCGGGCAGGAAGCTCGGCTGCTTCGCGCTCACCGAGCCCGAAGCAGGTAGCGATGCGGCCGCCATCCGGACCACCGCCCGGCGGGACGGCGACGACTACGTGCTCGACGGCGACAAGGTCTTCATCACCAACGGCACCCACGCCGACCTGGCGCTCGTCTTCGCCTCGACCGATCCGGCGAAGAAGCACCGCGGCATCTCCTGCTTCGTCGTCCCCTGCGACGCGCCCGGCTTCCGCCGCGGCCACCACGAGTACAAGCTCGGCGTGCAGGCCTCGGGCACGACGCAGCTCTTCTTCCAGGGTGTCCGCGTACCGGCGAGCCACCGGCTGGGCGAAGAGGGCGAGGGCTTCAAGATCGCCATGTCGACGCTCGACGGCGGCCGCGTCGGCATCGCGGCGCAGGCGGTCGGGATCGCCCAGGGCGCCTTCGAGGCGGCGCTCGCCTACGCCAAGGACCGCCAGCAGTTCGGCCGGCCGATCGCCGACTTCCAGGCCATCCAGTTCTATCTCGCCGACATGGCGATGGAGATCGATGCGGCCCGCCTGCTCGTCTTCAAGGCCGCGTGGGCCAAGACAGCCCAGAAGCGCTACAGCCTCGAGGCGGCGCAGGCCAAGCTCTTCGCCTCCGAGATGGCGCAGCGGGTCACCAACAAGGCGCTGCAGATCCACGGCGGCAACGGCTACACGCGCGAGTACGACGTCGAACGCTTCTTCCGCGACGCGCGCATCACCGAGATCTACGAGGGAACCAGCGAGATCCAGAAGATCGTCATCGCCGACTGGATCCTCAAAGAAGCCTGACGCGGGCGCGATGACGATCGATTTTTCGCTGTCCGAAGACCAGGAGCTGCTGCGCGCCGAGATCCGGCGCTTTGCCGAGGAGCGGATCCGCCCCGGCCTGCGCGACCGCGATCTCGCCCACGAGTACCCTTTCGCGCTCGTCGGCGAGATGGGGGAGCTCGGCCTGCTCGGCATGCTCGTCCCCGAGGCTTACGGTGGCGGCGGACAGGATCCCCTCACCTACGTCCTCGCGGTCGAAGAGATCTCGCGCGTCTGCCCCTCGCTCGGTGTGACCATGAGCGTCACCAATTCGGTCTGCTGCTGGCCGATCGCGCACTTCGCGAGCGACGCGCTGAAGCGGCGGGTCCTGCCCGAGCTGGCGAGCGGCGGCGCGATCGGCGGCTTCTGCCTGACCGAGCCCGGCTCCGGCAGCGACGCGGGGGCGATGCGGACGCGGGCGAAGCGCGACGGCGACTACTGGGTGCTCGACGGCGAGAAGGCCTGGATCACCAACGCCGGTCCCGGCAGGTTCTTCGTGACCCTGGCGGTCACCGATCCCGCAGCCGGCAAGCGCGGCATCTCGGCCTTCGTGGTTCCCGCCGATGCCCCCGGCTTCCGGGTCGGCGCGGCGGAAGAGAAGCTCGGCTTGCGCGCCTCGCGCACCGCGGCCGTGCATTTCGAGGGGTGTCGCATTCCGGCCGGCAACCTGATCGGCGAGGCGGGGCAGGGTTTCAAGCTCGCCCTGGCGACCCTCGACCACTCCCGGCTCGGGATCGCCGCCCAGTCGGTGGGCATCCACCAGCGCGCCCTCGAGCTCGCCACGAGCTACGCGCGAGAGCGGGTCCAGTTCGGCGTGCCGATCGCCGAGCACCAGGCGATCCGGTTCAAGCTGGCGACGATGGCGACCGAGCTCGCGGCGGCGCGCGCGCTGACATGGCACGCCGCCTCGCGCAGAGCACGAGCGCGACGCGGGCCGATACGCCGCCGAGGCCAAGGCCTACGCGTCCGAGGCCGCCAACCGCGCCTGCTGGGAGTCGCTGCAGATCCACGGCGGCAACGGCTTCTCGGACGAATACGAGATCTCGCGCCTCTATCGCGACGTACGGGTGACCACGATCTACGAGGGCACCAGCGAGATGCAGCGCCTGGTCATCGCCCGGCAGCTCTTCGCCCCGTGAGCGCCCTCGCGCCGGCCGCGCCGGTGCCGCGCGTGCTCGGCATCGTGCTCAACTTCAACGGGCGCGACATCACCTTGCAGACGGTTTCCAGCCTGCTCGCCGGCGACTATCCGGGGCTCGACGTCCTCGTGGTCGACAACGGCTCGACCGACGGTTCCGACGCGGAAGTCGCGGCGCGCTTCCCTTCGGTGCGCCGGCTGCGCACCGCGGAGAACCTCGGCATCTCGGGAGGCCTCAATCTCGGCTTCCGGCTCGGTCTCGCCGAGGGGTACGACTACCTCGTGGCGATGAACAACGACCTCGAGGTGGCGCCCGACCTGATGAGCGAGCTGGTGCGGCTCGCCGAGGCGCAGCCGCGCGCGGGCGTGGTCGGGCCGAAGTGCTACTACTTCTACGGCGACCGCCGGCGGATCTGGTCGGCGGGGGGAAACCTCCGCTTTCGCGAAGCGGTCACCCGCGAGCGCGGCATGGGCCGGATCGACCGCGGGCAGTTCGATCGTGACGAGCGGGTCGGCTACGTCAACGGGGCGCTGATGCTGATCCGCCGCCAGGCGATGCTCGATGCCGGGCTCTGGGATCCGGTCTACCACGTCTCGGTCGAAGACGCGGATTTCTGCGCCCGCGTCGCGCGCGCCGGCTGGGAGTGCTGGTACGCCCACCGCGCGCGGCTCTGGCACATGGTCTCGCCGACGACCGGCGGCTACGTCGCCGGGCGGACTTTCCGCACCGGCCGCTCGACCGCGATCTTCGTCCGCAAATACGCCAGCCTGGGAGGATGGGCGAGCTGGCTCTTCTGGGTCGCCGTCGCCCTTCCGGCAGCGTTGCTGCGCGAGGCGCCGCGAGGCAACGCCGGCGCGGTCTGGGCGAAGTACAAAGGTTTCCGGGCCGGGCTTCGCCAGCCCCTCGAGCCGCCGCCCGCCGCCTGACCCCACCCCTGCGGGCGAGGCACCCGCACGCTGCGGCTCTCTATTCTCTGGCGATGCCCGAGGCCCCCGATTTCCCGGCGATGGCCGACGCGGTCGTCGCCGGCGACGCCGATCTCGCGCGGACTCTCGCGCGCGCCCACGTCGAGGCCGGCGGCGACCTGCTGCTCGCCATCGAGCAGGGCTTCTCGGCCGGCATTCGCCGGGTCGGCGAGCTCTGGGAGGCCGGCGACTATTTCCTCCCCGAGCTCGTGCAGGGGGCCGAGGCGATGAAAGCGGCGATGGGTGAGATTCTGCCGGCGCTCGCCCGGGCCCGCGGCGGCTTCGAGCCGCGCGGGCGCGTCGTGCTCGGCTCGGTGCGCGGCGACCTGCACGACATCGGCAAGAGCCTCGTCGGCGTCCTTCTCGCCGCGCACGGCTTCGAAGTGCACGACCTCGGGGTCGACGTCCCGATCGACGCTTTCGTCACCAAGGCGCGCGAGGTCCGCGCCGACATCGTCGGCGCCTCGGCGCTGCTGACGACGACCATGGTCGCCCAGCGCGACCTCGTCGCGGCGGTGAACGCCGCCGGTCTTCCCCGCCCTCCACGCGTGATGGTGGGGGGGCGCCGACGTCCCCCCGCTGGGCGAGCGAGATCGGCGCCGCTCACGCCGAGAACGCGATGCGCGCGGTCACGCTGGCGGAGTCGCTCCTCCGATGACCGGCTTTCGCGAGCGCTTGGCTGCGGGCCCCTGCCTCCTCTTCGACGGCGGGATGGGTACGCTGCTGATGGCGCGCGGCCTCGCCGCGGGGGAGACGCCCGAGCGCTGGAATCTCGACCGCCCGCGGGAGGTCACCGCGATCCATCGCCTCTATGTCGAGGCTGGCAGCGAGGTCGTCCAGACCAACACTTTCGGCGCCCATCCGTTGCGTCTCGCGCGGGCAGGTCTCGGAGGTCGCTGCGCCGAGATCTGCGCGGCCGCCGTCGCCGCCGCCCGTGCCGCCGGTCCTTCCTGGGTGGTAGGCGATCTCGGGCCGACCGGCGACTACCTGCCGCCGGTCGGCAGCGGCGATCCGGCCGCCATCCGGTGCGGCTATGCCGCTCAGGCGCGGGCGCTCGCCGAAGCAGGCGTCGACGCGCTCCACATCGAGACCCAGAGCGACCTGCGCGAGGCGCTCCTGGCGCTCGAAGCGGCGAAGAGCGCGGCGCCGGAGCTCCCGGTCCTCGTGTCGCTGACTTTCGAACGCAAGCCGCGCGGCTACTTCACGGTCATGGGCGACCGACTGGTTCCCGCGCTCGGCGCGCTCGCCGCCGCCGGCGCCGAAGCAGTGGGCGCCAACTGTTCGATCGCCAGCGCCGAGATGGCGATGCTGGCGCAGGAGGCGCTGGCGACCGTCGCCGCGCGGCTCGTCTTCCAGCCCAACGCGGGCCACCCGGAGCGGGACGCGGACGGGCGGCTCGCCTACGCGCAGGCGCCGGAGACGTTCGCCGCCGATCTCGCTCCGCTCGTCGGACAGGGCGCTGCCGCGCTCGGCGGTTGCTGCGGCACGGATCCCCGCTTCATCGCCGCCCTGGCCGCAGCGATCGAGGCTGGGCGGTGAGCCGAGTGCATGCCTTCGAGGTCGCGCTCCGGCGCGAGGACGTCCTGCACTTCCTCGGCTATCCGGACGGACGCGAGCCGGCGCCGGCGCTCGCCCGGCTGCTCGACCGGGCGATCACCGAGGCCCGCCGCCTGGCGAGGCCACGCGCCGCCTGGCGGCGGCTGCCGATCGGGGAGGCGCCGGCGGTCGAGCTCGATCCGCTGGCCGCCGCCGGCCTGGTCGTCGGCCTGGTCACCGCCGGAAGGCAGATCGAGGAGCTCGCCGCCGAGCGGCTGGCGGCCGGCGACGCCACTTCGGCGCTCCTGCTCGATGCGGCGGGAAGCGCCGCGGTGGAGGAGGCCGCCGACCGCGCCGGCGCCGCGATCGTCGCCGAGCTCGACGGTGGCGATCCCCTCGCCGCGCTGTTCGCCGGCGACCGCGCCAGCGGCGGCCACGTCTCCTGCCGCATCAGCCCGGGCTACGGGAGGTGGGCGCTCTCGGCGCAGCGCGCCGCTCTTCGCCCGGCTGCCGCACCGGGCGCTCGGCGTCGAGCTCGGCGAGTCGCTGCTGATGTCCCCCCGCAAGTCGGTCTCCTTCGCGATGTGGATCGGCGCCGACGCGCGGCCGGTGGCGGGCCTTTCGGGCTGCGCGCGCTGCGACCTCGAGAGCTGCCGCTATCGGCGGGAAGCGCGGGCGTGAGGCCTCGCTTCGAGCTCCTCGGCGGCGAGGAGGTCGTCCGCATCGTCGACGACGCGCTCGTCGTCCTCGCCACCATCGGCGTCGTGGTCGAGAACGCCGACGCCGCGGAGCTGCTCCGCGCGGCGAGAGCGGAGGAGCGTGGCGGGCGCTTCTTCCTCGACGAAGCGGCCGTCCGCGGCGCGATCGCCGTGGCCCCCCGCCGTTTCGCACTCTTCGACCGCGGTGGCGCGCCCGCGCTGCTCTACGGAGAAGGCACCACGCACTTCGCGCCCGGATCGGCCGCCATCTACCGCCTCGACGCCGCGAGCGGCGAGCGGCGCCCGGCGACGACGGACGACCTCGTCCTGCTGGCGCGCCTGACGGATGGCCTCCACGGCTTCGCGGCGCAGTCGACGGCGCTGGTGCCGGATGACGTGCCGGAGGCGATCGCCGATCGCTGGCGGCTCTACGTCGCGCTGCGCGAAGGGCGAAAGCCGGTGGTGACCGGCACCTTCCGGAAGGACGGATTCGCGCCGATGCGCGCCCTCCTGGCCGCCGTGCGCGGCGGCGAGCGCGAGCTCGCCGAGCGGCCGCTCGCGGTCTTCGACTGCTGCCCGACGTCCCCCTTGCGCTGGAGCGACTTGACCGCGCAGGCGCTCGTCGACGGCGCTCGCGCGGGTGTTCCCGTGCAGACCGTGCCGGTGCCGATGACCGGCGCGACCGCTCCGGTGACCTTGCGCGATGCCATCGCGCAGCAGATCGCCGAGGGGCTCTCCGGCCTGGTGATCGCGCAGCTCGCGCAGCCCGGCGCGGCGGTCGTCCTCGGTGGCGCCCCGTCGGCCTTCGACATGCGGCAGGGCGCTGCCGCGATGGGTGCGATCGAGAGCGCGCTCCTCAATGCCGCGCACGCCCAGGTGGCGCACCATCTCGGGTCTGCCGGCGCACGGCTATCTGGCCCTGTCCGACGCCAAGGGCGCCGACTACCAGGCCGGAATGGAGAGCGCCTCGGGTGCCCTGCTCGGCGCGCTCGCCGGCATCGACCTCGTCTCGGGACCGGGGCTGCTCGATTTCCTGCTGACCCAGTCGTTCGAGAAACTGCTGCTCGACCATGAGGCCTGCCTGGCGGCGCTTCGCGTCGCGGCCGGTTTCCACGCCGACGAGCGGGAAGGAGTCGCCCTGATCGGCGAGTTGGCACGCTCCGGACAGCTCCTCGGCCACCCTCACACCCGCCGACATTTCCGGCGGGAGATCGGGGTCGGCTCGCGCCTGATCGACCGGACGAGCTGGGGCGATTGGAGCGCGGCCGGAGGCCGCGACGCCGCGGCGCGGGCGCGCGAGGAGGTCGCTCTCCGGCTGGCGGCGAGCCCGCCCGAACGGCTACCCCCCGAAACCGAGCGCGAGCTCGACGCGATCCTCGCCGTCGAGGCCCGGAAGGCCGGCCTGGAGCGCCTCCCCGGCGTCCCGGCTGCACTCCCCTAAGTCGGCTTTTCCTCTATACTTCGCCGCCATCGCGCCCGTCTCCGGGCGCGCCTCCGGAGGCCCGACATGACCGTACGCGACGAGCCGCGCACCGCTTTCCCCGTGGAAGCGCCGCGCGAGGCGAAGAGCTCCCAACTGCGCGAAGAGGTCGAACGTCGGGCCCGCGCCGCGCGCCAGGCCTGGGAGCGCTCGCGCGCCAGCTCGGAGGCGGCCGCTCCTCCCTGGAAGGGCGACTGGACGACCGTCTCCGGCATGGACGTGCCGCCGCTGGTGACCCCGGAGCAGACCGCCGCGATCGACCCGGTGGCCGATATCGGCCTGCCGGGGGAGTTCCCCTACGTGCGCGGCATCCATCCGACCGGCTACCGCGGCAAGCTCTGGACGATGCGGCAGTTCGCCGGCTTCGGCTCGGCTGCCGACACCAACGAGCGCTTCCGCTACCTGCTCGAGCAGGGGCAGACCGGCCTCTCGGTCGCCTTCGACCTGCCGACCCTGTACGGCTACGACTCCGACCACGCGATGGCGACCGGCGAGGTCGGCAAGTGCGGCGTCGCCATCGACTCGCTCGCCGACATGGAGCGCCTCTTCGAGGGGATCCCGCTCGGCGAGGTCACCACCTCGATGACGATCAACTCGACCGCGCCGATCCTCTTCGCGATGTACCTCGCGGTGGCGGAGAAGCAGGGGGTCGACGTCGCGCGGCAGGTCTCCGGCACGCTGCAGAACGACATCCTCAAGGAGTACATCGCGCAGAAGGAATACATCTTCCCGCCGCGGCCGTCGATGCGCCTGATCACCGATCAGTTCGCCTTCGCCGCCGAGCGGGTGCCGCGCTGGAACACCATCTCGATCTCCGGCTACCACATCCGCGAGGCGGGCTCGACGGCGCTGCAGGAGCTCGCCTTCACCCTCCGCGACGGCATGGAGTACGTCGAGTACGGCGTCCGCGCCGGGCTCGACGTCGACGACTTCGCGCCGCGCCTCTCGTTCTTCTTCAACAGCCACAACGACTTCTTCGAGGAGATCGCCAAGTTCCGCGCCGCGCGCAAGATCTGGGCGACGGTGATGCGCGACCGCTACGGCGCCAGGAATCCGCGCTCCTGGATGTGCCGCTTCCACACCCAGACGGCTGGATGTTCGCTCACCGCGCAGCAGCCGATCAACAACGTCGTCCGCACGGCCATGCAGGCGCTGGCGGCGGTGCTCGGCGGCACCCAGTCGCTGCACACCAACTCGCTCGACGAGACCCTCGCGCTGCCGACCGAGGAGACCGCGCGCATCGCGCTCCGCACGCAGCAGATCCTGGCGCACGAGTCGGGGGTCATCAACTCCATCGACCCGCTCGGCGGCAGCTGGTTCGTCGAGGAGATGACCGGCCGGATGGTCGACGGGGCTTTCGACTACTTTCGGCGCATCGACGAGCTCGGCGGCATGGTCGAGGCGATCGAGGCCGGCTTCCCGCAGCGCGAGCTGATGGACGCCGCCTTCGCCTACCAGCGGTCGGTGGAGAAAGGGGAGAAGCTCATCGTCGGCGTCAACGCCTTCCAGGTCGAGAACGAGACGCCGCCGGAGACTCTCTACATCGACGAGTCGGTGGGTGACCGCCAGATCGCCGACGTCCTGGCGATGCGCGACCGGCGTGACGCCGGCGCGGTGGCACGCACGATCGACGCGCTCAAGCGTGGCGCAGCGGGCGACGCCAACACCATGCCTCTGATCCTCGATTGCGTGAAGGCGTATTGCACGGTCGGGGAGATCTCCGACGCGCTGCGCGACGTCTTCGGTACCTGGGAAGAACCCGCCGTCTTCTGAGTCCACCGTGATCGCACTCCTTTCGTCGCTGCGCAACCTGCTCGCCTACACGATGTGGGCGGACCGGCAGTTTCTCGAGGCGCTCGCCGAGGTCCCGGCCGAGGACCTGACGCGCGACACCGGCACGAGCTTCGGATCGATCCTCGGCACCATGGCCCACATTCTCGGCGCCGAGCAGGTCTGGCTGGCGCGCTTCGTCGGTGCTCCCCTCGACCGGCTGCCGGGCGGAGAGGACTGGCCCGACCTCCCCGCGCTGGCTGCAGGGTTCACCGACCTCTGGCCGCAGCTCGAGGTTTTCCTGGCCTCGCTCACCGAGGCGCAGATTGGCTCGACCCTCGCGTGGGTCAACTATCGCGGCGAGAACCACCAGGCGCCCTTCCAGCAAGCCGTGATCCACTTCGCGAACCACTCGACCTACCACCGCGGGCAGGTGGCGTCGCAGATGCGGCAACTCGGACACCGGCCGCCGGCGACCGACCTCGTCTACTGGCGCGGCGGTTTCTGAGCGCCGCGCCCTTCGGCCGCTCCGGCCCTCTCTGCTAGCATCGCGATCATGAGTTCGCGCATCCGTCGCATCCTGGTCGCCAAGCCCGGCCTCGACGGGCACGATCGCGGCGCCAAGGTGGTGGCGCGGGCGCTGCGCGACGCGGGGTTCGAGGTGATCTATACCGGACTCCGCCAGACGCCGGAGCAGATCGCGGCCGCCGCGGTGCAGGAGGACGTCGATGCGGTCGGTCTCTCGATCCTCTCCGGCGCCCACAACCGCCTGCTGCCCGAAGTCTCGCGGCTGCTGCGCGAACAGGGCGGCGAGGACATCCTGGTCTTCGCGGGCGGCATCATTCCGGAGCGCGACATCGCGCCGCTCAAGGCCGCCGGGGTGGACGAGATCTTCCTTCCCGGCACTTCGACCGCGACCATCATCGACTATCTCAATCGCCGCCTGACCGCGGCCTGAATCTCGACGGAGGGGGGATGGCGCGCACGATCCTGCTGGCCGACGACAGTGTGACGATCCAGAAGGTCGTCGAGCTGACGTTCCTCGACGAAGACATCCGAGTCGTCTCGTTCGGCAACGGCGCCGACGCCATCGGTCGCCTGGCCGAGATTCGCCCCGACGCGGTTCTCGCCGACGTCCACATGCCCGGCGCCGACGGCTACGAAGTGTCGAGCGCCGTCCAGCGTCTGCTGCCCGGCGTGCCGACCCTGCTGCTGGTGGGAACCTTCGAGGTCTTCGACGCTCAGCGGGCCGCCGAGTCCGGCGCCAGCGGCCACCTGAAGAAGCCCTTCGACTCGCAGGAGCTGCTTCGCCGCGTCAAGGAGCTGCTGGCGAGCGGCGCTGTCGTCGCGCCGGCGCCGGCCTGGAGCGCTCCTGCCGAGGCCGCGCCGTCCGCCGCCGAGCCGGTCCCGCCGGAGATCGCGCCAGTTCCCTCCTTCGAGATCCCGGCCGAGCCGGCGCCAGCCTCGGTGCTCGAGGCGCCGTCATGGTCGTACGAGCCGGTCGCCAGCGAAGCGGCCAGCGTGGCGCCCGACACCTGGGGCGGCGTCGACGCGAGCTCCTTCGAGCCGATCGACGAGCAGCCCGAGGCCCCGGCGATCGAGATGTCACCGGGCACGGTCGAGCCGGCCGCGGCGCCGGCATCCGTCACGGCGGTGGCCGGGGGCTTCTCGCTCTCGGACGACGACGTCGAGCGCATCGCGCGCCGGGTGGTCGAGCTGATCGGCGAGAAGATCGTCCGCGACGTCGCCTGGGACGTCGTGCCCGATCTCGCGGAGGTCCTGCTCAAGGCCCGCATCCGCGAGCTCGAAGCCTCGGTAGAGTAGACCGCGCGCGCTCCGCCTCCCGGTTCGCGGGGGCCGCGAGCCGGGCATTTCCCATGGAGTAACGGGTGGAGACGCGTTTCGATCCCCAGTCCTTCGAGCTACGCTGGCAGCGCGAGTGGGCCGAGCGGGGCTGGTTCAAGGCCGACGCGGCGAGCTCGCGTCCCCCCTTCTGCATCATGATCCCCCCCCCGAACGTGACGGGGAAGCTGCACATGGGGCATGCCTTGCAGTCGACGCTGCAGGACCTCCTGACGCGCTGGCGCCGGATGCAGGGCTACGAGGCGCTCTGGCTCCCCGGTACCGATCACGCCGGTATCGCGACGCAGCTGATGGTCGAGCGCCAGCTCGCGAAGGAGGGCACGAGCCGCGCCGAGCTGGGCCGCGAGCGCTTCCTCGAGCGGATGTGGGAGTGGAAGGGGACTTACGGAGACAACATCCGTCGCCAGCTCGAGCGGATGGGCGCCTCGTGCGACTTCAGTCGCCAGCGCTTCACCCTCGATGAAGGTCTGTCGCGCGCCGTGCGCGAGGCCTTCGTCCGCCTGCACCGCGACGGGCGGATCTACCGCGGCGAATACATCGTCAATTGGTCGACCGGACTCGACACCGCGATTTCCGATCTCGAGGTCGAGATGCGGAGCGTCAAGGACAAGCTCTGGCAGATCGCCTATCCGATCGAGGGCTCCGGCGAGCGGGTGGTGGTGGCGACGACCCGCCCGGAGACGATGCTCGGCGACACCGCGATCGCCTTCCATCCGGAGGACGAGCGCTACCGTCACCTCGCCGGCAGTCGCGCGGTGATCCCCGTCGCCGGCCGGGCGATTCCGTTCGTTGCCGACGAGGCGGTCGAGCGGGAATTCGGTAGCGGCCTGGTCAAGGTGACTCCGGCGCACGATCCGGCCGACTTCGAAATCGGGCGCCGCCACCGCTTGCCGAGCCTGCAGGTCATCGATCGTCACGGTCGCATGACGGCGGCCGCCGGCGCCGACTTCGCGGGCCTCGACGTCGAAGCGGCGCGCGAGAAACTGCTGGCTCGCCTGCGCGCCGAGGGCTTCGTCGTCCGCGAAGAGGACTTCGTCCACAACGTCGGCTTCTGTCAGCGCAGCGGCAGCCGCGTGCAGCCGCTCGTCTCGACGCAGTGGTTCTGCGACGTCTCCGAGATGGCGGCGCGCGGCCTCGCCGCCTGGCGCGACGGAGATCTCGCGCTCGTCCCCGAGTCGTGGGGAAAGACCTGGGAACACTGGCTGGCCAATATCCGCCCCTGGTGCATCTCGCGCCAGCTCTGGTGGGGGCACCAGATTCCGGCCTGGTACGACGAGCAGGGGAGCTGCTTCGTGGCGCACGACGTCGACGAGGCCCGCCGCCTCGCCGGCACCGACCGCCTGACGCAGGACGGGGACGTCCTCGACACCTGGTTCTCGTCGGCGCTCTGGCCCTTCTCGACCCTGGGCTGGCCGGAAGAGACCGCCGACCTGCGGAAGTTCTATCCGACCTCGGTTCTCATCACCGGTTTCGACATCCTCTTCTTCTGGGTGGCGCGGATGGTGATGATGGGACTCCAGTTCACCGACTCGATCCCCTTCGCGAAGGTCCACCTGACCGGCCTCGTGCGCGATGCCGAAGGGCAGAAGATGTCGAAGACCAAGGGGAACGTGCTCGACCCCGAGGATCTGATCGCCGAGTACGGCGCCGACGCGATGCGCTTCACGCTGGCCACGCTGGATGCTCCGGGGCGCGACATTCCCCTGGACGCCGACCGCATGGCCGGCTACCGCGCCTTCGGTAACAAGATCTGGAACGCGACGCGCTTCGTGCTCGGAAAGGCGCCCGGCGGCCGGGTGCGCACCGATCTCTCGCCGCAGGGGCTCGAGCTGCCGGAGCGCTGGATCCTCGCCCGCCTTTCGGCGACGGCGGAGGAGGTCGACCGCCATCTCGAGACCTTCCGCTTCGACGTCGCCTGCCACGAGCTCTACCAGTTCTTCTGGAGCGACTTCTGCGACTGGTACATCGAGATGTCGAAGCCCGGGCTCGAGGGCCTCGCCGCCCGCCCCGGCGTCGCCGACGTGCTGGTGACCGTGCTCGAGCGCGCCCTGCGCCTCCTGCACCCGGTGATGCCTCACGTCACCGAGGAGCTCTGGCAGCGCCTGCCGGGTCACGAGAACGTTCAGCCCGACACGATCTGCCTCGCCCCCTATCCGCGAGCGGAGAAGGGCTGGGAGCTCGCCGAGCAGGACGAGCAGCGGATACGCATCCTCAGCGAGCTCGTCCTGTTGGTTCGCAACGACCGCGCCGAGCTGCTGGCAGCGCCGGGGGCCAGGAAGGGCGCTTCGAAGGCAAAGGCTTTCATTGAATGGAAAGACGACGAGGGGCGCGAGCTGACCGAATGGCTGCGATCGCCTCTCATTGCGTCCCTTCTCCGGAGTCTTTCGGGTCTTTCCGAGATCGAATCGGGGAGGGAAGGGCCGATCGCGGGTGTTCGTCACGCTCGATGGGGCGTCCTCGTGACCAACCAGTTCGTGGTCGAAGGCGAGGCGACCGTTGACCGCCGGAAGCTCGAGAGGGAGCTTGCCGAAGTCGAGGGCAATCTGGAGCGCGTGCGGGAACGCCTGGCCAATCCGGGCTTCACCGACAAGGCACCGCCGCCGGTGATCGAAGGTGCGCGCCGCCAACTCGCCGAGCTCGAAGCGCGTCAGGCGGCGATCCTGGACCAGCTCGGAGGAGCTTCCTGAAGTGACGACCGCGCCGACGCCTCGCGAAGTCGCGGCGGCGTGGCCCGTCGAGCGCCTCGACCTCGCGCTGGTCGTGGTCGACGTCGTCGATTCGACCCAGCGCCTGGCGCGTTCGCTGCTCGATCGACTGCGCGCCGACGACGAGACCCCGCCGCCGACGCTCTTCGTGGCCCTCGCGCAGAGCGCCGGGCGAGGGCGGCGCGGCCGCGAGTGGGCGAGCGCGCCGGGGCTCGGGCTCTGGGCGACGCTGCTCTTCGCCACCGAGCCGGAAGCGCTCCCCAGCCTGCCGGCGCGTGCCGCGCTCGCGCTGGCGCAGGCTCTCGGCGAGGTTCTCCCGGCGGTGCGGATCAAGTGGCCGAACGACTTCGTGGTCGGCCGGCTCAAGCTCGGCGGGCTCCTGGTCGACGCGGTACAGCGACCGGGCGAGCCAGCCTGGGCGCTGCTCGGATTCGGCCTCGACCTGGCGCACCGGCGCGAGGAGCTGCCGGGGGATTTCGCGACCTCGCTGGGGCTCGAACGACCGGGAGAGACTCCCGACCTCGCCGACTGGACGGCGCGCTGCGCCTCGGCGCTCTGGCCGCGCGTCACGACGGTGGAGGAGGGGTGGCTCGCGCGCTACGCCGCGCTCTCGGCGCACAGTGCGGGCGACGCCCTGGCCTGCGACCTCGAAGCGGAGCGGATCGAGGGGCGGTTCGCCGGTTTCGCGGCGAACGGCGGCCTGCTGCTCGATACGGCGGGCGGCCGGCGTAACATCTCGGCGGGGGAGGTCTTCGCGTGGTGAACCGGAGCAGCGAGAAGAAAGAACGCGGCGACCTGCTGCTGGTGGTCGACGCCGGCAACACCAATACGGTCTTCGGCGTCTGGCGGGGGGCGGACCTCGTCGAGAGCTTCCGCCTGTCGACCGACACCGACCGGACGAGCGACGAGTACGGCGCGCTCCTGACGACGCTTTTCGCCCGCCGCGGCCTCGACCCGGCCCGGGTCTCGGGCATGGCGATCTCCTCGGTGGTACCGCCGCTGCATTCGACGCTGGTCCGGCTGGCGCAGGACTATTTCGGCCTCAAACCCCTCTTCGTCGAGCCCGGCATCCGCAGCGGCATGCCGATCCGCTATGACAACCCGTCGGAGGTCGGTGCCGATCGCATCGTGAACGCCCTGGCGGCGCGCGAGATGTTCGGCTCGCCCGTCGTGGTGGTCGACTTCGGGACCGCCACGACCTTCGACATCGTGAACAAGAACGGCGAGTACATCGGCGGCATCATCTCTCCTGGCATCCTGATCTCCGCCGAAGCGCTCTTCGAGCATGCCTCGCGCCTCTACCGCGTCGACGTCCGCCCACCCGAGAAGTTGATCGGTCGCAACACGGTCTCGGCCATGCAGGCCGGCATCTACTACGGCTACGTCGGGCTCGTCGACGGCATCCTCGAGCGGCTCAAGGGCGAGATCGCAGGGCTCGAGACGATCGTGGCGACCGGGGGGCAGGCCGAGCTGATCGCGGCCGGTTCCAAGCACATCGGGCGCGTCGAGCCCCTGCTGACGCTGGTCGGGCTGCGGCGCATCCATGAGCTCAACCGAGGCGGATGACCTCGGCAGCGCCGAGGACCAGGCCTACTTCCGCGCTCTCGAGCAGGCCTTTCTCGAGCTGCGCGGCCGCGCGACCCTGTTGTCGCCCGAGGACTGGCAGGTCGCCGCGGGCTGGCGGCGGGCCGGCGTGCCGATCGACCTCGTGGTCAGCGTGATGTCGAACCTTTTCGCCCGGCTGCGCGAGCGCAAGTCGAAGCGCGGCATCTCGAGCCTGCGCTACTTCCGTGCCGCGGTCGATGCGGCCTGGGACGAGCGGCTGGCGCTCGAGGCGGGGGGCTTCCGGGCGCCGCCGCCGCCGGTACCGCTCGAAGCGAGGCTGCAGCGCCTGGCCGCGGTCCTTCCGGACAGCGTCCCGGGAGTCGCAGCCTTGCGCGCTTCGATTCTGGAAGCCAGGGGAGACGTCGGCGAGATCGAGAGCCGGCTCGCGGCGCTCGACCTCGAGATCCTGGCCTCCCTCGCGGCCAACCTCGCGCACGGCGACCGCGTGAAGATCGACGAGCGAGTGAGGCGCGCCCTGGCGCAAGTGCCGCCGCCACAGCGCGAGAGCGCCGGCGACGAGCTTCGGCAGCGGCTCGAGAGGCAGGCGCTGCGCGCGCTCTTCGGCCTGCCGGTGCTCTCGCTGTTCGCGCCGGAGACCGAAACTCCCGCAAGCTGATCGCGCCGGGTTTCGTCCAGCAGGGGAGTGCGCTCTCCTCCCGCTCCCGCGGCGCTCCCGGTTCTCGCCTTCCTGGTCGCCATCGGCGTCGGACATTCCGGCCTGGCGACGACGCCCGCTCTCGCCGTCGCGCTGCTCGCCGCGGCAGTGGCGCTCGGCGGTCGTTGCGGCCATCTCGTCGCCGCGATGGCGGTCGGCTTCTCCCTGGCACCCGGCGCAGCGCTTCCCGACCTGCCGGAAGAGCCGGGAAGGGTGACGGTCGGAGCGGGAGAGATCTGCGGCGACTGGAGCTCGGGAGCGTTTCCGGGTGTTGCGTCGGCGCCCTTCTGCCCGCTCTGGCTTCGCCAGGGCCAGCGGCTCGCGACGAGTCCGGCGAGCGGCCGGCTGGAGCTCGCCGTTTCGCTCCCGCTGCCGCCGCCGGGCAGCGTCGTCGAGGTCGCGGGGGCGCTGTCGCGCTTTCCCGGCTTCGCCAACGAGATTCCGGTCGCGCCCGGCCGCTGGCGCCTGCGCGTCAAGGCGGCGGCGCATCTGCGCGTCCTGGCCTCCGCGCCGCCATGGGCACGCTGGCGAGCCGCCTGGCGCGCGTCTCTCGATCGGGCTATCTCGCGCGCCGCGCCGCCTCGCAGCCCGGGCCTGGCTCTGGCCCGCGGCCTCGTCCTCGGCGACGTTTCGGCGATGGATCCCGACATCGTGCGCGCGTTGCGCCGCACCGGGCTCGCCCATCTCATGGCCGTTTCCGGCTTCAACGTGGCGGTCCTGCTGTCGGTGGCCGGAGCGCTCGCCGGCCGGCGCCGGAGGCACCTGCGGGCGGCGCTGCTCGTGGCCACGATCGGCGGCTATCTCGCGATCGTCGGCGGCGCTCCGTCCATCGAGCGCGCCTCGATCATGGCGCTCGCCGGCGTCGCGGTGTTCGTCCTGCGCCGGCCGGGTTCGGCGCTGCAGGCGCTCGCACTCGCCGCCGGCGCGCTGGTCGCCGCGCATCCCGGAGCGATCGCCGACACCGGATTCCAGCTCTCCTTCGGCGCCACCGCCGCTCTCGTCCTCGTCGCCTCGCGATGGGCGGAGACGCTGCGTCCCCTGCCGAGGCCGCTCGCGGCGGCGATCGCGACCTCGGTCGCCGCGCAGGCCGGCACGCTTCCGGCGAGCGTCGGCGCCTTCGGCGGATTGGCGCCGCTCGCGCCCCTGCTGAATCTCGTCGCCGTGCCCTGGTCGGCGCTTTGGATGCTGGTCGCCCTCTTGTGGACCCTTCTCGCCCTTCTCGCGCCTTCCGCGGCTCGCTTCCTCGTGCCACTTCTCGACCTGGGTGCGCTTCCGTTCGGAGCGCTCGAGAGGCTGCCCCCCTCGCCCTGGATCGCCGCCTGGGTCTCCGGTGGCTGGTTCGGCGGCGCGGCGCTGGCGCTCGCCGCCGCGCTCTTCTTCGAGTGTCGGCAGCCGCGACTCCGCCGGCTCTGGCTCCTCGCTCCTCTGGTCATCGCCGGCCAGCGGGCGCCGGAGCGCGACGGAGCGATGGTTCTCCTCGCCGATGTCGGACAGGGGGATGCCGCGCTGGTGCTCGGCCGCCGAACCAGCGTTCTCATCGACGGCGGCGGACTGCTCGGGCGGGATCTCGCCGCACAGGTGCTCTGGCCGCTGGTGACCTCGCGCGCCGACGCGCATCTCGACCTCGTGGTGCTGAGCCACGCCGACAGCGATCACTGCGGCGGCCTGGCGGCGCTCGCGGCCTATGTTCGCTTCGACGAGCTCTGGTTGCCGCCGCTCGCCGGGCCGTCGGCGTGCGTCGACGCGCTGGTCGCGCGAGTGCGAGCGCCCATCCGGCGGCCGCGAGCGGGGGAGCGCTTCGCGCGCGGCGACCTCACCATCGAGATCCTGCACCCTGGTGCGGGCGAGCGTCCGGCCGACGACAACGCCGCCTCGCTCGTCCTCCGCCTGGAGGCCGACGGCAGAAGCGTGCTTTTCACCGGCGACATCGGCGGCGAAGCCGAGAGTCGGCTCGCCCGGCGAGCCGGTGGGCACTTGCGCAGCGACCTGCTCAAGGTTCCGCACCATGGCTCGGCCACCTCGAGCAGCGCCGAGCTGCTGGCGGCGGTCCGCCCGCGCTGGGCCGCCGTCTCGGCCGGCGCGCGCAACCCCTTCGGTCATCCTTCGCCGGCTGTGCTCGAGCGGCTGGCGAACGCCGGCGCGCGGATCGCGCGCAGCGACCTGCAGGGCGAGCTCGCCTTCGCGTGGCGTCGGGGTGAACCGCTTCGCATCCTGCTGCCCGCGCAGCCGCGCGCCGCGCCGCCCTGAAGCTAGACTGCGGGCAATGCCCGCCGTCGTCGCGTTGCTCGGCCCCACCGCCAGCGGCAAGAGCGCCGTCGCGCTCGCCGCGGCGGAGGCGGTCGACGCGGAAATCGTCAGCGCCGACGCCCTGCAGGTCTATCGCGGCCTCGACGTCGGTACCGCGAAGCCGACGCTCGAGGAACGCCGCCGTGTCCCGCACCACCTGATCGACATCCTCGATCCCGGCGAGCTCTTCTCGGCGGGAGAGTTCGCGCGCCGCGCGCGCGAAGCCCTGGCCGGCATCGCGGCCCGCGGCCGGCCCGCCATCGTGGTCGGCGGCAGCGGCCTCTACCTGCGCGCGCTGCTCGCGGGCCTCTCCGAGATTCCGCCGACGTCCGATGTCCGTTCGCGAATCGCTCGCGCGCCGACTGCGCGAGGATGGCCTCGCCAGTCTGCGCCGCGAGCTCGTGCTCGCCGATCCCCCGACCGCGCGCCGCCTCGAGCCCGGCGACTCGCAACGCACGTTGCGCGCTCTCGCCGTGCTCGAGTCGACCGGCCGCCCGCTCAGCGCCTGGCTCGCGATGTCGAAGACGGGCGGAGGAGGCCTTCGCGCGGCCAGGATCGGATTGACGCTTCCGCGAGCGGTTCTGTACGATCGCATCGAGGCGCGCATAGTCGACATGATCGATCGTGGCTGGATCGAGGAAGTTCGCCGGCTTCTCGACACTGGAGTGTCGAGAGAAGCACCGGCTCTGCAGGCCATCGGCTATCGCGACTGGATCCGTCACCTCGACGGCGAGCTCTCGCGTGAAGAGACCGTCGTCCGGATCGTGCAGGCCACGCGACGCTTCGCCAAGCGCCAGGAGACCTGGTTCCGGCGCGAGGAGCAAGTCGAGTGGTGCGACGCGCGGCGACCCGATCGCGCCGTCGAGGTCATCCGCGAGCGGCTCGCGGGCTGAGCCGGGGAGAGGCATGAACAGCAAGCCCACGATCAACATTCAGGACGGATTTCTCTTTCAGAGCCTCAAGGACGGCAAGGCGGTCGCCGTCGAGCTCACCACGGGCAAGCGGCTCGAAGGGCGTATCCGGCGCTTCGATCGCTTCGCCGTGGTGGTCGAAGTCGCCGCCCGCGAGGTGCTGGTCTACAAGCACGCGATCGCGACCATCGCCGCCGCCGGCGAGCCCTGACCGGGATCGCATGGCGGGACGATCACGCGCGAGCCGGCCGGCGCTCCTCGGATCGCTCCTCTTCGCCCTCGTCTCCTGCACCACGGCCCCGGCGTCGAAGCCCGCCCGCGGCGTCGCCGCCGAGCTCCTTCCCTTCCTGACCGATCCGACGCCCTTCGGCCTCGGCAGCGCCAGCCCGGAGGCCCTCGACCTTTACCGCCGGCTGCTCGGCGGCGAGGATCCGGTCGCGCTCTCGGCCCGCGCGCGCGAGATCGCCGCGCGTCCCGGCGCCGCGCCGGGCGCTCGCGTGCTGCTCGCCGAGGCGGAGCTGGTCGCCGGGCGAAGCGGCGAGGCCCGCGACGCCATCGCCGCGCTGCCGCTGGCGGTTCGCGAAGCGACGCCCGTTCGACTCCTCGAGGCCCGCGCGGCCGAGGGCGCCGGCGACTGGATCGGAGCCGCCGAGGGTTACCGGGGAGCAGCGGGAGAGAGCGCGACGGCCCGCTCCCGGCTCGCTGCCGTCGACGGGCGCGCCACCGCGGCGCTCCGCGAGCGGATCGAGTCCGCGATCGCCGAACGGCGCTTCGACGAGGCCCTCGTCGACGCAGATCGGCTCGCCCTCTGGCATCCGGGCAGCGAAGCGGCGCTGGAGGCGACGTGGCGCGCCGCTCGTGGCGCCGGCAACGTCACGCGCGAGCTCAGCGCGGTGCGCGCGCTCGCCGCCGCGCATCCCGATCGCGTCGACCTGACCCGACGGCGCGGTGTTCTCGAGGTGGAGGCGGGAGATGCGGCGCTCGGCGTCGGCCTCTTGCAGGGCCTGGCGGATCGCGCTCCCGGCGACGCCGGAATCGCGGCCGAACTCCAGCGTGCCAAGTTCCTCTTCCGGCTCTCCAACGCACCGGAAGAGGTTCGCCATGCCGCTCGATCCCCGCAGCTCACCCGCGCCGAGTTCGCCCGCCTGCTCTACTGGCTGGTGCCCGAGGTGCGAACGGCGCGCGGCGGTGTCGCCCGCATAGCCACCGACATCCTCGACGATCCGGCGCGCGACGAGATCGTGCGGGTCGCCAACCTCGGCCTGCTCGAGGTCGACGAGACGCTCCATCTCTTCGAGCCCGGGCGCGCGCTGCGCCGGACCGAAGCGTTCCGTGCCCTGGGGCGAATCGCCGGGGAGCGCCCGGCCGGCTCCTGCGCGAGCGCCGCGCGGCAGGCCGAGCTGTCGCCCTGCGCCCTGGCGGTAGAGTGCGGCTGGATCCCGGAGCCGGCGGCGTGCCTCCCGCTCGGCCCGGTGACCGGCGCCGAGGCCACCGAGTGGATCCGGGAGGCCGCGGAACCGGCGGAGGTGAAGTCGTGACGGTGCCCAACCTGCTCTCGGTCCTGCGCATGGCGCTGGTGCCGCTCTTCGTCGTCGCGATCCTCGGCGGCCGCCCGGATCGGGCGCTCTGGATCTTCGCCATCGCCGGCATCACCGACGCGCTCGACGGTTTCATCGCCCGGGTCTGGAAGCAGCAGTCGGCGCTCGGCGCCTATCTCGACCCCGCCGCCGACAAGCTGCTGCTCGTGGCCTCCTACGTCCTGCTGGCGATTCCGAACCTGCAGAAGGGGATCACGATCCCGGCCTGGGTGAGCGCCCTGGTGATCACCCGCGACGTCGTCATCGTGATCGTCGCGCTGCTGCTCTACCTCGCCGCGGACGTCAAGCGATTCCCGCCCAGCTCGATCAGCCGCGTCAACACCGTCGTGCAGGTCGCCACCGTCATTCTCGTCCTGCTCTCCGGCGTGATGCCGGCGAGCCGTCTGCCGGCGACCGTGGCGGTCTACCTGGTCGCCGCGACCACCCTCGCCTCCGGCGTGCATTACATCCACCTGGCGAACCGCATGGCGGAGAAGAAGTGAGGCTCCCGCCGCTCCGGTAGGATGGGGACGACGGGGGATTCGGCTTGTCGTTCGTACACCTGCACCTGCACAGCCAGTACAGCCTGCTCGACGGCGCCAACCGCCTCGACGACGTGCTCGCCGCCGCCAAGGCGGCCGGGATGCCGGCGCTGGCGCTGACCGATCACGGCAACCTCTTCGGCGCCATCGAGTTCCACGACCGGGCGCGCAAAGCCGGAATCCGCCCGGTGCTCGGCATCGAGGCCTACGTCGCGCAGGGCAGCCACACCGACCGCGATCCCCAGCGCAAGTCGAGCAATCACCTGGTGCTGCTGGCGCGCAACGCCACCGGCTGGCAGAACCTGATCCGGCTGACCAGCCGCTCCTACCTCGACGGCTTCTACTACAAGCCGCGCATCGATCACGAGCTCCTCCGCCAGCACTCCGAGGGACTGATCGGTCTCTCGGCCTGCCTCAAGGGAGAGATCAACGAGAAGATCGTCGGCCGGCGCGAGAGCGAGGCGGAGGAGACCGCCCGCACCTACCGCGAGATCCTCGGCGAGGGAAACTTCTACCTCGAGCTGCAGGACCATGGCATTCCCGACCAGCGCGCCGCCAACGAGGTCCTGCGCCGCATGTCGCGCAAGCTCGAGATTCCGCTCGTCGCCACCAACGACTGTCACTACCTGCGCAAAGACGACGCCGCGGCCCACGACGTACTGCTCTGCATCGGCACGCAGGCGTTGATGGACGACCCCGACCGCCTCCGCTACGCCTCCGATGAGTTCTACCTGAAGACCGCCGAGGAGATGCACGCTTTGTTCCCCGACGACGCGCGCGCCGTCGAGGCGACCCTCGAGATCGCCGAGCGATGCGACGTCGAGATCCCGGAGGGAAAGTTCCACCTGCCGGAGTTCCCGGTGCCGGAGGGGGAGACACTCGGCTCGTACTTCGAACGGATCGCCTGGGACGGCCTCGACCGGCGCCTCGCCGAGCTGCGCCGCCGCGCGCCGCACGTCTTCGATCGCCACTCCGAGGACGTCTACCGCGAGCGCCAGCGCTACGAGATCGGCGTCATCCGGCGCATGGGCTTCGAGGGCTACTTCCTGATCGTCTGGGACTTCATCCGCCATGCGCGCGAGAGCGGCATTCCGGTCGGGCCGGGGCGCGGCTCGGCGGCCGGCTCGCTGGTCTCCTACGCGTTGCGCATCACCGACATCGACCCGCTCCAGTACGACCTGCTCTTCGAGCGCTTCCTGAATCCCGAACGGGTCACCATGCCCGACATCGACACCGACATCTGCCAGCGCCGGCGGGGCGAGGTGCTGCAGTACGTCAGCGAGAAGTACGGGCGCGATCGTGTCTCCCAGATCATCACTTTCGGAACTCTGGCCGCGAAGGGCGTGCTGCGCGACGTCGGCCGCGTCATGGGACTGCCCTACGCCTCGGTCGATCGCGTCGCCAAACTGCTGCCCGAGGCGGAGAAGTCGCTCGGCGAGGCGGCGAAGTCGGTCGACAGCCTGCAGGCCGAGATGCAGCGCGATCCGCAGGTGCGGCGCGCCGTCGAGATCGGCAGCCGGCTCGAGGGACTGACCCGCCATGCCTCCGTGCACGCAGCCGGCGTCGTCATCACCCCCGGCCGCACCGACGACATCGTGCCGCTCTACAAGACGGCCAAGGACGAAATCACCACCCAGTGGGACATGAAGGGGGTCGAGCGGCTCGGGCTGCTCAAGATGGACTTCCTCGGCCTCAAGACGGTGACGGTGGTCGACGACACCCTGCGCATGCTCCGGCACCTCGGCGTCGAGCTCGACCTCGACAGCGTGCCGCTCGACGACCCGGAGACCTTCCGCATCTTCGCCGAGGGCCGCACGGCTGGCATCTTCCAGTTCGAATCGAGCGGCATGCGCGACATGCTGCGCCGCGCCCAGCCGACTCGCTTCGAGGAGCTGTCGGCCTTCAACGCGCTCTATCGCCCCGGCGCCCTCTCGGTCGGCATGGTCGACGAGTACATCGCCCGCAAGCTCGGCCGCAAGAAGGTGGTCTACATCCTGCCGGAGACAGAGCCGATCCTTTCCGAGACCTACGGCGTCGTCGCCTACCAGGAGCAGGTCATGCAGCTCGCCGTGGCGATCGCCGGCTTCTCGATGGCCGAAGCCGACGTGCTGCGCAAGGCGATGGGCAAGAAGAACGCCGAGGCGATGGCGAAGCAGAAGGAGAAGTTCCTCTCCGGCGCCGCCGGCCGCGGCTTCGCTCGCAAGAAGGCCGAAGAGCTCTGGAACTTCATCGAGCCCTTCGCCGGCTACGGCTTCAACAAGAGCCACTCGGTCGCCTACGCGATGCTCGCCTACAAGACGGCGTACCTGAAGGCGCACTATCCGGCGGCCTTCATGGCGGCGATGCTGAGCTCGGAGATCTCTTCGACCGACGACCTGGTCAAGTACGTCGCCGAGTGCCGCGACATGAAGATCCCGGTCCTGCCGCCGGACGTCAACGTCAGCGAGTGGGCCTTCGCCGTCGAAGGCGAGGCGATCCGCTTCGGCCTCGGCGGCGTCAAGGGGCTCGGCGAGGGCGCCGCCGAGGCCATTCTCGCGGCGCGGCGACGGGCCGGCCGCTTCGCGGGTCTCGCCCACCTCGTGCTGGAGGTCGACTCCAAGGCCATCAACCTCAAGGTGCTCGAGTCGCTCGTCAAGTCGGGCTCGTGCGACGGCCTCGGCCCGACGCGTGCGGCGCTGGCCGAGTCGATCGGCCGTACTGTCGACTGGGCGCAGCGGCGCCGGCGCGCCGCCGAGGCGGGGCAGGGGAGTCTCTTTGCCGGCTCCTCGGCGACCGAGAGCGCGCCCGCCGACGACCGCTCCATTCCCGAGTGGCCGGCCGCCGATCGCCTGCGCTTCGAGAAGGAAGCGCTCGGCTTCTTTCTCAGCGGCCACCCGCTCGCGGCCTTCGAGGACGCCCTGGCGCGCCTCGCCAGCCACGACACGCAGGTCCTGCGCGACGGCTACACCGGCGACGCGACGGTCGGCGGGATCGTCACCCGCGTCAAACGCATGAAGATCAAGTCCGGGCCGAATGCCGGCAAGGTGATGGCCCGCTTCGTTCTCGAGGATCTGCGCGGCGGCGTCAACGTGGCGGTTTTCGCCGACGCCCTCAAGCGCTTCGACGCCCAGCTCGTCGAAGATGCCGCCGTGGTGGTCGGCGGTACGGTGCGCGAGCGCGGCGGCGAGGTCGAGCTGACGCTGGAGCGCCTCACGCCGCTCGACAAGGCCTCGACGCGCCTCATCAGCGAGTTGCGAATCGTGCTTCCGGAGCAGACCAGCAAGGGTGCCCTTCTGCGGCTGCGCGACCTGCTGGCCGAGCACCCCGGCGACGCCGCCATCGTCTTCACGATGGCGACCGAGCGCGGCGCGCCGATCGAGATCGTCCCGTCGCGACGCTTCCGCGTCGACTTCTCTCCCGAGCTCGAGGAGCAGATCGAGCGCATCGTCGGCGCCGGCTCCGTCGCGCGCGTCGGTCTCTGAAGAGACTCCCGTGGCGAGCGTCGCAGCGCCCCTCGTCTTCGCCCTCCTTCTGCAGGCGGCGCCGCCGGTCGACCCCCGCAGCGTCGAGGTGATCCGCGAGCGTTGCTCGGGGGGGCTCGCGACACGAGATGTCACCCTGTTCCTCAACGGCACGATCCGCCTGCGCGAAGGGCCACCCGGCCAGGAGAAGCTCCTCCTCCGCGAGCTCGGTCCGTCCGACGTCGACCGTCTGATCGCCGACCTCGCCGCCATCGACTTCGACGAAACCGAATCGAACCAGGACGCTCCGCAAGGAGCGTGGACGGAGCTTTGCCGGCTCGACCTGACTCTCCCCGGGCGACCGCCGGTCCAACTCGGGTACGGCCGTCTGGACACCGGCACGCTGGCCCTCGACCGCGTGCGTCGCATCGTCGAAACGCTGGCCGGCGAAGCCCGGCTCGGTCCCGGCGGCAGCGGCTTTCCCGCCGGCTATCAGCCGGCGATCGGCGACGTGGTCGAGCGCGACGACGGGCTGGTCTTCGCGATCGTCGGCTTCACCTCGGACGAGAAGGGCGTCGAGCTCTCCGGCACCGAGTTCCCGCTCACGCTCTACGTGGCGCGTGACGACGTCGGGAGGACTTTCCGGCGCCTGGTGCGTCGCGCCGCACCGTGAAGAGCGCCCTGCGAATCCTCGGCGGCGCGCTGCGCGGCCGCTCGCTCGAAGTCGCGGCGGGGGTGCGGCCGAGCGGCGCTCGCCTCCGCGAGGCGCTCTTCTCGATCTGGATGCCCCGGATCGCCGGGGCGCGTATCCTCGATCTCTACGCGGGCAGCGGGGCGGTAGGCCTCGAGGCGCTCAGCCGGGGCGCAGCGAGCGCGCTCTTCGTCGAGCCCGAGCGCGGCGTCCGCGCGGCGCTCGAACGCAACCTGCGCCTGGCAGCCGCCGGTACCGCGCGCATCCTGCCGCGGCGCGACCGCGACGCGCTCGACCTCCTGGTGCGCGAAGGAGCCCGCTTCGAGCTCCTCTTCGTCGATCCCCCCTACGCCGATCCGGTCGGCGCGGACCTCTTCGAGGTCCTGGCGCAGGTCGCGGCGCCTGGTGCGAGTCTGGTGGTCGAGCACCGCCGCGGCCAGAAGCCGGAGCCGCCGGGAAACGGCTGGAGGGTCGAAGGGGAGCGCCTCTACGGCGACAGCGCGCTGCGTTTCTACGAGGCTGCTGGAGCCCCCGGCTGATCGATCAGTCAGCCAGGTCGAGGAAAAAGGAGAGCTCCTCGAGCGGGATCCTGAGATCGACGTTCTTCAGCCGGCAGCCCGCGACCGGCACCAGCGAGGCCGGCGCGAAGTTCAGTACCGCGCGGATGCCGGCCCCCGACAACGCGAGGTAGGCGTCGGCGGCGGCCCCGGCCGGGACGGCGAGGATCCCCAGCGTCGCCTCTGTTCTCCTCACGACCGCCGCCAGCCGGGCCGGATCGTGCACTTGCACCGTGCCGATGCGGCGGCCGACCTTCGACGGATCGAGGTCGAAGCCGGCCACGACGCGAAAGCTCCCCGAGTTGA
The DNA here is from genome assembly GCA_963699245.1 of Thermoanaerobaculia bacterium. Taxonomy (GTDB): domain Bacteria; phylum Acidobacteriota; class Thermoanaerobaculia; order Multivoradales; family JAGPDF01; genus JACTMI01. Next base: position 508,276 of record OY969426.1, read on the forward strand.
ACGCGGGAAAGCGCGCCAGCGCCGTCCCGAGGCTTCCCATGCCGAAGATGACGATCCGGTGCTGGCGATCGAGGCCGAGCAGGTGGGCGAGCTTCGCGGCGAGCGCGCCGACGTCGTAGCCGACGCCGCGGACGCCGAACTCGCCGAAGAGGGCGAGGTCCTTCCGGATCAGCGACGCGGAGAGGTTGAACTCGCTCGCCAGCTGAGCCGAGGAGACCCGCCGCACGCCGCGGGCCTCGAGCGCTCGCAGAGAGCGCAGGTAGACGGAGAGCCGGTTGACGGTGAGCGGAGAGACCTGGCGCGCTTCGCTGCGCGGCACGCTCGCCGTCCGTCCGGCCGCGCGCGCGCCGCCACCGTTCCTGGCGGTGCGGGAGGAAGCTCCGTTCTGGGAGCGCTGGGACGCCACGCGCGACTGCGGAATGGCCCGCTCAGCGCGGCAGGAGCGCGCCGGCGGCCCAGGTCAGGAAGCCGGATGGCGCCAGCCCGAGCAACAGGCTCGCGCCGGCGGCGATCACGGCGGCGACCGTGCCTGCTGCATCGGGCCGCACGCCTTCGGGCGCTGCGATCTCCGGCTTCATGTAGAGGAGATAGACGACCCGCAGATAGTAGGCCACGCCGATCAGGCTGGCGGTGATGCCGACCAGACCGAGGCCCAGCCGGTCGTGCTCGATGGCATGGAGGAAGACGAAGTACTTGCCGAGAAAGCCCGCCGTCGGGGGGATGCCGGCGAGCGACACCATGCAGATCGAGAGGCAGCCGGCCAGCACCGGGAAGCGATAGCCCCAGCCGGCGAGGTTGGCGATCGAGTGCTGCTCGCCCGCGCGACTGTAGAGCAGCGTCGCGACCGTGAAGGCGCCGGCGTTCATCAGCACATAGGCGACGAGGTAGATGAAGATCGGCCGCCAGGAGTCCAGCCCCGGGGCCGCGAGCGGAATCATCAGGTATCCCATGTGGGCAACGCCCGAGTAGGCCAGCATCCGCTTCAGGTCGCGCTGCACGAGGGCGAAAAGATTGCCGACCAGCATCGAGGCGATCGCGAAGAGCGCCGCCAGGTTCGCCCAGCGGGGCCCGAGCGGGCCCTCGACCGCGGTGGCGATCAGCCGCACCATGACGACCGCGCTGCCGATCTTCGGCGCCACCGAGAGGAAGGCGACGAACGGAGTCGGCGCGCCCTGGTAGACGTCGGGAGTCCAGGCATGGAAGGGAACCAGGCCGAGCTTGAATGCGAAGCCCGTGAGGAGGAGCAGGAAGCCGATCACCACCAGCCCGGCCGAGCCCTGGTTCGAGGCCAGCGCCGCGCCGATGGCGTCGAGCCGGGTCGAGCCGGTCTCGCCATAGACGAGACCGATACCGAGCAGCACGAACGAGCTGACGAAGGCGCCCATCAGGAAGTACTTGATCGCGGCCTCGGCGGAACCGGCGGCGCGGCGGTTGAAGCCGGCCAGGCCGTAGAGACCGATCGACAGCAGCTCGAGGGCGAGGAAGATGGTCAGCAACTCGGAGGCGCGAACCATCAGGAGCAGCCCGCAGGCGCACCAGAGGATCATCGCCGGATACTCGCCGGCCAGCAGCCGCTCGCGCTTCAGGTAGCCGTTCGAGGCCAGCAGCGATAGCAAAGTGGCCAGCAGGATGGCCTGCGAGAAGGCTCCGGTGAGCGGCGTCGATTCGACCAGCCCGTGCATGGCCACGCCCTGGCCGAGGCCGGAAACCAGCCAGCCGGCGCCGACCGCCGTGGCGGCCCCCAGGAAGCAGAAGAGGGCGCGCAGCCTCGGCGCGAAGGCCTCGAGCAGCAGCAGCACGGTCCCGCCGGCGGCGAGCAGCAGCTCCGGCGCCAGGGCGGCGAGATCGGCGGAGAGGGGCGGCGTCGACATCATGGCTTGGGCTCCGCGCTCTCCAGGCGGGCCACGAAGGCGCGCGCCGACGATGGGCCTGTCGGCAGCAGCATCGCGCGCGGGGGCGGCGCCTCGGCGAGCCGGGCCTTGTAGGCCGTGAGCACTCCCTCGAGCGCCGGCCGGCTCGGCTCGAGGAATGCGCGCGGCGCGACGCCGATCCAGAGCATCAGGATGCAGAGCGGCAGCAGGGAAGCGACTTCGCGGATGTCGAGGTCCTTCAGCTTGCGGTTCTCTTCCCTGGTGATCGGCCCCCAGAGGGTCTCCTGCAACATGCGGAGCAGGTAGACGGCGGCGAGGATGACCCCGAAGGCGCCGAGCGCGGCGGCCAGACGATGCCCGCTCGTCCAGGTGCCGAGCAGGATCAGGAACTCACCGACGAAGCCGTTGAGGGCGGGGAGTCCGACCGAAGCGAGGGTCGAGAAGACGAGAAAAATGGCGAACCAGGGCATGACCTTGGCGAGCCCGCCGAACTCGTCGAATTTCTTGGTGTGGCGGCGGTCGTAGAGCATGCCGACGAGGAGGAAGAGCGCACCGGTCGACAGGCCGTGGTTGACCATCTGCAGCAGCGCGCCCTGCCAGGCGACGATGTCGCAGGCGAGGATTCCGAGCATGACGAAGCCGAGGTGGGCGATCGAGGAGTAGGCGACCAGCTTCTTCATGTCCGGCTGCACCCAGGCGACCAGCGCACCGTAGAGGATGCCGACCACCGCGAGCCCGATCAGCCAGGGGCCGAGCTGGTGCGACGCATGCGGGAAGAAGGGGAGCGCGAAGCGGAGGAAGCCGTAGGTGCCGAGCTTGAGCAGGATGCCGGCCAGGATCACGGAGCCGCCGGTCGGCGCCTCGACGTGGGCGTCCGGCAACCAGGTGTGGACCGGGAACATCGGCACCTTGATCGCGAAGGCGAGGGCGAAGGCCGCGAACAGCCAGAGCTGCTCACCGATCGGAAACTCGATCCGCAGCAGGTCCTCGTAGCGGAAGCTCCAGACGCCGGCCAGTCGCGCGTGCGCCCAGCCCATCCAGAGGATGGCGAGCAGCATCAGGAGGCTGCCGGCCATCGTGAACAGGAAGAACTTGACCGCCGCGTAGACCCGCCGCTCGCCCCCCCAGACGCCGATCACGAAGTACATCGGGATCAGCATCACTTCCCAGAAGACGTAGAAGACGAAGAGATCGAGGGCCACCAGCGCGCCGAGGATGCCGGTCGTCAGCACCAGGAGCGAGCCCGCGAAACCGGACCAGTGCTTGTCGACGCCCTTGAAGGAACCGAGCAGCACGATCGGCAGCAGCAGGCCGGTGAGCGCGACGAGTGGCAGCGAGATGCCGTCGAGCCCCACTTCGTAGACGATCGAGAAGCCGGGCAGCGCGATCCACGTCGTCACCGGGTCGCGCACCAGCATCCCGGCGGCGTCCCAGTGGTTCCACAGGAAGAGCGCGATCAGGCCGAGCTCGATCAGCGACGCGACGAGCGCATACGCCTTGACGGTGCCGGCCGAGGCGCGGCGGAAGAAGAGCAGCGGCAGCGCGGCGATGGTCGGAAAGAAGACGAGTCGCGTGATCGAATCGCCGGCGAGCAGTCCGAGGAATCCGGAACCCATCACATCACCATCCACCAGAAGATCAGCAGGACCCCGGCGAAGAAGTACATCGCGTAGTTCCGGACGTTGCCGGTAGTGGTGAAGCGGCCGATGTCGCCGACGATCTCGGTCAGGAAGGCCACCACGCTCAGGCCACCGTCGATGATCAGCTCGTCGACCACTTTCCAGCAGATCCGGGCCAGGCGCTTGATCGGCCGCACGATCATCGCGTCGTAGAGCTCGTCGACGCGGTACTTGTCGGCGAGCAGTTTCTGGAGCTTCGGCGCTCTCGCCGCGAACGCCTCGTCGGCCGCGAGGCCGCGCCCGCGTCCCCACAGGCGGGCCGCGAGCCAGATGCCGAAGAGCGCTGCAGCGATCGATGCGCCGATCAGAAGGGCCTCGAGGGCATGCGAGCTTTCGTGCCCGGCCATCGCGTGTCCCGGAATCTCCGCGATCACCGGTCGCAGCAGGCCGCCGAGCCAGTCGTGGTCGTGGCTGCCGAAGAGCTCCCACATGCCGCCCGGGATGCCGATCCAGCCGGCGCACACTGCGCCGACGGCGAGGACCCAGAGCGGCACGGTCATCACCGCCGGCGACTCGTGCAGGTGGTGCTCCTGCTCGTGGGTGCCGCGGAAGGCGCCGTGGAAGGTCATGTGGACCAGGCGGAACATGTAGCAGGCCGTGAGCGCCGCGGTGAGCAGACCGACCGCCCAGAGCAGCTTCGCCGCCGGCACGTGCGCCATGAAGGTCGCGCCGAGGATCTCGTCCTTGCTGAAGAAGCCGGCGAGGCCGGGCACGCCGGCGATCGCCAGCGTCGAGATCAGGAAGGTGCGGTAGGTCGAGGGCATGTGCTTCGCCAGGCCGCCCATCTTCCGCATGTCCTGCTCGCCGCCCATGGCATGGATTACCGAACCGGAGCCGAGGAAGAGGCAGGCCTTGAAGAATGCGTGCGTGCCGAGATGGAAAATCGCCGCCTTGTAGGCGCCGATCCCCGCGGCCAGGAACATGTAGCCGAGCTGCGAGACGGTCGAGTAGGCGAGGACCTTCTTGATGTCGTTCTGCGCGATGCCGATCGTCGCCGCGAAGATCGCCGTCGCGGCGCCGACGATGGCCACCACTGCCGAGATCTCCGGCGCCAGCTGATAGATCGCATTGGTGCGCACCACCATGTAGACGCCGGCGGTGACCATCGTGGCGGCGTGGATGAGGGCCGAAACCGGAGTCGGGCCGGCCATGGCGTCGGGCAGCCAGACGAAGAGGGGAATCTGGGCGCTCTTGCCGGTAGCGCCGACGAAGAGGAAGAGAGCGATGAACCCGGCGGCTGTCAGGCCGAGCGCGAACGGCCGATGGGCAACCGAAGGGTCGGCGAGAATGCGCTCGTTCAACTGGCCGAAGTGCAGCGTCCCCCAGGTCGACCAGATCGCGAACAGGCCGAGCAGGAACCCGAAGTCGCCGATCCGGTTGACGATGAACGCCTTCTTGCCGGCGAACGGCGGGAAGGTCTCCTCGAAGTAATAGCCGATCAGGAGATACGAGCAGAGACCGACACCTTCCCAGCCGACGAAGAGAATCAGGTAGTTGTTGCCGAGCACCAGCAGCAGCATGGCGCCCATGAAGAGATTCAGGTACGAGAAGTACCGGCGGTATCCCTCCTCGTGCCCCATGTAGCCGACCGAGTAGACGTGGATCCAGAAGCCCACGAAGGTGACGACGAAGAGCATCACCGCCGAGAGCGGATCCACGCGAAAGCCGACGTCCAGCGCGACGGCGCCGGTCGTCCAGGCGTAGAGGACCTTCTCGAAGGCAGCGGGGCGCACCGAGCCCAGGTACTGGGCGAGCGCTGCCAGGGCGACCAGCAGCGAGAGGCCGGGGAATCCGACGACCGACCGCCGTCACCAGGCTCTTCTGGCGATTCTTGAGCAGCAGGCCGTTCACCGCCGCGCCGGCGAAGGGGAGGGCAGGGACGAGCCAGATCAGGTCGAGCGCGTTCATGCCGTCACCAGCGCAGGAGGTTGATGCGATTGAGGTCGATCGTCTTGCGCGAGCGGAAGATGGCGATGAAGATCGCCAGGCCGACGGCGGCCTCCGCCGCCGCCACCGCGAGCGCGAAGAAGACCACCATCTGGCCGATGCGATCGCCGAGCAGGCGCGAATACGCCACCAGCGCCAGGTTCGCGGCGTTCAGCATCAGCTCGATCGAGAGGAAGATCGCGATGCCGCTGCGCCGGGTCAGCGCGCCGAAGACGCCGATCGCGAAGAGCGCCGCGGCGAGCAGCAGATACCAGGAAACCGGGACGATCATCGCGTCTCCTCCGGCTCCTCGTCGTCGGCGCGGCGCGCCACCCAGCTCGCCGCCACCACCGCCACCAGCAGCAGCAGGCCGATGATCTCGAACGGCAGGAGGTAGGTGGAGAAGAGGAGCTCGGCGAGTCCGCGCGTCGCGACGAATTCCTCCGTCAGCTGCGGCGCGGCGCTGGCGCCGTGCGCCTCCCAAAGAAGGCGCGCCAGCGCGCCGAAGAAGATCAGGGCGCCGAGCCCGGCGAACCAGGTCTGGGTCGGTACGCGCCCCGGCAGCGGCCGCTCGCGGCCAACGTTGAGCAGCATGATGACGAAGAGGAAGAGCACCAGAATCGCGCCGGTGTAGAGCAGGATCTGCAGCACCGCCAGGAAGGGCGAGCCGAGCAGGACGTAGAGCACTGCGGTCGCGAGCAGGGTCAGGACGAGGCTCATTGTCGAGTAGACCGGATTGCGGTGGGCGACCACCACGATCGCCGAGACGAGCGCCAGGACGGCGAAGAGACCGAAGATCGCCACCTCCATCAGAGCACTCCTCCGACGGTCATCGCGGCGGTGACGACGAACTGGAGCAGCGCCAGAGGCAGCAGCACTTTCCATCCCAGCCGCATCAGCTGGTCGTAGCGGAAGCGCGGGAAAGTCCAGCGCACCCAGATGAAGAGGAAGAGCATCAGCCCGACCTTGAGCATGATCACTCCGAAGCCGAGCAGCGCCTGAACCAGGCCCGAGAAACCCGAAAAGTCCACGAACGGCAGCGACCAGCCGCCGAAATAGAGCGTCATGCCGAGGGCCGAGAGGGTGGTCATCGACATGTATTCGCCCATGAAGAACATGGCGAACCGCATCGAGCCGTACTCGGTGTGGTAGCCGGCGACGAGCTCCGATTCCGCTTCGGGGAGGTCGAACGGCAGCCGGTTGGTCTCGGCGAAGGAGGCGATCAGGAAAACGAGGAACCCGAGCGGCTGCGTCACCACTTGCCAGAGGTGCGCGCGCTGGTAGTCGACCACGTCGCCGAGGTTCATCGAGCTTGCCGGCAGCAGAGCGCAGACGACCGCGGTGGTCAGGGCGAGCTCGTAGCTGATCATCTGCGCCGAGGCGCGAATCGAGCCCATCAACGACCACTTGTTGTTCGAGCTCCAGCCGGCGAGCACCAGCGAGTAGACGCCGAGGCTGGCGAGCGCGAGGAAGAGGAGGATGCCGACGTCCGAATCGACCACGACGAGCTTGGTGCGGTGACCGGCGATGACGACCTCCGGCCCGAAAGGCAGCACGAGGAAGGTGGTCAGCGCCGGCACCAGCGCGAGCGCCGGGGCGAGGAGGAAGAGCGGCTTGTCGGCGCCGCTCGGCGTGACGTCCTCCTTGAAGATGAACTTGACGGCGTCGGCGATGCCCTGGAGCAGGCCGAGGGGGCCAACTCGGTTCGGTCCCAGCCGGTCCTGCATGAAGGCGGGCGCTCGGCGCTCGAGCCAGAGCATCACCGGAGCGACCTGGAGCAGGGCGACGACCCAGAGGCCGGTCTTCGCCAGCATGGCGACAGTTTCGGCGCTCAAGCGGCTCCCTCCGCGCCCTTCGGGGATCCGAGCACGACCCCCTCGGCGGGCACGTCGGCCCAGCGCAGGCCCTCGAAGGCGGTGAGCTCTTCGGCGAGCAGGTCGAACGCCGTGGCGGCCGTCACCGACGCCCACTTCGGATCGAAGCGCGCCAGCAGCTCGGCCAGGACCTCGATCGCCGGCCGGCTCTGCGACGGCGCCGGGAAGGCGCGATCGAAGCGCTGCAGACGATTCTGGACGTTGACGAAGGTGCCCTCGCGCTCGGCGTGGGTGGCGGTCGGCAGGACGACGTCGGCGACCCGGGCGAGCGGCGTGTCTGCCCAGCCGAGGACGACCAGGAAGCGCGCCTTGCGCAGCCGCTCGACGACCCTGGGATCGCGCGCCGCCTTGCCGAAATCGCTGTCGGCGACGACCAGCATCGAGCACTGCTCCGCGGCGCTCTCGAGCAGCAGCGACTGCGCGTCGATGCCTCCCGCGCCCGGCACCAGGCCGGCGAGCTCGGCGCCGCGACGGTTCGGCGCCGCGTCGTGGCCGGTGACGCCGCCGGCGGGATTCGGAATGAACCGGCTCGGCCCGCTGTCGACCCAGACGGAGCGGTGCGGCGAGTCGACGAGCTCGGCCAGGCGCGCGACCAGGAAGGCCTCCTCGGTCGAGAGGAATCCCGAGCCGAGGAAGGCGACCGCGCCGTCGGCCCGCTTGCTGCGCAGGGCCTGGAAGACCGCGTCGATCGCTTCGCGCCAGCCCGCCGGCTCGGTCTCGCCGCCACGGCGCAGGAGCGGGCTGAGCAGCCGGGTGTCTTCGCGGTAGCGCTCGTGGCTGGCGCGGCCGAAATCGCACATCCAGTAGTCGTTGACCGCGACGTTGGAGCGCGGCTTGTAGCGCCGGATCTCGCCACGCCGGTGCTCGAGCGTGACGTTGCACCCGGCGTCGCAGCCGGTGCAGATCGAGGGGCGCTTGTCGAGGTTCCAGACCCGATCGGTGAAGCGGAAGCGAGTCGAGGTGAGCGCGCCGACCGGGCAGATGTCGACGACGCAGGTCGACAGAGGGTTGTCGAGCTGCAGCCCCTCGACGGTGCCGATCTCGGCGTGCGATCCGCGGTTGAAGAATCCGATCTCGCCCGTCTTCGACACTTCCTGGGTGAAGCGCACGCACCGGGTGCACTGGATGCACCGGTTCATGTTGAGCATCACCGTCGGGCCGAGCGGGATGCGCTCCTTCTCGGGATAGGTGCGCTTCTCCTCGAAGCGGAAACGGGAGTAGGCCTGGCCGTGCTTGAAGGAGTAGTCCTGCAGGCCGCACTCTCCCGCCTGATCGCAGATCGGGCAGTCGAGGGGGTGGTTGATGAGCAGGAACTCCATCACCGCGCGCTGCGCCTCGGCGGCCGGCGCCGAGTTGGTGCGCACGACCATGCCGTCGCGGGTCACCGGCGTCGAGCAGGCCGCCTGGAGCTTCGGCATGCCCTGCACCTCGACCATGCACATGCGGCACTGGCCGACGACCGAGAGGCGCGGGTGGTAGCAGTAATGGGGAATCTGAACGCCGACCTTGAGCGCGGCCTCGACCAGGTTGGTTCCGGCCGGGACCTCGACGGTACGGTCGTCGATGGTGACGGTAGGCATCAGGCGGCTGCTCCGAGGTCGAAGTAGGGAGAGCGCGGCAGCGGATAACGGCCGTTGCGGATGTTGTCGCGGATCTCGTCGCCGAACTTCGCGAGCATCGACTTCACCGGCCCTTGCGACGCGTCGCCGAGGGCGCAGAGCGAGATGCCTCCGACGTTCGGCACCACGCTCGCCAGCAGGTCGAGATCGGCTTCGCTGCCGTGCCCCGATTCGATGCGCTCCAGGAGGATGCGCATCCAGTTGGTGCCCTCGCGGCAGGGCGTGCACTGCCCGCACGACTCGTGGGCGAAGAACTCCGCGAGGCGCAGCGTCGAGCGCACGATGTCGGTCGTCTCGTCCATCACGATGACCGCCGCCGAGCCGAGCATCGAGCCCGCCTTGGCGAGGGTGTCGAAGTCGAGCCGGAAGTCGATCTCTGCCGGCGTCAGCATGGCGGCCGACGCTCCACCGGGAATCCAGGCCTTGAGCTGGCGCCCCTTGTACATGCCGCCGCAGGAATCCAGCAGCTCGCGGAAGGGGATGCCGATCGGATGCTCGTAGGTGCCGGGACGCTCGACGTGGCCGGAGATCGCGTAGAGCTTCGGACCGGTGTTGCGCTCGTCGGTGCCGATCGCCTTGAACCAGTCGGCGCCGCGCACCAGGATGTGCGTCGCGCAGCACAGCGTCTCGACGTTGTTGATCACGGTCGGGCAGCCGAAGGCGCCGACGACGGCGGGGAAGGGGGGCTTGACGCGCGGCTGACCGCGCTTGCCTTCGAGCGACTCGAGCAGGCCCGTCTCCTCGCCGCAGATGTAGGCCCCGGCGCCGCGATGAACGTGGATATCGTGGCGGAAACCGCTGCCGAGGACGCTCGAGCCGAGCACGCCATTGTCGTAGGCGTCGCGGATCGCCTCCTCGAGCACCCGCGCGGCGTGGGTGTACTCGCCACGGATGTAGATGTAGGTCGTGTTGGCGCCGACCGCCCAGCCTGCGATGACGCATCCCTCGAGGAGCTGGTGGGGGTCGTGCTCCATCAGGAGACGGTCCTTGAAGGTGCCCGGCTCCGACTCGTCGGCGTTGCAGACGATGTACTTGGGCTTGTCGATGTTGCGCGGCACGAAGCTCCACTTGGCGCCGCAGGGGAAGCCGGCGCCGCCGCGTCCGCGCAGCCCCGATTTCTTGACCTCTTCGACCACCTCTTCGGGCTGCATGGCGAGGGCGCGACGCAGCCCTTCGTAGCCGCCGCTCTCGCGATAGCCCCGCACCGTGCGCGCCTCGGCGCGCCCGACGTTCCGCGTCAGTACCCTTTCGAAGGCCATCAGTCGAGGTCCGCGAGGATCTTGCGCAGGCGCGCGGGGTTCAGGTTCTCTTGATAGTCGTCGTCGATCATCGCCATCGGAGCGGTGTCGCAGGAGCCCAGGCACTCGAATTTCACCCAGCTGCAGCGGCCGTCCGGCGTTACCACGCCGGGCCCGACGGCGAGCTCCTTGCGCAGCACGTCGGCCAGCTCGTCGGCGCCGCGCAGCTGACAGGAGAGGTTGGTGCAGAGACGGATGCGATGTCGACCGACCGGCTTGTCGTGGAACATGTCGTAGAAGGAGACCACGCCCGCCACCTTGGAGACCGGCAACTCGAGCAGCTCGGCGACCGCGGCCTGGACGGCCGCGGAGAGCCAGCCGCCGTTGGCGGCCTGGGCGAGATGGAGAGCGGGGAGAAGGAGCGCCTCCTGGGTGGGGTAGCGGGGCCGCAACGCGTCGATGGCGCGGACGACCTCGTCCGGGAGCCGCGTCGCCTGCGGAGAGGAGCTCACCGGAGCTGGCCCTCCGCGCGACGCTGCACCCGCGTCGCCACCTCGAGTCCGCCCTTCTTCCAGACGTAGGCGTACCCGGCGACGATCAGGCCGAGGAAAATCTGCACCGCCCAGAAAACCTGCCACCCGGACTGGCGGATGACCGTCGCCCAGGGGTAGAGGAAGGCGGCTTCGACGTCGAAGACGACGAAATCGATGGCGATCAGGAAGAAAGCGACCGAAAGCCGCTTCCGCGAGCGGTCCAGCAGGGGCATGCCGGACTCGTAGGTCGAGAGCTTGATCCGCCCCCCGGTACGCAAGCCGGCAGCCCATGAGAGGAGGAGCAGAATGCCTCCCAGCGCCAGCGCGATTCCGAGCGAGAGCAGGACCGGAAAGTAGGTCCGTGGCACTCGTGAAGACTGTCACAAGGCTCGCGAGCATGACAAGAGGGAGCAGGCTCCGCGGGCCCGTGCTATAAGGCTTCGCCGTGCCACGTGCCGACATCGTCGCCGTCATTCCGGCCTTCCAGGCGGCTCCCACCGTCGGCCAGGTGGTGACCGGATTGCGGAAGCATCTCGAGCGCGTGATCGTGATCGACGACGGCAGCTCCGACGGGACCGGCGAGACCGCGCGCGCGGCGGGGGCGACGGTCGAGCGGCTCGGGCGCAACAGCGGCAAAGGGGCGGCGCTGCGGCGGGGAATCGAGCTCGCGCTCGCCCTCGACCCCGACGCGCTGGCTCTCGTCGATGCCGACGGCCAGCACGATCCCGCCGACCTGCCGGCCTTCCTAGAGCGTTGGGACGAGAGCCGCCCCGATCTCCTCATCGGCGCGCGGCTCGCCGACGTCGAGGCGATCCCGCCGGCCCGCTACTGGACCAACTACATCGGCTCCCGAATTCTTTCGTGGATGACCGGGCTGGAGCTCGAGGACTCGCAGAGCGGCTATCGGCTGCTGTCGGCCGCGCTGGCTCGCCGTCTCGAGCTGAGCTCGGACGACTACGCCGTCGAGTCCGAGATGCTGATCAAGACGGCCAGGCTGCGCGCGCGCGTCGATCATGTGCGCGTCGCCACCATCTATAATGGCGCCGGCAGCCACTTCCGCCCCCTCTTCGATACCTTCCGTATCTCCTGTGCGTCGATCTACTTCAAAGTCTTCGACGATGACGGGCTCACCTGACCGCGAGACGCTCGGCGGCGGAGCCGCGGGCGCGCTGCTGTCGGTCGACGTCGAGGAGTGGTACCACAACTGCTGGGTGCCGGAGTACGTCGACCCCACCCGCCGCCCCGCGCTCACGGAAGAGCTCGACCGCTTGCTGCCCGCCCTCCTCGATCTCCTGGCCCGGATCGGGGCTCGCGCGACTTTCTTCGTCCTCGGCGAGCTCGCCGAGCGTTGCACGCCCGCCCTGCGCGCCGCCCACGCCGCGGGGCACGAAGTCGCCTGCCATGGCGACCTCCACCTGCGCGCCAACGATCGGTCCCCGGACGCGTTCCGCGCCGACATCCTGCGCGGCAAGGCGCGCCTCGAGCAGGCGATCGGCGAGCGGGTGGCCGGCTTCCGGGCCCCGGAGTGGTCCCTGCGCGACACGGCGAACCCGCGCCTCCGCCAAGTGGCCGAGGCCGGCTTCGTCTATGACAGCTCGCTCTCGCCCGCGCCGGGAGCCGGCGATCGCACCAATCCGCGTCAGGTCACCCGCTTGAGGTGGCGCGACGGACTCGAGCTGGTCGAGGTGCCGCCGCTGACCTGGGCCGGAGAGTGGCGGATTCCCGCCGCGGGCTGGAGCGCCCGCGTCCTGCCCCCTGCTTTCCTGGCGGCCGAAGCGGCACGGGCCGAGCGCGCCGGGCGATGCCCCCTCTTCGTGGTCCATCCCTGGGAGCTGGTGGAGCGAGGCTGCCCGGGGGGCTTCACCGGCCTCGCCCGCTTCTTCCACGACGCGGGCCGCAAGGGCTATCGCGAGCGCTTCGAGCAGCTCCTGCGGCGCGTCCCCTGCCGGCTGACTCTTTCCGAGGCGGTGGCGGGAGCGCGCAGCGCCGCGGGCGCCGGCGTCGCGACCCGCGCCGACCTCGACGAGACCTGGGCGGCGCCCTCCGAGGTGGTATGAGCGAGCCGCGCATCGCGCTCGTCACCGGCGCCAGCGGAGGCATCGGCGCGGCGACGGTTCGTGCTCTGGCGCGACGGGGCGAGCGGGTCGCCTTTACGTATCTCCGGCACCGCGATGCGGCCGAGGCGCTGGCCGCCGAGGTCGGCGCCCGTGCCTATCCGGTCGACCTGCGCGACCGCGCCGCGACCGCCGCTCTGCTCGAGCAGATCGGCCGCGACCTCGGTACGGTCGAGATCCTGGTGCTCAACGCGGGGACGACCCGCGACGCTCTCCTTCCGTTCCTCTCGGAGGCAGACTGGGAAGAGATCCTCGACGTCAATCTGAGCTCGGCCTTCCGGCTGACCCGCGCTCTCGTGCGCGGCATGTACGCCCGCCGGTGGGGGAGGATCGTCGCCGTAGCGAGCGCCAGCGGACTGGTCGGTCAGGTCGGCCAGACGCATTATTCCGCCGCCAAGGGAGGGCTCGTCGCGTTCTGCCGCGCTCTCGCCCGCGAAGCCGCCGGCTTCGGCGTGACGGTGAACGCCGTCGCCCCCGGTTTCGTCGCTACCGAGCTGCTCGAGAAGCTGCCGCCGGCGAAACTCGCCGCCTATCTCGAGGGTGTCCCCGTCGGCCGCGTCGGGCGCCCCGAGGAGGTGGCGGCGGTGATCGCCTTTCTCGCCTCGGAGGAATCGTCCTACGTCACCGGCCAGACGGTCGCGGTCGACGGCGGTCTCGTGATGCGGTGAGCCGCGGGCCGCGTGTTACGATTTCAGCCCGCATGACGCAAGAGATCCACGACGCCCTTCGCCTCCGGCTCAAGCAGATCCTGGTTTCCCGGCTCAAGCTCGAGCGCACCGCCGAGTCGATCGGCGACGCGGAGCCGCTTTTCGGTCCGGAAGGCCTCGGGCTCGATTCGATCGACGCCCTCGAGCTGGTGCTCGGGGTCGAGCAGGAGCTCGGCGTTCAGATCGGCAACGAAGAGGTCGCCACCGAGGCGCTGGCTTCGATCGAGCGGCTCGCCGACTTCCTGCAGGAGAAGTACCCCGAGCTCGTCGCGACGGTGAGCTGACGCTCCCGCACCGTTTTCCCTTCCGCCTGATCGATCGCGCCGACGGCCGGCGAGCGCTGCTCGCCTGGACGGCGGGCGCTTTCTGGGCGCGCGGCGCGGCGGCGCCCGGACTGGCCCTGCTGGTCGAAGCCGTCGCGCAGGGAGCGGCCCTGCTTCTCGCCGGCGACGGGCCGCAAGCCCGCGGCCGGCTCCATCTCGCCGCGATCGAGGACGCTTCGCTCGCCGACGAGCCCGCGCCCGGCGATCGGATCGTGATCGAGGTCCGCCTGCTCGCCCGTCTCGGCGGCGTGGTGCGAGTGCGCGGCGAGCTCCGCAGGGGCGAGGAGCCCTGCGGGGGAGTCACGCTGACTCTGTCCAGCGGGGGGAACGGCTGAGGGAGGGGTTGGTGCGAAAGGGGGGACTCGAACCCCCACGGCCTTGCGACCACAAGCTCCTGAGGCTTGCGCGTCTACCAATTCCGCCACTTTCGCGGCCGGGCGCATCCTACTACGGCCGGACGCGCATCGTGTCAAACGAATTCGCTTCTCTCTGCTACATTGGCGCCGGAACGAACGCATGAACCGTCCAACTCCGACCGTGGCCGTCGTCGGTCGCCCCAACGTCGGCAAGTCGACGCTGTTCAACCGCCTGGTGCGGGAGCGGCGCGCGATCGTGCACGACCAGCCCGGGGTGACGCGCGATCGGCTCGTGGCTCTCGCCGACCTCGAACCCGGCCGTCCCGTGCAGTGGGTCGACACCGGCGGCCTGGTTCCCGGCGACGATGCCTCCGGCATCAACGCGCAGGTGCTGCTGGCGGTCGAGGCGTGCGACCTCGTTCTCTTCGTCGTCGACGGTACCGAGGGGTTGACGGCGGCGGACGAGCGGGTGCTCGACCAGATTCGCCCGCTCCGCCGGCCCATCGTCCTCGTGGTCAACAAGGCCGACGTTCGTCTGGCGCGCGAGGGAGCGGGCGAATTCTGGGGTCTCGGCCTCGGCGAGCCGGCGCTCGTCTCCGCCGAGCACGGCGCCGGCATCGGCGACCTGGTCGATCGGATCGCCAAGGAGCTGCCGTTGCCCGAGGGCCAGGCGGAGCCGGCCGGCGAAGCGATCGCGGTCGCGGTGGTGGGACGCCCGAACGTCGGCAAGAGCTCGCTCGTCAACCGCATTCTCGGCGAGAGCCGATTGCTGGTGTCGCCCGTTCCCGGCACGACGCGCGACCCGATCGATGTCCTTCTCGAGCGCCCTGAAGGGCGCTTTCTCTTCGTCGACACGGCGGGCATCCGGCGGCGCGCCAAGGTCTCGGGCGCGCCGGAAGAGCTCGCGGTGCTGCTGGCGCGGCGCCAGATCGAGCGCGCCGAGGTCGCGGTGCTGGTCATCGAGGCTCCGGCCGGCGTCACCAGCGGCGACCTCGCCATCGCGGGAGCGATCTGGGAGGCCGGGCGCGCCGCGGTCGTCGTCGTTAACAAGTGGGATCTGCTCGACGAGGCCGGGCGGGAGAAGCTCGACCGCAGCTGGCCGCGACTCGCCGAGCTGCTCGGCGATCCGCCGCGGGTCAATGTCTCCGCCACCACCGGGCGCGGCCTCGAAGGGATCTTCGAGCGCCTGCTCGTCGCGCGCCAGGCCTTCCGGCTCGAGGTGACCACCGGCGAGCTCAATCGACTCTTCGAGCAATGGATCCAGGGCCATCGCCCGCCAGCGTTCGACCACCGCCCCTGGAAGCTGATGTACGCCACCCAGGTCGGAACGGGCCCGCCGACCTTCATGCTCTTCGCCAACCGGGAGCTGCCGCTCTCCCACCCCTACCGGCGCTATCTCGAGAACCGCTTCCGGGAGCACTTCGAAGTCGGTGGCGTGCCGGTTCGCCTCGTCATCCGCCGCCGCTCGACTCGCGAGAAGCGGACGGCTTAGGATCGGCGCCCGTGAGCAAGAAGAGTTACCGCCTCGGCGATGTCTGCAAGCTGCTCGACCTGCAGCCCTACGTCCTTCGCTATTGGGCGACCGAATTCCCCCTGCTGCGCGGAGAGGAGGGCGCCGGCGCCAATCGGGCCTACTCGGAGAGCGAGCTCGCGCTGCTGCGGCGGATCAAGGGGCTGCTCTACGAGGAGGGCTACACCATCGCAGGCGCCAAGAAGAAGCTCGAGCAGGAGCCTCCCGGCCACGAGCTCGACGGCGCCGTCGCGCCGCTCTTCGCCCCGGATGCGGCCGAAGAGCACGTGGAGAACGTCGAGCGCAGCGTCGAGAAACTTGACACTCCGAACGACGAGCAGATAGAAACCTTGCGCCGCGGAGTGCAGGCGGCGCTCAAGGAGGCGCGAGCGATCCTCGCGCGGCTTCAGCCCAGAAATTAGTCTGTCCGGTCGGGACGTGGCGCAGCCTGGTAGCGTACCTGAATGGGGTTCAGGGGGTCCCGGGTTCAAATCCCGGCGTCCCGACCATCTTCTTTCCCTCGCTTGCTGAGAACGACTCCGGAGCGGCGCTCGCCGCTTCGCGAGAGCATCGGAGAGCGATGAACGCCACCCACGCCGACGCCCGCGCCCCTCGCCCCCTGGCCGTGATCAGCGGTGGCGGTTCCGGCATCGGCCGGGCGGCGGCGCTCGCCCTCGCGGCGCGTGGCTATCGGCTGGCGCTGGTCGGGCGGAAGCGGGAGACGCTCGCCGCAGTTCTCGACCAATGCGGTTCGGAGGGGCAGGTGCTCGTGGCCGACGTCCGGGACGCCGGCCGCATCTCCGAAGTCGCCGTCGAGATCGCCGATCGGCTCGGAACGCCCGCGGTCGTCGTCGCTGCGGCCGGCATCGCGCCGGTCGCGCGCTTCGAAGAGCTCTCGGCCGACGAATTCCGCGCCACCATCGAGACCAACCTGCTCGGCAGCGCGAGTCTCTTCCGCGCCTTCCTCCCCGCGATGACGCGCGCCGGCGCCGGCACCCTGGTCGCCATTCTCTCGGTCGCGGCGCGCCGCGTTTTTCCTGGCTGGTCGGCCTACGCGGCGAGCAAGTGGGGATTGCTCGGACTGGTCGAGACGCTGCGCGAGGAGCTCGCGAGCACCGGCGTGCGCGTCCTGGCTCTGACTCCCGGCGCCACCGAGACACCGCTCTGGAACCACGTGGCGGGGGAGTGGGATCGCACGAAGATGATTCCGGCGGAAGAGGTGGCACGGGCGCTGGTCTGGGCGCTCGACTCGGGAGCGCGGGTGCAGGTCGAGGAGATCCGGCTGCAGCCTCCGGGAGGCAACCTCTGACGATGACGACCCGGCGCCTCTGGCCGCTGCTGGCGCTGACTCCCGTCACGCTGCTGACGCTCGCGATTCCGGGCGCCGGAAAGTGGCTCCTGCCCTTCGTCGCCCCGCTGCCGCTTTGGCCGCTCTTCTCGCGCTCGGTGCGCGCCGGCGACTTTCGCAACGCGCTCGGCGGCGGACTCGCCTGGTTCGTGCTGCTGAGCGGCTCCGTGATCGCGCTGACCGAGCTCGCGCCGGCCGCCGCCGCGGCGACGATCCTGCGCGGCGAGCCCTACCGATCGAGATGTTCGGCTGGATCACGACCGGCATCGCTCCGGAGAACGATCCGCGACAGTTCCTTCCGATTCATTTCGGCCATCTGCTGCTCTTCGCGCTGCTCAGCCTGATCTCGGGCGGCTATCTCGGCCTGGTGCTCGGCGCCGGGCTGACCGGCTACATGAGCTACTTCGTCGGCTCCTTCGCGCGCGAGGCCGGTGCGCCTTTCGCCGGCGCGATCGTCGCCTGGGTCCCCTGGTCGGTCGTTCGCGTCGTCGCCTTCGTGGCGCTCGGCAGCGTCCTGGCGCGCCCGGCGCTGGCCGGCTGGCGCAACGCTCTCGGCAGCCGGGAGCGGCGCTGGATCCTCGCCGCGCTCGGCGGCATCGCGATCGACATCCTGACCAAGGCGTCACTGGCGCCGAGCTACGGCCTCTTCCTGCGTGGCTGGTTGGAGGCCGCAGCGCGTTGAGTCGCGCGACGCTCGTTTGATACTCTTTTTCGCCGGCACCCAGACCGTACGTCCCGCCGGAAGTCCTAGTCCGTGAGTCGACTGAGACCCTACTCCTCGCTCGCTTTCAGGCGCCGGCCTGCGTGTCGGCGTCGTCGCTGCGCGCTTCAACGGCGAAATCGTCGAGCGGCTGCTCGCCGGAGCGCTCGAAGCGCTCGACACGGCGGGGGTCGGCGAGGAGGCGCGCGCCATCGTGCGGGTTCCCGGCGCCTGGGAGATCCCGCAGGCGCTCGAGGCGATGGCCCGGCAGGGAAGGTTGGACGCGCTGGTGGCGCTGGGAGCGGTGGTGCGGGGCGAGACACCGCACTTCGACCTCGTGGCGGGGGAGTGCAGCCGCGGCGCTTCCGAGGTCGCTCTCCGGCACGGCGTCCCGGTCACTTTCGGCGTGCTGACCTGCGACACCTTCGAGCAGGCGATGGCGCGCGCCGGCGGCGAAGCGGGGAACAAGGGAGCGGAAGCGGCCGCGGCCGCGATCGAGCTGGCGAGGGAACTGGCGCGCATTCGCGCCTGATGTGTCGGCGGTCCGCGGCGGATCTCGCCGACGGGGCGGTGGAAGCGGAGGATCTTTGAAGAAGACTCAGCGGGCGCCCGGCAAGCGGCGAATGGCGCGCGAGATGGCGATCCAGATGCTCTTCCAGATCGACCTCGGCGGCTCCACGCCCGCTTCGGCCTTCGACGCCTTCGATCTCGCCGACTACCTGCGCGGCGACGAGGGGGACGAGGATGCCCCGCTTCGCCGGCCGGTAGTCGGGGAGCGCCTCGAGGAGGCGCGTCGCGCCCTCGAGCAGGCCCGTGAGCTGGTCGAAGGGACGGTGGCGAGCGCCGGCGAGATCGACGCGCTGCTGACCTCGCAGGCCGAGAACTGGCGCCTCGAACGCATGCCGGCGGTCGACCGCAACATCCTGCGCCTCGCCGATCTACGAAATGCTGCATACGCCCGACGTGCCCAAGCTCGTCGTCCTCGACGAGGCGGTCGAGCTCGCCAAGAACTTCGGCTCCGAGAACTCCAGCCGCTTCGTCAACGGCTTGCTCGACGGCCTGATGCGGAGTCACGACCTGCCGGGGAGGGTGCGATGAAGGCCGCGACGGCGATCCTCGTCGCTGCCTTGGCCGGCGCCTCCGGCGCCGGCGCGAGCGGCATGATCGTCGCTGGGCGAGGCGTGGCGCGGATCTTGCCGCCAGCCGGCGCCGTGATCGAGACCTACAGCAACGCCGGCTACGAGCTCGGCTTCGTCGACGGCGCTGTCGAGGTCAAGGTCGACAACGGACCGATCGGAAGCAGCGCTCCGCTGCGGCTGCCGGAAGCGGGCGCGAACGACGCGGTGGCGCAACTCGGCCGCCGGCTCGCCGCCGGCGCGCCGACGCTCGTCGAGGGCGCCGGGCGCGTTCTCTCCTGGGTCGCGGGTCACATCCGCTACGAGCTCGATCGCGGCCAGTCCCAGGAGCCGGCGGTCGGTGCTCGAGCGGCGTTCCGCTTTCTGCACCGGCACCGCGCGTCTGACGGTGGCGCTCCTCGCCGCAGCTGGCATCGAGGCGCGTGAGGTCCCCGGCTACATCCTCGAAGACCAGCCGGGCGGGCCGAAGGCGGGCTTCCATCGCTGGGTCGAGATCCACCTGCCGGACCGCGGCTGGGTCTTCGCCGACCCGCTCGCGTCGCACTTCTTCGTGCCGCCGACCTATCTCCGGCTCGCCGCGGAGCATGTCGAGGACGCGCCCGGCCGCGGCCTGCTGATCGCGCGGAGCGGCGGGCTCGAACAGGTCGACCTCGCGCCGCAGGCGCCCGACGGCATCGCGGTGCGCGCCAACGACGGCGCACCGATCGGCCGCGACGCTGGTCGTACGGGTCGACACGGCGGCCCCGGGCGGCGAGGCGGTTCTCGAAGGCCAGGGAGTGCGCCGCGTGGTGGCGCTCGCCGGGGGAAGCGCACGCTTCCTCGGCCTGGAGACCGGGCACTACGAGCTGAAGGTGAGCTCGGCGGGACGGCTGGCGGCATGGAAGGCGGTCGTCTTCCGCGCGCCGGTGCTGGCCGAGCTGGTGATACCGGGCGGCCTGGCGGCGGCCCGGAGCGGGAGTTCGCGATGAGCATCTACGACCACCGCGCCATCGAGGCGAAGTGGCAGGAGCGTTGGGAGAAGCAGCCGCGTCGCGGAGGTCGACCTCCGCTCGGCGCAAGGACAAGTACTACATGCTGATGATGTTCCCGTACCCGTCGGGCGATCGCCTGCACGTCGGCCACGGGCGGAACTACATCCTCGGCGACGCCCTCTACCGCTATCTGCGCATGCGCGGCCGGCGGGCGCTCAACCCGATGGGTTGGGACGCGTTCGGTCTGCCGGCGGAGAACGCCGCGATCCAGCGCGGCATCCATCCGCGCGACTGGACGCTCGACAACATCACGCGTGATGAAGAAGCAGTTCCGGCGCTGGGGCATCCTCTACGACTGGTCGAAAGAGATCACCTCCTGCCTGCCGGACTACTACCGGTGGAACCAGTGGCTCTTCCTCCGCATGCTGGAGAAGGGGCTGGCCTACCGCAAGCAGGCGCCGGTCAACTGGTGCCCGAGCTGCCGGACCGTGCTCGCCAACGAGCAGGTGGTCGAAGGCGCCTGCGAGCGCTGCGGGACCGCGGTCGAGCAGCGGGACCTCGAGCAGTGGTTCCTCCGCATCACCGACTACGCCGACCGGCTGCTCGCCGGTCTCGACACCCTCGACGGCTGGCCGGAGAAGGTCAAGGCTGATGCAGCGCAACTGGATCGGACGCTCCGAGGGCGCCGAGATCGACTTCGCGCTCGCCGGCCGGCGGCGACCCGATCACCGTCTTCACGACGCGGCCCGACACGGTCCACGGCGCGACATTCCTGGTCCTCGCGCCGGAGCACCCCCGGGCCGCCGAGCTGATCGCCGGCATCGGCGCGAGCGCGAGAGATCGCGCGCCTGGATCGAGACGCGTGCGCAAGACGCCGCGCATCGAGCGCGAGGCGGAGGGCGACGTCGAAGGAGGGGCGCTTCACCGGCGCCGATAGCGATCAATCCGGCGACCGGCGAGCGCGATTCCGATCTGGCTCGCCAACTACGTCCTGCCCGACTACGGCAGCCGGCGCGATCATGGCGGTCCCGGCGCACGACGAGCGCGACTTCGCCTTCGCGCGCCAGGAGAGGCTGCCGGTTCGCCTCGTCTATCTGCCGGAAGGCGGAGACGACGACCGGCGCCGAGATCCGCGAGGCGTTCCCCGCCGGGGGCGTCATCCGCGGTCTGCGGCGACTTCGACGGCCTTCGGCCTGGCCCCGAGGCCGAACGAGCGCTTCATCGCCTGGCTCGAGCAGCAAGGGCATCGGGACGGGGCAAGGTCACCTACCGGCTGCGCGACTGGCTGATCTCGCGCCAGCGCTACTGGGGGACGCCGATCCCGGTCGTCTACTGCGAAGCCTGCGGCATCGTTCCGGTGCCCGACGACCGAGCTGCCGATCGAGCTGCCGTACGACGTCGAGTTCACCGGCCGCGAGGGCAATCCGCTCTCGCGCCACGAGAAGTTCGTGCAGACGACCTGCCCGAAGTGCGGCGGAGCCGGCGCGGCGCGAGACCGACACGATGGACACCTTCGTCGACAGCTCCTGGTACTACCTGCGCTATCTCTCGCCGCGCGACAGCGGACGCATCTTCGACCCCGAGCTCGCCAACCGCTGGGCGCCGGTCGACCAGTACATCGGCGGCATCGAGCACGCGATCCTGCACCTGCTCTACGCCCGCTTCGTCTGCCGCGTGCTCCACGACTTCGGCCTGGTGCGGCTTCGAGGAGCCGTTCACGAACCTCTTCAACCAGGGGATGATCACCCGTTTCGCGGAGAAGACCGGCCGGATCGAGAAGATGTCGAAGTCGCGCGGCAACACGGTCTCGCCCGACGAGCTCATCGACGAGATGGGCGCCGACACCGAGCGCGTCTACACCCTCTTCCTCGGCCCGCCCGAGGACGAGGTGGAGTGGAACGACGAGGCGGTCAACGGCGCCTGCCGCTTCCTGCAGCGGCTCTGGCGCGTCGCGGAGCGCGTCGGCGACGCGCCGCCGGTAGCGCCCTCCGACGCCGACGCTCGAGCGCCTCTGCCACGTCACCGATGGCCGCGGGTGACGCGCGACTTCGACCGCTTCAAGTTCAACACCGCGGTCGCGGCGCTGATGGAGCTGCTGAACGGGCTGACCCGCGCCGTGGAGGAGAAGACCGCCTCGCGGCTGCGCTGCGAGGCCGCCCTCGACACGCTGATTCAGCTCCTGCACCCGATGGCCCCGCACCTCACCGAGGAGCTCTGGGAGCGGCGGGGCCACGGATCGAGCCTGCTCGAGAGCGACTGGCCGGTGGTCGACGAGGCGAAGCTGCGGCGCGAGCGCGTCACCCTCGTCGTCCAGGTCGACGGCAAGCTGCGCGACCGCATCGAGGTGGAAGCGAGCGCCTCCGAGCGCGAGATCCGCGCCGCAGTCCTCGCCAGCGACAAGGTCGCCGAACATGTCGCGGGCCGCGAGGTGGCCCGCACCGTCATCGTGCCGGGCCGTCTCGTCAACGTCGTGACCAGAAAGGAGAGCGCCTGATGCACCGCGCTCGTCTGCTGCTCGTCCTCCTCGCCGCCGCGCCCCTCGCGCTGCGGCTACGCCCTCGTGGGCAAGGGATCGAATCTCCCGCCGGAAATCAAGAAGGTCTACCTGAAGGCGTTCGAAAACTCGACCGAGCGCGTGCGCGTCGACCAGATCCTCACCCAGGCGGTGGCGGACGAGCTGGTCAATCGCCAGCGTTTCGAGGTGGTCAGCTCGGACGTCGGGGCCGATGCCGAGCTCGAGGGAACCGTGGTCGGTTTCGAGGTCACGCCGGTCACCTTCGACGCCGACCGCCGGGCGACCGAGTACGAGATCGCGATCACCGCCAAGGTCCAGCTGCGGCAGTTCTCGCCCGACCGCGTGCTCTGGAAGAACGACCGCTACCAGTTCCGCAACAGCTATCCGCTCGACGCGTCGGAGCTCGGCTTCCTCGACCGCGAGACGCCGGCCATCGAGGCCACGGCGAAGAAATTCGCCGAGACCATGGTCAGCGACCTGCTCGAAGGCTTCTGAGGGACAGGCGAGCGGGGCGCAACGAGCGCCCCGTGCAGGGAGGCCGGGCCTACTTGGCGGACTTGCGCGCCGCCGCGGCGAGCCGCGACTTGGTGCGGGCGGCCATGTTCTTGTGCACCATGCCCTTGCCCGCCGACGAGTCGACGATCGAGATCGCCTCGGCGACCGCCTGGGCGGCGTCGGCAGCGCCGCTCTCGACGGCCTGGCGCGGCCTTCTTGACCGCGGTCCGCATGCGGGAGCGGGCCTGGCGGTTGGCGCTGCGCTGGAGCTCGGACTTCTCGGCGCGCTTGCGCGCGGACTTGGTGTTCGCCATCGGGTGAGACCTCTCTCGGTTGGAACGGCGCCGCGGGATCGGGCGGCTGGTGGCCCGAATCTACTAGCGCTGGGGCCTGGAATCAACTCCCAGGCTCTGCAGCTTCTGGCGCGCGAGGTTCGCCTCGTCCGAGCTCGGGAAGCCCTGGACGACCTTCTGGAGCTGGGCGACTCCCATCTTGCGGTCGCCGAGCTCGATCAGCGCATACCCCTTCTTGAGCGTCGCGCTCGCCGTCTTGTCGCTGCGCGGCCAGCGGTCGAGCACGCGATCGTACTCGGCGATCGCGTCGGTGTACTTCTGCTGCCGGTAGAAGCACTCGCCGATCCAGTAGACCGCGTTGTCCGCCAGGTCGGTCTCGGGGTAGGCGTCGAGGTACTGCCGAAAGCCGAGCAGCGCCAGGTCGTACGCGCCGCGCAGGTAGTCGCTGTAGGCAGTCTGGTAAAGCGTCTCCGGATCGGAGGCCGACTCCCGGGGGAGGGGTGGTGGTCCCTGGCGCCACGGCGCCGCCCGAAGCGTCCCGGGCCTGCCGGAGGTCCTGGCCGGTGGCGGCGATCTGCTGCGAGAGCTGGCCGAGGCGGTAGTTGGTGTCTTCCAGCTTGCCCTGCAGCTCGCCGATCTGTCCCGACAGATTGCCGACGTCGACCCGCAGATCCGCCTCGGCCTTGAGGAGCCGGTCGGTCTGCTGACGCACGGTCTGATCGAGCTGGGAGACTTCCTGCTTGCTCGAGCCCTGCGCCTGCATCTCGGCGATCTGGCGCTGGAGCTCGCCGATCTGGGCCCGCAGGCTCTCGATGTCGGTCGAAGACACGCACCCGGCGCAGCTCAGGGCGAGCGCGACGGGTGCGAGTCGACGAAGCCTCATCGTCCGGAGATCCCGCTTCAGTTGCCGGAGCGGCTGGTGATCAGGAAGTGCGCTCGGCGATTTCGCGCCCAGCACCCTTCACTACCGTCGGTGCACTGCGGGCGCTCTTCTCCGTAGCTGATCGTGCCGAGCTTGGCCGCCGCGACGCCGAGCGAAACGATGTAGTCCTTGGCGGCGGCGGCGCGACGCTCGCCGAGAGCGAGGTTGTACTCGTTGGTGCCGCGCTCGTCGCAGTGCCCCTCGATCCGCAGCTCGAACTCGGGGTGGGCGCGCAGCCAGTCGGCGTTCTTCGCCAGGCGGGCGCGGGCGTCCTCCGTGAGGTCGGCCTTGTCGAAGTCGAAGTAGACGTCGCCGAGGAGACCGTTGCGCATGACGAAATCGTTCACCGCGGCGATGTCACCCGAGAGCGGGTCGGGCGTCCTGTCGACCGCGG
This sequence comes from Thermoanaerobaculia bacterium, assembly GCA_963699245.1. Lineage (GTDB taxonomy): Bacteria > Acidobacteriota > Thermoanaerobaculia > Multivoradales > JAGPDF01 > JACTMI01. The sequence continues at coordinate 532,800 of OY969426.1, forward strand.
CGCCCTGGGTGCGCGGCGAAACCTCGGTTGCCGGCTGCTGCTGCGGAACGACCGGCTTGACCTCCGGAGGAGGCGCCTGCGGCTTCTTCTTCGCGCAGGCCGGAGCGAGAAGTGCGAGAGCGAGGGTCGCGAGCCAGAGCGTCGACCGGGTGCGATTCATGACGGTCTCCTTCGTGCTGTCCGGAGTCGATCCCGAGTGATCGATTCAGGGCTGCAAGCTAGCAGAGAGAATTCGCGGTGGCAACGGTCCGGGCCCCGTCACCGCAGGTATCCGGACCAGTCCGGTGCCCAGTTGCTGCCTTCGAAAGTGAGCTGCTCGACACCCGAGCCGTCGGTCGCGTTGAGCGTGAAGATCTGGGTGCCGCCGGCGCGGGTCGAGGTGAAGGCGATGCGCCGGCCGTCGGGCGAGAAGGTCGGCGCTTCGTTCGAGCCGTTCCCCGCCGTGAGCCGGCGGGCTCCGAGCGAGACGAGGTCGACCAGGGCCAGATCGAAGCGATTGCGCTCGACGCGGGTCGCGTAGGCGAGCCGGGTGCCGTCGGGGCTCCACGCCGCCCCGTCGTTGTAGTCCCCTTCGAAGGTGACGCGACGAACGTTGGAGCCCTCGACGTCGGCGACGTAGATCTGCGGCGATCCGGACCGGCTCGACGTGAAGGCGATCTCCTGCCCCGACGGGCTCCAGGCCGGATTGGTGTCGATGCCCCCCGAGTTGGTCAGCCGCCGGACGTTCGAGCCGTCGCGATTGCAGACGAAGATCTCGATGTTGGCTCCCAGCGCGCGCGCGAAGGCGACCTGCCGCCCGTCGGGCGAGAAGGAAGGGGAGATGTTGAGCGAGCCTTCGGTGACCAGCGGCATCTTGCGCCCCGAGGCCACGTCGGCGAGGTAGAGCGCCGGGCCGTTGCCGCCGAAGAACGAGACGTACGCCACCGTGTCGCCGGTGCCGCTCCACGACGGGCTCATCGAGATCGACTTGTGCGCGGTCAGCCGGCGCTGGTCGAAGCCGTCGTAGTCCATCAGGTAGACCTCCTTGAAGCTGTCGCGATCCGAATAGAAGGCGATCGAGGTCATCGCGATGCCGCGCTTCGACGGTCAGGAAGAGGACGATCTCGTCGGCAAAGGTGTGCGCGATCCGCCGGGCGAGGTCGTAGGTGCCGCGATAGCGCTTGCCGACGATGGTCTGCTTGCTCGCCAGGTCGATCAGCCGGCCCTCGAGGACCAGGCGGTTGTCCTCGATCTTGATCTCGGCGAGCAGCAGCATCGAGGCGCCGAGCGAGCGGTACTGGTCGGCGTCTTTCTCCAGGTCGCCGGTGAGCGTCAGTACGCCGAGCTGGTCGGGGCCGAGCAGGTTGAAGATGCCGGAGCGCTCGAGATCCCTGCGCAACGTCTGCTCGAGCTCGCGTCCGGCGTTTCCGGCCGTGCCGGGGAGCGACGAGAGGCCGGGGACGGCCGGAAAGGCGAGCGTCACCACCGGCACCTGGTTGCCGCGATCGAGCACGACGGTGATGCCCTGCGGCGGCGGAGCCGTCGGCGGCGCCGGGCTCGCGGCGGGCGGAGTCTGCGCGCCGGCCGTACCGAGCAGGGCGGCGCCGGCGAGGAAGAGAGGAGCCAGGATTCTCGAAGTCATGCGGGATTCTCTCTCAGCGGACGATGAGATTGACGCCGAGCGCGTCGTCGCGGAACGCGCGGGGGAGCGGCGGCAGGGGGGAGGACGCTTGCACCGCGCGCAGCGCGGCCAGGTCGAAGGCATTGATTCCCGAGGAGCGCACGATCTGGACCTCGCTGATCCGGCCATCGCGCCCGATCCGGAAATGGATCATCGCCTCGACGCCGGACCCCACGAGCGGCCGGTTCCAGTTGCGCGAGAGCTGGGCGAGCATCTGGTCGATGTAGTAGCCGTAGGTGAAGTCGGGGGTGTCGAAGGTCGCTGTCGCGCCGAGCGCGAAGCCGGCGGCCTTGCCCTCCGGCACCCCCTGAACCTCGGGCTGTGCGGGCGCCGCGGGCTCCGGCTTCGCGGGCTGCTTGGCGGCCTTCGCAGTCGGCAGGACCGGCGCCTTGCTCGCCTTCGCCGGTTCCGGCTTCGGCTCCGGCTTCGGTTCAGGCTTGACGGGAGCGGGCTCCGGCTCACGCTTCGGCTCGGGCTTCGGCTTCTCGACGCCGAGGCGCGCTGCCGGGACGATGCGCACCGCGACGTACTCGACCGGCGCCGGCGGCCTGGCGAGCAGCCGCGGGACGATCCAGGCCGAAACGCCGATCGCGAGGTGCAGCACTCCGGCCCAGATCACGGCGCGGCGGAAGGCGCCTCCCGGTTCGGAGGCGAGCCGCGACTCGAGCAGCGCCGAGACGCTCTCGGTCATCCCGAGGGCCGGCTCCCTTCGGGCTTCTCGGTGACCATGCCGACTTTCTCGATGCCGCCGCGATGGAGAATGTCGAGCACCTCGATCACACGCCCGTACGGCACGTCGCGGTCCCCCTTGATGAAGACCGTCTCTTCCGAGCGGCCGCGCAAGAGCGGCGTCAGGACCTCGAGCAGCCGTGTCGGGTGGACCGGCTTGTCCTTGACGTAGACCAGGCCGTTCTTGTTGATCGAGAGAACCAGCGGATCGTCGGCCTTGTTGGGTATCACCGGCGCTTCGGCCCTGGGGAGCGCGACCTCGATGCCCTGGTGGAGCATCGGAGCGGTGATCATGAAGATGATCAGCAAGACGAGCATCACGTCGACCAGCGGCGTGATGTTGATGTCGGAGAGGACCTCTTCGTCCTCGCCGCCGCTGCCCGCTAGGAAGGCCATCCGGTGAAGTTGCGCTCGGCGAGGTTGAGGAACTCGAGCGCGAAGTCTTCCATCTCGGCCCGCTGGCGCTTGAGCTCGTTGGCCAGGTAGTTGTAGCCCAGCAGCGCCGGAATCGCGGCGCCGAGTCCGGCAGCGGTGTTGATCAGCGCTTCCGCGATGCCGGGAGCGACCGCGACGAGCGACGTCGAACCGGTCCGCCCGATGTCGCCGAACGCCTGCATGATTCCCCACACCGTGCCGAACAGCCCGATGAACGGCGTGCCGGCCGCCGTCGTGGCGAGGAAAGCCGCGCCGCGCGCCAGCAGGTGGGTCTCGGCGGCGACGGCGCGCCGCAGCGATCGTTCGACGCCGGCGAGCGACTTGATCCGGTAGCGTCCCTGCGCGCCGCCGCCTTCCTCGCCCAGCGCGCGGATCTGGCTCTCGATCTCCGAGTATCCGGCCTGGAAAACGCCGACGAGGGGCGAGACGGCGACGCGGCTCGTCGCCGAGCTGACCTCGCTGAAGCGCTTGCTGTTGCGAAAGATGCCGAGGAAGGTGCGGCTCTGGCGGCGCGCGCGCCGGAAATGGACCAGCTTCCAGAGCAGGATCGCCCAGGAACCGAGCGAAAACAGGGCGAGCAGGCCGAGAACCGCGACCGCCATCGGCCCGGACCGCCCGAAGGCCTCGGCAAGGCCTCCCGGAGACTGGGCGAGCAGCGCGGGCGGGGTCGTCAGGAAGGGGCTGGCGAGGGTCATCGGGAGGCCGCTCGCGCGGCCCGCGAACCGTAGCACGCGCCTCGCGCGAGTGTCCATGTATCGGGCCTCCGCGTCGTAGACTTCGACGACGAGGGGGCATCGCAACTCCGCAGAGAAGGAGAAGACCCGCATGCGCATCGCCGTCTGTCTCAAACAGGTGCCGGACACCGAGGCGCGCCTGCGCGTCGGCAAGGACGGCCGCTGGATCGAAGAAGAGGATCTCCCCTTCGTCATCAACGAGGGGGACGAATACGCGCTCGAGGAGGCGCTGCGCATCGCCGAGAAGAGCGGCGGCGAGGTCGTGGTGTTCAGCCTCGGGCCCGAACGCGTGCGCGAGGCGCTGCGCAAGGCACTGGCGCTCGGGGCCGCGAGCGCTGTGCATCTTTCGCACGCGGCGTACCAGGGGGGAGACGCGATCGCCAACGGCCGCGCGCTGGCCGCCGCCATCGCGCGCGAGAAGTTCGATCTCGTCCTCACCGGCTCGCAGTCCGACGACGTCGGCGCCGGCGCGACCGCGACGATTGCCGCCGGATTTCTTGGCTGGCCGCACGCCTGGCTGGTGATGGGCGTCGAGGTGGAAGAGGGAGGCACGCTGCGTCTCGTCCGCGAGATGGAGAGCGGCATGAACGAGATCCTGCGGGTCAAGCTGCCGGCGGTGATCGAAGTCCAGGCAGGCATCAACCAGCCGCGCTACGCCTCGCTCAAGGGGATCATGGCCGCCAAGAAGAAGCCGGTCGCCGAGCCGGCGCCGGAGGAGCTCGGCCTCGCGACCGAGGCGATCGGCGCCGCCGGCTCTCGGCTCGAGATCCTCTCGGTCGGCTTCCCCGACACGAGCGCGGCCGCCCAGGTCTTCGAAGGAGACCCCAAGGCCGCCGCCGCGGCGCTCGTCGCCAAGCTGCGGCAGGAAGCGCGGGTGATCGCATGAGCGCCCGCATCTGGTGTGTGCTGCAGCACCGCGACGGGAAGCTCCATCGTGGCTCTTTCGAAGCCATCGCCGCCGCGCAGAAGCTGGCGGAGGCGGTCGGCGGCAGCGCCGAAGCGGTTCTGCTCGGCGCCGGCGCAGGTGCCCTCGCGGCGGAGGCCGCGACCAGCGCCCTCGCCGCCGTTCGCCTGGCCGACTCGCCGGCCCTGGCGGCGTACACGCCCGGCGTTTACGTCGCGACGCTCGCAGCGGCGATGAACGCGGAGAAGCCCGACTTCGTTCTCTTCCCCCATACCTACCAGTCCTCCGAATACGTGCCCCGTCTCGCGCAGGCGACCGGAGCGGCGCACGTGCCCGAAGCGATCGGCTTCGAGGCGCAGGAGGGGGGAATCGTCTGGCGACGGCCGATCCTCGAAGGGAAGATGCAGGCCCGGGTGCGCGTGCGCGGCTCCGTTCCTGCCCTCGTGACACTGCAGTCCGGAGCCTTTCCGGCCGACGGCCGGCGCGCCGGACAGGCGCCGGTGCAGCCGCTCGACGCCAGCGCCGCGAGCGGCGGCGCCGACCGCGAGATCCTCGGCACCGAGCAGGCGGGCGGAGAGGCGATCGACCTCTCGAAGGCGGCGGCGATCGTCGCTGTCGGCCGTGGCATCGGCGGCGCCGACAAGATGGCCCCGATCGAGGAGCTCGCCCGGCTGCTCAAGGCCGAGATCGGCGCCAGCCGTCCCGTCATCGACAACGCCTGGCTGCCCCGCGACCGCCAGATCGGTTCGTCGGGACAGACGGTGGCGCCGAAGCTCTACCTGGCGCTCGGTATCTCGGGCGCGATCCAGCACCTGGTCGGCATGAAGGGCGCGTCCTGCATCGTTGCGGTCAACAAGGACGCGGGAGCGCCGATCTTCAAGGTCGCCCACTACGGCATCGTCGGCGACCTCCACGAGGTCGTGCCGGCCCTCGTCGCAGCGCTGAAGGAAGGCAGTTAGGAAGGCGGAGGCGGCGCGCTCGGCTCAGAGGTAGCCGAGCGCCCGCATCTGCTCCTCGGTCGACTTGTCGACCGCGCGGCTGCCGCCGCAGTCGGCGGGATCGCGGTCCACGAGGAACTGCGGCGCACCCCACCACCGGCTGAGCAGGCGACCGAGCCGCTCGTAGTCCCCGGGGAAGCGCTGCGAAACATCGGTCGTCTCTCCGGGATCCGCCTCGAGGTCGTAGAGCGCCTGCGACAAGCCCTTCGCCACCAGCATCCTCTGGTCCGGTGTGGTCGGGGCCCAGACGTACTTGAATCGACCGTCGAAAGCGACGCGCATCCACTTGCGGTCCTGCGCATAGCCGGCCTCCGAGAAGGCCACCGTGCCGCGACCGCTCTCGCGACCGTCCAGTCGGCGAGTCATCGAGCGCCCCTGCGCCCAGCGCTTCTCGGGCGCTTTCATGCCGGCGAGCTCGAGCAGAGTCGGCGCGACATTCATGACCTCGACCGGATCCTGGTCGATGCGGGGCGAGTACTCCTGCGGATACCGCACGATCAGCGGCACGTGCAGGCAGTCCTGAAAGGGCAGCATGCCGTGGTCGAAGTAGTACCCGTGCTCGCCGAGCGACTCCCCGTGATCGGAGGTGAACGCGGTCACCGTCCGGTCGTAGATTCCGCGCTGCCGGTAGGCGTCGACCAGTCGCCCGATCTCGTGATCGGCGTAGGCGATTTCGGCGTCGTAGCGCGCCAGGTAGAAGTCGAGGTCCTCGCGCCCGTCGAGCACCTGGGAGCGGCCGATCGCGCCCGTGACCCTCCGCTCGTGCTTGTAGTCGACGACCATCGGAGGGGCCTTGGGCAGGGCGCCGTCCCCCTGGAATTTGTCCTTCCAGTCCGCCGGCGGACGGTAGGGGAAGTGGGGGTCGAGATAGTGCACCCAGAGGAAAATCGGGCGATCCGCCTTGGCGCGGGCGAGCGAGGCGAGCGCGAGGTCGGTGACATGGCCGGCGCGCGTCGCTTCCTCGATCTCCGCCTCGGTCGACGCTCCCTTCCAGGCTTCGCCGTAATCGTCGAAGCCCTGGTCGTAGAAAAACTCCCGGCCGAGCGCCCCGTTCGAAACCACCGCGTGCGTCTGGTAGCCGAGCCGCTTGAGCTCCTCGGCGAGCGTCCGGAAGGCACAGGGAATCGGAATGCCGACCCGGCGCACGATCCCGTTGTCCTTGGGATAGGTCGCCGTCATGATCGAGGCGAATGACGGACCGGTCTTCGGCCACTGCACCTGGGCGCTCGCGAAGCGGACACCTTCCGAGGCCATCTGATCGATGACCGGCGAGGTCTTGCGCGGGTAGCCCCACGCCGAGAGGTGATCGGCCCGCAGGGTATCGACCGTGATCAGCAGGATGTTGGGCTGCACCTTCTTGCCGCCACATCCGGGCAGGGCGAGAAACAGAAGGGCGAGAAAGAGCTGGCGGCTGGCGCGACCGGGTCGCGTCGGGATTCGCATCGTGATCCCGATGCTACGGGTCCGCCCGCCGGCAGATCAAGAAGCGCTGGATCGCACTCGCAGCGCGTGCAACGCGATGCCGGCGGCGACGGCGACGTTGAGCGACTCGACCGGCGGCGCGAGCGGGATCGTCCAGCGCCGCTCGACGCGGCGGAGCACCTCGGAAGAGATCTGGCCGCGCTCGCCGCCGAGCGCCAGCACCCAGCATCCCGAGGGCGTTCGGTCGGGTAGCGGTACCCCGCCGTGGGCCTCGAGCGCGGCCCAGCGGGAATCGGCGAGCCGGGCCGCGGCGGTTTCGGAGGTGACTCCTACCGCGGCCGTCATTCTCAGCAGGCTGCCAGCCGAAGCGCGCAGGGCGCGCGGGTGGTTCGGGTGTGCGGTGCCTTCAGCGAGCAGCAGAGCGCGCACGCCGAAGGCCTCCGCCACGCGCGCGATCGCGCCGAGGTTGCCGGGATCCTGCACGCCGTCCAGGTAGAGATACAGCGCGCCGCCGTCGACCGGAAGGCTCTCGGAGCCTCGACGGGGGATCTCCGCGACCGCCAACACGCCGCGTGGCGAGTCGGCGTCGGCGAGCGAATCGAGAACGTCAGTGGCGATCTCGAGAGGGCGGGACTCGAGCCGGCCGAGGAGCGCCGCGCCCTTCGGCGACGCGGCCCACTCCGGCGTGACCAGGACCGTCTCGAGCCGGAGCCCGGCTGCGATCGCCTCGGCCAGCAGGTGATCGCCTTCGAGCAGAGCGCTGTCGCCTTGCCTCCGCCGGAGCCGGCGGATAGCCTTGACGACGTCGTTCTTCCTGCTGGTGATCATGGCGCGCGAGCTCAGCGACTTTCTCGGAGGATATCAGCGCGGCGTCGAAGTCGGCGTCGCGGGATCGTCTTCCGACGAGTTGCTCGGCGTGCGCGACGCCTTCCGCCGCTTTTTCCACGACCACGACCGCCCGCTGCCGGTGGCGGTGGTCCAGCAAGAAGTCGAAGGGGAGCTGCGCGGCCTGGCGGCCGACGCCACCCACGCGCTCGACGCCGCGCGACGCTCGGCGCGAGCGCTCGCCGGGCGGCTGGGCTCGACCTACGAGTTCTACGTCGGGTTGCAGGCCTGCCTCGACCCGGTAGCGGAGAAGGACGGCTCGGCCCGCCTCTATGTCCGCAACTTCGCCTGGGTGATCGGCCCGCCGGGCGAGGCCTCGGGCGCCGGCGGATCGCTCGAGCTGCCGGCGCGCCTGGCGGCGGGGCTCACCGCCGACGACATCGCGGCGACTCTGCCGATGACCCGTCGCGCCGGCGGGCTCGTCGCCACCCTGACCGGCGGGCTCGAGACGCGGCGGAGCTCGGTCTCCCTGGCGACTCTCAACGCGCTCGCGACGCTCTTCTTCGGCATCCTCGAGAGCCGGCCCGGCCGTCGCCGCTGAACCCGTCGGGGCGGGTCCCTCTGGTAGGATCCCGAGTCTTGCGACGGCCGTCCGTCCATCTCCCGTCCCCGGCCCAAAGAGGGTTCGCAATATGAGCTTGCGAGAGACCGAGCTGTTCACTTCCGAATCGGTGACCGAGGGTCATCCCGACAAGATCTGCGATCAGATCTCCGACGCGGTCCTCGACGAGGTCCTGCGCCAGGATCCGCTCGGCCGCGTCGCCTGCGAGACGCTGGTCGCGACAGGCCTCGTGATGCTGGCCGGCGAGATCACCACTTCGGCGTCCGTCGATTTCATCCGCGTCGCCCGCAACACGGTCCGCGAGATCGGCTATACCGAAACCGGCATCGGCTTCGACAGCGAAGGCTGCGCGGTGGTCAACGCGGTCGGCAAGCAGTCGGCCGACATCGCGCTCGGCGTCGATCGCGAGGGAGCCGGCGACCAGGGACTGATGTTCGGTTTCGCCTGCCGCGAGACGCCGCAGCTCATGCCGCTGCCGATCATGCTGGCGCACGGGCTGACCCGCCGCCTCGCCGAGGCGCGCAAGACCGGCGAGATCGCCTGGCTTCGTCCCGACGGCAAGAGCCAGGTCACGGTGGAGTACCACGACGGCAAGCCGGCGCGCGTCCACACCGTCGTCGTCTCGACGCAGCATCATCCGGACGTCGACACGGCCGAGATCCGCGCCACGATCCAGGAGATGGTCGTCGACCACGTCATTCCGCGCGAGCTCGCCGACGACCGGACGCTCCTGCACGTCAATCCGACCGGGCGCTTCGTGGTCGGCGGCCCGCACGGCGACTCCGGCCTGACCGGCCGCAAGATCATCGTCGACACCTACGGCGGCACCGGCCGCCACGGCGGCGGCGCCTTCTCGGGGAAGGACCCGACCAAGGTCGACCGTTCGGCGAGCTACATGGCGCGGCACGTGGCCAAGAACCTCGTCGCGGCCGGCCTCGCCGATCGCTGCGAGGTGCAGCTCGCCTACGCCATCGGCATCGCCGAACCGGTCTCGGTCCGCGTCGACAGCTTCGGCACCGGGCTCGTCGACGAGGGGCGGCTGGAGAGGCTGGTGCGAGACAGCTTCTCGCTGACGCCGCGCGGCATCATCGAGCATCTCGACCTGCGCCGGCCGATCTACCGCGCCACCGCCGCCTACGGTCACTTCGGCCGCGAGGAAGCCGACTTCGCGTGGGAACGGACCGACAAGGCGGACGATCTGCGCAAGCGCTCCGGCGTCGGTCACGCCGTGCCGATCTCCGCCGGTTGATTCCGGGCCGAAGAAAGGCGCCCGCGCGCCGACCGCGGACATGAACCGCGAGACCATCGTTCGGCTCCTCCGGGAGACGGCGGCTCTCCTCGAGCTCGAAGGGGAGAATCCCTTCCGGGTGCGCGCCTACGAGAACGCCGCGCGAACCTTCGAAGGCCTCGCCGAGGAACCCCAGGATCTGCTCGAGAAGGGCACGCTGGCGGAGCTTCCCGGCGTCGGCCCGGGCCTCGTGCGCGGCGTCGCCGAGATCGTCCATACGGGGCGCCTGTCGCAGCACGAGGAGCTCCGCCGCAAGTATCCCGCCAGCCTGCTGGACCTCTTCCACGTCGGCGGCCTGGGACCGAAGCGCATCCGGGTGCTCTACCGCGAGCTCGGAGTGAAGTCCCCCGCGGATCTCGAGCGCGCCTGCCGGAGCGGCCAGGTCGCCGAGCTGCCGGGCTTCGGCGTGAAGAGCCAACAGAAGATCCTCGACGGGCTCACGCAGCTCGGCCACTACCGCGAGCGACACCTGCTCTCGGAGGCGCTCGCCGCGGCCGAAGAGGTCCTCGCGCATCTGCGCGCTCACCGCTCGGTCCTGCGGGCCGAGGCGGCCGGGAGCCTGCGGCGGCGCCGCGAGACGATCGGCGATCTCGATTTCGTCGCTGCCGTGCCGGCGGTGCATCGCGAGACGGTCGCGGACCACTTCGCCGCCGCGCCGGGGTGCGAGGCCACCGAGAGCCGCGGCGAAACCAAGGTGCAGATCCGGCTCTCGGGGGGATTCCTCGCCGACCTGCGCATGGTCGAGGACGAGGAGTTCCCTGCCGCGCTACATCACTTCACCGGCAGCAAGGAGCACAACATCGCGCTGCGCTCCCTCGCCAAGAGGGACGGCCTGACCGTCAACGAGTACGGTCTCTTCCGCGACGAGAGCCGGCTCGCCGTGCGCGAGGAGGCCGAGCTCTTCGAGCGGCTCGGCCTGTCCTGGATTCCCCCGGAGCTGCGCGAGGGGCTCGACGAGATCGAGCTCGCCGAGGCGGGCCGCCTGCCGGTGCTGGTCGAGCGCGCCGAACTGCGCGGCACCTTTCACGTCCACACCACCTGGAGCGACGGCACCGCATCGGTCGCGCAGATGGCGAAGGCGGCCGGCAAGCTCGGCTGGGAGTACCTCGGCATCGCGGACCACTCGCCGAGCGCGGCCTACGCCGGCGGTCTCGCGCCGGCGCGCGTGCGCGAACAGTGGGAGGAGATCGACGCCTGGAACGCGAAGACGGAAGCGGCCACGTCTCTTCAAGGGGACGGAAGTCGACATCCTCGTCGACGGCGCGCTCGACTTCGAGGACGAGCTGCTGCTCGGCTTCGACTTCGTCGTCGCGTCGGTGCACAGCCGGTTCCGGATCGAGCGCGACCGCGATGACCGAGCGACTGGTGCGCGCCGTCTCTCACCCCTGCGTCACGTTTCTCGGGCACCCGACCGGCCGCCTGCTGCTGGCGCGCGAGGGCTACGAATTCGACGTCGACGCGGTGCTCGACGCGGCGGAGAAGAACGGCGTGCTCGATCGAGGTGAACGCCTCGCCCCACCGGCTCGATCTCGACTGGCGGCTGCTGCGCGGCTGGCTGCGGCGCGGCTGCCGCACCTCGGTGAATCCCGACGCGCATTCGCCGCAGGGGCTCACCGACGTCGACTACGGCGTCTGGACGGCGCGCAAGGCGGGGGCGTCGGCGAGAGGACATCCTCAACGCGGCGCCGCTCGCCGAGGTCGAGGCCTTCCTCGGTCGGCGGCGCGAGCGGGCGCGCGCCAAGCTCGAGCGACCCGACTGACGCTGGCCGGGCGGTTCGGCTCGCCGCCGCGAGCCGGCTTCTCTAGCTGCGAACGCCGAGGAAGAGATAGCCGGCGAACAGACGCGAAGAGCGTGCTCGGACTCCAGACCGCCACCGGCGGCGGCAGCGCGCCGACCTCGCCGAGCGTGCTGAAGAAGGCGTAGACGAGAATGAAGACGAGCCCGAGCCCGATCGAGACGCCGAGACCGTAGAGCGCGCCGCGTTTCTGCAGGCGGAAGGCGAACGGGAAGCCGACCAGCGCCATGACGACCGAACCGAACGGGAAGGCGATCTTGTTGTGCAGCGCGACCTCGTATTGCGGCTGCGGGCGCCCGGTCTCGCGCAGCTCGGCGGTGTAGGCGGCGAGCTCGCCGAAAGTCATCTGCGAGGGCTTGCGCGCCTCCTGGGCGAAGAAGGGGGGCGACTCGCGCAGGTCGACCTTGACCTCGCCATCGAAGCGCGAGAACTGGAGCTGCTCGCGGCCGCGGAAAGTTCGCGCCCAGCCGCGGCCCAGTACCCAGTGGCCGTTCGAGAAGCGCGCGTCCTCCGCATAGAGCCGCGCGGCCATGCCCGACTGCGGATCGAGCTCGAAGACCTGCAGCCGCTGCAGCGCTCGCGTTCTTCTCGTCGAAATGGAGGAAGTTGTAGAGGTAGCGCCCCTGGCCGAACTGCCACTGCTGGTCGGCACTCCGCGCCCGGCGCGCCGACGGGAGGCCGCGGATCACCGACTTCGCCTCCGCCACCTTCTGGTTCGACGCCGGCAGCACCTCGGCCTGCAGCAGCGCGAAGAGGCCGGCCACGGCCATCGCGCCGGCGAGCGCCGGAAGCGCCAGCCGGTAGAGGCTCACGCCGAGCGCGCGGCAGGCGGTGACCTCGTTGGTTCGCGACAGGAGGCTGAAAGTGACCAGCGTGGTGACCAGGACGGCGATCGGCGCGATGTCGTAGGCAAGTTGCAGCGACAGGTACTTGTAGTAGCGGAGGACGATGCCGATCGGCGGATGCTTCGAGAGGATCTCGTCGACGTTCTCGGTGAAGTCGGTGATCATCAGGAGCGCCACGCCCGATGCGAGCACGAGCAGCAAGGACGAAGCCGAAAATCCGCAGGACGTAGCGATCGATGAGATTGGGAAACCGCACCCGCAGGCGGGGAAGACGCAGGACGAAGGTCGATCCGCCCCGGCGCGCTCGCGTGCCCTTCCCGCGTCCTTCGCCGGTCGTGCGCGCCAGCTCCCTTCGCCCCCGGCGGCCGAGCCGCGCCTTCCAGCCAGCGAGCATCCGGCGCACGACGGGGGAGTGGAGAAGCCAGGCCGGCATCGGCGAACGATCCCGGTCGCGCGCTATCAGGAAGACGACGCCGAGCACGCCGAGCAGCAGGTTCGGAAGCCACATCGCCAGCCATGCCGGCATCTTGCCGAGGACCGCCGCTTTCTCTCCCTGGCTGAGGAGGACGTAGTAGACGACCACGATGCCGATCGAGAGCGCGAAGCCCGACGACTTGCCGCCGCGGCGGTTGCTGAAGGCGAGCGGCACCGCCAGCAGCGCGAAGACCAGGCAGGCAGCGGGAATCGAGAACATCTTGTGGATCTGCACCGTCGCGTCGGCGCGCAGCTGCGGCGGGCTCTTCGGATCGCGCGCCGCTGCGCGCGCCTCCGCGAGCGTCATCGATCGCACGTTTTTCTGCGACAGCGCCCGGGCGCGCTCCTCGGAGGCGAAGCGGTCGCGCAGCAGGATGCGGAGCTTCTCGTACCGCCGCGTCTCGTAGCGGTCCGGTCGCGACAGGTCGTAGGTGTGCTGCACCGCGTTCTGCAGCTGCAGCACGACCTGCTCGCCGCCCTCGGAAAGCTCCAGCCTTCCGCGCTCGGCGAAGATGACGTCGTTGGGCCGTTCCGGCGTGGTCACCGAGTCGGCGAGAAAGACTCCGCGCCAGTCGTTGCCGCGCACGTCGGTGTCGAACACATAGAGCACCTTGCCCTGGAATTCGTTGTAGAAGATGCGCGGCTCGAACTGCGAGCCCAGGGTGCGAGTGGCGATCTCGACCACCAGCCGTGTGTAGGCGCTGTTGCCGCGCGGCAGCAACTCCAGCATGAAATAGGTATTGACTCCGGCGAGTACGAGCGCGAACAGCATGACGGGCCGCAGGATGCGGTAGAGACTGACGCCCGATGCGCGCAGCGCGACGAGCTCGCTGTCCGAGGCCAGGCGGCCGATGCCGAGCAGGACCGCGAGCAGCAGCGACATCGGCAGAGTCAGGACGATGATGTTCGGCAGCGAGTAGACCAGCAGCTTGCCGACGGTGGAGACCGGCAGGCCCCGCTTGATGATCATCTCGGCCAGGCGGAAGAAGAGCTGGATCAGCAGGATGAAGGTGTAGACCAGCAGTCCGAGCCCGAAAGGCCCCGAGAGCTCGGAGAGCACATAGCGGTCCAGCCGGCGCAGCACGGCGGCATTCTACGGGTGCCCCGCACGAGACCCCGGCCGAAGGGCGGCAGGCCGGGGCACTTACGTCTTTTTCCGCCGCCCGCGTGTCTCCGGCCTGCTATGGTTTCGACCGGCCAATCGACGTGCGCGCCTCGCGCCGACGACTGCCACGGAAACTCGCATGCCAGTGACCCTCGAGCGCCGCTACCGATTCAGCGCATCGCACCGCTACCACCGGCCGGACTGGAGCGAAGAGGAGAATCGCCGCCTTTTCGGCAAGTGCGCGAACGCGCCCGGCCACGGACACAATTACCGGTTGACGATCGAGGTCGCGGGGGAGCCAGCTGCCGCTACCGGCTTCGTCGTCGATCTCGTCCTTCTCGACGAGATCGTCCGCCAGCGGATCCTCGAGCCGCTCGATCATCATCACCTCAATGACGCCCTTGCCGAGTTCGCTCCAGGACAGGCGATCCCGAGCTCGGAGAATCTCGCCCTCTGGATACGCGACCGCCTGCGCGACGCGCTGCCGATCGGCGCGCGGCTCGTCGCGGTGAAAGTCGCCGAGGAGGATGATCTCGCCGCCATCTGGCGGCGAGAGCGCAGAACCGGCTTGACCGCTGCTGGCGACAAGCCGACAATCGGCGACGTGCTGACCGACGATCTTCCGGCGAGTTGGGTGGTGCTGCGGCTCCGCGGACTGATTCTCGACCCGAACTCCGAGGCACCGGTGGTGATCCTGCGCGAAGAGCAGGAGAGCGTCTTTCTCCCCATCTGGATCGGTGCTTTCGAGGCCAACGCGATCGCGATGGCGGTCGAAGGTATCGAACCGCCACGCCCGATGACTCACGACCTCCTGCGCTCCGTCATCGAGGCGCTCGGAGCGAAGCTGATCGCGTCGAGATCTTCGCGCTGCTGCGAAGGGACCTTTCATGCCCGGCTCGTCGTCGAGCGAGGCGACGGCCAACGTCTCGAGATCGACTCCCGGCCGAGCGACGCGCTCGCCCTGGCGCTCCGGCTCGATGCGCCGATCTGGGCGTCCGAGAGGTTCTCGAAGGCGCTCTGCGGACCTCCCGTGCCGCAACCGCGCTGGACGAGGAGAAGCTCCGTGAGTGGCTCGCGAACGCTTCGCCCGAAGACCTCGGCAAGTACCCGATGTAGATCTCCACGAGTCATAACTCATTTATCTGCAGTTATTTACAGGAATTGTCGGCGCGCCGACATGCCCTTGACGCGCGGAAGCTGCAGCTTGACCCGTCCCCCGCTCGTCCCGTAGAGTCCCGGCCCCCGACATGATCCTCGCCATCACGAACCAGAAGGGCGGCGTCGGGAAGACGACGACCGCGATCAACTTGGCGGCCGCCCTTGCCTCCAAGGGACTCCGCACCCTGCTCGTCGACCTCGACCCGCAGGCGAACGCATCGATGTCGTTCCTCGACGTCCACCAGCTCTCGACGCAGCCATCTACGATGCTCTGGTCGACCCGGCGTGTGGGCTGCGCGAGATCGTTCAGCTCGCGGAGAAGGTGCCGAATCTCGCAGTCGCGCCCTCGTCGATCGCGCTCGCGAAACTCGAGGCGAAGCTGATCGGCGAGCTCGACAGCCATTTTCGTCTGAAGGATGCGCTCGACTCGGTTCGCGAGGACTACGACTTCATCGTGCTCGACACGCCGCCGACGCTCGGCATCATCACGGTCAATGCGCTGGTGGCCTCGACGCACGTGCTGATCCCGATCCAGTCGAGCTACTTCGCCCTCGAAGGGACCGACGACCTGCTCGAGACGATCGACAAGGTCAAGGCGCGCGCCAATCCGCAGCTGCAGATCCTGGGCGCCGTGATCACGCTCTACGACAAGCGGACTCTTCTGGCGCGAGACATCGTCGACCAGATCCGCAGGGTCTTCGGCGACCGCCTCTTCGAAACCGTGATCACGAAGAGCGTGCGGCTCGAGGAGAGCCCCGCCTACAAGGAATCGATCTTCACCTTCGCTCCGCGCTCGACCGGCGCCTACGAGTACTACAAGCTCTCCGAGGAGGTCCTCAGCCGTGTCTGAAGCCGACCGCATCCAAGAGGGGCTTGCCACTGCGAGTCAAGATGCGCCATCGAGCCCACTTCGTCGACGAGCTCTCCGCGCGCCACGAAACGCCGGTGGGGAAGCTGGTGCCGCTCTCCGCGATTCGCCCGAACCGCAGCCAGCCGCGAACCGAGATCGGCGACCTGGCGGACCTGGTCGCCTCGATTCGCGACAAGGGGATCCTCGAGCCATTGCTCGTCCGCCGCGTCCGCCCAGGCGCCGGCGAACAGCGAGGAGGGCGGCCGCCGACAGAGGCTGCTGCCGGCGGCTACCTGATCATCGCCGGCGAGCGGCGCTACCGGGCGGCCCTCGAGGCCGGCCTGTTCGAGGTGCCGGTGATCGAGCTCGACGTCTCCGAGGACGAGGCGCTCGAGATCACCCTGATCGAGAACCTCCAGCGCAAGGACCTGACGCGCCTTCGAGGAGGCCGAAGGGTACCGGGCGCTCGGCGACCGGTACGGATACACCCAGGAACAGATCGCCAAGGCGGTCGGCAAGGCGCGCTCGTCGGTCGCCGAGAGCCTCGCCCTGCTGGAGATTCCCGAGGATCTGGGGAGATCCGCCGAGGCCCTCGGCATCCAGCCGAAGTCGACGCTCCTGGAGGTCGCCAAGGCCGGCACACCGGCGGCGATGAAGGGGATGCTCGAGAAGGCGGCCCGTCTCGGGCTGACCCGGGACGACGTCCGCCGCGCCGGGAAGGAAGCGACCGGCGCGGGCCGCCGTGGTGCGAGCGGGCGCCGCGGGCCGTATGTCTTCAAGTTCCGCGCGCCCGACCGGCGATTCGCCCTCAATCTGACCTTTCGGCAGAGCACGGTCGACCGCGACGACCTGATCGCGGCGATCGAGCAGATCCTTACCGAGCTCCGGCAGGCCGAGAAGTAGCCCGAGACCGCCGTAATCCTCTGAACGAGAAGCGGGTTGTCCTTGTTTGCGCGGTCGGTGCGCATGTCGGCATACGCTGATGCTTGAAGTTGACATAATCTATCTTATCGGACTTTTACTGAGAGCAGGAAGCCTCCCACCGGATGCCCTTCAGGGTACCCGCGCGCTGCCTCGCCTCCGCGCTCCCGGAGGCCCCCTTCGCTCCAAGGATCGAAAGTCAGCGGGCGGCTGAGATGGCCGAGCCTGGCATCGCTGCAACGACGAGGTCGCCCGCCAGGCTGTGCCCGAGCGCGCGCCGAATGACTACCGTGGCGAATTCTCCGAGCGCAGCTGGCTGCTCGGGGCTCTGCTGGAAATGGACAATGCGGTGGCAGGAGGTCCGGCCCGAGAGGAGGCCTGGTTCTCTCCCCCAGCTGGTGACGAGAACCTCCATCGCCCGCCCGACCTGGGCGCGATTGAGCTCGAGCTGGATCCCGTTCTGGAATGCCAGCAGGTGCCGGAGCCGCGCCTCGGCGACCGCCTCGGGAACTTCGCCTTCCAGCCGCAGCGCTGCGGTCCCCGGGCGAGGCGAGTACCGGAAGGCGAAAAGCGCCCCGAAGCGCAGGCTGCGAAACAGCTCCAGCGTTGCTTCGAAATCGTCGTCCGTCTCGCCGGGAAAACCCACGATGACATCCGTCGAGAGGTTGAGATTCGGGCGAGCCTCGCGCAACTGATCGACCAGCCGACGATAGTCGTCGACGACGTAGCCTCTGCCCATCCGCCGCAGAATCCGGTCGCTGCCCGACTGGACCGGCAGGTGCAGGTAGTCGCAGAGGTTGGCGTGGCGGCGGAAGCACTCGACCATTCGCGGAGTGAAGTCGCGCGGATAGGAGGTGACGAACCGGAGGCGGCGGAGCGCCGGGACCTCTGCCACCGGGTCGAGCAGGTCGGCGAAATCCCCATCGCCCCCCGGCTCGCGCCAGTGGTTGACGGTCTGGCCGAGGAGCTCGATCTCGCGAAAGCCGAACTCGACCAGATGGCGAACCTCGGCGACCACTTCGGCCGAGCGGGCGGCAGCGCTCGGGACCCCGCGTCGAGGGGACGATGCAGAAGGTGCAGCGCTTGTCGCACCCCTCGATCACCGTCACCATCCCCTTGAACTCCCCTTCGCGGGAGATGCGGTCGAAGTCGTAGGTGCGTTCGTCCGGAAACCCGGTCGCGACCATCCGCTCGCCTGCTGCGAATGCGCGGCAGCAGGCTCTCGAGCTCGCCGACCCGGGCGGGGCCGAGGACGAAGTCGAGGTCACGTACGCGATCGAGCGCGCGCTCCCCTTCCTGTTGGGCGACGCAGCCGCAGAGTCCGATCCGGAGCGCCGGATTCTCCGCCTTGAGCAGGCGGTACTCGCCGAGACGGGAGTAGACCTTCTGCTCGGCCTTCTCGCGCACGCTGCAGGAGTTCAGCAGGATGAGGTCGGCGTCGGCGGGATCCTTCGTGGGCAGCAGCCCCTGCCGCATCAGCTGGCCCGACATGCGCTGGCTGTCGAGCTCGTTCATCTGGCAGCCCCAGGTCTCGACGAAGAAGCGCGGCGAGCGCCGCGGGCTCGCCCGGGAGCCGTCAACCGGCGGGGTCATGAGCGCGGCGAGACCGGAGGAGGCTCGACCGGCGGCTGCGAGTAGATCGTCGGCTCGCCCGGCTCGCTGATCGAGAGGTCGCCGTTTTCCGTGGTCTCCAGCACCGGCTCGGGTTCGAGCTCGGATCCTTCGCGCAGCCAGCCGGGCATGACGCCGGCGCGCCTCCCCTCCTCCAGGAAATTCGCCACCTCCTCGGCGCCGCGCGCCGCCTGATAGCGCGCCTGCTCGAGATCGGCGAGGGCGCGATCCCACTCGGGTTTGATCTGGCCGTCGCGCACCGCCGGATCATCGGTGGCGTAGAAACGGTTTCGGAGCTCCGCCGCCCGATTTTCTAGCTTCGGAATCCGCTCCACGGCGTCGTGCCAGCGTTGACGGATCTCGAGACCGCGCTGGCGCCAGTAGGCCTCGCTATTCGGTCCGCCCGCCGGCGCCGCCTCGGTCTTTCCCTGCTCGGCGCTCTCGGCGGGCGCCTCGCCCTGGGCGATCGTGAGCACGCCACCGGCCGCGTAGCCCGCCAGGTTCTGGTTATTGATCACGAGAGAGGGCGCGCCTTCGCGCTGGCGGCGCTCCCGCTCCTTCGCCGCGACCGCGGCGAGCGAGCTCGCGGCGGGATCGTTCTCCGGTCTGGCGGCGTCGATGACCACCAGGGTCGGGTCCCCGGTGGCGCCGGCGGACGGTAGCCGGGGCGCCGGAGGTGCCGAAGGAAGTTGCGGCTCGGAGGAGGCCGCGGCCTGCGGCGGCGCGGATCCGGGCGAAGCCGTCGGATCGGCGGCCGAGGGAGAGGGAACCACGGTTTGCGGCGGAATGGTCGAGTCGGCGCCGGACGATTTGCCGTACGAGGCGCAGCCGGAGATCGTCAGGACCGCGAGAACGGCGAGCGACCAGCCGGCGGTACGAGGTTCAGGCGCGCCCATAGCGGTCCTCCAGCCGCACCACGTCCTGCAAGCTCGGGAGTGGACACCTCGAAGAGCTCACACCCAGCGCTGCCCGCGATCATGCGGTGACGGGTCGGCGGCGAGACGTGGTACGAATCGCCGACGCGCATCGTCCGGCTCCGGTATTCGCCCTCTTCCTCCACCACCAGCTCGATCTCGCCGCGCACGACGATGAAAGGTCTCGTCCTTGCGCTCGTGATACTGAAGCGACAACGCCTGGCCCGCCTCGATGTGCAGAATCTTGCCGACGTAGCGATCGGTGTGGGCGATCAGGAGCTCGTGGCCCCAGGGCTTCTCGACTCGACGCACCGGAAAAAACATCGCACTCCTCTCAGTCAACGGCGTCGCGGGAGGAAGCTTCCTCACGACGCAGCATCTCCTCGACCTCGGTCGCCGACGCCGCCGCGCAGGCGGCGTCGCCGAGCTCGACTAGTTGACCGGCGTCCAGCTCGCGGATCAGGCGCCGCAGGCGAGGCACCGACCGCGGATGCACCGACAGGCGCCGGAGGCCGAGGCCGATCAGCAGCGGCGCCAGCCGCGCGTCGGCGCCCATCTCTCCGCACAAGCTGACCGGGATTCCGGCGGCGCGCCCGCTGGCCGCTACCGAGCGTAGCATGCGCAGAATCGCCGGATGCAGCGGCTGGTAGAGGTCCGCGACCTGCGGATTGTTGCGGTCCACGGCGAGTGTGTACTGCACCAGGTCGTTGGTGCCGATCGCGAAGAAGTCGCATTCGCGCGCCAGCACCTCGGCCATCAGGGCCGCAGCGGGAACCTCGATCATGATGCCGAGCCGGAAATCCCGCGCGTGCGGCAGTCCCTCCGCCCTGAGCTCCCCGGCGATCTCCTCGAGCGCCTTGCGCAACTCGCGCACCTCCTCGACCCGCGTCACCATCGGCGCCATGATCCAGAGATTGCCGCTCACGCCAGCCCGCAGCAGTGCGCGGAGCTGGACCCGGAAGATCTGGGGACGCGCCAGCGTCAGCCGGATTCCGCGCAGACCGAGCACCGGGTTCTCCTCGGTGCTCGACATCATCTCGCGCGCCAGTTTCCGGCCGCCGAGGTCGTAGGTCCGCACGACCACCGGATGCGGCGCCGCTGCTTCGAGAAGGCGCCGGTATATCCGGAGGTGGTCCTCCTCGCTCGGCAGGTGCGGATCGGTCTCCATGTAGAGGAATTCGCTGCGATAGAGCCCGATGCCGCGCGCACCGTTGCGCGTCATCAGCTCCAGCTCCTCGGGAAGGTCGATGTTGGCCAGCAGGTCGACCTCGGCGCCGTCGATCGTGCAGGCCGGGCCGTCCGACGCCACCAGCGCGCTGCGCTCCGCGACCCGTTCGAGGCCGGCGCGAACCTTCTCGTAGCGCGCCAGCGCTTCCGGCGTCGGGTGAAGAATGACCTCGCCCGAGCGGCCATCGACGATGATCGGATCTTCGTCGTTGACGAGCGAGGTGACGTCCGCCACCGCAGCCACCGCCGGGATGCCCAGCGAGCGGGCGATGATCGAGGTGTGCGACGTGCGGCTCCCCGCCTCGATGACGAAGCCCACCACGTTGGCGCGACCGAGGCGGATCGCCTCGGAGGGGACGATGTCGTCCGCCACCAGGATCACGTCGCCGGCGACGTCGCTGATCTCGTGGTGCGAGATGCCCTGCAGCGTCCGGAGCAGCTGGCGCGAGACGTCCTCGAGGTCCTGTCCGCGCTCGCGCAGGTAATCGTCGGCGATGCCCGAGAAGCGGCGCGTGAGCTCGCCCGACGATTCGTGCACGGCCCATTCGGCGTTGACGCGATCCTCGACGATCTTCTTCTCGATCGCGCCGAGGAAGGTCCGGTCCGCGAGCAGCAGCACGTGCGCGGCGAAGATCGGCGCCGAGCTCTTCGCCGAACAGCCGGTCGATGCCGGCGCGATTGCGCTCGATGTCCCGGCGCGTCTCCTCGCAGGCGGAGCGGAAGCGCCCGAGCTCGCTCTCGATTTCGCCTTCCGGGATCGGGATGCGGAAGACCTCGCGCGTCCCGCGCGCCACAACCACGGCGCGGCCGACGGCGATTCCGTCCGACGCGCCGAGACCTCGCAGGGCCAGCATCGGCTGCCGCTCGCTCACGCGCTCACTCCCCTTCCCCAAACCGGTCCGCGAAGAGAGCGAGAACGGCGGTCGCCGCCTCGGTCTCGTCCGGACCGTCGCACCGCAGGGCGAGGCGCGTGCCCTGTCCGGCGGCGAGCAGAAGAATGCCGAGGATGCTCTTGGCGTCGATCGCCTCGCCGTCCTCGGTGACCAGGAACACGTCGCAGGCAAAGCCGCCGGCGAGGTGCACCAGCTTCGCCGCCGCGCGAGCGTGCAAACCGAGCCGGTTGACGATGTCGACCTGGCGCTCGATCATCGTGCGCCTCCGTTCCGGTCGGCCTCTCCGCCCGCGGTCCCCTCGGCGGCTCGCCGGATGCCGCGCCGGCCCTTGGTCTCGAGCCAGCGCGCCACCTCGGAAAGGTCGCTGCTCGCCGCGGCGCGCGTGCAACCCAGGCGAACGACCATCGGCAGATTGACTCCCGACACCACCTCGAGAGCGCCGGGCCGGAAGAGTGCGACCGCCGCGTTGGAAGGAGTGTCGCCGAACATGTCGGTCAGCACGAGCACTCCCGAGCCGTCGTCGAGCTCCGTCGCGGCGCCGGAGATCCTCCGCTTCGCCTCTTCGAAGCCGACGCTCCAGTCGAGCGCCAGGGCGCGGAAGCGCGGCAGCTCGCCGGCGATCATCTGCGCCGCCGAGAGCAGCTCCTCGGCCAGGCGCCCGTGGCTGACGATCAGGACGCCGATCATGGCGCCACCCGTTCGACGTCGCGATGCCGGACGTCGACGTGCCAGTCCGCGGCTGCGCAGCGCGCTCGGCGAGCTGCTCCGCGACCGCGACCGAGCGATGGCGCCCGCCGGTGCAGCCGATCGACACCGTCAGGTAGCGAACGGTTCTCCTGCCGGTAGCGCGGCAGCAGGAAGAGCATGAGGTCCGCGAGACGCTCGACCATCGGCGCGAAGTCCGCCTGCGCCCTCAGAAAGGCGAGCACCGGCTCTTCGTCGCCGCGCAGCGGCCGCAGCTCGGGGACGTAGTGCGGGTTGGCGAGGAACCGTACGTCGAATAGCAGATCGGTCGCCGCCGGCGCACCGTGCTTGAAGCCGAAGCTGACGATCGAGACCGCCATCTCCGGCTCGCGACCCGTCTCGCGTCCGAAGTGCCGGTAGATGACGCTGCGCATCTCGTGCGCCGACCACTCGCTGGTGTCGAGCACGAGGTCGGCGGCGCCGCGCAGATCGGCCAGCAGCTCGCGCTCGGCGCGGATCGCGTCGGGAATCGAGCTTTCCTGCCGAAGCGGGTGCGGGCGCCGGGTCTCCGAGAAGCGGCGCACCAGCGCCTCTTCCGACGATTCGAGGAAGACCAGGGTCGGGGCGACGCGGCGCCGGTCGATCCCGCGCCAGAGCCGCGGGCCCTCGCGCGCGAAGTCGCGCTGCCCGCAGGTCGGAGACCACGGCGATCCGGTCACGCTCGCCGGTCAGGCCGACAGGGTCCTCGAGGAATCGCTCGAGGAGCGGCAAGGGGAAGATTGTCGACCACGTGGTAGCCGAGATCCTCGAGGCAGTTGGCGACGGTGCTCTTGCCCGACCCCGAGAGGCCGGTGACGAGCACCAACCTAGCCGCGCCCGGCTTTTTCGGTTCCGCTCAAGCTGCTCCTCCAGCTTGCGGGCGAACTCCCGCGCCGAGTGGGTTCCCTGCAGCTTCAGCACGTGGTTGCGCGCCGCGATCTCGACCAGGTTGGCGATGTTCCGCCCCGGCGCCACCGGCATGCGGATGAAAGGACAGGGGGTGTCGAGAATCGTGTAAACGGTCTCGTCGAGCCCGAGCCGCTCGTAGGACTGACCCTGCTGCCAGGGCTCGAGCTGCACGACCAGATCGACCTGCCGCCGCTCGCGCACCGCCGCGAGGCCGAAGAGGTCCTTCACGTTGACGATGCCGAGCCCGCGCAGCTCCATGTGGTGCTTGATCGGCTCGTCCGAGAACCCGACCAGCTCGCCGTTCGGATAGCGCTTGATCGACACCCGGTCGTCCGCCACCAGGCTGTGGCCGCGGGTGATCAGGTCCAGCGCCGCCTCGCTCTTGCCGACGCCGCTGGCGCCGAGCAGCAGGACGCCGAGGCCGTAGATCTCGAGCAGGGTGCCGTGCAGCCGGGTGGAAGGGACGAGGTGGTCCTCGAGGAAGTACCCGACCAGCTTGATGACCTCCGACGACAGCGCGCCGGAGGCGAGGACCGGAACCTCCCGCTCGCGGCAGGCCTCGAGCAGATCCTCGTGCGGCGACAGGCCCTTGGTGACGATGATCACCGGAATCGGCAGGGCCGAGATTGCCCGGAAGCGCTCCCGCCGCTCCTCCTCGGGCACGGTATCGAGATAGGCCAGCTCGCTCTCGCCGACGATCTGCACCCGGCCCGGCTTGATGTAGGCGTAGTAGCCGGCGAAAGCCAGGCCCGGCTTCTGGACCCGGGGATGGGTGATGCGGTTGTCCAGATGGGGAGCTCCGCTCAGGATCTTGAGGCGCAGCTCGGAGAGCTCCTCGCCGAGGAGCTCGGAGACCAGGACCTCGCGCGGCTCCTTCATCGAACGCCCGCCGCCGCCGGAGCCGAGGCGAATTGCTCGCGAATCTCCCCCGCCGTCGAAGCCGCCAGCACGCGCGCCACGAGATCCCCGCCGCGCAGCCGCCGCGCCAGCTCGGAGAGGAATCGCAGATGCGCGCCGGGCGCCCCGGCCGGAGTCGCCAGCGCGACGAAGAGGTGAACGGGCGCGCCGTCCGGGGCGCCGAAAGCCACGCCGCTCCGCGACCGCGCCACCGCGACCCTGGCGCGCTCCAGACCCGAAAGGCGGCAATGCGGCAGCGCCACTCCCTTGCCGAGCGCCGTCGAGCCCACGCTCTCGCGCGCGGCGAGCGCGCGGGCGAACTCCTCCGCCGTCGGCCCCTCCGCCTCCGCGGCCGCGAGAGCGCCGGCGAGCCGCGCCAGCACTTCGCCGGCGCCGGCGTCCTCGACCGCGATCAGGATCTGCGCGTCGGTCATCGTCGCGAGCGGGTCGTCGAAGATCTCCGGCATCGGTTCGTCACCACTCCGGCGCGATGAGACCGTAGTCCTCGTCGCGCCGCTTGTAGAGAACGCTGACGCGGTCGGAGTCGCGATCGACGAAGACCACGAACTCGCTGCGCGAGCCCTCGAGCTTGCGTGCCGCTTCCTCGAGGGTCAGTCGGTTCGATCTCGAGCCGGGAGCTGCGCAGGACCCGCGGCCGCTCGCCGCCGCGCAGGCTCTCGCGCGACAGCACGTCGACCGGCCAGTGGCGCCGTTCGGCCGCCTCGCGCCCGGCGCGGCGGCGGCGATCGACCACCCGCTTGCGGGCGCGGCGGGCCTGCGACTCGATGCCGGCCGCGGCTTCGACGAGGGTCGGCTCGAGCTCGACTCCCTCGGAGCGCGCGGTCAGCAGCCCCGCCCGGTGCCGAAGGTGGATGTCGACGGCACAGCGGCGCTTGGCGCCGGAGGACGCCTCGACCTCGACCTGCACCTCGATCGGATCGTCGAGCAACCGGACCACCGGCGCCAGCCGCTCGGCGGCCATCTCGCGCAGAGTCTCGTCGACGGTGACGTTCCTGCCGACGAATTCGATTCGCATCGTTGCCTCCCCGTCTCCCTGCCTCAGAAGACGCGCCGGCGGTCGGCCGACGACGGCAGCTTGAGCTCGTCGCGGTACTTGGCGACCGTCCGGCGCGCGATCTGGATCCCTTCGCGCTGCAGGATCCGCATCAGCTCGTTGTCCGAGAGCGGATGACGCGGATCCTCGTTCTCGACCAGCTGGCGGATCTTCTTCTTGACCGTCAGCGACGAGATGTCCTCGCCGTAGTCGCGGTCGATGCCGCTGTGGAAGAAGAACTTGAGCGGGAAGAGACCGCGCGGCGTGTGGATGTACTTGTTCGAGACCACCCGCGACACCGTCGATTCGTGCATGCCGATGTCCTCGGCGACGTCGCGCAGCACCATGGGGCGCAGGAAGTCGATGCCCTCGTCGAGGAACTCGCGCTGCTGGCGGACGATCGACTGCGCCACCTTGTAGATGGTGCGCTGGCGCTGGTCGAGGCTCTTGATCAGCCAGAGCGCCGAGCGGAACTTCTCGGCCAGGTAGTGCTGGGCGTCGGCCTGCCGCCCCTCGGCGCGCATCTGCTGCAGCATCCGCCGGTAGGCGCGGCTGACGCGCAGGCGCGGCAGGCCGTCGTCGTTGAGCTGGATGACGTACTCGTCTCCCACCTTGACGACGTAGACGTCCGGCTCGACGTAGTGCGGCCGGTCGTTCGAGAAGGCCCGACCCGGGCGCGTCTCGAGCGCCCGGATGCGCTCGATGACGGGCTCGAGCTCCGGCAGCGCGACGCCGAGCGCGCGCGCGATCGGCGCGTACTGGCGGCGCAGGAAGGCGTCCCAGTGATCGGTCAGGATGCGGCGCGCCAGCGAGCTCTCGGGCTCCAGCGCCAGGTCGAGCTGCAGGAGCAGGCACTGTCGCACGTCGGAGCAGGCGACGCCCGGCGGATCGAGCCGGCGCACGCGGTCCAGAACCTCGAGGACCTCCTTCTCGCTCCAGGGCTCCGAGCCGTTGCCGGCGCCCAGCGCACAGATCTCCTCCACCGAAGCGACCAGGAAGCCGTCGGGATCGAGGTTGCCGACCACCAGCTCGGCGATCTCGCGTTGTCGCGGCGGAAAGTCGGAGAGGTGGATCTGCCAGAGCAGGTGGTCGTAGAGGTCCGGCTCGCGCGTCAGCGTGTTCTCGATCGGAGGCGCCTGCGCGGTCCTCCCAGTCGATCTCGCCGCGCTCGTCGTCGCTCCAGGACTCCGCGT
Source organism: Thermoanaerobaculia bacterium (assembly GCA_963699245.1). Lineage (GTDB taxonomy): Bacteria > Acidobacteriota > Thermoanaerobaculia > Multivoradales > JAGPDF01 > JACTMI01. The sequence goes on from OY969426.1 coordinate 558,987, forward strand.
CCGAGAGCCAGGCGTCGAGGCCGAGCTGCTCGTTGGCCTGCGCAGTGCGCGCCAGAGGGTCGAGCTCGGGAGTCGCCTCGCTCTCGCGCGGCGGCGCCTCGGGCTCCCCGCTCCCCGGCGCGGCGGCTTCCTCGTCCTCTTCGTCGACGCCGGTCGCCGTCTCCTCGAGCACCGGATTCGTCTCGAGCTCCTGCGCGACGACGTTCTCGAGCTCCATGCGCGTCATCTGCAGGAGCTTGATCGCCTGCTGCAGCGACGGCGTCATCACCAGCCGCTGCGAGAGCTTGAGAGAGAGTTTCTGTTCGAGCGCCATCGTCTGAATCAGAGCCGGAATTCTTCGCCGAGATAGATCTTGCGGACCTGCGGGTCGGTCGAGAGCTCGTCGGGCGAGCCGGCGCGGAGGATCCCCCCGTTGTTGATGATGTACGCCCGGTCCGTGATGCTGGAGCGTCTCGCGGACGTTGTGGTCGGTGATCAGCACGCCGATCCCCATCTCGCTTCAGGTGCCGGATGATACCTTGGATGTCGAGCACCGCGATCGGATCGATGCCGGCGAACGGCTCGTCGAGCAGGATGAACGACGGGCTCGAGGACGAGGGCGCGCGCGATCTCGACGCGGCGCCGCTCGCCGCCCGACAGCATGTAGCCCTGGCTGTCGCGGACGCGCTGGAGCCGGAACTCCTCGATCAGGCGATCGATCCGCCGCTCCTGCTCGGCGTGGGAGAGATCGAGGGTCTCGAAGATCGCGCGCAGGTTGTCCTCCACCGACAGCCTGCGGAAGATCGACGGCTCCTGCGGCAGGTAGCTGATGCCGCGCTGCGCGCGCAGGTACATCGGCAGCGCCGTGATGTCGTCGGCGCCCAGGTGGACCGAGCCCGAGTCGGGCGGCGTCAGCCCCACCACCATGTAGAAGGTCGTGGTCTTGCCGGCGCCATTGGGACCGAGCAGGCCGACCACCTCGCTCGACCGGATGTCGATCGACACGCCGTCGACCACCGCGCGTCCGCGGTAGACCTTGCGCAGCTCGCGCGTGCGGAGCACGGCGTGCGGGCGGCTCATGGCTGCTCACTCAGCAGCTTTGCCCCGCCGGTCGCGAAGTCGTAGAGCGCGCGCCGCCCGCGGAGCATCGTACCGTTGGTCTCGCGAATGGTCACCGGCTGACCGGTAACCAGGGCGCTCTTCGCGACGAGGTCGTAGTCGGCGTCCGCGCCCTCGACGGTCCTGCCCGTGGAGCGGTCGGCGATCGTCACCTGGCCGGTGGCCTTCAACCGCTTCGCCTGCTGGGCGGAGTCGAGGATCACCACGACGTCGTCCGCCGTGAGCTCACGAGGGGACTGCCGCACCTTGACGCTCTCGGCGTAATGGATCTCGCCCGAGGTACGGTCGTAATCGAGCGTCCCCGCGGTGGTCGTGGTCGTGCCCCCGTTGGCGGTCCCGGCCTCTCCCTGGTTGCGCCAGATGGTCTTCACGCTGCCGGAGGCGCGGCTCTTGCCGGTCGCGTCGCTGCCCGAAAGTCGATCCGCGAAGAGCAGGCTGGTGCCCTGGATCGCCTGCACGCCGCCAGCGAACGCGAACGACTGCGTCACTTCGTTGAATTCCCCCTGCGCCGATTCGATCTGGACCGGATCGTCCTTCTTCCCAGCCGGGTCGCGGGCGATCGGGCTCGACTCCGGACGCAGGCTGGCGCGCACCCCGCCGGTGGCGTGCACCAGGCCGGTCTCGCTCGTGTAGTCGAGTCGGGGCGCGAGAAGCTCACCGCGGGCCGAGCGCGCCCGCGCCGGCGCGCCCTCGAGCGCCACCACCGCCCCCCCTGCCGACAGCGTGGCCCGGTCGCCGCTCGCCCGCAGGTCTTTCTCGGTCAGCACGACCTCGGTCTCGGCCTGCGCCGACTCGAGGTCGCCGCCGGCGTCGAACCTGCCGTCGAGCGTCTGCGCTGTCAACTTCCGGGTCTGGCCCCGCGCCACGCGCTCCTCGAGCAGGACGCCTCCTTCGGCGCGCGCCAGCTCCGGCTGTCCACCCTTGAAGAGCACCGTCACGAGCGGCGCGCGCAGGTTTCGCGGGCTCTCCTGCTCCGCGCGCAGACGGACCTCGACCGGTTGGCTGGCGGCCTCGCTGCTCAGCCGCACCGATGCGGGCGACTTTCCGTCCGCCTCGAAAGCCACCTCTGCCCGTTGCGCCCCGAAGGAGAGCCGGCGCTCTCCCGGCTGGCGGACGACGCCCTCGACCTTGCCGGCGAGCGTCGCTTGCTCGAAGCCGTTCTGGGAAGCGTCGACCGTCGCGGTCAGCGCCGCCGCCCTTACCCGGCTCTCGCCCCAGCCGAGCTCGATCCCTCCGCTCGCCTCGATCGAACGTCCGTCGCGATCCCAGATCAGCTCGTCGCCGGCGACGCTCACGCGCGGGCTGTCGGGCTCCTCTCGCCCGCCCAGGCGGACATTGCCGGCGAGCCGGAGCCGCTCGTCGTCCATGGCGTAGCTGATGCGGTCGGCGCCGCCGCGAAGTCCTTCGCCGCGCCGGATCTTCACCCGCTCTCCCTTCGAGACCACGACCTTGCCGCCGCTCACCACGTCCAGTCGGGAAGCGTCGACCGACCAGCCGCCGCCGCCTTCGAGGTGCACGTCGCCCCGCAGCTGCGCGTCGTGGGTTTCGGGATCGAAATCCGCTTCCCGGCTCTCGATGCGGAAGGGCTCCCCCTGGCGAAAGATCTCGATGTGCGCCTTCTGGATCGAAACCTTTCCCTCCTTGTCGGTCGTGAAGCGGTCCCCCTTCAGCCGGAAGACCGGCTTGCCCTCGACCTGCTGCTCGTAGTCGAAGCCCTCGCTGAGCAGCGCCGCTCCCTCCTCCTTCGCTTTCTCTGCCCGCCTCGCGGCGCCGTTCTTGCGGGCCTCGGCCGGGGGAGCCTCCACCTCGGGCGCCGGGCGGCTCGACCGGCCGAGGACGAAGAGCCCGCCGACGGCGGCGACCAGGAGCAGCATCGCGCCGAGCAGGAGCCGGCGAATCAGCCGGAGACGAGAAGGCGAGGAGGAAGCTCGTGCCACGGTCGGGATTCTAGTCGCTCGCACCGTCGTTCACCGGCCGGAGATCGACCAGCCGCAGCCGCAGGCCCCGGAAGCGATCCCTTTCCAGCGCGGCCAGCAGCTCGAATTCGCCCGTCCGGGCATCCGGGCGCACCCCTTGCCGGCGCCAGGCGACGACCGGCAGCCGGCGCCCGGGCTCGTCGACCGCTTCGACCTCGAAGGCGAGATGACCGTCGCCGAAGGTCCTTCCCTCTCCCACCTGACGAAACGGCCCGAGCCGGAAGATCGGCTCGTCGTTGCCGGCGCCGAAGGGTTCCAGCGTCTCCACCTGACGAAGCAGGTCCGGGTCGACTTCGCCCGGGGCGAGCGCGAGGTCGTAGCGGATCCGGCGCTCGCGCAACCGCGGCAGCCAGGCGCGAGCCGCCTGCTCCCATTCGCCGCGCAGGGCTTCGAGCTCGGCGGTCGCGACGGTCATCCCGACCGCCTGCGCATGTCCGCCGAAGCGCTCGTAGCGCGGCGCCCAGGCAGCGAGGAACTCGTGCAGGCCGAATCCCGCCGCGCTGCGCCCCGATCCCGTCGCCCGCTCCCCTTCGACGGCGAGCAGGAGTACAGGCCGATGGAGCTCGCGCGCCAGCCGGGCGGCGGCGACTCCGACGACGCCACGATGCCAGCCCTCGTTCCAGGCAGCGACGATGCCGGGAGCTTCTCCGCCGCCGCTGCGAGCCAGCTGTGCGCGCGCTTCCGCGAGCAGGCGCTCTTCGATCGCCCGCCGCTCGGCGTTCCGGCGGTCGAGCAGCTCCGCCAACTCGCGCGCGCGAGCCGGGTCGCGCGTGAGCAGGAGCTCGAGGGCTTCGTCCGCGGTACCCAGCCGGCCGGCCGCGTTCAGGCGCGGGGCGAGACGAAAGGCGACGTCCGCGGCGCGCACCTGCCCGTCGAGGCCGGCAACCTCGGCCAGCGCGCGGAGACCCGGCGAGCGGGCGCCGGCGAGGGCTGCCGTGCCGAGCGCGGCGATGATCCGGTTGTCGCCGACCAGCGGGGCGACGTCGGCGATGACCCCGAGGCTGGCAACGCGCGCCAGCGACTCCCAGGAGAGCTCGACGGCGAGCTCTGCGAGCAGCGCCTCGGCCAGCCGAAGCGCGAGCCCCGCGGCCGTCGATTCGAGCAGCCCCGCCGGCGCTCCCGGCAGGCGCGGATTGATCAGGATGCCGCTGCCGCGCGGCGGCTCCTCCGGCAGGTGGTGATCGACGACCACCAGGTCGACGCCGAGCCGCGCGGCCTCTTCCCAGGCGTCGCCGGAGTTGGTGCCGCTGTCCACCGCCAGAAGGAGCGCCGCCCCCGCCTCGCGCGCGGCGCGCACATGCCCGGCGTTGAGCCCGTAGCCATCGCGATCGCGACGCGGCAGAACGACGTCGACGGCCGCCCCGCCGCGCCTCAATACGGTTGCCAGCAGCGCCGCGGCGCTGACCCCATCGACGTCGTAGTCCCCGACCAGGCTGACGCGCTCGCCGGAGCGCGCCGCCGCCGCCAGCCGCTCCACCCCCGCGGCGGCGCCGGGGAGCGCTCCGATGGGGGCCAGATCCTCGCGTCGTGGCGAGAGAAAGCGCCGCGCTTCCCCGTCGCACGTAACGCCGCGCAGCGCCAGCAGCGCCGCCTGGTGCGGTGGGAACCCGGCTTCCCGCAGCTCCGCCTCGGCCGGCGGCAGCTCGGCGGCGATCCAGCGCGTTTCGGAGTGGGAGGTCAGGACTCTTCGAAGGCGCCGAGGCGGCGGAACCGCGCGTAGCGCTCGGCCAGCAGACGGTCGACGGGCAGGCGCTCGAGCTCGCGAAACGCGCCCTCGATCGCGTCGCCGACGCGGCGCGCCGCTTCGGCTGGATCGGTGTGGGCACCGCCGAGGGGCTCCGGAATGACCCGGTCGACGACGCCGAGCTCCTCGAGGTCGGGCGCCGTGAGCTTCATCGCCTCGGCGGCGTCGGATTTCTTCTCCTGGTCCTTCCAGAGGATCGCCGCGCACCCCTCGGGCGAGATCACCGAGTAGACCGCGTACTCGAGGATGAAGACCCGGTCGCCGATGCCCAGCGCCAGGGCGCCGCCGCTTCCCCCTTCGCCGGTCACCGTCACGACGATCGGCACGCGAAGACTGGCCATCTCGATCAGGTTGCGGGCGATCGCTTCGGCCTGGCCGCGCTCCTCCGCGTCGAGGCCCGGATAGGCGCCCGGCGTGTCCACGAGGCTGACGATCGGGCGCCCGAAGCGCTCGGCGAGCTTCATCACCCGCAGCGCCTTGCGGTATCCCTCGGGGCGCGGCTGGCCGAAGTTGCGCGCGATGCGGTCCTTGGTGCCCCGCCCTTTCTGGTGCCCCACCACGCAGACCGGACGGCCGCGGAATCGGGCAAATCCGGCGACGATCGCCGCGTCGTCGCCGAAGGCGCGATCGCCGTGGAGCTCGACGAAATCCTCGGTCAGCGCGGCGATGTAGTCGAGCGTGTAGGGGCGATCCGAGTGGCGAGCGACGAGGGTCTTCTGCCAGCGCGAGAGCCCGGAGTAGATCTCGCGGGTGCGGCGGCCGAGCTCGCTCCGCAGGTCGGCCAGCTCCTGGCTGCGGCCGGCCGCCTCAGGGTAGCCCTCGAGCTCCTCGATCCGACGGCGAATCTCCGCCAGGGGCTCCTCGAACGTCGCTTCGGCCATGGGGGTGGAGACCTTAACAGGCGCCGGAAAAGAGCGTCAAACCGCTCACAGGAGCTGGTAGGGGTCGACGTCGACCAGCAACGTGGGGTCGCTCCGCCGGTCGAGCGTCGCGCGCAGCGCCGTGCGCAGCGCGCCGCCCGACGGCGAGCGCAGCAGGAGCTGGAAGCGCCACTCCCCCTTCAGCCGCTCGAGCGGCGCCGGCGCGGGGCCGGTGAGACGCACGTCGCGCCCGGCGCTCGCCTCGCGCAGGCGTCCGGCCAGCTCCTCGATTCGCGCCCTCCCCCGCTCGCGATTCGCGTCGCGCACCAGGAGCAGGGCGAGGCGCGTGAAGGGCGGATAGGCGAACATGCGCCGGAATCGGAGCTCCTGCTCGGCGAAGATCGCGTCGTCGTGGTTCAACGCGGCGCGGATTGCGTAGTGCTCGGGATGGTAGGTCTGCAGCACGACGCGGCCGGGGCGCTCGCCGCGGCCGGCGCGGCCGGCGAGCTGGGTGAGGAGCGCGTAGGTCCGCTCCACCGCCCGGAAGTCCGGGAAGCCGAGCAACGCGTCGGCCGACAGCACCGCGGTCAACGCCACGCCCGGGAAGTGATGCCCCTTCGAGAGCATCTGCGTGCCGACGAGGATCCGGGTCTCGCCGCTCCGCACCCTCTCGAGGATCGCCGCCGCCGAGCCGACACGGCGGGTGGCGTCGCGGTCGAGAACGTCGATAACGACCCCCGGAAAGAGCTCGCGCAGTGCCTCTTCCACCCGCTCGGTCCCCGAGCCGACCGCTTCGAGCGCCTCCGCCCCGCATTTCGGGCAATGCGCCGGCACCGGGCGGCCCGAGCCGCACCAGTGGCAGACGAGCCGCCCGTCGCGCCGGTGCCAGGTGCGGGGCAGACCGCAGTCGTCGCAGCGGAAGTCCTCGCCGCAGGCGCGACAGAGGAGGACGGGCGCGTAGCCGCGCCGGTTGCGCAGCAGGATCGCCTGGTCGCCGGCAGCGAGCGTGCGCTCGATCTCGGTGAGCAATCGAGAGGAGAACACGAGCTCTCCGGCGCGCGGAGTTCGCGGCTCGGCCCGCAGGTCGACCAGGATCCCCTCCGGCAGACCCGCGCTGCCGGCGCGATCGGCGAGCCGGAGGAAGCCCGACCGGCCGCCGGCGGCCGCCTGGCGCGCCTCGAGGCTCGGCGTCGCGGAGACCAGGAGAGCGACCGCCAGGGCCTTCCGGCAGCGAACCAGCGCCAGGTCGCGGCCGTGGTAGCGCGGCACCGTCTCCTGCTTGTAGGCCGAGTCCTGCTCCTCGTCGACCACGATCAGGGCGAGGTCCCGCAGCGGCGCGAAGAGCGCCGAGCGCGCTCCGACGACGACCCGCGCCTCGCCGCTCCGGATGCGCTCCCACTCCTGGAGGCGTTCGGCGGCGCCGAGCCCGGAGTGCATTACCGCGACCTTGTCGGCGAAGCGATCGAGCGCCGCCCGCGCCAGCGCCGGCACCAGCGCGATCTCGGGCACCAGCAGGATCGCCGAGCCTCCCCGCCGCAGCGCCTCGGCGGTGGCGCGCAGGTAGACCTCGGTCTTGCCCGAGCCGGTGATGCCCTGCAGCAGGAAACTGCGGAATGTACGCTCGGCGAGTGCCCGCTCGAGCGCTCCGAGCGCCTCGGCCTGCTCGGCGCGCAGCTCGATCTCCGGCGGGCTCTCGCCGCGCTTGCGCAGCAGGTGGCGATCGAGGTCGATCCGCTCCGCCTGCCGAAAACGCTGCAGGACGCCGAGTCCGGCCAGCCGCCGCAGCACCGCGTCGCTCGCCCCGCTCCCCTCGCGCAATTCCTGGGCGCCGGCCGGCCGGCCGAGCGCGCCGAGCAGGGTGACGGCCTCGCGCGCCGCTGGCGAGCGCCCGCAGCGTTCGAGGTGGTCCTCCAGCCGGCCGGGCGCGAGCCGGTAGCCGGTCGAGTAGCGGCGGCCTGCGCCGCTCCCGGGCTCGGAAAGCCGCCCGTCGCGCAGCCAGCGATCGAGCCGCTCCGGGAGCTCCGGATCGGGGAGACGCGAGAGCAAATCTCCGCGCCGCAATCGCCCGGCCGCCAGAAGCTCGCGCTTCAGCGCTGCGTCGAGAGCGTCACGCTCCGGCGCCAGCGCTCCGCCGGGGGTCAGTTCGACCGCTCCCTCCCCCCAGGCCGGCAGATCGGACGGCGCCATCGCCGTGATCACGTCCCCGGCTCCCGCCAGGTAGTAGGTGGCGGTGAAGTGGGCGAGCTCCATCAGGTCGTCGGGAAGGATCGGCTCGAGGTCGAGCAGCGACTCGATCTCGCGCAACTCGACTCCCTCCGGAACCGACTCGGTCAACGCCCATACGAGGCCGGTGGCGCGCCGCCTGCCCAGCCGGACGCGTACTCGCGACCCGGGGCGGATCCAGGAGCGGAGAGAGCTGGGGACGACGTAGGTGAGCGGGCCCGAGCCGGGGATGGGAACGGCGACTTCGACCAGAAGGGAGGAGTCCGCCGTTCCGGGCACTAACCGCCTTCCTTGAGCTTGCGCACTTCCTGCGTCAGTCGCGCCACTTCCGGGTTGCCGGGAGCCCGCTTCTCGAGCTCGGCGAGAGCCGTCTCGGCGGCCGCGAAGTCACGGCGGTCGAAAGCGAGGACGACGATCTCGTTGAAGCGTGCCTGCCAGTGGTCCGGATTCAGCTTCTGCGCCTGGCGGAAGAGCTCGAGCGCGCGATCGAGCTGCCCCTGCGAGCGCAGCGTGATGCCGAGGTCGGTCATCACGTCGGGATTCTGCGGGTCGAGCTTGAGGTAGCGCTCGTAGAGCTCCTGGGCGCGCGGCCAGTTGGCGATGTCGTAATTCAGGTTGGCGAGCTGGCGCAGGGCGTCCTTGTCGTTCGGGTTCTGCTCGACGACGGCGCGCAGGCGGTTGATCTCCGCCATCGGCGGGCCGCCCGCCGGCGCGCTCCCCTGCTCGGCCGGCGGCGCCTGCTGGGGCATCGCCGCCACTTCCGTGCCGGGCGCGACGCGCGGGGGCTGAACGCCCGTCATCGCCTCGTGGGAGATGTAACCGACCAGGAATCCGGCCAGCAGTCCGATGAGCAGGAAGAGAAGATGGTCGCGGTTCAAGCGGGCTCCGTCATCGAAGCGAGGGGCCGCGTCGTCATCGCCGACGCGGCCCCGGGTTGGATCGACCGGCTCGTTCGGAAACGTCAGCTGGCGAGCTGCCCCGCGCGCGCGCGCTTGGCGACGCTCGACGACAGGGCGCGCTCCACCTGCGCCTCGGCGTCACGCTCCGGGAGCCCCTTGACGTGCGCGAGCTCGCTCACGATGAAGTGCTTGGCGCGCTCGTACATCTTCTTTTCGCGGAACGAGAGGCTCTTGCGCTGGCTGACGAACTTCAGGTTGCGCAGCACCTCTGCGACCTCCGTGATGCGTCCCGTCTTCATCTTCTCGACGTTCTGCTTGTAACGCCCCTTCCAGTCCTTCTGGGCGTCGAAAGCGCCGTTCTCGAGAATGGTCAGCACCGCTTTGATCTCCTTGATCTCGCAAAGCGGACGAAGTCCGACGAGGTCGAGGTTGTCCTTCGGCACCATCACCTTCGAATTGCTCGACAGGAGCCGCAGGTGGTAACACATGCGCTCGGTGCCGTCGATGGTGTTGGTGGCGATCTCCTCGACGACCGTGACCCCGTGGTTGGGGTAGACGACCTTCTGGCCGATCTTGAACGTCACGAGTCGGTTTCTCCTTGCCTAAGTTCTTTGGATTGAGGCGGATGAGGCGACTACCAGCGCGGGGAGGATAGCGCGAAACGGCCCTTCCCGTCAAGGTCCTAGGAGGCGACTCCGGCGAAGAACGGGCCTGCCGGCCAGGGCCGGGCGGGGACCGGTTGACCGGCCGCGGCCAACTTCAAGCATTGACAGGGTTTCCGCCGCCCCTTACGATCTTCTGCTGCGCCGGAGTGGCGGAATGGCAGACGCAGGGGACTCAAAATCCCCCGTCCGTAAGGGCATGTGGGTTCGACTCCCTCCTCCGGCACCAGGGCGCCTGCGGTCGACGCGGAACCTACTCGTAGCGCAGCGCTTCGATCGGATCGAGCCGCGAGGCCTTGCCCGCCGGATAGATCCCGAAGAAGACCCCGACCGCGACCGAGAACCCGAAGGCGAGGAGGACCGCCCAGACGGGCACGTGCGCCGGCGGCCACTCCCCCGGCAGGATCGCGGCGACCCCCGCTCCGATGCCGTAGCCGAGCGCCAGGCCGACCACCCCGCCGAGCACCGACAGCGTCACCGCTTCGATCAGGAACTGGACCAGGATGTCCTGCCGGCGCGCTCCGACCGCCTTGCGGACGCCGATCTCCCGCGTGCGTTCGGTGACCGAGACCAGCATGATGTTCATGATCCCGATGCCGCCGACCAGCAGCGCGATGCCGACGACCCCGCCGACCACGGCGGTGACGCCTCCCAGCACCTTGCTGACCGTCTTGAGGATCTCGTCCTGCAAGACGACCTCGAAGTCGTCGGGCTGCCCCTCCGCGAGGTGGTGCCGGACCCGCAGCAGGCGGGTGATCTCGTCCTTGACCTGGTCGACCACGTCCGCGCTGCGCGCCTGAATGCGCAGCTGCACCTGGTCGCCGGCGTTCCGCCCGAAGAGATTGAGCGCGGTGTCGAACGGAATGAAGACGAGGTCGTCGATGTCGGTGCCGAGCGACTGTCCGCGTTTCTCCATCACGCCGATCACGGTCGCCGGCAGCGAGCCGACGTAGATGTCGCGCCCGACCGGATCGGCGCCGAGGCCGAGCTCTTCGACCACTTTCGGCCCGATCACCGCCACCTTGCGCCGTTGCGCGAGGTCGAGGCGCGAGAAGAAGCGCCCGAGCCGGACGGTGTAGTTCGAGACTTCCGGCCAGTTCTCGTTGACGCCGAAGACGAACTCGGGCGTGTGGTTGCGGTCGCGGAATTTGAGCTGCTCCCGCCCCCCACCAGCGGCGTCATCAGCCGGATGCCCCGCACCCCTTCCTGGATCGCCTGGCCGTCCTCCCAGGTCAGGCGCACCTGGCGCGCCACGATGCCGGGACCGCGCTGCTCGTCGCGCTGCGGCACCACCATGACGTAGGTGGCGCCGACGCCCTGCAGCTCGCGGGTGATCATGAACTGCAGCCCCTGAACGATCGAGACGACCGCGACCACCGCGGCGACGCCGATGATGATGCCCAGCGTGGTGAGGATCGAGCGCATCTTGTTCGCCCGCAGGGCGAAGAAGGCGACGCGGAGGTTCTCGCCCAGCACCATGGCTCAGCTCGCTTTCGCCTGCGGCTCGTCGACGACGATGCGGCCGTCGCGCAGCACGACGCGGCGGCGGGCGTGGGCCGCGATGTCGGGCTCGTGGGTGACCAGGATGACCGTGTTGCCCTGTCCGTGCAGCTCGTCGAAGAGCCGCATGATGTCGGCCGAGGTCGCCGAGTCGAGGTTGCCGGTCGGCTCGTCGGCGAGCAGGATCGAGGGCTCGTTGACCAGCGCGCGGGCGATCGCGACGCGCTGCCGCTGGCCTCCCGAGAGCTCGTTCGGCTCGTGATCGGCGCGGTCGGCCAGCCCGACGCGGTCGAGCGCCCGCCGCGCCCGCGCATGCCGGTCGTGCCGCGAGACGCCGGCGTAGACCAGCGGCAGCTCGACGTTGGCGAGCGCCGGCGTGCGCGGCAGGAGGTTGAAAGTCTGGAAGACGAAGCCGATCTCCCGGTTGCGCACGGCAGCGAGCTCGAGGTCGCTCATCTTCTCGACCGCCGCGCCGTTCAGGTGGTAGGTCCCGGAGCTCGGCGTGTCGAGGCAGCCGAGCAGGTTCATCAGCGTCGACTTGCCGCTCCCCGAGGGGCCCATGATGGCGACGTACTCGCCGCGCGCGATGTCCAGATCGACCCCGTTGAGCGCGTGCACTTTCTCGATGCCCATGTCATAGGTCTTGCGGACATCGCGCAGCTCGAGCAGCGCCATCAGTCGCCCCCGCTCCGGCGCTCGCTGTCGGCTTTCGCCTCTTCCTTGGCTGGATCGGTGACCTTCACCGCGTCGCCGTCCGCGAGCTTCTTGAGCGAGCGGTAGGGTCCGGTCACGATCCGGTCGCCTTCGCCCACCCCTTCGACGATCTCGACGTGCGTCGCGTCCGAGATACCGGTTCGCACCGTGCGCTGGCGCGCGGTCGTCCCCTCGACGACGTAGACCGTCGGCAGGGCGCGGGCGGCTTCCCCCTTCGGCGCCTCGGGGTCGGCCGGTGCCGCCCCCTTCACTGCCGCGGGCTCGCGCTCGACGACGCTCTGGATCGGAATCACCACCGCGCCGGCGTGGCTGGTGACCTGGATCGTGGCGCGGGCCGACATGCCCGGGCGGAGCCGCGCGTCGGGACGGTCGAGCAGCACTTTGACGCGGAAGAACTGCACGTCGGGCTGTGCCGGCTTGTTGAATCCGGAGCTGCCGACCTCGACCACCCGGCCGGCGAAGCTCTCGTCGGGGAGCGCGTCGACCTCCACCCTGGCGCCCAGCCCCTCCGCCAGGTGAACGATGTCGGTCTCGTCGACGTCGATCTCGACCAGGATCTCGGAGAGGTCGGCGATCGTGCCGATCACCGAGGCCGGATTGTTCATCGTGCCCGACACCACCACCTCGCCCACCTCGGCGTTGAGCGCGACGACCCGCCCGGTCAGCGGCGCGTAGATGGTCGTCTTGCGCAGGTCGTCCGCGGCCTTGTCGAGCAACGCCCGGGCCTGGTTCACCCCTTCGCGCGAGCTCTCGACGCGCAGCCGTGCCGACTCGTGCTGGAGCTCGGCGGACTCGAGCGACTCCTCGGGAGAAACCTCGTCGGCGAAGAGCTGCTGCGCCCGGCGCAGACGGACTTCCTGGTCGCGGTACGCGACCTCCGCCTGGTGGACCTCGGTCGTCGCCATGGCGAGACGCGCCTTGGCGTCGTCGCGGGCCGCCAGGAAGGCCTGCTGCTCGAGCTGGAGGAACGGGCTGCCGGCGGAGATGGCGTCGCCCTCCTTGACGAAGAGCTTGTCGATCTTGCCGATCACGTGGGCCGAGATGTTGACCTTGACCCGCGCCTGGACCTGGCCCGCGGCTTTGACGGTCTGCGCGATGTCCCGCCGCGCGGCCTTCTCGACGTAGACCGAAAGCTTCTCTTTGGAGCCGCCGGAGCGGATTCCGGCAATCACCAGGGCGACGAGGACGATTGCACCGCCAGCGACGGCCCAGACCTTGCGCTTCATCGTTAGGGGCTCCGGAAAGTCAGAAAATGGCGGCGAGCGCCAGCTTGATCAGGATGCCGACCGCCCAGAGGGAACCGACGACGCCCCAGGCGGCGCCGCGGGAGACCCGCGCCACCACCCGGTAGCCCGTCGCCAGCAGCGCCACGCACCAGGCCGAGAAGAGATCGACACTGCCGAGCAGAGCGCGCAGGACCTTGCCGGCGTTCTCGCCGGCCAGAACGCCGAGATGGGATGGCACGAGCCCGCCTGCCTGCATGTCGGCCAGCCGGATCTCGTCGCGACCGAGGGCGATCGCGATGCCGGCGAGCGCCGCCAGCCCGAAGGGCAGGAAGCCGTGCACCGTCGTGGCGAGGCTCTGGCGGAAGGTGAGATCGCTGCCGAGCATCCTGAAGGTGACGAGGAAGATGCCGGCCGAGCAGCGAGGTAGACCAGCGGCGCGAAAACGATCGCCACGCCGACCTGGCTGGTGCGGACCAGCGCCAGAGCCTGCGTCGGGTCCTCGCGCATTTTCGGGGGCACCGGCCTGCCCGAGGCCTCGATCGAGCCGATCAGATCGCCAGCCGTGACCCTGGAAAGTCCCACCCATGCCGCCGCGGCGCCGAGAGCGACCAGCAGGATCGAGGGCAAGCGCGAAGGTCGGGCGGGCGGCGATCGAGGCGAAGCCCTCGCGCGGCGAGATCAGGACGGCACCCAGATGGCGCAAGGTGGCGCCGCCGCTCTCCGCAGCGGCGCCGGAATCCGGCGACGGATCGATCATCGGCGTGCTCCCCTCCCGGCGATTCGCCGGGAATCTACCCCATCGCCGTCGATCAGTCGGCGATCGACACCTGGGTCTGGTCGAGCAGCTTGCCGATGGCGCGGTAATACTCGACCAGCACCTTGCGGTAGCCGGTGACCGCCTGGACCTCGCGGCTGCGGGCCGCCGTCAGGTCGTCTTCGACTTGCAGGATCTGGAAGCTGGTCGACAGGCCGTTGAGGAACTTCTTGCGCTCGGCGTCGAGGTTGGCGTTCTGCAACCGTACCGATACGCGGGCGCTTTCGAGCTCCTGCCTGGCGGTGTCGAGACCGCGCACGGCGAGCCGGACCTCGGTCGTGATGATCTGCTCGAGCTGCTCCAGCCCGGTCTTCCCCTGCTCCTCGTTGAGCCGCGCGATGGCCGCGCGGGCCTTCGCCGTACGGTTGCCGATCGGGTAGCCGAACTCGAGCCCGACGCTCCAGGCCGGGAAATCGGTGTTCGAGATCTGATCCCAGGCGTCGTTGATGCCGCCGGGGAGGATCTGAATCGGGTTGCCGTTGGCGTCGCGCGCGAGGATCAGGTCGCCGCCGATGCCGCTGTAGCCGTAAGAGACTTTGAGGTCGAGACGCGGGCGCGTCTGCCCCGTGTAGTAAGCCGCCTCGAGCGCCCGTGATTCTTGCGCGAGCTTCTCGCGGGCGAGCTCGGGGCGCGAGGCGAGAGCGCTCGTCATCGCCTCGTCGAGGTTCACGGTCGGGCCCTGGATGTCGGGCTCGGTCTCCGGAACGATGGCCGCGGCCCAGGCCTCGGGGCCCTGGAGGCGGAGCAGCGTCTTGAGGACGTCCTCGGCGTTCCCGATGTCGGCGCGGGCGCGAATGACCTCCTCTTCGCGCGTCGCGATGCCGGCCTCGCTCGATACCAGCTCGAGCGGAGCCAGCGTGCCGACGTCGACGCGGACCTTGTTGTCCTGATGGAGCTGGACGGCGATCCGCCGGCTCTCCTCGGCGACCTTGAGCTGCTCGCGCGCCTCGACCAGGGACCAGTAGGCCGTCTCGACCTTCTGGATGGTGCTGATCACCTCGGCCGTGAAGTCCTCCTTGGACTCGTCGCTCGACAGCCGCGCCACCCGGATTCCGAACTCGGTCTGGTCGCGGCCGAAGGACTTGAGCAGCGGCTGCGCGAACGAGAGGCTGAGCCCCCCCTGGTAGGACGGATTCAATCCGAACGAGAGCGCGTTGGTGTCGTACTTCGAACCGGTGAGCCCGAGCGTCGCCGTGCCGCCGGTCGGCAGCAGGCGCGAGACGCCGAGCGAGCCCTGCGTCGAGTCGGTTCTCTGCACCTTGACGCCTTCGAGCGTCGAGGCGAGCGGCGAATCGTCGTGCGCCCTCGAAGCGCTGGCGCCGAGGCCGAAATCGTAGATGCCGAGCGCCTCCTGGACGCCGAGGCGGGCCTGCTCGCGCGAATAGCGCTGCACGGCGAGCCCGAGGTTGCGCTGCAGGGCGAGCTCGATCGCTTCGTCGAGGGTCAGCTTGAAGGCTGTCCCCCTCGAACCGGAGGGCCGCCTCGCCGTTCTCGATCGGCTGGGAGCTGACCACCCGCGGCTCGGCGGCCAGCAGGGCTTCGCCCGGCAGGGCGAGCAGGCTCGTCGCGAAGAGCGCGACGAACGTCGTGGAGCGTCGCGCGAGAGTGCTTCGAAGTCCGTTCATGCCTCGTGTCCTCATCGGTTTGAGCCCGGTTGGGGGGCGTCTCTCTTTACGTCGGGAAGCGGGAAAGGTTCCACTTCGCCAGCCGCCGAACGGGCCGGCGAGGCGATCTCGCCCGGGAAATGGCAGGCGACCCGCCGCCCTGCGGCCACTCCGGCGAGCTCCGGCGCCTCCCGGCGGCAGACTTCGCGGGCGATCGGGCAACGCGGATGGAAGACACACCCCTGCGGCGGGCATGCCGGGTCGGGCGGATCTCCGGCCAGCCGGAGGCGCTCCCGGCGCCCCTCCGGCGCGAGCCGGGGAACCGCCGAGAGAAGCGCCGCGGTGTAGGGATGAAGCGGCTCCCGCGCCAGCTCCCCCGCCGACGCCTCCTCGACGATGCGGCCCAGGTAGAGCACCGCGGTCCGGTCGGCGATCCGCTCGACGAGCGCCAGGTCGTGGGAGATGAACAGCATCGAGAGACCCCGGCGAGCGCGCAGCTCGACCAGAAGGTTGATCACCTGGGCGCGAACCGACACGTCGAGCGCCGAAACCGGCTCGTCGGCGATCAGCAGCTCGGGGGAGGTGGCGAGCGCCCGCGCGATGCCGATCCGTTGCCGCTGGCCACCGGAGAACTCGTGCGGGTAGCGCGCCGCGGCGTCCGCCGGCAGACCGACCTCCGCGAGCAGGCGCGCGGCCATCGCGGACCGCTCCGGCCGCGGGCAGAGACCGTGCGCGACGAGGGGCTCGACGACCGCATCGCCGACACGCTGGCGCGGGTCGAGCGAGCCCCAGGGATCCTGGAAGATCATCTGCAGATGGCGCCGGCGGCGGCGCATCTCGCGCCGCGGCAGGGAGCGAAGGTCCTCGCCGCGGAAGCGGATCTCCCCCGCGCTCGGCTCGATCAGCCGCAGGATCGAGCGCCCGAGCGTCGTCTTGCCGGATCCCGACTCGCCGACCAGCGCCAGCGTCTCCCCCGTCCGCAGCGTCAGGTCGACGCCGGCGACCGCGGCCACCCTCCGGCGGCCCCCCGCGAGCAGTCCGCGACGCGGAAACTCCTTGCGCAGGCCGCGCACTTCGAGCAGCGCGCTCACGCGTCCCCTGCCGGCACCGCCAGGTGGCAGCGTGCGGAGCGTCCGGCACCGATCCGCACCGGCGCGGGCTCGCTCTCCCGGCAGCGGGCGACGGCGTCCGCGCAGCGCGGATGGAAGACGCACCCCGGCGGCAGCGCGTCGAGCGCCGGGACGGCGCCGGGAATCGAAGCCAGCGGCCCCGCCGCCCGTCCTTCGCCGGCGCGCGGCACGGCGGCGAGCAGCGCCCGCGTGTAGGGATGCGCGGGGGCCGCGAGCACCTCGCCCGTGGGCCCTTCCTCGACGACCTGGCCGGCGTAGAGCACCAGCAGGCGATCGCAGACCTCGGCGACCACGCCGAGATCGTGGCTGACCAGGAGGATGCCGAGTCCCTTCTCGCGTCGCAGCGTCGCCAGCAGCTCGAGCACCTGCGCCTGCACCGTGACGTCGAGCGCCGTCGTCGGCTCGTCGGCGAGCAGCAGGTCGGGCGATGCGGCGAGAGCGATCGCCAGCAGCGCCCGCTGGCGCTGTCCGCCGGAGAGCTCGTGCGGGTAGAGCCTCATCCGCTCCTCCGGCTCGGGAACGGCGAGGTCGGCGAGCAGCCGGGCGGCACGCTGGCGTGCCTCGCGCTTCGACAGCGGCAGGTGGGCCCGTATCGCCTCGACGATCTGGCTGCCGATCGTCAGCACCGGATTGAGCGCTGCCGACGGTTCCTGGAAGACGAGCCCGATGCGGCCACCGCGCACCTTCCGGTAGTCCTTCTCCGCCAGGTCGCGCAGCTCCCGCCCCTCGAGCCGGATCGATCCCGCCGCGATCCGTCCCGGCGCCGGCACCAGGCCGAGTACCGCCAGGGCCGTCAGCGTCTTGCCCGATCCCGACTCTCCCACCATGCCGAGGATCTCTCCCCGCTCGAGCCGGAAGCTGGCGCCGCGCACCGCGCGCGCTTCGCCGCTGACGGCGGGAAAAGAGACTTCGAGATCCCGGACTTCGAGCATCGGGCGCGAGCGCCGCCGGCCGGGCCCGTCAGGCCTCGCCGCGACGGAGCCAGTTGACGGTCAGCGCGACGCCGTAACCGGTAGCGCCACGCCGATCCTTCCCCTCACCGCGGTAGGCCGGACCGGCGATGTCGAGATGCGCCCAGCGCTCGAGCTCGCCCACGAACTGCGACAGAAAGGCGGCCGCGGTCGAGGCGCCCCCCCAGCGGCCGCCCGAGTTGATCAGGTCGGCGTGGGTGCCGCGCATCTCGTCGAGGAACTCCTCCCAGAGCGGCAGGCGCCAGAGGCGCTCGCCAGCCTCCTCCGCCGCCGCCAGCAGGCCGGCAGCGAGGTCGTCGTGCGGCGTGAAGACGCCGGCGCCGGTCGGCCCGAGCGCGACGACGCAGGCGCCGGTGAGGGTCGAATACTCGATCAGCGCGTCGGGCTTCTCGTCGCTCGCCCAGGCCAGCGCATCGGCGAGGATCATCCGCCCTTCGGCATCGGTGTTGTAGATCTCGACCGTCTTGCCGTTGGCGAGGCGAACGATGTCGCCGGGGCGGTAGGCGGCGCCGTCCGGCATGTTCTCCGCGAGTGGCAGGTAGCAGCGCAGGCGGATCGGCAGGCGCAGGCGCGCCACCGCCTCGAGGATCCCGAGGACGGCACAGGCGCCGCACTTGTCCCACTTCATCTCCTCCATCTGCCCGGCGGGCTTGATCGAGATGCCGCCGGTGTCGAAGGTGACCCCCTTGCCGACGAGCGCGATGGTGCGCGGTCCGCGTCCCCACTCGAGACGCACCATGCGCGGCGTATTGGCGGAGCCGCCGCCGACCGCCAGGATGCCGCCCATGCCCTTGCGGCGGAGCTCCGCCGGCCCGAGGATCTGGATGCGCGCGCGATGCCGCCGCGCCAGCTCGCGGGCCCGCGCGGCCATCCAGGCCGGCGTCGCCTCGTTGGGCGGCGTGTTGGCGAGATCGCGTGCCAGCACGACGCCGGAGCCGATCGCGACGCCCGCTTCGACGCCGTTGGCGAAGGACTTTCCCTCGCCCGCCGGAGGCACCAAGGTCACGTCTCGCAACTTCGTCGGCTTGCGCTCGGAGCGCAGGCGGTCGAATCTGTAGCCGGAGAGGAGGACCTCGCGCCCCAGCCGCTCGGCATTCCGCTCGCCGCGTGCGCACGCATGATCCGGCAGGACGATGGCGAGCGAGCGAGCGTTGGCGCTCACCGCGTCGGCGACGGCGCGGTCGACGAACTTGCGCAGCCGGCGCCCGTCGAGCTTGTCCGCGGCGCCGAGGCCGTGGACGGCGAGCGTGCGCCCGGCGCCGAGCTCCGCTTCGCCGCTCTGTCCCTCCTCGGCCTTCCAACCGCGCCTCCGCACCACCCGGTCGAGCGCGGCGCGCAGGGCGCGCGGCGCCTCGGGCGCCGTGCCGCGGTCGGTGTCGAGGACGGCGATGGCGACGCGTTCGACTGCCGGCAGGCGTCGTCCGGCGCTGTGAATCTCGATCTGGGATGGCAAGCGAAGCTCCTCCGGTCAGGTCACGGGCGGCCGCAGGCGGTCGCGCACCAGCCGCATATCTTCCCACGTCGGCTTGCGCAGGGAGGAGTCGCGCAGCAGGGCCGCCGGGTGATAGGTGACGCGCATCGGTACGCCGCGCACCTCCCACCAGTGCCCGCGCATGCGCGTCACCGCGTCGTTGCTGCCGAGCAGCGACTGCGCCGCGACTTTGCCGAGGGCCACGATCACCTTCGGGCGCACGAGGTCGATCTGCCGCGCGAGGAAGTGGCGACAGGCCTCGACCTCCGCCGGCTGCGGATTGCGATTGTCCGGCGGACGGCACTTGACGATGTTCGCGATGTAGACCTCGTCGCGGCTGAAGCCGATCGCCGCGATGATCTGGTTCAGCTTCTCGCCCGCCGCGCCGACGAAGGGGAGGCCGCGCCGGTCCTCCTCGGCGCCCGGCCCCTCGCCGACGAACATCAGCTCCGCGTTCGGGTTGCCCGTGCCGAATACCACCTTGTTGCGCGTCTCGCAGAGGACGCAGGCGCGGCAGACGGCGGCCTGAGCGGCGAGCGTCTCCAGGGTTGCCGGCGCCGTGACATCGGCCGCCGGGCGCGTCACCGCGGGCACCGCGGGAGCGGTCTTCGTCGCGGCCAGCGCCGGGCTCGCCGCCACTGGCTCCGGTTCCGACGCCGAACGCGCGGCGTCCGGCCGGAGCTCGCTCCAGCCGATCTCGTTCAGGTAGCGAAGGAACTCAGCGCTCGACGGCGACGGCGGCATCGCGGCGGAGTTCCCGCAATTCGCGGGCGAAGAGCTCGACCAGCTCGCGCGCCAGGGCGCTCTTGGGCTGGCGGCCGGGGCGCAGCGGCGCGCCGGAGCGGCGGAAGACGACGACCTCGTTCTGATCGGAGCCGAAGCCGATGTCGGAGCGCGAGACGTCGTTGGCGACCAGCAGGTGAGCGCCCTTCTCGGCCAGCTTGCGCTGCGCCTCGGCCTCGAGGTCGGTCGTCTCGGCGGCGAAGCCGACGCGCAGGGCGTTCGGCGCCAATTCCGGCAGCAGGCTCAGGATGTCGGGGTTGCGCACCAGGTCGATCTGCGGCACGCCCTTCGCCTTCTTGATCTTGTCGGTCGCCATCTTCGCGGGCCGGAAGTCGGCGACGGCGGCGGACATGACCACCACGTCGGCCGCGGCGGCGTGGTGGCGCACGGCGCCCTCCATCTCGAGCGCCGTCTCGACGTCGATTCGCTCGACGCCGGCGGGCGTCGGCAGCGCGACCGGTCCCGCCACCAGCGTCACCGTCGCGCCTCGTTCGGCGGCGGCGGCGGCGATCGCGAAGCCCATCTTGCCGCTCGACCGGTTGCCGAGGAAGCGCACCGGATCGAGCGGCTCGAAGGTCGGACCGGCAGTGACCAGGAAGCGGCGCCCGGCGAGGTCGCGCGGCGAGAGCGCGGCCAGCGCCGCGGCGACGATCTCGGGCACCTCCGCCATCCGCCCCATCGCCACCTCGCCCGAAGCGAGCGGCCCGACGCTCGGTCCGACGACGCGGACGCCGCGCTGCGCGAGCTCGGCGACGCGCGCGCGCAGCGCCGGCTGCTCCCACATCACGGCGTGCATGGCGGGCGCGACGACGACCGGGCCGCGGAAAGCGAGCGCCGTGGTGAGCAGGAAGTTGTCGGCCAGGCCGAGGGCCAGCGCGCTCAGGGTGTGCGCGGTCGCCGGCGCGACGAGCAGGAGATCGGCCCGGGAGGCCGCCGTGATGTGGAGCTCCTCGCCGCTGCCGTTGGGAGCGAGGTACTCCTCGCCGTAGACGGCGGCGCCCGAGACGACTTCGAGCGCCAGCGGGCTGACGAACTGGCGCGCCGACGGCGTCAGGGCGCAGCGCACCTCGAGGCCCTGGTCACGCAGGCGCCGCACCAGCTCCGGCGCCTTGTAGGCGGCGATGCCGCCGCTGACGCCGAGCAGAACACGACCGCGCGGAGAGCCGGAAGGCGCCACGGTATCGGGCTCAGCCCGCCTCGGAGACCTCGCCGGCCTCGGCCCCGGGAGCCGGCTCTTCGACCGGCATCGGGGGCGGACCGTAGTCCCAGTCGACGAGGTCCTCGGAAACCTCGCGCAGGGCGATGCGGCTCGGCTTGGTTCCGTGCGGCACGTCGATTCGCGGCCGCGCGCCGCGCATGAGCTGCTCGGCGCGATTCGCTGCGATCAGGATGAACCGGAAGGTACTGTCCACGCGCTCGGGAATTCTCTCCATCGCTTCTCCGGGAACCGTCAACTGCCGGCGGCGCGCCGGGCGCGCTCGAAGTCCGCGAGGACCTCGCCCACACGCCTCTCCATCCGCGCTCGCCGGTGCCGCTTTTCGAGAATGATCGCCGTCAGCGCCCGCGTGGCGCGCTCGGCATCGTCGTTGACGATAACATATTGATACGAATCGTAGCGCTTGATCTCCCAGAGCGAGACGGCGAGTCGACGAAGGATCTCCTCCCGCCCATCGAGCGCCCTCCCTCCAGCCGCTGAACGAGATCGTCGTACGACGGCGGCAGGACGAAAATCGAATGCGCCTCCGGGAACGAGCGCATCAGCCGCTCCGCTCCCTGGACGTCGAGGTCGACGAGCACGTCGACTCCCCGCTCGAGCAGCGGCAGCACCGCTTCCTTCGAGGTGCCGTAGTAGTTGCCGTGTACCTCCGCCCACTCGAGGAACTGGTCGGCGGCGATCATGCGCTGGAACTCGGCGCGATCGACGAAGTTGTAGTCGCGCCCCGCCTCCTCCCCCGCTCGCGGCTGCCGGGTGGTATGGCTCACCGAAAAGGCGATCGGCCCCGAAGCGTCGAGCTCGGACATGCTGGCGCGGATCAGCGTCGTCTTGCCCGCCCCCGACGGCGCCGAGAGGAGGAAGAGGTCGCCCCGCGGGGGAATCCTGGCGTCACTCGACATTCTGGACCAGCTCCCGCAGTTGTTCGTTGAGCACCTTGGCCTCCACGACCGAGCGCGTCACTTCGAGGTCGCGGCTCTTCGAGCCGAGCGTGTTCAGCTCGCGGAGGATCTCCTGCACCAGGAAGTCCAGCTTGCGGCCGTGCGGCCCGCCGCCGGCGACCGCCTCGCGGAACCCGGCGAGATGGCCGCGCAATCGCTCGAGCTCTTCGTGCACGTCGTGGCGATCGACCAGCAGCACGACCTCCTGCGCCAGCCTTTCGGCGGGCAGCGCCTCGCTCCCTCCGGGCAGCACAGCTTCGATCCGCCGTGACAGCCCCTCGCGCAGCCGCTCCAGGAGACCCTCGCGCTGGAGGGCGATCCGCGCTGCGAGCGCCGCCAGCGAATCGAGCAGCCTGAGCAGCGACTCCTCGAGACGACGCCCTTCGGTGATGCGCGCGGCGTCGAACTCGCCGAGCGCGCCATCGAGCGCCACGACGGCGCGCGCCATCGTCTCGCCCTCACTCGGCGTCACCGCGCCGGCGGCGACGACGAAGGGCGAGCGGGAGAGGTCCCCCAACGTCAGGCGCGGGTCGACCTGGCCACTGGCGACGAGCTCCGCGCCGTCGGCCAGGAAACGCGCCAGCGCGTCGCGATCGATGGCGCGCGGGCGCCGACGAAGCGCGGGCTTCTTCCATCTTGACCACGACCTCGCAGCGCCCGCGGCCGACGAACGCCGCGACACGCGCGCGCAGCTCGGACTCGCTCGCCCGCAGCTCCTCGGGCAGGCGGAGGACGATGTCCGCGAAGCGGTGATTCCACCCCTGCACGGTGGCGACGACGCGCGGGCCATCCGGCGCGCTGGCACCGCGGCCGAAGCCGGTCATGCTCTTCAAGCGTTCTCTCCCCGCGCCAGCCTCTCGGCGCGCTCTTCGGCGGCGTTGATCGCCGCCTGTATGCGCGGCGCCCACTCCTCGACCCTCGCGTCGCGCGGCACGCGCAGCGGCGCGCCGTAGACGATGTCGACACGGCTTCCCGGCAGCGGCACCGGCATGCGGTCCCAGCTCCGCAGCTGCCGCGAGCGGGTCGCCGCCATCGCCACCGGGATCAGGGGCAGCCCGCTCGCCGCCGCCGCGAGCACGACGCCCGGCTGGACCTCGCGCA
Source organism: Thermoanaerobaculia bacterium (assembly GCA_963699245.1). Taxonomy (GTDB): domain Bacteria; phylum Acidobacteriota; class Thermoanaerobaculia; order Multivoradales; family JAGPDF01; genus JACTMI01. The sequence goes on from OY969426.1 coordinate 581,917, forward strand.
GCGGTCCGCGCGGCCCGTCCGGCGTCACCGCGATGTCCGAGCCGGAACGCGCCTCGCGCAGCAGGTCGCGCAGGCCGACCGCGCCGCCGCGCGAGCTCGACCCGCGGCTCGTGCGGATGCCGAGCCGCGCCATGACGCGCGAGATCAACTCGCCGTCGCGGCTCCGGCTGACCAGGACGCTCATGCGATCGCCGCGGTAAGCGTAGCGCATGAGCAGGAGGTGGCGGTGCCAGAAGGCGAGCAGGAAGCGCTGCCGGCCGCGCTCCCATTCCCGGACGGTGGCGTCGTCGTGAAAGCGCAGGCGAACCGAGGCGCGGAGCAGGCGAACGACCTGGGTGGCGAGCCAGGCGATCAGGGCCACGCGCGCACCCCCCTCCTCGCCCGTCTGCACTGGCGGTCGGCTCCCCGCGGCGCTGTCGGCAGCGTTCACTCGCGGAATTGCAGCTCGTAGAGCCGGCGATAGGTGCCGCCGCGCGCGAGCAGCTCCTCGTGGCTGCCCTGCTCGACCACCAGGCCCCCTTCGACGACGTAGATCCGGTCGGCGCGCGTGATGGTCGACAGGCGATGGGCGACCACCAGGGTCGTGCGCCCCTTCATCAGGTTGCCGAGCGCCTCCTGGACGAGCGCCTCGGACTCCGTGTCGAGCTGCGAGGTCGCTTCGTCGAGGATCAGGATCGGCGCGTTCTTGAGCAGCGCGCGCGCGATCGCGAGGCGCTGGCGCTGGCCGCCCGAGAGACGCACGCCCCCCTCGCCGACCACGGTGTCGTAGCCCTGCGGCAGCTCGATGGATGAACTCGTCGGCATAGGCCGCGCGTGCCGCCGCCTCGACCGCCTCCATCGGCAGGTCGACCTGACCGTAGGCGATGTTGTTGCGGACCGACTCGTTGAAGAGCACCGTCTCCTGCGTCACCAGCCCGATCATTCCGCGCAGGCTGGTGAGCGTGAGATCGCGGATGTCCGCGCCGTCGATGGCGACTCGCCCGTCCGAGACGTCGAAGAAGCGCGGCAGCAGGTTGACCAGCGTCGTCTTGCCGCCGCCCGAGGGGCCGACGAAGGCCACTACCTCGCCGCGCCGCACCTCGAGCGAGATGCCGCGCAGGACCTCGCGGTGGTCGTAGCGGAAGACGACGTTCTCGTAGCGGATCGACTCCGCCAGCGCCGGAGCTGTCCGCGCTCCCGGGCGGTCGACGATCTCGACCGGCAGCGAGAGAAGCTGGCGGATCCGCTGCGCGGCGGCGAGCGACTGCTGCACGACCAGGTTCGCCTTGTTCAGCCGGCGGATCGGCTCGTAGAGCATGTACAGGTTGAAGAGGAACTTGATCAGCGTCGCCGAGTCCATGGTGCCGGACTGGATCGTCCGGCCGGCGAAGACCAGGAACGCCCCGGCGCCGAAGACGCCCATCGTCTCGATCACCGGACCCGAGAGGTTCGACAGCAGCTGCCCCTTGAGGTTGGCCGCCAGGTGCCGGCGCGTCGCCTCCCTGAAGCGATCGCGCTCGAACGCCTCCATGCCGAAGGCCTTCACGACGCGGTGCCCGCGCGACACCTCGGCCACGAGGTTGGCGAGGTCCGCCGTGCGCTCCTGGGCGCGGTGGCTGGTGCGCCGCATCCCCTTGGCGAAGCGCACGATCGGATACAGCACCGCCGGCGCGGCGACCAGGCAGAAGAGCGCCAGGCGGAAATGGATCGAGAAGAGCAGGACGAGCAGCCCGGCCAGCGTGAAGCACTGCTGGAAGAGGTCGACCAGCCGGGTCGAGATCGCCGCCTGCAGCACGCCGACGTCGTGCACGACACGGCTGACCAGCTCGCCCGAAGGATGCTCCGAGTGGAAGCGGCTCGATCTGCTCGAGCGTGCGCGCGTAGAGGTCGTTGCGCAGGTCGGTCGTGGCGCCGAAGCCGATGCGCTGGAAGGCGTAGCCGTTGAGGAAGTCGCTCAGGCTGCGCAGCACGAAGATGACGACGAACAGCGCCGGCACGAAATAGATGACCGTCGCCGGCGTGATGCCGAGCGCGTGCTTCAGGTTCTCGTAGCCCTGGTTGAGGAAGCGGTCGAGGAAGACCTTGCGTCCCTCCGACGCCGGGCGCCTGCGCGATGCCGGAAATGGCGCCGGCCGGGGCGCCGCCGGGAGCGCTCGCCGCCAGCGGGAACATCCCCCCGCCGTCCGAATGCAGGACCTCCTTGAAGATCGCCTGTACCGGCTGCAGGAGCACCACCGTCATCGCGGCGTAGAGTCACGGTGGCGACGGCGGCGAGGATCGCCCAGCGCCAGTAGCGCGCGAGATAGCGGGCGAGGAACGGAACGAGCTTCATGCCGCGCGCGCCTCCGACTCGATCACCGCGAGCACCTCCGCCGCCGCGCGCTGCGAGGCGCCCGGCCGGCCGAGCCGGGCGCGCAGCCCCGCCAGGCCGGAGCGAATGCGGTCGATCGCTTCGCGATCGCCGAGGATCCGGTCGGCGACGCGGGCGAGGTTCTCCGCGCTCGCCTCGTCCTGCAGGAGCTCGGGAACGACGCCCGCGCCGAGCACCAGGTTCACCAGGCTGGCGTGCGGCACGCGCACCAGCATCCTCGCCAGCCGCCAGGTCCAGGGGTGGAGGCGGTAGAGCATCACCAGCGGCGTGCGCAGCAGGCCGACCTCGAGAGTGGCGGTCCCCGACGCGCACAGCGCCAGGTGGCTCTCCGCGATGCGCTCGAAGCGCCGCTCCGCGACGACCTCGATCGGCAGGCCGGGCCAGCGCGCGAGGTGGCGAGCGAACCGCTCCGGCTCGACCGAGGGCGCGCGGATCAGCGTCGCGGCGACCCTTCGCCTCGCCGCCAGCTGCGCCAGCGCGGCGAGCTGCACGGGCAGGAGCGCCTCGACCTCGCTCGGGCGCGAGCCGGGCAGCAGCGCGACGCGCGCCGTCTCCGGTACCGCGCCGGCGGGCATGGCGTCCCACGCCTGCGGCAAGCTCGGGAACCTCGTCGACCAGCGGATGACCGACGTGCGTCACCGGCACGCCCGCCCGCTGGTAGAAAGCGGACTCGAACGGGAAGAGGACCAGCATGCGATCGACGCATTCGGCGATCGCGCGCACGCGCCAGCGGCGCCAGGCCCAGATCTGCGGACTGACGTAGTAGACGACGGGAATACCGAGCCACTTGAGGTGACGCGCCAGCCGGAGGTTGAACTCGGGAAAGTCGACCAGCACCGCGGCCGCGGGATTCCTCCGCTCGGCCTCGGCGAGCAGGCGGCGCAGGATGTCGCGCGCCCGCGGCACGACCGAGAGGGCCTCGGCGATGCCCACCACCGAGATCTCCCGGCTGTCCGCCACCAGATCGACGCCCGCGGCGTGCAGCTCGTGCGAACCCAGACCGAAGGCGCGAAGGCCGGGCCGCGCCGCTTTCAGCGCCCGCAGCAGACGCGCGGCGTGGAGATCGCCCGAGGCCTCGCCCGCGACCACGAGCAGGTCGCGGCGTTTCATGGGATCGGCGCCGGCGGCCCCGCGGGAAGGAAGTACATGAGCCAGCCGAGAAGGATCGCCCCCCCCATCAGCCCGGCGAAGACCTTGAGGAAGAACCTGGCCTGGTCGGCGCGCCCGCGCTTCCAGAGCAGCGCGAAGAAGAGGCTCAGCAGGGTGGCGTAGAGCGCCATGAGGGCGAAATGGCTCACCGCTCCGTCACTCCTTGCGTCCGTTCGCGATGTCCCACGTGTCGAGCACCAGAAGGAGGTTCATCAGCCCGGCCGAGAGCAGGAAGACGGTGCCGTACTCGTAGCCGCCGGAGACCGGGTCGCCCTCGTAGGCGGCGCCGTAGCGCAGCGCAAAATAGGGAACGCCGACGCCCATCGATCCGATCGTCGCCAGCCGGGTCAGCGGCTGCCCCTCGACCGGACGGTAGAGATTGCCGTCGAGCAGCCAGCCGGTGACGAACGCGGTCGCCACGATGGCGGCGAACGCGAACGCCCGCCGCCGCCGCCCGAGCGCGAAGTGCCCGGCGCCCGGAATCAGCCAGGCGAGGACGAGCAGCGGAATCGCCCGCGAGACGGCGACGGCAGTCGCGGGTCCCGCTCCGGTTCGGCCTTCAGCCGGCATGCCGATTCAACTGCTCCTTCAGCTCCTTGCCCGGCTTGAAATAGGGAATCCGCTTGGGAGGAACCTCGACGCGGCTGCCGGTCTTGGGGTTCCGGCCGACGCGCGAGCCGCGGCTCCGGATGCGAAAGCTTCCGAAGCCGCGCAGCTCGACTTTGCGTCCGTTGCGCAGCGACTCCACGATGGTCAAGAAGACGGTCTGGACGATCTCCTCGGCCTGCTTCTTGGTGACCTCGGCCGCGCGAGCGACCTCCTCGACGAGCTCCGCCTTGGTCAAACCGACGCTGGTCGACACGCTGTCCTCCTCCGGGCCCGGCGCCGGTTACTCTTCGGTGGCCTCGGGCTCCACGGCCGGCGCGCTCGCCGCCGCGGCCGCCTCGAGCTCCGCGATCTCCTCGCGGCTCGGCTGGGTCACGCCGCGCAGCGTGAGGCCGACCTTGCGATCGTCCTCCTCGATGCGCAGGATGCGCGCCCGCACCCAGTCGCCGCTGTTGTAGTGGTCGCTGAGCTTGCCGCCGCCGAAGTCGATCTCGGAAATGTGCGCCAGCCCCTCGAGTCCGTCGTAGATGTCGATGAAGAGACCGAAGTCGGTCACGTTCGAGATCCGGCCGGTGACGATGTCGCCGACGCGGTTGTTCTCGACGAAGTCCTGCCACTCGTTGGGCAGGAACTCCTTGATCGACAGCGACACGCGCTGGTTCTCGACGTCGATGTGGGTGATCCGCGCCCGCACCGTGTCGCCCTTCTTGAGAACCTCGCTCGGGTGCTTGATGCGCTTGGTCCAGCTCATGTCGGAGACGTGGACGAGGCCGTCGATCTCCTCGGTGATCTCGACGAAGGCGCCGAACTCGGTGAGATTGCGGACCTTGCCCTCGATGATCGAGCCGACCGGGAAGTGGTTGCCGAGGTCCTCCCACGGGTTCTTCTCGGTCTGCCGCAGCGACAGGCTGATGCGGCGCTGGCCGAGGTCGAGCTCGGTGACGATGGCGTCGATCTCCTGCCCGACGTTGAGCACCTTGGAGGGGTTGACGACCTTCTTGGTCCACGACATCTCGGAGACGTGGACGAGGCCCTCGACGCCCGGCTCGAGCTCGACGAAGGCGCCGTAGTCGACCAGGCTGACCACCTTGCCGTGGATGCGGGACCCGATCGGGTACTTCTTGTCGACCAGGATCCAGGGATCCTCGCTCTTCTGCTTGTAGCCGAGCGAGACGCGCTCGGTCTCGCGGTCGAACTTGAGGACGACGACCTCGACTTCGTCGCCGATGTTGAAGTGCTCGGAGGGGTGGTTGACCCGGCCCCAGGAGATATCGGTGATGTGCAGCAGGCCGTCGATGCCGCCGAGGTCGATGAACACGCCGTAGTCGGTGATGTTCTTGATCACTCCCTTCATGCGGGAGCCTTCCTGCAGCTTCTCGAGCGTCTCGGCCTTCTTCTGCTCGTATTCCTTCTCCAGCACGGCCTTGCGCGACAGGACGATGTTGTTGCGCCGGCGGTCGAGCGAGATGACCTTGAACTCGAGCTCGCGTCCCTTGAGGACCTCGAGGTTCTTGAGCGGCTTGATGTCGGCGAGCGAGCCCGGCAGGAAGGCGCGGACGCCGACGTCGATGGTCAGGCCGCCCTTGATGCGGTCGATGACCCGGCCCTTGATGATGCGCCCCTCGCGGAAGCTCTGCTCCACTTCCGTCCAGACCCGCATCTTGGCGGCCTTGTTGTACGAGAGCAGCACGTGCCCTTCGGCGTCCTCGGTGCGCTCGAGGAGAACCTCGACCTCGTCGCCGACGGCGATCGACAGCTTGCCCTCGGTGTCGTGGAACTCGTCCTTCGGGATTCTTCCTTCCGACTTGAAACCGACGTCGACCACCACCGCGTCGGACGTCAGGGCGACCACGCGACCGCGGACGATCTCGCCCTCGTTCAGATTGCGCAGGCTCTCGTCGTACAGCGCGATGAACTGCTCGTAAGCTGCGCGCTCTTCGGGGCTACGCTCGTCATCGAGCGTGACGCGCTCTTTCTCCGTCAAGGCCATAAAGCGAACTACCTCCTAGATTCGAGATTTTCCAGGCGCTTGGCCTTCCCGAGCGGCTCGGGGGATTCTCGGAGCGCAGGACGCGGAGAACCCGGAAGGCGGCAAGTTTAGGTTTTTTCGGGACTTGGAGTCAATCCGGCGTCCCCGCCAGCGGACGCGAGGGCCAGCGCCGCGTTGCGCTGGAGCCCCTCGAGCCGGGCCCGCTTGAGCGGCGAGCCGCGAAAGCGCTCCCGGTATTCCTCCTCCCCCATCCCGAGCAGGCCGCCGAGGGTCAGCTCCCGGCGCTGGGGCGGCGGAGCGAAGGCCTCGTCGTCGATCTCGGCCACCGCACCGTTCCAGGGGCAGACCTCCTGGCAGATGTCGCAGCCGAACCACTGCTCCGCGAGGTAGGGGTGAAACTCCGCCGGAATCTCCCCGCGGTGCTCGATCGTCCAGTAGGAGAGGCAGCGGCCAGCGTCCAGGCGGTACGGCGCCGGCAGCGCGCCGGTCGGGCAGGCTTCGAGGCAGCGTGTGCATTCGCCGCAGAGATCGGCGAGCGGCGAGTCGGGAGCCAGGTCGAGGGTCAGCAGCAGTTCCCCGAGCAGGAACCAGGAGCCAGCCTCGGGATGCAGGAGATTGGTGTTCTTGCCGATCGAGCCGATCCCCGCGCGAGCCGCCAGCTCGCGCTCGAGCAGCGGCGCGGTGTCGACGCAGACGCGGCTCGCCGTGCCGGGAAACTCCGCCGCCACGTCTTCGGCCACGCCGCCCAGCCGCTCGCGCATCACGTCGTGGTAGTCGACGCCGCGCGCATAGCGCGCCACACCGCGCCAGAAGCTGTCGGCGGCGAGCTCCCGTGATGCTCGATGAGGCGCATAGCGAAGTCCGACCACCAGCGCGCTCGTCGCTCCTGGCAGCAGCCCGCGCGGGTCGACGCGCAGCTCGACGTTGCGCTCCATCCAGGCCATCCCCGCCTGATGACCCGCCGCGAGCCAGCGCCGGTAGGCGGCGGCCGTCGCCGCCGGCGCGAGCGTCGCGATGCCGGCGAGCTCGAAGCCCGCGGCGCGGGCGAGCCCCTTGACGCGCTGCGCTGCGGCATGGCGGTCCACGCCGGCAGACTAGCGCGGAGCGTGGGTTAGACTCCCGCGGCTTCGCGCCGGGGCGCGGATGCACGACCGGAGGAAGGGCGATGGATCTCTTTCAGGATGCGGCGCGCATGGGGCACGAGCGGGTCCTCTTCTGCTCGAACCCGGAGGCCGGGCTCAGGGCCGTCATCGCCATCCACTCCACCGTCCTCGGGCCGGGGCTCGGCGGCGTCCGTATGTGGCCCTACGCCTCCACCGACGAGGCGGTCACCGACGCGCTGAGGCTCTCGCGCGGCATGACCTACAAGGCGGCGGTCGCCGGCGTGAACCTCGGCGGCGCCAAGGCGGTCATCCTCGCCGATCCCAAGCGCGACAAGAGCGAAACGCTGTTTCGCGCCTTCGGGCGCTGCGTCGAGTCGCTCGGCGGCCACTACATCACCGCCGAGGACGTCGGCACCGACGTCGTCGACATGGAGCACATCGCCGCGGAGACCGCCTGGGTCACCGGGCTGCCGGTCGACCGCGGCGGCAGCGGCGACCCCTCGCCGGTCACCGCGCGCGGCGTCCTCTCGGGGATGCGCGCCGCGGCCCAGGCGCTCTGGGGCTCGCCGTCGCTCGCCGGCCGCACGGTCGCCATCCAGGGGCTCGGCAGCGTCGGCGGCTTCCTGGCCCAGGACCTCAAGGAAGAGGGCGCCCGCGTCGTCGGCTGCGACATCGATCCCGAATCGCGTCGAGGAAGCGCGCTCCAGGTGGGGCGTCGAGATCGTCGGCGTCGACGAGATCTACGACGTCGCCGCCGACGTCTTCGCCCCCTGCGCGCTCGGCGCCATTCTCAATCCGAAGACGATCTCCCGACTCAAGGCGAAGATCGTCGCCGGCGGCGCCAACAACCAGCTCGCCGAGCCGGAGCGCGACGGCGCCGAGCTCGAAGAGCGCGGCATCCTCTACGCGCCCGACTTCGTCATCAACGCCGGCGGCCTGATCAACGTCTACAACGAATTCGTGGGCTACGACCGGGTGCGCGCGATGCGAATGGCCGACACCATCTTCGGCACCACCCTGCGCCTGTTCGAGCTCGCTCGCCGCGAGCGAATCCCCACCTGGCTCGCCGGCGACCGCCTGGCCGAACAGCGCATCGCCGCGGTCGAGGCGACGGGACCGCGCCACTGGGAGCGCATCGCGCGCGAGCGGCTCGGCCGCCGCGCCTGAGCGCGCGCCCTTTTCCTAATCCGACAGCGGTTCGAGGCGCGCCGTGAAGTGGCGCAGGAAGGGCGCCTCCTCGACGATGCGGTAGCCGCGCAGCGATTCCTTCTCCGCGGCGACGTGCAGGATCACTTCGGCGACGTAGTCGACGTGGCTCTGAGTGTAGACCCGGCGCGGGAAGGCGAGCCGCACCAGCTCCTTCGCCGCCGGCTTCTCGCTGCCGTCGGGCTGGCGGCCGAACATCACCGAGCCGATCTCGACGCCCCGTACACCCCCCACGAGGTAGAGCGCGTTGGCCAGCGACCAGGCGGGGTACTCGAGCGGCCTCACGTGCGGCAGCAGCGCGCGGGCGTCGATGTAGACCGCGTGGCCGCCGGTCGGCTCGATGATCGGAACGCCCGCCGCCATCAGCTTGTCGCCCAGGTAGGCGATCGAGCGGATGCGGTAGCGGAGGTAGTTTTCGTCGAGCGCCTCGTAGAGCCCGCGCGCGATCGCCTCGAGGTCGTAGCCCGCCATGCCGCCGTAGGTCGGAAATCCCTCGGTCAGGATCTCGAGGTTGCGGCAGCGCGCCGCCAGTCCGTCGTCGTTCAGCGCCAGGAAGCCGCCGATGTTCGCCATGCCGTCCTTCTTGGCGCTCATCGTGCAGCCGTCGACGAGAGCGAAGAAGTCTCGCGCGATCTCGATCGGCGATCGATTCTCCTGCCCCGCCTCGCGCGTCTTCACGAACCAGGCGTTCTCCGCGAAGCGGCAGGCGTCGAGGAAGAAACGAACGCCGTGCCGGCGGCAGACCGCGGCCACCTCGCGCGCGTTGGCGAGCGAGACCGGCTGCCCCCTCCCGAGTTGTTGGTCACCGTCAGCAGCACGAGCGGGACGCGCGTCGCGCCGAGCTCGGCGAGCGCGCGCTCGAGCGCCGCGACGTCGAGGTTTCCCTTGAAAGGGTGCCGGTTGCGCGGATCGGCGGCCTCGGCGATCGGCAGGTCGCGCCCCTCCGCGCCGGCGTGCTCGACGTGGGCGCGCGTGGTGTCGAAGAGTGTGTTGGCGAGCACCACGTCCCCCGGCTTCGCGATGGTCGAGAAGAGGATGTGCTCGGCGGCGCGCCCCTGGTGGGTCGGGATGACGTGGCGCAGCCCGGTGATGTCGCGCACCGCCGCCTCGAAGCGGTAGAAAGATGGCGAACCGGCGTAGGACTCGTCGCTGGCGATCATCCCCGCCCACTGCTGCGATGACATCGCACCGGTGCCGCTGTCGGTCAGCAGATCGATCAGGACGTCGTCCGAGTGCAGGCGAAAGGGGTTCCAGCCGGCGGCGACGAGCGCCGCGCGGCGCTCGTCGGGCGTCGTGAAGCGGATCGGCTCGACCGACCGGATGCGAAAGGGCTCGATGATCGAACGGGGCTCGAAGGGGCGCATGGCGGGATTCTCCCCCGGACGTCGCCGCTCCGTCCTCACCCTCCGGGGCTGGCGGGACGACGGCGGACGCGCCGCACCAGCTCGGCGAGTACTTCCTCCGCGGTGAGGCCGGAGGTGTCGACGCGCTCGGCGTCGTCAGCGGGGGCCAGCGGCGAAAGCTGGCGCGAGGCGTCGCGCGCATCGCGCTCGGCGAGCTCGCGAGCGACCGCAGCCTCGTCCAGGTCGACGCGGCCGGCGGCGCGCAGGTCGGCGAGCCGCCGCCGCGCGCGCACCTCCGGGCTGGCAGTGAGGAAGAACTTGAAAGGCGCGCCGGGCACCACCCGTGTGCCGATGTCGCGCCCTTCGATCACGCCGCCGTGGCGCGCGGCGAGGTCGCGCTGGATCTCCACCATCCGTTCGCGCACTTCCGGGTGGACGGCGAGGCGCGACGTCGCTGCGGCGACCTCGGCGCTGCGGATTCGTGGCTCGACCGGCTCGCCGTCGAGCAGCACCTCGGCGCGCCCGTCCCCGCCGAGGCGGATCTCGAGACGGGTCCCGGGGAGCATCGCCGCCACTGCGGCCCGGTCCTCCGGGGCGATGCCGCGCTCGAGCGCGCGCCACGCCAGGGCGCGGTACATCGCGCCGGTGTCGAGATAGGGAATGCGGAGCTCGCGCGCCAGAGCGCGCGCTACGGTGCTCTTGCCGGTGCCGGCGGCGCCGTCGATGGCGACGACCAGCGGCGCGCTCACGTCGCGGTCCGGTCGCCCCGTTTACGCGGCGGGCCCGGCCGGGCGCCGCGGGCAGCGGCGTCGGGACGGGGCTTCTCCTCGGCGGTGATGCGCCGCAGCGAGCGGAGCTCGGACTCGGTCAGGTCGCGGAGCACGCCGACCGGCATCTTGGTATCGCTCACCGGGCCGATCGCGACCCGCCGCAGCTTCTGGACCGGGTGGCCGATGCGGAAGAACATCTCGCGGATCTGGCGCGTGCGCCCCTCCGCCAGCTCGATGCGGAACCAGGCGTTGCCGCCCTCGTCGCCGCGGATCGGCGTCGTCCGCAGCACGTCGATGCGGCAGGGCGAGGTGCGGTGGCCTTCGATGACCACGCCACGGCGCAGACGATCGAGCTGCGTGTTCTCCGGCACGCCCTTCACCTTCACTTCGTAGGTCTTGTGGCAGCCGTAGCGCGGGTGCGAGAGGCGCTGCGCGAACTCGCCGTCGTCGGTCAGCACCAGCAGCCCCTCGGTGTGGTAGTCGAGGCGGCCGACCGGAACCAGAGCCCGGCGCAGCGGCGGCGGCACGAGGTCCATCACCGTCGGGCGGCCGCCCGGGTCGGAGACCGCGGTCAGGTACCCCTTCGGCTTGTTGAGCAGGAGATAGCGATGCTCGCGCGCCGCCTGGATCCGCTTGCCGTCGAGCTTGACGACGTCCTTCTCGGGGTCGGCCTTCTCGCCGATCGTCGCCACCTTGCCGTTGACGGTGACCCGACCCTCGCGAATCAGCTCTTCGGCCTTGCGACGCGCGGCGACTCCGGCGCGCGCCAGGATCTTCTGCAACCGGTCGGTGCTCACGTCAGCTCTCCGGACTCTCGTCGGGGATCGTCACCGCTTCCACTCCGACCTCGTCGACGCCCAGCGTCGCCTCGGCTTCCTCGGTGGAGACGAGACCGATCGACTCGTGCTCGTGCGAAATGGACAGCGTCGGCTCGTCGCCGCCGCCGAAGGTCTCCTCGAACTCCTCGAGCGGCGGCAGGTCGCCGAGGTCGCGCAGGCCGAAATGCATCAGGAACTCACGCGTCGTCGCGTAGACGAACGGCCGACCGACGACTTCCTTGCGCCCCGCGATGCGCAGCATGCGACGCTCGAGCAGCGTCTTGAGCGCGGTGGACGGGTTCTTGCCGCGCAGCTCCTGGATTTCCGGACCGGTGATCGGCTGCCGGTAGGCGACGATCGCCAGCGTCTCGAGCGCCGCCATCGAGAGCCGGTTGGCTCCCGTCGCCTCGAAGTAGCGCCGCAGGTAGGCGTGGTGCTCCGGCGCGGTGACGATGCGCAGCCCGCCGGCGACCTCCTCGAGGAAGACGCCCCGCCCCTCGCCCGGCTGGTAGCGCTCGCGCAGCGCCGTCAGCGCCTGCGATGCCTCTTCGCGATCGCCCTCGTCGAACACCGCCAGCAGCCGCTCGACCGGCACCGGCTCGGCGGTGACGAAGAGAATCGCCTCGATCGCCGCCTCGAATTCCGCGCGCGCGCTCATCCTTGAATGGCCTCCAGCTCGACCGCGTCGAGCTCCCGCGTGGTCCGGTAGAGGACGATCTCGCCGCTCTCCGTCTGGTGCACCCGGACCAGCGACAGGCGCGCCAGCTCGAGCACCGCGAGGAAGGTGGAAATCGCCTCGGCGCGGCAACTCCGGCCGCGCAGGTCGTCGAGCAGATCGAACGGACGCCCCGGCTCGAGCTCGACCAGCAGGCGCTCGAACTGGCTGCGCACCGGATAGCTCTCGCCCGGCAGGTGGACCGGCTCGGGGTGCTCGCGGTCGAAACGGTCGAGCACCGAGCGGAAGGTCGAGAGCAGATCGAAGAGCGAGACCTCCTCCATCGAGATCTCCGCCTCCTCGCCCTCGCTGGCGCCAGTCGCGCTTCTGGCGCGTCCAGACGCCCTGGCGGACGCGGTCGACCTCGGCGAGCGCCTGCGCGGCCTCCTTCAGCCGGCGATACTCGAGCAGCCGCTCGACCAGCTCCTGCCGCGGGTCCTCCTCGATCGGCGTGCCGTCGAGCGCCTTCGGGCGCGGCAGCAGCAGCTTCGACTTGAGCTGAATGAGCAGCGCCGCCTCGTAGATGTACTCGGCCGCGATGTCGAGGTCGAGCTCCTCCATCAGCGAGAGGTACTCGTGGAACTGGTCGCAGATCGTCGCCACCGGGATGTCGGTGATCTCGACCTGGTTGATGCGGATGAGGTGGAGCAGCAGATCGAGCGGGCCCTCGAAGACCGGCAGCTGGATGCGCCAGGAAGCGGGAAGCTGGCGCGGCGACCGGAGGCGTCGAGCTCATCGCGCCTCCGCGGCGAGCGCTGTCGTAGTCGAGGCCGACCGCGGCGCGCACCAGCGTCCATCGTCTCCCGCGCGCGCTCCCGCGCCCGGCGCGAGCCGGCGCGCAGCAGCTCGAGCAGCGCGCCCGGATCGCGCAGCAGCTTCCTCGCGCCGGCGCTGCAGCGGCTCGAGGAACGCGATGATCTGCTCGGCCAGCAGCTTCTTGTCGTCGACGCAGCCGATCGTCGGCGGCGCGGCATTCGCGGTCGACGCGTTCGGCAACCTCGACCGGCGACAGCAGCCGGTGAAAGGCGAAGAGGTTGCAGGTCTCGGGATGGCCGGGATCGCTCCGCTTGATGCGCGACCGGGTCGGTGAACATGCTCTTGCACTTCTCGCGCACGACCTCGGGCGGATCCGACAGGTTGATCGCGTTGCCGTAGGACTTCGACATCTTTCGCCCGTCGAGGCCCGGCACCCTGGCGGTCGGCGTCAGGAGCGCCTGCGGCTCCGGGAAGACCTGGCCGTAGAGGGAGTTGAACCGGCGCGCGATCTCGCGCGCCGAGCTCGAGGTGACTGACCTGGTCCTCCCCCACCGGCACCGAAGTGCGCGCGATAGACGAGGATGTCGGCGGTCTGCAGCAGCGGATAGCCGAGGAAGCCGTAGGTGTTGAGGTCGCGGTTCTCGATCTCGCGGATCTGGTCCTTGTAGGTCGGCACGCGCTCGAGCCAGCCGAGCGGCGTGATCATCGACAGCAGCAGGTGGAGCTCGGCGTGCTCGGGAACCATCGACTGCACGAAGACCACCGCGCGCTCGGGATCGATGCCGGCCGCGATCCAGTCGGCCATCGGCGTCGATCGTGTTGACGGTGACCTGCGACGGGTCGGCGTAGTCGGTGGTCAGGGCGTGCCAGTCGGCGGCGAAGAAGAAGCAGTCGTGCCGCTCCTGCAGCGCGACCCAGTTGCGCAGCGTGCCGAAGTAGTGGCCGAGATGCAGCTTTCCGGTCGGGCGCATGCCCGACAGCACGATCTTGCGATCCGACACCGACGATCCCTTTCCGGAAGCGCCCGCTCGCGCCCGCTTTCGTTCGTCAGCCTGTGCGGTTGGTCCGCCGCCGTCCGCGGCGCGGCTCGCTCGGCCATCGCGGGACGTAGCGCTTCGAGGCGCAGGAGTCTAGCACGCGACCGCCCGCCGGGCGCTCAGTCCGCGAGCATCGCGAGCGCGCGCTCCTGGCGCGTCAGAGCGTGGCGCTCGGCGAGCCACGCGACCACCAGCGCCGCGACGCTCGCCCAGCCGAGCAACCCGTGCGGCCGGGCCTGCAGGCGCGCCGGATAGAGCGCGTTCGAGATAACGAACAGCCCCAGCGCCGCCGCCACCGCGAGCGTCGCCGCCGCGACTGCGAGCCATCGCGCGCGCGCCAGTCGCCGCGCGATCTGCGCCGGCGGCGTGAGGCGGCGGCGCAGCAGACGGCCAGAGACGACGGCGAAGACCGCCACCCAGCCGTGCGTCAACACCAGGGCGAGCAGGACGAGGAAGGAGAGCAACGTATGGCGGGCGAGCGTCGGGTCATCGACCACGCTTCGTCCGGCGAAGCCGGCGCCAGCCCAGGCGAGCGTGGCGAGCGCCGACATGGCGAGCACGATGCGGGCCCAGCGGTTCATGCGCGTCTCTCCTCGATCGCCCGACGGACCGCCGCTTCCCAGCAGCTCCGCGGCGTGGCGCGGACGGTAGCACGCCTCCACCCGCGCCCGGCCCGCGGCGCCGCGCGCCGCCGCGACGTCGGGCCTCTCGATCACCTCGCGCAGCGCGGCGGCGAGAGCCGGTGGATCCTCCGGCGGCACCAGCCAGCCGGTCTCGCCCTCCAGCACGACCTCGGGAATGCCGGAGACCCGGCTCGCGACCACCGGCACGCCAGCCTCCATCGCTTCGAGCACGACCAGAGGCATCCCCTCGTAGGTCGACGGCACCACCAGCGCCGCGGCTCTTCGCCAGCAGTCCGCGCACCTCGCCCGCGCTGGCGCGGCCGAGGAAGCGCACCTGCGCCTCGACGCCGAGGTCCCGCGCGGCGGATTCGAGCGCGGCGCGGTGCTCGCCGTCGCCAGCGATCACTACCCGGATCTCCGGCCGCGTCGCGGCGAGCTCGGCCACCGCGGCGAGCAGCACCTCCACGCCCTTCCGGATGCGCAGGCGGCCGACGAACAGAAAGACGCCGGGCTCGACGTCGGCCGCCTCGCGCGACGCCGACCGCGAGAGCCGCCGGTCACGTTGGGCAGCACCGCACCCGGCCGCACGCCGTAGTCGCGCGCGATCTCTTCGCCGGTGGCTCGGCTGGGCGCCAGCACGAGGTCGGCCGCCCGCGCCGTCCAGCCGGCCGAGCAGGATCTGCAGCGGCGCCTTGAAGCGGCGGAAGCGGCGCTCGACGCTCCCCGGCCGCCCAGCGTCCGGCCGCCGGCGACCAGCGGGCGCACGGCGCGCCGCTCTTCGACGTAGCTCACCTGCTGCAGCGCGACGAGCAGCGGCCCGCCGCGGCGCGAGCGCCCCCAGCCAGCGCGCCGCGAGGCCGCTGTCGGACTCGTGCAGCTGCACGACGTCGGGCGCGAACTCGCGCACCGCGCGAGCCAGCGCCGGCACGATCGCGAGCGGAAAGAGCGCCTTGGGTCCGCGCGCGCCCCCCGCGCCGCGGCCGAGCACCCGCACCTCGTGCCCCCGCTCGCGCAGTCCGGCCGCGAGCTGCACCACCTGCTCGCCGACGCCCGAGAGGTCGTGCGGCGGCAGCGTGTTGGCGACCAGCAGGATCCGCATCCGGCTCATCCTCCCGCCAGCGCTTCGTAGCGCCCGGGCGCGCGCCGCGCTCGACGGCGGCGAGCAGCGCCGCGAACGCCGGCTCGTCGCCGCGCGACGCGACCTCGCGCGCGTCGAGCCGCGCCCGCTCGATCCACTCCCTGTGGACGACGAGGTCGGCGACGCGCAGGCGCGGCAGCCCGGCCTGGCGGGTGCCGAGCAGGTCCCCCGGGCCGCGCAGCGCGAGGTCGGCCTCGGCGATCACGAAGCCGTCGGTGGTGGAGGCGAAGACCTGCGAGCCGCTGCTCGGCGCCTCTCGGAGAGCCGCCCGTGGATCGCCACGCAGCGCGACGCCGCGCGCCCGCGGCCGACGCGGCCGCGCAGCTGGTGGAGCTGCGCGAGGCCGAAGCGCTCGGCGCTCTCGATGACCATCCAGGTGGCCGCGGGCACGTCGACGCCGACCTCGATCACCGTCGTGGCGACGAGCACGCGGATGCTGCCCGGCGGCGAACTCGCGGCATGCAGCCGCTCGCGCTCGGCGGCCGGGAGCCGGCCGTGCAGGACGGCGCTCGGAAAGTCGGCGAGGAACTCGCGCACCCGCTCGCCGAGCTCGGCGAGCGAGGCGGCCGAGATCTCCTCGCTCTCCTCGATCAGCGGCAAGACGACGTAGGCCTGCGCGCCGGCCGCGAGCTCGGCGCGCAGCCGGCGGTAGACGTCCGCGCGCCGCGCCGGCCGGCACGACTTCGGTCGCGATCGGCGTGCGCCCCGGCGGCAGCTCGTCGAGCACCGAGCACGTCGAGGTCGCCGTAGAGCGTCAGCGCCAGCGAGCGCGGGATCGGCGTCGCGGTCATGACCAGCACGTCCGGGCGGTCGCCCTTCCCCTGCAGCAGCCGCGCGCTGGTCGACGCCGAAGCGGTGCTGCTCGTCGATGATCGCCAGCGCCAGGCGCTGGAAGCGCACCTGCTGCTGGATCAGCGCGTGGGTGCCGACCGCGATCTGGATCTCTCCCGCCGCCAGGGCGCGCGCCGCGACTCGCGGCTCGCCGCCGAGGCGGTGAAGAGGCCGAGCCGGCAGCGCGTCGCCGAGCAGGCGTCTGCAGGTTGGCGAAGTGCTGCTCGGCGAGCAGCTCGGTCGGCGCCATGAAGGCGCCCTGCAGGCCGCTCTCGGCGGCGAGCAGGAGCGCCAGCGCGGCGACGATCGTCTTGCCGCTGCCGACGTCCCCCTGCAGCAGGCGGAGCATCGGGTGCGGGCTCTTGAGGTCGTCGGCGATCTCGCGCATCGCCCGCTTCTGCGCCCCGGTGAGCGCGAACGGCAGGATGCCGCGCGCCGCCGCGCGCACCCGGTCGTCGATCCGGTAGCGGTGCTGCTTGACCGCGCGGATCTCGTGGCGCCGCAGCTCGTCGAGCTCGAGCTGCAGACTCGAGCAGCTCGTCGTAGACGAGCCGATGATGCGACGGCGAGACGTGGGCGTCGAGTGCCGCGAGATCGGCCTCCGGCGCCGGATGGTGCAGCGAACGAAAGGCCGCCGCCAGGCCCGGGAAGGCGTACCGCTTGCGCAACTCCTCCGGAAGCGGATCCGGCGGGGGATCGTCGCGCAGGCACTCGAGCGCGGCGCCGACGCAGCGCGCCGTCGCCGCCGGACCGAGGCCGCCGAGGCTCGGATAGATCGGCACGATGCCGCCGCTCGCCGGCGCCTCGCCGGCGAGCTTCTCCACCGTCGGATTGACGAGCTCGAGCAGCGCCGGCCCGCTGGCGCGCGCCGCGCCGTGCAGGAGGACGCGATCGCCGTCGGCGAAGCGCTGCAGCAGGTAGGGCTGGTTGAACCAGGTGAGCGCGACGGCGCCGCCCTCCCCTTCGAGGCGGCCGCGCACGATGACGAAGCCGCGCCGGCGGGTGCGGATGAGGCGCAGCTCGGCGAGCCGGCCGGTCACCGTCCAGTCGCCGGGCGCATCGACCTCGCGCGGCGAGACGACGCGGCGCCGGTCTTCGTAACGCGACGGCAAGTGCCAGAGCAGGTCGCCGACCGTCTCGTGGCCGGCGAGGCGCAGCTTCTCGGCTTTCGCGGGTCCGACGCCGCGCAGGTAGCGGAGCGGCGTGTCGCGCCGCAAGGGGCGGCCGGACGGCGGTGCGCCGGCGGTCACTCGCCGCGGAACTGGAGGGCGACCAGGCCGCAGCGCACTTCGTCGCCCGGGCTTGATCTCGGCGGGGACGCCGGTCTCGAGCCGGGTGCCGTTGACGAACGTGCCGTTCATCGTCCCGATCTCCTCCGCGAGGAAGTACTTGCCGCCGCGGCGGTAGATCTTGGCGTGGCGCCGGCTGATCGAGCGCTGGGTGTCGACCGGCGTCAGGTCGATGTCGGGGTTGATGCCGGTCACCGGATCCGTGCGGCCGATCATCGTCTCCGGCCCGAGCGAGAGGAAGAACTCCATGCCCGACTTGACGTGGACCAGCCGCTGCGGGCGAGCGACGGCGCTCGTCGGCTCCTGCGGCGCCGGCATCTCGACCATCGGGCGCGGCGGCCGGCCCGCCGAGCGACGTCGCGCAGCATGCTGTCGGTCTCGCGCAGCCGGCGCGACAGCTTGCGCATCATGCGCACCGCGATCTCCGGGTTCGCTGCGCAGCATCTGGTCGAAGGTCGAGCCGTTGATCATGCAGCAGCTTGACGTCCGTCGGCGGCCCGCGCGGAGGCGGTGCGCGGCAGGTCCTCGAGCACCGACATCTCGCCGAAGAAGTCCCCCTTCTCGAGCACGGCGAGCAGGCGCTGACTCGCCCTGCAGGTCCTTGAGGATCTCGACGCGCCCTCGTGCACGATGTACATCTCGGTGCCGAGGTCGCCCTCCTTGAAGACGAACTCGCCGGCCTCGAACTCGACGGCGAAGTTCGGCTGGCCCGGGCGTCTTGCTCGTGGTCTTGAAGACCGGCTTGTTCATCGCCGGCGCTCGGTTCGACTCCGACCGTCAGGCGTGCAGCGCGCCACGTCGATCGAGGCCTCGAGGCCCGAGCGGCAGCGTGAGGTTCGGGCGCCACGTGGCCGCAGTCGAGTCCCGCGAGGACCGGAACGCCGGCCGCCACCGCGGCGACGCGTTCCGGCAGCGTCGAAGGCTCGTCCTTCGCCTCCGTCGGTGCCCCGGAGATCTCCGAGAACCACGCCTCGAACGCCGGCCAGACTACCGGACAGGTGCGAGGTGGGTCAACATTCGATCGAGTCGGTAGAGCGGCTCGCCGACGTCCTCGAGCAGCAGGATCGCGCCGCGCAGAGCGGGCGCCCAGCGCGTGCCGAGCGTCGCCACCAGCAGGCTGAGGCAGCCGCCGACGCAGCGGACCGCTGGCGTGCGCCGGCGCGTCGCCCGGGGCGAGCGCCGCGCGCGCCGGCAGCTCGCGCGGAAAATCGTCCGGCGAGCGCCGCGAGGAGCGAGTCGCGCTCGTCCGTCGGTCAGCCCGCGCGCCAGGTCGGCCGCGACCATCGGGCCGTGGAAGGCGACCAGGCCGAGCTCGCGCGTCACGCCGAGCAGGAAAGGCGTCAGGTCCGAGTAGCCGACTAGGCTCGCGGCGTGGCGGCCGAGCCGGTCCCAGTCGAAGCGCGGCAGCAGGCGCAGCAGCGCCGTGCCCGCCGCGCGCGAAGAAGATGGCCGCGAGCGTCGGGTCGTCGGCCAGCTCGTAGAAGCGCCGCCAGCCGCTCGTCGTCGCTGCCGGCGAAGAGATCGTGGCGGCGAGCCGAGATTGCGCGCCGAGAACCGGCTCGAAGCCGAGCGCGCTCAGCGCCGCGACGCCCTCCGCAAGGCGCTCCGGGTCGACCGGGCCGGCCGAGCGCGGCGACGCCGACGCGATCGCCGGGGAGCACGGGCGGGCGGGAGACGGACGTTCATGCAGAGGGTCGGAGGGGCCGGTAAGCCGGATTCTGTGCCCGGCTCGCGCCGGTCGCGGTCATTCCTCTGGGACGGACGTTGCCGCCGGCCTCGAGCAACCTACCCGGAAGCGCGCCGCCGCTCGCGCGGCGGATCGGGACGGGCGGCCCGAATCGCGCTCCCCTATTTGGTCTTGCTCCGCAGGGGGTTTGCCGTGCCCCGGACCGTCGCCGGCCGGGCGGTGCGCTCTTACCGCACCCTTTCACCCTTACCGCGCTCTCGCGAGTTCCTCACGAAAGACACGGGCGGTCTGCTCTCTGTTGCACTTTCCGTCGCGTCGCCGCGCCTCGCCGTTGGCGAGCCTGCTGCCCGTGGGAGTCCGGACTTTCCTCCCCCCGTTTCCGGGGAGCGACCGCCTCGGCACCTCCGACCGGGGGCCATGGTAGCAGAGCGCACGACGCTCATTCGCGGCGGAAAAGGCGTCCCAGGCGGCTGCCACCGTCGGCGTCGCGAACGCCGGCGAGCCGGGCGAGCGCCGCGCGCGCCTCGGGGTGGGGCGGCGTCGCGGCGGCCGCCGACTGGTAAGCGTGGCGCGCCTGCTCGAGGTCGCCTTCCCGCTCGTGCAGGACGCCGATCGCGTAGCGGATGGCGCCGCTCTGCGGGTCGAGCTCGAGCGCCTGACGGTAGGTCTCGAGCGCCCGCGCCGCGCCAGGCCGGATTGCGCGCCTGCAGCCGGGCGAGCGCCGCGAGGTACTCGGCGCGCGGGTCGGTGCGCGCGGTCTGCTCCATCAGCTGGAGAGCGGTGTAGATCTCGCCCGTCTGCTCCTCCATCTGCGCCTGGCGGAAGAGCGCGCCGCGCCATCCGCTCCGCTTCTTCGCGCCGCTCCGTAGCGTCGGCCGGCGCGGGTCCGGCGTCGATTCCCTGCTCACGGTCGTAGGCCATCCGGAGATCGGGGTCCGAGAGAACACGATAGGCGTCGGTGCCGCGCTCGAAGAGGTACTCGAGCGCCTCGCGTCGCGCGGCGAAGCCGAGCCGCTCCGCCTGCGCCGGATGGACGAGCCGCGCGAAGCGCTCGAATGCCGCCTGCACCTCGTCCGGCTCGGCGCCGGGAGAGACGCCGAGCAACTCGTAGTGGTTCTGGCCGCCGGCGGCGGAGAGCAGCTCGACCAGGCGCCGGTTCGCCTCTTCGGGTGCCAGCTCGAGCGGCTCGTCGGCGAGCGACTCGGCGATCCGGTCGCGCAGCCGGAACGCGAGCTCGCCCGAGGCGGTCATGGCGGATGGAGCGGCGAGGTGGCCGGCTGCCCGCGCCTCGACGACGAGCTCGACCGCCTCCAGTCCGCGCAGCGCGGCGTGCAGCGCCGCGGCGGGCATCGGGCTCTCGCGCTCGAGCTCGGCGACCGTCCGCGGCTGGCGCAAGCGCTCGAAGAGCCAGAGCTCTTCCGGCGTCCAGCCGAAGAGATCCGCCGGCGGACCGCCGCCGGAGCGCAGCACCCGCGGCCCGGAGACCGGCAGCGGCTCGGCGCCGTCGAGCCCTCTTCCCCAGGCACGGCGCAGCAGCGCCGAGGTCGGCACCGGCCCGACGAGGTCGCCCGGCAGCGCGCCGCGCCCGGCGCGGAAGTCGACCGCCGCCACCCGGATTCCTTCCAGCGACGGCAGAAAGAGATCGAAGAGCTCGAGCCACGCCTTGCGGCGCGCTTTGTCGTCGGCCGGTGCCCGCAGGTCGGCGAGCCGTCGCGCCAGCGGGTGCGCGGCCGGAAAGTGCAGCTCGCCCTCGAGCAGGTGCAGCTCGCGCGCCCGTCCGTGACTGGTGACGCTCAGCAGGCCCGTGGCGCGCCGCAGGTGCAGGCGGCGAAAGTGCTCGAGCAGGGAGAGCCTCCGGCCGGAGCCGGTATCGACCGTCATCGGAGAACCTGCGGTCTAGTCTAGGCCACTCGAGTCGCCGGGCGCTTCTTCCTGCGGGCTGAGCGCCGCCTTGAGCCGCGCCGCCACCGCCGCCCCGACCACCTGCCTCAGTGCTTCCTCCGGCGCCGCCAGCGCCGCCTCGACGGTGCCGAACGCGGCGCAGCAGCTCGCGCCGGCGCACCGGGCCGATGCCGCTCACTGTCGTCGAGCACGCTGCGCAGGCTGCGCTTCGAGCGCCGGGCGCGGTGGCGCGCCAGCGCGAAGCGGTGGCACTCGTCGCGGATGCGTTGCAGCAGCTGCAGTCCGGCGTCGTGGCGCGACAGCCGCAGGGGCAGCGGCGCCGCGGGCAGGTAGAGCTCCTCTTCCCGCTTGGCGAGACCGACCACCGGCAGTTCCTCGTGGCCGAGTCGCGCCAGGCCGGCGAGTGCCGCGTTGAGCTGGCCGCGCCCGCCGTCGATGAGCACCAGGTCCGGCAGCTCGCCGGTCTCCTCGAGCAGCCGCCGGTAGCGCCGCTCGACCGCCTGCTCGATCGAGCGGAAGTCGTCGGGCCCTGCGAGGCCGCGCAGGTTGAGGCTCCGGTAGTCCCCCTTGCGCAGCCGTCCCTCGCGCCAGACGATGATCGACGCGACGCTCTCCTGCCCCTGGGTGTTCGAGATGTCGAACCCTTCGATCCAGCGCGGCGCCTCGGGCAGGTCGAGGTGCTGCTGCAGCGACCGCACCGCCGCCTCGCTCTCGCCGGCGACGCGGAAGCGGCGGCGGAAGGCGAACTCGGCGTCCTTCGCCGCCACGCGCAGCCGCTCGGCCTTGGTGCCGCGCGCCGGATAGCGCAGGTAGACGCGCTCCCCCTTCTTCTCCGACAGCCAGTCGGCGAGCGCCTCGTCGCCCTCGATCGCCACCGGCAGGTGGATCTCCTTGGGCAGGAAGCTGGTGCGATCGTAGACCTGCGGCACCAGCTCGGCGAGCAGCGTCTCGGCGCTCGGGCGCCGGTCGCCCTCCCAGAAGAGCTCGCGGCGGTCGAGCACCTGGCCGCCGCGCATGATCAGGATGGATACCGCCGCCTGAGCGCCGTGGATCGAAACGCCGAACAGGTCGGCGTCCTCCTCGTCGACCGACGAGAGCGCCGCGCGGTCTCCCTGCCGCTCGACCTCCTGCAGCAGGTCGCGCAGGCGCGCCGCCCGCTCGAACTCGAGCGCTTCGGCGGCCGCGTCCATCTCGCCGCGCAGCCGCTGCGCGAGCGGCGCGATCCGGCCGGCGAGGAAAAGGCGCGCCCCTTCGACCGCCGCGCGCATAGTCCCCGGCCGTCGTCAGCCCGGCGACGCAGGGACCGAGGCAGCGCTTCATGTCCCAGTAGAGGCAGGGGCGGGCCAGCGAGCCGTCGATCTCGAGGTGGCAGACGCGGATGCCGAAGAGCTTCTGGGTCAGCTTGACGGCGCGCCGCGCCAGGCCCCCCGGCAGGTAGGGGCCGAAGTATTCGGCGCCGTCGGAGCGGATGCGGCGGGTGAAGACGAGCCGCGGCCAGGCCTCCTTCGTCAGCTTGAGGTAGGGATAGGTCTTGTCGTCGCGCAGCAGCACGTTGTAGCGCGGCTTGCGCTGCTTGATGAAGTTGTTCTCGAGGAGAAGCGCCTCGCGCTCGCTGCCGGCGACGAGATAGCCGGCGTCGGCGGCCTCGTCCACCATGCCGGCCAGCCGCGGCTCCAGCTCGCGCGTCAGGTAGCTCGCCACCCGCTTGCGCAGCGACTTCGCCTTGCCGACGTAGAGGGTCTTCCCCTCGCCGTCGAGGAAGAAGTAGATGCCGGGCTGGTCGGGAAAGGCGTCGACCGCCTGGCGGAGCCTCTCGACCCGGGCTTCGTCGCTCACTGGCCGCCTACCCCGCGAAGACCTGCAGCTCCCGCAGCTCGCGCAGTTTGTCGCGCAGCTCGGCGGCCTCCTCGAACTCGAGGCGCTTGGCCGCCTCCTTCATCGCCTTCTCGAGCTTGCGCGATCCGCTCGGCGAGCGGCACCTCGTCGCTCTCGGCGACGTCGAGCAGGCGCGGCCGGAGATCCATCGGGTAGTCGAGGTTCGACATCGCGATCAGCGGCGAGTGGATGTCCTTCAGGATCGACCGCGGCTCGATGCCGTGCTCCGTGTTGTAGCCTCCTGCTGGGCGCGGCGCCGCCGCGTCTCGTCGACCGTGCGGCGGATCGAGTCGGTCATCCGGTCGGCGTAGAGGATCGCCCGCCCGTCGAGGTTGCGCGCCGCGCGCCCCGCCGTCTGGATGAGCGAGGTCTCGCTGCGCAGGAACCCCTCCTGGTCGGCGTCGAGGATCGCCACCAGCGAGACCTCGGGCAGGTCGAGCCCCTCGCGCAGCAGGTTGATGCCGACCAGGACGTCGAAGCCCCCCTGGCGCAGGTCGGTGAGGATCGCGATGCGCTCGAGCGTCTCGATGTCGCTGTGCAGGTAGCGGACGCGGATGCCGACCTCCGAAAGGTACTGGGTGAGCTCCTCCGCCATCCGCTTGGTCAGCGTGGTGACGAGCACGCGCTCCTTGCGCTCGACCGTCTTGCGGATCTCCCCCAGCAGGTCGTCGACCTGCCCCTTGCGCCGGGCGCAGCTCGATCACCGGGTCGAGCAGCCCGGTCGGCCGGATGAGCTGCTCGACGACGACGCCGCCGGCGCGCTGGAGCTCGAACGCGCGCCGGCGTCGCCGAGACGTAGACGCGCTGGCCGATGCGGGCGTCGAACTCCTCGAAGGTGAGCGGCCGGTTGTCGAGCGCCGACGGCAGCCGGAAGCCGAAATCGACCAGCGTCTGCTTGCGCGAGCGGTCGCCGTGGTACATGCCGCGCACCTGCGGAATCGTCTGGTGGCACTCGTCGACCACGAGCAGGAAGTCATCCGGGAAGTAGTCGAGCAGGGTCGGCGGCGGCTCGCCCGGCGCTCGCCCCGAGAGATGGCGCGAGTAGTTCTCGATGCCGTGGCAGTAGCCGAGCTCCTTCAGCATCTCGAGGTCGAAGTTGCGTGCGCTGCTCGAGGCGCTGCCTCTCGAGCAGCTTGCCTTCTTTCTCGAGCACGTCGAGCCGCTCGCGCAGTTCTTCGCGGATGGTGACCACGGCCCGCGCCATGCGCTCCTTCGGGGTGACGTAGTGGGTCTTCGGGTAGACCGCGACGCGGTCGATCTCTTCGAGCACGTCGCCGCGCAGCGGGTCGAAGCGGGTGATGCGCTCGATCTCGTCGCCGAAGTATTCGACCCGGATGCCGCGGTCCTCGTAGGCCGGCAGGATCTCGAGCACGTCGCCGCGCGCCCGGAAGCTGCCGTGAAAGAGATCGAGCGGCGTCCGCACGTACTGCATCTCGGCCAGTTGAGCGAGGGCGCGGTCCATGCCGGTCGAGGCTCCGCGCTCGAAGAACTGCAGCATGCCGAAGAAGGCTTCCGGCGAGCCGAGGCCGTAGATGCACGACACCGAGGCGACGATCAGCACGTCGCGCCGCTCGAAGAGCGCCTTGGTGGCGCGCAGGCGAAGGCGCTCGATCTCCTCGTTGATCGTCGTCTCCTTCTCGATGTAGGTGTCGGACTGCGGAACGTAGGCCTCGGGCTGGTAGTAGTCGTAGTAGGAGACGAAGTACTCGACCGCGTTGTCCGGGAAGAACGAGCGGAACTCCTGGTAGAGCTGCGCGGCCAGCGTCTTGTTGTGGGAGAGGACCAATGCCGGGCGGTTGACCGCCTCGATCATCTTGGCGACGGTGAAGGTCTTGCCCGAGCCGGTGACGCCGAGCAGCACCTGCTCGCGGTCGCCGCGCTCGAGGCCGGCGACGAGCGATGCGATGGCCTGCGGCTGGTCCCCCTGCGGCTCGAACGGAGAGACGAGCCGGAAACGTTCACTCACGTCGAGGCGCCGGCGGGGGGCGGCGCGACAGCTGGGCGCGTGGCGCCGGACGGGGCCGGCGGCGGGCTCTCGGCCGGCGGCCCGGCAGGAACTTCCTCCTCGTCCGGGCGCAGCAGCCCACCGACCCGCTCGAGCCCCGAGAGGAGGTCGAGCACGTCGTCGCGGGTCAGCGTCTTCTTCGCCGCTTTGTCCGCCGCTTTGGTGAGCTGGCGCTGCAGGGCGAAGAGCGCCGGCGGCTCGACCTGCCCGTTCTGGATCTTGTCGAGCGCCGCCGCGAAGCCGCGATCGAGGCGGGCGCGCTCCTCGGCGGTGGCGTCGGCCGGCCAGGCCGCGATCACCTGCTGCTCGAGCTCGCGCATCGTCCAGGCGAGGAGGTCCTTGGCCTTGACCACGAAGATGATCGCCGCGATTCCGAGCAGCACCACCACGGCGCCGCAACCGAAGACGAGCGGGCGGCCGCAACCTCCCCCCCGCACCGGGCGAGGCTCGCCGGTGAAGGGACGGCCGGGGACGATCGGCGGCGGAGGCTCCGGCGGCGAAGGAGGGGGCGGCGGCGGGGTCGACGAGATCGGGGGCTCGGTCATCGCGGATTCACCTGAGCGGCCGAGTCTATAATCGCGCCGTGCCTTCCCCCGCGGCGCCGGCCGCCTCTCCGCCGAGCGCTCCGCGCTCTCCGGGCGCAGCGGGCACCCGCCGCCGGCGGGGTCTCCTCCGCTTCCTGATCACTCTCGTCGCGGTCATCGCCCTCGGCGCTCTGGCGGGAGTCGCCGCCGCCACCGCCGTGCGGGTGCCGAACCTCGACGCCTACGTCGCGTTCCGCCCCCGTCTGATCACCCGCCTGCTCGACCACGAGGGAAACGTTTTCGCCACCTACTCGCGCGAGCGCCGCCAGCTCATCGAAGAGGGGAAGCTCCCCCGCCTGCTGCAAAACGCGGTGCTGTCGGCCGAGGATGCGCAGTTCTTCCACCACGGCGGCGTCGACCTGGTGGGCGTGGTCCGCTCGGTGGTGGTCAACACGCTGCGCGGGCGCCACGCCCAGGGAGCCTCGACCATCACCATGCAGCTCGCCCGCGACCTGATGCAGCGGCGCGAGAAGACGTGGGACCGCAAGATCGCCGAGACCTTCCTCGCGGTCGAGCTCGAGAAGAAGCTCTCGAAGCAGCAGGTCCTCACCCTCTACTGCAACCTCGCCTTCCTCGGCCACGGCAACTACGGCATGGAAGCGGCGGCGAACGATTACTTCGGCCACGGGGTCGACCAGCTGACGCTCGTCGAAGCCGCGACCCTCGCCGGCATCCTGCAGCGCCCGAGCGACTACAACCCCTTCCGCAACCCCGAGAAGGTCACCGCGCGACGCAACTACGTGCTGCGCCGGATGCTCGAGGAGAAGCACATCTCGCAGCAGGACTACGACGCCGCGGTCGCGCAGCCGCTCACCCTGGCGCCGCGCGAGTCGCCGCGCGACATCGGCCCCTACTTCGCCGAGGAGGTCCGCCAGAGCCTGGAGTCGGAGTTCGGCAGCGAGCGGCTCTACAGCGAGGGGCTCGCGGTGCAGACGACGCTCGACCTTCAAATCCAGCGCGCCGCCGAGGACGCCTTGCGCGCCGGACTCCTCCGCCTCGATCACCGCCGCGGTTGGCGCGGCCCGATGGCCCGCGGCCAGAACACGCTGATGCCCCCCGACGAGGTCGAGCTGACCGCCGGCCGCAACCCGGTGCCCGGCGAGTGGACGCCCGGCCTGGTGCTCGCCTCGGACGCCAGGAGCGCCCGCGTTCGCACGCCGCAGGGGGAGATCGAAATCCTTGCCGCCGGCATCCAGTGGACAGGCCGCCAGCGGGTCTCGGAGATCCTCCACGGCGGCGACCTCGCCTGGTTCCGGCCAGTGCCGCCGGCCGACAAGCCGGACGCTCCTCCCGTCTGGACGGTCGAGCAGGAGCCCCGCCTCGAAGGCGCCGCGCTCGTCCTCGAGTCGGCGACCGGCGCGGTGCGCGCGCTCGTCGGCGGCTGGGACTTCCAGCGCAACAAGTTCGACCGGGTCACGCAGGCACAGCGCCAGGTCGGCTCGGCCTTCAAGCCCTTCGTCTACGGCACCGCCTTCGAGAACGGCTTCACCCCTGCCACCGAGCTCTTCGACGCCCCGGCGGTCTTCAACGGCGCCGACGGGCTGCCGAGCTATTCGCCGCGCAACTACTACCGGCGCTACTACGGAATGATCACGCTGCGCCGGGCGCTGGAGCTGTCGGTCAACGTCACCTCGGTGAAGCTGCTCGACCTGGTCGGCGCCGACCGTGTCGTCGCTTTCGGCCGGCGCTGCGGCATCACTTCACCGCTCCCCCCCTACCCCAGCCTGGCGCTCGGCTCGGCGGACCTGACGCCGATGGAGCTCGCGGCGGCCTACGCCTCGTTCGCCAACCAGGGGACCTGGGTGAAGCCCTTCCTGATCGGCGAGGTGCGCCGCCCCGACGGCGTGGTGCTGTCGCGCCACCAGACGGAGGCCGCGAAGGCGATGGATCCGACCACCGCCTTCCTGCTGACGCACGTCCTGGAAGGCGTCGTCGATCGCGGCACCGGCGCCTCGATCGCGGCGCTGCCGACGGCGATCGCCGGCAAGACGGGGACGACGAACGACTACACGGATGCCTGGTTCGTCGGCTTCACGCCGCGCTTCACGATCCTGACCTGGGTGGGCTACGACCAGAAGAAGTCGATCGGCAACAAGATGACGGGCGCCGAGGCGGCCCTGCCGATCTGGAAGACGATCGCCGAGGCCGGGCTGCGCGACGGCTGGATCGCGCCGAACGAGACCTTCCCGGTGCCGGACGGGATCGAGTTGCGCCAGGTCGAGCCGTTGTCGGGGCTGATCGCCGTCCCCGGCACGCCCCGTTCGATCGAAGAGGCCTTCCTCGCCGGCAGCGCGCCGAGCAAGCCCTGGGAGCCGCGCTGGGAGAACATCCTCAGTCTTCCCTGGCAGCAGCAGCTCGCCTTCTACCAGCCGCGCGAGGGCGAGAAGATGCCGGACGCCTTCGCGATCTCGCTCGCCGAGCAGGTCGCCGCCGCCGACAAGAACAAGGAAGCGGCCGGGGACTGATCCGGCCCGGACGGCCTCAGTTCAGGTCGTCGTCCTTGTAGTACTTGGTCCCCTTGGCGGTCAGCTCGAGCGCCAGTCCGTCCTCGACCAACTGGTAGAGCCAGACGCCGGGCGCGACGGCGAGCGCTCCGGTATAACTCTTTCCCTCTTCGCCCTTCTTCGCCGCGGCCGAGGCCTGCGCGCCGAAGGTCCAACCCTCCTCGACGAACTGCCGCAGGGCTTCCCTGGTCTCGAAGACCCAGACCAGCGCGAACTTCTTGACGCCCATCCCGAGCCCGGCCTGGACTTCGACCATCTTCATGTAGGTCATCTTCTTGCTGGCGTTGTCGATCGCGCAGCCCTTGCCGCTGCCGGCGCCCGCCACCAGGATCTTCATCCCGAAGTTCTTGAACACGGCGTAGCCGGCCGCCCCTTCGACCGCGTTCTTCGCCGAGGGCTGAACCTTGTAGAGCCTCTTCAGCGTCTCGTCGTGGATCTTCTGGATCTCTTTCTGGTCTTTCTCCTTCGAGCCGGCCCACGCGGGGGCGACGGCCAGAGCCACGACCAGGGCGGCGAGGCCGCCGGTCGTCAAGAGCGCACGTGCATTCATGTTGGTGCTCCTCGGATGACCGCTCGCGCGTCAGGGCGCGCGAGAGACGGTCAACAGCGACGAACGCTCAGAAGGAACCCACAGGCGTCGTCTGGGTGGCCGGTCGAGCGACTCCGTGCGAAGCCTCGGCCGGTCCGCTGCACCCTCGGTCCCGCCGTCCGGGCCGCTCTCGTCGAGCTCGCTGCCCCTCCCCGGAACGCCGTCGGGACCGTGGACCGTCACCTGGGCCGTGACGTCCAAGCCTCCGAGGGCCTGCCGCCATTGTAGAGCAGGCGCCCGGGGCCGGCTTGCCCCCGCTGGACCCCATTAAGGTGAGCCGAAGACCGACGGATCCGCTGTCGTCCCGCAATCACGCCGGCACCGCTGCCTGAGAGTCTCTGCGAAGTTCGATGCCCGGACGCTCGTTCGGCTATTGTCCGCGAGACTCGGACGCCGTTCGACGACTCAGGACGGGGACATCCCATGACTACGAGCGCCGCCTCGCGGTCGCCGCTGCGACTGGAGAACCAGCACACGGGCGAAGTGCTCGAATTCCGGCGCCGGAAGCTCGACGGCGTAGCGGTCTTCGAGCTTCGCGGCACGCTGCCGGCGCATCGGGCGGGTCCCCCGATGCACATCCACCACCTCGAGGACGAGGAGGGGCGGGTCACCGCCGGCACCCTCTCGGCGGAGGTCGGCGGCCAGCGCCTCGACGCCGGGCCGGGCTCGACCGTGCGACTCCCGCGCGGCGTGCCCCATCGCTGGTGGAACGCAGAGGACCAGCCCCTGGCCTTCGAAGGGCTCGTGATCCCGGCTGTCGATCTCGATCGTTACCTGCAGGCCGTCTTCGAAGTCATGAACGCGGGATCGCCGGACCGGCCCCCGCTCTTCTATCTCGCGCACGTCGCCCTGCGACATCGCCGGACCCAGTCCGTCCTGGTCCTGCCGCGCCCGCTGCAGGCGATCCTGTTCCGTGTGGTGGTCGCGATCGGGACCCTCCTCGGGCGCTATCGCGGCACCGACTGGCCCGGGTGTCCGGCGCGCTGCACCGGCGCTCCGGAGGACACCGGCGAGGAGACCGGGGCCGTATGAACGTTCGATTCGTTCGCGCGGCCTTTCTGGGCGTGGTGATCGCGTTCGCTCTCGCCGCGGGGATCGAGGCCATCGGTCATGTCCTCTACCCGCCTCCGGCCGGCCTCGATTTCTCGAACCGGGAACAGGTTCGCAACTTCGTGGCGAGCCGCTCGGCGAACCAGTTGCTTTTCGTCCTGGGCGGCTGGGCGATCGCGACCTTCACCGGCGGGCTGGTGGCCGCCTGGTTCGCCCGCGAGCACCCCTACCGCTTCGCGGGCCTGGTCGGAGCCGCTGTACTGGCGGCGTCCATCGCCAACATGGTGATGATTCCGCATCCCCTCTGGGTGTGGGCCGCCGCGCTGGTCGCCGTGCCCCTCGCCGCGCTGCTCGCGGGCCTCGCGGCTCCGAAACCGGCGAAGAACGTCACCGACGACTGACGCGACCTATCGGCTCCGGACGTCACCCCGGGCAGGCTTCATCCAGGGCTGGAGCCGTGAAACTCGAAGACCAGGTAGCTCGCGGGCTCGGGGCCGGGATTGCGCAGGCCGTGCAGCTTGCCCGCCGGCGCGAAGAGGACGGCGTTCGGCGCCGCCACCTCGCCGAGCGACTCGACCCGGCCGGAGAAAAGGACGATGGCCACGTCGTGCGCGTCGCGATGCGGCTCGTAGCCTCCCCCCGGCGTCACCGTGCTGCAATGGGCCTCCAACCGGTGCAGCGTGCCGGTCGCCTGATCGCAGATCCTGTGCGCCGCGAAGCCACCGACTCCGATCGCCTCTTCGACCGTCGGCACGTGGTCGTCCCATCGCCGCACGGCGGTCGGCATCGTCTCCGTCGCGCCGGCGGCGCGACCGATCCACTTGAACATCAGGTAGGTCGCCGATTCTGCCGCGGTCGTTCGCAGCGTGTGGAGCTGGCCCGGCGGATAGTAGGACCACTGCCCGCGGCGCACCGGATGGACGTGCTCGATGCCCAGGTCGTCGACCAGCACCAGCTCGGCAGCGCCGTCGAGGAGGATCAGGATCTCTTCCTCGGCATGCCGATGCGGAGGATGCGGCGAGCGCCCCGGAGCGAGGACCGAGGCGTGCGACGACATCCAGGCCAGATTCCCGGTCGAGCCCTGGAAGAGCGGGTGCGGCCGCCAGCCGGTCGCCTCGTCTCCCGCCAGCGGGAGCTCGAGCGGCGCAAAGAGCGACGGAAGCCGGCGCGCCGACGCCGGCGGCCCGGTGGGCGCCGGCTCTTCGACGACGAGGTTGACCGACGGCGCCGCCGCTCGTCCGTGGACGACGACGCAGGGCGGGCGCCGCGCCTCGACGTAGCGGTACGGCCAGTCGAGCTTCCCGAGGTCGGGCATGCGAATGGGAAGGTCGGGGCGCGCATACTGGAGCAGCAGCGCCGTGCGAGGCGTCTCGGTGGCATTGCTCGAGGCGTGCCAGAGCCTGCCGTCGAAGAGCACGGCGTCGCCGACGCTCGCGTCGAGCCCGACGACGCCGCTGCGAGGATCCCGCGCCGCCGCCCAGCCGGCGACTTCGGCGTCGGACACATCGCCGCGGCGGAGATCGTGGCGGCCGGCTTCCTCCTGCAGCGTCACGCCGAAGCGATGCGAGCCGCGCACCGCCCGCAGGCTCGAACCGGACGAGACGTTCTCGAGCGCCAGCCACACCGAGAGCGTGCCCCCGTGGGGGTCGGCGCTCTCGAGGTCGGTGTGCCATGGATGAACATCGCCGGGACCGCGCACGACCAGAGAGGAGCCCCAGAGGATGACGTCCTCGCCCAGGATATCGACCACGGCGGCGAGCAACCGCGGATCGCGCGCCAGGTCGTAGACCCGCCGCGAACCCACCGCCAGATCCTTCCACCAGCAGATCGGCCGCAGCGGCGCCGCCCGCAGTTCGGCGAGCAGGCCTCGGCAGGCTTCTGGGTCGAGCAGACGAAGGACCGCCTAGCCATTCTCGCGCACCGACGCCGGCACGGCCGGGTCGATCAAGGGAGTGGGCGCTGTGCGAGGCGCGAATCCGAGCAGGCGCCGCAGGTGTGACGAAAATCGTCGCGGGCTCACTAGCGGGTCAGTCTTGATCGCCACCTCTATCGCCACGGGCACGGCTCAGCCCTTCGCCGGCCTCGTCCCCACGATCGCGTAGTCCTGCGCCCCGAAGAGGAGGTCGTCGAGGCGATCGCGCAGCTCGTTGACGCGGTGCGCCAGCGGGCGGGCCGTCTCCGCGAGCTCGTCGAGGGGGATCTCGGGCAGGCGGGCCTCCGCCGGGAAGGGGCGCAGGTCGAGACGCTCCACCGGGTCGAAGCCGGCAAGGCGACAAAGGAACTCCAGCGTTTCCGGGTGCACCGGCCGCCTGTGCGTCGGGTCGATCCAGAAATTGCGCGCCGCCACGACGACCGACAGCGGGTTCGGCGTCTCGAGGATCAGGACGCCGCCCGGCTTCAGCGCCCGCCAGGCGAGGCGCGCCAGGCGGTCGAGCGATTCCGCCGGCAGGTGCTCGATGACGTGGAACGAGACGACGCCGCCGAGCGACTCCGCCGGCGCTGCGGCGAGCACTGCGAAGAGGTCGCCACACTCCGCCGACACTCCCTTTTCACGACAGGCGTCCACCATCGCCTGCGAGCTGTCTACGCCGCGCGCCGGGATGCTGGCGCCGGCCAGCAGAGCCAGCCCTTCGCCTCGGCCGCACCCGAGGTCGAGCACCTCGCCCCGGCCACGCAGCCGTTCGAGGTAGGGCTCGAGACGCAAGGTGATTTCGCTCTCCGTGTCGCGAAAGCGCCGCTCAAACTCGACGTAGGCCTGCTCCTCGCGCGCCGAGGCGAGAGCTGGCACGCCTCCCTGCTCCGCCACCGCCAGCGCCGAGCCGAGCTTCGCCCAGACGTCGCGGACCTCGCGCCGCGAGCGGTCGAGCTTCTGGTCGACGCGCGCGAAGAGCGCGTCGTTGTGCTCCATGACCTCGGAGAGCCCCTCGCGCCAGACCGCTTCCAGGTAGGCGAAACGCTTCTCGTGGTCCACCAGCACGTGGTTGCGGATCTCCTCCGCGCGCGCCACGTACTCGAGCAGGATCAGGTTGTAGATGCGCTGCCGCTCCCAGAGGTCGGCCTGGGGAGCGGTCACGAAGGGGCGCAGGAGCCGCTTGACGCCCACGATCAGGCCGCCCAGAAAGCCGCGATGGCTGCGGATCGGGAACTCGTGGTCCCCGTCCCACAGCCATCGCCAATCGGAAACCTGGCGGGTCGGATCGCCGAGGAAGCGCTCGATCGAAGGCGCCCCCTCGGGGCGCGGCGCCTGCTCGCCGGCCGGCTCGCCCGCGGGCACGTCGCTACTCTTCGGCCTCGACCGTCACCGACAGCTCGGCCACGACCTCGGAATGGAGGTCGATGCGGACGACGTGCTCGCCCACTGTCTTGATGCCGCCCGCGAGGTCGATCTGCCGGCGGTCGACCGTGACGCCCTTCTTCTCGAGCGACTCGACGATCTCGGTCGCGGTGACCGAGCCGTAGAGAGCGCCGGTGTCCTGGGCGCGCTTCTTGAGCGTCAGCTTGATGTCGGCGATCTGCGCCGCGATCTGCGCGGCGGCGTCGCGCTCGGCCGTGTGACGGGCCTCGATCTTCTTTTTCTCGTGCTCGAAGACCTTGAGGTTGCCGGCCGTCGCCTCGAGGGCGAGCCCCTGCGGCAGCAGATAGTTGCGCGCGTAGCCGGTCTTCACCTCGACGACCTGGCCGCGGCGGCCCCGATGACGGAGATCGGAAAGGAGGATGACTTTCATCGCCGTGGCCTCAATCCGTGGTGTAGGGAAGCAGCGCCAGGTGGCGGGCCCGCTTGATCGCGGTCTGCAGCATGCGCTGGTGGCGCGCGCTCGTCCCCGAGATGCGGCGCGGCAGGATCTTGGCGCGCTCGAGGATGTACTGCTGCAGCAGCTTCACGTCCTTGTAGTCGATGTACTCGATGTGCTCCGCCGAGAAGCGGCACACCTTCTTGCGCTTGAAGAACTGCTTCTTCTTGGCCGCGGGCTTCTTGCCGCGGGCTCCGAATCCACCGCGCGGGGGCATGGCTATTCCTCCTCGCCGGCTTCGGCGGGTTCGACGGCTTCGACGACGGGACGGGCGGCGGGCTCGACCACCGGCAGATCCGAATGGATCGCCTTGAAGGTCTGGCCCGGCTTCAGGCGGCCGGTGGCGCGGGCGATGTCGAGGTCGGTGCGCACGGTGATGAAGCGCAGCACCTTGTCGTTCTGCCGCAGGCGGAGCTCGACTTCGTCGAACAGCTTCGCCTTCTCCGACGGCATCTGCAGGTAGAGGAACGTGTAGCGCCCCTCGGTGAGCTTCTCGATGGGGTAGGCCAGCTTGCGCTTGCCCCAGCTCTCTTCCCGCACCAGCTCGCCGCCGCGCGCGGCGACGAGCTGCTTGGTCTCCTCGACGAGAGCGGTGTGCTCCTCGTCGGAGAGGCGGGGATCGGCGACGATCGCCAGTTCGTAAGTTCTCATCGGGCCTCCCTATGGCCGTGAGGTCCCACTCCAGCAGGGTGGAACAGAGAGGTCAGCGGCCCGCGGGGCGGGCCACAGTGCCGGCGGAACGCCAGCGGACGCCGGATTCTAGCCGAGGGCGTTGAATTTGGCCATGGCGCGCTCGGCGCCCTCTTCCGCCCAGCTGAGGGCGGCCTCGGCGCCGCGCTCGACCAGGGCGTCGACGGCGGCCCGCTCCTCCGCGGCGAAAGGGGCGAGGACGAACTCGGCGAGGTCCGGGCCCGAGCCGTCCGGCGCCGGCGGCGCCTCGGCCGCGAGAGGAGCGGAGGGCGCCGGCGGCGCGATTCCGAGCCGGAGCCGGGGCACGTCCTGGCCGCGCAGGCTGGCGATCACCGACTCCATGCCGCGGTGCCCGCCGGGGCTCCCTTCCGGGCGGAGGCGGAGGCGGCCGAGCGGCAGCGCCACGTCGTCGTAGACGACCAGGATGCGGTCATTGGGAAGGGCGTGCAGGGCGGCCAGGCAGCGCACCGCCCAGCCGCTCCGGTTCATGTAGGTCTGCGGACGGACGAGCAGGAGCTCCCCTGCCGTCGAGACGAGAGCGCCGCACGCTTCGCTCTCCGCGCCGGAGCCCAGCCGCTCGCGCAGCCGTTCGACGACGCGGAATCCGAGGTTGTGCCGCGTGTCGCGATAGCGCTCGCCGGGATTGCCCAGGCCGGCGATCAGCCGCGTGACGCTCAGGCTTCCTTCGCCTCTTCCTTCTTGCCGCGGGCGATGACTTCGGGCTCGGCGGGAGCGGCGGCGGCACCCTCGGCGGGAGCAGCGGCGGCGGCCGGAGCGGCCTCTTCCATCTGCGCGTGCTTGACCGAGGCGATGACCGCGTCGGCCGAGCCGAGGTACTCGACGCCCTTCGGCCAGGTGATTTCGCTGGCGTCGAGGTGCTGGCCGACGCCGAGGTCGCGAGACGTCGACCCCGATCTCCTGCGGGATGGCGTTCGGCATGCACTCGACCTCGACCTCGCGGGTGACGAAGTCCAGGATGCCGCCGTCGTTCTTCACGCCGGTCGGGATGCCCTCGAGCGCCAGGTGCACGCGCACGCGGAGCTTCTTGTCCATCGCGATGCGCTGGAAGTCGAGGTGGGTGATCTTGTTCGTCATCGCGTCGACCTGGATGTCGCGCACCATGGCGTGACGGGTCTGGTCGGTGCCGGAGAGCTTGAGCAGGAAGATGCGGTTCTCGTGGCCGCCTTCCTTGAACAGGTCGAGCAGCGTCACGCGCGGCACCTGGATGGCGATCGGCTCCTTGTCGGCGCCGTAGAGGACCGCCGGGATGAGGTCGCTCTTGCGCAGGCGACGGCTCTCGGACTTGCCGGCGCGCTCGCGCCGCTGGACTTCGATGGTGGCTTCGGACATGGCGGAGAGTTCCTTCCTTCGGGTGTCAGACGAAAAGCGAGGAGACCGAGCTGTTCTCGTGGATGCGCACGATGGCCTCGCCGAGCAGCGGCGCGACCGAGAGGGCGCGGATCTTGGAGCACTTCTGGATCTTCTCCTCGACCGGCGTCGTGTTGGTGACGATCACCTGCTCGAGCGGCGACTTCTCGATCCGTTCGAGCGCCGGGCCCGACAGCACGCCGTGCACGCCGGCGGCGAGGATGCGCTGGGCCCCCTGCGCCTTGAGCGCCTCGACCGTCTTGGTCAGGGTGCCGGCGGTGTCGATGATGTCGTCGAGGATGAGCGTGTTCTTGCCGGCCACTTCGCCGATGACGTGCATCACCTCGGCGACGTTCGGCGCCGTGCGCCGCTTGTCGACGATGGCGAGGCCGACGCCGAGGCGCTTCGCGATGGCGCGCGCGCGCTCGACGCCACCGGCGTCCGGCGACACGATGACGAGATCCGGGATCGACATCTCGCGCACCGCGTCGAGGATGACGGGAGCAGCGAAGAGGTGATCGACCGGCACGTCGAAGAAGCCCTGGATCTGGGCGGCGTGAAGGTCCATGGTGAGGACACGATCGGCGCCGGCGCGCGAGATGAGGTCGGCGACCAGCTTGGCGGTGATCGGCACGCGCGGCGCGTCCTTCTTGTCCTGGCGCGCGTAGCCGTAGTACGGCAATACCGCGGTGACCCGCGAGGCCGACGAGCGCTTGAAGGCGTCGAGCATGATCAGCAGCTCGATCAGGTTCTCGTTGACCGGCCGGCAGGTCGGCTGCACGATGAAGACGTCGGAGCCGCGGACGTTCTCCTCGATCTGCACGAAGGTCTCGCCGTCCGAGAAGTTGTAGGCGGTCGAGCGCCCGACGGGGAGATTGAGGTAGTCGCAGATCTCGCGCGTCAGCGCCGGGTTCGCCCGGCCGCCGAAGATCTTGATCTCCCCGTACATCGCAGCGTTGCCTCTCACGCCTCGACCCCTCCCCTTCCCGTCAAGAACCCGCCGCCCGCGATGCTGATGGTTGGGGCGGGAGGATTCGAACCTCCGAATGGCGGATCCAAAGTCCGCTGCCTTACCACTTGGCGACGCCCCAGCGATGCCGCCGGGCCGGAGCGTTCCTCCGGCTCAGCTCCCCACGCCCCAGAATGCATCGTCGAGGTGGGCTTGCTCGACCTGCTCGAGCGTCCGCTCGCCGCCGTCCTCGATCGGCGCCGGCGAAGCGACCGAAACCGGCCGGATCTCGCCGCTGCCGTCGCGCGCCGCCTCGTACTCCGCCAGGATCCGTGCCTCCACCCACTTCCGCGTCTCCTGGTTGAGCGGATGCGCGATGTCTTTGAACTCGCCGTTGCGCTTCTTGCGGCTCGGCATGCTGATGAACAGCCCTTCCTTGCCGCGGATCACCTTGATGTCGTTCACCATGAAGCACTTGTCGAAGACGATCGAAGCGAACGCCTTGAGTTTCTCGTCTTCCACCGGAAAGACCCGGACGTCGGTGATCTCCACCTCAGACCCCTCTCTCGCGCGGATCGAAGCCGCTGGCCGCGCGCCAAGCGTCGCGACCGAGCGTCTGGACCCTCTTCCATGCGGTGCCCAGCGGCAGGGCTCCGGCCGCCCGTCCGGCGGCGGCCGTGTTCTCGAAGAGCGCGAAGAGCGTCGATCCACTCCCCGACATCCGGACCCGACGCGCTCCCGAATGAACCAGCGAATTATACATAGCCCCGAGCTCGGGACGCAGCGCGAAGGCCGGCGCTTCGAGGTCGTTGTCGCCGACCAGCTCGGCGAGTGGCGGCGGATCGCCGCCGCCGGCGAGCCGCGCGAACGGGAGCCAGGGGTCGCGCCGTCCGGCGGCCGGCAGGCGCCAGCCCGCGAAGACCTCTCCGGTCGGCAGGCCCAACGGCGGTATGGCGAGCCAGACCGACAACGCGCCACCGGGGGGGTCCGGGACGGGCTGCACGACGTCCCCGCGCCCGGTCGCCAGGGCGGTGCCACCGACGAGGAAGAAGGGAACGTCGGCGCCGAGCGCGCGCGCCGTCGCCAGCCGCCACTCCGGATCGACCTCCCGCCCCGACAGCTGCTCGAGCGCCAGCAGTACCGTCGCCGCGTCCGAGCTGCCGCCGCCGAGGCCGCCACCGGCCGGGATCCCCTTGTGCAGGACGACGCGCGCTCCCTCTCCCGGCCGTCCCCAGGCGGCGAGAAAGCGCTCCGCCGCCCGCCAGGCGAGGTTGGTGGGATCAGCCGGCAAGTCGCTCCCGCGCACTTCGAGCGTCACGCCGCCCGACCGCGCCGTGAGCTCGATGTCGAGGCGGTCCGCGAGATCGATCGTCTGGAAGATCGTGCGCAGTTCGTGGAAGCCGTCGGCGCGCCGCGCCGCCACCTCGAGATGGAGGTTGAGCTTGGCGAAGCTATGAAAAATCGGCATCGGTGCAGGGGAGCAGGCCGGGATCGGGCCGTGCCGGCGGGACGCTCGCCGCGGGCAGCGCCGCTGTCGCGGTCTCTCGCCACTCGAGCTCGAGAGCGGGGTCGGCGAGGACGAGGCGGAGCGAGCCTCCCGCGCGCTGTGCGCTGACGCCGGCGCCCGGCCGCGCGGCGGGCTGCCGCCCGAGCAGGAGCGGCGCAAGATCCACTGCTGCGTAAGGGACGCCGAAACCGGGGAGGTCGATCGGCGCCGAGGAGTCGACGCGACAGCGCCGTCGCTCGCGCAGGTCGATCCAGACGCCCGACTCGCCCGAGACCTCGACGCGCCAGAGCGCACGGCCGAAGGGATCGCTGGCGGTGAGATCGAAGCTCGCGGCGTCCCAGATCCGCAATGCGAGCCTCAGGCGAAGGTCGGCGCCGTCGCGCCGGCCGTGCAGGTGGAACAGATGCTGCGTTCCGAAATCGGCGGCGACAAGGCCGCCGAGCGGCTCGGCGCCGCCGCTGGCGGGCGCCATCGTGCGGCAGCCGGCACCGAGGAGAGTCGCCGCGACCAGGGCCGCCAGCGCCGCGCCGCCACGCGGCGCGCGCTCAGCCATTGCCCGGCAGGCGCGAGATCTTCGTACGGATGTCCGCCGCGCGTTCGGCGCCGAGGGTCAGCGCGCGCTGGTAGGCCTGGCGCGCCCCGGCCGGGTCTCCCGCTGCGGCGCGCGCATCGCCGAGGTGCTCCTGAACGGTGGCGTCGGCCGGCAGCAGGCGCGACGCGCGCTCCAGCAGGCGAACCGCGTCGGCGTGCTGCCCGAGCCGGAAATAGCCCCAGCCCAGCGAGTCGGCGTACGCGCCGTTGTCGGGGTCGAGGCGCACCGCTTCTTGCACCATGGGGACGGCGCGGTCGAGATGCTCGGCGCGGTCGATCCAGTAGTAGCCGAGATAGTTGAGCGCCACGGTGAAGCGCGGCGCCTTGGCGATCACCGACTCGAGCAGCGGCACCGCCTCTTCGCCCCGCCCCAGCCGCTCGTAGCAGGCGGCGAGCCGGAACGCGGCCTCGATCGAGTCGGGCAGCGCGGCGCGAGCACGTTCCAGCAGCGGCACCGCCTTGTCGAACTGGTCGAGGTCGGCGTACACGCCGCCGACGCCGAGCGCCGCTTCGGGACGCGCGGCGAGCAGGCGGTCGGCCTCGGCGCGCGCTTCGTCGACATGACCGGAGCGGAAGAGCAGGTCGAGTCGGAGCCAGGTGTATTCCTCCTGGTCTCCCGGCGCGCGGGCGAGCCGCGCCAGCGCCTCGTCTCCCTTGCCGTCCTCCTGCAGGGCGGAAAGCAGGAGCCGGAAGGCGGCGCCGGCAACCTCGGCGTCAGCGCTTGCCGCCGCGCGCTCGGCGTAGAGCGCCGCGTCGCTCCAGCGCTCGGCGCGCGCCGCGAGCCGCGCGTGGTCGAGGTCGGTGGCGTCGGCGGCGGTCGCGCGCTTGCCGGCGCGCAGCGCGTCGGCGCGTTTCGTCAGCGCTTCGCTCGCCTCGTCGATCTTCCCCTGTCCCTCGAGCGCGCGAACCCAGAGGTCCGCCACCATGTCGCGCTCGGCGATCTGCTCGGCGAGCGGCGCGAGTGTCGCCTCGGCTTCGGCATGGCGGCCGAGCGAGAGCTGCACGCGCGCGAGCAGCGGGCGCAGGCCCGAAGCGTCGGGGTGCTCGGCCAACAGCGCGCTGGCAGTCGCCTCGGCGCGCTCGAGATCGCCCGCCGCGAAGAGCGCCCGCACCAGGCGCTCGCGCAGCTCGGGCAGGGCGCGCTGCTCGGCCGGCGCGGAGTCGAGCAGCGCGACCGCCTCGACGGCGTGATCGCCGCGCAACAGGCGCTCGAAGAGCTCGAAGCGCGCCGCGAGGTCGCCCGGGTCGCGCTCGAGAGCCTGACGCTGCACCTTCTCGGCTTCGCCCGACTCCCCCGCCGCGGTCAGGGCGCGCGCCCGCAGCGATTCGATCCAGGGGTGGTCCGGACGAATACGCGACGCTTCGTTGAGCACTTCGACCGCCAGGCTCGCCTGGCCGCCGCGCAAGTAGATCTGGCCAAGACCGATCAGCACCTCGAGGTCGTCGGGGGCGGTCTTGCGCAGCGCCTCGAAGCTCTCGCGGGCGATCGCCGCCGCGGCGGGATCGTCCTCGACCCGGCTCATCTCGATGCGGCCCAGCAGGCGCAGCGCTTCGGGCTCGGCCGGAGCGAGGCGGCGAGCCTCGAGCGCGTCGCGCAGCGCCTCGTCGACGCGATCGAGCCGCAGCAGCAGGTTGGCGCGCGCCACGCGCAGATAGGGATCGGCGGGGGCGCCGGTGATGGCGGCGCCCATCTCGGTTAGCGCCTCGTCGAAGCGCTGATCCGCGGCCAGCGACTGCGCGACCAGGAAGCGGTAGGCGGAGTCGCCGCCGGCAGCAGGAGGAACGGCCGCCGCGACGACCCTCGCGGCGAGGAAGAGAGCGAGAGCGAGAGGGCGTGCGGCGTGCACCGCTGCATCATAGCGGGAGCGGATTCGCTTTACAGTCTCCGGGGGGCGCCGCTAGGATGACTTCGCGCTCGTTGCCCGCGCGGCCCCCGAAATCCGATGACGAAACCGACACGCCCAGCCGTGCCCAAGCTCGGAGAGTTGCTCGAGACCCGCGGCCAGCTCGATCGCGAGGGCCTCTTTCGCGCCATGCGCCACCAGCGCGCGCACGGGGGCCGGCTCGGCACGTCGCTGCTCGAGCTCGGCCTGGTCTCCGAGGACGACCTGCTGCACGTCCTCTCCGACCAGCTCAAGCTCCCCTTCGCCTCGCCGGAGGAGTTCCGAGCCATTTCCGAGGAGGCGACGAAGCTGGTGCCGGCGAAGATCGCGCACGCCCGCCTCGCGGTGCCGTTGCGCGCCAGCAGCTCCAAGCTCGACGTGGCGATGGTCGATCCGAGGGATCTCGCCGGACTCGACGAGCTCGCCTTCGTCAGCGGCCGCCGCATCCGGCCGCTCATCTCGACCGAGCTGCGCATTCACGAAGGCCTCTCGCGCGCTTACGGCATCGACATTCCGACCCGCTTCGTCAAGCTGCTCGATCACCAGAACCGGGCGCGCTTCTTCTGGGGGCGCGAAGGGGAAGCATCGGAAACCGGCTCTCCAGCGGTCCATCCCGCCGCCGCGCCGCCGACCCCGGCGGCCATGTCGGTGCCGGCGGCGCCACCAGCTCCGGCGCCGCCAGCTCCGCTTCCTCCCGCGCCTCACATTCCGGAGGCGCGCCCACTGCCGCCGACGCCGGCGCCGCTCGCCGCGGGCGAGCTCGCCTCGCCGCAGGCCATCGAAGAGCGCCTGGTCGAGCCGGCCGACCGCGACGCGGTCGCGGCCGCCCTCATCGATTTCATTCGCGGCCGCTTCGAACGCGCCCTGCTGCTGATGGTGCGCCGCGACGAGGCGGTCGGCTGGGCCGGCTTCGGGGCCGGCGAGAGCGCCGACCCCTCCGACGTGAAGGTCCCGCTCGGCGAGCCGTCGGTGATCGTCGCGCTGCGCGACGGGACGCCCCATCACCGCGGCGCGCTGGCGCCCCTTCCCGCCCACGATCCCCTCGACCGCTGGCTCTCGGCGCGCAACGCCCTCGACCTGCTGGCGCTGCCGCTC
Organism: Thermoanaerobaculia bacterium; assembly: GCA_963699245.1. Taxonomy (GTDB): domain Bacteria; phylum Acidobacteriota; class Thermoanaerobaculia; order Multivoradales; family JAGPDF01; genus JACTMI01. Next base: position 623,711 of record OY969426.1, read on the forward strand.
AAGGTCCGCGACCGCCTGGTCGGCGCTATCCTGGTCGCCAACCAGGGAGCGCCATTCGATCCGGCTGCGGTCGACGAGCTGCATCGGCTCGCCCTGCGGGCGTCGATGGCTCTCGAGTTGCTGGTGCTGCGCCAGAAGCTGCGTCGTTCCTGACGCGAACCGCCCCTATCTCGTTGACACGCTTGAAGCTCTTCAATAATCTCGCGCCGAGGTTCAGCGACAGATGATCAAGGCGGACATCGTCAACCGCGTGGCGGAGCTTTCCGACGTGCCTCGGATCAAGGCCGTGCACGCGGTGGACACCATTCTCGACGCGATGAAGGCCGCGCTCTGCTCGGGCAAGCGGATCGAGCTGCGCGGCTTCGGCGTCTTCCAGGTGCGCGACCGCAAGAAGGGCGTCGGCCGCAACCCGAAGACCGGCGTCGAGGTGGCCATCACTCCCGGCCGGACCGTCCGCTTCAAGCCCGGCAAAGATCTCAAGAACCTCTGAACCTGTCCGACCCCGCAGGCTGCTGCCCGTCGCACGCCCCGTATCCGGCGCCGAGGCGGAGCCGGCCCGTCGCCGCGGCCGAGCGCGCGCGCGCTGCGCCGCGTCCGCGCTCGCGGTGGCGCTCTGTCCTGGCTTCGCTCTTCACCACCGTCACGCTCGGCGGCGCCTGGTCCCTGCTGGTGCGGACCGACGTCATCACCGACCTCGGCCCTGTTTCTCGCTGACGACGGTCGCTCGCGTCTGGGGGGACCCGGCGCTGCGCACGGCGGGGCTCGCAGTTCGCCGCTCGCCGCCACTTCATCCTGCTCTGCCACGAGCTCGGGCACTAGGTTCGCCTGCCGCCATCACCGGCTCGACGCGACGCCCCCTACTTCCTCCCGGCGCCGTTCGGCCTCGGCACGCTCGGCGCCTTCATCCGCATCCGCGCGGCGATCCGCCCGCAAGCGGGCAGCTGCTCGACGTCGGGGTCGCCGGGCCCGATCGCCGGGTTCGTCGCGCTGGTGCCGATCCTCGCCCTCGGCGTCGCCTGGTCGCGAACCCGCGTCGCTCGCCAGCGCGCCGGCGGCCGGCGAGCCACTGCTGCTCTATCGCCCGGGCAGCAGCCTGCTGCTCGAGGGGCTCGACCCGCCTCTTCCACGGCCCGCTGCCCGCCGGCACCGTGCTCAATCCCCACCCGTTCCTGCTCGCCGCCTGGGTCGGGCTCTTCGCCACGATGCTCAACCTGCTGCCGCTCGGCCAGCTCGACGGCGGGCACATCCTCTACGCCGCGATCGGCAGCTGGCAGCGCCGGCTCGCCTGGCCGATGTGGGTAGCGCTGCTGCTGCTCGGCCTGCTCTGGCCGGGCTGGTGGCTCTGGAGCGCGTTCGTGCTGCTGATCGGCTCCGCCACCCCCGCATCTACGAAGAGGCGCTGCCGCTCGACCGCCGCGGCGCGGCTGGTAGCGGCGGCCTGGCTCGTCTTCGTGCTCTGCTTCATGCCCGAGCCGATCGCGATCGTCGAGCTACCCGCGCACGGTCCCGTCGCCCTCGACGGTCAGGTCGCCCGGCGGGAACTCGAGCACCAGAGTCACCGGTCCGTCGTTGACCAGCTCGACCGCCATCGCGGCGCCGAAGCGGCCGCGCTCGACCGGCACGCCGAGCCCGCGCCAGCAGCTCCGCTAGCCGCTCGACCAGCGGCGCGGCGACCTCCGGCGCGCGCGGCGCCGTCGAACGACGGGCGCCGGCCGCGCTCGGTCGAGCGAGCAGCGTGAACTGCGAGACGACCAGGACGGCGCCGCCGACCTCGCCGAGTCGGAGGTTCATCTTCCCCTCGGCGTCCTCGAAGAGCCGCAGGCGCGGCGACCTTGGCGCGCCGCCGCCGCGACCTGCGCCTCGCCGTCGCCGGAGCGCGACGCCGGCGAGCACCAGCAGGCCGCGGCCGATCGCGCCCACCCTTTCGCCGTCGACCTCGACCGACGGCGCGCGCCACCCGCTGCAAGACGAGCCGCATGTTTTCGTCCCTGTCCGATGAAGCCGCCAAGGTCGGCGGCTATGATACCGACCCGCGCGCAGCGCACGGACACGGAGCGACCAAGGAGAGGGCGACGATGGTCAACAAGGTGATTCTGGTGGGGAATCTGGGCCGCGACCCCGAGTCGCGCGCACTGCCGAGCGGCCAGCCGGTGGCGAACTTCTCGCTGGCGACGCTCGCGGCGCTACAAGGACCGCGACGGCAACCGCAAGGACGAGACCGAGTGGCACAACATCGTCTGCTTCGGCAAGCAGGCGGAGATCGCCGGCGCAGTACCTGACGAAGGGCAAGATGATCTTCGTCGAGGGGCGCATCCAGACGCGCTCGTGGGACGACAAGGAGTCCGGCAAGAAGCAGTACCGGACCGAGATCATCTGCGAGAACTTCCAGATGCTCGGCAGCAAGGGGGACGGCGCGGGCGGCGGGCGCTCGGGCGGCGGTCGCCGACGCGGGCTACTGGCGGCAACGAGCCGGCCGGCGGCGGCGACATCGGCGACGACGACATCCCGTTCTGAGGCCGGCTAGCGCCGGGCGACCGCGGCGCCGAGAGCAGCGAGGCGCCGACGGATCTCGTCGAGCGGCGGCGGCGGACCGGCGGCGCGGCGCAATCGCGCCAGCCGGCGCCGCAGCCGCCTCGAGCCGCGCGACCGACGCCTCCACGCGCGCGCGCAGCCGCCGTTCTCCCAACCTCTCGGCAATCCCCGGAGCCTCGTCGAGGCGCCGACAGAAGAGCAGTCCATCGCAACCAGCCTTGAGTGCCGCTTCCCCGCGTTCAGGAAGCTCGCCGAAGGGCGCGAGCGCACCCATCTCGAGATCGTCGGACAGCAAGGTTCCCGAGAAGGAAAGAAGCTTCCTAAGAAGGGTGGTGCTGATGGCGGGCGACAGCGTCGCCGGCACCGCCGCGGGATCGAGCGCCGGATAGATCGCGTGCCCGACCATCACGACTCCAGCAGTCGGCGCCAATCGGCGGAAGGGCTCCAGGTCTCGCTCCAGTTCCAAAGCCGAGAAGTCCACCCGGGAGGGCGCCAGGTGCGTGTCCTCCCCGGCACCTCCGAGCCCTGGGAAGTGCTTGACGCAGGCGCCGACGCCGGACGACTGCGAGACCTTCTATGAAGGCCTGTCCCCGGCTGACCACCGCGGCCGGCGTCCTGCCCAGACAACGACGATCCAGCGCGTTGCCATGCGCCCGTGATCGAGGTCGACGACCGGCGCGAGGTCGAGATCGAAATCGAAGCAGTCGCAGCGCCGCGCCGGCCCAGCGCCCGGCGCGACGGGCCAGCGCTGGCGGATGGAGCGCGAGATCGGCGGCGGCCGGAGACGGCGCCGACCAGGCTGCGCAGCCGGTCGACCCGTCCTCCCTCGGCGTCGAGCGCGAGGATCGCGCACGGCGCCAGCGCGCGGAGCTCGCGCATGAGCGCGTGGAGCTGCCCGACGGTCGGCGATGTTGCGCGGCACGAGGATGAGACCGGCAGGCTGCACGTGCGCGAGAGCGCGCCGCTCCTCCGCGGTGAGCCGCGTCCCCTCGAAACCGAGGAAGAGGACGCCGCCGCCGATCACTTGAGACGATCCTGCAGGCTCGCCACGAGGTTGAGCGCCGCGAGCGGCGTCAGGCCGTCGAGATCGACCTCGCGCAGGACTTTCGCGACGATCTCCTCCGCCGGCGTGAAGAGCGGCATCTGCGCCGGCCTTTCGGCCGCGAAGGAGCCGCCCTTCGGCCAGGCGCGGACGGCCGTGCGGGTCGTACTCCTTCGCTTCGAGGTTGTGCAGCACCTGCTCGCGCGCGTTCGACCACCGGCTCGGGGATCCCGGCCAGGCGAGCCACGTGCAGGCCGTAGGACTTGTCGGCGCTGCCCGGAATCACCCGGCGCAGGAAGAGGATCTTGTCCTCCCACTCCTTGACCGCCATCGTCCGGTTCGACGACCCGCGGCAGCAGCTCGGCGAGCTCGGTGAGCTCGTGGTAGTGGGTCGCGAAAAGGGTCAGCGGGCGCCGACGTGCTCGTGCAGGTGCTCGACGATCGCCCAGGCGAGCGAGAGGCCGTCGAAGGTCGCGGTGCCGCGGCCGACCTCGTCGAGGATGACCAGGCTGCGCGCGCGTCGCGAAGCGGAGGATGTTGGCGGTCTCGATCATCTCGACCATGAAGGTCGACTCGCCGCGCGCCAGGTCGTCGCTGGCGCCGACGCGCGTGAAGATCCGGTCGACCGCGCCGATCGCGGCCGACGCCGCCGGGACGAAGCAGCCGGCCTGCGCCATCAGCGACGATCAGCGCGACCTGCCGCAGGTAGGTCGACTTGCCGCCCATGTTCGGGCCGGTGAGGAGCACGATCTGCGCCGTCTCCGGGTCGAGCTCGGCGTCGTTGGGGACGAAGGCCTCGCCGAGCGTCGCCTCGACGACCGGATGTCGGCCGTCGCGGATCCGCAGGCCGGAGCCGGCCGGCAGCACCTCCGGCCGCACGTAGCCCCGCCGCGCCGCCAGCTCGGCCCAGCCGGCGAGGAGATCGACCTCGGCGACGGCGCGAGCCGCCCGCGCCAGCCCCGGCGCCGCGGCCGCGACGGCGCGCCGCAGCTGCTCGAAGAGCTCGCGCTCGAGCTGCGAGCTGGCGCTCCTCGGCGCCGAGGATGCTGCTCCTCGAGCTCCTGGAGCTCCGGCGTCACGTAGCGCTCGGCGTTGACCAGCGTCTGCCGGCGCACGTAGTCGGCCGGCACCTTCGCGGCGTTGGCGCGCGAGACCTCGATCGAGTAGCCGAAGACGCGGTTGTAGCGGATCTTGAGCGACGAGATCCCGGTGCGCTCGCGCTCGCGCGCCTCGAGCTCGAGGATGTGCCGCTTCGCTGTCACGCGCCAGCGAGCGCACCTCGTCGAGCTCGGCGTCGACCCCGTCGGCGATCACGCCGCCGTCGTCGAGCGAGGCGGCGAGGGCTCGCGGCGAGGCGCGCGGCGAGCAGCGCTGCGAGATCCGGCAGCGGATCGACGGCCGCGGCGCGCGCCAGCGGCCGCGCTCGGCGAGCCGGCGAGCTCGCCACGGAGCGCCGGAAGCTCGCGCAGCGTGTCGCGCACCGCGGCCGCCTCGCGCGGCGAAAGCGACCCCACCACCGCGCGGCTCGCCAGCCGTTCGAGGTCGGCGATGCGCGCCGAGGCGCTGCGCGCAGGCTCTCGCGTTGCGCGCCGTCGGCCATCAGCGCCGCGACGGCGTCCTGGCGCTCGGCGATCGCCGCCGGGTCGCGCAGCGGGCGGCGCAGCCAGTCGCGCACCAGGCGTCCGCCGCGGCGCCGTCTTCGTGCGGTCGACGAACGTCGAGCAGCGTCCCGGCCGCGCGCGGCATCGCGCTGCGTTGCGGAAGATCTCGAGGTTCGCGAGCGTCGTGGCGTCGAGCACCAGCCGGTCGCGCGCCTCGCGCACGCCGAGCTCGCGGACGTGGGCCAGCCGGCGAGCTGGTTCTCCTCGGCGTAGGCGAGGGCGGCGGCCGCCGCGCGCACGGCCGGCTCCGCCTCGTCGAGGCCGAAACCGCGCAGCGTGCCGACGCCGAGCTGCCGAGGCAGCCGCTCGGCCGCGGCGCGCGGCGCTTCGAGGCCGCTCGGCCGAACGGGCGTGCGGCAGGCGACCTCGCGCCCGATCCAGGCGACCAGCCCGGCGGCAGGGTCCCTGCGTCGAGCAGGAGCTCGCGCGGACGCAGCGCCTCGAGCTCGGCCAGCGCCTCGGCGCCGTCGGCGAAGCGGCGGACGAAGAAAACGCCCGGTCGAGACGTCGAGGAAGGCGGCCGCGCCGCGCTCGCCCTCCCAGACCAGGGCGGCGAGGAGGTTCTCCTCCTTGCCGTCGAGCAGCGCCGTCTCGGAGAGCGTGCCGGGCGTAATGAATGCGGGTCACTTCGCGCCTGCACCAGCCCCTTCGCCTGCGCCGGGTCCTCCACCTGGTCGCAGAGCGCGACCTTGCGTCCGAGCCGCAGCAGGCGCCGATGTAGCCCTCGGCCGCGTGGTGCGGCACGCCGCACATCGGCGCTTCGTTCTCGGTCCCGCGCTGGCGCGCCGTCAGGGTGAGCTCGAGCAGCGTCGCCGCTTCGATCGCGTCGTCGAAGAAGAGCTCGAAGAAATCCCCCATCCGGTAGAAGAGGAGGGCATCCGGATGGCGCGCCTTGAGCTCCAGGTAGTGGCGGAGCATCGGCGTCAGCTCGGCGACGGCGGACACGGCGCGGCAGTATACCCCGCCGCGGCGGCTAGACTTCGCGCGTGAGCCACCGCGATCGAGCCCGTCCTCGCGTTCGATTTCGGCTCGCCGATGGCGAGCGCGGCGCTGGCTCTCGACGGGCGGCTGATCGCCGCCGCCGAGCGCGAGCGCGACCCGGGGGAGGAGGCCGAGCTCCTGCCGCTTCTCGACGAGCTGCTGCGTGGCGCCGGTGTCCGCCCGGCCGGGCTCGGCGGCGTCGTCGCCCTCTGCGGCCCCGGCAGCTTCACCGGCGTCCGCATCGCCTGCGCGACGGCGCTCGGGCTGGCGCAGGCGCACGCCCTGCCGGCGACCGGCGTTCCGACTCTCGAGGCCCTGGCGCTCGCGGCCCCCGCAGGCGGCGCGGCGCGGGGTCGCCGTGATCGACGCACTGCGCGGCGAGTGGTTCGTCCAACGTTTCGAGCGCGACCGGGAGGGAGTGCCCCGCCGACTGGCGCCGCCGGAGATCCGGCGCGCCGAGGAGTGGCGGTTCGAAGGGGAAGACCTGGTCATCGGTCCCGACGCCGCCCGCTTCGCCGCGTCCGCCGGGAGCACTCTGCCAGTGGCGAACGGGCGTCCGCTCGCCGCCGCGGTGGCGCCGGCCGCCTCGCGCGGGCACTGGGCCTGGGAGGTGGCGCCTCTCCTCCGGCCGCATCACCTGCGCGCACCTGCCGTCACGCCTGCGATGAGCGCGCCGACGCCGGAGCCGTCACTGCGCGCCGCGACGCCGGCCGATTTCGCGGCCATCGCCGCGCTCGAGCGGCTCTGTTTCCCTTCCCCCTGGAGCGCGGAGGAGCTCGCGACCTACTTCGGGCTCGGGGGCCGTGGTCGGTTTCGTCGCGCCGCCGGCCCGCGGCGAGATCGTCGCCTACGCTCTCTTTCAGCTCCTCCCGGGCGAGTGCGAGCTCCTTCGTCTGGGGGTCGAGCCACAGCACCGCCGCCGCGGGCTGGGCCGCTCGCTGCTGGCGCCGGCGCTCGCCGCGATGGCCGCCGGCGGCGCCCCCTCTGCCACCTCGAGGTGCGGGCCGACAACGCCCCCGCTCGCCGCCTCTACGAGGCGCTCGGCTTCGCGCCGGCCGGCCGTCGGCGCGCTTACTACGACGACGGCGAAGACGCCCTGCTCTACCGCCGCGAAGCCACCCCCGCGCGCGGTTGAGGGGGGTCGGAGCGGGTGCTATCCTGCCCGCGGTTTCGCCGATTCCTCTCCCGAAAGGAGTCCGATCCATGCCGAATCTCGACGACCTCAAGCGCGAGCTGCTGCGCAACCACGAGACCTTCCGCCGCCTCCACGACGAGCACCAGGAGTGCGAAGGGAAGTTGTCGCAGCTGGCGCAGCTCTCGCTCCCCTCGCCCGAGGACGAGGTCGAAGAGAAGCGGCTGAAGATCCACAAGCTCGCTCTCAAGGACCAGATGGAGGCGATCCTGCGCGAGCATCGCGCCGCCGTCTCCGTCTGACGCTCCGGATCCTCCCGATTTCCCGATGACCTTCGCGAAGGAGGCCTGGCCCTTCGTCTTGCCGTTCGTCGCCCTGGCGGCCCTGGCCTTCTGGCTCGGCCATCCGCGCTGGGGCGTCGGGCTGCTGGTGGCCGGCTTCCTCGTCCTCCTCTTCTTTCGCGATCCGGCGCGCCGCGCCAGCGGCGGCGACGCGATCCTGGTGGCGCCGGCTGACGGCAAGATCACCCAGATCTCGCTGGTCGAGGACCCCGAGATCGGCCCCGGCCGCTTCCATCGCGTCGTCACCTTCCTCTCGGTCTTCGACGTCCACGTCCAGCGTTGCCCGACCGCGGGCCGCGTCGTCCACTCGGAGCTGCGGCGCGGTCTCAAGCTCGCCGCCTTCCGCCCCGACGTCGGCGAGAAAAACGAGGCCTGGACCAACGTCTTCGTGCGCCCGAACGGCGATCGCGTCGGCGTCCGCCAGCTCGCCGGCCTGCTGGCCCGACGGGTCGTCTCCTACCTCCGCACGGGCGACGTCCGCGAGCGCGGCGACCTTCTCGGCGTGATCAAGTTCGGGTCGCGCGTCGATCTCTTCGTGCCGGAGAGCTACCGCGTCCTGGTGCAGGTCGGCCAGCGGGTGCGCAACGGCGAGACGCCGATGGCGGAAGCCCCCGCGACCCCGGGAGCGCGCTGAGATGGCGCTGCCGCGCGAGGCGGTCCGCGCGCGCATCCGGCGCGGCGCCTACCTGCTGCCGAGCTTCTTCACCGTCGGCAACATCTTCCTCGGCTTCTTCGCCGTCATTCTGGCGCTGCGCGGGCGCTTCGAGCTCGCCGGCGGCCTGATCATCCTGGCCGCGGTGCTCGACTTCCTGGACGGCAAGATCGCGCGCATGACCGGCACCGAGAGCGATTTCGGCCGCGAGTTCGACTCGCTCGCCGACGTGCTGACCTTCGGCATGGCGCCGGCGCTGGCCGCGTGGGCCTGGGGCCTGCACGTCCTCCACCGGGCCGGCTGGCTGGTGCCGCTCTTCTACGTCGTCTGCACGGCGACGCGGCTCGCCCGCTTCAACGTCCAGACGGTGCGCCACGACAATCGCTACTTCGTCGGCCTCCCCTCGCCCGCCGCGGCGGGGACGATCGCCTCGTTCCTGCTCGTCGGTGTCGAGCCCGGCTGGCGCCCCTGGGCGGTGCGCGCGATGGTCGCCGGACTCCTGGCGGTCGGTGTGCTGATGGTTTCGACTTTCCGTTTCTGGAGCCTCAAGGCGCTCGACTTCCGGCGCCGGCGCAGCTACCGGATGGCGCTGCCGATCGCGGCAGTGATCGTCCTGCTCGCCTTCTGGCCCGAGTTCTTCTTCCCCGGCTTCGCGGTCGCCTACGCGGCGAGCGGACCGCTCGGCTGGCTGATCGGCAAGCTGGCGCCGCGCCACCACGAAGCGCCGCCGGCCTGACCATGCGCCGCCTCGCGATCGTCCATCCCAGGACTCTGGTCGGCAAAGAGATCCTCGAGCGGGTCGACTCGCTGCCGGCTCTCGCCGGCGAGCGCCGGCTGCTCTCGAGCTTCGAGTCGGAGGTCGGCGAGCTCGCCGACGCCGGCGGCGCCGCCTTCATCGGCCGCCTCGAAGAGGACGCCTTCGAGGATGTCGATCTCGCCCTCTTCTGCGGCGCGATCGAGAGCGAACGAGCGCTGCTGGCGCGGCTGCCGGCTCGCTTGCCGGTGGTCCTCGCCTCTGCCGGCGTGACGGCGAAGGATGCCCTCCCGGCCGTCGCCGGCGTCGCCCACTCCGGCCTCGCCGGCGTCAGCCGCCTTTCGAGCCCCCATCCGGCGGCGGTGGCGCTGGCGCTGCTGCTCGCGCCGCTCGAGGCTTTCGAGCTTCGCCGCGCCGTCGCCACGCTGCTCCTGCCGGTCTCGCTCGCCGGCGAGGGAGGCATCGACGAGCTCTTCGCCGAGACGCGCGCGCTCCTCACCTTCCAGAGCGCGCCGCAGTCGAAGCTCTTCGGCGCTCAGGTCGCCTTCAACGCCATCCCCGCCGCGCTCGCCGCGGGCGAAATCGAGCGCGCCACGCTCGCCGCGCTCGGCATCGAGCGCACGCTGACCGTCCAGGCCCTGCAAGGGGGGACGTTCCATGCCATCGGCGTCAGCCTGCATGTCGAGCTCGGCGCGGCGCCGCCGGCGGCCGAGCTCCGCAAGGCGCTGGGGCGCGCGCCCCATCTCGAATTGACCCGCCAGCCGGCGCGCCTCGGTCCCGTCGCCGCAGCCGGCGGCGAACAACTCCTGATCGGCGACGTGCGCGCCGCCGGGGAGAACGGCTACTGGATCTGGGCGGCGATGGACAACCTGGTGCGCGGAGCGGCGCTCAACGCCCTCGAGCTCGGCGAGCGCCTGCTCGCCGCCGGCCGCCCGGCCTGACCGCTCAGGCTTCCGATCCGCCGCTCGCCGCGCCCGACGGCGCCGCCGCGACCAGCGGATTCCGCGACAGGTAATCCTCGACCTGCAGAAGGTTGCCGGCAGCCCGCCCGATCAGCGAAAGGAGCTGGTCCATGGTGGTGATCTCCTCGAGCTGTTCGTCGACGAACCAGTCGAGGAAACGGACCGCGATGTAGTTCTTGTCGCCGCGCGCGATCTCGACCAGAGCGTAGATCTGCTCGGTCACCGTGCGCTCCCAGGCCAGGGAAAGGCTGACGGCTTCGGCAGCTTCCTTGAATCGGCTGCGCGGCGCCGGAATCGCGGCGATCTCGACGTGCCCGCCGACGTCGACCACGAACTTGACGAACTTCATCGCGTGGTCGCGCTCCTCCGCGGCCTGGCGGTAGAAGAAAGCAGCGAGTTGCGGCAGGTTCTCGGCGTCGAAGTGAGCGGCGATCGCCACGTACTGCAGCGAGGCGCCCATCTCGTTGCCGATCTGCTGGTTCAGCGCCGCGATCAAGCGATCGGTCGCGAGGCGCGCCGGGTCCGAGCTTCGGGTCCTGGAGGATCTGGCCATCGAAATCTCCCTTCGCCCTTATCTTACGCGGCGCCCGGCGGCGCGGACGACGGAATGAAGGCCCGAAGCCCGTTGTTATACTGCCGTGAGCTCGATGGCGCGCCGGCCGGCGCGCTCTCTCCGCAGCGCCAGCCGCACCGGGAGTGACCGCTCTTCATGTCGACCGCCGAGGAAAGCGCCGTCTCGCACCACCGCATCGTCATCGTCGGGTCGGGCCCGGCGGGGCTCACCGCGGCTCTCTACGCGGCCCGCGCCGGCCTCGAGCCGCTCATCCTCGAAGGGAGCCAGCCCGGCGGTCAGCTCACCATCACCACCGAGGTCGAGAACTACCCCGGCTTCCCCAAGGGGATCCAGGGGCCCGAGCTCGTCGACCTGATGCGCGAGCAGGCGCGGAGATTCGGCGCCCAGGTCCGGTTCGAGACGGTCGAGAGCGTCGAGCTCGGCGCGCGCCCCTTTCATCTGACCACCGACGACCGGCGTACCTATGGCTGCGACGCGCTCATCGTCGCCACCGGCGCCCGCGCCAAGCTGCTCGACCTCCCCTCGGAGAGCGAGCTGATGGGCTACGGCGTCTCGGCCTGCGCCACTTGCGACGGCTTTTTCTTCAAGGAGAAGGCGATCGCGGTGGTCGGCGGCGGCGACACGGCGATGGAGGAAGCGACCTACCTGACCCGTTTTGCGTCGAAGGTGACGGTCATTCACCGCCGCGCCGAGCTGCGCGCCTCGAAGATCATGCAGGAGCGCGCCCTGAAGAATCCGAAGATCGAGTTCCTCTGGAACCGCGAGGTGGTCGAGGTGCTGGGAGACCGCGACCAGGGCGTCACCGGCCTGCGGCTGCGCGACACGGCGACCGGAGAGCCGGCCGGCGTCCATCCGACGCAGGGCCTTTTCATCGCCATCGGACACGAGCCGAACACGCAGATCTTCCGCGGCAAGCTGCCGATGAACTCGGTGGGCTACCTCACCGTCGAGGAGCCCACGACGCGCACCGGCGTTCCGGGAATCTTCGCCGCCGGCGACGTCGCCGACCCGAGCTATCGCCAGGCGGTCACCGCCGCCGGCATGGGGTGCAAGGCGGCGATCGACGCCGAACGATGGCTCGAGGAGCAGCATTCGTGAGCGGCCACCCGAAGACCCTCGGCGGGCTGCGCAGGAGCGGCTATCGCCCGCGATCGGTCCGCCAGGAGATCCGCGACAACCTGCTCAGCGCCCTGTCCGAGCGCCGGCAGCTCTTCCCCGGCGTCGTCGGTTACGACCGCACGGTCATTCCGGGCGTCGTCAACGCGCTCCTCGCCGGACACGACTTCATCCTGCTCGGCCTGCGCGGCCAGGCGAAGACGCGCATCCTGCGCGCGCTCACCGACTTCCTCGACGCGGAGATCCCGGTGCTGGCGGGGAGCGAGGTCAACGACGATCCGCTCGCTCCGATCTCGACCTGGGCGGCGCGGCTGATCGAGAGCGCCGGCGACGACGCGCCGGTCGAATGGATGCCGCGCGAGGCGCGCTACCAGGAAAAGCTCGCCACCCCCGACGTGTCGATCGCCGACCTGCTCGGCGACATCGACCCGATCAAGGCGGCGACGCGCAAGCTGACCTATGCCGACCCCGAGGTCATCCATTTCGGCATCATTCCGCGCACCAACCGGGGCATCTTCGCGATCAACGAGCTCCCCGATCTCGCGCCGCGCATCCAGGTCGGCCTGCTCAACCTGCTCGAGGAGCGCGACCTCCAGATCCGCGGCTTCCCGGTGCGGCTGTCGCTCGACCTCCTCTTCGCCTTCTCGGCCAACCCCGAGGACTACACCAATCGCGGCACGATCATCACGCCGCTCAAGGACCGCATCGCCTCGCAGATCCTCACCCACTATCCGCCCTCGGCCGAGCTCGCGGCGCAGATCACCGCGCAGGAGGCGTGGACGGAGCGGCAGGGTCCGTCGGTCGAGCTCCCGCCAGCTGTTCGGCTGCTGGTCGAGGAGATCTCGATCGCGGCCCGCGAGAGCGAGCTGGTCGACCAGTCCTCGGGCGTCTCGGCCCGCGTCGCCATCTCGGCGCTCGAGCTGCTGGTCTCGAATCTCGAGCGGCGCCGGCTGCTGACCGGCGACGCCAGGGTCCTGCCGCGCATCTGCGACCTGCCCCTTCTCGCGCCGGCGATCACCGGCAAGATCGAGATGGTCTACGAGGGAGAGCAGCAGGGCGCCGAGGTCGTGGTGCGCAAGCTGGTCGGCGCCGCGGTGCTGAAGACCTTCCTGGGCAACTTCCCGGAGATCGGCCGCGAGGCCGGCTCGGGGGGCGACGACGACACGGGTCCCTACGCCGCGATGCTCGCCTGGTTCGCGGAAGGCAACGCGGTGCAGGTCTCGGACGAGCAGCCCTTCGCGATCTACGAGAAGGAGCTCGCCCGCGTCCCCGGCCTGATGGAGCTCGTCGCCAAGCAAGGCGCCGGCCGCGAGGAGCGCGCCTTCTGGGCCGAGCTCGTCCTCGAGGGACTGCACCAGGGCGTCAAGCTCACGCGGCAGGATCTCGACAGCACGATCTCCTACAAGGAGATGCTGAAGTTCCAGCTCCTCAAGCCGCAGCGCCGGGGCCCCCGCACGCCCGACCTGCACTGAACTGGAGAGCGGTGCTTCGAATCGGCAGCTCGCCCGCACTCGGAGGATCTCTTCCCCGCCGGCGCACGGCCGCACTTGCCGTCTTCGCTCTGATGGTCTCGGGGGCGGCCCGGACGTCGCTCGCCGTGCCGCCGCAGAACGAGCCTGCGGGCTCCTCCGCGCCGGTGGCGGAGTCCAGCCTCGCCGAGCATCTTCGCGCCGCCTGCTCACAGGCCAGCCTGCCCACGCTCCGCTGGCCCGAATGGGCCGACCTGCGATCGCAGGTCACGGATTTCTACCGGGCGCGCAGCTTCCAGGCAGCCTGGACGAACGACCGACGTCCGACCCGGCAGGCGCTGAAGATCGTCTCGTTGCTCGAGGACGCCGCGACGAGCGGCTTGCGCGCCGAGGACTACGACGGCGATCGCTGGTCCGAGCGCGTCGCGCACCTGCAGCAGGGCGGCGACGGCGAGACGACCGCCGATTTCGATCTCGCCCTGACCGTCAACGCGATGCGATTCGCGCGCGACTTGCACGGCGGTCGCGTGGACCCGCGCCGCCTCGGCCTGCCGCTCGACTGGCCCCGCAAGTCGATCGATCTCGCGGCCCTGGCCGAGGAGCTCGCCACCTCGCCGGACCCCGCCGCGCGAATCGAGAGCGTCGAGCCCCGGATGGCGGTCTATCCGCGCCTGAAGCGAGCGCTGGGGAAGTACCTCCTGCTGGCGCGCGAGGGCGGCGTCAGCGATCTGCCGGCGGCCGATGTCGTCCGGCCCGGCGATCGCTACCCTGGAGTCGATGCGCTCGCGGGACTCCTGACGCGGCTCGGAGATCTTTCGAGCGCGGACCTTCCGCCGCCGGCCGCCGAGGTCTACGAGGGCGCCGTGGTCGAAGCCGTGCGCCGCTTCCAGCGCCGACACGGCCTCGAGAGCGACGGCAAGGTCGGCCGCCTCACGTTCGCTGAATTGCGCACTCCCCTCTCGCACCGCGCGCGCCAGATCGAGCTCGCGCTGGAGCGCCTCCGCTGGGTGCCAACGGGCCCCGACCGTGCGCCGATCGTGGTCAACATCCCCGAATTCGTCCTGCGCGCCCTCGACGAACAGGGGCGAGTCGCCTTCTCGACCAAGGTCGTCGTCGGCAAGGCCTTTCGCACCCAGACGCCCGTCTTCGCCGATCTGCTCCAGTCGGTGGTCTTTCGTCCGGCCTGGAACGTTCCGGCTTCGATCACGCGCAACGAGCTCGTGCCGATGATCGCGCGGCATCCCGACTACCTCTCGCGCGAAGACCTCGAGATCGTTGGCGCGCCGTCGCAGGATCCGACGCCGGAGACGCTCGAGGGCCTGCGGCGGGGCAGGTTCCAGCTGCGGCAGCGCCCTGGCCCGGACAACTCGCTGGGCCTGATCAAGTTCGATTTTCCGAACCAGTACAACGTCTACATGCACGGTACGCCGGGGACGGCGGCCTTCGGGCGGCCCCGCCGCGACCTGAGCCACGGCTGCATCCGGCTCGAAGATCCGGTCGGGCTCGCCGTCTGGGTCCTGCGCCGTTCGCCGCGCTGGTCGGAGCAGGAGATTCGAGGCGCGATGGAGGGCGACCAGGACGAGCGAGCCGTACCCGTGACGCCACCGATTCCCGTCTACATCGTCTACGTCACGGCGGTCGTGCCGGAAGACGGGGACGTGCGCTTCTTCGCCGATCTCTACGGGCACGACGCGCGGCTCGAGCAGGCTCTGGCCGCGAGCTACCCGGCCCTGAGCGCCCGGTGATCGCGCTCCTCCGGCTCCCGGCACGGCGGGCGGCCTCGCGACCAGAAATGGCAGGATGACCGGGCATGCGCCACCGCTACCAGCACCTCGACCCCGAGCTCCTGCGCCAGATCCTGGCCGGGATCGACCTGATGCGGATCTGGAACCAGCTGCTGCTTTCGGCGGGCGGCGATCCGGAAGAGGCGAAGAACTGGATGCGATATCTCCAGGAGCGCGGTTATCTCGACGAGTCGATCGACCTCGAAGCCTTCTTCGCCGAGCTCGAGAAGCAGGGACTGCTGGAGCGCGACGAAGAGGGCTCGCTGGTCCTGTCGGGCTCCGGCGAGCGGCAGATCCGCAAGAGCGCCTTCGAGGCGGTGTTCTCCAACCTCCGGAAAGGCAGCTCGGGCTACCACCCGACGCCGGCCTCCGGCGAGGGCTCCGAGCCGCAGCCGGAGACGCGCCCCTACGCTTTCGGCGACGAGCTGCACCGCATCGACTCGGTTCGCTCGCTGTCGAACGCGCTCAAGCGAACGCAGGGGGAGCTGGCGCTCGCCGAGGAGGACCTCGAGGTCCAGGAGACCGAGCACCTGACCTCGTGCGCCACCGTGGTGGCGATCGACGTCTCGCACTCGATGATCCTCTACGGCGAGGACCGCATCACGCCGGCCAAGACCGTCGCGCTCGCCCTGACCGAGCTGATCACCACCCGGTACCCGAAGGACTTCCTGGGCGTCATCCAGTTCGGCGACCGCGCCGAGCGCATCGCGATCTCGAAGATCCCCTACATCGAAGCCGGCCCCTTCCACACCAACACGCGCGAGGCGCTGCAGCTCGGCCGCACCATCCTCGAGCGCCGCAAGCAGCCGAACCGGCAGATCTTCCTGATCACCGACGGCAAGCCTTCGGCGATCACCGAGGGGAACCGGGTCTACAAGAACCCGATGGGCCTCGACATGCGGATCGTCAACAAGACGCTCGAGGAGGCCGACAACTGCCGCCGGCAGAAGATCGTGGTGACCACCTTCATGATCGCCACCGACCCCTTCCTGCAGGAGTTCGTCGAGAAGCTCACCCAGGTCAACCGGGGCCGGGCCTATTTCGCCAGCCCCGACAACCTCGGCGAGTTCATCCTGGCCGACTACATCCGCAATCGTCGCCAGCGGGTGAGGTAGCCGCGCGCCGCCCTCCCGGCTGCCGCTGGCCGCATGCGGCCGTGAAAAATCTCACAGCCGCGCGGCGGAACCCGATCTAGCTTGAGCCGGGTTCGCTTCCGCCGGATCCGGGGGGTCTGAGCGACGATGGCGCCAACGCAGGAACGCCGTGCACTTCTGCTCGCCGACGAGCCCGAGCGCCTCGGGCGCTTCGCGGATTCGCTGCGCCGCGCGAGGCTCTCGATCACGCGCGCCTCGATCGCGAGCGAAGCCGAGCGGCTCGTCCGCACCGAAGCCTACGATCTCGTCCTGCTCTTCCTTCCGGTGCTCGGCGCCGAGCGATTGCTCGGCGGCATCCGGGCGCCAGGGTGCGCCTCGCGCACCGCCGGCGTGCTCGTCGTCGGGGCGGGCGAGGAGCTGATTCCGGGCGAGATCGAGCTCGGCCGGCAGGCCAACCGGATCCTCCCCGGCGAGTGCGACCTGCAGGCTTTCGAGCAGGACCTCGCGGCGCTGCTCGACGTCCGCCCGCGCACCCCTCTCGCCGAGGGGGGGCACCTCGAGCTGACCCTGCACAGCGGCCAGCATCTCGAGCTCTGGATCGAGAACCTCTCGACCTCCGGCATGCTCTTGCGCGCCCTCACGCCGCTGGCCGTCGGTACCGTCTTCGGCTTCTCGCTCGAGCTCGAGAACGAAAGGGAGCCGATCCGCGGCCGGGCCCGTGTCGTTCGCCAGGCCGGCGAGAACGCCTTCGGCCACGTCGGCATCGGCGCGCGGTTCCTGGCCCTCGGCGGCGCGGCACCGCAACGGCTCGAACGGGTCGTCGAGCGCTCGCTGGCGGCGGCGGGAAACGGCTCGACGGAGGCACCGCGGCGGGAATCGACCTCGGCCTCCGGCGTCCGCCGCGAGGCGCCGCGGGGGCGTTAGCGCTCAGCCGTCGAGCCGCTCCTCGTACACCAGGTAGTCGCTGTCGACCATCCCGAGCTTCCGGTAGGTGCCCTGGGCGCGGGTGTTGTGCCGCTCGACGTAGAGACGGATGGCGGCGACGTCGCCGGCGGCCGTCGCTTTCCGCCGGACCCGGCCGTGCAGCGCCGTGTAGACACCGCGCCCGCGCGCCTCCGGCGCCGTGTAGACGCTCTGGATCCACCAGTACCAGGCGTCGTGCCAGTCGCTCCACTCGCGGGTGACGAAGAGGCAGCCGACGACCGCACCCTCCAGCTCGGCGACGAGATACCGCCCGCGCGAGGGGTCGGCGAGCGCCTTCTCGACCCCGCTCCGCAGCACTTCCGGATCGAGCTCTCTGCCCTCCGTCTCGCGCCCCATCGCCACGTTGAACGCCGCGATGATGTCGCGGTCGGACGCTCGCGCCGGCCGCACGGTCACCCCGCCGCTCACTTCGCCTCCGGACCGAACTGCTGCGTGCCGACGACTCGTCCGTCGATCCGCTTCAGGAGCGCGCCGGCGGCGAAAGTCTGGTTGGGGTCGTCGATGCCGTTGACGAGTTGCAGCAGCTCCGGCTTGGCGTCCGAGGGATACTCGCGCGCGAATTCCGCGAAGCTCATCGCGCGCGGCAGCGTCACCAGGCGCACGCGCTGCGCCTGCACTTCAAGCCTGGCGCGGTCGGTCAGGCGGGTAAAGCTGCTCACGAAAGCCGAGAGCTCGCCGCGCACGCCTTTCTCCCGGTCTTCGGTCGCCATCCCGACGAGCTGGTAGACCGTCGAGCCGAGCTGAACGAAGGATGCTCGCCCGACGACCGGCGTCCCCCCCTCGCGCGGAATCGTGAAGTCGGCCGCCACTGCCGAGAGTCCGTTCACCCGCGTCGACTGCGAGCTGCCGGCGGTGAGCCCCTCCTGCGAGAGGAACGCCTTCGCAGCCTCCTCCGGAGTCTTGCCCGGAGCCAGCGCGAGCTGCACCTGCGCGACCTTGTCGGGGTGCATCGCGACGACGCGGCTCGCTTCGTTCGCCCCCGTCCAGCCGGCCGGGAAGTCGATCTGGAAGCCGAGGTCCGGGTGGAAAAAGCGGTTCTCCTCGAAGTAGCCGCCGCGCGGATCGGCGCCGAAGACGAGGCCGTCGGTGTGCCGCAGCAGTTGCTCGGCGTTGACCGCGCCGGCGGGGTACTTCCGCTCGGCGATCAGCCGCTCCGAGCGCTCTCGCCGGCGCTCGGGATCGGGGTGCGACGAAGCCCAGTTCGGCACCCGCCCGCCGCCCGAGATCTCCCCCACCCAGCGCAGCACGTCGAAGACTTTCGGCATCTCCCGCACTTCGAAGCCGCTCTTGCTCGTGTAGCGCAGCCCGAGGTCGTCCGCCTGCGTCTCGTCGGCGCGCGAATTCTTGAGGAAGAGAAGGCCGAGCCCGGTCTGGCCCAGCTGCCCGATCGTGTCGGCGGCTCCGGGCGCCAGGATCATGCCGACGATCAGCCCGCCGGTCGCAAGTTGCGCCTTCGACATCTGGTTGACGCCGTGCTGCGCGGTGACGTGGCCGATCTCGTGCCCGATCACCGAGGCGAGCTCGGCCTCCGAGGTCAGGTGGGCGAGAATCCCGCGCGTCACGTAGATATAGCCACCGGGGAGCGCGAAAGCGTTGACCGCCGGGTCGTCCACCACTTGGAAGGTCCAGGGCAGGTTCGGCCGCTCCGACTTCGCGGCGAGCCGCTTGCCGATTCCCGAGACCCAGGCCTGCAGCGCCGGATCGTCGACCAGGCCGAGCGAGCCGCGGATCTCCTGGTCCGCCTCGCGCCCCATCTGGATCTCCTGCGCCTCGCTGTAGAAATTCAGCTGCGATCTGCCGGTCGCCGGATTGGCCGAGCATGAGACCACTCCGGTCGCGCAGAGCAGAAAGACGAAAGGACTCCAGAGAATGGAAGAACGCCGCCCGTGGCGTCGTCCGCGCCGTGCTCTCGACATCGTGCCTCCCGTTCCTCGGCGGCGTCGGTGGAATGTACCGGCCCTGAGCGGTGATCCGCTCCGCCGAGGAGGAGAGTCTCGCCTGTCTTTCCCTTCTCTGGAAGTCCCTTTATCGCTGGACTAGAACTTGTGCCCGCCGTGCGCTCCGTAGAGGAACTCGAACTGGAAGAACAGGCTCGAAATCTGTTTGTCGAGGAACTGCGGGTCGTCGAGGCTGTACTGCAGACGGAATTTCGAGAACTCGCTCGGGTAGAAGGTCACGTCGGTCGACCAGCGCTTGCGCAGGTCGCGGGCCGGATCGGCCGGGTCGTTGCCGTTCGCCCAGTCGTAACGCAGCCCGGCCACCCAGCGCCGCCTGAAGCCCCAGACTCCCTGCGCGTAGGCGCCGTGATCGACCAGCGTGTCGCTCGGCAGCAGCGCTCCGCCGGGGAGCGTCTGGGTGGCCGCCTCGTAGTTCCGCTGCATCCACTCCGCCTGGACGCCGACGAACGGCCAGCCGTGGTCGTTCGAGAGCGGCTTCCACTTGCCGTAGAAATCGACGCCCGTGATCGAGGTCCGCGCTTCCGGACCGGTCCCGTTGGCGCCGCGCACGTACGAGACGCCGGGCAGGATAGTCAGGCTGTCGGTCAGGTCGAACGAGGTCACCAGGCGGCCGAGCATCAACAGGTCGCTGGGGCTCTGGACGTGGGTATCCAGAAGCGTCCGGTCGGCGAACTCCTCTCCCGGCACGCCGCGGAACGAAGTCGCGATCTCGCCGTTCGAATTCTGCGCCGCGAAAGTCGCCTCGGCGTAGAAGGGCGTCGGCATCAGCCACGAGAGCTGTGCCCCCGGCCCGCGCAGGCCGTCGCCGCCCATGAAGCGGCTCGAGACGACCGGCTGATCGGCGAAGTCCCACTGGTGCGGGTGCTGCGGGTTGAGGCGCCCGAAGGCCGAGAAGAAGGTCCCCGCCTTCGCCTGCAGACCCGCCGGCAGGGCGAGGGTCGTCAGGTAGGCCTCCTCGACCTCGACGTGGCTCTCCCCCGCCTCGTCGATCTGGAAGACGAGGTTGGCGTCGGCGCGCAGGTAGGGATCGACGACTCCGCCGACGGTCATCTCGAAATTCTGCAGCGTGAAGCCGCGGTTTTTCGGGTCGTGGCCACCGGCCTCGAGCTGGCGCAGCTCGGGCTCGGTCGCGTCCGATGCCGCGGCGGCGAAGAGGCCGTCGAACGAAAGGTCGAGCAGCTTGAGGCCCCCTCCCGGTGGCGCCGGCGCCGGCATCGGCGCGGGCGCTGGAGGAGGCGCCGGCTCCGACTTCGCCGCCAGCTCGTCGAGCCGCTTCTCGAGCGCCGCGATGCGCGCTTCGGCCGCAGCCAGCGCGCTCTTCAGGCTCTCGACGTCGGAGGCAGCGGCCGCGTCCGACCCCTGCGCTTGCGCCGCGGCGGGTATCAGCAGCAGGGCGACGAGAACCGCCGCCGCTCCCTTCTTTCGCCGGCGAAAGACACCGAGCGCCGAGACGAGGACGCCGAGGCCGCCGAGCACGGCGACGATCGAGGCGCCGGCAGGCAGGTCGAAATCGAAGCTGGCGTCGAGCCCGAAGAAACAGCCGGCGAAAGCGAGCAGCAGCGCCACCGCCACCACCGCACCGGTCTTGCGCGCCACCCGCAGCGCCGCCACCGGCGGCAGGATCAGGAAGGCGAAGACCGGAATGACGCCGCCGGCGCGGATCGCGAAGACGATCGCGAAGGCGAGCAGGACGTAGAACGCCAGGTTGAGCGCGTGATCGCGAGGCGCCAGCTCCTCGCCGCTCCCCTTGAGGTAGGTCAGCGCGAAGAACTGCTTGCCGAGCGCCAAGTGAGCCACGGCGACGCCGATGAAGACCGCCAGCATGACCATCACTTCGTGACGGTCGAGCGCCAGGACATTGCCGAAGAGGACGTCCTGGATGTCGGCGTCGCCGTGCGGGGTCTTGGCGATCAACAGCACCGTGACCGCCGAGGAGACGGCGTAGAAGATGCCGATCACGGCCTCGAGACGCAGGCGCGGATCCCGCACCCTCAGCCGCGAGAAGAGCACGGCGCCGGCGAGCGTGGCGAGCATCGAACAGAGCACCGGGTCGTAGCCCGCCCACATCGCGAACGCCACTCCCATCGAGGAGATCTGGCCGAGCGCGAGGTCGACGAAAACGATGCCGCGGCCGACGACGTGGATGCCGAGATAAGCGAGCAGGACGCCCATCGTCGCGCAGGCGACCAGCGCCTGGACCATGAAGTCGTGCTGGAGCCACCCGAACATGGCGCTATTGCCCGACCGCGGCGAGCAGCCGCTGCAGGTCGACGTCGAAGAGCGACAGGTAGTCCTTCGCCTCCGGCAGGCCTTCGACCGAGTTGGAGAGCGTGACGACCCTGGCGCCGGAGAGTTTCGCCAGCAGGTTGGCGGTCTTCTGGTCGTAGAACGTCGACATCACGATGACCTTGACGCCGTCGCGCTTCATCGACTCGGCGAGCTCGGCGACGTAGCGTCCCGAGGGGGGGATGCCCGGTTTCGGCTCCACGAATCCGGTAGCCTTGAAGCCGAATCGCTGCTGAAAGTAGGGCCAGGAGTTGTGGTACGCGACGACCGGCAGGCCGGCGAGAGGCTTCGCCTCCGCCTTCCAGCGGTCGAGCGCCGCGTTCAGCTTCTGGTGAAAGGCGGCGGTGGCGGCGTCGTAGGCCGCGGCGCCCGCCGGATCGACCCGCTTGAGGCCGGCCGCGATGTTGTCGGCGATGATGTGGCCGTTCGCCGGGTCGAGCCAGTAGTGCGGGTTGCCGAACGGGTGGATGTCTCCGGCGCTGCGGTCGGCCGAGTTCGGGATCTCCAGGCGCGCGATCCCCTGCGAGGCGTCGACGAAGCCCGGACCGCCGGGAGAGATCCTGGCGTTGCGCGCGTTGGCGAGCAGGGTCGGCGCCCAGCCCACCTCGAGCTCCATCCCGACCTCCACGAAGAGATCGGCGCGCTGCAGCTTGATGAGAAAGGACGGCTTGGCGTCGACGAAGTGCGGATCCTGGAAACCGGTCGCGATGGAGACGACCTCGACCCGGTCGCCTCCGACCTCGCGGGCGATGGCGGCGAGATCGGTGGTGGTGGTGACGACCTGGACGGCGGCGTCGGCGCGGCCGAGGCCGGCGACGAAGGCGACGAGGAAGAACAGCACGCGGGCGCCGGAGAGGCGCGCGCGCTCGAGGAAGGCGAACGACATCGGTACAGCTCCTTTCGGAAGCTCTGGAACGACTCTGGGGCCTCGCGGAGAGGCCGGCGCGGACGATCGGGGCGGCGAAGGGGCGGGTCAGGCCGCCGGCGGGCCGCGCGAGGGCGCGTCGTTCGGGGCGCGTTCGAGCAGCGCGGCGTCCTCGCCGATCGAAATCCGACCCGCGAGCGGATGCGGCCGGCTCAGGACGGCGAGCGAGGGCGGCGGTCCGGAGTGGCTGGCGCTGAGGGCGCAGGCCGGGCAGGCGTCGTGATGCGCATCGACCGCCCGGTCGTAGTGGGTGTGGGTCTCGTACTCGCCGGAGTGGTCGACCACCACCAGCGAGTGCGCGGCGAGATCCTCTTCGCTGAAGGCGTGCCGGTGCCCGAGCGCTTCCTCGGCCCCGAGGGCGAGGAGCGCGAAGGCGACCAGAGGGACGAAGAGGGCCCGGCCTAGACGACGCACCGCGCCAAGCCTACGGCAATCTCCCGCGGCGGCCAATGCGGCCGCCGGCAGCGGCTCAGGCGGCCTCGACGGTCGGGCGGTCCTCGACGATGCTGCCGTCCTGGATGCGGACGATCCGCTTGGTGCGCTTCGCGAGGGCGTGGTCGTGGGTGATGAGGACGATGGTGCGGCCCGACTCCGAGAGCTTCTCGAACAGGCCCATGATGTCCTGGCCCGAGGTGGTGTCGAGGTTGCCGGTCGGCTCGTCGGCGAGGATCAGCGCCGGATCGCAGGCCAGCGCCCGCGCGATCGCGACGCGCTGCATCTGGCCGCCCGACAGCTCGGTCGGCCTGTGATGCCTGCGGTCGGCGAGTCCGACCTGCGCCAGCAGCTCGTCGACCCGCTCGCGCCGCTCGCGCGCCGGGGTGCCCTTGAAGAGCAGCGGCATCTCGACGTTCTCGAAGGCGGTGATCTGCGGCAGCAGGTTGAAGTTCTGGAAGACGAAGCCGACCTTGCGGTTGCGGATGTCGGCCAGCTCGTCGGCGTCGAGCTCGGCGACCTCCTCGCCGTCGAGCCGGTAGGAGCCCGCGGTCGGCACGTCGAGGCAGCCGACGATGTTGAGCAGGGTCGACTTGCCCGAGCCGGAGGGACCGACGATCGCGACGAACTCCCGCGGGTGCACGACCAGGTCGATCGCGCGCAGCGCCTCGACCTGGATGGCGCCGGTGTCGTAGACCTTGCGGATCGCCCGCATCTCGATCACCGCCGGCGGCGCCGCGTCGGCGCTCACCGCCTTCCTTCCGTTCCTGCCGACAAAGAGATTCATGGTCGCGGGCCTCATTCGTAGCGCAGCGCGGCGGCGGGCTGGATACGGACCGCCCGTCGCGAAGGGAAGTAGCCGGCGAGGAAGCCGATCCCGCCGAGGAGCAACACGGTGGTGGCGGCGACGCCGAGCGAGAAGGTCGGCGCGCCGAGGAACTGCAAGGCCTCGCTGTTCGACTTCGCCTGCACGAAGGCGAGCAGCTGGACGATGCCGACGCCGACCACGATGCCGATCAGCCCGCCGATGGCGGTGAGCGAAAGCGACTCCACGACCAGCGGCCCGAGGACGTACGAACGCCGGGCGCCGAGCGCCATCTGCACGCCGATCTCTCGCGTGCGGTGCTGGACCACGGCGTACATGATGTTGGCGACGCCGACGCCGCCGATCAGCAGCGTCAGGCCGCCGATGACGCCGAGGAAGATCTCGATGCCGATCGAGATGTTCTGCGGTGATCTTCTGCGACTCGATGGTGTCCCACATCTGGAGCGCGCGCTCGTCGGTCGGGTCGAAGCGCAGCTTGCCGCCGAGCACCTCGAAGAGCCGCTTCTTGAGCGCCTCGTTGCTCGTCGGGTCGTCCCCCTTGACCACGAAATTCGACAACGTAGCGCCGCCCGAACAGCGCGCGGAAGGTCGAGAGCGGGATGACGACGTTGTTCTCGTCCGGCCCGCCGTAGGTCCCCATCTGGATCTTCTTCTTCATCACGCCGACGACCGTGAAGGGCGTCTTGTTGATCAGGATCGTCTTGCCGATCGCGTCCTCGTCGCCGAACAGCTCGTCCTTGGCCTCGTTGCCGAGGAAGGCGACGCGCCGCTTGTCCGCCGCGTCGCGGCTCGTTGATGAAGCGGCCGCCGGCCTGCGGGATCTGGTTGCGCATCTCGCCGTAGTCCGGGTCGACGCCGACCACCGGCTTGTTGAGCGTCTTGCGGCCGAAGGTGACGTTGGTTCCCCAGCGGCGCATCTCGGCCGACGCCGCGGTGAGCTCCGGAATGCTGGCGCGCAGCAGCTGGACGTCCTCCTCGGTGAACTGCAGGCTCCGCCCCTGCGGGAAGCCGGCGAACGCCTTGCCGGTCGCTCCCGGCCAGACCACGATGATGCCCTCGCCGAGCCCCTTGGAGCCCTTCGAGAAGTTGCGCTTGCAGGCCCTCGCCGAACGACAGCAGCAGCACGATGGAGAGCGTCCCCCAGGCGATGGCCGCGACGGTCATCGCCATGCGCTTGCTCTGGATGTGGGCCGAGCGGCGGAAGAGCGTCCAGATCAGGCCGATGCGGAGCATGCCGGCCTCACATCCTCAGCGCTTCGACCGGGTTGAGGTTGGCCGCCGTGCGCGCCGGGAAGTAGCCCGCGAGGAGGCCGATCAGCCCCAGGATCGCGGTCGTGATCGACGCCACCTGGAACGAGATCGACGGGGTCGCCGACGTACTCCTTCAGGCTGAGCTCGGGAAGACGCGCAGATGCCCAGCGAGATCAGGAAGCCGATCGTGCCGCCGACCAGCGTGATGAGCAGGGTCTCGAAGAGGAACTGGCCGATGACGTAGCGCCGCCTGGCGCCGAGCGCCATCTTGATGCCGATCTCCTTGGTGCGCTCCTCCACCACGACGTTCATGATGTTCGACACGCCGATGCCGCCGACCACCAGCGTCAGCGCGCCGACCATGCCGAGGAAGATCCGGAAGGCGAGGAAGAAGGTGTCGATGAACTTGATCCCCTCGGTGGTGTCCCACATCTGCAGCGCCTCCTCGTCGGTCGGGATCGAAGCGGTGCCGGTCGGCGACCGCGCGCGACGACCTTCTTCTTCGGCGTCCGGCACGCTGCTGCGGGTCGAGCACCTGGAAGATGAGGTTGTCGATGTGCTCGGGCCCGTAGATCGCCTTGAAGGTCGTCGACGGGATGATGGCCTTGTCCTTGTCGCGGCCGCTGTAGGAGGAGTCCTGCTCCTTCTTCTGCATCACGCCGATCACCAGGAACGGCGTGCCGTCGATCCTGCACGAGCTGGCCGACCGCCTCGCCGGCGCCCGAAGAGGTCCTTCTCGAGCTGGTCGCCGAGGAAGACGACGCGGCGCCGCTCGTCGAGGTCGAGCTGGTTGAGGAAGCGGCCGCCCTCGGCCGGGATCATGTTGCGCATCGCGCCGCACTCGGCGTTGGCGCCGGCGAGGTCGAGGCCGAGCGTCTTGGTGCCGGTCGACAGCTTGACGCGTCCTGCTCGTACTCCTCGCTGATGCGGTCGATCTCCGGCACCTCGCGCGCGGATGAAGCGGCGACGTCCTCGTCGGTCATCTGGATCCGCCGGCCGCGCGGCAAGCCCTGCCAGGGCTTGCTGGTGCGCGTCGGCCAGGCGATCACGATGGCGTCGCCGAGCCCCTTCTGGTTGACGATGATCTGCTTGTGCAGGCCCTCGCCGAAAGCGAGCAGCAGCGTCACCGCCGCCGTGCCCCAGACGATGCCGAACAGGGTCAGGAAGAGCCGCAGCTTCTGCGCGCGGACGTCGCGCAGGAACTGGCGGAGGTAGTTGCGTACGTACACGAGGCTCCGGGCGGTCCCGCCTTACTCGATCTCCTTCGGCGGGCGCTGGACGACCTTGTCGCCCTCGGCGAGGCCGGCGACGACTTCCATGTTGAGCCCGTCGGAGAGCCCGACCTGTGATCTCCTTCTTCGCCGGCTGGCGTCCGGCTTGGCGCCCGGGATCTCGACGGACGCCTTGCCGTCGTCGAGGGTCACCAGCCGCTCGGGCACCAGCAGGATGTCCTTCTTCTCCTGGATGATGACGTCGGCGTTCGCCGAGTAGCCGGCGCGCAGCGTCACCGTCGGTTCCCGTGGTGTCGATCGCCGCCTCGACGTCGAACACCGTCGCGCCTTCCTTCTCGCGCGCCTTGGGGGCGATGCGGGTCAGCTTGGCCGGGACCGGCTGCCCGGCAGCGCGCCGATCTGGATGCGGACCGGCATTCCCTCCTTGAGCTTGCCGACGTCGATCTCGTCGACCGTGCCGCGGAACTCGAGCGTCCCCATGTCGGCCAGGGTCATCAGCACCGTGCCCTCCTGGAAGGAGGTCAGCGGCACCACCGGATCGCCCGGGTTGACCTTGCGCTCGAGCACCGTGCCCGCGGCCGAGGCGCGGATGACCGAGTCGACGCCGGCCCGCGCTGGCGCTCGATCCGCCCCTCCTTGAGCAGCGCCAGCTTGTCCTTCGCCTGCTCGAGGGTGATCTGGGCCTGGTCGAAGTCCTTCTGCGCGCGCGTCGAACTGGTCCTTGCGCGACGATGCCGCCCGAGAAGAGGCTCTTGGTCGCGCTCGAGGTCCTGGGTCGTGCGGTCGTAGGCGATCTGGGCCAGCTGGACCTCGCGCTCGGCCTCGGCGAGCTCGAGCGGCGTCGGATCGGGGGTGATCGAGAACAGCGGCTGCCCGACCTCGACCCGGTCGCCGACCTCGACGAAGCACTCTTCGACGATGCCGGAGATCTGCGACTTCACCTGGATCTCCTGGTCGGGAACGATCTGGCCGACCGCCAGCGCCTTGTCGATGATGGTGCCGCTGCACGATGTCGACCGTCTTCAGCCCTTCCTGCTTGGCGGCCGCGTTCTGGCTGTAGAGAAACAGACCGAGCGCGACGGCTCCCACCACCGCCGTCCCGACCATGACCTTGCCCGTTCGGCTCATAGCGCTCTCCCAGACGACCTGCGTCTGGTGCTACTTACGCCGTTGGCGGGCCGAGGTTTCGCGCCGCCGCTCAGCCTGAAGCCCGCAGGCGTGCCGAAAGTGCCGCGACACGCGGGTTCGCGGCGTCGAGGGCTACCGCGCGCCGAAGCCAGCGTCGCGCGTCGCGCTGCCTGCCGGCGGCGAGCGCCCACTCGCCGAGGGCGGCGCAGACCTCGGGGTTGGCGCCGTCGAGCCGCGCCGCGCGACGGTAGAAGCTCTCCGCTTCGTCGAGCCGGTCGTGCCGGAGGGCGAGGTCGCCGAGGGACAGGTAGCTCCAGGGGTCGCGCGAGCCGGCGCGATCGGCGAGCGCGAGGAGGCTCTGCGCCTCCTCGGAGCGGCCGTGGAGCTCGAGCAGGGCAGCGAGGTTGTGGTACGCCGAGACCAGGCCGGGCTCGACCTCGAGAGCGCGGCGATAAGCGGCCTCGGCGCCGGCCGCGTCGCCGCTGCGGCGCCGCGCCACGCCGAGGTTGACCCAGGCGTCGGTCAGTTCCGGATCGATGCGCACCGCGAGCCCGAGATCGGCGAGCGCATCGGCGGCTTCGCCGGCACGGATCCGCTCGGCGCCGAGGTTCGAGTAGTAGAGCGCCAGCGCCGTGAGGTCGGAGATCGGCTCCACCTCGCGGTAGTGGCCGATCGGCCGGTCGGTGAAATCGAGGACGAGGCGATAGCTCGACGGCCCCCAGGCGGCCGTGACGTGGTCCGACGCGACGACCAGATCCCCCTCCTTCTCGAAGCCGGCGAGATCGTGCACCCGCAGGTAGTAGGTCTCGAGCCCCGCCTCGCGGGTCATGGCGACGAACAGGTGCGAGAAGGTGAGGCAGTTGGCCTCGCCGCTCGCCCACGCCTCGGTGGTGCCGGTGGTCGCGGCGGCGACATAACGAAAGGGCACGCCGTCGCGTTCGATCAACGCCTGGAGAAGCGCCTGCAACTGCGCTTCGGCCGAGGCGGCCGCCGGCAGATGGGAGTGCACCCAGTCGCGCATCTCCGTTGTGAGGGCGAAAGGCGCGGCCGTTTCGGCCGGGATCCCGCGCAGGCGGAGACCGCGAGCGAGCTCGCTCTCGCCCGCCCGGCGGTCGGTCGCGGCGGAGGCGCAGCCCGCGAGAAGCAAGACCAGGCCGAGCGCGGCTCGGCCGGCGGGCGAGAACCGTCCGTTGGCGCGACTCAGCGGCGGGGTGAGGCCGACGGCCATATCCGCCGGACATCTGGCAAACCGAGTGCCAACGCGACCGCCAGGTAGGTCCCGCCGAGGGCGAGAAAGACGCCGGCCGCCCGCAGCGTGGGGTGAAGGGGGACGAGCAGCCAGGCGACGGCTCCGGCGGGCAGGGCCGCGGAGAGTGCCGCCAGGGCCTGGCGTGCCGATTCGCCACCCGCCGGCGAGAAGTCCGTCAGCCGTCGCCGCAACGCCCGGCCGAGCAGCAGCCGCTCCAACCAGGCGCCAACCGTGGCTCCGAGCGCCAGCCCGACGGCGCCGAGCCGCAGCCCTTCGTCGTCCCCCCGGAAGCCCGGCAGGGCGCCGACCGGCAGGCGATCGAGCGCGAACATCACCGGCACCGCGACCGCCGCGCCGACGGCGACGCGCAGCGCCGCGATGCGCGCCGGGGTGCGGGTGTCGCCGAGCGCGAAGAACGTCGTCTGCAGCACGCGCGACGAGGTCGAGGCGAGGAGTCCGAGCGCGTAGGCCGCGACGGTGGCGGCGACGATCGCCACGTCCGCCGCGCCGAAGCGGCCACCGCGCAACGGCTGGTAGAGCCCGGCAACAGCGACCGGAGCGAAAAGAACGAGCGCCGCCGTCGCCGGCCAGGTCCAGAAGGCCGCCGCGCCGAGCGTGCGCCGCGAGCGACGAGCCATCCCCTGGTCGTCCCCCGCTTCCGTGCGCGACAGCTCGGGGAGCGCCGCGGCGGCGATCGACGAGCCGAAGAGACTGACCGGCAACAGATAGAGCATCTGCGCGTAGCCGAGCACCGAGGGCGCGCCGATCACCAGGAACGAGGCGAGGACCTGGTCGAGGAAGGAAGAGATCTGGACCACTCCCCGGCCGGCGACCGCCGGTCCGAAGGCGGCCAGCGCCTCGCGGACGCCGGGGACCTTCGGCGACAACGACCACTCGAGCCCGCCGAGGGCGCGCAGCGCCCCTGGCAGCTGAACCAGGAACTGGAGCGCACCGCCGACCAGCGCTCCGATGCAGGCGGCGAATAGC
Organism: Thermoanaerobaculia bacterium; assembly: GCA_963699245.1. Taxonomy (GTDB): domain Bacteria; phylum Acidobacteriota; class Thermoanaerobaculia; order Multivoradales; family JAGPDF01; genus JACTMI01. The sequence continues at coordinate 653,063 of OY969426.1, forward strand.
AGCCTCTCCCCTCCTCCCGGCAGCTCCTCGGCGTGCAGACGCCCCCCCGAGGCGAGCACCAGCGCCGCGACGATCGCCGCGTTCCAGGCCACCGGGGCGACGTAGGAGAGAAAGAACCGGCGGTGGCTGTTGAGGATGCCGAGCGCCCAGGCCGAGAGGACGAGGAGCCCGGTCATCGGAAAGATCCAGCGCACGGCGCGCACCGAGAGCTCGAAGCGGTCGACCGAGGCGGTGCCGCGCGCCACCTCCGCGGCATCGCCGACGTAGCCGGCAGCGAGGAGAGCGACGATCGGCCGCGCCGCGATCACGCCGAGCAGCGCGAGCCCCGCCGCGGTGCAGACCAGCAGGCCGAAGATGGCGCCGGCCAGCTTCCGGGCGCCCGCCTCGTCGCCGCGCCCGAGCAGACGGCTGTAGACGGGGATGAACGACGCGGAGAGCGCCTGCTCGCCGAGCAGGTTCTGCAGCACGTTGGGGATGCGCAGCGCGACCTGGAAGATGTCGCCGTGCACCCCGACGCCGAAGAAGGCGCTGGTGGCGGCGGCGCGCACCAGGCCGGCGACCCGGCTCGCCAGGATACCCGCGGCGACCGCGGCGGCGCCGCCGCGCCGCGGCGCCGGCGGCGCTCCGCTGCCGGTCGCGCTCAGCGGTTCTTCGCCAGCCAGGCCGAGGCGACGGGCCGCACGATCACCGACTCGGAGTCGAGCCCGTCGGCGGCCTCCAGCGCCTTCTGGTACCAGAGCCGCGCGTTGGCCCGGTCGCGCGCCCCGGCGTAAGCCTGGCCGAGCAGCAGCCGGATATGCGCGCGCTCGAGATCCGACTTCTGGAGGGCGGCGATCGCCTCGTCGTAGCGCCGCTCGGCGAGCGCCAGGTAGCCGTCGAGATAGGGCCCGATCCAGGCGTAGTGCTCGGCGTTGGCGGTGTCGGCCGCCATCAGCGCCCGCGCCTGATCGGCGAAGCCGTTCGCCGCCTCGAAATCGCGCCGCGCCGCCGCGCAACGCGCCTTGCCGTGCAGCCAGCGCACCTGCCAGACGGTTCGTGCGGCGGGCGCCATCGACGAGCCCGAGACCGCCTGCCAGGCGCGGTCGTACCAGCTCTCGCCGCTGGTCGGGTCGCCGGTCTCGAGCAGCATCCGGCCGGCGGCGTTCATCGTCGCCGCCACCATGTCGGCGCGGCCGAGATCGGCCCACATGCGCGCCGCCTCCTCCGCGCGGTCGAGCCCCTGCGGCAACTGGCGCAGCGCGGTGCGGGCGTAGAGCGCGGTCATCAGGGCGCGGTAGCGATCATTGCCGGGCGTCGCCACGGCGATGGCGCGGTCGATGTCGGTCCAGGCGCCGTCGCGATCGCCAACGTAGAAACGCGAAGCGGCGCGGCCGATCAGCGCGTCGACCGAGCGCGGCGCGGCGTCGAGGGCGTGGTTGTAGGTGTTGTAGGCGGCCGCGAAGTCGCCGATGTTGCGGAAGAGCTGCCCGAGCGCGAGCGAGGCGGGTACGTACGCCGGCGCCAGGGCAAGAGATTTCTCGAAGGCGCCGCGCGCCTCCGGCCAGTTCTGCTGCTCGGCGAGCGCGTCGCCGAGGATCTTCCAGACGTGTGGCTCGGTGGCGGCGGTCGCAGCGGCGCGGCGGAGCGCTGCCAGCGCTTCGTCGTGCTTGCCGGCGGCATCGGCGACCAGCGCCGAGGCCGCGTCGCTGACCCAGCTGCCGGCGGGCGCGAGCGCCACGGCGCGCTCGGCGGCGGCCCGGCGTGCGTCTCCCTGCTCAGCGAGCGCCTGGAGGAAGGAGAGCCGTGCCACCTCCGCAGCCAGTCCGACCCGCGCCGTCGCGTTGTCCCCGGCGTCGAGCGCCGCGAGGGCCGTGTCCGCCGGATCGGCCGTCCATCCGGCGGTGGCGAAAGCGACCAGCCCGACCGCCACACCGATCGCAGCGACCTTGATCTTGCCCATGATCTCCTCCCCGAAGCGGCGCAAGTATAGCCACTCGGCGGCCGCGGACCGGCCCGACGACGGCTAAGATCCTGCTCTCCCGTGGCGCGCCCCGTCCTTCACGTCGTCGCCCTCGCCCATCTCGACACGCAGTGGCGGTGGACCGCCCGCGAGACGGCCGAGCGCCACCTGCCGGATACCGTCCGGCGCAACGACGCGCTCTTCGATCGCCACCCGCGCTACGTCCTCTCTTTCGAAGGGAGCTGGCGCTACCGCCTGCTCGCCGAGCACCACCCGGAGCTCTTCGCGCGCGTCCGGGCGAGAGTCGCCGAGGGGCGCTGGTCGCCGGCCGGCGCGGCGGTCGAAGCCTTCGACACCCTCCTGCCCGCGCCGGAATCGATCCTGCGCCAGATCCTCTACGGGCGGCGCTGGTTCGTCCGCGAGCTCGGGGTCGACAGCCGCGACCTCTTCCTCCCCGACTGCTTCGGATTCCCGTCGACGCTGCCGACCCTGGCGCGCCACGCCGGGATCGAGGGCTTTTCGACCCAGAAGCTGCGGCGCGGCGCGCTGATGCGCTCGGCGTTCGGCATTCCCTTTCCCTACGGGCGCTGGCGCGGCCGCGACGGCGCCGAGCTGCTCGCGGCGCTCGATCCCGGCGAATACTCGGGGCGCATCGAAGGAGAGCTCGAGCGCGATGCGGCCTGGCTCGAGCGCTTCGCCGCCGTCGCGGCGGCGGGAGGGGGCGGGCGCCTGCTGCTCTACGTCGGCACCGGAGACCGCGGCGGCGCGCCCCCCGAAACGACGATCGCCGCGCTCGGGCGCGCCCTCGCCGCCGCCGGTCCGATCGACGTGCGGCACGGCGGCTCGGCCGCGATCTACGCGGAGACGACTGCCGACGAGCGCTCTTCGCTGCCGGTCTACGACGGCGAGCTGCTCCTCCGGCTGCACGGCACCGGCTGCTACACCGCCAAGGGAAACCTCAAACGCTGGAACGAGCTCGGCGAGCGCTGGGCGCGCGCCGCCGAGGCGGCCTGCGCGCTCGCCCTCGGCGCCGGCGCGCGTCCGCCGCTCGCGCGTCTCGGCGACGCCTGGCAGCACCTGCTCGCTCACCAGATGCACGACGACCTGACCGGCACTTCGATTCCGGCGGCCTACGAGATCAGCTTCGCCGAAGTCGGCTTCGCCGTGAACGAATTCGCCGAGATCGCCCGCCGCGCGGTCGGCGCGGCGGCGGCGACGCTCGCCCCGGGCGGCGCCGGCTCCGCCCTCGCGATCCTCGATTCGCTCGGCGTCGCGCGCGAGGAGCTCGTCGAGGTCGCGATGGCGGGAGCCGCCGAAGCGGCCGGCGCGCTCTCGCCCGAAGGCGAGCCGGTCCCGGTGCAGCCGGCGACGGCCGCCGACGGCAGCGCCTGCCTTCTCCTTCCGGTGCGCACGAAGGGCCTCGAGCTCTCCACCTGGCGGCTCACGGCCGCGCCGTCCGCCCCGGCCGGCGGGGACCGCCTCGTGGTCGCCGAGGATCGGCTCGAGAACGATCGCTTCGCCGCCCGCTTCGACGCGCAGGGCCGGCTGACCTCCCTTCTCGATCGGCGCCTCGGCCGGGAGCTGCTCGCGGCGCCGCTCGAGCTCGAGTTGCTTCCGAACCGGTCACGCAAGTATCCGGCGTGGGAGATCCACTGGCGCGATGCCGCGAGCGCGCCGCTGGCGCGCTTCCACGAGCTGCTGAAACTGCAGGTCCTGGAGTCGGGACCGCTGCGCGCTGCGCTGCGCATCGAGCGCGCCACAGGCCGCAGCGTCGTGCGCGAGACCTGGCGGCTGGCGGCGGGCGGGACGGGCGACCTTCTGACCTGCGAGGTCGAGCTCGACTGGCGGAGCCGCGGCCGGCTGCTCAAGCTGCGCTTCCCGTTCGCGGCCGCCAACCCGGAGGCCGCTTACGACACCGGCCTCGGCGCCGTCCGCCGCGGCCTCGCCAGCGCAGCGCTCTACGAGGTTCCCGCCCAGAAGTGGGCGGCGATCGAGGACGCCGGCGGCGCCTGGGGAGCCGCGGTCCTCGCCGAGGCTCGCCATGGCTGGGATCACCCCGACCCGGCGACGCTCCGCTTGACGCTCGCGCACTCTCCCTTCGCCGGCAACAAGTTCCGTCACCAGACGACACAGGATTTCGGCCGCCAGCGCTTCCGCTTCGCGCTGCTCGGGTTCGCACCCGGCGCCATCGACGACGGAACCCTCGCCGCCCGCGCCGATCGCTGGAGCCACCCGCCGATCGCCTACCGCGTCGAAGGGGGCGACGCGTCGCCGGCCCAGTCGCGACGCCGCAACCTGGTCACCGTCGCGCCGCCGGCGCGGCTGCTGGCGCTCAAGCCGGCCGAAGAGGCTCCGGAGGCGCTGGTCGCGCGCCTGCAGAATCCCGCCGCGGCGCCGATCGCGGCCGGCTTGGAGAGCACGGAGCATCGCCGCGGCATCGAGCTCGACGCCACCGAGCACCCGAGCGAGCTGCCATCCGCGACCTCCCTCGGCGAGATTCCGCCCGGAGGCCTGCGCACCTTCCGGCTCGAGCCGCTGAGACCTCTTGCTTCGTCACCGGTTCCGGACTGCCTCGCGCTCGACCTGCACGGCGACCTCGCCGGCTTCGGACGGCGAGGAGAGCGCGAACGCGAGGGGTTCGACGGCGCCGGTCGCCGCTTTCCCTCGACCGCGCTCCCCGACTTCCTCGACTGCGGGCCGGCACGCTTCGCTCTTCGCGCGAACGGCGATTCGCTGCCGCTGGTCGCTCGTTCGAGCGGTCAGCGCCTGGAGATCGACGGCGAATGGGACGAGCTCTGGCTGCTCGGCGCGTCGATCGACGGCGACCGTGAGGCGCGCTTCGCGATGGGAGAGATCGAGCGGCGCGCCCCGGTCTCCGACTGGCGGGCGCCTTTTCTCCGCGAGAGCCGCTGGCGCCGCCAGGGCTTCCGGAAGGTCCTCGATCCGGGCCGCTTCCGTCGTGCAGCAACGGCGTGGAGCGCGGCGCCGCTGCTCGGCGGCGACGGCGGGCCGCTCTCTCTGGAGCGCGGCGCCCTCTTTGCGCTCAGGATTCCGCTCGCCGGCGCGCGCCGCGTCGGCCTGCCGGACGATCGCTTGCTGCGCTGGGTCGCCGCGACGCTCGTGCGCGCAGCCGGCGTCGAAGCGACCGACGCCTACCCGCCGCTCCTCCCCTGAACCGCCGCCAGGGGCGCCCGATCGCCGGCGCCGGCCTCGGGCTCGACGCGGATCGAGACCCTGGCGCCGGGCACGATGAGGGCGAGATCGGCTTCGAGCCGGTTGCAGATCTCGTGCGCCTCGTAGACCAGTGCGTAGCGGCTGATCTTGAGTCGGAACTCGAGGTAGGCCTGCGCTCCCGAGCGGCGCGTGCGCAGCTCCTCGAAGCCGGCGACCGGCGGCCCCTCGTCGCGCAACCGCTGCTCGACCGACGCCAGCTCGTCCGCCGACAGCGCCTCGTCGAGCAGTCCCGAGACCGAGTGGCGCACCGCGCGCAGGCCGGCGATCAGAATATGCAGCGCGACGGCGAGCGCCAGGATCGCGTCAAGGCGCCAGGAGCCGGTCCACCAGGCCACCCCGAGCCCGGCGAAGACGGCAAGCGAGATCACCACGTCGCCGCGCAGGTGGACGGCGTCGGCGAGCAGCATCGCCGAGCGCAGGCGGCGCCCGGAGCGCTCGAGGAAGCGCGCCAGGCCGGCGTTCAGCGCGGTGGCGACGACGGCGAGACCGAGGCCGGTGGCGAAACCGGGCATCTGCGGTTCCTTCCCGAAGCGCGCGATCGCCTCGAACGCCACCACGAAGGAGACGATGACGACGAGCCCCCCTTCGATCACCGCGGAGAGGTACTCGAGCCGCCCCTGCTCGGGAGTTGCCGCGGCAGCGCCCTGGCGCTCGGGCTGCCCGAGCGTGGCGACGGCGATCAGCGCCACGACGAGATTGATCAGCGACTCGGCGGCGTCGGCGAGCAGCGCCAGCGAATCGGTGCGCGCCGCCGCGAACGCCTTCAGCACGACGACGCCGACTCCGATCGCCACGGCGATCCTGCCGGTGCGGCGCGCCGCTCGGGCTTCGGCGGTGCTCATTCGAGGCGGATCCTCATGCCTTCGTTCGTCCTCTCCCCCGGCGACGCCGGGACGGGCGCCGCCATTCTCCAGAATGCGGCGTCAGAAGAACAAGCCCGTGGTCTCGAGCACTTCGAGCACCTCGACCTCGCGGATCTTCCAGCCGCTGTCGGTCCGGACCCAGTAGAGGCGGGCGCGAAAGGCCTCCCGTCCCGGTCCGCTCCCTCTTTCGCCGCTGACGCGGACGAGCAGCGTCATCTCGGCGGTGCCGTTCGCGCCGACGTCCAGCTGGCGCTCGTCGTCGGTGATGCGGATACGGTTCGCCGTGGCGCGGTAGCGCTCGATCACTCCCACCAGCTCGCGGGCGTCGGTGATCGTCCCGGCGTAGGGCGCGGCGCGCACCAGCAGGCCGGGGGCGAAGGCCTCGAGCAGGGTCCCGGCGCGGCCGACGAGGGAGAGCGGGCTCTCGGCGCCGTTCTTCTCGCAGGCGCGCTCCAGCCGGCCGAGCGCCCGCTCGATCTGGCGGCGGTCGCTCTTCCACCAGATCCATCCCCCGGCCGCCACGGCGACGAGGAGCGCCAGCGCGACGAGGCGTTTCACGGCCCGATCCTACGCGACCCGTTCCGGCCGGGGGCTGAAACAAGCCGCAGGCCGGCCGCGTAGAGCGCTGCAGGAGGATCCTCCATGCGTCAGCTTCTCCGCATCGCAGCGCTCGCCGGATCGATCTGCCTGCCCGCCGCCGCGATGGCCGAGGAACCCCGGCTGCGCGTCGACATCAACGGCGACGACGGCTCGCAGGTTCACCTCGACCTCACGCTCGGCTGGCTCAAGGGAGCGCTCGCTTTCGCCGACGTCGATTGCCGGGCCCACGTCGACGCTCCGACGCGCGCCATGGCGACGAGCCTCGCCGCCCAGGGAGAGGGGGGCTTCTACGAGTACGACCGGCGGGACGGCGACCGGGTGACGGCGCGCCGGGCGCGCAACGAGCTGCGGCTCGAGGTGCGCGAGCACGACGGCGACCGCTCCATCGTCGAGCTCCCCTGGCCGCTCGCCGAGTGCTGGCTGCTCGGCCGCGAGCCGGCCGGCGGCCTGGTGAATGCGCTTTCGAAGGACGGGCTGCGGCTGCGCATCGACGCGCACGACGGTGAGGACCGGGTCCGGCTCTCGCTCGACTGAGCGAGAGCCGGCCGGCGGCCGCGCGGACTCAGGCGAGGCGCGCGGAGAGAACGATCTCGACGCCGAGGAGAGCCTTCGAGACCGGGCAGTTCTGCTTGGCGCCTTCGGCGATCTCGACGAACTTCGCCTCTTCGATGTCCGGAATGCTCGCCTCGCAGTCGAGGTCGATGCGCGAGATCGTCGCGCCGGCGGGGCCCATCGTCAGGTGGACGCGGGCCTCGGTCGCGATCCGGTGCGGCGTGAAGCCGGCTTTGCCCAGCGCGCCCGAGAGCGCCATCGAGAAGCAGCCGGCGTGGGCGGCGCCCACCAGCTCCTCGGGGTTGGTCCCCGGCGTTTCCCCGAAACGGGTCGCGAACGAGTAGCTCCCCTCGTAGGCTCCGCTCCCCAGCTTCATGAAGCCCGATCCGTCCTTCAGGCCTCCGGTCCAGACGGCGTTGGCATGGCGTTCCGGCATGTTCGCTCCTCTCTCGCTCGCCCTGCGATGGTCTCAGAGCGCCAGGCGCAGGGAGGCGCCCAGCGTCATCGTGTCGGTGTCGGCGTTGGTGAAGTCCTTGAACGAATTGACGCGGTAGTTGGCGTTGATGTCGAGGTGGATCTTGGGCAGCAGCAGCAGCTCGAGACCGATGCGCCCCGAGAACCAGGGGTCCGACCACTTGTCGCCGCTCGGAAAGCCGTCGCTCGTGGTCGCGCCGACGCCGATGCCGCCGTAGAAATTGCGACCGAAGAGCAGGTAGACCTGTGGCGACCAGGCCTTCTCCGTCGAGCCGCCGAATCCCTTGTCGAAGTATTCGACGTCGACCTCGTACTTCATCAGGGCAGCCGTCAGGTACTGGTAGGAGAAGACCGTCGAGTAGCCGTTGTCGTCGATCGCGCCGAGATTGGTGGCCGAGATGTCGTCCAGGGTCTTCCAGTAGTGGTACCCGATGCCGAGCCGGTGCTCGCCGGCCGAGGCCAGCGCTGGCAGGGCGAGCATCAGGACGACGGCGGCGGCGAAGCGTCCGATCCGGGTCATTTCTTTCGGTCTCCTCTTGGCTCCCCCCACGAACGAAGGGAGCGCGAACAATAGCAGCCGCCGCGGTCGCGACTCAGTAGCGCCGGCGCAGCCGCAGGGCGCGCGGCTCCCGCGTGACCGAGAGGCCGGTGAAGGCTTCGCGCAAGGGGCTCGCCGCCGCCGCCTCGCCGTTGATCGTTTCGACTTCGATCGACTTCAAGGGATCGACGGCACGCGTCAGCATCAGCCGCAAAGGCTCCACCAGCGCCGGCAGGGCATCGTCCTCCGGCGCCAGGCGCCATTCGATCTCGCGCCCCTGGCGCCGGATCACTCCGGCCAGCCGGCGGTCGCGCCAGACGAGCCAGGTCCCCGCCTGCCGCCGCGGCAGCGCGATCCCGAGCTCGGGCAGGTCGAGCCCGCAGAGCGAGGCTGGGTCCTGCGCCGCGTGCCACCAGAGCCCGCCGTCCGGCCACCCTTCGGCGAGCGCGCGTAGCGCCGACGGCGACGCGAACTGCAGGCCGGGAAGGCCAGCGAAGAAGTGGCCGGCGACGAGCTCGCCCGCCAGCTCGAGCGTGCGCAGCGTCCGCGCCAGCCGCGACCAGGAGAGCGCCGGCAGCTCCGGCGCGAGCAGCTCGCGGCAGAGCACGCCGTAGCGGTCGGCGAGGAGGCGGACCCGCTCGCGCTGCCGCTCTTCGGCCGCCAGCGGGTCGATCGACTCCTCGCCGCGGTCGATCGCGAACCATCGCCCGGCGAAGATCCGCCCGCCGCTCCACTTCCGGAAAGCCGAGCGCGCGCCGCGGCCGGCTGGTCCGGGGCCGGACGCGATCGCGATCTCCTGCGGCTCGAAGTCCGAGTCGATCCCCTGGCGCAGCGTCCTGTAGCTCTCGTTGCCGGCACGCCCGCTCCAGGCGAGCGCCCAGAGCCGCCGCTGCAACTCGCCGGTCGGCAGGCCGAGCGCTTCCGCCAGCTCGCCGAGCTCGAGCCCGCGGGGTGCCTGGCGCAGGAGCGCGAGCAGATCCGTTTCCGGCTCGCCCGCGCCCGGTTCGATCGCCGGGAAGAGATCGAAGTCGCCGCGGAACGCGAACGTCGTCCGGGCCGGGCCGACGCCGAGCCAACGCAGCTCGCTCTCGTCGACCAGCGCGTCGAGGTCGGCCGGGCGATAGGGGTCGAGCCGTGCTGGCAGGATCTCGCGCTCCCACGCTGCCGCCGCGGCGGGGAAACCGAACAGCGCCTCGAGCCGGGTGCGCAACGCCTCGCTGCCGCTGGCGCGCTCGACGAGGCCCTGGCGCCAGGCGAGGAAACCCGGCAGGGCGGCGAGCGGCAGCGGCTCGAATGCCGGGCGCGCCGCGCTTCGCCGCCAGCGCAGAAGTGTCTCGAAGACGGCGAGCGCGGCCACTTCGTCGCCGGCGCCCGCCTCGGTCAGAGCGCCGCGCACGATCCGTTCGCGCTGCCCGAGCAGGTCGAGCGCGGCGCCGATCGCGCCGACGGGCAGCGCGAAGCGCCGCGCCACCTCCTCCACCGGCAACGGCGGATGGAAGCGGAGCCAGGGACCGAGAATCGCCGCCAGCGCTTCGGCGGCGTCCTCGCCACCCGCGCCCCTGACCGACTCGACGCCGAGGCGCTGCGCCAGTTCCGGGATCCGGCGCGCCAGCGGCAGGATCGAAGGTGCGGCGAAAATCGCGCCGCCGGAGGCCGGTTCGACGCGGAGCAGACGCGGAGCGACCTCCGCCGTGAGCTCCGCCGCCTCGGGGCGCGCAGCGTCGCCGCGCCGTTCGTCGTCGATCGCGGCGAGAAGCTCGTGCCACTCCTCCTCGGCGAGCCAGCTCCGCTCTTCCACCCACTCGGCGAGCTCTGCGGCGTCGCGCGGCGGATAGCCGGGCAGGAGGCGCTGCGCAGTACGGCGAAATCGCTCGGCGAGCACGCGGCTGATGCGAGGTCGCTGCTCCGCCGCGAGCGCCACTTCGCGCAGCAGGTCGGGGCGCAGGCCGCTGGCGCGCCGGCTCTCGGGCGCGTCGTCCTCGTACATCTGCTCGTTGGTGCGCTGCCAGACGAGGCCGGCCGCGAACGGGGACGGCCGGTCGACGCGGACCGAGCTGACCCGGATCGCGCCGCTCGCGAGCTCGTGCAGCCGCTCGCGCAGCGCGTCGAGCTCGAACTCGTCCTGCAGGCAGGTGCGCCAGGTCTCGAGCACCAGCGGAAAGTCGTCGTGGCGCTGCACCGCCTCGAGCAGCTTCTTGGCGTTCTGCCGCGCCACCCAGAGCGGCGTGCGCCGCGACGGCAGCGCGCGCGGCAGGAGCAGGGCGCGCTGCGCGTTCTGGCGGAAGTGGGCGCCGAAGGTGCCGCTCGCCTCGAGCCGCTTGCGCAGCAGCTCCTCGAGCCGCTCGGGCGCCAGCGCCAGGAGGAGGGCTCGCGCGTCGGCGCCCGCTGGCAGCACGAGCAGAAGGGCGTCGTCGTCCGAGAGGATTTCGATCGGCTCCCCCTCGCGCTCCTCCCAGAGCGCCGCGAGCGCCAGCGCCAGCGGCCGGTTCACCGTTCCGCCCCAGAAGGTGTAGAGCACAACCTGGCGACGCGAGGCGTCGCCGGCTCGCTCGGCGCTCTCCTCGATGACCAGGTGATGGCGGTGCGGCAGCGCAACGCCCTGCGCGGCGCGCTGCTCGGCGAGCGCACGATGGAGCTCCGCGGCGGCGGCCGGCTCGAAGCCGTGCCGGCCGACGAGCTCCCCTTCGAGCCCGCCCTCGGCGAGCAGGCGCTCGGCACGTTCGAGGAAGAGCGCCACCTTCTCCGAGTAGAAAGCGCCGCGGTCCTGCGCATCGGCGCGCCAGAAGGGAGCGAGCGCGGCGCCGCCGCGGGCCGGCGCGACGAAGACCTCGTTAGCGGTGATCGCCTTGACCCGCCATCCCTGGGCGCCGAGCGTGAACGAATCCCCCACCGATCGCTCCCAGACGAACTCCTCGTCGAGCTCGCCGAGGAGCGCGTTGCTCCCCTCGAGACGGAGCCGGAAGTAGCCGCGGTCGGGGATCGTTCCGCCGGCGCGGGCGAGAAGGCTGACGAGACCGGGGCGACCGCCGATCGTCCCGGTCCCCGTGTCGAGCCGCACCCGCGGCTTGAGCTCCTCGATGCGCGCGTCGGCGTAGCGGCCGGCGAGCATCTCGACCACCAGGTCGAACTGCCGGCGCGACAGCTCGTGGTACGGGTCGCTCGTCCGCACGAAGGCGAAGAGCTCGTCGAGGTTCCAGCTCTCGTTGGCGACCAGCGAGAGCACGAGCTGCGCCAGCACGTCGAGCGGCGCGCGCACCGGGCGGACCGCCTCGAGCTCGCCGTCGACGACGGCGCGCAGCGCCACCGCCGCGTCGAGGAAGTCGCGCGGATGGGTGGGCAGGAAGAGGCCGCGGCTGGTCTCGCCGGCCCGGTGCCCCGAGCGGCCGATGCGCTGCGCCGCCGACGCGAGCGAGCGCGGCGTCTGCAGCAGGACCACTTCGTCGATCGCGCCGACGTCGATGCCGAGCTCGAGCGAGCTGGTGGCGACCAGCGCCGGCAGCGTGCCGGCCTTGAGTCGCGCCTCGACGGCGGCGCGGATCTCTCGGGAGAGCGAGCCGTGGTGCGACCAGGCGAGCTCGCTGCCGGCGCTCTCGTTCAGGAAGCGGGTCAGCTTCTCGGCCATGCGCCGGCTGTTGGTGAAGACGAGGGTCGAGCGGTGAGTCCGGATGCGACGGACGAGCTGCTCCGCGAGCTCGCGCCAGAAGGCGTCGGCGAGGCGGCGTTCGGACTCCTCGGGCGCCGGCGAAGCGAGCGGCGAGCGGACCTCGAGCGCGTAGCGCTTGGTCGCCGCCGCGACCAGCGTGCGCACCGGCCGCGCTTCGTAGCCGGCGTCGGCGCCGCCACCGGCGCGGCGCCAGCCGCCGACGAAGTGCGCCACGCGCTCGATCGGCCGCACCGTGGCGGAGAGCGCGACGCGCTGGAACTCTCCCGCGTGGCGGGTCAGTCGCTCGACCGCGGTCATCAGGTGAGTGCCCCGCTTGGTGCCGGCCACGGCGTGGATCTCGTCGAGCAGAACGAGCCGGAGGCCGCCGAAGAAACGCGCCGCGTCGCGCGACAGCAGCAGGAGGTTGAGGCTCTCCGGCGTGGTGATCAGGATCTCGGGGGGCCGCCGCCGCTGCTTCGCGCGCTCGCCCGGCGGCGTGTCGCCGCTGCGTACGCCGACCCGCACCGCCGGCGGCTCGTCGCCGGCCGCCGCGAAGGCGGAGGTGAGCCCGGCCAGCGGCTCGCGCAGGTTGCGCTCGATGTCGGCGTTGAGCGCCTTGAGCGGCGAAACGTAGAGGACGCGGAGCTGTCCCGCCGGCCAGGCCCCCGACAGCAGGCGGTCGAGCGGCCAGAGGAATCCGGTCAGCGTCTTGCCGGTGCCGGTCGGCGCGCTCGCCAGCAGGTGCTCGCCGCGCGCGATGACCGGCCAGGCGAGACGTTGGATCGCGGTCGGCGCGCCGAAGCACGCCGCGAACCACTCGCGGACCACCGGCGAGAAGGAGTCGAGCGCCACGGCCCGAGCTTATGCGCCTCGACGAGGGGTCAGGAGGCCCGGCGGTAGCGCCGGAAGGCGAGAGTCGCGAGCGCGATGCAGATGGTCGCGAAAGCCCACAGCATGAGCAGCGGCGGCAGCTCCGCGGCCATCCCCTGCCCCTCGTAGCCGGCGCGCCCCGCGCGCACCGCCCAGTTGACCGGATTGAAGGTCGACGCCGCGGCGATCCACCCCGGCATCAGCGACTTCGACATCAGCATCGAGGAGAGATACATCATCGGCAGCAGGACGAAGTTCATCACCGCGATGATGATCTCCTGGCGCCGCGCCAGGAGCGCGAGGCCGTTCGACAGCGCCGCCACCGCGCCGCCGAGGAAGGAAGCCGCGAGGCAGACCAGCCCGATGCCGACGATGCCGCCGCGCGGCTCGGCGCCGCGCAGCCCGGCCACCGCGAGCAGGATCCCCGACTGCAGGATGACCTGGGCGGCGGCATGCGTCACCCGCCCGGCGATCAGCGCGCTGCGCGACACCGGAGTCGCCAGCAGGCGGTCGAGCACCCCGCGGTCGATGTCGCCGAGCAGCGCCAGCCCCGAGTGCGCCGAGCCGAAGAGCGCCGTCATCATCGCGACGCCGGGAGCGAGGAACTGGATGTAGCTCGTCCCCTCGAAGCCGGGCAGCTTCGCCACCGATTGGAAGAGGGCGCCGAAGAGCACCACCCAGACGACGGGCTGCACCACCGCCATCACGATCCAGATCGGCATGCGGATGGTGAGACGCACGAGCCGCATGAAGATCAGCCAGGTGTCGCGCACGAAATCGAGCATCAGCCTCTCCCGCCGCGCGCCGACGGCGCCGGTCCTTCGTCGCCCGGGAAGCGATGCCCCGTCGCCTGCAGGTAGACGTCGTCGAGCGAGGGGCGGCTCGCGGTCACTTCGGCGATCGGGAAGCCGGCGCGCTCGAGGCCGCCGACGATGGCGGGGATCGACCGCGCGCCGTGCTCGACCCGCGCGCAGAGAGTCCCCGCATCGTCGATCACCGAGAGCACCCCCTCGAGCGCCGCGAGCGCCGTGGCCGCCGCCGCGACCGCCGTGCGGTCAGCCAGATCGATGCGCACCAGGTCGCCCCGCAGCGAGCCCTTGAGCTCCTCGGGCGTGCCGCTCGCCACGATCTGGCCGCGGTCGACGATGCCGACCCGCTGCGCGAGCCGGTCGGCCTCCTCGAGATAGTGGGTGGTCAGCAGGATGGTCAGGCCGCCCCGCGCCAGGCGCCCGACTTCGTCCCACAGCGCCGCGCGGCTCTCGGGATCGAGGCCGGTGGTCGGCTCGTCGAGGAAGAGCACGTCCGGGCGGTGAATCAGCCCGAGCGCCACGTCGAGGCGACGCTTCATGCCCCCCGAGTAAGTGCGCACCAGACGGTCGGCGGCCTCGTCGAGGCGAAAGGCAGTCAGTAGATCGCCGGCGCGCGCCCTCGCCTCGGCGGAGCTCAGCCGGTGCAGCCGCCCCTGCAGGATCAGGTTCTCGCGGCCGGTGGCGTAGATATCGACGCCGGAGGACTGCGCGATGTAGCCGATTCGCGAGCGCACCGCGGCCGGCTCGCGCGCCACGTCGAGCCCGGCGACTCTCGCCGTGCCCGAGGTCGCCTCGGTGAGCGTGGTCAGGATGCGGACGGTGGTCGACTTGCCGGCGCCGTTCGGCCCCAGAAGCGCGTAGACCTCCCCCGCCGCGACGCAGAACGAGACGCCGCGCAGCGCCTCGACACCTTTCGGGTAGCTCTTGCGCAGGTCGTGGACTTCGATCGCCGCCGTCATGAGCGGCGAACGCTAGCACGCGGCTCAGCCCGGCCGCGCGGCGCTCAGAGTCGATCCTGCGCGAAGGTATCGCAGCGATCGAGGTCGCCGCTCTCGAGCCCGATCCGCAGCCAGCGCACGCGCATCGCCGACGAGCCGTGGGTCCAGCTCTCGGGCGCCACGCGGCCCGCCGACCCCTGCTGCATCCGGTCGTCGCCGATCGCCGCGGCGGCGCGCAATCCCTCTTCGACGTCCCCGGGTTCGAGCAGGTTCTGCCGCGTGTTCGCGAAGTGCCCCCACACGCCGGCCAGACAGTCTGCCTGGAGCTCGAGCCGCACCGACAAGGCGTTGGCCTCCTCCTGCGAACCCGCGCGCTCCTGCGCCGCGGTCACCTTGTCGGAGATACCCAGTTGCTTCTGCACGTGGTGTCCGATCTCGTGCGCGATGACGTAGGCCTGGGCGAAGTCTCCCGGGGCCCCGAAACGCCGGTCGAGCTCGGAGAAGAACGCGAGATCGAGGTAGAGCTTGCCGTCGCCCGGGCAGTAGAACGGTCCGACCGCCGCGCTGGCGAATCCGCACGCCGACTCGACCTGGTCGCGGAAGAGCACCAGGGTCGGAAGCTGGTAGTGCTGCCCATGCTGGGCAAAGACCGAGCTCCAGGTCTCCTCGGTGTCGGCCAGAACGACCCGGGCGAACTCGACCTGCTTGTCCTCTTCCGGCGAGCTCTGCACCGGTCCGCCGGTCTCGCCCGGCGCCGAGCTGTCCACCGCGGCCGGTCCGCCGCCGCCGATCAACTGGAGGAGCTGCATCGGGTCGGTACCGGTGATCCACGAGATCAGCAGCACGACGATGATCGTGCCGCACCCCCCGACGGCGAGGCGGGGCGCCCCGGCGCGCATGCCTCGGCGATCCTCGACCTGCGTGCTCTCTCGACGACCGATCCAGCGCATCGGGCACCCTCCTCGGACCCTTCGATCCGCCGCGGTTCATTCTGGCAGCATTCGGCCAGCCGGTCAGGCCACTCGCGCGACGCGCGCCCTGAGCCTTCGGCTAGGATGGCGGCGCCTTCGGAGTCCTCATGACCACACTCGCCGGCAAGACCCTCTTCGTGACCGGAGCCTCGCGCGGCATCGGTCTCGCGATCGCCCTGCGCGCCGCGGCCGACGGCGCCAACGTCGTCCTCGCCGCCAAGACCGTCGTCCCGCACCCCAAGCTCCCCGGCACGCTGGCGACCGCTGCCGCCGAGATCGAGGCCGCCGGCGGCCGGGCGCTCGCCGTGCAGACCGACATCCGCGAGGAGGACCAGGTACTGGCCGCAGTCGGGAAGGCGGTCGAGACCTTCGGCGGCATCGACATCCTGGTCAACAACGCCTCGGCGATCTCGCTCACCGGCACGCTCGAGACGCCGATGAAGCGTTTCGACCTGATGTTCGGGGTCAACGTTCGCGGCACCTTCCTCTGCTCGCAGGCCTGCCTTCCCCACTTGCTGAAGGCCGCCAACCCGCACATCCTCAACCTCTCGCCGCCGCTCAACCTCGACCCCAAGTGGTTCGCCGGCAACGTCGCCTACACGATGGCGAAGTACGGCATGTCGATGTGCGTGCTCGGCATGGCGGAGGAGTTCCGCGACCGCGGCGTGGCGGTCAATGCCCTCTGGCCGCGCACCGCCATCGACACCGCCGCCATCGCCATGATCGGCGGCGACGCCATGCGGCGGGCCTCGCGCAAGGCCGGGATCATCGCCGACGCCGCGCACTGGATCCTCACCCGCCCGTCGCGCGAGTGCAGCGGCAACTTCTTCATCGACGAGGACCTGCTGCGGTCGGCCGGCGTGACCGATTTCTCCGCCTACGCCGTCGAGCCCGGCCAGCCGCTCTTCAAGGACTTCTTCCTGGACTGAGCCATGAACGACGCCAGCGTCAACTCGACCCGGCCCCTGCGCATCGTCGACCAGCGCACGATGGAGAGGATCTTCGCCGTCACCGACGCGCGCGGCGTCTCGCGCGAGGCGATCCGGGTGCCACTGGTCGGCGAAGGAGAGGGGCGCGTCCACCGCCTCCCCGACGGCACCTGGGAAATCGTGGTGCCGGCGGCCGGCCCGCTCGACCCCTTCGTGGACGACCTCGACCGGCTGCTCTCGGGAGGCGCCGGCTGATGCTCGTCGAGACTCCTTCCGCGCGCGGCGGCGCGGCGCCCGAAGCGAAGCCGGAGGTTCGCCGCTCCGCCTGCCCGCTCGACTGCCCCGACGCCTGCAGCCTCGACGTCACCGTCGAGGGGGACCGCGTCGTGCGCGTCGACGGCTCGACGGACCGCAATACGCTGACCGACGGCTTCGTCTGCGCCAAGGTGAAGAACATCGCGGCGCACGTGCACGGCGCCGAGCGGGTGGCCTTCCCGCAGGTGCGCCGGGGCGCCAAGGGGGAGGGACGCTTCGAGCGCGTGGGCTGGCAAGAGGCGCTCGAGCTCGCCGCGACGAAGCTGCGCGAGACGCGCGACCGCTTCGGCGGCGAAGCGATCCTGCCCCACGCCTACGGCGGCTCGAACGGACCGCTCAGCCAGGGGACGACCGACGAGCTCCTCTTCCGCCGGCTGGGCGCTTCGCGCCTCGAGCGCACGATCTGCGCGGCGCCGACCAGCGCCGCCGCGACGGCGCTGACCGGCAAGATGGCGGGCGTCGCGCTGCCCGACTACGAGCACGCGAAGCTGATCGTGATCTGGGGGATGAATCCCTACGCCTCCGGCATTCACCTGGTGCCGATCGTCGACCGCGCGCGCGAGGCGGGAGCGCGCCTCGTGGTGATCGACCCGCGCCGCACGCCGCTCGCCGCGCGCGCCGATCTTCACCTCGCACTGCGCCCGGGGAGCGACGTGGCGGTCGCCCTGGCGGTGATCCACGAGCTCTTCGCGAGCGGCCGCGCCGACCTCGAGTTCCTCGCCCGCCACGCGACCGGCGCCGACGAGCTGCGCCGCCGCGCCGGCGAGTGGACCCTCGAGCGCGCCGCCGGCGTCGCCGGGATCGAGTCCGCCGATCTGCGCCGCTTCGTCGAGCTCTACGCCGGATCGTCGCCGGCGGTCATCCGCTGCGGCTGGGGGGTCGAGCGCAACCGCAACGGCGGCTCTGCGGTCGCCGCCATCCTCGCGCTTCCGGCGGTGGCGGGGAAGTTCGGCGTGCGCGGCGGCGGCTACACGATGTCGAACTCGTCGGTCTGGAAGCTCGACGCCGCCTCGATCACCGGCCCGCTCGCGGCCACGCGCGCGATCAACATGAACGAGATGGGGCGGGTGCTGACCGCGACCGGGCCGGGAGCGGTGCGCCTGCTCTACGTCTACGACTCCAACCTGCTGGCGACCGCGCCGCGCCAGAACCTGGTGCGACAGGGACTCGAGCGCGAGGACCTGTTCACCATCGTCCACGACGCGGTGGTCACCGACACCGCGCGCTATGCCGATCTTCTACTGCCGGCGACCACTTTCCTCGAGCACCGCGAGCTCTCGCGCGGCTACGGCGCCTACGTGCTGCACGACGCCGCGCCGGTCATTCCTCCGGTGGGCGAATCGCGCCCCAACTACGAGGTCTTCGCCGAGTTGGCGGTGCGCACCGGCGTGGCGCGGCGCGACGAGATCCCGGGCGAGGGCGAGGCGATCGCGCGTCTGCTCGCCGCGACCGGCCGCGGCGACGAGCTGGCCCGCGAGCTGGCGGCGAACGGCGTCGCGCACCCCGAGTTCGGCGAGCGCCCGGTGCAGTTCGTCGATGCCTTTCCGCGCACGCACGACCGGCGCATCCACCTCGTCCCCGAGGACCTCGATCGCGAGGCGCCGCTCGGCCTCTACGGCTTCCGCCCCGATCCGGCGAGCGACCGTTTCCCGCTCGCTCTTCTCTCGCCTTCGTCCAACAAGACGATCTCGTCGACCTTCGGCCAGCTCCGCAGGGGGCCGGTGCCGCTCGAGATCCACGCCCACGACGCGGCGGCGCGCGGCATCGCGAGCGGCGACCGGGTACGGGTCTGGAACGAGCTCGGCGAGGTGATCGTGCGGGCGCATGTCTCGGATCGTGTGCGTCCCGGCGTCGTCGAGTTGCCGAAGGGTATCTGGAGCCACAACACCGAGAACGGCGCCACCTCGAACGCTCTGGCGCCCGACACGCTGACCGACGTCGCCCGCGGCGCCTGCTTCAACGACGCGCGCGTCGAGGTGGAGCGCCTCGCTGCCGGTTGAGCCGCGCCGCCCTCCCGACCGGCGCGTGAGCGATTCGACTCCCCTTCCCCCGGCCGCGACGACGCTTCGTCGCGTGGCGCTGGTCGCGACGGCGACGCGAGTCCTCTACCTCGCCGAGCATGCCCGCTCCCCCTTCTTCACCTCGCCGGTCCTCGACGGCAAGTACTTCGAGCTCTTCGCCCACGCCCTCGCCCGTGGCGAGACGCCGGCGGGACTGGCGACCGGCTTCCGGCCGGTGCTCTATCCGCTGCTGCTGGCGCCGCTCTTCCGCCTCTTCGGCAGCGCCGCCGTGGTCGTCGCGCAACTCCTCCAGCACGCGGCCGGCGTCGCCACCGCCGTCGCGGTCGCGCTCCTCGCCCGCCGCCTCTTCCGCGACGAGCGCGCCGCGCTCGCCGCCGGCCTGCTCTACGCGCTGGCCGGACCGCCGCTCTTCCTCGAAGGGGAGCTGCTGGTGGAGAGCCTCTTCGTCGCCACGATGGCGCTGTTCCTCCTCGCCGCCGTCCCCGCGGCGGCGACCAGTCGCGCGCTGACGCCAGCGCGCGCCCTCGCGGCAGGGGGAGTGCTCGCTCTCGCGGCGCAACTGCGGCCGAACGTCCTGCTGCTCCTCGCGGCGATTCCCCTGCTCTTGCGCCGGCCGGAGGAGCGCCGCGGCGCGCTGGCGCTCGGCGGCGGCACGCTCGCCGGCCTGACTCTCTTCGCCCTTCTGCAGTCGCCGCTGGTGGGCGAATTCCGCCTGCTGCCGGGTGCCGGCGCGGTCAACCTCTACCTCGGCAACGAGCGCCGCGCCGACGGCCTGGTGCCGCGGCAGGACTTCGCGGTCAGCTACGGCGAGGACTACCGCGACTCGGTCGAGGTCTTCGCCGAGCAGGCCTGGCGGCGCCAAGCCGGCCCCGACAGACCGCTCGACCGCGGCACGCTCTCCCGCTACTGGCTGGCGCGCACGGCGGACGAGGTCGGCGCCGATCCCGTCCGCTGGCTGGCGCTCCTCGCCCGCAAGGCCGTCGCCCTGGTCTGGAACGGCGAGGTGCCCAACAACCGGGACTTCGCCTTCGCGGCGCACGAGGAATCGCGCTGGCTGCGCTGGACGCCAGTCGGCTTCGGCCTGATCTTCGCGCTCGCCATGGCCGGGCTGCCGCTCACGCGCCCCGGCGCCGCGCGCTTCTGGCTCGCCTCCTTCGCGCTCACCCACGGCGCGGGCGTTCTCCTTTTCTTCGTCGCCGATCGCTACCGCCTGCCGCTCTATCTGCCGGTCGCCGTTTTCGCCGGAGGCGGCTTCTCGGCCCTGTGGACCGCGCTGCGCGCGCGAGACTGGAGCGCCGCGAGACGGCCGTTGGTGCTCGCCGCGCTCGGTGCGCTGGCGAGCTTTCCCGACTGGACGGGAGCGCGAGCGGATCTTCCGGGCCCGGAGCGCGATCTCCTCTTCCGCTCGATCGCCCGCCTCGACAGGGGTGAAAGCGCCGCGGCGCTCGACGACGCACGCCGCGCCGCGCGGCTGGCGGCGGACGACGGGCCCACCCAGCTGCAACTCGCCCGCGCCGCTCTCGCCGCCGGCGCCAACGGCGAGGCCCGACTCGCGCTCGTTGCCGCGCGGCGGCTCGCTCCCGGCGAGCCGCGGGTCGAGAACCTGTGGGGGATCGTCGCCGAGCGCGACGGCGACCTCGGCGGCGCCTACCGGCACTACCTGCGAGCCGTCGAGCTGGCGCCCGCTTTCGCCCCGGCGCAGCTCAACGCCGCATGGCTCGAGGCGCGGGCCCGCCGGTTCGATCTCGCCGCTGCCCGGCGCTGGGCGATCGCCGGAGCGGGCGAGCCGACGGCCCAGAGCCTGCTGCTCGCAGCGGCGCTCGATCGCGCGGAAGGGAATCTCGACTCCGCCCGGGCGCTCGAGCGACGCGCCAGGCAGCTGGCGCCCGACGCCAGCGCGCGCCTGCGCGACGAGCTGGCGCGGCCGATCGCGCTGCCGGCCATCGAGGATTGAGGGCGGCGCGGCTCAGCGCGCCGATCGGGTGTAGACGACGAAGCTCGCGGCGCGCTCGGCGTCGCTCTCGAAGACCGCCGCCACCAGCGTCTTTCCCTGCGCCTGACGGAGCAGCGGATCGCCGACGAAGCGGCAGGCGCCCGCACCGCACTCCTGGCCGGGGCGGCAATCGTCGGAGCGGCCCGCGGGCGCCGACGCTTCGTAGCGGAAACCGGTGTAGCGCTCGCCAAGCGCGAGCTCGATGACGAGGAGAGCGCAGCCCGACGGCAGCGCCGCGCCGAGCGCCGGCCACTCCCCCGGCGGCGTCGCCGCCAGGCGGGCGCGCAGGTCGCCGGGGCAGCGCTCGCCGCCCGCGGCGATGGCCGCATCCAGTCCCCGCGCGCTCTCGCCGGGGCGGCATTCGAAGCAGCTCCGCGCCACGGCGCGCGCCGCGACCATGGCGCGGAGCGGCGGCGCGGACGGCACCGGAGCGGCCTTCGCGCCGGCGGACGGTGGCGGCTCGGCCGGGGAAGCGACGGCCTTCACGTCGATCGCCGGCGCCCGAGGCACAGGCGGAGCGATCACCGCGGCCGGAGCCGGTTGCGCGATCGACGGCACCGCCTCCTGCGGCACGGGATGCGTCGGAACTTCCGGCACTGCCGGCGGAGCGGCCGGGGCGACGGGTGGCGCGAGCGTGGCGATGGGAGCGATCGGCGCCGCCGAGGGCGCCGCGATCGGTGCCTCCGCCGCTCCCGGCACGCCCGGCACCAGCCGCGGCGCCGCCGCGCCCGGCGCGCGACCGAGCCGCACCCGCAGCGTCGCGGTGGCGCCCGGCACGTTGCGATGCGCCGCGCTTAGGATCGCCGGCTTGCCATCGCCGAGCACGATCTCGGCGGCATAGGTCATGTAGCCCGGGCGGCGGACCTCGAGCTCCCAGGTCCCGGCGGCGATGCCGCCGACCGCGGCGCGCCCGCGGGCGTCGGTGAGAAACGGCGCAAAAACGATCCCCGCCGGCGCTCCGGCCGGCGCGAGCACGACTTCCGCCTCCGCGACGCTCCTCCCCTTCGGATCTTCGACGCGGACTTCGAGGCTCTCCCCGCCGGCCCACGACTGCGCCATCGTCGGCAGCGCCGCGCAGACGGCAAGCACCAGGCAGGCGAAGGCGAACCGGAAGCGCAGCATGGCTCGGGCGCCGATTCTAGACCCCGTCCGCGTCGCGGTCAGAGCCGGCCGGCGGGAGGCAGCGGTACGGAGGAAGCGGCGCGTTCGGGCTCGGGCGTGAAGTCCTCGCCCGGGTTGACGAAGCGGTCGCTCTCGAGGCGGAACTGGCGGTCGTGCAGCGCCCGGTAGCGTCCGTTGAGCGCCAGCAGCTCGGCGTGCCGGCCGCGCTCGACGATCTCCCCCGCCTCGACCACCAGGATCTGGTCGGCGGAGCGGATCGTCGACAGGCGGTGCGCGATCACGAAGGTGGTCCGCCCGCGCCGCAGGTGCGCCAGCCCTTCCTGGATCAGCGCCTCGCTCTCGCTGTCGAGGCTCGAGGTCGCTTCGTCGAGGATCAGGATCGAGGGATCGGCGAGCACCGCCCGCGCGATGGCGACGCGTTGGCGCTGGCCGCCCGAAAGCTTCACGCCGCGCTCGCCGACGATGCTGTCGTAACCCTTCTCGAAGCGCAGCACGAACTCGTCGCAGTTGGCGACCCGGGCAGCGGCCAGCACCTGCTCGGGTGTCGCGTTCGGGCGCGCGTAGCCGATGTTCTCGGCGATGGTGCCGTCGAAGAGAAAATTCTCCTGGAAGACCGCGCCCAGATGGCGCCGGTAGTCGCGCAGGCGAAGCGTCGCGAGGTCGGCGCCGTCGACCATGACGCGGCCCGCCTGCGGATGATGGAAGGCGAGCACCAGGCCGATGATGGTGCTCTTGCCGGAGCCCGACGATCCGACCAGGGCGGTCGTCGTCCCGGCCGCGGCGTGGAAGGAGATGCCGCGCAGGACCGGCTGTCCCTCTTCGTAGTGGAAGGAAACGTCCTCGAAAGCGACATCGCCCCGCACCGCCGGCACCGGCGCCTTGCCCGCGTCCGCCTGATCCTCGGTCGGCAGCGAGAGGATCTCGCGAATGCGGTCGAGGCCCGCGAAGGCCTCGGTCACCTGGGTGCCGATGGCGGCGATCTCGGCCACCGGCTGCACCAGCAGGCCGGTGAAGAAGACGTACATCACAAGTTCGCCGAGGCTCATGCTTCCCGCCTCGATGGCGCGGCCGCCGAAGATGATCAGGATGGTGCCGACGATGCCGAGCAGCGCCGTCGACGCCGCGGTCACCGCCGAGATGCCGATCATGGTGCGACGGATGTTCTGGAAGAGGCGGTTGACGCCGCCGGCGAAGACGCGCTCCTCCTCGGGCTCGGCCGTGTAGGCCTTCACCACCCGGACGCCCCCCATCGACTCGCCGAGGCGGCCGGTGACCTCCGCCTGGATCTTGCTGCGCTCGCGGAAGACGGGGCGGAGCTTGCGGAACGCCACCGCCAGCATGGCGCCGAACGCGGCCACCACGATCACGTTCGCCACCGTCAGCTTCCAGTTGAGCCAGAGCAGCACTCCGAAGGCGAGCAGCGCGCTCAGGAAGCCGCCGGCGAGCTGCACGAGGCCGGTGCCGACGAGGTTGCGAATCCCTTCCGCGTCGTTCATCACGCGGTTGATCAGCTCGCCGCTCTTGGTGGTGTCGAAGAAGCCGGTCGGCAGGCGGAGAACGTGCGCATGCAGCCGCTTGCGCATCTCGGCGATCTCGAGCTGCGCGGCGACGCCGAGCAGCTGAGCGAGCGTGAAGGACGTTCCCGCCTGCACCAGCGTCGCGAAGCCGGCCCCGAGCGCCAGCGGGATCAGCAGCTCCCACCGGTGGTGGCCGACCACGTCGTCGATCAGGTATTTCGAGGAGGCCGGCAGGGCAAGGCCGGCGACGCGGCCGAGCAGCATCAGGAAGAAGGCCAGCGTCAGGCGCCGGCGATGCTGCCAAATGAGGTTGCGCGCCTCGCGCCAGGCGGCGTCGCGGTTCGGCTTCTGCTTCGGCTTCGGGGTCGGTTCGCTCAAGTTGTCTCGCTCAGCCGCGCAGGAAGGAGACGCCGGTGACCACCGAGAGCAGGATCGCCCCGACGGAGAGCGCCAGCGCGACCAGTCCGGCGAGCATCTGGCGGGGAGTTTCCTCCTTCAGCGGGTCGAGCACGCGGGCGACGAGCCAGCCGGTCGCGAAGCCGCCGATGTGCGCCCAGTTGTCGATACCCGGCAGGAAGCCCATCGCGACGCCCATCAGAACCCACCCCCAGACCACCTGCCGCATGCCGTGCTGGCCGGTCCGCTGGCCGTAGCAGATCAGCGCTCCGAAGAGGCCGAAGAGCGACGCCGAGGCTCCGATGGTCCGCGAGCCGCCGTGCAGGAAGTAGGGCAGCCCGGGCGCCAGCAGCCCGACGGTCGAGCTGACCAGGAATCCGCCGGCACCGGCGATCAGGTAGATGAGCATCAGTCGTCCGGCGCCGTAGAGGCGGCCGACCGCGGGCCCGAGATCCCGCACCCACATCAGGTTGAAAGCGATGTGCAGCAGGCCGCCGTGCAGCCACCCCGCCGAGAGGATCGTCCACCAGCGGCCGTAGCCGTAGAGCGGCACCGCGCCGCTGCCGCCGAGCAGGAAGAGCGCCGGCCAGCCGGGCGACAGCATTCCGAGCAGCCCGCCGCCGCCCGCGCCGAGGCCGCCGCCGATCGACGCGCCGAGCAGCAGCGAGATGACGAAGAGGGCGCCGCAGCCGACCAGCACGACCTTCGTGAAGCCCTCGGCGCTCACCAGACCGCGCAGGGCCGGGCTGAAACCGAAGAGCGAGGGGTTCCGCGCGCCGCACGAAAAGCAGCGCTCGTCGCGCACGCCCACCAGGCGCCCGCACGAGGGGCAGACCACCGATCCTTGTCGCTGTCGTCCGAACATCGCGAAAGAGAACAACGCCCGGAACCGTTCGATTCCGGGCGCCGGGCGCGAGCCGATTCTCTACCTCAGGGCTTCTCCGTGAACGCCACCAGGCCCTGGGTCTCCCCCTCCTGGTTCGAGACGATGACCGAGAGCGAGCGGTTGCCGGCGGTGCCGGTGACGCTGCCGCCGGCGGCCTCGGAGCCGCTGACGGTCGTCTTCTCGATCTTGAAGCCGGCGCCGTCGAGCTTCGCGGCGTAGAACGCCAGCACCTGCTCGGCGCTGTCCGAGGTGTGGATAGTGAAGGTCCCGCTCTTCTCCCCCGCCGACTCGAGCGTCGAAACGCCGTCGGTGCGGGCTCCCGGATAGACCAGCACCCAGCCCGGCAGCGACGAGATGTCGGCCGCTCCGAAGGTCAGCTTCCCCTTCTCGGAGCTGATCGTCATCGCGCCGCCGTCCTTGCCCGACTGGTCGACGTCGACGTTGACCTTCTCGCCTTCCGACTCGATCGAGAGCTTGCCCGACTTGATGTCGGCCATCGTGAAGGTGACCTGCTTGCCGGTCTTCTTCTCGCGCACGGTGATCGACTTGGCGTCGTCGTCGCTCGACACCACCTCGTAGTCCGGGTTGGCCTTGAAGGCCATCAGCGCGAGCTTGTAGGCGCCGTAGTCGGGATCCTTCTCCGAGCGCTCGGCGAAGTCCTTGACCTTGCCACCGGCCCACTTGAGACCGATGGCGGTGACGACGAAGCAGCCGCCGGCGCAAAGGACGACGGCGATCAGGCAGCCGATGGCGACCTTGGCGCCGGTCGACAGGCCTTTCTTCCCCGGCGGAGGCGGAACGACGACGGGATCACTCATGACGGGACTCTCTCCTGGGCTGGGACGACCGGTTTCGAGATTAGCACGCGCCCCTGCCGGCCGCGGCGGCGGAGCTCACCTGCCGTCGATCGGCGCGTCCGGCAGCTCGTCGCGGTCGTCGGGCCGGCGCCGCGGACCGTGCGTCGCGACCAGCGCACCCGCCGCCTCGACCGCCGCGAGCAGCGCCTCGGCCGGCGCCCCGGCACGCATGCGCGCCGCCGCGTCGTCGGCGACGCGCTGCCAGACCTCGCGCGGCACGGCGCGGTAGACCCCTTCGTCGGCCAGCACCCGCACCCGGCGCTCGAAGAGCGCCACGTAGAGCAGCAGGCCCGTCGCGTCGCGGGTGCGGAAGACCGCCCGCTCGACGAAGGCCGCGCGCGCGCCGGCGTCGACCGCGCGGTCGAGCGCCGCCGCGCCGGCGAGCCATCGCCGCAGCAGCGGCAGGCGCGCCAGCGCCAGTCCCGCGAGGCTGCCGAGCAGCGTCGCGGCGAGCGGCCACGCGAAGCTCCCGGCGCTCCAGCTCTCGCGCAGCCGCCATGCGGCAAACGCCGCGGCGCCGAGCCAGGCGCCGAGCGCCGCGCCCTTCCAGTCGGCCACCGCGTGGCCGTCGGCGGAGCGCACCAGCACCGGCACGATCTCGGCGCCGCTCGCCGACTCCGCCGCCGCCACCGCGGCGCGGATCCGCTCTCTCTCCCTCTCGTCGAGCACCCTTGGCGGCCCTCCGCCGGAAGTCTACTCGCGGGAGCACCGCAAGGCGCTCGCGGTGCTATAAAGTGCGCGGCTTCGCGGAGGCTCCGCGCTCGAGGAGACAGGAAGATGGCGACGATGGGAGGCCCCCGGAAGTGGACGGTCGAGGACTCGCTCGACCTCTACAACATCTCGCAGTGGGGCAACCGCTATTTCGCGGTCAACGAGCGCGGCAACCTCGTCGTCCAGCCCGGCGGCCCCGGCGCCGGCGGCGTCGACCTCAAGGAGCTGGTGGACGAGGTCCGCCGCCGCGGCATCGCGCCGCCGCTGCTGATCCGCTTCTCGCGAGATCCTCAAGTCGCGCGTCGTCGAGCTCAACGAGGCTTTCCGGCGCGCCATCGGCGAATACGGCTACAAGGGCGAGCTACCGCGGCGTCTTCCCGATCAAGGTCAACCAGGAGCGCTACGTCGTCGAGAAGCTGGTCGAGGCCGGCAAGCCCTACCACTTCGGGCTCGAGGCGGGCTCCAAGCCCGAGCTCCTGGCGGTCATGGCGATGCTCGACGACGAGGACGCGCTGATCATCTGCAACGGCTACAAGGACGAGGAGTACGTCGAGACCGCGCTGCTCGCCTCGAAGCTCGGCCGCCACGTCATCCTGGTGGTCGAGAAGTTCTCCGAGCTGCCGCTCATCGCCCAGGTCGCGGCGAGCGGACCGGCGTCAAGCCGTCGATCGGCATGCGCGCCCGGCTGTCGGCGCGCGGCGCCGGCCACTGGGAGGCTTCGGGCGGCGACCGCTCGAAGTTCGGGCTCGGCGCGCGCGGGCTGTCGGAGGCGATCCAGTTCCTGCGAGGAGAACGACCTGCTCGATCGCCTCGAGCTCCTCCACTTCCACCTCGGCAGCCAGATCTCCTCGATCCGCAACGTCAAGGAGGCGCTGCGCGAGGCGGGGCGGACCTACTGCGAGCTCGCCAAGCTCGGCGCGCCGCTCGGCTACCTCGACGTCGGCGGCGGGCTCGGCATCGACTACGACGGCTCGCAGACCAACTTCAGCTCGTCGATGAACTACTCGATGCAGGAGTACGCCAACGACATCGTCTTCGGCGTCATGGAGCTCTGCGACGCCGGCCGGCATTCCCCACCCGACGCTGGTCTCCGGAGTCGGGCCGCGCGCTGGTGGCGCACCACGCGCTGCTGGTCGTCGACGTGCTCGGCGTCGGCGAGTTCACGCGTCGGCCCGCCGCCGGAGACGCTGCCGGAGGGGACGCCGCCGCCGGTCCGCTATCTGCTCGACACGCTACCGCGAGGTCTCGCGCAAGAACCTGCTCGAGGCCTACCACGACGCGGTCGGGTACCGCGACGAGATCCTCTCGCTGTTCAACCTCGGCCACCTGTCGCTCACCGAGCGCGTGCTCGCCGAGGACCTCTTCTGGGCGCTGGCGCACAAGATCCTGCGCCTGGTGCGCGAGTCCAACGAGGTGCCCGAGGAGCTCGAGGGGCTGGAGCGCCAGCTCGCCGACACCTACTTCTGCAACTTCTCGATCTTCCAGTCGCTGCCCGACTCGTGGGCGATCGACCAGCTCTTCCCGATCGTGCCGATCCACCGCCTCAACGAGGAGCCGACTCGCCGCGGCGTGCTCGCCGACATCACCTGCGACTCCGACGGCAAGATCGACCACTTCATCGACCGCCGCGACGTCAAGCACGTGCTCGAGCTCCACCCGCTCGGCGAGCGACGACTACTACCTCGGCATCTTCCTCGTCGGCGCCTACCAGGAGATCCTCGGCGACCTGCACAACCTGTTCGGCGACACCAACACGCTGCACGTCACGCTCGCCGAGGGCGGCGGCTACCACATCGACCACGTGCTGACCGGCGACACCGTCACCGACGTGCTCAAGTACGTGAGCTACGACCGCGACGACCTGGTGGCGCGCGTGCGCCAGGCCGCCGAGAAGGCGCTGCGCGCCAGGCGGATCACCCTCGAGGAGTCGCGCAACCTGCTGCGCACCTACGAGCAGGGACTGGCCGGCTACACCTACCTCGAGCGCGAGTAGAGGCGACGTCCGCCGCCGCGGCGCGTAGAATGCGCCCCATGTCGCCGGACGCCAGCCGGGCTGCCTCCGTCGACCGCCTCGGACGGGCGGTGCGCGACCTGCGCATCTCGGTCACCGATCGCTGCAACTTCCGCTGCCCCTACTGCATGCCCCGGCAGGTCTTCGGGCACGACTGGCACTTCCTGCCGCGCGCCGAGCTCCTGACTTTCGAGGAGATCGTGCGGCTCGCCTCCCTCTTCGTCGACCTCGGCGTCCGCAAGCTGCGTCTGACCGGCGGTGAACCGCTCCTGCGCCGCGACCTCGCCGACCTGGTGGCACGCCTCGCCGCCCTGCCCGGCATCGACCTCGCGCTGACCACCAACGGCTCGCTCCTCGCACGCCACGCGGAGGAGCTGCGGAGCGCGGGACTCGGGCGGGTGACGGTGAGCCTCGACGCGCTCGACGAGCCGACCTTCCACCGCATGAACGACGCGCCGTACACGGCGGCGGAGGTACTGGCGGGAATCGCCGCGGCCGAGAGCGCCGGCTTCCGCCCGATCAAGGTGAACGCCGTGGTGGTGCGCGGCATGAACGAGCACGCCATCCTGCCGCTCGTCGAGCGTTTCCGCGGCAGCGGCCACATCGTCCGCTTCATCGAGTACATGGACGTCGGCACGACCAACGCCTGGCGGCTCGACCAGGTGGTGCCGGCGCGCGAGATCGTCGAACGCATCGCCGCCGTTCACCCGCTCGAGCCGGTCGAGCCCGCTTACCGTGGCGAAGTCGGCCGGCGCTGGCGCTTCGCCGACGGCGGCGGCGAGATCGGCATCGTCGCCTCGGTCTCGCAGCCATTCTGCGGCGACTGCTCGCGGGCCCGCCTCTCGGCCGAGGGGCAGGTCTACACCTGCCTCTTCGCGGCCGCCGGGCACGACCTGCGCGGACCGCTGCGCGCCGGCGAGAGCGACGACGAGCTGCGCGCCCGCATCGCCGCCATCTGGGCGGCGCGCACCGATCGCTACTCCGAGCTGCGCGCCTCGGCCAGCGAAGCGAACCGCGCCGAGATGTCCTACCTGGGAGGGTGACGATGGCGACCGGGACTCCCGCGCAGAGACCGCTCCACCTCGCGCTGCTCGTCGAGGCGGCGCTGCTCGATCTCGGGCTCGCCGGCGTCGCCGTCGAGACCGAGACCCGGCTCGGCGCCGAGACTCCCGTCGAGCTCGAGCTCGGCTCGCTCGGCGGCCCCGCCGCCCTGCGCGGGCGCGTCGTCTGGTGCTTCTTCCACGGCACCTCGACCGCTTCCACCGGCGAGCAGGTGCCGGTTTATCGCGCCGGTATCGAGTTCGACGACGTGCTGACGCCGCTCGCCAGCGAGCTCGTCCGGATGCTCGAGACGGGGCCCGTGCACCCCGGCGACAGCCGGATCTTCGGTCGCTTCCGGCTGCTGCGGCCGAGCCGGGTGGAGATCCGCTGGGGGGGCGAGGCGCGGCTGACCGGTGTCTCCGGCGGCTCGGTGCGCGTCGAGCTGGCCGGGGCGCTCGAGCCGGCTCCCGGCACCGCCGCCGAGCTCCGGCTGGGCGACGGCGGCGAGCCGATCCGGGCGGCAGTCGTCGACGTCACTCGCGGAGAGAGCCCCGGCCTCTGGCAGCTCGAGCTCGCCGTCGACGGCTCCGAGAGCTCCGCTCTCGCGCGCCTCAGAGCCGCGGCGCCCTGAGACTCAGATCTTGAACAGCGCGTCGAAGGCCGAGCGGGCGTCGCCCGCCGGCTTCGGCTTCTCCTGCGCGAACTCCTGGCGGGTGCGCGGATCGAACGATTCGCAGCGGTTGGCGCGATCCTTCGGCGACACGCGCTGCGGGATCTCGCGCCGGCATTCGAAGCGCGCGCCCGGATCGAAGGCCGAGCAGTTGGCGCAGGCGTGGAGGTCGGCGCCGCAGCTCCCGCAGCGCGCCGTGAACGCCTGCGCCGTGGCGACCGGCGCCGCTTCGCCGCAGCGGGAACAGCGGAAGACCGCTTCGCTCGGCGCGCCCATGCCGCGGCCGCGCGGCTTCTCGCTCCGCTCCGCCGGCGGCGCCGACGGCCGGTCGGCCGACGGAGGCCGGCGCTGCTCGCCGCGCGGCGATTCCGAGTAGCCTCGCTGCTTATACTTGCGATCGTCCATGAATCGAGTGTACCAGCGCCGCGCGCTCCTCCTGCTCGTCGCGCTCGGCGTCCTGCCGGCCGCCGTGACCGGATGCGGAAGGGATTCGCCGCGGCTGCCACCGACTCCGGCCGCGACCAGCGCTGCCGAGCCGGCGCTCCTGCTCGACGGCCGCTCGTTCGCGGAGCCGCGCCTCGGCGCCGACGGCGCGATCTGGGCGACCGAGATCTCGCGCCAGGGAGCGCGCGCGGTGCGCGTCGCCGCCGACGGCGCGCGCGTCGATCTCGCGCCCGGCTCGCCCGGCGAGAGCCGACTCGCCGCGCTACTCGCCGACGGGCGGCGGGCCGTCGTCGAGCTCGACGCCGATCCCGCCGCGCCGCTCGTTCTCGCGCTGCGCGAAGCGGACGGCCGCCTGCTCCGCCTGCCGGCGCTCGGCGCCGGGCGTGAGCGCTTCCTCGCCGATGCCCGGCAGGGCGCCTTCCTGACCGTCAGCCCCGACGCCAGCGGCCTCGAGTCGGTGGTCGAGAACGGACCTTCCCTCGCCTGGCGCCGTGCGCTCTTCACCGCTCCGGCCGGCTTCCATGTCGCGGCGGCGAGCGCCGACGGCAATCGCCTGGCGCTGGCGCGCGTGCGCGACGAGAAGGGGGACGAAGTGCTCTGGCACGATCGCGTCAGCGGCGACACGCGCCTCCTGCTGCCGCTCGACCGCGACGGAAGGTTCGAGCCCCTGCTCTTCGCGCCCGACGGCGGCGCGCTGCTGGTGCGCGTCGAGCTCCCGGGCGAGCCGGCCGCTCTGGCGCGGGTGAAGCTCGACGCACCGGCGCTCGCTCCGTTCGGCGCCTTCCGCTGTCCGCCGCGCGGCGCGCGGCCGGCCGGTACGGCGGGCTCGCTCGTCGTCGAGATCGACTGCGCCGGGCGGCGGGAAGCGATCCGTGTCGACAGCGACGGACACCAGATCCCCTCCCCGACCCTGCCCGAAGGAACGCGGCTGCTCGACTGGAGCGGCCGGACCGGCTCGGACGACGCCGCGCTCCTGGCCGGCGGCAGCGCCTGGCCTGCCGATCTCCTGTTCGAAGCGAAGGGCGATCTCCGCCCGCTCACCTACGGATTGCCGGCGCGCGTCGCGCCCTCGGCGGTGCCGCGGCCGCAGTCGATCGAGCTGGGCTCCGGCGGCGTCGACTTCGCCGAGCTCTGGAGCGCCGGCGTGCCGGCGCGCGCCGGTTGTGTCTGGCTCGACAGCGGTGCGGGCCGCGACCTCAACGACCCGCTCGCCGCCGCGCTCGCTTCGAGCGGCGTCCGCCTGGTCCGGGCGCGCCCGGCGGCGGGGCTCGATGCGGCCGGAGCGGCGGCGCTGCTGGCCGCCGGCGCCAGTGCCGTGGCACGCGAGCTGTCCGCCGGCGCCCCGGCCTGTCTGGTGATCGACGGCGCGAGCTCGGCGGTCGTCGCCGCGCTCGCCGGCGGCGGGCGGTGGACGAGCCTCGTCTGGCTCTGGCCGCAGGTGCCGCCGCCCGCGGCGCCACCGGCGGAGCGTGCCGGCAGCCGGCGCGAGACCGAGCCCGCCGATCCGCTGCTCGAGCTCTTCGCCTCCGCGCGCGGTCTGCCGCTGACGCTCGTCCTGCTCGACGCGGCGGATGGCGCGAGCGCCGCGCGCGCCGCCGCGCTGTCGCCGGCCGGAGCGGAAGCAGCAAAGGTGAGCGCCGTCGCGACCAGGCGTTCGCGACTCACGAGGCGCCTGCTCGACGGCGCGGTTCGCGAGCTGGTCGCGCGCGCGCTGCCGGCGGCCGACGCGAGCCCGCGCGCCGCCGTTTCGCCGCCGTAGCGCGTGCTACCATCCCGGCGCCGTGGACAAGCTGGGCAAATACGACGTCATCGAGAAGATCGGTGTCGGCGGGTTCGGCGTCGTCTACAAGGGGTACGACCCCTTCATCAAGCGCCACGTCGCCATCAAGACCTGCTCGGCCGAGGACAGGGAGACGCGCGACCGCTTCCTGCGCGAAGCCGAGATCGCCGGCAACCTCCAGCACCGCAACATCGTCACCGTCTTCGAGTTCGGATTCCACGGCGAGATTCCCTACCTCGTCCAGGAGTTCCTCTCCGGCGAGGACCTCGACCACAAGATCCGGCGCCGCGACGCGGTGCCGATGGCCGACAAGATCGCCTGGCTGGTCGAGATCGCCCGCGGCCTCGCCTTCGCCCACGAGCGCGGCGTCGTGCACCGCGACATCAAGCCGGCCAACATCCGAATCCTCGACGACAACAACGCCAAGATCCTCGATTTCGGCATCGCGCGGCTGGCCCAGCAGCAGAGCACGCTGACCCAGGTGGGCGTCACGCTGGGCACCGCTTCCTACCTGGCGCCCGAGCAGATCCGGGGCGAGCCGGTCGACACGCGCACCGACATCTTCTCGTTCGGCGTCCTCGCCTACGAGCTGCTCACCTTCGAGCGCCCCTTCCGCGCGCAGGAGATCTCCGCCACCTTCTACAAGATCCTCAACGACACTCCGGCGCCGATCCCGAGCAAGGTCGCCGGCGTGCCGCACGAGCTCGAGCGCGTCGTGCTGCGCTGCCTCGAGAAGGATCCCGCGAAGCGCTTCTCCCCCACCACGGACCTGGTCGCCGCGCTCGAGCGGCTCGACCGCCGTTCGGTGACCTACACGCCGCCGGTCGAAGATCCCGCCACCGAGGAGCGGACGACCGCCATCCCGCGCGAGGAGAAGACGCGCGCGCTCGCCTCGCCGGCCGCCGCGACGCAACGCACGCTCGCGCTCGCCGAGGTCGACCTGACGCCCGCCTCCGGCACCCGCCGTCCGGCTCCGGCCCGGCGAGCCGCAGCAGCGCCGCGCGAGGGGGGACGCTTCCTGCGCCGCCTGCTCGGAGCGACGGCGGTCGTCGCGCTCGCCGGCGCCGGACTCGTCGTCGTGAGCGGCAGGAGCCCGCGGGATCTCGGCCGGCTCCTCTTCTCCACCCGCCCCGCCGCCGAGAGCGCGACCGGCAGCAAGAGCCCGCTGACCGAGAAGTCGCCGCCGAAGCCGGCCCCGGCGAAACCGGTCTCGGCGAAAGCGGCGAAGAGCGCCGCCCAGCCCCCCGCCGGGTCCGCGACGAAGCTGCCCGAGGCTGCGCCTGCGGGCGCGCCGGCCGCCGCGAATCCTCCCGCCGAAAAGCCCGCAGCGCCCGCGCCGACGCCGGCCCCGAGCGCGCCGAAGCGCGGCCGGCTCGTCATCGGTCCCGCCTGGGATCCGGGCATGACCGCGACGATCGGCGAGCGGCGCTACCGGCTCGACCGCGAGCAGTCGATCGAAGTTCCGGCCGGCATCGTGCCGGTCGCCTTCGCCGTCGAGAACCCCGCCTACTCCTTCCGCACCGAGCTGCGCCTGGAGATCAAGGGGGGCGCCACCGAGCGCGTGTCGATCCCGATCGAAAAGCCGGGCAAGCTGAGCGTCCAGCCCCACCTCAACACCCGCCCCGGCACCGTCCGCCTCGACGGCGACGTGGTCGGCCCGACGCCGCTGCGCGGCCGGTGGCTGGCGCCCGGCCAGCACTTCGTCGAGGTCTTCGCGGCGGGCGCCGACCCCGGGCACCCCGGCTTCGCGCAGTCGATCACCGTCCGCAGCGACGTCGAGACCGTCGTCACCTTCGATGTCGACGGCGTCGTCTCGCCCACCGTGCGCGAGCGTCCGGCCGGCGCGCGCTGAGCGCGTCTGCTAGATTTCCCGCCGCTTCGGCGGCCGGCATGCCACGCTCCTTCCTCGCGTTCACGCTTCTCCTCGCGCTCTGCTGCGGCGCGTCGACCCGCCTCGCCGCGCAGGACGCGATCCAGGTCGAAGAGCTTCCGGCGACGCCCGAGGACAGCACGGTCACGCCGGCCGAGAGCGCCGACCTCGCCGCGCTCGAGGCCGAAGCCGTCCGCCTCTACTCCGAGGGCGAGCTGGCGCGGGCGCTCGACCTCTACCTCGACCTCGCCGAGCGCCACGGCGAAGCGCGCGAGCGCGCGCGGCTGCGCATTACCGCGGCCTGGCTCTCCTGGCAGCTCGACGACCACGCCTCCGCCCAGGCGCGGCTCGAGTCGGCGCTTTACGAAAAGCCGGACGTCAGTTTTCGCCCCGAGCTCTACTCCCCCGAGTTTGCCGCGCTCTACCAGGACGCCCTGCGCACCGCGGTGCACCGGCGGCGGGTCGCTTCCTCCGAGAAGATCAACCGCGCCGTCGACGAGATCCGCGGCCAGCGCTACGACGAGGCGCGACGCCTCCTGGTCGAAGCCCTGGCGATGGTGCCCGACGACCCCGACGGCGTCTACAACCTGGCGCTGGTCGATCTGCGCCAGGGACGCGAGGACGCCGCGCTCGCCGGCTTCGAGCGCGTGCTCTCGCTCGAGCGCGGCAATCCCGAGGGCGTGACCCGCGAGCTCAAGAACCAGGCGCTCAACAACGCGGCCGTCATCTACTACTCGCGCGGCGATTTCACGGATGCCGAGTCGGCGCTCGCCGAAGCGGTGAACCAGAAGCCGGACGACGCCAACGCCTGGTTCAACCTCGGATTGACTCGGCAGAAGCTCGGCCGCTCCGCCGAGGCCTACGACGCGCTCAAGCGCGCCCGCCTGATCGACGGCGGCGATGTCGCCATCGCGCGCGCGCTGGCCCTCGCCGAGATCGAGCGCCAGAGCTGGATCGACGCCGTGGCGCTGCTCGTGGAGGCGACCCAGGCCCGCCCCGCCGACGCCGAGCTCCGCCTGCAGCTCGGCCGCGCGCAGCGCGGCATGGGCAATGTGCCGGGCGCCATCGAGTCGTTCCGCAAGGCGCTGGCCCTCGACCCGCCCGGCAAGCTCGCCTCGACGGGCACGGCGGCGCTCCTGCTCGCCGAGACGCTGCAGGTCCAGGGCGACGCCGCCGGCGCCGAGGACGCCGCCAACCGCGCCGTGCAGCTCCGCCCCGGCGACGCCTCCGGCTGGATGCTGCTCGGCCTGGCGCGGCTGTCGGGCGGCAACTTCGAGGGCGCCCGCCAGGCGCTCGAGAAGGCGCGCGAGCTCGCGCCGCAGCGCGCCGACGTCCTGCACAACCTCGGTTCCGCCTACCTCTCGCTGCGCGACGAGCCGCACGCCGAGGAGGTCTTCCGAGCCGCGCTGGCGATCGATCCGAACGACGCCGACGCGCGCGCCGCGATCGACACCCTCCAGGCGCGCCGCACCGCGCCGGTTTCCGGCAAGGCGGCGAAGAGCCCGCTCGCGCGGCTCGGCGCCAGGCTGGTCGTCGGCGACTACGCGGCGCTCGGCATCCGCGGCCTGCGCGTCGAGAGCGTCAGCGCGGGCTCGCCGGCGGCACGCGCCGGCCTCGAGGTCGGAGATCTGCTGCTGAGGGCGGAAGGAAAACCCCTCGACAGCCTCGAGAGCTTCGAGCGCGCCTTCTCGGGCCGCCGCGCCGCCGGCTCCGTCGCCCTGCTGCGCGACGGCAAGCCGCTCGAAGTCGCCCTCAGTCTCGACTGAGCGCCGCGACGTAGGCGGCGCGGTAGCGGCTCGCCACCGCGTCCCAGGTCAGCGAGGCTTCGGCGCGGCGCCGCGCCGCCTCGCCCCAGCTCCGCCGCAGGTCGGGCGAAGACACGACTTCCACCAGCGCGTCGGCGAGCGACCGGGCGTCCCCCTCTCCGACCAGGCGGCCCGTCTCGCCGTCGACGACCGCCAGCGGGATGCCCGAGATGCCGGTCGCGATGACCGGCAGCCCGCTCGCCATCGCCTCGAGGATCACGTTCGGGAGGCCGTCGACGTTGCCCTTCGAGTCGTGGACCGCCGGCAGCACGAAGAGGTCGCTCGCGCGGTAGAGATCGGGCAGCTCGTCGTGCATCACCGGGCCGACCAGGTGGACGCGGTCGCGCCAGGGCTCGGTGCGGCGCCGGAACTCTTCCAGCCGGTCGCCGCCACCGGCGAGCGCGAGATGCAGATCGGGGAGGCGGCGCGCCGTTTCGGGCCAGGCCTCGATCAGTACCTGGAAGCCCTTCTTGGTCGCCATGCGGCCGACCCCGAGCGCGAGCGGCGCGCCGCCGGGAATCCCCAGCCGCTCGCGCCATCGCGCCCTGCGCCCGGCGTCGGGCCGGAAGACCTCGACGTCGACGCCGTAGGGGATGACCGTCGTCCGCGTCTCGGGAAAGCCGAGCGCGGTGATCCGTCGCGCCAGCTCGGGCGAGCAGCTGGTCAGGAAGCTCCCCCGCCGCAGCGCGCGGCGCACCCAGGTCCGGGCGACCGGTTTCTCGGCCAGGAAGACGTCGCTGCCGTGCAGGCCGAACGCCGACGCGGGCGCGGCGGGCGAAAGGAGCGACGACGAGCCCGTTGGGAACGATCCAGTGCCCCTGCACCACGTCCCAGCGCCCGGCGCGCAGCGCCCGCGCCACCGCCCGGCGGGCGCCCAGCAGGTAGAGCGGCGCGGCGAGGGCGGAGGCGCCGCGCAGATGCTCGTCGGCGGCGAGCGAGCGGCCGTAGCCGATCACCTCGAGCGCGCGCGGCGCGTAGCGGAAGGCCTCGACCTCGACCCCGCCCTCCTCGCGCCGCGCGGGGATGCCGCGTCCTCCCGGCACCAGCACGCGCACGCGGTCGCCGCCGCGCACGAGCCCGCGCGCGAGATCGCGGATGAAGGGACCGGAGCTGTCGTGCGGGAAGCGCGGAAAGGTCTGCGTCAGGAAGAGCAGGCGCAGCGGCGACGGACTAATCGACGATCTCCTTGACCGAGTAGCTGTCGGTGCGCCGGAAGGTCTTGTGCGTCGTCATCTCGGCGAGCAGCCCGGTGGTCAGCACCTGCAGTCCCGCCAGCATCAGCAGGACGCCGAGGAAGAGCAGCGGGCGCTGCGAAAGGCTCTCGCCCCGAAAGGCCCAGAGGAAGGCCAGCCAGGCGTCGATCACGAAGCCGGCGGCGAGGCTGAGGAGCCCGATGGCGCCGAACAGGTGGAGCGGACGCCGCGTGTACTTGGTGATGAAGAGGACGGTCAGCAGGTCGAGCAGCCCCTTGTAGAGCCGGTCCCAGCCGTACTTGGAGACGCCGCTCTGGCGCGGATGGTGGCGCACCGCGAGCTCGCCGACGCGGAAGCCGCGCCGGCTGGCGAGCACCGGAATGTACCGGTGGAGCTCGCCGTAGACCGGCACCTCCTCGAGCACTTCGCGCCGGTAGACCTTGAAGCCGCAGTTGAAGTCGTGCAGGTCGACCTGCGCCAGGCGGCGCGTCACGCCGTTGAACAGGCGCGACGGCAGCGTCTTGCCGAGCGGATCCTTGCGGTCGCGCTTCCACCCCGAGACCAGGTCGTACGGACCCTCCTCGAGCGCCTGCAGCATGCGCGGCATCTCCTCCGGGTCGTCCTGGAGGTCGCCGTCCATGGTGACGATGATCTCGCCGCGCGAGCAGTCGAGTCCGGCGGTGAGCGCCGCCGCCTTGCCGAAGTTGCGCCGCAGGCGGACCAGCTTGACCCGGCCGTCGCGCTCCCGCGCGGCCAGGATGCGGGCCGGCGTGCCGTCGCGCGAGCCGTCGTCGACGAAGACGATCTCGAAAGTGCGCCCGGCGCCGTCCAGGGTCGTCGCGATGCGGCTCGCCAGCTCCTCGACCGTGCCGGCCTCGTCGAGCACCGGGACGAGGACCGTGATCTCGGGCGCCGGCTCCGGCGCCCCGAGGGCGACTGCCCGGGATCCCGCGGCGATGACGGCTTTCGGCTCGATCTGGCGCATGGTCTCGGGACCCGTGGTGGGCTGGGGCGCGATTCTAGCAGCGCCTTCTCTCGTCCGAGGCCGGGATTGCGGTAGCGTAGGCGCGCTTCCCGAGACGAGCCACCGCCCGCGATGCAGCCGCCCGCCAAGCTCATCCAAGGCCCGTTCAACTTCCTGCTCAAGGACGGTGACGAGGCGCGACGGCTCTTCCCCGAGCCCGAGCGCGCCCTCCCCGCGCCCTACAAGATCTTCCTCGACGAGGAGCGGGCGACTCCCCTCACCGGCTACGCGATCCAGGTCACCCCCGAGCTGGTGGCGCTCGAGCGCGCCTTCGAGCAGTACGTGCTGCTCGAGGAAGAGGTCGAGATCGCGATCCTGCAGCGGGCGGCGTTCGACTCGCAGGCCTTCCAGGGCGCCTGGGAGCGCTACCGCCAGCTGCTCAGCCGCGCCGCCGAGAACGTCACCACCGCCTCCTACGGGCGGGGCTTTCCGGCCGTCTTCTGGCTCTGGCACTCCTGGACCTTCGCGCGCGTATTCAAGGATTCGCCGAAACGGATCCTGAGGCGGGACCTCTCGATCGGCCGCGACCACGGCGACGCTCTCAAGTACCGGATCTTCCAGAAAGTCCTCGACCGTGTCACGCACGTCAACTACGAGCTCGTGCAGCGGCTGTCGCAGGACACCGAGGAGGTCGAGGACCAGCTCTTCCCGGCGCTCTTCACCCGCATGCGCGACAACGTCCTCGTCTTCACCGAGGACCATGTCGGCGCCGACCTCGCCGAGCTGTCGAGCTATTTCAACGGCTGCCTGCGCCTCGACGCCCGCGACTTCCGCGTCCGACTGACCCGCGTTCTCGAATGGTATTCGGGACTGCTCGCACGCGACCCCGACCTCGCCGCCATGGCCGAGCTCGCCGGCTTCACCCGCGCCGACGAGCCGCGTACCCATGTCAACCGGCCCGGCTACCTGACCTTCCTCTCCGGCCGGCCGGGCTACGACGCGCGCGAGATGCTCTCGTCGACCCAGGTGCAGGTGTGGGAGAAGCTGCTCGTCAAGCTGAAGGAGTTCGAGGTCTTCCAGGCGCTGCGACGGGCCATCGTTCTGTGCGAGAAGCAGGGAGACATCGTGGTCGGACGCGGCCGCGGCGCCGGACGGGTCGGGGCGACCGGCGAGTGGCTGCGGCTCTCGGCCAGCACCCGCCCGCTCGACTTCATGGCGCCCTGGGTCATCGACCCGGTGGTCGATCGCTTCGGGCTGATCTACGACATCTCGGAGTTCACCGAGACGGTGACCCACCTGCGGCGCTCCGGCGCCTTCGAGCAGGACCGCTCGTTCCGGATGATGTTCCGCTTCCAGCGCAAGGTGAACCGCCTCGCCGAGCAGAACAAGACCGTGCTCGAGAAGTACCTCGGCGACGGCGCCTTCTACTCGAGCCGCGACCCGCGCCGGCTGCTGGTGCTGGCGCTGCAGATCCAGCGCGCCTACCGCGAGGCGCTGACCCGCGGCTTCCCCTTCTCCAAGGGGCTGCGCATCGCGCTCAACTTCGGCCAGTACCGGCTGCTGCCGATCCGCATGGGCTCGCAGGTCGAGACCGAGCGCTACGAGTTCTTCGGCCACGGCGTCGTCGAGCTCACCCGCCTGACCACCGGCAAGGGGAA
This sequence comes from Thermoanaerobaculia bacterium, assembly GCA_963699245.1. GTDB lineage: Bacteria > Acidobacteriota > Thermoanaerobaculia > Multivoradales > JAGPDF01 > JACTMI01. The sequence continues at coordinate 692,677 of OY969426.1, forward strand.
CCGCGACATCGAGGAGCTCCGCACGCTGCTGGTCACCTACGGCTACCCCGAGGCGACGGTGAACCGCTTCTTCGCGCCGATGATGCGCAACAACATCGACACCATCGACAAGCTCGAGCATTCCCGCGAGTTCTACGCCTACATCAACGAGAACGGCTCGCTGGTCAACGAGGGCATCGTGGCGACCGGCGAGTTCGTCGGCCGGCTGGCCCGCGAGGGGAGCTTCGATCGCATGTTCCGGCTGGTGGACGGCAACCGGAGCTGGGTGGCGACCAAGCTCGAGGGCCCGGGCATCGACCTGCTGGTCGGAGTCCGCAAGCTGGGCATCGCGCAGCTCAAGGGACTCGATTCGACGCCGATCTACGAGATCGTCGACGCCGCCCTGTGGGGCGATCACACGCTGGTCGAGATGCGCGGCACCGACCTGTTTTCCGCGAGTCGAGCGCGAGACGTCCTCGCCGCTGCGGCGGACCGGTCTAGGATCAACGAAGGAGGGAAGCATGGCTTTCGAGTCGCAGCAGGCGGTCTGGAGAACCGACATTCCCGGGCCTTCCCGCGCCCAAGCGCGGCAAGGTCCGCGACGTCTACGACCTCGGCGATCGCCTGCTGATCGTCGCGACCGATCGCCTCTCGGCCTACGACCACGTGCTGCGGCCGGCGATTCCGGGCAAGGGGAAGATCCTCACCCAGCTCACCAACTGGTGGTTCGGCGAGCTCGCCGGGCTGGCGCCCAACCACCTGCTCGCCACCGATCCGGCCGACTTCGGGGCCGAGCTGCGCCCGCACGCGGCGCTGCTCGCCGGCCGCTCGGTGCTGGCGCGCAAGGCGGAGGTCATTCCTTTCGAGTGCGTGGCGCGCGGCTTCCTCGCCGGCAGCGGCTATCGGGAGTACCGCTCCAACGGCACCGTCTGCGGCCTGCCGCTCCCCGCCGGCCTGGTGCGCGCCAGCCGGCTGCCCGAGCCGATCTTCACCCCGGCCACCAAGGCCGAGACCGGGCACGACGAGAACGTCGACTTCGCCCACGTCGCCGCGCGAGCTCGGCCAGCCGCTCGCCGAACGCCTGCGCGACCTGACGCTGGCGCTCTACTCCGCCGCCGCCACCCGCGCCGAGGCGAGCGGGCTCATCCTGGCCGACACCAAGTTCGAGTTCGGCTGGATCGACGGGGGAGCTGACCTGGATCGACGAGGCCCTGACGCCGGACTCGTCGCGCTACTGGGAGATGTCGGCCTGGACAGCCCGGCGAGCGAGCCGGTCTCGTTCGACAAGCAGTTCGTGCGCAACTGGCTCGACGCCTCGGGCTGGGACAAGGAATCGACGCCCCCCGAGCTCCCGGCCGACGTCGTGGCGGGAACGGTGGCGCGCTACGCCGAAGCCTTTCGCCGCATCACCGGGCACGAGCCCGATCTCGGCTGAGACGCCGCGACAAGCGGCACATCGAACGCCCCTGGAGGGAGGAGCGCCCGTGGACAACCCGCCGATCGCCAGCAACGTCTTTCGTCCGACCGACGCCCAGGTCACCCTCGCCGCCGAGTTGCTCCGGCTCGGCTCGCGGCCGGCGGCCCGCCGGCTCGCGGCGCTCTCTCCCGAGGAAGCGGCCGGCGCCCTCGAGCTCATGAACCCGATGGCGGCCGGCGACATCCTCTGGGAGCTCGAGACCGCGGAACGCCAGCGGATCGCCGCCGCGGCGCCCGCCGAGCGCGGCGAGCAGTGGCTGCGCGAGCGCGCCTGGGCCGAGGGGACGGTCGGCCGGCTGATGGAGAACCCGCGCGCCGTCTTCCGTCCCGAGACGACCGTCGGCGAGGCGGTCGAGGAGTTGCGCGAGCTGGTGAAGCGCTCGCTCATCACCTACGGTTTCGTGACCGACGCGGCCGGCAAGCTGGTCGGCGTCTTCGCCTTCCGCGACCTGCTCTTCGCCGAGCGCGGACAGACGCTCGCTGCGATCGCCATCCCGAACCCGTTCGCGCTCCGCCCCGAGATGAAGCTGGTCGACGCGATGCAGGCGGTGGTCACCCGCCACTACCCCGCCTATCCGGTGGTCGACGCCGCGGGGCGCCTGCTCGGCATGGTGCGCGGCCACGTCCTCTTCGAGGCCGAAGCGTTCGAGATCAGCGCCCAGGCCGGCAAGATGGCCGGCGTCGGCAAGGAAGAGCGCCTGCTCACCCCCTGGCTGCAGAGCCTCAAGTCGCGCCATCCCTGGCTGCAGCTCAACCTGCTCACCGCCTTCGTCGCCGCCGCGGTGGTCGGCTTCTTCCAGGACACCATCGACCGCGTCGTGGTGCTGGCGGCCTTCCTGCCGGTGCTCGCCGGCCAGTCGGGAAACACCGGCTGCCAGGCGCTGGCGGTGACGCTGCGCGGCCTGACGCTCGGCGAGGTCAAGCCGGGGCTGCTGGGGCGAATCGTGTCGAAAGAGGTCCTGCTCGGATTCTTCAACGGGCTGCTGGTCGGCGCCGTCGCCGGCGCCGGCATGTTCTTCTACGCCCGCTCGCAGGGCACCGCGAATCCCTTGGTGCTCGGCCTGATCGTCTGGGGCGCGATGGTGCTCGCCTGCGTCGCGAGCGGCATCTCGGGCACGCTGATTCCCCTCGGACTCCGCCGTCTCGGCGCCGATCCGGCTACCGCGTCGAGCATCTTCCTCACCACGATGACCGACGTCGCCAGCATGGGAACCTTCCTCGGGCTCGCCTCGATGGCGATCGACTGAGCGGCAAGCTCTAGCCGGCGCAGAGGTCGGCGAGCTCCTCGACGGTCTCGATTTCGATCGTCTTCAGGCCGGCGGGAGTCCGCGCGGCGTTGGCGCGCGGCAGGAAAGCGCGCCGGAAGCCGTGCGTCGCGGCCTCGCGCAGCCGCGCCTCGACCCCTCCCACCGGACGCACCTCGCCGAGCAGGCCGATCTCGCCGAAGAAGACGGCATCGGACGGCAGCGCGGCGCCGCGATAGGCCGACACGAGAGCGGCGGCGACCGCGAGGTCGGCGGCGGGCTCGCGCAAGGCGAGGCCCCCCACGACGTTGAGGAAGACGTCGCGATCGGCGAGGCCGAGGCGCGCGAAGCGTTCGAGCACCGCGACGAGAAGGATCGTCCGGTTGGCGTCGAGGCCGACCGCCATCCGACGCGGCGACGAGAAGTTGGTCGGATGGACGAGCGCCTGGGTCTCGACCAGCAGCGGCCGCGTCCCCGACAGCGTCGGCAGCACCGCCGAACCCGGCGCGTCGCTGCGCCGCCGCGCCAGCAGCACGCTCGAGGGATCGGGCACCGGCTCGAGGCCGCGATCGCGCATCTCGAAGAGCGCCAGCTCGCCGGTCGGTCCGAAGCGGTTCTTGTTGGCGCGCAGCAGCCGATAGTCGGAATCGCGATCGCCCTCGAAGGAGAGCACGGTGTCGACGAGATGCTCGAGCGCCTTGGGACCGGCGATCGCCCCCTCCTTGGTGACGTGGCCGACGAGGACGAGCGACGCACCGCTCGCCTTGCAGCTCTCGACCAGGCGATTGGCGGCGTGGCGCACCTGGCCGATCGACCCCGGGGGTGACTCGAGCGCGTCGCTGCGCAGCGCCTGCACCGAGTCGACCAGCAGCGCCGCTCCCCCCGCCTGCGCGGCCGCGGCCAGGATGGACTCGAGATCGGTCTCGCCGACGACCAGCACGCCGTCGGAGACCGCCTCGAGCCGCTCGGCGCGCAGCCTGAGCTGGCGCGGCGACTCCTCGGCGCTGGCGTAGACGACGCGCAAGCCGGATCTCGCCATGCGATCGGCGATCTGCAGCAGGAGGGTCGATTTGCCGATTCCCGGCTCGCCCGCCAGCAGGACCGCGCCGCCGGCGACGAAACCGCCGCCGAGGACCCGGTCGACGGTGGGAAAGCCGCAGCTGGTCCTCGTCACCGCGTCGCGATCGACTTCGGAGAGGGGCGTCGCCGCGGCCTGGCGGCCGCGCCTGCCCTGGCGCGCCTTCGGCGCGGCGTCGACCTCCTCGACGAAGCTCGACCACTCCCCGCACTCCGGGCAGCGCCCGAGCCACTTGCTCGAGCGGTGCCCGCAGCTCTGGCAGACGTAGACCGCCTGCGGCGCCGCCACGGCTCAGAACTTCGGAATCGAGCCGAGCAGGTACTTGAGGTCGTCGTCCGTCCAGCGGACGCCGGCCCCGAGGAAGGGCGAGCGATAGGCGTCGACCAGCGGATCGTCGTAGCCGGCCTGGAGGTAGAGGCCCTTCCAGGCATACCAGCGCGCGGTGAGCCGCAGGTGGGGGTCGAGGTCGGTCTCGCGCGAGAAGTCGAACGCCTCGAAAGCGAGCGACAGCTTGTTCGGAACGATGCCGTAGTCGATCATCGCGCCGCCGGTGTTCTCGATCATGCCCACCCAGAGCGTGTCCCCGGCGATCGAGGAAGGGAACTCCGGCCAGCGCGGTGAACCTGCCGCGCCGGAGGTCGTTGGTGACGCTGGAGGTGGTGGTCGTCTCGCTCGTGCCGTCGGGCTTCGTCACCGTGACGTCGAGTCCTTCTCGTAGAGGCGGCCGCGCGGGTCGCTGACCAGCTCGACGCGGTAGAGGTGCGGGCTTTCGTCTCCCCGCGGCAGCAGGTCGACGCGGGCCGCGCTGCGCCCGTCCCCGGACTCGTTCAGGTAGTAGCCCTCCATGCCGATGTCGAGCTTGAGCTTGTTCACCCGGCCGAGGGTGTCGGTCAGCGTGGTGACCCCTTTCTCGACGCTGCCGAGCGCGCCGATCAGCTCCTCGTGGGCCTGGTCGCTGTTGACCAGCTTGCCGATCGTCCCCTCGCCCCTTCGCGATCTTGTCGGTGATCGTGTTGAGGTTGTCGACCGAGCGCTGCACGCTCGAGGTGAGCTCTTTGATGTTGCCGATGCTCCCCGAGATGTTGTCGCGGTTGTCGGCCACCACGCTGTCGACCTGGTCGAGCAGCTTCCCGAGCTGTCGGCGATGCGCGGCAGCTCGTCGGCCAGGCTGCCGCTGAAGCGCTCGAAGTTCTTCACCGTGCCGTTCAGGCTGGTGCGGTTCTCGGCGATCAGCGCGCGCAGCTCGTCGGAGGTCTGCTGCAGGCTCTCGACCAGCTTGCCGATCCCGCCGCCGCCCCCCTCGCCGTTGAACCCGCCGAGCGCCTTGTCGATCGAGTTGCCGATCGACTCGATCTTCGCCATCGCCTGATCGAAGCCGATCGGCGTGCGGCCCGGCAGCACCGCGCCGGGCGGCAGCGGCGGCGCCCCCTCGGGGCCGGCCGAGAGCTCGACGAACTTGTCGCCCAGCAGCCCCTGGTTGGCGACCGTCGCCTCGGCGCCCTCGGTCAGAACCAGAGCGGCGGTCGATCAGCAGCGTGACGCGCGCCCGCCGGCCCTCGAGGCGGATGCCGTCCACCCGGCCGACGCGCACGCCGGCCACCCGCACCGCCGCCTTGTCGTCGAGTCCGGTCACCGAATCGAAGATGGCGTCCACGCGGCGCCCCTGCTCCGCGAACGGGCTCCAGTCCTCGATCTTGAGGATCAGCCAGCCGGCGACCACCAGCGCGAGGGTCATGAAGATTCCGACTTTGATGGTCTGGGACATCTTTCGTCTCCGGGCTCCTACTCGCTCGAGCGGCCCGGTGGGCAGCCCGCGGATGAACTGCTGAACGCGCGCGTCTTCGAGCTCGCGGAACTCCTCGGGGGGCGCGTAGGCGACGATCTTGCCCCGGAAGAGCAGCGCGATGCGGTCGGCGATGCGGTAGGCGCTGTCGAGGTCGTGCGTGATGGTGACCGCCGTCGAGTTGAGCTTCTCCTGCAGCTCGAGGATCAGGCCGTCGATCACCGCCTTGATCACCGGGTCGAGGCCGGTGGTCGGCTCGTCGAAGAGCAGGATCGCCGGCTCGATCGCGATGGCGCGCGCGAAGCCGACGCGGCGCCGCATGCCGCCCGAGAGCTCGGCGGGCATCTTCTGCTCGGCTCCCTCGAGGTGGACCGACTCGAGGCAGTCCGCCACCCGCGCGGCGATCCGCTCCTCGTCCCACTTGGCGCGCTGCAGCGGGAAGGCGACGTTGTCCCAGACCGTCATCGAGTCGAAGAGCGCGCCCTCCTGGAAGGCCATCCCGAAGCGGCGCCGGAACTGCGGTGAGCTCCGGCCCCTTCAGGCTCGCGAGCTCGACGCCGTCGACCTCGATCGTGCCGGAGTCCGGCTTCATCAGGCCGATCATGTGCTTGAGCAGCACGCTCTTGCCGCGAGCCCGAGCCGCCGAGCACGACGACCGACTCGCCCTTCGTAGATCGTCGAGGTCGAGCCCGTCGAGCACGACCTTGCCCGAGAAGCTCTTCGACACTCCGCGCAGGCGGATCTTGACCTTCGGCTCCGTCGCGCGCATCAGTAGAGGATCTTGGTCAGGAAGAAGTCGGAGATCAGGATCGCGATCGACGCCAGCACCACGGCACGAGTCGTCGCCTGCCCGACGCCCTCCGCGCCGCCGCGCGTGTAGTAACCCTTCTGGCAGCCGACGATGGAGACGATGAGGCCGAACACCGCCGCCTTGATCAGGCCCGAAGTGACGTCGTCGTAGTCCATGAAACGGAACGTGTTCTCGACGTAGGTCACCGGATTGGCGCCGAAGTAGTACGACCGAGATGAGGTAGCCGCCCGCCGATGCCGATCGCGTTGGCGAAGACGACGAGCAGCGGCAGCATCAGCACCGTGGCCCAGACGCGCGGCACCATCAGGTAGTGCACGGGATCGGTCGCCAGCACCTCGAGCGCGTCGATCTGCTCGGTCACCCGCATCGTGCCGAGCTCGGCGCCCATCGCCGAGCCGCAGCGACCGGCGATCAGGAGCGACGAGATCACCGGCGCCAGCTCGCGCACCATGGAGAGCGCGACCAGCGTGCCGACGAAGCCCTCCGCGTTGACGCGCTTGAGAGTCGAGAAGATCTGCAGCGCCATCACCATGCCGGTGAACATCGAGGTCAGCAGGACGACCGGCAGCGAATCGACGCCGACGCGCACCATCTGGCGCATCAATTCGCGGAAGTCGCACGGCCGGCGCGGCGTCCAGGCGATGACTCTGCCGAGGATCTCGAAGAAACGCCCGATCTCGAGTAGGTAGTTGCGGACGCCGGCGCGCCAGGTCACGAGCGCGCCTCGGTCGCCGAACCGGCCGGTAGCGAGTCCGCCGATGGAGCTTCGCTCTGCACCCAGATGCGCGGCAGCCGCAGCCGGAGGTGGCAGAGGATCTCGTAGGGGATCGTTCCCGCCCAGGTGGCCAGCTCGCTCACCCGCACCATGTCGTCGCCCTGCCGCCCGATCAGGGTGACCTCCTCGCCGACCCCGCCGCCGGAGTCGGTCAGGTCGACCGCCAGCAGATCCATGCTCACCGCCCCGACGCAGCGGAACGCGTCCGCCTCGCACCAGCGCCACCGCCGCGCCGGCCGCTCGCCAGGGGTAGCCGTCGGCGTAGCCGACGCCGACCAGGCCGACCCGCGTCGGCCGCGGCGCCACGCAGCGGCCGCCGTAACCCACCCGCTCGCCGGCCGCGACCTCCTGGACCTGCAGCACCCGCGCGCGCAGCGCCAGAGCACCGGCTCGAGCTCGAGCCCGCCTTGCGGCGGCGCCTCGCCGAAGAGCGCCAGCCCGGGGCGCACGATGTCGTGCCGGGTCGCCGGCAGCCGCTGCAGAGCGCCGGCGCTGTTGGCGAAGTGCACGTCGACGCGCTCGCGCTCCTCCGGCGTGAGCAGCGCGACGACCTCGCGAAAGCGCCGCTGCTGCGCCGCGTTCTGGGCGCTTCCCCGGTGCTCGGCGTCGGCGAGATGCGACACCAGCCCCTGCCAGCGCAGCCGCGTCGAAGCGCGCAGCCGCCGCATCGCCTCGGCCGCGGCGTCGGCGGGCACGCCGAGCCGGTGCATGCCGGTGTCGATCTTGAGGTGCACCGGCAGGCTGCAGCTCGCGCGCGCGCGCAAACTCATCCAGCGCGTCGAGTCGGTCGAGGCTCGAGAGAACCGGCGTCAGGTCGAAGCGGACCAGGTCGTCGAGCTCGTCCGGCGTCACCGGCGAGAGGACCAGGATGCGCGGCGCGGCAACGCCGGCGAGGCGCAGCTCGGCCCCCTCTTCGACGCGCGCCACGCCGAAGCCGGCGGGGCCGAGCGGCTCGAGCGCGCGCGCCACCTCGGCGGCGCCATGGCCATAGGCGTCGGCCTTGACGACCGGCATGCAGGCGGGCCGGCGCGACCTCGCGGGCGAGCCTGGCGAAATTGCGCGTCAGCGCGCCGAGATCGATCTCGACCGCGCGCCCGCAGCGGCAAACGCCCGGGCGGCGCGCGCTTCAGGCAAACGGAGCCTCCTGGCCGGAGGGCTCGGCGCGGCTGAAGAAGCGGGTAGTTCTCGCCGAAGAAGACCAGCTCTGATGGTGCCGGTCTCGCCGTTGCGGTTCTTGCCGATGATCAGCTCGGCCTCGTGCTCGTCCGCCTCTTCGTTGTAGACGCTCGTCGCGGTAGACGAACATCACCAGGTCGGCGTCCTGCTCGATCGCGCCCGATTCGCGCAGGTCGGCGAGCTGCGGGCGGTGGTCGCCGCCGCGCCGCTCCGGCTGACGCGAGAGCTGCGAGAGCAGGATGATCGGGATGTCGAGCTCCTTGGCGAGCTGCTTGAAGGCGCGCGTGATGGCCGCGATCTCGAGGTTGCGGTTCTCGAACCGGCCGCCGGCCTGCATGAGCTGGAGGTAGTCGACGACCAGCAGCGAGAGCTGCTTCTCCGCCTTCAGCCGCCGCGCCTTCGAGCCGACCTCGAGGATGCTCGGCGAGGCCGGGTCGTCGATGTAGAGCGGCGAGCGGCCGATCGCGCTTCATCGTCTCGATGACATCGCAACGCCTCGGCCTGCGAGTAGTGCGCCGGCGCGCAGCTTGCTGAACTTGACCTCGGACTCCGCCGCAGAGGATGCGCAGCGCCGAGCTCCTGCTGGCCCATTTCGAGCGAGAAGACGCCGACCGTCTTCTTCGTGCGGATGGCCACGTGCTGGGCGACGTTGATCGCGAAGGTGGTCTTGCCCATGCCCGGGCGGCCGGCGACGATGATCAGCGTTCCGCCGGCGAGGCCGTGCGTCATGCGGTCGAGGTCGACGAAGCCGCTCTCGAGCGCCGAACAGCCCCTTGCCCGGCCGCTCCTCGAGCATCTCGAGCGTCTGGTCGAGGATCTTCGACAGCGGCACGAAGCCGCGCCGGATCGCCTCCTCGCCGAGCGCCATCACCGCCTGCTCGGCGCGCGCCAGCGCGTTCGGCGCGTCGAGGCCGCCGTCGAGGCAGTCGCGCGTGACCTCGCGGCAGACGTCGATCAGCCGGCGCCGGACCGAGCGCTCCTTGACGATCTCGACGTAGTTCTCGAAGCGGCCGAGATCGGGCAGGTCGGCGTCGAGGCCGGCGAGGTAGGTGAATCCGCCGGCGCCCTCGATCGCTCCCTTCTGCTCGAGCCGCGCCTGCAGCGTCCGCAGGTCGATCGCGGTGTTCTCGTCCTGCAGCTCGAGCATCGTGGCGTAGATCGGCCCGATGGCGATCGCCGAAGAAGTCCTCGGCCTTCAGCCGCCCGGAAACCGAGGGGAGCAGACGCGGGTCGAGCAGCACCGCGGCGAGCACGGCGCGCTCCGACTCCTCGCTCTGCGGCATGGCCTTCGCGGGGGAGAGCAGATCGAGCATGACGACCGAGCGAGAGGATACGACAGGTCCACCCGCCCGGACGGAGGGGTCACGACCCCGCCCGGACGGGCAGGCACCCCCGATTCGAAAGAGCGTTGAGCCGCCGCGTGCGACTCTCTACGCTTCGCCACGTCATGGGACGCCCGATGGCCGAAGACTTCCCGCGCAATCTCTCGCCGCTCGACCGCGGCATCCGCATCGCGCTCGGCGCCGTGCTGCTCGTCCTGCCGGCGACTGGCGCCCTGCAGGGCATGGCGGCGATCTCCGCGCTGCTGTTCGCCTGGGTTCCGCTGCTGACCGGTGCCACCGGCTGGTGTCCGGTCTACACCCTGTTCGGTATCCGTACACGGGTGTTCTGAACCCCCCGCCCGGCCGGGCGGGCGCGGTGCTAGCATCGCGGCAACGTGGGGCTAACGATCTCCCGGCTCAAGTGGCTCTCCTTTCTGGGACTTCTGGCATTCGTCCTGGTGCTGGACGGAGTCCGGGCCCTCCTCGCCCCTTACCTCTACTACCCGTCGGCGCGGTTCGTCCTCGACGCCTTCGTCCTGACCGGCGGCATCTTCCTGCTCGGTCTCAGTTTCGCGTTCGTCGAGCGCCAGGAGGCGCGGCTGGCGCGGCAGAGCGCCGAGCTGCTGGCGCTCCACCACGCCGCGCTCGATCTCGGCGGCGAGCTCGGCCTCGACCTGCTGCTGCAGAAGGTGGTCGATGGCGCGCGCGGGCTGATCGGAGCGCGTTACGGCGCGCTGGCGGTGATCGACACCGACGCCCACATCGAGGCCTTCGTCGTCTCCGGCCTCTCCCTGGCCGAGCGCGACCGGATCGGCCATCCGCCGGTCGGCAAGGGCCTCCTCGGGGTCGTGATGCACGACGGCGAGCGGCTGCGGGTCTCCAACATCGGACGCGATTCGCGCTCGGCGGGCTTTCCGGCCGGCCATCCCCCGATGACCAGCCTGATCGCCGTGCCGATTTCCTGCCATGCCCCGTTCCGCGGCAACCTCTACCTGACCGACAAGCTCGGCGGCGACGAGTTCACCGAGAGCGACGAGGCCACTCTCGAGCGCTTCGCCACCCAGGCCGCCAACGCGATCGACGCGGTGCACCTGCACGAGCGCCTGCGGGTCGCGGCGATCGAGGAGGAGCGGCTGCGCCTCGCGCGCGAGATGCACGACGGCGTCGCGCAGGTGCTCGCGTCGGTGAACGCGCGCGCCCAGGCGATCCGCGAGCACGTGCGCGGCGGCCGCGACGACGAGGCGATTCACCACCTCGAGCGGCTGGCGGCCGACGCGCGCACGGTCCACAACGAGGTGCGCGAGGGGATTCTCGCGCTGCGCGCCACCTCGTCGAACGCCGGCCTCTCGAACACCCTCGAGGAATACCTCGACAACTGGCAGGACCAGACCGGAATCGCCGTCACGCGCGCGCTCGAAGGCGAGCTGCGCCTGGTGCCCGAGCGCGAAGTGCAGGTGCTGCGCATCGCCCAGGAAGCGCTGGCGAACGTGCACAAGCACTCGGGCGCCTACCAGCGTCCGCATCGACCTGCGGCGCGACGGCGAGCTCGCCCGGCTCGAGATCTCCGACGACGGCCGCGGCTTCGACCCGGCGCGCGGCGCCAAGGACGGCCGCCCCCATTTCGGCCTGCTCACGATGCGCGAGCGGGCGCAGGCGGTCGATGCCTCCCTCGACATCACCACCGAGCCCGGCAAGGGCACCACCGTACGTCTCCGCGTTCCGGTCGGCCGCGGAGCGCCGATGACCACCATCCGGAGGACGGCATGAAGATTCTCATCGCGGACGATCACGCACTCTTTCGGGAGAGTCTGCGCACGCTGCTCGAAGCCCGCGGCCACCAGGTCGTCGGAGAGGCCGCGAACGGCAAGGAAGCCGTCGTCCGCGTCCGCGAGACCCGGCCCGACCTCGTCCTCATGGACCTTGCGATGCCGGTGCTCGACGGCCTCTCGGCGATCAAGATCCTCGCCGCCGAGCAGCCGGGGCTCAAGGTCGTCGCGCTGACCGCCTCCGAGGACGACCGCAGCCTCTTCGACGCGATCAAGTCCGGCGCCCAGGGCTACATCATCAAGAATCTCGACGCCGACGACTTCTTCGGGCTGCTCGAGGCGGTCGGACGCGGCGAGCCGGCGCTGACGCCGGCCCTGGCGCGCAAGCTGCTGCGCGAGTTCGCGCGGCCGGGGCAGGCCAAGGACTCGCCGGACGCGCTGACCGACCGCGAGCTCGACGTGCTGCGCTGCCTGGTGGAAGGCGTCACCTCGAATCGCAAGCTGGCCGAGAAGCTCGGCGTCAGCGAGAACACGGTGAAGTTCCACGTCCGCAACATCCTCGACAAGCTCCACCTGCACAATCGCGCTCAGGCGGTCGCCTTCGCGCTGCGCCACCGCATCGTCGAGCCCCCCTCCGACGGCTGAGCCCACCGGCACGGCGGCCCACCCGCAGGGGTGACGCGTGGTGCCTTCGGCCGCGGCTACGCTCCCTTCGACGCTCCCGCGCGGCGCGTCGAAGGGGGATCGCGATGCGGATCGAGACTCGTTTCGAAGGCGGCCTCACCGTGACCACGAGCCTGCGCGGCCACCAGATCCGCACCGATCAGCCGGCTGCTTCCGGCGGCGACGGCTCGGCGCCCTCGCCCTTCGATCTCTTTCTTGCTTCGCTCGCCACCTGCGCCGGCTACTACGCGCTGCAGTTCTGCCGCCAGCGCGACGTCGACACCGACGGGCTCGGCGTGGCGATGATCGTCGACAAGGACCCCGAGAGCGGTCGCCTCCGCGAGCTGACCTTCGAGGTGACGGCGCCGCCCGCCTTGCCCGGGAAGTACCGCGACGCGCTGGTCCGCGCTGTCGACCAGTGCGCGGTGAAGCGCGCCCTGGCGGCGCCGCCGGTGATCACCTCGCGCCTGGTCGAATCGGCCGCGCATCGCGCCGCCTGAGCCGCGGGCCGGACAGTCACTCCCCCGGCTTCGTTCCCGCCCTGCCGGGTGGGCCTGGCGCCGCCCACCGGAGCGTGTTCCCCTTCCCGCGCAGGTCTACCCTGAGAGTGGCCCGATCCGGGCCGCTTGCGCAAGGAGGATCCCATGACAACCGCAGTCGCCAAGAATCCCGTCAAGACCGAGACCCCGGTCCGCCACTATCCGGTCACCCGCATGGAAGAGTTGATGAACGAGGTCGAGCGCTTCTGGGAGCGCTCCTTCCCGCTGCGCTTCGAGCTCTTCGGGCGCGCGCCGGAGCTCAACCTGCCCAGTCTCGACTGGAGCCCGCGGATCGACCTGATGGAGAAGGAGGGAGAGCTCGTCCTGCACGCCGATCTCCCCGGCATGAAGAAGGACAACCTCGAAATCTTCTTCGAGAAGGGCGATCTCGTCCTGAAGGGCGAGCGCAAGGAAGAAGTCGAACGGAAAGAGAAGGAGATGTATCGCGCGGAGCGCTACTTCGGCTCCTTCTATCGCCGGATCCCGCTCGGATTCGAGCTCGATCCGAAGCTGGTGAAGGCCCACTTCACGAACGGCGTGCTCGAGCTGAAGATCCCGATGCCGCCCAAGGCGAAGACGGAACCAGCGCGGATCGCGATCGGCTGAGAGTCCGCTCTCCGAGCGGCAGCGAGGGCGAGGCCCTGCCTCGCCCTCTTTTTTTTCGGCAGGAGCCGCCGGGAACGGCGGCCGTCAGCGACGCGCGGCGCGCTTCGCCGGGCGGCCGGGCTTGCGCGCGGCCGCCTTCTTCGCCGGCGCCTGGCGCCCGGCGCCGCGATGCAGCGAATAACCCTGCCGTCCGCGCCCTTCGATCAGATCGGCCCGGTGCAGGGCCTCGACGAGACGATAGGCGGTCCGCTGCGAGCAGCCGACCGCCTCGACGATCTCTGACAGTTGCACCGGCCGTCGGCGGCGCAGGAGCAGCGACACCACGAAGAGGAGGGCGTCGGTGCGCCCGAGGCGGCGGCGCTTCTTCGTCGGCTGACGTCGCTTGGTCGGCGGCATGATGGCTCACCATGATAGAGATTGCGCGGTGGAAGCGAAAGGGACTTCCGAACAGGTGCCGGAGGCAGGGCTCGAACCTGCACGATCCTTTCGGACCAAGGGATTTTAAGTCCCCCGCGTCTGCCATTTCGCCACTCCGGCGGGCGGTGCGGCGCCATTGTAGATCGGCGGCAGTCTCAGCGCTCCGGGACGGTGCGCAGCCGGCAGTCGTCGCACCAGACGCTTCGCCCGCAGTCGTGTCGCCAGCACTGCAGCCCCCCACGGCGCGCGAGCACGAGGCGCTCGAGATGGAGCGGCCTGCAGTTCGCCTTGACGAGCACGAGGTCGCCGGGAAGCAACATCGCCTCCAGCAGCTCGTGCGCGGCGTGCGTCGTCGGCACGACGACGATCTCCCCGCCACCCGCCGGCGCGCTGAATTCGTACTCTTTCCTGGGCCCGACGACGATCACGCGGTCGGCGACCGCCGCGAACCTCGACGCGACGTCCGGGTAGAGCTGACGCGGGCTCCGCGAGGTGTCCGACAGGTAGCCCAGCACCACGAACTTGCGCGCCGCGTGTGCCTGCCGCACGACGTCGATCGCCAGCTCGAGGCTCCAGACCGGCGCCTTCCAGTCGTCCTCGAGGATCGTGACGCCGTCCGGCAGCCGGACTTCGCTCAGCCGATGACGCTCCGGCGGCTGGCGGGCGATCACGGCGGCCGACTCGGCGAGCGGGATGCCTGCTTCGCGGCCCACGGCGAGCGCCGCGAGCACCGCCGGGACCCAGTGTTCGCCGTGGAGCCGCGTCTCGACCGGCACCCGCTCTCCGCCCGCCCGCAGGTCGAAGCGAAGAGGCTGCGGCCAGGCCGCCGCGATGTTCTCGGCGCGCAGGTCGGCGTCCCCCGCGCGCCCGACGAGCACCGTCCGCGCGCGCGTCACCGCGGCCATTGCCCGGACCCTGGCGTCGTCGGCATTGAGGACCGCCAGGCCGCCCGGCGGCAGCGCGGCGACGAGCTTCGCCTTCTCGCGCGCTGTCTCCTCGATCGAATCGAACCCCGAGCGGTGCTCGCTCCCGACGGAGACGACGACGCCGATGTCCGGCTCGAGCGCCCAGACAAGCTGGTCGAGGCTCCCTCGCCCGCGGGCGCCGATCTCCTGCACGAGATACCGGTCGGAACTGCGCGCGCGCGCCAGCACGCGCACGAGCTGGTTCCACCGGTTGAAGGTGCCCTCGCTGGCGCGGCCCGGGAGGCGGCTGGCGAGCACCGCGGCGACGAGCCTCTTCGTCGTCGTCTTGCCCGAACTCCCGGTGATGCCGACGACCAGGGTCGACCCGAGCCGACGCCGGTGGGCGCGGGCGAGCGGCAGGAGGATCCGCCGCGCCCACCAGGCCGCCAGATCCGCCGGCCGGAGGCTGTCGGCCCGGATGACGTCGCGCGCGCGCTTCGCGCGGACGTCCGGCACGTCCGGGATGTGCCCTGGATCGGTCATCGCCTCTAGCCTAGCCACGCGGCGCCGGGAGGCCAATGCAGCATCGCCCCGACGGACCGGCGCGTTCCCTACCGCCAGGCCGCGGGAGAAACTAGGATCGCTCGCATGACGGGCCCTTCCGACGCTGCCGGAGAGTCGTCCATCGCCGCGTCGTTCCGGGGGCGCTGGCGGCGGGCGCGCGAGGTGCTGCGCGAGCAGGGAATCCGCAGCCTCTGGTTCAAGATCCTCGGCGAGCTCGTCTACCGGCGCGCGGTGGCCTGCGCGCGCCCCCTCGATGCCCCCGCGCTCCCGCCGCCGCCGATCGCCCCCGACATCGATCTCGGCGAGCTCCCGGTCGATGAGCTGGATGCCTACCTCGAGCTCTGCCCCGACGCCGATCGCGAGGAGATCCGCCGCCGCTTCGCCGCCGGGCAGCGCTGCTTCGTGGCGCGCCGCGCCGGTCGTCTGATCCACGTCACCTGGGCCGCGGCCGGCCGCGCGCGCATCGACTATCTCGACCGCGAGCTCAAGCTCGCGCCGGGAGACGTCTACATCTTCGGCTCTTTCTCGGCCCCGGAGGCCCGGCGGGGCGGCATCTCGCGCGCCGTCGTCGAGGCCGTCGCGGCCCGGCTGCGCGCCGAGGGGAACCGGCGCATGCTCTGCATCGTGATGCCCGAGAACCAGGCCGCGATGGAGGCGATTCCGAAATGGAACCAGGTCCCGGTCGGCTACCTGCGAACGATCCGGCTCGGCCCCTGGCGGTGGCGGTTCGGAGACTTCGGGGCGGCGAAGCGCGAGTCGGTGCCGGAGAACGTCTACTGGAGCCGCGCGCTGGCGCACGTCGAGGCAGGGTCCCACCACCTCGACGCTTTCCTCGGCCGGCAGAAGCGCGAGGCGCACCTGCGGCTGGCGCGCGACTGGGGCGCGCTTCGTCGTGACGGAAGACTCCTCAAGACCGACTGCTTCGAGGAGGCGGCAGGGCCGGACGCCTTCCTCGCCGAGCTCCGCGCCGAGGTCGGCGAAGCCTGGGGAATCGACCTCTCGCCGGCGGTGGTCCAGCGCGCCCGCCTCCGCCATCGCCGCTCCTCCGTCCGCTGGGCGGTCGCCGACGTGCGCCGCTTGCCGTTCGCCGACGGCTGGTTCGACACGATCGTCTCGACCTCGACGCTCGACCATTTCGCCGACCCCGCGGATCTCGGCCGCAGCCTGCGCGAGCTGCGGCGCGTTCTCGCCCCGGGCGGCCGCCTCGTCGTGACGCTCGACAATCGGCAGAACGTCTTCGATCCGCTCCTTCGCCTCGCCTACCGGCTCGGAGCGCTCCCCTTCTTCGTCGGACACTCCTGCTCGATCGCCGAGTTGCGCGGCGAGCTCGCTGCCGCCGGTTTCGAAGTCGGCGCGACGACCGCCATCCTCCACAACCCGCGGCTCGTGGCGGTCGCCTCGGTGCGCTTCGCGCGCTGGACGCGCTGGCGCGCGCTGGGCTCCGCGGTCGAGCGCCTGCTCCTGGCGGCACAGCGGCTCGAGCATTCCTCCTGGCGCTATCGCACCGGCAGCTTCATCGCCGCGCTCGCCATCCGGCCGATCGAGACACCGCCGTTGTCCGCAGCGGTGGAAGAGAAGGTATGGCAAACCTCCTGACGCGCGGCTTCTGGAGCGCCCGTACGCTGCTCGAGGCGCGTGGCGAGGGCCGGCTCCCCTACCGGCCGCTCGGCGAGATCCTGGCGCGCCAGGAGCACCGGGCGCGCGCCATCGTCCGCCATGCATGGGAGTCGGTCCCCTACTACCGCGAAGCGATGGACGCGGCGGGCCTCGCGCCGGACGATTTCCGCACCGTCGCCGACCTCGCGCACCTGCCGCTCACCAGCGGCGACGAGCTGGCGCAAGAGCCGCGACGCTTCGTCTCCACCCGCTATCCGCCGGAGCGTTCGCTCGCGTTGCGCGGCAGCGGCACGACCGGCCGGCCGAAGGCGGTGACCTACTCCACCGGAGCGCTCTTCACCGCCCTCGCTCACGGACAACGGCAACGGGAGGTTCTGGCTCGCTTCGTCGGCCGCCGCTATCGGCTACCGCGAACTGACCGCGCAGCGCTCGGGCTCGGTCGGGCACCAGCTGCGCGCGTTCTACGAAAGCCACTCCTGGGTACCGCGCGGGGTGGAGCTCACCCGCGCTCATGTGGACCTCGATCGCGATTTCGAGGCGGCGGCGCGGCGAATCGACGATTTCCGGCCCGACGCGATCGCCGGTTACGGCTCCTGGCTCGGCGCCTTCTTCCGCTGGGCGCACGAGAGCGGACGCGAGCTGCACCGGCCGCGCATCGTCTGGTACGGCGCCGATCGCATGCCCGAGAACGATCGCGCGCTCCTCGAGGACGCGTTCGAGATTCCGGTCCTCTCGACCTACCAGGCCAACGAGGCGTTACGCATCGCCTTCCAGTGCGAGCTGCGTCAGGGGTTCCATCTCTGCCTCGACGACGTCGCGCTGCGCGTGATCCGGAGCGATGGCCGCGACGCCGGACCCGGCGAGACCGGCGAGGTCGTGCTCTCCAACCTGACCAACCGCGCCACGGTGCTGCTCAACTACCGGCTCGGCGACCTGGTGACGGTCGGCGCTGTACCGTGCGTCTGCGGCCGCACGCTGCCGACGATCGAGCGCATCGAGGGGCGCACCGGCGATCTCCTCCGGCTTCCGGGAGGCGAAGTCCGCCATCCGCTCTCCGCCCTCCACTCGTTGCAGAGAGTTCCGGGAATCGTCAGCCTCCAGCTCCTGCAGGAACGCCGGCGCGAGGTGACCTTGCGCGCCGTTCCGGCGGCGGGCGCCGACTGGCCGACCGCGCGCGCCGCGCTCGAGCAGACGCTCGCGGCGCTGCTCGGCACCGAGGTGGCGATCACGGTCGAGCGCGTCGGCGCGCTCGAGCGCGGACCGGGGGGAAAGGTGCAGGCGGTGATCTCACGCCTTCCGGAGGGCGAGTGAACGGCTCCGAGGTTCGCGAGCTCGCGCGCCTGGCGCGTGGTCGCCTGCCGTCGGCGGACGAGATGGCGACGATACGGCGGCGGCGGCTGCGCGAGCTCGTCGCGTACGTGCACGCGCGCGTGCCCTACTACCGCCGGCTGCTCGACGACGCGGGGGTGGCGCCCGGCGACATCCGGGACATCGAGGACCTGCGGCTCATCCCGGTCTCGACGCGCGTCCAACTGCGCGGCGCCGGGTCGGAAATCTTCGCCCGCGGCTTCGACCCCGAACGCGCGATCGCGGCGCGCACCAGCGGCTCGTCGGCCACCCCTGGACGATCCACCGCGCGCGCGGCGAGAACCTGCTGCGCCGCGCCCTCGAGCACCGCTCGATGCGCGCCACCGGCGTCCGGGCGAGCGACGTGACCGCGACGCTCGGCCCGCTGCGCGCTCCGACGGTCGGCGTGTTGGCCCACCTCGGCCTCTACCGCAACGAATATCTCTCCATCCGGCGACCCGTCGAAGAGAACGTGCAGCGGCTGCGCGAGATCCGCCCGTCGGTGCTCTGGATCTACCCTTCAGCGCTGCGCGCGCTGCTCCAGCATGCCGGTTCGCTCGCCGCAGTCTGTTCGCCGAGGCTCCTCATCTCTTCGGCCGAGGCGCTCGACCCCTGGCTCCTCGCGCGGCTCGCGGTGCCCGGCGGCCCCGAGGTGCGCAACTTCTACGGCGCTCTCGAGGTGGGACGGATCGCCTGGGAGTGCGCGGCGGGCGAGGGGCTGCACGTCAACGGCGACGCCCTCGTCGTCGAGCTCGAGGCGGAGGAAGCGCCGGGGGCCGGGCACCCGGTCGTAATCACCAACCTGCTCGCGCGCCGCATGCCGCTGCTGCGCTACCGCCTCGGCGATCGCCTCGCGGCGATCGAGCGTCCCTGCTCCTGCGGCGTGCAGCTCCCCCTCATCCACCCGCCGGTCGGGCGAGAGTGGGACCTGATCGTTCTGCCCAGCGGCAAGGTCTCGCCGCCGCTCGCCGTGACGACCTACCTCTCGACCTTCGCGGGTCTGCTGCAGTACCGCGTGATCCAGAAGCGGCGCGACCACCTCGTCTTCCGCTTCGTCTGCTCCCCCGCTCCGCGCCCGGGGGAACTGGCAAAGCTCCGCGCCGAGCTCGAGCACCACTTCGGCGAGCCGATGACGCTCGATTTCGAGCTCGTCGACCGCATCGAGCCGGTCGCCGGCAAGGAGCGGGTCTACGTCTCGGAGCTCGAGCGCCCCGCCGAGCCGGCCGGATGAGCCGGCGGAGCGCCTGATGTGCGGCATCGCGGGGATCTTCGGCGGCGGCCTCCCGCCGGACGAGCTGCGCGGCGCGCTCGATCGCATGGCGGCCGCCATGGTCCACCGCGGCCCCGACCAGGGAGCGACCCGGATCCTGCCGGAGCTCGACGGCGGGCTCGCCGTCCGCAGGCTGGCGCTCGTCGACCTCGAGGGCGGCAGCCAGCCGATCGGCAGCGAAGACGGCCGCGTGCTCGCCCTGCTGAACGGCGAGATCTACAACCATGCCGCGCTCCGCCGCGAGCTCGAGGCGAACGGGCACCGCTTCCGCACGCGCTGCGACACCGAAGTGCTGGTTCATCTCTACGAGCAGCATGGCGACCAGCTCCTCGCGCGGCTGGAAGGGATGTTCGCGCTCGCGATCTTCGACCTCCGGCGACGCCAGCTCCTGCTCGCCCGCGACCGGACGGGCATCAAGCCCCTGTACCATGCCCGCACGGCCGCCGGCTTCGCCTTCGCCTCCGAGGCGAAGGCGCTCTTCGCCTCGGGCCTCGTCGCGCCGCGCCCCGACCTGACGGCGATCGACGTCTACCTGGCGGCCGGCTTCGTGCCGGCGCCGCGGACCGCGTTCGAGGGAGTCGAGAAGCTCACGGCGGGCACCTTCGCCATCATCGACGCGAGCGGCGTCCGGACCGACACCTACTGGCGCTTCGCCTATCGCACCGACGAGCCGCCGCTCTCCGACCGCGAGTACGTGGACGAGCTCGAGGTGCGACTCGCCGCGGCGGTCGCGTCGCACCTCGCTGCCGACGTGCCGATCGGCGCCTACCTGAGCGGTGGCTGGGACTCGTCGCTCGTCACCACCCTCGCGGCCCGCCGCCCCGGGCCGCGGCTGCAGACCTTCTCGATCGTCTTCCCCGACTCGCCCGAGGTCGACGAGAGCCGCCACTCCCGGCGCGTCGCGGCCTGGCTCGGCACCGAGCACCGGGAGGTCGAATTCCGCCCGTCGATGCTGCCCGATCTCCTGCCGCGCCTGGTGCGCCATCTCGACGAGCCGGTCACGGCCGTCCCGGCCGCGCTCGGCCTCGTCCTCGCGTCGCTCGCCGGCGCCCACGTCAAAGGAGTCGTCGGCGGCGAGGGCGCCGACGAGCTCTTCGGCGGCTACGCCTGGTACCGGAGCCCCGTTCCCTACTGGTTCCGGCGCGCCGTGCCCCGCCCGCTGGCGCGTCTCGGCGTCCGCTCCGCGACGGATGATCGCGTGCGGCGCTGGATGAGGATCGCAGCTGCGTCGGACCTGCACGCCGCCGACGGCGAATGGCGGCGCTTCCTGACGCCGGCCGAGAAGCGCGTCCTGTTGAAGCCCGAGCTGCGCAGCGACGGGCCCGACCTCGAGCCGCTGCGGATTCCGCGCGAGGTCGCCGCGAGCTGCCACGACAGCCTGCAGCGTCGGCTCGCGCACGACTTCCACGGCCGCCTGCCGGACGGCATCCTCTTCTCGCACGACAAGACGGCGATGGCGCACTCGCTCGAGATCCGCGTGCCCTTTCTCGACCGCGCGGTGGTCGAGCTCGCCGAGCGCCTCCCCTCGCGCCTCAAGATGCACCGCGGGCGGGAGAAGGTCGTCGTGCGCCAGCTCGCCGAGCGCCTGCTGCCGCCCGAGATCGCGGCGCGGCGCAAGAAGGGACTCTCGTTCCCGAACGGAGCCTGGTTCGAGCCGCCGGCCGGCGACCGGCTCCGGCACCTCGTGCTCGACACCGCCGAGCGCGGCCCGTTCCAGCGCCAGCCGCTCGAGCGCTTCCTGGCCGCTCGCCCGACCGCCACCAGCGCGACCTCGGTGATTTCCAACCTCGTCACGCTGCAGGTGTGGTGGAACGAGTTCTTCTGAGCAAGACGAACCAGCGACTGCGCCGGCCGACCCGGCATCCTTTCCTCGGCAAGGGAAAGGGAGCTCGCCGGGAAGTCTCGTATTCTCCGTCAGGCGTCCAAGGGAGAGCACTCTGCGCGTCGGCGTTCTCGAGATTCTGACGGATTCGGTGACCAGCGGCTGGATCGAGCGCAACTTCGATCGCCGCCTTCGTCGGCACTACGCCAGCATCATGCCGCAGACCATCTCGACATGGTGCCGCGAGCTCGGCCACGAAGTTCATTACGCAACCTTTCACGGGCAGGCGCCGCCCGAGGACCTGCTGCCGCGCGAGCTCGACGTGGTGTTTCTCGCCACGTACACCCAGGCGAGCACGCTGGCCTATGCGCTGGCCAGGATCTTCCGGCGGCGCGGAGCCCGCACGGTGCTCGGCGGCCCTCACGCCACCGCCTTCCCCACCGACAGCCTGCGATTCTTCGACTTCGTCGTTCACGACTGCGACAAGGCGCTGGTGGCGAGCATCCTGGACGACGAGGTCGCGCCGGGAAGCGTCGCGACGAGCGGCCACGTCCTCGAGGAGTTCCCCTCCGTCGCCGAGCGCCTGCCGGAGATCGAGATCGCCAGCTTCGATCGCGGCCGTCCAGGCAGGCTCGCCAACATCGCGCTGCTCGCCAGTCTCGGCTGCCCCTACCGTTGCGACTTCTGCGTCGACTGGAAGAACGACTACGTGACGCTGCCGCGCGAGAGACTGCTCGCGGATCTGCGCTACGTCTCCGAGCGCCTGCCGGGCATCATCGTCTCCTTTCACGACCCGAACTTCGGCGTCCGCTTCGACGAAGTGCTCGACATCCTCGAAGAGGTGCCGGCGGGGAGGCGCAACCCGTACCTCATGGAGAGCTCGCTTTCGATCCTGCGCGGTCCGCGACTGAAGCGCCTCAAGGAGACCAACTGTCTCTTCATCGCGCCGGGCGTGGAGACCTGGACCGACTACTCCAACAAGGCAGGCGTCGGCCGGCAGACGGGCCGCGACAAGCTCGAGCGCGTGGTCGAGCACTTCACCGAGATCCACGACTACGTGCCCGGCCTGCAGGCGAACTTCATCTTCGGCACCGACGGCGACACGGGGGACGAGCCGGCCGAGCTGACGCGCGAGTTCGTGCGCCGCCTCCCCTTCGTCTGGCCGACCATCAACATTCCGGTCCCTTTCGCCGGCACTCCGCTCTACGAGCGGTTCATGGCTGAGGACCGCGTGCTGCGGGCGATGCCCTTCGCCTTCTACTACGCTCCCTACACGGTCGTGCGCCCGCGGCACTACGAACCGGTCGAGTTCTACGATCAGATGATCGGCATCTACGAAGCCATCGCTTCGCGCCGGCTGCTGTTGCGCCGGCTGAGCAGCGCCTGGTCGGCGGGCTGGAAGGCGTTTCAGGTCCTGCGGGTTTCGGGCGCCTATGCCGAGAAGCGGCGCCTGCAGGAGCTGCGCGACCGCATCGCCGGCGAGCCCGAACTTCTCGCCTTTCACCAGGGAAAGCGCGCCGCGCTGCCCGCTTTCTACCGCGGCCTCCTGAAGCGGAGACTGGGCCGCTACGCGGAGCTGCTCAGCGACGACGAGCTGACCCCGCAGCTCGAGCCGTTGCGCGGCCTGGTGCAGCTGTCGCAGTAGCCCGCAGCGGCCGGCGCTCCGGACCTCCTGGCACGCGTCGTGCGTCCCCTGGTCGGCACAGCCGGAGCCTGCGGTGCCGATATCTAGCGCAGCGTTCTACCGGTGGAGGGTTCGGCGATGAGCAAGCTCTTGCGGGGCGTCGTGGCGGGATGGGGCGCGAAGAAGCTTGGGGGCTGCGGCTGCGGCGGCGTGCTTCTCTTCATTCTCTTCTGGTGGCTGCTCGGCCACTCCGGGATCTCGCTCTTCCAGTGATCCCCGGGCTCGCGAGGCGCACTGGACAGCAATGGCGTGCCGGCGGCGCGGTGATTTCTACCTAATCCACGATCCCGATTCCGCGTAGTAACTGCGCTTTCGGCCGCGCGGGACACCCGCTAGGTTGCCAGTTCAATGGCGCCTTCGGGACCAACGCATCTTCGACGGTCAACGTTCCGTTTCGATCACCCGTCCGCCAGATGCCCGGCGGCGACCGCGAGCGCCCGACCGGTTGCGGGCCGGGCCGCGCTGCTCGTCGTCGCAGCGAATCTCTGCTCCCTGGGGCTCGCGCCGGGCCTCGTGTCCGGCCAGTCCACCACCAGCGAGCCCGCGGAACCGAAAGCCTGCGCCGCGCTGGTCAATGACGCCGAACGGCTGGCCTGCTACGACCACGCCTTCTCTCGCGACCCCGCGAGGGGTGAACTCTTGCCGGCGGAGGAGCCGGCGGACGGTTCCCCGGTCCCGGACCGCGGCGTCTCGCGATCGCTGCTCGACAGTCGCTGGGAGCTGCTGCCGGAGTCCAAGCTCGGAACTTTCAACCTGCGCGCCTACAAGCCGGTCTACGTTCTGCCCTGGGTCGGCACGCGCGAGCCCAACCAGACGCCCTCCAGTCCGACGCCAGGCAACACCGTCCCCGATTCGGAGAACCTCTCCAGGTCCGAGGTGGAATTCCAGATCAGCTGGAAGGCCAAAGCCTGGCAGGGCGTCTTCGGCAAGACCGGCGATCTCTGGATCGCCTACACCCAGTCGTCGCGCTGGCAGCTGTACAACGCCGCCCAGTCGCGACCCTTTCGCGAGACCAACTACGAGCCGGAGCTCCTGCTGGTCTTCGGCACCCACTATCGCGTGTTCGGCTGGGATGGCCGCCTTCTGTCCGTCGGACTCAATCACCAGTCCAACGGCCGCGACGACCCGCGCTCGCGCAGCTGGAACCGCGTCACCGCGAGCGTCGGTCTCGAGCGCGAAGGCTGGACGGTCACTCTGCGCCCCTGGTGGCGGATTCCGGAGAGCGCCGCGGCGGACGACAATCCGGACATCGAGGACTACGTCGGACGCGCCGATCTCCTGGTGATTCGCCGCTTCCGCCACCAGGAGCTGACCGCGCTCCTCCGCCACTCGCTGCGCGGCGGCGATCGCTCGCATGGCGCGGTGCAGATCGACTGGGCCTTCCCGCTCTGGGGCAACCTGCGCGGCCACGCCCAGCTTTTCCACGGCTACGGAGAGAGCCTGATCGATTACAACTTCCGCTCCACCCGGATCGGGCTCGGGCTATCTCTCATCGAGTGGTACTGAGACTCCCGGACCCGAAGGACGGCCGACCTCGCGCGCCCGGACGATGAAGCGCTGCGGCGCCGGGCCGACGTAGTCGAAGGGATAGCAGGTCACCAGGGTCAGGGTCGGCTCGGATGAGGGATCCAGCACGTCGGTCCGTTCCGGCGCCACCATGCGCAGGGACTCGACGGAGTACTCGAAAGTGCCGCCGGCGGTGACGAGGAGGATTCGATCCGCCGGCCGGAGCTTCCGGAGGCCGCGAAAGACCGTGTCGCGGTGCCCGGCGAGCCCGACGTTGCCGGCTTCGCCCGGCAGCGCGGTGCCGTCGATGTGGCCCACGCCCCGCCGCAGCGTCAGGCTGTCGGTTCCCGCGGCGACGATCGCCGAGATGCCCACGCCGGGGATTTCGAGGCGGCCGATCGGCTCTCCGTTCCGCGGCACCCATCGTTTCGCCGCCGGCGCATTCGTCGTCCGGACGCTCGCCGCAACCGGAACCGACATCGCTCGAGTCTGCTCGTCGAGCATCCTGTTCTGGCGCGCCTCGGAGAGCGCCCGGTCGGCCGCGACGTAGCCAAGGAAGCCGAGAGCGAGGACTCCTCCGCCCCACAGCATCCCCTCCAGCAGGCGAAGAGCGATCCGCCGCGCCGGCTTCTTCGACGCGTACGCTCCCGCGCCTCCGGAGCCCCTGGCCGGAAGATGCCCGTCGCGGGCCTTGCGTGCGAACGAGATCTTCACGGAAAAACCCTACACCCCTGGTGCCGGAGGTCGTCCGCGTAGTTCCTACCTAGGGGCGGCAGGGCTCGCGCGTAGAAAGTGCGCTTCACACCCCGGCGTCGGAAAAATAGATTGCCGGTGCGGTACGGAAAGGGCGGATGGTCGTGGAAATTGCAGCCGGCGCAGTTCGAGAGACCGTCTTCGCCGCTGCGCCTTGCTCGCTCCGCCCACCCCGGCGCGCATCGAACGGGGCTCCGGCGTGAAGACCAAACCGCGCGAAGGCTGGGAGTTGCAGTGGCAGCCGGCCGGCGGCGGCCCGACGCGTCGTTTCGTTCTCGGTTGGCAGGGCATGCGGAATCTGATGCTCGCGTTCGGCTTCCTCTTCCTGCTGCTCGTCGGGGGCGGAGTGGCTGTCGCCCGCGAGGAGTACCGGATCCACGAATCCGTCGGCGCCGCCGAGCTCGAGAACGGCTTCCTGAAGGCGCGACAGGACGCCCTGCGCGATCGCGCCGCAGCCCTACTCGGCCGCCTCGAGACGCTCGACGACGAGCACTCGCGGCGCGCCGGCGACAATTCTCTGTGAGGTGATCCCTGTTCCGACGCCGCCGTCCCGCAGGAGGCACGCCGCTCAGGGGCGAGCTCCTGAGCCTCGAGGGCCTCGAGGAGCGGGCGAAGACGCTCGCCGCCGCTCTTCACGCTGCAGCCCGCCTCGCGCGCCGGGCGGGCACGACGTCCTGCCGCGGCTGGAAGAGAACATCGCGCGTCCTGAACGCGGCCTACCGCTCCCTCGCCGACGACGTCCACCGGGGCGTCGCCGTTGCTCCGGCCGCCGAGTGGCTGCTCGACAACTTCCACCTCGTCGAGTCGGAGGCGCGCGCCGTGCGGCACGACCTCCCCGTCCGCTACTACCGGAAGCTGCCGAAGCTCGCGGCGCGCGAGTTCTCGGGCAAGGCCCGCGTCCATGCGATGGCGCTCGAGCTGATCCGGCACGGCGACGGACGGCTCGACGCGGAGCGGCTCACGCGGTTCGTCCTCGCCTTCCAGACCGTGGCGCCGCTGACGATCGGCGAGCTCTGGGCCTGGCCCAGCATGCTCAAGCTCGCGCTGCTCGAGAACCTGAGGCTCCTGACCGACGGAATCCTCGCCGGCCGGGCGGCGCGCCTGCGAGGCGGACGCGGCGCTCGCGCGGCTCGAGAACGGCGATGCTCCCGGCGCCCTGCCCGACCCGCTCCCGAGCGCCTTCGTGGCGCAGCTCCGGCAGCGGATGCGCGAGTACGACCCCCGCGCGTCTCCCCTCGCCGCCGCGGTGGAGCAGGCGCTCGCCGCGCAGGGGACGACGCCCGAGGACGCGGTCCGCGCCGAGAACCAGCGCCAGGCCACCGATCAGGTCTCGACCGGCAACACGGTGACCAGCCTCAGGTTCTGCGCGACGCTCGACTGGAGCCGCTTCGTGGAGCAGGTCAGCCCGGTGGAGGAGATCCTGCGGCGGGACCCGGCCGGGGTCTACCCGCGGATGGACTTCGCCAGCCGCGACCGCTACCGGCACGCCGTGGAGGAGCTCGCCGAGCCGACCGGCGAGGCGCAGGTGCGCGTCGCGCTGCGCGCCGTCGAGAGCGCCCGCCGGGCCGCGGAGCGGACAGGGAATCGGCGAGAAGGCGGCGCACGTCGGCCATCACCTGATCGGCCCGGGCCGGCGCGGCCTCGAGATCGACGTGGCGTACCGCCCGCGCCTCGCCAGGCGCCTCCGCCGCTGGGCCTTCGCCCACGCCACCGCGGCCTACCTCGGCGGCATCGGCCTCCTGACCGGCCTCGGCGTTCTCGGCGCGTACGCGTACGCCGGCGCCGCGGGCGCCGCCGGGATGGCGACGGCCGCGGCGCTCCTCGCGCTGCTCCCCGCGAGCGAGCTCGCGGTGCTCCTCGTCCAGCGCATCGTGGCCGCGCTCGTGCCGCCGCGCCGGCTCCCTCGCCTCGATTTCGGCGAGGGGATCCCCGAGAGCGCCCGCACGATGGTGGTCGTGCCCGTGCTCCTCGGCAGCGTGGAGGAGGTCGAGCGGCTCCTGGCGCACCTGGAGGTGCAGGCGCTCGGCAACCTCGACCCCCGGATCCACTTCGCGATCCTCACCGACTTCAAGGACGCGCGGACGCTCTCGGTCGCCGGCGACGACGAGATCCTGGCCGCGGCGGTGGCCGGCATCGAGGCGCTCAACCGCCGGCACGCGCCCGACGGGAACGACCGCTTCTACCTGTTCCACCGCGATCGCCAGTGGAACCCGAAACAGGGCGTCTTCATGGGCTGGGAGCGCAAGCGGGGAAAGATCGAGGAGCTCAACCGCCTGCTGCGCTCCCCGACCGACACCGGCTTCTCCGTCAAGGTCGGGGACCTGTCGATCCTCCCGTCGGTGCGCTACGTCCTCACCCTCGACGCCGACACGCGGCTCCCGCGAGGCGCCGCGAGGACCCTGATCGGGATCATCTCGCACCCGCTCAACAGGCCCGTGGTCGACGCCGCCCTGCGGAGGGTCACCGAGGGCTACGGCATCCTCCAGCCGCGCGTGAGCGTCAACCTGGCGAGCGCCGCCGGGTCGCTCTTCGCGCGGGTGTACGCCGGGCACACCGGCGTCGATCCCTACACGACGGCGGTCTCGGACACCTACCAGGACCTGTTCGGCGAGGGCATCTTCACCGGCAAGGGGCTGTACGACGTCGACGCCTTCCAGGCGACGGTCGGCTGGCGCGTCCCCGAGAACGCGCTGCTGTCGCACGACCTCTTCGAGGGGCTGTACGCGCGCACCGCGCTCGTCTCCGACGTCGAGGTGGTGGACGACTACCCCGCCAACGTCCTCGCGCACGCGCGGCGGCAGCACCGCTGGGTGCGCGGCGACTGGCAGATCCTCGCCTGGCTCTTCCCGGTGGTCCCGACACCGCAGGGCTTCGCGAAGAACCGCCTCCCGCTCATCAGCCAGTGGAAGATCCTCGACAACCTCCGGCGCAGCCTCGTGGCGCCCGCGCTCCTCGCCTTCTTCGCGGCCGCGTGGACCCTCCTGCCGGGGAGCCCCCTCGTCTGGACCCTCGGCGGCCTCGCGGTCGTCGCGTTCCCGTTCGTCGCCTCGCTCTTCCAGCTCCTGGAGCCGCGCCCCGCGCACGAGCCGGCCCGCGTCCACCTGCGGGGCCTCGTCGGAGGACCTGAGCACCGCCTTCGCGCAGGCGCTGCTGACGCTGGTCTTCCTCCCGTTCCACGCCTGGGAGATGGTGCATGCCATCGCCCTGACGCTCGTCCGGCTCGTCATCACGCAGCGCCGCCTCCTCGAGTGGGAGACGGCGGCCGCGCAGGCGGCGCGGGCCGCCGGCCTTCTGCGGGCGGGGATCCGCTCCTTCTTCGTCGAGATGGCCGCGAGCCCGATCGCGGCCCTCGGGCTCCTCGCCCTCACCGTCGCCGCGCGTCCCGGCGCTCTTCCTCTGGCGCTGCCGTTCCTCGCCTTGTGGGCGGCGGCGCCCGCCTGCGCGTACTGGCTCAGCCGGTCGACCGTGCCGCGCCGGCGGGAGCTCGTCGCCGGAGGACCGCGAGCTTCCTGATGGAGGTGGCGCGGAAGACCTGGCTCTACTTCGAGACCCTGGCCGGCCCCGAGGATCACTGGCTCCCTCCCGACAACCTCCAGGAGGAGCGAGCGCCCAGGGTGGCCCACCGGACCTCGCCGACCAACATCGGCATGGGCCTTCTCGCGACGCTCGCGGCGCACGACCTGGGCCTGCTGCCGGCGGAGGCGATGGTCGAGAGGCTCGACCGGACGCTGACCACGGTCGAGGGGCTGGAGCGCCACGAAGGGCACCTGCTGAACTGGTACGACACGCAGAACCTCTCGCCGCTCCTCCCGCGCTACGTGTCGACGGTGGACAGCGGCAACCTCGCGGGGGCGCTTCTCACCCTGGCGGAAGGGTGCCGGCAGCTGGGCGCGTCGCGACCGGACCTGGCGCGCGCCTGTCCGACATTGCCGCGTCGCGCCGCGGCCCTGGCGGACGGGATGAACTTCGCCTTCCTCTACGACCGCCAGCGTCAGCTCTTCTCGATCGGCTATCGCCTGGCCGACGCCGGCGGGCCGGGGCGGCCGGACACCTCCTACTACGACCTCCTGGCCTCGGAGTCGCGCCTCGCGAGCTTCTTCGCCATCGCCAAGGGCGACGTCCCGCAGAGCCACTGGTTCCACCTGGGACGGCTCGTCGTCAGCGTGGAAGGCGTCCCGACGCTCGTCTCCTGGAGCGCGACGATGTTCGAGTACCTCATGCCGCTCCTGCTGATGCGGACGCTATCCGGGGACGCTCCTCGACCAGAGCTGCCGCATGGTCGTCAGGAAGCAGATCCGGTACGGTCGCGAGCGGCACGTGCCGTGGGGGATCTCCGAGTCCGCCTACGACCTGAGCGACCGGCTCGGCAACTACCAGTACAAGGAGTTCGGCGTCCCGGGCCTCGGGTTGAAGCGGGGGCTGGCCGACGAGCTCGTCGTCGCTCCCTACGCGACCGCGCTGGCCGCGCTGCTGGAGCCGGCCGAGGCCGCGCGAAACCTGCGGCGGCTGGCGGCCGAGGGAGCCGAGGGGCCGCTCGGCTACTACGACGCCATCGACTACACGCCGCGCAAGCCGGACGAGAGCGGCGACGCCGCGGCCGCGCGGCCGGGCCCGGCGTCGTCGTGAAGACCCACCTGGCGCACCACCAGGGGATGACGCTGGTCGCCATCGCCAACGTCCTGCTCGGCGACGTGATGGTCGACCGGTTCCACGCCGACCGGCGAATCCAGGCGACCGAGCTCCTCCTGCAGGAGCGGATCCCGCGCGAGGCGCCGGTCATCGAGCCGCGTCCGGCCGAGGAGACCCGCGCCGAGCCGCCGGCGCTCGCGCGCGCCCCGCGCCGCCTCCGCTCGCCCCACACGCCCTACCCGCGCGCGCAGATCCTCTCGAACGGCAGCTACGTCGCGATCGTCACCAACGGCGGCGGCGGAACGAGCTTCTGCCGCGGCCGCGCCGTGACGCGCTGGCGGGAGGACCGCACCCGCGATCCCGGCAGCCAGTTCGTCTACCTGCGCGACGTCCACACCGGCGCCGTCTGGTCGGCGGCCTACCAGCCCATCGGCCAGGGAGCCCGACAGCTACCTCGTGGAGTTCCTCGCCGAGAAGGCGGCCTTCGAGCGGCTCGACCACGAGCATCGCGACGCGTCTCGAGATCGCCGTCTCGCCCGGGCGACGACGCCGAGGTCCGGCGCGTCTCGCTGACGAACCGGAGCGACCGCCCCCGCGAGATCGAGCTGACGAGCTACGTCGAGCTGGGCCTCGGGTCCGATCGCCGAGGACGTCGCCAATCCCGCGTTCGGCAAGCTCTTCGTCGAGACGGAGTGGATCGCCGAGAACACGGCGCTCCTGGCGCGGCGCCGGCCGCGCGGCCCGCACGATCCGGCGCTCGTCGCGTTCCACGTCCTCTCCATCCACGGACCGACGCAGGCGCAGGTCGAGTGGGAGACCGACCGGATGCGCTTCCTCGGGCGCGGGCGCGGCCCCGACAACCCGAGGGCCATGGACGGACGCGCGCTCTCGGGGACGACCGGCGCGGTGCTCGACCCGATCCTGAGCCTGCGGACCCGGCTGCGGCTCGCTCCCGGGGGGTTCGCCCGCGTCTCGTTCACGACCGGCGTCGCCGCCGACGAGCCGACCGCCCGCGCCTGCGCCGCAGAAGTACCACGATCACGGCGTCGCCGCCCGCGCCTTCGCCCTGGCCTACACGCAGGCGCAGATGTCGCTGCGGCATCTCGGCATCTCCGTCGAGCAGGCCCAGCTCTCCGAACGGCTCGCCTCCCGCGTCTTCTTCTCCGACGCCTCGCTGCGGGCCGACGGCGAGACGCTGGCGAGGAACACGCTCGGGCAGGACGGGCTCTGGCGGTTCGGCATCTCGGGCGATCTCCCGATCGTCCTCGTCCGCGTCGAAGGAGCCGGACGACGTGCCGCTCGTCCGGCAGATCCTGACCGCCCACGAGCACTGGCGCCTGAAGGGGCTGAAGGCGGACGCCGTGATCCTCAACGAGCACGCGGCGAGCTACCGCGAGGAGATGAACGAGCAGCTCGCGCAGCTCGTCGACGGCGGCCCGTGGAGCGCCTGGAAAGGGAAGCCCGGCGGCGTCTTCCTTCTCCAGGCCGATGCGATGCCGGAGGCCGAGACGAGTCCTCCTCGAGCGCGGTCGCCCAGGCGGTCCTCGCCGGCGACCGCGGCACCCTGGAGCAGCAGCTCGACCGCCCGGAGGCGGAGCCCCCACTGCCGCTGCGCGCAGCGCGCCGGTCGACGAGGCCGCCGGAGCGCGCGGCGCCGGCCGCGGAAGCCGAGCCGGAGCCGCCGCCGCTCCTCCTCGGCAACGGCCTCGGCGGCTTCACGCCGGACGGCCGCGAGTACGTCGTCGTCCTCGAGGGCGAGCGGGAGACGCCGCTTCCCTGGATCAACGTCCTCGCCAACCCGCGCTTCGGGAGCATCGTCACCACCTCGGGGGCGGCCCACACCTGGTCCGGGAACAGCCGCGAGAACCGGCTCACGCCGTTCGCGAACGACCCGGTCACCGACCCGACCGCCGAGGCGATCTTCGTCCGCGACGAGGAGAGCGGCGCCCTGTGGGGCGCCACGCCGGCGCCGCTGCGGCGGACGCCGCGCTCTCCGCGCTGGGTGGTGCGCCACGCGGCGGGCGTGACGCGGTTCGCCCGCGCCGCGCACGGCATCGCGCAGGAGCTGGCGGTCTTCGTCGCGCGGGACGAGCCGGTGAAGCTCTCGCTGCTGACGCTTGACGAACCGCTCCGACCGGCCGCGGCGCCTCGCGCTCTTCTCCTACAACGAGTGGCTGCTCGGCCCGCCGATCGCGAGCGGTCCGCGGTTCGTCGCGACGGAGCTCGACGGCGAGACCGGCGCGGTGCTGGCGCGCGACCTCTACGGCCCGGAACGGGCGCGCGTCGCCTTCGCCGCCGCGAGCGAGCCGCTCCTCTCCGCCACGGGGGACCGGCTGGAGTTCCTCGGCCGCAACGGTTCGCTCGCGCGCGCGGCCGCGCTCGGCCGGCCGCGGCTGCTCGAATCGGTTCGGCGCCGGCCTCGACCCGTGCGCGGCGCTGCAGACGGTCGGTGGACCTCGAGCCCGGCGAGACGCGGCGGGTCGTCTTCCTCCTCGGGCAGGGGCGGGACGCGGCGGAGGCCCGCGCGCTCCTGCGGCGCTTCGCGGGCCCGGAGGGCGCGGCGGCGGCCGAGGCCGAGCTCGCCGCGGTGGAGGCGTTCTGGGACGAGACGCTGGGCGCCGTGCGCGTGACCACCCCCGACGACTCCTTCGACCTGCTGGTCAACCGGTGGCTGCTCTACCAGGATCTGGCGTGCCGCGCTCTGGGCGCGCTCCGGCTACTCCCAGTCGAGCGGCGCGTACGGCTTCCGCGACCAGCTCCAGGACGTGCTGGCGCTCATGTTCACGCGGCCGGACCTCACGCGCGAGCACCTCCTGCGCGCGGCCGCGCGCCAGTTCGTGGAGGGGGACGTTCAGCACTGGTGGATCGCCCCGGGCGGCCAGGGCATCCGCACGCGCTGCTCGGACGATCTGCTCTGGCTCCCCTACGCGATCGCCGAGTACGTCAAGGCCACCGGCGACCGCGCCGTGCTCGACGAGCGGGTGCCGTTCCTCGAGGCGCCCGCCGTTCCGCCGGGCGAGCCCGAGGCCTACGGGACTCCCGGCCGTCTCCGCGCGAGACGGGCACGCTGTTCGAGCACGGCCTGCAGGGCGTGGATCGGGCGCTCACCGCCGGCGCGCACGGCCTGCCGCTGATCGGGAGCTGCGACTGGAACGACGGCTACAACAACGTCGGCGCCGAGGGCCGCGGCGAGAGCATCTTCGTCGGCTGGTTCCTCCACGCCGTCCTCGGAGCCTTCGCGCCGTTGTGCGAGGAGCGGGGCGAGGCGCCGCGGGCGGCGCGCTACCGCGCCGAGCGCGAGCGCCTGGGAACGATGCTGGAGCAGAGCTGGGACGGCGAGTGGTACCGGCGCGCCTACTTCGACGACGGCACGCCGCTGGGCTCGTCGCAGAACGACGAGGGGAAGATCGACTCGGTGGCCCAGACCTGGGCGGTGCTCTCGGGCGCCGCGCCGCGCGACCGCGCCGAGCGCGCCATGGGCGCCGTGCGCGCCCACCTGGTCCGGCGCGGCTCGGGCGTCATCCTGCTCCTCTCGCCGCCGTTCGATCGCACGGCGCTCGATCCCGGGTACATCAAGGGCTACATCCCGGGGATCCGCGAGAACGGCGGCCAGTACACGCACGCGGCGGCGTGGGTCGTCCTCGCGCTCTCGCGTCTCGGCAGCGGCGACGAGGCGGTGGAGCTCTTCCACATGCTCAACCCGATCAACCACTCGCGGACGGCGAGCCAGGTCGAGCAGTACATGACCGAGCCCTATGCCGTCGCCGGCGACGTCTACGACCACCCGGCGCACCGCGGGCGCGGCGGCTGGACCTGGTACACCGGCTCGGCCGGCTGGATGTACCGGGTCGGCGCTGGAGGGGATCCTCGGGCTGCAGCGCCGCGGCGCCTTCTTCACGCTGAACCCGTGCATCCCGTCGTCGTGGCCGACCTACTCGATCGAGTGGCGCTTCGGGACGACGCGCTACACGATCGTCGTCGAGAACCCGGAGCGGCGCTGCCGCGGCGTGGCGAGCGTCGAGCTCGACGGCGTCGCCCGTCGACCCGGCGGCGATTCCGCTCGTGGACGACGGGCGCGCGCATCGGGTGCGGGTCGTGCTCGGCGCGAACCGCAAGAAGCCGGTGTCCCCCGCCGGCTCGAGCGCGCGCCGGGAGCCCGCGAGACGCCGGTGACGCGGATCGGCGGAAGAGGCCTTCCAGTTGCGCTGATCGGCTATCTCGACGCGACGGCGAGGTAGTTCCTACTCATCACAACTCTCGATCCTGCGTAGTAAGTGCTCTTACCGCCAGAGGGCGCGAGGGTCAAGATGAGAACCGGATCCAGGCAAGGGTCTTCTTCATGCGACGAACCCCATCCATGCGCGGTCCGAAGAACGGGTCAGCGAGCGGTACGCCACCTGAAGGAGCTCCGGGATCAAAAGGCCGGCGATGCGGCACGTCGGAATGGAAACGGGCTCGTGGCCTGCTGTCCACGATGCCGAGTCGAGGCCGCCCTCAGGCGGTGCCGCGACTCGATGCAGTCCTTCAAGGAGAATCATCATGAAAAGACTTGCTCTATTCGCCGTACTCTTGGTGCTCGCCGGCGGGATCGCGTGGGCGCAGCAGGACATGGGCCGCAGCTCCGTCGCCGGAGCGGGCTTCACCACCGGAGTCGTGGAACTGTTCGACAAGACCAGCATGTCGCTGCGCGAGGACTCCAACCGGGTCGTTACCATCCTCATCGTTCCGGGGACGGTCGGCGCGGATCACGAGCTCGTCGGCAGCCGCGTTCGCGTGACCTTCCACCACAACGACAACAACCAGGCGATCGCCGACGAAATCCAGGCAGTCGCCGGCGAGAAGCAGGAAGTCGCGGCCGCGCCGGTCTACCAGCCGACGCCGACACCTGCTCCGGCGCCGACCGTCGTCGAGAAGAAGGCGTACACCCCGGCCCCGGCCTACACGGCGCCGGCCCCCGAGCCGATGGTGGAGAAGACTCTTCCCCGCACGGCGAGCCCGCTCGCCGCGATCGGCCTGCTCGGACTCCTGTCCCTGGGCGGCGCGCTGGTCGTCCGCTTCACCCGTTGACCTGAAGCAGAACCTTCCGTCACCCGTCGCCTTCATCGGCGGCGGGTGACGGTGCATTTCCCGGCGCATCGAGCGCGCTGGAGAGCCGGCTCACTCGGGGTTGCGAATCGGGGGGAGCTCCGGAGCCCGGCCCTGATCCTCGCGGGTCCGCACGGGCCTCTCGGGATGATCCGCCGCCTGCTCCACTCCCTCGAGGAGCTCCGCTTCGTACGCCTGCCCGCTCTCGGCCAGCTCTTCGACGCTCACGCTGGCCTCCTCCGTGTCCTGCGGCAATCCCTGCGAGTCGCCCGACTGACCGCCGCTCTCGATCGCGGCCTCGCCGGAGTCCTTGCCGATCTCATCGCGCCGGTCGTCGTTCTCTGGCCTGGTCATGGTGATCCTCCCTTCTCCCGCGGTCCGGACAACTTTCGCGCGCCGGACGGCGTCAGAAGCGGCTCAACGACAGCACGAATCGGGCGCCTGGCGCAGCGTGGTTTCCACCTATGCCGTCCGGCGAGCCGTCGCGTAGTAACTGCTCTTCCCGCCGCCGAGACCGGGGACTAGTTTGGGGATGCGCCCATGAACGGGCGAAGTGTCACGAAAGGCAAGGGCGCCGAGAGTGTGAACAAGGAGTTCGTGGCTGTCCTGGGGCTGGCGAGGCCGTGAAAGCCCTGTCGCTCTTCATCGCCGACGACTCCCGCAAGGCGCGGGCGACGCTGCGCGACATCCTCTCGCGCTCGCCCGAGCTGCGCGTGGTCGGCGAGGCGGCGGACGGCGAGGCGGCCGTCGAGGGCGTCGAGCGCCTGCGTCCGGACGTGCTGCTGCTCGACCTGTCGATCCCGAGACTCGGCGGCTTCGAGCTCCTCGATCACCTCTCGAGACGCCAGCCCGTGCCGACGGTCATTCTCACCTCGCGCGCCGACCGCGCCGAAGTGCATGCGGCGTTCGAGGCCCTGCGCGCCGGCGCGGCCGATCTCCTGCCGAAGCCCGAAGACCCCGACAGCTGGAGGCATCTCTCCGAGGACCTGCCGCGCCTGCTGCGCGCCGCGGCCGCGGCCCAGCGCCGCGACGCTCCGCCGCCGTCGCCGCCCGATTCCCGGAGCGAGCAAGGGAGCTCTCCGGCCCCGGCGCCGGGCGCCGACTGGGACTGGCTCGCGCTCGGCGCCTCGACGGGCGGACCGGCGGCTCTGCACGACCTGCTCTCGGAGCTTCCGAATCCGCCCCCATTTCGGGTCGTCATCGTCCAGCACATCGCGCGCGGACTCGAGCCCGACCTTGCCGACTGGCTGGCGGACTCCCTGCGGCTCGATGCGCGCGTCGCCCTCGAAGGCGAGCGAGTCGAGCCGGGCAACGTGCGCCTGGCGCCCGCCGACCTCCATTTGCGCATCGATGCCGGCGGCTGCGTGGCGCTCGACGCCGACACGCCGAAGCGGAACGGGCACCGGCCCTCGATCGACGAGCTCTTCCACTCGCTGGCGACGCACGTCCCGCGCAAGACCGCCGCCGCTGTCCTCACGGGCATGGGAGCCGACGGTGCCGACGGACTGCTGGCCCTGCGCCGCGGCGGCGCCTTCTGCATGGCTCAGGACGAGGCGAGCTCGGCCGTCTTCGGCATGCCGGGCGCGGCGTTCGGACGCGGCGGCGCCGAGGTCGTCCTGGCGCCGCGCGCGCTCGGCCGCGAGCTCGCGCGCCGGATGGCGCCCGCGACCTGAGCCGGCCGGTATCAAGGCGACGGCGACGGCGCCGTCGCTAGAGCGATTTCTACCTACACCTCGGCCGGCCTCGCGGGTAGTAAGTGCGCTTCCTCGCCAAGGGTGCGAGGACTAATCTGCCTTCGGAGCAGAGAAAGGTCCCCTCGCCGTGATTCGCCGCCTCACAGGAGCCGTCCCGCCGACTCTCGAACGTTCGGGCGTGGGCCGCCCGCGTCATCGCCCCCGTCTGATCCGGCTGCTCGGACTGTCGATCGCCCTGCTGGGCGCCGGCCTGATCATCCGCAGCGCCACCGAATCCCGCGCGCCGGCCGAGCTCGCGAGCAGTCAATGGCAACGGCTGCAGAAGAAGATCGCGCGCGCCGTCGAGAAGGACCGGCATCGCTCGGCGGGAACGTTCGTCGTCGCCAGCACAGGGCCATCCGCCGACCGTGCCTCGATGGCTCCGCCCCTGTCCTTCCCGGCGGGATCGCCCGTTGCGCCGAGCCGCCGCTCGCTGCAGGCGCTCGATGGCGAGCTGCTGGCGCGACAGTCCGCCCAGTACGAAGCCCGGCGAGCCAAGAGCGTGATCGAGCTGCAGCAGTTCCGCCGCACCTACGAAGCGCGGATCTCGGACGGCCGCGGCCGCGGCGGCAACGCCGTGCTGATCAATCTCAATCCTCACGTCAACTTCTGGTACCTCCTGCAGATCACCTGGGACGGACAGGCGACCGCGAGCTACCACCTCACCAACTCCCGGCCGGAATCGCACGACCTGCTCGTGGACGCCTCCTTCCCCGCCGGATTGCTGCTCGAGGACGCCGGGGTCCGGACGCGCTGCGAGCTCTGGTCCGACGACTCGCCGTCGAGCCTCGCCGCCGCCGCGCGACAGAAGACGCCCTACGTCACGCTGTGCGACGACGAAGTCGTCCTGCGCCGTCCGACCGCCGGCCGGCGCACCAAGCTCGAGTGGGCGACGGACTTCCTGCGCGACAACGTCTGGGGGGGCGAGGAGCTCACGGCGCTCGTCCGCGACAACCTCTACAACGACGCTCAACTGGTCCGACGCCGAGGGGATCGCGGGCGCCGCCGACTCCGGGTCGGGCAGCGCCGCGGCGGGCGAGCCGCTGCCGGCACTCGTCGCCGCGGGGCATGCGGGCGACCGGCTGACCCCGGTCGGCCTCGGCCTGGCGCTCCAGACGCCGCAGCCCACCGTCCGGGTCGGAACCTGGAACGCGGCGCGCGACAACCCGGGCGTCTTCGTCGGCGTCATGCAGCCGGGCCTGATCGAGGCCACGCTGCTCGCGTCCAGCCCGCGTCGCGCCAGTCCGCTCGACGCGATCGAGGCGGGAGCACTCACCTATCTCGTCGCCTTCGACCTCTCGCGCTTCGAGATCGACTACGCGGTGGGAACCGAGCACCCGCGGGTCGGATGGTCCGAGCGCGCGCGGCCCGAGATGCGCGACGGCTCGCTGCCCGGTCCCGACGGCATCGGCGACATCGCGCCGCTGGTGGCAGGCGGCATCGTTCCCTATTCCCTGGCGGAGCGGACGGTGGCGAGCTTCGCCGGCGGCTTCAAGCGCTCCCACGGCGCCTTCAGCTCCGGCGCCCTCGCCCTGCGCAACTCCGGCAGCCACTACGGCTTCATCGAGAGCGGCGTGGTGCTGAGCAAGCTGCAGCCCGGCCTGGCGACGATCTTCGTGCTCGACGACGGCGCGGTGCGCGATGAAGACCTGGACCGTCGAAGACGACGCCCTGCTCGAGCGGATCCAGTTCGCCCGGCAGAACGGAGTGCCGATCGTCGAGAAGGATCCCGTCAGCGGCGCGTCGGTACCGGGCGCCCTGGTGTCGCGCTGGGGCGACGGCAACTGGTCCGGCTCGGAGGATCGGAAGCTGCGCTCGGTGCGCGCCGGAATCTGCCTGCAGGAGAGCGCGGCCGGCCGCTACCTGCTCTATGGCTACTTCTCGAGCGCGACTCCGTCCGCGATGGCGCGCGTCTTCCAGGCCTACGGCTGCTCCTACGCCATGCTCACCGACATGAACGCCCTGGAGCACACCTACCTGGCGCTCTACCGGGTCGAAGCGTCCCGCCTCGTCGTCGACCACCTGGTCGAAGGCATGAGCGTCCTCGACAAGGCCGTCGACGGACAGGTCCTGCCGCGTTTCCTCGGCTTCGCCGACAACCGCGACTTCTTCTACGTCGTCCGGCGTTCGTCGACGGAAGAGAAGGAGACCGAGGTCGCAGCGGGCGCCGCCGAGGGCGCTCTGCCGAATTCGGCGACGAGATGACGCTGCATGGCGCGAGCCGCCGGCCGGCGGCGATCCTCGTCCCGGCGCTCGCTCTGTCGGCTCCTCTGCGCAGCCGCCGCTTTCGCCGAAAAGCCCGGCTTGCAGCAGGCGAACGAAGCGCTCTTCGCCCAGATGCGACAGGACCTCGGCTTGAGCGCCGCGCAGATGAGCGCGGTGCGCGCCATCTTCGCGCGCTCCGGCTACCTCGGCCAGGGCAATCCGGCGATCTCGGTCCATCCGATGACGCCGGAG
This sequence comes from Thermoanaerobaculia bacterium, assembly GCA_963699245.1. Taxonomy (GTDB): domain Bacteria; phylum Acidobacteriota; class Thermoanaerobaculia; order Multivoradales; family JAGPDF01; genus JACTMI01. The sequence goes on from OY969426.1 coordinate 731,684, forward strand.
GCCTGCCGGCAGCGAGCTGCAACCTATGAGGGCCCGGTCGTCGACGACCGGGATTTCGAGAAGATCTGCGGCGCGAAGTTCATGGCGCCGCTCTACGACCCCGCCCACGAGAGCGCGGCGCAAGCGCGGGCCTGCGTCGACCGGTACGAATTTCCCGATCTCCCCTGCACCTACCCGGTGGTCTGGGTGCGCGCTCGCGAGGCGGCCGAGCTCTGCGAAGCCGTCGGCAAGCGGATGTGCGACGCCCACGAGTGGGAGGGCGCCTGCGCCGGCAGCCTGCAGCCGCCCGACTACCGCTTCGACCTGGCGCGAAACGCCGATCCCGCCACGGCGGTGGCGCGCATGCGCTCGGCGAGCAATCGCTCCGAACTCGCCGCCGGCCAGGTCTGGAGCTACGGCCCCGCCTATCGCGAAGGCATCTGCGCCACCGGCAGCGCGAAGTCGCCCGGCTGCAACGGAGGCGGCTGGCAGGCCTGCGGCTCGAACACCTATCCGGCGGGTTCCTTCCCCGCCTGCCACAGCCCGCTCGGGGTCTACGACCTCAACGGCAACGCCGCGGAGCACATGAATCTGCCGCTCGACCCGGCGCAGATGGCGAGCCGCGGCAGCAAGGTGCTCGGCGTCACCGAGATGAAGGGGAGCTGGTTCGTCTTCGACCGCTTCCGGGCGCACGAGGACGCCTGCCGCTGGCGGGCCCCCTACTGGCACGGCAGCCGGGTGATGGATCCGGCGAGCCACGAGAACTACCACCTCGGATTTCGCTGCTGCAAGACGCTCGCGGCAGGATTGCCGCCCGCGGCGACGGCGCCGGTGGCGAATACCGCCGGCGGAGCCTCCGGGCCACCCCGGCGCTAGCCCTCAGCGGCCGTTCGGAACGGCGTGCCCGGCGGACCTCGAGGCGGCCTTGTGCTTCGCGGCGACACGGGTGGGCTCGAGCGACGCGACCTCGCGGCTCGCGATCCGGTTGCGCGCCATCAGACTGCGCGCGTCGGCGATGACTCCCTCGCGGGAGAGCAGCGGAGCGGACGAGGGCTCTTGGAGCAGGTCATAGAACGAGCGCGGCGCGCCGTCGACGTAGACCGTCTCGCTCACCAGCCTCACGCCGTGGCTGTAGTCGGCATAGCGCGAGCCGTGAACCAGGCTCAGCGGCTGGATCGGCTGGCCCACTCCGCGGTGCCAGCCGTAGATCGCCTCCTGGCTCTGCGCCTCCTTCAGACGATTGGTCAGCACATAGTCCTTCTTGTGGCCCGCCGCCAGCTCGCCGAGCGGGTGGCCGCTCATCTGGGCGCGGATCTTCGCGTCGTGCTCCAGGAAGTACGCGGTCGACGTCATCGCCGGTCCGGGCGTCATCGTCTGCGGCGACAGGCGCAACTCGGCCTGCCGGTAGATCGCGTCGACGATCGCCGCGGTCGGCAGCACGAAGCCGAAGCGGCGGGCCACGGCGGACGCGGTTTCGAAGCTCGCCGGAAAGCGGACGAAGTCCTCGTCCGAGCCGATCGCGAGGTAGTCCGGCATCACCCAGACGCGGGCGGTGCTCACGCCGGCCGGCCGGCCCGCCGCGTCGCAGCACGAGAGCTCGATCGGCTTGAGGTGGAGGAGAAAGGGGGGAATGTTGCCGCTGAGCATCTCGGCGAGGATCGCCCGCTCGCGCTCGGCCGCATTCATGCCGCGCACATGGGCGACGAATTCCGTTCCGCTCATCGCGCCCGCCGGCCGCCGCGGGATCTTCGACACCAGCGACGCGGGCGGCGCTTCCGCCGTTCGGCCGCCGACCTGCGCGCTCGCGCCGGCGGCGCCGGCGACCATCACCGAGACCAGCGCGGCGCGGACCCGCCGGCGGCGGCGAACGATAGCTGTCGGGCGGGCTTCCTGTGGCACCGGCACCTCTCTCGATGCAGCGATGGGCACGACGTCAGCAGAGCGCAACTGAGCGCCCGGGCCGCATATTCCCCGGCTCGCTCGGCACCCTACCAGTCCCGGCCCTCTGCCACTGTCTCTCGCGGCCCTTTGGATGCCGCCGGAAGCGTGGTTTCTACCTATTTTCGCCCTGCCGAACGCGGGTAGTAAGTGCTCTTACTGCTACGACTTGCGAGCGCTAAGTTGACCCTGCGCAGGTACGGGAGTGACCGAAATGCGGCTCGTCGGACCGATCTTCTTGCTGGCCTTGACGGTTTCCGGCGCGCGTGCCGACGAGGTGGCGCCGGGCACGCCCATCGTCTCGGTGCGCGTCGTGCGCCACGACGTCTTCGACCTCGACGACCCCGAGACCTCGGCGGCACCCTACCGCTGGGTCGACGCGCTGCATGTCGTGACGCGCGAGAATTTCATCCGCTCGATCCTGCTCTTCAAGGAAGGCGACGCCCTCGATCCGCTCCTCCTGGCCGAGAGCGAGCTCCTGCTGCGCGCCACGGGCTTCCTCAACCCGGTGACGATCTCCGCTCACGCGGCTCCCGGTGGCGCCGAGGTGGTCGTGGAGACGCGGGATCAGTGGACGATCGGACTCGACGCCGCCTACGACGTCTCCGGCGGGCGTCGGGAAGTCGGCGGAACCATCTCGGACGACAATCTCCTCGGCACCGGCAAGAGCGTCCTCTTCGGCATGTCGTCCGACTCCGATCGCGACAGCACGACGCTCGGCTACAAGGACCGGACGGTTCGCGGCAGCCGCTGGCAGATCGACCTGCGGTACACGATGTCCTCGGACGGCTACGATCGTTTTCTGCGCGTGCAGTATCCCTTCTTCGCGCTGACGACCCCGCGGGCCGGCGGCGTGGATTTCGGGCAGATCGCCGCCGACCGTCACCTCTGGTCGGAGTCGGAATGGAGCGTCACCGGCCCGGCCGACACCCGCGACTTCGAGACCTGGTTCGGCATTCGCCTGCCGGGAGAAGGCATCCGCACGAACCGCCTGATCGTCGGTGCCTTCGGCGAGAAGGCCGTGTTCGGGGAATGGAATCGGACCGACGGCTCCCCTTACCCGCGGCCCGAGGACCGCGACCTGCTGGGTCCCGAGGTGGGCTGGGAACATCAGACGTTCAACTGGAAGGTCGTGCAGGGGTTCCGCTCCTGGCAGCGGCAGGAGGATCTGCCGCTGGGGCCCAATTGGAGGATGATGGCCGGGATCTCGGCGCCCGCCTTCGGTGGCGATCGCACCCGGCTACGCTACCGCGCCACACTCGACATGGGCCGATGGCGGAAGCGTACCTACATGTGGACGCTCGCCGCCCTCACGGGACGCATCGAGGGCGGCAACGTGGCCAACGCCGTCACCCACCTCGAGCTGGGCGGCGCGATGACGGGAAATGCGGGCTTCCGGCTGCGCGTCGCGGCGGATCTCGGCCGCGATCTCGACCTCGATCGCCAGCTCACTCTCGGCGCCGACACCGGCCTCCGCGGCTACGAGCCCGATTTCTTCGACGGTACTTCCAGGGTGGTCACCAACGTCGAGTGGCGGCATCGCCTCACCGGCGAGTTCCTCCACGTCGCGGTGCTCGGCATGACGGCTTTCGCCGACGCCGGACGGAGCTGGGCCGCGCGAGTCGGCCCGTCGAGCGACGGCTGGCGCGCCGACGTCGGCGTCGGCCTGCTGATCGAGATCACCCGCGCCTCGCACGTGCGCATCCTCCGCCTCGAGGCCGCCATGCCCGATCGCGGCGGCGGCCCGGTCTACCAGATCACCACGCAGTCGCTGTTCTGAGCTCGCTCTTCAAGCCTCCGCGCGCGGAGCTCCGGAGAGGTAGTTCCTACTGAGCTCGCCAACCGCTCGCAGGGTAGAAATTGCTCTTACCGGATGCCCGCCCGGGGGCTACGCTGCAGAGGGTTGACGAAGCAAAGGAGAAATCATGGGAACCATCCTGTTGATCGTCCTTCTGGTCCTTCTGTTCGGCGGCGGCGGCGGCTACTACTGGAGCCGGCGCCGGCTGTAAGGAACCTCGGTCCCGTTTCGCGGGACATCCGGTTCGCGGCGACGCAACCGGTCGGCGGAAAACACGAACCCCCGGGGCCGATGTCGGGCCGCCGGGGGTTTCGTCCTTCGAGACCACGATCCGCCGCTGACGCTCTCGGCGCAGCGCACCGCGACGGCTCAACGGGCACCGACGTCCGTATGGCAGCAGGAACCTCTGCGTCGACGCTTCAGTCGGCGCGCGGGCGCCGGCGGGCCACCAGCATGCCGGCCAGAAAGCCGGCCGAGGCGGCGAGCAGCAGGGCCTGGCTCGGGTTGGCGTCGACGTACTCGGTGGTTGCCGCCGCCGCGCGGGACAGGTCACGCTTCGCTTTCAGGTAGCCGCGATCGGCCGCCTTCGCAGCGCCCTCCACCCGCCGGTGCGCGCCGCGCGACGCCGTCTGCGCCCCTTCGCGGACCGCCTTCCCCGCCGCGTGCGTCTGCTTCACCACCCGCTCCGCCGCCGACTCGACACCGCGCTCGGCGCGTTCCGTCACGCCGACCACGGCGCCGTGAGCGCTGTCGATCATGGAGTCCACGCCGTCCCTGGTCCGTTCGATGTTCTTGATCACGTGACTTCTCCTGTGGTCATCCGGTCGAGGCTCCCGGCCGGTAGGCCGGTCGCCGCGACTCGTCAGGTCATGGTGGCGTGCGCGAGCGATTCGGAGACCGCTTCGCACGACGGGTCCAACTCCGAGAGCTGGACCAGCTGCTTGCCCTGGTTCTTGCCCTGCAGCATGCCGATGAACGCCTTCGGCGCGCTTTCGACTCCCTGCGCGACTTCCTCCCGGTACTTCAGCTTCCCCTGCTGCAACCATCTCGCCATTTGCTGGAGCCCTTCGGCGAATCGTTGCGAAAAGCTGGAAACGAGAAAGCCCTGCGCCTTCGCCTGCCTGACGATCAGCTGCCCGAGCCAGCGAGGGCCCAACTCGGGAATCTCGAGGTTGTCCTGCGAGAGCTGCCCGCAGAGCGAGATCCGGGCCCCGTCGTTCAGGAACCGCAAGACCCCATCGGTCGTGGCACCGCCGACGTTGTCGAAGTAGACGTCGATGCCGTCCCGGCAGAGTCTCCCGAGCGCGTCCTCGAAGCTCTCCGGCGTCTTGTAGCTCAGCGCGGCGTCGAAGCCGAGCTCGTCGACCAACCAGGCGACCGTGGCATCGGATCCCGCCACTCCCACCACACGGCTCCCTTTGATCCGGGCGATCTGGCCCACGAGCATGCCCACCGAGCCGGCGGCTCCGGAGACCACGACGGTCTCGCCCGGTCGAGGGTGGCAGAGGTCCAGAAGGCCGAAATAGGCGGTGAGCCCCGGCATGCCCAGTACCCCGAGCGCGGTCGAGATCGGCGCGATGTCGGGGTCGAGCTTTCTCAGCCCCCGCCCCGGCACGACGGCGTACTCCTGCCAGCCGAGCATCCCTTCGACGAAATCGCCGGCACCAAAATCGGGATCCGCGGACTCGAGCACGCAACCGACGGCGGCGCCGGGCATGACGTCTCCGATGCCGATAGGAGAGGCACAGGACTCGGCCGCGTTCATCCGGCCGCGCATCCAGGGATCGAGCGACAGGTAGATCGACCGCACCAGCACCTCGCCGGCGGTGGGCCCCCGCAAGGGAGCGAACCTCAGACTGAAGTCCGAGATCGCCGGCAGGCCTGTCGGCCGTGCGGCGAGCTGAATCTGGCGATTGACGGTCGTCATGGAGTCGGAGCGTCCCTTTCCTCTCGCGGTCGCCGCGATCGTCCGCTCAGCCGTGCAGGGCGCCGCGACTGCTCGTGAAGAGCAGCGCTGCGCCGACGACGATGGCGCCGACGCCGACCCACACCGGCACGTTGACGGTTTCCTTGTCCTTGATGCTCATTTCGAAGGGGCCGACCTTCGCTTCGTGGGTCGCCTTGGTGTAGGTGATGCCCCCGTAGACCAGGCCGAGAATGCCGGCTGCGATCAGTACGAGTGCCACGATCTTGATTGCGCTCATGGTGTCCCTTCCTTTCCGTATGTCGAATTCCTGCCCGGTGCCGATTGCGGCCCTTCTCCGCAGCGCCTCGGGATCCCGGCTGCGCCTGCGCAACTCGGGATCCCGCGGCGGCGCTCTCGCTTCAGAGCGGCGGCTTGCGCCGATTCACGCCTTCGATGCCGGCGAAGCGCCCTAGAGGACGCGTCGTCCGGAAAGGAGTCGGACGATCAGAATGACCACCGCCACCACCAGGAGAATGTGGATGAGGCCGCCCATCGTGTAGGAGGTGACCATTCCCAGCGCCCACAGCACGAGCAGCACGACCAGAATTGTCCAAAGCATGGAATTCCTCCTCTTCCGTCAAAGTTGTTACCGGATCCTGCCGACGAGAAGCTCGTTCTTGACGTCCTTGACGCCCTGGGTGTCGCGCGCGACGCGCTCGGACGTCGCCTTGATGTTCTGCGAGCTGACACGGCCGATCAGCGTCACGACGCCCTGCGAGGAGCTGACGTCGATGTCACCGGCCTTGACTTCCGAATTGGCGAGCAGCTTCGACTTGACCTTCGAGCTGATCATCACGTCGTCGATCCAGCTGCCGACCGTTCTCTCGCCGACCGTGAGGTCGTTCATCACGCCGCGCACGCCTGCTGCGTTCCAGGCGATCCGGCCGGCTTCGCGACGCGACTCTTCCGTGTCGACGACGCCGGTCAGCGAAACCACACCCTCACGGGTCTGGATGTCCACGTCCCGCGCCTTCACCTTCGCGCTGGCCTCCAGCGACTCGTGGATCGACGAGGTGATCTCCGCGTCCGTGTGCTGCGTCTTCTTGGGTACCATCGACGAGGCGCACCCGGCAATCGCGATCACGGCGAAGCCCAACAGAGAGCCGGCCGCCAGACGAAGTGTTCGATTCATGCGATTCCGTCCTTTCCTGAACGTAGTCGCAAGCTAGCCCCTCGGTCCCCCGGCGGGAAGAGCACTTACTACGCTGGAGCGGCGCTGTTCGTCAGGTAGTAACTACGCTTCACGGCCCCGGGGCCGGCGGCTACATTCGAATCCGGCCCGGCGCTCGGCGCGGGGTCGCAACAGGGATCCCCGGGATCCACGAAGGAGTCGCCATGAAGACGCAAGAGACGCGCGGCAAGGTCAAGCAGGTGAAGGGACGGATGAAGGAAGCTGTCGGCGTGGTCACCGGCAACGAGAAGCTCGAGCGGGAAGGCTCCGTTCAGCGGGCCGAAGGCGTCGTCCAGGAGACGGTCGGCAAGCTGCACCGCAAGGTCGGCGAGCTCGCCGACGACCTCAGCAAGGCGATCAAGAAGTAGAGGGCGCCCGCCATGACCATGCCCCTGTCGTCGCTCCTGCTCCTTCTCCTGATCGCGGCCGTCTGCGGCGCCATCGGCAAGGCCATCGCGGGCAGCGCTCGCGGCGGGCTCGTCGTCTCGACGGCACTGGGCTTCGTCGGCGCGCTGCTCGGGCCCTGGGTGGCCCGGAAGCTGTCGCTGCCGGAGCCCTTTCTGGTCTCGATCGGCGGACACCCGTTCCCGGTCCTCTGGTCGATCATCGGCGCCGCCATCTTCGTGGCGCTGATCCACCTGGTTTCCGGGCGCCGGTACTGACGCCGGGCGCCGCTAGAGGAGGTGGTGCTCCTCGGCGTAGCTCACCAGCTCGACCCGGCTGACCAGCCCGAGCTTCCCCATCAGGTTGGCGCGGTGATTCTCGACCGTGCGCATCGAGAGGCCCAGCACGCCGGCGATCTGCCGGTTGGTGTTCCCCTTGGCGAGCAGGCGGAGGACCTCGAGCTCGCGGGGACTCAGCTTCTCCGCCGGCTCCCCACGCCGGTGTTCCGACGTGACGGCCTGGTGCAACAGGGCGCGGGTCATCGCCGGATGAACGTAGATCTCGCCGCGCATCGCCGCGTGGATCGCCTGCAGGATTTCGTTCTCGTCGGCCCGCTTGATGACGTAGCCGGCGGCGCCGACTTGCAGCGCCTCGTGGAGCAGGCTCTCGTCCTCGTGCATGGTCAGGAAGAGGACGACCATGGACGGGTGCGCCGCCTTCAGTCGTCGCGCCGCCTGGATGCCGTTGTCCGGCGGCATCGAGATGTCCATCAGCACCAGGTCGGGCCGGAGCTCGCCGGCGAGCTTCAGCGCCTCGTCGCCGTTCGCCGCCTCGCCGACCACGTCGATCCCGGGATCGCCGAGGAGCAGCGCCCGCAGGCCCGAGCGGACGACGGCGTGGTCGTCAGCGATCAGGATGCGCGTTGACAACGGGTACCTCCACCACGATCGTGGTTCCTTTTCCGGGCGCGCTCTCGATCGTCAGAGTGCCGCCCAGCGCCTCGGCGCGCTCCCTGAGCCCGACCAGACCGAAGTGTCTCCCCGGCTCGACGCGCTCCGGCTCGAAGCCGACGCCGTCGTCCTCGATCATGACCATGACGCTGTCGCCGCGATGCTCCGCGAGCACGTCGATCCGGGTGGCCTTGGCGTGGCGAGCGACGTTGGTGATCGACTCCTGGACCACGCGATAGAGCGCCGTCTCCAGGGCCGAGGGGAGCCTCTCGCTCGAGAACCCCCGCGACTTGTAGTGGATCGTGAACCCGAACTCGGAAGCCGCCGTCCGCGCGAACTGCCGGAGCGCCGACTCCAGGCCCAGGTGGTCGAGGCTCGCCGGGCGCAGGTCGGCCGCCAGCCGGTGCAGGCTCTCGATGACGGAATCCGTGCGCTGCATGAGCTCCGCCACGCGCGCGTTGACGGCGCCGCCTTCGTCGATCTCCCGTTCCAGCAGGCGGAGTCCGTAACGCAGCGACGCGAGCGCCTGGCCCGCCTCGTCGTGGAGCTCGCGGGCGATGCGCCGGCGCTCGGTCTCCTGGACTTCGACGAGCCGGCGCGACAGAAGCTGCATGCGCCGGGTCGAGGCCTGCATCTGCTCGAAGAGAATGGCGTTCTCGACCGCCACCGAGGCCTGGGTCGACATCGCCTCCGCCAGCTTCACGTGCTCGGGCTGGAAGAAACCGGCCTCCCGCTTGGAGAGCGCGAACAGCCCCGCCACGTCGCCCCGCGAGAAGAGCGGCACCCCCATCCAGCTCGCCTCGGGCTCCCCCTCGGTCGGCAGGCTCCAGTCCGGGCGCTCACGGACATCGGGGATCAGCACCGCCGTGCCGTTCGCGAGGATGCTCTGGACGATCGGATGCTCTGCCGGATCGAAGGTCGATCGCCCCTCCGGCGTCAGGGGAACGACGCGGCTGCCGTCGAAGATCGCCCGCACCGAAACGCACGTCGGCTCCTCCAGCAGCATGACGCTCGCGCGGTCGAACGGCACCAGCTTCCGCAGGCGCTCGAGCAGCGTCGTCAGGACGGTCTCACGATCGCGGCTGCGAGTGAGCGCGATGGTCGCCTCGCGCAGCGACTCGGCGATCACCCGGGCTTCCCTTTCGGCCTGGTGCGCGAGCCACCGGTCGGTCACGTCGCGAGCGATGGTCAGGACGGAGACGACGCCTCTTCCGTCCACGCGCTCCGGAATGAGGCGGCTGTCGTAGTGCCGAATCCCGTCAGGGGAAGCGGCCGCGAACTCGATTCTCATCGGCAGTCCGGTCGCGAAGGTCTCGGTCAGCGCCGAATCCCACAACTCGACCAGTTCGGCCGGCATTCCCATTTCGCGATTCGTCCTGCCGATGAAATCTCTGGGCCGCTTTCCCGTGGCCTTCTCGACCGCCTGGCTCACGTAGCGATGTCGAAGATCCGCGTCGAAACGAGCGATGACGTCCGGCAGGCTCTCGACCAGTCCCTGGAACTGCGCCTCGGCCTGGTGCAGGAGCGCGGTGCTTTCGCTGACGCGCTTCTCGAGGGCCCTCTCGTCTCTCTCCAGGCCGTAGACGGCGCGGCTGCTCGCCAGCGCCAGAGCGGCGATCTCCGTGAGCGCCTCGGCGAGCCGACCATCCGCCGCGGTGAAGCCGCCCGGCTTGTCGATCAGACCGACGAGTCCGGCCACCTCTCCGGCGACGAGAATAGGAGCCAGCAGCGCGCTCTCCGGGAACGAGTGTCCGCGGGCAACGACCTCCATCTTCATGCCCTGCGAAAGCTCGTTGTCGAAAACCGTCCGCCCTGCGGCGACGCTCTCGCTCAGCCCGGAGAGCGGTGCGGGCACGCCCGAGCCGGCGTCGAGCGCGAGCCTTCCCGGGTCCAGCAGAACCATCCGGAAACCGCCGCCGTTCGAATCCCGCAGCGCGACGAAGCCCGCTTCGGCGCCGAGCAATGACTTGCACTTGCCGAGGAACGCCGCGGCGGCCGCGGCGAAATCGGGGACTTCCAGCACCGCGCGCGCGGCTGCCAGCAGCGTCGAGCTCCCTTCGCTGCCGCCGATGATCTCTGTCTGCGCCTCCGGCGACTTCCTCATCGAACCTTCCTCGAGCTGCGGCGGGCAGCGCGAACGCCTGCCGAGCATTATCCGCCCCTTCCGGCAAAGTGGAATGTACGGCGGAGCAGCGCCCGCCGGAATGGTGGTTTCTACCTACGCCAAGGCGCTGCATCCGGGTAGTAAGTGCTCTTCCTGCCAGGAGATCAAACAATTAGGTTCGCGGCACGTTCCAGAAAGGACGGCCTCCCATGACGCAGACATCCGTTCCAGGCTCCCGCCAGCGGAGCCGGACTCCCGGAGCCGCTGGCTTTCTCGCGTGCACCATCGCTCTGGCGGCAAGCGCCGCGCTCTCTCCGGCTCCGGCCGCCGCCGCGGACATCGACGACTGCCGCGGTGAGCAGGTCCAGGTCCTCGGAGGTCCGCACGCCATCACGCACCGGGCGCTTGTCGACGCGGCGGATCTCCGCCAGCGCCTCCCCGAGCTCGAGGCGAGCATCCGCTCGGTCGTCGTCGGCGACCCCTCGCTCGGACCCGTGGTCGCCGACGCGCTGATCGCCGAGATCCGCGACGGCTCGCGGATCACCCAGCGCCCGATGCAGCGCAGCGAAGCCGTGCGCTGGATGGCGTACCAGCCCGAGCCGGGCCGCTTCGCGGCCATCTCGCCAGCCTGCCTGCGCCTGAAGCGCAGCTACGACGCCTTCGAGATCACGGTCGAGATCCCCGAGCCGGTGACCGCGGCCCAGACGCCGACCTGCATCGTCTCCGCCACCCGCAGCTGCGCGGTCGAGAATCCGACCATCGCCGTCACCGTCCGCGGTTCGAGCCCCGGCGCCCGCGTGACCATGGTCGCCGGCGGCCAGCCGGAAGTGGCGGTCGGCACTGCGGGGGACAACTTCACCGTGCGGGATCCCGGTCCCTACGACCTCGACGTCGTCTTCACCGTCTCGGCGCAGGGCGCTGTCACGCCCCGGCGGGCGCGCGTCTTCCGCTTCCTGATGCCGAAGGTCTGCGGCAATCTCGCCTATCTCGGCGAGGATCCGAGCAAGACGATCGCGGCGGCCGGCACGCCGGCCACCTGCCAGCAGAGCGCGCGCGTCGCGACCTGCGCCCCGGTGACGGCGCCGCTGCCCGTCACTCCGCCTCCCGCCGTGGCCGAGCGCTGCGGTGACGGATGGGTCGCGCGGCCCTTCCTGTTCGGCTTCTTCCCACGCGGCTCCGAGCAGAAGCGCGACATCCTCCTTTCCTCCGGCCCGGCGCGCGAGAGCTTCGAGCTCGACAACGGATACGGCGTCGGATTCGCGCTGGAGCGGCGTCTCGGCCCCGTCGTCGGCATCGAAGGCGCGATGCTGGTCGGCCGCGGGGACTCCACGTTCCGCCTCGACAACGGCACCGCCAGCGCGAGCGACTCGCACGACACGACGTTCTACGCCCTCACCGCGGGTCCGAATTTCCACCTGCTCGGCTGCGATGGCGCCGATCTCTATCTCGGACCGTTCCTCGGCTACGGCGGCTTCGCGGATCCCAACTACTGGGTCGACGGCCACCACTTCGCGGCGACCTTCGACGGCCGGTTCCTCTGGGGCGCCCAGCTCGGCCTCGACGTGCCCTTCGGCGGCGCCAGCGCGTGGGGCTTCCACGGCGGCCTGCGCTACATGGACCTTTCCCAGGACACCGACGCGGGTTCGATCAAGGTCAACCCGCTGATCGCCGAGATCGGGCTCTCCTACCGGTTCTGAGCCACGGCACCAGCACCGGCCGACCCGGGCCTGCCCCTTCGTTCGCGGCGGCCCGGGTCGCGCCGCTCCGCCACACGGCCCGAAAGGGGGGCGAGGCGATGAAACTCCAGGAAGCTCTACTCTGCGTCGACTGCGAAGCTCTCTATTCCCTGTCGAGCCACTGCCCCGAATGCGGCAGCCAGGTCGCCTATCCTCTCGTCCGCGCGCTCAACCGCGACGCAGCGGCGACCAACATCCCCGCCTCGCCTGCCTCGAAACCACGCCGCCGCGGCCACGGACATCGTGGCGGCAGCCAGCGTGAGGCCGGCGTTCGGTCCGTGCCGCAGCGGGCCTGACTTGACGCTCCCGATCAACCGGCCGTCGGCCGCGAGCGCCGGCAGGCTCCGGGCCCTCGTCGTCGAAGACGATCCGGACACCCGCGACTCCCGGGTGGAGAACATCGAAGGCGAGGGGCTCGAGGCGATCGAAGACGCCCTCGAACCGCTCGATCTCGGTCGCCTGCGGACCGTTCTCCTCCGGACCGCCGGCCGGCAGGAGCTTCGCGACGAGCTGCGGCAGCTCCACCTTCGCCTGAGCGGGCTGGAGCGTTTCGGTTCGATGGTGGGAGCGTCGCGCGCCATGCGCGAGATCTTCGGCCAGATCGCGCGGGTCGCGCCGACGGACGCCACCGTGCTGGTCGCGGGCGAAAGCGGCACCGGCAAAGAGCTGGTCGCCTGTACCGTGCACGAGCTCAGCCGGCGAAACGGCAAGCCGATGGTCGCGGTCAACTGCGGTGCCATCTCCGCAACGCTCATCGAAAGCGAGCTGTTCGGCCACGAACGCGGCAGCTTCACCGGCGCCGATCGCCTCCATCGCGGCTACTTCGAGCGCGCCGACGGCGGCACCCTCTTCCTCGACGAGATCAACGAGATGCCGCACGAGCTCCAGGTCAGGCTCTTGCGCGTGCTCGAGTCGGGGAGCATCACCCGCGTCGGTGGCGATCGCCCGGTTCCGGTGAACGTGCGCATCGTCGCCGCGTCCAAGCCGAACCTGGAGCGCGCCGTGACCGAGGGGCGTTTCCGGGCGGACTTGCTCTACCGACTCCGGGTCTTTCCGATCGACCTGCCGCCGTTGCGGTCGCGCGAAGGGGACGTCGTGCTGCTCACCCGCCACTTTCTCGCCGAGATGAATCGAGAGCGGGAGTCCACCAAAGTCCTCTCGCCGGCGGCGCTCGAGCGCCTGCGCTTCCACGATTGGCCGGGCAACGTCCGCGAGCTCAAGCACCTGCTCGAGCGCGCCTTCATCCTCTCGGACTCGGAAATCGGGCCCTCCGACCTGGCCGGCCTGCCGTCGACCCACCGCGCGGCGACGGACGGGGAGCATCAGGAGGAGCCGGGCCTCGCCGTCCAGCCCGGGATGTCCCTGGCCCAGGTGGAGCGGCTCTTCGTCCTCGCCACGCTCGCCAGTGTCGGCGGCAACCGCGCCCGCGCCGCGGGGCTGCTGCACATCAGCGCGAAAACGCTCTACTCGCGGCTGCGCGAGTACGCGTCCTCCGGCCACCAGACAGGCGCTGCGGCCGAATCGAAGCGCATCGTCGACCGCCGGAACTGACACCGGCCGACGGGTCGGGACCGCCGAGCGCGGTCCACGCCCGCCATCGCCGATTGTCTCTTTCCGTCTCGGGAGTCTCTCCTTAAAGAACCAGGCGGCTGGACGAGTCGTCGCAGCCGCCTGGATCTCATTCCGCCCTCCCGGTCGAGTCGACGACGCGCCGCGGCTGCCGGCGCGAGCCGGAGCCGGACGGCGGCCTGCGCTCAGCGACCGTCGTGGTCGGAGTCACCGGGGAGGATCTTCTCGAACCGGTTCCAGGCGTCCCGGGTCGCCGACTTCGCATGCTCCCAGGCGAGGGCGGACTTGCCGCGGCTCTTCTCCCAGTTCTTCGCGAGCTCGGGCTCGACGTCGTCCCACTTGCGGGCCGGATACGCGGCGCGCGACTCCCAGCCGTAGCGGTACGCGTCCTGGTAGTACGCGTAGGGCCGCGTCGCGTCGACGTAGTGGCGCGTGCGGTAGTTGCCTTCCCAGTAGGTGTTCTCGAGAGTCGGGTTCACGGCCTCGCCGACCGCGTGACCGGCGACGCCACCGGCGACCGCGCCGACCGCGGCACCGACCGCAGCTCCCACCGGGCCGGCCGCGACGGCACCCGCCGCCGCACCCGCCAGGGCTCCGCCGCCGGCACCGAGACCCGTTCCGACCGGATGTGAGCCGTGCGCGCCCGTCATCGGATCCGCGTTGACTTCCCTCTTGATCTCCTTCTCGACTTCCTTGTTGATCTCTTCGGCGACCTTCTGCTGGTCCGTCAGTATCGAAGTCATCAGAGGTTCCTTTGCTCGAGAGGCAGTTCTCGCGGGATTGCGAGTCTGCGAGAGCTGAGTAGGAGAAAGAACCGACGCGACGGCTTCGGTTCCCGGATCGGAGAACGAAACGGCCCGCCCGAGATGTCCCGGACGGGCCCTATGTCCTTCACGTCGCCGTCGACCGAGCTACTTCTTCTCGACGGAGACGACCTTGGTCACGCCTTCGACGCCCTTGACGACGTTCAGCGCCTCCTGGCGTCGCGCGGTGGAAAATTCCTTCTCGAACCGGAGCTCGACCACGCCGTTGGCCACTTCGGTGCCGACCTTGAATCCGTCCTCCCCCATCTTTTCGACCAGGGCCAGGCGGATCTTGGTCGCGAGGATGGAGTCCTTGAGCTCGGCCTCGGCCTCTCCGGCCGCGACGCTGCTCTTGCTGGGATTCGCCTCGCTGGCCTGGAGGAGGATGTCGTTCTTCACGCTCTTGACGCCGCTGACCGACTTGGCGGTCGACTCGGCGAGCTCGCGCGTCTCCCGCTTGATTACCGTGCCCTTGAGGGACACGGCCCCCGCGACGGCTTCGACATCCACGTGCAGGCTGTCGGTGCCCAGCTTCTCGAGCAGCACGAGCTTGACGCTCAACTTCATGGTCACGTCAGCGGTCGTCTCCGCGGCCATCGCCGCGCTGGCACCGATCAGCACCGCGCCGATCAGGGCAACCTTCAAGAGCGTCTTCAGACTCATTTTCGTCTCCTCTGGCAGGTGAAGCTCGGACTGACTTGCACTGTTCGTGGCAACTGGGGGGCCTGATGGAAGGTCCGGTGCCGCACGCCTCCGCCGGGCGAGAGTCTCGACGGAGGCGTGCGATCCCGGCTGGCGGCTCAAACCGCCGGCGGCGGCGGCTCGGGCTTCTTGTCCTGACCCTTGGCCTTGCCCTTCGCCTTCTGCTGCTCGGCCGCCTTCTTCTTGTCCTGCTGCTGCTGGGCGGCGGTCTTGTTCTGGGGCGGCGGAGTCGCCAGCGCGGCTTCGCGCTCGGCCTTCAACCGCGCGTCCAGCTGCTGCTGGGCGTTCTTCTGTTCCTGCTGCAGCTCCTCGCGCTCGGCCTGGTGACGCTTCTCGACCTGGACGCGATCCGCCTGCGCCTTCGCGTTGGCGAGGTCCTGCTGGTGGAGCTTCTCGACCTTCTGCTTCTCCTGCGCCTGGTACTGCTCGAGCGCGCGCTTTTCCTTCTGCGCCCGCTGATCGATCTTCTGGACGTCCGCCGGCGGCACGTGGGCGGCCCTCGGCGCGACCTGGTACACCGGCACGTCGTGGCGCTCCGCCTTGGGCTGGCCGGCCGGAGGCGTGTCGGCACGCAGCCCGGCGTTGGCGCGCGGACCGACACGAACCTTGTCGAGCTGCTGCTTCTCGGGACGATAGATGCGCACTTCGGAGCCCGCCACTTCGCTGCGCGCCTTCTGCCGGGACTCGGCGACGCGCATCTGCTGCACGCGCCGGCCGGTCACCTGCTCGACGCGCCGGGTATCGATACCCTGATTGATCACGCGGTTGTCGATGTAGGTGTAGTTGGTGATGTTGGTCGTGTTGTTGATGATGGTGACGTTGCGCGCCGTCGGATAGTAGTAGCCGGAGAGCCGCGGCTCGAGGAACGAATGCTCGGGCACGAAGCTGTAGGCGTCGGGCCGGATGCCGATGCTGAGATTGAAGCCGCCGAGCTGAATGCCGATGCCGACCTGGAAGCCGACCGCGGGCGGCAGCGGCGCCCAGCCGATGTAGCCTCCGCCGCTCTGCCAGGAGACCCACGCCGGACCCCAGATCGTGCCGGGGATCCAGATCCAGCCGAAGCGCGGGTCGCGATCCCATCGGCCGTAGTGATAAGTCGCCCAGCCGTAGGGCTCGTAGGAGACCCAGGTCCAGCCGTACTCGCTCATCACCCAGCGGCCGTCGGAATAGGGGCGCCAGTAGGGCTGCACGTCGCGCGGGAACCAGGCCCAGCCGTACTGGGCGGTCATCACCCAGTCGCCGTAGGGCGACAACTCGTCGTAGAAGAATCCGACCTCGGCGCGCGGCACTCGCGGATCGTCGTAGCCGCCTCGGTCGTAGTAGCCGCCCTGGTTGTCGTAGTTCGGCTGCGGAGGCGGCGCGTTGCCATAGCCCGGAGGCTGGCTGTAAACCGCGCAATTCGTGACGGCTCCCAACACCAGGGCGATGGTTGCCAATTGGATCGCTTTCATGAGGTCTCGTCCTTTCCTGAACGTGGCCTCAACCTAGCCCTTCGACCCCCCTCCGGTAAGCGCACTTTCTACCCGGGAGCAGCGCCGGGAGGTAGGTAGAAACCACCCCGCGAACGGCCTCATGGCTGGCGCGGCGAGCGCCGCGAGCGCCCCGAAATCGACTCCGGCGCCGATCACTCCGGCGCCGGCTGCAGGCAAATCTTCTGTTTCGTCGGGAGTTGTCTTGGAGGCGACGGGCGGATTCGAACCGCCGTATGAGGGTTTTGCAGACCCTTGCCTTACCACTTGGCGACGTCGCCCGGAAAAGACGAAGGCCGCTCCGGGAGCGGCCTTCGAAGCTTAGCAAAGACTGGAGCGGGAAACGGGACTTGAACCCGCGACCCCAACCTTGGCAAGGTTGTGCTCTACCACTGAGCTATTCCCGCCCGGGCCGCGGCACGATAGCGAACGGCACGCCGGAGTGTCAAGCTCACGCGAGCTGGAAAGCGTTGCGAATCAAGGTGAAACGCCACTCTCCCGCCTCGTTCCGGTCGAGCCCGAGAACGTCGAACCGGCAGGCGCGGGCCGATCGATTGCGCGCCAGGACGAGCGCCGCGACGCGCGCCAGGCGCTGCTGCTTGCGCTTGCCCACTGCCGCGATCGCCGGCCCGAATTCAGCGCTCGTGCGCGCCTTCACCTCGACGAAGCAGAGCGTGTCGCCGTCGAGCGCCAGCAGGTCGATCTCGCCCAGCTTCGTCGTCAGGTTGCGCTCGAGCACCCGGTAGCCCTGCGACCGCAGATAGGCCTCGGCGGCGTCCTCCGCCGCGGCGCCGCGGGCGCGCGCGTGCGGCAGCTCGGTGAAGCCGCCGAGCGCGCGATCGCCGCGACTCACGCCCGCTTCCAGCGCGTGCCCTGCGGCGTGTCCTCGAGCACGATGCCCTGATCGACGAGCTGCTGGCGGATCCGGTCGGCTTCCTTGAAGTCGCGCCGGGCGCGCGCCGCGTTGCGCTGGTCGATGAGCGCCTGGATCTCCTCCGGCTCGTCCGCCTCGCGCCAGGGCTCTTCGCGCAGGACGCCGAGCACGGCGTCGAAGTCTCGAATCACCCCTTCGATGGAATCCTGGTCTCTCTTCGAGACTCCGCGGTCGATCGCTGCGTTCGCCGCGCGGACGAGGTCGAAGACCGAGGCGAGCGCCGCGGAGACGTTGAGGTCGTCGGCCAGGGCGGCGGCGAACGCCTCGCGCGCCAGCAGGATCGCGCTCGCGAGCTCCGCGTCGCTCGCGGCGGACGTCGGTGCATGCGCGAGCCGGAAGCGGAGATCGTCGACCCGCTTGAGCGCCCGCGCCGCTGCCTCGACCCCCTCGAAGGTGAAGTTGAGCTTCTGGCGGTAGTGGACCGAGATCAGCGCGTAGCGGATCGCGCGCGCGGAGAGGCCGCGCTCGAGCAGGTCCTTCAGACTGTAGAAGTTGCCGAGCGACTTCGACATCTTCTGGCCGTCGACGACGAGGTGCTCCGCGTGCAGCCAGTAGCGGACGAACGGCTTGCCGTTCGCCGACTCGCTCTGCGCGATCTCGTTCTCGTGGTGCGGGAAGATGTTGTCGACGCCGCCGCAGTGGATGTCGAAGGTCTCGCCGAGGTAGCGGGCGCTCATCGCCGAGCACTCGATGTGCCAGCCCGGGCGTCCCGGCCCCCAGGGGGAGTCCCAGGCCGGCTCGCCCGGCTTGGCCCCCTTCCAGAGGACGAAATCGCGCACGTCCTCCTTCTCGTATTCGTCGTTGGCGACCCGCTCCCCCGTCCGCGCCGCCTCGAGCCTGCGCGCCCGAGAGGCGCGCCGTAGTCGGGATCGGAGGCGATGCGGAACCAGACCGAGCCGTCGCTCAGGTAGGCGTGCCCCTTCTCGATCAGCCGCTCGACGATGGCGATCATCTCGGGGACGTGCCGCGTGGCGCGCGGGTACTCGTTCGCCGGCACGACGCCGAGCGTCTTCAGGTCGGCGAAAAAGGAGTCGATGTAGGGCTGGGTGAAGACGTCGAGCGGCACGCCCTTCTCTTCCGCCCCGCGGATCGTCTTGTCGTCGACGTCGGTCAGGTTCATGACGTGCCGCACGTCGAAGCCGAGATGGACGAGCGCCCGCTTGAGCAGGTCCTCGAAGAGGAAGGTCCGCAGATTGCCGATGTGGACGTGGTTGTAGACCGTCGGCCCGCAGGTGTAGAGCCCGACCCTCCCCGGCGCGAGCGGGACGAAGGTCTCGAGCTTCCGCCCGAGCGTGTTGAAGAAACGGATCTCGGCGGCGCTCACGGCACGACGGTCGCGGTGCCGCCGAGCCAGGTCACGCCCGGAATCGCCTTCGCCGTGGCGTCGTAGGCCGTCGCGGGCTGGAAGGCCAGGGTCTCGACGCCGGCGACCCCCTTCGTCGTGAACTCGATCGTCATCAGGTCGCCCGAGCCGCTGACGCCGCTGACCGCTCCGAGACGGGTGTAGCCGACGACCAGCCTTCCAGGCGCCGTCTCGGCAACCTGGAAGCTGGTGGAAGTGCCGCCGAGAAAGGCGCCCGCCGCGGCGGTGTCGTACGCGAGGACGCCGTTCGGATAGGTGAGGTCGAAGGCGACGCCGAAGAGGCCGGTGAGTTGCTCGGCGTGGACGGTGAGGCGAAGGCGGGTCGCGGACGAGCCCGAGGCCTCGACGAGCGAGATCGAGTTCGCCCCGGCCGTGCCGGCGGCCTGGAAAGTGAGGCTCGGCAACGGCTGGGTCGGGGTCCCGCCGCCGCCACCGCCGCCGCAGGCAGCGGCGAAGGCGAAGAGCAGACCCGCCAGCACCGCGCGCTTCATGCCGTCGCCCGCTCGAACCAGGGCTGCTTGCGCACCCGGCGCAGAGCCAGCTCCTTGCGCAGGCCGGCGAGCCGGTCGACGATCAGCACCCCCTCGAGATGATCGATCTCGTGGCAGATGGCGCGCGCCAGGAAGTCCTCGGCCTCGATCTCGAAGCGCTCGCCGCGCGGGTCGAGCGCTTCGAGCCGGACGCGGCGGGGGCGATCGATCTTCTCGGCGATGCCGGGGATCGACAGACACCCCTCCTCGCCGGCGACCTTTCCTTCGGCCTCGAGGAGACGCGGATTGATCAGCACGTGCAGGCGGGACTCCGGCTCGCGCGGCGCGACGTCGATCACCGCGACGCGCAGGCCGACGCCGATCTGCGGCGCCGCGAGCCCGACGCCCGCGGCGGAGTACATCGTCTCCGCCATGTCGCGCACCAGCTCGGCGAGCTCGGCGCCGAAGCGATCGACGGCCGCGGCGGGGCGCCGCAGCACCGGGTCGGGGATAAAGAAGGATCGGCCGGACCGCCATCAGGCGGGAGAAGCTACCAGTTTCCTGACGGCCGCCGCCACATCGTGGTCGTGCCGCCGCGACCGCAACGCGTCGAGGAAGAGGCGCGGATCCGGGTTGCCCTGCAGCGCCTTCGCGAGGCCCGCGGCGTCGAGCCGGAAGAGGCGCGCCGGCGAAGTCACCCGATAGGTCGCCGGCCACGGCTGGTGCTCGAGTAGCGAGCGGTCGCCGACGACGTCGCCGGTCGCGAAGGTGCGTAGCAGGACCGGCTTGCCGGTCCCCTGGTCGAGCAGCGCCTCCCCCTCGCCGCTGGCGAAGAGGAAGAGCTGCTCCACCTTCGATCCGCGGTCGACCAGGATCTCGCCCGGCTCGGGCTCGATGAGCGTCGAGCAGCCGAACAGGCGCCGCAGCTGGTCGCCCGGCAGCTTCAGCACCACCTCGGTCGACGACAGCGCCTGCCAGAGGCGCTGGGCCTCGATGAGCGACAGCCGGGCCAGCGGGTCGCGCTCCTCCTGCGCCGCCAGCAGCCCTTCGAGCGCCAGCGTGCTGCGGTGCTCCATGTCCTTGAGCTGCTGGGCCTTGCGGATCGACGCCTCGATCGCCGCGTCGCCCGGCACCAGCCGGGTGAGCTTGGCGAGCAGCGCGATCGCCTTGTCGTAGAAGCCGTCGTCGATGTAGGAGTCGGCGACGAAGACGTACTCGTCGACGGCGCGGTGCGGGATGCCCGGACTGGAGGTAGACCTCGGCCAGCTTGAGGTGGGCGTGCAGGTCGTTCGGATTGGCCTGCACCCGTGCCGTGAGCTGCGCGATGGCCTCGTCCCAGCGCTCCAGCACGATGAGGTCTTCGGTGGTCAGATCCTTGCGCTCGGACGGCGTGTCCTCGCGGCCGAAAAGCTTCTTGAACATGGATTTCTGCCGCGTCTCCCGAGGCCGGGCAACATACCAGCCGACCCCGCGGCTGTCGAGGGAAGGCTCCGCCCGGCGGACCCGCGAGGACGCCGCCGCCCGGCGGCGAGGACGCCCGAAGCGCGCACGGGCCGCCGAGGCCTGGCGCGCACCTTGCTATCCCTCTCTGGCGTGAGGGAATCGGAAGGAGACGCCCCATGAACCGAACGCTCCGACTCGCGCTCGTCGCGCGGCTGCTTCGCAGCGGTTCCCGCCGCGTGGGCGGAGAGCGCCGACGAGCGCCAGAGCTACTCGTACGTCCGCACGCTCGACGGGCGCGCCACGCTCGCGTCGGTCGGCCGCGGGCCAGGCGAGGAGGCGGATCTCCACGCGCCCCTGATGCAGGGCGACCGCATCAGCGTCGAGAGCGGCGCGCGGGTCGAGATCGCCCTCGCCGACCGCAACATCGTCCGCCTCGCCGGCGATTCCGCCCTGCAGCTGGCGCGGGTCGCCTTCTCCGCCGACCGCGACGACCGCACGACGAGGCTCGACCTCGACGAGGGCGAAGCGGTCCTGGCGGTCACCGAGCAGGCGCTCGGCGACGACCTGCCCGAGATGCGCACGCCCGGCGGCACCGTTTACATCCATCAGCCGGGTTTCTATCGAATCCGCGCCGACGCCGGGGGAGGCGTCGAGCTCGTGGTGCGCGAGGGCTACGCCGAGCTGCTGACCGACAGCGGCTCGACGGTCGTGCGCGCCGGCGAGGCCGCTTGGACGACCGGCGATCGCTGGCGCCCGGTCGAGGTCGGCGCCGCGGGCAGCCGCTCGGAGCTCGAGCGCTGGGGCGAAACGCTCGACCAGCGCGCGCAGGTCGCCGCGACGCGCACGATTCACGTCGAGCCCGAGCTCGCCTACGCCGCGGAGCCGCTCGACGACTACGGCAGCTGGGTCTACGTCGATGCCTCCTGGTACTGGCGGCCGCGGGTCGCCGCGGGCTGGCGCCCCTACTGGCAGGGGCGCTGGGGCTGGACGCCGAGCGGCCTCACCTGGATCTCGAGCGAGCCCTGGGGCTGGCTCCCGTACCACTACGGCAGCTGGACGATGCTCCCCGGCTACGGCTGGGGCTGGCGCCCCGGCCGCGTCTACTCGCCGGCCTGGGTCTACTGGTACATCGGCAGCGGCTGGAGCGGCTGGTGCCCGGTCGGCTACTACACCGACTACTACCGCTCGCGTTGGGCGGGCGGTTTCCGCTTCGGCGTCTACGGCTGGGCGGGCGGCAGCTGGGGCCTCTACGGCGACTGGAACTTCCTGCCGACCTCGCGGCTCTGCGCGCGCGATGCCGGGAACTGGCGCCGGCGCGGCCATGACCTGGCCCGCACCGAAGGACCCGTCGCGCCGCGCGGCATCCTGACTACCGACACGCGCGACCTGCCGCGCGATCGCTGGGACCGTCCCGACGAGCTGGTGCGGCGACTGGAGCGCTCGCCGCGCGGCGGCCGCGCCGATGGCGAGCTGCCGGAGGTGACCGACTTCGTCGCCCGCCGGCGCGACCTCCCCGCCGACGTCGCGCGCGCGGTGACCCGCACTCCTGCCGATCCGTCTCCGCGCCGGGCGACGCCGCTCGATCCCGAGATGGAGCGCCGTCCGCGCCGCGAGGACCCGGTCGCCGGCGCCGGCTGGCGCGCCCGGGTGGTGGACACCCCCGGTGTCGCCACCGGCCGCAACGCGCCGGGCCGGACCGCCAGCGGAACCGTGCGCCGCGACCCGCCGCAGACCGGCCGGAGCGAACGCTTCGATCCGAACGCGAACGCGCGGCAATGGCCGGGTAACGACCGGCCGGGCACCGTGCAGACGCCGCCGCGGATCGGCCAGCCACCGGCGCGCACCGGCCAGCCGGAGCCCCGCGTCGAGCTCCCCGGCAGCGGAGACCGGCAGGGCTGGAAGCTGCGTGGCGGCTGGAGCGACCGGACGACGATCCGACCGGGTGACGCCGGGCTACCTGCCGCGGCCGACCGATCGCGACGCCGATCCGCCGGTGCGCCGCGTCGTCGACGGCGTGCGGCGAGCGGCTCCCGTCGGCGAGTCGCCGCTCGTCGACCGCTACGCGCCGCGCGATCGCGGCCCGGGCAACGACCGCAGTGGCGCACTGCTCCGCTTTCCCGAGGTGAAGCCGGGCGACGGCGAAGCGCCACCCTCCTGGCAGGCTGGCGAGCGTCGCTGGGTCCTGCCCCCGACCGCCGGCTCGCGCGGCAATACGGGCGGCCCCTCGACGATTCGTCAGCAGCCGGCGATGCCACCGCCCTCGGCTCGCCAGGTCGCTCCGCCGGCCTGGAGTCAGCGCCCCGCGCCAGCGCCGGGCACGCCGCGGACCAGCGCGCCGCCGCCGGGAACGAGACAGGGCGGGCGGACCGCGAGTCCGCCGCCGCCGTCGGCACAGGGGGGCAACCGCGGGAATCGTTCGCAAGCCAGCAGCCCGCCGCCGCCCCCTCCCAACTCCCGCGGCCGCAACGGCGGGCGCGGGCACGACTGAGCCGGTCGGGGTGCACGGGCTGCGGTAGGATCCGCAGCCCGTGCGTCTCGACGCCCTCTTCCGGACGCTCTTTCTCGTCTACTGCGTCGAGGCGGGCCTCTTCCTCGTCCTGGCGCCCTGGACCGACTCCTGGGACCGCATCGCGCTCCAGCTGCCGATCGCGGTGCTGCGCGGCCTGTTCGGGGCGATGTGGTTCCGCGGCCTGATGACCGGTTTCGGCGCCGTCCATCTCCTGTGGGTGGCGCACGATGCCGAGCTCTCCTTCCGCAAGGCCAGAACTCCTGCTGTTTCTACCGATGCCGAAGCCGCCCCGACTCCTCGCGGTCAGTGACCGCCGCCTCCTCGGCTCGACGCCTTTCGGCGGCTGGGCCGCGCAGCTCGCAGAGCTCGGCGTCGACGCGCTGCAGGTGCGCGAGCGCGACCTCGACGACCGCGCGCTCCTCGCGCTGCTCGACGAGACCCGCCGCGCCCTTCCGGCGCCGGCGCGCCTGCTCGTGAACCGCCGCGCCGACCTCGCCGCGCTCGCCGGCGCCGACGGCGTCCACCTGCCGGCAGACGGCCTCGCGGTCGCCGCCGTCCGCGCTCTCCTGCCGCCTGCGGCGCTGGTCGGACGCTCGACCCACCGCGCCGCAGAGGTCGCGGCGGCGCGCGACGAAGGGGCCGACTACGTCCTCTTCGGACCGCTCTTCGCGACGCCGGCCAAGGAGGGGATCCTTCCCGCGCAGGGGCTCGCCGGGCTGGCGCGCGTCGCCTCGCTCGGCATCCCCGTCGTCGCCATCGGCGGCATCGACGAGACCAACCTCGCCAGCGTGCTGTCGGCGGGCGCCTGCGGCGTCGCCGGCGATTCGCGCCTTCGCCGATCCGGCCGACCGCGCGGCGGGTCTGCGACGCGGCCTCGGGAGTCCCGTCGTGATCGTCGGACTCGGCCTCGACGTGGTCGACCTCGACCGCTTCGCCGCCGTCATCGAGCGCCAGGGCGAGGCGCTGGTGCGGCGCGTCTACCGCGATGGCGAGATCCGCCGTGGCGAGGGACCGGCGCGGATCGCGCACCTCGCCGGCCTCTTCGCCGCCAAGGAAGCCGCGCTCAAGGCGCTCGGCACCGGCTGGGGCGGCGGGCTCGGCTTCCGCCAGGTCGAGATCCGGCGCGACGAGCGCGGCGCGCCCGGCATCGCTTTCCACGACCGGGCGCTCGAACGCGCCGCCGCGCTCGGCGTCGTCAACGCGCGACTGTCGATCAGTCACGACGGGCGCTTCGCCGCGGCCGTCGTCGTCCTCGAAAGCGCGATCTCCGGGAGCCCTTCATGACGGCATCGACCGGGCCCGGCAAGGCCCGTTATCTGCTCATCTCGCTCGCCGTGCTGGCTCGTCGACCAGTGGACGAAGTGGCTGGTCGAGACGCGCATTCCGGCGCACACCTCGCGCGAGATCGTGCCCGGGCTCTTCCATCTCTCGCACGTCGAGAACAGCGGCGTCGCGTTCGGGCTCTTCCCCGCTGCCGGCAGCGTCGGCGCGACCTGGGCGCTCGCGCTGCTCGGCGTCGCGGCGCTCATTCTGGTCGGCGTCTACTTCAAGCGCACGCCGGCGACCGAGAAGCTGTCTGCTGGCGGCGCTGGCGCTGGTGCTCGGCGGCGCGTTCGGCAACCTCGTCGACCGCGTCACCAGCGGCACGGTCACCGACTTCCTCGGCGTCTATCTCGGCAGCTACCGCTGGCCGGACTTCAACGTCGCCGACAGCGCCATCAGCGTCGGGCTGGTGCTGCTGGTGATCGAGTCCTTCCTGCCGCGCAAGCCCGCCGCTCTCTCCCCCTCGTGAACGCGCCGGCGGCGGAGTGGACGGTTCCGCCCGAGGCCGCCGGCGAACGCCTCGACCGCGCCCTCGCCGCCCACACCGGCGAGACCCGCCATCGCGTGCAGCGCTGGATCGAAGCCGGCCGGGTGACGATCGCCGGCGCCGCGGCGCGCAAGGGGGGCGAGAGACTGCGCGCCGGCGACCGCGTCGCCTGGCAGCCGTTCGACGACGACGAGCGCCCGCTCCTCGCCGAGCAGGGCGAGCTCGACATCCTCTACGAGGACGCCGACCTGATCGTCGTCGACAAGCCCGCCGGCCTCGTCGTGCACCCCGGCGCGGGAAGGAGCGGCGGCACGCTCGTCCATCGCCTGCTCGCGCGCTACCCCGAGCTCGCCGGCGTCGGCGGCCCCGGCCGTCCGGGCATCGTCCATCGCCTCGACAAGGGGACGAGCGGCCTGATGGTGGTGGCGCGGCACGCCGACGCCTACCAGAAGCTGAGCGCTGCCTTCGCGCGCGCGCGACATCGACAAGCGCTATCTCGCCATCGTCTGGGGTAAGCCGCGTGCCGCCGAAGGGCGCATCGAGGCGCCGATCGGGCGCCACCCGGCGGATCGCAAGCGGATGGCGGTGCGGGCGCGCGGCCGCGCCGCCACCACGCTCTGGAAGGTGCTGGCGACGGCGAGCCCGGTCACGCTCCTGGAGCTCCAGCTGCTGACCGGGCGCACCCACCAGATCCGCGTGCACGCCAAGTCGATCGGCCATCCGCTGGTCGGCGATCCGGTCTACGGCGAAGCGCGCCACCAGGGACTGCGCGCGCCGGTCGCGCGCCGGCTCGCCGAATTCCCGCGCCCCGCGCTGCACGCCTGGCGGCTCGCCTTCGCGCATCCGCGCACGGGCGAGCGGATGCGTTTCGAGGCGCGGCTGCCGGAAGATCTCGCGGCGCTCTGGCGCGAGCTCGCGCAGGCCGAGCCGCCGGCCGGGTGAGCGTCACCCGGCCGCGCGCGACGGCTCGGACGGCTGCGGAGCGCAAGGAAGAAATGGAGCGGGCAACGGGATTCGAACCCGCGACTTTCAGCTTGGGAAGCTGACACTCTACCAGCTGAGTTATGCCCGCGAAGGCTGCGACCGCGGGCAATCTAGCCGAGCGCCGCGGGGCGGTCAAGCGCTTGCGGGCCGCGAGGGAGCCGCTATACTGATCGCCGATGCGCACTTCGGAAACCGATCTTCCCGAGCTGGGGCGCGGCGAGACGCTCGCGTTCATCCCGGATCGGCCGATGAGCGCCGCGCAGTTCCGCCGGCTGCTCGCCGAGGGCTCGGCCGAGATGCGGGCGTGGGGCGTCACCCGCCTGCTGCTCTATGCCGAGTGGGACGAGATCTGGAGCTTCGTGTCGCGCGAGCAGATCGCCGAGCTCTTCCCGCTGCTCGAGCTGCCGCCGAAGCTGCGCGCCGCCTGGGCTCGGCTGCTGCGCCTCGAAGAGCCGGTCCCCGCCGAACGCTGACGCGCATCGCGCCCGTTCCTCCGCTGTTTCCTCGCTAGGGCTTCGCCGCTGCCGCCTGGCGCTCCGCCAGGAGCTCCTGGGCGCGCTGCCGCGCCAGCTGCACGACGCCGCCCACCCGCTCGGCCGGCAGGAGAAAGAGCCCCATCGGTCCGACCTCGCTCTGGCCGCGGCCGAGCGACATCAGGTCGGCGAAGATCTTGTTGGCGTCGCGCGTCGTCGGCTCGCCGGAGCGCGAGAGAAAGGTCACCAGCACCCCCGCCGGCCTGCCGTCGACGTCGAAGTAGGGCATTCCGACCTGCGTCGCGTTGCCGCCGGCGACGATCCACGCCGGGCGCGGCTTCTTGAGCTCCCCCGCGACGCGCACCGTGTCGAAGAACGCCGCGCGGTCGAAGCTCGACGACAGGCGCGAAACGGTGCCCAGCTCGTCGCCGACGGCGAGCTTCGCCGCCTGCGCGAAGTCGACCGCGGCGAGCGGCTTCTCCGGCTTTTCCTCGAGCTGCACGAAAGCGAGGTCGAGGTCGCTGTCCGCCGCCGCCAGGAAGGCGGCGCGCTCCCTGCTCTCGCCGGGCAGCACGACGCGGATGTCGGTCGGCGTGACCTTCATGTGCATCCCCTGCTCGCCCCCGAAGTGCGAGAAGAGCTCGCCGGTTCGCCCCGCCGAGAGGTGGGAGTTCCAGACCAGGATCAGCCCGCCCGGATCCACCACCGCGCCCTGCACCTCGTCGGACGAATCTTCGGGAGGCTGGCCGCTCCCCTCCATCTCGGTCCGCAGCGTCAGGCGAAGCGTGACCACGGTCGGCGCGTAGCGCTCGAGCAGCGCGCGCCAGCTCTTCGGTTCGGCGGCCGGCAGATCCGCCGCGAGCCCGGTCAGGGCGAGCAGGAAGGCGGCGGTCGCGCGTCGGTGATTCATCGCTTCTCCTTGTCGCGCCGGCCGGCGCCGTCCCAGTCGGGCTCCAGGAAGACGAAGTGGGTCCGCGCGCCGCGGCGGACGAAGATCTTGATCACCGCCGGACGGGCTGCGAGCGTCGTCGCCAGCACCTGCTCGAACGATTTCGCGTCGGTGACGTCACGATCGGCGATCGCCAGCACGAGGTCGTTCGGCTCGAGCCCGGCCATCTGGCTCCAGCCGCCCGGCACCACTTCGGTGACCAGCACGCCCTGCTGATTGCGGTCCCAGTGGAACTCGACGCGATCGAAGAGCGTGACCTCACGGACCGAAAAGCCGAGCTGCTCCTGGCGGCTCGCCTTCGCCTCGCCCGCGTCGCGCGGCCGCGGCTCGAGGCGGACAGTGACGCTCCGCGACTTGCCGTCGCGCATCAGCGCGAGCTCGGCCGTGCCGCCGATCGGCATCTCCTCGACCGCGTGGCGGAGGTTCTCCGCGTCCTGCTCCCGCTCGGCCTCGAGCACCTCGCCGTCGACCGCGGTGACCACGTCGCCGGTCGCGAGACCGGCCTTCTCCGCCTCGGTCCACGGAAAGACACGGCTGATCCGGAAGCCGCGCAGGTCGGGAGTCTCGAGCGCCCGCGCGAGAGCCGGCGTGACGACCTGCGTCTGCACGCCGAGCCACGCCTTGGGCAGCTCGCCCCCCTGCGGCGCCGGCGGCTTGTCGTCGAGCTTGCCGACCGTGAGCAACTTCTCGTCGTCGCGCAGCAGCTCCATCAGGAGCTCGCCGGCCGGTTGCGCCTTCACGGCGCTCTCGAAATCGACGACCGTCCGCACCGGCTGGCCCGCGAAACCGGTCAGCACGTCGCCGGCGTTGATCGTGGGCCGCGAGGTCGCGGCGGGCGAGCCCGCCCGCACGCTCGTGATCAGCAGCCCGGCGCGCGGCGGGATCTGGCGCACGCGCGCCATCGAGGTGGTGATCTCCTGCACGGTGACGCCCAGCCGCGGAACCTCGGCTTCGGCGCCGAAGGCCGGCTCGAGCTCCGCCGTCCGCAAGCGCAGCTCGCGCGTCGCGCCGCCGCGTTCGATCGAGAGCCCCACCTCGCTGCCGACGGCCAGGTCCGCGATGCGGCTGTAGAACGACGGCACTTCTTCGAAGAAACGCACCGTCACCGGCTCGCCGGCGACGGCCAGCACGACGTCGCCGGGCAGCAGGTCGGCTTTCGCCGCCGGCCCGTCGGGCGCGATCGACGCGACCAGCGCGCCGCTCGAGCGGCCGAGCTTGGCGACCGGCAGCACGGTGAAGCCGAGGTCCGACCGCCGCACCCGCCCCTCCGCCAGCGCGCTCGCCAGGACCTTCTGCGCCAGGCGGCCGGGAATCGCGAAACCGATGCCGGCGCCGCCGAGCTCGTTGATGCCGACGATGTCGCCGTCGAGATCGACCAGCGGTCCCCCCGAGTTGCCGGGCAGGATCAGCGCGTCGTGCTGGAGCCACTGGGTGAAGAGCCCCGTCGGCTCGCCGTCGAGGTCGAGGTCCTCGAGCTGCGTCGCGGTGAAATCGGTGAACACCCGCCGCGTGTTCGAGACGATGCCGAGGGTGACCGACGAGGCGAGCGTCAGCGGATTGCCGAGCGCCAGGACCGGCTCGCCGACCTCCGGCGCCCGCGCCGCGAAGCGCGCGAACGCGAAGGGCGCCCGGTCGGGGCGCGGCTGCAGGCGAAGCACCGAGAGGTCGGTCAGCGGATCGTGCGCCACCACGTCGACGCCGACGATGTCGCCGTCGATCAGCGTCGCCTGGATGCGCGTGCTGCGACCGGCGACGTGGTAGTTGGTCAGCACCAGGCCGTCGGCCGAGACGATGACGCCGCTGCCGGCGCTCGGATAGCGCACCGCGCGGCCCTCCGAGTAACGCTCCGAGACCACCGTGAGTTGCACCAGCGCGGGCCGGATCACGCCGAGCGCGCTCTCGATGCGGGCGCGCGAGACCTCCGCCGGATCGCTGTCGGCGGCGGCGCCGCCGGCCAGAATCAGGCCGCAGAGCGAGCGCGCTCGCCCGCCGCCTGCCGGAGCGCGCCACGCTCAGCCGTCCCCGTCCAGCAGATTGCCCAGGCCGCCGAGGATCGAGCCCTCCTCCTTGCGGCCGCATGCCGGCGATGCCGGATGCCTGGACGACGCGCGATGCCAGGCGCGCGAAGGGGAGCGACTGCAGCCAGACCCGGCCCGGCCCGGTGACGGTGGCGAAGAAGAGCCCCTCGCCGCCGAACAGGAAGGTCTTCACTCCGGTGACCATCTGGATGTCGTAGTGGACGCGCGGCTCGAAGGCGACGAGGCAGCCGGTGTCGACGCGCAGCGTCTCGCCCGCCTCGAGATTCCGCTCGTGGATGGTGCCGCAGGCATGCACGAAGGCCTTGCCCGTTCCCTCGAGCTTCTCGAGGATGAATCCCTCGCCGCCGAAGAGCCCGGCGCCGAGTCGCTTCTGGAAAGCGATGCCGAGCGAGATCCCCTTCGCCGCGCAGAGGAAGGCGTCCTTCTGGCAGAGCATCTGCCCGCCGCAGCTGCGCGAGATCGAAGGGAATGATTTTCCCCGGATAGGGCGCTGCGAACGCGAC
Organism: Thermoanaerobaculia bacterium; assembly: GCA_963699245.1. Lineage (GTDB taxonomy): Bacteria > Acidobacteriota > Thermoanaerobaculia > Multivoradales > JAGPDF01 > JACTMI01. The sequence continues at coordinate 761,730 of OY969426.1, forward strand.
CTTCTGGCGCTTCGCCGCGCTGTTGGTGAAGACGGTCATGAAGAGCGACTCGCCGGTCAGCACCCGCTTGCCCGCCTGCAGCAGCTTCCCCATCAGGCCGCCGCCGCCCGCGGCCTGCGAGCCGTCGCCGAAGATGGTCTCCATCTGGATGCCGGGGTCCATGTAGAAGAAGGCGCCGGCCTCGGCGATGCAGGCCTCGCCGGGATCGAGGGTGATCTCGACGAACTGCATCTCGCCGCCGAAGATCTCGTAGTCGATCTCGTGCGCGGCGCCGAGAGTCGGAGGCGGCGGCGGAACGGCGCCGCCCGCGGCGCCGAAGGCGGCCGCGAACTCGGGCACCGAGGCGACCGGGGCCCACCCCGCCATGCCGGCGGAGAAGACGTGCGCCTGGCGATCGAGGCGGCCGGCGCGAATGCGCGCGGTCACCTCTTCCGCCGGGAAAGGTCCTTCCTGCTTGCCCTGCACGGCCACGTACCAGATCGATTCGCCCATCGCGCTCCCTTCGCGAGCCGCGAAGTCTACCGCGTAGACTCGGCGCGTGACTTCGCATCTCGCCCCGCCGGCCGGCGATCTCGACCCCGTCGCTTTCGAGCGCGCGCTGGCGCTGCTCGAGGCGCTGACCGCCGAGAGCTCCGCCTCCTCGGACGCCGCCGGCCTGCGGCGTATCGCCGCCCGGATCGCCGGCGAGCTCGCCGCACGGGGCGCCGCCACCCGGATCGACGAGCTCCCCGCCGGCGACGGCACCCTGCCGCTCCTCGTCGCGACGGGAGGCGCCGGACGGGCGCCGATCTTCGTGATCGGGCACTTCGACACGGTGCTCGACGCAGCGCCGCCGCGCCGGGAGGGGGACCTCCTGCGCGCCACCGGCGCGATCGACATGAAGGGCGGGATCGCCGCCTTCCTCGCCGCGCTCGACCTGCTGGCGAGCCGGGGCATCGATGCCCCGGCCTACGAGCTGCGGCTCGTTCCCGACGAAGAGGTGGCGGGCGAGCTGTCGCATCGTGCCGTGGCGACGCCCCCTCGGGACGCCCGCGCCCTCTGGGTGCTCGAGCCGGGCGAGCCGCGGCGCGACGGTCGCGAGACCCTGGTGGCCGGCCGCCGGGGCATGCGGATGCTCCGGCTGCGCGCCGCGGGGCGCGCCGCGCACTCCGGCCTCGCCTTCGCCGCCGGACGCTCGGCGATTCTCGCCCTCGCCGACTGGATGATCGCCGCCGAATCGCTCTCCGGCCGGCCGGCCGGACCGACGATCAACGTCGCGCGCTGCGTCGGCGGCGAGCGGGGCTTCGTCGAGGACCTCGCCGGCCGCTCTTCGCTCGTCGGCACCGACGTGCAGCTCAACGTCGTGCCCGACCGCGCGCTGCTCGAGGGGGAAGTGCGCTATCTCGCCGCCGCGGAGGGCGAGGAGACCGTCCGCCGCCTGCAGTCGATGGCGGCCGCCATCGCCGAGCGGCGCCAGGTCGCGCTCGACCTCGAGCTCGCGCCGCCGATCCCGCCGGTCGAGCCCACTCCCGCCCGGCGCGAGGCAGCGGCGCTCGCCGTCGCCGCCGCGGCGCGGCGCGGCTGGGAGCTCGAGGTCGAGACCGACCGCGGCGGCATCTCCTTCCCCAATTTCCTGCCGGCCGGCGTCGAGCTGCCGGTGCTCGACGGCCTCGGCCCGGTGGGCGGCGGCATGCACACGCGCGAGGAGCACGTCGACCTGCGCTCGTTCGCGCGGCGCATCCTGCTCCTCGCCGACCTGCTCGAGCAGGCGGCGAGCGCCCCGAGCTGAGAGTGTCCCGCGTCAGCGGTGCGGGGCGCCGAGCCGGACTTCGAAAAGCTTCGGCCAGAGCTTGCCGGTGATCAGGAAGAGCTTGCGCTTCGGGTCCCAGGCGATGCCGTTCAGGACGTCGGCGCCGGCGCGCTCGGCGTCGGTCAGGAGATTCGAGGCGTCGAAGACCTCGGCGACCTTGCCGCTGGCCGGATCGATGCGCACGATCTCGTCCGACTGCCAGACGTTGGCGTAGAGCCACCCCTCCGCCCACTCGAGCTCGTTGAGGTAGGCGACCGGCAGGCCGTCGCGCGTCACGCGGAGGCGCGAGAGCTCGCGAAAGGTCGCGGGGTCGCGGAAGCGGAGGACGGCGCTGCCGTCGCTCTGCACCAGCCGGCTGCCGTCCCAGGCCAGCCCCCACCCCTCGCCGGCGTAGTCGAGAGTCGCGATCGGCGCGAAGTCGCGCCGGTTCCAGACATGGAGCCGCCCATCCTGCCAGGTGAGCTGGAGCAGACGGTCGCCGACCAGCGCCAGGCCTTCGCCGAACTCGCCGTGCGGGAGCCGGACGTGGCGCACCACTTCTCCGCTCGCCGGGTCGACCTCGCGCAACTCCGACCGGCCGTAGCGGCCGACGCTCTCGAAGAGCCGCCCGTCGGCCCAGACCAGCCCCTGGGTGAAGGCGCCCGGATCGTGCGGACGGACGGCGACGATCTCGACCGGCGAAACCGGAACGGTGCGCGGCGCTTCGTTCGCCGGACGCGCCGACCCCGCCTTGCAGGCGAGCGCCATCGCCGCAGCGGCCAGCGCGGCGGGCCGCCGGGTCAATGGCCGGTGCCGAAGTCGCACTCGCCCAGCGTCTCCGGCGCGGACCCGATCGGCTCGCCGGGCGGCTCCGGCTGGGCGGTCCTCGACGGCTCGCGCGGCGCCGAGGGGCGCGCGAGATGACGCCCGATCTCGGCGCCGAGGGCGTCGAAGTGACTGCGCTCCGCGGTGTCGAGCGGCGAGATCTGGTCGATGCGCTGCAGCAGGTCGGAGAGCGCGAGGTCGGTGCGGGCGCGCACCCAGGTCGCCGCCTCGTTGTCGCCCGAGAGCTCGACCAGGCGCTCGACCAGCACCCGCTGCACGACGCGGGCGAGCTCCGCCTCGCGCGGCGAGAGCGCCGCGGTGTCGGCGAAGACGTGGTCGACCGTCATCGCCAGGAGCTCCGAGAAGTCGGGCAACGCGGCGTTGCGGCGATGGAAGTCGACCATGCGCGCCGAACGCGCGGGATCGAGAAGGAGCCGGATCGTCATGTCGGCCGCGGTGGCCGCCGCGCCCATGGCGTCGAAGGCCGGCTCGGAGCCGTTCGCGAGCAGCTCGCGATTGCGGCTCATCTCCGGCGTCCGCGGCAGCAGCACGCGCAGCGCACTCTCGGGAATGTCGAGCGCCGCCGGCGTGAGCGTGTCGAGCAGCGCGGCGATGGCGCGCCGCTGGCGGTCACCGCCCACGGGGCGCGCCGGCGGCTCGCCGTCGCCGCGCAGGGCGTGGCGGTACTCGAGCCCGCCGACCACCTTGGCCGCCGCCACCGCCTGGTAGCGATGGTGCAGGTAGACCGGGACGAAGACCTCCTCCAGCCCGGCCAGCGACTGCCCTTCGGCGATGTTGTTCTCGCCGAAGCGCGAGAGCGCCAGCTTGCGCACCCGCATCGTCTGCTGCAGCGCCGCCACCGGATCGGAACCGTTGTCCCACAGGCTGGCCATCGGATTGCCGGTCGACGGCGAGCGCGCGTCGACGTCGGAAAGGAAGATCATGCCGCGGTCGACCGCGTCGCGCGCGATGGCTTCGAGCGCGGCCTTCTCGTCGGTACCGGGGGCGAACTCGGAGTAGGCCCACTTCGTCGCCGCGATGTCCCAGTCGCCGATGCCGGTCGCGTAGGCCTGCGAGAAGTCGAGCTGGCCGTCGGGGGTGACGTCGACCTGCGGCGCCGGATAGTCCATCACCGAGGCGCGGCCGTAGCTCGAAGCCGCGAAGTTGTGGGCGAAGCCGAGCGTGTGCCCGACCTCGTGCGCCGCCAGCTGCCGGATGCGCGCCAGCGACAGCACGACCGGATCGTCCGGCGCGCCGGAGCCGGTGCGGCCGATGCCGGCGAGCCCTTCGAAGAGGAGACGATCCTGGCGGATGCGCAGCGAGCCGAGCGTGACGTGCCCCTTGATCATCTCGCCGGTACGCGGGTCGGTCACGCCGCCGCCGTAGGACCAGCCGCGGGTCGCGCGGTGCACCCACTGCACGACGTTGTAGCGCGCGTCGAGCGGATGCGCTCCTTCCGGCAGCAGCTCGACGCGGTAGGCGTCGTCGAAGCCGGCGGCGGCGAACGCCTTCGCCCACCACGAGGCCCCTTCGACCAGCGCGGAGCGGACCGGCTCCGGCGCGCCGCGATCGACGTAGTAGACGATCGGCTCCCTGACCGGCGAGTGCGCCGCCGCGGGGTCGGTCTTCTCCAGGCGGTGACGGACGATCCAGCGATGGGTCGATGGGCTTGTCGAGCGGCGCCGAGTAGTCGGCGAACTCGACCGCGAACGAACCCATCCGCGGGTCGTAGTCGCGCGGCTTGTAGCCGTCCGGCGGGAGCGCGCAGCAGCGACTGGTGCTGGACCAGCGTCACCGCTTGCGGATCGGGCGCGGTGGCGCGCACCTCGGGGCCGGGCTGCGAGCCCGCGAAGGTCAGCACCGCCTCGAACTCGAGGTTCTTCGGAAAGGCGAGGCAGGCGTCGAGGTCGATCGCGCTGCGGTCGCGGTCGAGCGAGAAGCTGCCCTGCCCGGTCTGGGCGAGACGGACGCCGACGCCGTGCGCGTCGCGCACCAGGAAGGAGGTCAGGTCGACGAGCGTGCGCCCGACCAGGTCCTCGGCCAGGACTTCGCCCGACCAGATCACCGAGGTCGCGAAGGACTCGCGCACCGTGGCGCGCTCCGCGGGGTCGTCGGTCTGCGCCCGGTAGCGCAGGTTCTCCGCCTCGAAGAGGATCCGCGAGCCGACGCGGCGCACGTCGAGCACCTGCGTGTCGCCGAGCTGTCCGCGGTCGAGCCCCACCGGGTTGGAGCCGAGGCCGGTGGTGATGCCTTCGACGTAGAGCACCTCGGCGATGCGGCCGCGCGGTCCGTTCGCCGCCGGCAGGACGGCGAAGACCTTGCCCTGCGCCCGGTCGACGTAGAGATCGAAAAGCCCCGCCCGGCGCTCGAGCCCGGCGACTTTGGGACCGAGCTCCGGGGGCCGCGTCCCGACGGCGCGCGGCGCCTCGGCCGGGCCGTGCGGCGGTTTCGTCCCCGAGCAACCGAGCATCACGACGGCTCCCATCACAGCCAGACCACGGCGATTCATTCCCGCTCCTCTCGATGCGACCGTTCAGCGTTGCGACCCGAAGCTCCATTCGAGCTCGGGCAGATTCAGGATCCTGCCACTCGCCAGCAGAAAGGTGCCGCCGACGCGCAGCGTGGGCGCTCCCCCTCCCCGCCGCCGCACTTCGATCGGCCCGCTCGCCAGGCGTTCTCCGGCGCCGACGAAGGGAGTCGACAGGCGAAGCGTATCCGCCTCGCGCAGCGCGCGCAGGGTGCGCGATTCGCGCCCCTGCCAGAGCTGCTCCCAGCCCGCGAAGTCCCCCGGCGCGACGGCCCCCAGCACGCCGCCGGCGAGACGCAGCTCGAGGCGATTGGCGCCGGCGCTGGCGAGGTCGGTCGGCTCCGCGCCGCGATTGCTCAGCACGACCCGGAACCGGAAGCGTTCGCCCGACGCCGGGAGCTCTTCGACCCTCACTTCCAGATTCGGCTCGGCGGCTCCGGGCAGGAGCGCTTCGGCCACGCTGTCGGGGCCGAGCGAGAGGGCGTCGGCCGGCGCCGGCAGCGCCCGCAGGACGACGCCGATGCGCGCCTCGCCGGCCGGTGGCAGCGCCGCGAGGAAGGCCTCGAGATCGGGCGTCGCGGCGCGCACCACCCGCACCGAGTCGCCGGCGGCGAGGTCCCACGCCCCCAGCCGCTGCGGCCGCCGCGCCACGACCTCGACCACTTGCCGGTTGAGCGCCTCGAGCACGGTGCCGGGACGCGGGTCGAGGCCCGGCCGGCGCAGGAGCTGCGCCAGCGACACGCCTTGCGCGGGATCGCCGCCGGCATCCTCGCGGCCGCGCAGCCGGGCCGACGCCAGCGTCCACGCGCCCGCCGCGTACGGACGCTTCAGGCGCGCCGCCGCGCCGAGCGTCTCGGCGGTGCGCTCGAGATCCCAGCGCGCCGGATCCTCCCTCTCCTCCGGCGCCTGGCCGTAGGCGAAGAGGGTCACGAAGTCGACGGCGCCGGCGATCTTCGCCGCGGCCTCGCCGCCGACCGCGTCGCGCTCGAGGCCCGCCGAGACGAAGTAGCGCCCGTGCAGGCGGCGCCGCAGCGCGGCGAGCACCGGGGCGAGCTTCCCGTCGGCCCCGGCGAGCTCGAAGTGCACGCCGACCGGAGTGGCGCCGAGCCGCTCGGCGGCGAGAGCGAGCGCGTCGAGGCGCGCCGCCCAGGCCTCGGCGAGCGCTCCGGCGCGCGCCTCCGGACGGTTCCACGTTCCGGTGACCACCAGCGTCGCCGGAAAGGCGCGCGGCAACGGACGCGCGAACGCCTCGCGCAGCGCCGGCGGGTCGCTCGACGCGTCGAGGGTGGCGACCTCGAAGAAGAGCTCGTTGACGCCGGCGGCGCCGAGCGACTCGAGCTCGCGCGCGGTGAGCGGAGCGGAAGCGCGAGCCACCCAGACGGCGGTGAATCGCCCCTTGGGCGGGCCGGCGCCCGGTCCGCAGCCGAGCGCCGCGAGAAGGAGGACGGGAAGGATTCCGGCGCCCGCACGGGCGCCGCGCTGGAAGCTCATCGCAGCGGGATTGTAACGGTCACTTCGAGTCCCCCTGCGGCCGGTTGCGCAGAGAAAGCGCGCCGCCGTGCTCCTCGGCGACGCGGCGGGCGATCGGCAGGCCGAGGCCGGTGCCGCCCGACTGGGTCGAGAAGTAGGGCTCGAGGACGCGGCCGATCAGCTCGGCCGGCACGCCCGGCCCGGCGTCGGCCACGCGGATGCGGGCAACCGCCTCGTCGCGAGAGACGTCGATCTCGACCCGCCCCGCGCTCGCCGAGGCACGTAAGGCGTTCTCGATCAGGTTGCGGACCGCTCGCGACAGGAGGCGACGGTCGAAAAGAGTGCGGATCTCCCCCGCCGGCGGCTGCCAGAGGATCTCGACGCCAGCCGGGGGCGCCGCCCGATAGGCCTCGACGACCTCGGCCACCGCCGCGACGAGATCCCCGGACGTCGGCTCGATGCGCGGAATCTCGCTGTAGAGCGAGAACTCGGAAGCGGTGCGGCGGAGATCCTCGACCTGGACCAGGATGTTGTCGAGGCAGCGATCGAGCACCGGCTCGAAGTGCTCGCGATCGCGGCGCCAGACCTCGCGCAGGTGCTCGGCCGAGAGACGGATCGGCGTCAGCGGGTTCTTGATCTCGTGCGCGATGATGCGGGCCATCCCCGCCCACGCCTCCAGCCGCTGCGCGCGCGCGACGTCGGTGACGTCCTCGACCACCACCAGCTCGCTCGGCTCGCCACCCCCCGGCAGCGGCACCCGCACCAGCGCCCAGTCGCGCTCGCCGCCGGCACCCGAGAGGCGCACGGTCACCGGCTCGCCGGAGGCCGGCAGGCGCAGCGCTCGCGCCAGGTCGGGGTGGCGCTCGCCGATCGCGTCGCTCGCCAGCGGCGCTCCCGGCGTCGCCCCCATCCAGCGGCGCGCGAGCTGGTTGGCGAGCAGGACGCAGCCGTCGCGATCGAGCGCCGCCACCGCCGCGGTGACGTTCTCGACCACCCGCTCGACCAGCCGCTTCTCGTCGAGCAGTCGCTCGCGCGCTTCGGCGATGCGCGCCGCCATGCGGTCGATCGCCTCGGCGAGGAGCACGAGCTCCTGCTCGCCGGGGCGAAAGCCGAGTGACGCCGCCCCCTCGGCGATGCGCCGCGTCCCGTCGACGAGCGCCTGGATCGGCCGGGTGAAGCGCCGCGCCAGCAGGGCGCCGGCGGCGGCGGCCGCGAGCGCCACGGCGAGCGTCGCCAGCAGGGCGCGCTCGCGCACCTGGGCGGTCTCGGCAGCGACGTCGGCCTGGCGCGAGAGCAGCGGCAGGGCCAGCACCAGCCGCGCCGCCTGTCGCGGCACGCCCGGGATCTCGAGCGGCGCGTAGAGCTCGCTGCTCGTCTCGTGCTCCCCTTCGATGCCCTCGACCTGCCGGCGGGCGACTCTCTCGCCGCCGAGCGCGATCCGCGACCAGACTTCGCCGGGGATGCGGTGCGGCAGGATGCCGGCGGCGAAGAGGTCGCGATTCGACGAGGCGTAGATCTCGCTCCCCCAGTAGAGGTGGACCTCGTTGCCGACCACCCGCGCCAGCCACTCGAGCAGCCGGTCGTCGATCGCCGTGCCGATGCCGAAGCCGGGCTCGAGCGAGAGGACATATTCGCCGAGCACGCGCTGCGCCGAGCGCAGCGCGTCGAGCGACGCCGCCTCCTGCTCGCGCACGACGCGGCGCTCGAGCGCGCCCGACAGGAGCGCCGCGAGCGCCAGCGCCGGCAGCAGGAGGAGCGCCGAGAGCACCACGACCAGCCGCCGCGAGTAGGAGCTCCAGCTTCGCCGCAGACGGGCGATCCGCTCGAGCGGCGTTCCGGCGAGCAGGGCGGCGAGAACGGCGGCGGCGAGCGCCGCGAGGACCAGGGTCGCCGCGACTCGCCCGGCGCGCACGAGCGCGGCGGTCGGCGTGGGAGCGAGCAGGAAGAGCGCCGCCCGAATGCCATCGCGCGAAGCGAGCGCGACCGCGGCGTGCCCTTCGGGAGTGTCGACCCGGCCGCTCCACCTCGTGCCCTCGCGCCATGCAGGGTCGAGCACCGGCGTCCCTTCGAGCCAGGGGGTCGAGAGGGGCGTGCCGTCGGAACCGTAGATCACGGCGCGAACGGGCGCCGGCAGACGCGCGGCAGCGGCCCGCGCCGGCTCGGCGCGCAGCGTGTCGAGGAGCTCCTCGGCGCTCTCGCCCTGCCGCCCGAGCTCGAAACCGGGGCGGGGGACGAGCGCCCAGCGGAGACGCCAGACGTCGCCGCTCGAATCGCGCAGCTCGCGCTCTCCTTCGAGGCCCCGCTCGATCCAGGCCCGCGGCGCGCGATCGACCCAGCGCACCGGGCTGTCGTCCACCCGGCCGGCGGAGTCGAGCGGCAAGCCGCTCGAGAAAGTGACTCCGACGCCGCCCGGCGCGACCAGCGTCACCGCGCTGACCGCGTCGCCCCGCGCCAGCAGCGAGCGCCGCCAGAGGGCGAAAGCGGCGTCTACCGGCGGCGCTGTCGAGCCCGCCGGCAGCTCGAGGCGCGCGGTGGCGGCGTCGAGCGACTGCGCGATGCGATCACCGAAGCTCTCCATCTCGGCCCTCTGCGGCGGCAGCAGGGCGAGCGTGCGCTCCGCGGCGGCGCGCGCCGCGGCGCTCCACTCCCCCGCGGCGATGGCGGCGCCCGCGATCAGCGCAGAGAGCAGGAGCACCGGCGGCGTCGCCGAGAGCCGCCGGCCGCGCGTCGCCAGCGCGCCGGCGCCGCCGGCGAGCGCCAGCGCGGCGAAGGCGACCGGCGGATGCGCGAGGGCGAGCGCGGCGCCGAGAGCCGCCGCGAAGGCGACCGGCAGCCAGAGTCGCCCGCCGCGAGCCGAAGAAGCTCTCGAGCCGGCGGCCCCCAGGGCGACGAGCGCGAACAGCGCGAGGCTCCAGGCGAGGCGAGCCACCGCCACCGCCGGGGTCGCCGCCAGCGCCCGGGTCAGCGCGAAGTCGCCGGCCGACGCGCTGCGCAGCCAAAGGAGCAGAGCCGGACCGGCGAGCGCGCCGGGGATCCAGGCGAGGCGAGAGAACCGGAGCGCGGGCGCCCGCCAAAGCGCGCCTCCCGTCGCGGCGACCGCGGCCGCCAGCGCCAGTGCGTCGCCGGAGGAGGCGCCGAGCGCGCTTCCCGCGAAACCGGCGGCCGCTGCGAACGCGGCGATCGACCTCGTCGAGAAACCGCCCTGCATCCGGCGCCAGGCGCCGATCGCCCAGACGAGCAGCGCGAGAGCGAGAAGCCCGCGCGCCGCGGTCCGCCAGAGCGCGACGTCCACCGAAGGCAAACGCCGGACCGTTCCTTCGAGCCGCAACTCGGGCGGCGCCGCGGCCGCGGCGGCCGCCGCGAGGGACCAGCCGGGAACGCTCCATCGCCCACGGTCGGCGTCCGCGACCGGAGGCTCGTCATTCCGGTCGTGGCTGCGCGCGACGACGAGGCGCCAGCTCGCGCCGGCGGCGCCGGCGAGCGGCCGCGTCGCGAAGGTGCGCGCCGTCAGCACGCTCTGGTCGAAGCCGAGCGGCGCGGCGAGGCTCGCGGGCGCGGGATCCTGCAGCAGGCCGGGGCCCGCCCAGGCCTCGAGATCGCCGGCCGGGCCATAGAGGAGGAGCGTCGCGCCGCGGGCGCCGGGCGCAGCGGCGAGGCGACCGAGGGCGCCGAAGAGGCGCCCGCGATCGGCGCCGGCGAGCACCTCTGTTCCGACGGCGCGGCTCGCTGCCGCGGCCAGCGCGTCCAGCTCCCGCCAGGAGGCCGCGTAGCTCCGCTCGATGGCCGCCTCTTCGGCCGGCCCGCCGCCGCCGGCCGCACGTTCCTCGTACCAAGAGAAGGCGAACAGCATCGCCGCCAGCAGCAGCGCGCCGAGGGCGGCAAGATCACGTGGACGGCGCAAGCGCATCGGTCGCGGCAGCTTCGGGTGCAAGTCGCGGACCGGGGCGCCGCCGGCTCAGTCGCGGAGCATCGGAAGGTCGATGCCGGTGCGCCGCGCGCAGGCGACCGCTTCGTCATAGCCGGCGTCGACGTGGCGCGCCACGCCCATGCCCGGATCGCTGGTCAGCACGCGGTCGAGCCGGCGCGCCGCCTCGGGCGTGCCGTCGGCCACGATCACCATGCCGGCGTGGATCGAATTGCCGATGCCGACACCGCCGCCATGGTGGACCGAGATCCAGCTGGCGCCGTTCACCGCGTTGATCAGCGCGTTGAGTATCGGCCAGTCGGCGATGGCGTCCGAGCCGTCCTTCATCGCCTCGGTCTCGCGGTAGGGCGACGCGACCGATCCGCAGTCGAGGTGATCGCGGCCGATGACGATCGGCGCCGAGACCCGCCCGGTGGCGACCAGGTCGTTGAAGAGCCGGCCGGCCTTGTCGCGCTCGCGGTAGCCGAGCCAGCAGATCCGCGCCGGCAGCCCCTGGAAGGCGACCCGCTTCTGCGCCATCCGGATCCACCGGTGGAGCTTGGCGTCCTCCGGGAAGAGCTCGAGGAGCGCTTCGTCGGTGACACGGAGATCCTCGGGATCGCCGGAGAGGACCGCCCAGCGGAAGGGTCCCTTCCCCTCGCAGAAGAGCGGCCGGATGAAGAGGGGGACGAAGCCGCCGATGTCGAACGCGTCGTCGACGCCGACCTCCTGCGCCTGGCCGCGCAGGTTGTTGCCGTAGTCGAAGGTCACCGCACCGCGGTTCTGCAGGTCGAGCATCGCCCGCACGTGGGCGGCCATCGAGGCCATGGCACGTCGGATGTACTCGTCCGGGTCCGACGCCCGCAGCGCGAGCGCTTCCGGGAAGCTCACGCCGTGCGGAACGTAGCCGTTCAGGTTGTCGTGCGCCGAAGTCTGGTCGGTCACCACGTCGGGGGTGACGCCCTCGGAGACCAGCGCCTCGAGCAGGTCGACCGCGTTCGCCTCGACGGCGATCGACACCGCCTCGCGCGCCTCGCGCGCCGCCAGCGCCCGCGCGATGCCCGCCGCGAGCGACGGCGCCACCTCGTCGAGGTAGCGCGTCGCGAGCCGCTTCTCGATGCGCGAGCGATCGACCTCGGCCGCGAGGCAGACCCCTTCGTTCATGGTGACCGCCAGCGGCTGCGCGCCTCCCATGCCGCCGAGACCGGCGGTGACGGTGAGCCGCCCCGCCAGCGAGCCGCCGAAGTGCTGGCGCGCCAGCTCGGCGAGCGTCTCGTAGGTCCCCTGCAGGATTCCCTGAGTGCCGATGTAGATCCAGGAGCCGGCGGTCATCTGGCCGTACATCGTCAGGCCGAGCGCTTCGAGGCGGCGGAACTCGTCGATCGTGCCCCATTTCGGGACAAGGTTCGAGTTGGCGATCAGCACGCGCGGCGCGTCGGGATGCGATCGGAAGACGGCGACCGGCTTGCCTGACTGCACGAGCAGCGTCTCGTCGTCGCCGAGCCGGCGCAGCGTGGCGACGATCGCCTCGAAGCACTCCCAGTTGCGCGCCGCCTTCCCGGATCCGCCGTAAACGACGAGCTCTTGCGGCCGCTCGGCGACTTCGGGATCGAGATTGTTCATCAGCATGCGCAGCGCGGCTTCCTGCAGCCAGCCGCGGCAGGAGAGCTCTGTCCCGCGCGGGGCGCGAACGGTCCGGGGGAGCCTGGCGACGGTCATGAGCCGATTCTAGTGTCGCCGCCATTCCCCTGCCGGATTCCGTCGTTCGGGTGCCCGGAGCGGGCCTCGCCCAGCGGCACCCGGCGCCCTGTCACCGAGCCGTTACGCAGGCGTTAACATATTTAATTACTTGTATTTAGGTGTGCAAGAAGCGGAACCACCAACACCGCGCCAAATTTTCGCCTTGACAACATCTGTCGCGGGCGGTTCAATGGCCTCGCACGGTCGGGGGTCGATCGGCCCGGATCTACTGGTCGCCCCCTCCGTCCCCCTCGCGGCGCTGGTCCCGCGACCTCGGCCTCTGCGAGCCTCCGGCCGAAGGCGTCACGAGGTTCCGCCATTCCGGCGGAGGGTTGAGACGGTTCGCGCTTCTCAGCGGCGGCGAGGCCGCGGGAAGATTTCAGACGCGATTCCCCGTCTGTGACCCCGGGCCGAAGCCCCCGACCGTGATCCTCTCCTCCTCCCCTTCCTAGCCGGCCAGGCGCGCCAGAGAACGCGCCAGCACGAAGAGCCCGAGTCCGATCAGGGCGACGCCGAAAGCGCGCCGGAGGAACGCCTGGGGCAGGCGCGCGCCGACCTGATTGCCGGCGAGGCTGGCCAGCGCTCCGAAGCCGGCGAACGACGCGACCAGATGCCAGTCGATGCGCAACCCGAGCGCGGCGAGCGGCCCGAGCGAGCGCGCGAAACCGGTGAAGGCGTTGAGGGCGATGATCCAGAGGCTGGTGCCGACCGCGATCGACATCGGCAATCCGCCGAGCAGGACGAGCGCGGGAACGATCAGGAAGCCGCCGCCGATGCCGACGAAACCGGTGACGGCGCCGACGCCGAATCCCTCGAGGCCGAGCTTCCACGCGGCGCGCGCGTCGTGCCGCGCACCGTCCTCCTCCGGCGGCCGGCGCCGCAACATGCTGGCGGCGGCCGCCAGCATGAAGAGCGCGAACACAGCGAGCTGCACCGCTCCGGAGACGAAGCGCGCGATCGCCGTTCCCGCCGCCGTTCCCGCCATGCCCGGCAGCCCGAAGAGAACGACGCTGCGCCAGGCGACGCGGCGGCGCAAAGCCGCCAGCAGCGCGCCCGCCATCGCGATCGCCCCGACGATGACGAGCGAGCTGGCAATGGCGGTCTTCTCCTCGAGCCCCACCAGGAAGACCAGGATCGGCACCGTGAGGATCGAACCGCCGGATCCGAGCAGGCCGAGCGCGAGCCCGACCATGAGCGCGCCGGCCCAGGCGAGCGGCGTCACCCTTCAGCTCGCGGCCGCGGTCGCGCGCCAGTCGAAGAAGTTGCCCACGACGCAGCGCACGTCGAAGCCCTGCCGGGCGAGGAACGCGGCGGCCGCCGTCGAGCGGGCGCCGCTCTCGCAGTAGACGAGGAGCGGACGGTCGCGGGGCAGCTCGTCGAGATCCGCCGCCAGGCGGGTATGCGCCACGTTCAGAGCTCCCGGCACGTGCCCGGCGGCGAACTCGCTCGCGGCACGCACATCGAGCAGCGCCACTCGCTCTCCCAGCCTCTGCCTTTCGAGGGCTCCGAAGTCCAGCTCCGGCAGCGCTGCGCGGGCATCGGCCGGGAGATCGGCGAGCATCTCCGGCGGCGCCCAGCCCGTGACGCCGTCCAGCCCGACCCGCACCAGCGTGCGAACGGCCGCCTCGACCAGCGCTTCCGGCGCCACGAGGACGATCTCGTCCTCTGGCCTGACGTAGGAGCCGGCCACGGTCGCGAAGGCGCGGTTGAACGGCGCGCCGAGCGATCCCCGCAGGTGATCGGCGAGAAAGGCGCTGCGGTCGGTGCGCAGGTCGAGCACCGTCGCCCCCGCGCGCGCCGCGGCGGCGAGCTCGCCGGCCGAGAGGCGGCGTGGCGCCGGCAGCGCCCCGAGCAGCGGCGCGCCGTCCCGGTTCAGGTGCTTCATGCGCGCGAAATAGACCGGCGGCTCGGGCTGGCCGGCGAGAATGAAGTCGATGAAGTCGCGCTCCCCGGCGCCGACGGCGTGGAGCGCCGGCGAGAAGCGCTTCTCGTAGCCGACGGTCGTCGAAGGCACGGCGCCGAGCGCCTTGCCGCAGGCGCTGCCGGCCCCGTGTCCCGGCCAGACCTGGATCCACTCCGGCAGTGCCAGGAACTCGCGCGCGCTGGCGAAGAGGCGGCGTGCCGACGGCTCCATCGCTCCGTGCACGCCGGCCGCCGTCTCCAGCAGGTCGGGCCGGCCGAGGTCGCCGACGAAGACGAAGTCGCCCGACAGCAGCGCCATCGGCTCGTCGGCGCCTCCGCCGTGATCGACGATCAGGAAGGAGAGGTGCTCGGGCGTGTGCCCCGGCGTGTGCAGGGCGCGCAGCTCGACATGGCCGATGCGGATCGAGTCGCCGTGGCGGAGCTTCGACCAGGCGCGGCCGTCGGCATCGGGCCAGCGGTATTTCCAGTCGGCGTCCCCTTCGTCCGAGAGGCAGAGTCGGACCGCCGGGTCGCGCTGCGCGAGCTCGCGGGCGCCGGAGAGGAAATCGGCGTGGATGTGCGTCTCGGTGACCGCCACGATGCGCAGGCCTTCCTGCCGCGCGATCTCGAGATAGCGGTCGACGTCGCGCTCGGGATCGACGAGGATCGCCTCGCGGGTGCGCTGGCAGCCGACGAGGTAGGCGTACTGGGCGAGGCGATCGTCGAAGATCTGGCGGAAGAGCATCGTGGCGCGGATTCTAGGCGGTCGCCCGGTCCGGACGCTCCAGCGCGACGCGCCAGCGCAGCAGCCAGGCGGCCGACAGCGCGGCGAAGGCGAGCGTGCCGACAGTCACCGCGCCGAAGGCGCCCCCCGCCAGCCGCTCGCTCGCCCACGCCGCGCCGAGCGCCCAGAGCGCGCCGAGCCGCAGCAGCTCCGAGCGCACGACCCAGCCGCGCCGATCGAAGAGGAGCCCGACGTTCAGCACCGTCCAGACGATCGCCAGCGCGAGCCCGACCCGCTCGCCGCCGGTCCACCGCTGCTCCCCCCAGAGCAGCGCCAGCGTCGCGACGAGTCCGCCCGCGAACTGGACCATCGCGTAGCCGGTGAGCGGCCGCTCCGGCCGCGCGTCGTACTTCCCCGCTTCGCCGGCGGTGAGCGGCG
The DNA here is from genome assembly GCA_963699245.1 of Thermoanaerobaculia bacterium. Taxonomy (GTDB): domain Bacteria; phylum Acidobacteriota; class Thermoanaerobaculia; order Multivoradales; family JAGPDF01; genus JACTMI01. Next base: position 777,028 of record OY969426.1, read on the forward strand.
AGACGATCGGCGCGCCGTAGAGCGACTCCTTGACCCAGGCCGGCTGCCAGCCGGGCCCCTTGAACCAGAGCCGGATCGCGTCCACGGTGCTCGGCGCACGGCGGCTCGCCCGCGCCAGGTCGACGTAGTGGTGCACGTTGGCCCACAGCGGGTTCCAGCTCGCGAGCGGCTTGGTGATGCCGTAGACCGGCTCCTCCTCCTCGGCCTGGAAGGAGCCGAACAGGCGGTCCCAGACGATCAGGGTGCCGGCGTAGTTGCGGTCGATGTACTTCGCATCGCAGCCGTGGTGCACCCGGTGGTGCGATGGCGTGTTGAGCACCCACTCGAGCGGCCCCAGCGTGCGGATGGCGCGGGTGTGGATCCAGAACTGGTAGAGGGTGTCGAAGCTCGAGCAGGCGAGGAAGACGAGCGGCGAAAAGCCCAGCCAGGCGAGCGGCAGGTAGAAGGGGAAGCTCCAGAGCGACTGGAAGGCGCCCTGCCGCAGCGCCACCGACAGATTGAACTCTTCGGACGAGTGGTGGACGATGTGCGCCCCCCACGGCAGGTTGGACTCGTGGCTGACGCGGTGGAACCAGTAGTAGAAGAAGTCGACGCCGAGAAAGCAGAGCACCCAGGTCCAGGCGGAGCTCGCCGGCCACTCCGAGACGCGGAAGCGCTCCCAGACCCAGGCATAGGCGCCGACCGTGATCGCCTTGGTGAAGACGCCGGCCACCTGGTCGAGAATGCCGGTCGAGAGGTCGTTGACCGAGTCGTTGAGGCGGTAGAGCTTCTCCCCCCGCAGGCGCGCGTAGAGGGCCTCGAAGCCGATCAGCAGGAAGAAGACCGGAATCGCGAGGGCGATGTAGTCGACCGGGCGCATCGGGCGATCGGACGCCGCTCAGTCGTCGCTGCGGCGCTGGCGCTTGAGCACCGAGCGCCGCTTCTTGGCGCCCAGCCGGCGCTCGCGGGCCGCGCGCCCCGGCTTGGTGGCGCGCCGCTTGCGCGGCACGCGGGCGGCTCTCTCCAGCAGCTCGGCGAGGCGCGCCAGCGCGTCCTCGCGATTCTTCTCCTGGCTGCGGAATCGCCTCGCCTCGATGAGCAGGACGCCTTCCGCCGTCAGGCGCTGGCCGGCGAGCGCCGCGAGGCGCGCCTTGACGCCCTCGTCGAGCGCGCTCGTGGCGGCGAGATTCCAGCGCAGCCGAACCGCCGTCTCGACCTTGTTGACGTTCTGCCCCCCGGGTCCCGAGGAGCGAAAGGTCTCGAACTCGAGCTCGGCGAGCGGCAGAGCGGGAGCCGGGCTCACGCCAGCCCCGCGATATGGGGATCGATCTCGCCGGCCAGGAAACGCTCCGCGGCGGCGAGGTCGGGTCCCATCTCCCGATCCTGATCCCAGCGGGCGATCTTCCCGCGAACCGACGCGTGCAGGGCTTCGAGCGCAGCGCTCGAGCGCAGCGGGCGCAGCAGGTCGATCCCCTGCGCCGCGGCGAGCAGCTCGATCGCCAGGATCCGCCGCACGTTGTCGGCCACCTGCCCCGCCTTGATCGCCGCCCACATCCCCATCGAGACGTGGTCCTCCTTGTCGGCGGAGGTCGGGATCGAATCGACCGACGCCGGATGCGCGAGAGTCTTGTTCTCGGACACCAGGGCGGCGGCGGTGACCTGCGCCATCATGAAGCCGGAGTTGAGGCCGGCGTTCTCGACCAGGAAGGGCGGCAGCCCCGAGAAGGCGTCGTTGGTCAGCTTCTCGGTGCGGCGCTCCGAGATCGAGCCGAGCTCGGCCAGCGCGATGGCGAGCACGTCGGCCGCCAGCGCCATCGGCTCGCCGTGGAAGTTGCCGCCGGAGAGCATCTCGTCCGAATCGGCGAAGACCAGCGGGTTGTCGGTGGCCGCGTTCATCTCGATGACGAGCTTGCGCTCGACGTCGTCGAGCAGATCGCGCACCGCACCGTGCACCTGCGGCATGCAGCGGAACGAGTAGGGGTCCTGGATCCGGACGTCGTCGACGCGATGGGAGTCGCGGATCGCCGAGCCCGCCATCAGGCGCCAGAGGTTCGCCGCCGAGTCGCGCTGCCCGGGATGAGCGCGCACGGCGTGGACACGCGCGTCGAAGGCGGTGTCGGTGCCGCGGAAGGCGTCGGTCGCCAGCGCGCCGACGAGGTCGGCGACCCGCGCGAGCTTCCGCGCTTCGACGAGCGCCAGGGCGAGGAGCGAGGTCATCGCCTGCGTGCCGTTGATCAGGCCCAGCCCCTCGCGCGGCGCCAGCGCGACCGGCGCGAGCCCCTCCTCCGCGAGAGCCTCGGCCGCCGGCCGCCGGCGTCCGCGATGAAAGACCTCGCCGCGACCGATCAGCGGCAGCGCCAGGTGCGCCAGCGGCGCCAGGTCGCCCGAAGCTCCCACCGAGCCGCGTGACGGCACCACCGGGTGGATGCCCCGATCGAGCAGCGCCAGCAGCCCGTCGACGATCTCCTCGCGCACGCCGGAGTAGCCGCGCGCCAGCGTGTTGGCGCGCAGGAGCAGCATGCCGCGCACGGCGGATTCCGGGAGCGGCTCGCCGATGCCAGCGGCATGCGACAGCAGCAGGCGCTCCTGCAGCGTCGCCAGGTCGGCCGCCGGAATGCGCACGTTGGCGAGATTGCCGAAGCCGGTGTTGACGCCGTAGACCGCCTCGCCGCTCGCGACGGCGCGATCCACCACGCCGCGCGCCGCGCGCACGCGCTGGCGGGCCGCGTCGTCCAGGACGACGGTGGCACCCTCGAGCGCGACGCGCCGCAGCTCGTCCAAGGTCAACGACTCGCCGTCGAGCCGGACAGAAGGGAGCGCAGAGAGAGACAAAGCGCCCGCATTCTAGTCGGCCCCGCCCCGCCGGGTGGCGACAGCGTTCCCGGCGCGATATAGGAATTGCATGTCCTATTTAGTCGTCCGGACGACTCGGGAGCCCGCCATGGAAGTCACCGCCTGGACCGTTCACCAACTCGGCAGCGCGATGCGGCTCGACCGGCGCGAGGAGACGCCGGGCGCCGGCGAGGTCATCGTCGCCGTCGCCGGCTGCGGCGTCTGCCACACCGATCTCGGCTTCTTCTACGACGGCGTCCCGACGCGCCATCCGCTCCCGCTGACGCTCGGCCACGAGATCTCGGGCGTCGTGGTCGAAGCGGCGCCCGGCGAGGAGAGCTGGCTCGGCCGCCCGGTGGTCGTGCCGGCGGTCATCCCCTGCGGCGTCTGCCCCGCCTGCCGTGCCGGCCGCGGCGCCGTCTGTCCGCACCAGATCTTTCCCGGCAACGACGTCCACGGCGGTTTCGCGACGCACGTCCGGGTGCCGGCGCGCGGCCTCTGTCCGGTTCCGGACCTCGCCGACCCCGCGCGCAATCCGCTCGGACTCGACCTCGCCGCGCTGTCGGTGATCGCCGACGCGGTCTCGACCCCCTACCAGGCGATCGCGCGCAGCGGGCTCGGCGCGGGCGACCTCGCGATCTTCGTCGGCGCCGGCGGCGTCGGCGGCTTCGGCGTCCAGGTCGCCGCCGCGCTCGGCGCCTCCGTCGTCGCGATCGACGTCGACGCGGCGCGGCTCGCGCAGATCGGCGCCCACGGCGCCGCGCTCGGCCTGAATGCCCGGGCGCTCGACTTCAAGGCGATCAAGGCCGCGGTCCAGGGCTTCGCCGCCGAGCGCTCCATCCCCTCCTTCCGTCAGTTCATCTTCGAGACCTCGGGAACGACCGCCGGCCAGCAGACGGCCTGGGGACTGCTCGGCCACGGCGGCTACCTCGGCGTGGTCGGTTTCACTCCCGCCAAGGTCGAGCTGCGGCTCTCGAACGTGATGGCCTTCGACGCCACCGTCCAGGGGAACTGGGCCTGCCTCCCCGAGCACTACCCGGCGATCGTCGAGCTCGTCCTGTCGGGCCAGGTCGCGATCGAGCCCTTCGTCGAGCGGCGGCCGCTCGCCGAGATCAACGACATCTTCGCTTCGCTCCACGCGGCGGCCCGCCCGCGCCGCGTCGTCCTCGTCCCGGAGGCCCATCCATGAGCTTCACCTTCAGGAACCACGATCTCGCGCCGGCCGCCGACACACCCGGCGTGCGCTACGAGCGGCTGCCGCTGCGCGGCCCCGACGGCCAGGTCGCCGATGGGCTCGTCGTCGTCCGCATCACGCTCGACAACCCGCGACAGTTCAACTCCTACACCACCGAGATGGTCAAGCAGGTCATCCTCGGCTTCCGCCACGCCTCGAACGACCGCGCCTGCGTGGCGGTGGTCTTCACCGGCGGCGGCGACCGCGCCTTCTGCACCGGCGGCAACACCGAGGAGTACGCCACCTACTACGCCGGCCGCCCCGAGGAGTACCGGCAGTACATGCGGCTCTTCAACGACATGGTCACCGCGATCCTGACCTGCGACAAGCCGGTCATCTGCCGCGTCAACGGCATGCGCATCGCGCGGCGGCCAGGAGATCGGCATGGCCTGCGATTTCTCGCTCGCGCAGGACCTGGCGCAATTCGGCCAGGCGGGGCCGCGCCACGGCTCGGCGCCCGACGGCGGCTCGACCGACTTCCTGCCGCTCTTCGTCGGCATCGAGGCGGCGATGGAGAGCTGCACGCTCTGCGAGACCTGGAGCGCCCACAAGGCGAACCGCCTCGGCCTGCTCACCCGACTCGTGCCGGCGCTGCGCCTCGACGGCCGCTGGATCCCGAATCCGCTCGTCGTGACCGAGCGCTGGCTCGACGACGAGGGGCGCGTCGTCCTCGGCGAGCGCAAGAGCGGCGAGCCGCTCGCCGCCGGCAAGGCGCTGCTCGCGATGGCGACGCTCGATCTCACGCTCCTCGACCAGGCCGTCGACGAGCTCTGCTGGAAGCTCGCGCAGACGATGCCCGGCTGCCTCGCCAAGACACTCGAGAGCGTCCGCAAGCACAAGCTCGAGCACTGGGACCGCAACAAGGAGTCCAATCGCGCCTGGCTGGCGCTCAACATGATGACCGAGGGGCGCACCGGCTTCCGCGCCTTTCACGAAGGATCGCGCGAGCGCCGCGAGATCGACTTCCTCGAGCTGCGGCGCCGCCTCGCCGCGGGGGAGCCGTGGAGCGAAGAGCTCACCGAGTCGCTGGTCGCTCCCCTGCGCCCGGAACCGGCCGCCCGATGAGCGCTCCCGCCCAGGCCCCGGCGTCCGGCGCCGTGCGGCTGCGCCGGCTCGAGCCGGCCGACCTCGACCGTGTCGTCGCGCTCGACGCGCGCCACCGCGGCAGAGCGGTGCCCGACTACTGGCGGCGCGTGCGGACGCAGTTCCTGGCCCGCGACCGCGAGCGCCTGCGGATCGCCCTCGGCGCCGAGATCGACGGCGAGCTCGTCGGCTTCGTGCTCGGCGAGGAGCGCGCCTTCGAGTTCGGCTCCGAGCCCTGCGGCTGGATCTTCGCCATCGCCGTCGACCCCGACCGCGAGCGCGAAGGAATCGCTTCGATCCTGCTCGCCGAAGCCTGCCGCCGCTTCCGCGCCGCCGGGCTCGGCCGGGTGCGCACGATGGTCCGGCGCACCGACGTGCCGGTGCTGTCGTTCTTTCGCGCCCACGGCTTCGCCGGCGGCGACTTCACCCAGCTCGAGATCCAGTTCCGTCCGAACCTTTCCGCGGAGGAAGCATGAGCACCCCGATTCCGGAGATCCTCGACCGCGCCGAGCGGCTCTACCGCGACCTCGCGCTCGGCGCCGTCCGCGACTGGAAGGCCGCCACCGGCGGCCTCGCGGTCGGCTTCCTGCCCATCTGGGCGCCGCGCGAGCTCCTGCACTCCCAGGGCGTCCTGCCGGTCGGCCTGATGGGCGGCGGCGAGGACGTCGAGATCATCCGCGGCGACGCCTTCTACCAGTCCTACATCTGCCACCTGCCGCGCAGCGTCGTCGAGCTCGGGCTCGGCGGCCAGCTCGACGTCCTCGACGGCGTCCTCTTCCCCGCCATCTGCGACGTGATCCGCAACCTGTCGGGCATGTGGCAGATGCGGTTCCCGGACAAGCTGGTGCGCTACCTCGACGTGCCGCAGGACTTCGACGCCGGAGATCGGCGGCGCCTTCATGCGCGAGGAGCTCGAGTCACTGTCGGCGCGAGCTCGACGGCGCGCGGCGCCCGGCCCTACGACGCCGAGGCGCTGCGCGCTTCGCTCGCGGCGTACAACGGCAACCGGCGCCGGGTCTACGAGCTCTACGCCCTGCGCGAGCGCGAGCCCTGGAAGGTGCCGACCTGCGGAGCTCTACCTCCTGCTGCGCGCCGGGCTCGTCCTGCCGGTCGAGAGCTTCGACGCGCTGCTCGACGAGTATCGCGCTGCCGTCGAGGCCGACGCCTCGCGCCGCCCGATGGACCAGGCGCGCGTGATGCTGGTCGGCTCCTTCTGCGAGCAGCCGCCGCTCGGCCTGATCAAGACGCTCGAGCGCTCGGGCTGCTACATCGTCGACGACGACTTCGTGCAGGTCCACCGCTGTCCTGCGCCACGACGTTCCGCTCGAAGGCGACCCGCTCGACGCAACCTGGTCGGCGCCTTCCTGACCGACGCCGTCGAGAGCCCGACCCGCTACTGCGCGGCGGGCGAGAAGCAGCAGGCCCTCGGTCGAGCGGGTGCGCGGCTGCCGCGCCGAGGGAGTCGTCTTCTGCGCGCCCGAGCTTCTGCGACCCCGCGCTGCTCGACCAGCCGATGGCGACGAAGGCCGTCGAAGCGGCGGGCATCCCGTGGACCGCCTTCAAGTACGCCGAGAACACCGGCCAGTTCCAGGTCATCCGCGAGCAGGCCGGCACCTTCGCCGATTCGATCAAGCTCTGGAGCCGGAGTCGTGTCGATGAGCCCACCGCGACCTCAAGCAGGCCCAGAAGGACCGCAGCCAGCTGCGCCAGAAGGCGATGATCGCCGACCACTACTCGCGCCTGGCGCGCGCTCCCGAGACCGGGCGAGAAGAGCGTCTACACCTTCGTGCCCGGCAACCTGACCGAGCTCGTGCGCTCGTTCGATCTGCTGCCGGTGCTGCCCGAGATCAACGCCCTGCAGTCGGCCATGCGCGGCAAATCGAAGGAGTACATCGCGCTGGCCGAGAAGCCGGCCACTCCGAGGACGTCTGCACCTACGTCAAGTGCGACTTCGGCATGATGAAGTCGGGCAACGTCGGCCCGACCGGCGAGCGGCTCCCCGAGCCCGACCTGCTGCTGCTCTCCTACACCGGCTGCTTCACCTTCATGAAGTGGTTCGAGATCCTGCGCGAGGAGTACGACTGCCCGGTCGTGATGCTGCACGTCCCCTACCAGGCGGAGGGCGTCGATCACCGAGCCGATGCGGACGTACGTCGTCGACCAGCTGCGCGACAAGGTGATCCCGGCGCTCGAGCAGGTCTCCGGCCGCAAGTACGACGAGGACCGGCTCAAGGAGTGCCTCGCCCGCTCGGCGCGCGCCGAGGACGACCTCGTCTGCGGTGCTCGAGTCGGCCAAGCACCGCCCGTCGCCGATCGACGCCTACTTCGGCGGCGTCTACTACATCGGGCCGATCTTCACGGCGTTCCGCGGCACCGAGGACGCCGTCGTCTACTACCGGGAGCTGCGCGAGGAGGTCGAGGAGCGCATGCGGCTCGGCCTCGGCCCGGTGACGCCCGACGGCCAGATGACCCGCGAGCGCTTCCGCCTGGTCGTCGAGGGGCCGCCCAACTGGACCAGCTTCCACGAGTTCTGGCGGATGTTCGCCGACGAGGGCGCGGTCGTGCGTCGCCTCGACCTACACCAAGGTCGGCGGCGTCTACGACAACGGCTTCCGCCACGACCCCGACCATCCGCTCGAGACGCTCGCCGACTACTGCATGGGCTGCTACACCAACCTCAACCTCCCCTCGCGCGTCGACCTGCTGTCGCGCTACGTCGACGACTACGAGGCCGACGGCCTGCTGATCAACTCGATCAAGAGCTGCAACTCGTTCTCGCGCCGGCCAGCTGCTGATGCTGCGCGAGGTCGAGCAGCGCACCGGCAAGCCCGGCGGCTTCATCGAGAGCGACCTCGTCGATCCGCGCTACTTCTCCGCGGCCAACATCAAGAACCGGCTCGAAGTCCTACTTCCAGATGATCGACCAGAAGCGGATGCAGTCGCATCCGGTGGAGATCCGGCATGAGGTGCACCGTCGGCATCGATCTCGGCTCGACCACCACCAAGGCCGTCGTCCTCGGCGACGACGGGCGGGGTGCTCGGGCGCGGCATCACCAACAGCCGCAGCAACTACAAGGTGGCCTGCGACGTGGCGCTGTCGCGAGGCCCTGATCGACGCCCGCTTCGGCATGATCGCCGGCGCGCTGGCGGCGAGCGCCGACGCCGCGGCCCGCGAGGCGCTGCTCGCCGAGCTCGAGCGCCGCTTCCGCGAGCAGCAGTACCGCTGGCAGCTCGCCCTCTTCGGCGAGCGCATCCTCGACCACGCGAAGCGCGCCGAACACCAGGCCGACGCCGCTCACCGCGATGGCCGGCGAGATCGTCGGCCGCATGACCGCCGAGAGCGGCGAGCTCTTCGCCCCCGGGCGCGAGCGCAAGAGCGACTTCTTCCGCGACCTCGCCGGCAGCCGCTTCCTCGCCCTCGCCGAGGAGACCTCCCGCCGCGAGAAGACCGGCTTCGACCGGCTGGTCGGGCCTCTTCGATCGCGCGATCCTCGAGGTCGAGAATCTGCCGGCCGAGCGCCGACCTCTTCCCGCGCCTGGTGCGCGACGCGCTCGCCGAGATGACGGGCGTCCCCGAGACGCTGCGGACCGCGGTGGCGACCGCCACAGCGGTGCCGATCGAAGTCGTGCAGTCGGTGGGCACCGGCTACGGCCGCGCCACGCTGCCCTTCCCCAAGGAGCAGATCCGCTCCGAGATCCTCTGCCACGGCCTCGGCGCGCACCAGCATGTTTCCCGCCACGCGCACCGTGCTCGACATCGGCGGCCAGGACACCAAGGCGATCCAGGTCGACGGCGACGGCATCGTCACCTCGTTCCAGATGAACGACCGCTGCGCCGCCGGCTGCGGCCGCTACCTCGGCTACATCGCCGACGAGATGAACCTCGGCCTCCACGAGCTCGGTCCGCTGGCGCTCAAGGCCGAGCGCGCGGTCAAGATCAACTCGACCTGCACGGTGTTCGCCGGCGCCGAGCTGCGCGAGCGGCTGTCGCTCGGCGAGAAGCGCGAGGACATCCTCGCCGGCCTGCACCGCGCCATCATCCTGCGCGCCATGTCGCTCCTCGCCCGCTCCGGCGGGGTGAGCGACGAGTTCACCTTCACCGGCGGCGTGGCCAAGAACCCGATGGCCGTGAAATCGCTCGGCGACCTCATCGCAGCCAACTACGGCCACCGCACCATCAACATCTCACCCGATTCGATCTACACCGGTGCGCTCGGCGCGGCGCTGTTCGCCCGACGCGACGTCGAGCACGCCACGACCGGAGCCGCCGCATGAGCGCAACCTCCCCGAGCCTGTCCCCCCTCAAGGTGGCCGGCATCGACGTCGGCACCGCCGCGATCAAGATCGTCATCCTCGACGAGGCCGCGGACGGCACGGCGGCCGTGCGCGCGACGCGCTGCGAGCGCATCCGCCGCCGCGACCCGCTGCGGGTGGTCGAAGAGGTCTTCGACGAAGCGGTCGAGGCCGCCGGTCTCGATCGCCGCGAGCTCGCCTACGTCGCGACGACCGGCGAAGGGGAGACCGTCGCCTTCCGCACCGGCCACTTCTACGGCATGACGACCCACGCGCGCGGCGGCCTGTTCCTCGACCCCGCGGCGCGCGCCGTGCTCGACATCGGCGCCCTGCACTGCCGCGGCGTCGCCATGGACGAGCGCGCGAAGGTGCTGGGCTACCGGATGACCAGCCAGTGCGCGTCGGGCTCGGGGCAGTTCCTCGAGAACATCTGCCGCTACCTCGGCGTCAGCCTGGAGGAGATCGGGCCGCTGTCGCTGCAGGCCGACAAGCCCGAGGCCTGCTCGTCGATCTGCGCCGTGCTCGCCGAGACCGACGTGATCAACATGGTCTCGCGCGGCATCTCGGCGCCCAACATCATCCGCGGCATCCACCAGTCGATGGCGGGGCGCTACCTCAAGCTGCTGACCAGCCTCGAGGTGCGCGGCGTGGTGCTGATCACCGGCGGCCTCGCCGCCGACGTCGGCCTGGTGGCGGCGCTGCAAGAAGCGGCGACGGCCTCGGCCAGCGTCAAGGGGGCGATCGAATTTCGCGTCCACCCCGAGTCGGCGCTCGCCGGCGCCTACGGCGCGGCGCTCTGGGGCGCCTTCCGCGCCCGCAAGCTCGGATCGCTGGGGCTCGGATTCGGCGGCGACCGGGCCGCCTGAAAAGGAGAGAGGACATGCAAGAGACGATCGAGACTTCCGTCGAGACCGAGGCGGTGCACGTGCGCGGTCTCCGTCCCGACGATTTCGACGCCGTCGTAGCGATCGACGCCAAGAACGTCGGCCGCCGCCGCGACGAGTTCTTCCGCGTCAAGCTGGCCGAGAACCTCGCCGCGACCGGCGTGCGCATCTCGCTCGCCGCCGAGCTGCAGGACGGCCGCGACCGGCTCTTCGTCGGCTTCCTGCTCGCCCGGGTCTTCTATGGCGAGTTCGGCCGCACCGAGCCGGCGGCGGCGCTCGACACGCTCGGCGTCCACCCCGACTTCCAGGGGCGCGGCGTCGGCGCGGCGCTGCTCGACCAGCTCCGCAAGAACCTGCGGGGGCTCGGGGTCGGCTCGATCCAGACCGAGGTCTCCTGGGACGACCCGCGGCTGATGAGCTTCTTCCAGCACGAGGGCTTCCGGCCCGCCGCGCGGCTGGCGCTCGACTTGAAGCTGGGCGGCGATTGAAAACGCAGCGCAGCACCCGTCACGCGCTCTACGCGGCCCTCGAGATGGCCGCCACCGCTCCCGGCGAGCTGGTCACCGCCGCCGAGGTCGCGGCCCGCCACGAGCTGCCGCCCGCCGTGGTCGCCAAGGTCTTCCAGCGCCTGGCGCAGGCCGGCGTCGCGATCGGCGCGCGCGGCGTCGCCGGCGGCTACCGGCTGGCGCGCCCGGCCGCCGAGGTCACGGTGCTGGAGGTGATCGAGGTGTTCGAGGAGCTGGGCTCGGCGCCGCGCGCCGCACGCGCCGCCGCGGTGCCGGACGCCGAGCGCCGGCTCGCCGGCCTGTTCGCGGAGATCGACGAGCAGGTGCGGGCGACGCTGGCTTCGGTGACGCTGGCGACGCTGGTCAGTCCGCGGCCGTCGATCGGCGGGGCGCGCTGAGCCCGACCGCGGGCGGCGGAATCACTCCCACTCGATCGTCGCCGGCGGCTTCGAGGTGACGTCGTAGACGACGCGGTTGATGCCGCGCACCTCGTTGACGATCCGGTTGGCGACGCGGCCGAGGAGCTCGTACGGCAGGTGGCTCCAGTCGGCGGTCATGAAGTCGTGCGTGTCGACCGAGCGCAGCGCCACGACGTTCTCGTAGGTGCGGAAGTCCCCCATCACGCCGACGCTCTTGACCGGCAGAAGCACCGCGAAGGCCTGCGAGGTCTTGTCGTACCACCCCGCCTCGCGCAGCTCGTCGAGGAAGATCGCGTCGGCCTCCTGCAGCAGCCGCACGCGTTCGGCGTTGACCTCGCCGAGGATCCGCACCGCCAGGCCGGGCCCCGGGAAGGGGTGGCGGCCGATGAACTCCTCCGGCAGCCCGAGCTCGCGGCCGAGCTGGCGCACTTCGTCCTTGAACAGCCAGCGCAGCGGCTCGACCAGCTCGAAGCCGAGCCGCTCCGGCAGGCCGCCGACGTTGTGGTGGCTCTTGATCACCGCGCTCGGCCCCTTGACGCTGGTCGACTCGATGACGTCCGGGTAGAGCGTCCCCTGCGCGAGGTACTTCACGCCGGCGAGCTGGCGCGACTCGCGCTCGAAGACGTCGATGAAGAGCCGGCCGATCGTCTTGCGCTTCGCTTCTGGATCCTCGACGCCGGCGAGCTCGCGGTAAAAGAGCTCGCGCGCGTCGGCGGTGACCACCTCGATGCCGAGCCCTTCGGCGAGGCTCATTTCCACCTGCCGCCGCTCCCCTTTGCGCAGCAGGCCGGTGTCGACGAAGACCGAGACGAGCTGGCCGCCGATCGCCCGCTTGAGCAGCGCCGCGGTGACCGCGGAGTCGACGCCGCCGGAGATGCCGCACAGCACCCGGTCGTCGCCGACCCGCCGCCGGATCTCGGCCGCCGCCTCGTCGAGGTAGCCGGCCATCGTCCAGTCGCCGCGCGCGCCGCACGCCTTGTAGAGGAAGTTGTGCAGGATGGCGCCGCCGTGGCGGGTGTGGCTGACCTCGGGGTGGAACTGGATGCAGTAGAGGCCGCGCGCCGGATCCTCGAAGCCGACCAGGTCGACGCTGGCGCTGCGCGCGGTCGACACGGCGCCGGGAGGCACCTCGGTGACGTGGTCGCCATGGCTCATCCAGACGGTCTCACGCTCGCCGAGGCCGGCGAAGAGGGTGCCCGGCCGCTCGACCTCGACCTCTGCGCGGCCGTACTCGCGCCCCTTCTCCGTCCCCGGCTCGACCTTGCCACCTAGCAGGTAGGCGGCGGCCTGCATGCCGTAGCAGATGCCGAGGACCGGAATGCCGAGCTCGAAGAGCTCCTTGACCGGCAGCGGCGCGCCGTCGTCGTAGACGCTCTGCGGCCCGCCCGAGAGGATGACGCCGATGGGAGCCCGCTCGCGGATTTGCGCCAGCGGCAGGTCGAAGGGATGCACCTCGCAGTACACCCGGTTCTCGCGCACCCGTCGCGCGATCAGCTGCGTGAACTGCGACCCGAAATCGAGAATGAGGACGAGCTGGTGGGATGCCATGGCGAAGTCTATCGCGGGCCGAATCTATCGCAGCCACCTCGATAGGATGCCGGAGCGCACCGCCGGCGAGAGCCCGCAACTCCACCGGCGCGGCAGCGGGAGATCCGATGATGCGACGTCCGAGCGATACGGGAGGGAGCGGCGAATTCGCCTCCTTTCTGGAGGCTTTCGAGAGACAGCAAGCGACGCCGGCCAAGGCGCGGGCGCAGGTGGGAGATCGGGTCAAGGCGCGCATCGTCGGCTTCGGCGCCGAGAGCGCCTTCGTCGACCTCGGCGGCAAGGCCGAGGGAGTGATTCCGATCACCCAGCTCACCGACGACGAGGGGAAGCGAACCGTCGAGGTCGGCGACAGCGTCGAGGGCATCGTCGCCTCGCTCGCCGACGACACGATCGTCCTGCGCGTGCGCGCCGGACGCGGCCCGGCGGCGCCGGCCGAGCTGCAGCAGGCGCACGCGCACGGGCTGCCGGTCGAAGGCACCGTGCAGGCCGTGGTCAAGGGGGGCGTCGAAGTCACCGTCTCCGGCATCCGCGCCTTCTGCCCCATCTCGCAGCTCGACGCGCGCTACGTCGAAGACGCCGCGGCGTTCGTCGGCCAGCACCTCACCTTTCGCATCACGCGCTACGACGAGGGGCATGGCAAGCCGAACATCGTGCTCTCGCGCCGCGTGCTGCTCGAAGAGGAGGCGCAGGCGCGCGCCGCCGCAGCGCGGGCCTCCATCGCGGTCGGCAAGGTCGTGCGCGGCACGGTCACCTCGCTCGCCAACTACGGCGCCTTCGTCGACCTCGGCGGCATCGAGGGACTTCTCCACGTCTCCGAGCTCGGCCATGGCCGCATCGGCCACCCGTCGGAAGTGCTCTCGGTCGGCCAGGAAGTCGAAGTCCAGATCCAGAAGATCGACAAGCCCGACGCCAAGGGGCGCGAGCGCATCTCGCTCTCGCGCCGCGCGCTGACCCAGGATCCGTGGCAGGAGGAAGCGAAGCGCCTCTCGCCGGGCACCCGCCGCAGCGGGCGCGTCGCGCGCCTCGAGACCTTCGGGGCCTTCATCGAGCTCGCGCCCGGCGTCGACGGGCTCCTCCACCTCTCCGAGCTCTCCTCGGCCAAAGGACGCGAGCTGCGCCATCCGCGCGAGGCGCTGCAGGTCGGTCAGACCCTCGAGGTCGAAGTGCGCGAGATCGACGCCGCCCGCAAGCGGATCTCGCTGGCGCTCGCCGCGCCGGAGAGCGACGCCGCCGCCGAATCAGCACGCGACCGGCCGGCGGAGGGCGCCGGCTTCGGCTCGATGGGCGACTTCTTCGCCCGCGGCCGCAAGCCGCCGCGCTGAGCGCTCTTCAGGGCTTCGCCGGCTCGGGTGCCGCCGAGAGCGCGCGCAGGCTCTCGAGCGCGTCCTCGTTCTCGGGATCGATCTCCAGCGCCTTGCGGAAGTAGATCTCGGCCACCTCTTTCTGGCCGTCCTTGGCGTAGGCGCCGGCGAGGCTCGCCCAGACGTCGCTCGACTCCGGGTTCTGCTCGCTGTTGAGCCGGAAGACGGCCAGCGCGCCGGCGGTGTCGCCCGCGACGAGCAGCCCGTGCCCGAAATCGTCGAGGCCGCGCGGCCCGAAGTCGAGCCCGCCGCGGCCGTAGAAGTCCCGGCGCAGCTCGGCGTAGGCCTCGCTCAGTCCTGCCGCTCCGCCCGTCTTGTAGGCGTCGCGCATCTCCTCCTGCAGCGTCGTCGGCCGCGGGCGGCCGCGATGGCAGGTGACGCACCCCATTTCGACTCGTGACGGTCCCGACGGCTCGATCTTCTGCAGATGGCCGTCGATCTCGGCGAGCATTCGCATCATCTCGCGCGCGCGATCCTTGTTCGGGTTCTCGTCCGAGGCGAAATCGTAGGTCGACAAGGGCTTCCCCTCCTCGCCGACGTGGCAGTGGGCGCAGTGCACGCCGAGCCCGCGGGTGAAGCCGCGCATCACCATCCCCAGCTTCCTGCCCGTCACGTCCCCGCCGAGGACCTTGAGGTTCATCGGCTTGTCCGGCCAGCTCCAGGCCGGAGCATCCGCCGCCGCCGACAGCGTCGGAGTGACGAGAAACGCAGCGATCCACAGGACGGCTCGGCGCATGAAGGTCCCCTTTTCTCCCATTCGGAAGGCGGGAGGATACAGCGGCCGGCCGAACGGAGGGCGGGTAGTATCCCCGGCCCATGCTCCCTTCCCGTTGGGTCCCCGCGCTCCTCGCGGCTCTCACCGCCCTGCCGGCCACGGCCGACGCGCCGCCGATGATGGCGGTCCACGCCCGCGCGCTCACCGACGTCGTCTACGAGCGCACCGCGGCGCGCGTCGAGCGTGGGCGCTACCTCGCCAACGCGGCGATCGGCTGCGTGATCTGTCATTCGGAGCGCGACACGGCGGCGCCCGGGGCCCCGCCGCGCGCTGGTCGCGAGTTCAGCGGCGCGATCCTCGACGAGAGCCCGGGCTATCGGCTCGTGGCGCCCAACCTCACTCCCGACGCCGAAACGGGTGCCGGCACGTGGAGCGACGACATGCTGGCGCGCGCCATCCGCGAAGGGGTGGGCCACGACGGCCGCGGCATCGGCGGCCAGATGTGGTGGTGGTCCTTCCGGCAGCTTTCCGACGAGGACGTCGCGGCGATCGTCGTCTACCTGCGATCGGTGCCGCCGGTCCGCAACCCGTTGCCGGCCCGCCTCCTCTCCCCCGAGCGCGAGCGCTCGCGCGCCGAGGAGGCGCGCCCGCTCGAGGCTCCCGTCCCGCAGCGCGATCTCACCGACATCGTCGCGCGCGGCCGCTACCTGATTGAGATCGCCGACTGCGCCGGCTGCCACTCGGCCTGGGAGGCGCCGGTCAACGCGGGCATGTTCGGCGGCGGCAACGGCATCGAGCGCAGCGGCCACACCGCCTTCAGCGCCAACCTCTCTCCCGATCCGACGGGCATCGGCGGCTGGACCGCGGAGATCTTCCTCGGAGCGCTGCGCAACGGGCGGGGCGGCCGGCTGGACCCGATCATGCCCTGGGCCGCCTACCGCCAGATGACCGACGACGACCTGCGCGCCATTTATGCCGCGCTGCGCACCGTGCCGCCGGTGCGCCACTGGGTCAACAACGTCGATCCGCCCACGCAATGTGTCGTTTGCGGCCAGGAGCACGGACTCGGCGCGATGAACGTCGCGCCCGTCCTCGAGCGCGTAGCGGCCGACCTCGGCGCGATCGAGGACTACACGGGGACCTTCCGCCTGGCCGGCGACGTCGTCGAGATGGTCGTGACGGCGAGCGGCGGCAAGCTCTACGCCTCCGAAGGACGGCCGGCGAGCGAGCTGGTACCGGTCGCCGGCGGTGTCCTGCGTGGCATCGGGCTGACCTCTCCCATCTCCTTCGAGCGCGACGGAAGCGGGAAGGTCGTCGCGCTGCTCACTCACGACATCGGCGTCTCTCGTTGGGAGAGAGTCCCCTGACCGCGGCTTGAAGGCGGTGTGCTGCGCTCTTCCACCGGCATCCTGTGGAGGAAACCCCAGCCGCGAGCGAAGCACGACGGCAGAATGGCCGCTGTCCTTCCGGGAGATCGCATGCGCCGTCGATTCGCGCCGCTCGCCGTCCTCGCCCTGCTCGCCGGCTGCGACGGGCTGACCTCCTCGCCGACCTCACCGGTCCAGGCCGGTCCGGTCAGCCTGGTCGGAACCTACTCCTCGGCCAGCTTCTGGACCGCCAGCGTGCTGTCGGGCGTGCTGACCCTCTACAAGCGGAGCTGCCCCGGCAGCATCGTCGTCGAATCGCAGAGCGACTCCGACTGGCAGGGACGCTTCGTGTCGCAGGCGCCCTGCCCGGCCGAGAGCGGTCCGGTGCGTGGCACCGTCGACGGCGCCGGCCGGGTGACTCTCCGCTTCGACGGCGTTTCGGTCGCCGGCACGCCTTTCGCCGCGGGGCCCTGCAACGAGGTCTCGCTCGGCTTCTCGGGAGCGCCCGAGCTGCGCGGCCAGGTCGCCCAGGGGGTGCTCGAGCTCGAGCTCGAGACCACCGCGAAGTGCCTCGACCCCGAGGTGTCGGCGAAGCTGCGGCTCGAGGCCAAGGGAACGCGCCAGCCCTGAGGCCGGCGGCTCAGAGGCGCGACTCCTCCTTGAGCTCGCGCGTCATCAGGTCGCGCAGCGCCTGACGGGGGCTCTTCCCCCGGTACATCACCTCGACCATCTGCTCGATGATCGGCATCTCGACCCCCCGGTCGTGCGCCAGACGCGCGATGACCCGCGAGTTCTTCACCCCTTCGGCGATCTCGGTGGTCTCGGTCTCGATGTCGCCCAGGGTCTTGCCCTGCGCCAGCTCGATGCCGGTGCGACGGTTGCGTGACAGCGCGCCGGTGCAGGTCAGCACCAGGTCGCCGAGCCCGGCAAGGCCGGAGAAAGTCTTCAGATCGCCGCCGTAGGCGGCGCCGAGGCGGGTCATCTCGTGCAAGCCGCGGGTGATGAGCGCCGCCAGCGTGTTGTGGCCGAGGCCGAGGCCCGAGAGGACGCCGGCCGCGATCGCGATGACGTTCTTGGCCGCGCCGGCGAGCTCGACGCCGACCACGTCGCGCGACGAGTAGAGGCGCAGCGTCGGACCCGCCAGCCGCTCGCAGAGCGCCGCGGCGAGCTCGCCGTCCTCGCTGGCGACCACCGCCGCCGAGGGAACGGCGCGCGCCAGCTCGGCCGCGAACGTCGGTCCGGAGAGGACGGCGAAGCGCAGCTCGGTGCCTGCCCGAGCGCCCTCTTCGGCCGAGACCCGGCTCATCCGGGCGAGGGAGTCGGCTTCGACCCCCTTGGTCGCCGAGACCACGGTGAGAGCAGCTCCGCCGCGGCGGGCGAGATGCTCCGCGAGCACCGCGCGATAGCCGTGCGACGGCGCGGCCACCACGATCGTTTCCGCCGCGGCCAGGAGACCCAGGTCGGCCGTGACCTCGAGCGCCGGCGGGAAGCTCACTCCCGGCAGGTAGACCCGGTTCTGACGGTCGGCGCGCAGGGCTTCCGCCGTCGCGGAACGCCGCGCCCAGAGCAGCGCGGGCTGACCGGAGCTCGCCACGTGAATTGCCAGCGCGGTTCCGAAAGAACCGGCGCCGAGAATGCCGATCGGTTTCACGACGATTTCCTTTCTCCCAGGCGGCGCTCGGTGCCGGCGAGGAGCCGGCGGATGTTGGAGGCGTGCCGAAGCACGACGACCAGAGCGGCGAGCGCCGCGAGAGCGAACAACTCCGCCGAAGGCGCCGGCTCCCAGCCGATCCGGCCGTAGAACCAGGCGAGCGGCATCACGGCCAGCGAGGCCAGGATCGAGCCCACCGAGACGTAGCGCGTGAGCCCCACGGCGGTGACGAAGATCACGAAAGCGCTCGCTCCGGCGAACGGGAAGAGAGCGAGGAAGGCACCGAAGGCGGTGGCGACCCCGCGCCCGCCCCGGAAGCCGAAGTAGACCGGAAAGACGTGCCCGAGGATCGTCGCCAGCGCAGCGGCGCCTGCGAGCTCCGGGGAGCCGCCGAGACGCTTCACGAGCTGCACCGGAACGATCCCCTTGCCGATATCGAGCAGCAGCACGACGAGCGCCGGCCAGCGTCCGCTGGTGCGCAGCACGTTGGTGGCGCCGGCATTGCCGCTGCCGAGCGTGCGCAGGTCGACGCGGCGCAGGACCCAGACGACGATCAGGCTGAACGAGAGCGAACCGAGCAGGTAGGAGCCGGCGAGCACCGGCAGCATCGCGCTCACGCCGCCGCCCCCAGCCGGATCGCCGCCTGCCGTCGGTAGCGCGGTCCCGCGGCGCCGAGCTCGCTCTCGATGACCGCGACGGCGTCGACCTCGAAGGCAGCCTCCTGGCGCGGAGCGAGCTTCGCGAGGCGCTCGCGCTCGGACGCCCGCCATGTTGGGCGGCAGCGCGCCAGCGTCAGGTGGGGCGCGAACGCCCGGTCTTCGACCGCCAGCCCGACCTCGCGACAGGCCGCGCGAACCGCCGCGGCGAGCGCCACGAACGGCGCCGCCGGCTCGACGCCGACCCACACGACCCGCAGCGCTCCCTGCGGCGGGAAGGCGCCGGCGCCGTCGAGACGGGCGCGCCAGGGAGCGAGCGGCGCGAGATGGCGCCGCAGCGCCGCCTCCAGCGGCGCCAGGGTCGCCGGGTCGACCTCGCCCAGAAAGACCAGGGTCAGGTGAAGGTTGTCGGCACGCACCCAGCTCGCCGCCGGCCAGGCGTCGCGCCGCGAGCCGGCGATCGCAGCGGCCTCACGCACCGCCTCCGGCAGCTCGATCGCGACGAAGAGCCTCAACGCCCCTCCCGCGCGGCGAGCTCGAGCAGCCGGCGCCGCACCATCTCGAGTGCCGCCTGGCTCGCCTGCCAGCGGATGCGCTCGCGGTCGCCGGGAAGCCGGAGGTGGCGGTGTCCGATGCTCTCAGCCGGTCCCGCCACCGCGACGTGCACCGTACCGACCGGCTTCGCCTCCGAACCGCCGTCCGGTCCGGCGATGCCGGTGATGGCGATGCCGAAGTCGGCGCCGAGGCGATCGCGCACCCCTTCGGCCATGGCGCGCGCGACCTCTTCCGAGACCGCGCCGTGCGCGGCGATCAGATCTGCGGGGACGCCGAGCTGGCGCGTCTTCTCAGCGTTCGAATAGGTCACGACTCCGCCCGGAAAGTAGCGGCTCGAGCCCGGCATTCGGGTCAGCCGCTCGGCCAGCAGGCCGCCGGTACAGGACTCGGCGGTCGCGATCGTCCGCCCGCTCGCCGCCAGCTCCTCGCCGACCACGCGCTCCAGCGACTGGTCCTCTCCTTCGCCGTAGACCGCTTCGCCGAGCAGCTCGCGCACGCGCGTGGCCATTTCCGCCAGGCGTCCGGCGCGCGCGTCGGCGGCGCCGGCGGCGGTGAGCCGGATGCGGACCTCCCCCGGCGCCGCCAGCACGGTGATCCACTCGCGGCCGAACTCGACATAGGCCGGCTCGAGCTGCTGGTCGACCTCGGACTCGGGGCGGAGCGCGACGCGCAGGGTCCGCCGCTCGCGCGCCACGCCCCCGGCGCGCGCCGCCAGCCAGGGGTCGAGATCGCGCTCGGCCAGGAGGGCCAGCTCGTAGGGCACGCCGGGAAACAGGAACAGGGCCCCGCCGCCGACCTCGAGCCGCTGGCCGGGCGCGGTGCCGCGGGGATTGGGCAGCGCCGTCGCGCCGTCGAGAAGCTGCGCCTGCTTCCAGTTGTTGGCCGAGGGCTCGCGTCCCATGGCGGCGAATCGCCGGGCAATCGCCTCCCGGGTCGCGGCGTCCTCGCGCAGCTTGCGCCCGAGGGCGTGCGCGCACCCCTCGCGTGTCACGTCGTCCGCCGTCGGGCCGAGGCCCCCGCCGACCAGCACCAGCTCGGCGTCCTCGAACGCCCGGCGGACCTCGCGCTCGATCGCCGACTCGTCGTCCCCGACGACTCCCTTGCGCACCAGCTCGACGCCGTGCCGCTCGAGGATGGCGGTCAGGAGAAGGGAGTTGCTGTCGAGCCGGTCGGTCGCAAGGAGCTCGCTGCCGACGGCGAGGATGACGGCGCGCACGGCCTTCGAGGATACCAACCGGCGCGCCCCTCCGGCCGGCCAGGGTGGCCGGTTTGACAGTGCGCGCGCACCCTCCGTACGATCCCGCTCCCCATGGTCGGCATCTCCGCGCGTGTCGGACTCTCCGCCGCGCTTCTCTTCCCTGCGCTCCTCGGCGCCACTCCCCGGCTGGTTGCCCATGGCGGCTCCGGCCGCGTCCTGCTGGTCGAGGAGAACGGAGCCTGGAGCGTCTCCGCCGGCGGCAAGCGGGAGGCCCTCGTTCTTCCCCCCGGCGCGAGCGTCGAGCGGGTGGTCGAGCGCGCCGACGGCTGGATCGCCGCCGGGACCCTCGCGTCCCCCTTCGGCCGAGAGCTCCTCTTCGTGGAGAAATCCGGCGGCACCCTCCGCCGCATCCCGCCCCCCGCGCAGCCGGTGGCGCCCTTTCGCGCCGGGCCCGTCGTGCTCGCGAGCGCCGCGGGCAAGCTCGGCGCCGCCTGGCTCGAAGGCGACGCCCGGGAGCGCTACGCGATCCGGTTCGCTCCCTGGCAGGCGAGCGGCTTCGGCGCGCCGGTCGAGGTCGGCCCCGCCGGGCCGGGCAGCCAGCTCGCCCTGGCAGGCGCCGTGCTGGCCGATGGCCGCATGGTGCTCGTCTGGGCTGGCTTCGACGGCGAGGACGACGAGATCTGGGCCGTCGTCGGGCGCGACCAGAGCTGGTCGGCCCCCGTCCGTGTCGGCGGCGACAATCGCGTCCCCGACGTCCTGCCCGCCGTCGTCGCCTCCGGCAGCGGCGCCCTGATCGCCTGGAGCCGCCTCGACGGCGACGAGTATCGTCTCGCCCTCGCGACCTTCGACGGCAAGACCTTCGGCGCCGCGCGCCTGGTGGGCGCGCCGGGCACCCTGGAGCCTTCCTTCGAGAACGTCGAGGGAGGGATCGCGCTGCTCTATCGCGATGCCGGCGCGCGCGCCTGGGCGCTCTCCGAGCTGGCCCCGACGGGCGCGCTCGGCCGCACGGCGCGGGTCGCCGGGAGCGCCGACGAGCGGCCGGCGGTGGACGGCAGCCGCTCCGGCGTCGTCTGGACGTTCGGCGCGCGCACCGTCGCCTCGGCATGGCGATGAACCGTCACGCGCCCCTCTGGGCCTGCGCCGCGCTGCTACTCGGCGGCGCCGCGACGGCTGCGGCCACCGACCGCTATGTCGCCTGGGGAGACAGCATCACGGAGGGCTTCCTCGACGAACAGGACCTCGGGGGCTACCCGGGGCGGCTCGAAACCCTGCTCAACGGCGAAGGGCGCGACGTCGTGGTCGAGAACTGGGGCCTCGGCGGCGAGCGGACGACCGAGGCCCTGTCGCGCATCAACAACGTCTCGGGGAGCGCGGCCGATACTTTCATCCTGATGGAGGGCACCAACGACTGCATCGGCACGACGCTCTCCATCGAGACGATCGAGCAGAACCTCGAGATGTTGCTGGCGAAGGCAAGGAACCGCGGCTTCGGTCACGTCATGCTGGCGACGATCTTGCCGATCAGCAGCAAGAGCAGCAACAAGAACGCTCCGGGTCGCGCCCGCCGGCTGAGCGAGAGCCTCCGCCAGCGCGGCTACGAGCTCGATCTCGCGCGGCCGGACGCCGAACGGGGAATGTACGATCTCCCGGATCTGTATTCGACCTACTACGCCGACGGCAAGATCCACCCGAACGCCGCGGGCTACGAGAAGCTGGCCGAGATCTTTCTCGACTACATACAGGGACGCGACACGCAGCCGCCGGCACCGTCGTTCATCTCGCCCGGCGCCGGTGCCATCGTGCCGCCGAACGAGCTCCTGGAGATGGTCCTCTTCGATCCGCTCAGTGGCGTCGACTTCGCCACCGCGACGCTGACCATCAACGGCACGCCGGTGGAGACCGAAGTGACCGGGGACGTCCATCGCGCGGTGCTGCGCGCCCGCCCCGGCAATCTGACCGGAACGCCGACTCTCGGAGTCCTCGCCGACGACCAGGCGTCGCCGGCCAACGTCCGCGACGAGGACGAAACGACGTTCAAGGTCGACGCGACCGTCGAGCTCGCGGGCGACATCAACCTGAGCGGCCGCGTCGACGGCGTCGATCTGGTGTTCCTCGGGCGCGCCTTCGGAGCCACGAAAGGAAACGGGAGATACCTCGCGGCGGCCGATTTCAACGACGACGGAGTCATCGACGGCGTCGACCTCGCGATTCTCGCCGCCAATTTCGGCGAGAGCACCGGCTAGCCGATCCGCTCGCGCACGAGCGGCGGCACGACCGCGCGCTCGCCCACCTCGAAGCACTGCCCGAAGCGTGCCACCAGCGCCGGGTCGGCCGTACGCAGGTAAACGCGCGCCAGCTCCTCGCCGGCCTCGACGCGATCGCCGAGCCGTGCCCGGCTGCGCAGCGCCACACCGCGATCGAGATCGCCGCCGGCGCTGCGACGCGCCGCTCCCGCCTCGCCGAGCAGCTCGCCGAGAGCGCGGGTCGCGATCCGCCGCAGCACGCCGGCGCGCGGCGCCACGATCACGTGCTCGACCGGCGCCAGGGGCAGACTCGGCGCGTCGAACCAGCGCGGTTCGGCGCCTTGCGCGGTCGCCCACCGCGCGAAGGCCTCGCGGGCCCGGCCGCTCGCCAGCGTGGCGCGCAGGTCGCGCTCGTCGAAGCCGGCGCCGAGCAGGCGGCCGAGCTCGAGCGCCAGCTCGATCGTCAGCCGCACGGTCTCCTCCGGCCCCGTTCCTTCGAGGCAATCGAGCGCCTCGCGCACCTCGGCGGCGTGGCCCGACCACTCGCCGAGCGGCTGGCTCATGTCGGAGACGATCGCCGAGGCCCGCACGCCGAGCTCGCTGGTGATGCCGACCAGCCGCTGGGCGAGCTCGCGCGCCCGCTCGAGCTCGGGGAAGAAGGCCCCTTCCCCCGTCTTGACGTCGAAAACGATCGCCGCCGCGCCGGTGGCGAGCTTCTTGGAGAGGATGCTGGCGACGACCAGCGGGAGCGACTCGATGGTCGCGGTGCGGTCGCGCAGGGCGTAGAGCCGACGATCGGCCGGCGCCACGCCGGCCGTGGCGACGCCGAGCACGATGCCGGTCTCGCGCAGCAGGCGCAGCGCCTCGGCGCGATCGACCTCCTGGCGGAGGCCGGGAATCGATTCGAGCTTGTCGGCGGTGCCGGCGGTGTGTCCGAGGCCGCGTCCGGTCAGCATGGCGACCGGCACCCCCTGCGCCGCCAGCAGCGGCGCCAGGACGATCGACACGGTGTCGCCGACGCCGCCGGTCGAGTGCTTGTCGGCGAGCCCGGGGATCTCGTCCGCGAGCCGCCACTGCTCGCCCGATTCGAGCATCGCCCGCGTCAGCGCCGCGGCTTCGGCGTCGCCGAGGCCGCGGATCGCGACGCCCATCAGGAAGGCGCCGAGCTCGGCGTCGCTCCAGGAGCCGTCGGCGGCGCCGGCGGCTGCGGCGGCGACCTGCTCCGCGGAGAGCTCGCGCCCCGCGCGGAGCGCGTCGAGGATGCGGAAAGGCCGGGTCAGGAAGCGCTCCGGGCGGTGGCCAGCTCGCGCCGCGCCTCTCCCGCCCAGACCGATTCCGGGTGCTCGTCGAGAATGCGGCGCAAGGCCGCGTCGGCATCGGCGCTCTTGCCGAGGGCGCGCTCGGTCTGCGCCAGCTCCCAGAGCAGCACGTCGGCGGTGAGGCTGCCCTTGCCGCCGCGCTCGAGCGCCGAGCGAATCTGGCCGGCTGCGTCGGCACCCTTCCCCTCGACGCGGTCGAGCTGCCAGAGGTTGCGCTGCGCGGTCGCCCCGAAGGCCCCCGCAGGCGCTCTCTTCACGTACTCCTGCCAGAGCTTGCGTGCCGTGGCGCGATCGCCGCGACTGTAGGCGTCGTTGGCCAGCCAGAGGCGGGCGGCGCCGCCGGCGGCCGTGGAGCCGTAGGTCTGGAGGACGCCGCCGAAGAGCTCGCGGGCTCGCGCGTCGCGCGCCGAGGCGGTCGGAAAAGTCGGCTTCTGTTCGTTGGCCGGCTGCGCGCCGGTGGCGACCACTTCGGCGTCGGCGACCCGGAGGGCGACCCCGAGCGCCTCGTTGGCGCTCGCGTTGCGGCCGCTCCGCCAGGCGACGAAGCCCCAGGTGAGCAGTCCGGCGGCGATCACCGCGCCGACGGCGGCGAGGATTCCCTTGAGGTGAACGCCGGCGAACTCGACGCTCGCTTCGACCGCCTCACCCAGCTCGTTGCGCTTGAGATCTTCTCGATTCAGATGGGACGTCATGATTCCGACCGCCGGCCTCCGTCATGTTGTCGAATCGCGGCTGGTGCGGCTGGGAGGAGTCGAACCCCCGACCAAGAGCTTAGGACGCTCCTGCTCTATCCAGCTGAGCTACAGCCGCCCGAGCCGCGACTCTATCAGGCAGCCCGTGCGCGCCACCGAGGGCGACCGCTCCCTCAGTAGCGGATCAGCGACTCGACCTCGTAGCCGGGCAGCTTGGCGCGGCCGGGCAGAAAGGTGAGCTCGATGATGAAGCCGAAGCCGACGACCATTGCCGCCCAGCCCCTCGACCATCCGCGCGGTCGCCGCGGCGGTGCCGCCGGTGGCGATGACGTCGTCGACGATCAGCACCCGCTCGCCCTTCGCGACCGCGTCGGCGTGCATCTCGAGCCGGTCGGGCCGTACTCGAGGTCGTAGGACTCGCTGACTTTCTTCGCCGGCAGCTTGCCCGGCTTGCGCACCGGCACGAACCCGGCATTCAGGCTGTAGGCGAGCGACGGCCCGAACATGAAGCCGCGCGATTCGATGCCGACCACCTTGTCGACCCGGTGCGCGCCCGAGAAGAGCCAGGCGAAACGATCGACCGTCATGCGCAGAGCGAGCGGTTCCTTGAGCAGGGTCGTGATGTCGTAGAAATTGATCCCCGGCTTCGGGAAGTCGGGCACCTCGCGGATGTAGCTTCTTGAGATCGTCCACTGCTTCCTCCGTCGATCCTGTCCTCAGAATCGGATGTCGAAATTCTCCGGCGGAAAACCGGCCAGGCTCTCCTCGTCGACGGCCGTCACTGCCGCTCGCGGCGGCCCGGCCGCCAGGCTCGCGCGCAGCGCTCGAAGCGCGCCTTCTTCTCCCTCCGCCACCGCGGTGACGCTGCCGTCGGAATCGTTGCGCACCGCGCCGGCGACGCCGAGCGTCCGCGCCCGGCGCACCACGAAGGCCCGGAATCCGACGCCCTGGACGCGGCCGCTGACCCGGAAGCGGCGGATCGTCATCCGCTCCCTTCGTCGCCGCGCTCCCAGCCGAATCGCCCCACCAGCGGCACGAAGGCGACGGTGTCGAGCTCGCGCCGGCGGAAAGAGCGCGCCGTGCGTTCATAGAGCACCAGGGTCTGCCGGCGGCGGTCCCCTTCGGGAATCAGCAGCCGTCCCCTGGTGGCGAGCTGTTCGAGCAGGGGCTGCGGCGCCGAGGGAGCACCGGCCGCCACGACGATGCGGTCGAAAGGCGCCACCTCGCTCCAGCCGACCGTGCCGTCGAAGGCCTGGATCTTCACGTTCAGGATGTCGAGGTGACGCATCCGCCGGATCGCCTGGCTGGCGAGCTCGGGAATGCGCTCGAGGCTGTAGACCCAGCGCGCGAGGCGGGCGAGGATCGCCGTCTGGTAGCCGGTGCCGGTGCCGACCTCGAGCACCTTGTGGCTCGCATCGACTTCGAGCAGCTCGCACATCCGCGCCACCACGAAGGGCTGGGTGATCGTCTGCGCCTCGCCGATCGGCAGCGCGTGGTCGCCGTAGGCCTGGCCGCGCAGGTGCTCGCGCACGAAGAGGTGGCGGGGAACCTCGCGCATCGCCGCCAGCACGCGCGGCGTCGCGGACTCCGCGCGCCTCGAGCAGCTCGCGCACCATGCGCTCGCGCTGGTAGGTGTCATCCATCCGTCGGATCCTCGCGCGGCGGCAGCGGGGCCGTGCCGGCGAGGCGGCGGACGAGGTCCGCATGATCGGCGAGGCCGCGGTAGTCGGTCAGGTCGAGATGGAGCGGCGTCACCGAGACGTATCCCTTCTGCACCGCTTCGTGATCGGTTCCTTCGTCCTCCTGCCACTCCGGGGTGCCCGCGATCCAGTAGTAGGCGAGCCCGCGCGGATCGATCTTCTCGACCACCGACTGCCGGTAGACGCGCTTGCCGAGGCGCGTGAAGCGCACGCCGTGTGGATTGAGGGCCGGAAAGTTGACGTTGAGCAGCAGGCCGCGCGGCAGGTCGGTCTCCTCGAGCAGGCCGGCGACGAAACGCGCCGCGAGCCCCGCGCTACGCTCGAACGACATCCCCTCGGCCACTTCCTGGCTGAAGGCGATCGACGGCAGGCCGAGCAGCGAGCCCTCGAAGGTCGCCGACACCGTGCCCGAATAGGTCACGTCGTCGCCGACGTTGAGGCCGAAGTTGATGCCCGACACGACCAGGTCGACCGGCTTGTCGCGCAGCAGCCAGAGCACCGCGAGGTTGACGCAGTCGGTCGGAGTGCCGTCGACGGCGAAGAAGTTCTCCTCGAGTTTCTGCAGGCGCAGCGGGCGGGTCAGGGTCAGGCTGTGCCCGGTGGCGCTCTGCTCGCGGTCGGGAGCGACGACGACGACCTCGGCCAGCCGGCGCAGGGAATTCGCCAGCAGGCGGATCCCCTCCGAATAGACGCCGTCGTCGTTGGTGATCAGGATGCGTTTCAAGGCCGCGAGATCCTATCCGCCGGAAGGCGTGCGCGGCGACCGCGAAGAGGGCCGCCGGCGCGCCGGTAGCGCAGCGGGCCGGCGCTTCAGCGCTTCCAGGCCGGAGTCGCTCCCGAGCGATCGAGGTACTTGCCGACCAGCGGCTCGAGCGCCGCCAGGGTCTCCGCCGGAACGAGGCCGGGCTCGGTGATGAGGGACATGCGGAGCGCATCGGCGCAATCGTTCGCGACTCCGTCGAGGCTGCCGAGCGCGCGCCGCACGACGCGCTGGGCGAGCGCCACGTTCTTGCGCAGCACCTCCATCACGCCCTCGCCGGTGACGGCCTCTTCCTCCTCGTGCCAGCAGTCGTAGTCGGTCACCATCGAGAGCGAGGCGTAGGCGATCTCGGCTTCGCGCGCCAGCTTGGCTTCCTGCAGGTTGGTCATGCCGATGACGTCCATCCCCCACTGCCGGTAGACCATCGACTCGGCCCGGGTCGAGAACTGCGGCCCCTCCATGTTGAGGTAGGTGCCGCCGAAGTGCACCGTCGCGCCCTCCTTCTTCGCCGCGGCGTGCAGGACGTTCGCGAGCGCCGCCGAGACCGGCCGGGCGAGCGAGACGTGGGCGACGATGCCGTTGCCGAAGAAGGTGTCGGCGCGGTGCCGCGTGCGGTCGAAGAACTGGTCCGGAATGACGATGTGGCCGGGAGCGTAGGCTTCCTTCATCGAGCCGACGGCCGAGACCGAGATCAGGAACTCGACGCCGAGCTTCTTGAAGCCGTAGACGTTGGCGCGGAAATTGAGCTCGGTCGGCAGGATGCGGTGACCGCGGCCGTGGCGGGCCAGGAAGACGACCTCGCGGCCGTCGAGCTCTCCCAGGATGTAGGAGTCCGAGGGCTCGCCCCACGGCGTCTCGAGGCGCCGCTCCTCGTGGACGTGCAGTCCTTCCATCGCGTACAGACCACTGCCGCCGATCACACCGATACGCACTTCACTCATGGCCTTCTCCCTGCTGGACTTCTGTCGGATTTGCGGCGCGAGGACGCGAGCGCGCCGCGCGCTCGATGTCAGATTAGCACAGCGCAGCGCTCAGCTGGCCGCTGCCGCGACCGCCAGCGCGGTCTCGAGCGCGCGCCGCGCGGCGGCGGCGCCGACCGAGCGCGAGGACTCGCCGCGACACGCGGCGGCGAACTCCTCGAGCTCGCGCCGCAGGGGCTCGGCCTTCTCCACCACCAGCGTCTCGGGGAGGATCCGCCGCTCGTCGCCGCGCTGCTCGAGCCGGTAGCCCTTGATCTCCTGCGCCTGGTAGTCGAGCGAGCGGTAGCGGTCGCCGTAGAACGCGCGCAGCTTGCGGACCTTCTCGCTCGAGACCCGCGACGCGGTGACGTTCGCCACCAGGCCGGAGGCGAAGGCGAGGCGGGCGCTCACGATGTCGATGCGGCCGGAGAGGACCGGAATGCCGGTGGCGCGGATCTCGACGATCTCCGACGGATCGAGGGCGTGGAGGATCTGCAGGTCGTGGATCATCAGGTCGGCGATCACGTCGACGTCGAGGCTGCGCGGCGAGAACACCCCGAGGCGCTCGATCTCGACGAAGCGCGCCGCGCCCTCGGCACCGAGCAGCGCTGGAGACCGCCGGGTTGTGGAACTCGACGTGGCCCACTGCGAGCACGCGGCCCGCAGCGCCGGCCGCCGCGATCATCCCGTCGGCCTCGGCGAGCGAGGCCGCGATGGGCTTCTCGACCAGGACATGGATGCCCCGGCCGAGCAGGCGCGTCGCCAGCTCGGCGTGCGCCACCGTCGGCACCGCGACGACCGCCGCGTCGAGTCCGGCGACGAGCTCCTCTTCGCTCGCGAAGAGCTTCGCGCCGTACTCGGCCGCCACCGCCTCGGCGACCTCGCGCCGCGGATCGAAGAGCCCGACGCGGTGCACGCCGTCGATCTGTCCGAGCAGGCGGACGTGGTGACGGCCGAGAGCGCCGGCGCCGAAGACGCCGACCCGCAGGTCACTCTTCGCCGGCATCGCTCTCCCCGCCGCGCCGCGCCGGCAGCGCCCGGATGACGCCGCGCCGCGCCCCGCGCACGAACTCGATCAGGTAGGCCACGTCCTGCTGCCCCGGAAAGTCCTGCTCGAGGCGGGCCAGCGCCTGCGTGGTGTTGAGGCCCGAGCGCAGGAAGATGCGCATCGCCTCGGTGACCGCCTTGATCCGCTCGCCGTCGAAGCCCTTGCGCGCCAGCCCGATCCGGTTGACGCCCAGCACCGTGGGGCGGAGGCCGATCGTCTTGACGTAGGGCAGGGCGTCGGTGAGCAGCCGGCTGTAGCCGCCGATGTAGGCGTGCCGGCCGATGCGGCCGAACTGCTGCAGCGCCGAGAAAGCGCCGACGATGGCGTCGTCGTGCACTTCGCAGTGACCGGCCAGCGTGGCGTTGTTGGCGAAGATCGTCCGGCTGCCGACCTGACAGTCGTGAGCGACGTGGCTGTAGACCATGAAGAGGTTGTCGTCGCCGACCCGCGTGACGCCGCCGCCCTTGCCGGTACCGCGGTGAAAGGTGACGAACTCGCGGATCTGGTTGCGGTCGCCGACCTCCAGCGTGACGCGCTCGCCCGCGAACTTGAGGTCCTGCGGATCGCTGCCGAGGCAGGCATGCGGATGGATCCGGTTGCCGCGGCCGATGCGCGACGGGCCGTGGATCTGGGCGCCCGGACCAACCGTCGTGCCCTCTCCGATCTCGACCTCGGCGCCGATCGACCGCGAAGGCGCCGATCTCGACGCCGTCGCCGAGCCGCGCGGAGGGATCGACCGCCGCCAGGGGATGGACGCGGGCGGTCATCGCACCGCGTCGCGATCCACCGTGGTCGAGAGCAGCTCGGCCTCGGCGTGAACGTTGCCGTCGACCACCGCTCTCGCCGCCAGCTTGCAGTGGTTCGCCTTCAGCCGCAGCACCTGCGCCTCGAGCCGCACCTGGTCGCCGGGAACGACCGGCTTGCGGAAGCGGGCCCGCTCGATCGACATGAAGAGCAGGAGCTTCTTCTCGCGATCGGGATCGTCGTGCATCAGCAGGATGCCGCCGGCCTGCGCCATCGCCTCGACCAGCAGGACTCCCGGCACCACCGGATGGCCTGGGAAATGGCCCTGGAAGAACTCCTCGTTGACCGTGAAGTTCTTGATCGCGACGATGCGCTGCTTCGGCTCCATCTCGATCACGCGGTCGACGAGCAGCAACGGATAGCGGTGCGGCAGCACCGACATCACCCAGCGGCAATCCCAGTTCGAGGCGCTCAACTCTCCTCCCCTCCATCCGTTCCGTCGCCGGGCGGGCCGCTCCGGCGTTCGAGCGCGCGCAGCGCGCCGCCAGAGCTCGCCCAGCCGGCGCGCCAGCGCCTGGCCGCGCCGCCACTGCTGGATCTCCACCGCCGGGATCCCGGCGACCGTCCGGCCGGCCGGCACCGAATCGTAGACCGCCGACTTCGAGGCGACCTGCGCTCCGGCGCCGACCTCGAGGTGGCCACCGATGCCGGCCTGGCCGCCGACCACCACGCCGTCACCGAGCCGCGCGCTGCCCGCGAGGCCCGCCTGACCGCAGAGAATCACCCCCCGACCGAGGGCGACATTGTGTCCCACCTGCACCAGGTTGTCGATCTTGGTGCCGTCGCCGACCGAGGTCGCGCCGAGCAGGGCGCGGTCGATCGCGGAGAGCGCGCCGATCTCGACCTCGTCGCCGATCGTCACGCCTCCGACCTGCGGAATTCGCGTGTGCCCGCTGCGGTCGGAGGCGTAGCCGAAGCCGTCCGCGCCCAGCACCACTCCGGAGTGGATCCGGCAGCGCGCCCCGATCGTCACGCCGGCGTAGAGCACGACGTGGGGAAGGAGCACGCTTCCCGCCCCGATCGCGCAGCGCTCGCCGACCACGACGTGGGGGTGGAGAACCGCCCGCGCTCCGATGGTCGCGCCGTCTCCCACCACCACGCAGGGGCCGAGGTGGGCCGAGGGATCGATCGCGCACCCCTTTCCGACGACCGCGGTCGGATGGATGCCCGGCGCCGCCTCCGGCTCGGGATGAAAGAGCGCCAGCAGGGCGGCGAGGGCGTGCGGCGCGCTGGGCGCCACGAGCTGGTCGACCGCGAGGTCGGGCTCGTGGCGGCCGACGAGCAGCGCGCCCGCCCCGCTCGCGCGTGCCGCCTCGCGGTAGCGCGGGCTGGTCAGGAACGAGAGGTCGCCCGGCCCGGCGGCTTCGAGCGTCCGGATGCCGTCGATCCGGCGCGTCCCGTCGCCGATCACCTCCCCGCTCACCCGGGAGGCGAGCTCAGCGAGCGTCCATCCCACGGCTCAGTTCGCGGGCTTCGGAGCCGGAGCCGGCGCCAGCGAGGCGTCGAGCTTCTTGATCAGCTCGTCGGTGATGTCGGTCGAGGCGTCCGCCCAGACGATGCCCGACGGCAGGTTCGGCTGGTTGAAGAAGCCGATGTTGAGGATGAAGGCGAAGCCGTTCTCCTTGCCGAACTGCTCGATGACCGGAGCCACCTTCTGTTCGAATTCGCCGAAAGCCTGGCCCTGCGCCTCTTCGAGCTCCTTCTGCATGTCCTCCTGCAGGCGGCGGCCCGCCGTGGTCTTCTCCTCGAGCTCCTTCTCCATCGCCGCGATCTTGTCCTCGGAGAGCGACACGCGACCGTCGTCGAGCCTCTTCTTGAGCGCCTGGATCTCCTCGGCGCGGGCCTTGAGCTGCCCCTGCTTCTCGTCGCCCAGCTTCTGCAGCTTGGCGATGATCTGCTTGCCCTGGGCGGACTGGGTGATCAGGCGGCGGGTGTCGATCAGGCCGATCTTGGCGACCTGCGCGGCGGCGGCGGACGCCTGCGCGAGGCCGGCGACGGCCACCAGCGCGGTGAAGGCGAGTACGCGGAATCTCGACATGGGAACGACTCCTCCAGTGAATCGTTGATGGGTCAGAACGTCGTGCCGATGCTGAACTGGAACGACTGGAAATCGTCGTCCGGCAGCGGCTTGAGGTTCTTGGCGTAGATGAAGCGCAGCGGAGCGCCGAAGACCGGCACGAAGATGCGCACCTCGGCGCCCGCGGAGTAGCGCAGGCGGCTGAGGTCGAACGGCTGGCCCGGGCCGTAGACCTGCGCCGCGTCCGCGAATCCGATCAGGCGGAAAGGCCCGCCGAGCAGCAGGTGGATACTCGAGGTTGAACTGCGCGTACGTCTCGCCGCCGACCAGCGAGAAGTTCTCGTCGTAGAGCCGCTCGTCCTTCTTGCAGGGGACATTCGGGCGTCCCGGCACGGGCTCGCCGCCCAGGCAGCGGGCGGTGAGGTCGCGGAAGCGGAAGCCGCGGATGCTGGTCTCGCCGCCGAGGTAGTAGCGCTCCAACGGCACCAGCTCGGCGCCGTTGATCGGCCGGATGAGCCCGCCCTCCATGTTGAAGCCGAGCAACGACTTGACCGGCACGTAGCTCACCGGCTGGTACATCGAGAAAGTCGACCTCGGGCCGCACGAAGTCGTTCGTGCCGCCGAGCACGCCGCCGGCGTACTCGACCGAGGCCGAGAAGTACTTGCCGATCGTCGGCTCCACGCGGCTGTCGCGGGTCTCGATCGAGTAGACCGGCCGGAGCGACGAGTTCTTCACGTCGTAGGTCAGCGGAACGAGCTTTCCGGTCGCGTCGTAGGTGGTGACCTTGTCGGTGCGATCGAACAGGCTGTAGGAGACCGAGAAACTCTGGAAGAAACCGATCGATCGGCCGTAGGTGATGGTGCCGCCCGTGGCCTTCTGGGTGTTCTGGTAGTTGCTGAGCTGGGTGTAGTCGACGTTCGAGTTGTAGATCTGCACCCCGATCGACTGCGGGCGGTCGAGGAACCAGGGAATGGCGTAGGAGAGGTTGTACGAGTCGGCGGTACCGCCCGCTCTGGAAGGAGACGCCGAGCGTCTCGCCGCGGCCGAGGAAGTTCTGGCGTGCGCACCGAGAGCTGGCCGAAGAGGCCGTACGACTCGCTCCAGCCGCCGCCGACCTGCAGCTCGGTGCGGTCGGACTCCTCGGCCGTGCACAGCAGGTCGACCGTCTTCTTCTCGGTGTCGAAGGTCTCGAACGAGAGCGGGTCGCTCTCGTCGAGCTTGAAGTAGCTGCAGCTGGTTGATCTTGAAAAGGCTGTTCTTGACTGCGCCCATGTTGAGCAGCGTGCCCTTCCTGCACCCGGAACTCGCGCCGCAGCACCTTGTCGCGCGTCCGGCTGTTGCCCGCGAACTCCAGCCGGCCGACGCGGTACTGGTCTCCCTCGCTGACGCGCACGATCAGGTCGGCGACGTTGCCGTCACGTTCCTCGAGATCGGCCCCGCACTTCGGCCATGATGTGCCCGAAGTTCTTGTACTGCGTCGCGCACCGCGTCGAGTCCGTCGTTGATCGGTCTTGGCGCGCAGCCAGCCGCCCTTGCGGGCGCTTGAACTTGGCGAGCAGCGCCTCCTTCGTCGAACAGCTGGTTGCCCTCGATCGCGGATCTCGCCGAGCTTCCAGCGCTCTCCCTCCTCGACCGGGATGTCGACCCCCAGGCGGCGCTTCGAGCCTCTCCTGGATCACCGAAAGCTTCGGGTCGCTCGACCACTGCGTTCTTGTAGCCGATCGCACGGTAGAGGTCGCGGACTTTCTGCAGGTCTTCCTCGATCGAGGCCGGGTTGTAGATGTCCTTGCTGGAACATCTGCGTGAAGAGGCCGGTCTCCTTGGTCTTCTTCATCGTCCACTTCAGGCGCCAGTCGCCGAGCACCTCGTTGCCGACGAAGCTGGATCTTGCCGATGCGAACCTTCTCGGCCTCGTCGATGCGGACGACGACGCGGCGTTCGGTCGGCGAGACCTCCTCCAGGCGGTAGGTCGCTTCGGCGAAGCGGTACCCTTTCTCGCGGTACATCTCCTCGATCACGTGCTCGAGGCGGGCGAGCTCGCCGAGGTCGAGCGGATCGCCCTCGCGCAGGTTCACCTGTTCCTTGGCGAGTCGCTCGTTGACGTCGCTGCGCGACATGCCTTTCAGGTCTTCGTAATCGATCGACCGCATGACCGGACGTTCGACGATGGTGACGACGAGGTTGACGCCGCCGTCGACGTCGGTCTTCTCGACCGAGATGTCGTCGATCAGGCGCCGGTCCCAGAGCTCGCGGATGTGCCGGTCGAGCGCCGCCTCGTCGAGGGGCTTGCCGACGTCGATGTCGAGGTAGAAGCGGAGGGTCTCGTCCGCGAGCCCGCGCAGACCGCGGAACTCGATCGAACGGATCGTCTCCTGGCCCTGCGCCGCTGTCGCGAGCGAGCAGAGTCAGCGCCATCAACCAGTTCTTGACTGCGCGCATCGCACCTCCGAGCGCCGGCTGGCGGCAGCTCGGCCTGCGAAAGTCGGTCACCGGGACCTTCCCTACGACTCGGTGACGAGCTCGCGACGGCGGACTCGGAACGTCCAGTCTACCGTCGTTGACTTCGCCCTCGAAACCCTCGATCTCCGCCTCGCCCGTGCGAATCAGCAGATCGGAGATCGCGTCCTGGACGTGGCGCTGGATCGTCCGCCGGAGCGGACGGGCGCCGGTCGAGGGGTCGAGGCCGGCGCGATCGAGCAGCCAGCGCTTCGCGGCGGGCGACAGATCGACGCGCAGGTGCTGCTGCGCGAGCGTCTCGTTGACCTCGTCGAGCTGGATGTCGACGATCGCCTCGAGCTCGCGCTCGCCGAGCGGGTGGAAGACGATGACCTCGTCGACCCGGTTGATGAACTCCGGGCTGAAAGCTGCGCTTGAGCTCGGAGAGGATCTCCTCCTCGATGCGGCGGAAGCTCTCTTCCTCGCTCTGGCCGCCGAAGCCCATCCGCCCGCCGCGCAGGACGAGCTTGCTGCCGAGGTTCGAGGTCATCAGGACCAGCGTGTTGCGGAAGTCGACCTGGTTGCCGTAGGCGTCGGTCAGCATGCCGTCCTCGAGGATCTGGAGCAGGAGGTTGGCGAGATCCGGGTGCGCCTTCTCGATCTCGTCGAAGAGCACGACCGAGTAGGGCTGGCGGCGGATCCGCTCGGTGAGCTGGCCGCCCTCCTCGTGGCCGACGTAGCCCGGCGGCGAGCCGATCATCTTCGACACGGCGTGCTTCTCCATGTACTCGCTCATGTCGAAGCGGACCAGCGCCTGCTGCGAGCCGAAGAGGAACTCGGCGAGCCGGCGGGCGACCTCGGTCTTGCCGACGCCGGACGGACCCGAGGAAGATGAACGAGCCCATCGGGCGGCGCGGATTGGCGACGCCGAGCCGCGAGCGCCGGATGGCGCGCGCGATGGCGCCGATCGCCGCGTCCTGGCCGACGACGTGCTCGCGCAGCGTGTCCTCCATGCGCAGCAGCCGGTCGGCCTCGTCCTTCTGCAGCGACGAGACCGGAATGCCGGTCCAGGAGGAGACGACCTCCTCGATGTCCCGCGGCGTGACCTCGAGCTCGGCTTCCTCGCCGCCCGACGGCCGACATCTTCGCGAGGTCCTCGCGCAGCTCGATCTCGCGCTCGCGCAGGTAGACCGCGCTCTCGAACTCCTTGTCGGAGATCGCCTGCTTCATCTGCTTGACGACGTCGCGGATCTCCTGCTCGATGCGGCGCAGGTGCTGGGTGTCGCGCACCTTGCGCAGCTTGACCTTGGCGCCGGCCTCGTCGAGGACGTCGATCGCCTTGTCGGGCTGGAAGCGGTCCGGGATGTAGCGCGTCGACTGGTAGATCGCGGTGCGCAGCGCTTCGTCGCCGTAGCGCACCTTGTGGAAGGTCTCGTAGCGGTCCTTGATCCCCTCGAGGATGCTCATCGTCTCCTCGTTCGAGCGGCGGATTGACCACCACCGCCTGGAAGCGGCGCAACAGCGAGCGGTCCTTCTCGATGAACTTGCGGTACTCCTTGAGCGTCGTGGCGCCGATGCAGGCGATCTCGCCGCGCGACAGCGCCGGCTTGAGGATGTTCGCCGCGTCGAGCGACCCCTCGGCCGAGCCGGCGCCGATCAGCGAGTGGATCTCGTCGACGAAGACGATGACTTCCTTGTTCTCGCGCAGCTCCTTGAGGATTCCCTTCAGGCGCTCCTCGAACTGGCCGCGGTACTTGGTGCCGGCGACGATCAGCGAGAGGTCGAGCGCCAGCACCTTCTTGGTCGCCAGGAAGATCGGCACCCGCCCCTCGACGATGCGCTGCGCGAGGCCCTCGACGATCGCCGTCTTGCCGACGCCCGGCTCGCCGAGCAGGATCGGGTTGTTCTTGGTGCGGCGCGACAGGATCTGGACGATGCGCTCGACCTCGCGCTCGCGGCCGACCAGCGGATCGAAGCCGCCGGAGGCGGCGAGCGCGGTCAGGTCGCGGCTGTACTCGGTGAGGAACGGCAGCTCCTTCTTCTGCTGCGCCGCGTCGCGCTCGCGCGCCAGCGACAGGACTTCCTCGCGCAGCGAGTAGACGTCGAAGCCGTGCTGCATCAGCACGCGCATCGCCAGACAGCCCTCGACGCGCAGGACGCCGACCAGCAGGTGCTCCGAGCCGACCGCCGGATGGAGCATCGACTCCGCCTCGTGCGCGGCGTAGGCCAGGATCTTCTTGGACTCCTCGGAGAGCGGCAGCTCGGCCGTCGAGCTGATGCGCTCGACGAAGACCCGCTCGCCTTCGATCTCGCGGCGGACGTCGTCCGGCTTGACGTGGAAGCGGCGGAAGAGCTCGACGACGCTCTCTTCGCCTTCGCGCAGGATGCCGAGCAGGATGTGCTCGGACTCGATCACCCGGCTGCCGAGCTTGGAAGCCTCGTAGCGGGCGAAGAAGAGCGCTCGGCGGGCCTTCTCGTTGAATTTCTCGAACACCTTCGCCTACCCCCGCCCGGCGCCCGGAAGTACCTGCGAATCAGAGAGTTCCGCCCCTGAGCACGCCGTCGTCGAGCACCAGAATCCTAGCACAGCGCCGCGCCAGCTCCGGGTTGTGGGTGACGACGACGGTGGTCGTCCGGTGGCGCCGCTGGAGGTCGAGGAAGAGCTCGAAGACCTGCGCGCCGGCGACCGGATCGAGGCTGCCGGTCGGCTCGTCGGCGAGCAGCAGCGGC
Source organism: Thermoanaerobaculia bacterium (assembly GCA_963699245.1). Taxonomy (GTDB): domain Bacteria; phylum Acidobacteriota; class Thermoanaerobaculia; order Multivoradales; family JAGPDF01; genus JACTMI01. Next base: position 814,018 of record OY969426.1, read on the forward strand.
GGCTCGAGCAGAAGCGCACGGCAGATCGCGACGCGCTGCTGCTCGCCGCCCGAGAGCTGGCCCGGGAAGCGGTCGAGCGAGCTCGCCGAGCCCGACCTCGCCGAGCAGCTCGGCGGCGCGCCGGCCGATCTCCGCCGGCGCCAGCCCGGCGATCCGCCCCGGCAGCGCGACGTTCTCGAGCGCCGTGAAGTCGGCGAGCAGCTGGTGGAACTGGAAGACGAAGCCGAGGGTGCGGTTGCGGAAGGCGGCCAGCTCGCTTCGCCGGCAGGCCGTCGATGCGCTGCCCGCCGATCTCGATCTCGCCCGCGTCCGGCGGCTCCAGCCCGCCGAGCAGGTGGAGCAGCGTCGACTTGCCGGAGCCCGACGGGCCGACCACCGCGACCAGCTCTCCCGGCGCGAGGTCGAGGTCGACGCCGCGCAGCACCTCCACCGTGCGATGCGCGTCGCGAAAGCTCTTGCGCAGGCCGCGCACCCGCACCGTGACGCTCATCCGCGCAGCGCCTCCGCCGGGAAGACCCGCGCCGCCCGCCGCGCGCCGAGCCCGGAGCAGACGACGGTGAGGACGAGCGTCATGCCGACCACGGCGCCGACGTCGGCCAGGACGCAGCCAGAACGGAAGGGAATCGAAGACGAGAAGCCCGGCCGGCAGGCGAACGAGCTGCCAGCGGTCGCACGCCCAGGCGAGCAGCCCGCCGGCCGCGCCCCCCAGGATGGCGCCGCCGCCGCCGAGCAGCAGTCCGAGCCAGAGAAAGGCGCGCCGCAGCGCGCCGTCGTCGGCGCCCATGGCCGCGAGCAGAGCGAGCTCGCGCCGCTTGGTCGCCGCGACCAGCTGGAGGTCCGAGAAGAGCGCCATCGCCGCCACCGCGACGATCAGGGAGACGGCGAGGAAGAGCACCGTCCGTTCCAGGGCGAGGGCGAAGAAGAGCGGCTGGTTCAGCTCGCTGCCAGGTCGCCACTCGGTCCCCGCCGGCAGCTCGCGGCGCAGGCGGTCGGCGAGCACCAGCGCGTCGTCGAGCGACCGCGTGCCGACGAAGAGCCGGCCGACGCCGCGCGCGGCCGAGCAGGATCTCGGCCCGCTCGAGCGGCATCGCTGCGATCGACTCCTCCTCGACCCGGCCGGCGGCGTAGATCCCCGCCAGCCGCATCGAGAGCAGGCGCGGCTGCGGACCGAGCGGCGTCAGGCTCGGGCGCGCCGAGGCGAGCTCGGTGACCTCGCCGGCGCGCAGGCCGAGCCGAGCCGCCACCCGGTCGGCGAGGTAGAGCCCCGGCGCCGCGCCGTCGAGGCCGGGCAGCGATCGCGGAGGCGCTCCCTGGTAACCGAGGATCCGCACCGGCAGCGCGCGGTCCCCCGCCAGGATCCACCCGCGCCCCTCGATCACGCGCTGCACCTGCGCGACCTCCGGGAGCGCGGCGATGGATCGCTCGAGCGCCAGCGGATCGCTCCCTGCCGCCGGCGTCACCGCCAGCGACGGCGTGCGATCGATGATCTCGTCGCGCAGGGCGCGCTGCATGCCGGCGAGCGCCGCCAGCGCCAGCACCAGCGCGGCGACGCCGAGGCCGATGCCGCCCGACGCGACGGCCGAGAGAAAGCTGGTGAAGGCGTCCTTGCGGGCGCTGCGCAGGTAACGCAGGGCGAGGAAGAGCGGGAAGGGCGCCCGCCCGGTCACGCGCCCTCGTCGCCTGCCGGCGTCTCGGGCCGCAGCAGCGGAAAGAGGATGACGTCGCGGATCGACGGGCGGTCGGCGAAGAGCATGGTCAGCCGGTCGACGCCGATCCCCTCGCCGCCCGCGGGCGGCATGGCGTGCTCGAGCGCGCGCACGTAGTCGGCGTCGAAGCGGTGCGCCTCCTGGTCGCCGGCGTCGCGCGCCGCGAGCTGCTGGCGGAAACGGTCGGCCTGCACGTCGGGATCGTTGAGCTCGGAGAAGGCGTTGGCGATCTCCATGCCGCCGAGGTAGAGCTCGAAGCGCTCGGTGAAGCGGGGGTCCTCGGGCTTCTGCTTCGAGAGCGGCGAGATCTCGACCGGGTGGTCGATGATGAACGCCGGGCCGTCGAGCTTCTCCTCGCAGAGCGCTTCGAAGACGAAAGGCAGGAGGCTTCCATAGCGAGGGGTGGCGTCCTTCGCCCCGGCCACTTCCTCGGGAAGCTCGAGACCCCGGGAGCGCGCCAGCGACACGAGCCCCTGAGCGGTCTCGGATTCGCCGCGCGACGCGCCCGCCAGCTCCTGGAGCGCCTCGGCCATGTTCCATCTCGGCCATGGCCGCTTCAGGTCGATGGTCTTTCCCCTGAACGAGAGCTGCTCGTTCCCGAGGATCTCCCGCGCGAGCCCGACGAGCAGCTCTTCGGTCAGGTCCATCAGCTGGTGGTAGTCGCTGTAGGCCTAGTAGAACTCGAGCATCGTGAACTCGGGGTTGTGCTGGGTCGAGATCCCCTCGTTGCGGAAGTTGCGGTTGATCTCGTAGACGCGGTGCAGCCCGCCGACCAGCAGCCGCTTGAGGTAGAGCTCGGGCGCGATGCGCAGGAAGAGATCGATGTCGAGCGCATTGTGGTGGGTCACGAAAGGACGCGCCACGGCGCCGCCGGGCACCGCCTGCATCATCGGCGTCTCGACCTCGAGGAAGCCGCGCGCGTCGAGGAAGCGACGCATGCCGGCAACGATCGCGGCGCGGATCTCGAAGGTGCGCCGCGACTCCGGATTCGCGACCAGGTCGAGATAGCGCTGCCGGTAGCGCAGCTCCTGGTCGGCGAGGCCGTGCCACTTCTCGGGCAGCGGGCGGAGCGCTTTCGACAGCAGGGTCAGCCGCTCGGCGAAGATCGAGAGCTCGCCGGCGCGGGTGCGGCCGAGGGTTCCCTCCACCAGCAGGTAGTCGCCGAGGTCGAGATCCTCGATCAGCCGCAGCGAGTCCGCATCGACCTTCTCCTTGCGGATGAAGGCCTGCAGCTTGGCGGCACCGTCGTGCAGGTCGAGGAAGACGAGCTTGCCCTGGTCGCGGTAGGCGCGGATCCTTCCCGGCACCCGCAGGCGAAGGGAGGCCGCCTCGAGCTCCGCGGCATCGGCGTTCTCCCAGCGCGCCCGCACTTCGGCGGGCTCGAGGTCGTAGGCGGTCCGCGCCGGGTAGGCCTCGACGCCGCGCTCGCGGAGGCGCTCGCGCTTCAGGCGGCGAAAAGCGATCTGGTCGTCGAGCTCGGACACGCGGCGGGAGGATAACCGATCGCCGCGCCGATCCGGAGTCTCGCGCGCGACGGATCGACTAGGATCGCGGCATGAATCCGCTCGCAGCCGAGCTCGCAGCCGCCGGCGACCGCTGGCGCGCCGCCGGCCGCCCGAGCCCCGACGTCGTCCTGGTCGCCGGCTCGGGCCTGTCGCTGACCTTCGGAGCGCCGGTCGCCGGGCCCGAACCGCTGGGCGACTGGCTCCCCTTCCCGGTCGAGAGCGTCGCCGGCCACGACCACGCGCTCGAGCTGCTCGAGCCCCTGCCCGGCCGCTTCGTTCTCTACTACCGCGGCCGGCTGCACGCCTATCAGGGCTACGACGCCGGCGCAAGTGGTTTTTCCGGTCCGCTTCGGCGCGCTGCTCGGCGCCCGCGCGCTGATCATGACCAACGCCGCCGGCGGCATCCGCGCCGACTGGCCGGCCGGCACGCTCGTCGGCGCTCGCCGACCACCTCAACCTGACCGGGCTCAATCCGCTGCGCGGCCATGCCGCCGGCGGCCTGGGGCCCGCGCTTCCCCGACATGGGAGCGCCTACGACCCGGCGCTGCGCGCGCTGCGCGCGGCGGCACGCCGAGCGGCTCGGCTTCGGGCTCCCCGAAGGGGTCTACGCCGGACTCGCCGGTCCGAGCTACGAGACGCCGGCCGAGGTCCGCATGCTGCGCGCGCTGGGCGCCGACCTCGCCGGCATGTCGACGGTGCTCGAGGTCATCGCCGCGCGCCACCTCGGCCTGCGGTGCCTGGTGCTGTCGCTGGTCTCGAATCCCGCCGCCGGAGTCACCGGCCTGCCGCTCGATCACGAAGAGGTCCTCGCCGCCGGGCGCGAGGCCGCCGGACGGTTCGGCTCTCTCCTCGGCGCGTTGCTCTCCGATCCCGCGCTCGAGCTCTGACCCCCGGCGCTCCTCAGCTCTGCGGGCGGTTGACCAGCAGCCAGAGCCCGGCGTAGTCGCGCAGCAAGCGCATGCGCAGCAGTTGGAGCTGCTGGGCCTCGCCGAAGCTGCCGTCGCGCACGGCCTCGTCGACCATCTGGCCGAAGCGGGCGACGAAGCCCTCGGCGAGCCGGGTGGTGCGCCGCGAGCGCTCGAACGCCGGCGCGTCCTTCGTCACCAGCGTGTCGTCGAGGATCTCCGAGATCTCGGCCGCCTGCGCGGCGATCGCCTGGCGCAACGCCGCCGCTTCGAGCAGGAAGCGCTCGAAAGAGCGCTCGCCCGCGGCGGCGACGTAGAGGCGGCGGAAGGCGAGCACCTCGCGCCCCTCGAGGCGAAGATGAAAGACGTCGCGCGACAGCGCGGCTTCGCGGTCGCCCATCCGGTTGTCGGTGCTCTCGAGCGCGCCGACCAGCTCGTGGAAGTGGGGCTTGATCGCCTCGTCCATCCCGAGGTCGTCGCCCGGGTGCTCCTCCGACGAACGACTGGAGGGCGCGCTGCGGGTCAGGCGCGGGCGAATCTCCTCGATCTGCCGGCGCAGGAAGGCGACGTCCTCGATCTTGAGGTTGTCCGATTTCTGCTTCTTCTCGACCTGCTCGTAGGCCTCGCGCAGCTGCGAGAGCTCGGCCGAGGCCGCCCCTCCCGGCGTCTTCTCCGCCGTGGCGAGGATCTCCTGCGATTCGTCGAGGATGCGCTTCTCCTCCTCCTGGAAGTTCTGCCGCACCTTGTTCTTGAAGGCGAGGTTCGTCTCGGCGACCGCCAGCATGACGTCGGGGAAGAAGAGGTAACGGCCGAGCAGGCGCTTGACCTCGCGGTAGCGCGGCCCGACCTGGCTCGAGCTGAATGCGTCGATGTCGGCGATCGCCTGCACCTCGCGCCGCACCGATTCGATCTCGAGCTTGCGGTCCTCGATCCACGCCATGTCGGGCGACAGCCCCTCGAGCCCGGCCCAGAAGCCCTCGAAGATCGGACGCAGGCGCGGCCGGTCGCGCAGCACGGCGGCGCCCGAGACCGGGTCGGTCTCCTCGGCGAGCTTGGTGATCAGGAAGTCGACCTTGTCGAGGCGGTCGCCGGCGAGCCCTTCGTCGGCGGCGATGGTCAGGTAGAAGCGCACCATCTGCGCCAGGATCTGGTCGTCGTAGCTCTTCACCCGCTCGAAGAACTGGCGCAGCAGAGGCGGCGTGATCCGCGTGTCCGCCGCGGCCAGCACCGCCACCGTCTGGTCGAGCTGGCGGCTGGCGCGCTCGAGATCCGGAGCGACCGCAGCCGCGTTGGCGTGCGTCAGGCTCTCGGAGACGTGCTTCAGCGTGGCGTGAATCTCCGACAGATCCGTCGGGTACCGCGGCAGCGAGATCTCGGTGAAGAACTTCTGCACGCCCTGCAGGAACTGGTGGAAGGTCCAGGCTGCCTTGAAACGACCAGCGAGGTCGACGTAGCGTCTGTGCAGCGAGGGCAGATCCTGGACGGTCACGGCTGGGCCCGGTCTCTGTTAGATACTAAGGCATGACCGGAACCGCCCGCAGTCACCACGTGCGCCCCTTGATCGAGGCCGCCGCGATCGACCGGCGCCTCTCCGAGCTCGCCGCCGAGATCAACCGCGACTATGCCGGCGGCGAAGGCCTGGTCGCCATCGGGGTGCTTAAGGGCGCCGTCATCTTCTTCGCCGACCTGGTGCGCCGACTGACGATCCCCGTCACTCTCGACTTCTTCCAGACCTCGAGCTACGGTGCCGGCACCACCGCCGGCGAGATCCGCATCAAGCGCGACATCGACCTCTCGGTGCGCGGCCGCCACGTGCTCCTGGTCGAGGACATCGTCGACACCGGCTGGACGGTGCGCACGATCCTCGAGCTCTTCAAGTTCCGCGGCGCCGCGAGCGTCAAGCTCTGCGCGCTGCTCGACAAGCACGAGGCGCGCGAGGCCGAGGTGCCGATCGACTATTGCGGCTTCAAGATCGGGCGCGAGTTCGTGGTCGGCTATGGCCTCGACTACGGCGAGCGCCACCGCAACCTGCCCTATGTGGGCGTCGTCCATTTCGACGGATCCCAGGAGAGCGAGCGATGAGCAGCCAGACGCACCGCCCCGACGCCATCACCCCGCACGCCACGGACGCGGCGCCGCGCGCCATCGGCCCCTACTCGCAGTCGGTCGACGTGAACGGCATGCTCTGGACTTCGGGCCAGATCGCCCTCGACCCCTCGACCGGCGAGATGGTCGGCGGCGGCTGCGAAGCCGAGGCGCGCCGCGTCTTCGCCAATCTCGGCGCCGTGCTCGCCTCGGCCGGCTGCGGCTTCGACGACGTCGTCAAGGCAACGGTCTACCTCGCCGACATGGGCGACTTCGCGGTGCTCAACAAGGTCTACTCCGAAGCCTTCGGCGACCACAAGCCGGCGCGCTCGACCGTGCAGGCGGCCGCGCTGCCCCGCGGCGCCAGGGTCGAGATCGACCTGGTGGCGCGCATCCCCCGCTGAGCCAGCCTCAGATCCCCGGCAGCTCCGGAACCTTCAGCGCCGCCGCCGCTTCGGCGTCGAGGACGGCGAGCGTGCGCTGGTAGAGAGCCTCGGCCTCCGCCGGCGTGTCGCCGACCGCGGTCAGGCCGACGCGCCCCGCCGCCGACATCGCCGACAGCATGTGGAAGACGACGCCCTTCTGGCGCGACTGGTCGAAGTGCAGCTTGTGGCGCAGCACGAGGTCGATCAGGTCGTCAGGGGTCAGCGCGCGATAGGCCGGCGACTCGACGTGGTCGCTGGCCACGAAGCACTTCGGCCGGCCGCTCGGCGCGGTGAACACCGCGCTCTCGGCGTCGTAGCTGCCGTCGGTGAGGAACTGAAGGGTGAGGAAAGGGTGGGTCGTACCGCCCTTTCTCAGATTGATCTCGATCGCGTAGGCCTTCCACTCGCCGCCCTTCTCGCGCACCGTGACGAAGTCGAGCGCGAAACGGCCGATCACTCCCTCGCGGGCGAGCCGCCGGCCGATCTTGGCGGCTTCGCGCGAGATCGCCGCGGCGTATGCCGGATCCGCCGGGAACTTGCAGCCGAGGTAGCTCTGCCCGCTCGGCCCGCCGAGCATCTGGTCATGCGTCGAAAGCAGCTCGAGGTCGCCGAGCGGCGTAACGCGGAGCTGCACGCTCGGACTGCGGAACTCTTCGCCGGCGATGCGCTCCTCGACGATGCCGCCCCGCTCGGCGAGCTTGGCCTCGAACCAGGAGAGGTCGGCGTCGCCCTTCTCGAGCTTCATCGCTCGCAGCCGCTCGAGCAGCCCCGTCCGCTCGTTCGCCGCGCCCGGCGCCGGCAGCCCGGCGAGATCGACCAGCGCGTTTCCCTCGCCCGAGACCCCTTCGTTGAGCTTGACCAGCGCCTGCCTCACCTCGGGCCGACTCGCCCGCATCTCGGCGAGCGCCGCGGCGACCTCGTCGAGCGTCGAAAGGTTCTCCTTGCCGAATGGGTGCGGCACGCCCTCTTCGGCGAAGAGGCGGCGGCAGCCGCTCTTGGTGCCGAGCGGGAAGTACTTCGGATCGGCGCCGAACATCGGGATGCCGAGCCGCAGCGCCAGGTCGCGCTCCATCGTCGTCGTGTTGTAGGTGATGAGGTGGGCGCGCTCCGGGTCGGGGATCAGCGAGCGGATCTGCGCCAGGAGCTTCGGCCGCGCGAGGAGCTTCGCCGACAGCGGCCGCGGCGAGTCGTCGAGCGGCGAGAGCAGGAAGAGCCGGCGCCGCGCATGGCTCGGTATCACGCCCGGCATCTGCGCCAGCGTGTAATCGACGATCGACGGGTGGATCGCCTGCGACGTCAGGTAGATCAGCCGCGCCCGCGGCTGGCGCAGGAGCAGGAGGAGGAAGAGGAAGCGCTCCTCGTAGGCCTGGAAGACGGCCGGCGAGGCCTCGACGTCGACCGAGAGCGAAGGCGCCACGACGATCGTCTGCTCGTCCAGGGTCATGGCGCGGATCGAGCGCCAGAGCGGAATCAGCTTCTGCTGCAGTTGGTCGAAGCGGGCTTCGGCCTCGGCTTCCGAGAGTCCGAGCGGGGGAATTTCGAGGTCAGCGTGCATCCGGCGATGCTAGCCCGAGCCGGTCGCTCTTCTCTCTGATTACGCCTTGTTTACGCTACACTCCGCCCGTGGACGACCCCTTCGGTCCGCCCTCCCGCACCCTCGGCAGCGGCCGCTCCTACCAGTCCCCCGGCGCCCGCAAGGAAAAGCTGCGCGAGCGTGATTTCCATCGCACCCCCGCCGCCGCCCCCCTCCCCTGGGCCGAGCTCCGTAGCGCTTCGGCGTTCTCCTTCCTCGACGGCGCCTCCCTCCCCGAAGACCTCGTCGCGCGCGCCGCCGAGCTCGACCTCCCCGCCGTCGCCCTGGTGGACCGCAACGGCCTCTACGGCGCCCCCCGTTTCTGGAAGGCCGCCAAAGAAGCCGGCCTCAAACCCCTGGTCGGCGCCGAAATCACTCTCACCTCCGATGCAGGGGGCGTCGGCGCCACGCGAGATCTCGCGGAGGAGGCGAAGAGGCGGAGGGGCCCCGGCGCGAGAGAGGGTCTTCGCGCAGCGCCTCTCTCGCGCCGGGGAGCCCGCCCGAGCCGACGGAGCGAGATCTCGCGTGGCGACGGCGACCCCGTCACCGCGCGCCCGCGCCTGACGCTGCTGGCCGAAAACCGCACCGGCTACCGCAACCTCTGCAAGCTCCTGACGACCGCCGCCCTCGGCAAGCCGAAAGGCGAAGCGCAAGCGAGCTGGGAGGAAATCGCGGCCCACGCCGAAGGCCTCCACGTCCTGACCGGCAGCGACGAATGGCCCGCTCGCGCGCCTCGTCGACGCCGGCGAGATCGATGCCGCGCGCGCGCTGCTCGAACGTCTCGCCCACGGCTTCCCCGGCCGCCTCCACGTCGAGCTCCAGCGCCACGGCCGGCGCGACGAGGAGCGCCGCAACCGCGCCCTGGTCGACCTGGCGCGACGACTTCGCCTGCCGCTCGTCGCCACCAACGGCACCCGCTTCGCCAAACCCGACGACAAGCCGCTCTTCGACCTGCTCACCGCGATCCGCCACCGCGTCCCCCTCGACGACGCCGGCTCGCTGCTCGCCGTCAACCGCGAGCGCCACCTGGTGAGCGCCGCCGCGATGGCGCGCCGCTTCGCCGACCTTCCCGCCGCGGTCACCCACGCCTGGGAGCTTTCGCAGCGGCTCGCCTTCACCCTCGACGACCTCGGCTACCGCTTCCCCGAATTCCCGCTCCCCGCCGGCGAGACGCCGGCTTCGTACCTGCGCGCGCTCACCTGGAACGCGGCGCGGGCCCGCTTCCGGCCGCTGGCGGCGAAAGCGCAGGCGCAGATCGCGAAAGAGCTCGCCCTCATCGAGAAGCTCGACCTCGCCGGCTACTTCCTGATCGTCCAGGACATCGTCGAGTTCTGCCGCCGCGAGCGGATCCTCTGCCAGGGGCGCGGCTCGGCGGCCAACAGCGCGGTCTGCTACGCGCTCGGCATCACCGCGGTCGATCCGGTGAAGATGGAGCTGCTGTTCGAGCGCTTCCTGTCCGAGGAGCGCGGCGAGTGGCCCGACATCGACCTCGACCTGCCCTCGGGCGACCAGCGCGAGAAGGTCATCCAGTACGTCTACCAGCGGTACGGCACGGCGACGGCGGCCGAGCGGGGAGAGGCGAGCGGAGCGAGCGCGACCCGAGGGAGCCCTGCGATCGCCGCCGCGATGACCGCCAACGTCATCACCTACCGCGACCGCTCGGCGGCGCGCGAGGTCGCCAAGGCGCTCGGCTTCTCCGCCGAGCAGATCGAGACCGATCGCCAGGCAGCTCGGCTCGTGGCGCTACGACCTCGAGCGCGGCGACCCGAAGTCGTTCGAGACCGAGATGCGCGCCGGCCGGCTTCGACCCCGACAACCGCCGCGTGCAGCTCTTCGGCGAGCTCTGGCGCCGGATCCAGAACCTGCCGCGCCACCTCGGCCAGCACTCGGGAGGCATGGTGATCGCTGCCGGGCGGCTCGACGAGGTCGTGCCGCTCGAGCCGGCGGCGATGCCGGGGCGCGTCGTCGTGCAGTGGGACAAGGACGACTGCGCCGACCTCGGGATCATCAAGATCGACCTGCTCGGCCTCGGCATGCTGAACGCGCTCGAGGAGGTCGATCCCGATCGTGCGCACGAAGGAGCGGACGAACCTCGATCTCGCCCACCTGCCCCCCGACGACCCGAAGGTCTACGCCATGCTGCGCGCCGCCGACACGGTCGGCGTCTTCCAGGTCGAGAGCCGCGCCCAGATGGCATCGCTGCCGCGCAACGCTCCGACGCGCTTCTACGACCTCGTCATCCAGGTGGCGATCATCCGCCCGGGGCCGATCACCGGCGGCATGGTCCATCCCTTCTTCGAGCGCCGGCGCGGCCGCGAGCCGGTGACCTACTTCCACCCCTGCCTCGAGCCGATCCTCGAGCGCACGCTCGGCGTGCCGATCTTCCAGGAGCAGCTGCTGCGCATGGCGATGGCGGCCTCCGGCTTCACCGGCGGCGAGGCCGAGGAGCTGCGCCGCGCCATGGGCTTCAAGCGCTCGGTCGAGCGCATGGAGTCGATCGAGCGCAAGCTGCGCGACGGCATGGCGGCGAAGGGGATCGTCGGCGAGAACCAGGACCGATCGTGCAGTCGATCACCTCGTTCGCGCTCTACGGCTTCCCCGAGTCGCACGCGGCGAGCTTCGCGCTCATCGCCTACGCCAGCGCGTACCTCAAGGCGTACCACCCGACCGCCTTCCTGATCGCGCCTGCTCAACGCCTGGCCGATGGGCTTCTACCACCCGGCGACGCTGGTCAAGGACGCCCAGCGCCACGGCGTCACCGTGCTGCCGATCGACGTCAACGCCTCCGCCGTCGAGTGCGTCTGGGAAGAGAAGAAAAACGAGAAACTTCCATTGAAGGAAAGACCTGCCCGGGCGGCGCTCGCTGCCGGGGCCTGCCGGCTGGGGCTGCGCTATGTCGAGGGGCTGCGCCGCGCGACTGCCGAGTCCGTCGTCGCCGCTCGCGCCGCTGGCGGACCGTTCCGCGACGCCGACGATCTCGCCCGTCGCGCCCGCCTGCGCGCCGACGAGCTCGAGAAGCTCGCCGCGATCGGTGCCCTCGCCTCGCTCGGCCTCGCCCGCCGTGAAGCGCTCTGGCAGGCCTCTCTCGCCGCGCGCCCGGCGGGCGAGCTCTTCGAACACGGGAACCTGCCTTTCCCTTCTAGGGAAGCTTTTTCCTCTTCCCCGCTGCCCGAGATGTCCCGCTACGAGGAAACCGTCGCCGACTTCGTCGGCACCGGCCTGACGGTCCGCGAGCACCCGCTCGCGTTCTGGCGCGAACGGCTCACGGAACGCGGCGTGGTGCGCGCGGTGGAGATCGCCGCGCTGCGCCCGCAGACCCGCGCCCGCATCGCCGGCGCGGTGATCGTCCGCCAGCGCCCCGGCACGGCGAAGGGAACCCTCTTCCTCACCCTCGAGGACGAGAGCGGCATGGCGCAGGCGATCGTGCCTCCCGCGCTGCTGCACGCCAACCGGGCGCTGATCCTCGGCAATCCGGGGCTCGTCGTCGAGGGGATCGTCGAGGCGCGCGACGGCTCGGTGTCGCTCCGCGCCGAGCGCTTCTGGCCGCTGCCGGTGCTGGTCGACGGCGCCGAGCCGCCCAGCCACGACTTCCGCTGAGCGGCTCCGCGCCTGCCCGCGGGACCGCGGTTACTCGAACGGCTGCGGCGCCGGCGTGCCCGACGTCGAGTGCGGCAGCTGCGGCAGGACGAAGCTCGGCTGCTGGCCGGTCAGCGTATCGAGGAAGGCGACCACCTGCTCCGTCTCGGCCGGCGTGAACTCGCGGCCGAGCTGCAGCCGCGCCATCGTCGTCACCGCCTCCGGCAGCGTCTTCGCCGCGCCGTCGTGGAAGTAGGGATAGGTCAGCTCGACGTTGCGCAGCGTCGGCACCTTGAACCGCATGCGGTCCATCTCGTCGCCGGTGACGTCGAAACGCCCTTGCTTCGGGTTGGTGGTGACGTACGCAGCCTTGACGCCCATCTTGCGGAAGGAGGTCCCGCCGGCCGCCGGCCCGTTGTGGCAGGTCGTGCAGCCCGTCTCCTTGAAGAGCTGGTAACCCGCCAGCTCCTCCTTCGTGAGCGCGCCGTCGTCACCCTGCAGCCAGTGATCGAAACGCGAGTCCGGCGTCACCAGCGTCTCTTCGAAGGCCGCGATCGCCCGCTTGACCTGCGCGATGTCGACGGTGCGGCTCCCCGAGACCTTCTCGAACGCGCTCACGTACTCGGGAATCGACGAGATGACCTGGATCGCCAGCTCGTGGGTGAAGGCCATCTCGCCCGGATTGGCGATCGGACCGCCGGCCTGCTCCTCGAGGTTCGCGGCGCGGCCATCCCAGAACTGCGCCAGGCTCAGCTTCGAGTTGAGCACGGTCGGAGAGTTGATCGGACCGCGCTGCCAGTGGTCTCCGATCGACGTCGGAAGGTTGTCGGACCCTCCCATGCTGAGGTTGTGGCACGAGTTGCAGGAGATGAAGCCCGACTTCGAGAGGCGCGGATCGAAGAAGAGCTTCTTGCCCAGCTCGACCAGCGCCGGGTTGGAGACCCTGACCGGCTCGATCGGCTTGATCGGCTCGTCACGAACGACGGTCGAAGCGAGGGCAGGCAGCGCCGCCGCGAGCATCAGCAGGGCGAAGTTGCGAGTTTTCATGTAGTCCTCCTTCTTCTCGGGAGGGGCCCGAGCGGGGAAAACACCCGCATCATGATGAGCCCGCGGGCGGCCATCGGGGCCGCCCTGTCGGGTGGGCTCCGGCGCGTCAGTACAGCTCGGCCGGCTCGAACTCGAGGCCGAGGTTGACGATGCGCTGCAGGAGGGGGCCGTACTCGACGCCGGCGGCGCGCGCCGACTCGGCGAAGTCCTCGCCCCGCGCGATCTGCGGATTGGGGTTCGCCTCGATGACGTAGACCTCGCCCGCTGCGGTCAGCCGAAGGTCGATGCGGGCATAGCCGTTCAGGTAGAGGATCCCGTAGACCCGCTTGCAGAGGCGCAGGATCTTCGCCTCGAGCGCCGGCGACAGGTCCTTCGCCGCCCCGCTCTCGATTCCGTGCCGCTGCTGATAGGTCAGGCTCCACTTCAGCCGCTCGGTGGCGATCTTGCGGGCGTCCTCGGGCATGCGCTCGAAGAAGAGCTCCCAGATCGGCAGCGCGGTCAATCGCTGGTTGCCGAGAATGCCGACGTAGAGCTCGCGCCCCTCGATGTAGCGCTCGATCAGCGCGTCGGTGCCGACGCTGTCGTGCACGAATGCGATGCGCTCGGCCAGCTTCTCCTCGTTCTCCACCACCGAGGCCTGCGAGATGCCGATCGAGGCGTCGAGGGCGAGCGGCTTGACGATGAGCGGGAAGGCCAGCCGCTTCGGCCGCCGGAAGCGCCGCTGGCGGAGCGCGATGGCGAAGTCCGCCACCGCGATGCGGTGGAACGAGAGCAGCTTCTTGGTCAGCGCCTTGTCGCGGCCGAGCATCAGGCCGCGCGCACCGCAGCCGGTGTACTTCATCTGCTGCAGCTCGAGGTAGGCGACGACGTTCTGGTCCCAGTGCACGACCTCGCCGAAGCGCTCGAGCAGGTTGAACGAGATCTCCGGCTTGTATTCGCGCACCGCGCGGCGGATCGGGTTGAGCTCGCCGCCGACCCCGAGCAGGTGAACGTCGTGGCCGAGATCGGAGAGCGTGCGCAGCACGTCGTGCTCGGTTCGCCACGGCGCCCCTTCGACCTCCTCCGGCTTCACGATCAGCGGCGGAACGAGCCCCTCGCCCACCAGCGCCAGGATGCGCAGCTTCCTCACAGCGCCACCCGGTGCCGGCCGCTGTGCAGGTAGTTCATGGTCTGGACGGTGAGCAGCACGGCGAAATCGAGCTTGGTCTGCTCGGGCGATGCCTTGAGGTGGAGCCTGAGCTCGCGGCAGCGCGCGATCATGTCGTTGAGCACGCGGTCGATCGTGTACTGGTACTCGTGCGTCCAGCGGCCGGTGAGCTGGCGCATCTCGCGTCGCGCGCGGGCGAGGAAGCTCGCCGCGGTCGGGTTCTGCGCGTGCTCCGCGGCGGCCGAGAAAAGCGCCCGCAGGTCGCGGTCGTAGAACTGCGGCCGGTCGACGCCGTAGCGCGCCCGCTTCTCCTCGTAGTGGCGGCGCAGCGTCTTGTCGAAGGCGGAGAGCGGCGCCGGCTCGGCGCGCGTCGCCACCGGCGGCTCCTTGCCGGCGAGCTCCGCCATCAGCTCGTCGACGTACTCGAGCTTCTTGAGCGCCAGCCAGCCCTGGTAGCGCTCGCGCCAGTTCGACTCCGGGTCGAGCCAGACCGCGAAGGTCTCGGCGAAGTCCTCGTCGGGGTGGCTCTGCGCGTACCAGCTGTCGAGGTGGATGACGAAGCTCTTGCTGTAGGGGCGCGGCGAGTAGAACTCGGGATAGGGCACTCGCGTGCTGCCGAAGAGCTCGCGGCGGCGGCGCCGGCGGCGCAGGCGATAGGCGTTCTCGATCGCGTGGCCGGCCTCGTGGCGCAGGATGCGCAGGCAGCTCTCGCGCGTCCCCCCTTCGACCTCGAGCATCTGGTGGAGCTCGAGGCGGGCGAGCCGCGGATGCGCGAGGTAGAAGGGCGCCGAGAAGCCGGGCACGCCGTCGGGCGTGAACCACTCGTCGGAGAGCCAGACGTGCGGGCGGAAGAGGAGACCGCGCGCCGCGAGCTCGGCGTCGAGCTCCGCGATCGCCGTGCTCGAGCTCGGCGCCGAGCGGCAGCTCGAGGTCGCCGAGGCGAAGCGAGAGCAGCGCTCGTCGTCCCAGCGCGCCCACTCCGACGGTGGCCGGACGCGCCGGCGCTTCCGGCGTACCGACGGCGGCGACGCCGCCTCTGCTTCCGGCGCCCCTTCACCGGCCGGCACCCCGACCGGAGGATCGACTTCGGCCATGCGCCGATTCTGCCACCGCCACTCGGCCCCTTGCCGGAAGTCGCTGTATCGTCGCGCCTCCGCCGGTGCGCTCCCCCTTTCCGCTCCTCCTGCCGCTCGCCCTGCTCGTCGCCGGCGAGGCCTCGGCGCTCGATCCCGGGCGCCGGCTGACCCAGTACGCGCGCGACACCTGGACCCTCGACCAGGGGCTCCCCCAGGACACCGTCATGGCGCTGACGCAGACTCCCGACGGCTTCCTCTGGGTCGGGACGCAGGAGGGACTGGTGCGCTTCGACGGCGTCCGTTTCGAGCCGATCGAGGCGCTCGCGGGCGAACCGCTCCCGGGGCCGCACGCGCTGGCGCTGCTCGCCGGCCGCGACGGCGCGCTCTGGATCGGTACCGACATGGGGCTCGTCCGCTTTCGCCAGGGCCGCCTCGAGCACTGGTCGGCCGCGCAGGGACTCCCCGCGCCGGTCGTTTACGCCCTCGCCGAGGGGAAAGAGGGAGAGATCTGGATCGGCACTCATGCCGGTCTCGCCCGGCTCGTCGGCGGACGGATCGAAGCGGTCCGCCCGGCCGACGTCGAGCTCGGGACGGTCTATTCGCTTCACGTCGCGGGCGACGGCACGCTCTGGATCGGCACCGCGGCCGACGGCCTCCACCGCCTCGACGGCGAGCCCGGCGCCTGGCGCGCGCCGCTCGCCGGTCCGGCGGGCAAGGCGGTCTACGCGATCGCCTCGGAGCCCGCCGGCCGGGTCTGGGCGGCGCTCAGCGGCGCCGGGCTGCTCTCGGTCGACGGCGGAAGCGCGCGGCTCTGGACGCGGCTCGACGGGCTCCCCTCCGCCGAGCTCACCGCGGTCGGCGTCGATCGCGAGGGCAGCGTCTGGTTCGGCACCAAGGAGGGCAGTCTCGGCCGCTGGCGCCAGGGTGCCGTCGAAGCGCTCGCCGGTCCGCGCCGCCTGGTCGACGGCGCGATCAACGTTCTGTTCGAGGACCGCGAGGCGAACCTCTGGCTCGGCACCGACAGCGCCGGCCTGCACCAGCTGCGCGACGGCGCGCTGACCCCGTGGGGCTCGGCCGAGGGGCTGGCCGACGACATCGCGCTCGTGGCGCTCGGCGACCACGCCGGCGCCCTCTGGATCGGCACCGAGAACGGCGGGCTGTCGAGGCTCGCCGGCGACCGCATCGAGAACCTCGCGGGCCGTCGCGGCGCGCCTCGCGAGAGCGTCGTCGCGCTCGCCGAGACGCGCGACGGCACGATCTGGTTCGGCACCAAGGGGCGCGGGCTCTGTCGCTGGCGCGAGGAGGGCGCCACGTGCGAACGGGTCGGCGCCGGCCTAGCCGCGTCCATCACCGCGCTGCTGGAGGACCGCGCCGGCCGTTTCTGGACCGGCACCGGCGCCGGCCTCTACCGGCGCGACGGCGGACGCTTCACGCCCGCCGCCGCCGGGACGCCGCTGGCGACGAACGTCGTGCTCTCGATCTTCGAGAGCGCCGCCGGCGACCTCTGGGTCGGCACCTACGGCGCCGGCGTCTGGCGCCTGCCGGCGGGCGGCGACGCGTGGACGAAGGTCGACACGCCGCTCGAGCTCAACGCCACGGCCTGGAGCCAGGACGCCGACGGCCGGATCTGGGTCGGCACGGCCGGCCAGGGGCTCCTGCGCTTCCACCACGGCAGATGGTCGCGCTTCACGCGCCGCGACGGCCTGCCCGACGACACCATCTTCGCGGTGGTCGACGACGGCCTCGGCCAGCTCTGGCTCACCGGCAACCACGGCATCGCGCGCATCGAGAAGCGGACGCTGCCGCGCGAGCCCGGCGACGGGCCGATCCCCCTTCGCGTCTTCGATCGCGGCGACGGCGCGCGCAGCCTGGAGTGCAACGGCGGCACCCAGCCCGCGTGGGCCCGTACCGCCGACGGCCGGCTCTGGTTCCCGACCCTCGGCGGGATGGTGGCGATCGATCCCGCCCGCCCACGCCTCAATACCCTCGCGCCGGAGGTGCGCATCGAACGGGTCCTTCTCGACGGCAAGGTGTCTCCCGCCGGCCGGCAGCTGGTCGTCCCCCCCGGCACCGACCGGATCGAGATCCAGTTCACCGCCGCCAGCTTTCGCCTCCCCGGCCGCGTCACCTTCCGCTACCGGCTCGAGGGGTACGACGAGAGCTGGCAGGAGGCCGATCGCACCCGCACCGCGAGCTACCGCAAGCTGCCGCCCGACAAGTACGAGTTGCGCGTCGTGGCCACCAACGAGGACGGCGTCGAGTCGGCCGACCGCGCCAGCCTGGCCGTCGACGTGCGACCGCGCCTGGTCGAGACCCCCTGGTTCCGCGCCGCCGCCGCCGCCGCGCTGGCGCTCGCCATCTTCGGCGGCTTCTGGCTGCGCGTGCGGGGCCTCGAGGCGCGCGAGCGCGAGCTGGCGATGCTGGTCGAGGAACGGACGCGCGAGCTCGCGGAGGCCAACGAGGAGCTGCGCCGCCTGTCGATCACCGATCCCCTCACCGGCCTCGCCAACCGCCGCCAGTTCGCGAGCCACCTCGACGAGGCCTGGCGCGGCGGCGGACGGCGCGGCGAGTGGGTGGCCATCGTGACCCTCGACGTCGACGCCTTCAAGGCCTACAACGACAGCTACGGCCACCCGGCCGGCGACGTCTGCCTGCAACGGGTGGCCGAGGTGGTCGGCGCGGCGGCGCGGCGCGCCGGCGACGTCGCGGCGCGGCTGGGAGGCGAGGAGTTCGCGCTCCTCCTCCCCGCCGTCGAGCCGGACGACGCGGCGGCGATCGCCGAGCGCATGCGCGCCGCGGTCGAGGAGCTCGCGCTCGAGCATGGCGCCTCGCCGGTGGCGCAGGTCGTCACGGTCAGCGTCGGCGTCGCGGTGCAGGTGCCGCGGCGCGAGCAGCGCGCCGATTCGCTGATCGGTCGCGCCGACCGCGCGCTCTACCGCGCCAAGCAGGGAGGCCGGAACCGCGTCGAGATCGACGACGTGGCCTAGGAAGAGCTCTCAGCGCGACGCGGTGCGCACGGGCCCGCGCCCGATCGGCGCCGCGTCGCCGAAAGCGCGGCGCAGCTCGTCGGCCGACAACTCGCGATGCTCGCCCACGGCCAGCGTCCCGAGATCGAGCCCGCCGAAGGCGAGGCGCTCGAGCTGCAGCACCGAATGACCGACCCCGGCGAGCAGCCGGCGCGCCTCGCGGTTCTTTCCCGACACCAGGGTCAGCAGCACGCGGCTCTCGCGCGCCGACGCGGCGAGGAGCTCGGCGCGCGCCGCGCGCAGCAGCTCGCCCCGGTCCTCGAGTCCAGCTTCGAGCGCCCGCAGCGCCGGCGCCGCGACTTCGCCGCGCACCCGCGCCCGATAGACGCGAGGTATCGCGTTGGCAGGGTCGGTCAGCCAGTCGGCCAGCTGGCTGTCGGTGGTGAGCAGGAGGAGCCCGGTCGTCTCGCGATCGAGCCGGCCGACGGCGAGCAGTCCTTCGGCTTCTCCCCCCAGCCAGTCGAAGACGGTCGTGCGCCCGTGCGGATCGCGGCGCGTGGTGATC
Organism: Thermoanaerobaculia bacterium; assembly: GCA_963699245.1. Classification (GTDB taxonomy): domain Bacteria; phylum Acidobacteriota; class Thermoanaerobaculia; order Multivoradales; family JAGPDF01; genus JACTMI01. The sequence continues at coordinate 832,594 of OY969426.1, forward strand.
ACGCCGAGCGGCTTGTGCAACAGGACCGCGCGCCAGGCCGCGACGCGCGGCGGCGCGCCGTCGAGGCTGATGACGGCCCTCTCGGGCACGACCGGCGTGCCGGGGTCGCGCACGACGCGCCCCCCGATCGCCACCCGGCCCGCGAGGATGGCGGCGCGCGCGTCCCGCCGCGAGGCGATGCCGAGCTTCGAGAGCGCGCGCTCGAGCGACACCTCTCCCGGCCGTCGCCGGGCCTTTCCAGGCACCGGATGCCGCTTCATCCGCGCAGCCTAGCGGAGCGTGCCGCGCCGGTGAAAACACTCCTGACGGCGCGCCGGCCTGTGATCGAATATCCGCATGCCGCAACGGCCGACCAAGCTCTTCGTTCTCGACACCTCGGTCATCCTCTACGACGCCAACGCCATCCTGAGCTTCAAGGAGCACGACGTGGCGGTGCCGATCACCGTCCTCGAGGAGCTCGACCAGTTCAAGAAGGGCGACACCGTCGTCAATTTCCAGGCTCGCGAGTTCATCCGCCAGCTCGACAAGCTGTCGTCGAGCGACCTGCTGCAGGAGTGGATCCCGCTCGACGGCAGCGAGCTCGGCCGCCTGCGCGTCATCGCGGAGGAGAGCTCTTCGGTCGACGCGCGCAAGGTCTTCGGCGACCGACAAGAACGACCACCGGATCCTCAACACCGCGCTGGCGCTCTCGGAGCGCGAGCGCGGCCGCGAAGTGATCCTGGTCTCGAAGGACATCAACCTGCGCGTCAAGGCGCGGGCGCTCAACCTGCGCGCCGAGGACTACGAGACGGTCCGGGTCAAGGACGTCGAGCACCTCTACCGCGGCAAGTCGGACCACGAGATCGCCGATCCCGGAGCCGATCCGCGCCTCTACGAGAACGGGGGCGATCTCCCCCGCCGAAGTGGGCCTCGACGCGCCGGTCGCCAACCACTACTTCGTGCTCAAGAGCCCGCAGAACTCGGCGCTCGCCTGGTACAACTCGGTGTCGGGCCAGCTCGAACGCGTCCACAAGGTGCCCGCCTACGGCATTCAGCCGCGCAACGCCGAGCAGACCTTCGCCCTCCACGCGATCATGAATCCGTCGGTGCCGCTGGTGACGATCTCCGGCAAGGCCGGCACCGGCAAGACGCTGCTGGCGCTCGCCGGCGCCCTCGAGCAGCGCCGCGAGTTCCGCCAGATCTACCTGGCGCGGCCGCTGGTGCCGCTCTCCAACAAGGACATCGGCTACCTGCCGGGCGACATCAAGTCGAAGATCAATCCCTACATGGCGCCGCTGTGGGACAACCTCTCGGTCATCAAGCACCAGTTCGACGAGAAAGAGCGCGACTTCAAGCGGCTCGACGAGATGGTCGAAGCCGAGAAGCTGCACATCACGCCGCTCGCCTACATCCGCGGCCGCAGCTTCTCGAACGTCATCTTCATCGTCGACGAGGCGCAGAACCTGACGCCGCACGAGGTCCGCACCATCATCACGCGCGCCGGCGAGGGCACCAAGTTCATCTTCACCGGCGACATCTTCCAGATCGACACGCCCTACCTCGACGCGCAGTCGAACGGCCTCTCCTACCTGATCGACCGCATCAAGGGGAACCGCCTGTACGCCCACGTCAACCTCGACAAGGGCGAGCGCAGCGAGCTGGCGAACCTCGCCAGCATGCTGCTCTGAGCGAGCCTCAGACGAATCGGGCGGCTCCGAGCCGGTAGCGGCGCCGCTCGAGCGCCATCGCGACCGCCAGCAGCCCCGCGGCGAGGACGACGAACCAGAGCGGAACCCCGGCCCTGGCGGCCGGCTCGCTCACCGCCGCGAAATCGACCGGCCAGGCGCGCTGCAGCGGGCCGAGATACCAGAGCGCGACGTAAATCCCTTCGAACAGGCGCGGTCCGTTCGAGAGGATGCCCAGGGCGACGGCCAGCATCACGATCGCCAGGCATCCGGCGAGCGTCCCGAAGGCGCCGACGACGTCGCCGGTCACCAGCCGGCCGACGGCCGCGCCACCGCAACACGCGAGGCCGGCGGCCCAGCCGGCGAGGACGACCGCCGGCAGCTGGCGGCCGAGCGGGCGCGGCGCCGCCAGCAGGAGCGGCGCGACGCCGTAGGCGCGATCGCGGGTGGCGAGCCCCGACCAGAGCAGCGCCGGCCAGAGAAACGCCCCCGCCAGCCAGCCCTCCCGCACCCCGGCCGGAGACACCGCGCCGCCGACCGTCAGGATCGCGGCGCCGAGCAGCCACCAGCGCGGCATCGACCGCAAGGCGAGGCGCGTTTCGGCGACGGCCAGCCGCGCGATCCCCGTGGCACGCTGCGGCCCGAGAGGCGCGAGCGAGCGAGCCGGCGCGGCGGCACGCGCCTTCGCCTCTTCGCCGGCTGCGGTCGCCGCGCGCTTCGACCTGGTGCGCAGCCGCCGGCGGGCGGGATCGAAGCGATCGAACGGCAGCGCGGCGGAGAGCGCCAGCAGGATCGCGACGCCGAAGGCCGCCGCCCGCTCGCCGACCAGCCTCGCCGTCACCGGCAGGCGCTCCCAGCGAAAGGTCTCGGTCGCCCGGTCCTCGCTCCGGTTAGCGCCGATGACGAACGAGCCGCTCCACTCGCCGTCGAGAGTCTTCACTTTCTCGCCGAGCATCGCGCGGCCGGTCGAGATGCCGAAGAGGTCGAAGCCGCTCGACTCCATGGTCGCCACCAGCAGCAGCGTCCAGAGGAAGAACCAGGCGAAGTTGCCGAAGCCGCGCGCGAGGAAGGGCACGGTCTCGAAGAGCACCGCGCAGGACGCCACGACCGCCAGGCCCGGCAGCGCCAGGAGCAGGATCGGCAGCAGGACCTGCAGCGGCTCGATCGGCTCGCGCGCCGGCGACAGCGCGAGCAGCGCGAACGCCGCCAGCGCCAGCACGCCGCACATCGCCGCCAGCACCGCGAAATGACTGAGCGCCTTGCCGAGCGTGTAGGCGAGCTTCGACATCGGCGTCGCGGCGAGGATCTGGCCGACGCCGGTCGCCGCGTCGCGCGCGATCGAGCCCTTGACCACCCAGAAACCGGCGAGGCCGAGGAAGGTGGCGGCCACCATCGTCATCAGCATGCCGGCCCAGGCCGAGGTCGGCGCGCCGGTGAAGCGGCCAAGCGAGACTTCGACTTTGCCCTGGATCGCCTGCAGGCCGAGGAAGGCGGCGATCGACAGCACGGCGAGAAAGCTCCGCCGCCGCACCCGGTCGCGGAAGTCGGCCAGCGCCAGCGCCCAGACCGTCCTCACGCCGCCGCCTCCCGCCGGTGGAGCGCGATGCGCCAGAGGTAGCCGTCCTCGAGCGTCGGCGGCACCGGTCGCGCCGCCGGCGTAGGCGGCGCCTCCGCCACGGCGCGAACCTCGACGCCGTCGCCGCGGCGCAGTGTCCCCGAGACCTGGAAACGATCACGCACCGCCGGCAACTCGGCGCTCGCCACCGTCCACTGCCAGGCCTTGCCCTCGACCGCCGCGAGCAGCTGCTCCGGCGCCTCGTGCGCCACCAGCCGCCCGCGGTCGATGATCACGAGATCGGTCGCGACCGATTCGACGTCGGGCACGATGTGGGTCGAGAGAATGACGATGCGCTCGCCCGCGAGATCCGAGAGCAGGTTGCGGAAGCGCACCCGCTCCTCGGGATCGAGCCCGGTGGTCGGTTCGTCGACGATCAGCAACTCGGGATCGTTGAGCAGCGCCTGCGCGATCCCGACCCGCTGTCGCATGCCCCCCGAAAAGCCCCCCAGCCGGCGGCCGGCGTCCTCGCGCAGGTTGACGACATCGAGCAGCGCCTCGATCCGCTCCTCGGCCGCCCGGCGCGGCAGCTCCTTCGCTGCCGCCAGGTACGAGAGGAACTCGCGTGCCGTCAGGTCGGGATAGATCCCGAAGTCCTGCGGCAGATAACCGAGGACCCGCCGCACGCGGTCGGGGTCGCGCGCGATCTCGACGCCGCCCCAGAGCGCGCGCCCTTCGGTCGGCTGCGTGATGGTCGCCAGGATGCGCAGCAGGGTCGACTTGCCGGCGCCGTTGGGGCCGAGCAGTCCGACGACGCCCGGAACGAGATCCAGGTCGACGCCCCGCAAGCCCCAGTGGTCGCCGCGATAGCGCTTGCCCAGGCCTTCGATCTCCAGCCGCATGCTCTCCTCCGATCAGCTCTCCGGCGTCAGGCTTCGTACGCAGGCGCCCAGCCCGGGTTTCGACAGCAGGTGACGCCCGTCGGGCGCTCCTCGAAGCCAGGCGTGGCCGGAGCGTGAGCGCGAGAGAATTACACCATGGTTGACAATTTCTACCCTTACACCTATCCTGTCGCCAATTCGTCACCGCGAAAGGGGGCGGCATGGCCCTGAACATCAAGAACGCGCAGGTCGAGGATCTGGCGGCCGAAATCGCCGGCATCACCGGCGAGAGCAAGACCGAGGCGATCCGGCGCGCGCTCGAGGAGCGCCGCCAGCGCCTCTCGTTCCAGGTGGTGCGCGAGAATCGCGGCGAGGAGCTGCGCTCCTTCCTGGAGCGCGAGGTCTGGTCGGTGATCCGCGCCCGCGCCGCCAGCCGCCGCCTGGCGTCGCGCTGACAGCCCGCCAAGCAGCTCCCCGGACTCCCCGTGATCGTGGACTCCTCCGCCATCGCGTCGCTCTTCCTTCGGCGCGCCGGCCACGAACGCCTCCTCGAGGCGTTCGCGCGCGCCGAGCGCGCAGGCATCGGCGCGCCCACCCTGGCGGAGGCCAGCATGGAGATCGCCGCCGCGACCGGCAAAGACGTCCAGGGGCTGCTCGCCCGCTTCGTGCAGGAGCTCGATCTGACCGTGATCCCCTTCAGCGACGCCCACTCGCGCGCCGCGGTCGAGGCCTACCGCCTGTACGGCCGAGGGCGGTCGAAGGCGGGGCTCGACCTCGGCGAGTGCCTCGCCTACGCCACCGCTCGGCTGGCCCGCCAGCCGCTCCTCGCCGACGACCCCCGCTTCGCGCGCACCGACCTCGAGCTGGTCCCGACCCGCTCCGAGTCCTGACGGGCGCGGCGCGCGCCGCCTACCAGTCGACTTCGACTCTGATCCGGCCGCCGCGCGTCGCGACCACCACGTGCCCCTCGCGGCGGCCGAAGAGATAAACGTCGCGCAGCAGCTCGACATCCTGGCGGCAGTAGGCCTCGACGAGATCGAGCCGCCCCTCCCTCACCCAATCGAGGCTCTGCAGGCCGTCGCCGCTCTTGCCGCGCCCCAGCGTCTCGCGCGCCACGTGGTCGAGCCCGACGCGGAAGCCGAGCCGTCCGCGCAGCGATTCGAGCAGGTCGAGCGACGGCAGCGTGCGCGCGTAGTCCTCGCCGGTGTAGCCCGAGAGCACGGAATAGTCGAAGCGCAGCGAGTTGAAGCCGATCACCAGCCCGGCCCCCTTGAGCGCCGCGACGAGCGCCGGCACCTCGGCTTCGCGATAGACCGAGAACTCGCCGCTCTCGAGATGGAGCGCCACCGCCAGCGCCACCCCCATCCGGTGCGCCTTGTTCCAACCGCCGACCTCCTCCGCCGAGCGCAGCGTCTCGACGTCGAAGAGCACCGTGCCCCCGCCCGGCCCGGGAGCTGGAGAAGAAGCAGAAGAAGAGTCACGTAAAGGCAAAGACTCCATGGAAGGAAGAGACTCCTTGCTCGAGCGTCTGCGGCGCTCCGGCCGCGCCGCCGGCGCCCGAGCCGCCACCCCCTTCAATGGAAGCTTCTCGTCTCTGAGTGAACTTTCTTTCTCGCCCGAAGCCGCAGCAGAGGCGGCGGGCGCGGCAGCGGCCTCGGCGGGCTCGGCGAGCCAGGCGCGCAGGAGATCGATCGCGCCCGCCTTGTCGAGCGGCCGGTTGCCGTTGCCGCACTTCGGCGACTGGATGCAGCTCGGGCAGCCGCTTTCGCAGGGGCAACGCTCGAGGTGGTCGCGCAGCAGCTCGAGCAGTCGCGGCAGGTCCTGGAAACCGCGCCTCGCGATGCCGACGCCGCCGACGTGCCCCTCGTAGACGAAGAGGCCGGCGCCGCCGAGCTGCGGGTGGTGGCTCAGGGAGATGCCTCCGAGATCGCTGCGATCGCAGAGCGCCACAAGGGGGAAGAGCCCGATCGCGGCGTGCTCGACCGCGTGCAACGCGCCGAGAAGATTGCGGCCGGCGGCGGGAAAATCGCGCTCGCTCCCCGCCGGCGCGTGGATCCAGAGCCCCTGCGTCTCGTAGACCGACGGCGGCAGGTCGAGCGGCTGGACGTCGATGGCCTCGAACAGGTGCGTCCGCCGCCGTTCGAAGCCGGTGACCTGCTCGGTGACGCGCAGCGTGCCGAAGCCGGCGCGCAGGCTGCCGCCCGTCCGCTCGGCGAGCGCTGCGAGGATCTCGGTCTCCTTCTCGCTGCGCGGCGAGGTGTACCAGTCGACATCGGCCACTTCGACGCGCGCCTCGTGGCGCTCGAGGTCGAGCGAAGTCACGACGTACTGCCGTCCGCCGTGCAGGTAGATCGCCCCCGGATGACACTCGGCGTAGACGCGGGCGCCGTCGATGGTGCCGATGGTGACGCCGCGCGACGCGTCGACGATCGCGTAGGCGGCGCCGCTGCCGCGCAGCGAGACGTCGCGCTGCGGGCGCCGCCGCAGGGCGACGAGATCGCCCCCTTCGGCGCGCCGCGCCAGCTCCCCCGCCACGAGCAGCTCCCCCACCGCCGGCGCGAAGCGCTCGAGGTAGGCGGCGTCGCCCGCCGGCGAGAGCGGCAGCTCGGCCGCGGCGCAGACCAGGTGCTGACGCGCCACCGGTTCGTTGTCGGGGTCGACCACCAGCCGCTCGAAGGGGCGGTCGACGAGGTCGCGCGGATGGTCGAGCAGGTACTGGTCGAGCGCATCGGGGAGCGCCACCAGCACGATGATCGACTCGCGCCCGCTCCTGCCGACTCGCCCGGCGCGCTGCCAGGTCGCCATCACGCTCCCCGGGTAGCCGACCAGCACGCAGGCGTCGAGCCCGCCGATGTCGATGCCGAGCTCGAGCGCGGAGGTCGAGAGCACGCCGTCGAGCTCGCCGCCGGCGAGCGCGCGCTCGATCTCGCGCCGTTCCGACGGGAGATAGCCGGAGCGGTAGCTGCGCACCCGGCGCGCCAGCTCGGGCTCGCGCCGCTCGAGCCACGTCCAGAGGAGCTCGGTGATGCGGCGCGCCTTGGTGAAGGCGATGGTCTTGAGCCCGGCCCGCACCAGCGCCGCGAAGACGCCGAGCGCCGCCGTGTAGGGACTTCCGGTCGGCCGCACCAGGAGGAGGTGACGCGCCTCGCGCGGCGCGCCCGACTCGCGCACCCAGGCGAAGCTCCGCGCGGTGAGCGCGTCTGCGAAGGTGTCCGCTTCCGCCGCTGTCGCCGAGGCGGCGACGTACGAGAACCTGCCGCCGGCGTTGCCGGCCAGCCGCTCGAGCCGGCGCAGCACATGGTGTAGATGGCAGCCGAAGAGGCCGCGGTAGGCGTGCAGCTCGTCGAGCACCACCCAGCGCAGGTCGCGCAACAGCTCGTGCCAGGCCGCGGCGTGCGGCAGCAGGCCGAGGTGGAGCATGTCGGGGTTGGTGATCAGGACGCGCGGCGGCTCGCGCCGCAGCCGCGCCCGCTCGGGTGCCGGGGTGTCGCCGTCGTAGATCTCGCAGCTCGCGCTGTCGGCGAGCCCGGCCTCGGCGGCGAGGGCGCGGAACTTGGCGCGCTGGTCCTGGCCGAGCGCCTTGAGCGGGAAGAGCCAGAGCGCGCGCCCCGGCCCGCCGGCGAGCGCCTCCTCGAGCGGCGGGAGCTGGAAGACGAGCGACTTGCCCGACGCGGTGGCGGTGGTGAGCAGGACGTCGCGCCCGGCGCGGGCGCGGGCGAGGGCTTCGACCTGGTGCGACCAGAGCTCGCCGATGCCGCGCCTCTCCAGCGCCGCGGCGAGCCGCGGCGGCAGTGGCGACTCGAGCCGCGCCCGGCGCTCCCCTTCCGCCGGCAGGCGCAACTCGGCGACCAGCCCGGGGCCGAGCTCGCGTCGCAGCTTGTCGAGCGCGCCGGAGATCCGCGCGTCGTCCGCCATCAACCGGCGGCCGGGCGCGACTCGCCGCTTTCGGGCAGGCCGCGCTCGCCGAGGATCGGAATCCGCCGCGGCTTGAGGCGCAGCCCGACGTGCTCGCGCGCGTAGTGGTCGAGCACCTCCATCGCCTCGTCGGGCGAGTCGGTGAAGACGATGCGCTCGAGATCGTGGCGGTCGATCGTCCCCTGCGCGATCATGGTGCGCTCGAGCATGTCGAAGAGCGGTTGCCAGTACTCCTTGCCCATGATGACGAGGGGGAAATCGGGAATCTTGCCGGTCTGGATCAGCGTCGCCGTCTCGAAGATCTCGTCGAGCGTGCCGAAGCCGCCCGGAAAGACCACGAAGCCGTACGAATACTTGACCAGCATGACCTTGCGCACGAAGAAGTGCCGGAACTCGAGGAAGAGGTCGAGGAACTCGTTCGGCTTCTGCTCCGTGGGGAGCTGGATGTTGACCCCGACCGAGCGCCCCCCCGCCTCGCGCGCGCCGCGGTTGGCGGCCTCCATGATCCCGGGCCCGCCGCCGGTCAGGACGGTGAAGCCCGCTGCCGCCAGGCGTCGCCCCATCTCCTGCGCCAGCTCGTACCAGGGGTGGCCATCGACGAAGCGCGCCGAGCCGAAGACCGTGACGCAGGGCCCGACGAAGTGGAGCGTGCGGAAGCCGCGCAGGAACTCGAGGGCGATGCGGAAGATGCGGCGCAACTCGGCGAGGCGCCAGGCTGGGCCTTCGAAGAAGCGCCGCTCCTCGCGGGTGGTGGCCTTGCCCCAGCGGTGGTTGCGTCCCACAGAATCAGCCTAGCAGCAGGCCTCGCGCTCTCCCCGGGGCGCGCGGCGGCCGTAGACTGAGCCCATGCTCGCCCGCCGGCTCCTTCTCGCGCTCCTCCCGCTCGCCGTCGCCTGTTCCGCCCCCGCACCGCCGCCCGCCGCCGACTCTTACACCGTGCGCGGCGAGATCGTCCGCCTGCCGGAGGCTCCCGGCGGCGAGGTCCTGATCCGCCACGAAGCGATCCCCGACTTCCGCGGCATGGACGGCAAGGTCGTCGGCATGGCTTCGATGACGATGCCCTTCCCGCTCGCCGCCGGCGTGAAGCTCGACGCCCTCGCGGCGGGAACGCCGATCGAGTTCGTGCTCGAGATGCGCTGGAAGGACGACCGGCAGCCGGTCGCCGTCACCCGGATCGCCCCGCTTCCGCCGGGCACCGCGCTGCGCTTCCAGTGAACGCGTCCCGGCGCGCGCGCGTCCGCTAGGCCGCGACCCGATGCGCGGGATCGAGCACGTGCCCTGGCTCTACGACGCCGCCATGTGGCTCTTCGAGCGCGGCGGCCTGGGCCGCTGGCGCGACTGGCTGGCCGGTGGCGCCGCCGGCCGCGTTCTCGAGGTCGGCTGCGGCACCGGCCGCAACCTGCCGCGGTACGCCGCCTCGTCCCGTCCGGTCGGGATGGATCCCGATCTACCCGCGCTGCTGCGGGCGCGCCGGCGAGCGCCAGGCGTCCCGCTGGTGCAGGCGCGGGCGGAAGCGCTTCCCTTTCGCGACGGCTGCTTCGACACCGTGGTGAGCGGGCTCGCCTTCTGCAGCGTCGACGAGCCGCGCGCGGGCCTCGCCGAGCTGCGCCGGGTGCTGGCGCGAGGCGGCGCGCTCCGCATGATCGAGCACGTGCGCGCCGAGTCGTCCGCCGGCGGGCGCCTGCAGGACATGGTCCAGCCCGCCTGGACCTGGTTCACGGGTGGTTGCCGTCCCAACCGCCCCACCGAGCGCTGGGTCGAGGAGGCCGGCTTCCGGATCGAGGCCGCGGGGCGCCGCCGCCGGCGGGCGTTGCGACGCTTCCAGGCGCGGCCGGTCGAGTAGTCCCTAGCCCGAGGGCGCGATCCCGAGGTGGCGCGCCGCACGGGTGAGCGCGGCGATCGACTTGCCGTCGTCGATGCCCCCCGAGAGCGCCTGCTTCAGCGCCTCGGCGAGCGGCACGCGCTCCACCGCCAGCGCCTCGTCCTCCTGCAGGTCCTGGCGGCCGGCGACGAGATCGCGGGCGAGGAAGAGATGAATCCACTCGTCGGTGAAGCCTGGCGTGGTCCAGATGCCGCCGAGGGATTCCAGGCGGCGGGGACGCCAGCCGGTCTCCTCTTCGCACTCGCGAGCGGCGCCGGCCGCCGGGTCCTCGTCGCCGTCGAGCTTGCCGGCCGGCACTTCGAGCAGCCAGTGCCCGCCGGTGGCGTGGCGGTACTGCCGGACCAGCAGCACCCTGCCCTCCGCGTCGAGCGGCACGATGGCGGCGGCGCCGGGGTGGTGGATCAGCTCGAGCCGGGAACGCCTCCCCCCCGGCAGCTCGATCTCCTCGACCCGGAAACGGAGGACCTTTCCCGCGTAAACCGGGTCGCTGCTCAGGATGCGCGCGCGTTCCTTTTCGTCGGACATGGATTCATTCTGGCACCGGTCGCGACGGTAGACTGCGCCCTGCATGCGCACCGCCGATCTCGACGAGCTGACCGGTCTCGACGCCGCCGAAGCGTTGCGTCGCCACTTCGAGGGAGTCAACTACCGGCGCGCGCGCCTGCTGTGGGTCATCCTCGGCTTCATCGGCTTCGCCGCCTTCGTGTCGGGACTCGACGGCTCGCCGCTGCGCGCCGTCGCCGGCGGCGCCAGCATGGTGGCGCTGCTGGCTCTGGTGCCGATCCGCAAGCGCGCCATCTTCGCCCGCACCTTTCCCGTCCTCCTCTTCGCCTATCTCGAGATCCACGTTGCGCTCTGGCTGCTGCTCGCCAGCGAAGAGGGGCTCGCCGTCGGCTTCGCGCTCGCCTTCGTCTGTCCGGCTCTGATCATCCTCCGCCTGCGCGGCGTCGAGCAGCTCGCGCTCGCCGCGCTCAACGTCGGCGCGATCGCCATTCGCTGGCTGGCGCTGCCCAATCTCCCCACCGGCCAGTCCCAGGCCTCGCTCGGCTCGCTCGTCGCCGTCGCCGTCGCCACCGTGATCTGCGCCGCGATCGGCTCGTCGGCGACCAACCGCTCGCGCCAGGAATTCCTGATCTCCTGGCGCCAGGCCGCCTCGCGCGAGCGCGAGCGGCTGCGCATGCGCGAAGAGCTGCACGACGCACGCGCGATCCAGCTCGCCATGCTCCCCGGCTCGGCGCCCGTCCACCCGGGCCTCGACCTCGCCGGCGTCTGCGTGCCGGCAACCGAGGTTGGCGGCGACTACTACGACTTCTTCGCCGTCGACGGCGACGCCCTGGCGGTCGCCATCGGCGACGTCGCCGGGCACGGCGTCGCCTCGGGGCTGGTGCTCGCCGGCGTGCGCGCCGGCCTCCATCTCCTCGCGCACGAGATCGCCGAAGACCCGGCGCAGGTGCTGCGACGACTGAACGGCATCGTCACCGCGCCCGGCGGCCAGCGGCTGCTGATGACCCTCGGCCTCGCCCGCTTCGATCGCCCGCGCGGCCGCGTCGCGTGGGTTTCGGCGGGGCACCCGCCGCCGATCCGCTACGAAGCCGCCAACGGCAGCTGGGAAGCGCCCCTCACCGGCCACCCGCCGCTCGGCACCCGCCTGCCGGTGACGCTCGAGACGGTGGAGCGCCCCTTCCGCGACGGCGACGTCTGGCTGCTGGTCTCCGACGGCGCGCTCGAGGCTCGCAACGCGAGCGGGCGCGAGTTCGGCGAGGAGGGGCTCGGCCGCACCTTCGCCCGTCTGGCGGCGACCGAGGGCTCCGCCAGCGCCATCCTCGACGGCCTGCTCGCCGAACTGTCGCGCTTCCGCGGCGGCGAGCCGCTCGGCGACGACCTGACGCTGGTGGTCGTGCGCGCGGCGGAACCGGCTTGACCTCGGCGGCGCCGCTCCTCGTCACGGTCGACGACCAGCTCGCCGAGCTCGCCGCGCGCTGGCGCGACGAGCCGCACCTCGGCCTCGACACCGAGTTCCTCTTCGAGCGCACCTTCTGGCCGATACCGGGGCTGGTGCAAGTGGCGACTCCGGCCGGCATCTGGCTGGTCGACGCGGTGGCGATCCGCGACCTCTCGCCGTTCGCGCCGCTGCTCGCGTCGGAGAGCTCCTCGAAGATCCTGCACGCCGGCTCGGGGGACGCGGTCCTCTTCGAGCGCGTCGCCGGCACTCGCCCCGGGCCGGTCTTCGACACCCAGATCGCGGCCGCCTTTTGCGGGCTGGGCCCCTCGCTCTCCTACGGCGCCCTGGTCGCGGCGCTCGAAGGGGTCGCGCTGGCGAAGAGCGAGACGCGCACCGACTGGACGCGCCGGCCGTTGACGCCCGAGCAGGTCCGCTATGCCGGCGAGGACGTCGCGCACCTCTTGTCGGTCGCCGACCGCCTGCGCCGGCAACTCGAGCCGCTCGGGCGACTGCGCTGGGTCGAAGAGGATTCGGCCGCCTCGCTCGCGCCCGATCCCGAGCGCGAGAACCCCGACCTCGCCTGGCGCCGGCTGCGCGGATGGGAGCGCCTCCCCCGCCCGCGGCTCCGCATCGTCCGCGCGCTGGCGCGCTGGCGCGAGCTCGAGGCGCGCCGGCTCGACCTCGCGCGCCCCTTCGTGCTGCGCGACGAGACGCTACTCGAGCTGGCGCGCAAGCCCGCCGCGACGATCGACGAGCTGCGCAAGACGCGTGGCTTCGAGACCCGGCGCCACGAGCGCTTCGCGAAGCCGATCCTCGAGCTCGTCGAGAGCGCGATGAGCGAGGCGGAAGACACGACCGAGGAGCCGGCGCGGCCGGTCTCGAAGGAAGCGGCCGCCGCGCTCGCCGAAGCCGTCACGCGCGCCGCTGCCCGGCTCGAGCTCCCTGCCGACCTCCTGCTGCCGCGCCGCCAGCGCGAGCGACTGCTCGCCGCTGCCGGCGCGCCCCTCTCGAGCCGTCTCACCGGCTGGCGCCGCGACGTCCTCGGCGCCGAGATCGACGCGCTCGGCCTCGCCTGAAATTCCGCCCCGGGGAAAGAAAACGGGGCGCCGGTCACCCGGCGCCCCGTCGAAGGAAGCGAACGGCTTCTGCGGATCAGAAGTGGAAGCGCGCTCCGAGCTGCCAGAGGCGCTGCTCGCCCTGCAGCGGATCGCCGGCGTAGGTGCTCGGCGTGCCGAAGCGGTCCGGCACCTGGCCGTTCTTCGCGTTGAACACGTTGAAGAGCTCGACGATCATCTCGACGCCCATGCCTTCCCGGCCGAAGAGGAAGTCACGCGAGACCCGCAGGTCGAGCTGCTGGAAGCTGTCGCCAGTGCCGCCGCCGACCCGGCTCACTCCCGGCCGCAGGTCGAACTGCGAACCGTCGCCGTTCAGGTCCGCGTTGGCGTGCTCGACGTAAGGGAATCCCGAGTGGTAGCGGAACATGCCGGAGACCGTGAGGTCCCACGGCGCGTGGTACATGCCGCCGATGGTGAAGCGATGGCGAGCGTCGGTGAACAGCGGACCGAAGCAGGCGCTGCACAGCGGATCGAGCGGATTGACCGACTGGTCACGAATGGCCGAGCCGCCGCAGGGAACGTCCGACATGTAGCTGCAGCCGTTCAGGCGAAACTCGTCCGTCCCGCCGAGGACGTTGCCCTCGGCCTTCGACCAGGTGTAGAAGCCCTGGAGCTCAAACTTGTCTCCGCGGTAGCGGCCGCTGAGATTGACGCCCTTGTACTCGGCCCGTCCATTGCCCATCCACATCCTGAAATTCCCGAACTGGGAGAAGCGCCGCACCTCGTCGGCGTCGACGACGTCGTTGCCGTTGGCGTCGACGAATACGTTCGGGCGGAAGCGGTACGGCAGATCGTGGTAGTCGGCGCGCACGGCCTCCAGGTTGAGGCCCAGGCGATCGCTTACCTGCCACGAGTAACCCAGCGAGATCTGGTCGGAATACGGGGTGGCCTGGCTGGGCGACGCGACGTTGCCGGTGCCCACCGCATTCAGGTCGTCGCCCCCCTGGCTGGGGGGCAGCGGGTCGCCCGGCTTGAAGTAGCTGCCGTCCGGGTTCGTGATGCCGCCGGTCTGGCGATAGGAGTAGACGACACCGTAATGAGACTGCAGGTCGATCGAGGGGAAGAGGATGTTCGAGTTCGTGTAGGGGAAGTTGTAGAACGTCCCGTACCCGCCGCGCAGCAGGTGCCTGCCGTCGCCCCTGGCGTCCCAGGTGAAGCCGATTCGCGGCGCGAAGTTGTTGGTGTCCTTGTCGATGACGCCGTCGTCGCCCCAGAAGTCCCTGAGGTACGACTCGGAATATGTGCGCTGAGCCTGGAGCGCCTGCCAGACCGGGTGCCGCCGCTGGTCGAGATCGAAGCCCTGCCAGACGTCGTACCGCAGGCCGACGTTGACCGTCAGTCGGTCGTTCCAGACCAGATCGTCCTGGATGTAGCCGCTCCACTCGGAGATCGGCGTCTCGTTGCCCGCGAATCCGCCATAGACGGTGATCGACTCGATCGGCGAATTGATGTCGTCCTCGGTGTGCGCGTAGATGCCGCCCGTGCCCGTCGAGAAGTCGCCGCCGAGCTTCGGCTCGTCCAGGTACTGCAGGCCGACCTTGAAGTCGTTGCGCTTCCCCTTGATGTCGGAGCTCCAGGAGAAGTCGTCCTTGTACTGATGCTTGACCTGGTGCGTGCTCTGCGGCGACAGCGCGCTCTGGCCGAAGGTGAAGCCGGACGGGAAGTAGTTGTTGGGCGAAGTCGACGCCGGAAGGATGGTGTTGTCGAACTTGGTGTACTGGTAGACGAACTCGTTGAGCATTCCCGATCCGATCTGCGCCGTGTGGCCGAGCAGGTAGGACGAATACTTGTTCGTCAGGTTCGCGAGACCCGAAGGAGCGGTGAGCGGGCTCGCGCCGTAGATGTCGCTGTTCTTCTGGTAGCCGTAGCGGACCTGCAGGAACTGCTGCGGGTTGATGTCGACCGTCGCCTTGGCGGTGATCAGCTCGTCGCGGAACGGCGTCTCGGCGACCGTGCCGTCGAAGAGCGGAAACGCGCCGTCGGTGTTGACGACGTAGTTGGTGTCGCGCTTGGTCTTCTCGTAGGTGGCGAAGAAGTGCACCCTGTCCTTGACGATCGGGCCGCCGAACGAAGCGCCATACTGGTCGCGGCCGTAATCCTGCTTGTCGATGCCGGCGAGCTTCTCGCTCTCGGTGCGCGAGTTCAGGCTGTTGTCGCGGTAGAACTCGTAGGCGCTCCCCTTGAAGTCGTTGGTGCCGGTCTTGGTCACCACCGTCAGGACGCCGCCCGACGAACGGCCGTACTCGGCCTTGTACTGCATCGTCTGGACCTTAAACTCCTGCACCGCCTCGAGGTTGAAGTTCTGCAGCGCGCCACCGATCGTGTCGTCGGTGTTGTCGCCGCCGTCCATGACGTAGTTGACGTTGCGTCCGTTGCCGCCGTTGAGTTGCACGACGAGCTGCCCCGGCTTGGTCGGGTCGCTGTTGTAGCCGAGCGTCGTGCCCGGCGCGAGCACCGCGACGTTGGCGAACTGCCGGCCATTGAGCGGCAGGTTCTGCAGCTCTTCCTGGCTGACGACGGTACCGATCGAGGGCTCGGTCGCGAGCAGCGGCGCCTCGGAGGTGACCGTGATCTCCTCGGCGACCTTGGCGCTCTTAAGCCCGACTTCGAGCGTGCGCTTCGAAGCGACGTTGAGGACGACGTTCTCCTGCGTCACCGTCGCGAAGCCGGCGAGCTCGATCTTGACCGTGTAGGTCGCCGCCGGCAGCGCCGCGAAACGGAACATGCCGCCGCTGTCGCTCGTCGTCGTGCGCTCGACGCCCGTGCCGGCGTTCGTCGCCGTGATCGTCGCGCCCGGAACGCCGGCGCCCCCTTCGTCCGTCACCTTGCCTTCGAGCACGCCGCTCGCCGCCTGCGCGCGCGCCGCTGCCGGCACGAGTACCAGCGCCAGCGCGACGACAGCGAGCAATCCAAACCTCACGCCCCTCATCGACATGTGAGACCTCCCTTGGCGGACCGATGGTCCGAAATGGAACTCCTGCGAAATTCCGCGGAGACTACAAGATTCGGGCGCCGCCGTCAGGGACGTACGAGACGCTCGAGGAGGGCCTCGGCGGCCCGGCGCTGCCCGGCGAGCGCCGGGTCGCCGCGGGTCGCCGCGAGGAAGTCGCGGTAGGCCGCGGCCGCTTCCTCATGCCGCCCCAGCGTGTCGAGGGCGATCGCCCGGTTGAGGCGCGCCTCCTGCATCCCCGGCGCGGCCGCGAGCGCCCGCTCGAAGGCCGCCAGCGACTCGCCGGCTCGCCCGGTCTGCACGAGCAGCGCGCCGAGGCCGTTCCACGGCACCGCCCAGTCGGGCGCCAGCGCGACGGCCCGCCGGTACGCCCGCTCGGCGTCGTCCGCGCGGCCGAGCGCCCGCAGGGCGTTGCCGAGGTTGTTCGCGGCCGTCGCGTTGCCGGGCTCGACCTCGAGCGCGCGCGCGAATTCGGCGCGTCCGCCCTCGAGGTCCCCCGCCTCCAGCTTCAGGATGCCGAGCGAGTTGTGAGCCTCGGCGTGCGCCGGGTCGCGGCGCAGGAGCTCGGCGAGGACGGCCTCCGCCTCCCCCCGGCGGCCGGACTCCTGGAGCGTCGCGGCGAGGTCGAACAGCGTCTGCTCGCTCCCCGGGCCAGCGGCCAGCGACCGCTGCAGCTCGCCGAGCGCCGCCTCGCTCTGCCCGAGCCGCCGCAGCGCCAGCGCCCGCGTGCCGCGGAAGACCGGATTCTCCGGATCCTCGGCGACGAGGCGGGTCAGCTCGCGCACTGCTTCGGCGGGGTTGCCCCCCTCCATCTGCTGGCGCGCCTGCTCGAGCCGGGTGAAGAGCGGCGCCATGCGCTTCGGATCGGCCGCGGCGCGCTTCGCGGCCGGGGCGGCGCCGCTGACGTAGCCGAGCGCCGCGAGCTTGCGCTGCGCCTCCTCGTCGACGACGGCGCCGGAGTCGTCGAGCGCGCCGGCGCGCAGCGCGTCGACCGCCTGCTTGAGCGTCGCCGCCGTCCGCCGGTCAGCGTCGAAGCGGTTGGCCTGCTCGCCGGGGTCCGCGGCGAGGTCGTAGAGCTCGGGCTCCGGCGCGTGGACGAACTTGGCCGCGCCGCGGCGGAGCGCTGCGATGCCCGCCCAGCCGAAGAGGCGCGGGTACTCCGTTTCGGAGTAGAGATCGTGCGCCGCGGGCTCCGCGCCGGCGGCGAGCGCCGGCGCTAGGTCGATGCCGGAGCGGCCCGCCGGGCCGGCGGGCCAATCGAGGCCCGCGAAGCGCGCGATTGTGGGCGCGAGGTCGACGAGGCTGACCGGCGTGCGGACGACGCTCCCCGGCTTCACCGCCCCCGGCGCGGCGACGACGAGCGGCACCCGCAGCGTCGCCTCGTAGAGCAGCAGGCCGTGCGTCGGCTCGCCGTGCTCGCCGAGCGCCTCGCCGTGGTCGCCGGTGACGACGACCAGCGTCCGCTCCGCCCCGCCCGCCGCCTCGACCGCGTCGAGCACGCGACCGAGCTCGGCGTCCGTCGCGGCGATCTCACCGTCGTAAGGATTCGCGAAACGCGAGCGGAAGGGCTCCGGCGGCTCGTAAGGCGCGTGGGCGTCGAACAGGTGGACCCAGAGGAACCAGCGCCGCCCGTCGCGCGCCGCGAGCCAGGCGAGGGCGCGGTCGACCGTCTCGCGTCCGGGCCGCTGCGCCTCGATCCCCGCTGGCCGGCCCGGTCGCTGCGCGATCTCGTCGTCGTAAGTCGCGAAACCGCGCGCCAGGCCGAAGCGGCGATTGAGCACGAAGGCGGACACGAAGGCGCCGGTGCGGAAACCGGCGCGATCGAGCCGCGAGGCCAGCGTCTCGAACTCCGGCGCCAGCGCTCCCGAGCCGTTCTGCCGTACGCCGTGCGAGACCGGCAACAGGCCGGTGAGAAGCGTGGTGTGCGAGGGAAGCGTCAGCGGCGCCGCCGACCATGCCGCGTCGAAGCGGACGCCGGCGGCCGCGAGCGCATCGAGGTGAGGGGTCAGGCCGAGCCGGCTGCCGTAAGCGCCGACGCGGTCGGCGCGAAAGGTGTCGAGCGTGACCAGCAGGACGTTGTCGAACGGCGGCGCGATCGGACGGCTGCAGCCGGCAGCGATCAGCGCAGCGCAAAGAAAAGCCCCGCGTCGGAACCGAGCGGGGCCGAGCAGACGAGAGCGGGAACGGATCAGAGGCGGACGACGTTCCGAGCCTGCAGCCCCTTCTGCCCCTCGACGACTTCGAAGGAGACGCGGTCACCCTCGTTTAGCGACCGGTAACCCTCGGACGCGATCGCGGTGTAGTGGACGAAAACGTCCGGTCCGCTCTCGCGGCTGATGAAGCCGAAGCCCTTCTCGTTGTTGAACCACTTGACGGTACCCTGCTCGGTCATGCCCTGCTCCTTCGTGCTGGTGACGCGGTTGAGGATCACCGGCTTCCGTCGGGAAAGCCGGACGAGGCGAAGATGAGCGCGGTGGCGCGAACGAGGCCGGGAGTCACGAAGGGGCGGGGATCAGGCGGATGGATCGGCGCTTCCGGGGGAACGCGCGGGAGCCTGCCATAGATCTCCAGGGCCCGCAAGCGTCCAGCCGAATGCGTCGAGGACGCGCCGGAAATCTTCCGGCGGCGGCGCCTCGAAGCGAGACGGCGCGAGTTGCGGCAGCTCGAGCCGCCAGGCGTGCAGCAGGGCGCGGCCCGGACTGAGGAGGGCTCGCATCGCCGGCGCGCGCACGGCGCGCTCGCGCGGTCCGCCGTAGAGATCGTCGCCGACGATCGGGTGTCCCGCCGCGGCGAGGTGAACGCGCAGTTGATGCGTGCGCCCGGTCGCGGGCCAGAGCGCCAGGAGCGAGACGTGCGGCGCGGTCGCCAGCACCGCGTAGTCGCTGCGCGCCGGGCGTCCGGCGGGATCCACTTTCATTCGCCGGCGATCGGCGCGATCGGGGCCGAGCGGCGAGTCGTAGCAGCCGACGCGCGGCCGCGGCGTTCCCCAGACAATCGCCAGGTAGACCTTGCCGGCGCGACGCTGCGCGAAGGCCCCGGAGAGCTCGCGATGCATCTCCTCGTCGAGCGCCAGCAGCACGAGACCCGAGGTCGGCTCGTCGAGCCGGTGGACCAGCTGCGGCTCGCGCCCCTCGAGCAGCGCGCGCTCGCCCGCCGGCAACCCCGCGACCAGCCTCCGCGCGGCGTCGCCGGGCGAGCGCTGTGGCGTCGCCAGCGACATCCCCGCCGGCTTGTCGACGACGACGAAGCGATCGTCGAGGTGCACGATGCGGACGGCCCTCAGATGCACCTCGCTCGCGACGTCATGCTCCCCACACTAGTACGGTTCGGCGCGAGATCCCGCCGCCGCCCCGGATAGGATCGGACGCCGCCCGCGGGATGTCGACCTTCACTTTCTCCGATGCTCCGGCGACGAGCCGGTCCGACCGGCGATGGGCGCCGCTCGATGGGCTCCGCGCCGCCGTCCTCCTGGTCGCCGCGTACCATTTCAACCGGCTCGGCGCGCCGCGATCGGTCGCCGAGCGTGCCCTCCACTTCGTCGTCCAGGTCGGATCGTTCGTCGGCATGGACATGTTCTTCGTCCTTTCGGGCTTCCTGATCACCGGCCTGCTGCTCGACTCGCGAGAGGACCGGCGCTACTTCGGCGCCTTCTACGGCCGCCGTTTCCTGCGCATCTTTCCCGTCTACTACGGGTTCCTGGCGCTCTGGCTGGTCGTCCTGCCGCGCCTGCTCCCCGACTTGCATCGCCTGTTCGACCGCGCGGTGTCGATGCAGGTCTACTACTGGACCTACACACTCAACCTGCGGGTCTTCGTGCTGAAGGATGCCGGCTTCGGCAACTCGATGAATCACTTCTGGTCCTTGATGGTCGAGGAGCAGTTCTACCTGCTCTGGCCGCTGGTCGTCCGCTACTCTCCGCTGCCGCGGCTCCGGCAGATCGCCGTCGCCCTGATGATTCTCTCGCCCCTCCTGCGCGTCACGATCTGGCACCTGGTGCCCGCCACGCCCCTCGCCGCCTACAAATTCACTTTCTCGCATTGCGAGGGGCTCGCGCTCGGCGCCCTGCTCGCCATCCAGGCCCGCGCGCCCGGCGGGCTCCGGCGCTGGATTCCGCGCTCGCGATGGGCGGCCGGCATCTGCCTGGCCGTCATCGTGGCGATCTATGCGGCGACCGGGAGGTTCGATCCGCCGCACTTCTGGTCGCAATCGGTCGGCACCGTCGCTTCGACTCTGCTGGGCGGCGCCATCGTGCTGGCGACCCTCACGGCGCGCCCGGCCGCGCTCGGATCCCGGATCCTGGCCCACCCGGTCCTGACCACGCTCGGCAGGTTCAGCTACGCGTTCTACGTGGTGCACTGGCCTCTCTGCCTGCTGCTCGACACCTTCGGGATCGGCCGCTGGGCCGACTTCCGGCGCTGGCTGCCCGGCCCCGTCAGCGCCCAACTCGCGTACTCCGCGAGTCGCGCCCTGGCGGCGATCGCCGTCGCCGCGCTCAGCTGGTACCTGGTCGAGAAGCGCGTCCTGGCTCTGCGCCGCTACCTGCCCTACGGCTTCGAGCGGGACCGCCCACCGACCGCCGGGGCGGCAGACAGTGCCGGGGGAGTCCGTTAGACTGCCGAAGTCCGGAGCGGTCCCCCGCTCCCGGTGCTGAATTCACCCTGATCCGAAGGAGACGGCCCGCATGCTCTCGATCCAGATCTCTTCCGCCGCGCCGCGGCGGATTCTCTCCGTGCTGGCGCTCGCTCTCGCCGGCCTGACGGCACCGGCCTGTGCCGACGCCAAGGCCACGCCGGCCGCCGCCACCGGGCCGGACGCTCCGGTCGCCGAGGTCGGCGGCAAGAAGATCACCATGGCCGAGCTCGAGCAGGCGCTCGCCCCGCAGCTCGCCGAGATCGATCGCCAGCGGCGCCAGATCCTCGAGCAGGGGCTGGGCGGCGTCATCGAGCAGAAGATCCTCGAGGCCGAAGCGGCCAAGCGCGGCGTCTCGGTCGAGGAGCTGTTCAAGAGCGAGATCGAATCCAAGGTCGGCGAGGTCACCGACGCCGAGGCCTCCGCCTTCTACGAGGCTAACAAGGCGCGGATCAACCGCCCGCTCGAGCAGATCCTGCCGCAGGTCAAGGCCTATCTCGCCAACCAGAAGCGGAGCGCGCTGCGCGACGACCTGCTGGCCGGCCTGCGCGCCAAGTACACGCCGCGGGTGCTCCTCGAGCCGTTGCGCGCCGAGGTCGCCGAGGCCGGCAGCCCGGCCAAGGGCCCGGCCGACGCGCCCGTCACGCTGATCGAGTTCTCCGACTTCCAGTGCCCCTACTGCTCGCGGGTGCTGCCCTCGATTCGCCAGGCGGAGCAGGTCTACGGCGACCAGCTCCGTTTCGTCTTCCGCCAGTTCCCGCTGGTCAGCATTCACCCCAACGCCCAGAAAGCGGCGGAAGCCTCGCTCTGCGCCTTCGACCAGGGGAAGTTCTGGGAGCTTCACGACGCCATGTTCGAGAACCAGCAGGAGCTCGGCGTCGATCAGCTGAAGGCGAAGGCGGCGGCGCTCGGCCTCGACGCGGCGAAGTTCAATTCCTGTCTGGACAGCGGCGAGAAGGCGGCGAAAATCGCCTCCGACACCGCCGACGGCTCGGCGCTCGGCGTCAACGGCACGCCGGCGCTCTTCATCAATGGCCGCTTCGTGAACGGCGCCGTGCCCTTCGCGGAGATCCAGAAGATCGTCGACGACGAGCTGCAGCGCAAGGGCATCACCCCCAGGAAGGCCGGCTGACGCTCGTCCGGCCCCGAGTCAGCCTGCGCGCGATGCCGACCGCAAGATTCGCGCCCGCGCTCCGCTGCCTCTTCGCCCTCCTCACCTCCCTGCCGGCCGCCGCCACGGCGGCCGGCGCCCCCTCGCCGGCGCTCGACCTGGCGGCGGTGACGGAAGCCTGGCGCCGTCCGGACGAAGTCGCCTTCTCCCCCGACGGCCGCGCCGTTGCCTTCACGGTCTGGCGCCATGTCCTCGCGGAAGAATCCAGCGCGATCCGGGGCGAGGTCTGGAGCGCCGCCGCCGACGGCAGCCGCGCGACGCCGCTCACCGCGCCCGCGTTCGACGCCTGGACGCCGCGCTGGTCCCCGGACGGCGGCTCCGTCGCCTTCCTTTCGCCGGCCGACGGCATCGACCAGATCTGGCTGGTCTCCACCGCCGGCGGCGAGCCAAGGCGACTGAGCGCCACGTCCGCGTCGGTGCGCGATTTTCGCTGGCTCCCCGACGGCCGCGGGCTCGTCTACGTCGCCGGCGGCAGCCCTTCGGCGGCGCGGCGCGAGAGCGAGCGGCGTCGTGACGACGCTCGCGTCGTCGACGCCGACCTCGACGACGCGCGCCTCTGGCGCCTCGATCTGCCGCCGGCCGGCGCCGCGCCCGCCGCCGGCGTGCCGCTGACGCCCCCCGACCGGCACGTCGTCGTCGACATCGGCCTCTCGTTCGGCTCGATGCTGCGCGGCTTCGACGTCTCCCCCGACGGGCGGCGGGTCGTCTTCACCCACATGCCTTCGCCGCGGGTCAGCGACTGGAAGCGCACCGATCTCTCGATCGTCGACGTCGCGAGCGGCGAGATCCGGGCGCTGGCCGCGACCGCTCGCGCCGAAGGGGCGCCGCACTTCTCCCCCGACGGACGGCAGGTCCTGTTCAGCGCCAGCGACGACCCGCCGACGTTCTCCTTCGCGGCACGGCTCTGCGTCGTGTCCGCCGGCGGCGGAACGCCGCGCCCGCTGGCGGTGACGCCCGACGAACGGCCGACACCGGTCGGCTGGTCGGCGGACGGGCGCGAGGTCTACTTCACCGAGACGCGCGGCACGCTGATCCGTCTCTCGGCACTGCCGGTCGACGGCGGGGCGCCGCACGAGCTCGACGCCGGCGATCGCCTCCTGTCGTCGGTCGCCCTCGACCCGGCGCGCGCCACCTTCGGTTTCGTTGCCGAGCGCGTCGACGAGGCGCCGCAGGTCTGGACGGCACCTGTGCGACCCTTCGCTCCTCGTCCGGTCACCCGCTTCGATCCGCCGCTCCCCGCCGACGCCCTCGGGCGCACCGAGGTGGTGCGCTGGGCGGCCGCGGACGGCGTCGAGATCGAGGGGCTGCTGACCTATCCGCTCGGCTACCGGCCGGGCAGGCGCTATCCGCTCCTCCTCGTCGTGCACGGCGGTCCGACCTGGTACTTCCTCCAGGACTACCTCGCGCTCCCCGACGTCTATCCGCTCGCCGCGTTCGCAGCGCGCGGCTTCGCGGTGCTGCGCCCGAATCCGCGCGGCTCCTCCGGCCGCGGCCGCGAATTCCGCTTCGCCACTCGCGAGGACTGGGGAGGCAAGGACTACGGCGACCTGATGGCGGGAGTCGATCACCTGATCGCGCTCGGCGTCGCCGACCCGGCGCGCCTCGGCGTGATGGGCTGGAGCTACGGCGGCTACATGACCGACTGGATCGTCAGCCAGACGGGCCGCTTCCGGGCCGCATCCTCCGGCGCCGGCATCTCCAACCTCACCAGCTTCGCCGGCACTTCCGACATCCTCGACTTCCTTCCCGACTACTTCGGCGGCTCCCCCTGGCAGCGGCCGGAGCTCTACCTGGCGCGCTCGCCCCTCTTCCACCTCGCGGGCGCCACCACGCCGACCCTGATCCAGCACGGCGACCAGGATCGCCGCGTGCCACTCGAGCAGAGCGAGCAGCTCTACCGCGCGCTGCGCCGCCTCGGCGTCGAGACCGAGCTGGTGATCTACCCTCGTCAGCCACACGGACTCGAGGAGCCGAAGCTGATCCTCGACGCCGCGCGCCGCAATCTGGAGTGGTTCGAGCTCCATCTGGCCAGCGGCGCCCAGTAGCGTCCGAAGCAGCGCCCTTCGCGCGCCGGGTGCTACGCTCTTTTCGCATGTCCGACACCTACCTCGTCGCCGGCGGCTGCGGCTTCATCGGCTCCAACTACGTCCATTTCCTCTGCGAGCGCGACCCGGGCGCCCGGGTCGTCGTGGTCGACAACCTCTCGTTCGCCGCCAACGAGCCGAACCTCGACGCGGTGCGCGCGCGGATCGAGCTGGTGGTCGCCGACATCTGCGACTACCCGGCGATGCTCGATCTCTGGCGGCGGGTGCGCCCCGGCTACGTGGTCAATTTCGCCGCCGAGAGCCACAACGACCGCGCGGTGCTCGATCCCTCGTCGTTCGCGCGCACCAACGCCCTCGGCGCCCAGAGCCTGCTCGAGGCGTCGCGCCAGCAGCCGGTGCGCCGCCACCTCCACGTCTCGACGATCGAGGTCTACGGCGAGCTCGGCGACGGCGTCCCCTTCTTCACCGAAGCGAGCCCGCTCGCCGCCAAGACCCCCTACTCGGCGGCCAAGGCGGCCGGCGACCAGTTCGTGCGCGCCTACATGCAGACCTATCGCGACATGGACATCGCGCTGACCCACTGCGCCAACAACTACGGCCCCTTCCAGTTCCCCGAGAAGCTGATCCCGCTGATGATCACCAACGTCCTGCGCGGCAAGAAGGTCCCGGTCTACGGCGACGGCTTGCAGCGGCGCGACTGGCTGCACGTGAGCGACCACTGCGCCGCGATCCAGGCGATTCTCCACGGCCCGCGCGTCGAGTTCGGCCACGAGGCGGCGACCCGTCCCGAGTTGCTGCCGATCTTCGACATCTCGGCTCGCCACGAGGTGACCAACCTCGAGATCGTCCGTCGCGTCCTCGAGCTGCTCGGCAAGGTTCCCGCCGAGTGGATCGAGCACGTCCCCGACCGGCCGAACCATGACCGCCGCTACCTGATCGACCCGGGCAA
Organism: Thermoanaerobaculia bacterium; assembly: GCA_963699245.1. Classification (GTDB taxonomy): domain Bacteria; phylum Acidobacteriota; class Thermoanaerobaculia; order Multivoradales; family JAGPDF01; genus JACTMI01. Next base: position 857,292 of record OY969426.1, read on the forward strand.
GATCGAGTCGACTCTCGGCTGGAGGCCGCAAGTCGACTTCGAGCGCGGCCTGGAGGCGACCGTGAAGTGGTACGTCGACCAGCGCGCCTGGTGGGAGGCGATCCTCGCCCGCACCGGCGAGCTCGCCTTCGACTGGTCCCGCGGCGCGCGGCGCTGACGCCGCACCGGGCGGCTCGGAGGCGCCCGACGGGCCCGAACGCGTAGAATCGGCCGCTCCGCCGCGAGGACTCCCGACGCCATGACCGACATCGCCCCGCTGCGCCCGCCGCTCGCCCTCTCCCGTGAGGATCTGCTCGCCGATTTCCGGCTCGCCTGGGAGTCGCGCCACGCCTCGCTGATCGGCCGCAAAGAGGCGCTCACCGGCAAGGCCAAGTTCGGCATCTTCGGCGACGGCAAGGAGCTGCCGCAGCTCGCCCTGGCGCGCGTCTTCCGTTCCGGCGATTTCCGCTCCGGCTATTACCGCGACCAGACCTTCATGATGGCGGTCGGCCAGCTCACCCTCGACGAGTTCTTCGCCCAGCTCTACGCCGACCCCGATCGGGTCCGCGAGCCGCACTCGGCCGGGCGGCAGATGAACGCCCACTTCGCCACCGCGCTGCGCGACCGCGAAGGGCGCTGGCGCGACCTCACCGCCGAGCCGCAGAGCTCCGCCGACATGTCGCCGACCGCCGGGCAGATGCCGCGCCTGGTCGGCCTCGGCTATGCCTCGCGCCTCTACCGCGAGCTGCCCGCCCTCGCCGGCTTCACGACTTTCTCGAAGAACGGCGACGAGGTCGCCTTCGGCACCATCGGCAATGCCTCGTGCGCCGAGGGACACTTCTGGGAGGCGATCGACGCCATCGGCGTGCTGCGCGCGCCGGTCGTCCTTTCGATCTGGGACGACGGTTACGGCATCTCGGTGCCGAACGAGTTCCAGCACACCAAGGCGAATCTCGGCGAGCTGCTCGAAGGCTTCCGCCGTCACCCCGGCCAGCGCGACGGCTTCGATCTCTACTCGGTCGCCGGCTGGGACTACGCGGCGCTGCTCGAGGCCTATCGCGCCGCCGCCGACACCGCGCGCCGCGAGCACGTGCCGGCGATCCTGCACGTCCGCGAGCTGACACAACCGCAGGGGCACTCCACCTCGGGCTCGCACGAGCGCTACAAGTCGAAGGAGCGCCTCGCCTGGGAGGAGACCCACGACGGCCTGCGCCGCTTCCGCGCCTGGCTGGTCGACGGCGGGCTCGCCGAGCCGGCCGAGCTCGACGCTCTCGAACGCCAGGCCGCCACCGCCGCGCGCGACGCCCAGCGCCGCGCCTGGGAAGCCTTCCAGCAGCCGATCCGCGCCGAGCAGCGCGCCTTCGTCGCGCTGGCGACGTCGCTCGCCGAGCGCTCCGCCGCCGGCGAGGAGATCCGCGCCGCTCTCGCCGGGCTCGAGCGCGCGCAGACCGCGCTGCGGCGCCAGATCCAGGCCACCGCGCACGAGGTCCTGATCGCCACCCGCGCCGAGGGCTCCGCCGAGCGCGACGCGCTCGCCGCCTGGACCGCCGGACATCTCGTCGCCAACCGCGGGCTCTACGACACCGACCTTCACGCTTCGGGTGACTTCTCGCCCCTCGCCGTCGAGCCGGTGGGCGCGATCTACCGCGACGACTCGCCGACCGTCAACGGCTTCGAGGTGCTCAACGCCTGCTTCGACGCGGCGCTGGCGCGGATGCCGCAGCTCGTCGCCTTCGGCGAGGATGTCGGCAAGCTCGGCGACGTCAACCAGGGCTTCCTCGGCCTGCAGGAGAAGCACGGCGTGCTGCGCGTCGCCGACACCGGCATCCGCGAGCAGACCATCATGGGGCAGGCGATCGGCCTCGCGATGCGCGGCCTGCGCCCGATCGCCGAGATCCAGTATCTCGACTACGTCCTTTACGGCCTGCAGACCCTCTCGGACGACCTCGCCTCGCTGCGCTGGCGATCGGCCGGCCGGCAGGCGGCGCCGGTCATCGTGCGCACGCGCGGCCACCGCCTCGAAGGGGTCTGGCACGCCGGCTCGCCGATGGGCGGCCTGCTCAATCTGGTGCGCGGCATGTGGGTCTGCGTGCCGCGCAACATGACGCAGGCGGCCGGCATGTACAACACGCTGCTCGCCGGCGACGACCCGGCGATCGTCGTCGAGGTGCTCAACGGCTACCGCCAGAAGGAGCGCCTCCCCGCCAACGTCGCCGAGCTGCGCGTGCCGCTCGGCGTCCCCGAGATCCTGCGCGCCGGCTCCGACGTGACGCTCGTCACCTACGGCGCCTGCTGCCGCCTGGTGATCGAAGCCGCCGATCTGCTCGCGAAGACCGGCATCGAGGCCGAGGTCGTCGACGTGCAGACGCTGCTCCCCTTCGACCGGCCGGGCGTCGTCGTCGAGTCGCTGCGCAAGACCAGCCGCCTGGTGATCGTCGACGAGGACGTGCCGGGTGGAGCCTCCGCCTTCCTGCTGCAGCAGATCGTCGAGCGCGCCGGCGGCTTCTGGTGGCTCGACGCGCCGCCGGTCACGGTGACCGGCCAGCGAGCACCGGCCGGTCTACGGCTCGGACGGCGACTACTTCTCGAAGCCGGGGCGCGAGGAAATCTTCCGCGCCGTCTACGCGCAGGCGCGCGAGCTGGCCCCGGTGCGCTTCCCGCCGCTCGGCGTCTGACTCAGGCCGCGCCTGCGGCGCGATTCCGCGTGAAGCCCGAAGCACGCTCCGCCCAGACCAGATAGGGCCAGGCGAAGAGCGCCAGAGCGCCGGCGGTCACGAAGGCCGCCGGGTAGCCGTGGCGAGCGGCCACCCAGCCCAGCGCGATCGAGCCGGTGCCGATGCCGAGATCGAAAGCCGCGAGCACCGCGCCGTAGGCGGCGCCCTGCCGCGCCGGCGAGACGTTGTCGAAGGTCCAGGCGTTGAAAGCGGGACCGAGTAGCGCGAAACCGGAGCCGAAGATCACCGCGGCGCCGACCATCTGCCAACGAGTGTGCGGCAAGGCCGTTGCCGCGAGCCCGACCGCCGAAAGCAGGAACGCGGCCGGCAGCGCCCGCCGCGGCCCGCGTCGGTCCATCGCCGGCGTCAGGAAGGGGCGCACCGCGATGATCGTGACCGCGAAGGCGGTGAAGAAGACCCCCTTCGGCGCGATGCCGCGCGACTCGGCGAAGAGCGCCGCGAAGCTGGTCAGCCCGCCGTAGCCGAACGAGGCGAGGAGGAGCGCGAAGGCGACGCGCAGGGTCTTCCAGTCGACGGCACGATGCGGCGCCAGCCGGTGCGCGATGTCGTGGGGCACCGGCCCGTCGGGCGTCAGGCGCACGGCGAGCAGCGCCACGCCGAGGTCGAGCCCCACGATGCCGAAAGCGAGCGAGCGCCAGCTCCGCTCGAGCACCCAGAGCCCGATCGCCGGCGCCACGGCTACCGCCAGGTTGGCGGCGAGCGCGAAATAGGCGAAGCCCTCGGCACGGCGCGCCGGCGGCACGACCCTCGCCATCTCCGAGTTGGCCGCCACCAGCAGGCTCGACCAGACGACGCCGTGCGCGAGCGAGAGGCCGACCAGCACCCGCCAGTCGGTGACGAAGCCGTAGACGAAAGAGAGCGCCGCGAGCAGCGTCCCGGCGCCGAGCAGCACCCGGCGCCGGCCCAGCACGTCGGCGAGCGCGCCGGTCCAGGCGGCCGAGGCCGCCGAGCCGTAGGTCAGGCCACCGAGGAACCAGCCGGTCGCCGCAGCCGGCGCGCCGAGCTCGCGCAGCCGGAAGGGCGCCGCCGGGAAGAGCAGGAAGCCGCCGGCCATGGCGGCTGCCGAGACCCACCAGATGCGGACGAATTCCGGCGTGAAGAGAGCGCGCACCCGGCCGGACATGGGCGGCGGACATTAGCAGGTCGGCAAGCGCCTACCGCCGGGACGAAGACTCACGTGCGAGCAGCTCTCCGAGCTGCTCGGGCGTATCGACACTGATCCACGATCGGCGCAACGCCGCCGGCGGATGCTCGGCGACGACGTCGTCGCGGCGGGCGAGCGGCTGCACCGAGGCGCCGCGCGCCGCCAGCTCGCGCAACGCCGGCAGCGCCGCCGGCTCGTAGAGCCCGGGGAGCGGGTCGATCCCCGCCTCGCTCCAGCGCGCCACCACCGCGATGACCCCGGCGCGCCGCCGCTCGAGCAACCAGCCGAGCTCGGCTCGGCCGACCAGCGGCTGGTCGCAGGCGAGTGCCAGCAAGGCCCGGCCGGGGCGCGCTGCGAGCCCGGCGATCAGGCCCGCGATCGGCCCGCGAGGCCCCGGCGCGTCGGCCACGCGCTCGAGCCCGGCGAGCCCGGCCGGCACTTCGCCGGTGCCGAGCAGGACGACTTCGCCGGCGATCGCCGCTAGCGCCGCCGCGGCGCGTTCGGCGAGCGTGGCCCGGCCCCACGACGCCAGCTGCTTCGGACTGCCGAAGCGCCGACTCTCGCCGCCGAGGAGCAGGCCGCCGACGACGGGCGCGAGCTGTGAAGGAGACGACGGAGCGGAGGGCATACGGTTGATATCCTCGCACTGCCCGCGCCTCTTTCGACCGGTGCGCGCGCCTCTCCCGGAGCTCCCATTCGCACCATGCGCTTCTCCGACGACTCCTCGGTCCGTCTCCGCGCCCGCCGCCGGCGGCGCTTGCTCCTGTTCCTCGTCCTTGCCGTGGGCATCGTCGTCGCCGCGATCGGCGTGCTGCGCGTCGGTCCGGCGCCGTCCATCGCTTTCGGCGCCGAGCCGAAAGTGATCGGGCGCTCGACTGCGGTCGCCCTCGAAGTGACCGAGCCCTCCCGCGGCCTGTCGCACGTCACGGTGGAGCTGACGCAGAACGGCGAGCGCGTACTGTTCACCGAGCAGCGCTTCACGCCGGTCGCCGCCTGGAAGTTCTTCGGCAGCAAGGTCGATCGCTGGAACGCGACCTTTCAGCTCGGCAAAGACGCGCTGCCGAGCCTGCGCGAAGGAACCGCGACACTGCGCGTCGTGGCCGACCGCGCGCCTTCGTGGCTGCGCTCGGGAGCGCCGGCCGTCGTCGAGCAACAGCTGCAGGTGCGGTTCACGCCTCCGACCCTCGAGCTGAAGTCGATCCAGCACTACGTGAAGCAGGGCGGCTGCGAGGCGGTGGTCTACCGCGTCGGCGCCTCGAGCACGCGCGACGGCGTGCAGGTCGGCGATCGCTTCTTCCCCGGCTTCCCGCTGCCGGGGGGCGCCGCCGGTGAGCGCTTCGCGCTGTTCGCGATCCCGTACAACGTCGGCGACGCGAGCGGCGTCAAGCTGGTCGCCGCCGACGACGCGGGCAATCAGCGCGCGATCGGCTTCGTCGACCAGTTCTTCCCCGCTCCGCCGAAGCCGGACGACATCGAGCTGACTCCGAAGTTCCTCGAGCGCGTGGTGCCGTCGATTCTGGCCGGCGCGCCGGAGCTGAAGGACAAGGGGGACCTGCTGGCGAACTTTCTCCAGATCAACGGCGACCTGCGGCGCTCGAACGCCGCGACGCTGGTGGCGCTCGCCGCCAGAACGCGGCCCGAGTTCCTCTGGAAGGAGCCCTTCCTCGCCCTGCCCGGCGGCAAGGTCATGGCCTCGTTCGCCGACCATCGCTCGTACTACTGGGAGAAGAAGAAGGTCGACGAGCAGGATCACCTCGGCTTCGACCTCGCCTCGACCGAGCGCGCGCCGGTGCCGGCCTCGAATCGCGGCGTGGTGGTGTTGGCGGGTGAGCTGGGGATCTACGGCAACGTCGTCGTCCTCGACCATGGTTACGGCCTGATGTCGCTCTACGCCCACCTGTCGCAGATCGACGTCCGCGAAGGAGAGACCGTCGAGCGCAGCCAGATCCTCGGCCGGAGCGGCGCCACCGGCCTTGCCGGCGGCGATCATCTCCACTTCAGCTTCCTCCTCCAGGGCCTCCCCGTGCGTCCCACCGAGTGGTGGGACGCGCACTGGATCACCGATCGCATCCAGCGCAAGCTGGGCGCCGCCGCGCTTCCCTTCGCGGGCTGACCGCTCGAATGCGTGGTCTCACGGCGATCGCGCTCGTCCTGGCGACGAGTCCGCCCGCTGTCGCCGCGCCGAAGACCGCGACGCCCTCCGAGCGCCACCTGATCTACCTTCACGGCGCCATCGTCCAGCGCGAGCAGAGCGCCCGGCCACGCCATCCGGAGTTCGGCTTCTACGAATTCGACGAGATTCTCCACCAGCTCCGCCAGCGCGGCTTCGTCGTGCACGGCGACATCCGGCCGCGGGACCAGACCGTCGACGAGGCCGCCGACCAAGTCGTCGCGCAGGTGCGCGGACTGATTGCCGGCGGCATCCCGGCCGATCGCGTGCTGGTCGTCGGCGCGTCGATGGGGGCGGAGATCGCCCTGCGCGCCTCGGCCCGGCTGGCGACGCCGGAGCTGCGCTTCGCCCTGCTCGGCATCTGCCTCCCGGAGAGCGCGCGCCGTCTCGCTGCGCAGGGTGGCGGGCAGCCGAGCGGGAAGCTGCTCGAGGTGCGCGAAGCGAGCGACGAGACGACGACGCCCTGCCCGGCCTGGAAGGAAGGCGCCGGCAGCGCGCCATCGCCTGCCGTGCGGGAGATCGTGCTCGACACCGGGCTCCGCCATGGCTTCCTCTTCCGCCCGCTGCCGGCCTGGGTGACGCCGGTGACCGACTGGGCAGAGGATTCGAAGCCCGCTCCGTGAACGGATGACCGGCGTCGCGCCCTGACCGCATGAGAACCCGTTTCGAGTTCCGCTCGTCGAGCTTTCCCGCTCTCGCGGGCGAGGAAGGGGACGCCGCTCCCGGCCGCTGGGGGAAGCGCCTGGCGGAGCACCTCGCCGCCGGGCTGCGCTCCGAGGGGTGGGCCGTCGACGAGGTCGCGAGCCAGCCCTGGGGCTGGAGGGTATCGATCGAGAACACCGCCTTCCCGCTCTGGGTCGGCTGCCGGCACGAGCCGGAACACCCCGACAGTTTCGTCGTCTTCCTCGAGCCCGACGAGAGCTCGGTGCGGCGCTTCTTTCGCCGGATCGACACCACCGAAATTCTCGGCCGCCTGGCGACGAGCGTCGAAGCGCTGCTGCGCAGCTCTCCGGACATCCGGGATCTCGCCGGTTGATCCGGCACGCATCCCCTTCTCGGCGTATCCTTGAGATCCAGAATGAGCTTCGTTGCCGAACTCCTCGCCGCGCCCGAGAGCGCCGGCCACCTCGAGCGGTCGCCTCGACCAACCCCGCCGGGCGCGGGCGATTGAAGGGCGGACGGAACGCCATGCCCCGCTGGTTCGCCTTCCTGCGCGCCGTCAATGTCGGCGGCCGCGTCGTCAAGATGGACGACCTGCGCAGCCTCTTCGAGCGGCTCGAGTTCACCGACGTCGAGACCTTCATCGCCAGCGGCAACGTCGCCTTCGAGAGCGCGTCGCGCAAGGCCGAGCCGCTCGAGCGGATGATCGAGCGCGCGCTCGAAGGCGCCCTGGGCTACGAGGTCGCCACCTTCGTGCGCAACGGCGCCGAGCTCGCCGCGGTGGCGCGCCAGCGCCCCTTCCCGGCCGGGAGCCTGGCGGCGGCGCACAACCTCAACGTCGGCTTCCTCGCCGCCCCCCCCGACGCGGCGGCGCAGAAACGCGTCGCCGCGCTGCGCAGCGAGGTCGACGACCTCGTCTTCCTGGGGCGCGAGCTCTACTGGCTGCTCGCCGTTCCGCAGGGCGAGACGAAGCTGACCAACGCCCGCCTCGAGCGCGCCCTCGGCCAGCCGGTCACCTTCCGCGGCCTGCGCACGATCGAGCGGCTGGCGACGAAGTACGCGCTGCTCGACGGCTGAGCGCCGGCGTGGCGCTGTGAGAAGATCGCGCCCGCCTTTCAACCCGCAGTCCCCTGCCCGCAGGAGCCGCCGATGACCTCCCATCCGCTGAGCGACAACGCCGCGAGCGGCGTCGCCGACATGGACCGCGAGCACGCGCTCGAGCTGCAGATCGTCCGCGAGCTGCAGGCCGCCCTGCGCGCCTCGGACGGCGCCATCGCCACCGAGCTGGTGGCGCGCCTCGAGGACTTCACCAATGCCCACTTCCTCGCCGAGCAGATCCTGATGCGCCTGCACGCCTACCCCGGGTACGCGGCGCACCAGGCCGAGCACGACCGGCTGATCGCGGAGCTGCGCGAGCTGGCGGCGCGAGTCGCGCAAGGGCTGACGGGCGACCCGGCAGAAGAGGTCGAGCGGCTCGAGCGGTGGCTGCTCGCCCACATGGCGAGCGAGGACCACGTCCTCGCCGAGTACCTGAAGGCGCCGGCTGCTGTTCCGCCGGCCGCGCGTTGAAGCCGGCGCCCGCCGCCGGCCACCCCTGGCAGCGCGCCGGCTGCATCCTCCTGCTGCTCCTTCCCGCCGCTCTCGCGGCCCGCGCCGCGACGGTGGGGGTCGAGCTCGCGGTCGACGCCACCGAGGTGGCGCGCCGGATCCTCCACGCCAGCGAGACGATTCCGGTGCGGCCAGGAGCGCTGACGCTGCGCTCGCCGAAGTGGGTGCCGGGCAATCACCGCCCGACCGGGCCGGTGGTCGACCTCACGGGCCTGCGCTTCGAAGCCGGCGGCAGGCCGCTCGCCTGGCGGCGCGACCTCGAGGACATGTACGCGCTCCACCTCGAGGTTCCGGCGGGTGTCGCTTCGCTCGCGGCGAGCTTCGACCTGCTCCTGCCGAGCTCGCCGTCGGATTCTCCGGTCGGCGCCAGCTCGTCGGCGCGGCTGATGGTGCTCAACTGGCACCAGGTCCTCCTCTACCCCGCGGCGGCGCGCCCGGACGACCTGGCGGTCGCGGCGAGCCTCCGCCTTCCCGCCGGCTGGAGCGCCGCGGGCGCGCTCGACGCCGGGGAACCCGAGGGCGACACGCTGCGCTTCGCGCCGGTCTCCCTCACCCGGCTGGTCGATTCGCCGGTCCTCGCCGGCGCGCACCTTTCGCGCGTCGAGCTGACGCCCGCCGGTGCTCCGCCGCTCTGGCTCGCCATCGCCGGCGAGGACGCGGCCACGATCGCGATCTCCGGCGAGGAGAAGGCCGCCTTGCGCCGCCTCGCCGCCGAGGCGGGCGCGCTCTTCGGCGCGTACCACTTCGAGCGCTACGAGTTCCTCTACACGCTCTCGGACCAGGTCGCCTCGCTCGGGCTGGAGCATCACCAGTCGAGCGACGTGCGGGTGGCCGGGCGGACGCTGGTCGACGACGAGCTGCGCCGCTATTCGGCGACGCTGCTGCCGCACGAGCTCGTCCACTCCTGGAACGGCAAATATCGCCGTCCGGCGGGGCTCGCGACCGGCGACTTCTCGACGCCGATGCGCGGCGACCTGCTCTGGATCTACGAGGGGCTGACGGAGTATCTCGGCGACGTGCTGACGGCGCGCGCCGGGCTGCTGACGGTCGACGAGCTGAGCGATTACCTGGCGATGGTCGCCGCCGCGCTCGACCACCGCCCGGGCCGGAGCTGGCGGCCGCTGCAGGACACCGCGGACGCCGTGCAGATCCTCAAGTACGGCCGCGACGACGGCGACGCCTGGCGGCGCGGGCTGGACTACTACGACGAAGGGAGCCTGATCTGGCTCGAAGCGGACGTCACGATCCGCGAGCTGACCGGCGGCAGGCGATCCCTCGACGATTTCTGCCGCGCCTTTTTCGGCCCACCGTCGAGCGGCCCGGTCGTGAGGTCCTACGTCGTCGAGGACGTCCTGCGGGCACTGAACGACATCGCTCCTCACGACTGGAACGGTTTCTTCGCCGAGCGCGTCGCCCGGATCCGCCCGCGCCCTCCCCTCGCCGCCCTCGAGCGCGCCGGCTGGAAACTGGTCTATCGCGACGCGCCGTCTTCCTACTTCAAGACCCTGACCGGCGTGGACGGGCTGACCGACCTGCGCTATTCGCTCGGCTTCGTGGTGCGCTCCGGCGGCGCGCTGAAGGACGTCCTCCCCGGTTCCCCCGCCGCGCTGGCCGGCCTCGCTCCCGGCATGCGCCTGGTGGCGGTGAACGGCCGCCGGTACTCGCCCGACGTTCTCCGCGATGCGCTGCGCCTCGGCAAGGAGAGCGGCGCCGCGCTCGAGCTGCTGGCCGAGAGCGGCGATTTCTTCACGACGTATCGCGTGGATTACACCGACGGCGAGCGCTACCCGGCGCTCGAGCGGAACGAAGCGCTGCCGGACCTTCTCGGCCGGATCCTCTCGCCGCGGCTCCCGGCGACGCCGGTTCCCACGGCTCCCTGAAGCTGCGCGGCGACCGGTCGGGGGACCGGTCGCCGCTGCCTTCTACAGTCCGAGATGGAAGAGGGCGCGGCAGCCGCCGCTGACCCAGATCGCGTGCGCGTCGAAGCCCCAATTGCGGTCCTGTTCGCAGACTCCGGAGCTGGCTTCGACCTCGATCCGGACGCCGCTCGAGGTGTCCGCCGGGCAGGAGACGAGCGCGTCGCCAAACGCTTCGCAGGCCACTTCGTTCGGCTCGCTCCAGCTCCGCGTACCGCGCAGGCGGCCATCGGCGCGGAAGGTGGCGCCACAGGACGGATCCACCCAGACGCCATGGGCATCGAGGCCCCAGTTCTGGCCGTAGGCGCAGGGACCCTGGCGGTGCAACTGCTCGAGAGTGACGCCGCCGTCGATGTCGAGGGCGCAGCTCACGCGCTGGTCGCCGGGAGCCTCGCAGCGCACGAGGCGCCCGCGCTCGGCCGCCGTGAAGGAGAACGACGCGCTGCAGTTGCCGTTCACCCAGACGCTGCCTTTGTCCCAGCCCCAGGTCTTGCCAGAGACGCACTTGGCGCCACTGTCCTCCGGCACGAACAGGAGGCCGGAGGCGGTGTCGGCGGCGCAACGCTGCATGCGGCCATGGTCGGAGTCGCAGGCGAGGCGCTTCTCGGGCACGTTGGGATCTCGCTTCAAGCGGAACTCGCCGCGGCAGTTCTTGCTCACCCAGATCCCGTTCGCGTCCCATCCCCAGCTGACGCCGAGGGTGCAGCCGGCGCCGCCGAGCTGGCGGGCGAGGGCCACGCCGTTCGGGGTCGCGGCGGGACAGGTGCCGTTCTTGCCCCCGACGGCCTCGCAGCGGACGATCTGCGCTTCGGATGCGCCGGCGGCCGCGAGAATGCCGGCGGCCAGCACCGCGAAAATTCGGCTTCGATTCGGAGTCGCCATGGATTGCTCCTTTGGGTCCTTCCGGTTGACCGCCTCTCGCGGTCCGGCCGCGTCGTGTCTCCAGCGAGCGATGCCCGGGCGTCGCCCCCCTCACCCCGGTCGTTCTGCGCCGAAGCGGCCTGCCCGCACTCTAGCGCCATGGAGGCTCGATTCCGCCATCCCCCTCGACGCTCGCCATCGTTCTCGGCGCCTTGCCGTCGTCTTCACGCTGACGAGCTTCGTCTCCTGGTGCCCGCTCTCGGAATGGCGCGCGCAGATGAGCTCAGGATAGGTTCGGCGCCTGAATGAACAGCCCGATTGGCGAGCCCTATTCGAAGCGTGAGCTGGTGCGGGAGTTCGAGAAGACTCGCGCCTGGAGCGTGGAGTTCTGGCTGAGCTTCGAGCCCGGCGAGTTCTTCGCGCCGCTCGGCGACGCCTGGTCCCCTGCCGACAACGTTCGCCACCTGCTCAAGTCCAACCGGCCGGTGCAGCGGGCGCTCGAGCTGCCGAAGCTCGTCCTGCTGCTGAGGTTCGGGGTCGCGCGCGCGAAGTCCCGGCGCTATCCCCAACTCGTCGGCACGTACCGCGAGGCCCTGGGTGCGGGCCTCACGGCCGGCAACTTCGCTCCCCGGCCGCTCGCCGCGGACGAGCAGACGGAAGCCGTCCGGAATCGGATCGTCTCCGAGCTGGACGACACACTCGCCGGCCTCGCTGCCGCCGCGAGCGGCTGGTCCGAGGGCGCCCTCGACCGCCTCCGGCTCCCCCATCCCGGCCTCGGGCTCCTCACGGTGCGCGAGATGCTGTTCTTCACGCTCTACCACAACGCTCATCACGTCCTCGGCGTCGCGCGGCGGCAGGGCGCGGCGCCGGAATCGTGATCCCTCTGGAGAGCCGGGAAGCGGGCCTCGAGCCGACGGCGATCGGGCCGCGCGCCATGGCGCTGGTGACCTTCGCGCTCCTTCTGGTCTTCGGCATCCTGTTCGCGGTCCTCACGCCCCCCTTCGCGACTCCCGACGAGACGGGGCACTGGCTGCACGCCGTCGCCCTCTCCGGCGGAGACGCCTGGGGGGCCACCCCGGCGGTGACCGTCCCCGCCTGGTCGCGGGCGTTTCTCGACAGCTACGCGCCGGGCGGCAGACGTCTCGGCGTTGTCGGCCCAGCCGCGGTTCGCGGTGAGGGTTACCGGCGAGACGACGACGGTCGAGCTTCACAACGTCGCTTCGTACAACGCGGCCGGCTACCTGCCGGCAGCCGTCGGCGTGAGGCTCGCGCGCGGCGCCGGGCTCTCGCCGCTGGCGACCTTTCGCGCCGGCCGCATCGCCGTCACCCTCGTCTGTTCGCTCCTCATCGCCGTCGCGATCTCCCTCGCCGGCACGGGACGCATGCTCCTGGCGCTCGTCGCGCTCGGCCCCATGGCGGTCGACTCTTCGTGCCTCCTTCTCGCCCGACGCCCTCCTGCTCGCCGCGGCGATTCTTCTCGTCGGCGTTCTGGTCTCGCCGGACAGCGGCCGACGCGGAACGACGCGCTTGCTTCTCGCCGCGACGGCGGCGCTGCTCATTGTCGCCATCAAGCCGCCCTACCTGCCGCTCGCCGCGACTGCCGCCCTGGCCGTTCGACGCCTGCAGGTGTCGCGTCGCGCTCGTCTCGCCATCGCAGGGGCGCTCCTGGCCGCGCTCACGGCGACGGCTTTCGCGGCGTCCGCCGCCGCGCTCGACGCCGCGCGCCGGACCGTCTTTCGACTCGACGCGCCCGTCGACGCCGCGCTCCAGGCGCGGCACGCGAGGGAACATCCCCTGGCAGTCGCGAAACTGTTGACCCGAGACCTCGTCTCGAGGGCTCCGCGGTATGCGCGCGAAGCGATCGGTGTCCTCGGGTGGCTCGACGTTCCGTTGCCCTGGTGGGCGTATCTGCTCTCTGCGGTCACCCTGCTCGCGGCAGCGATCTGGCGCCGGGCCGTCGAACCGCCGGTTCCCGCGCCACTCGTCGTCGGATCCCTCGTCGCGACGCTGTTTCTCGTCGCTCTTTCTCTCTACTTCATCTGGACGCCCGTCGGCGCGGATCGTCTCGAGGGCTTCCAGGGGCGATACCTGCTCCCCGTGCTCCCCCTCGTCGCCGCGTTGCCACCGCTCCGCAGGCGTCTCGAGATGCCGCGAGCGGGAGAGTTCGCCGCCCTGCTGGCGGCCTCGGCGGTGCTGGCGGTCGCACTGCGGGCGATCGTCCAGCGCTACTCGGGGATGTAGCGTCCACGGCCGCGCTCCGCCGCGCCGGGCCCGCATTGAGTCCCCGCTCGAACGGGAAGAGAATGCTCCGGCAACGACCCGGGAGAACCAGCATGTCCTTCTCGCAGCACTGCCGTCCGATCGCAGTCATCTCCACCACCGGCGCCGCCCTCGGCATCGTGCGCGACCGCAACTGAGGAGACCTGCCGATGCGTTCACTCCGCTTCGCCCCGCTCGCCCTCGCGGTGGCGCTCGCCGCCTGCCGCACCGCCCCACCGCCGCCCGAGTACTACGCCTCTCCCGATGCGAAGCTCGCGGCGCTCCCCTTCTCCGAGGCGGTGCGCGCGGGGGATCTCCTCTTCCTGTCCGGGCAGATCGGGAGCGTGCCGGGGACGATGCAGCTGGCGCCGGGAGGTATCGCCGCCGAGGCGCAGCAGGCGCTCGACAACATCCGGAGCATCCTCGAGCGCCATGGCGCGACGATGGACGACGTCGTCAAGTGCACCGTCTTCCTCGCCGACATGCGGGACTGGCCGGCCTTCAACGAGGTCTACCGCAAGGCGTTCACCGGGCACTTCCCGGCCCGCAGCGCGTTCGGCGCCAACGGCCTGGCGCTCGGAGCGCGGGTCGAAGTGGAGTGCGTCGCGGCGGTGAAGCCGGCGCGTCGCTGAGCCCCGCGCACCGCTTGCCCCCGGGATCCTGCGGCTCGTCCTGAAGGGCTTGCGCGGCGCGCACGGCGCCCGCAGGATCGCGCCCTGCAGGACCCTCATCCCGAAGGAGGAGCGATGCGACCAGAGCCCAGGAAGCGACTCGCTGCGATCATCGGCGCCGTCCTCGTCGGCGCCGCCGCGCTGGCCAGCCTCGGCCTCGCCGAGGGCGCGCCCGACGCGGCGCCCGCGCCGGTCGATATCTCGGTGGCCGCCTGGTTGCAGGGGCAGTGGGAGGGCGAAGGGTTCGGCGGCCGGGTCGAAGAGGGCTACTCGGCGCCGCGCGCCGGCGCCATCGTCGGCTACTTCCGCTGGACCGTGGGCGACGAGGTGAAGCTCTACGAGCTCTGCACCATCGTGCAGGAGGGCGGGACGCTGGCCTACCGCGTCAAGCACTTCGACGCTGCCTTCAAAGGTTGGGAAGAGAAGGATCGCTTCCACAGCTTCGCCTTCCTCCGCGCCGAAGAGGGAACGCTCTACTTCGACGGCCTCACCCTCCGCCGCACCGGCCCCGACAGCATGGAGAGCGTGGTCAGCATCCGCGGCAAGGACGGCCAGGCGCGCGACGAGGTCCTCCGCTACCGGCGCGTGGCCATCCTGCGCGAGTGATCCCGTCACCAACGCGCGACGACGAGCCTACTTCGCGCTGAACCCCTGCTCCCTGAGCGCCGCCTGCGCCGCCGCGAGGCGGGCGATCGGGACGCGGAAGGGGGAGCAGGAGACGTAGTCGAGGCCGATCCGGTGGCAGAAGGCGATCGACTTCGGGTCGCCGCCGTGCTCGCCGCAGATGCCGATCTCCATGCCCGGCGCGCTGCCGCGGCCGAGCTCGACCGCCCATCGCATCAGCTTGCCGACCCCGTCCTCGTCGATCGAGGCGAAGGGATTCTCGGGCAGGATGCCGCGGTTCAGGTACTCGACCAGGAAGCCCTTCTCGGCGTCGTCGCGCGAGATGGCGAAGGTCGTCTGCGTCAGGTCGTTGGTGCCGTAGGAGAAGAACTGCGCGAAGCGCGCCAGCTGGTCGGCGGTCAGCGCGGCGCGCGGGATCTCGATCATGGTGCCGAACTTGTAGCTCACCCGTCCGCCCGCGCTCGGCCATCACCTTCTCCGCCTCGGCCTCGAGCGCCGGCTGCTGCACCTCGAGCTCGCGCCAGTGGCCGGCGAGCGGGATCATGATCTCGGGGTGGACGTCGACGCCGTCGGCGGCGCAGTCGCAGGCCGCCTCGAAGATCGCGCGCACCTGCATGCGGGTGAGCGCCGCCATGTGGATGCCGAGCCGCACGCCGCGCAGGCCGAGCATCGGGTTCGACTCGTGCAGCTTCTCGATCGCGGCGAGCACCTGGCGCTTCTCGGCCAGCTGCCCGGCGTCGCCGGCGCTGCTCGCAGCTCGTCGACCTCGCAGCGTCACCTCGAGGTGCCCGGGGAGGAACTCGTGCAGCGGCGGGTCGATCAGCCGCACGATCACCGGCAGGCCGTCCATGGCGCGGAAGAGGCCGTCGAAGTCCGCGCGCTGGTACGGCAGCAGCACCGCGAGGCACTCGTCGACGACCTCCGGCTCGTCCTTGTGCAGGATCATGCGCTGCACGTGCGGCAGCCGGTTCGGTCTCGAAGAACATGTGCTCGGTGCGGCAGAGGCCGATGCCCTGCGCGCCGTACTCGCGGGCGCGGCGGGCGTCGACCGGGTAGTCGGCGTTGGCCCACACCTGCAGGCGGCGGAACTCGTCGGCCCAGCCGAGCAGCTTCGAGAGACCGGGGTCGCGGATGTCGGGCACCACGGTGGCGAGCTCGCCGGCGTAGACGTGCCCCTGCGTGCCGTCGATCGACACCCAGTCCCCTTCGCGCAGCGTGCGTCCGCCGACCGCGGATCGTGCGCGCCTCGAGGTCGATGTCGAGCGCCGCCACCCCGACCACCGCCGGCTTGCCGAACTGCCGCGCGACCAGCGCCGCGTGGCAGGTGCGGCCGCCGCGGCTGGTCAGGATCCCGCTCGCCGCCAGCATGCCGTGCACGTCGTCGGGCTTGGTCTCGGGGCGGACCATGATGACCGGCGCGCTTCTCCTCTTTCGCCCAGCGCTCGGCGGTGTCGGCGTCGAGCGCGATCTGGCCGACCGCCGCACCCGGCGAGACGTTGAGGCCGGTGGCGAGGCGGTCGCCGCGCTCGACGGCGCTCTTGACGGCGTCGCCTGTCGAACTGCGGGTGGAGGAAGAAGTCGACCTGGTCCGGCGAGACGCGCAGCACCGCCTGCTGGCGGGTGATCAGCCCTTCCTCCACCATGTCGACGGCGATCCGCACGGCGGCCTGGGCGGTGCGCTTGGCGTCGCGCGTCTGCAGCATCCAGAGCTTGCCGCGCTCGATGGTGAACTCGACGTCCTGCATCTCCCGGTAGTGCAGCTCGAGCTTGCGGCAGATCTCCTCGAACTCGGCGTAGGCCGCGGGCATCTCGTTCTTCAGCAGCTCGATCGGCTTGGTCTGCCGGATGCCGGCGACGACGTCCTCGCCCTGCGCGTTGGTGAGGTAGTCGCCCTTCGATCGCGTTCTCGCCGGTCGCTCCGCTGCGCGTCATCGCCACGCCGGTCGCCGAGTCGTTGCCCAGGTTTCCGAAGACCATCGTGCAGATGTTGACCGCAGTGCCGAGGTCGTGCGCGATCTTCGCGGCGTTCCGGTAGTCGTGGGCGCGCTTGCCGTTCCAGCTCCTGAACACCGCCTCGGTGGCGAGGCGGATCTGCTCGATCGGGTCCTGCGGAAAATCGCGCCCGGCCTGCCGGCGCACGATCCGCTGGAAGTCGCCGGTGACGCGCTTCCATTCCTCGGCGCCGAGCTCGGAGTCGGTGGCGACGCCGGCGTTCGCGCGCGCCGCGGTCAGCACCTCCTCGAACGGCTCGTCGGCGACGCCCATCACCACCGAGCCGAACATCTGGACCAGGCGGCGGTAGCTGTCGTAGACGAAGCGGGAGTCACCGGTGAGCTTCGCCATTCCCTCGGCCACCGCGTCGTTCAGGCCGATGTTGAGAACGGTGTCCATCATGCCGGGCATCGAGAACTTGGCGCCCGAGCGGCAGGAGACGAGCAGCGGATTGGCGGCATCACCGAAATTCTTGCCGGTCTGCTGCTCGAGGCGGTCGAGCGCCGCGCGCTCCTCCTCCCAGAGCCCGGGAGGGAAGCTCTCGCCGGCGGCGAGGTAGGCGTTGCAGGCCTCGGTGGTGACGGTGAAGCCCGGGGGAACCGGCACGCCGATGCGGGTCATGTCGGCGAGATTCGCCCCCTTGCCGCCGAGCAGGCCGCGCACGCGGTCCCAGCTGCCGCCGCACGCCGCTTCCGCCGCCGCGAGCTCGTCGAATCCGTAGACGCGCCTGGTCATGACTCCCCCCGCTGTCGAGATCGGGGGGCAGTCTATCCGCGCTCCATCGCGATCCCGGCCACTCCGCCGGGCGGGAGGGGGCTCGCCGGAACGGGTGTTCCGGCGAGCGGCCTAGCGGTAGTCGGCTTTGTCGACGACGAGCTGCGAGAGGTCGGCGAGGCGTCCGATCGAGCGGCCGATGCCGCGCAGCAGGGCGACGCGATTGGCGCGCTTCGCCTCGTCGGGGTCCATCACCATGACTTCATTGAAAAAGGCTTCCAGAGAAGGGGCGAGCTGCCCGACGGCGCTGAATCCACTCGCGAAGTCGTCGTCCTCCATCCTTCTGGAAATGGTGTCGTTGCAGCGCTCGAAGGCCTCTTTCAGCGATCTCTCGGCCGGAAGCTCGAGCAGGTCGTCTCGCAGGCTCGACTCCGGCTGCCCCTTGACGATGTTGGCGATGCGCTTGGCGGCCAGGACGACGGACAGGAAATCGTTCGCGCGCCGCGCCTCGTGGAGCGCGCGCTATACGGGCGCGCAGCGGGTGCAGGTCCGCGAGCGTCTCGCCGTCACGCTTCAGCGCCGCCTCGATCTCGTCGTAGGCGAAGCCCTCGAGCTCGAAGAGGTAACGCAGCCGGTCCTCGAGGAAGGGGCGCAGCAGCGACCAGGTCTTCTCGCCGTCGTTCGGGAGCGCCTGGGTAGAAGCCGGCGTGCGCCTTCAAAACGAGATCCCGAAGATCGACGCGGAGCGCCGGGTCGAGCAACAGCCGCACCGCGCCCTGCGCCGCGCGCCGGAGGCCGAACGGATCCTTGCTGCCGGTCGGCGTCTGGCCGAGCGCGAAGAAGCCGACCAGCGTGTCGATGCGGTCGGCGAGCGCCAGGACGCCGCCCGACCGCGCTCGCGCGGCAGCGGATCGTCGGTCGCCGCCGGCAGGTACTGGTCGTAGATCGCCTTCCAGACCGCCTCGGGCTGCCCCTCCTCGCGGGCGTAGATGCCCCCCATGATCCCCTGCAAGCGAGGTGAACTCGCGCACCATGTCGGTCGCGAGATCCGCCTTCGCCAGCGGATGCGGCGAGCTCGAGCTCCCTGCTCTGGTCCTTCGTCAGCCGAACCCATCCCGCCGAGGGCCTCGCAGAGCCCGACGAGGCGCTGCTGCTTCTCGCGCGTAGGAGCCGAGCTTCGGATGGAAGGCGAGCCCGTCGAGCGCGGCAGTCCTTTCCTTCGAGCGGAGTCTTTCGGTCCTGCCCCCAGAAGAACTGCGCGTCGGCGAGGCGCGCCGCGACGACCCACTCGTTGCCGGCGCGCACGCGGCCGGCGGGGTCGTCGGGGCGGTCCATGACGGTGAGGAAGACGGGCAGCAGCTCCTCCGCCCTTCTCCACCGTCAGGGCGCTCTGGTGGTCGCGCAGCGAGGTGGCCAGCACCTCGCGTGGCAGCTCGAGGAGCTGCGGCGCGAGCGCGTCCTTCCATCACGCCGGGGATCTCGCAGATCGCGGCGAGCTTGCCGAGCAGCTCCGGAGTCGTCGACCAGCGTGCCGCCGGCCGCCGCAGCGCGCTGCTCCATTCCGGTGCGCAACGCCGCGAGACGCGCCTCGGGCTTCGGCTACGATGCCGCGCACGCGCGAGCGTTCGCCGCCAGTCGGCGACGCCTGCGACCGTCGAAGGATCCGCGGCGAGAGCGTCGGGTGGCCGCACGGTCGCGCGGCCGGCGGCGATGCCGAAGAGCTCGAACGGGAGCACCTCGCCGTCGAGCAGCGCCACGATGCCGTGCAGCGGCCGCACCCAGGGTCCGACGCCGGTCCCCCACCGCATCGTCTTGGCCCAGGTGAGGGCCTTGAGGAGGCGCCGGGATCTGCTCGACGAGCAGGTCGCGCACCGGCCGGCCGGCGACGACGCGTTCGAGCACCACCCGCTCCCCCTTGACCGTCGATCCCTTCTCGCCCGAGAAGTCGCGGCGGACGAGCGCCGACGGCTCGACGCCGAACTTCTTGGCGAAGCCGATCGCCGCCGGCGGTCGGATTCCCCGCCGCGTCGAAGGCCGCCTGCGCCGGCGGCCCGACCTCGAGCACCGAGCGGTCCCTCTCCTTCTCCGGCAGACCGGTCATCACCAGACCAGATCCGCCGCGGCGTGAAACCGCGACTCGATCTCGCCGGCGGCACGCTGCGAGCCATCAGCTCCTCGAAGAGGCGCGTCGCCGAGCTCCTGCGTCGCCCCCGGCAGCATGCGCGCCGGAATCTCCTCGACCCGCACCTCGAGCAGCAACTCGCCCGTTCGTCGCGCGCCCGCTCACGCCGCGCCTCCTTCGCCGGCCGGCCGCCTTCGGCAGCAGCGGGAAGCCGAGCCGCTCGCGGCTCGCCAGGTATTCCTGGGCGCAGGCGATGGCGCAGGTCGCGCACCCGCTTCATCAGCGCCGACGCGCTCGGTGACCGAGACGGCGCCGCGCGCGTCGAGCAGGTTGAACAGCGTGCGAGCACTTGAGCGCCGCCTCGTAGGCCGGCAGCACGATGCCCGCCTCGAGGCAGCGCGATCGACTCGCGCTCCTAGCCGTCGAAAGCGCGCGCAGGAAGTCGACGTCGGCGACCTCGAAGCCGTACTTCGACATCTCGACCTCGTCCTGGTGGCGGACGCCGCGGTAGTCGATGCCGCCGGGCACCCAGCGGATGTCGTAGATCGACTTCTCGAGGCCGAGGAACATGGTGATGCGCTCGAGGCCGTAGGTGATCTCGCAGGAGATCGGCGCGAGGTCGATGCCGCCGGCCTGCTGGAAGTAGGTGAACTGGGTGATCTCCATGCCGTCGAGCATCACCTGCCAGCCGACCCCCCAGGCGCCGAGGGTCGGCGCCTCCCAGTTGTCCTCCTCGAAGCGCAGGTCGTGCTGCTTCAGGTCGATGCCCATCGCCTCGAGGCTCTTCACGTAGAGCCCCTGCACGTCGGCCGGCGAGGGCTTGAGGATCGACCTGGAACTGGTAGTGCTTGCCGAGCCGGAAGGGGTTCTCGCCGTAGCGCGCGTCGGCCGGCCGGCGCGACGGCTGCACGTAGGCCACCTTCCATGGCTCGGGCCCGAGCACGCGCAGGAAGGTCGTCCGGGTGCATCGTGCCGGCGCCGACCTCGAGATCGTAGGGCTGCTGCAGACGCAGCCCGCGCCCGCCCAGAACTCCGACAGGGCGAGAATCAACTCCTGGAAACTCTTCATCTCTTCTCCGGTGTCTCCATCCGGGCGAGGCCCGCCAGCGTGCGCCGCAGGACCTGGTAGCTCCGGATCTCGCCCTGCAGGAAGTGGCGCCGGATCCGTCCGGCCACCTCCTCCACCTCGGCGAGGACGGCGGGCGCCGGCGGGCGCTCGGCCATCGTCGTCAGGCTCTCGCGGCCGATCCGGCGCCAGAACTCCAGGGCGCCGGACGAGACCGGCAGGGAACCCGGATTCTCTCCCGCGCAGCGCCGGCAGAGAAGGGCCTCGCCCGAAGGCGGCCAGCGCCGCCCCGTTGGCGAGCGGCTCGCCGCACTGCGGGCAATGGTCCGGCGGCGGGAAGACCCCGGCCAGCCGCAGCAGCCAGCTCTCGAAGTAGCGCAGCGGCGAGGGCGCGGTCCTGCCCCGCCTCGAGCGCCGCCAGCATCGCGTCGAGGAGGCGGTAGACCTTCTCGGCGGGCTCCCCCTCCTGCGCGAAGGTCGGCGACCGACTCGCCGATGTAGGCGCTGGCGAGCAGGATCCCTTCGAGGTCGGCGTGCAGGAGCTTCGGCGAGCGGACCAGCTCGACGCGCGTTGATGCGGACGAGCTCGCGCCCCTCCTTCTCGAACCAGTCGACGCGGACCTTGGCGAGCGGCTGCAGCTCGCCGGCGAAGCGGCTGAACTTCCGCTTGGCGCCGCGCGCCGCGCCCCGCTGCTTGCCGTGCTCGCGGGTCAGGAAGACGACGACGCGGTCGGCCTCCTGCAGGTCGCGTGACCGCGAGCAGGATCGCCTCGGCCTGGTGGGAGCGCACGGCGACGGACGGAGTCGAGAGCGGCGCGGCCGGATCAGGGCGCCAGCTGCGCGAGCAGCCTGGCGGCGAGGCCGAAGTAGATGAGGATGCCGATGATGTCGTTGGCGGCGGTCAGCACCGGGCCGTTGGCGATGGCGGGATCGAGCCCGAGCTTCTCGAGCAGCGAGGGCACCACGGCGCCCGCCAGCGCGGCCAGCACCATGGCGAAGAAGAGCGCCACGCCGACCACCAGCCCGAGCGCCGCGTGCTGCTTGAGCAGCAGCGCCGCGAGGCCGGCGATGCCGCCGCAGGCCAGGCCGAGCACCGCGGCGACGCGCAGCTGCTGGCCGAGGAAGCCGAGCATCGAGGTCGGCGAGTCGCCGGAGCCCAGCTTGCCCGAGGCGAGGCCGCGCAGGGCGACGGTCGAGGCCTGGTTGCCGATCGAGCCGCCGAGGCCCATGATCACCGGCACGAAGGCGAGCAGGAACATGGCGTCCGGGAAGCCGACCTGGAAGCACTCGAGCAGGTAGCCGGTGACCAGCAGGCCGGCGAGGCTGACGAGCAGCGACGGCAGGCGGAGCCGGGCGACTCGAGACCGCGCGCTCCTCGTAGAGGAGCTCGTCCTCCGAGGTGCCGGCCATCTTCATCAGGTCCTCGGCCGCCTCTTCCTTGACGACGTCGATGATGTCGTCGACGGTGACGATGCCGACCAGCCGGTTCTGGTCGTCGACCACCGGCACGGCCAGCAGGTCGTAGCGCGCCGCCTGGCTGGGCGACCTCCTCCTGGTCGGTGTCGACGTGGGCGCTTGATGACCTGGCGCTGCATGATCTCGTCGAGGCGTCTGCTCGGGCTTCGAGAGCAGCAGCTGGCGCAGCGAGGTGACGCCGACCAGATGGCCGTCGCGGTCGACGACGTAGAGGTAGAAGATCATCTCGACGTCGCCCTTGCCCTGGATCGCCGCGATCGCCTCGCGCACCGTGTCCGACTCGGGAAGCGCGAAGAACTCGGTGTCCATGAGGCGGCCCGCGCTCGAGTCCGGGTAGGCGAGCTGGGTGCGGACGTCGGCGAGGTCGCGCAGGTCGACGAGCTCGAGCAGGCGGTCGGCGAGCGCCGGCGGCAGCGAGTCGACGACGAAGACGGCGTCGTCGACCGGAATGCGGCCGAGGATCGCGGCGATCTGCTCGGGGGGAAGGTGCTCGAGCAGCGCCGAGGCGCACCGCCGGCTGCATCTCGGTCAGCACCTCGCCGGCAGCGTCGGGGAACTCGGCCAGCAGGACGCGGAAGACCGCCAGCCGCTCGTCGTCGTCGAGACCGCCGAGGAGGACCGCGACGTCCTCGGGGCGGATGCGCCCGAGGAGGCGGGAGACGTTGGCCTGGGCCCCGCGCTGGAGATACTTCCGGAGAGTCTCGGCGAGGGCCTCGCGGCGCGGAGGCGCGGCTTCGTTCATGCCCGCGGCGAGGATAGCACCGCGATTTCGCCCCGCCCGGCGCGCGGCGGGTGCGAGCCGCGGTGGTACGCTTTCGCGCGATGCGTGGCGCCGCACCGCTCGCTCTCCTCGTCGACGACGAGGAGTCCATCCTCGAAACGCTGGCCGGAGTTCTGTCGGACCACGGCTTTCGCACCGTCTCCACGACGTCGGGCGAGGAAGCGGTCGAGATCTATCGCGACCGCCGGCCGGACGTCGTCTTTCTCGACGTCTGGCTCCCCGACCGCGACGGCCTCGAGACGCTGGCGCTGCTGCGCGAGCTCGATCCCGCCGCCGCGGTGATCCTGCTCTCGGGACACGGCACCACCGCGACCGCGGTGCGCGCCATCAAGATGGGGGCGCACGACTATCTCGAGAAGCCCCCCTCCTACCAGCAGGTCGTCGACGCGGCGCGCTCGGCGGTCGAGAGCCGGCAGGCGCTGGCGAGCTCGGCGGCCACCACCGCGGCGCTCGACCGCCTGCCGTCACCGGCCGAGCCGGTGCGGCTGCCGGCGCCGCGCCTGCGCCATCTCGTCGTCAGCGATCAGCCGCAGCGCACGCTGCGCCAGTCGACCGTTCTCTACGGCCTCGGACTGCACTCCGGCGGCCGCACCGGCCTGGTGCTGCAGCCGCTGCCGCCGGGCAGCGGCATCCATTTCCTCTCGCTGCCGGCGGGCGAGTCGATCGCGGCTCACGTCGGCGAAGTCGCCGACACCGAATACGCGACCACACTGGCGCGGGGCGGCGCCTCGATCAAGACGGTCGAGCATCTGCTCTCGGCCTTGCACGCGGCCGGCGTGACCAACCTGCTCGTCAAGGTGCCACGGCGAGGTGCCGGTGCTCGACGGCTCGGCGCTCGAGTTCTGCCGCACCTTCGAGGCGATCGGCCTGCTCGGACCAGGAGGAGCCGCGCTCCGAGTTCGTGGTCGACCGCCGCTACGAGGTCGGGCCAGGGAGACAAGACGCTGGTGCTCGAGCCGTGGGACGGCTTTGCTGTCTCCTACTACCTGCGCTATCCGCCGCCGATCGGCGAGCAGCAGCTACGACTTCGAGCTGTCGAGCTTCGAGGCCTACCGCGACCGAGATCGCGCCGGCCCGCACCTTCGGCTTCATGCGCGATCTCAAGATGCTCAACGAGCTCGGCCTCGGCTCGGGCGGGCGGCTCGACAACTTCATCCTGGTCGGCGAGGACGACGTCCTCAACACCGAGCTGCGCTTCCCCGACGAGTTCGTCCGCCACAAGATCCTCGACATCATCGGCGACCTCTACCTGCTCGGCTACCCGATCCGCGGCCGCGTCACCGCCCGCTTGACCGGCCATCGCGACAACATCGCCATGGTCCGCCTGCTGACCCGCGAAAACGCCCTCGAGAGCTGAGGGTCGGCCGGCTCCGGGCGATCGGGCCGGCTCGATCCTCCTTCAGTCGTCGTCGGTGGATTCGAATTCCGGAAGACGCTCGCCGCCGAGCGGGGCGACGGTGTCGCGGTCGAGCTCGGCGAGCAGGCGCGGATCCTCGCGCCAGTCGGGCTCGTGGCGGACTCGCAGCTCGAGGTGGACCTTGCGGCCGAGGAACTCCTCGAGGTCCAGGCGCGCCGCGGTGCCGATTTCCTTCAGCTTCTCGCCGCGCTTGCCGATCAGGATCTCCTTGTGGCTGTCGCGCTCGACCAGGAGGTCGGCGGGGAGTCGCAGCGCCCGCCCCGGACCCGGGTCCTCCCACTCGCGCAACAGCACCGCGGTGGTGAAGGGGAGCTCGTGGTGGGTCGCCGCCAGCATCTTCTCGCGGATGCGCTCGGCGACCAGGAAGCGCTCGGGGTGAGGCGTCAGCAGCTCCGGGTCGTAGCGCGGCTCCCCTTCCGGCAGCAGGCGCCAGAGCTCGGAGAGCAGGTGTTCCGCGCCGTCGCCGGTCTGGGCCGAGAGCGGCACGATCGCCGCGAAGCGGTCCCCCGCGCCGTAGCGGGCCATCTCCGGCAGCAGCTTCGGCTTCGACACCAGGTCGATCTTGTTGAGGACCACGATCTTCGGCTGCCGGGCGCGGGCAACGATGTCGAGCAGGTGCGCGTCGCCCGAGCCGAAGCGCTCGGCGACGTCGCGCACCAGCACCACGACGTCGGCGTCGGCGAGCGCCGCCATCGCCTCCTCGAGCATCCGCTTGTTGAGCCGGTGCAGCGGCCGGTGGACTCCGGGGGTGTCGAAGAAGACGATCTGCCCCTCGGCCCGGACAGGATGCCGACGATGCGGTGGCGCGTCGTCTGCGGCTTGTCCGAGACGATCGCCAGCCTTCTCCGCCAGCAGCCGATTGAGCAGCGTCGACTTGCCCGCGTTCGGGCGGCCGACCAGCGCGACGGTGCCCGACTTAGCCATCGTGGACCTCCGCGCCGGCTGCGGCGCGCCGCACGCGCAGGGCGAGGATGCGGCGGTCGTCCGCCCGCTCGACCTCGAAGGTCAGCCCGTCGAGCGCCAGCTGCTCGCCCGCCTGCGGCACGTAGCCGAAGACGCCCGAGACCAGCCCGCCCACCGTTTCGCTCGTCGACTCCTCGGGACGCCAATCGAAGAACTCGTCGAGCACTTCGACGGCGGCGCGGCCGTCGAGCAGCAGGCTGCCGTCCTCGAGCAGCCGGTTCTCGGGCTCGGCGTCGTCGTACTCGTCTTCGATTTCGCCGACGATCTCCTCGACCAGATCCTCCACCGTCACCACGCCCTCGGTGCCGCCGAACTCGTCGATCACGATCGCCATCTGCTGGCGTTTCGCCTGGAACTCCTTGAGCAGGTCGCCCAGCAGCTTCGTCACCGGCACCAGCATCGCCGGCTTCATCAGGTCCGACGCCGCCGGACGCGGCGACGCCAGGTAGCCGGCGAAGAGGTCGCGAATGTGCAGGATGCCGACCACCTGGTCGATCGACTCGCGGTAGAGCGGCAGGCGCGAGACCGAGGTCTCGACCGCCAGCGCGGCGAGCTTCTCCAGCGGCTCGTCGACCGAAGCGGCGACGATGTCGACGCGAGGTGTCATCACGCTGCGCACCTGGGTGTCGCCGAAGTCGACGACGCCCCAGACCAGGTCGCGGTCCTCCGGCTCGAGGATCCCCTCGCGCGTGCCGACGTCGATGAACGCCTCGACCTCCTCCTCGCTCGCCTCCTCGTCCTTCGGCTCCTCGGCTCCGGCTCGGCGCGCCGGCGCGCCAGCGCGGCCGCGACGAGCGACGACGCGGCCAGAGCAGCGCAGAACGCAGCGCGATAGACCCGGTCAGCCGGCGCAGCGCCTCCTCGGGGTCGCTGCCGAGCAGGCGCGGCTCGGCGACCTCGCTGGCGCGCGATGATCAGGGCGACGACGATCCCGCGAGGGCGTGAGAGACGGACTGCCGAGCCCGCCGCCATCCCGACGCCTCGCGAGCGCCGCGAAGAGCGCCAGCGGCCCGAGCTTGGCGAGAAGTTGAGGCGGTAGCGGAAGACCGCGAAGCGCGCCGGGTCGTCGTGCAGCTCGCGCAGCCGCCCGCCGGCCTCCTCCACCCAGTGGCGCATGCGGATCGGCCCCGAGCGCTCGAGCGAGCGCGGTCAGCGAAGCCGAAGCAGCGTGACGAGCGGCAGTCGAGGCCGGGGCTGACCAGCAGCCAGAACCTCAGTGCGCCGCCTCACGCGGCATCCTATCCAGCGCCGGCGCAGGCGGCGCTCGAGCCGCTCCATCTCGCCGCCGTCGGTCTCGTGATCGTGGCCGAGGCAGTGCAGCACGCCGTGCAGGAGGAGGACGCGCAGCTCGCGCTCCACCGGATGCCCGCGCTTCCGCCGCCTGGCGGTCGGCCGGCGGCACCGAGATCACGACGTCCCCGAGGTGCTCGGCCGTCGGGCGTCGCGCTCCCCGGGAAAGGAGAGCACGTCGGTCGTCTTGTCCTTGCCGCGGAAGTCGCGGTTGAGGCGCGCGCATCGTGCGGTCGCCGACGAAGCGCACGCCGAGAGCTCGCGCCTCCGGCGCCAGCGCCGTCGACCAGCTCCGCCAGCCAGGCCGCGAGGCCGGCGGTCGCGCGCAGCGGGGAAAGCGGCCCGGCCCGGCGAGCGCCACGATCTGCGCCTCCCGGCCGCGGACGCCGCTGGCGCGCTCACGGCTGCACGCCTCTCCCGGCGGCCGTAGCGGTCGTAGGCGGCGACGATCTTCTGCACCAGCGGGTGGCGCACCACGTCGCGTTCGTCGAAAGTGACGAAGCCGATACCCTCGACACCGCGAGAGCACCTCGATCGCCTCCCGGAGGCCGGAGATCTGGTTGCGCGGCAGGTCGATCTGCGTGATGTCGCCGGTGATCACCGCCCGCGAGTGGTAGCCGATGCGGGTCAGGAACATCTTCATCTGCTCGGGGGTGGTGTTCTGCGCCTCGTCGAGGATGACGAAGGCTCTCGTTCAGCGTCCGGCCGCGCATGAAGGCGAGCGGCGCGACCTCGATCATGCCGCGCTCCATCATCCGGCCGACCTTCTCGAAGCCGAGGATGTCGTAGAGCGCGTCATAGCAGCGGCCGCAGGTAGGGATTGACCTTCTCCGCCAGGTCGCCGGGCAGGAAGCCGAGCTTCTCTCCCGCCTCGACCGCCGGCCGCGCCAGGACGAGCCGCTTGACCCGCTTCTCGACCAGCGCGGCCGCCGCCATCGCGACCGCGAGGTAGGTCTTGCCGGTGCCGGCGGGGCCGATGGCGAGATCACCATGTCGTGCTCGGTCATCGCCTTGACGTAGAGCTGCTGGTTGAGGCTCCGCGGCTGGACGATCAGCCGGCGGATCGCGGGCCGGGCGGCGGCCGCCTCCCGGTGAAGAAGTCGACCAGCGAGGCTCGGGATCCTCGCGCGATGCACGCGGATCGCCGGTGGCGACGTCCTCGGTTGCGCAGCGGTAGCCCGTTCTCGACAGCTGCGAGAGCTGCTCGAGCAGGCGCGCCCGCCGCCATGCACGGCGCCCGGCTCGCCGTCGACCGAGACACCTGGTTGCCGCGCGCCGCGAGCTCGACCCCGAAGGCGGCCTCGATCCGCCGCAGGTTCTCGTCGCGCGTGCCGAAGAGGTGCTCGATCCCCTCTTCGGCGAGGTTCAGTTCTGGCATCGGGCAGACGGGCGGTTCATCGGGTGGAGCCCGATCCTACCAGCCTCTCCCGCCGGACCCGGTCACTTGGCGTAGTCGTAGAAGCCGCGGCCGCTCTTCCTGCCGAGCCGGCCGGCCTGGACCATCTGCTTGAGCAGCGGCGGCGGCGCGAAGCGCTTCTCGCGGTACTCCTCGAACATGATGTTGGCGATGTAGTAGGTGGTGTCGAGGCCGACGAAGTCGAGCAGCGTGAACGGCCCCATCGGGTAGCCGCAGCCGAGCTTCATCGCCTCGTCGATGTCGGCGACCGAGCCGACCCCCTCTTCGAGCGCGCGGATGGCGTCGAGCAGGTAGGGCACCAGCAGGCGGTTGACGATGAAGCCCGAGTTGTCCTGGCAGGCGACCGGCGTCTTGCCGATGGCGCGGCAGAATTCGGCGACCTCGGCGAGCGACCGGCCTCGTCGGTCAGCAGCGTGCGGACGACCTCGACCAGCTTCATCACCGGCACCGGGTTGAAGAAGTGCAGGCCGACGAAGCGCGTCGGGGCGCTTCGGTCGCCATGGCGAGCTGGGTGACGGTGAGCGACGAGGTGTTCGAAGCGAAGATCGCCCCGGCTTGGCCACGCCGTCGAGCGCCGCGTAGGTCGCGCTTCTTCTCGTCGAGGTTCTCGACGATCGCCTCGACCACGAGGTCGCAGTCGGCGAGGTCGGCTCGAAGTCGGTCGTCCCCTTGAGCCGCGCCGAGCGCCGCGTCGCGCGTCCGCCGCGGGCAGCTTGCCCTTCTCCACCGCCTTGTCGAGCGAGCCCGGATCTCGCCCATGCCCTTCTCGAGGAGCGCCTCCGAGACCTCGCGCACGACGTCTCGAATCCCGCCTTGGCCGCCACTTCGGCGATGCCGGCTCCCATCAGCCCGCAGCCCAGAACTCCCACCTTCCGAATCGCCATGACCTTCTCTCCTGTCTTCCCGTTTCGTTCAGCCGCCCTCGGGCGGCATCGTTTCGAGCTCTTCCTGCGATCATCCGCCGTACTTCGCGCTCCTCGCCCCGGCGCCGGATCCCGACGATCAGCGCGCCGGGCACCGCGAAGGGCAGGCGTTCCGCCCATTCCACCGCCTTGACCCCCGGGCCGAGGAGGATCTCCTCGAATCCGGTCGCCGCCACGTCGCCGGGCGCCAGCCGGTAGAGGTCGAAGTGCACCAGCCCGGCGTCCGCGCCCGCGATGGTGCTCGCGCATCAGCGTGAACGTCGGCGACTGCACCTCGGCGGGATCGACTCCGAGCCCATCGGCCAGGCCCCTGGACCAGCGCCGTCTTGCCGGCGCCGAGGGCGCCGACCAGCAGGAGCGCCCGGTCCGGCCGGAGCTCGGCGGCGAGCTCGCGTCCGATCTCGCGCGTTTCCTCGACCGATCGCGAGAGCCGGGTGCCGGTCACCGGCCGAGCCCGTCGAGCCCGTCGAGAGCGGCCCCGTAGCAGGCCAGGAGCTCGGTCGCCGGCACCGCGTCGCCGCCGTTCCGCGCCAGCGCCAGATCGCCCGCCGAGCCGTGCAAGTGTACCGAAAGCGCGGCCGCGAAGGCGGCTCGTCTCCCTGGGCGCAGCGCGGCGGCGACCAGGCCGGTGAGCACGTCGCCGCTGCCGCCCGGAGGCCATGCCGGCGTTGCCGGTGGCGTTGATCCAGACCTCGCCGTCGGGCGCCGCGACCAGCGTCGCCCGCCCCTTGAGCACGACGATCGCGCCGCTCCGCCGCGCTGCCTCGCGAGCCGGCCGAGCCGGTCCTCCTGGATCGCGGCGGAGCTGCCGCCGAGCAGCCGCGCGAGCTCGCCCGGATGAGGCGTCAGGATGGTCGGCGCGGTCCGTCGCGCCAGCTCGTCGAGATGCCCTTCGAACGCGTTCAGCCCGTCGGCGTCGAGCACCAGCGGCCGCGCGGTCGCGAGGGCCAGCCGGCGTACCAGCGCGTCGGTCTCGGCGTGGCGGCCGAGGCCGGGGCCGATCGCCACCACGCTGCGCGCTTCGGCCGCCGCGGCGAGGCTCTCCCACCCCGCCAGCGCCAGCGTCCCCGACGCCGTCGCCGGCAGCGGCAGGGTCATCGCCTCGGGGCACCCCCCCGCCAGCGCCTCGGCGAGCTCCGCCGGCAGTGCGACCGTGGTCAGGCCGGCGCCGCCGACGACGGCGGCGCGAGCCGCGAGCACCGCGGCCCCCGCCTTGCCGGTCGAACCG
Organism: Thermoanaerobaculia bacterium; assembly: GCA_963699245.1. Taxonomy (GTDB): domain Bacteria; phylum Acidobacteriota; class Thermoanaerobaculia; order Multivoradales; family JAGPDF01; genus JACTMI01. Next base: position 887,308 of record OY969426.1, read on the forward strand.
GCGACCAGCAGACAGTGACCGAAGCTCCCCTTGTGGGCATCGGCCTCCCGTTCCGGACAGCGCGCGCGCCAGCTCCTCGCCGACCAGCAGGTGGAGCGCGCCGGTGCCGCCGCTCTCGTCGAAGCGGAAGCCGAGATCGCCGACCACCAGCTCGCCGGCGAGATCGCAGGCCGGCGGCAGCACGAGCGCCGGCTTGGGCGCCGCGAACGTGACCGTGAGCCTGGCGGCGAGCGCCGGACCGATCGGCCGGGCGCGGTCGCCGTCGAGACCGCTCGGCAGGTCGACCGCCAGCACCGGCAAGCCGAGCCCGCCGGCGGCTTCGACGAGGCGCGCCCACTCCCCCGCGAGAGGTCGCGTCAGGCCGGAGCCGAAGAGCGCGTCGACCAGCAAGCCGCAGCGGGCGAAGGAGCCGAGCGCTGTCGGGTCGAAGGCGCCGTCGAGCCGCGCGACCGGGATGTCGAGTCCGGCGAGGATCCGCTCCTGAGCCGCTGCCTCGGTCGAGAGCTGCCGGCCGAAGGTGGCGAGCACGACCTCGACTCCGTAGCCGCGCGCGTCGAGCTGGCGCGCGACCGCCAGGCCGTCGGCGCCATTGTTGCCGGGGCCGCAGAGCAAGGCGACGCGTTCGACCTCGGAGAAGCGGAGCGCGATCGCCTCGGTCACCGCGAGCGCGGCGTTCTCCATCAGGACGAGAGCGGGTATGCCGATCTCCTCGATCGCCCGGCGATCGAGGTCGCGGATCTCGCTGACGGTGAGGACGCGCAGGCGGAGACTCCTTCGGCGCGCTCCGGACTAGCGGCGCGGCAGCAGTCTGGGAAGCGAGCGCTTGAGCGCCAGCCCGACCGCGAAGCCCACTGTCGCGGCGACCACCGGTACGATCCAGCGCCCGAGGCGGGGCTTGCGGCCGAACTCGCGCTCCACCGCGCCGCGCAGATCGGCGAGGCTCGCCTCGAAGCGCTCGCGGCTGCGGGTCACGTCGTCGCTCATGGCTCTGCGTCCTCCCCGATCTCCTCGTCCTTCTCGTCGGGGCCCACGACCTTCTCGCGCCACCAGCGCTGGTTCGCCTCGAGGCGGCGCTGCAGGGTCGCGCCGGGCGACTCGACGGCGCCGAAGCGGCTGCGCGCCGCGAGGACGAGCCCGAGGGTCAGCACCACGAAGACGGCGAGCACGATGCCGACCGCGCCCCAGCGCGGCAGGACGAGGGCCAGCAGCTCGATGCCGAAATAGAGCAGCAGGCCGAGGGTCCAGAAGCCGACGCCGAAGGCGATGGCGACCAGCACCAGCGCGCGAACCAGCGCGCGGCCGGAGCGGCCGAGATCGGCGGCGACCGCGGCGAGCTCGGCGCGGACGAGGGCGAGGAACGCCTCGCCGATCTCGCGCACGCGCTCCTTCCAGCCAGGCCGCCCGCTCATCCGCCCACCCGCAGGGTGCGCACGGTGAAGGAGGAGACCTGTCCCAGCTCGTCACGCAGGCCGACCGCCAGCTTCTGGGCTCCGGCGCGCATGATCAGCGGCACCGGATAATCCATCACCCGCTTCTCGACCTGGGCCGCTTCCGCCGCCGAGAGCTCGATCGGCACCCGCGCCTCCTGCACCTCCGAGATGCCGCCCTGACTGTCGAGCGCCGCGAAGAAGAGGCGCACCCGCGCCACCTGCTTCTCGCCCTGCGGCACCAGCACCAGCTTGCCGACAGGGATGTGAACGACGATCGGCACCAGGTAGTTGCCGTCGTCGCGCGGCTGCTCTTCGCCCCGCTCGATCGACAACCCGAGTGGGTTGCTCTCGATGTCGAAGTGGAGCGCCGCCATGACGCCGTCCGACATGCGCGTCTCGACCGGCTTGTCGCGGTAGCCGTCCCGGTGACGGACCACCAGATCCTTGCGTTTCATCTTGATGTCGACCTTGTGGTACCGCCCGTCGCCGGTGCCGGCCGCGTAGCCGAGCGAGTAGTAGTTGCGGAAATCGGCCGCGACGATCTCGAGACCCTTGGTCGGGTCGTTGCTGTTCATGATCGTCAGGCCGCCGGTCCCCTCGGCCATCATCTGGATCGAGCCCTGCAGGTTCGACCAGTAGATCTGGTCGACGTAGGCGGTGGTGCCTGGATTGCGCTCCTCGGCGGAGGCGCCGGTGGACATGCGCAGGCCGGCAGCGTCGAGCGAATAGAAGGAGATCCGGTTGGCGTTGGCCGACGAGACCAGCTCCTGGAAGCGCCGCGAGAGGTCCCAGTTGTGGGTCTCGAGCAGCACGCTGGAGGCGTCCTTGAACTTGTCCTGCAGGGCGTTGAAGACGTCCTCGCCCGGCGTCATCTCGAGGCCGTCCGAAACGTAGAGGATCGCCTTGCGCCCGGGCAGGCCGGCGAGCGAAGCCACCAGGTCGCGCAGGGAGTCGATCGAGAACGAGAGGTCGTTGTAGAGCGACTCGGTGTAGGAGCGGGCGCGGGAATAAGCCTCCTGCACCCGTTCGGAGTCCTGGATCGTCCGCAGCACCTCGCGCCGCTCCGATTCGATCCGGCTGCCGTTGGCCGAGAGCTTCTCGATCTCGAACAGCGCCGAGGCGATGGTCGCCGCGTCAGAGGTGAAAGGCCGCCGCACGTGGGGCTCGCGGTCGTAGGTCATCAGCATGACCCGGTCGCCCGGCGAGAGCCGGTTGCGCAGGAAATCGCGCAGGCCGACGAAGACCCGGTTGCGGTTGAACGGCTTGATGTTCCAGTTGTCGATGTAGACGACCAGGTTGAGGCGCTGTTCCTCCGGGATCTCGACCGTCGCGGGCGCGCGCGCCGGCGCCGGCGCCGCGGGCAGGGCAGTCGGCGCTGCGGCCGGCTCGCCGCCCATCTCGAACTCCGGCGTGGTCGGCTTGCCGTCGTCGACGGCGTAGAAATTGGTGATGGCCACCGGCTTGCTGTCCTGGAAGAGCTGGAAATCGTCCTTGGTCAGTCCCTTGACCCGGTTGCCCCGCTTGTCGGTGACGTAGACCTCGACGTTGACCACGTTGACGTCGATCGACTCGAAGAAGCCCCCCTCTTCAGCAGCCGCCGGCGCGGCCGGCGGGGGCGGCGGAGTCGCGGGCGCTGGCGCGGCCTGCGCGCCGCCCGGCACGGCGGCGAGAGTGAGGGCGAGCAGAGCGGCCCGCAGGGCGGCTCGAAGGATTTTCGGATTCATCTCGGACATCTTCTCCCGGGTCGATCAGGGGTGAACATCGGCGGTGGCCGTCCACAGCGCCCCCGAAACCGGATCGTACACCGCCACCACCAGGTGATTCTTCGCCCGCCGCAGCTCGAGCGTGGTTTCGTAGCGGGCGCGCGCGCCCGGCGAGTCGGCCGCCGGCAGCGCCAGGCGGAGCGGAATGACCGGAATCTCGGCGACGCCGCCATTGTCGTCGATCGCGGCGACGCGCAGCTCCACCTCCGCGGATCTCCCCTCGCCCTGCGGCAGCAGCGTCAGGCTCTCGATCGGCAGCGAGAAGGAAACCGGCAGCTTCATGGTGCGGCCCTTGGCGGACACGGGCTTGCCGAGCACCAGGTCGAGCGCCCGGGTTCCCGCGCCGCCGCCGAACAGGAGGACGCTCTCGACCGTGGCCGAAACCTCGCTCTTGCGCGAGAAGTCGAGGAATCCGCTGCGCGACCGGACGCGCATCCCCTCCCGCCGTACTTGCGCTTCGATGCGGTGGCGGCTGTCGTCTCCCTGCCAGTCGGGGACGAAGCCGAGCCAGTAGTAGGTCCGCGTCGCGGCCTCGGCGACCTCGAGAGCCTGCAGGCGGCGGGAGTTGATGAGCGCTTCGCCGCCGGTGTCGCGCGCCACTTTTTCGAGCGTGTACTGCGAGTTGTTCTCGCGCAGGAAGTCCGAGAACCGCTCGGCGTCCTCGCGGATCGCCGAGTACTCGGCGTCGCCGACGGCGCCGCCGCCGAGCCCCGGCACGTCCACCGTGAACAGGGTGTAACCGGTCTGGTTGGCGGCGTCGACGAGCGGCGCATAGAGCTGCGCCCCCTGGTTCAGCCCCGGCTCCGAGACGATCCGTCCGAAGCGGTTCGAGACGTAGTCGTCGATCTGGTAGGGCCAGCCGCCCGCGAGGACGAGCATCACCTTGCGCCCCGGCGGATTGGCGAAGCCGCGCACCGCGGCGGCGGCGGCCGCGACCGCCCGCTCCAGTTGCCCCTCGAGCAGCTCGGCGTAGTAGCGCTCGACGCCCCCGAGCCGCGTGTCGAGCGCGGCGACGCGGCGCGATTCGACGCCCGGCATCGAGCCCGGTCCGAGTCCCCGCTCGGCGTCGAGTGACCGTTGCTCGGAGAGCCGCTGCAGGCCGTAGGCGGGCCGGGCCATCGCATCGCGCAGGGCGCGCTCGAGCTCTTTCGACGACTCCGTCCAGGAGGTCAGCATCGCCAGGCGCTTGCCGTCGAAGGCGACGATCGCCATGCGGTCCTCGGGGCGCAGCCGGCCGACCTGGTCGCGCAGCGACGCGAGCACCCGGTCGCGGTCTCGAGCCAGCGGAAAGAAATCGTCGACGAACACGAGATAGCTCGTCCCGACCGGCGTGCCCGGGACCACGTCCGGCACCTCGCCGATCCCGGGCGACGGCGTGCCCTCCGGCGCCACCGCGGTGCCCGACCGCACCTCCGAGAAGTAACGGACCGGCACTTCCCGGCCGTCGACGGTGAGCGAGAAGTCCGCCGGCCCCAGGCCGGTGACCGGCACGCCGTCGCGGTCGGTGACCACCACCTCGAGGTTGACCACCCGCACTTCGACCGTCTCGCCGAAGACGGGCGCCGAGGGGGCGGCGGGTGCCTCCTGCGCGGTGGCGAGGATCGGGACCAGGCCGAAGATCAGGCCGACGATGCCGGAGCGGGTGCTCATGGCGGGGACTCCTTCCGGAGCCGGCGACGAAGCCGGCGGGAGAAACTTAGCAAGCCTCGGACCGGGGCGCTTGCCGCCCCCCTCCCCGACCCTCAGCCGGCCGGGCGCGCGCCCGGCGACCGCCGCGAGGCGAGGTGACGGACGATCTTCGGCGCGTGATCGCGCGAGTTCTCGATGAAAATGCGGTGCGTTTCGACGCCGGCCTGGATCGTCCCCGCCACATAGAGGCCGGGGACGTTCGATTCGCAGGTCTCCTCGTCGAAGACCGGGACGAGGGAGACGGGGTCGACCTCGACGCCGGCTCGCAGCAGAATCGACGGATCGGGGCGATAGCCGATCAGGACGTAGGCGGCGTCCGCCGCCATCGTCGCGGCGCCGGCGGGAGACTCGAACCGGATCCGGCCGCGCTCGAACGCGGTGACGCGTGCACCGAAGAGGGCGCGGATCGATCCCTCCTCGATGCGGTGCTCGAGATCGGGCTTGACCCAGTACTTCACGGTCGGCTTGAGCGACGGGGCGCGGACGATCAGCGTCACCTCGGCGCCGTGGCGCCAGAGGTCGAGCGCCACCTCGGCGGCTGAGTTGCCGCCGCCGACGATCGCGACCTGCTGTCCGAAATGGGGCCAGGGCTCGCGATAACGCGAGTGAACCCAGGGCTGGTCCTCGCCCGGCACGCCGAGCCGCCGGGGCCAGCGGAAGTAGCCGGTGGCGACCGCCACGGCGCGCGCCCGCCGCTCGATCGCCTCCTCGCCGCGCCGGCTCTCGACGACGAAGCCGTCGACTTCGGGCCGCACGGCTGCCACCGTCTCGTGCAGCGCGAGCGGCAGGCCGCTCGCCGCCGCCAACCCCTGGTAGTAGGCGATCGCCTGGCGCCGGTTCGGCTTCTCCTCGGGGATCGCGAAGGGGACGCCGGCGATCTCAAGGCGGTCGCGCGTGGTGAAGAAGAGCATCTCGGCCGGATAGTCGACCAACGAAGCGACGAGCGGGCCGGCGTCGACGACCAGCGTCTCGAAATCGGCGCGCCGCGCCTCGACGCCGATCGCGATGCCGGTCGGTCCAGCGCCGACGACGAGCAGGTCGAGCGGATTCGTCGCGATCACGCGAATCCCCGTCCGGCGGCGATCGTCCAGAGATGCGCCACCGGCCCGCTGCCGCCGCCGATCGGCTCGGCGCGCGCCAGCGCTTCGGCGAGCCAGTCGATCGCGCCGCGACAGGCCGCGACCAGCTCCTCGCCCCTCCCGAGGCGCGCCGCGATCGCCGCCGACAGCGAGCAGCCGGTGCCGTGCCCGGCGCGGGTGACGAGGCGCGGATGAGAGAACTCGTACAGCTCCCCGTCCGCCCAGAGCAGGTCGACGACCTCGTCCCCTTCGGCGTGCCCTCCCTTGAGGAGAACGGCGGGGCCGAGCTCGCCGAGGCGATGCGCCAGGTCGCGGCGCGCTGCGAGCGTCGACGCCTCGCGCTTCGCCAGGCGCTCCGCCTCGGGCAGGTTCGGCGTCAGCAGGGCGGCGAGCGGCGCCAGCCGCTCGCGCAGCGCGGCGACGGCGTCCGGCGCCAGCAGCGGGTCGCCCGAGGCGGCGATCATAACGGGGTCGAGGACGACCGGCGCGCCCCGTCGGCCGGCGAGCGAGGCCGCGACCGCCTCGACCACCTCGGCGCTGCCGAGCATGCCGATCTTGATCCCGTCGGGCGGCAGGTCCTCGCAGACGGCGTCGATCTGGGCGGCGACGAACGCGGCCGGCGCCAGGTGCACCGCGCGCACGCCCAGCGTGTTCTGCGCGGTGAGCGCGGTGATCGCGCTCATGCCGTAGACGCCGTGCGCGGCGAAGGTCTTGAGATCGGCCTGGATGCCGGCGCCGCCGCCCGAGTCGGAGCCCGCGATGGTCAGCAGCCGCGGCTGGCGCGGCGCGCTCATCCGGCGCGCGCGGGGACGGCCGCCGGCCGGGCGCGCGCCGTCAGGACGATCAGGACGACGATGAGGAGGCTGATCGCCTGCGCGAGGGTGAAGGGGCCGAGAAAGCGGTCGTCCTTGGCGCGCAGGAACTCGACCGCGAACCGCTCGAGCGCCAGCAGCGCGAGCACCGGCAGCGCGACGTCCCCCGGGCGCTTCCGTCGCCGCAGCAGGACGACACCGACGGCCCAGATGGCGAGCGCCAGCACCGTCTCGTAGAGCTGGGTCGGATGCACGCGCAGCAGCGTGCCGTCGGCGATGCCGGCGGGAACGGCGACGCCGAACTCGTGGCGGAGGTTGCCGGCCGTGGTCGGCGGCAGCCCGTTGGCGAAGGCGACGCCCCAGGGCAGGTCGGTCGGCCGGCCGTAGTCGTCGCCGACCAGGAAGCAGCCGATGCGGCCGATGCCGTAGCCGAGCGCCAGCGCCGGCGCCGCGGCGTCGAGCGTGGCCCAGAGCGGCAGCCGGCGCCGCCGCATCACCCAGACCACCGCCGCGGTGCCGAGGATGAAGCCGCCGTACCAGACCAGGCCGTAGCGCTCGAGCAGGAGCTTCGGGTCGCCGTAGAGGATCGCGTAGTAGACCTTGGCGCCGATGATGCCGCCGAGACCGCCGGCGACGACCAGCGAGCTCGCCGCGTCGGCATCGCCCGCGCCGACCTTCTCGAAGCCGCTGGCGAGCTGGAAATAGGCGCTCAGGAAGGCCGCCACCAGCATCACGCCGAAGGGGCTGATGACGATCGGTCCGATGCGGAAAAGCTCCTGAATCATCGCGATTCATCCTAACATCCGCGTCGATGGCCGACCCGCTCGTCGAAGCGCGCGCCGCGGCGGCTCCGCAGAGCCAGAAGCAGCGCATGATCCTGCGCCTGCTGCGCCGGCCGGGAGAGAAACCGGCGCGCCGGCTGATCGCGCGCCTGCATCCGGCCGACATCGCTTTCTACGTCCCGCACCTGACCCCGAGCGAGGTCGCGAGCCTCTGGGAGGTGCTGCTCGAGCATCGCCAGGCGGCGCGCACGCTGCGCGAGCTCGACGCCGAGACGCAGGCGCGCGTTCTCGAGATGCTCACCGACGAGCAGGTCGCGACGGCGCTGCGGCGGCTGGCGGCGCACGACGCCGCCGACATGCTGCAGTCGCTCTCCGACGATCGCCGCTCCAGCATCCTGGCCCTGCTCGAGGCGCCCTTCGCCTCGGTGCTCGGCAACCTGATGCGTCTACGGGCCCGCCACCGCGGGCGGCCTGATGGACCTCGACGTGCCGCGCTTCTTCGCCGACGAGACGGTGGCGAAGACGCTCGATCGCGTGCGCACGCTCGCCGAGGGCAAGCGCCTCTTCTATCTCTACGTGGTCGACGAGCGCGAGCACCTGCTCGGCATCGTCTCGCTCTGGCAGCTCGTCTCGGCGCCGGCCGAGCGCAGGCTGCGCGAGATCCTCTCGGGCGAAGTGGTGACCGTGCGCGTCGACGCCCCCGAGGAGGAGGTGGCGAGCGTCTTCAAGCGCTACGACCTGCTGATGCTGCCGGTGGTCGACGAAGACGGCCGGCTCGCCGGCGCCATCCACGTCGACGACGTCCTCGACGTGGTCGAGGAACGCGCCACCGAGGACCTCTTCCGCCTCGCCAACCTCGACGTCCACGAGGGCATCGCGACTCACCGCCCTGCGTTCGGTCCGGCTCCGCCTCCCCTGGCTGCTGGTCAACCTCGCGACCGCTTTCCTCGCCGCCTGGGTGGTGTCGCAGTTCCAGGCGACGATCGCCAAGTACGTCGTGCTCGCGGTCTTCATGCCGATCGTGGCGGGCATGGGAGGCAACGCCGGAACGCAGACCCTCACCGTCCTCGTCCGCGGCCTGGCCCTCGGCGAAATGGAGATGCGACGCGCTTCGAGCGTGGTGTCGCGGCAGGCGCTGATCGGCTTGCTCAACGGTCTCGGCACCGGGCTCGTGCTCGGCCTCTGCGCGCTCGCCTGGGAGCGCAACGCGGTGCTGGCGGGAATTCTCGCCTTCGCCGAGACGGTGAACCTGACCCTCTCCGGCCTCTTCGGCGCCCTGGTGCCGCTGACGCTCAAGCGCTTCGGCCTCGATCCCGCTCTCGGCAGCTCGATCTTCGTCACCACCGCGACCGACGTCGGCGGCTTCCTCTCCTTCCTCGGCACCGCGACGCTGCTCATCCGCTGGCTTCATCCGTGAACGGCGGCGGGGCGCTGGCGCCGGAGAGCTTCGGCCTGCGCGCCGTCGAGCCGCGCGACGTCGCGGCGCTGCGCACGGCGCTCGGCGACGAGCAGGTCCTGACCGGCGAGGAGCGCCTCGAGCCCTACTCGCGCGACGAGACCGAAGCGCTCCGCTTCCCTCCCGCCGTCGCCCTGCGGCCGCGCGAGGTCTCCCAGGTCGAGTCCGCCCTGCGCTACGCGCACGACGAGCGGCTGCCGGTCGTCGCGCGCGGCGCCGGCACGGGGCTCTCCGGCGGGGCGCTGCCGGTGGCAGGCGGGATCGTGCTCTCGCTCGAGCGGCTCGACCGCGTGCGGACGATCGACCAGCGCGACCTCGTCGCGGAGGCCGAGGCGGGCGTCGTTACCGCCGAGCTCCAGCAGCGCGTCGAAGCGCTCGGACTCTTCTACCCCCCCGACCCGGCGAGCCGCGACAGCTGCACGCTCGGCGGCAACATCGCCGAGGACTCCGCCGGGCCGCGCTCGGCGAAGTACGGCCCGACGCGCAAATGGGTGCTCGGCCTCGAGGTCGTGCTCGCCTCCGGCGAGCGGATCGCGACCGGCAGCCGCTGCCGCAAGGACGCCAGCGGCTACGACCTGACGCAGCTCCTGGTCGGCTCGGAGGGCACGCTCGGCGTCGTCACCGCCGCCACGCTGCGGCTGATCTCGAAGCCGAAGGCGACACTGACCGCGATACTTCCCTTCCCCACTCTCGAGAGCGCCGCGACGGCGGTCGAGCGGATCTTCGCCGAAGGGATCGACCCCTCGGCCTGCGAGCTTCTGGAGGCGGCCGCGCTCGAGGCGGTGGCGCGCGTCGAGCCGCTGCCCGGCGCTCTCCTCGGCAAGGCGGCGATGCTGCTCGTCGAGCTCGACGGCGACGAGCCGGAAACGCTCCTGGCCCGCGCCGCCGGGCTCGACGCGCTCTCGCGCGCGCTCGGCGGCGACGAAGCGCTGGTCGCCGAGGACACCGCCGGACAGCGCCGGCTCTGGCAGGTGCGGCGGCGGGTCGGCGAGGCCGTGAAGCAACGCTCGGCCTACAAGGAGGCGGACACCGTCGTGCCGCGCTCGCGCCTCGTCGACCTGGTCGGCGCGGCGCGTGCCGCCGCCGCGCGCCAGGGGTTGACCGCGGTGATCTACGGCCACGCCGGCGACGGCAACCTGCACGTCAACCTCCTGCGCGGCGAGTTGCCGATGAGCGAGTGGGAAACGCGTCGTGACGCCGCCGAGGAGGAGCTCTTCGGCGCCGTCGTGGCGCTCGGTGGCCGCATCACCGGCGAGCACGGCGTCGGCTGGACGCAGCGACGTTACCTGCCGCTCGTCTTCTCGGCACGCGAGATCCAGCTGCTGCGCGGCCTCAAGCAGGTCTTCGACCCGCGCGGCATCCTCAATCCCGGAAAGATCTTCCCCGGGATCGCCTAGCTGGCGTAGAGCTGGAGTTCGCGCGCCACCCGGTCGGCCATGGCGAGGAGGGTCTTGAGGTCGGGATGGCGGACGATCACGTAGCCGTCGGAGATCAGCGTCTGCTTCCAGTTGCGGCGCGGCGCGCCGACCGGCGTGAGGTCGACCTCGACCAGCAGCGGCCCGAAGTCGCGGCGGAGCTCGCTCGAGCCCGGCGATGCGCCGGATCGATCCCCTGCCCCTGCGCGCGCTTGAACGTGGCGGCCACGTTCCACTTGCGCTCGAAGACGCGGTCGACCCGGCCGAGGCACGACGGCCTCGGCCCAGCGCGACGTAGGTGTCGTTGTCGCTGCAGTAGTTCATGATGTCGACCAAGCGCGCGCCCGGCGGGCCGGCCGCCGATCTCGCCGAAGACCGCCTCGCCGTCGCGTCTTGCGGAACCACTCCATGTGGGTGAAGCCGGTCTGGAAGCCGAGCGCCTCGAGCACCTGGCGGCCGAGCTCGCTGCCCCGCCTGGAGCTCGGGCAGCTCGAGGTCGCGCAGCGCGAACGACTGCGGGCTGATCCACTCGTCTGGCGCTGCTGCAGCGGCCGCGGCTTGTACCAGCAGACGTTCTCGAAGTAGGATCCGCCCGTCGGCGCAGATCGTGTCGAAGGTGAACTCCTCGCCCTCGATGAACTCCTCGACCGAGCACCTCGGCACGTGGCTTGCACCAGGCGCAGCGAGCCGCTCGAGCTCGTCGCGCGAGTCGCAGCGATAGGTGTCGGCCGAGCCGGCGCCGGCGATCGGCTTGACGATCAGCCGGATAGCCGATCTGCTCCGCCGCCGTCGCGCACCTGGTCCTCGGTCGTCGCGCGGCGCGTGGCGCGGCGTGCGGATGCCGCGCCGCGTCGAGCACGCTGCTTCATCACTTCCTTGTCGCGGAAGGGGAGCGTCTGCGTCGACCGTCATGCCCGGCAGGCCGAGCGCCTCGCGGATCCGCGCGGCGAGCAGCATGCCCGGCTCCCAGAGGCACTCGACGCGGTCGATGCGCACCTGTCTGCGCAAGCCGCTGCACCTCGCGCACGACGGTCGCGGCCTCGTCCCAGAGCGTGCGCACCTGCAGGTGGTGGGCGAGATGGCGTCGCGCGCGATCTCCGGCAGCGCCTCCTGCGGCTGGTCGCCCAGCCCGACGACGCGCGCGCCGACCCGCGCCAGGCCGCGGGTGAAGTAGGGCATCTCCGCCGGGTAGCCCGGCGAGATGAACAGGACGTCTCGAGGATCATCTCGGGGACGCGGTCCCGCCCGCGATCACGAGCTCCACGCGAACATTCGAGACGATGTGCGACAGGCGCGCTGCTCGACCACCGTCGTCTCGGGGTGGCGCACGATGACGTAGCCCTCGCCCTCGTAGCTGGTCGAGGGCCTGGCGCCGATCGCCGGCAGCCTTCGCCTCGACCACGATCGGCCCGAGGTCGCGCCAGCGCCTGGCGAGGCCGTGCACCGCGGTGACCCGCCCCTCGCCCTGGCCGCGCAGGTAGGCGCAGCCGGCGGCGTACGGCGCGCCGCGGCGGCGTGAACTGTCCGTGCACGACGAGCCGCGCCCAGGCCGCGTAGAAGTCGACGTCGTGCGCGTACGAGATCAGCGAGGTGATCTGCGCGCCGGGCGGCCGGGCGCCGACCTCGGAGATCAGCGACGCCGCCGTCGCGGCCGGCGGAACCACTCCATGTGCGAGAGGCCGGTGCCCATGCCGAGCGCGTCGAGCGCCGCGAAGCCGACGCGGCGGATGTCGTCGTAGCGCGGGTCGTCGATCTCGCGCGGGCAGCAGCACGCACCACTGGATCCAGGGGTTCTCGACCACGTGGAGCGGCGCCGGCAGGTAGTGCGTCAGCGAGTGCCAGATCGCCTCGCCGCGGATCGAGCACGGCGTCGAACGAGTGCTCGCTCGCCGGTGACGAACTCCTCGACGATCGACCGGCGCGCTCGCGCGCCGGCCGCGAGGCGCGCGAGCGCCTCGCGAGCTCGCTCCGCGTCGTCGATCCGGTAGGTCGCCTTGGCGCCGGCGCCCGGCGGGCGGCTTGAGCACGACCGGGTAGCCGACCTGCGCGACGAAGCGCGCAGCGCCTCGGCGGTCGTCGTCAGCGCGCGTGGCGGGCGCAGGGGACGCCGGCGCCGCGCAGGACCGTCCTTCATCCGCGCCTTGTCGCGGAAGTTCGTCGCGACGCCTCGGCGCCGATCCCCTCGATGCCGCAGCCGGTCGCGGACCTCGCCGAGCGGGACCTGGAGCTGCTCGAGCGTGCCGAGCAGCCGCTCGACCGGCCCGATCTGCGCGCGCGAGCTCGCGCGTCGCGCCGGCGAGCTGCTGCCGGGTCGAGGCCGTCGGCGACCCGCCAGTGGGCGTCGAGCTTGCGCGCTCGAGTCGGGCGGCAGCCTTCGACGCGGGTCCTGGCTGACCAGGCCGAGCCGCACGCCCGGGAGGGTCGGCCACCGCCGTCGACGAAGCGGAGGGTGGTGTCGAGGAAGAAGGGCGCGACGAAGACGACCGACGGCATCGGCTCTCCTCAGGCGGCGTAGAGGTGCACGTCGCTGCCGAACTCGTCGGCCATGCGCCAGCGTGGCGTCGAGGTCGGGGTGGCGGACCACCACGAAGCCGTCCGAGACCAGGGTCTGCTTCCAGTTGCGGCGGCGGCGCGCCCGACCGGCAGCAGGTTCTCCCAGACGATCGCCGTCGCCGTGCCGGCGCGCGAAGCCGTCGAGCCCGTCGATGCGCCGGATGCGGCCGGCGCCCGCGCGCCCGCTTGTAGACGTTCGCGACGTTGTAGCGCCGCGCGGACGTTCTCGCGGAAGCGGCCGAGGCAGACCGCGTCGGCCCAGCCGCGGAAGACGTCGATGTCGCAGGCGTAGTTCATCTGGTCGACCTGGTGCGCGCCCGGGCGGGCGGCCGCCGATCTCGCCGAACACCACCTCGCCGTCGGCCTTGCGGTACCACTCCATGTGGGTGAAGCCGCGACTCGAAGCCGAGCGCCGCGAGCACCGCGCCGCCCCATCTCGACGCCCGCCGCGAGCTGCGGCTGGTCGGGGTGGCGCAGCGCCACGACCTGCGGGCTGATCCACTCGTTCGCTGCGCGCCACGAGCGGCCGCGGCCGGTACCAGGCGACGTTGTAGTAGGCCGGCTCGCCGGCGATCGAGACGGTGTCGAAGGTGTACTCCTCGCCGTCGACGAACTCCTCGACCGAGACCTCCTCGACGTGCGCGCGACGGCGGCGATCGCCCGCGTCGAGCCCGGCGGCGTCCTCGACGCGGTGGGTGTCGGCCGAGCCGGCGCCGGCGATCGGCTTGACGATCAGCGGGATAGCCGATGCGCTCGGCGGCGGCGCGGATCGGGCCGCCGCCGGCGCGCCGCGGCGTGGCGCGGCGTGCGGATGCCGGCGCGGTCGAGCGCCTGCTTCATCCGTTCCTTGTTGCGGAAGGGCAGGGTCTGCTCGACGCTCAGGCCGGGAACGCCGAGCGCCTCGCGCAGGCGGGCGGCGAGGAGCATGCCGGGCTCCCAGAGGCACTCGACGCGGTCGAGGGTGCGGGCGCCGAGCCAGCTCCCGGGCCGCCGCCGACGACCGCCGCCTCGTCCCACAGCGAGCGCACCCGCAGGTAGCCGGAGAGGCGCCCGGCGCACGCCTCCGGCAGCAGCGCCGCGGGCTGGTCGCCGAGGCCGAAGACCTCGGCGCCGACCTCGGCGAGGCCGCGCACGAAGTGCGGCATCTCGCCGGGATAGCCGGGAGAGAGGAAGAGCACGCTGGGCACGACGGGCAGTCCCGATTGGAAGCGTCGCGCAGTATAGCCGAACGGGCCGCCGGCCGGGACCCGGCTGCTAGGATCCGCCGCGACATGTCGAGCGACGTGACGAGGGCGCGTTTCGCCGCCTTCGCGGCGGTCGTCGAGGCCGACGTCGCCCCGCGGTCGCTGGCTGCGTCCTGACCCACGACAACCCGGACCCCGACGCCCTGGCGGCGACCGCGGTGCTGGCGCCGATCCTCCGCCGGCGCTTCGGACGCCGGGTGACGGTCGCCTACGGCGGCATGATCGGCCGCGCCGAGAACCGGGAGATGGTGCGCAGCCTGCGCCTGCGGCTCTCCCACCTGCGCAAGCTCAACCGGCAAGCACTACCAGCACTTCGCGCTGGTCGACTGCCAGCCCTGGACGGGCAACTCGCAGCTGCCCGGACGGCGTCGTGCCCGACCTCGTCTTCGACCATCACCCGATGCGCAAGGCGACCTCGGCGGCGCCTGGTTCGCCGACGTCCGCCCGCGTCTACGGCGCGACCGCGACCATCCTCGCCGAGTACCTCGAGGCCGCCGGCCTGCCGCCGTCACGCGTGCGCTGGCGACCGGGCTGGTCTACGCCATCCGCTCCGAAACCCAGGACTTCGGCCGCGAGGCGGCGGGCCCGGACCACGCCGCCTACGACCGCACTGCTGCCGCACATCGACCGCCGGACGCTGGCGCGCATCCAGACCGCGCGCCTCCCCTTCTCCTACTTCAGCAACCTGCGCCAGCGCGCTCGAGGGGCTGCTCGGGGTCGGCAACCTGGTGGTGTCGAACCTCGGCCGGGTCGACCAGCCCGACATCGTGCCGGAGATCGCCGACCTCCTGCTGCGGATGGAGGGCAAGACCTGGTCGCTGTCGACCGGCACCACGGCGACCGGCTCTACCTCTCGATCCGCACCACCAACCCGCGCGCCGACGCCGGCAACCTGATGCGCCGGCTGATCGGCCGGCGCGGCAAGGGGGGCGGCCACGGCACGATGGCCGGCGGCTACGTGGTGCTGCCGGAGAACCTCGCCGACGGCGGCCGCGGCGCTCGAGCGCCAGCTCGCGGCGAGCTTCGCGCGGGCGCTCGAGAAGAACCCCGAGCCGCCTGGTGCCGATCGGTCCGGGCCGTCTCGAGGCGGAGCGGCGCGAGCAGCATCGAAGGCACCGCGGGCGCGGCGCCATGAGCCCCGCGCGCCAGGAAGCCCGCCGACGAAGCGGGTGCCTCGAAGCCGGCGGGCAGGAAGAAGACCGCCAGCGAAGGCCGCTGCGAAGGCGCCGAAGAAGCCCGCTCAGCCGCGCCGGAACGAAGCCGTCGGCGACCGGCGACGTTCCCGGTCGAGCCGCCGCCGCCCGAACCGCTCCGGCGCGAAGAGATCCTGATCGAGTTCGAGCAGCGACCGCTGCTCGAGCCTGCCCTACCCGGTGCCGCCGCTCCACCCGGTCGCCGGAGGAACGCCGCGCCGCATCGCCTTCGTCCTCCACGCCCACCTTCCCTGGGTGCTCGGCCACGGCACCTGGCCGCACGGCGAAGACTGGCTGGCGGAGGCGATCGCCCACTGCTACCTGCCGCTGCTCGACGCCTTCCGGCGCCTCGCCGCGCGCGGCCGCCGCAACTTCGTCACCGTCTCGATCACGCCGGTGCTCGCCGCGATGCTCGCCGACCGGCGTATGCGCGCCGCTCGTCGAGCGCTATCTCGCCGAGCGCACCAAGGCCGCCTGGGAGGCGCGCACCCGCCATCCGCTCGCCCTCTGGTGGCACGGCGAGTTCGAGCGGCTGCGCGCGATCTGGGACTCCTTCCACCACGACCTCGTGCGCGCCTTCGGCGAGCTCGCCGACCAGCGGAGCGATCGAGCTCTCGACCTCGGCCGGCACCCACGTCTATCTGCCGCTCGTCCACAACTCCAAGCTCGCCCGCCTCGCCCTGCGCACCGGCCGCGAGAGCCACCGCGAGCTCTTCGGCAGCGATCCGCGCGGCTGCTGGATGCCCGAGTGCGCCTACCGCCCCGGCGGCCCCTGGCAGCACCCGGTGACCGGCCTCTCCGAGGAGGAGCGGCCCGGCAACGAGGTCTGCCTCGCGGAGCAGGGGCTGCAACTGGACGGTGGTCGACGCGCACCTGCTTGCGCGCCGGCGATCCCGCCTTCCCCTACCAGTCCGACCTGCCGCCGGAAGAGGTCGTCGAGCCGGGCGGCCCGCACCCGAAGCCCTACTGGATCCGCCGCAGCTCGGTCGCCGCCTTCCTGCGCGACGCGCGCACCGCGGCGCAGGTCTGGTCGCGCCAGGGGGGCTATCCGGGCGACGGCGCCTTCCTCGACTTCCACAAGCGGCACTGGCCCTCGGGTCTCCGCTTCTGGCGCGTCACCGGCGACGAGACCGACATGCTGCGACAAGCTCGTCTACTGGCCGCAGGACGCCGCCGACCGCGCGCGCGAGCAGGCCGAGCATTTCGTCGAGCTGGTGCGGCGGCACTCGACGGCATGGACGGCGGCGTGGTCTGCGCGCCCGTTCGACGCCGAGCTCTTCGGCCACTGGTGGTTCGAGGGCCCGATCTGGCTCGAGCGCGTGCTCGAGCTCGCCAGCGCCGGGGAGCGCGCGTCGAGGCGACGACGCCGAGCCGCGAGCTCGACGCCGGGCCGTCGCTGCGCCGCGCCTTCTTCGACGAGGGCTCGTGGGGCGCCGGCGGCGACCACCGCGTCTGGGTCAACGCCGAGACCGACTGGTTCTGGCGCGAGCTCGCCGACGCTCGAGCGCCGCGCCTTCGCCGCGGTGCGCTGGCGCGGCGGCCGCAAGTGGCGGCGCGCGATCCTCAACCAGCTGCTGCTCGCCGCCGCTTCCGACTGGCCTTTCCTGGTGACCATGGGCACCGGCCGCGACTACGCCGAGCAGCGCTTCCGCGAGCACGCGCGCGGCTGCGCGAGCTGATCGACCTCGGCCCGCGCACCCGCTGGCTCCCCGACTGGGTCGACGGCGACCTGCCCTTCCCCGACCTCGAGCCCGAGTGGGCGCTGCCCCCCGACTTCTGAGAGGACCGCTTCCGAAGCGAAGAGACTCCGCCGCCCTGATGAGCCGACCGCTGCCCGACATTCCCCGTCTGCACATCGCCGACATCGAGCTGCCGCGCGAGCTGCAGGCGCCTCTACGACCTGGCCTACAACCTCTGGTGGACCTGGAGCCCGCGCGCCCGCCAGCTCTTCGCCGCCATCGACGGCCGCGCCTGGGCGATCTATCGCAACCCGGTGCAGCTGCTGATCAACTTCGATCGCGCGCACTGGCAGCGAGATGCTCGAGGACGAGGGCTTCATGGCGCTCTACCAGGGTGTCGTCGAGCGCTTCGACCGCTACATGGAGGGCGCCGACGAGGCCTGGTTCGCGAAGCAGGCGCCGCCGGCCGGCGAGTCCGATCGCCTACTTCTGCATGGAGTACGGCCTCCACCAGTCGCTGGCGCTCTACTCGGGGGGCCTCGGCGTCCTCGCCGGCGACTACCTGAAGAGCGCCAGCGATCTCGGGCTGCCGCTCGTCGCGGTCGGGCCTGCTCTACAAGCAACGGCTACTTCCGGCAGACGATCGACGCCGACGGTCGGCAGCAGCACCTCTATCCGGAGATCGATTTCTCCCGCCTGCCGATCCGCCCGGCCGCCGGCCACACCGGACGCGAGGTGGTGGTCACGGTCCCCTTCCCCGGCCGCGACATCGCGGTGCAGGTCTGGGTCGCCGACGTCGGGCGCGTGCCGCTACTCCTGCTCGACACCGACATTCCGCAGAACGACTCCGCCGACCGGCCCGATCACCTCGATGCTCTACACGCCGGGGCGCGAGATGCGCCTCTGCCAGGAGATCGTGCTCGGCCTCGGCGGCGCGCGGGCACTCGAAGCGCTCGGCATCGAGCCGCGCGTCTGGCACATGAACGAAGGGCACTCGGCCTTCCTGCAGTTCGAGCGCCTCTGCGCGCCGGCTGGCGGCCGGGAGACGACTTCGACGGCGCAGTCGGCGGGCCTGCGCGGCGGCTCGGTCTTCACCACCCACACGCCGGTCCCGGCCGGCAACGAGAGCTTCGACGCACCGCTCGCGCGGCGCTACTTCGACGCCCTGGTGCGAGCGACTCGGCGTGCCGATCGACCGCTGGATGGCGCTCGGCAACGCCGACCACGGCGAGCCGGACCAGCCCTTCAACCTGACCGCGCTCGCCCTGCGCACCAGCGCGCGCGTCAACGGCGTCTCGAAGCTCAACGCCGAGGTCGCGGCGAAGATGTGGGCTCACCTGATTCCGCCCACGACGCCGGAGCCCGAGCAGATGCACGCCGTCACCAACGGCGTCCACGCCGCGACCTGGCTCGGCGTCGAGATGCAGGACCTCTTCGCCCGCTGGTTCGGCGACCGCTGGCCGCAGGTGCTGGCGAGCGAGACCGGCCACGCGGCGATCGCCGGCTCGCCCGACGAGGAGCTCTGGGCGAGCCACCGCGCCCAGAAGATCGCGGCTGGCGCGCTTCCTCCGCTCGCGGCTGCGCAACCAGTTCGCGCGCCACGGCCTGGCGCCCGACGAGCTGCGCGGCATCGAGCAGATGTTCGACCCCGAGGCGCTCACCATCGGCTTCGCCCGCCGCTTCGCGACCTACAAGCGGGCGGGGCTCCTCTTCTCCGACCTCCATCGCCTGCGCCAGCTGGTCGGCAACGCCGAGCGGCCGGTGCAGATCGTCCTCGCCGGCAAGGCGCATCCGGCCGACAAGGGGGGCCAGGAGCTGATCCAGCACTCTTCCAGCTCTCGCAGGAGGAAAAGCTCAAGGGGCGCGTCTTCTTCGTCGAGGACTACGACATGCGCGTCGGCGCGCATGCTGGTGCAGGGCGTCGACGTCTGGCTCAACACGCCGCGCAAGCCGCTCGAGGCCTCGGGCACCTCGGGCATGAAGGCGGCGATGAACGGCGCGCTCAACTGCTCGATCGCCGACGGCTGGTGGCCGGAGGCGCACGACGGCGCAGAACGGCTGGGTCATCGCCGGCAAGGAAGTGCCGAACGACGAGCCGCGCGCAGGATCGCGAGGATGCCCTGGCGCTCTACCACCTGCTCGAGGAGCAGGTCGTCCCGATCTACTACGAGCGCGACGAGCAAGAAGCTGCCGCGCCGCTGGCTCGCGATGATGAAGGAGGCGATCGCCACCATCACGCCGCGCTTCTCGAGCGACCGCATGGTGCGCGACTACGCGACCGGCGCCTACCTGCCGCTGCTGCGCGGCGACTAGCCGGCGCCGCTCTCGATCAGGCGCGCGTAGACGCGCACCGCGAGGCCGAGGTTCTCGATCGAGACCCGCTCGTCGACGCCGTGGAAGCGCGCCGGATCGTCGGGCCCGAGCACCACAGGCTGGAAACGGAAGATCTGGTCCGAGAGGGCGCCGAAGTGCCGGCTGTCGGTGGCGCCGACCATCAGGCCCGGCGCCACGATCGCCTCCGGCAGCACCTCCTGTACCGTCCGGCGCAGCAGCGTGTATCCCCAGCCGCCGGTCGGGCTCACCGCCGAGGCCTCCGAGAGCGTGCCGTCCGCGGCCGGCGCGAGCTTGACGCGATCGTCGGCGATGCGGCGGCGCAACTCGCTCTCCACCGCCGCCACCGTGTCGCCCGGCAGCAGGCGCAGGTTGACCACGGCGCGCGCCTTCGACGGCAGGACGTTCTCTTTAACGCCGGCCTGCAGAATCGTCGGCGCCAGCGTCGTGCGCAGCATCGCGTCGGTGCTCGGCAAGGCGCCGAGCTGGCGCGTGACGAGCGGCCCGAAGAGCCAGCGGTTCGAGAGCGCCACCCGCTGACCGAACGGGAGATCGGGGCGGAGCGTGTCGAGCATCTTCCAGATCGGCGCGTCGGCGCGCGCCGGCAGCGGCTCGTGCGTGACCCGCGCCAATGCCGCGACGAGGATCGACACCGCGGTCTCGCGACGCGGCATCGAGGAGTGCCCTCCCTCGGCTTCGACTACCAGCTCGAAGCTCGCGTACCCCTTCTCGGCCGCGCCGAGCAACGCCACCGGGCGAGCCAGCCCGGGAACCAGGCCGCGGGTGACCGCCAGCCCTTCGTCGAGCACGAGAGCGGGCCGCGTTCCGCGCGCCGCGCAGGCCGCGGCGATCGCCTGCGCGCCGCGCCCGCCGACCTCCTCGTCGTGGCCGAACGCCAGCAGCACCGTGCGCGCCGGCGCGAAGCCCTCCTCGAGCAGGCTCTCGACCGCGGCGAGGATCGTCACCAGCGAGGTCTTGTCGTCGAGCGCGCCGCGCCCCCAGACGAAGCCGCCGGCGATGTCGCCGGCGAAGGGCGCATGCGTCCAGCTCGACAGCGCGTCGTCGGGCACCGGTACGACGTCCTGGTGCGCCATCAGCACGATCGGCGCGAGCTGGGCGTCGCGGCCACGCCAGGTGAGAGAGAAGGCACCGCCGTGCTCCTCGAGCTCGAGCCGCGCGAAGGCCTGCGGGAAGCTCGCGCGCAGGTGCTCGCGCAGCGCCGCGAGCTGCGCCGGCGCCGGGCCGGCGGCGTCGAAGGAGACGGTCGGGATCCGGATCGCGCCGGCGAGCACCGTCGAGAGGCGCGAGATGTCGACCGGGCGGGAGGCGATCGCCGCCGGCTGGTTCTCGCCGCCCCGTCCGCCAAAGGTGCGCAACAACAGCACGGCGGCCAGCACGACGACGATCGTCCCGAGGACGAGCAGGAAACGGCGCATGGCTCGGAGCTCCGGCATCATGCTACCAGCGCGTTGCTACACTCATCTTCCGACATGGACCTCGATCGCCTCCCCCGCCCGACGACCGTCGTGCGCGCGCCGCGCCTCTCGCGCGCGCTGGATCTGGACCTCACGCTGATCTCCGAGACCTTCCAGGAGACCGGCAGCTTCAAGTTCCGCGCCGCCTGGAACGTCGTCGCGCTCGACGCCGAACGCGCTGCTACGTCACGGTCTCCTCCGGCAACTTCGGACAGGCGCTGGCGCGCTGCCGCGGCACTCGCCGGCAAGCGCGCCATCGTCGCCATGCCGGCGGGAGCGGCGAAGATCAAGATCGAGGCGGTGCGCTCCTGGGGCGCCGAAGTCGACCTGATCGACATGGCGACGAGCTCTCGGGCGCAGCGCGCTCTCCGAGCTCGCGGCGGCGCACCCCGAGGCCTACGTCGCCAGCCCCTACGACGATCCGCTGGTGATCGCCGGCAACGCCACGCTCGGCCACGAGATCGCCGCGCTCGGCGTCCGCCTTCGACGCGGTGCTGACCCCCGTGGGCGGCGGCGGGCTCGCCTCCGGACTGGTGGTCGGCCTGCGCGCCGCCGGGAGCTCCGCCGAGGTCTGGGGCGCCGAGCCGCTGCTCGCCAACGATGCGGCGCGCAGCCTGCGCTCCGGCGCGATCGAGAAGAACGAAGGCGAGGCGCCGACGATCGCCGACGGGGCGCGCACGCCGTCGCTCGGCCGCCACAACTGGGAGATCCTCCGCCCCGGCCTGGCCGGCATCGTCGAAGTCCCCGAGGAGGCGATCCGCGAGGGCGTGCGCGAGCTCTTCACCCTCGCCAACCTCAAGAGCGAGCCGACCGGCGCGTTGCCGCTCGGCGCGCTGCTGGCCGACCCCGGGCGCTTCCGGGGCCGCCGCGTCGCCTGCGTCGTCTCGGGAGGCAACGTCGATCCCGCCGTCTACCGCGACCTGCTGGCCTGAGGAGGCCGAAGGAGCTCCATGTCCGGCAAGCCGCCGCGCTCCCTTCTCAAGCCTTCGATGAGCTGGCTCCTGGTGCTCGTCCCGGCCACGGCCGCGCTCGAGCTGTTGCGCCCCGACGCGCACGTCGCCATCTTCGTCTGCGCCTGCCTCGCGATCATTCCGCTCGCCGGCTGGATGGGACGCGCGACCGAGCATCTGGCCGAGAAGACCGGCGAAGGAATCGGCGGCCTTCTGAACGCCACCTTCGGCAACGCCGCCGAGCTCATCATCGCCCTCGCCGCCCTGCAGAAGGGGCTGGTCGACGTGGTCAAGGCATCGTTGACCGGCTCGATCCTCGGCAACGTGTTGCTGGTGCTCGGCGCCGCCTGCCTCGCCGGCGGTATCCGGCACAAGGAGCTGCGATTCAACGCCTCCGGGGCGCGCATGATGTCGACCATGCTGATGCTGGCGGCGATCTCGCTCGTGGTGCCGGCCGCATTCCACCACCTCGCCCACGCCGGCATGGAGATCGAGCGCAACTTCTCGCTCGAGCTCTCGATCGTGCTTCTCGTCTGCTACGCGGCATCACTCCTCTTCTCGCTGCGGACCCACCGCCAGCTCTTCATCGGTACCGCGGCGGAGGCGGCCGAGGTCGAGGCGAAGCCGGGACACGCCCCCTGGTCGCTCCGCCGATCGATCACCGTCCTCGCCGTCGCCACCGTCCTGGTCGCCTGGATGTCGGAGATCCTCGTCGGCTCGGTCGAAAGCGCCGCGCACCAGCTCGGCATGACCAGCCTCTTCATCGGCGTCGTGGTGGTGGCGATCATCGGCAACGCCGCCGAGCATTCGACCGCGATCATCGTGGCGCGCAAGAACCGGATGGACCTGGCGCTCGGCATCGCCATCGGCTCGTCGCTGCAGATCGCGCTCTTCGTGGCGCCGGTCCTGGTGCTGGCGAGCTACGCCATCGGCCCGCAGCCGATGGACCTCGTCTTCACTCCGGCCGAGGTGCTGGCGGTCGTCGTCGGCGTCGCGATCACGGCGCAGGTGGCGGGCGACGGCGAGAGCCACTGGCTCGAAGGGGTCCAGCTCCTCGCCGTCTACGCTATCCTGGCGCTCGTCTTCTTCTTCATGCCGGAGGCGGTCGCGGCGCCCTGAGCGGCGGTCAGATCCAGTCGCGCGGCGGGCTGCGGCGGGGCTGGGTCGACGGCAGCACGAAGTGGCGCTGCGCGCCCGGCAGCTGCTCCGGCGCGCGGCGGGCGAGGATGCCGCAGAGGATCATGCCGGTCAGGAAACCGCCCACGTGCGCCCACCAGGCGACGCCGCCCGCCGTGTCGGCGCCGAACGAGATCACTCCGCTCAGGATCTGGCTGACGAACCAGAAGCCGAGGAAGACCACCGCCGGCAGGTCGACGAAGAGCGGATAGATGACGATCGGGATCAACGTCAGCACTTTGCGCGCCCGGATACCAGCGGATGTAGGCGCCCAGAACGCCCGCGATGGCCCCCGAGGCACCGATGGTCGGCACCGTCGAGCCCGCATTGGTCACCCAGTGCAGCCAGCCGGCGGCGAGGCCGCAGACGAGGTAGAAGGCGAGGAAGCGAAAGCGCCCCATGCGGTCCTCGACGTTGTCGCCGAAGATCCAGAGCGTCCACATGTTCGACGCGAGGTGGAAGAAACCGCCGTGCAGGAACATGCTGGTGAAGAACGGCAGCAGGCGCGCCGCCGGAAAGCCGACCTGCGCCGCCCAGGCGGGGTCGGTGAAGCGGGCTGGCACGATGCCGAAGAGGTAGAAGAGTTGCTTGATCCCTTCTTCCGGCAGGGTGAGCTGCCAGAGGAAGACCGCGACGTTGACGGCGACGATCGTCCAAGTGACGACCGGCGCCCGCCGGCTCGGAATCTCGTCGCGGATGGGGAACATCGGAAGCGATTCTAAGGGGCGGAGACGTAGGATCCCGCCCGATGTCCTGGAGCGCCGGTTCCTCCCGCCTGGCCGTGCTCGCCGCGGCGCTGCTCTTCTCGACCGGCGGCGCCGCGATCAAGGGGACGGCGCTTACCGCCTTCCAGGTCGCCGGCTTTCGTTCGGGCGTCGCCGCGCTGGCGCTGCTCCTCTTCCTCCCCGAGGCGCGGCGCGGCTACGGCCGCGATCTGCTGCCGGGCGCCGTCGCCTACGCCGGCACCCTGGTCTGCTTCGTGATCGCGACCAAGCTCACCACCTCGGCGGCGGCGATCTTCCTGCAGTCGACGGCGCCGATCTGGGTGCTGCTGCTGGCTCCGCTGCTGCTCGGCGAGCGGATGGAGCGCCGCGACCTCCCCTACATCGGCGCCGCCTCGGCCGGTCTCCTGCTCGTCTTCCTCGGTTCGGGGGACGCGGTGGCCAGCGCGCCGCGCCCCGCCCTCGGCAACGCGGTGGCGCTCGCGTCGGGCCTCTTCTACGCTCTGCTCATGATCTTCCTGCGTCGGCTGGCGCAGCAGCACGCCGGGGGCGGCGATCGCTCGCTGCCGGCCACGGTGCTCGGCAACGCGCTGGCCTTCTTCGCCTGTCTCCCGTTCGCCTTGCCGGTCACCGGCGCCCGGCCAGCCGACGCCGGCTCGATCCTCTACCTCGGCGTACTGCAGATCGGCCTCGCCTACTGGCTCTTCTCGCGCGCCCTGCGCCAGCTGCGGGCACTCGAGGTCTCGCTCCTCGTTCTGCTCGAGCCGGTCCTGAACCCGCTCTGGACCTGGCTCCTGCTCGGCGAGCGCCCGACCCCGCTCGCCTCGGCCGGGGGTGGCGTGATGGTCGTCGCCCTGGCCGCCCGGACCCTCCTCGAACGGCGCCGGGAGGCGCCTGTTCCACCCCCTCCCGACTGACCTCCGGCCCCTGGCCGGGGCCCCGAGAAAGCCCCAAAATATGGGGGCACGGGGTGCCCGGTGGCCCGACATCTTGTGGCCGGGCCCGCCGCTCCGGTATCTTTCGGGACCCCGAAAGGAAGTCGTCTCGATGCTCAAGCTCGATCGTCTGGAGCTCTCCGGATTCAAGTCCTTCGTCGACCCGGTCGAGCTGCGTTTCGCCGGCGGCGTGACCGGCATCGTCGGTCCGAACGGCTGCGGCAAGTCGAACCTCTCCGACGCCATCACCTGGGTGCTCGGCGAGCAGAGCGCCAAGTCGATGCGCGGCGAGACGATGGAAGACGTCATCTTCAACGGCTCCGAGAAGCGCAAGCCGCTCGGCATGGGCGAGGTCACCGTGACCTTCCTCACCCCGCCCGGTTTCGCCGGCAGCGAGGAGGGCCGCATCGTCGTCTCGCGCCGGGTCTTCCGCAGCGGCGAGAGCCAGTACCGGTTGAACGGCACGCACGGTCCGCCTGAAGGACGTCAAGGATCTGCTGATGGACACCGGTCTCGGCGTGCGCGCCTACTCGGTGATCGAGCAGGGGAAGATCGGGCTGATCCTCTCGGGCAAGCCGCAGGAGCGCCGCAAACTGCTCGAGGAGGCCGCCGGCATCACGCGCTACAAGGCGCGCAAGAAGGTCGCCGAAGTGAAGCTCGAGGAGGCGACCGCCAACCTGCTCCGGCTCGACGACATCATCTCGGAGGTCGAGCGCAACCTGCGCTCGCTGAAGCGCCAGGCCGGCGCGGCGCGCCGCTTCCAGGAGAAGCGCGCCGAGCACAAGACCCTCGAGCGCGCGGTGCTCCTCGGCCGCTGGGCGGCGCTGGCCGTCGAGCTCTCGGCGCGGCGCATCACGCTCGGCGAGGCGCAGACGCGCGAGAGCGATCTCGCCGCCGACATCCACCGCCGCGAGGCCGAGCTCGCCGCAGCCCGCGAGCAGCTCGAGCGCCAGGCCGGGGCGCTCGCCGAGCGACGCCCGCCGCCAGGCCGAGCTCGGCGCCACGATCGAAGGGCGCCAGCAGTTCCTCGCCGGCGCGCGCCGCACGCTGGCCGAGATCGACGCGCGGGTCGACTTCGGGCACGGCGCTGGCGGCGCGGCTCGTCCGACCAGATTGCGGCGCACGGCCGACGCGCTGCGCGAGCTGGAAGACGGACGCACTCAGCTGCTCGCCGACCACGAGGCGGCCGCCGCGACGGTCGCACGCCGACAGCGCGCGCGCTGCTCGACGCCGAGCGCGCCGCGGCCGAGGCCGAGGAGCGGCTCGAGGCGCTGCGCCGCGACCTCCTCTCCTCGCTCGGCCAGCTCCACGGAGCTGCGCAACCGGATGCACCGCGAGCAGATCGAGAGCGAGAAGGGGGAGCATTCCGCCGCGCCATCTCGTCGAAGAGCTCGACGCTGCGGACCCGCGAGCAGGCGGAGATCGAGGCCGCGCCGTCGGCGAGGCCTCGGCCCGTCTCGCCAGCCATCGGCGAGGAGCTGGCGCGCCGCGCGACCGACCTCGGCGTCGGCGCGCGGCGAGCTCGCCGCGACGCTCGCCGCCGAGCAGGAGGCGAGCGAGCGCCTGCGCCGCCTCGAGACCGAGCGCGCGCAGACCGCCGAGCGCCAGCGGCTGCTCGCCGACCTCGCCGAGACCGAGAGCGACCCGGCCGACGCCTTCGCCGAGCGCCTCGCTGCCGCCGGCATCGCCCACGGCACCCGCCTGCGCGAGCGCGTGCACGCGCTGCGCGGCTGGGAGCGCAGCCTCGACCATCTTCCTCGGCCCGTTGCTCGACGCCGTGCTGGTCGCTCCCGAGCACTCCCCGCTCGACCTCGCCGAGCGCATCGCTCGCCGGCGCGGCGCGCGGCCGGCGTGCTCGCTGGTTCCGGCGCGCTCCGGCGCGCGTCGCGATGCCCGCCGACCCGGCCATCGTCGCCTCGCTCGCCGACGCCCTGGCGCTGCCGCAGGAGCTCGCCGGCGCGCTGCCGCCGGCCTTCCTCGTCGAGTCGGCCGCCGACGCGACGCGCCTCGCCGCGGCGCACCCCGGCGTCGCCTTCCTCGCCCGCCACGCCATCTGGGCGCAGGCCGGGCTCCTCCACCTCGAAGGCGAAGAAGCGCAGCCCGGCTTCCTCGCCCGCGCCAGCGAGCTGGCGGCGCTCGAGGAGGCGCTCCCCCGCCTCGACGGCGAGGTCGCCGCGACGCGCGTCGAGATCGACGGCCGCGTCGGCGAGCGTTCGCTCTCCGCCGAGACCATCCGCCGCGCTCGAGACCGAGCAGGCGGCGCTCTCGCAGGAGGAGCCCTGCTCCGCTCGCGCCACCAGGAGCTGCTGCGCCGGCGCGACCGCCTCGCCGAGGGCTCGGTCGACCTGCGCCGCGAGCACGAGCACGTCGCGGGCGAGCTCTCCCGGCTCGTCGCCCTGCGCGGCGACCTGACCCGACGAGCTCGAGCGGCTCGAGGCGCTGCACGCCGAGCGCGAGAGCCGCTTCGACGCCCAGCAGGCGGAGGTCGAGCGCCTGCGCGGCGCGCGCGAGAGCCAGCGCGCCGAGGGCGCCGGCCGGCGCGGCCAGCTCGACGTGCTCGCCGAGCGCCTGCGCTCGCTCGAGCAGCAGGCGGCGCGCTTCGAGCGCGAGACCGAGGCGGCGCGGCGTCAGCTCACCACCTGGTCCGAGGAGTCGGAGACGCTCGCCGGCCGCCGCAGCGAGCTCGAAGCGGGCATGACGCACGCCGAGCGCGAGCTGCAGGAAGCGCTCGAGCTGCGCGCCGGCGGCGAAGAGCGCCTGCGCGGCGAGCAGGAGTCGCTCGAAGGCGAGCGCTCCCGCGTGCGCGAGGCCGAGGGCGCCCTCTCCGAGGCCCGTCTGGAGCATGGCGGCGCCCGCTCCGCGGTCGAGGAGCTGCGCGTCGTGCTCGCCGGGCTCGACCACGACGAGAGCCACCTCGCCGAGGAGATCCGCGCCCGCTGCGGCGAGGAGCCGCCGGCCGAGCCGGGCGAGCCGCTCGCCGATCTGCCGGAGCTCGAGGCCGGCCTCGCGAAGCTGGCCGAGCAGCTCGAGGCGATCGGGCCGGTCAACGTCCTCGCCGCCGAGGAGTACACCGCCGAGGAGGAGCGCCAGAAGCTCCTCTCCGCCCAGCGCGCCGACGTCGCCCGGTCGATCGAGTCGCTGCGCCAGACGATCCGCGAGATCAACCAGACCTCGAGCGCCCGCTTCAAGGAGACCTTCGCGCTGGTCAACGAGCAGTTCGCGAAGACTTTCGTCGAGCTCTTCCGCGGCGGCGAGGCCGAGATGCGCCTGATGGACGAGGAGGACCTCCTCGAGAGCGGCATCGAGATCGTCGCCCGCCCGCCGGGCAAGCGGCTGCAGAACCTGATGCTGCTCTCGGGCGGCGAGAAGGCGCTGACCGCGATCGCGCTCCTCTTCGCGCTCTTCCGCATCAAGCCGTCGCCCTTCTGCATCCTCGACGAAGTCGACGCGCCGCTCGACGACGTCAACACCCTGCGTTACGTCGGCATGCTGCGCGAGCTGGCGAAAGAGACCCAGTGCATCGTCATCACCCACAACAAGCTGACGATGGAGGTCGCCTGCGACGCTCTACGGCGTCACCATGGAGGAGCGCGGCGTCTCGAAGCTGATCCAGGTCGAGCTCGAGGAAGTCCACCCCGCCGCCGCCGCGACGGCGTGATCGGCGCCGGTTTGCGCCGGCAGCGCGCCGTCGCCTAGAATTTCCCCCTTCGCTCGTGGGCGCAGCCGTTCCACAGGCCACCGTAGCTCAGAGGTAGAGCAGCCGATTCGTAATCGGCAGGTCGTCGGTTCAACTCCGACCGGTGGCTCCAGCGCCCCTCCCCGATCCGGGCTCCGGGCTAGACTCCCGTTCCCGTGAGCGACACCTCGGATTTCGACTTCGACCTGATCGTCCTCGGCGCCGGGCCGGCGGGGGAGAAGGGCGCCGTGCAGGCGGCCTATTTCGGCAAGCGGGTCGCCATCGTCGAGCGCGAGCACGAGCCCGGGGGCGCCGCCGTCCACACCGGCACGCTGCCCAGCAAGACGCTGCGCGAGAGCGCGCTCTATCTCTCCGGCTACCACGCGCGCGAGCTCTACGGCGTTGCCGTCGCGCTGGCTCCCGCTGCCACCGTGCCGCTCCTCTCGTCGCGCCGCCGCGCCATCGAGGCCGCCGAGGCGCGCGCCTTTCGCCGCAACTTCGAGCGCCATGGCGTCACCACCCTCGAGGGCGAGGCGCGCTTCACCGGGCCGCACGAGATCGCGGTGAAGTCGGGCGGCGGCGAGCGCCGGATCACCGGCGAGTTCATTCTCGTCGCCACCGGCTCGCGCCCCCATCGCCCCGCCGACATCGACTTCGCCGATACGTCGATTCACGACAGCGACGAGATCCTGGGCATCGAGAGCCTACCCCGCTCGCTCACCGTGCTCGGCGGCGGCGTCATCGGCTGCGAGTACGCCTGCATGTTCGCGGCGCTCGGCGTCGAGGTCACCCTCGTCGACGCGCGGCCGGAAATCCTCCCCTTCCTCGACCTCGAGATCGTCGGCCGGCTCAAGGGGGCGATGGAGAGCCTCGGCGTCCTTCTCGTGCAGGGCGTCGGCTGGAAGAAGGTCGAGCGGCGCGGCGAGGAGATCGTCGCGACGCTCGCCGACGGCCGCACGCTGGTCGCCGAGCAGCTTCTCTTCACCGCCGGCCGCAGCGGCCGGACGGAGGGACTCGGGCTCGAGACGATCGGCCTGGCGCCGGACGCGCGCGGCTGCCTCAAGGTCGACGAGTGCTACCGCACCGGGCTGCCGCACGTCTTCGCGGCCGGCGACGTCATCGGCTTCCCCGCCCTCGCGTCGGTCTCCATGGAGCAGGGGCGGGTCGCCGTCTGCCATGCCTTCGGCTTCCCCTACAAGCAGGCGGTCGCCGCCACGATGCCCTACGGCATCTACACGATTCCCGAGGTCAGCGCCTACGGCGAAACCGAGGAGAGCTGCCACGCCAAGGGGATCGACTACGTGGCCGGACGCGCGCTCTACGCCGACAACCCGCGCGGCAAGATCACCGGCGACCTGCAGGGCGTCACCAAGCTGGTGGTCGAGGTCGGCACCCGCCGCCTGCTGGGCGTCCACGTGATCGGCGAGCGCGCCAGCGAGCTCGTCCACATCGGCCAGGCCGTCGTCCACCTCGGCGGCACGGTCGACGCCTTCATCGAGATGGTCTTCAACTACCCCACGCTCGCCGACAGCTACAAGTACGCCGCCTACGACTGCCTCGCCGCGCTGGCGAAGCGCGACCGCGGCGCCTGAGCGGCAGAGCCGGGATCCGGACCTTATGCGCGACTTCGACCAGCTCCACCGCCACCTCGACCGCCTGCAGGCGCTCCTCGACGAAGGAGAACCGCTCCTCGCGCGCCGCGTCGCGAAGGTCTCGGCGTGGAGCGTCGGCCAGCAGGCCGACCACATGCTGAAAATCCTCGACCGCGGCCTGACCCGCGTCGAACGCGGGGGCAAGACCCCTTCGCGCGGCATCAACCTGACCGGCCGCATCTGCCTCGGCCTCGGCTGGATCCCGCGCGGCGTCGGCAAGGCGCCGGAGGGGATGGAGGGTACG
The DNA here is from genome assembly GCA_963699245.1 of Thermoanaerobaculia bacterium. Classification (GTDB taxonomy): domain Bacteria; phylum Acidobacteriota; class Thermoanaerobaculia; order Multivoradales; family JAGPDF01; genus JACTMI01. The sequence continues at coordinate 917,564 of OY969426.1, forward strand.
GAGACTTCGGCGCCGGAGCTCGCGGCGCATCTAGCGGCGATCCGCGCCCGTCTCGCCGCCGTGCGCGACCGTCAGGAGGGGATGAGACCCGGCGAGCGAGTCCTCCCCCACCCCTACTTCGGCGGGCTCGACCTGCCGCAGACGGTCCGCTTCTGGGCCATCCACACGGCGCATCACCTCAAGATCGTCGACGACATCCGCCGCGCGTCGCGCTGAGCGCGCCGAGCCCGTCATGCTGCCCTGGGGCTGGATCGACTACGCCTGGCCGATGATGGCCGCCGCCTGCGTCACGCTGGCGCTCGTTCACGGCGGCATCTGGCTGCGGCTGCGCAGCGAGCGCGCCGCGCTCTGGTTCGCGCTCGCGGCGCTCTCCGCCGCCGGCGTCGCCTGCGTCGAGCTCGGCGAGATGCGCGCGCTCACCCCGCGCGCCTACATCGCCGCGCACTACTGGATCCACCTGCCGCTCTTCACGATCTCCATCGCCCTCGCGGGCTTCGCGCGCGCCTTCTTCCAGGGAGGACGCACCTGGCTGCTCGCGGCGGCGGTCGCGCTGCGGATCGCCGTCCTGGCCGCCAACTTCGCGCTGCCGAACGGCATCAACTGGACGGCAGTTCCGGCGGTGAGGCAGGTCGAGCTGCCCGGCGAAGAGCGCGCCTCCGTAGCCCTCGGAACGCACACGCACTGGACCCACCTCGACGAGCTCGCCTGGACCGTCCAGATCCTCTTCACCATCGACGCGGCGCTCGCCGCCTGGCGGCGGACGCGCGGCGCCGAGCGGCGGCAGGTCGCGCGCGTCGCGAGCGCCATGCTGACGGTCTTCCTGCTCGGCGTGCCCCTCTCGGCGCTGGTGCACGCGCGGGTCGTCGAATCTCCCTACTTCGTGACGCCGTTCTTCCTGCTCCTGCTCGCCGCCATGGGCTACGAGATCTCCGACCGCGTCGTGCGCGCCGGCCAGATCGCCCACGAGCTGCGACTCAGCGAGGAGCGGCGCCGGGCCGGCGAGCACGAGCTCGAGCTCGCCGCCGCCCGCCAGCGCAGCGAGCTGGCGCACATCTCGCGCATCGCGACCCTGGGCGAGCTCTCCGCCTCGATCGCCCACGAGCTCAACCAGCCGCTCGGCGCCATCCTCGCGAACGCCCAGGCGGCGCAACGCCTGCTCGAGCGCGACGGTGCCGACGTCGCCGAGCTGCGGGAGATCGTCGGGGACATCGTCGAGAGCGACCGCCGCGCCGGCGAGGTGATCCGGCGCCTGCGGGCGATGCTGCGCAAGGAGGAGCTGACACACGTACCGCTGGCGCTCGACGAGGTCGTCGCCGACGTCCGCCGGATCATGGCGAGCGACTTCGTCAACCGAGGCGTCGTCGTCGAGACCCGACTCGCCGACGGGCTGCCGAGAGTCGCCGGCGACCGGGTGCAGCTCCAGCAGGTCCTGCTCAACCTCATGATCAACGCCTGCGACGCGATGGCCGAGCGGCCGAAGCCGCGCCGGCTCCTGGTCGGGACGGCGGCCGGCGAGAGCGGCACGATCGAGCTCTGGGTCACGGATTCCGGCCCCGGCATCCCGGCCGGCGACCTCGAGCGCGTCTTCGAGCCCTTCGTGACGACCAAGCCGCACGGCACCGGACTCGGCCTCGCCGTCTGCCGCACGATCGTCGAAGCGCACGGCGGCCGGATCCGCGCCCGCAACGAACCGGCGGGCGGTGCGGCCTTCACCGTCACGCTGCCGGCGGTGGCCTAGCGCGCGGCGGCGATGGCGGCGCGCACGGCGTCGAGCAGCGCGTCCGCCTCGAACGGCTTCTGCAGGTAGTTGCCGGTCCCGAAGGCGCCGGCGCGCGTCCGCGTCTGCTCGCTGTCGTGGGCCGTCATGAAGATCACCGCGGCGCCCCGTCCCTGCGCCCGCAGCTGCTCGACGAGATCGAATCCGTTGGCGGCCCCGAGGTGGACGTCGACCAGCAGGCAGTCCGCCGGCGGCTCCGCGGGCGCCCCGAGGAAGTCGTCCGCCGAGGCGAACGTCCGCACCTCGAACCCCGCCAGCGCGAGGAGGCGACCGACCGCCCTGCGCATCGCCGGGTCGTCTTCGAGGAGCGCGATCGCCGCCGGAGAGGGCATCCGGCGCGAGCGTAGAGCGCCCGCCCGCTCGGAGACATTGGACCAAAGTCCCCCCGGCGGCTCCGGCGGCGGGAGAGCGGTGCGGAGCGACGCTAGACGGCGTCGGCGGGAAGGGAGTTGCGCAGGAGCTCGCCCATCCTGACCAGATCGGCGAGCGATTCCGCGGCCATCTTCTCCATCACCCGGCCGCGGTGCACCTTGACCGTCTTTTCGGCGGTGCCGAGCCGGCCGGCGACCTGCTTGTTGAGCAGACCCTTCACGACCAGGGCGAAGACCTCGCGCTCGCGCGGCGTGAGCGTCCGCCAGCGCTCGACCAGCTCGCGCAGCTCGAGGCGCGACGCGAGCGACGCCCGGTCCTGCGCCAGCGCCGTCTCGATCGCCCCGAGCAGCTGCTGGTCGCTGAACGGCTTGGGCAGGAAGTCGACGGCGCCGCGCCGCATCGCCTTGACCGAGGTCGGAATGTCACCATGGCCGGTGATGAAGACGATTGGCACGCGATGCCCCGCCAGGTGCAATTGCTCCTGGAGCTCGAGGCCGGTCATGCCCGGCATCTTGATGTCGAGCACGAGGCAGGCGGCGCCGTCGTGCGGACGTCGCGCGACGAAGTCCGCCGCCGACGCGAAGGTCTCGACCCGGTAGCCCGCGATGCCGAGCAGCCGCGCCAGCGCACGGCGCATCATGTCGTCGTCGTCGACGACGAAGACCAGGGAATCGCTCATCGCGGGCGGGCGAAACCGGCAGCCGGGGAGCTGTCAACGGCGGTCACGGCGGCGGATCCTACCGCCAGCCGCGTCGAGCCGCGTTACGGCGCCCTCCCCGGTTCGCTCGCCGGACCCGCCGGCGTCGGCGATGTCGCGGCGGGAATCAGTTCGCCGGCGTGTACCAGATCGGCGAGGCGTAGGCGCGCTCCTGCAGCGTCATCGGCACTTCCTCCGGCATCCGGACGCCGTAGAACTTCGCGTCGAACGCCGTCCAGCGCGGCGTCGGGATCTCGAGCACGCGCACGTAGTAGACGGCGCGCTGCTTCGCGTCGAACTCCGGGTCCTTCCACCAGGCGCTGAGCATCGGCGCGCCGATCGAGTTCGTGAACGTGGCCTGGGCGACGTCGACCGTGCTGCCGACCGGCGTGCGGCAGCGGCCGTCGGGCCCGATCTTCCGGCCGTCGCTCACCGCGACGTCGAAAGCGCGCTCGTGCGTCCTGCCCTGCCCGTCGAGCCAGCCCTTGATCACCTGGATGCGGTCGAGGTTCGCCCCGTGCGGGTCGCGCATCGCGCGCACCAGGAAGACCGGCGCCTTGCCCGCCGGCGCGGCGCGCAGGTCGCCCCCATCGGGACGCCGCGCCGGTAGCCGTCGGCGGCGAAGTCGGCGCGCGTCACGTCGACCGGCGCGAAGTCCCAGCCGGCGAAGACGCGCACCGTGATGCGGGTGCCGGTGGTGCCGTAGACCTCGCGCCGCTCCATGGCGTCGAAGATCGCGGCTCGGGTGTTGTCGCGCGCCCAGACGGCGGCGAGGCCGGAGGCCCCGAGGGCCCACCCCTTGGTCACCAGCTCCGGCGTCATCGCCGGGATGGCGGCGTGCTCCCAGCGGTGCGCGCTCGGCTCGGTCGACGGCGTCTTGCCGAAGAAATTGTCCTCGGAGCTCGTCGAGAGGCCGGTGTGGCTGTCGGTCGAGCCGACGAATCCGAACTTGAACGGGTTCGCGCCGACCATCGCTTCGATCGCCAGGCCCTGCTTCAGCGCCTCGCGGGCGTAGCTCCCCGGCAGCATCTGCTTCGTCGTCGCCTGGTTGCCGCCCAGGTTCGACTTGTCCCAGATCTCGAAGCCGGCGAACTCGTCGTCGGGCGAGAGCGCCGGGTGCGCCTCTCCCGTTCCCTTCGGCTGCGTCACCTCGTAGAGCGGCTCGCGCCGCGCGCGCTCCTCGGCGTAGGCGCGGTCGAACGGCTTGCCGCTCATCGTCTCGCTCGCGAACATCATGCCGTTGCTGACGTTGCCGTTGTGCGGGATGGCGAGCAGCCGGCCGCCCGTCTTCTCCTCGTAGCCCCCCATCCACTTCCAGAGCATCTCGGGATCGGGGCTGTCGTAGGCGGTCAGCGGCAGGATGCGCAGCGCGAGATCGGCGCCGTCGCGGAAGACGACGTTGCGGTGCAGGTTGTTGCCGTTCGGCGTCGAGGTCCACTCGAAGCCGATCATCGCGGTGAACTTCCCCGGCTGATTGAACTTCTCGGCGGACTCGACGATCGTCTCCCAGGCGGCGCGCGCCATCTCCGGACTGCCGATCGGGTCCTTGCCGGTCGTGCTGCCGCGTCGGATCCAGTCGGCGAAGGCGTCGAAGCCCTTGCCCGACTTCACCATGTCGTGCCAGAGCCTGCCGATCTCGCTCTTCATCAGGATCGGATCGGAGGTCGCGATCATCGGCGCCATGCCCAGGTTCTCGGTGTGGTCGGTCACGACCAGGAAGTCGAGCGGGCGCGAGAGCCGCACGCGCTGTCCGGTGTTGCTCGTCACCTCTTCGCCGAGCGCGAAGCGGTAGGCCTCGTCTGGACCGAGCCGGCAGCCGACCATGCCGGCGTCGGTCGAGTACGAGGTGTGCAGGTGTGTGTCTCCCCAGAGGACCCGATCGGGGTAGCGCTGGTCCAGATTGGGCGAATAGTTCCGCGCCGGCGCCGGAAAGTCCGCGTGACTCGCCGGGTCTTGCGCCAACAGGCCCATCGGGAAGCCGTAAGTCGCCACGACTGCCACCGAAGCCACGACCGATCGAATCGTTGCCATGTTCCGTCCCTTTCGCTGATCCACCAGGGCGAAGCTACGAGACAGTTCGGGCATCCGGCATTGGACCTTGGTCCACTGGGAGTCAGGGCGAGGGGGGCGTCGCGACCAGTCGCGTCTTGTCGCGAATCGCCGCGCGGATCGCGGGCAGCGCGGCGCGCGCGGCGGCCTCGCCGGCCGCGATCAGCTCGCGCTTGCGGGTGAAGTCGTCGTAGGCGATCTGGCCGACCTCGGGGACGATCACGACGTCCGCCTCCCGCGCCCGCAGCCGCTGCACCTCGCCCGACTGGATGGCGATCGCCTGCAGGATGACGCCGAGCGGCGTCGTCGGCGCGCGATCGGGGACCGCGGCGGGGATCGCCACCGCGATCACCACGTCGGCGCCGCGTCCGCGCACCGCGTCGGCCGGCACGGGGTCGCTCACGCCGCCGTCGACGTAGAGCTCGCCGCCGATCTCGACCGGCGGAAAGACACCGGGGATCGCGCACGAGGCGCGCACCGCCGGCGCGATCGCTCCCTGCTCGAAGACCACGGTGCGACCCGTCCGCAGCTCCGTGGCGACGGCGCCGAAGCGCACCGGCAGGGTCTCGAACGTGGCGTGCCGCAGGCGCTTCTCGAGATAGCTCACGACGCCCTCGCCGTGGGCGAGCCCGCCCGAGAGCACCGCCATCGCGCCGAAGTCGAAGAGGTCTTCACGGGTGACCTCGATGGCGTGGAACTCGGCGTCGAGCACCCGGCCGCTGTCGGCGTAGAGGGCGCCGATCAGGCTGCCGACCGAGCTGCCGAGCACCAGGTCGACCGGGATCTTCTCCTGCTCGAGGACGCGCAGCACGCCGATATGGGCGAAGCCACGCGCTCCCCCGCCTCCCAGCGCCACTCCGATGCGCGGCCGCTGCTCGACCGCCGGCGGGACCGCCGGCGCCGGCCGAGGGGCCGTGGCGCACCCGGCGGCGAGCAGGAGAGCGAGCGCGGCGGCGGGAAGGGATCGCTTCACTCCGGGGATTCTAGGGGAGCGTCCTAGAATGCGCCCATGAGCGACGCGACGACGCGCTTTCGCCTGACCGCCACGGCGTCCACCGCCGGTTGAGCGGCTAAGGTCGGTCCGGGGGACCTGACCTCGCTGCTTTCGCGGCTGGCCCCGGCGGCCGGCCTCGGGGAACGTGTGCTCGTCGGACCGGAGAGCGGCGACGACGCTGGCGCCTTCCTGCTCGACGGTCGCGCCCTCGTCGCCACCGTCGACTTCATCCCGCCGGTCTGCGACGACCCGCGGCGCTACGGCCGCGTCGCCGCCGCCAACTCGCTCTCCGACGTCTGGGCGATGGGCGCCGAGCCGCTCTTCGCGCTCAACATCTGCGCCTTCCCGACCGATCTGCCGGAGGGCGTCGCCGCCGACATCGTGGCGGCGGGCGCCGAGACGCTGGTCGAGGCCGGCGCCGTCCTGCTCGGCGGCCACTCGGTGCGCGACAAGGAGACCAAATACGGGCTGGCCGTCGTCGGCATCGCGCCCCCCGGCCGGCTGCTGACGCTCTCGGGCGCTCGCGCAGGGCAGCGACTCGTGCTCACCAAGCCGCTCGGCACCGGCGTGCTGGTCAACGCCTTCAAGTTCGACCGCCTCGACGCGGCCGGGCTCGAGCCGGCGCTGGTCGAGATGGAGCGCCTCAACCGCGCGGCGGCGCGCCTGGCGCTCGAGCACGGCGCGACCGCGGCGACCGACGTCACCGGCTTCGGCCTCGCCGGCCACGCCTGGAACCTGGCCCGTGAATCGGGGGTGCGGATCGCCTTGCGCCATGACGCGCTGCCGGTCCACCCCGGCTTCTTCGAGCTCGTCCGCGCCGGCGTCTCGACGGGCTGCACGAAGAAGAACCGCCATCACGTGCTCGACCAGGTCGCCTACGAGCGCCCGCTCGACCCGGTCGCCGAGGAGCTGCTCTTCGACCCGCAGACCTCCGGCGGCCTGCTGGTGGCGCTGCCGGCCTCGCATGCGGCGGCCTACCTCGCGGCGCTCAGGGCGACCGGCCATCGCGCCGCGGAGATCGGCGAGATCCTCGCCGGCCCCGCCGGCATCGCGATCGCCTGACCGGCGCCCGACGATCGGCCGGCCGCCATGAGGCGCTCCGGTACAATGCACAAGAAGTTGTTCGAGCGGAGAACGGGATGAAACGCGTCGTGACGGCGATTCTCGGCGGCGGACAGGGGACGCGCCTCGCTCCCCTGACCAAGTACCGCGCCAAGCCGGCGGTGCCGGTCGGCGGCAAGTTCCGCCTGATCGACATCCCGATCTCCAACAGCCTCCACGCCGGCATCGACCGGATCTACGTGCTGACCCAGTTCAACAGCGAGAGCCTGCACCGCCACATCGCGCAGACCTACCGGTTCGACGCCTTCCGCGGCGGCTTCGTCGACATCCTCGCCGCCGAGCAGAGCCTCGACCAACCGCGACTGGTACCAGGGCACCGCCGACGCGGTGCGCCAGAACCTCGACGCCGCCTGATCGACGACAACCAGCCGTCGGACGTGCTGATCCTCTCGGGCGACCAGCTCTACCTGATGGACATGCAGCGAGTTCGTGCTCGCGCCACCGCGCAGTCGCGAGGCCGACCTGACCATCGCGGTCAAGCCGGTGCCGCGCCAGGAGGCGAAGGGCTTCGGCATCCTGCGGCTCGACCGCGACGGCCGCATCGTCGAGTTCGTCGAGAAGCCGAAGGACCGACGCGAGCCTCGACGCGCTCGCGCTCGACGAGGCGACGCTCGGCGCGCTCGGCTTCGACGGCGCCGCCGGGCTCGCTGCTCGCCAGCATGGGCATCTACGTCTTCCGGCCCGAGGTCCTGCGCGAGATGCTGGTCGGCAGCCCGCTACACCGACTTCGGCAAGGAGGTCATCCCGGCCTCGCTCTCGACTCTGCCGCGTCTTCGCGTTCCCCTACGACGGCTACTGGACGCGACATCGGCACCATCCCGAGCTTCCACCAGGCGAACCTCGAGCTGACCCTGCCGCTGCCCCCGCTCAACCTCTACGACCCCGACTACCCGATCTACACCCACGCCCGCTTCCTGCCCGGCACCAAGATCAACCACTGCGTCGGTCGACCGCCGTCGGTCCTCTGCGAGGGTCGATCATCACCGGCGCGCGGGATCACCGACTCGATCGTCGGCATCCGCGCCGTGGTGCAGACGCGGGCACGATGATCGAGCGCTCGATCGTCATGGGCGCCAATCACTTCGAGTCGATCGAGGAGCGCGACAGCGCCGGCGTCGCCGATCGGCATCGGCCGCGACTGCCAGATCCGCAACGCGATCATCGACTTCAACGCCCGCATCGGCGACGGCTGCCGGCTGATCAACGAGGCCGGCATCCCCGAGGCCGACGACCGAGAACTGGTCGATCCGCGGCGGCATCATCGTGGTGCCGAAGGACGCGACGATCCCCCCCGGCACGGTCATCTGATGCCCTTGCGCATCTGCCAGATCGGCGGCGGAGGCTCACGCCGTTCGCCAAGACCGGCGGCCTCGGCGACGTCGTCGCCGGGCTGTCGCGCGCGCTCGGCAGCCGCCGGCCACGACGTCCGCGTCTTCCTGCCCTTCTACTCCGCGCATCGCGAAGATGCGACTTCCGGTTCACGCCGGTCGAGTTCCTGCGCGACGTCGAGATCGCAGCTCGGCGCGACGCCGCTTCACCTGGTCGGTGTTCACGACGAAGCTGCCGGACGAGCGGCGTCGACGTCTACTTCGTCCACTGCCCGGCGCTCTACCACCACGACGCCGTCTACATCGGCGACTGGGACGAGTACCTGCGCTTCGCCCTGCTGACGCGCGCGACTTTCGAGTCCTGCCAGCGCATGGGCTGGTCGCCCGACATCCTCCACGCCCACGACTGGCACACCGCGCTGGTGCCGCTCTACCTGCAGGACGCTCTACGCCTGGGACCGCCTCTTCGCAGCGCATCGCGCACCGTGCTGACGCTCCACAACCTCGGCTACCAGGGCGTGTTCGGCGCCCAGGTGCTCGACGAGCTCGGCCTCGCGGCGCACGCCGCGATGCTCCACCAGGAGGACCTCGCGGCCGGCCGCGTCAGCTTCCTCACGACCGGCCTCCTCTACGCCGACGTGCTGACCACCGTCAGCCGCACCTACGCGCGCGAGATCCAGACCCCCGAGCACGGCTTCGGGCTCGACCCGATGCTGCGCGCGCGCGCCGACCACCTGGTCGGCATCGTCAACGGCGTCGACTACGGCGAATGGGACCCGGGGGTCGATCCCCACATTCCGCACGCGCTACACGGCGGCGACGCTCGCCGGCAAGGAGAAGAACAAGCAGGCGCTGCTCGAGAAGATCGGCCTGCCGTACGGCAAGCAGGCGCCGGTGCTCGGGCTGGTCTCGCGGCTGACGCCGCAGAAGGGGCTCGACCTGCTCTTCGACACGCTGCCGGAGTTCCTCTTCCACCGCGACCTCCGCTTCGTGGCGCTCGGCAGCGGCGAGGAGCGCTACGAGTCGTTCTTCTCCTGGCTGCAGACCACGCTTCCCGGGCAAGGCCTGGTACTACCGCGGCTACAACGAGCCGCTGGCGCACTGGATCGAGGCGGGCGCCGACATCTTCCTGATGCCGTCGCGCTACGAGCCCTGCGGCCTCAACCAGATGTACAGCCTGCGCTACGGCACGCCGCCGGTCGTGCGCCGGACCGGCGGGCTCGCCGACACCGTCGAGCCCTGGAACCCGGTGGCGCGCGAGGGCACCGGCTTCGTCTTCGACCACTTCACGCCGGAAGGGCTGCGCTGGGCGATCGACCAGGCGCTCGCCGCGTTTCGCGATCGCGCCGCCTGGACGCAGCTCGCGAAGAACGGCATGGCCCGAGACTTCTCCTGGACCCGACAGGTCCGCGAGTACGAAGAGCTCTACCGGCGCCTCGTCGAGCGCGCCTGAGCCGCCGGCCCGCCGTCCGCCCAGCGCGACGGTGAGACGCTTCGCACCCCGCGCCATCCGCCCGGCATAGATTCACGTATCGGATGCGGGGAGCCTCGCGCATGAACAGGAAGCCACTTCATCTCGCCGGGGCGGTCGGCGCGCTGGTCGCCTTCGCCGCGGTCCCTTCTTTCGCCGCTTCCACCTGCTACACGCAGGCCTGCGGCAGCGCCAGTTGCGGCAGCTGGTCGGGGATCTCGACCGTCATCCCGGCCAGCGCCTTCCCGGACGCCGGCTCAGTGCCGATCGCGATGGTCGACCCCGCCGACGGCGTCCAGCATCGTCTCGTCGCCACGCTGCAAGGGAAGATCTGGGTCTGGGACATGGTGGAAAAGCGGTTCCTCACCAGGCCCTTTCTCGACCTGAGCTCGAAGGTGCTGGTCGGAGGGGAGCGCGGACTGCTGGCTCTGGCCGTGGCTCCCGACTACGCGACGAGCGGCAAGCTCTACGTCTACTACACCCGCAACAGCGCCACCGCAGCCGACGACGGCGACGTGGTGCTCCAGAGCTACAGCCGGCAGTCGACCAACGTCGGCGACCCGGCCTCGGCGCAGACGCTGCTGGTCGCCGAGCACAGCTCGGCGGCCAACCACAACGGCGGGTGGCTCGCCTTCGGCGCAGACGGCATGCTCTATCTCTCGCTCGGCGACGGCGGCAGCTCCTGCGACCAGTCCGCCGGCGGCCCGAACAGCCAGAACACCGGCAAGGTGCTCGGCAAGCTGCTGCGCATCGACGTGCGCGGTGTCGACCCTTCGGCGACGCTCCCGGAGTGTCCGGGCAACGGCGGCGGCGGCTACGGCATCCCGCTCGGCAATCCCTTCGCGGGCGGCACGCCCGGCTGCGGTGAGATCTGGGCCTACGGCTTGCGGAACCCCTGGCGCTTCTCGATCGACCGCGCGACCGGCGACCTGTGGGTGGGCGACGTCGGGCAGTCGAAGTGGGAAGAGGTCGACTGGATCTCCCACGACTACTACCCGCTGGCGCCCGACGGCGCGATGAACTTCGGCTGGAAGTGCCGGGAAGGGTGCCAGAGCCTGACCTGCTCGTCGGCGGGCTGCCCGAGCGGCATGGTCGCCGGCGTCTCGGCCTGCACCTATCCGAAGGACGTCGACCCGGGCGCCGGCGTCGTTCCGTTCTGGGACCCGATCCTCTGCCACCAGAACAACGCAGGGGACGGCACGGCGTCGAAGTGGGAGTCGATCATCGGCGGCTACCGCTACCGCGGCCTGGCGATCCCCTCGCTGGCCGGGCGCTATCTCTACGCCGATGCCTTCTGCGGCCAGATCTGGGCGACCACCGCGTTCGATCCCGCCGATCCCGCCGCCGCGACTTCGACCTGCTGGGATCCCGGCAACGCCGGCCTCTACAGCTTCTCCGAGGACAGCGCCGGCGAGCTCTACCTGCTTTACGCCGACGGCCACATCTCCTGCCTGCACGACGGCAGCGGCTGTCCCTGGTTCACACCGACGCTCCCGCCCGGCCCCATCTTCGCCGACGGCTTCGAGTCGGGAACGCTGGCGGCCTGGTCGAGGAAGCAGCCCTGACGGCGCCGCGCTCCTAGGGCGTCGCTTCGGGCTGCACGCCGATGGCGCGGTCGATCGCCGCGACGTCGAGCGGCACGCCGGCGCGGATCACCGTGCGCACGTGGCGCAGGTCCGCGACGTCGCGATCGGGTCTCCCCGCGACTAGGATCAGGTCGGCCAGCTTGCCGGGGCGGATCGAACCGCTATCGCGGCTCCGCCCCACCACCTGCGCCGCGCCGAAGGTGGCGAGCGAGAGCACCTCGGGCGCCGGAATGCCGGCTTTCTGGTACAGCTCCAGCTCGCGATGGAGCGCGAAGCCGGCGAGATCGTCGGTGCCGGCGACGACGCGGATGCCCCGCTTCCAGGCGCGCTCGACGAGCTGCAGCATGCGGTCGAAGGAGTCGCGATAGCGCTGGTCCATGCCGGCGGGAACCGGCAGACCGCCGCCGAGCAGTCCGCGGCGCACCGTGACCGGCAGCCGGTCGGCGACCGCGGCGAAGCCCGGCGGCACCGCGCCGGCGCGGCCGAGGAACATCCCCTCGAAGATCATCACGGTCGGATCGATCACCACGCCGCGCTCGGCCAGCAGGTCGAGGAAGGCCTGCACCTTCGGCGAATCGAGGTCGAGCTCCGCCGCGTGCTCGGCGACCGCCGTGAAGCGCGCCGGCGTGCGGGTGTCCTGCACCTGGTCGAAGAGGAAGTTGAGAAAGAGCATGTTGACGTGGTGGATCTCGTCGTAGCCCGCGCGCACCGCCTGCTCGGCGGTCATGAACGCCGGCACGTGGCCCGAGATCCGCAGGCCCTTCGAGTGCCCGTAAGCGGCGATCGGCGCCACCAGCTCGGGCTTCAGCGAGCTGTAGAGCTTGAGCTGGATCGCGCCGGCGGCCAGGTACTTGTCGATCCAGGGCTTCGCTTCGTCGAAGGTCGACACCAGCGCCTTGGTCGGCCCGGCGTAGGGGCCGGGGCCGTCGAGGAAGCCCGCCATCACCAGGCGGGGGCCCAGAGTCTCGCCGGCGTCCCACTTCTTGCGGAGATCGACCAGCAGGTCGAGATCGTTGGCGAGATCGCGCACGCCGGTGACGCCCGCCGCGAGATGGAGCAGGCCGTCGCCGCTCGAGACGTGGGTATGGAGGTCCCAGAGCCCCGGCAGCAGGGTCTTGCCGGTCGCGTCGATCTCTTGCGCTCCCTCGGGCGTCGCGACCTCGGCATCGGGTCCGGCGGCGACGATGCGGTCGCCGACCACCTGCACCGACCATCCTTCGCGCGTCGCGCGCGCCTCGGCGTCGAAGACCCTCGCGTGGCGGATCACCAGTCCGGCGGCCGGCGGCTGCTGGGCGAGATTGGTGGCGAGCTCGTGATCGCGCTTGGTCGTCCGCTCGTCCTGGAACTTGAGAAGCTCCGCCACCGAGCCTTCGAACCCTTCGCGCACCACCGACGACCAGGAGGAGACCTCGGCCAGGAGATCCCCCTTGCCGTCGAGCCAGACGCCGGTCGGCGCGAAGCCGAGGCCATCGAGCTCGACGTAGCGCGCCTTGACCGGCTTTCCCTTCGCCGGCTGCAGCGGGCGCTCGTCGACCTGCACCGCATGGACCTCGCCCGACGGCCAGAGCGCCATCTTGCCGCCGGGCGCCGCATGGGCGGCGGCAGCCAGCATCGCCAGCTCGACCGGCGGCCCGTCGAAGCTCGAGTAGAAGGCGCCCTCTTTGGCGGGCGCGCCGCCGGACTCGGCGCGGTTCGTCCAGCTCACCTGACCCTTGGCGAGCGTGAAGCGCTCGGCGACCTTCCCCTTCATGTACTCGACGCCGTCGATCGTCACCGCGACCGGCAGCCCCGCGAAGCTCAGGTCGTAGGTGGCGTCGATCTTCGGCCCGCGTCCGCGGTCGTTGAACTCGAAGTGGACGGCGAGGCGTTCCTTCGTCCGCTCGACGGTCTGGAAGCCGGCCTCGTTGCCGGCCACGAGGACCTTGTAACGCACCGGCTCGGCGGCGAGCGCGGGGGCGAGGAGCAGTCCGAGAGCGAGTGCGAGCCGGATCTTCATGCGCTTCCCTCCTGGGCTTCGTCGCCGGAAGTGCCGTGGCGAAGGACGACAGCCTAGCTCACGCCATCGCCCGCGAGCCGCGCGACGTAGGATGCGATCGTCGAAATCGGGCCTCGTGTGAAACCGACGAAACGCCGCTGCGGAGTTCTTCTCCACCCCACCTCGTTGCCGGGGCGCTTCGCCATCGGCGATCTGGGGCCGGCGGCGGAAGCCTTCGTCGAACGCCTCGCCGCCGCGGGGCAAGGGGTCTGGCAGATGCTGCCGCTCGGGCCGACCGGCGCCGGCGACTCCCCCTACGGCACGCTCTCCGCTTTCGCCGGCAATCCGCTTCTCGTCTCCCCGGAGCGCCTGCGCGAGGAAGGGCTGCTCACCGCGGGAGAGCTGGGCGAGGCGGCGCTGCCGTCGCGCGCCCGCATCGATCATGGCGCGGCGTACGAGCTGAAGCCGCGCCTGCTGCGCCGGGCCTTCGAGCGGCTCGAGTCCGGCGCTGCGCCAGCCCTGCGCGAAGAGGTTGCTGCCTGGTCCGCGGCGCCCGAGCAGGGGGGCTGGCTCTCCGAGTGGACGCTCTTCGCCGCGCTGCGCGAGCGCGAGGGACTGCGCGCCTGGAGCGCCTGGCCGCAGCCCGCGCGCCGGCGCGAGCCGGGCGCATTGGAGGAAGCACGACACACCTTGGAGCGCGAGCTCCGCTTCCACGCCTTCGTCCAGCACGCCTTCGAACGCCAGTGGACGCGGCTGCGCGCCACCGCCCGTGAGCGCGGCATCGACCTGTTCGGCGACGTGCCGCTCTACCTCGCCACCGACTCGGCCGACCTCTGGAGCCGCCGCGAGCTGTTCGAGATCGACGACGACGGACGGCCGCTGAAGGTCGCCGGCGTGCCGCCCGACTACTTCAGCGCGGACGGCCAGCTCTGGGGAAACCCGCTCTTCCGCTGGGAGCGCGTCGCCGCCGACGGCTTCGGCTGGTGGATCGAGCGCCTGCGCGCCAACCTGCGCCGCTTCGACCTCGTCCGGCTCGATCACTTCCGCGGCTTCGCCGCCTTCTGGGAGCTGCCGGCCGCGGCGCCGACGGCGCGCGAAGGGCGCTGGGTGGACGGACCGGGACGCGCCCTCTTTGCCGCCGTGCGCGCCGCGCTCGGCGAGCTGCCGCTGGTCGCCGAGGATCTCGGCGTGATCACCGACGATGTCGTCGCGCTGCGCGACGAGCTCGGCCTGCCCGGCATGCGGGTGCTGCAGTTCGGTTTCGGCGAAGGCGCCTCGATCCACCTGCCGCACCAGTTCACCGGCCGGGTCGTCGCCTACACCGGGACTCACGACAACGACACGACGCGCGGCTGGTTCGCCGGGCTCGATGCCGCGACGCGCCGCCGCGTCCTTGACTATCTCGGCGTCACGGCGCGCGAGGTTCCGCGCGCGCTCGTCCGCGCCGTCTACGCCTCGACCGCCGAGCTCGCCGTCGCTCCGATGCAGGACCTGCTCGAGCTCGGCTCCGCGGCGCGCATGAACCGGCCGGGCATACCCTCCGGCAACTGGAGCTGGCGGATGCGCGCCGGAGCGTTCGGCGATCCGCTGGCGGCGCGCCTGCGCCGCCTGGCCGAGGTCACCGGCCGGCTGCCGCGCTGAGCGCGGCGCGCGCGCCGAGCAGCGCCGCGTCCGGCGACAGGATCCGTCGCACCGGAACCGCGCGCAGGTAGCCCGCGAAGCGCCCCTTGGCTTCGAAACGCGCCAGGAAGGCGGCGCGGTCGAACGCCGCGCCGAGCCCTTCGAGAACGCCGCCGGCCAGCCAGAGTCCGCCGCGCGCGCCGAGCGTCAGCACGAGGTCGCCGGCGACGGCGCCGAGCCACTGCGAGAAGAGCCTCGCCGCCTCGACCGCCGCGGGATCGTCGCCGCGCCGGGCGCGCTCGCTGACCTCGGCCGGCGCGATCGTCTCGGCCCCCTGCCCGGCGAGCTCGCGGATCGCCCCGTGTAGCTCGACCAGGCCGGCGCCGCAGAGCGCGCGCTCGGCCGAGACGTGACCGAAGCGCGCCGCGAGACGCTCGACGATCCGCCATTCTCGTTCGGTGGTAGCGGCGAGGTCGCGATGCCCCCCTCGCCGGCGATCGACTTCCAGCTGCGGCCCACGGGCACCAGCGCGCCGACGCCGAGGCCCGTGCCGGGGCCGATCACCGCGATCGGTGCCCTCGCATCTTCGTTCCCTCCGCGCAGGGTCTCGATGTCGTGGGGCTTCAGTCCCGGCACGCTCCAGGCCAGCGCTTCGAAATCGTTGAGGAGTAGCAGCCTCTCGAGTCCGAGCTCGCGGCGCGTCGCTTCGATCGAAAAGCGCCAGCCGGCGTTGGTCAGGTCGAAGTCGTCGCCGGTGACGGGGCCCGCCACGGCGATGGAGGCTTGCGTGAGATTCGCCTCGAGAGGCAAAGACTTCCTGAGAAGGGAAAGACCCTCGAGCGCGGCGTCGGAGAGATTGCAAAACTGCGCGGTAGGCAGACGGATGGCAGGAGAGACCAGCCCATTCTCAGCCGCGAGCGCAAATCGCGCATGCGTGGCGCCGATGTCCGCGACCAGCACCGGCGACGCCACTTCGCCTCTATCCCTTCTCTGGAGTCTTTGCGAGGCCTGCGATCGCCTCGACGATCGCGTCCGGCAAAGAGGCCTTCGCCTTCGTTCGGTAGTCGTAGGCGACGATCAGGCCGCTCCCCTCGCAAGCGACGCGATCGAGCGCGCGGCTCCGGATCTCGTAGAGCATGGTGAAGCGATCGGTCTGCACGTCGCGGATGGCGGAGGTGATCTCCACCTCGTCGGGCCATTCGACCGGGGCGCGGAAGCGCGCCTGGGTCGAGTGCAGGATCGGTCCGACGCCGAGCTCGCGCTCGACCTCCGGCCAGCCGAGGCGGCGGAAGGTCTCCATACGCGCGCTCTCGAACCAGCGGAAGTAGACCGTGTTGTTGACGTGCCCGTAGGAATCCATCTCCCCCCACTGCACGGTCAGACGGAGACGGACGAGGGGCTCGCCGCTCATCCCGCGGCGGCTCCCTTCGGCGGCTCGGTCTTGCGCCAGAACTGCACCAGCCCCCAGAAGTGCTCGGTGAACTGCTCGTGCTCGTGGGCCGGGAAGAGGGCCGCGACCTTCTGCCGCACGGCGTCCTTGGCCTCGGCACTGCCGAAGAACTCCCAGGCCACCTCGTCGAGGTGGCCGATCCGCTTCTCGCAGAACTCGGCGAAGCGCTCGGTTTCGAAGTGCTCGTTGGCGAGCTTCGCGTAGGCGTCGAGCTTCTCCGCGAACGGCAGGTCGCGGTCGGCGATCTCGAAGTAGGGGGCCCAGCGCAGGTTCTTGCGCATCGGCCGCTTCGTCGCCGCGACGAAGAGCGACCACTTCAGCTTCGCCTTGACCAGCCAGGGGAAGTGGAAATGGAGCGAGGTCACCTGCGAGTCGGGGCAGGCGTTGGCGAAGTCGATCGGGTGGAAGATGCCGTCCTGGCGCAGCGTCTCGCAGCTGTTGAAGTCCCAGCCGAAGAAGGCGTTGATGGTCAGGCACATCTTGGCCAGCGTCTCGAACTCGGCCGGCGAGACGAAATCGAACGCCACCTTGTAGCGGTCGTGGAGCGGCGCGGCCGGGTCGTACTTCATCACCTTGACCTGCGGCCCGACGCCGAGCGTCCGCACGAAGAGGTCGAACGGGTGCACCGCCTTCTGCAGGTGCATGATGCGCCGCCCCGAGGAATCGTAGGCCTTGTAGAGCTGCTCCTTGTCGTCGATCTTCGTCACCCCGACCCACGCCCCGCCGTCGTAGGGCTTGATGAAGAGCGGATAGCCGATCTTCTCGCCGATCTCGCCTAGGTTGAAGAGCTTCGCGTACTTGTCGAGCGTCACTTGCAGGTCGGCGGCCGGCTCGTACTCCTTCGGCGGCACCAGCCAGGTGTCGGGGATCGGAAAGCCGAGCCGCATCATCGCGGCGTAGCTGGTGTGCTTCTCGTTCGACTGGATCGACCAGGGGTTGTTGAAGACGTAGAGGTCGTCCATGACGACCGACTTCTTGATCCATTCGCGGCTGGTGTGGTACCAGTGGGTGAGGCGGTCGAGAAGGACGTCGTACCTGCAGGGCTGGCGGAGGTCGAAGGGCTCGATCTTCACCCGCTCGACCTCGAAACGGACGGTGTCGCCGCCCATCGGCAGCGCCAGGTTCATCTTCTTCAGGATGCCTTCGTAGCAGAGGGGCCAGCAGATGTCGGCCCCAGAGAGAGTCCGATGCGGCGAACGACTTCGGCCATGAGATGGGTTCCCCGGAAAGACCCGGAGTCTAGCGGAAGCTACTCGTAGATCATCCAGAGCGCGCCCGGGAAGAGCCAGGAGAGCCCCTCGCGCAGGCGGTCGCGCCAGTTCTCCCAGTTGTGGCCGTCCCAGGCCTCGACGTAGCGGATCTCCATGCCGGTGCGCTCGAGGA
The DNA here is from genome assembly GCA_963699245.1 of Thermoanaerobaculia bacterium. Lineage (GTDB taxonomy): Bacteria > Acidobacteriota > Thermoanaerobaculia > Multivoradales > JAGPDF01 > JACTMI01. The sequence goes on from OY969426.1 coordinate 935,388, forward strand.
GAGGCACCAGCGAGCGGTTCTCGTAGATCAGCGACTCGTAGACGCCGCAGCTGACGAAGACGCGCTCGGCGATCGGCTGCGGCTTCTCGCGATAGGCGTTGACGAACTTCACCACCGGTTCGAAAGCGGGGCCGCGCTGCGACGGCCCGATGTCGGTGAAGGCGAACGAGCCCGACTGCAGGAGCAGCCGCCCGAATTGCTCGGGATACCGGCAGGCGGCCGAGAAGCTCGCCACGGCGCCGAAGCTCGCCCCCATCAGGCCGCGGTTGGCGGCGCCGGGAGCCAGCGGATAGCGCTCTTCGAGCATCGGCAGCAGCTCCTCGGCGACGAAGCGCGCGTGGCGCTCGTCGGCGGCGTACTCGCGCAGGCGGTCGCGCGACTGGGTGAGGGCGACGACCATCGGCCGCACTTCGCCGCGGTGGATCAGGTTGTCGAGCACCGTGCGCAACGCCGAGAAGCGGAGGTAGTCGGCGCCGTCGTGCACGATCAGCAGCGGATAGCGCCGCGTCGCCCGGAAGCGCGCCGGCAGGTAGACCTGGACCTCTTCGTCGCGGCCGAGCGCCGCCGAACGCAGCCGCAGCGATTCGATCGTCCCCGGGCGCGCTTCGGCGTCGGCGCGGATCCACTCGGGGGCGAGGTAGTCGGCGCCCTGGCAGACCGAGTTGGCACCGAAAGGGTCGTGCGCCAGCTCGGGGTTGAGCGGGTCGCGGATCAGGCGCGACAGCTCCCCCTGCTGCACCTCGAGCTTGTACTCGACGCGCGAGCGGACCGGGATCTCCTGGATCAGGTACCAGAGGTCGGTGCCGGCGACCGGAACGAAGGGCTGCGCCGACGGCAGGCCGTAGATCCAGTGCTGCAGGTAGACGGCGTCGGCGGTGCCGCGATAGACGAAGGTGACGGTGCTCCCCTCGACGATCGGACAGCGGCGATCGGACAGGAAGGCGTCGACCGTCTCGTTCGACAGATCGCCGCGATCGAGCAGCTCGCGAATCGCCAGCGTCATGCGCTCTCCAGCGGCGTCAGCGCGCCGTCGGCGTCGAGTCGCAGCACACCGCGCTCTCCCGAAGCCGCGCCGTCGCGGAAGAGGATCCGGCCACCGTCGTCGAAGGCCAGCACCCGGTCGGGAGCGAAGCGGCGCGCGAAGAGCGCGACCCGCCCGCTGTCGTCGAGCCGCAGCCGGCGGCGCGCGTGCGGCAGCGCGACGACGCCGCGCACCAGGCCGAGCCCCGCTTCGAGCACCTCGGGAACGCCCTCCCCCTGCGGCGGCGAATCGTGGAAGAGGACGATGCGCTCGCAGGCCGCCATCGCCCCCGCCGACCAGGCGAAGAGCGCGCGGTCGCCGAGCCTTGCCGCGACGCCGAAGAGGCGCAGCCGGTTGAGCAGCATGGCGACGTGGCCGCCGGCGACGGCGAGCGCCTCGACCCCGTCGATCTGGCGGTCGATCGCCTCGGCGTGCCGGCGCACCGCCGGGCGCTCGGCCGGCCGCCAGGCGGCCTCGAACTCGCGATCGATCGCCGCGACACGCTCGAGATGGTGGGCGTCGAGCCGCGCCAGCGCCCGCAGCGCATCCTCGCGCTCGGGCTCCAGGAGCTGTTCGTCTCCCCCGGCCGCCAGCAGGCGCCGCGCCGCTTCGCGGGTCGGAACGAGGCGCGTGCGGTAGAGCTCCTGCTGCTCCTTGAGGCGCTCCTGGCGCTCGCGGTGGGCGCGGAAGAGGTCGGGGTCGCGGGCGAAGACGTCCTCGCCCCGCTCGTAGAGCATCAGGTTGACGGTGCGCTCGCCGAGGTGCTCGTGCAACTCGAGGTCTTCCGCCTCGCGCTCCTGCCAGCCGGCGGTGACCGACGCCAGGCGCCCCCCCACCCCGGCCGCCGCGACCGCTTCGCCGAGAGTGGGGGTGAAGCGCTGCGGACCGAGGAGGACGACCACACCCATCCGCTAGAATCCTAGTGTTTTCGACGCGAGCTGCGGAAGTCCACGAAAGCGAGGATGGCGATGCACGTCCTCTTCGTCGAGCCCAAGTTCCCCTACAACCAGCGCCAGTTCGTGCGCGGGCTCGCCGCGGCCGGGGCGCGCGTCACCGGCATCGGCGAGGCGCCGGTCGAAGCGCTGGACGACGAGCTCAAGGGCTGGCTGCACGGCTACGAGCAGGTCCCCTCGGTGGTCAACGAGGGGGCGATGCTCGAGACCGTGCGGCGCATCCAGGCCCGCGAGTGGGTCGACCGGCTGGAGGCGACGGTCGAGGCGCACATCCTGCCGGTGGCACGGGTGCGCGAGGCTTGCGCGATTCCCGGCACTTCGTACCGCACCGCCTTCCTCTGCCGCGACAAGCCGGCGATGAAGGAGGCGCTGCGCCAGGCCGGCGTGCCCTGCGCGCAGTCGCGCGGAGTCTCTTCGCCGCAGGAGCTCAAGATCTTCGCCGCCGAGGTCGGCTACCCGATCATCCTCAAGCCGCGCAGCGCCGCCGGCGCCTCCGGCACCCGGCGCATCGACCACGACCGCGAGCTCGAGAGCGCCATCGCCGAATACGGCATCGACCGCGGCGCCTCGGTCGCCGCCGAGGAGTTCATCGAGGGGCACGAGGGGTTCTACGACACGCTGGCGATCGACGGGCCGCGTCGTGCACGAGTTCATCTCGCACTACTACCCCGGCGTGCTCGAGGCGATGCGCACGCGCTGGATCTCGCCGCAGATCGTGACCACCAACCGGGTCGAGCGCGCCGGGCTACGACGAAGTGCGCAAGATGGGCGCGCAGGTGATCGAGGCGCTCGGCATCGGCACCTCGGCGACCCACATGGAGTGGTTCTTCGGTCCGCAGGGGCCTCAAGTTCTCGGAGATCGGCTGCCGCCCGCCGGGCGTCGGCATGTGGGACCTCTACGCCGCTGCGAACGAGTTCGACATCTACCGCGAGTGGGCGATGGCGATCGTCCACGGCCGCACGTCGCAGCAGCTCTCGCGCCGCTTCGCGGCCGGCATGATCAACCTGCGCCCGCACCGCGACGGCCGCATCACCGGCTACGAGGGGATCGACGAGGTCGAGCGCGCCTTCGGCGAGTGGATCATCGACTCCCACCTGCCGCCGCCCGGCACCCCGACCCAGCCGGTCGAGGCGGGCTACATGGCCAACGCCTGGATGCGCATGCGCCACCCCGACTACGACCAGCTCCGCCGGATGCTCGACCAGGTCGGCCGCACCGTGAAGGTGCTCGCCGCCTGAGGCGGCGCCGGCCCGCCGTCAGTCACGCGGCGGCATCGGCATCATCTCGGCGCGCAGAAGCCGCAGCGAGCGCGGAGCCACCGCGAGGTAGGAGGTCTCGTAGGCAAGGAAGGGTGCCTCCTCGCCGAGGAAGAGCTCCTGTCCGGCGGGGCGCGCGGTGTCGAGACGCATCCGCCAGCGGCTCCGTCCGGCGGTCGACGGCAACGGAAACCGCTGCGCCGCCGCGCCGGGATTGACCGCCAGCATCCAGAGCGCTTCGCCGTCGGGCCGCGCAGCCACCAGCACGAAAGCCGCTCCCGGTCCCTCGCCGGCGATCGCTTCCGCGCTGGCGAAAGGTTCGACCAGCGCGCGGCGCCGCTCCTCCGTCTCCCCCATCAGCTCGCCGCGCAGCCGCAGCAGCCGGCGCACGAACTGCCGGAGCTCCTCGGCCGCCGGGTCGGCCCGCCAGTCGATCCAGCCGATCTCGTTGTCCTGGCACCAGGCGTTGTTGTTGCCGCGCTGGCTGCGCAGCCGCTCGTCGCCGGCGGCGAGCATCGGCGTTCCCGGCGCCAGCGCCCAGAGCGCCAGCAGCATGCGGAGCTCGCGCTCGCGTCGCGTCGCCAACGCCGTCTCTTCGGTCGGGCCCTCGACGCCGCCGTTCCAGGCCACCTCGGCATCCCAGCCGTCGTGGTTGTTCTCGCCGTTCTCCTCGTTGCGCTTGCTCGCCCAGGCGACGATGTCGGCGAGCGGCCGCCCGTCGTGGCAGGCGACGTAGCGGAGCGATCCTTCGGCTCCCCGCCCCGGCCGCTCGCCGAGCCCGGCCAGCCGGCGCGCCAGCGGCCGCGGGTCTCCCGCCAGCCCGCCGACGTAGCGGCGCACCTCGTCGCGGAACTCGCCGTCCCAGCCCAGCCAGGAGGCCGGGAAGCTGTCGCGCGGGGTGAAGCCGGTGACGTCCCAGGGCTCGGCGACGAGCAGGCGGCCCGCCAGCAGCGGATCGGCGACAATCGCGTCGACGAGCGGCGAGCTCGCCAGCGCCTCGCCCCGCTCGCCGCGGTAGAAGATCGCCGCGAGGTCGAAGCGGAAGCCGTCGACGCCGTAGTCGACCACCCAGTGGCGCAGGGCGTCGAGGATCAGACGCCGGGTCACCGGGTGATTCGTGTTCATCGTGTTGCCGCAGCCCGTGAGATCGAGCGGGACGCCGGCGGCGTCGACCAGGTAATAGGCCGCCGCATCGAGGCCGCGGAAGGAGTGGCGCGGGTCGGTGGCACCGCCGCTCCCTTCCGCGGTGTGGTTGAGGACGACGTCGAGCACCACTTCGAGGCCGGCGCGATGGCACTCGGCGACCAGCTCGCGCAGCTCGGCGGCGGCGCGCGCCGGCCGCGGGTCGGAGCCGTAGGCCGCCTTGGGCGCGAAGAAGGAGACCGGGCTGTAGCCCCAGTAAGTTGAGCAGCCGCTCGCCGGTGCGGGGATTGCGCCGGGGATTCTCGGTCTCGTCGAACTCGGCGACCGGCAGGAGCTCGATCGTGGTGACGCCGAGATCGACGATCTCCGGCAGCTTCTCGATCAACCCGGCGTAGGTTCCCGGCGCCGAGACGCCGGAGGAGGAATGCCGGGTGAAGCCGCGCACGTGGAGCTCGTAGACGATGCGCCGCGAAGGCTCGACCGGCGGTGCCGCGGCCGGCGCCGGCCCGGCGATCGGCGCGCTCAGGCCGCGGTAGCGCCGGCCGACGCCGGGCCCGAGCGCGTCACCGCTCTCCCCCCAGCGCTCGCCGCCGGCGAGGAGCGGCGCGTACGGATCGAGCAGCGGCGCTCCGCCGTCGACCCGCACCGTGTATTCGAGCTCCTCCGGCAGGCCGGCGAGCTCCGCGGTCCAGAGCTGCCAGGGTTCCGGGGCGACCGGATCGGGCTCCAGTCGCATACTCGACCAGGGTTTCGCGGCGCCGGGCTCGAAGAGATCGAGGACGACGCTGCGGCGAGCGCGGGCGTGGAGAGTGAAGATTCCCGCGGCGCCGTCGCGCGCGAGGCCGAGGCGCTCGGGCTCGAGCAGCGCGCTGAGCTCCGCGTCGATCCCGGAGGCTTCGGCGCCGACCGTGACCTCCGCGGTCTCCTCGCCCGGTTCGGAGCTCACGCGCGCGCGGCCGCGGTCAAGAGATGGTGCCGTCCTCGTGCACGGTCCAGACGTCGCCGGCCAGCATCAGCTTCTCGAGGTTGCCCTCGCCGCGGCGGCCGGTCTCCTGCTGGATCTGCTGCACGACCAGCGACTCGAAGGGCGCCGTATCGAGCTGCGCATCACGCCGATCGGCGTCGGGAAGTGCGGCGGCGCCATCTGCGCGACCATGAAGGCGATCGGCGGGATTCGATCCGCGTCTCGTCCCAGACCAGGCAGTCGTCGGGACCGAAGCCGTCGGCGAAGCTGAGGATCTCGAGCTCGGTGCCGGCGAGCCGGATCCCCTTGTCCTTCGCCTTGCCGAAGACGAGCGGCTTGCCGTGCTCGAGATAGACCAGCGCCTCGTCGCGCACTTCCTTCTCGGTCAGGTTGGCGAAGGCGCTGTCGTTGAAGATGTTGCAGTTCTGGTAGATCTCGACGAACGCCGCGCCGCTGGTGCGCGGCGGCGGCCTTGAGCGTCTCCTTGAGGTGCCCCTGGAAAACGTCGATCGATCGCGCGACGAAAGTCGCGCCCGCCCCGATGGCGACCGAAAGCGCGTTGAAGGGGTAGTCGACCGAGCCGTAGGGCGTCGACTTCGTCTTCTTGCCCAGCTCCGAGGTCGGCGAGTACTGGCCCTTGGTCAGGCCGTAGATCCGGTTGTTGAACAGCAGGATCTTGACCTCGACGTTGCGGCGCAGCACGTGGATCAGGTGGTTGCCGCCGATCGACAGCGCGTCGCCGTCGCCGGTGGCGATCCAGACCTCGAGCTCGGGGCGCGTCATCTTGAGCCCGGTCGCCACCGCCGGCGCGCGGCCGTGGATGGTGTGGAAGCCGTAGGTGTTCATGTAGTACGGGAAACGCGACGAGCAGCCGATGCCGGAGACGAAGACGAACTTCTCGCGCGGAATGCCGAGCTCGGGAAAGACGCTCTGCACCGCCGACAGGATCGCGTAGTCGCCGCAACCCGGGCACCAGCGGACTTCCTGGTCGGTCTGGAAATCCTTCTTGGTCAGCGTCGGCGCGCTCATCGCGACTCCTTCATCAGCTCGTGGATGCGGTCGAGCACTTCGAACCGGTAGAACGGCTTGCCCTGCACCTTGGTGAAGCTGTCGATCTTCTTGAGGAAGCGCCCCTGCAGCAGGAAGGCGAGCTGGCCGAGGTTCATCTCCGGCACCAGCACGCGCTCGAAGCGCGCGAGCACGTCGCCGAGGTTCTTCGGGAAGGGGTTGAGGTGGCGCAGGTGGGCGCGCGAGACCTCCAGCCCGTCCCGCCGGGCGCGGTTGACCGCGCCGGTGATGGCGCCCTCGGTCGATCCCCAGCCGAGCACCAGGAGCGGTCCGCCGTCGGGGTCGCCGTGCACGACGAGATCGGGGATGTCGGCGGCGATGCGGGCGACCTTCTCGGCCCGCGTCCGCACCATGTGCTCGTGGTTGTCGGGATCGTAGGAGATGTTGCCCGATGCCGTCCTGCTTCTCGATGCCGCCGATGCGGTGCTCGAGCCCCGGCGTGCCGGGGATCGCCCACGGCCGCGCCAGCGTCTCGGGATCGCGCTCGTAGGGCTGGAAGCCCTCGGGGCTGTCGCGGAAGGCGACCGGGAAATCCGCGCAGCTCCTCGAGCTTCGGCAGCAGCCAGGGCTCGGCGCCGTTGGCGATGTAGCCGTCGGAGAGCAGGATCACCGGCGTCATGTAGCGGACCGCGATGCGGCAGGCCTCGATCGCGCGCTCGAAGCAGTCGGCCGGCGACGAGGCGGCGATCACCGGGATCGGCGACTCGCCGTTGCGGCCGAAGACCGCCTGGAAGAGGTCGGCCTGCTCGGTCTTGGTCGGCAGGCCGGTCGACGGCCCGCCGCGCTGGATGTCGACGATGACCAGCGGCAGCTCGACCATCACCGCCAGGCCCATCGCCTCGCTCTTGAGCGCCATGCCCGGGCCGGAGGTCGAGGTCACCGCCAGCGCGCCGCCGAACGCGGCGCCGATCGCCGCGCAGATGGCGGCGATCTCGTCCTCGGCCTGGAAAGTGGTGACGCCGAAGTTCTTGTAGGGCGCCAGGTCGTGCAGGATGTCGGAGGCCGGCGTGATCGGGTAGGCGCCGAGGAAGAGCGGCAGCCCCGAGCGCCGGCTGGCGGCGATCAGGCCGAGCGCCAGCGCCTTGTTGCCGGTGATGTTGCGGTAGACGCCGGGCGCGAGGCTGCGCCGGCTCGACCTCGTAGCGGACCTGGAAGGCCTCGGTGATGTCGCAGTAGTTCCAGCCGGCCTGCAGGACCTTGACGTTGGCGTCGGCGAGCTGCGGCTTGCCGGCGAACTTCTTCTCGAGCCAGGCGACCGTCGCCTCGAGCGGCCGCGAGAAGAGCCAGTAGGCCATGCCGAGCGCGAAGAAGTTCTTGCAGCGCTCCTGCGCCTTGGCGTCGAGGCCGCTGCCCTCGAGCGCCCGCCGGGTCAGCGTCGCGAGCGGCACCTTGAAGACGCGCTATGCTTCGAGGGTGCCGTCCTCGAGCGGGTTCGTCGCGTAGCCCGCCTTCTTGAGGTTGCGTTCCTCGAACTCGTCGGTGTTGACGATCAGGATGCCGTTCGTCCGCAGGTCGCGCAGGTTGACCTTGAGCGCCGCCGGGTTCATCGCCACCAGCACGTCGGGCGCATCGCCCGGCGTGTGGATGTCGTAGTCGGCGATGCGCACCTGGAAGGCCGAGACGCCGGGGAGCGTGCCGGCGGGGGCGCGGATCTCGGCCGGGAAGTCCGGAAAGGTCGCGAGGTCGTTGCCGACCAGCGCCGAGGTGGCGGTGAACTGCCCGCCCGTCAGCTGCATGCCGTCGCCGGAGTCGCCGGCGAAGCGGATCACGACGTCCTCGCGCCGTTCGCGCGTCACCTGCCTGGCGGGACGCGCGTCGCTTTCGGCCATCGGTAATGTCATGGAGTCCCTCGGAGGGTCCGCCCGACGGCGCCTCGCAGGACGCCCCGGTGGCGGAGAAGCAGCACGCACTCTAACAAAGCGAAATCGTGCGGGCAGTCGTTCGCGTCGCTCAGCGCGGACGCTCTGGCGCCCACTCGGAGGTGCGCACCAGCTTGCCATCGGCACCCGCCTCGTGCACCTCGACGGCGGCCGGCAGCCCGGATGCCGGCCGGTCGGTCCGGTAGTAGAGCACCGAGCGGCCGACGACGGCCTCGAGCCTGGCGGCGACCTCGTCGTCCCAGCGCGCCAGCTCCCCCGCGGTGGCCGCTGTCAGGCGGCGCAGGGGGGCCATCCAGACGTCGAGGAAGCGATCGTAGTCGGCGGGAGAGAGCGGCTGTCCCTTGCCGTGGTCGCGCGCCAGGAGGTTGATCGTCCAGACCTGGTCCTTCGACCCCGGGCGGGTCTCGGGCTCCTTGCCGGCCCTCTTGGTGGCCGCCGGATCGCGGCGGGCGACCGGCAACGCCAGTACAGTCCAGCCATCTCCTGCCAGGCGCCGGACGAGAGGATCGAGCTCCTGGCGCGAGGCCGGCGCCGCGACGCCGTTCTCCCGGCTCTCCCAGCCCGGACCGATCCAGGCGAGCAGGCAGTTGCCGCGCGGGCATTCGATTCGCCCGAGCGCCGGCGGCGGTCCCGGCGCCAGCTCGTCGGCGGCGCGGCAGTCGGGCGACGCCGCCAGGCGCGCGAGCGCGGCGGCGATCGTTTCCGCTTCGTTGGTCGGCGCCAGCAGCGTCTCTTCCTTCTCCCCGATTCGGGCGACCTCGACCGGGCCGAGGCGCGAGAGCTGCGCCGCCTGGCCTCCGAGTGCCGCGGCCGCGGCCGCCACCAGGCCGTCGTCGCAGTGCTTCGCGTCGAGGGCGACCAGCACGCGCTCGAAGCCGCCGGTGGCGAGCGCGACGACGCTGGTCGGCTGGCGGGTCGCGCCGTCCTCGTAGATCACCAGGCGCGCCGCGAGCTCGGCCGCGCTCAGGCCGCGCATCTTGACCGGCAGGTCGGCCACCACGCCGACTTCGCGGACCTCGACCACTTCGGTGACCGCCGGGGGCTGCTGGGCGGAGGAAGAGGCCGCCGTCAGGGCGCCGGCGAGGAGGAGCCAGGGAGCGCGGGAGCGCAGCGGTTCGGTTCGCACGGCGAAACGATACACCGTCGCCCGGCGCCGCTCCCACCCGCGTCGGGGTAGGCCTTGAATCTCAGCGCGCCGGCGATGCCGCGGTACGGTCGAGCAGGTTGCCGATCGTCTCGCGGATCAGCGCCGGCTGCGACCAGACCACGAAGTGATCGGCGTTCGGCACCCAGCGGACCTCGACCGGCGCGTGCGTGAAGGCTTGCTGGCCGTATTCGGCGTTGACCGGCGGCACCAGCGTGTCCTTCGTCCCCTGGACGATCACCACCGGGCAGGCGACCTCACCGAGCCGCGCGCCGAGCCGCTCGAGCTCGCCGCGCAGCGGCCAGATCTCCCGGTTGCTGGTCGTCCAGTCGACGGCGAGGAACCACTGCACGACGCGCATCGAGCCCGCGACGTTGAACCAGCGGTGCTTCTCCTGCGCCGGATCGATCGACGGCGCGATCAGCAGCAGCGCGTCGACCCGCGCCGGCGCGTCGACGGCGAAGCGTGCCGCCACCGGTCCCCCCAGGCTGTGCCCGACCACGATCGCCGAGCGTGCGCCCTCGGCGCTCAGCACGGCGCCGAGGGCCGCCGCCTGCCGTTCGAGCGACGGCTCGGCCCGCCCGCGGTCGGAGGCGCCGAAGCCGGGCCGGTCGACGGCGACGAGCCGGGCCCGCTGCCGGAGCCCGGGATCGCGCAGGTAGCCGCGCCAGGCCTCCCACGTGCCGGGCGAGCCGTGGACGAAGAGCACCACCGGTCCCCCCTGCCGGCCGGCGACGACGTAGTGGATGCGCTCGTCGCCGAAGTCGGCGAAGCGGCTCTCGAGCGCCTCGGCGGCCATTTCGGGAGTGGCGACCGCCGGCGCGAAGCCGGGGCCGAGGAAGCTGCAGCCGGCGGCGGCGAGGAGCGCCGCGCCGATCAGAGCGCCGAAGGCGACCAGCAGGCGGCGCCGGCGGCGGCGCGGGCGGCCGGGGGGCGGAACTTCCATGGGCGCGGAGCGTAACCCAGGTGGCCGGGAGCGGAGAGCGTGTTAACGCCGGGGCCGCGGGGCAGTAGACCGATCGAGCCGGCATCGACGACGATCCGGCGGCAGCGACAGGAGAAAGCCATGGAATTCCTCGCCCCCATGCTCGTGCTGATCACCGGCGCCCTGACCGTGGGCTCGATCTGGCGCACCGCGATCGTCAACCGCCGCCAGCGCGAGAACGCCCGCGCCTGGGTCGACCTGCAGACCAAGCTGATCGACAAGTTCGGCGCCGCCGACGAGATGTTGCGCTATCTCGAGAGCGACGCCGGCCGCCACCTGCTCGACGGCCAGGCGACCGCCTCCGCCTCGCCGCACTCGCGCGTCCTCGACTCCATCCACATGGGCCTGCTGGTTCTCGCCGGAGGGATCGGCCTGCTGCTGGCGAGCGGCAGCTCGGATCCGCAGGTCTACCAGGTGATGAGCGTCCTGGGGAAAGTCGCGGCGCTGCTCGGTGTCGGATTCCTCGCCTCGGCGGGAATCTCCTGGGCGCTGCTCCGCTCCTGGGGACAGATTCGCCGCAACGGCGAAGTCGAGAGCGCCGGCTGACACCGATGAGCGCCAGCCCGGCCCTGGCCGCGCCGGCTTCGGCTCCGCCCGTCGATCGCGATCTGCCTCTGGCGGATCGCATCGGCGAGGCGGAGTTCGCGGCGTTCTACGGCGAGGTCGGGCCGCGCCTCTGGAGCTACCTCTTCTCCGTCACCGGCAACCGGGCCGCCGCCGACGACCTCACCCAGGAAGCCTTCACGCGCGTGCTCGCCTCGCGCTTCCGGCCCGAAAGCGAGGAGCACCTGCGGCGCTACCTCTACCGCACCGCCACGAACCTGGCGCACGACCGCGGGCGCGCCGCGCGACGGGCGCCGCTGCAGCTGCTCGACGAGCACGACGCCCCCGTCCCTGCCGCGCCGGCCGGCCTGGGCCGCGATCTGGCGCGCGCCTGGGGGGCATTGAAGCCGAAGGAGCGCCGGCTGCTCTGGCTCGCCCACGTCGAGGAGCTCGATCACCGCGCGATCGCCGAAACGCTCGGCGCCGGCGCCAGCAGCGTGCGGGTGATGCTCTTCCGCGCGCGGCGGCGCCTCGCCGCATTGCTCGGCCGCGAAGAGCCGGGCCGAAAGGACTCCGCATGAATCCCGAATCCACGCCGAAGGACGCGGCGCTCGCGGTCGTCGACGCCGCGATGGGCCGTCTGGCCTCCGGCCTTGCGCCGCTCGCCAACCTGCGCAGCGCGCCACAACTCCTGCTGCGCGCCCGCCTCGAAGCGCGTCGCCGCGCCACCGAACGTTCGCTCCGTCCGCTCGTCGTCTGGCAGCGGATCGCGGCGGCCGCGATCTCGCTCGGCATGCTGGTCGCTTTGTTTTTCGGCGGTCCGATCTTCAGCGGCCTGGCGACGGCCGGAAGCTCGGCGCCGACTCCGGCCCGCCTGCTCGCCGGCGTCGGGTTGCTGGTGCTCTCGACCCTCCCCTTCGCCGGCCAGCTGCGCCGGCTGGCGTCCTGATTCTCCTCAGCCGCGGTTGAGCAACCAGAGCCCCGCCAGCGCCAGCAGGATCCCGGCTGCGCGCGAGCCGCTCCAGGGCTCGCGGAAGGCGAGCACGCCGAGCGGCACCAGGATCGCGGCGAGCAGAACGTTCGTGGTGAGCGAGAGGCGCGAGACCTCCCAGTTCATCCGGTAGGCGAGCAGGAAGGCGACCTCGACGCCGACGATCGACAGGCCGACCGCGACGACGCTCCAGTGCAGCGCCGCGGCGATCCCGGGCCGCGTGAGGGCGGGCGGCGCGAACGGCATCAGCGCCAGCGTGCCGGCAGCGGCGACGAGGTACATCGCGAGCACCGCGGCGAGCGGGTGCGCGGCGCGCGGCACCGCGCGCTGGCCCAGGTGGTAGGCAACGTTCGACAGCACCGCCAGCGCGATCGGAAACCAGCGCATCCCGGAAGCCCCCCCGCCTCGGCGCCGCCGGTTCACTCCGGCCGGCGCCGCCGAGAGCCTAACCGGAGGCGGGGCGCTCCGCCCGCCAGAGCTCGAAGCAGCCGGGAAGCGGCCGCGCCACGCGGCGCGGCAGCAGTCCCGCCGACCGGATGGCGCCTTCGATCCCTCCCCGCCGGACGAAGTCCCGCAGGTAGGCAGTCTCGAAAGTGCCGAGCAGGGCGAGGACGAGGCGGCGCGCCAGCCGGCCCGCCGGCGGGGCGTAGTCGAGGACGATCAGCCCCTCGCGCGCCACGCGCGAGCCCTCGCGCAGGGCGGCGGCACGCGCCGCGGGCGGCATGTCGTGCAACGCGAGCGACAGCACGACGGCGTCGAAGCTCGCGGCGGGAAAGCCGAGCCGCCGCACGTCCATCTCCAGGAAGCGCACGGCCGCGCCTCGTGACTTGTCTCGCGCTCGCTCGATCATCGATGGCGTGAAATCGACCGCGGTGACGGCCGCGCCCGCGCGCGCGGCGCGCAGGGCGATCTCGCCGGTGCCGGTGCAGAGGTCGAGGAGCGCGCGGCCGGGGGCCGCGCCGGCTTCCTTCACCGTCGCGCGGTAGACGAAGCCGATCGGCCGCGCGAAGAGATCGTAGATCGGGCTCCAGCGGTCGAAGAAAGCGTGCAGATACCGGGCATAGGCGTCGCGCGGCGATCTGCCGGCAGGCAGCGGCGGTACGTTCATCTCACGCGCCCTCCGGGTGCCTCTCGCGCAGGATCCTCGGCGCCAGCTTCACCAGCAGCCAGGGAAGGACGAAGAGCGAGAGCGCCAGCGCCACGCCGACGCCGAGCGAGATCGCCAACGCGAAGGAAGCGAGACCGCGATGATCGGCGAAGGCCAGCGCGCCGAAACCGACCAGCGTGGTAAGGCCGCAGATGAAGATCGTCCTGCCGGTACCGGCGAGCGTGCGGGCGATGTCGCCGCGCTCGGCCACGAAGCGGTGCACTAGGTGCACGGCGCTGTCCTCCGCCACGCCGAGCACGATCGGCAGCGCCAGGACGTTGAGCGGATTGAACGGCACGCCCAGCAGCCGCATTCCCCCCAGCATCGCCGCCACCGCGGCGAAGGTCGGGCCGATGGCGAGGGCGGCCCGCCAGGGGTTGTCGAAGTCCATGGCGACGAGCGCGAGCAGCATCAGCGCGGCGAGCGCCGCGGTGACGCGCAGCGCGTGCTTCGAGAGCGCGATGAAGAAGCTGCCGAGATAGGGCATGCCTGTCGCCGCCGGATCGATCGCGCGCAGGCGCGAGAGGAAGCGCGCCTGAAAAGCGGGATCCCAGATGTCGCCGCGCGGGAACGCGTAGACCGCCTGCCGCCCGTCGGGAGCGACGTAGAGGGCTCGAAAACGCTCCCACTCCCCCGGAATCTGCGCGCCCATCGTCACGAACGGGTCGAAATCGGCAGCGCTCCGCACCGCGCTGACCAGCGGTTCCTGGCGCAGGCGGTCCGCGAGCCGCCTGGCGGCGGCGGCATCCGGCGCCACGAACACCGCGAACTGCGGGGCGTAGCTCGACCGCTCGACCATCGCTCGGTCGAGCCGGACGGTCGGCGAGTCCTTCGGCTGCAGGTCGAGGTAGTCGCCGTCGAAGGGAGGCGGGCCGGCCGCGGCGGCGAAGGCCACGAGGCCGAGCAGCGGGAGGGCGACCGCCGGCCGAACGAGCGCCAGCAGGAAGCGACCGGCGAGCGGCGATCCGTGCGACCGGCGACTGCTGCTCTCCGGCAGCAGCACGAGCAGCGCCGGCAGGACGGTGACCATGCCCGCGACGGCGAGGATCACGCCGACGCCGGCCAGAACTCCGAGCTCGGCGAAGCCGCGAAAGCCGGAGAACACCAGGAGCAGGAACGACGCCGCCGTGGTGGCGCTCCCGGTTCCCAGGCCGGGAGCCAGGAACCGCACCGCTTCGGCCAGCGCTGCGGCGCGGTCGAGTCCTTCGTCGCGCAGTTGCGCGGCGCGGTCGGTGATCCGGATGCCGAAGTCGATACCGAGACCGAAGAGGATCGAGAAGAAGAAGGCCGAGACCATCGTCAGATGTCCCGGCGCGATCGCCGCGATCCCCGCCGTCCAGAGCGCCGCGAGCGAGAGAACGGCCATCGCGAGCGCCGGCTCGCGCAGCCCGCGATAGCCGATGACGAAAATCGCCAGCACCAGCCCGAACGAGAGGCCGGAGAGACGCGTGATGTCGCGGCGCACGACGTCTCGGTCGTCGAGCGCGTACTGCGGCAGACCGGTGAAGCCGGCGCGGATCCCCTCGCGCTCGAGTGCGAGGCCGGCGATCGCGGCGCGCACGCCCTCGACGAAGGGGGCGATCGTGGCCGCCGAGGAGCCGGCATCGTCGGGCTGGACGAGCAGGAAGAGCATCTTCCCGTCGCGCGAGCGGAAGAAGGCATCGAGGCGGATCTGGAAGAGCACGTCGTCCCGGAACGGCAGGCGATAGAGCACCGCGCGCACGCCCGATCCGGCTGCGATCGCGGGCGCGGCGCGGGCCGCGGCGCGGGCGAGGCCCGCCGGATCCTCCCCTTCGAGCACGACGACGAGCAGGTTCGGCGTGCCGAAGCTCGCCGCGAAGGCGCGAAAGCGCGCCACCTCGGGGAGGTCCGGGTCGACCAGGTCGAGATTGGAGGTCCGCAGCTCGAGGCGTGTGACGACCGCGAGAGCCGCGCCGAGGCTCAGGGCCAGGGCGACGGCGAGCGTAAGCCAGGGGTGACGCAGCGCCGTGCGCGTCGGGCCCGCCAGCACCCGCTCCCAGAAGCGAGAGGAGCCGCTCACGACGCTAGCTCCCCGGCGAGGTCGAAACGCCGCGCGAGCGCCGGCATTCGCCAGGCGACGCCGGCCGCGGCGGCGGCGCGCGCGAAGCGTGGCAGCGCTTCGTCCGGGCGGTCGAGCGCCAGGGCGAAAGTTCCGAAGTGATACGGGACGGTCAATGCGGCGCCGAGCCGGCACGCCGCCTCGACGGCCTGCTCGGGCGACAGGTGCGCACGGCCGATCGGCCACGCCGGACGAAAGGCGCCGATCGGCAGTACCGCGATCCGCGGCCGGAAGCGACGCCCGATCGCGGCGAAGTCGTTCCGCATTCCGGTGTCACCGGCGACGTAGATCGCCTCGCCTCCCGCGCTCACGACCCAACCGAGCGCCTGGCGCGAGCTCCCCAGAGGATGATGCCGTCCACCGCCGTGGAAGGCGGGCACCGCGGTCGCTTCGAGCGCGCCGATCGTCACCGACTCTCCCGCCGCCACGCCCGCGACGCTGGCATCGCCTCGCACGCCGGCGACGTAGTTCTCGCTGCCTCGCGGCACGATCAGACGGCCGACACGCCGCAGGCCGGCGAGGGTCGGCCGGTCGAGGTGGTCGTAGTGCGCATGGGTCACGAGGACGGCGTCGAGCGACGGCAGGTCGGCGGCGGCGAGCGGCATCTCCATCGCGCGGCGAACGATCGTGCAGCGCGCGGAGAGATGGGGATCGATCGCGACCACGGCGCCGTGCCAGCGGATCAGCAGGCCGGAGTGACCGAGCCACGAAAGCCGCGGCGGCTCGCCGGCCCCGCCGGGCCAGGGGAGCTCCGCCGGCGGCCGGAGCTGCGGCGGAATCCGGTTCCAACCCGTGGCGGCGCCGACCGGGCGCGGCAGGCTTCTCCCCCATGCCAGGCCCGCGGTCATCGCGACTCCCCTGCGCCAGCCGCGCCGCAAAAGGGAAGCTGGCGCACGAAGGCGACGAGATCGGCGACCTCGCGGTCGCTCAGCCACTCGTGGCCCGCCATCGTGCCGGGCGGGAGTCCGAAACGGATCACGCGCCCCAGCGCCGCGTCCGGCGACTCGTCGTCACGCACCGGGATCGCGCGCGCGAAGCTCCCCCGCGTCAGGTCCATCGTCGGACGGGTGAAGCCTCTCGCAGCGGCGCCGTCCCCCTTTCCCTGCGGCCCGTGACAGGCGGCGCAATGGCGCGCGAAGAGCGCCGCGCCCCGGCCCGCGTCCCCACTCGACGCCGGCGCGCCCCGCCACGATGCGACGGTCGCGTCGCGTTCGGCCTCGTGGCCGGCGCCGAGGCTGCCGAGGTAGGCCACCAGCGCCGGGCCGGCGTCGCTCCCGGGCGCGAAGAGATGGGCGTAGGGGGGCATGCGTGAACGCGGCGAGAACGCGCGCGGGTCGCGCAGGTGGATGCCCTGCCAGAGCTCGCTGCGGCGCAGGCCGACGTTGGCGAGATCGGGCCCGATCCGCCGGTTGCCCGGGGTCGGCGGCCGTTCCGTGCGGTCGAGCGCCCGCCGCGGGCCCCACCAGAGCTCGTCGCCGGAATCGGGGCGGACGTACTGCGAATGACAGTGCTGGCACCCCTCGGCGAGATAGACGGCGCGGCCGCGCGCGACGAGATCCGAGCTCCCGCGCGCGGCGTCCGCGGGAACCAGCAGCGAGCCGGCGGCGACGAGCGCGCCGAGCGCCGCCGCCGGTCCGAGCGCGCGCACGAGCGCGCGGCGCCGGACGACCTCGGTGGCGAGACAGAGGCCGCCACCGAGCGCGGCGAACATGGCCACCTGACGAAACGCCCCGGCGTGGCCGGCGGCGACGCCGATCCCGGAAGCCGCCCAGCCGGCCACCACGTAGATCCAGGCGGCGCGCTGGCGCGAACGCGCCGCGGTCCCCGAGAGCGACGGCGCGGCGACGAGGGCCGCGCTGTAGATCGAGATTCCGATCGCGTAGAGCACGGCGGCCCCCGCCTGCACCTCGACCCGCGGCAGCGCGGGGATCGCGACCACGAAGATCCCGGCGGTGACGGCGAGGAGCGTGCGGAGACCGCCGCGATCGAGGAGCTCCCCGGCGGCGAGCGCCGCCAGGAGGTGGGCGCCCCCCTGGCGAAGCTGGTTGGCGCTTCCCGCCCAACTCGCCGCGGCGAGCTGCGGAGTCGCCTGGACGTGCGCGAAGGCGGCGGAGTCGACGGCGACCAGCGCCGCGAAGGCGGCGACCAGGGCGACGAAACGCCAGGCGGGCTCCGAGGGCTCCGGATCGATGCCGCCGCGCTCCACCCCGAGCGGCGGCCAGATGGCAGCGAGGAGACAGAGGGCCGCGGGCGCCAGGGCGCGGACCGCCGGCGGGCCGGCGAAGAGCGGCGGGAGATTCGAGATGGCGTAGGCCAGTCCTGTTCCGAGCCCTGCAGCACGCCCGGTCTGCCCCGCCGGCACGAGCGCCGGAAGATCGCCCGCGAGCGAGACGGTCGCGAAGCCGAGCGTGCCGCCGAGCGCCGCGGCCGCGACGGCGCTCGTCAGCGCGCCGCTCGCTCCGATCGACGCCGCGGCCGCGGCGGCGACGGCGAACAACGCGAGACGCGCGCGCGCCGCCTCACGAACCGGGCGGCGTCCACGGAGGGCAGCGAGCAGGCTCCCCGCGACTCCCCCTCCCCCCATCGCCGCGAGCACGGCACGCAGCAACGCGGAATCGCTGCCCAGTCGATCCGCGAGCTGGGCGAGGAAGCCGAACTGGGCGCAGAGCAGGAACGCGGTGTAGACCGCGGCGATCGCCGCCGCGGCGCGCAGCACGCGCTGGCGCTCAACCGACACGGCCGAACGCCCCCCGTGCCAGCAGCAGGATCTGGCCGATGCCGAGCAGCCCGTCGTAGGCGCCCACCCCGATCCACCCCGCCGCCAACCCGCCGGCCGCCACGGCGCTGACGACGAAGAACGCGACGAACAGCCGCACGGCCGCCGTCGTTTCGAGCGCGAAGCGGAGGCGCAGCGCGCGCTCGTCGGCGCGCGACGCCAGCCAGGGCGCGAGATAGGCGAGCCCGACCGCGCTCACGAAAACGCCGATCCAACGCAGGAAGATCGTGGCGGCTGCCGGTGAAGGCGCCAACCCGAGCCCGGCTTCCACCGTCGCCGGGCTCGCGAGGAGATGCGCGCCGGTCGCGAGCTCGCCGGCGCCGATCACCATCGCGAACGCGGTGAGCGCGCGGCCGGGAGGTGAGATGCGCTCTCGCGGGCTCATCCGGCTGCACTCGCGACGCCATCGAGCCACCGCCACGCGGCGCCGAGCTGGAAGGCGCCCGCCAGCGCGCGCAGCGCGAGCAAGGCTTCGATCCGCGGTCCGCCGCGCAGCATCGCCGCCGGATCGCCGGCTTCGAGCAGACCGATCGCCACCAGCGCTCCGCCATGGAGAGCCAGCCCTCCTTGCCAAAACCAGTACGAAGCGCGCTCGATCAGCACGCCGCGCGCCGACCCGCCGGCGAGACCCGCTTGCAGCAGGAGCATCGCCAGCGCCGAGGCGAAACCGGCCATCGCCACGTGGGCATGCGCGACCAGCAGATTCGTGAACTTGGCGCGCGACAGGACCGCGGGAAGGAACTGCGCGACGCCGGTCGCCAGCAGGAGCGCGCCCCACCCGAAGAGGGCGCGCAGCCAGGGGCGGCTCCCCGCCGGCCACTCGAAGCGGCCGAGCTCGTGCGGGAGCAGGAACGCCCAGACCACCAGGCTGGCGAGCGCCGCGACCTGGCGCGGATCGGAATTCGAACGATCGCCGCCGCCGAGCGCGACATAGAGCATGCCCTGCGCCGCGAGCACGAAGCTGGCAAGCGCCCCGCTCCGGCCCGGCAGCCGCGGCAGTCGCAGGAGCCGGGGCACCGAGCAGGAGGATCGCGGCGAAACCGAGCGAGCTCCCGAGCAGGCTCGTTCCGGTCGGACCGCCGCTCGCCGGATCGATCGGCGGATAGAGCGCCGGGCTCTCCGACCACCGCAGCAGGATCGGCACGCTCGCCAGCGCCGCGAGCAGCGCGGCGAGGACCGTCGCTCGCCGGCGCTCGCGAGCGGACTCCGGCGCGAGCGCGTGGCGGCCGGACCACGTCGCGGCGAGCCCCGCCGCCAGCGCCAGCGCGAGGACGCCCTGCGCCCCGGCGAAGAGCCAGGCCGGGACACCGCTCCAGTCGAGGAAGAGCTTCCCGCTCGTCCGACCGGCGAGCCAGCTCGCGGCGCCGGCGAACAGCGCCGCCGACCAGAGCGCGAGGCTCAGTCGCGCCAGGCGCGGACGGCGATGGCTCTCGTAGGCCCCGAGCAGCGCGCCGACCAGCGGCAGCGCCAGCCAGCCGTAGAGCGTGAGATCGAGGTGAAGCGCCGCCCAGCGCCCATACCCGAGCGGAGCCAGGAGCTCGCCGAGGCGCGGCGCCAGCAGAAGGACGGCGAGCAGGAGGCCGACCGCGCAACCGATCACCAGCCACGTCAGGGCATGCAGCGCCACCTCGGCCGCCAGCCTCTCGTTCGCCGGACGCGCCCGCTCACGAGGGGCCGCCACCGCCGAGCTCTCCCGGACCTGCGCGAGCGTCATCCTCCGGCGCTCTCCCGCCGCCGCGCGTCGAGCTCCCGCCGCCCGTGCGCCAGGCGCGCGTCGAGCCGCTGGAAGCTCTCGCGGCAGGCCGGCAACGTGAAGGCGACGACCCGCGAGAGGCGCTCGGCGCGCCGCAGCTCGCGGTCGAGCCGCTCGACGGCGCGGTCGCGTCCGATCGCCAGCGCCAGGTTGGGGCGCCCGAGGCGCGCATCGGAGCCCGGCTCTTCCGGGCCCGTGACCTCGCCGAGGTCGTCGAGGATCTGGTAAGCGAGGCCCCAGGCTGCGGCCAACTCGGCGAGGCGATCGCAGGAGATCGGGTCGCGCCCCGCGAGCCGCGCCGGCAGCACCAGCGAAAGCCGGAGCAGCGCCACCGTCTTGCCCTCGGCGATGCGCAGAATCTCGTCTTCCGCGCCCGCGCCGCGAGCGAAGCGGATGTCGCGCGCCTGTCCGTCGAGGATGCCGCCGAGCCCGAGGCAACTCTCGATCAACTCCTCCGCGCTCTGTCTCGCGGCGGGTGCGGCGGACTCGAGGGCTCGCCAGAAGCGCGCGTAGCCGCGGTGCACGAAGGCGAGCGCGGCAAGGATCGCTGTCGCCTCGCCGTGGACGCGGTGAAGGCAGGGAGCGCCGCGCCGCATCTCGCTGTCGTCCATGCTCGGCAGGTCGTCGAAGAGGAGCGACGCGGTCTGGAAGGCCTCGATGCCCGCCGCGACGTCGAGCGCCGTCCCGGCCGCAAGCCCGCAGGCGCGGCCGACCGACCAGGCCAGCTGCGCCCGCCAGAGCGAGCCCGGACGCTCCAGCGTCGCGGTGACGGCGGCGGCGAGCCGGGACTCGACCTCCGGGCCGGGCTCGAGGAGCGTCTCGACCTCGCGCCGGAGGCGGGAGAGCTCGTGGCTCGGCAGGAGCGAGCTCTCCGGCCCCCCGCCGGCGCGACGCTCCGGAACGGACGCGATCATCGGGCGGCGGGGGACGCGGCGGCCGGCTGTTCGGGAGCGAGGGTACCTTTGGCGTGAACGGTCACCTCGACGATTCTCGCCACCCGCAGGAAGAGGACGCTGGGGTCGTGCAGCCCCCAGTCCTGGTACGGAATCTGGAACGTCGCTTCGGCGGCGACGACGCCGTTCTCGACCGTGATGCGAGCGGGCAGCGCGAGCGGATGCTGCGCTCCGTGCAGCTCGATGATGCCGTGCAACGTCACCGCGCCGGTCCCCTGCTCCGGAACCGTGCCCACGATCTTCGCCGGCAGGAAACGGATGGTCGGGAACTGCAGGACGTCGAGGACGTCCTGGCGCATCGTCTTGTCGCGGCTGCCGTTGCCGGTCTCCGCTCCCGCCGCGTCGAGGACGATCTCGCCGCTGGCCGCGCCGGATGCCGGGTCGAAGTCGACCTCGCCGCGCTCGAGGCCGACGACTCCCTCGACGTCGTGGCCGGTCGCCGGCAGCTCGAAGGTGACCCGGGTCGTCTTCGGATCGAGCTGCAGGACGCTCGCTCCGCCCAGCGCCGGCAGCGCCGTGGCGGCCAGCAGGATCAGGATCGACAGCTTCGCGCGCATCGGTTGCTCCATTTCGGTCTCCTCGTGATCCCTCCCCCCGATGTGAGTCTGCCGGGCCGATCTGAAGGTTCTATGAACGAGCGACGAGGCGCCCCTCGCCCTCGCGCGACGGTCGAGGACCGGGCTAGAGTTCCCACGGTGCGACTGCTCATCGTCGAGGACGAACGACGGCTCGCCGACCGCGTCGCGCGCGGATTGCGCGAGGAAGGATTCGCGGCCGATCTGGCCGGCAGCTTGGCGACGGCGCGCGAACGGGCGATCGAGAACGCCTACGACGCCATCCTGCTCGATCTGGGGCTCCCAGACGGCGAAGGAATCGAGCTCCTGAAGCGCTGGCGCTCCGAGGGGCTCGCGACTCCCGTGCTCGTCCTCACCGCCCGCGACCGCCTCGACGAGAAAGTGGCCGGACTCGACGCCGGCGCCGACGACTACCTCACCAAGCCGTTCGAGTTCGGCGAGTTGCTGGCGAGAATCCGGGCGCTCCTGCGCCGGACGCCGGCGCTGCCGCAGAGCCGGCTCGTCTTCGCCGACCTCGCGCTCGATCGCAACGCCCGCCTCGCGATTCGTCACGAACGGCCGATCCGGCTGACGCCGAAGGAGTACGCGCTGCTCGAGTACTTCCTTCTCCACCCCGGCGTCGCCCTGTCGCGGGAGGCGATCGCCGAGCACGTCTGGGACGCCTCCTACGAGGCGCGCAGCAACGTCATCGACGTGGTGGTCGGGCGCGTGCGTCGCAAGCTCGAGACCGGCGGCGGCGCCCGCCTCCTGCACGCCGTGCCCGGGACCGGCTGGGCGTTGCGGCTGGACGACGACGCGCCGTGAAGTCGCGACTCTCCCTCGAGAGCCGCATCGCCCGCTGGTTCGCGGCGTCGCTGCTGGTGCTCTACGGCGTCATCGCGATCGCCGTCTGGGCGACCTCGCGCACCGAGTCGCGCCAGGTCGCGGTGCTCGAGCTCAAGAACGAGGCCGAGACGGTGGCGACCTACGTCGAGGTCACCGGCAGGCTCGACGCTCCCGAGCTCAGGGAGGTCGAGCAGCAGCCTTTCCCGATCTGGATGCGACTGCTCGACGACGGGCGCGTCGTCGCCGCGACACCCGGAGCGCCCGAGCTCCCGACCGCGGCTCCGGACAGCACCTCGGAGGTTCTCTACCTGCGGGCGCCGGGCGCCAGCGAACCGCACCTCATCGTTCGTCACTCGATCGGTGGGCGTGGCTCGCGCCGCCGCCCCGTCACCGCCGTCGAGGCGATCGGCGACATCGCCTCGCTCCGGCAGCTGGAGCGCCGGCTGGTGGGCGGGCTCTTCCTCCTCGGCCTGGTGATCATTCCGGTCGCCGTGCGCGGGGGACGACTGCTGGCGCGCCGGGCGCTCTCGCCCGTCGCGACGCTGGTCGCCGAGATCCGCGCGCTGTCGCCGGTCGAGCTCGGCGGCCAGCTGAGCCTGCCGGACGGCGCCGTCGAGGAAGTCGCGGTCCTGGCGACCAGCTTCAATCAGGTCCTCGCCCGGCTCGATCGCAGCGTGGCGACCATGCGCCGCTTCACCGCCGACGCTTCGCACGAGATCCGCAATCCGCTGTCGGTTCTGCGCACCGGCCTGGAAGTCGCCCTGCGGCGCGAGCGCACGCCCGGGGAATATCGCGCCCTCCTGACCGAGAACCTGCAGGAGGTCGAGCGCTTGCAGTCGATCCTGGAAGGACTCTTCGCCCTGGCGCGCTCGGAGCCCGGGAGCGAAGCGCCGATCCAGCGCGCGGTGGTCGATTTTTCGGCGATCGTGCGCGAGACCGTCGAGCGCTTCACCCCCCTGTCCGCCGAACGGGGCGTCGAGATCCGACTCGACCTCGAGGATCGCGCCATCGTCTCGGGCGATGCGCGCTTCCTGCGCCTGATCCCCTTCAACCTGATCGACAACGCGCTCAAGCACGGCCCGCAGGGAGCGGCGGTGACGGTCGTCACCCGGCGCGAGGGACGGGAGATCGTCCTGCGGGTGCGCGATCTCGGCGCGGGCATCCCGGCCCAGGAGCGCGAGCGGATCTTCGAGCGCTACGTCCGTCTGGCCGACGCGAACACCGATTCGGGCTCGGGCGGCGTGGGGCTGTCGGTGGTTCGCTGGGCCGCGGAGGTGCACGGCGGAGCGGTTCGCCTGCTCGACGACGAGCAGGGCGCACACTTCGAGGTGCGGCTGCCGGCGGCCTGAACGCCCGCCGGGATCAGTGGGCCGTGGCGCCCGACCTGGCCTTCGCCGCGCTGACGAGGTCGAAGGCCTGGCGCCGCATCTCGGCGTGCTTCGCGTCCTCTTCCGGATAGTAGGGGCGATAGCCGAGGCGCTCGGGGTCGATCGTGTACGGCTTCATCAGGTCGGCCTTGCCGACGATCGACTGGTCCCGGCTGTAGAAGGCCATGTCGTAGTTGTTCGACATGATGATCGCCTCTTCCGGGCAGGCGTCCACGCAGTAGCCGCAGAAGACGCAGCGCAGCATGTCGATCTCGTAGACCACCGGGTACTTCTCGATGTTGACGTCGGGCTGCTCGCCGGCCTCGATGTGGATGCACTCGGCCGGGCAGTTGGTGGCGCAGAGGAAGCAGGCGACGCAGCGCACCGAGCCGTCGGGGCGCGTGGTGAGGATGTGGTGGCCGCGATAGCGATGGCTGTACTGCCGGCGCTCCTCGGGGTACTGGATGGTCACCCGCTTGCGCAGGCCGAGGAGGTTCTGGAACATGTGGCGCAGCGTGACCCACATGCCGGCGAGCAGCGGCAGGTAGAGCCGCTCGGCGAAGGTCATGCGCCGCGGCTTCGGCGTCTTCGGCGGGTCCTGGATACCCGGCAGGCTGAGGGCGCGGGGATCGACGGTCATCGTTCGAGCTCTCCGGCGATCACGTTGAGGCCGCCCAGGGTGGCGATGGCGTCCGAGACGGTGTGTCCCTGCATCAGCGTCGAGAAGGCCGAGAAGATCGGGAAGCAGGGCGGCCGCACCCGCACGCGGTAGGGCTTGCCCGAGCCGTCCGACACGCAGTAGAAGCCGAGCTCGCCGTTGGCGCCTTCGACGAAGCCGTAGCTCTCGCCCGGCGGCACCTTGATGCCGTCCATGATCAGCTTGAAGTGGTAGATCATGGACTCCATCTGGTTGTAGCAGGCGTCCTTCGGCGGCAGCGCGACGTGCGGGTCGTCGACCACGAACGGGCCCCTCCGGCACGCCCATCTCGACGAGCTGCTGCAGCATGCGCAGCGACTGGCGGATCTCGAGCATGCGGAGCTTGTAGCGATCGTGGACGTCGCCGCCGGTCAGCGTCGGCACTTCCCAGTCGAGCTGGTCGTAGAGGTCGTAAGGGTGCTGCTTGCGCGCGTCGTAGCGCCACGCCCGCGGCGCGCAGGCAGGGACCGGTCCAGCTCCAGTTGAGCGCGTCGGCGCCCGAGATCGCCGCGATGCCGACCGAGCGGTCGAGCCAGATGCGGTTCTTGTCGACCACCGTCTCGATGTCGTCGATGATCGGCGGGATGAACTCGAGCAGCTTCTTGCAGCGATCCAGGAAATCGTCCGGCAGGTCGGCGAGCAGGCCGCCGATGCGGCAGGCCGACACGGTGAGCCGCGCGCCGCAGACCGACTCGAGCAGGCCGTAGATCTCCTCGCGCGGCTGGAAGAAGTACCAGAAGTTGGTCAGCGCGCCGCAGTCGACGAGCGTCGAGCCGTTGGCGACGCAGTGGTCCATGATGCGCGAGAACTCCGAGAGGATCATCCGCGCCCAGACCGCCCTGGGCGGCACCTCGATGCCGAGCATCTGCTCGACCGTGCGGCAGTAGCCGACATTGTTGATGAACGAGGAGCAGTAGTTCAGGCGGTCGGTGTACGGGATCACCTGCTGCCAGGTGTGCGTCTCCGACATCTTCTCGAAGCAGCGGTGGAGGTAGCCGATCTCCATCTCGGAGGCGACGATCTCCTCGCCGTCGACGATGGCGACCATCCGGAAGGTGCCGTGCATCGCCGGGTGCGAAGGGCCGATGTTGATCGTCATGCGCTCGAACATCGAGTCGCCGCGCTCCGGCGCTTCGAGCTTCGGCATGTAGATCTTGTCTTCGGTCAGGATCCAGCGCCGCGCCGCATCGTAGTCCTTGCGCAGGGCATGGCCCTGGAAGCCTTCGTGGGTCAGGATGCGGCGCAGGTTCGGGTGACCTTCGAAGCGCAGGCCGAAGAGGTCGAACGCCTCGCGCTCGAACCAGTCGGCGCCCTTCCAGACCGGCGTCACCGAGGGGTAGGTCGGGTCGGCCTCGCCGGCCGGCACCTTGAGGCGCAGGCGCTTGCCGGTGGGCACCGAGTAGAGGTGGTAGACCGCCTCGAAGCGCTCGTCGCGCTCCGGGTAGTCGACGCCGAACATCTCGAGCAGGAGGTCGTAGCGCTCGGTCTCGCGACCGTCCTGGAGCTCCCTGCAGACCTCCAGCAGAACGTCGCGGCGAACCCGCCAGGTCGGCTGGTCCAGGCCCGGCTCGGCCTCGACGCTGCCCGCCGGGAAACGGCTCAGGAATCCGGGAAGCGGCGCCTCAGGCTGCATGCTTCGGAGTTCCAGCCGGCCGGTTCTTCTTCGACCGCTTGAGCGCCTTGCGGTCGCGGTCGATCTTCTCCTTGACCTGCAGGATGCCGTACATCAGCCCTTCGGGCGACGGCGGACAGCCCGGGACGTAGATGTCGACCGGGATGATCTCGTCGATCCCCTGCATGACGTGGTAGGCGCGGTAGAAGCCGCCCGAGCAGGCGCAGGCGCCCATCGAGACGACCCATTTGGGGTCGGGCATCTGGTCGTAGATCCGCTTGAGGACCGGCGCCATCTTGTCGGTGATCGTCCCGGCGACGATCATCAGGTCGCTCTGGCGCGGGGAGAAGCGGACCACCTCGTAGCCGAAGCGGGACATGTCGTAGTGCGCCGAGACGGTGCCCATGAACTCGATGGCGCAGCAGGCCGTGCCGAAGGGCAGCGGCCAGAAGGAGTTCTTCTGGGCCCAGTCGATGAAGGTGTCGAGCTTGGTGGTGAGCCAGGATTCGCCTTGGAGATCCATCACCGGGATCCTATTTCATGGGTCGGGGGGTCACAAGCGCGCGCGGCGCCCCGAAAACCGCGCTGGAAGGGCTTTTCGCGGCCCTCAGGCAGCGGGTTCGGCGCTCGTGTGGACGAGCTGGTCGAGCAGCGCCTCGAGCTTCTGCGCGTGCTCCTGCTGCAGCGCGATGACCGAGCGGAAAATCTCGGCGGTCTCCGCATCGACGTCGCGGGCCATGCGCGGATAGAGCGCTTCGTTCTCGTAGCGCTCCTCGGCGAGCGCCGCCGCGAGGTCCTCTTCGGGCGCCCGAACGAGGCCGGCCGCCTCGAGCTGCACGACCGCCAGGGAGTCCTTCTCCGCCGCCAGCTCCTTGAGGGAGCGCGACAGGTCGTGCTTGCCTTCGCGCTCGGCGCGCGACGCGGCGGCACGGAAGCGGGCCGCGCTGGCGGCCTCGGCGTTGAATCCGGTCTTCAGGAACTCCTGCGCTCGCGGCAGTCGGGACACGATCGAAACCTCCCCTTCGCGGAATCGGGACGATCCTCCGACCCGGCGACGGTCGCGAGGGCCGTCCGTATTCTAGGCTAGCTGGGCCGCAGCCCGGATCCGCCGTCGCGGAACCCGGATCCGGCCCCGAGCGTACTCCTACACGGTGCCCCTCCCCTCCCCCACCGCCGCGAAGCGCCGCCGCCGCCGAATCGTCTTCGGCCTCGGCGGCCTGGCTTATCTCGTCGCCGCGGGGATGCTGGCGAACCTGACGGAGCATCCGCTCGCCGCCGCCGGCGGCAGGCTGGCCATCGGCGCCTTCTTCGCCCTGGCGGCGGTCTGGCTCTTCGTGCTGCTCTGGCGGCGCGCCCTGCGGCGGGTCGGCCGCCGGCTCGCCTTCTCGTACTTCCTGGTCGGCGTCCTGCCGCTCGGACTGATCGCGCTCGTCGTCGCCCTGACCGCCTATCTCGTCGGCGGCTTCCTGCTCGGCCACCTCTATCGCGACGCCATCGACGACCTGCGTGACGAAGTCGAGACCGCGGCCCTCTCCCGGCTCGGCACCGGCGGCGCCGGCCGGCACTCGACGCTCGAAGCCGGAGATCTCCACTTCGCGACCTACCGCCATGGCCTCCGCGTCGGCAACGACGAAGAGGCGCCCGAGAGCTGGCCTGAGTGGCTCGCCGCCGCGCAGGCGGCGCGCAACGACGTCACTGGAGAGGAGATCCACCGCCCCTTCGTGGCTCTGCGCAGCGGCGCGCTGTCGGTCGCCGCGGTGGCGGGCGCCGGCGACAACGGCGTCCTCGCCTGGTTCGACGGCGACCTCGGCGACTTGCTGCGCCGCCGCACGCGCACCTGGCTGCAGCTCTACCGCGCCGACGACCCGCGCAAGCTGCCGGTGACCCGGCTGCAGATCGCCGGCCGCGTGCTCTCCTTCCGCGGCCTCTGGATCCACCGCGACCCCGCCGAGGAGGCGGAGTTCTACCGCTTGAGCCCGCCGCGGACGCCGCACGACCCGTCGTGGACCGATCGGCCGACGATCCTCTGGATGGAGCAGACTGGTACCCTGCGCGGCCTGGCCGACGGCAAGCCGGTGACCGAAGCGGTGGCGGTCTCGCTCGCCGCCAGCTCGGGCGGGCTCTACCGGGCGATGCTCTCGGCCTCCGAGCGCGCCGACTCGACGGCGTGGATCGCGCTGGCCGGCGTCTCGGTGCTGCTGTTCGAGATCTGGGCGGTGGCGGCCGCGGTGGCGATCTTCATGATCGTCGGCCTGTCGCGCGCCGTGAACCGGCTGTCGAAGGCCACCGACGCGATCGGCCGCGGCGACTTCACCTATCGGATTCCGGTCAAGCGTCGTGACCAGGTCGGCGACCTCCAGCGCTCCTTCAACACCATGGCCGAGCACCTCGGCGAGCTGGTCGAGACCGCGGCGCAGAAAGAAGCGATCGACAAGGAGCTCGAGCTGGCGCGGCGGGTGCAGCGCGACCTGCTGCCCGACGCGCTCGAGGCCGGCGCCGGCGTCGACATCGCCACCACCTTCGAGCCGAGCTCGGCGATCGGCGGCGACTACTTCGACATCCTGCGGCGCCCCGGCGGGCGGCTGGCGGTGGTCGTCGCCGATGTCTCCGGGCATGGCCTGGCGGCTGGCCTCCGCATGGCGATGGTCAAGTCGGCGCTCGCGCTGCTGGTCGAGGAGGAGCTGGCGGCGCCCGCCATCCTCGACCGCCTGCGCCGCCTTCTGCGCGCGCGGCCCGGCGAGCGCGGCTTCGTCAGCCTGACTCTTTCCGAGTTCGATCCCGGCTCCGGCGAGCTGCAGGTGACCAATGCCGGCCATCCGCCCTGCTACCTGGTCCGGCGCGAAGGGCGGGTCGAGGAGATCGCGCTTCCCGGCGCGCCGCTCGGCGCCCTCCCCGGGCCGCCGGGCATCGGCGCCTATCGCCTCGCGGCGGGGGATGGGGTGGTCTGGCTCTCCGACGGGATTCCGGAGTGTCTCTCGACGACCGGCGACCCCTTCGGCTACGAGCGGGTCGAGCGCGCCCTCGCCGGCGCCTTCGAATCGGCCGAGGAGCTGCGCGACCGCCTGCTCGGCGCGTTGCGGACGCACTGCAGCGACGCGCCGGTCGAGGACGACCGCACGCTCGTCGTTCTGCGCTACGTGCCGGAGCGGAAGGAGAGCCCGAGCACGCCGTAGACGCGCTCGAGGTAGAGGTAGGTCTCGCGGTAGGGCGGGATGCCGCCGAAGCGATCGACCGCCCCCTCGCCGGCATTGTAGGCCGCCAGCACCAGCGCCAGGTCGTCGCCGAAGCGATCGGCGAGCTGGCGCAGGTAACTGGCTCCGGCGTCGAGGTTCTTCTGCGGGTCGAGCAGCTCCGCCGGGCGGAAGCCGAGGCGTTCGCCGGTCGCCGGCATCACCTGCAAAAGGCCGCGCGCCCCCGCCTTCGAGATCGCCCGCGGCTGGAACCGCGACTCGACTTCGGCGACGGCGGCGACCAGCTCGGGGTTCAGGCCGTGGCGCCGCGCCACCTCGAAGATCGGCCCGCCGTAGGGCGTCTCGGGCGGTGTGTGCCCCTCGACGAAGCGGAGATTGAAGCTCGGCGGCGGCGGAGGAGGAGGCGTCGCGTCGCTCTCGATCTCGTCCGGGATGGCGCGATCGATGCGCTCGATCGACAGCGTGATCGAGCCCCCGGTCGGCAGCTGCAGGATCACCTGGTCGCCGCGGCTCTCGTAGCCCGTCACCTTGATCGTGCCGCCGTCGGTCAGCACGATCAGGTCGGCGCGCGCGGCATCCGCCGCCAGGCAGGATCCGGCGACGAGGAGGGCGCTAAGCCCGCGGATGATGGCGGTCGTAGACCTGCCGCAGTCGGGCACGATGGACGTGAGTATAGATCTCCGTCGTCGAGATGTCCGCATGACCCAGCATCGCCTGGACCGCCCGCAGGTCGGCCCCGTGCTCGAGCAGGTGGGTGGCGAAGCTGTGGCGGAGGACGTGCGGCGAGAGCGGACGGTCGATGCCGGCCGCCCGGCCGTGGGCCTTGAGGATCTTCCAGAAGCCCTGGCGGGTCATCGCGACACCCCGCCGGCTGACGAAGACGGCATCCTGCCGCCCGCGCGCCAGCGCCGGGCGGCCCGCGTCGAGATAGCGCCGGAGCGCCGCCTCGGCGCTCTCGCCCACCGGCACGATGCGCTCCTTGCTCCCCTTGCCGAAGGCGACCAGGAAGCCCCCCTCGAGCCGGAGCTGCGACAGGCGCAAGCCCGACCAGCTCCGAGACCCGCAGGCCGGTCGCGTAGAGGAGCTCGAGCATCGCCTTGTCACGCAGCCCGGCTGGGCTGTCGGGCTTCGGCGCCGCGAGCAGGCGGGCGACCTCCTCTTCGCCGAGCACCCTGGGGAGCCGCCGCCCGCGGCGCGGCGCCACGAGGTGGCGGGTCGGATCGTCGACGCGCCGGCCTTCGTCGACCAGCGACGCGAAGAGCCCGCGCGCGGACGAGAGGGCGCGCGCGATCGAGCGCGGCCGAGAGCCCGCCGCGATGGAGCTCGACCTGGTGGCGCGCGAGATCCGAGGCCGAGGCGCGCTCGAAGGAGTCGACGCCCTGGCTCTCGAGCCAGGTGCCGAGCCGCGCGAGGTCGGCGCGGTAGGCGGCGAGGGTGCGCGGCGACAGTCCGCGTTCGACCGCCAGCGCCTCGAGCCAGACTTCGAGCTCGCGCCGCCAGGGAGCCGGGCGCGCCGGCGCCGCGCCGGCCTCAGCCGGGGACGAGGCTCGCATGGGCGCCGACGAAGGGATTGTCGCGCCGCTCGCTCTCGAGCGATGTCTCGGGGCCATGCCCGGGCAGCAGGCGCCAGTCCCCGTCCAGCGCGAAGAGCTTGCCGCGGATCGAATGCACCAGCGTCTCCCAGTCTCCGCCCGGCAGGTCGGTCCGCCCGACGCTGCCGGCGAAGAGGGTGTCGCCGACCAGGATCGTCCTGCTGACGCGGTCGATCAGGCTGACGCCGCCCGGAGTGTGCCCCGGCGTCGCCAGGACCTGGAGCTCCAGCCCGGCGACCGCGTGGGGCGTCCCTTCGACGAGGAAGCCGGCTGGCGCCGGGCAGGGGCGGGCGCCGAGCAGCCGCTCGAGCTCCGGCCACTGCGGGCCTTCGAGCAGCGGCAGGTCGGCGCGGTGGACCCAGATGCCGATGCCGTAGCGCTCGGCGACCTGCGCGCAGTGCGCGATGTGATCGACGTGCCCGTGGGTCAGCAGGATCTGCTCGGGCTGGAGCCCGCGGCGCTCGATGGCGCGGAAGATGCGGTCGCTCTCGGCACCCGGATCGACCACCGCGCAACGCGGCGCGATGCCGACCAGCCAGCAGTTTTCTTCGAGCGGTCCGACGGTGAGTCCTTCGAGCAGCACGGTTCTCGCCTCCGCGACGATTCTCTCACCCGCGCCGCGCGCTCGGGCCGGCGCTGGGAGAGAATGCACGGCGCATGAAAACGAACCCGGCGGGAACCGCCCCGGCCAGCGCAACGTCCGCCGGGCGCGACGACCGCCTCGACCTCCTGCGCGGCCTCTTCGTCCTCCTCATGATCGTCGGTCACCTCGGCTGGACGCGCTTCGAGGCGCACTTCCCGCTCGGCTGGGCCACCGCCGCCGAGGGATTCTTCAGCGTCTCCGGCGCCACGCTCGGCCTGGTGGCGCGCCGCTTCGAGGAGACCGGTCGTCGCGCCGGCCTGCTTCGCCGGCTGCGCCTGCGCGCGCTCTGGCTGCTGGCGCTCAACACCGCGCTGATCGCCATCGCGCTGGCCACCGAAGCCTCGCCCCAGTTCTCCCAACAGTCGATCGATCGCCGTTTCCCCGGCCAGCCGGACTGGCAACGACTCTTCTCCTTCGAGCACGGCCTCGCTCTCGACGTGCTGCCGCGCTATGCGGTGCTGGTCGCTGCGACCCCGGCCGTCCTCTGGCTGCTCCGCCGCCCGCGCGGCGCCCTGCTCACGATCGTTCTATCGCTCTCGCTGTGGGCGGCCAATCTCGTCTCGGGCAAGAGCCTGCTGCTGCCGTGGGTCGAGATGCCGCGGGCCAGCTTCACGACGTCGAGCTGGCAGCTCCTCTTCTTCGGCGGGATGGCGCTCGCCTGGCGTTTCCCGCCTCGCGCCACCCGCCCCGGGGAAGACGGGCGCCGGCGCATCCTGCTGCTCGCCCTCGCGGGGGCGCTCTGCGCGGCTTTCCTGGCCTGGGAGGCTTCGACGCCGGGCAACGCCAATGCCACGCGGGGCGTGCTCGCCCCCTGGGTCGAGCGAGGCACCCTGGCGCCCCTGCGTCTGTTCAACGTGATCGTCGCCGGGACCTTCCTCTGGCTCGCGGTCGATCGCTGGCGCGCCGGCCTGGCGCGCTGGCTCGGCCCCCTCCTGCTGCCGCTCGGACGCAACGCGCTCGCCGCGTTCGTCCTGCACCTGCCCCTGCTCTGGCTGGGCGCTTCGATCCGAACGGGCGTGCCCGCCGAGCTGCGCCTCGGGCTCGCCGTGGCGGTCGCGGTCGGGATCTCGCTGCTGGTGCGTTGGCCCTGGGTCCGGCGGGTGCTGATGCCCGTCTGAGGCAGGTCAGACGGCGGCGCCGTGGCGCCGGCAGAGCGCGAGGATTTCCTCTTCGCCCAGTGTCGACCCCGCCGCCTTGCCGGCGTCGAAGATCGCTTTCACCAACTCGGGCGAGGCCGCGATGCGGCGCTCCTCAGCCAGTAGGTGACGTTGGCCTGTCCGCTCATGGGGCCGACCTCGATCTCCTGCTTGCGTCCGACCATGGCAGCCGGGATGCCGGAGTAGATGCGGTCGGCGAGCCACGCGTCCCCCTTGGCCTTCGCCTTGAGGATCGCTGCGGCGTGGACGCCGGTCTGGGTGCGGAAGGCGTCGCGGCCGACCACCGGATAGCTGTCTGGAATCGCGACGCCGGTGGCGCGCGCCACGAGGGCGCAGAGTTCGGCGAGCGGCGCGACGTTGCGGTGGCTCCAGCCGAGCAGCTCGAAGTTCACCAGGATCTGGTCGAGCTGCGCGTTGCCGACCCGCTCGCCGATGCCGAGCAGCGTGCCGTGGATGCGGTCGGCGCCCGCCTCGGCGGCGGCGATGCAGTTGGCGATCGCCAGGCCGCGGTCGTTGTGGCCGTGCCAGTCGATGGCGACCTGCTCACCCGTCGCGTCGACCACCTCGCGCAGGAAGGAAACGAGCGCGCGCGTGCCGGCCGGCGTCACGTGCCCGACGGTATCGGCGACGCAGATGCGTCGCGCGCCGGCCTCGATCGCCGCCGTGTAGAGGGCCCGCGCGTCCTCGGGGCGGGCACGCGTGGTGTCCTCGGTGACGTACATCACCGGCAACCCCTCGCGCGTCGCGAAGGAGACCGCGTCGCGGGTGAGTTGCAGCAGCCGCGGCATCTCCCACCCTTCGGCGTACTGCCGGATCGGCGACGAGCCGAGGAAACAGGCGGCCTCGATCGCGATCCCCGCCTGCTGCGAGATCTCGACGATCGGCCGGATGTCGGCTTCGAGCGTTCGCGCCGCGCAGTTGGGCGAGATCGGCAGGCGCTGGCCGACGATCTCCTGCGCCAGGCGCAGGACGTCCTTCACCACGTGCGGGCCGGCGCCCGGCAGGCCGAGATCGAGCGCGTCGATCCTCATCTCGGCGAGGCCGTGCAGGATCTCGAGCTTCTGCTCGATCGGCGGCGTGCGCACCGACGGCGACTGCAGGCCGTCGCGCAGCGTCTCGTCGTTGAGCTCGACTTTGCCGCGCGCCGGCTGCGGCGCGCCGGCGGCGACGTTCCAGTCGTGGATCAGCTCGCGCTCGGAGAGCGACATGGCCGCGCCGCGCTCAGCGGGCGACGGGCGCGGCGGCGAGCTCGCGCGCCACGACGTCGCCGACCTCGGAGGTCGTCAGGTCGCCGCCGAGGTCGTGCGTCGTGTCGCCGGCGCGGATGGCGCCGGCGACCACGCGCCTCGATCTCGTGCGCCGCCTCGACGTGGCCGAGGTCCTCGAGCATCAGCGCGGCGGAGAGGATGGCGCCGAACGGGTTGGCGCGGCCGGTGCCGGCGTACTTCGGCGCCGAGCCGTGGACCGGCTCGAACATCGAGACGCGGCCCGGGTGGAGGTTGGCCGAGGCGGCGACGCCGAGGCCGCCCTGCAGCGCGGCGCCGAGGTCGGTGACGATGTCGCCGAACATGTTGTTGGTCACGATCACCTCGAACTGCTCGGGCGCCTTGACCATCTGCATGCACAGCGCGTCGACGAACATGTGCGAGGGCTCGATGCTCCGGGTACTCCGCCGCGACCTCGTCGAAGGCGCGCTGCCAGAGGTCGTGGCCGAAGCGCATGACGTTCGACTTGTCGGCCATCAGCACCTTGCGCTTGCCGTTCGCCTTCGCCCACTCGAAGGCCGCGCGGATGATGCGCTCGACGCCCTTGCGGGTGTTGACGTCCTCCTGGATCGCGACCTCGTCGGGCGTCCCCTTCTTGAAGTTGCCGCCCATGCCGACGTAGGCGCCCTCGGTGTTCTCGCGGAAGATCGATGAAGTCGACGTCGGCTTCCGTCTTGCCCTTGAGCGGGCAGAGCCGCGCGTCGAGCAGCTTGCAGGGCCGGAAGTTGACGTAGAGGTCGAGCTGGAAGCGGATGCCGAGCAGGATGTCGGCGGCGTGCCGCATGTCGGGGATGCGCGGGTCGCCGTAGGCGCCGATGAAGATCGCGGCGTAGTTCGTCGCGGAAGTCGTCCATCTGCCCGGGCGGCAGCGACACGCCGGTCTCGAGGTAGTGGTCGGCGCCGTAGGGGAAGTGCACCAGCTCGAGCGGCAGCGACCAGCGCTCCGCCGCGACTTCGAGGACTTTGACGGCCTCCGCGGTGACGTCCTTGCCGATGCCGTCGCCCGGGCAGGACGGCGATCTTCTGGGGGTTCTGTTGACGGGGATCGAGGGAATTCATGCCGGGCGGGGATGGTAACACGCGCTCCCCGCCCGGCCGGTCCTCAGTGCCTCGCGGACGCGGGCGGCGGCGGCGCCGGAATCGACTGCGGCGCATCGTTGCGCACCGCCGGGATGGCGCGCAGGAACGTCCACACCGCGTGGAGGTCCTCGTCGGTCATCTGCGAGACCGAGGGCCAGGGCATCGGCGGCAGGATCATGCGGCCGTTCGGATTTCCCTGGTGGCGTCCGGTGCGCAGCGCGCGAACGAACTGCTCCTCGGTCCAGTTGCCGAGCCCGGTCTCTTTGTCGGGCGTCAGATTGCGCGAGTAACTGATGCCCCAGGGTCCGGCGAACGCAGTGGACGTTGCCGCGCCCGCCCAGTTCCACGGCGCGTCGGGCGCCAGCGCCGGCGCCGGCGGCATGACCATGTTCTCCGGGTGCCCGGAGAGCATGCGCGTCATGTCGGGCTCCGGCCCTTTGGGCCCCATCTTGAGCGGCGTGTGGCAGTCGTTGCACCCGGCGATGTGTGCCAGGTACTCGCCGCGCGCGATGACCGGATCCTTCACCGGCGTCGCCACCCTGCCGGGCTGCTGCGCGGCGAGCGCCGCCGCCATTGCCGTTCCCCCTGCGACCGCGACCAGCAGCATCCACTTTCTCGACTTCTCCATGCTCTCCCCCCTCGGGTTAAGTGACGGCGGGCCGGCTCTCGGGC
This sequence comes from Thermoanaerobaculia bacterium, assembly GCA_963699245.1. GTDB lineage: Bacteria > Acidobacteriota > Thermoanaerobaculia > Multivoradales > JAGPDF01 > JACTMI01. Next base: position 970,722 of record OY969426.1, read on the forward strand.
GCCAGCTCCGCCGAATTGCGCAACTCGACTCCGGTTTCGACCGCGAACGTCAGGGCGATCGACGGGATCAGGAACGCGGAGTGCGGCCGCTGCCAGATCGACGCCTCGACCTCCGGCATGCGAGCTTCGAGCCACCCTGTTCGATCAGGTCGACCTGCATCGGAATGCCTGCAGCGCCGGGATGCTCGGCGGAGAGGCGGCTCAGTCGGCTTCCGCTGGCGACGTAGCCGCGCGGCCGTTCGCGGAAGAACGCGACCGTCTCCGGCCAGTTTCCGGGCAGCGGCGCCGGGGGTGCCGGCGCGCCCGGCCGCGCCGCCAGCGCGAGCTTTCGCCCGGCGGCGATCGTCCACGGATCTCGCCGGCCGCATCGCCGGTCACCCGCAGGATGGCCGCCGAGGCGGGCGGCCGCCCGAGCCGCGCGCGATCGGCACCACCCAGGCGGGCACCAGCTCGCGCAGGAAGAACACGGAGGCACCCGCTCCTCGTCGCGCACCAGCAGCCGGAAGTTGCACTGCGGAAACGAGAGGCGCGGCCAGGGAATGCCCGGCGTGGCGAAGCCCGACGTGGCGAAGAGGACGAGGGGGCGAAGCCCACCTCGCCGTCGCCGGTTCGCGAGCGTGTCGGCGACCAGCGGCGGCGGCAATGCCGGCACCGCACCGAAGCGGCAGCGCCCAGTTCACACAGAGCGCGTCGCGGACTTCGGAACGGAAGAGCATGCGGGCGGCAACGCTAGCGCTCGCCCTCCCCTGCGGCAAGCGGCCCGATGCTACAGTCGAAAAGAGAAAGAGGAGGTCTTGCGCGCATGACCTCCGTCGCCCGTTGACTTTCGCCTGCTCTCGCCATCGCCGCTTTCAACCCGCTGAACGCCGCCGGCCCCGACCCCGGCACCGACAAGGCCGCGGCGACGATCGATGCCGCCTCCCTCGCCGGCCCGATCCGCTTCCTCGCCGCGCGACCTGCTCGAAGGCCGGGGACCGGGAAGCCGGGGCGACGCAGCTCGCGCGCGCCTACCTCGCCTCGCAGCTCGAGGCGATCGGATTCGAGCCGGCGGGCACGAACGGCAACTTGCAGCAGACGCTTCGAGATGGTCGGCCTGAAGAGCGCGGCGCCGGCGAAGTGGGCCTTCTCTGCGCCGGCGCGACGAACGTCGATCTCGCCTGGCACGAGGAGTACATCGGCTCGACCGGCGTCCAGCGTCCGGCGGCCGGGTTCCCCGACGCGGAGCTGGTCTTCGTCGGCTACGGCATCCAGGCGCCGGAGTACGGCTGGGACGACTTCAAGGGGGTCGACCTGAAGGGCAAGGTGCTCGTGATGCTCAACAACGACCCCGACTGGGACGACACGCTCTTCGCCGGCAAGCGGCGCCTCTACTACGGCCGCTGGGTCTACAAGTACGAGAGCGCCGCGCGCCAGGGCGCGGCGGCGGCGATCATCATCCACACCACCCCCTCGGCCGGCTACCCGTGGCAGGTCGTGCAGACCTCGTGGGGCGGCGAGCAGTTCGAGCTGCCGGCGGGCGACGAGCCGCGCGTCCAGTTCGAGGCCTGGGCGACCGAGGCGGCGACGCGCCGCCTGCTCGCCGCGGCGGGCCAGGATCTCGACAAGCTCGTCGAGCCGCCCGCAGCAGCGCGACTTCCGCCCGGTTCCGCTCGGAATCCGGACCTCGATCGAGGCTCGCCAACGAGGTGCGCCGCATCGAGACCGGCAACGTGCTCGGCCTGCTGCGCGGCGGCGATCCGAAGCTGCGCGACGAGGTCGTCGTCTACACCGCGCACCACGACCACCTCGGCGTCGGCGCGCCCGACGCGCGAGGGCGACACGATCTACAACGGCGCGATCGACAACGCGACCGGCTGCGCCCAGCTGCTGGCGCTGGCGCGCGCGTTCACGGCGCTGCCGGAGCGCCCGCGGCGATCGGTCCTCTTCGCCTTCGTCGCCGCCGAGGAGCAGGGGCTGCTCGGCTCCGCCTACCTCGCCGACCCACCTTCCCTTCGCGCCCGGCAAGGTCGCCGCCGACATCAACTTCGACGCCGGCAACGTCTTCGGGCGCACGCGGGACATCACCTACATCGGCTACGGCAAGTCGACGCTCGACCGCGTCGTCGAGGCCGAGGCCGCCAGGCAGGGGCGCGTCGTGCAAGGGCGACCAGTACCCCGACCGGGGCTCCTTCTACCGCTCGGACCAGTTCAACTTCGCCAAGATCGGCGTGCCGGCGCTCTACCTCGGCGGCGGGACCGATTTCATCGGCAAGGATCCCGAGTTCGGAAAGAACCTGCGCAAGAACTACGAGTCGACCTGCTACCACCAGCCCTGCGACGAGATGCACGCCGACTGGGACTTCTCGGGCATGGTCGAGGACACCCGGCTCGGCTTCGCCTGCGGCCTCGCCATCGCCGATGCCGACGCGATGCCGGCGTGGAACAAGGGGGACGAGTTCGAGGCAGCGCGCCTCGCGGCGATTGCCGCGTCGGCTGCGAACTGATGTCCGCCGCGTGGCTTGGTCGCGCGGCTGCATCCGTGCTCCTGGCCGCCTGGCTCGGAACGTCCGCTCCGATCGCCGGGCAGGTGGCCTCGGACGACGGTTTCGATCCCGCGGTCGCTCACCCGGCCTTCCCCGCCGGAGGCGGGCCGCGGCTGGTCGTCGACGAGGGCCACCGGAACCTGCACACGGCCGGCGGACGCTACTCGGCCTTCGCGCACGTCGCGACACTGGACGGCTTCCGCGTCGAAGGGTCGAAAGAACCGTTCGGGGCGACCAGCCCGCCGTCGGGCGTCGTGCTCGTGATCGCCAACGCCAGCGGACCCGAAGGCGCGAATTCCGAGGCTGCCTTCACAACCGAGGAGATCTCGGCCCTCGTGCGCTGGATCGAGGATGGAGGCGCGCTCTTCCTGATCACCGATCACTCCCCCTTCGGCGCCGCGGCATCCAATCTGGGTAGAGCTCTCGGCGTCGGGATGAGCGACGGCGAGGTGAACGACGTCGAGCACCAGGCGCGGGAATTGCCCGGCCCATCGTTTCTCGAGTTCACGCCGGGTAACGGCTTGCTCGGCGCTCACGCCATCACGACCGGCACGCTGGCGGACGAGCGAGTCTCCCGCATCGTGACGTTCGGAGGACAGGCCCTCGTTCCGCCGGAAGGCGCCGCGGTCCTGCTCCGGCTCGGATCACGAGCGATCGCCAGTGCGGTCGGCAGCGGCCCGGAGACCGCGGTCGGCGGAGAAGCGCAGATGATCGCCTTCGAGCGCGGCCGCGGCCGTGTCGTGATCACCGGCGAAGCCGGAATGTTCGGCGCCCAGGTCTTGCGCGGCGAAGCGTCACGTCGCGCCGGTGTCTCCGACCCCTTCTATTTCGGGATGAACCTGCCGGGGTGCGACAACAAGCAGCTGCTGCTGAACACCCTGCGCTGGCTGGCGCGCGCCGCGCCCTGACCAGACGGGGCGCTCAGATCGCCAGCGGCGCCGCCAGGTGGCTCTCCGCCGCTTCGGCGAGCTCGGCGCGGAATCGCGCTTCGAGCGCCCGCTTCTCCTCTTCCGGCAGGAAGGCGTGCCGCACGGCGGCGAGCGCCAAGCCGGCGAGGTCGTCGGCGCTGTAGTCGAACGTCGCCGCCAGGTTCAGGAACTCGGTCGACAGATCGGTGTTGAACAGCGCCGGGTCGTCGGTGTTGACCGAGAGCTCGAGGCCGGCGCGGCGCAGGCGGTCGAACGGATGGTGGGCGAGGTCCGGCGCCAGGCCGAGGCAGAGATTCGACGTCGGACAGAGCTCGAGCGGCGTGCGATCGCGCCGCAGGCGGCCGATCAGCGCCTCGTCCTCGATCGCGCGCACGCCGTGGCCGACCCGCTCGGCGTGGCAGGCATCGAGCACCGAGTAGATCGATCCCGGCCCGGCGTGCTCGCCGGCGTGCGCGGTGCGGTGCAGCCCCTGCTTCGCCGCCTCGTCGAAGTGGTCGGCGTAGGGCGCGCTGGAATGGATCGCCTCGCGGCCGGTGAGGCCGAGCGCCACCACGATGCCGCGCTTCGCCCCCTCGAGCGCCCAGTCGAGCGTCGGGTCGGCGGTCTTGTTGCCGACATCGCGCACGATGTCGGGGATCAGCCGGATCACGCACGCCGCGCTCGCGCTCGGCGGCGCGGATCGTCTCGGTCATCGCGTCGAGGATCTCGTCGATCGGCAGCCCGTTCAGCCAGTGCGTGCCGATCGTGAAGTGGACTTCGCAGTAGCGCACGTTCTCGCGCTCCTGGTCGGCGGCGAAGTCGGCGACCAGGAGCTGGAAGTCCTCGGGGCGCTTCAGCGCCTTCGAGCAGGCGAGGTAGATCTCGACGAAGTGGTCGAAGTCCCTGAAACGGAACCACTCGCGCAGGCCGTCGACGTCGTCGGCCGGCAGCGAGACGCGATTGCGCCGCGCCAGCTCGAGCAGCGTCGCGGGGCGCATCGCCCCCTCGAGGTGGACGTGCAGCTCGACCTTCGGCATCGCGCGGACGAAGGAATCGAGACTCAGGGCATTTCGCTCCTGCGCCGACTCGCAGCCGGCGCGTCATGCGGACCAGCACCGTCGGCGGCACCAGGCCGTCGAGCTCGCCGCCGAGGCGGAAGACCTCCTTGACCAGCCGGCTCGAAAGGTAGCTGTACTCCTCCTTCGGCATCAGGAAGACGGTCTCGATGCGCGGGTTCAGGTGGCGGTTCATCAGCGCCATCTGGAACTCGTACTCGAAGTCGGAGACGGCGCGCAGGCCGCGCACGATCGTCTTGGCGCCGACCCGGTCCATGAAATCGACCAGCAGGCCCGAGAAGCTCTCGACCCGGCAGAAGCCGTCGCCGGAGACCAGCTCGCGGATCATCTCGACCCGCTCGGCGACCGAAAAGAGCGGCTGTCTTCTCCTCGTTCTCGAGCACGCCGACGATCACCGCGTCGAAGATCGGGCGGCAGCGCTCGATCAGGTCGAGGTGGCCGTGATGCACGGGATCGAACGAGCCGGGGTAGACCGCGATGCGACCGTTCATCGCTTCACCTCCGCGAGCAGATCGAACGTCCGGACGTTGAACGCCGCGTCGGTCACCCGCAGCAGGACGATGCGCGCGCCGGCCGGCACAGCGTCGACGACCAGCGTCTCGCTCCTGCCGTCGAGCAGGCCGTCGGCCGGCCGCGCCGGGCGCCAGTCGGCGCCGTCGATCGAGACCTCGGCCGCGCGCAGGGGGTTGGCGGCGTCGACGGCCACGGCGGTGAGACTCTCCTTGCCGCGCTGAACCGAAACGAGAGCCGGCGGCGTCTGGTCGTTCAGCACCGGCTCCGACTCGAGCGTGCGCGAGAGCGCGGCGCCCGTTTCATTCCCCTTCACGTCGCTCGCGCTCAGCCGAAAGCGGTAAAGACCGTCCGGAAGAGCCGTGGCGTCGAACGCGAAGGCCTCCTCGGGGAGATCGTGCCCGAGCTCGAGCCAGGGGCCCTCGCTGCCGTCGAGGCGAACCTCCAGGCGATAGCGCAGCTCGTCGCCGTTGGGATCGGAAGCGTCCCACTTGAGCGTCCGCCACCCCTTGCGCCAGATGCCTTTCATCCGTTCGACCGGCGGCGGTGTGACCCGCAGGGTGTCGAAGATCCCCTGCCGGTTCGGGACTCGCCGGCTCATAGACCTGGTCGGCGGCGTTGAAGCCGGCCGGCACCAGGATCTGGCCGGGATCGAGCGCCACCAGGCTGGCGATCTCGGGGCGCAGGTTCTCCTGGCGATAGCTGAGCTCGGTCGAGACGACGCGCGGCGTGTCTCCCGCTGCGCCCTGGAGAGCGAGGCGGAACTGGACGAAGCGCCCGCGCTCGAGGCCGTCGAGGGGCAGCTCGGTTCCTTCGCGAGGCGCGCTCCAATCGCTCCAGGTCGCGTCGGGCTCCGAGGAGAAGCCGCTGCGGAACTCCGCCGTCAGGCGCGCGCCCTTCGGCAGCTCGCCCAGCCAGCGAAAGACGCCGAAGCGCGCCGGCTGGCCGGCGTCGAGCGCCGGGCTGGTGTAGGTCCCCTTCGCCTCGCGACTGCTGACGAGCCGCGACAGCGCCGAGCCGTTGGCGGTCAGCGCCACGAGGCCGGCGGAGTCGGCGGCGAGCGCCACGACCTGCTTGGCGGTGAAGACCTTCTCGACGCGGGCCTGGTCGTTCTCGAAGAGGTAGAGCCGCCCATCGAGGCCGGTCCCCGCCCAGAGCCGCTCCCCTTCGGACAGCAGGGCGAAGAGGGTCTCGTCGGTCGAGCTCCAGATCTCCTCGGTGGCGCCCGAAGGCAGGAGCCGGAGGATCTGGCTGCGCGGCGTGCGCGCGCCGGGCGGCCGCGAGCCGGCGGCGGCAGGAGCGCCCTCATCGACGGTGACGACTCCCTTGCTCGCGTCGTCGCCGCTGGCGGCGGCCGCGGCGGCGCGCGGCGCCAGGTCGACGAAGCTCGCCTCGGAGGCGAGGAGAGCCACCCAGGCGGTGCCATCCGGTCCGGGCGCCAGCGCCACCACCTCGTTGAGCTCGGAGTCGACGAGCGTGCGCGTCTTGCCGTCCTTCCAGCGCAGCAGCCGGCCATCGCCCGCCGTGCCGAAGAGGACCTGCCCGTCCGGCAGCGGCAGGAGGCTCCGCACGTGTGTCGCGCCGCCGTCCCAGATCCGCTCGCCCTTCCCCTTCTCGCGCACCCGGTAGAGCCGGCCGGGGTTGCCGGTCGCCACCCAGAGCGCGCCGTCGGCGCCGCGCGCGATCGCCCAGATATACCCCTCTTCGGGATCGAACCAGACCTCGCTGCCGGATGGTGTGACGCGGTAGACCTTGCCGTCGGGAGAGCTGCCCGCAAAGAGCGTACCGTCGGGATCGGCCCACAGCGCGAAGACCTCGGCCTCCGGCGCGTCGAAGAGGACCTTCGATTTCCCCGCCGCGTCGATCTCGTAGACATGCCCTTCGTTGCCGGTGCCGACCGCCCAGCCCGACTTCGTCCGCGCCAGCGCGAAGGCGAAGGGCGCCTCGATCGTGGCCAGCGGATCGGCGCGGCGGGCCAGACGCAGCGCTCCGTCGTCCTCGACCGCGACACCGTCGGCGACTCCCTTGAGGAAGGATTCGCCGCTCTGGGCGCGGAAGATCCTCACCGGCGCGCCCTCGGCCGCTCCGGCCAGCATCGCGCCCGCGATCGCGAGCGCCGTCCAGGTGGTTCCGCGCATGCTCACTGTCTCCCCATCCGCCGTGCGAATCCGTTCGAAGGGCCGCTGTCGGGCACGTCGGCGGCGGCCGGCTCGCGCCGTTCGATCTCGATGTCGATGCGCACGAGGCCGGCGACCGGCTCGCTCTCCTCGCGCCGCATCCGGGCCACGATCGCCGCCCGCAACGCGCGCGACGACGGAGCTCCCGCCACCCAGAGCGAGCGCATCGACGGCGGCAGGCGCGACAACGTCGTTCCCCCCGCGGCGACACCCTGTCCCGGTACGATCATCAGCGCGCCGATCTGCCGCGCCGACCCCAACGAGCCGATCAGCTCGCGCGCTTCGGCGAAGCTGCGCGGCTCCGCCGGCTCGAGGCCGAAGCGCACGCCGTCGAGGCTGGCGCCGTCGCCGACGACCAGGATCGCGGGGCCGGCGGCGAGATCGGCCGGCACCACGATCGCCAGCTCGCGCTGCCCGGTCCCGCCCCGATAGTCGCGCAGCAACAGGCGGACATGCGCCGTGCTGCCCGGCTCGAGTTTCGGCTCCACGACGTGCGCCTCGACCAGCTCGGCGGCGCGCGGGCGGTCGAAGGGCACGACGCGGATGCGCAGCGCCTTCACGTCGACCTCCGCGAGATCGGTGCGGGTGACGAAGCCGAGCACGCCGACCAGGAAGCCGAGCGCGTCGTTGGCGGCGCGCGGACCGTCGAAGCTCTGGCGGAGCGCCAGCCTGCCGTCGCCGCCGAGGTCGGCCTCGAGCTCGAGGTCGAGCGCTTCGACGCCGCCCGAGGCGGTCGAGGCGTCGAGGGCGCCCAGCGTGCCGACCGCCACCAGCGACGGCGACGAACTCCGGAACGCGCGCCAGCCGCATCGAATAGCGCCGGGCGACCGGCCCGGCCACCTCGACCTCGAGCGGCACGCGTACGCGGAACGACGCCGAGCCGGCCGAGCGTCCCGGCGGCGTGGTCGCGCTGAAAGGTGCCGACGATCGGTCCGCTGTTGGCGATCTTGAACGAGCTGTAGTTCGAGCCGAGGACGGTCACGACCTCGGCCGGCGCCATCGGCAGGTCGATCTCGCCGGCCACCCGAGATCGGATGGCCGAAGGCGAGGATGCGGTCGCCGTCCCGCTCGGTCACCGTGCCGGTGGCGGCGAGCCGGAGGTCGCCGTCGACGAAGACCGCCGCGACCGAGGAGCCCGCGACGAGCTCGGCCGCCCGGCTCGGTCCCGCCCGCGCCGCCACCGGCGAGCACCGGCAGCGCCGCCGCGAGCCGGGCCCGTGTCCGCTCGGCGAAGCCGCTCGCCCCCCAGACCAGCGCCGGCCGCCCGCCGTCGGCAGCCGGCGCCGCGAGCGGCGCCAGCGCGGCGCGCAGCGGATCGGCGTCGAACTTGCGGGCGAGCAGGTCGCCGAACGAGACATTGGGGACGCCGCCGCCGCGCCCCCAGGGAGCCGCGTCCGCGATGCCGCGCATCGCCGCGATCGGGGTGATGCCGGCGATCGCCTCCTGCGCGAAGGGCCAGGAGAAGGCGACCGCTCCCGCCACCCGCCCGTCGATCCAGACCGGGCTGCCGCTCATGCCGGCGATGACGCCGGTCCTGTCGAGCCCGTGCCCCGACAGCCGCGCCAGGATGTAGCTCGTTCCGGGCTGCAGATCGCGCAGGACGCCGAGCACCTCGACCTCGAAGCGCTCCGCGGTCCGGCCGGCGAAGACCGACTCGCCGTACCCTTCATTCCGGCGCGGATCTCGTCGATTCCGATCGCGGGCGGCGCCTCGGCCCGCGCTGCGGCGGCCGCGACGAGAAACAGGAGAACCGCGATCCGGCCGGCACGCATCCTTCCCACTCTACGCAATCCGCACCCTTCCCGGCCGAAGCACGAGGGGCCCGCCGTCGCGCCAGGCGACGAGAGTCGAAGGGGGACCGCCCGGCAGCAGGCCGCCGTCGACGACCAGCCCGTCGACGCCGGCCCGCTCGAACCACCCGGCGACCGCGTGAGGATCGACCAGCGCCGGCTCACCGCTCGGATTGGCCGAGGTCGCGGTCAGCGGTCCGAGCGCTGGCGAGCAATTGGCGCAGCCGCGGCTCGCCCGGGACGCGCACCGCCAGGGTCGCCTCGCCAGCCAGAAGCCGCGATCGGCGCCGCGAGCCCGACCACCACGGTGAGGGCCGCCGGCCAGCGCGGCCGCGCCCAGCCGAGGGCCGGATCGCCGGCGGCGACGCCCAGCCGTTCGAGCGCCGCGACGTCGGCCGCCACGACCGGAAGCGCCTTGGACCCGGCGCGCCCCTTGAGCCGAAAGATCGCCTCGACCCCCGTTTCGTCGCGCGGATCGACGGCGAGGCCGTAGCTCGATTCGGTCGGGATCGCCAGCACTCCGCCGCGCCCGAGCACGGCGCGCAGCCCGTCGACCGCTTCGCCGAAGCGCCAGACCCGCGTCGCCGACGCGGCGGCGCTCACCGGCGCTCCTTCTCGGCGGCGGCGAGCATCTCGCCCGCGTGGTCGCGCGACAGCGAGGTCACCCTGTCGGCCGACAGCATGCGGGCGATCTCGTCCACGCGTTCGGCGCGCCCGAGCGCCTCGACCTCGGCGAAGGTCCGCCCCCCGCGCACCTTCTTGGTGACGCGGTAGTGACGGTCGCCGAAGCTCGCCACCTGCGGGAGATGGGTGACCGCGAGGATCTGGCCGCGTCGCGCCAGGCGCCGCAGCTTGCGGCCGATCGCCGCGCCCTGGGCGCCGCCGAGCCCGGCGTCGATCTCGTCGAAGACCAGCGTCGGCCCCGTCGCCTCCTCGTCGCCGCGCGTGGCGAGCTGCAGCGCCAGGGCGACCCGTGCCAGCTCGCCCCCCGAGGCGATGCGCACCAGCGGCAGCAGCGGCTCGCCCGGGTTGGGCGCGAAGCGGAAGACGACGCGATCGAAGCCGGCGGCGCCGAACTCGACGCCCTCGCCGTCGACGACGAGCGGGCTGCCCGAGCGCGCGGCGCGCTCCAGCACGACGTCGAGCCGGGCCTTGCCGAGCGCCAGCTCGCCGAGCTCGCGCTCGAGCCGCGGTCCGAGCTCCGCCGCCCACTTCCGCCGCGCCGCCGAGAGCGCCAGCGCCGCCTGCCGGTAGGCCTCGAGCGCCGCGCCGGTCTTCACTTCGAGCGCGTCGCGGCTCTCCTCCCCTCCTTCGAGCTCGGCGAGCTCGCGGCCGATCGTCGCGCGCCGCTCGAGAACCGCGGCGACGTCGGCGCCGAACTTTCGCGTCAGCCGCTCGATCAGCGCCAGGCGCTCCTCGACCTCGTCGAGACGCCCGGGCTCGACCTCGAAGCCCGCCAGGCGGGCGGCGAGCGCACGGCCGGCCTCGCCGGCGCGCGAGCCGAGCTCGGCGATCTCGCGCGCCAGGTCGCCGGCGAGCGGCTCCCAGTCGGCGACGGCCTCGAGCTCGTGGCGCGCGGCGCCGAGCGACTCGAGCGCCGAGCCCTCCTCCTCGGCGAGCCGCGCCAGCGCCGCGCCGAGCCCGCGTACGATCGCCTCGGCGTGGCGCAGGCCGTCGCGCTCGCGGCGCAGGGCGTCGTCCTCGCCGGCGGCGAGCCGCGCGGCATCGATTTCGGCAGCCTGGAAGCGAAGGAGGTCGAGGCGCTCGGCGCGCAGCGTCGCGTCGCCGACCAGGCGCTCGAGCCGCTCCGCGAGGGCGCGATAGGCGTCGTGCGCCGCGGCCGTGGCGTCGAGCAGCTTCGCGCCGTCGACTCCGCCGAGACGGTCGAGCCAGGCGCGCTGCAGCTCGGGATCGGCCAGCCCCAGCTCCTCGCGCTGGCCGTGGATGCGCAGCAGCGCCGGCGCCAGCTCCTGCAGCAGGCGGAGGGTCGCCGGCCGGTCGTTGACGAAGACGCGGTTGCGTCCCTCGCGGCCGATCTCGCGGCGAACGACGAGCTCGTCGTCGTCCTCGAGGTCGAAGCCGGCCACCTCGAGCCTCGCGGCGAGCCCTCTGGACAGCTCGAAGACCCCCGCGACCGTCAGCGACTCGGCTCCCTCGCGCACCAGGTCGGCGGCCGCGCGCGCGCCGGCGAGCAGCCCGAGCGAATCGACGACCAGCGACTTGCCGGCGCCGGTCTCGCCGGTCAGCACGTTGAAGCCCGCGCCCAGCTCGACCTCTCCGCCCGCCACCACGGCGAGATTGCGCACGGTCAGACTCTTCAGCACGCCGCTCCTCCGCTCGGGCCGGTCCTCAGCCCCGGGTAAAGGACGGAACGTAGTCGGGGTCTTCCTGCGAACGCCGCTCGGAAGCGAGGAAATCGTAGAAGCCGCAGCGCGCTGTTCCCGGGTAGGTCCGGCAGATCTTCGGGCGCCCGTCGTAGATCGAGCACTGGCGCGTCTTGTCGTCGAGGAAGCGGCAGGCGGTGCCGAAGATGCGGTCCTTGCGATGGCGCAGGATGCGGGTCTTCCCGCCCTCGATCCAGCGCGTGAAGCGCTTCTCGGCGACCTTCTCGGCGAGGCCGAAGTGGCGCGCGAGCCTCGTCAGGTCGCTGTCGGTCACCTCGATGTGGTCGTACGTGCAGCAGTACGCGGGGCACTTCGAGCAGTTGAACTGGGGGTGCGACATCGCGGCATTCTAGCCCGCAACGACCGCCCTTCAGGCGCCGGGGAACAGCTTCAACCGCGGGTGAAGAGGGCGCGGGTGACGTGGCGCGCGATCTTCGGGTTCTCGCGCAGCCGGCGGACCGAGTACGGGTACCAGTCCTTCCCGTACGGCACGTAGACCCGCAGGCGCTGGCCGGCGGCGATCAGGACCCGACGCAGCTCCGGTTCGACGCCGAGCAGCATCTGGAATTCGTAGCGCTCGCGCGGCACCCGCAGCCGGTCGACGAGGGCGAGGGCGCCGCAGATCAGGTGGTCGTCGTGCGTCGCGATGCCGACGTAGACCCCGCGCGACAGCAGCTTCTCGAGCGCCTGCAGGTAGTTGTGGCGCACTGTCTCGTAGGCCTTGTAGGCGATGGCGCGCGGCTCGATGTAGATGCCCTTGCAGAGCCGCACGTTGGCGCCGACCCGCGGCAGCGTGTCGATGTCGCCGAGCGTCCGCCGCAGGTAGGACTGCAGCACCACGCCGACGTGGGGATAGTGGTTCTGCAGGTCGCGGTAGATGCGCAGGGTCGCGTCGGTGGTCGACGCGTCCTCCATGTCGATGCGCACGAAGTTCGAGTGGCGGCGCGCCGCCTGGAGCACCCGCTCGAGGTTCTCGCGGCAGAGCCCCTCGTCGACCTTGAGGCCGAGCGCGCTCAACTTGAGCGAGATGTTGGAGGGCAGGCCGCGCTCGCCGATCGCGTCGAGCATCCGCTCGCAGGCCTCGGCGTTGTGGGCGGCGCGGCCGCTGTCGCGCACCTCCTCGCCGAGCAGGTCGAGAGTGGCCATGGCGCCCTCGGCCTGCAACTGCTCGACCGTCGCCAGCGCGGAGGAGAGCGTCTCGCCGGCGACGTAGCGGCTGGCGACTCGGCCGACGATCGGCTTGGGAACGAGCGGCAGACCGTGGACGACCAGCCAGTCGAGAAGACTCATCGTGGTCGGCGCTCCGGACCGGCTCAGGCCGGCGTGCTCGGTGGATCGGGCAGTTCGACGATCTCGTCAGCCACCCAGCGCACGGCGCGCGAGCAAGGGCAGACGCCGCCGACGCGGCGCAGGGCCGGCATGTGGCGCTGGGCCTCCTCGGCAGTCTTCTCGCCGGCGGCGACGGCGCGCAGGCCGGCGACGTAATCGAGGAAGTCGCGCGTGGCGCGGTAGCCGTCGGGGAGCGAGCGGGTCAGGTGCCCGAGGTAGGCCTCGACGTCGGTCGAAGGCCTCCCCCGCCAGCCCGGTCATCCGGAAGGCGGGCTCGCCGCGGCGGCGGAAGTACTCCCGGTGCGGCATGTGCAGGAGATCCTCGCCGGCGACGCCGCGGAAGCTGCCGCCGTCGCGCGCCAGGGTCGCCAGCGCCTCTTCCGCGGTGGCCGCCGTGAGATCGGGCAGGCGGGCGCGGAGGTAGCGCAGGTTGAGGTCGTGGAGAACCTTCTCGACTTCCTTGAAGTACTGGTCCTGGGCCTCGAGGTTCTTCATCGGCTTCAAGCCGAACTTGACGTTGGTGCCGCCGCCGCGCTCGTCGCCGAACATCTCGAGGCCGCGCGGGACCCACTTGTTGAGGTGCTTCTGGATCACCTCCATGGTGATCATCGGCGAGCCGGCGGCCGCCTTGACGACCCAGCGGCGCAGCGGGACCACGCCGGTCGCGAGGTGGAAGGCCTCCTCGCGCAGCATCTGGGGCATCGAATCGGCCATCGGCGCGTAGGCCGAGACCTTCTGCATCGAGAGCTGGTACTTGCCGACCCGGTCGATCAGGGCGCAGAAGACGATGTTGTCGACGAAGGACTCGAAGTCGACGTTGAAGGCGCCGAGCACGTGCGAGCCGGTCTGCATGGAGAGGATCTCCTCGACCGTGTCCTCGCTCGACTGCCCGGTGATCGGCTTCCAGTCGTCGGCGATGATGAGCGAGAGCATCTGGTAGCCGTGGCGCAGCTCCTCGGCCATCATGCGCAGCACCATCGCCTGCTCTTCCTCGTCCTGGGCGCGCGCCAGCGTCAGCTGGTGCTGCTGGATCGAGCCGAACTCGGTCGAGGCCTGGGCGCGGATGGCGGCGATCAGGTGCTGCGCCGCCTCGGGACGCATCTCGCAGGCGCGCTCGGCCTTCGGCTTCCCCTGGTCCTGGCCGACCTCGACCGCGCAGGGCATGCCGCAGCTCACGGTAGGCGCAGAGGCGGAACTCGGGGTCGCGCGGGAAGAAGCGCTGCCAGTTGGCGATCAGGTAGTCGTAGTCCGGCAGGTACATCTGCCGCCAGCGCTCCACCGCGTCGTGGTACTTCCTGGGAAGCTCGGTCGTCGTCGTGTTGGCCATCGCTCGATTCGTTCCTCGGTCCCTTCAGTCAGCTCGCTCGGCCAGCCGCTTGACGAAGGGTCGCAGGCTGTCGGGCTCGAACCCGAGCGCGCCGAAGAAGCGCTCCACGTCCGGCATCGAGGCATCCACCATCGTCCGTACCCGGCGCACGCCGCGCGCCGCCATCCGGTCGAGCATCGCCTGGCCGAGAGCCCGCCCGATGCCGCGTCCGCCGGCGTCGGGATCGACGCCGATGACCTCGATCCAGCCGGTCGGCTCCTCGAGCCCGAACTCGCCCGAGCGCACGTCGCCGAGCATGAACCCGACCACGCGCCCCGCGTGCTCGGCGACCACCGATCCCTCGGGGTCGCGCCGCAGGTAGTAGGTCACCCGGTCCTCCCAGAGGTCCGGCTGATAGACATTACGTGTCTTCTCGACGATCCGGACGATGTCGTCCAGGTCGAGCTCGGAGAGCGAACGGATCTGCAGGTCGTCGGAGGTCAAGGAGAAGCCTTTCGCGGCGCATTCTACCGGCGGAAGGCGCAGCGGCAAGCACCAACGTCGACGCGCGGTCCGGGACGCTAGGATGCGCCGATGCGCGGAACGCCGCCCCGGGTCCTGGCGGCGCTCCTCATCGTCCAGGTCCTCTTCTCGACCCTCCACGTCGTCGGCAAGGTCGTCCTCACCGGGCTGACGCCGCTCGCCTTCGCCGGCGCGCGGGTCGCGATCGCGACGCCGATCCTGCTCGTCTTCGCCTGGCGGCACGACCGCTTCGTGCCGGCGCGGCGCGATTGGCCGCTCCTCGCGCTGCTCGGCGCGCTCGGCATCTTCGCCAACCAGACCCTCTTCCTGCTCGGCCTGTCGCGCACCACCGCGACCAGCTCGGCGATCCTGATGGCGTCGATCCCGGTCTTCACCGCCGCAGCGGCGGCCGCCCTGGGCATCGAGCGCGTATCCGGCGCCCGGCTCGCCGGCGTGCTCCTCGCCGCCGGCGGAGCGGTCGTCCTGCTCGATCCGCTGCAGCTCGAGGTGGCGGGAACAGCGGCGGTCGGCGACCTGCTGATCCTCGGCAACTGTCTCTGCTACGCCTTCTTCCTCGTCCTGCAGCGTCCGCTGCTCCACCGGATTCCCTGGCGGACGTTGATCGCCGCCAGCTTCCTCTTCGGCTCGGTCGGCACGCTGGCGGTCTCGGCTCCCGCGCTCGCCGCGACCCCCTGGAGCTCGCTGCCGCCGAAGGTCCTGCCGGCCCTCTTCTACGTGGCCATCGTTCCGACCGCCTTCAACTTCGCCCTCGCCACCTGGGCGGTGCGGCGCACTTCGCCGGCGATCGTCGCGGCCTTCACGACCATCCAGCCCCTGCTCACCAGCGCCCTCGCGGCGATCACCCTCGGCGAGGCGCTGCAGGACCACCAGGCGGCCGGCTTCGTTCTGATCCTGATCGGCCTGGCGCTCGTTCAGCGTCGAGCCGCCACTCCGACTTCGAAGACCTAGGAGGCGCGGCGTCAGCCGGCGACGGCGGCCGGCTCGCGCAGGGGGCGGTCGACCTGCTCGTGGGCGTGGTAGCTCGAGCGCACCAGCGGACCCGACCTCGCAGTGCGGCGAAGCCGAGCTCGAGGGCGTGCGCCTTGTGGCGCGCGAACTCGTCCGGATGAACGTAGCGGTCGACCGGCAGGTGCTTCGTCGTCGGCTGCAGGTACTGGCCGATCGTCAGCACCTCGACGCCGGCGGCGCGGATGTCGCCCAGCGTGGCGCGGATCTCCTCCGGCGTCTCGCCGAGTCCGACCATGATGCCGGTCTTGACCCGCCCCGCGAACACGCCGGCCTCGCGCCGCCGCGCCGCTTCGGCGAGCAGCGCGAGGCTGCGGTCGTAGCGGCTGCCCGGCCGGGCCGCGCGGTAGAGGCGCGGCACGGTTTCCATGTTGTGGCTGAAGATCTCCGGACGCGGCGGCGAGGACGACGTCGAGCGCGTCCGGGACGCCGCGGAAGTCGGGCGTCAGCACCTCGACCGCGCATTCGGGGGTACGCACGTGCACCGCCTCGATCACCGCCGCCCAGTGGCGGGCGCCGCCGTCGCGCAGGTCGTCGCGATCGACCGAGGTGAGGACGACGTGGCGCAGCCCCATCGCCGCGACCGCCGCGGCGACGTTTTCCGGCTCGGCGGCGTCGGGCCCCTTCGGCGGGCGCCCCGAGGTCACCGCGCAGAAGCCGCAGCGCCGCGTGCAGATGTCGCCCGAGGATCATGAAGGTCGCCGTGCCGTGCTCCCCCAGCATTCGTAGATGTTGGGACAGCGCGCCTCTTCGCAGACGGTGTGGAGGTTGAGGCCGTCGACCAGCTTGCGAACCTTGTGGTACTTCGGCCGGCGTCGCCAGCTTGATGCGCAGCCACTCGGGGCGCGGCTCGCGGCGCTTGCCGCCGATCTGGACCAGTCCCTCCGCCATGGCCGAAGTCTACCGGGTCGCCGGCTCAGGGCTCGAAATCGAGCGCGACGTCGAGCGCCGGCGCGCTGTGGGTGATCCACGCCGACCGAGATGTAGGTCGACGCCGGTCTCGGCCACGGCGCGGATCGTCCGCGGCGTGATGCCGCCCGAGGCCTCCAGCGGCACCCGCCCCCGGTTGGCCTCGACGGCCTCTCGCAGCACCGCGGGGGAGAAGTTGTCGAGCAGGACGGCGTCGGCACCGGCGGCGAGCGCCTCCTCGAGCTGCTCGAGGCGTGTGACCTCCGCTTCGATCTTGACCAGGTGACCGGCCGCGGCGCGCGCGCGGCGGATCGCCGTCTCCCACCGAACCGGCGACCGCGACGTGGTTGTCCTTGATCAGCACCGCGTCGTCGAGGCCGAAGCGGTGGTTGCGCGCCGCCGCCGCAGCGCACCGCGTACTTCTCGAGGGCGCGCAGGGTCGGCGTCGTCTTGCGCGTGCAGACGACCCGGCGCGCGGTGCCGGCGACGAGGTCGACCAGCTCGCGCGTCGCGGTGGCGATGCCCGAGAGGCGGCCGAGCAGGTTGAGCGCCGTGCGCTCGCCGGCGAGCAGCGCGCGGCGCCGGTCCGTCGAGCGTCGCGAGGATCGTCGCCGGCCGCGACCCGTTCGCCATCCGAGCGCTTCGACTCGACCGCGACGGCGCCATCGAGCTGCTCGAAGACCATCGGCACCATCGCCAGCCCGGCGAGCACTCCGCCAGCGCGCGCCACGAGGCGCCCCGCGCCCGTGCCCCTGCCGGCACGAGCGCGGCCGAGGTGAGATCGCCGGCGCGGCCGAGATCCTCGGCCAGCGCGCGCCGGACGAGGTCGCGGCAGGACTCGAGCGGCGGCAACGCGTGGGTCATTCGGGTACCTCCTCGTCTTCCACGAAGCGAATGTTCAGGTCTTCGCCGGCGTCGACCTCGACGACCTGCCGGCAGCGCCAGCGTCGCTCGGCGCGGGAAAATCGGTCCGGTAGTGCGCGCCGCGGCTCTCCTCGCGCCGTGCCGCCGCGGCGGCGACGAGGGTGCCGGCCGCGACCAGGCTGCGCGCTTCGGACGCGCCCGAGGGCAGCGCGCGCCAGAGATTCGCGAGGCTCTCGCTCGCTGCCGCCAGCCCGGCGCCGTCGCGCACCAGGCCGAGCCTCTGCCAGGCGAGCGCGCGCACCGCGTGCCGGATCTCCGGCGCCGCGAGACGGGGATCCCCAGCGGCGGGCAGGGGATCCGGCGTCGGCACCGGTCCGTCCGGCGTCGTCGCGAGAGCGCTCTCGGCGACGCGGGCGCCGAAGACGAGCGCCTCGAGCAGCGAGTTCGAGGCCAGCCGGTTGGCGCCGTGCACGCCGGTGGACGGCGACCTCGCCGCAGGCCCAGAGCCCGGGAACGCTGGCGGCCCCCCAGATGTCGACCGCCACGCCGCCCATGAGGTAGTGCGCCGCCGGCGCCACCGGCATCAGGTCGACGCGCGGGTCGATGCCGGCCTCGCGGCAGGCGGCGAAGACGGTCGGGAAACGGTCCGGGAAGCGCTCCCCGACCGCGGTGCGCGCATCGAGGAAGACGCGGCCGCCGGCGCCAGCCGCTTCCAGATCGCGCGCGCGACTACGTCGCGCGGCGCCAGCTCCGCCGCTTCGTGCTCGCCGGGCATGAAGCGCTCGCCGCGCTCGTCGACCAGCGTCGCCCCTCGCCGCGCAGCGCCTCGGTGAGCAGCGGCAGGGGGTCGCGGTCGACCGCCAGCGCGGTCGGGTGGAACTGGACGAACTCGAGGTCGACCAGCCGCGCGCCCGCCTCGGCCGCCAGCGCGAGCCCGTCGCCCGTCGCCTCGCACCGGGTTGGTCGTGTGCGGGTAGAGCTGGCCGAGGCCGCCGGTCGCCAGCACGACGCGCGGCGCGGCGTGAAGGACGCGGCGCCCGTCGGCGTGCAGCGCCAGGACGCCGACGACGCGGCCGGCCGTCGACCACCAGCCGTTCCGCAAACGTGCCGGTCGAAGAGCTCGATCCGCCGGCTCGCGGCGCACCCGCGCGGCCGAGCGCGCGCACCAGCTCGGCGCCGGTCGCGTCGCCGTGCGCGTGCAGGATGCGGCTGGCGGCTGTGCGCCGCCTCGCGGCCGAGGGCGAGCTCGCCCGCTCGCCGCGGTCGAACTCGGCGCCGAGCTCGATCAGGCGCCGGATCGGCGAGCACGCCGTCGCGCGCCACGATGCTCGGCGACCTCGGGATCGACCAGGCCGGCGCCGGCCGCGACCGTGTCGGCGGCGTGCAGCTCCGGGGTGTCGCCGCGCGCCCATCGCCGCCGCGACGCCGCCCTGCGCCCAGGGGCTCGAGCCCCGACTCGAGAGCGCTCTTGGTGAGCAGGTGGACGGCGAGATCGCCGGCGCCGAGCGCCGCGGTGAGGCCCGCGACGCCGGTGCCGAGGACGACGAGATCGGCGTCGACTCGATCGGGACGGCCGCAACTCATGGCCGGGATCCGGAGACGTTCAATGGCGACGCTCGCCGCGGCCGACCTCGAGCATGCGCTCGACCGCGCGCCGGGCGCGCGCCGCCACGCCGGGCGCGATCTCGACCTCGAACTGCATCGTCTCGAGCGCGCGCTGGATCTTCGGCAGCGTGATCCGCTTCATGTGCGGGCAGAGGTTGCAGGGCCGCACGAACTCGACCTCCGGGTGCGCCGCGGCGACGTTGTCGCTCATCGAGCACTCGGTGATCATCACGACCTTGCGCGCTCCCCGCCGCGCCGACCTCGCGGATCATGCCGGCGGTCGAGCCGACGAAGTCGGCTTCGGCCAGCACCTCCGGCGGGCACTCGGGGTGGGCGAGCACCAGCACCCCCGGATTCGACTGCGCGCAGCCGCCGGATCTCGGGGCCGGTGAAGCGCTCGTGCACCTCGCAGTGCCCCTTCCAGAGGACGAGCTCGACCTTCGTGCGGCCGGCGACCCACTTCCCGAGGTACTCGTCGGGCAGGAAGATCACCCTCGGCACTCCGAGCGACTCGACCACCTCGACCGCGTTGGCCGAGGTGCAGCAGATGTCGGACTCCGCCTTCACCTCGGCCGAGGTGTTGACGTAGGTGACGACCGGCACGCCCGGGTAGCGCTGACGCAGCAGGCGCACGTCGGCGCCGGTGATCGACGCGGCCAGCGAGCAGCCGGCCTCGAGGTCCGGGATCAGCACGGTCTTGTCCGGCGTCAGGACCTTCGCGGTCTCGGCCATGAAGTGGACGCCGCACTGGACGATGACCTCGGCGTCGGTCTTCGCCGCCTGCTGGGCCAGCGCCAGCGAGTCGCCGACGAAGTCGGCCACGCCGTGGAAGATCTCGGGCGTCTGGTAGTTGTGCGCCAGGATCACCGCGTTGCGCTCGCGCTTCAGGCGCAGGATGGCGTCGATGTAGCCGGCGTGGACCGGCCACTCGACCGCCGGGATGACGCGCAGGAGCCGCTCGCGCGCCGCCGCCGTTCCTGCGGTCGCCTCCAGAGTCGCCGTCGCCAATTCGGTTCCCCTCTTTATGCTCAATTTGAGGATATATACGGCCCGAAAAAACCGGCGGGATCTCCGCCAGCGCCGCTTATCCTAAAGGTGAGTATTTCTCGCCGTCAAGCGCCGCTCTGCTGAGCCTGGAGGCCCTGTTTATTCCCTCGGCAGGGCCCGCGGCCCGGGCAGGCCGACTCCCGGTGCCGGGCGCTCGCGCAGCACGTCGCGGCGGAAGCGGAAGAGCTCCGCCGGGCGGCCGCGGGTGCGCGTCTCCTGGCGCCCGGTGCCTTCGACCAGGCCTCCGACTTCGACCAGGCGGCGGAAGTTCTGTTTGTGCAGCCGGCGCGCCGGCGAGCGCCTCGACCGTGCGCTGCAGCGCCAGGAGCGTGAAGGCGGGCGGCAGCAGCTCGAAGACGACCGGCCGGTAGCGCAGCTTTCCGCGCAGCCGCCCGAGCGCGCTGGCCAGGATCCGGCGATGGTCGAGCGCCATCGACAGGCCGAGGCGCACCCCGAGATCATCGGGCGCCGAGACGGTCTCCTCGGCCGAGGTCTCGCCGCGGCCGCCGCCGGCGCGCCAGGCCTCCCCGACCAGCCCCGCCTCGTAGAGGATCTCGTAGCGGTCGATGGCGCGCTCGGCGTCCCAGGGCGCGCCCGACAGGCCGAAACCGATCTCGACCCGTTCCTTGCGCAGCGCCGCCTGCCGCCGGTCGGGGGCCGAGCGCGCCCAGCGCGCCAGCGCCGGGGCGATCGTGCGGTCGAGCAGCTCGGGGCGGCCGGCGCGCCAGTCCTCCCAGGGCAGGAAGTCGTACCAGTCGCGCCAGACCGCCCCGCTCTCGGCGAGCGGCGCTTCGCGAACCAGCGCGAGGTAGGCGACCGAGAGCATGCGCGCGCCCCCCCGGCGCTCGCGCGGATCGCGGTAGCGGTTGCCGAAGGTGTAGAGCTGCTCGACGTAGCCGAGCCCGACGCCGGTGCTGCTCGCGCACGCCGCGCCGCAGCGCCAGCTCGAGCGTGCGGTCGCGCGCGGCGTCGAGCGCCCCGGCCGGCAGCTCGGGCTCGCCGCCGTCGCGCGCCGCGATCAGGATGCGCGGCTGCTCGTCGGTGACCGCCACGACGACGGCGTTGAGCCCGATCTCGATCGCCTTCACGGCGCGCTCCTCCGCCGCGACCAGCCGGCGGCCGAAGACCTCGGCGAAGTGCGGCCGCAGCCGCTCGCGGCGACCTCCTCGAGGGGAGGTGCGGCGCCCCGCTCGCGCGCGATCGAGGTCATGTCGACCTCCGGCAGGCCGCAGGCGACGATGCCGCGGAAGAGCCCGAGCTCGGTCGAGACGTTGAGCGCGAAACCGTGGGTGGTGCGCCAGCGCGAGAGGTGGATGCCGATCGAGGCGATCTTGCGCTCCACCCGCCCAGACGCCGATGCGCTCCCCTTCGCCCCCGCGCGCGGCGATGCCGAAGCCGCCAGCAGTCCGGACCAGCACCTCCTGCAGGTCGCGCACGTAGCGGCGCAGGTCGCGGCGGTCGGGGTTGAGGTCGAGGATCGGGTAGCCGACGAGCTGTCCGGGGCCGTGGTAGGTCACCTGCCCGCCGCGGTCGGTGACCGCGACCTCGATGCCGCGCTCGGCGCGCTCCGCCTCGCCGAGCAGCAGGTCGTCGTCGCGAGGCGTTGCGTCCCAGCGTGTAGACGTGCGGATGCTCGAGCAGGAAGAGCCGCTCCGGCCCCTCGCCGCGCGCGCAGCGCCTCGCGTGCTTCGATCTGCCGGCGGAAAGCGTCGTCGTAGGGGATCCGGCCGAGCCAGCTCCAGTGCGTCTCGCGTCCGATCGCGCGTCGCGCCGTCCATCGCGCGCTCATTCTCTTCTACAATCCGGAGTCATGTCCCAGTCCCCGGTTCGCGACTTCGTCCGCCATCACTACCGCCACTTCAACGCCGCCGCCCTGGTGCGCGCCGCCGAGGACTACGAGAAGCACCTCGCCGGCGGCGGCAAGATGATGGTCACCCTCGCCGGCGCCATGTCGACCGGCGAGCTCGGCCTCTCCCTCGCCGAGATGATCCGCCGCGACAAGGTGCACATCATCAGCTGCACCGGCGCCAACCTCGAGGAGGACGTCTTCAACCTGGTGGCGCACGACCACTACGTGATGGTCCCGAACTACCGCGACCTGACCCCCGAGCAGGAGCGCGACCTGCTCGACCGCCACCTCAACCGCGTGACCGACACCTGCATTCCCGAAGAGGAGGCCATGCGCCGCATCGAGCGCGCGGTGCTCGAGGAGTGGCAGGCGGCGGACAAGCGGGGCGAGCGGCTCTTTCCCCACGAGTTCATGTACCGGATCCTCCTCTCGGGCAAATTGAAGGACCAGTACCAGATCGACCCGAAGGACTCCTGGCTGATGGCCGCGGCCGAGAAGAACCTGCCGATGGTCGTCCCCGGCTGGGAGGACGCGACGCTCGGCAACATGTACTCGGGGCACTGCCTGAAGGGAAACGTGAAGAACGTCCACACGGTGCGCACCGGCATCGAGTACATGATGTTCCTCGCCGAGTGGTACCGGAAGGCGAGCGCCGAGCAGTCGATCGGCTTCTTCCAGATCGGCGGCGGCATCGCCGGCGACTTCCCGATCTGCGTCGTGCCGATGCTCTACCAGGACATGGGGATCACCGACATCCCGTTCTGGGGCTACTTCTGCCAGATCTCGCGACTCGACGACGAGCTACGGCTCCTACTCGGGCGCCGTGCCCAACGAAAAGATCACCTGGGGCAAGCTCGACATCGGAACGCCGAAGCACATCGTCGAGAGCGACGCCACCATCGTCGCGCCGCTGATCTTCGCCTACCTGCTCGGCTGGTAGAAGAAAGAAAGACAGGCGCGGATCTCGACGACCTGACCGTCGACTTCGACCTCGTCTGGGACGTCACGACGCACGAAGTGCCGCGTCTCCTCCGCCGGCTCGGGGCCCTGCTACCCGACGAACCGTAGACAGCCGAGGGAAGAGGCCGCACGATCCCCGCCAATCGGTGCTTGTCCCCTTTTTCCCGGCGTGCCCCGAAGTTGTCGACTCAGAAAATGGTGTCTGTCACCATTTTCACCCTTTTTCCTAAAAACGTTGTGCTCTGGGATCACGACGGGAAAGAGGAGAAAGGAGGATCGCTACTTGGCGCCGGCGTTCCACGCCTTGACACCATAGCTCAACTCAGCTGGGCAGGTCAAGCCCCCGCCCGCAGAGTACCCATCGTAGAACCCGCCGTAGTCATAATCGATATTGTAGGTCCTGCCGCCTTCAACGGCGGAGGCTTGTTTTAAGTTAGGTGCGCCCGCGGGCAAAGTCATGTTTGAACCATCCCACCCGCCGCTTCCGTATGTGATATAATCCTTCGTCAGGCCGGCGATCGAGCCGCGCGTCGCGACGAGGTTCCCGCCCTTCGCGCACTGCTGGATGAAGTCGAAACCGGCGTTGATGGTGCTCACATCACCCGGACTGAACACCTTCTCGTCGGCGACGAGCGTTCGCCCGTCCGGCTTGAAATCAATATAGTCGCCCGTGGACCAGAAGCGGTCCAGGTCCGAACGCACGACCTTGTACTCTTCCGTGCCGCTTTGCGAGACGCTGAAGCACTGGCTCGTCCCAGAGCGCACGGGTTTCACGTGCGAGCCGGAGACGATGCAGTAGTTGCCCGACGTCGAGTCGGTGAACGTCACCTGGCCCAGATCGGTGTTCTGCGTGACGCCGTCGGGGTTCTTGACCGCGATGCTCACGGCGCGGCCGCCGTCCGCGGCAGTAGATACCGGGACGTAGTCCGAGAAGCGCAACGTGACGTTGATCTTCGTCGGCGGCGGCGGAGGCGAGGTCGACGATCCGCCTCCCCCACCGCACGCCATCGATGCCGCGACCACGAGGGCGGTCAGCGTCGCGCTGAGACGTGACAGGAAACGAGCCATACGACGGACCTCCCCGGACAGGGCCGACCTCGGACCGAGATTCTCGGCTCCGGACTCTACCCAATCCGCAGAACACAAGAAGGGGACAGGCGCGGATTTCGGCGGTCGCCCGCAAGCCTCACGGCTCAGGGAGCGAAAGATTGCGGCAGATCTTGCGGGCGAGGAGATCGGAGATCTCGGAATGCCGCGGGACGGCTTCGACCCATCCGGTCCGCGGGTTGCTCCAGAGCTCGTGCTCCTTGCCCTGTCGCTTGAGGTAGCAGCCGTTCCGGCGCAGATGGCGCAGCAGCTCGCGCTGCCTCACGGAACGACAACGACTTCCCGCAGCGCGTCGGCCGGCAGGCCGCGCAGCCCGTCCTCGCGCCGGTCCTCGAGAACCAGAGCGATCGCCTCCGCCAGGCTCTGCCGCGCCTCCTCGGCCGTGCGCCCTGACCGTTGGCGCCCGGGATCTCGGGACTGTAGGCGACGAACCAGTCGCCGTCGCGCTCGATGATCGCCGTGAACTCGTTGTGCATGGAGAGATCCTACGCCACGGGGCGTCGCGAGCGATGCCGGCCGGGCGCCCTCAGGAGTAAGGCTCGAGCTCCGGCCAGTGCGGCGACTCGAGGACCTTCTTCACCGTGTTCATGAAGTGGTCGGCGTCGGCGCCGTCGACCAGGCGGTGGTCGTAGGTGATGCCGAAGTAGCGACATGGGCTTGATCACGATGTGGTCGAAGCCGTCCTCGTCGGTCACCACCATGGCGCGCTTCTCGATCGCGCCGATGCCGAGGATCGCCACCTGCGGCTGGTTGATGATCGGCGTGCCGAAGAGCGAGCCGAAGACCCCCGGGTTGGTGATCGTGAAGGTGCCGCCCTTGACCTCGTCGGGGCCGAGCTTCTTGGCGCGGGCGCGGTCGGCGAGGTCGTTCGCCGTCTTCGCCAGGCCGATGAGGTTGAGCTGATCGGCGTTGCGGATCACCGGCACCAGCAGCCCCCAGTCGAGCGCCACCGCCATGCCGAGGTTGACGTCCTTCTTGAACACCACGTTGGTGCCGTCGATCGAGGCGTTGAGCTTGGGGTGGGCCTTCAGGCCCGCCGCCACAGCCTTGAAGATAAACGGCATGAACGAGAGCTTGGTGCCGTTGACCTGCTCGAACTTGCGCTTGGCGCGCTCGCGGATCCGCCAGACGTGCGCGAAATCCATGTGGAAGACGGTCGTGACGTGCGCCGAGGTGTCCTTCGAGTAGCGCATGTGCGCGGCGGTGATCTGGCGGATCTTCGACATCGGCTCGATCACCACGTTCTCGCCGGCGGTGTAGGCCGGGACGTGGAAGCCGGTCGCCATCTTGGCCGCGCCGGCGGGCGCCGCGGCAGCGACGGCGCCGGCGGCGACCGCCGGGGCCGGAGCGCCCTTGCGCTGCTCGATGAAGGCGAGAATGTCCTGCTTGGTAACTCGGCCGTGGATGCCGGTGCCGGCGACCTGGGCGAGGTCGACGCCGTTCTCGCGCGCGATGTTGCGCACCAGCGGCGACGAGAGGGTCCGCACGCGCTCTTCGAGCGAGCCCGCGGCGACGGGCGGCAGGATGGGTGCAGGAGCGTCAGCGGGCGCCGGAGCAACGGGCGCGGGTGCGGGTGAAAGCGCGGGAGCGGGCGCAGCCGGAGCCGGTGCGGGAGCCGCGCCGGACTCGCCGATGATCGCGACGACCTTCTGCACCGCGACCGTCTCGCCTTCCTGGTGCCGGATCTCGAGCAGCACGCCGGCGGCGGGGCTCGGGATCTCGGCATCCACCTTGTCGGTCGAAATCTCGAACAGCGGCTGGTCGCGCTCGACCTTGTCGCCGATCTTGACCAGCCACTTGGTGATCGTCCCCTCGGCGATCGACTCCCCCATCTGCGGCATCACGACTT
This sequence comes from Thermoanaerobaculia bacterium, assembly GCA_963699245.1. Lineage (GTDB taxonomy): Bacteria > Acidobacteriota > Thermoanaerobaculia > Multivoradales > JAGPDF01 > JACTMI01. The sequence goes on from OY969426.1 coordinate 996,462, forward strand.
CCGTCGCCATCTCGCTCTCCGTCGGTTCGGCTCAGTGATCGATTGCGGTGATCCGGTTCGGGCCCGCCGCCGGCGGGCCCCGGAACGGTTTACCTTATCAGCCGGGCGCGAGCGGTCCGTTCGAAGAACCACCCGGCTGCCGCCGCGCCGAGCAGGGCGACTGCCGCGGCCGTGGCGTTGCGCGCCACGATCTCGCCGAGCGGCGCCGACCATGAAGCCTTGAGCGGATTGGCGATCGCCCCGATCTCGATTCCAGCGCCCAGCGCCGCCAGCAACATCAGCGCGTCCCGCCCTCGCGCGCCGGCGTGGCGCCAGCACTCGGCTAGCGGAATCGCCAGGGCCGGCAGCACCGGCACCAGCAGGCGCGGACCGAAGCAGGTCCCGCCGCGCCAGTCGGCCCAGGCCGCGACGAGCTGCCACCAGGCGGCCATCAGGAGGAGAGCGAGGCCGCTCCAGCGTCGCCCGGCGCCTCCCCGCGCCAGCCACCCGCCGATGGGGACGACCAGCGCGAGCGGGGCGAAGAGGAGCAGGCCGTGCGCCGGGTCGACGAGGGTGCCGATCACCCCTTCTCCCCAGTCGCCGCCGTGAAAGGGTTGCGGGAACTCGACCGCGCCGCCGCCGTAGATCAGCCGGTTGCGCGCCACGAAGAGGAGCGCCGCGATCGCCGGCCCGATCGCCGCGCGCCGGAGCGCTCCCCACCCGCCGAGCCACCAGGCCGCCGCCAGCATCGCCGCCGCGATCAACAGCGCCGGCTCCTTGATCGTCATTGCCCCGCCGAGCAGGAGGCCGGCGGCGACCCAGCGCTCGCGAGCCAGGCAACCGGCGGCGAGGATCGCGGCGGCGGCGAGATAGGGCTCGGTGAAGAAGGTCCGGCCGTAGAACCAGAGCGGCGTGCCGCACCAGAGCATCGTCGCCAGCAGAGCGCCGTCTCGCGGCGAGTCGAGCCGGCGCGCCAGCAAGGCCGCCAGCTCGCGCAGCGCCAGCAACGACACGACGACCGTCAGCAGCCCCAGCGCGAGGTCGGGATAGCCGCCGAGGCCGAACGCGGCACCGAGCCAGAGCGCCGGCACCGCGAGCAGGGGCAGCCCCAGCGGGTGCGCGAACCTGGGCCCGCGCGGCGTCTCGACGAGGTGCGGATCGAGTTGCCGCCCGACGAATCGGCGGCCGGCCGCGAGACTCGTGCCCGCCGCGACGTCGCGATACTGGTTGCGCACGTCGGCGTCGCGATCGAAGGCGAGCGAGGCCGCCATCGCCGCATAGTGCGGCTCGTCGCCGCCGAGCAGCTGCGGACGGACGAGGAACGGCAGCGCCGCGACCGCGAGGGCGAGCCCGAGCGGCAGCGGCGACTTCACGCGCGTCAGGCCGCCAGCAGCTCGCGCACGCGGGCGATCAGCTTGTCGGCGTTCGGCAGGTAGTGGTCCTCGAGCGGCGGGCTGTAGGGCACCGGCGTGTCGAGGCAGGTCAGTCGGGCGAGCGGCGCATCGAGGTGCCAGAAGGCCTTCTCGGCGATGCGCGCCGCGACGTCTCCGGCGACGCTGCCGGTGTAGGGCTCCTCGGACAGCACCAGCGCGCGGCTGGTCTTGCGCACCGAGGCGAGGACCGTCTCCTCGTCCATCGGCTTGATCGTGCGCAGGTCGACGATCTCGAGCTCGATTCCTTCGCCGGCGAGCTTCTCCGCCGCCTCGAGCGCCACGTGCACCATCGCCGCCCAGGTGACGACGGTGAGATGGCTCCCCTCGCGCGCCACCCGCGCCTTGCCGATCGGCACCGTGTCGAAGCCGTCGGGCAACGTCCCCTTGATGCGGCGGTAGAGGTACTTGTGCTCGAAATAGAGCACCGGGTTGGGGTCGCGGATCGCGGCGCGCATCAGCCCGTAGGCATCCTGGACGGTCGACGGGTAGACGATCTTGAGCCCCGGCGCACGGTGGTAGTACCCCTCGGGATTGGCGCTGTGGTACGCCGAGCCGGAGACCCGGCCGCCCGAAGGGCCGCGCATCACCATCGGCACCTTCTGCCCCCAGCGGTAGTGGTTGGGAGCCGCGAAGTTGACGATCATGTCGAAGGCGTTCGCCATGAAGTCGATGAACTGGAACTCGACCACCGGCTTCAGGCCCATCATCGCGGCGCCGATCGCGGCGCCCGTGAATCCCGATTCCGAGATCGGCGTGTCGACGATCCGTCCGGGACCGAACTCGTCGAGGAAGCCGGCGGTGACGCGGAAGGCGCCGCCGTAGCGGCCGAGGTCCTCGCCGATCAGGAAGACGCCCGGATCGGCGCGCATCTCGTCGCGCAGCGCCTGCGAGATGGCCTCGAGAAGGGTGATCTCGCCGCTCACGCTCCCGCCTCCGCGTAGACGCCGCCCTCGGCGTCCCTCGGGGGCCGGGAAAGGCGAGGCGAGGGCGAAGTCGACGTCGGCGTCGACGCCCCCCTGCAGCGCGGCCGCGATCGCCTCGAGCTCTTCCGCCGTCGCGAGGCCCTCGCCGAGCAGGTGGCGCTCGAAGCGGTCGATCGGATCCTTCGCCTTCCACTGCTCGAAGAGCTCTTTCGGCACGTAGCCGGCGTCGTCGTGCTCGGCGTGGCCCTTCATGCGGAAGGTCTTGACCTCGATCATCTGCGGCCCGCCGCCGGCGCGCGCCTTCTCGGCCGCGGCGCGGGTCGCCTCGTAGACCGCCAGCACGTCGTTGCCGTCGACGATCTTCGCCGGGATGCCGTAGGCCGCGGCACGCATCGCCAGATCCTTGATCTTCATCTGGCGCGCAGTCGGTGTCGAATAGGCGTAGCCGTTGTGCTCGGCGATCACCACCAGCGGCACTTCGAGCACCGCCGCCAGGTTCATTCCCTCGTGGAAGTCGCCGGTCGAAGTGCCGCCGTCGCCGATGTAGGTCAGGGCGACGTAACGCCTGCCTTCGTACTTCGCCGCGAAGGCGACGCCCGCCATGACCGGGATCAGCGCACCGAGCATCGAGATCGGCGACACCAGCCCGCGCGACAGGTCGCCGAAGTGCAGATTGCAGTCGCTGCCCCCGGTGGGGCTCGTGGCGCGCGCCATGTACTGGGTGAAGACCTCGCGCGGCTCGACGCCGCGCACCAGCATCGAGCCCAGATTGCGGATCAGCGGGCCGACGACGTCGCCGGGCTCGAGTGCGTAGGCCGAGCCGACCGAGATCGCCTCCTGGCCGCGCGACGAGTAGAGGCCGCCGACCACTTTGCCCTGCCGGTAGAGGTTCGTCAGACGGTCTTCGACCAGCCGGTTGAGCTTGAGCCAGCGGTAGATCTCGAGCTGACGCTCGCGCGGCAGCGAGGTCGCCGCGAGCCGTTCGCGCGGCTCCTCCGCCGCAGGATGCAGAGGGCCGAGTTTCACGAGTGGATCGCGGCGCCGTGCGAGGCGTGCGCCGCCTCCATCACCGCCTCGGAGAGAGTCGGGTGGGCGTGGATGGTGCGGAAGAGCTCCTCCGCCGTCGCCTCGAGCTTGCAGCGCCACGCAGGCCTCGGCGATCAGGTCGGTGGCGTGCGGGCCGATGATGTGGACGCCGAGCACCTCGTCGTACTTCTTGTCGCGCACGATCTTCACGAAGCCCTGCGCCTTGCCGAGGATGCGCGCCTTGCCGCTCGCCATGAAGCTGAACTTGCCGACCACGACGTCGTAGCCGCGCTCCTTCGCCTTCGCCTCGGAGAGGCCGACGCTGCCCACTTCCGGTTCGCAGTAGGTGCAGGAGGGAGTGCGGTCGTAGTTGAGCGGCTTCACATCCAGACCAGCCATGTGCTCGACGGCGAGGATTCCCTCGGCCGAGGCGATGTGCGCCAGCCAGGGGGTGTTGACGACGTCGCCGATCGCGTAGACGTTGGGCACGGAAGTCTGCATCGTGCCGTTGACCGGGATGTAGCCGCGCTCGGTCGTGATGCCGGCCGCCGCCAGCCCGACGTCCTCGGTCACCGGCGCGCGACCGATCGCGACCAGCAGCAGCTCGGCTTCGAGCGGCGCCTCCATGTCCTTCTGCTTGAGGACGACCTTGACGCCGTTCTCGGTCGCCGCCGCCGAGACGAGCTGGGTCGAGGTCATCACCTTGATGTCGCGCTTCTTCAACTGGCGCTCGAGCTCCTTCGAGATCTCCTCGTCCTCGATCGGCAGCACGCGCGGCAGCATTTCGACCAGGGTGACCTCGGAGCCGAAGGACTTGAAGACCGAGGCGAACTCGGTGCCGACCGCGCCGGCGCCGAGCACGACGATCGACTTCGGCACGCGCTCCATCTCGAGCACGTGGTCGGAGTTGACGATCCTGGCGCCGTCGGTCGGCGCGACGCGGATCTCGCGCGGCACCGAGCCGGTCGCCACCATCACGAAGCGTGCGGTCAGGGTGCGCTTCGCGCCGTCGGCCGCCGTGACCTCGACCGCGTTGGCGCCGGCGAGCCGGCCGTGTCCGCGCACCGACTCGACCTTGTTCTTCTTGAACAGGACCTCGACTCCCTTGGCGCTCTTGTCGACGATGTCGCGCTTGTAGGCGTGCGTCTTCGCGATGTCGAGGGTCGGAGCGGAGACGCCGATGCCGAACTGGTCGACGTGGCGGATCTGGTCGAGCATCTCGGCGGCGTGCAGCAGCGCCTTGGTCGGGATGCAGCCGCGGTGGGTGCAGGTGCCGCCGAGCTTGGAGTCCTTCTCGACGCAGGCGACCTTGAGGCCGAGCTGGCCGGCGCGGATCGCCGCGACGTAGCCGCCGGGGCCGCTGCCGACGATGACGAGGTCGTAGTCGAACTTGCCGGCCGGAGCTGCCGGCTTGCCGGCCGGCGCCGGGGCGGGAGCGGGCTTCGGCGGCGCCGCAGACTGGCGCAGCGGCCTTCGCCGGCTCGGCATTCGGAGTCGCCGGCGCCGGAGCCGCGGCGGACTCGCCGGCGGCGCCGAGGATGGCGACGACCTTCTGCACCGCGACCGTCTCGCCCGCCTGGTGGCGGATCTCGAGCAGCACGCCGGCGGCGGGACTCGGGATCTCGGCATCCACCTTGTCGGTCGAGATCTCGAACAGCGGCTGGTCGCGCTCGACCTTGTCGCCGACCTTCACCAGCCACTTGGTGATCGTGCCTTCGGCGATCGACTCGCCCATCTGCGGCATCACGACTTCCGTCGCCATCTCGCTCTCCGTCGTCGAAGCTCGGTGATCCGTCTCGGAATTCCGGTTTTGGACCCGCGACCGGCGGGCCTCGGGACTGCTGACCTTATCAGCCGGCCGGCGGCCTCACTTGCGCAGCAGGACGAGCCCGACCCGGTGGCGACGGACGAGCTGCAGCCAGGCGAGCGCGAGTGCGCGCGTGACGCTCCAGCCGAGCAGCCGGCGCCAGCCGCGCCCCGGCGGGCGAAAGGCCGCGGTGTTGAGCGACGCCGGGTGCGCGTAGATCTCGGCATCGCGGAAGCCGGCCCGGCGCGCCGCGGCGATGATCGTCGCCGGCGGCATGTCGCGCTCGGTGACGCCGAAGCGGGCGACCGCCTCGCGCGCCTCGGCCGAGCGCGCGTGCCCGCGCCCCGGCTCCGAGGTGACGCAGACGCCCCCCGGCGCGAGCGCGCGACAGGCCGCGGCGAGCGCGCTCCCTTCGTCGAGGCTGTGGTGGAGCGAATCGAAGAAGACCACGATCTCGAACGAACCGGCGGCCGCCACGGCGTCGTAGTCGCCGACCTCGAAGCGGAGATCGAGCTCCGGAGCGGTCTGGATCCGCCGCGCGAGCTCGATCATGCCGGGCGCCAGGTCGACGCCGGTGACCGTGTAGCCGCGGCGGGCGAAGAAGGCGCTCGTCCAGCCCGTGCCGCAGCCGAGATCGAGCAGTCGCGCCGGCGGTGGCGGCAGGACGGTCATCAGCGCGCCGATCCGGATCAGGTAGTCGCCGCACCCCGGGTCGGCCCAGGGCTTCGCCTCCGCCTGCGCCAGACTCGCCGCATCGAGCCGGGCGAGGTAGTCGATCTCCGCCTGTTTGCTCATCGGAAGGTGCCGCAAGGGGAATGTCCGGCGCGCTCGGCCGGCGGCCTCCGCCGGCTCAAGCCGGAGCGGCCGCGAGCTGCCGGCGCACGCGCCGGATCCGCGTCGTGCGCGTGCCGTCCTCGAACTCGAGGAAGAGACCGGGCGCGGCGACGAGGCGGGTGAAGAGCGCCCGGCCGCCGGCGCTGCAACCGAGAACCCGGACGCGCACGGCGTGGCCGAACTGGCGCTGGTAGTGGCCGCCGGAGACTTCGAAGCTGCCGTCGTCGTTGGCTACCAGGGCGTAGATCGAGTTGCGCGTCGCGACCAGGACACGATCGCCGGGGGTCATCTCTTCCTTGCGCACGCCTTCGAGGCGATCCGCGGCGTCGACGAGAGCGTCGAGCGCACAGGCCGGCGGGCGGCCCGGGGAGGAGCGTCGTTCACGCACCGGAGGAAGCCTATACCTCCCCCGCCGGCGCCACGCGGAAGCGCCCCGGCTTCTCCGCCACGAGCCGGGCCCAGGGTGTGTCGGCGTCGTGCTCGAAGCAGCCGAGCCACCCCTCCGCCGCGGCGCGCGGCAGCCAGCGCTTCTTGGACTCCAGGGTCGTCACCGGATAGAGGTCGTAGCCCATGATCCAGGGGTAGGGGACGTGCGCCACGGTGGGAACGAGGTCGGCCCAGAAGACGGCGCGCTCCGGCGCCGCCGACGCCGGCCCGCCGTCGATCGTCACCACGCACATGTCGGCGTTGTGCCCCGGCGCCTTGACCGCGCGCAGGCCGGGGATCACCTCGGCCTCGTCGTCGAAGAGCTCGGCGACGCCGGCGGCGATCAGCGGCTCCCAGTTGTCGGGAAAGTAGCTGGCGCGGTCGCGCTCGTTCGGATTGCGGGCGTGCTCGACTTCTCCCCGGTTCAGCCAGTAGCGCGCGTTCGGGAAGGTGGGCACGGCGCGGCCCGATGCGTCGCGCCGGGTGTTCCAGCCGCAGTGGTCGAAGTGGAGGTGAGTGAGCACGACATGGGTGACGTCGCCGGCCTCGAAGCCGGCGGCGCGAATGGCGTCCGGCAGGCGGCGCTGGCCGCGGTCGAAGGCGTGGAGGTCGAGAAACTTCTCGTCGTGCTTGTCGCCGATGCCGGTGTCGATCAGGACCAGCTCTCTGCCCGCCGCGACGAGCAGGCAGTTGGTCCCCATGCGGATCCGGTTCTTCTCGTCGGGAGGCTTGGCGCGCTCCCACATCGACTTCGGAACGACGCCGAACATGGCGCCGCCGTCGAGACGGAACTCACCGTCGGAAACCACCCGGAGGTCGAAGCGCCCGAGCTTCATGCCTCCGCGAGCTTAACCGAGGCCCGCCGGCGGAAACCCCGCCCGGCGATCGCGAACAGGAGCAGGAAGACGAGCGTCGTCACCAGGCTCGCCTCGAGCCCGGTGGCGCCGCCGGTCAACCACTGCGGACCGGCGAACGTCGAGTCGAGCAGATGGGGATCGACCGGCCCGCCGAAGGCGGTGTTCGGTGAGCCGAGGACGAAGAACGAGGTGAAATTGAAGCTGAAGTGGATGCCGGTCGCCCAGGCGATGTCGCCGCTGCGCAGGACGGTCCAGCAGAAGAAGAGAGCGATCAGGCTGACGTTGAAGCCGTCGAGCAGCGTCTCGTTGTCCTTCTCCAGGTAGTGCAGGACGAAGCCGAAAAAGAGCGACTGGAGGATCGCGGCCGGCCAGAAGCCGATCCCGTCGGCGAGCGCCGAGAGAAAGTAGCCGCGGAAGAAGACCTCCTCGTAGAACGCGATGAGGAGCGCCCCGAGCGCCCAGAGGAGCCCGCCGGCGAGGAGATTGCCTGCGGTCACGCCGCGCACGCTCATGCCGCCGGCACCGACGACGACGAGCCCCACCAGGACGACAGCCGCCGCGCCCCAGCCGGCGCCGATCCAGAAGTTGCCTCCGAAGAGCGCGCGCAGCCGGATGCCGTAGTCGGCGAAGCCGCGGCGCTCGATCCGCGCCATGGCGGCGACGGCGACGAGCGCCGCCGGAACGTAGATCGCTTCGAGCAGCAGCAACTTGCCGACCGTGAAGGCGCCCTGCTTCAGGTCGCCGGCGAACTGCTGCACGCTCCAGAACGCGCCCGCCGAGAGCGCGACGAAGATCAGGTGGAAGAGCAGGATTCGCCAGCCGGCACGCAGGCCGCGCGCCCCGACGAAGACGGCGCGGAAACCGGAGCTCGAAGCGGGCGCGGCGGCGGCGTTGGCGGGCATGTCTCTCCCCTCTCCCCGCACCTTACGGCCTCCCCCCAGCGCCGGTTTCGCCGGCCTCGGCGTCCGTCCCCACCCACCCGGGTGGCCGGCCCCCCCTGGCGCACGTCGCCCCGGAGCGGGTGGCGCCACAAGCTGCGAGGCGCGTGGCCGCAGGCGTTGGGAAACAAGGCGCCGGCGCGGACCCGCCCAAGGAGATCTTCATGCGCCGAACCGCCTCTGCGGCCCTCGCCCTCGCGCTCGTCTCGCTCGCCGTTCCCGATGCCGCGCACGCGATTCCCGCCTTCGCGCGGAAGTACGCCGTCTCGTGCAACCTCTGCCACGCCCCGGTGCCGCGCCTCAAGGCGTTCGGCGCCGAGTTCGCGGCGCGCGGTTTCCAGATGGAAGAGCCGCCGGCGAAAATCGAGCCCCCTTCCGAGGTGCCCGCCGAGCCGGCGCGCGGCACGATCCAGACCGCCGATCCACTGCTCCAGCTCCCCGACACCCTGCCGCTCGCCGTGCGCATCGAGGGACATGCCGCGTACCGCGAGCAGCCGGGCGACGACGCTGCCGATCTCGAGACGCCGTTCGTCTTCAAGCTGCTGTCGGGCGGGCCCATCTCGCGCAAGGTCTCCTACTACGGCTACTTCATCATCGAAGAAGGGGACGTGACCGGCCTCGAGGACATCTACCTGCAGTTCTCGAAGCTCTTCGGCAGCGGCATCGACCTCCTCTTCGGCCAGTTCCAGGTCTCCGACCCGCTCTTCAAGCGCGAGCTCCGGCTCTCGCGCGCCGACTACGAGATCTACCGCGTCCGGGTCGGCGATGTGCGCGCCAACCTCACCTACGACCGCGGGCTGACGTTCCTCGCCACCGCTCCCGGCGACATCGACGTGGCATTCGAAGTGGTCAACGGCAACGGCATCCCGAAAGGGGAATTCGACAACGACACGAACAAGAACCTCGCGCTGCGCCTCTCGCGCGAGTTCGGCGTCGTCCGGATCGGCCTGTTCGGCTACCTGGGCAAGGAAGAAGGACCGATCGCGGAGAAGGACGAGATCACCTACTGGGGCCCGGACCTGACGCTCAAACCGCACGCGAACTGGGAGCTCAACCTCCAGTACCTCGAGCGCCGGGACGACAACCCGCTCTTCCTCGCCGGCGGCGCGCCCGCCTTCGAAACGCGCGGCGGCTTCGCCGAGCTGCTCTGGTTCCCGCGGGGGCAGGACGGCCGCTGGGCGGTGACGACGCTCTACAACGTCATCGACTCCGACGACCCCGCGGCCGAGACCGAGGACCTCGCTCTCAGCCTGAGCTACCTCGTGGCGCGCAACATCCGCTTCGTCGGCGAGATCGGCCACGACCTCGAGGCCGACGCCAGCCGTGGCAGCGTCGGAGTGGTCGCGGCTTTCTGAGCCGAGCGCTCAGCCGCCGCAGACCGGACAGGCCGGACAGCCGGCGTCGAAGAGGATCCGCCAGCTGCCGTCGGCCTGACGGCGCCAGATCGAGTTGAAGGTGCCGCCGCGCTCGACGACGGTGCCGTCGGCGCGCTTCGCCTTCATCGTCCACGGGCCGCGCGAGAGAGCGATCGTGCCGTCGCCCGACAGCTCGACGATCTCTGGATGCCACCGGAAGTCGGGACGGTCCGGCGCCATCAACGGCGCCCAGTTGGCGACGATCGCCTCCTTGCCGCGGGTGATGCCGCCGCCATCGACGAAGACCGCATCGTCGTCGACCGCGGCGGCGAAGGCGACTGGATCGCCGTTCGCCACCGCTCCGGCGAAGGCGAGCTCGGCAGCGCGGGCGGCTTCGGTGCGGGCGGCGCGCTCGGCGGCGTCGAGCGCGTCAGCGTGCACGGCGGCGGTTCCCGCCATGCAGCCCAGCAGGGTCAGGATCAGGATCGGCGACATGGCGGATTTCGACATCGGCGGAACTCCTCGCGAAGCCGCGAGAGATTATGGCGGCAGGCCGCGTGGCGTCCCGGCTCCCGCCCCATGGATCCGACGGTTCGCCCATTCGCGCCGGCGCGGGAGCCCGCTTCCGTGACGATGGTGTCCGGATCAGGTCTCGCGCGCGATCGCCGTCGCGCGCGCCGCGGCGATCGCCGTCGTCACGCCACCGTGACTTCGGGCGCCAGGTAGACGTCCTGAATGGCGTTGAGGAGCTCGACGCCTTCCTTCATCGGACGCTGGAAGGCCTTGCGGCCGGAGATCAGTCCCATGCCGCCGCCGCGCTTGTTGATCACCGCGGTGCGCACCGCTTCGGCGAGGTCGCTCTCGCCGGCGCTCGCGCCGCCGGAGTTGATCAGGCCGATCTTGCCCATGTAGCAGTTGGCGACCTGCCAGCGAACGAAGTCGATCGGATGATCGGCGACCAGCTCGCCATAGACCTTCTCGTGCGTCTTGCCGAAGCCCTTGAAAGCGTTGTAGCCGCCGTTGTGGGTCGGCAGCTTCTGCTTGATGATGTCCGCCCCCAGCGTCACGCCGAGGTGGTTCGCCTGCGCGGTGAGGTCGGCCGCCGTGTGGTGATCGACGTTCGCCTGCTTGAACTGCGGATTGCGCAGGTAGCACCAGAGCACCGTCGCCATGCCCAGCTCGTGGGCGTGGGAGAAGGCCTGGCTGACCTCCTCGATCTCGCGGTCGGCGTCGTCCGAGCCGAAGTAGATGGTGGCGCCGACCGCCGCGCATCCCATGTCCCACGCCTGCTCGACGCCGGCGAACATCGTCTGGCGGGCGCCGTTCGGCAGCGTGAGCAGCTGGTTGTGATTGATCTTGAGGATGAAGGGGATTCGGTGCGCGTACTTGCGCGCCACCAGGCCGAGCCCGCCGAGCGTGCAGGCGACGGCGTTGCATCCCCCGTCGATGGCCAGCTCGACGATCTTCTGCGGATCGAAGTAGTCGGGGTTCGGCGCGAAAGACGCCGCCGCCGAGTGCTCGATCCCCTGATCGACCGGCAGGATCGAAACGTAGCCGGTCTCGGCGAGCCGGCCGTGCGAGTGGATGCGCTGCAGGTTGACCAGCACCTGCGGATGGCGATCCGACGCGCCGAAGCAGGCGTCGACCTGGTCGGGCGCCGGCACGCGGATGCGCGCCTTCGGGATGCCCTTGCAGACGTGCGTCAGCAGGCTGTCGGCGTCGGCGCCGAGGAGGGAACGGAGACGGTCGAACGGGCTCATTTCGGGGCTCCGGGTCGAAAGCGAAAGTATTTCACGCCCGGCCACGCGAGCGCCGGCGGAAGGCGCGCGCCGCTCCCTCGGCCTCGGTGAGAGAACGGCGCAGCGGCGCGAGCGCGCTCTCGTCGAGCGCCTCGCCGGCGAATGTCTCGCGCAGGTAGGCGTCGACCAGCGAACGCACGCTCGGCGCCGCGGCCGGGATCCGCCGCCCGGCGAGCGCCGCCAGCGCCAGCGGCGGCGTGGACTCGCGAACCGGCAGGCCCGCCCCGGCGAGAGCGGAGCGCAGCCGCGCGTAGGCAAAGGTCGCGCTCCACGCCGTGTGCCGCCGCCAGGCCCAGAGACTCCCGATCGCGGCGGCGAGCGCTGCGACGGCGCCGGCGGCCGCCCAGCCGGTCCAGCGCCGCTGCTCCGCAGCGAGCGCGCCCGGCGTCGCCGCCCCGGCGGGGGCGGCGGCGGGCGCCGCGGGCTCCGGCGTCCGGTCCTTGCCGAAGAGCCTCGCCAGCCAGCGATCCCAGCGCGCCCGCAACTCGCCGAGCACGCTGACCTGGTCCTCGAAGTCGTACGAGATGACCCAGCGGTCCCAGCGGAAGAGAACGGCCTCCCACGCCTGCCGCACGTAGAGCTTGAGGCTCCGCGGCGCCACGACCGGCCGGCCGTCGGGGGGCGTCGGATCGAAGATCCGCCACCCCTCGCCGCGCAGCCAGGCCTCGACCCAGGCGTGGGCGTTCGACTGCCGGACCACCCAGGCGCTCTCCCACGGGCTCCACTCGGCGCCGTAGAAGCCGGTGACGACGCGCGCCGGAATCCCCTGCGCGCGCAGCAGCAGCACCATCGCCGAGGCGAAGTACTCGCAGTGCCCGCGCCGCGCCTCGAAGAGGAACTCCTCGATCGGCGCCTCGCCGCCGCGGCCGACCAGGACGGAGGTGTAGCCGTACTCCTCGAGCAGGTGGCGCTCGATGCGCGACGCGCGCTCCGCGTCGCTCCCCGACGCCGCCCACTCCGCCGCCAGCGCCGCGATGCGCGGCGAGATGCCGCGCGGATCGAGCGGCTCTCCCCGTCCCTTGGCGAGATCGGCTGCGGGCGCCAGCGAGAGCGGCCGGGCGCCGAGGAACGCCTCGTACTCGACCGGCAGCGACGGCGTCCCAGGCAGCACCAGGGCGCCCCCCTCGTCGACCGCCACCGGCGCCCCCTCGAACTCCACCGCGACCGTCTCGACCGGCACGATCAGGCTGCGCGAGCGCAGCGGCTCGAGCGTCACGTGGGCGCGCCCCTCGACCTGGCCCGCAACGAAGCGGACCATCCCGCTGCCGGAGTCGCGGCGGCGGTCGCGCCCGCCGCGCGTCTGCCGCCAGCTCCGCCCCTCCCAGACGTCGTAGGCCGCCGCCTTGAGGCGAAGCGTCTCCGGGCGCGGCACGCGCCCCTCGAAGCGCAGCCGCAGCGCGATCGCCGGATTGTCGCGGATGCGGCCGAGCTGGTCGAGGCTCATCTCGTCGCTGAAGCCGGCCCGCGCCACCGACGGCTCGCTGCCGACTCCTCCCGGTCCGAGCACGAAAGGAGTGCGGACGCGCGGCAGGAGCGCGAAGAGCGGCACCGCGAAGAGGATCGTCGCGAGCACCGTCGCCAGCACGAATCGCCCGACCGGCAGCGCGCCGGCCTCCCCTTCGCGGGCGCCGAACGTGGAGAGCACGTGGAGGTGGACGAAGCGGACCATCAGCACGATCGCGAGGACCAGGAACGCGAGCAGGTAGACGACGACCGAGGGGTGGGTGCTGGTCGACATCGCGGCCAGGAAGAGGAAGAAGATGCCGATCCAGGCCTGCCACTTGTCGCGCTCGCGCCCGAGCGACCAGAGCTTGGCGGTGAGGCCGAAGAGCGTCAGGTGGAGGATCGGACGCACGAACTGGACGCGCCCGGTCGACGCGAAGTCGAGCACCATCACCGGCAGGTAGGCGAGCCCGAGCAGATTGAGCGCGCGGTTCGAGAGCCACTTCTCGGCGCCGAGCCAGGCGCGGCGCAGGAAGAGGGCCACCGCGGCGAGGAAGAGCCCGAGCACCGGCCACTCGAGCGCCAGGTTGAGCGGCAGCGGCAGCGCCACGAGGAGCGCCGCGGCGCCGAGCAGGAGCCGCTTCTCGCGCGCGAAGGTCACGCCGCCGCCTCGCCGCCCGGCGCGAGCCCGAGACGCAGCTGTCGCGCACCGCCGTCGCCGGGCAGGAGCGCGCCGTGGGCGGGCGGGCCCGGCTCGACGAGCGCCAGCTCGGTCAGGATCTCGCGCCGATGGCGCGCGCCCTTGCCGAACGCCAGCCGCCGGCGGCGCGTCACCAGCTCGACCTCGAAGCCGCGATCGAGGTGATCCCAGGCGGCGGTCGCCGCCTCGCTCACCAGCCGCTCGAAGCGCGCCGCCTCCTCTTCGGAGGCGAGCCGTCCGGTGCCGTCGTCGAAGAGGATCGAGAGCCGCAGCGTCTCCTCGGCCTCGCGCTCCTGGTAGACCAGTCCGCCGGTCTGGGCGCTCTTCTTCCAGTGGATGGCGCGCGGATCGTCCCCCTGCCGGAAGCCACGCAGCGCGTGGAGCTCGTGTCCCCATCCCGGGCGCTGCGCCGAGCGGTCGCCCGACAGGCCCGAGGCGGCGATCTCGATCTCCCCGGGCGGGAAGAGCTCCGGGTAGACCATCACCTCGAGGCCGCTCGCGTAGCGCATCCCTTTGCGAAAGAGGCCGAGCGGAAAGAGCGACGCGACGTGCGTGGCGTCGAAGCGGTGGCGCCCGCGGCGCGGGAAGATCACCTCGAGCGCGCCGCGCGCCGACTCGCCGGCCCGCAGATAGGCAACGAGGCGCCAGGGCCCCGGCGCGGCGAGCCCGACCAGCAGCAGCCAGCGCGGCAACCAGCGCCCTTCGTTGCGCAGGGTGAAGGCAACCAGCGTCGGCCGGCGCGCGAAGAGCTCGCCGGGGGGCTCGAGCGCGATCGCCAGCCGCTCGAGATTCCAGCGCGAAGTGAGTCCCGAAACCGCCAGCAGGCCAAGCATCCCCGACAGCACGAGGTAGAGCGCGTTGTTGCCGGTGTTGGTCGCCGCGACGCCGACCAGCACGGTGAAGAGGACGAACCAGAGCCCGACGCGGGTGATGCGGATCGACTCCGGGATGCCCCGTCTCCCCCGCCAGGCGGCGACGCGCGCCGCGAGCCCGGGCCGCGGGGCCAGCGAATCCTCGGCGCGCCGCTTCATGCGACGGGCGCTCCGCCGCTCAGAGGGGGACCGGCGTCTCGGCGACGAGCTGCGCCAGCGCGCGGCGCGCCGCGTCGAGGGTCGAGGCGCCGCGCCGCAGCAGGACGCGATGCGCCAGCACGGGAACGACCAGGCGCTGCACGTCGTCGGGCACCACGAAATCGCGCCCCTGGGCCAGCGCCAGCGCCTGCGCGGTGCGGCAGAGCCCGAGCGCGGCGCGGGTCGAGACGCCGAGCTGGAACTGCTCCCCCTGACGGGTGCGCTCGGCGAGCGCGAGGACGTAGTCGGCGAGCCGGTCGGCGATCTTCACGCCGGCGGCGCGCTGCTGCAGCGCCCGCACTTCGTCGCCCGACAGCACGGGCTGCAACCCTTCGAGCTCGGCCTCGACGCCCCCCGCCATCAGCAGGGCGTGCTCGCGCTCGCGCGGCGGGTAGCCGAGGCGCAGGTGCATCTCGAAGCGGTCGAGCTGCGACTCGGGGAGCGGGAAGGTGCCGAGGTACTCGTGCGGGTTCTGCGTCGCGAGGACGAGGAAGGGATCCGGCAGCGCGAGCCGCCGGCGCTCGACCGAGACGTGGCGCTCGCTCATCGCCTCGAGCAGGGCCGACTGCGTCTTCGGCGTGGCGCGGTTGATCTCGTCGGCGAGCACCACGCTCGCGAAGATCGGACCCGGCACGAACTCGAAGGCCTCGCGGTGCTGGTTCCAGATCGAGACGCCGAGGATGTCGGAAGGGAGCAGGTCGCTGGTGAACTGGATGCGCTGGAAAGAGAGCCCGAGCGAGCGCGCCAGCGCCTGCGCCAGCGTCGTCTTGCCGACCCCGGGCACGTCCTCGATCAGCACGTGCCCGCGCGCGATCAGGCAGACCACGGCCAAGCGCACCGCCTCGCGGTCGCCGCGGAAGACGCGCAGGACGTTCTCCTCGAGGCGGGCGATGCGTGCCGCGTCCGCGGCGGCTTCCGCGGGCAGCGCGGTCGCGGGGAGCGGATCGGCGCTCAACGGGTCCCTCTCGGGTTCCGCAGCGGCGGGCGGCGGCTCTTCATCGCCGCCATTCTAGTGGTCAGCCGAAAAGATTGAAGCGGACGATGGCCCAGATGGCCGAGAAGCCGTCCTTCCAGCCGATCTTCTTGCCCTCCTCGTAGGTGCGGCCGTGGTACGAGATCGGCACCTCGTAGATGCGGGCGCGGCGGCGGGCAAACTTGGCCGTCAGCTCGGGCTCGATCCCGAAGCGGTTCGACCGCAGCACGAGGCCGTCGAGCAGGCTGCGCCGGAAGACCTTGTAGCAGGTCTCCATGTCGGTCAGGTTCAGGTTCGAGAACATGTTGGAGAGCATGGTCAGGAAGCGGTTGCCGAGGGAGTGCCAGTAGAAGAGGACGCGGTGCGGCCCGCCGAGGAAGCGCGAGCCGAAGACGACGTCGGCCTTGCCGGCGACGATCGGCGCCAGCAGCGCCGGGTACTCGTCCGGGTCGTACTCGAGGTCGGCGTCCTGGATGATGACGACCTCGCCGCTCGCCTCCGCGAATCCCCGCCGCAGGGCGGCGCCCTTGCCGCCGTTCACCGGCTGCTCGAAGTAGCGGATCGCGGGGTCTGCGCCGCGCGCGAGCTCGCGCAGCACGTCCCGCGTGCCGTCGGTCGAGCCGTCGTCGACCACCACGATCTCGCGATCGAGGCCGGGCGCCAGCGGGGCCGCCGCGACGCGCCGCAGGAGCTCGGTGATCGTGCCGCGCTCGTTGAACACCGGCACGACGATCGAAACGCGCGAAATCACCGCGCGGAGGATATCCGAGGGACGCCTTTCCTCGCTCGCGCTGGAGCTTTCTCCCCCGGTCGCGGATAATCGCGCGCCGTGTCGACGCCCGAACCACCGAGAGCGAGCGCCCGGGAGCTCCTGCTGGTCGGGACCGGAGCGCTCCTCGCCACCCTGATCTACCTGCGCGCGACGCCGGCCCGGCTGGTCTCGTCGCTGCTGCCGGATCTCGGCGATCCGGCCTTCAATCTCTACGTGCTGCGCTGGGTCGCGCACCAGGCGACGCTCGGCTTTCCCGACCTCTGGAACGCCCCCTTCTATTTCCCGGCTCATGGAACGCTGGCCCTCTCGGACCACCTGTTCTCCGCCGGCTTGCTGACCGCGCTCTTCCAGGCCCTCGGCGCGACGCCGGCGCTCGCCTACAACCTCCTGCTGGTCGGCAGCTTCGCGCTCGGCGCCGTGGCGATGCATTCGGTGGCGCGGCGCAGCGGCTTCTCGCCGCTCGCCGCGGGCGTCGGCGGCTTCGTCTACGCCTTCTCGCTCTTCCGCTGGAACGAGCTGTCGCACCTGCAAGTGCTGCTGGTGCCCCTCTACCCCTGGTGCTTCTGGAACTTCGATCGCCTGCTCGTCGAGCGCAACGGCCGACGCGCGGCGCTCTTTCTCGCCGCCTATCTTCCGCAGGTGGCGGCGGGAAGCTATGGCGCCTACCTCCTGCATCTCGGCTTCCTGGGCCTCGCCGCGGCGCGCCTGCGCGAGTTGCGCGAACGGCCGCCGAGCCGCCGGCAGGCGGTCGTCCTCGCCGCCACGGCGGTCGTGGCGGCGGCCGCCGCCGCGGCCGCTTTCGCGCCCTACCTCCACCTGCGCTCGACCCTCGGGGTCGAGACGCCGCTCGCCTGGCTGGCGCCTTTCCGCTTCTCGCTGCGCGAGCTCTTCGCGATGGGCGCCCGCGCGCCCTACGCCGACCTGCTGCCGAGGTTCCTGCGCAGTGACGCCGGTGTCTGGATCGGCTTCGTTCCGGCCGCGCTGGCGCTCGCAGGTGCCTGGCCGGCGCTGCAATCGGCGCTGGCGCGCTGGCGCGCGCTCCCCTCCCGCCAGCGGCGCCTCCTCTTGCTGGCCGCCGCGATCGTCGCCGGCGCGATCCTGGCCGCCGACCTGGCCACGCTGCGCTTCAATTTCCTTACCCCGGCGAGCCGGCAGCCCGCGCTGCGGGTCTACAAGCTGGGCGGCATGCTGGCGCTGGTCGCGCTCGCTTTTCTCCTGGCGCGCTGGCCCCGGCGCGCGAGCGACGCGGGGCGCGATCCTTGGCGAACGGGCATCGGCCTCGCTTCGATCCTGACGATGCTCGCCGCGCACCCGACCTTCTACTTCCTCCTGCGCGAGGTGCTCCCCGGCTTCGGCTCGCTGCGCGTCGCCGGCCGCTTCTTTCTCGTCGCGGCGCCCGGGCTCTCGCTGCTGATCGCGGCGGGCGTCGACCGCCTGCTGCGCCTTCCGCTGCCGGCGGCGAAACGCCGGCAGTGGATCGTCCTGGCCACCGTGCTGCTGGCGATCGAATCGACGCCGCGCTCCGCCTTCCTCCGCTGGCGCGAGATCCCGGCGCCGGCCCAGGCGACACGCATCGACCGCGCCCTCGCCGGCCTGCCCGACGTCGGCGCCGTCGCCGAGATCCCCTTCTTCGGCGACTGGCGCGAGGCGATGCGTATGTACGAGGCATCGTTCCACTGGCGACCGCTGGTCAACGGCTACAGCGGCTACTACCCGCGCGGCTTCCTCGACATCCGCCGGCGGCTGCTGAATTTTCCCGACGCCGACACCGCCGCCTGGATGCGCTCGATGGGGGTGACGCACCTCGTCGTCGACGGCGAAGAGCTCAGCCGCAGGGGTCGCGCGCGAGCGCGCCACTGGCGCCGGCGGGCCATCGATCCGAAGACCGGCTGGCTCGACCGGGTGGCCGGCGAGGGGTGGCTGACGCTCTACCGGGTGCGCGCCGCGCCCCCGGCACGGTGAGCCGCTGCACTGGAATTCGCGGCCGCCCGCGCGTACGCTTTCCGTTCGTCGCGCCCCGCGTCCCTGGGCGTCGGAGCCCGCCATGGATCGACACTCCCGCGCTCTTCCCCTCGCTCTGGCGCTGATTTTCGCGGCGCGAGCGGAGGCCACGACGATCATCCCGATCGCCGACCGGACGCTCGTCGACCGCTCGCCGCTGGTCGTCGTCGCCAGGGTGGAATCGAAGTCCGCGATCGTCGCGGACCGCCCGGCGACCGACTGGACGGTCGTCGTGGAGCGCGTTCTCAAGGGCACGGTCAATGCCAGCCGCATCGTCGTCCGGATGCCGGGCGGCCCGGCGCCGGACGGAATGGTGCTGCACATCTATGGCGCGCCGCCGCTCGCCGCCGGCCGGCGCGGGATCTTCTTCCTGGTGCCGTCGTCGACCGGAGATTTCTTCCAGCTGGTCGACTTCCCGCAGGGCGCCTTCGTCGGCGTGAGGACGAGGCTCCGTACTCTGGCGTTCCGGGACTTCAGCCAGGTTCGGGTCCTCGGCGACTCGCGGACCGGCTCGCGCCGGGACCTGCGCGACTTCGACCGCTTCTCGGACTGGATCGCGGATCGCGCGGCCGGGACCCTCCGCGAGGTGGACTACATGGCCCAGCCGCGCCGGAGCGAGCTCAGGAACATCCGGAACAACTACACGCTGAAAGTCGACCACGGCCTCTTCATGCGCTGGTTCGCGTTCGACAGTGGCAGGACCGTGGTGTTCCGCTCCGCCGGCACCGCTCCCGCGGGCATCGCGAACGGCGGCGCCGGCGAGATCCAGCGCGCCCTCGCCGCCTGGACGAACGAGAAGACGACGCCGATCCTCCTCGCGTACGGCGGCGCCGGAGCCCCGACCACGGGATTCAAGAACGACGACGGCAGCAACACGATCCTGTGGGGCGACCCGAACAACGACATGCCCGGGCCCTTCGACTGCGCGAGCGGCGGCACGCTCGCCCAGGGCGGCCCCTGGACCTCTCCCAGCGTCACCAGTACCTTCGACAATCGGGTGTACGAGGTCATCCAGGAAGCTGATCTCGTCATGAACGACGGCATCGAGTGCCGCCTGAGCTATTCGCCCAACTTCGGCAAGTTCATCGAAGAGGTCCTCGCACACGAGCTCGGCCACACGCTCGGACTCAGTCATTCGAGCGAGAATCCGAACGAAACCAGCTCGATCCTCCGCGACGCGCTGATGTACTACCGGGCTCACGACGACGGCCGCGGCGCGCAGCTCACGTCGGACGACATCGGTGGCATCCAGGCGCTCTACACGAGAGGCCATTCGACTCCCCCGCCGCCGCCCGGGACCTGCCCGGCCGGCACCCTCTGCCTGCAGAACGGCCGTTTCCAGGCGACGCTGACCTGGACCAACCAGTTCAACGGCGTCTCGGGAGTCGGCAAGCCGATCGCCTCGACCAACTACGCCGGCTACTTCTACTTCGACCAGGATCCGACCAACATCGAGTTGATCCTCAAGATCCTCGACTACGACGGCAAGATCGTCCTTTCCTACAGCCAGCTGACGGTCATCAACTTCAGGCTGCACGTGGTCGACACGCTGACCGGGAAGGCCAAGGACTACGCCAACACGGCCGGCAACTGCGGGGCGCTCGATCCCGACTACGCCAACACGACCGCCGCGCAGCTCACTGCCGGCGGACCGCCGGCCACGGTGCGCGATCTCGGCGTGACCGAGGCGCCGTCGGCGGGCTGCGTGGCGTCCGCGAGCACGCTCTGCCTGCTCGGCAAGCGCTTCAAGGCGACGCTGCCGGCCTGGCGCAACCAGTTCAACGGCGCCACCGGCGCCGGCTCGGCGAAGCCGCTCTCGAACCTGACCGGCGCCTTCCATTTTTCCCCGGACCCGTCCGACCTCGACACCTTCCTCAAGCTCAACCAGTTCCCGGACAAGATCCTGGTCTTCTGGGGAACCCTCAACAGCCTCGAGTACACGATGCGGCTGACCGATACCCGGACGGGCCGGACGATGGAAGTCGCCAACCCCGCGAATACTTTCTGCGGCGGCCTCAACCAGTCGATCTTCGTGCCTTGACGGATTCCTTCTCCGCGAACGAGCGGGCGCGCCTGCCCGGCGCGCTCACGCTGGCAGCCTGCGCCGCCGCGCTGGCACCGCTGGTCGCCGTGCTCGCACGCGCCATCCTGCGCCCGTGGCCGGAATTCCTCTTCCACGCCGACCTGGCGACGATCGAGATCGGCCTGCGCGAGGTGCTCGCTCTCGAGCGCGCGGTCGGCGCTTACTCCCGCTTCGGCTGGGCGCAGCCCGGGCCGGCCGGGTTCCTCGCCCTGGCGCCGGCCTACCTCGCCCTCGGCGGGAAGTCGTCGGCGCTGGTCGTCGGCGCGCTCGCGCTGCAACTCGCGACGCTGGCCGGCGCGCTGGCGGTCGCCTGGCGCCACCTCGGCCGGAGCGCGACCTTCGCGCTCGCGCTCGCTGTGCTGGCGCTGCAGCTCGGCTTCGGCAACAACGAGATCGCCAACCCCTGGCCCCCCTTCCAGGCCGTCGGCGTCGTCTTCTTTCTGCTCGTGGTCACGGCGGCCGCCGCCCTCCGCCGGACCAGCTCGCTGCTGCCGGCGCTCCTCGCCGGCAGCGTCGCGATCCAGATCCACGTCGGCACGACGCCGGTCGTCGCGGCGATCCTCGCCACGGGCTTTCTGCTGAGGCGCTTCGCGCCTGCCGGCGAGGCGCACGATCCGCGGCGCGCGCGGGCGCTCGCGCTGGCCTCCGCCGTCGTCGCGGGCGCGCTCTGGATTCCCCCGCTCGTCGAGGAGCTCGGACCGCACCGGATTGGCGCCAAGCACGGCAACCTGTCGCTCATCCTGCGCACCTTCCGGCGCGGTACGCGCGACGGCAAGAGCGTCGGCGCCGAGGGGGGCTGGCGGCTCCTCGCCTCACGCGTCGACGAGGGGGTCGACGCCGGGCGGGCGCTCTTCTTCGCCGAAGTACCGCGACCTCCCCTGCAGCCCGACCCGGAGCGCGCCGCGCGGCGAACCCGGGCGCTGCTCGTCGCGCTGGTCGCGGCCGCCGCCTTCGCTACCTGGCGTCGGGACCGGGTCGCGGCGACGATGGCCGTCATCGCGCTCGCCGGCCTGGCCGCCGGCTGGCTCGCCGCGGCGCGGATCGTCGGCGAGCCCTATCCCTATCTGGTGACCTACCTGGTCGCCATCGTCCCCTTCGCCTGCGCCGCGACGGTGACGCCGGTGGCGCGCGCCCTCGCGGCGATGGCCCGCGCCCGCGGTGGAGCCCGCGTCGCGGCGCTCGCGCTCGGCCTGCTGATCGTCGCCGTCGCGACGCGCCCTGCCGCCGCGCTGGCGAGTCGTGACGGAGCGCTCCTCTGGCTGACGGGTCCGCCGCGTCTCGCGGCGATCGACCGCGCCGCTCTGACGGCAGTGCGCTCCGCCGCGCCGGGGGAGTGCGTGCGCGTCGGCGCGGTGGGCGATGCCTGGGTCTGGGCGACCGGCGTCTTCCTGGCGCTCGAGAAGAACGGCGTCGAGACGGTCAGCGACGAGACGCTCGTCACGCTGCTCGGCGCGCGTTACCTCGCTCCCGAACGCGACTGCCTGGACCTGCGGCTGGTCGACAAGTCGAGCTTTCTCGCGGCGAGGACCTCCGGCAGGGTCCTGGCGTCGACCGGCCGCATCGACCTGGTCCGGCTCGACCCGCCCTGAACGGACGCGCCTCGCTTCAGCCGGCGAGCTCGTCGAGCTGACGGCGCAGTCCGCCGAGCAGCACGACCTCGGGCTCGAGCGTCACGCCGTGGCGCTCGGCGACCGTGCGGCGCGCGAGCGCCATCAGGCCGATGACGTCGCGCGCCGTGGCGCCGCCGAGATTGACGATCACGTTGGCGTGGCGCTCGCTGATCGCGGCGCCCCCTTCGCGCCTCCCCTTCAGCCCGCAGATGTCGATCAGCCGGCCGGCGTAGTCGCCGGGCGGGTTCTTGAAGATCGAGCCGGCGTTCGGCACGCCCGAGGGGAGCGACTCCCAGCGCTTCGCGTTGAGCTCGTCGATGCGCGCGAGCAGCGCGTGCGCATCGCCCGGCGCGAGCTCGAAGAGCGCCCGCACCACGATCGCGCCGCGCCGTCCCAGGTTGGTCGAGCGGTAGGCGGGCTCGAGCTCGGCGGTGAGGAGGCGGCGCCGCGAGCCGTCCGGCTCGACGACCCGCACCGAATGGAGCACTCGCGGATCTCGGTGCCGTAGCAGCCGGCGTTCATGAAGACGCCGCCGCCGACCGTCGAGGGAAAGCCCGACAGCGCCTCGAGCCCGCCGAGTCCCGCCTTCGCCGCCCGGCGGGCGACCTGCGGCAGCGCCGCGCCGGCGCCGGCCGAGACGCGACGGCCGCGGATGCGCACCCGCTTGAGGTCGCCCACCAGACGCAGCACGACGCCCGGGAACCCCTCGTCGGGCACCAGAACGTTCGAGCCGAGGCCGAGAACGACGAGCGGAACTCCTGCTTTCACCGTGATTTGCACCGTGCCGGACGACGGCCGCTTCGCTCCCGGCATCGGCCCGCCAGGTCGGCCGGCCCGCCGATCTTGAAAGTCGTGAAGCGCGCCAGCGGCTCGTCCGCCGCGAGGCGCAGGCCTTCGACCGCCGCGAGGCGGGCGACCCATTCGGCGGCGGCGCCAGGAGAAACGCTCAGTTTGCGTCCTTTCCGGGAACAGAGGGGGAGGATTCCCGCTTTCTCCTTCCCCTCGGGCAAGGTAGTATAACGGCGCAAGAGAGACGGAAAAACGTCCACAGGGAGAGAAAGGGACCGGTTCATGGCGGACGCAAAGGCAGATCGGCTGAAGGCGGTCGAGGGAGCGCTGACCCAGATCGAGCGGCAGTTCGGCAAGGGCTCGATCATGCGGCTCGGGGCGCGCGAGACGACGGCCGATGGAAATCATCCCGACCGGCTCGCTGGCGATCGACGCCGCGCTCGGCGTCGGCGGCTTCCCGCGCGGCCGCGTGATCGAGATCTTCGGCCCGGAGTCCTCGGGCAAGACGACGCTGGCGCTGTCGGTCGTCGGCCAGGCGCAGAAGCGCGGCGGCGTCGCCGCCTTCATCGACGCCGAGCACGCGCTCGACGCCGAGTACGCCAAGAAGCTCGGCGTCGACATCGACAACCTGCTGGTGTCGCAGCCCGACAACGGCGAGCAGGCGCTCGAGATCGCCGAGATGCTGGTGCGCTCGAACGCGGTCGACGTCGTCGTGATCGACTCGGTCGCGGCGCTGGTGCCGCGCGCCGAGCTCGAGGGCGAGATGGGCGACTCGCACGTCGGCCTGCAGGCGCGCCTGATGTCGCAGGCGCTGCGCAAGCTCACCGCCATCGTCGCCAAGTCGAAGACCTGCCTCATCTTCATCAACCAGATCCGCGAGAAGATCGGCGTCATGTTCGGCAACCCGGAGACCACCACCGGCGGCCGGGCGCTCAAGTTCTACTCCTCGGTCCGCCTCGACATCCGGCGCATCTCGGCGATCAAGGAGGGCGACGTCGTCACCGGCAGCCGCGCCAAGGTCAAGGTGGTCAAGAACAAGGTCGCGGCGCCCTTCCGCCAGGCCGAGTTCGACATCGACTACGGCGAGGGGATCTCGCGCACCGGCGAGCTGATCGACCTCGGCATCGAGCACAAGCTGGTGCAGAAGAGCGGCGCCTGGTTCGCCTACGGCGACGTCCGGCTCGGCCAGGGGCGCGAGAACTCGAAGCAGTTCCTGCGCGAGAACCCCGACGTTGCCGACGAGATCGAGACCAAGCTGCGCCAGACCCTCGGCTTGCCCGGCATCAACGCGGCAGCGGAGGCCGCGGCGGCACGGTGAGCCGGCGGCGCCCCGCGCGGCGCTCGACGCTGCTCGCAACGCTCCTGCCGGCGCTGCTGCTCGCCGCCTGCACGGCGACCGGCGAGGGCTCGGACCGGCTGGCGGTGTCCGCCCGTTCCTGGGTGCTCGTCGGCGAGGACGCCGGGATCGCCGTCAGGGCGGGCGGCGCCCTCGCCGAGCGCGACCTGCGGCTGACCGTGGCGGTGAACGACGGCCTGCTCGAGGGCGACTGGAAGCTCGCGCGCGGCGCCGCCACCGTGCGCATTCCCGCCGGCAAGCTGGCGCCCGGCGCCCAGCGCATCCTGATCAAGTGCGGCAGTGAGCGGAGCACGATCGTGATCCGGGTCGTCTCGATGGGGCGGGTCTTCGCGATCGCCGCGGCTGTCGCCGTGCTCGGCGCCCTGCTGGTGGCGCGCGCCTTGCGCCCGCGCCGATCGACCGCCGGCTAGCCGTTCAGGAATCGCCGGCGGGGCGCAGCCGGCGCCACCAGCGCTCGGCGGCCGGGCGCTTCGACCTGGCGGCCTCCGCTTCGAGGGCCTCCACGCCGATCGGCAAGAGCGCCAGGGCGCCCTTGCGCAGTTGCAGGATGAGCCGGTCCATGCGCCGCGAGCGCTCCTCGCGCCCGACGCCCTGCAGCAGCCCGGCGAGGTCGCTCCTGCCGTCGATCTGGCGGTAGAACTCCCGCACCGGCGCGCTCATGCGCGATTCCTCGTCGGCGTCGGGCGGACTGCACCCAGACCGGAACGCAGTGGGCCAGCGCGTCGAAGGGGATTGCCAGGTGCTGGCGGAGGAAGACGGTCTGCTCCTCGGCGACTTGCTCGATCAGCAGGTCGGCGAGTCGGAGCTCGGTCGAGTGCGACTCGGAGACTTCGCGCACGTCGCCGATGTCCAGCACGCCCTCGACCGCCAGGTGGTACGCCGCCTCGAGAAACCGGTACCAGGAGCCGCGCACCTCGTTGTAGAGCTCGGTGAGCGTCCGCCGCCCGTCGACGACGCGCAGCAGCCGCTTCTCGAGCGGCGTCGGCGCTTCGGGGCGGCGCGCTCCCTTCTTGAGCACGACCTGGTCGTGGACGAAGACGCGCCGAAAGCGGGCGTGCTCGTCGGTCCGGCGGCTCCCTTCGAGCGCCACGACGGCGGCGGGCAGCGGTTCGGGGAGCGCCTGGTCGGGGTCGACCATCTCGTTGGTGAAGTAGAAGATGCCGCTCTTCCAGAGGAAGAGCTCGCAGACCTGGTCCTCGACGTGCTCGCGCAGCGCCGCGGCGACCCGGTCCGCCGACAGCAGGCCGAGCTCGGTCAGCGCCACCCCGAGCAGACCCCCCTCCTTCTGGCAATGGGTCAGTGCCTGGACGAGCTTCCCCTCCTCGAGCAGGCCGCGGACCAGCAGGTGCTGGCCGAAGAACTCGGCGGCGTCGTCCGAGTAGCAGGCGACGATCTCGCCGTCCCGGAAATAGACCCGCTTCTCGCAGCCGCTCCGCCGGACGACCAGCGAACCGGTCCGGCGGTCGTTCTGCGCCCACTGCAGGATGTCGGCGATCGGAAAGGCGGCGAGGCGTCCGGAGAACTCCATGGTCGGGCTGGTATGTTATCTGCAGTAGTTTCCGCGGTTCGATATCCACTCCACAGAGGATCGATGCCTTGATGACGCGAGCGCTCCGTCTGTCCTGCTTCCTTCTGCTGATCGTCGGCTCGGCGCGGGTCCTGCGCGCCGACCCGCCGCCGTGCGCTCCTTGCGCCGGCGTCCGGCTCGACGCGCCCTACGCGACGCTGGCCGCGCTCGGCGCGCCGCCGGCGCTCGACAAGGACGCCCGGCTCTATGCCGCGGTCGAAGCCGTCCTCGACGCGACCGCCACGCCAGCGGCAGCGCACGCTCTGGCGGCGGCCGGCGCGACGCCCTGGGTGCGGCTCGTCTTCCGCACCCCGGCGCCTCTGACCGGCCATCTCGACGCGCTCGCCAGCCGAGCTCGACGCCGCCGCCGCCATCGCGCGCTCGCGCCCGCCGCGGGCCCACTATCAGCTCGTCTGGCGCCCGGAAGGGAACGCCACGGCAACGCCTGCCGCGAGCGAGTACGCGTTCCTCGTCAAGCGCGCCTCGGTGGCGCTGACCGGCGAGGATCCGAACGCCCAGGTCGTTTCCGAGGCGCTTCCCGCCGACCCGGCCTGGCTGCGCGAGCTCTACGGCGCCGAGGTCGCGGCCTACCTCGACGCGGTCGCCTTCGCGCCGGCCGACGACTCGACCCTCGGCGCGGCGCTGGCGGCGATCGGCGAGCTCGATCCCGGCAAGCCGCTGGTGCTCGACGGCGCCCCCTGGCCGGTACCCGCGGAGAAGGTCCTCCGCCGCCGCGGCCGCCGCGGCGGCGAGCGGGTTCGCCATCGTCCTCTTCGCCCCCCCGGCCGCACCGGCACCGCCGCTCGACGCCGCCGCAGCTCGCGCCGCTCAAGGTGCTCGCCAACGAGTTCCGCGGCGAGCTGTCGTTCGACCCGACCTCGGCCCCTTCGGGCGCGGCCGCCGCCTGGGCCTTCGTGCGCGGCCAGGACCTGGCGCTGAGGGTCATCGCGACGCCGCCGGAAGGCGGCAACGAGCTGAAGCTCTCCTTCGCCGACCCGGGCCTCCGCAAGCCCGCCGCGATCAACCTCGCGAGCGGCGCGGCGGTCGATCTCGGCGGCGACCGCCAGCGCCGAAGGTCCGCTCGCGCTCTCGCTCCGCCGGACCGGCCCGGTGGTGCTGCTGCGCCTCGAGCGCGCCAGCGCCGAGGAGCGCGAAGGTGTCGCCGAGAAAGTGACGGTGGCGGGCGAGCGCCAGATGCCGGTCGACGAGATCCTGCGCCGCCTGCAGGCCTTCGAGGAGGCGCAGAGCCGCCGGATCGTCCACTGGCAGGCGACGAACGCCACCACTCTCCGCTTCGCCGCGGCCTCCGGCGTGCAGGCGATCGAGGCGACCTTCGAGGGCGAGGTCTTCTTCCGACCCGGGCAGCCCTTCGACTGGGCCTGGCAGAACTTCTACCTGAACGGCGTCAAGTGGCGCGGCAAGTCGATCCCCGAAATCCCGCTCGTGCAGCCGGAGAAGGCGGCCGCGATGCCGCTCGAGGTCCTCTTCACCAAGGAGTACCGCTACGCGCTGCGCGGCGCCGAGACCGTCCGGGGGCGCGACTGCTGGGCGGTCGAGTTCGAGCCCAACGTCGCGGTCGAGGGCAAGACCCTCTTCCGCGGCACGGTCTGGGTGGACCGCGCGACCTGGGCGCGCGTCCGGACGCGCGCCGTGCAGCTCGGCCTCGAGGGCGAGGTCCTCTCGAACGAGGAGACGATCGACTACACGCCGGTCGACGCCGCGGGCAAGCCGGCCGCCTGGGGCCCCGAGAGCTTCGTGCTCCCCCTGCACACCGTCGGGCAGCAGCTCCTCTCGATCGTCAACACGGCCCTCGTCGTCGAGCGCGAGGTCACCCTCACCGGCGCCACGGTCAACGGCGACGCCTTCGACGCCGCGCGCGAGCGCGCCTTCGCCTCCGACGCGACGATGGTGCGCGATACCTCGGAAGGGCTGCGCTACCTGGTCAAGGAGGGCGCCACGCCGGGCGACCGCGTGGTGAAGGAGGGCTACGACACCGACAAGCTCTTCGCCATCGGCGGCGTCTTCTACGACGACTCGCTCGACTACCCCCTGCCGCTCATCGGCCTCAACTACTTCGCCCTCGACTTCCGCGGCAAGGAGCGCCAGCTCAACGCCTTCTACGGCGGCGTGCTCGGCATCGTCAA
This sequence comes from Thermoanaerobaculia bacterium, assembly GCA_963699245.1. Classification (GTDB taxonomy): domain Bacteria; phylum Acidobacteriota; class Thermoanaerobaculia; order Multivoradales; family JAGPDF01; genus JACTMI01. The sequence continues at coordinate 1,024,348 of OY969426.1, forward strand.
CTACGCCGATCCGCACCTGCTCGGCAGCAAGGTCGACCTCGGCGTCGACATCTTCGGCATCGCCGTCGCTTCCACCGACCAGCTCTTCCGCGACGGCGTCGAATCGAAAGGCGAGGAGGTCAAGGAGCTGCCCGCCCGGGTGACGCTGAACCTCGGCTTCCCGCTCGGCAACTTCGTCAAGGTGAGCACCTCCTATCGCCTCGCCTACTCGAAGTTCACCGACACCGACAACACCGCGCCCGACTTCGCCCTGCCGTCGGACCACTTCCGCCACCGCGTCGACCTCGGGCTGCAGTTCGCGCGCGCCGGCTACCGGCTCTCTTTCGAGGGGGCGTACAACCACCGTTCGAGCTGGGATCCCTGGGGCCTGCCCGGCAACACCGAGTACGATCCCGACCAGCAGGACTACCAGACCTGGGAGCTCTCGGCGTCCAAGAACTGGTACTTCTCCGGCTTCAGGAAGCTCGGGATCGAGCTCAACTACCTCGATGGCCGGAACCTCGACCGTTTCTCGAAGTACCAGTTCGGCTTCTTCGGCGGCAGCCGCGTGCACGGCTACCAGATCGGCAAGGTGCGCGCCGAAGAAGCGCTGGCCGCGCACGTCACCGCCGGACTCGAGATCGGCAAGACCCTGCGCCTCGACGCGGTCGGCGACGTCGCCTGGGCGACCGACCGGACGAGCGGGCTCGACAAGGAGCTGCTCGCCGGCGTCGGCCTCGCCGGCTCTTTCATGGGACCGTGGGAAACTATCGTCCAGCTCGACGTCGGCACGCCGGTGGCCGGACCCGACAACGGCGTGGTGGCCTACATCGTCTTCCTGAAGCTCTTCAAGTAGGCGGCGGCGAGCGGCGAGGAGAGCGCATGACTTTCGGCGACCCATTCGAGCCGTCCGGGCCGGAGATCGAGGAGGGCGAGATCGCCGACGACGAGGCGCTCGACGACCCCGGGGAAGATGGGGATGACGAGGAACTGCCGGCGGTCGTCGCCATTCCGCTCGAGGAGCACCTCGACCTGCACGGCTTCCTGCCGGCGGACATGCACGAGATCGTGCGCGACTATCTCGACCAGGCGTGGGAAGCCGGATTCATCGAGATCCGCATCATCCACGGCCGTGGCATCGGCGCGATGCGCGACCAGGTGAGGACGCTGCTGTCGAACGACGCGCGGATCGAGCGCTGCGCCGCCGCGCCGCGCGAGCGCGGCGGCGACGGCGCCACGCTCGCCTGGTTCAGGCGCTGAGCCGCGCCCGGACTCAGGGCGCCGGAGCCGCGGCGCGCTCGCGCGCGATGAACTCGTCGAGATGAAGGGCCTTCCACTCCATCGAGCGGCGAATGCGGTCGTAGCCGCTCGGGTGGTCGTAGAAGACGATCTCCTCGAGGGGTCCCGGGCGCATCTTGCGGTACTCGGAGAGCTGCACTGCCGCGAAGGCGAAGCCGTCGGGCTCGTTCGACACCGCGATACCGAAGGCGTCGGCCTCGGCCTCGTTGGTGCGGATGATCGAGTTGGTGACCGGTGCGGTGAACGTCAGGAAGGTCCAGAGCAGCGCCACCGCCAGCGGATAGCCGGCGGGATCCGCGATCCCCTCGACCCCCCAGCCGGCGCCCCACCGCCGCAGCACGCTCCCGAAAGCGAAGTGCACGAAGGCGAAACCGGCCAGAATGACCAGCCCGAAGCTCACCAGCATCTCCGTCACGTGATGCAGGACGTAGTGCCCCATCTCGTGGCCGAGCACGGCGAGAATCGTCTCGCGCGGCGAGCGGCGCAGCAGGTTGTCGTTGAGCGCGATCCGCGTCGTGCCGGCGAATCCGCTCACGTTGGCCGAGATCCGCTTCGTCTGTCGTGAGGCGTCGAACCAGAAGACGTCGTCCGCCGGCACGCGCTCGGCGCGCGCCAGCGCGAGGATGTCGTCACGCAACGGACCGGCCTCGAGCTTCTGGTACTTGTTGAAGAGCGGGTCGATGAACACCGGCGCGATGGTGGCGCCGAAGGCCATGAAGGCGACCATCAGCGCCGCGCCCCAGAGCCACCAGTTGCGCGGCGAGCGGCGAACCACCGCGTAGAGCGCGGCGATCATCGGCGCCGCCAGCACGAGGGTCACGCCGAAACCCTTCGCCCAGTCGAGCAGGAAGGCGCCGAGCGTCTGGTTCGACATGCCGTAGGCGTGCTCGCGCCACCAGCCGGTCCAGAGGCCGAGCGGCAGGCTCAGGACGAGGGTCGCGCCGAGGATCCGCGCCAGCAGGACGAGGTCGGCGAGGTAGCGCCGGCGGATCCGCGCCCGCACCTGGTCCCTCCATCGCTTCGCGCGGCCGCCGGCGAGCAGGAGAGCCGCGACGCCGACCGTCCAGGCCCAGTCGAGGAAGAGGATGCCGTATTGCCCCTCGAAGTAAGCGTCGGAGCGCGCCCGCTTCTCGGCCGGGATGGTCGCCATCCACGCTTCCGTCGCCTTCTCGACGTCGAAGCCGGGCGCGGCGCGCGCGGCCTCGGGGATCTCGAGCCTCGGCGCCGCCGCGGCGGCGACCGGCGAGGCAGGCACTTCGGCAGCCGCGGGACATGGCAGAGCGGCGGCGAGAGCCAGGACGAGCGAACCGGCGCCGAGCAGCGACGCCGGGAACCAGCGGAAGAGTCGCCTCATGGGCCCTTCTACGTGGGAGCGCGGTGGAAGGTTAAGGCGCCGAGGCCGGGCTCCGCGCGGAGCGCAGGGGCACGAGCCGGGCGCCCGGCGCCAGCGCCTGCAGGTGCGACGCGATCTGCTCGTCGGGCGCGCCACCGGTGACGATCCAGGCGCGCAAGCGCCCGAGCCGCTGGCGCAGCCAGCGCTGCCGCCGCCAGCGCGGGGCCAGCGCCCCGAGCCCCGCCGCGAGAGCGGCGAGCGCGGCATCGTCACCGCTGACGAGGGTCGGCCGCGCCCAAGCGAGGGTCGCCGGATGAAGGGCCTCGGCCGGATCGCGGAACACTGCCCAACCGCCGAGCAGCGCCGCCGTCGCCAGCGTCCGTTCATCCTCCGCGAGCGGCGCCGACGAGATCCAGATGTCGCGCCCGGACGGGGCGCCCAACGCGTCGAGCAGAGTGCGGGCGGCCGGCGCTGCGGCTTCCGCTCCCGTCGCGAGCGTCGCCAGGAATTCCAGCGGCTCCGCCGGCCCGGGGGCCTCGGCCGACGGGGGCGACGCCAACTCGGCGCGGCAGCGCGCGAGCGACCACCAGGTGACGTGGCCGTCCAGTCGGCGGAAGAAGAGAAAGGGGTCCTGCTCGTCGCCGGCGAAACCCGCCAACGGGTCGCGCCGCAGCGCGGGTGGGACGATGGCGAGCGAGGTCAGCCGACAACGGCGCGCAGCGCCGCGCCGACCTTCTGCTCGATCATGCCGCGCATCAGGCTCGCCGGCGGACGCAGGGTCGCCCGCCCGACCAGCTTGCCGGTCTCGAGGACGATCGTCCCCTGGGCGCCCGGGCCGGTCAGCTCGAGCACGTCACCATTCCAGCGCCGCTGCAGCATGCCGCCGGGAAACTCCTTCTGCAGGGCGGCGTCCAGCCGCGGCCGGAGCTCTTCCATCGTCAGGAAGACGGTGTTCACTTCGATCATCAGGTCCATGGCCGGATTCTATGGCACCGAGCGAGGTGCGCCGAATCCTCGGCACGCATCCTGCTACCATTTTCGACCGTGACAGGGCGCCGGCTCATCGCGATGTTGTTGCTTCTCGCCGGATTCGTCGCGCTGCCCGCGGGCGCCGCCGAGCCGGGCGCCGACCTGTTCGGCAAGAGCCTCCAGGCGGCTCTCGAGGCGGTGCGCATCTACGGCTCCTGGGACGAGCCCGCCGAGCTCCGCCGGGTGACGGAGATCGGCTACCAGGTGGCGCAGGCATCGGGCTACCGGGAGTTCCCGATCAGCTTCTTCCTCATCGACCTGCCGGAGCCCAACGCTTTCGCGCTGCCGGGGGGACAGGTCTTCGTCACGCGCGGCATCCTCTCGCTCGGGCTGACCGACGACGAGCTCGCCGCTCTGCTCGGCCACGAAATCGCGCACGTCGTGAATCACCATGGCGTGCGCATGGAACGACGCGCGACGCTGCTCAACGTCCTCAGCCAGGCAGCGCTGATCGGCGTGATGCTGAACGCCGACAAGCAGAACCGCGGCGGCCACGCTGCCGACCTCCCCTACCCGCTCAACGTCGACACCCAGCAGCAGCAGACGGGCGACCTGATCACCGGTACCTACGCGGCGGGACTGATCCTGAGCGAGCTCCTGCTGCGCAGCTATTCGCGCGAGTTCGAAGACGAAGCCGACGAAGCGGGGCAGCACTGGGCGGCCGAGGCCGGCTACGCGCAGGACGGCACCGAGATGCTGATGGCCGTGCTCGGCTCGCGCCTCCCCGACTCGAAGGAGTACGGCTACTGGCGAACGCACCCCTTCTTCGAGCAGCGCCTGGCCGCCGCGCGCATCCGCTCGCGCCCGCTCGGCCGCGGCATCCCGCGCTCGGCCGACGAGTTCCGGAGCTGGTCGCAGAAGCGCCTGCTCGAGCTCGGCTCGACGGTCGAGGAGCCGAAGCGTGCGGAGCGCCAGGGACCGGGTGGCCCCGGCGGGCCGCCGCCCGGCCGCGAAGGAGCGCCCGGCGAGCCCGCCTCGCCCGGCGGTGTCACCTCGGCGGCGCGCCTGGTCGAAATGGCGGCGCTCTCCGCTTGGCCGAAGGGAGTCGAGGCCGAACGCCTGCGGCTCGGCCGCCTGCACCGGCTGCGCGACGAGATGGAGCGGCGCGTGCCGATCTCGCGCGACTACGGCAAGCTCCTGGCGACCTACGATCGCGAGCTGACCGAGGTCGGCACGATCGACGCCGCCAGTCCGCTCCTGCCGACCCTGCAGGAGGAGCGCGGCGGCCTGGCGAAGGATTCGGCCGCCCTGCTGCCGCAGGCGCAGGGGATCTGGAAGGAAGGGGTCTACGAAACCGGCTTTCTCGAGGTCTACCTGTCGAACTGGCCGGACGACCCGGCGACGCCGGCGGTCGCGCTCGCCCTCGCCGAGGCCTACAGCCGCACCAACCGGCAGGCCGACGCGGTCGAGCTCTTTCTCCGCGCGGCGCGCTCCGCAGGCCCCGCCGCCGGCCAGGCGCGCGCCGGCCTGCGCAACCTGGCACCCGACCTCGACCAGCTCACCGCGCTCGCCGAGCTCGCCAACCAGCAGCAGGACCCCGAGCTCGCGGCGGCGGCGGCGAAACGGCTGGCGACGGTGGTCTCGACCTACGGCGACATCGCGCTCGGCGCCGCTTTTCTGGAGCGTTTCCCTGCCAGCCCGCACGCCGCCGCGGTCACCGCGCGCCTTCACGTCCTGGCCGAGAATCTCTACGGCGAGGTGCTGCTCTACCAGGGCCTCGGTGACCAGGTGAAGGCCGTCGAGCGGATCCAGAAGATCCTCACCTACGCGCCGACCTCGCCGGCGGCACAGAAGCTGCTCGAGAAGGTGGTCCTGCCGGCGTGAAGCAGCTGGCCCCCCGGAAGGTTCGACCGGGAAGGCACGCAGGAAGCGCGAGACCCTAGTTCACGCGGATCCCGATGTAGGTCTGGTTGTTGGTCTCGTAGGTTTCCGCCACTTTGTTGTTGTAGTCCACGATGATCCCGATCCAGTAGTACTGGCCGGAGATCAGGTCGCCTGGAATCGTCACCGTCAGCGTCGTCGTGAAGGGAGTGTCCCGCCCGAGCGTCGAGCTGAACGAACCGATGAACCTGTCTCCGGTGGAGATCTGGTCGTCCGTGGAGATGTACATTCCCAACGCCGGACTCAGGGACACGGTGGCGCCCATGTTTTCGAGCGTGATCTCGAACCTGACGGTCTGTCCCTTGCTGACGAAGTAGGTCGGCTCCGGTCTGCCGGCGACCTTGGACAGCTCCACGTTGGACGTGTTCATCAGGCGCGTTCTGCTGTGGACGCTGTAGGCGCCGCTGGCTCCCGTTCGCCTCCACTGCGCCACGCCGAGATCCTGAACCCCCGAGGTCGCGCCGTAGGTGGCGATCGATCCGTTCACCGCGTCTTCGCCCGGATACGCCGTGGCCGTCCCGCCATTGGCATGGATGTGCGTCCAGTCCTGCCCCATGATGTTGTAGAGCGTCGCGGTGTGGCCCAGGCCCTGGGCGTGACCGAACTCGTGCATCGCGGTCGTGCGGAAGGGGCGGTAGCTGCCACCATAGGAGATGAGCGTGCTCTTCGCCGTTCCGGAGGTGTAGGCGACTTGATTGTCGTAGATCTGGTCCGCTTCGACGATCTTGCAGCTGCTGTTCCACCACCAGTAGGTATAGGCAGGGCTCCCGTTCAGCTGGGAACACCCGGCGCACCACCAGATCTCGCTCTGTCCGTTGTGGAGGCCGACGGTCGGGTCATCGTAGGTCATGCTGTAGAGGACCTTGCTGGCGGTCCCGTTCCAGCGGCTCGCCACCACGCCGAGCGCGGCCCGATAGGCGCTACCCGACGGAAATCCGACCTGCGACGCCCGCAGGCTGATAGTGGCGGTCGACCATCGGATCTTGGTGCTCGTCGCGCCGCACTTGCTCCAGGTGTAGGCGCCCGCGTCCCGAATCCCGAGGACGCCGAGAAGCAGGAATGCCGCCGTCAGTCGGAGTCTCATGTCGTTCCTCCTGGATGAACTGGGTGGGCTCGCGCGGACTAGGGGGTCACAGGAGGACCTGCAGCTCGGATATTCGGCGGGTGGAATCTGTCCGCGAGCCGGGCGCTCTTCTCGATGCCGGGCACTCGCACGCCAGCCGTCCTGCCGGCTCTGGCGATCAGGGTCGAAACGTAGGAGCGGAAGGAGGCGACGTCCATCCGGCGCGCATCCTTCGGCATGCTCAGGGCCGGACTCGCGTCGACGGTCTCGAATTCCACGATCGAGTCGCCGATCCGATTCATCACGACTTCGGGAGCGGGCTTGTAGGGTCCGATCAGCATCCTGCCCTTGCTGTCCATCCAGATTTCCTCGCCCTGTTCCGTCAGCACGGCGTCGTCCACGAGTCGAAACCGGCCCTGCTCCCAACCGACGACGGGGCACATCTCCGTGCCGTTTCCACGCACGAAGAGGACCACTTCCTCGCCGACGTCGAACAACGGAATGCCGGGAATCATCATCGTGTTCCCTTCGCCGTCGGGGCCGCCCTGGAAGCGGAGCGTGATCTCGCCGCCGTCCTGCGACGCGCCCTTCAGCAATCTGTCGATCCGGAACGTCACGAAGGTGTGGGGAAGCGCCACGTCCTCGCGCGACTCGACGTCCGAATTCCGGTACTCGACTCGAATCGCCGTTCCTTCGAAGATCAGGGTGGCCTTCTCCGCCAGTTGATCCGTCGTCACCGGATCCAGGATGGTTGCCCTGCCCGCCGCCGGGGCCAGCAGGCACAGCAAGACCACAATCGGCCATCGCGAATTCATACGCACCCCTTCGCCTGCTCGAGCGATTCGTGGACCATCACGGAACTCGGGGACGCGGCTGCCGCGACAACCCGGACGGTTGCGCTGGAGCTCCCAAGAAGCAACCCCATCGGAGCCTCCTCCCTGACTGGTCTGCCGAACTTGCGGGCAGTGTACGCCCATTCACATCCGTCGGCCCACCCTGCGGGGTAGGCGCCGTTTCCGGACGGCGCGTCGAGTCGCCGCGGCTCCGCGGCCTGACACGCGTCGCGTCGAGAGCCCGATGCCGGTGCAACACCCCAGCCGGAATTGGTGCCTGTCCCCCTTTTAACAGCCAGGTTCGGCGAGCATCACCCGATTCGAATGAGTCCCACTGCCTGGCCTGCGAGGGCAAGAAGTCGCGCCAGCGCTTCGGCGTCCGTGAAGGGCCCTCCGCTGATCGGCTCTCGGTCGCGAAGGATCGTCCATCGCTCCAGCTTCGGATCCCTGCTCGCCTCGATCCTCTTGCCACTCCTCATTGGAAAACTGAGGGGGCGAAAATTGCGCGCCTTGAAGTGCTGTTCGATATCGAGTTGCGCGTCATTCATCGTCGATCACCTCTGCCCGGCATCGCGGCACCAAACCCGTACTGCCGCATGAAGCCCGCCAAAGCTACCGCCAATCACGGCATGCGATGCCGTCCGTCAACTTATTGATTTCTCAGGAAGTTATGGTGGCTAGGGCCAGAATTGAACTGGCGACACCGCGATTTTCAGTCGCGTGCTCTACCAACTGAGCTACCTAGCCCCGGGGTTTGCCGCTGCCGGGCCGCATCTTGGGGCGCGACCCGGCGGCGAGTTTTAGCAGGTCGCTCGACGACGCGTCAACCGCGCCGGCCGGAGCTCACCACGTCCACTCGTGGCCGCTCTCGCCGTTCTCCCACCAATTCGTGTTCGGATTGCCGCCGCCGAACCATTTCTTCGTGCTCACCTTGCCGGTCGAGGGGAAGACGACCCGCACTTCGAGGAAGTTGGCATTCCGATCGCGCAGACGGAAGGCTCCGGCGACGTCTACCGAGCCGTCGGTCTTGAAGACCGGTCCGTCCGTCGCGGCGAAGCCGACGATCGCGTTGGTCCCCTCCGCGCCCGAGTCGGTCGGCCCCCAGAGGTCGACCCCCTTGGGCAGCGGCGAGGGTCCGCCGATCGCGACGTCCGTTCCCTCGGTGTAGACCCGGTCGGCATCCATGTCGACGTAGATGCGGAAGCACCCGCGGCCCGAGGTGAGGCCGCAGGCCGTGCCGTCGAAGTACTGGACGAGCGCCGGGAAGCCGCGCTTGACCGCCTCGGCGCGCGCCTGCTGCATCGAGATCGCGGCCTCGCGCGCCGCGGTGGTGAGCTGGATCCGGCTCATCATGCCGAGGAGCGCCGGAACGCCCCAGACGGCCATCAGTCCGACGATCGCCAGGACGATGATGAGCTCGATGAGAGTGAAGCCCGCCTGCGAGGTCGTTGATCGCTGCGAAGGTCGCATCCCCGTTCTCCTTGCCGGCTCGAAGGCAGCCATTTTCCATCAGATCGGCCCGCGGCGCTGCAACAGCCCGACAGCGGAGCCCGGAAGGGGCGATCGGCCGGGGTACAATCCCCGCGTCGTGCCCGCCGCCTCGCTCCGCGCCTCCTCCTGCCGCCGCCGGACCGCCCTTTCGCTTCCGCCGGCAGCGGCGGTCGCGATGCTGCTGGTGGCCGCACCGGCCTTCGCCTGGTCGCCCGATACCCAGAGCGCCGCCGCGCTCGAGGCCGCGCGTCTCGCTCCCCCCGGCCTCGCCGGCCAGCTCGAGCGCCATGCGCGCGAGCTCCAGCAGGGCGCCGTCGAGCCTTTTGCCGACACCGATCCCCAGCGCCACTTCAAGAACCCCGACGGCAGCGGCCGGCTCGACGCCGCATTCGCCGAGGAGACCGCGCGCGCCATCGACGGGCTGCGCGCTTTCCGCCCCTTCTCCGAGGTGGCGCGCCGCCTCGGCCGCGTCGCGCACTGGGTCGCCGACCTCAACAATCCGCTCAACTCCTCCGCCGCCGATCCGGAGGAGGGGCGCTACTTCCGCGATTTCCTGCTCTACGCCGAGTCGGCGCGGCCGCGCTTCGCCCTGGTGCTCTACGAGAACGCCGCCGTCGTCTCGACGCCGCGCGACCTCGCCACGCTGGCCGACCGGGCGCTCGGCCGCGGACGCGAGCTCTACCCGATGATCGGACTCGAGTACCGGCGCATCGGCTTCGGCTCCGGCCTCGCCGCGTTCGACGACCGCTCGACCGCCTTCGGCGTCGCTGCCCTCGCCTACAGCCACGCGGTGAGCGACACCGCCCGCGTCTTCCGTTACATCTGGCTCGCCTCCGGCGGCGACGACCCGCGCGCCGTGCTCGACCGGCCGCGCGACCGCGTGCTGCTGGTGCCGCGCGCCGCTCCCTGAATCGATCCCTCTCCGGAGGTCGTCATGCTCCCCGCCCGCCGCGCTCTTCTCTCCGTTTCCGACAAGACCGGCCTCGCCGATTTCGCGCGCGGCCTCGCCGGGCTCGGCATCGAGCTCGTCTCGACCGGCGGCACCGCCCGCCATCTGCGCGAGCAGGGGCTCGCGGTCACTGCCGTCTCCGAGGTCACCGGCTTCCCCGAGATCCTCGACGGCCGGATCAAGACGCTCCATCCGCGCATCCACGCCGGGCTGCTCGCCGACCGCGCCGTGCCCGAGCACCTCGCGACCCTGGCCGAGCACGGGATCGAGCGCATCGACCTCGTGATCGTCAACCTCTACCCCTTCCTCGAGACGGTGTCGCGCCCCGGCGCGACGCCGGCCGAGATCGTCGAGATGATCGACATCGGCGGCCCCTCGATGCTGCGCGCCGCAGCGAAGAACTTCGGCGGCGTCGCGGTGGTCGTCGACCCGGAGGACTATCCGGCGGTGCTCGACGCGCTGCGGGCCGGTGGCGGCACCGTGCCGCTCGTCCTTCGCCGCTCGCTGGCGCGCAAGGCGTTCGGCCACACCGCCAACTACGACACCGCCATCGCCCACTGGTTCGCGGTCGAGACTCCCGAGAAGGACGACTTCCCGCCCGGGCTCTCGCTGCACCTCGAGCGCGAGATGCTGCCGCGCTATGGCGAGAACCCGCACCAGGAGGCGGCGGTCTACCGCCTCGCCGGCGGACCGGGAATCCTCGGCGGCATGACCCAGCTGCAGGGCAAGGAGCTCTCCTGGAACAACCTGCTCGACGCCGACGCGGCGCGCAAGCTGGTCGCCCTCTTCGAGGAGCCGTCGGTGGTCATCGTCAAGCACAACAACCCCTGCGGCGTCGGGCGCGGCGGCGACCTGACGGAGGCCTACGGGCGCGCTTTCGCCAGCGATCCGGTCTCGGCCTTCGGCTCGATCATCGCGGTGAACCGGCCGCTCGACGCCGGCGTCGTCGCCGCGATGGCGGATCTCTTCGTCGAGGTGCTCGTCGCGCCGAGCGCCGACGAGGAGTCCCTGGCGGCCCTCGCGGCGAAGAAGAACCTGCGCCTCCTGGTCTGCCCTCCTTACGAGATCGCCGAGGGCGACATCGAGCTGCGCGGCATCGACGGCGGATTCCTGGCGCAACACCCCGACGGCCGCGCCGACGATCCGGCAGCCTGGACCTGCCCGACTCGCCGGCAGCCGACCGCGGCCGAGCGCCGGGCGCTCGGCTTCGCCTGGGACGTGGCGCGCTACACCAAGTCGAACGCCATCGTGCTGACCGACGAGAACGCCACGCTCGGCATCGGCGCCGGCCAGATGAGCCGCGTCGACAGCTGCCGGCTGGCGATCGGCAAGGCGCGCGCGCCGCTCGCCGGCGCGGTGGCGGGCTCCGACGCCTTCTTCCCCTTCCGCGACGGGCTCGACCTGCTGGCCGAGGCGGGCATCGCCGCCGTCGTGCAACCGGGAGGCAGCAAGCGCGACGACGAAGCGATCGCGGCGTGCGACGAGCACGGCATGGCGATGCTCTTCACCGGCACGCGGCACTTCCGTCACTGATGGCGCGCGGCGCGAGTCTCGCTTCCGCGGCGCTCGCCGCCGCCCTGCTGGTTCCGGGCGGCGGACAGGCCGCGGACGAAGCGCTCGATCCCTGGCGGCTGCTCGAGACGCTGCGCGCGGCGCTGGCGGCCGACGGACCGCTGATCGCCGACTTCAGGCAGTCGTACGTCCCGGCCGGCTTCCCCACCGGCGACGCCGAGGCGGGCGCCGTCGCGCTCTCGCTCCCCGACTGCCTGCGCTGGGACTACCGCGATCCGTACGCGAAGTCATTCCTGGTCTGCGGCGCGCGCGCCTGGAGCTGGGTCGAGGGGGAGCCGCGGGGCCAGAAGCTGGTCATCGAGGCCGACCACGAGATGGGGCTCGATCTGCTCCTGCTTCCGTCCGGGCAACTGTCGGAGCGTTATCGCGCTTCGGCGAGCCGTTCGCCCGCGGGGGAGCTCGAGCTCGTTCTCGAGCCGCTGGCAGCCGACTCCGAGCTGGTGGTCGCCAACCTGCGGCTCGACGCCGCGGGCCGGCGCCTGCTGGCGCTCGACTGGCGCGACCGCGAAGGAAACGTGTCGAGCTTCCGATTCGACGGCTGGCGCCCGCCGCCCGAGGCCACGACCTTCGAGCCGCCGCCGCTCGAATGGTCGGAGTCCGGCCCCGACCGCTGACACCCGCGCGCCCGCACCGCGCTCATCGTGGCGGGCCGATGCGGTAGGATCCCGCGCCTCGGCGCATGAGCGATAACTCCTTCGACGTCGTCTCCCGGGTGGACTTCCAGGAGGTCCGCAACGCCTTCTCCCAGGCGGAGAAGGAGATCGTCACGCGCTACGACCTCAAGCGCGTCGACGCCCGGATCACCCTCGACGGCGAGACTCTGGTCGCCGAGTCAGGCGACGAATTCACGCTCGGCCAGGCGCTCGACGTCCTCAAGTCGAAGCTGGTCAAGCGCGGCGTGCACCTCAAGTCGCTGCGCGAGGGCAAGATCGAGCCCGCCTCGGGCGGCCGGGTGCGCCAGAAGATCGAGTTCCAGCAGGGCATTCCGACCGACACCTGCAAGAAGCTGGTCGCCGAGATCAAGCAGCGCAAGCTCAAGGTGCAGGCCTCGATCCAGGGCGACACGGTCCGCGTATCGGGAAAGAGCAAGGACGAGCTGCAGACCGCGATGACGGTCATGCGGGGACTCGACATCGATGTGCCGCTCACGTTCACGAACTATCGCTGAGGCTGCGGCGGCGCTCCCGACGGGAGGGCGCCCGTGAGCTCGAATCTCGCCGCGGCGCTCGACGTCGAGGAGCGGGAGCGCGCGCTGCGCGTGCTCGAGCCGGTCGCCGGCAAGCTGGAGGCCACGGAAGAGCTGATCCGCCGTCGCCTGGCCTCCGACGTCCCCTTCGTGGCGCGCGCCGGCGAGTACCTCTTCGCCGCCGGCGGCAAGCGGATGCGGCCGGCCCTGCTGCTGCTCTGCTCGCGGATGCTCGGCCACGATTCCGAGGAAGAGGTCACCTACGCCGCGGCGGTCGAGTTCATCCACGCCGCCACGCTGGTGCACGACGACATCATCGATCACTCCGAGCTGCGCCGCGGCCGCCGGACGGTGCACGCCGTCTGGGGGAGCAACATGACGGTGCTGCTCGGCGACTGGCTCTACGCCACCGCGCTGCGCATGGCGCTCGAGCACGGCAACACCGGGGTCATCGACCTCTTCTGCCACGCCACGTTGCGGATGACCGAGGGCGAGTTGCTGGTGCTCGACCGGCTCGGCGCCACCGACCTCGGCACCGACGAGTATTTCGACATCATCGATCGCAAGACGGCCGCCCTCTTCGCCGCCGCCTGCACGGCGCCGGCGTTGATGCGCCCCGAGAAGCCCGAGATCCGCAAGGCCCTGCAGACCTTCGGCCAGGCGCTCGGTATCTGCTTCCAACTGGTCGACGATCTGCTCGACGTCACCGGCACCGAGGGCGAGCTCGGCAAGCCCGTGCTCTCCGACCTGCGCGAGGGGAAGCTGACGCTCCCCCTGCTCCTCGCCCTGCCGCGCCTCTCTCCCGACGAACGCGCCCGCGTCGACATGGTGCTCGCTGACCGCGATTTCGCGCGCGTCTCGCGGCAGGAGATCCTCGATCTCGTCGCCCGCGAGGGCACGGTGGACGAGGTCACCGAGACGGCGCGGCTGTGGGCTTCGCGGGCTTCGCGCGCCCTGGATGCTTTCCCGGAGGGCGACGCGCGTCGCGCGCTCGCGGCCGCTCCGGATTTCGTGCTGCGCCGCCACGCCTGAACGCCTTCGGCCGGGCGAGCGGCGCCGGCGGCGCCTCCGTCCGCGGCAGGTCCACATAGGCCTTCCAGATCTCGTCGACGGCGGGCCAGCGCTGCGGATCGACCCGCAGGCCGAAGAGCCCGCGCGACGACGGCGCGAACGCCAGGCTCCGCCACTTGCCGGCGCGCAGGGGCTGGAAGCCCGCCCAGCGCAGGCCGCGCAGGCCGACGACCTCGACATAGCGGAAGCGCCGGGCCACCGCGTCCTGCCAGACGCCCGAGCCGTTGATCGAGATCGCGATGGCGTCCGGAGTCCACCCTGCGGCGGACGCCGGCGCGGCGCCGGCGCGCACCAGAGCGATGCGCCCTTTGCCGCGATCGAAGACCAGGCGGAGATAGCCCTCGACCTCGGCGCCGAAGTCGAACTCGCTCGCTGAACCGATGGCTCGGGCGCCCCGCGGCGACCGCCTGAGGCGCTGCCAGGCTCCGCTGCGATAGGGCTTGCGGAAGAAGCGCGCGCCGACGGCGACCTGCGCTTCGACGAGGTCGGCGAATAGAGGCTTCACCGGGCCGATGGCCGGCATGCCCCAGCGCCCGAGAGGGGAATCGCCGAGCACCTCGGCGCCCGGCGAACGGGAGAGCGCCTCGCCCGCCGACCTCGCTCCCTGCCAGGTCGTCTCCTGGATGCTCCAGTCGCGCCCGGTGGCCACCAGTGTCCTGCCGTCCGGGGAGGCGATCCGCAGCGTCGTGCCGCCGCTGCCGATCGCGCTGCGCAGCTCGATCACGACGCGATTGGCGCCGGCGCGCAGCAGCGGGCCGACCTCGTAGACGTCGAGCGGCGAGTCGGCGCGATAGGAGCCCGAGCCCACCCGTGTGCCGTTGAGATAGACGAGGTACTCGGGATCGCCGAGCACTTCGAGTCGGGCGCTCGGCGACGCCGAGGGCAGTTCGAAGTCCTTGACGGCGTAGAAGGCGCGCGCCGCGACCAGGTTGGGATTGCCGGGCGCCCAGATCCAGGTCAGGCGCGGCTGGGCGACGCCTTCGAGCCGGGCGAACCAGCGCCAGCGCTCCGCGACCACGACGAGCAGCAGGATGGAGAGGACGACGACCAGGTTGCGGGCCGCGCGGCGCGCACTTTTCGGGCCCGACATCGCGGGCGAAAGCTAGCACAGGGGTAAGGGCGCCTCCCCGCGATTGACGGCCCCTCGGCACGCGCTGTAGATTGAATCGTGCCCCCCGGAGAGATCCAGGCATCACCGCTCGGCCCCCGTTCGTGCCGTGTCGTCGCCGCCATTCCGGCGCGTTACGGCTCGACCCGACTGCCGGCCAAGGCGCTCGTCGAGCTGGCCGGCCGGCCGATGATCGAGCGTGTCTGGCGGCGCACTTCGGAGGCCGCCGGCCTCGCGCGCTGCGTCGTGTTGACCGACGACGAACGAATCGCGTCGGTCGTGCGCGGCTTCGGCGGCGAGGTGGAGATGACGCCGGCCGACTGCGCCAGCGGCACCGACCGCATC
Source organism: Thermoanaerobaculia bacterium (assembly GCA_963699245.1). Lineage (GTDB taxonomy): Bacteria > Acidobacteriota > Thermoanaerobaculia > Multivoradales > JAGPDF01 > JACTMI01. The sequence goes on from OY969426.1 coordinate 1,039,487, forward strand.
GCCTGGGCGGCGCGGCGCTGGGACTGCGAAGCCGTCGTCAACGTGCAGGGGGACGAGCCGATGATCGACCCCGCGGGCATCTCGCGCCTCGCCGCGCACCTCGCCGCCGAGCCCGACGACGGCATCGTGACTCTGGCGGCGGACGCCCTGCCGGGCGACGACGAGACGCCGTCGGTGGTCAAGGTGGTGCTCGACCGCGCCGGCTACGCGCTCTACTTCAGCCGCGCCTCGATTCCCTATCCCCGCAATCCGGGCATGGCGCCGTCGTACCGCCATCTCGGCATCTACGGTTACCAGCGCGCGACGCTGCTGCGACTCGCCGGGCTCGATCCGACGCCGCTCGAGCGCGCCGAGTCGCTCGAGCAGCTGCGCGCTCTCGAGAACGGCCTTCGCATCCGCGTGCTGACCGGCGCCCGCCCGTCCTGGGGCGTCGATACCGCCGAAGACGCCGCCGCCGTCGACGCCCGGATCCGCGCTCTCGCCGACCCGCAAGGAGCCCCCCGATGACCACCAAGTACATCTTCGTGACCGGAGGCGTCGTCTCGTCGCTCGGCAAAGGAGTGGCTGCGGCCTCGATCGGCGCGCTGCTCGAGGCCCGCGGCTTCAACGTCACGCTGATGAAGTTCGACCCCTACGTCAACGTCGACCCGGGGACGATGTCGCCCTACCAGCACGGCGAGGTCTTCGTCACCGACGACGGCACCGAGACCGACCTCGATCTCGGCCACTACGAGCGCTTCACGCACGCCCGCATGTCGCGCTACAACAACTACACCACCGGCCGCATCTACGAGACGGTGATCACCAAGGAGCGGCGCGGCGACTACCTCGGCAAGACCGTGCAGGTCATTCCGCACGTCACCGACGAGATCAAGGCGGCGATGAAGAAGCTCGCCGACGGCCACGACGTGGTGATCGTCGAGATCGGCGGCACGGTCGGCGACATCGAATCGATGCCCTTCCTCGAGGCGATCCGCCAGTTCCGTCTCGAGCTCGGCCGCAACGACGCGGTCAACGTCCACCTCACACTCGTTCCCTACATCGCCGCCGCGGAGGAGCTCAAGTCGAAGCCCACACAGCACTCGGTGCGCGAGCTGCGGGAGCTGGGGATCCAGGCGGACCTGCTGCTCTGCCGGGTCGACCGCGCGCTGCCCGACGACGTGCGGCGCAAGATCGCGCTCTTCTGCAACCTCGCCCCCGAGCAGGTCATCGCCGCGCGCGACGTGGCGACGATCTACGAGGTGCCGCTCATGTTCGCGCGCGAGGGACTCGACGAGCGGCTGCTCGAGATGCTCTCGCTGCCGCGCTACGAGCGCGACCTGTCGCGCTGGGAGACGCTGGTCAGCCGGGTCAAGAGCCCCAAGCATCACGTCCGCATCGGCATCGTCGGCAAGTACGTCGAGCTCCCCGACGCCTACAAGAGCCTGAACGAGGCGCTGCTGCACGGCGGGATCGCCAACGAGACGAAAGTGGAGCTGGTCTACATCCACGCCGAGGAGATCGAGGACGGCGCCTGGCCGCGCGAGCTCTTCGAGGTCGACGGCCTGCTGGTGCCGATCGGCTTCGGCGCCCGCGGCACCGAGGGGAAGATCCGCGCCATCCGCTACGCCCGCGAGCACAAGGTGCCCTTCTTCGGCATCTGCCTCGGCATGCAGTGCCTGACGATCGAGTTCGCGCGCAACGTCTGCGGCATCAAGGACGCCACCTCCTCCGAGTTCGACTCCGAGACCAACCAGCCGGTGATCTACAAGCTGCGCGACCTGCTCGGCGTGGAGGAGATGGGCGGCACGATGCGTCTCGGCGCCTATCCCTGCCGCCTGAAGGAAGGCACGCTGGCGCGCCGCATCTACGGCGTCGAGGAGATCTCCGAGCGCCACCGCCATCGCTACGAGGTGAACCAGAAGTACCTCGACGCGCTGCAGCAGCATGGCCTCGTCGTCGCCGGCATGAGCCCCGACGGCAAGTTCGTCGAGATGGTCGAGCTCGCCGACCACCCCTGGTTCCTCGGCTGCCAGTTTCACCCGGAGTACAAGTCGAAGCCGACCGAGCCGCACCCGCTCTTCGTCTCCTACATCGCCGCCGCGCTCGCCGAGCACAAAAAGCGCGAGACAGGCTCGGGCGCCCAGCGCACCGTGGAGCAGGCCGTTTGACCGCCACGGGCGTCGAGCTGGCGCGCGGCATCCGCGCCGGCGGCGGCGCGCCGCTGGCGGTCATCGCCGGCCCCTGCGTGGTCGAAGACGAGCCGACGACCGTCGCCGCCGCCGAGGCTCTCGCCGGCATCTCCGCCCGGCTCGGCCTGCCGTTCATCTTCAAGGCCTCGTTCGACAAGGCCAACCGCAGCACCGCCACCGGCTTCCGCGGGCCGGGGCTGCGCGAGGGGCTGCGCGTGCTCGCGGCGGTGTCGCGCCGTTTCGACCTCGCCGTGCTCACCGACGTGCACGAGCCCGACCAGTGCGAGGCCGCCGCCGACGTCTGCGACGTGCTGCAGATCCCCGCCTTCCTCTGCCGGCAGACCGACCTGGTGGTGGCGGCGGCGCGAACCGGCCGCGCGCTCAACATCAAGAAGGGGCAGTTCATGGCGCCCGACGACATGCGCCGCATCGTCGAGAAGGCGTACGCCGCCGGCAACGAGCGGGTGACCGTCACCGAGCGAGGCGCGTCGTTCGGCTACCACAACCTGGTGGTCGACATGCGCAGCTTCGCCTGGATGCAGCGCGACGGTATCCCGGTGATCTACGACGTCACCCACTCCCTGCAGCTCCCCGGCGCCGCCGCCGACGGCAGCGGCGGCCAGCGCGAGTTCGCCGAGCCGCTGGCGCGCGCCGCGGTGGCGGCCGGCGCCGACGGCCTCTTCCTCGAGGTCCATCCCGACCCGGCGAACGCGAGGTCGGACCGCGAGACGCAGCTGCCGCCCGGCCGCGCCGAGAAGCTGCTCGCCTCGCTCCTCCGCCTGCGCGCCGCGCTCGCTCCCGCCTGACCCCTCGCCCGCTCCCGACCAGGAGGTCGCATGGAAGCTCCGGACACCAAGTCGCTGCCCGAGAACGCCTACCGTTCCCTCCGCACCGGCGAGAGCTACGTCCCGCTCGTTCCGGCCGGCAGGCAGGTCGAGGAAGCGACGACGCGCTCCGTCGGCTGGGGGCTGGTCCTCTGCGCCCTCTTCACCGTCGCCTCGGCCTACTCCGGGCTCAAGGTCGGGCAGGTGATGGAGGCCGCGATCCCGATCTCGATCCTCGCCATCGGCCTCGCCCGCGCCTACGCCCGCCGCTCGACGCTGCTCGAGAACGTGATCATCACCGGCGTCGGCGGCGTCTCCGGCTCGATGGTCGCCGGCGCGGTCTTCACCCTGCCGGCGCTCTACATCCTCAAGCTCGACCCCCACCCGGTGCAGACGACCTTCATCTGTCTCGCCGGCGGCGCGCTCGGCGTCCTCTTCCTCGTCCCGCTGCGCCGCTACTTCGTGCGCGACATGCACGGCCAGTTCCCCTATCCGGAGGCGACCGCCATCACCGAGGTGCTGGTCACCGGCGAGAAGGGGGGCTCGCAGGCCCGGCTGCTGCTGCAGGCGACGGCGATCGCCGGCGTCTACGACTTCTTCGTCACCACCTTCCAGGTCTGGCGGGAGTTCGTCGACTTCCAGTTCCTCGCGCCGGTCCGCATCCTGGCCGAGAAGGCGCGCGTGGTGGCGAGCTTCGACGCCATCGGCTTCATCCTCGGCCTCGGCTACGTGATGGGGCTGCGCTCGTCGATGATCCTCTGCGCCGGCGGCGTGCTCGCGAACTTCGTGCTGGTGCCGCTGATCTGGATGCTCGGCCGTCACTTCCCCGGCGCGGTTTATCCGGCCACGGTGCCGATTGCGGCGATGGACGCGGGGCAGATCTTTCGCGGTTACGTGCGCTTCATCGGCGTCGGCGCCATCGCGACCGCCGGCATCTTCGGCATCCTGAAGTCGCTGCGCATCGTCGCGGGCTCGTTCCGGATCGCGGCGCAGGCCTTCCGCCACGGCGAGGCCGAAGGACTCGAGCGCACCGATCGCGACGTCTCGGTGACGACCATCCTGGCGGGCGTCGTGCTCTCGACGCTCGCCGCCGGAGTCTTCTTCAGGAGCCTGGGCGCCTCGATGACGGTCGTCCTGGTCGGCCTCACCCTGACCCTTCTCTTCTCGTTCTTCTTCACCTCGGTGGCGGCCAACGCCATCGCCACGACGGCGCGCAATCCGGTCTCCGGCATGACCATGCTGACCGTGATCGTCTCGTCGGTGGTGCTGCTGCGCTTCGGGCTCTCCGGCACGACGGGAATGTTCTTCGTGATGGCGATCGCCGGCATGGTCTGCACGGCGCTCTCGGTCTCGGGCCAGATGATCACCGACTTCAAGACCGGCTACTGGCTCGGCTCGACGCCGGCGGCGCAGGAGCGCATGAAGTTCCTAGGCATCCTGGTCTCGGCGGTCGCCGCCGCGCTGACCATCGTCCTGCTGGCGCGCGTCTACCAGTTCGGCGAGGCAGCGCCGGGCGACGCGCGGGTCGTGCTCGCGGCGCCGCAGGCGTCGATCATGAAGGCGCTGGTCGAGGGCTTCATGAGCCAGCAGCCGATCGCCTACATCCTCTTCGGCGCCGGCGCCATGGTGGCGCTGGTGATGGAGATGCTCGGCGTCCCGGCGTTGATCTTCGCCCTCGGCATGTACCTGCCGCTCGAGCTCAACTCCCCCGCCCTCGTCGGCGGCTTCCTCGCCCACTACCTCGACAAGCGCTCCGCGGCGGCCGGCGGCGAAGAGGGGCGCTCGATCCGCGAGCGCGCCGTGATCATCGCGTCCGGCCTGATGGCGGGCGGCGCGCTGGGCGGCGTCCTCGGCGCCTCGATGCGGCTGATTCCCGGCTTCTCGGAGAGCTGGGTCCGGACGCCCTTCTACGACAATCTCCCCGTCTCGGAGACGCTGTCGGCGCTCGGCTTCGCCGGGCTCGCGGTCTACCTCTGGCGCGGAGCGCTCAGGCGCGAGCGCGCGGCCTGAGCCGGCCGGCCGGGCCGCTATACTCCGTCCGCGTGAACCGCTCTCCCCTCGACGTCGCCCGCGAAGTGATCGAGATCGAGGCTGCCGCGGTGAGCGGCCTCCTCCCCCAGCTCGGCGCCGACTTCGAGCGCGCGGTCGAGTTGATCCGCTCGTCCTCGGGCCGCGTCGTCTGCACCGGCATGGGCAAGAGCGGCCTGGTGATGAAAAAGGTCGCCGCGACGCTGTCGTCGACCGGCACGCCGGCCTTCTTCCTCCACCCCGCCGAGGCGATCCACGGCGACCTCGGCATGCTGGTCGGCGGCGACGTCGTCCTCGCCGCCTCCTATTCCGGCACCACCGAGGAGCTGCTGCGCCTGGTCGCCACGCTCAAACGGCTCGGCGCCGCGCTGATCGCGATCACCGGCAGCTCCGACAGCCCGCTGGCGCGCGCCGCCGACATCCACCTGCCGGCGGTGATCGACAAGGAAGCCTGCCCGCTCAACCTGGCGCCGACCGCCTCCACCACCGCGACGCTGGCGCTCGGCGACGCGCTGGCGATGGCCCTGCTGGAGGCGCGCGGCTTCACGCCCGAGGACTTCGCCCGCTTCCACCCCGGCGGCCGGCTGGGCAAGCAGCCTGCTGCGCTGCGACCAGGTCATGCACTCCGGCGACGAGATGCCGTGCGGTGCCGGCCTCGACGCCAATGCGCGAGGCGATCTACGAGATGTCGCGCAAGCGCTTCGGCATCACCGCCGTGGTCGACGAGGCCGGCAGGCTCGCCGGGGTGATCTCGGACGGCGACCTGCGCCGCCTGCCTCGAGCAGGACGACGACCTGCTGCGGCAGACGGCCGGCGACTGCATGAAGCGCGGGCCGAAGACGATCTCCGGCGCCGAGCTCGCGCCGGCGGCGCTCCACCTCATGGAGGAGCATGCGCATCACTTCCCTCTTCGTGCTCGACGACGCCGGCCGGCCGGCCGGCATCGTCCACCTCCACGACCTCTGGGGCCTCGAGCTCATCTGAGCGCATGGACGCGATCGCGCCCAACCGCAGCTGGGGCCCCGAGCTCGACCGCAAGGCGCGCGCGCTGCGCTTTCTGCTGCTCGACGTCGACGGCGTGCTGACCGACGGCCGCCTGCACGTCGGCGTCGAAGGCGAGGTCTTCAAGAGCTTCCACGTCCGCGACGGGCTGGCGGTCAAGCTCGCCCAGGCGGCGGGACTGAGCGTGGGCATCCTGTCCGCGCGATCGAGCGAGATCGTGGCGCGGCGCGCCGCCGAGATCGGCATCGAGGAGATCGTGCAGGGCGAGGAGGACAAGGGCGCGGCGTTCGCGCAGGCTCCTCTCCCGACTCGGCCTCGACGCCGACGCCGTCGCCTACGCCGGCGACGACCTCCAGGATCTCGCGACGCTGCGTCGCGCCGGTCTCTCGGCCGCGCCGGCCGACGCGGTCGAGGCCGTCCGCGCCGAGGTCGATTACGTGACCGGCGCCCGCGGCGGCGACGGCTGCGTGCGCGAGCTCGTCGAACGCCTGCTCGTGGCGCGCGGCGCCTGGCCGGCCGTCCTCGCCCGCTTCGCCCCGCGCCCTGATGAGCCCGCCGGCTGACGCCGTCCCGGCCGACACTCCGCGCCGCCCGGTCCGCGCGGCGCTTCTCGACGATCTCCAGGGCTTCCTCGCCCTTCGCATCGCGCGGCTCGAATGGCGCGACGCGCAGCGCCTCGGCGCCGCGCTCGGCGCGCTCGCCTGGCGGCTCGGCGGGCGCGACCGGCGGCGCGCGCTCGACCATCTCGCGATCGCTTTTCCCACATTGCCGGCGCCGGAGCGCGAGGCGATGGCGCGGCGCTCCTTCCGTCACTTCGGCACCATGCTCGGCGAGAGCCTCTGGCTGGCCGGCCACGACGCCGCCGAGATTCCCCGCCTGGTCGAGATGCACGGCTGGGAAGAGGTCGAGGCCGCGCGCCGCGACGAGCGGCCGGTGATCATCGTCACCGGCCACTGCGGCAACTGGGAGCTGCTGGCGGCGGCGCTCAACGTGCGCGGCCTCGGCATGTCGGTGGTGGCGCGCGGGCTCCACGAACCGGGTCTGCAGGAGACCCTTCTGGCGCTGCGCGCCCGCTTCGGCACCCGCACCATCGTGCGAGGCACGGCGGGCGCTGCGCGCGATCTGCTGCGTGTCCTGCGCGGCGGCGGCGCGCTCGGCATGCTGATCGACCAGGACACCGAAGTCGAAGGGGTCTGGATCGATTTCTTCGGCCGCAAGGCCTGGACGCCGGTCGGCGCCGCCGAGCTGGCGTCGCGCTTCAACGCCGTCGTGCTGCCGACTTTCATCGAGCGACGGATCGACGGCAGTCACGTCGCGCGCATCCAGCCGCGGCTCGAGCTCGCCTCCGACCCGGTGACGGCGACGCAGCAGATGCACGACCGGATCGCCGAGCAGATCCGCCGCGTCCCCGAACAGTGGGTCTGGATGCACCGCCGCTGGCGGCGTCAGCCGCCGGCGTGACTCCGCCCTGCCGGCCGCATCAGCTGTATTCGTAGTGGAGCCCGGCGATGGTGGGCTCCGGACCCTGCCGTTCCAGGCTGGCGGCGACCGTCGCCGTGACGATCGAGGCGACACCGCTCCCCCGTCCGCTTGCGTCGTCGGCGGCGACGATCTCCTCGAGCGCCCTGCCGAGCGCATGGTGAAAGGCGAAGGTGCTCCGGGCCCAGGTCCCCATCTCGACCGTGAACCCGACCGAGACCGCGGGCTCGTCGACGCGGATCTCGTGCCACCAGTAGCTGGGCAGGAAGAGGACATCTCCCGGCTCGAGCACCGCCTCGTGAGCCACGGCTTCGGCGACCCGGGGAAAACGCGCCAGGTCGACCTGGTCGAAATCGGGCACTTCCGAGCGGCGGTCGGCGTTCATGTAAAGGTGGGGCGTATCGGCCGGAGAGAAGAGACGGACGCGCTTGCGATGGTGCACCTGATGCAGCAGGACCTCGTGCACGTGGGTGTGGTTGCGGTTGATCATCCCCGGCATGTTGACGATGACCATCGGCGTCCGCTGGTCGGCGAAGAGCCGCGCCGCGAGAGCCGTGTCGGGAATCCGGCCCGGGAAGGGATAGCCCGGCGGAACCAGCCCTTCGATCACGTAGACGCACTCTCCCCGGACCAGGAGCGGCTCGTAGGCCGCGGGCCGGTTCATCCGGCCCCAGGCCTCGGCCAGGGGAAGCTCGGCCGAGAACTCGCCGATCTCCGGATGCTGCGGAGCGCGCCCCACCGGCGGCCGATCCTCGTCGGAGATCTTCGAGACGTTGAGAGAGCGGGCGACCACACAGGGAACGATCGACTCGCAGGTCTCGATGCCCCGCATCCACTCCAGGAGATCGGCGCTGCGGTGAAACTCAGCGATCACACAGGGAAACCCGGGATCGAAAAAGCGCTCCTGCAGCTCGTCGGGGCTCGGATCGGTCAGTCGAGGCACCGGATGGCATTCACGAAATGCTGGTCCAGTCATTGAGCTACCCCTCCTGTCTTTCGCTCGTTCCCGCACGGCGATGGTCTCTGCGTGCGAACCCGGCGCTTCGGCGTCGACGCAGCGGATCCGCCTTGCCACCTCAACCGGGTGCCGTAAACCCGGTCAGCTCGAACGACTTCACGAAGCCGCGCCGGATCTGCGAGAGCTCGACCCGCGGATCCTCGGTCAGGAGATAGACGACTTCGGCTCCCTCCTCTTGCGCCGCGGCGACTCGATGCAGGGTGATGGCGCCGCCGAGCCCGAGGCGCCGAAAGCGGGGCGCGACGCCGAGATTGTAGAGCCCGGCGACACCCGAGCCGATCGCCCGGCTGCCGATCGCCGCAGGCTCGCCGCCGATCCGGACCAGCGTGTGAATCACTTCGACGCCGGGTACACGCGGGCCGAGGCTCGCTGGAAAGGCCGCCCGATAGCCGGTCGACAGGCGCCCGTCGGCGACTTCCTGGAATGCTTCCTCGAAGACGAGGACGAAAGCTGCCATGGAAGAGTAGGAACCGTGGCCGGGCGGGTCGCTGTGCTCCGAGCCGGACCTGATTTCCTCCACGACCGCTCCCGCCGGCCAACTCACCCCTTTCGAGGGAAGCTCTTCCCCCGGCCAGACCAGACCCGAATGCCGGAAAGTCTCCTCCCAGCCCTGGGCAAGGAGCCGCTCCTCGAGATCTTCGGGGCGCTGGAAGGGATCCGCCACGAGAGTAGGGCGGCGGCCTGCGGCGGCGAGCTCGCGACGAACCGACTCGATCAGGCCGGCGAGCTCGCCGTCGGCCAGGCGCAGCCGCCCGGCATGATTCCACTCCGGCTCGTCGACGTGACGGTTGCGGGCGAGGTAATAGCCCTCGCGCTCGTCGATCTCGCCGCCGTAGAGCGCCGCTACGAAGGGACCGTGCGCTTCGACGGCCCGGCGGACGATCGCGGGCGACAACATGGCTTCAGGTCCGCCGGTCGGCGGCGGCGGCCGCGATCGAGGCCGGCTTCAGCACCTGCTTCGTCCAGAGATCGAACATGAGCAGATTGAAGACGAAATCGGTCGGGCGGCGGCGGATCTCGGCCATCGCCTGCGGCGAGAGCCAGTCCGGCCGCTCCACCGCCGCGAAGCGCTCGCGCAGGACGCCCTCGGTCATCCAGCGCCAGAAGTCGGAGTTGAACGCGGTCCCCCCCTTGGTCCGCCCGACCAGCTCGCCGAGGCCGCGACGGCGGAGCTGCTCCTGCTGGAGCGGCTTGAAGCGCTCCGTCCACGGGCCTTCGCTGCGCAGGTAGCGCGCTTCCGGCGCGAAAGCGAAGCCGGAGGCGAGCGACTCCTCTTCGAGGTAGAGGTGGACGAGGTCGAGGCCGTTCTCCTGGTAGAGCCGGGTCACCGCCAGGTGGGGATCGAGGCCGGCGGTAAGGGTGCCGATGACGTGCAGGTGCTCCATCAGGTCGTCGCTGCCGAGGAGCGTGCGCTCGAGCTCCTCCATCTCGTCGAAGTAGCGCACCAGGGTGTCGGCGCCGAAGCCCGGCAGGAGAAAATCTCGCTCGACGGTCAGCAGGACGTGGCTCACCGGGTGCACCAGGGTCCGCGCATCCTCGTTGGTCTCGACCGCGTCGACCCAGGTGCCCCAGCGCCGGTGGCGCCTGAGTCGCGGCAGCGCCGCGCGCAGCTGGGCGAGGCGCTCCGGCTGCCGGCGCAGCCAGCGCCAGCGCTGCACCGGGTCGACGACCGAGTCCCCGAGCGTCACGTCGGCGCCGTAACCGGTGAAGAGCACGCGCGGTGCGCCGGCATCGGCTGCCATCGTCTCGGCCAGGAACAGGTGCCCCGGCCACCCTTCGTTGAAGAGCGATGGTTCGCTCACGATCGCGAGCGAGCGGTCGAGCACGTCGAGGTAGCGGTCGGGAGTCAGCCGTGGCGTCTCGTGTCTCGTGCCGAGCAGCCGGCTGGCGTCGCGCGCGTAGTCGACCTCGAACTCGAAACTCTGTGCCGCCACGGCGAAGCTGTAGGAGCGCCGCGGCCGCTCGCCGAGCGCGTCGTTGAGCCAGGCCTGGACGAGCGACGAATCGAGCCCGCCCGAAAGGAGGTTGCCGACTCCGGCACCGATCCGCGTCGCTTCGTCGACCCACTTCGCCGCGATGCCCGCCATGCGCGCATCGAGCCAGGCGAGCCCGCGCTCGTCGATGCGGTCGAAGCGCGGCAGTCCGGCGATGACGTCACGCAGCGTGCGCGCCTGCGAGAGGCCGACGGCCGCTCCGTCGTAGCGCAGGAGCGTGCCCGGCATCAGCTTGCGGACGCCGCGGAAGTAGGTGCGCTCTCCCGCCACGAATCGGAAGAGGAAATGGGCCGGCACCGCCTCCTCGTCGAGCTCCACCCGGTCGAGCAGGGGCAGGAGAAGGCGAGGCTCGGTCGCGGCCGCGAATCCGAGGCGCGTCTCGGCCCAGTAGAGCGTCTGCATCGAGACGAAGCTGGAGAGCGCCGCGAGCCGCGGCTGCCGCAGGTCGATCGCCAGCAGGAGAGCGCTGCCGCCGAGCCCGTTGGCCTCGATGCGCTCCGGCGTGACCGCTCCGGCGGCGGCGAGGTCGGTGGCTGAGCGCCACCCGCCGCCGAGCGCGCGCATCGCTCCCGCCACCACGACCAGGTTCGGGCCGCTCTCGGCCCGGTCGGCGCCGTCGTCGGCGAGCAACAGCGCACCCGCCTCGCCGTAGTCGATGCGGCGGGCGCGCCCGGCGATCGCCGACGGCCACCCGGCCGGCGCGGCGACGCGCCCGTCGCGACGAAACTGCAGCGCGAGGCGCGGCGTCAGCTTGCGGGAGGCGGCAGCCGGGGCTTCCGTCATGTCGCCTGCGAGGCGCGCGCGGCGCGCAGGTCCTGCTGCGTGCGACGCAGGCGCTGCGACAGCGTCCGGCAGATCGCCACGCCGAGCTGCGGCAACTGCTCGATCAGGCTGTAGAAGTGGCTGCGGTCGAGGACCAGCAGGGTGCAGGGAGTCGCCGCGACGCAGGTGGCCGAGCGCGGCTCGTCGTCGAAGAGAGCCATCTCGCCGAAGAAGTCGCCTTCCTTGAGGCGCGCCACTTCGCGCAGGGCGCCGGCCTGCCCGGCGCGCACCGAGACTTCGCCGCTGTTGATGAGGAAGAAGTCCTCGCCGATCGTCCCCTCCTCGAAGATCGTCTCCTCCGTCAGGTAGTCGTTGCGCCGCAGGACCGCGTCGAGCGCCAGCAGGTCGTCGAGCGAGAGGTCGTGGAAGAGCGCGATGCGCTTGAGGAAGAGCAGGCGGCTCATCGGGGTCTCCTTCCGCGCGAGCCGGGCTTCGACGGTCGCGCTGATCAGCGGATCGGGATCGTTGCGGAGCTCGCCGCGCAGCGGCCGGCCGAGCTCGGCGGCGATCTCGATCGCCGCCACCCGCACCCACCGGTCGTCGAGGTTCATCAGCTCGTCCAGCGAGAGGGCGCCGCTGCCGTGAACGGCGGCGACGGCGCTCCCTTCCTCGGCCAGCGCCTCGAGCAGGTGCATCACCGGCATCACGAAGCGCCGCTGCGGAATCGACGCCAGCGCCTCGACCGCGTTGGCGCGCATGCGAGTGTCGCGGCCGCGCAGCGCCTGGCGGGCGTGGCGCAGGATGCGGTTGTGACCGAAGGCGCCGAGCACGCGCAGGACCTCGTCCACGGCGCGGCGGTCCGAGTCAGCGAGGACCGTCTCGAGCGGCGTCCAGCGCGCGTCGCCGGTCGGCATCATCGCCCGCCAGCGGCGGTTGCGCTCGACCTCCGCGAAGTCCGCCTTGAGATAGGCGAGGGCGGCGTCGGCGGCGCCCTGGGTCCGCACCGTGCCGAGCGCGCCGAGCGCCGCGTCGACCACTTCGGGGCGCCGCGAGGCGAGCGCCTGCGCGAGATAAGGGATCGCGATCTCGCCGGTCGCGCCCAGCGTTTCGGCGGCGCGGCGGCGAACCATGGCATGGGTGTCCTCGAGCCCCCGGGCGACGAGAGCGAGCCGCCGGCGGTCCTCCTTGCCGATCAGCGCCACCGCCGCCGAACGCACGCGCGGCTCGTCGCTCTCGAGCTCGAGCTCGGCGAGGTCGACCACGGCGGCGTACTTGTCGCCGAGCGGCGCCATCGTCACCAGCCCTTCGAGCGCGGTGGCGCGGGTGGCCGGGGCGCCGCGCATCATCGCCTCGACGAGCGCCGGCAGGAGCTTGCGGTCCGCCGACGCGCGCGCTCCCCGCGCCACCGCCGCGAGGCCGTCGTCGCCCAGCTCGGGATCGCGCGTCAGCAGCGGGCCGGCGGGCGCCGATTCGCCGCGCAGCGACGCAGCGCGGGCCAGGCCGCGGACCTTGGCGTCGGGGCTCGCGATCAGCGGCGCCAACTCGGCGGCCGCGAGCGTTCTGCCGAGACGAAGCGATGCCTCGAGCACGAGTGCCTGGATCTGCGGCGAGCCGGTGCGCAGCAGGTCGACGAGCGGGCCGCGCTCCCCCTTGCCGCGCAGCGCGGCGAGGAAGTTGACGCCCGCCTCGAGCCCGCGCCCCTCGAGCTGGTCGAGCACCGGCAGCGCGGCGGCGAGGAAACGGTCGGCGCCGAGCCGGGCCGCCAGCTCGAGGCCGAAAGCGCGCGTCTCGCTGTCGGTGCTGCCGAGCAGGCGGTCGACCTCCTCGGCGTACTGCTCCGGAATCTTGATCCGGTGGCCGTCGGCGGTCGAGAGATCGACGCCGCGCGACGAGAGCTGCGTCGATAGCGCCGCGACGTACTTGCGGCCGCGCCACCAGCCGAGCGCCACGTGCAGGATGCCGAGGCCGATCGCCAACAGGGTGATCTGCCGCAGGCTCAGCCGCGTCTGCACCGCGGCGAGCAGCAACCCGCCGATGAGCAGGCCCGAAGGCTGCAGCACGCCCTCCGAAATCGAACGGACGCGGCCGAGGAAGCGCGGCGGAACCGCGTTGTAGGTCAGGTTCTCGACCGGGTTGTTGAGGCTGGCGCTGACGGTGTCGAAGTTGACGCTGGTGACGACGCCGGTCGCAACCCCGGGCGTGACGGCGAGGCCCGCGAAGGAGACCAGCGACGTCGCCGGATAGACGACGTTCATCCGGCCGACGCCGAGCTTCTGGATCATCGGCCGGGTGACGAAGGTGACGATCAGCACCTCGAGCACGGCGAGAACGGCCTTCAGCGTGCCGAGGAACTCGGTCAGCCGGTGCTCGTCGGGAAAGGCCTGCGTGTAGACCGAGTAGGAGAGGTAGCTGCCGACGGCGCCGAGCAGGACGTCGAAGAAACCGACCACCGCCATCAGGGTGATGATCGGGTATTCGGCGAGCAGCGCGGGCAGGCTGCGCAGCGAAGCGCCGAGCGACTCTTCTTCGCCGCCCTCCTCGGCCTCGCCTTCGAGCGGCTTCTCCGTACGGTCGAGACGGATCAGCAGCGCGAAGACGCCGAGGTAGAGAAACGGAAAGACGAGCAGCAGGTTCTCCGCCGCCAGGCCCTGCACCAGGACGTTCGCCATGCCGCCGCCGAGCGCGGCGCCGGCCGCGAGCGACACGGTGAGGGCGGCGATCAGGCGCTTTTGCTCGAGGGTCGTGAAGTAGCTCGCGACCAGCACCCAGAACTGGATGTTGAGCAACATCTCGATCAACACGACGCCGATCAGGATCACGAACCAGACCGGCTTGGCGCCGATCGGCACTAGTCCCCGCAGGCCCGCCGCGGCGACGACCGCGATCACGATCGAGTAGCGGTAGAGCTTCGTCTTCGGCATGCGATCGATCAGCCGCGACATCGCCGCCGCCACCGGCACGCAGGTGAGTCCGACCAGGATCAGATAGACGGGCACCGAGTCGGAGCCCGCCCGGGAAAGGAAGAGCGCTTCCGAGGCCGCGCGGGCGAGCGCGTTGGCGGCGTACTGGACGACCGCGATGGCGACGAAGATGCCCAGCCGGGAGAGGCGCTCGGCCGGCAACTCGAGCCGGGATGCGATCGAGCGCCCGAGCACGGTCAGTGGTCGAGAAAGTCGCCGATGACGTTTACCGCCAGCTCCACGAAACCCGGGCGGAAGACGTCGATGAAGGAGTTCCCGTCTTCGGCCAGCGGCCCGCGCACCGAGAAGGTGACCCAGGGGAAGCCGAGCCCGGTCGCCCGCCGGTGGGCGGCGCAGGCGGCCTCGTGGAAGGGCTGCACGGAGTCACCGCAATCGACCAGCAGGTAGAAGCCGAAGGCGGCCAGCAGGAGGTACTCGAGCACCCCGGAGGGGCGCGCTCCCCGCCCGTCGGTGGCGGCGGCACGGATCTCGTCCCAAGCGAGGACGCGAAGGCTACCGTCGCGCCGCGTGAGGAAGAAGTGCTCGTGCACCGGGTCGAAGTACACGGTCCGGAAGACGTCGTCGTCGGAGACGATGCCCGCCACCGAAACCGGCTCGTCGGGCGCGCCGTCCCCTTCCTCGTGCATCCGTCGCGCCAGCTTGACCGGATCCTGCACCGCCAGAAGAAAGCGGCCGAGCAGCGTCGAGAGGGACTCGATGCCCATGCCGAGGAACTCGCTGTTGACCGCGTCCCAGTAGGCGGGCCAGGCGATGTCGCGGTGAAGGGCCGAGCGCGCCGGCCACAACGCCTGGAAGGCGGGCTCCAGCCGGCAGTGCGCCAGGTCCTCGCCGATCGCCAGCAGCGAGGCCGAATCGTGCCCTTCGGGGAGGACGTCGCGCGCCCCCTTGACCGGCGAAGCGTCGAAGATGCCGCGAACGACCTGCTCGAAGCGCTGCGGCGAGATCGAGGCGGCCTCGATCATCTGCAGCGAGTAGTCCCAGATCGCCTTGATGCGCTGCAGCGTCGAGGAAGAGATGTTCAGCGACGCGTAAGTGCGGTGGTCGTACTTCTTGATGAACTGCGAGCCGACGAGCCGGGCCGGCCCCAGCCGCGGATGAAGCCGGAAATCGAGGAAAACGCTCTTGTCGCCGTCGGCGGTGAAACGGTCGTGGGCGAGGGTGCGCACGCCGGAGAGCTCCGCGTCGAAGCCGCCGCGGTCGATCAGCCGCTCGAGCAGCCGGGCCCGCACCACGTCGCGCGCCGTGAACCAGCAGCCGGGCTGCTCGGCGAACAGGAGCGCCGGCCTGTCGCCCAGCCCTCGCACTTCGGGAGCGTCGGGATCGACGCCGAGCCCGAACAGGAACTTGCGATAGGCCTCCCGCTTGCCGGTCGCCTCGAGGTGCGCCGCGAGCTCGCTCCAGTTCTGGATCTGCAACTCGGAGGCCCGCGAGGCGCCGCCGGCCGGATCGCGATGGTCGTCGGCGGTCGAGGGCGTGAGGAGCGCGCTGGGCGTTTCGGTCACTGGCTTCCGGGAGCCACGATGCGGTTCGCACCGCTTCGCGAGCTCTTCGAGGTCTCTACTGAACGGCCGGCAAGCTAGCACAGGGGTCGGAGGGGAACAAGATTCGGAGCATGGACGGCCGTTCGCGCTTAGAATCGCCGCTCGATCGCGAACATGAAACGACCGTCGCATCCGATTCGCGGCCTCGCGCTGGCCGTCGTCGCCTTCGCCTCGCTCGCCGCGGGCTGCGGCGGCGGGGCGTCGCGCGCGCCCGGCCGCGTCGTCCGCATCGGCTGGGCCGGCAGCCCCGACAGCCTCAATCCGGGCGTCGGCATCCTCTCGGAGTCGTACATCCTCTTCGGCCTGGTCTACGACTCCCTCTACCAGCTCGAGCTCGACAACACCTTCTCGCTCGGCCTCGCCGAGAGCGCGACGCCCTCCGAGGACCGCCGGACCTGGACCTTCCGGCTGCGCCCCGGCGCCACGTTCCACGACGGAACGCCGGTGACCTCGGCCGACGTCCGCTTCTCGCTCGAGCTCTACAAGAACCACGCGGAGTTCCCCTTCCTCAACGGCTACACGGGGGACTTCGAGTCGATCGACACGCCCGACCCGTCGACCGTGGTCCTTCACCTGGCGCGGGCGATTCCGAACCTCGACAGCCAGCTCGTCTTCCTCTTCATCCTGCCCGAGCACCTCTGGAAGGAGCACGCCGCGAAGCCGGTCGAATTCGCCAACGCGGCGATGGTCGGCAGCGGCCCCTTCCGGCTGGTCGAGAGCCGGGACAACGAATTCGTCCGCCTCGCCGCGTGGAAGAGCCATCCGCTCGCCGCGCCGAAGATCGACGAGGTCGTCTTCATCACCTACGGCAGCCTCGACGCCCTGGTGCAGGCCCTGCGCACCGGCGAGGTCGACGCGATCACCGAAATGCCCCCGGCCGCCGTCGCCTCCCTCCGCCGCGATCCGGAGATCGCGGTCGCCGCCGGCGCGCCGCTCTCACCCAATGTCGCCGACATCAAGCTCGATCAGATGGACCCCGCGCACTGCCCCGCCGGTGGCATCTGCTCCGGCCATCCGGCCCTGCGCGACGTGCGCGTCCGCCGCGCGCTCGCCATGGCGACGCCGAAGCAGGAGCTCATCGACGTCGTCCTGCTCGGCACGGGCGTTGCGGGGCGCACTCTGATCCCGGACGCGCTCGGCAGCTTCTACGACAAGGATCTGGCCGACTTCCCCTTCGACATCGCCGCCGCCAACCGGCTGCTCGACGAGGCCGGCTACGCGGACCGCGACGGCGACGGCGTGCGTGAGATGCCGGACGGCTCGCGCCAGCTCGAGCTGCGCTACTTTTTCCCGAGCGACAACTCCGGCGCGCCGCGCGCCGCCGAGATCGTCGGGCGCGCCTGGTCGCGCATCGGCGTCCGGCTCGACCGCCGCGCGGTCGACCGCAACGCGCTCGCCGCGGCGCGCGGACCGGTCTTCGACTACGACGTGATCGCCTGGAGCTGGGAGTCCGATCCCGACCCCAGCTTCCTCCTCTCGGTCATGACGTCGGGCGAGATCGCCACCGGCGGCAACGACACGGGATGGTCGAATCCCGAGTACGACGAGCTCTTCGACCGCCAGGCCGCCGAGCTCGACCCGGCGAAGCGCCGCGAAATGATCTTCCGCATGCAGGAGATCGCGCTGCGCGAGGTGGCCTACATCGTCCCCTACTACCCCCGCGTAGTCGAAGCCTTTCGCCGCGATCGCTTCCGCGGCTGGCGCACCGACCAACCGGGGCTGCAGTTCGAGGACCGCAGCTCGCTCTCCTTTCTCGAGCCGGTGACGAAGCCGTGAGCGCCCGCGAGATCCTCCGTCGCGTCCTCGCCGCCATCGGCACGATCCTCTTCGTGCTGGTGCTCAACTTCTTCCTCTTCCGCGTCCTGCCGGGGGACCCGGCGCGCGCCGGCGTGCAGGACCCGCGCATGACCGAGGAGACGGTCGAGCTGGTGCGGGCGCGCTTCGGCCTCGACCTGCCGGTCTTCAACGGCGTCCAGAGCCTCCATCCGCTGCGCTTCGGCGATTTCTGGATCAACCCCGCGCGAACGCAGTTCGCGCTCTACCTCGGCAACCTGGCGCGCGGCGAGCTCGGCATCAGCTACCACAGCAACCAGCCGGTCGCGACGCTCCTCGCCGAGCGGCTCTGGAATACCTTCCTGCTGCTCACCGCCGGCCAGTTGCTGGCCCTCGTCCTCGGTATCGGACTCGGCGTGCTCGCGGCGGCGCGCGCGGGAAGCCGCACCGACCACTGGACGGTGCTCGGCGGCCTGGCGGCCTGGAGCCTGCCCAGCTTCTGGCTCGCCATCGTCCTGCTCTACGCCGGCAGCCGCTTCCTCGGCCTGCCGCTCGGCGGGCGCGCGACTCCGGCGCTCGACGCCGGCGCGCTCGGACACGCGCTCGACGTGGCGCGCCACCTCGTCCTGCCGACGATCACGCTCGCCATCGTCTACTTCGGCGAGTTCCTCCTCGTCACCAGGAGCGCGCTCGTCGACGTGCTCGGCGAGGACTACATCCTCGTCGCCCGCGCCAAGGGGCTGTCGGCCGGCCAGGTGCTGCGCCGCCACGCCCTGCGCGGCGCGGCGCTGCCGATCGTCACGCTGGTGGCGCTCAATCTCGGCCTCGTCGTCGCCGGCGCCGTCCAGGTCGAGATGGTCTTCTCCTGGCCCGGCCTCGGCCTCGCCATGTACGAGGCGGTGGTGCGGCGCGACTATCCGGTGCTGCAGGGGGTCTTCCTGCTGCTGGCGGTGAGCGTCGTCCTCGCCAACCTGGCCGTCGAGCTGCTCTATCCCAAGCTCGACCCGAGGACCCGCGCGCGATGAGCGTCGCGAGCTCCTCGCGCCGCGAGCGCGCCGGCCTGGCGATTCTCGTCGTCGCGACGATCACGGCGATCGTCGCGCCGATCGTCCACCGCCCCGACCCGATGGCGGTGGTCACCGCGGCGGACATCTTCGCGCCCCCCTCGGCCCGCCACTGGCTCGGCACCGACGACGCGGGCGCCGACGTCCTCGGCGAGCTCGCCGCCGGCACGCAGGTCTCGCTGATCGTCGGCTTGTTCGCCTCGATCCTCTCGGTGGTGGTCGGCGGCGGCATCGGCCTCGTCGCCGGCTACGCCGGCGGCCGGGTCGAGGACTGGCTGATGCGGCTGACCGACGTGATGCTGGTGCTGCCGGCGCTGCCGCTCGCCATCGTGCTGGTGGCGCTCACCCGGCCGGGGCTGGCCAGCCTGATCCTCGTCATCGGCCTCGTGAGCTGGACGGGCACGGCGCGGCTCGTGCGTGCGCAGACGCTGGCGATCAAGGAGCGGGCCTTCGTCCGGCGGGCGCGCGCCCTCGGCGCCTCCGAGACCCGCATCCTCCTGCGCCACGTCCTGCCGCACGTGGTGCCGCTGCTCGCCGCCAACGGCGCGCTGGTCGTCTCGCAGTCGATCCTCTCCGAGTCGACGCTCTCCTTCCTCGGTCTCGGCGATCCCGACCGGCCGAGCTGGGGAAAGATGCTCAACTTCGCTCTCTCGCGTGGCGCGCTCTCGGGGGGCGCCTGGTGGGCGCTGGTGGCGCCGGGCGCCGCGATCCTGGTCGTCGTGCTCGGCGCCTCGCTGCTCGGCTTCGGCCTCGAGGAGCGCTGGATGCCGCGCACGCGCCGCAACCACCTCGCTGCCGGCTCGCGCGGCGCCCGCCCGGCGGCGAGCCCGGAGCCGGATGCCGAGGTTGTGCTCGCGGTCCGCGACCTCTCGATCGACTACGCGCCGGTCGACGCGCGCCCGGTCGAGGCGGTGCGCGACGTCAGCTTCGAGATCCGCGCCGGCGAGATCGTCGGCCTGGTCGGCGAGAGCGGCTGCGGCAAGACGACCGTCCTCACCGGCCTGCTCGGCCTCCTGCCGCAGGGCGCCGGCGTCGTCGGCGGCTCGATCCGGCTCGGCGGCCGCGAGCTGGTCGGCGAGAGCGAACAAGGAATGCTCGAGGTGCGCGGACGCGAGATCGCGCTCGTCTACCAGGGGGCGATGAACGCGCTCAACCCGGTGCTGACGGTCGGCGCGCAGATCGGCGAGGCGGTGCGCCAGCACGCTCCGCTGCTCGGGCCGGCGTTCGTCGAAGCGCGGGTCGGCGAGCTCCTCGAACGGGTCGGCATCCCGGCCGATCGCCGCCACCGCTTCCCGCACGAGCTTTCGGGGGGCATGCGCCAGCGCGCCGTGATCGCCATGGCGCTGGCGCCGAGTCCGCGGCTGCTGTGCGCCGACGAGCCGACGACGGCGCTCGACGTGGTCGTGCAGGCACAGATCCTGGCGCTGCTCGACGAGCTGCGGCGCGAGCTCGATCTCGCCGTGCTGCTGGTGACCCACGACCTCGGCGTGGTCGCCGAGCTCTGTGACCGGGTCGTCGTCATGTACGGCGGCGTCGTCGCCGAGGCGGCTCCGGTCACCCCGCTCTTCCACCGTCCGCTTCACCCCTACACGCGCGAGCTGCTGCGCGCCTTTCCCGACCTCGACCGCCCGGAAGCCGATCTGGTCTCGATTCCGGGCACGCCGCCGCGGCTCGACCCGCCGCCCCCCGGCTGCCGCTTCGCGCCGCGCTGTCCGCGCGCCGAGGAGCGCTGCCGGATCGACGCGCCGGCCGTTCGCGAGCTCGCTCCCGGCCATCTCGCCAGCTGCCACTTCGCCGCGCCATGACGAGCCCGCTCCTCACCGTCCGCGTCCTGCGCAAGGTCTATCCGCTCGCCGGCGGGCGCGGCCTGCGCGCCCTCGACGGCGTCTCGCTCGAGCTGGCCGCCGGCGAGATGCTGGCGCTGGTCGGCGAGAGCGGCTCGGGCAAGTCGACCCTCCTGAACCAGGTGGCCGGCCTCGAGACGCCGACCGGCGGCGAGATCCGCTTCGACGGCCGCGACCTCGGGGCGATGTCGCCGCGCGAGAGACGCGCGCTGCGACGCGAGATCCAGGTCGTCTTTCAGGATCCCTACGAGTCGCTCGATCCGCGCGACACCATCGGCGAGATCGTCGCCGAGCCGCTCGACGTGCACGGACTGGCGAAGGACACCGCTGACCGGCGCGCCCGCGTCGTCGCGGCGCTCGGCGAGGTCGGCCTCGAGCCCGCCGACCGCTTCGTCGACCGCCGCCCGGGCGAGTTGTCGGGCGGCCAGCGCCAGCGCGTCGCGATCGCCAGCGCTCTCGTCGCGCAGCCGCGCCTCCTGCTCGCCGACGAACCGGTCTCGATGCTCGACGTCAGCGTGCGCGCCGAGGTGCTCAACCTGCTCGCGCGGCTGCGCCGCGAGCGCGGCATCGCGGTGCTGCTGGTGACCCACGACCTGGCGACGGCGGCCGCGGTCGCCGACCGCATCGCGGTGCTCTACCTCGGACGGGTGGTCGAGTCCGGGCCGGCGCGCGAGGTGCTCGCGGCGCCGGTGCACCCCTACACGCGCGCGCTCCGCGACGCCAACCCGGTGGCGGACCCGGCGCGGCGGGCGCGCCGCGAGCTGCTGCGTGGCGAGACGCCCAACGCGGCGGAGATCCCGCCGGGGTGCCGGTTCCGGCCACGCTGCCCGTCGGCCGTCGAGCGCTGCGCGGCGATCGACCCGCAGCTGGTCGACTGCGGCGCCGGCCGTCGCGCCGCCTGCGTGCTGGTCGCCGGCGAAAAAGAGGGTTGAACCTCGCTCAGTAGCGGGTCTTGCGCTTGCCCATGATCGCCGCGCCGAGCACCCCGAGCAGGTAGAGCGCGATCGTCGGGACGGCGAAGATCGAGAGATTCACCGCGTCGCCGGTCGGCGTGATCACCGCTGCGATGAAGACGATGATCAGCACCGCCCAGCGGAAGTTGCGCAGCAGGAAGCGCGCCGAGACCAGCCCGACCCGCGCCGCCAGGGTCAGCGCCAGCGGCAGCTCGAACATCAGGCCGAGGCCGAGCACGATGGTGGTGAGGAACCCGTAGTAGCGGTCCGCGGTGATGACGGGCTGGAAGTCCCCCGCCATCTCGAGCAGGAACTTCACCGTGAAGGGGAAGGCCACGTAGTAGGCGAAGGCGCCGCCGGCGAGGAAGAAGATCCAGCCCAGCATCACGAACGGCCCGATCCAGCGCCGCTCCTTGATGTAGAGCCCCGGCGCGACGAACTGCCACGCCTGCCAGAGGAGCAGCGGGAAGGAGAGGAAGGTCCCGGCGAGCAGCGCGGTCTTGAAATACAGCATGAAGGGGTCGGTGACCCCGAGCACCGCCAGCTTCGAGCCGGCCGGCAGGAAGCGGTAGATCGGCGCGGCGAGGAAGCGCAGGATCTCGGGCGCCCAGTTGAGGCAGATCACCACGCCGACGGTGAGACCCAGGAGGCCGCGCAGGATCCGCTTGCGCAGCTCCTCGAGGTGCTCGAGCAGCGACATGCGCGGCAGATCCTCCGGCGCCTCGGGCGCGGCGGTGCCTCGACGCGGTTGAGCGGAAACCGGCATGCCGCGCTACGCGGTCGAGCTCGGATCGACGGGGGACTGGCCGCCGGAAGAGGCGGCGGGCGGGGCGGCCTCGGCGGCGGAAGTCGGGACCGGCGCGGCTTCGGAGGCGGGCGCGGCGGCCGGCACCGCGTTTATCTGAGCCACGACCGGCGCCGGCAGGGCCTGCATCGGCGTCGCCGGCGGCGGCCGGCGGGCCGGCGTCTCGTCGACCGCCATCTCGCTCTCGAAGGTTCGCTTGAGATCGTTGGTGGCGCGGCGGAACTCGGCCATTCCCTTGCCGATGGTACGGCCGATCTCGGGCAGCCGCTTCGGGCCGAACAGCAGCAACGCGAGAACCATGATGACGGCGATTTCGGTGAAGCCCAGGGATCCGAACACGGGTCCTCCCCGCTGCGCATCTTCGTGCCCCGCGAGGCCGGGAGTCAAGCCGAGCTCCCGCCGGGTCGCATGCTAAAGTTCCGCGCCGTGCGGCGTTCCTGGCGATTCCTGGCCCTCGGCATCCTCGCCGTCGCCGCCCTGGCGGGCACGGTCGTCGGCGACCGGGTCCTCGCCGTGACCAGCGACACCCGGGACAACCTGCGCCTCTTCACCGACCTGGTCGAGGTCGCGCGCGCCCGCTACGGGCGCGACGTCAGCTACCGCGACCTGGTCTACGCCGGCGTCAACGGGATGCTGCGCACGCTCGACCCCCACACCAGCTTCCTGCCGCCCGACGCCCACGCGCAGATGCGGGAGCGCCACCAGGCCAGCTTCTTCGGCCTCGGCATCCTGGTCGGCCTGCGCAACGGGCGCCTGACGGTGATCTCGCCGATCGAGGGCACGCCGGCGTCGCGGGTCGGCATCCGCGCCGGAGACATCATCCAGTCGATCGAAGGCGAGCCGACCGCGAAGATGGCCGTCGACGACGCGGTGTCGAAGCTCAAGGGGCCGAAGGGGACCGAGGTCCACATCACCATCGTGCGCCAGGGGCTCCCCGAGCCACTCGAGCTCACCGTGGTGCGCGACGAGATCCCGCAGACCACCGTGCGCTACGCCTACATGATCGCGCCCGGCACCGGCTACCTCTCGATCACCGACTTCTCGCGCTCGACCGGCGACGAAGTCGTGCGCGCCATCGCCAAGCTGCGCGGCGAGGGGATGGAGCGCCTGATCCTCGACCTGCGCAACAACGGCGGCGGCCTGCTCGACCAGGCGATCGCGGTCGCCGACCAGTTCGTGCCGCCCGGCAGCGCCATCGTCGAGACCCGCGGCCGCATGCGCGATTCGATGCAGAGCTTCGAGGCCGCCGGCGAGCAGCCGCAGCTCAACCTGCCGCTGGTGGTGCTGGTCAACGCCGGCACGGCCTCGGCCTCCGAGATCGTCTCCGGCGCCATCCAGGACCACGACGTCGGCCTGGTCGTCGGCACGCCGACCTGGGGCAAGGGGCTGGTGCAGACGGTCTACAACCTCTCCTATGGCGCCGGCCTGGCCCTCACCACGGCCAAGTACTACACGCCGTCGGGCCGGCTCATCCAGCGCGACTATCACTCGTACCTCGACTACGTCGCCCGCACCGACGTCGACGGCAAGGACACGACGCGCCCCGCCGCGCCCCACGAGCAGTTCTCGACCGATCTCGGACGCAAGGTCTACGGCGGCGGCGGCATCACTCCCGACGTCGAGATCGAGCCGAAGGAGATCTCTCCCGCCCTGCAGTACCTGATCGGCCACTCGGCCTTCTTCCGCTTCGGCGTCGACTTCGGCAACGCGCACCCCGAGATCGACCGCGCCTGGCAACCGGATGCCGCTCTGGTCGAGCAGTTCCGCGCCTGGCTCGTCGCCGAGAAGCTGCAGACCGAGGAGGAGAGCCGCGCGCTGCTGGCGGACCCCGAGAGCCGCGCCGTCGTCGAGCGCCAGATCCGCGCCGAGGTGCTCTCGTCGCGCTTCGGCATCGAAGCGGCGCACCAGGTCCAGGCGGGCGGCGACGCCCAGATCCAGACCGCGCTCGGCCTCTTCCCCCGCGCCGCGGCGCTGCTCGCCGAGCGCAAGAACCTCCCCCGCGCCCCCGAAGTCCGCGCCGCCGAAGGGCTGCGCAACTAGCTGGCCGCCGCTTCTCCGGTCAGGAAGCTTTTCGCCAGGCGCGGCAGCGCTACCACGTCGTAGCCCCCTTCGAGCACGACCAGCTCCCGGCCGCCGCAATGGCGGGCGGCGAGCTCGGCAAGATCGCAGCCGGCCGCCGCGAAGCCGGCTTCGGTGACCCGAAGGCCGCCGAGCGGATCCGCGCGCCAGGCGTCGAAGCCCGCCGAGACCACGAGCAGCTCCGGCGCGAAACGGTCGAGCGCCGGCAGGAGAACCTCGCGCAGCGCGGCGAGCCACTCGGCGTCGCCGCTCCCCGCCGGCAGCGGCGCATTGACCGAGAAGCCCTCGCCCGCGCCGATGCCGCGCTCGCCGGCGGCGCCCGTCCCCGGATAGAAGGGGAACTGATGCAGACTCGCGTAGAACACATCGGCGCGCCGCTCGAAGATGTGCTGGCTGCCGTTGCCGTGGTGGACGTCGATGTCGACGATCGCCACCCGCGCGGCGCCGAGCTCGACGCGGGCGCTTTCCGCCGCCACCGCGGCGTGATTGAAGAAGCAGAAGCCCATCGCGGCGGAGCGCTCGGCGTGATGCCCCGGCGGCCGGACGGCGGCGAAAGCACGCTCCCCCGCCGCCGCGGCCGCGAGCGCGCCGAGCGCCGCACGGCTGGCGCCCAGCGCGGCGCCGAAACTGGCGCGGGAGATCGGGTTGTCGGGGGTGTCGATCAGGCCGTCGCCGCGCTCGGCGGCGCGCCGGAAGCGCTCGACATAGCGCGTGTCGTGGACCCGCTCGATCGCCGCCTGCGTCGCCGTGTCGTCCGGCGCGTCGGCCGTCTCCAGCCGGAACCTCGCGTCGCCGGCGAAGCCGGCGAGCAGCGCGCGCAGCCGCTCCGGTTTCTCCGGGAAGCCCGGCGGCACCTCGTGCCCGAGCGAACGGGGATCGTGGAAGACGCGCACGCCGCGAGTCTAGCGGCAGCGCCCGCGCCTTCATGCCGCCAGTCCGCCCGGCCGGCGAGGAAAGCGATATCCCTTCGCTTCCAGCCGCCGTCGCACCCGGAAGAGAAGAGAGTCGATCGCCACCACCGTCCACCGGCGGTCGAGCCTTGACGCGATGTCGCGCGATGCCCACCCTTCCAGCAACCCCCACCGCACGATGCGGAGCCGGTCCCGGCAGGCGCGCGCCCCGATCGCTTCGCGGCAGAGTTTCATCAGCTCCGCCAGCTGCTCGCGCGCCAGCAGCCGGCGCTCGGGGCAACAACCGCGGCCGGCGTCGAGGCGCGCCTCCTCTTCCCGGTCCAGGGCGCGCAGCTCGGGCGGCCTCCGCTTGCGGGCTCCGGAGGCGCGCAGCAGATCGATGGTGACGCTGGCGGCGACGCGATTGAGGTAGGCGCGCGCGGCGCGCTCTTCGGCGCCGTTGAAGCTGGCGAGGGCGCGGCGGTCTCGCGCCAGCAGGCGGCACCAGACTTCCTGCACGAGGTCGTCGACCAGCTCGGGATCGCGCCTCTCGCCGCAGCAGGCGAGCTCGCGCCGGACCGCGTCGCGCAGTCTCGGCTGCAGGGTCTCGACCAGGGACTGCCAGGCGGGGTCGCTCGCCGGCGTCGTCGCGCAGTCGGCGACGAGGGCGTTCGTCGAATCCTTGGTGCGGGCTTCCATGCTCCACTCCGGTTTCTGGAGCGGGGCACCCCCGAAAAAAGAAAAGGCCGAGCCAGCGGCTCGGCCACCTTCCGGGACGGCGGGAGACTAGACGACGCGGCGACCGGATGCAAGCCCGCCAAAAACACGAAATCCCGGCAGGGCCGGGATCTCGGTGGCGGAACCGGAGCGCGCGGCGCCGGTCAGCGCAGCTTCTCTTCGACGAACTCCACGTGCTTGCGCACCTTGGGGTCGTACTTCATCATCTTGAGCTTCTCGCTCGAGGTCTTCTTGTTCTTCGTCGTCGTGTAGAAGTAGCCGGTTCCGGCCGACGAAACGAGCTTGATCTTGTCGCGCATGATTTCTCTCTCCGGTGCGGCGGCCCCGGGGGGCCGCTTCGAGGCAGATGCGACTGGCGGGAGCGACGGGGCTCGAACCCGCGACCTCCGGCGTGACAGGCCGGCGTTCTAACCAACTGAACTACGCCCCCGCGGGGATACTGCGATTGGCCTCGGCTGCGGGCCTCCCGTGGTGGGAGGTGAGGGATTCGAACCTTCGACCCCCTGCGTGTAAGGCAGGTGCTCTACCGCTGAGCTAACCTCCCTCGCCCGAGCCGGCGAATCCTATGGGACGCCGGTCGCCCGAGTCAAACCCGCGCTGGACAGCGGCCAGCCGCTTGGCGAGAATGGCCGCGATCCTTCGAAAGGAGCCCCACCCGTGTTCGAACTCCCGAAGCTGCCCTACGCCTACGACGCGCTCGAGCCCCATCTCGACGCCCGCACGATGGAGATCCACCACACCAAGCACCACCAGGCCTACGTCGACAACCTGAACAAGGCGGTCGCCGCGACGCCGGAGCTCAACGGCCATTCGGTCGAGCAGATGCTGCGCGGCATCGCCAGCGTGCCGGACGCCGTCCGCAACGTGGTCAGGAACCACGGCGGCGGCCACCACAATCACTCGCTCTTCTGGAACATCATGGGCCCGGGCGGCGGCGGCGAGCCGCAGGGAGCGCTGGCGACCGAGATCGCGTCGACGTTCGGAGCTTTCTCGACCCTGCAGGAGAAGCTCTCGGCCGCGGCCGTCGGCCAGTTCGGATCCGGGTGGGGTTGGCTGGTGGTCGCCGACGGCAAGCTCGAGATCCTCGCGCGCCCCAACCAGGACAGCCCGCTGATGGAAGGAAAGACTCCGATCCTCGGCGTCGACGTCTGGGAGCACGCCTACTACCTGCACTACCAGAACCGCCGCGCCGACTACGTCAAGGCGTGGTGGAACGCCGTCCGCTGGGACAAGGTGGCCGAGCTGCGCGCCGCCGCCCGCGGCTGACGCGTTCTCTTCTAGTAAGATTCCGCCTCCGCCAGCCCTGCCGGCGGAGGCGGAATCCCCCCGAGGCGGTGTAGCTCAGTGGTTAGAGCGAGCGACTCATAATCGCTAGGTCGGTGGTTCGATCCCACCCACCGCTACCAGGTTTCTCCGCGCCCGCCTTCAGCCTCGTCGTCGCGCTCGCCGAGGAGAGTGGTTTGCCGACTCGAACAGCGGTTCCGGAGCTCGACGGGGGCCGTGGCGGGCGCGCCACGCGCCGCGTCTCGACGCTCCTCGACGCAGCGATCCTCGCTCTCGCGGTGGCCGCTCCCATCTGGCTCGGCTACCAGCTCTGGCGGCTCCTCTTCCAGACCGGCTTCTGGGGCGCCGTCGATCTCTCGACCTACCACCGTCTGGTCGGCGACTGGTTCGCCGGCCGCCCCGTGTACGCCGATCGGACGGCGATCCATCCGCCCGCTACCTATCTCTTCCTGTGGCCGTTCGTCGGCTGGTTGCCGTTCGAGGCCGCGCGCTGGCTCTGGGCGATCGTCCAGACCGCGTCGATGATCCTGGCGATCCGCGCCGGCCTGCGATGGTCCGGAGCGACATCGCGGCGGGAACAATTGCTGGTCGCGCTGCTCTTCCTCGGGACCTACCCGGCGGGGGCGAACGTCGGCAATGGCCAGATCGGAATCCCCCTGCTCGCCGCCCTGCTCGCGCTGGCCTTGCGCCTCGAAGCGCGCCACGGACGCCGCGACGACCTCGCGGTGGCGCTGCTGCTCTGCGTCACGCTGGTCAAGCCGACGATCAGCGCGCCGATCTTCCTGCTCGTTCTCCTGCGCCCCGCGGGATTTCTGCCGGCAGTGCTGGCGGCGGCGGGCTACCTGGCGGCGACGCTGGCGGCGATCGCCTTCCGCGCCGAGAGCGCGGTCGCGCTCTTTCGCGCCTGGCTCGGCGGCGCCGGCTTCAATCAGCTGGGCACCGCGAATCTGCACGCGGCGCTGACCAGGGCCGGACTCGGCGCCGCGGCGCCGTGGGCGAGCCTGGCGGTCCTCGCGCTGCTCGGCCTCTGGCTGGCGCGCCATCGCCGGAGCCCGGTCGATGTCTCCTTCGCGATCGCCGCGATCGTCGCCCGGCTCTTCACCTACCATCGCTGGTACGACGACGTCCTGCTCCTCCTTCCTCTGCTGGTCCTCTTCCGCCTGGCCAGCCGGGATCCGGCTTCCGATCGGCGGCTCCACGCGGGCGTCCTGTTCGGATCCGGACTCGTCCTTCTGCTGGCCCCCGGCGGGCTCTACCTCCTGCCGGCGCCGTGGAACGGCGACTTCGTCACGCTGCAGGTGATCCAGTGGCTGGCGATGCTCGTCTACCTCGGCGTGCACGCCGAACGCCAGCGCGGCCGCGGCGGCGATCCCTCCCGGCTTCTACCGTCGACTGCGTGACCGAACGGCGAACATCGACCCGGAGCCGTCCCGCGCCCGCCGATACCATTCGCGAGCGGTCGCGAGAGCTCCTCGAACGCGAGGCGCCGGCGCGCGGCGAGCGCTGGATCGTCGCCTTCTCCGGTGGTCCCGACTCCACGGCGCTCGCCGCCGTGCTGTCACCTCTCGCGGCGGAGCGTGGCGTCGAGCTCCTTCTCGTTCATGTCGATCACGGGCTCGATCCCGGATCGCGGAAGCGCGCCGAGCGGGCCCGCGCCATCGCCGCCGAGCTGGGCCTTCCGTTCGAGATGGAACGGATCGACGTGCCCACCCACCGGGAGCGCCACGAGAGCCCGGAGAGCGCCGCCCGGCGCCTGCGCTACGCGGCGCTCGAGCGGCGGCGGGCGGCGTCCGGCGCCCGGCTCGTCCTCACCGCGCACCATCGCGACGACCAGATCGAGACGCTGCTGCTGCAGCTCGCTCGCGGCGCGCCGCTCGAGCAGCTCACCGGCATCGCCGCGGTCCGCGGCACGCTGCG
This sequence comes from Thermoanaerobaculia bacterium, assembly GCA_963699245.1. Taxonomy (GTDB): domain Bacteria; phylum Acidobacteriota; class Thermoanaerobaculia; order Multivoradales; family JAGPDF01; genus JACTMI01. Next base: position 1,068,634 of record OY969426.1, read on the forward strand.
CCGCCCGCTGCTCGGCGTGCCGCGCGCGGACCTGCTCGCCGGGCTCTCGGCATGGAGGATCGCGCCGGTCGAGGATCCGACCAACGCCGATCGTGGTATCCCGCGCAATCGCCTGCGCCACGAGATCCTCCCCCGCCTCCGCGAGCGCGAGCCCGGCCTCGAGGAGGCGTTGCTCTCTCTTGCCGGCCGGACGCAGGCCCTGCAGGAGAAGTCGGATCTGCTCTTCCGGGAACGACTGAATGACGCCAGAGCCGCCATGGAAGAGAAGGAGTCCGGCCCGGCCCGGCGCGCTCGGGACCAGGTGCCCGCCGATTGGCTTCTGGAGCTCCCCGAGCCTCTGCAGTTGCCAGCTCTGCGATGGCTGCTGCACGGGCTGATGGGCGCCTCGCGCCTGCCGTCTCTCCATTCTCTGGAGTCTTTTCTTCGTCAGCTTCGAGGCCAGCTCGCTGCCCGCCTCCGGCTGCCGGGCGACGCCGCTGAGGAGCTGGTCGCTGCCCGCGGGATGCTCTGTCGCACCCGGCCGAGATCCCGAACCCCCCCGTTCACGTATAGTTTCCTGATCCCGGGCGAGGTCGAGCTCCCGGAGCTCGGCCGGCGGCTCCGGATCCGGCGCTCGCGCGTCGAGCCCTGGATGTGGCAGGGCGACCCCGAACGGGCCGCTCTGGCCGGGGAGGCGGCGCGAGCGACGGTGCGCAACCGGCTGCCCGGAGACAGGTTACGGCCGCTGGGCGCACCGGGGGCGCGGAAGCTGAAAGCGCTCCTGATCGACCGGCAGGTCCCGCCGGAGAGGCGCGACCGCCTGCCGCTGGTCGAGCTCGACGGCCGGCTGGCCTGGGTGCCGGGAGTCGCCATCGACGACGCCTTCCGGCTGACGGGCGAGACGGAATGCTGGGTGGCGGAATTGCTGCCGGCCTCTCCGCTGTTGGCGGAGGATGAAGGGCGAAGCGAAAGGACCTCGATTACGTGAACGCGACGATGCGGACCCTGCTGCTCTGGATGGTCATCTTCATGGTGGTCATCCTGCTGCTCTACACCTTCCAGACCGGCAAGGCGGCCCGCCACGAGCTGACCTACAACGAGTTCGCCGAGCAGCTCGATCGCGGCCACGTCGCCAAGATCGTGCTGCGCGACCAGACCGTCACCGGCTCCTTCCGGCGCGGCGGCCAGTACGCCGAGGGGGAGGAGTTCAAGGTCGAGCTGCCCTTCCGGCCGGACCCCGCCTTCGCCGAGCGCATGGTCGCCGCGAAAGTGCAGGTGGTCGCCGAGCAGCCGAAGGAGAGCCCCCTCCTCGCCATCCTGGTCGGCTGGGCGCCGGTCCTGCTGCTGATCGGCTTCTGGATCTTCTTCATGCGGCAGATGCAGTCCGGCGGCGAACAAGGCGATGTCGTTCGGCAAGAGCAGGGCGAAGCTCCTCTCGGCCTCCGGCAAGAAGGTGACCTTCAAGGACGTCGCCGGCGTCGAGGAAGCCAAGGAAGAGCTGCAGGAGATCGTCGAGTTCCTCAAGGATCCGCAGAAGTTCCAGAAGCTCGGCGGCAAGATCCCGAAGGGCGTCCTGCTGATGGGGCCGCCGGGAACCGGCAAGACGCTGCTGGCGCGCGCCATCGCCGGCGAGGCCAACGTGCCCTTCTTCTCGATCTCGGGCTCCGACTTCGTCGAGATGTTCGTCGGCGTCGGCGCCAGCCGCGTGCGCGACCTCTTCGAGCAGGGAAAGAAGAACGCCCCCTGCATCATCTTCATCGACGAGATCGACGCCGTCGGCCGCCATCGCGGCGCCGGCCTCGGCGGCGGCCACGACGAGCGCGAGCAGACGCTCAACCAGCTGCTCGTCGAGATGGACGGCTTCGAGACCAACGAGGGCGTCATCCTGATCGCCGCCACCAACCGCCCCGACGTGCTCGATCCGGCGCTGCTGCGCCCCGGGCGCTTCGACCGCCGCGTCGTCGTCGACCGTCCCGATCTCAACGGCCGCGTCGGCATTCTCCAGGTGCACACCCGCACGGTGCCGCTCGCCGACGACGTCAATCTCGAGGTCATCGGCCGCGGCACTCCCGGCTTCGCCGGCGCCGACCTCGCGAACCTGGTCAACGAGGCGGCGCTGATCGCCGCCCGCCTCGGCAAGAAGAAGGTCGAGATGGCCGACTTCGAATTCGCCAAGGACAAGGTCCTGATGGGCGCCGAGCGCAAGAGCATGGTGCTGACCGAGGAGGAGAAGCGGGTGACCGCCTACCACGAGGGGGGGCACGCGTTGGTCGCCGCCTTCCTGCCGCGGCACGATCCGCTCCACAAGGTGACGATCATTCCGCGCGGCCGCGCGCTGGGCGTGACCATGCAGCTGCCGACCGAGGACAAGTACACCTTCACCAAGGGCTACATCACGAACCAGATCGCCATCCTGATGGGCGGCCGGGTCGCCGAGGAGCTGACCCAGGGCGACATCACGACCGGAGCCGGCAACGACATCGAGCGCGCCACCGGCATGGCGCGCCGCATGGTCTGCGAGTGGGGCATGTCCGAGCTCGGGCCGCTCTCCTTCGGCGACGGCGACGAGCCGGTCTTCCTCGGCCGCGACTTCGCGCAGCGCTCGGACTACTCGCGACGACACCGCGAAGCGCATCGACCAGGAAGTGCAGCGAATCGTCGGCGACGGCTACACGAAGGCCCAGGACATCCTGACCCGCTACCGCGCGGTGCTCGATCGCATCGCCGCCGATCTGCTCGAGCACGAGTCGCTCGAAGGGGCCGAGATCTACCGCATCATCGAGGAGATGACCGGCCAGAAGCTGGCGCCGGCCTTCACGCCCCGGCAGCTGCCGCCGGCGCGGCCGACCGCCACCGCGGACGGCGCCGCTCCCGCCGACGGCGGCGCTCGTCCGGTGGGGCCGGATCTCCCGCCGCAGCCGAGCCCCGCCTGAAGCGGTCTCTCCGCGCCTGCCTCGGGTAGACTGGGCGCGGAGAGACGATTGCCCGCCGCCCTCGCGATCCGAGAATATTCGCTCCACTTCCCGCGACGCGGGCCGGCCCGGCTCGTGGCCGGGCAGCCGCTCCTGCTCGGCGTCGTCAACGTCACTCCCGATTCCTTCAGCGACGGCGGCCGCTTCCTGTCGCCCGAGCTCGCCGTCGAGCACGCGCTCGCCCTCGCCGGCGAAGGAGCCGACTGGCTCGACCTCGGCGCCGAGTCGACTCGGCCCGGCGGCGGCGTCTACGGCGCCGGAGCCCGCGAGGTGCCGGCCGGCGAGGAGCTCGACCGCCTGCTGCCCGTCCTCGAACGGCTTCGCCCGCTGGTCTCGCTGCCGATCTCCGTCGACACCCGCAAGGCCGAGGTGGCGCGCGTCGCGCTCGCCGCCGGCGCCGACCTGATCAACGACGTGTCGGCGCTCGGCGATCCCGCGATGGCGGCGGTCGTCGCCGCGGCCGGCTGCCCGGTGATCCTCATGCACAGCCGCGGCGAGCTGCGCTCGATGCAGCGCGACATCCGCTTCGACGACGTCGTGCGCGAGGTGCGCGACGAGCTCGGCGCGATGCGCGCCCGCGCCGTCGCGGCGGGCATCGCCCGCCGCAGGTTCTGCTCGATCCCGGGCTCGGCTTCGGCAAGACGGCGGAGCAGAACCTCCGCCTGCTCGCCGCGACCGCCGAGCTCGCTCGACCTCGGCGCGCCGATCGTCGTCGGCGCGAGCCGCAAGAGCTTCCTCGGCGCGCTGACCGGAGCTCCCGCCCGCCGCGCGGCTGCCGGAGAGCCTCGCCGCGGCCGGGCGAGCCGCCCTCGGCGGCGCCGCGCTGCTGCGCGTGCACGACGTCGCCGCGACGCGGGCCTTCCTCGCCGCGTGGCGGGCCAGCGACCCCGCAGGGAGCGCCGGCGTGACTCCGCGCGAGTCTCGTCGAGCCTCCTGACCTGGACGGACCTCGTCGACATCGCGGTCGTCACGATCCTGCTCTACAACTTCCTGCTGCTGATCCGCGGCACCCGCGCGGTGCAGATGCTGATCGGGCTGCTCCTGGTGCTCGGCGTCCAGCAGGCGGCCCGCTTCTTCAGCCTGCGCGACGCTCGAGACGATCATCCAGAACTTCCTCCTCTTCCTGCCCTTCGCGATCATCGTCCTCTTCCAGCACGAGATCCGCCGCGCGCTCGCCAACATGGGGCGCAATCCGCTCTTCGCCCGCTCGACGAGTCCGCAGATCGAGTCCCTGCTCAACGAGGTCGTGCTCGCCGCCGGCGCGCTCTCGGCGCGCAAGGTCGGCGCGCTGATGGTCTTCGAGCGCCAGGAGGGGCTGCGCAACTACGTCGAGAACGGCATCAAGCTCGACGCCGCGCTCTCTTCGAGCTGCTGGTCAACCTCTTCACTCCCGACACGCCGCTCCACGACGGCGCCGTCATCGTGCAGGGCAACCGCCTGCTGGCCGCCGCCTGCTTCCTGCCGCTGGCGACCCAGGCCCAGCTGAGCTCCAGGACCTCGGCTCGCGCCACCGCGCGGCGCTCGGCATCAGCGAGGAGACCGACGCCGTCGCGCTGGTCGTCTCGGAGGAGACCGGCGAGATCTCGCTCGCCGACGGCGGCCGGCTCGAGCGCGGCATCGACGCCGGGGTCGCTCCGCCTGGCGCTCCACCGCCACCTGGTCACGGACCGCCGCGCCATGCCGCATCCGGGGGCCGCGTGACCGATCGCACGAGCCGCTGGGGTCTGCGTCTGCTCGCCTTCGTCGGCGCGCTGGTGATCTGGTGGATCGCGGCGGTCGAAAAGCGCGAGAAGATCACCGAGAAAGTCGTCGACGCCTCCGTGTCCTACAACTCTGCACGCGGGCTGATCCTTCTCGACCCGATCCAGACCGTGAAGGTCCGCCTGCGCGGACCCGACCGCAGGGTGCGCGCCATCGCCCCCTTCGAGCTCGACGTGGTGGTCGACGTTCCGGCCAGCGAGCCCGGCACGACGACGGTCCAGCTCTCGGGCGAGAACGTGCTGACGCCCGAGGAGGTCGAGGTGGTCTCGATCGAGCCGAACTCGCTCGAGATCCGGATGGACCGCGAAGCCAACGCCGTGCTGCCGGTCAAGCCGCGCCTGGTCGGCGAGCCGGCGGGAGGCGCGGTGCCGGGCCAGCCGCGCGTGATCCCCGGCGTGGCGCGGGTGCGCGGCCCGCGAGCATCGTGGCCGGCCTCGCCGCGGTCTCCACCAGTCCGATCTCCCTCGACGGCCACGCGCTCAGCTTCGAGCAGACGGTGAGCGTCGTCTCGCCCGACCCGCTGGTGCGCGTCGTCGAGCCCCCCTTCGTGACCGTGAGCGTGCCGATGTCGAGCCCGGATGCCACCCCGGCCCCGGAGCCCGCCCGCCCGGGCGCGCGACGGAGCGGCGGCGGCGACCCGCCGTGACCCGGCTCTTCGGCACCGACGGCATCCGCGCCCGCTTCGGCGACGAGCCGCTCGTCGAGGCGACAGTGCGGCGCATCGGCGCGGCGCTCGGCCGCGAGCTCGGCGAGGCGAGCGCGGCGCCGCTCGTGCTGCTCGGCGGCGACACCCGGGCCTCTTCGCCGACGCTGCGCCGGTGGATGAGCGAAGGCCTCGCCGCCGCAGGCGCCCGCCCGCTCGATCTCGGAATGCTGCCGACCGCGGCGGTGGCGCTGCTCGTCCCGCGCCGCGGCGCGGCGGCCGGAGTCGTCCTCTCGGCGAGCCACAATCCGGCCGAGGACAACGGCATCAAGCTGATCGACGCGCGCGGCTTCAAGTGGAGCGTCGCCGCGGAGCAGGAGCTCGAGCGGCGGCTCGACGTCGAGCCCGTGCCGCCGCCCGGCGCCGCTCCGGCGCACGACGAGAGCGCCGCGCGGGAGTTCGAGGACGCTCTCGTCGCCGAGCTCGGCGGCAGCCGGCCGCTCGCCGGCCTGGCGATCGCCCTCGACTGCGCCAACGGCGCCGCCTCCGCCTTCCTGCCGCTGTTCGAACGCCTCGGGGCCCGCGTCGAGGCGATCTTCGACCGCCCGGACGGGATCAACATCAATCGCGACTGCGGCGCGATGCACCCGGAGGTCCTGGCGCGCCAGCTCGCCGCCGGCGGCTTCGACCTCGGCTTCGCCTTCGACGGCGACGCCGACCGCGCCATCCTGATCGACGAACGCGGCCAGGTTCGCGACGGCGACGCGATGCTCTATCTCTGGGCGACCGACCTCGCGGCGCGCGGCGAGCTCGTGCCGCGCGCCGTCGTCGCCACTTCGATGGCCAACCTCGGCCTCGAGCGGGCGCTCGCCCGCCACGACATCGCGCTCCATCGCTGCGACGTCGGCGACCGCGCGGTGGTCGAGACCCTGCAACGGCTCGGCCTGCGCCTCGGCGGCGAGCAGTCGGGGCACCTGGTCGACCTGCGCCGCTCGACGACCGGCGACGGCCTGCTCACCGCCGCGATCCTGGCTAACACGGTGGCCCGTGCCGAGCGGCCGGTGAGCGAGCTCCTCGCCCCCTTCCGCCGATACCCGCAGCTCCTGGTCAATGTCCGGGTGAAGTCCAAGCCGCCGCTCGACTCCCTACCGGAGGTCGCGCGAGCTGCACGCGCCGTCGAGCAGACGCTCGGTGCAGATGGCCGCCTCGTGCTGCGCTACAGCGGCACCGAGCCGCTCGCCCGCATTATGCTGGAGGGACCCGACGAAGCGACCATCCGCGCCCTCGCCGGCGAGATCGAAGCGGCGCTCCGCCGCGAGCTTCCGGTGGCATGAGAAAGCCGTGCGCTACCGCTGGGTGAGCGTCAGAGCGGCGGTTGCGAAGTCTCCCGCGGCAGCCATTAACCGGGGCCTCCGGTGCAAGCGCGATAAAATGCGTGGCAGAAAGCGGGTGATGGTGGCGTCCAACGGGAGACGCATCGCTCCGGATGTCCCCAGATTTCCTGCTTCCTATCGCGGGTATGAGGGTAATTGAGAAACGGGACTTGCGCTAGTCGCCCGTCGAGCACCGGGGCGAGGGTCACAATTCGTTCGTAGCGGACCGGAGGCAAGACCGCTTGCGCCTGCAGCGCCGCAACTCCGTAGGTCCCGGGAGGGAACCATAGCGCTGCGGCTCCGAAGTCCAGAACGCGTACGCCGCCGGGAATCGCTCGCAACTCCTCGCGGCGCACGCCAAGCAGGCTCGGATCGTCGTAGCGCGCGATCAGGAGCGAGCTGAGTACCTGCTGACTCATTCCCACTTTCCCGAGAAGCATGAGCGTGGTTGGCCAGCTCGTGTCGACGATGATGAGGGTCCCAGGTGCCAAGGAAGGGCAGGCGACCGCGATCTGCTCGATTCGCGCACTGGTCTGAGCCCAATCCCGCGCATGTGCCAGCCCCAAGTTCTCGTGAACCCTGCCTCCGGCAACCAGCGCGGTCAAGAGTAGGCCGGAAGCGGTTGCTCGCAGGGCGAGATGCGTGTCGGCGCCGCACAGCGAAGCGAAAGCGCCGCCAAGGAAGAGGGCAACGGCGAAGATCGCCGGATAATGCAGCCGTGAAGCGACACCAATCTCGTCCTCGAAGGCCCCGGGGACGAAGCTGAGTTGTAGCATCCAGAAGAGCGTCAGCGCGGCCCCAGGCACCCAGAGATAGAGACGGGTGCGGCCGCGCGACCGGGAACTCCTGTCCGGCCGCTGCCCGTCAGGACGCTGCAGGCTCAGCAGATACGCCGCCGCTACCGCCAGTCCGGCCACGACGAGCAGGCGGAAGGACGTCGGCCGCCAAGCTTCGAGCTCGCGCAATCCCGAGGCCGCCTTCCGCCAGGGCCATAGAAGCGCTTCCGGGGCACGAAGGAGGTTGCCCGCCGCTTCACGCAGCGAGAGGATCTTGTTCTCGTACCGCAGCACCCCAGCGTCGAACCTAGGGACCACAGCGAGGCGCCACACCAGCACCACCGCGCTGGCACCCGTCATGGTACCGATCGCACCCCAGGTGCGCCGAGGAGCAGAAGAGCGCCGCGAGACGAGGCCGATCCGCTCGCTGATCAAGGCGGCGAGCGCGAACGCCGGTGCAGCGAAAACGAAGAACTCGAGCGTCGTGCACGCGGCGAGATGCAGCGCTCCCGCGAGCCAGCAGCTCGCCCTCCGGTTGGATAGCGCCGCCTCCGCGGCGAGGATAGAGACCGCCGCGGCGGAGGAGTAGTGAATCGTCGAGGGAAAGAACTGCACTAGCGGCGCCAACGGCCACAGCAACACGAAGGCGCCGGCAGCAATCGCGCCGCCGCGCTCTGCGAAGAAGTGTCGCGAGAATCGAGCGAGCAGCGCAGCGGCGATCGCTGCGAAGGCCGCCGTCAGTATGTGGAGCGGCCCGACTCCAGCGAGATAAGCCAGGCGCGCGACGGCGAACACAAGGTAGCCGGCCGGTCGCTCTCCGCCGGCGAGGTATCCCGTGGAATCGTCGAGGACGAAAGCCAGATTGTTTCCGTTCGCTGCGTGGTGCGCCTGCAGGAACTGCACGAAATCGTCGGCCCACAGCCCCAATCGCGGTGCTAGTGGCAGATTGATCGCCAAGCCGAGGGTGAACACGATAGCTGGAGCGACCCGGTCGCTCTTCGAGCGGCCTCGGCGCAACGGACCGAGCGCCCTCTCCTCTGGTTCGTTCGGCGCCGCCTCAGTCACTGTAACCGAGCGCCGCGAGGTAGGTGCGCACCGCCGCATGAAGCCCCATCAGGAGCGCGTCGGATACAAGCGCGTGGCCGATCGAGACCTCGGCCAGGCCGGGCAGGTTCGCCGCCAGGAACGGCAGGTTGTCGAGATCGAGGTCGTGGCCGGCGTTGACGCCGAGGCCGAGGGAGATCGCTTTCTCGGCCGCGGCCTTGTAGCCGGTGAAGACGGCCCGGCGCTGAGGCGTCGAGAAGGTCCGCGCGTAGTACTCGGTGTAGAGCTCGACACGGTCGGCGCCGACCCGTGCCGCTCCCGCGACCTGCTCCGGGTCGGGATCGACGAAGAGCGAGACCCGGCACCCGGCCGCCTGCAGCCGGTCCACCACGCCCGCCAGCCAGCTCACGTCGGTGCGCTCGAAGCGCCACCCGGCGTTCGAGGTCAGCACGTCGGGGGGATCGGGGACCAGCGTAGCCTGCGCCGGCCGCACCTGCTCGACCATGCGCGATCCACTCCGGCCCCGGGTAGCCCTCGACGTTGAGCTCGACCGGCAGCCAGGAGGCCAGCTCGACGACGTCGCGGCGGCGGATGTGGCGCTCGTCCGGGCGCGGGTGCACGGTGATGCCGTGGCAGCCGGCGGCGACGGCGACCTCAGCCGCCTGCCGCACGCTCGGACGGTCGCCGCCGCGGGCGTTGCGCAGCGTCGCGACCTTGTTGACGTTGACCGAGAGTCGGATCACCGGCTCAGCGCTCGATCTCGGTGGCGGCCTCGCTGCTCTCCTCGGCGTCGGTCGAGATGATGACCGTGCGCGTCACCGGCAGCAGCGTGCGGTGGCGGCGGTCGCCGTACTGCACGTTGACCTCGTAGTAACCGTGCGGCGAGACCCCCAGCAAGCGTGCCTTGGCGCCCTTGAGGCCCAGCACGTCGCAGTGGACGAGTACTTCGGACGGAATCTCCATCGCGCTCAGCCTCCGAAATGCCCCTGCTGTTTGTACTCCTTGAGCTTGCGCTGCAGCGTGCGCAACCCGATGTCGAGCAGCTTGGCGGCCTCGGCGCGCCGGCCGCCGGTGCGGTCGAGCGCGGCCAGGATCGCCGCGCGCTCGATGTCGGCCATCGTGCGCTCCTCCGCGCCGGACGCGCTGGCGGCGAGCGCCGGCGCCGCTTCCTCCTCGGCGGGCACGGCCGCCGTCCGTGCTTCGATTCCCGACGCGGCGCGGATCTCGGGCGGCAGGTCCGGCGCGTCGACCGCCGGGCCGCGGTGGAAGACCACCACCGACTCCATCGCGTTCTTGAGCTCGCGCACGTTGCCCGGCCAGGGGTAGTGGCGGAGGGCCTCGACGGCGCGCGCCGTGAGCTGCTTCGCCTCCCGGCCGTGCTCCTTGCAGAACTGCCGGAGGTAGTGCTCGGCGATGATCGGGATGTCCTCCTGGCGCTCGCGCAGCGGCGGAATGCGCAGCGTGACGACCTTGAGCCGATAGTAGAGGTCCTCGCGGAAGCGGCCGGCGGCGACTTCCTTCTCGAGGTCCTTGTTGGTCGCCGCGATGAGGCGGAAGTCGGTCTCGATCAGCTCGCTGGCGCCGACCCGCATGATCTGGCGGTCCTCGAGCACGCGCAGGAGCTTGACCTGCAGCTCGGGATAGAGCTCCGAGATCTCGTCGAGGAAGAGCGTGCCGCGGTGCGCGAGCTCGAACTTGCCGATCTTGCGCCCGATCGCGCCGGTGAACGAGCCGCGCTCGTGTCCGAACAGCTCGCTCTCGAGGATGTCCGAGGGAATCGCGCCGCAGTTGATGGCGAGGAAGCGCTCCTCGCGGCGCGGGCTGGCGCGGTGGATGGCGTTCGCCACCAGCTCCTTGCCGGTGCCGCTCTCGCCGATCACCAGGACGTTGGAGCGCGTCGGCGCGACCAGCCGCATCTGCTCGAAGAGCGCCTCCATCGTCGAGGCGCGCCCGATGATCGACTCGAAGCCGAAGCGCTTGTCGAGCTGCCGCGAGAGCTCGACCACTCTCTCGGCGAGCTGGCGGCGCTCGAGGTGCATCGTCACCTTCTTGCGCAGCTCGTAGAGGTCGACCGGCTTGGTCAGGTAGTCGTCGGCGCCCACCCGCATGGCTTCGACCGCCGACTCGATGGTGCCGAAGGCGGTGACCAGCAGCACGGAGAGGTCGAGCTCGCGCTTGCGGACCTCCTGCAGGAAGCCGAGACCGTCGAGGCCCGGCATCCGGAGGTCGCAGATCACCAGCTGCGGCGTGTCGTTCTCTTCGAGGTATTCGAGGGCCCGGCGCGCATCGTCGAAGCGCTGCACCCGCCAACCCGCCTTCTCGATGGCAATCGCCATCGCCTCACGGGAGCCGGTGTCGTCGTCGATGACCAGAATCTGGGGAGTTTCGGACATGAGAGCGTCATTTTGGCACAATCCGGGCCGCCCGACGCTCCCCTGTCGAAGTCGTCTAAGGCATTGACGAAGAAGATCTTGCGGCGACGCTTCAGGTGCCGGGCCGGAGCAGGAGCTGCAGCGCCCCCTGTTCGAGCCAGTGGGCGAGGACGGTCCGCGCGCGATAGGAGTCGACGCCCCCCTCGCGCTCGCATTCGAGGACGCTCGCCGAACGGCGCACGGCACCCCAGAGGCGCCGGATCAGCTCGCCGTCGGACTCCCCCGGCGGCGCCGACGGCTTCGCGGTGCCGCCGGTCACGTCCGCATCGTCCGGCACCAGGGCGCGCAGGCGCTGGAACTCGTCGAAACGGCGCATCGCTTCCATCAGCAGAGCCATGATCTCCCCGCCGCGCGCCGGCGGCGGGATCGAGCCGGGAGAGAGGCGCGTGAACTCGAAGGTGCCGGGCGCGGGAACCTCGAAGAGCTGGTAGAAGGCCGCCTCGGCGGCCAGCTCGCCGCAGCGGCAGGAGGCGAGCCTCCCCTCCGCCAGCTCGAGCGCGGCGCGCTCGACGCCGGCCGCGGTGCGGACGACGAGACGCCCCGTCGATTCCGACTGCTGCAGGTTCTGCAACAGCCCCGGCAGGCCGAAGACCTCGAGGTCGCCCGACAGCGACGTGCGTCCGCGGGCAGGTTCGGCCGGCGCCGGCGGCGGCGGCAGGAAGTCGCCGCCCTCCTCCTCCGTCTCGGCGGGTTCCTCCGCCGGCGCGCCGGCCAGCGCCGCCGCCGCGAAGCGGCCGGCATCCCGATCCGCGAAGCGCTCGGCGATGTCGGCGAGCGTGCGGCGCACCTCGGGATCCGTGGTGCGGGAGAGCGCGCGCACGACGTCGACCTGCGCTTCCTCGTTGCCCTTGGCCAGGATGCCGAGGATCTTCGTCGGCTGCAGCGCGCGCAGCGCCTGCAGCAGCCGCTGCAGCACCTCGCGGTCGCCGGCGAGGTCGACGTTGCGCAACTCGCGCAGGCGGGCCATCGAATCGCCGGCTCGCGGGCGTCGAGCCAGGGCGTGCTCGACCAGTGCCCGCCGCGCGCCGGCGGAGCCGCTGCGCACCAGCGCGGCGGCCAGGGCGTTGAGGATCTTCCACATCTCCGGCAACGGATGGGGCAACGGCGCCGTCCCCTCGAGCACGCGATCCGCCTCCGCCAGCCGCTGCACGAGGAGGCCGGCGCCGAGCCCGCCGGGCAGCTGGCCGAGGAGCGTGAACGTCTCGCGCTGGAACGAGGGAGGTTCCGAAAGCTGCGAAAAGGGGGTCACCAGCGCCAGCTCCTGTTTCGGGTCGGTCCCCTTCTCCGGGCGCGGCAACCGGTGCAGCAGGTAGACCAGGTTGCGCAGGTGCCACCAGGCATCCGGGTCGTTCGACGACTCGGAGACCGCCAGCGCCAAGCGATCGAAGACCGGCTGGCGCGCCTCGGCACCCCAGACTTCGAGCAGCGCCAGGGTCAACTTGCGCTTCTTCTGATCGGGCTGGTAGACGATCGCGTCGAGGAGCTCGGGGATCGACCACGCGGTCAGGAAGGCGGCCAGCCGGCGGAGGATCGGCCGGTTGGCGGGGTCGGTCGTGGCCTGGAGCACCCGCGAGGCATCGAACGCCTCGTGCGCCGTGCCGCGGGCGATCTCGGCGACGTGCTTCTCGACCTCCCCATCCGCCGCCATCCGCTCGGCGAGGTCGAGCAAGGTCACGGCGCGGGAGAAAGCTCCCTCGTTGAAGCTGTCGGCGACCGCGCGCAGGAGGTCCTTCCAGCGCTCCCCCTTGCGCGCTCCGTCGCCCGCCAGCCGTACCACGCGCCGCACCGCCTCGACCGGCGCGCCGCCGACGATGTCGATCCCTTCGCCGCGCCGCACGACCCAGTTCGGCACCGCGCTCGAGATCGAGCGCACGAGCTCCCGCGAGACGGCCGGCGCGACTCCCGCGGCGTGCAGCCGCGCGATGCGCTCCTCGAGCTCCTCGGAGCTGGTGGCGCCGGAGGCGGCCAGAACGAGCATCTGGCGTCCGAGGTCCTCGGACGGAACGGCGGCACCGCCGCCCGGGGCGAGCCGCTCGAGCAGCATCGAGAAGCGGCGCAGGCTGCTCAGCTCGAGCTCGCTGAGCGCCGCGGGGCGCGCGGGCACCCGCGCCGCCGGAGCGCCTGGCGCCTCGCCGGAGGCGCGGCGCAGCGCGCCGACGACGGCCGGTGCCGGCGCGCCCTTCGCCGCGTGCAGGTAGGTCAGCATGCCGGTCAGCCGCTCGCGCTCCTCCTCCGGAACGAGGCCGGTGACCGTGTTGGCGACCTCGCCCAGGAAGGCCGAGAAGCGTTCGGAGGGAAGGAGGTTGAACTCCTCGAAGAGCTGGATCTTCTTCACCGCGTGGAAGAGGAGGTCGGCGAGCGGATCGCCGCCCGCCCGCGCGCGGTACTGGCCCGCCGACCAGGCATACAGCGCTTCGGCGAAGACCTCGGGCGGCAGGTCGAGAAGCACCTCGATCGCCTCGACGGCGAACAGGGGCGCGACCTGATCGGCGAGATAGCGCTCGAGCTCGTCGAACGCTTCGCGGATGCGCGGGTCGCTGATTTCGGACTGCGAGGCCATGCCGGCGCCGAGCGTAACCCAGGAGTTTCGCGGCCGCCGCGAACCCCGTCACCCCCGGCGTCGGGAGTGGCTCAGCGCGACAGCCCGGCAGCCTGCGAGAAGACCGTGTCGAGGTCCGAGGGCAGGTCCTGCAGGTGGCCGATGGCGGCCACGAGCGGCGGCGTCGCCTGGCCGTACTTGTCGAGGAAGCGCTTCGTTCCGTCGTAGTCGCCGGTCGCCTGCAACATCAGCATGTCGTGCAGGAGGCTCCGGATTCCGTCGGGGAACTTGGCGGCGACCGTGCGGTAGCGGCCGTCGGCGCCGATCTCGATGGCGCCCTTTTCGAGCAGGTAGTTGAACTGCGCGACGACGCCCTGGGCGTGCGCCTCGGTGACGCCCCAGCGCGCCGAACGGAAGAGCCCCGCGACGTAGGTCGGGTCGACCGCGGCGCGCAGCTCCCTGGGCATCTCTCCCTGCTCGATCAGGGCGAGGATGTTGTAGATCCCCATCACGTCGGCCTTCGCCTCCTCGAGCGTCGAGTAGAGCTCCTTGAGCTCGAGTCGCGCCTCGGTGGTCTTGCCGTTCTTGACGATGGTACCGGGGCCGAGGCCGTGCGAGAGCTCGTGGTGCAGCGTCTGGTTGAAGAACTCCTCGAACGAGACGCGCGCGGCGTCCTCCGGCGAGAGCGTGCGCTGCGCGATCGGCACCAGCATCTGGTCGTACTTGGCGCGAATGATGTTGTGCAGCAGGACCTTCTTCGATCCCTTGGCCTCGCGCACCCGCTCGTCGTTCGGCAGGTTGTAGGCGATCGTCTTGACGCCGCGATTGCCGTCGCCGGCGGTGAACACCACGTCGACGACGCTGATCGGGCTCTCGGAACCGCGCTTCAGGTTCTTGTGCTCGTCCGCGATCGGCAGGTTGCGCTCGAGCCAGGGGAGCCGGGACTTGTAGCGCGCCAGCGCCTGCGACTCCGCCGGCAGCGCGACCGTGACGTAGGCCTCGTAGGCCGCCTTGTAGCCGAAGAGACCGTCTTCGTAGGTCTCGTAGGGGCCGATGGTGACCTCGACGGGAGCGTCGACGTCCATCCACGCCATGTCGCTCTCGTAGTAGTCGTTCGAGAGGAACGCGGCGGCGCGGGTCTCGAGGAAGCGCTTCAGCGTCGGGCTGGAGGTCGCCGCCGCGGCCGCGCGCAGGTGGGCGGCGGCGCGCTCGAGCGGCTCGCGGTAGTAGACGTTGTAGGGAACGGCGCGCAGCGCCGCGCCCTCGCGCACGATGACCGTGCGCTCGGCGAGGAAGGCGTCGCGATCGGCCGGGTGGGCGGCGAGCCAACGCTCGAACTCCTCCCTGGTCATGTCCTCGGGATAGAAGCCAGCGCCCTCGGGCTTCTTCTGCGCGCCGACGAACGGCGCGTCGGCGTCGAGGCGATCCCACGGCCCCTGGTTGAGTACGAAGAGCCGCTGGGCGGCTTCGGCCAGCGGCCCTTTCGCGCGCGCCAACTCCTGCTCGAGGGCCGGGTTCTCCCGCGACACCTGCAGGCGGAAAATGGTGTCCATCTCACGCGACGCCGCGATCAGGTCGCCGAGCGCCTTGCGATCGCCGGCGCCGAGCGGCGAGAGGTCGGCGGCGATCTCGGTCGGCGCCAGCTTCGCGGCGCGCGCCGCTACGTCGGGAGCGATCACCAGCTCGACTCCGCTCTCGATCGTCTGGGCGCCCGCGGCGCCAGTGGCCAGCAGAGCCGTGAGGGCAGCCAGCGTGCCCAGCGCGGTCCCGCGAGTTCCCTTCTCGAATCCGTCACGCTTCATCGTTCGTCTCCCGAAGTGGCTTCCTGTATCCGTGTGATTCTGCCATCGACGGCGGTCCTGATCCGCCGGCCGGGGAGGCGCGCGATCGCCTCCTCGGTGATGCCGCGCCAGGAGAGCTCCGGCGGCGCCAGCAGCTCGGGGCTCGCTCCGCCGCAGCCGGCCCCGAAGATCGGGTAGCCGTCGCGGCAGCCGTTCTTCCAGATGTAGTCCAGGCTCGCGACGCGGTAGCGCCGCTGCGGATCGAGCGGCCGCCACCGTCCGCCGCGCGAGCGCACCTCGACCTCCTTCGCCTCGACCCGCGTGGCCTCGCCGCCGTCGGCCGACGGGCTGGCGTGGTAGCGAAAGCGCAACCCGGACACCTGGAAGAAGCGCCCGTGTCCGATCACCGCCTGCGAGACCGACTTGCGCAGCAGCTCGACCAGCTCGGCGCCGGTGAGCTCGAAAGCGACCGGCTTGTTGTCGAAATAGAAGATGCCCTCCATCTCGTACTCGCGCAGGTTGCCGCCGGCGGGGACGTCGTCGTTGACGCGGATGGATCCGCCGTTCACGAGCGCGATGTCGGTCCCGAGCCGCTCGCGGATGACGTCGGCCAGGAAATCGCCGAGCGCCGTCTCGCGGCCGCGGATCTTCGGTTCGACCCCCTCGAGCGCGTGCTCGGTGGTCGCGATCACGTCGAGCAGGCGGCGGCCGGTCTTCTCCTCGACCGCGCGCTCGACCCGCACCAGCCACGACGCGATCAGGCCCTGGAGCGCCGGATCGGGCCGTACGCCGGCGGAGAGCTCCAGCAGCCGGTGACTCGCCTCGATGCCGTGCTCGCCTCGCGCGAGGTCGATCCGCACCACGGTGCGGGCGTCGGCGTCGGCCTTGGTGATCCAGGTCGAGCCGACGTGCCGCTCGAGCGCGATGTGCTCGTGGCCGCCGGCGATCCAGTCGATCCCCGGCACCCGCCGGGCGAGCCTCTGGTCGTCCGGCAGCTCCTGATGGGTGAGCGCGATCACGAACTCGGCGCCGCGGCCCCGCAGCTCGGCCACCGCGCTCGTCGCGGCGGCGACCATGCGCTCGAAATCGCCGTAGTCGGCCCACTCGCGGGGCTCGCCCGGCAGCGAGACGCCGAACAGCCCCACCTTGATGCCGCCGAGCTCGACGAGGCGGGTCGCCTCGACGTGCGGCAGGTGCCCGGCGAGCGGCACCGGAGCGGCCATGCCGGGCAACCGGTAGCCGAGGTTCGCCGACAGCCAGGTGAACCGCGATTCGGCGAGCCGCGAGATCAGGACACCGACGTCGCGGTGGTCGAACTCGTGATTGCCGAAAGTGACGAAGAGCCTGTCGTCGAAGGCGTCGCTGCCGTCGAGCGCGTTCATCGCGTCGACCATCGGTTCGCCGGCGAAGTACTTGCTCATCACCGAGGGAAAGAGCAGGTCGCCGCCGTGGACCACGAGCACCGGCCGACCTTCGGCCTCGACTGTCTCGCGGAGCGTGCGCAGGCGAGCCAGGCCGCCGACCCTTCCCGCTTCGAGCCCTTCGATCTTGTAGGTGTCGTTGACCTGCAGAATGGTCAGGCCGGCCGGCGGCGCAGCGGGCTGCGCCGCGACGGCGCCGGCGAGGAGCGCGAGGGCGACGACGGCCCGCGCGACGAGACGGCGATCAGACATCGAGCCTCCCGGTGTCGAGCACGCGATCGAGCCCGGCCTCGTCGAGCACCGCGACGCCGAGCTCGCGCGCCTTGTCGAGCTTGGAGCCGGCATCCTCGCCGGCGAACACGGCGTCGGTCTTCTTCGACACCGATGACGCGACGCGGGCGCCGAGCGCCTCGAGCCGCTCTGTCGCCTCTTCGCGGCTCAGCCGCTCGAGCCTGCCGGTCAGCACCACCGTCCTGCCCGCGAGCGGCTGCCGGCCGCCTGGCGTCGCGCTCTCCGGGGGCTGCACGCCCGCGGCGGCGAGCGCTGCCAGCCGCCTGCGCTGGCGCGGGTCGGCGAAGAAGGCCCGGATCGCGGCGGCGACCTTGGGACCGACCTCGGGTACCGCGCAGAGCTCGTCCTCGCTCGCCTCGGCGAGCGCCGCGAGCGAGCCGAAGTGCCGGGCCAGCAGCTTGGCGACCCGCTCGCCGACCCAGCGGATGCCGATCGCGAAGAGGAGCCGGTGCAGCTCGCGCTGGCGGCTCGCCGCGACCGACTCGAGCAGCTTGGCGGCCGACTTCTCGCCCCAGCCCTCGAGATCGACAAGGTCCGCCGCCGCGAGGCGATAGAGGTCGGGGTAGTCGTGCGATCTTCTGCTCGGCCAGCAGCTGGTCGATGCGCTCGTCGCCGAGCCCCTCGATGTCCATCGCATTGCGGCCGACGAAGTGGCGGATCGACTCCGCCACCACCGCCGGGCAGACCGGGTTGACGCAGCGCCAGGCGACCTCTCCCTCGAGGCGGACGACCGCATCGCCGCACTCGGGGCACCGGCGCGGCATCTCGAAGGGCGCGGCGCCCTTCGGCCGCTGCGCCAGGTCGACCTCGACCACCTTCGGGATGACGTCGCCGCCGCGCTCGATCGCAGACCGTGTCGCCGACCCGGACGTCCTTGCGCGCCAGGTCCTCGTAGTTGTGGAGCGTCGCGCGCCGCACCGTGGTGCCGCCGACGAAGACCGGCTCGAGCTCGGCCACCGGCGTCAGCACGCCGGTGCGCCCGACCTGGACCAGGATGTCGCGCACCCTCGTCGGGGCGCGCTCGGGCTCGAACTTGAAGGCCACCGCCCAGCGCGGCGCCTTGGCGGTCGAGCCGAGCCGGCGCCGCAGCTCGAGGTCGTCGACCTTGACCACCACGCCGTCGGTCTCGAAGTCGAGCTGCCGCCGCTTCTCGCGCCAGTCGTCGACGAAGGCGCGTATGCCGTCGAGATCGCGCGCAGCGCCGCCAGCCGTCGTGGACCGGGAAGCCCCAGTCGTGGAGCTGCTCGAGCGTCTCGGCGTGGGTCTCGTTCTCGACGCCGTCGGCGATCTGGTAGACGAGCGCGCGGAGCCGCCGGTCGGCCACGATCCGGCTGTCGAGCATGCGGATCGTGCCCGCCGTCGGCGTTGCGCGGGTTGACGAAGAGCGCCTCGCCCGCCTCCTCGCGCTCGCTGGTTGAGCCGCGCGAAGACCGAGCGCGGCAGGTAGACCTCGCCGCGCACCAGCAGGCGCTCGGGCGCTCGTCCGTGCAAGCGGCAGCGGCAGGTTGCGGATGGTGCGCAGGTTGGCCGTGACGTCGTCGCCGACGACGCCGTTGCCGCGCGTCGCGCCCTGGGTCAGCACCCCGTCGACGTAGCGCAGCGAGATCGAAACCCCGTCGATCTTGAGCTCGGCGACGAAGCGGAAGTCGGCGTCGGGCTCGAGCCGGCGCATGCGCTCGATCCACTCCCCCACTTCCTCGAGCGAGTAGGTGTTGTCGAGCGACTGCATCGGCGGCATCGTGGCGCACCTGCGCGAAGCCCTCGGCGGGGACGCCGCCGACGCGCTGCGTCGGGCTGTCGGGGGTGACCAGCTCCGGCTGCTCGGCTTCGAGCGCCACGAGCTCCTCGACCAGGCGGTCGAACTCGCGATCGGAGATCTCGGGCCTGCCGAGCCGGTAGTAGAGATCCTCGTGGCGGCGGATCTCCCGTCGCAGCTGCTCCGCCCGGCGCGCGGGATCGACCTTGCTTCGGGATGCCACGGCCCGAAGTTTATGCCGCCCGGCTGCCGGTCTCAGTTCCGCTCGTAGGAGAAGAAGTCGACTCCGAAGAGCTCCGCCTGCCCGACGAGGCGCCAGCGCGGACCCCGCTCGAGCGACCTCGGGAGCTGCACGAAGTCCCCTTTCCAGAACCTGTCCCGGATCAGATGAACGATCCGCTGCTCGCGCAGGGAGGCGCGGCCGGCTTTGCGAAACTTCCCGGGATCGTCGACGAGGAGCCGCTTGTCGCCTCCCAGGCGGCGAACATAGAAGGCGAGAGCGTCGAGCGGTACCGCTCCGGTCACCAGAGCCCGATCGTTCGCCGGCGTGCGCTCGAGCAGCAGCCGCGCGGCGGCGCGCCAATCCGGATTGGGCTCGTGCACCGTCGTGATCCCCGGCTTCTGCCACCAGCCCAGCCAGGCGGCCGCCGTCAGGGCGACGAGCGCCGCCGAGGCAGCCAGGCGCGGCGCTCGGCCGCGGATCGACCAGGCGCCGCGCGCCTCGAGCGCCACGAAGAACGGCAGGACCACCAGCAGGTAGCGCTCGATGTAGAGGTGGCGGAAACCGATCAGATCGAACAGCGCGAGCGCGACGGGAAGCGTCGCGAGGAAAGCCATGTCGATCAGGGCGGCGCGAGCCGTTCGCCCTTCGCCGGCGAAAAGACCCCGCAAGAGCAGGGCGCCAGCGAACAACTGGCAGGCGAGCAGCAACGGATGCGCGAGCAGAAACCTCGGTGACGCGGCATCGGCCCCCACCGTCCAGAGCGCGTTGCCCTCCGGAAACCAGTGAAAGAAGAGCTGCCAGGCTTCGCCCGGCGTGAAGGCGCGCAGGAAGCTCTGGCCGGTGTCGAGGTGACCGATGAGCTCCTTGGCGACGAGCACGCCGGCGACGGCCAGTCCGACAGCGCCCACCGCACCGGTCATCCAGAGGCGCGAGCGTCCGCGCGCCGTCAGTGCCAGGAGACCGAACGGAACCAAGAATGCCGTGGCGAAGTAGTGCGTGAAACAGGCGGCGCCGAGCGCCAGCGCGAAGAGCGCGAGGCGCTCCGGCGAGAAGGGCTCGCTGACGAGCCGGTCGCCGAGCAGGGCCGCGGCGACCAGCAGGAAGAGCGTCAGCGCGTAGGGAGTCGCCTCCTGCGAATACCAGACGTGCGCCGGCGAGAACGCCAGAACGAGACCGGCGAGCAATCCGGCCGCGTCGCCGCTCCGGCGCCGGACGAGCTGGTAGGTGAGCAGGATCGAGCCGATCCCGAGCAGCAGCGACGGCAGCCGGAGGGCGACTTCGCCCTCGCCGAAGAGCTCCACCCAGCCGAAGAGCAGCAGCCGATAGAGCGGCGAAGTCTTGCTGACGACGAGGGTGCGCAGCAGCTCCGGCCAGCTTCGCCAGAGCTGGTGCGTCGAGTACCAGACTTCGTCGAACCAGAGGCTGCGGCCGAATCGTGGGAGCCGCAGCAGCAGCGCCAGCAGGCCGAGCAGCGGCAATGCGAGACGCGGCTCGGCGAGTCGCGCGGTCCCGCCTGGGCTGCTCATCGGGCTTTTCGCATGCGACGGCGGCCATCATATGGACGGTCGCTCAGCAAGACAAAACGGGCCGGCTCCGCGAGAGAGCCGGCCCGCAGGCAATGCCTTATCGTCCCGTCAGATCTTCGGATACTCGCCGTCGTCGTCGCCTTCTGCGGCGGGCGGCGGCGTGCTGGTCACCGCCGCTGGCTCCGGGCTCTCGACCGGAGGCGGCGGTGGCGGCGGAGCGATCACGGCCGGGGCGGAGGAGCGGCGCCACTCGCCCGACAGGGCGGCGAGGGTCATCGCCCCGAGCCCCATCGTCCAGGCGACGTACTTGAGGAAGAAGCCGAGCCCCACCAGCGTGAAGCCCGCCACCGCCAGCCAGCCGCCGGGCAGAGACAGCGCCCGGCCGACGAGCGAGATCGCCTGGATGGCGACGACGCCGACGATGACTCCCATCGCGACGCTCGACGCCGTCCAGCCGAAGCGCCGTTCTACCGCCGCTCCGAGCACCTTGGCGACACCGACGAAGCCGACGAAGGTCGCCACGATGAGCGCGAGCACCGCGAAGGGCACCAGCACGAGGAGCGGGATGCCGATGATCGACACCGCCAGCACGACGATGGCCAGGATCAGCACCGGCAGGAAGAGGAGCTGAGTGAGCAGGCCGGCGAATGCCGCCTTCCAGGGCTCGGCGCCGGCGCGGCGGGCGGCGAGATCGACCGCAGGCCGGAGCACCATCACCGCCAGCACGGCGAGCAGCGCCAGGAATCCGGTGCGGAGGACGGCGGTCACCATCCGCGCGGTGTCGCCGAAGGCGCCCCAGGGGAAGCGCCAGCCATGCCGCATCCCGCCGAGGAAGGGACCACCGACGCCGACCGAAGTGTTCTGCCCGCGCACCTCGCCGGTGCCGTCGGTCTCGACGGTGCCGCCGACCGCGACGCCGTCCCCGTCGACGATCGCGCCGTCTTCGACTTCGACGCTGCCGCCGACCGCGACCGCGTTGCCGCCGACCGTGCCGCTGACGTGGACAGTGCCGCCGATCGCCACCGCGTCGCCGGAGGTCGTCCCTTCGACGTTGATCGAGCAGCCGATGCAGACGACGTCGTTCGCCGTCTCGTTCTTGGCGAGATGGATCGAGTGCGCGAAGGAGACCCGGTCATCGCCGCCGGCCCGCACCTTGAGGTGGGAGCCCGGCACGCCGATCGGCACGTCGATGTCGACTCCTTCCTTCGCCCGCCGCTCGGCGCGGGTCCGGCGCTCCTCCTTCGCCTCCGGCTCGAATCCGAGCGCCTGGCGCCGCGCGCCGGCGTCGAGCGCCAGCAGGTCGCGGATCAGCTCGCCGTCCTTGCCGAGGAAGGCCACCAGCTCCTTCTCGTCGAAGTCCTTGCCGTTGACCAGGACGTCGCCCCCGTCTTCGATCTCGATCGAGCGGACGGCGGAGGCGGCGTCGCGGGGGCGCAGGAGCAGCGATTCGGCGAGCGCGCGGACCTCGTAGCGGTCGAGCACCTGCTGGCCGAGGGCGTCCGGAGCGGCGGCGGCCGGCGCGCCGGTGAGAGCCAGCGCGGCGGCAAAGCAGGCCAGCGCCAGGAAGGCGAGGCGCAGGCGGCGGGTCATCGAGCCAGGTTCAGGACGCATGGCGGGCACTCCTTGTCGAGGGAACGAGCGCGCGCAGCCCCCTCAGGGCGGCGGCGGCGAGCGCGAACTGCAGCAAGAGAAGGGCGAAGACGGAGGGATGGAGCATCGCCCGGCCGACCACCTCGACGGCGCCGACCAGCGACCCCCACGTGGCGAGCCCCGAGGCGGCCCGCACGCTGAGGCCGGCGACTCCCCGGATGGCGAGGGAGAGAACGGAGCCCGGGCCGACGAGCCCGGCGAGAGGCAGCGCCATCGGCGCCACCAGGGCGGCACCGAGCGCGGCGACCAGCAGGGCGGCCGCCAGGCCGAAGCGGACCGCGGGGCGGGCGAAGACCGACGGGCGGCGAACCCGGGCGAGCACCCGGTCGGCGAACCCGCCGGCCGGCGCGAGGCGCGGCAGGGCGAGAAAGAGCTCGCGCAGCGCCAGATCGGCTTCCGCCTCACGGCCGGCCGCTTCCGCAGCCCGGAAGCGCCGCCAGCTGTCGATCTCGGGGTTCCGATTCATGCTCTCTCCCGTCGTTGGGCCCTACGCGTCATCGGGGTCCCGGGTTTCGTCCCGGAGCCAGATCCTCGGGATCCCAGCCCCCCGCCTTCATCCGCCGGGCGAGCTCCTGGCGGGCCCGGAAGAGGTGCACTTTGACCGTCCCGAGCGGCGAGCCGGTCACCTCGGCGATCTCCTCGTAGGAGAGCTCCTCGGCGAAACGGAGCAGCAGGATCTCCCGGTACTGGGGACGGAGCTCGGCCAGGGCGCGCTCGAGGGCGCGCCCGGCGGCCCGGAAGGTGGTCCGCACCAGGGGATCTTCCGCCGCGGGGTCCGCCGGCAGCTCGGGCGCCGCCTCTCCCTCGACGACGGGGGCGTCCAGCGACAGCGGCTCCTCCCCCCGACGCCGCAGCGAGTCGAGCGCCGCGTTGTGGGCGATCTTGAACAGCCAGCTGGAGAACTTGCGTTGCGGATCGAAGCGGCCGAGCGCCTTCCAGGCACGGACGAAGCTCTCCTGGGCGATCTCCTCGGCGACTTCGGGACGCCGGACGATGCGCACGATCAGGCTGAAGACCGGACGCTCGAACCGCTCCACGAGCTCGCGGAAAGCCTCCTCGGAGCCGCGGCTCGCCGCGACCGCCAGCTCTTCGTCCGAACGCGCCGTGCGGTCCTCCTCGCTCTGCGTGAGGGAATCCGGGGGAGCCTAACCCAGCGCTCCGCCGCTCAGCCGCCCGCGGCGCCCGGCTCCGTCGCCGGCGCGTCCCAGCCGCCGCCGAGCGCACGGACGAGCGCCAGAAGCGCCTCGACTTCGTCCCGCCGGGAGCTCTCGAGCTCGAGCTCGGACCGGAAAAGGCTCCGCTCCGCGTCGTGCAGCTCGAGGTAAGAGGTCTCCCCCTCCTCGTAGCGCAGGCGGGCGAGCTCGCGCGCCCGGGTCAGGGCCGCCACGTTGCGCTCGAGCGCCGCGCGCACGGCGCTGCCGGTCGAGCGCGCCACGAGCGCATCCTCGACCTCGGCGAAGGCGCTCTGCACCGCCTTGACGTAAGCCGCCAGCGCCTGCCGCTCGCGCGCCTCGGCCGCCTGCACGTCGCGCCGCGCCCTGCCCCCCTGGAAGATCGGCTGCAGGAGGTTGGCGGCGAGATTCCAGATGCTCGTGCCGGAGCCCAGCAGGTCGCCGAGCTCCTTGCTCTCCGAGCCGCTGTAGGCGGTCAGGCTGATCGAAGGAAAGTACTCCGTCCTGGCGACGCCGATGCGCGCGTTCGCCGCGACCAGCGCCTGCTCTGCCGCGATCACGTCGGGACGCCGGGCGAGGAGCTCCGAGGGGATGCCGGCGGGGATCTCGGGCAACGCGACCTTCGCGAGGTCGGCGCCGGCCTCGACGCGGGCCCCGAATCGCCCGAGCAGCACGCCCAGCCGGTTCTCGGTCTGCGCGCGTCGTCGCTCGAGCGCCGGCACCGTCGCCTCGGTCGCCGCCAGCTCGGCCTCGACCTGCGCCAGGTCGAGCTCGGAAATCGAGCCGGCCTCGAAGCGCAGCTTCTGCAATCGCAGCGTGTCTTCGAGGCTCGCCTGCGTCTCTCGCGCCACCGCGAGCTGCCGGTCGTACGTCAGCAGGTCGAAATAGGCGGCGGCGACGTCGCTCGCCACCGCCAGCTGGACGCTGCGCCGCCCCGCCTCGGTGGCGACGAGCTCCGCCCGCGCCGCCTCGGAGGCCCGCGCGTAGCGCCCCCAGAAGTCGATTTCCCACCCGAAAGACGCGGCGGCGCGGTAGCGATCGAGCTCCAGCGGAAAGCCGGGCGGGAGCTGCGCCGTTGCCGGCGACAGCTTCGTGCGGCTGCCGGAGGCCCCCACTTCGAGCACGGGGAAGCGGTCGGCGTTCGTCACGCCGAGTATGGCGCGCGCCTCGTCCACCCGCGCCGCGGCGGCGACGAGGTCCTGGTTGCCCGCCATCGCCTCCTCGACCAGCTTGTCGAGGGCCGGATCGTGGAAGAGCTTCCACCACTCCGCGGGTACCGGCTCGCCGCCGGAAGGCTGCGAATAGGCCTGCGGAGGCGCGAGCTCCGGCCGCTGGTAGTCGGGGCCGAGCGTGACGCAGGCCGAGAGCGAGAGCGCCGCGAAGACGGCGGGAGAGAGTCGTGCGAGCTTCATTCCGCGCTCCTTGGGGCGTCGGTCTCGAAGAGCTCTTCGTCCTCCGCCGCCGGCTGGCGGCCTGCGAGCCAGACATAGAAGAGAGGGACGAAGGCCACCGCCAGCACGGTGGCGACCAGCATGCCGCCGAGGACGCCCGTGCCCATCGAGCGCCGCGCCGCGGCGCCGGCGCCGGTCGAGATGGCGAGCGGCAGCACGCCGAGAATGAAGGCGAAGGAGGTCATCAGGATCGGGCGGAAGCGGAGCCGCGCCGCTTCGGCCGCCGCCTCGGTCGCCGACAGCCCCTTCTCGCGCTGCTGCGACGCGAACTCGACGATCAGGATGGCGTTCTTCGACGCCAGGCCGACCAGGGTGACGAGGCCGATCTGGAAGTAGACGTCGTTCGGCAGGCCACGCGCCCAGACCGCGGCCAGGGCGCCCAGGAAGCCGAAGGGGACCGCCAGCAGCACTGCCGCCGGCAGCGACCAGCGCTCGTACTGCGCCGCGAGGATCAGGAAGACGAAGATCATGCCGAGCAGCAGCACCTGCGCCGACGTCCCGCCGCTCTTCTTCTCCTCATAAGCCGTTCCCGTCCAGGCGATTCCGAAATCGTTCGGCAGCTCCTTCGCCGCCAGCTCCTCTACCGCCGCGATCGCCTCGGCCGAGCTCCTGCCGATCGCCGGCGCGCCGAGCAGCTTGACCGACGGGTAGAGATTGAAGCGCTCGAGCGTCTCGGCGCCGGCGCCGTACTCGATCCGGATCAGCGTTCCCAAGGGCACCATGGCGCCGGTCGAAGAGCGAACGAAGAACTTGTCGAGATCCTCGGGACGCGACCTGTAGGGCGCGTCCGCCTGCACCTGCACGCGATAGACGCGCCCGTCGCGGTCGAAGTCGTTGACGTAGAGCGAGCCGAAGGCCGCCTGCAGGGTGCCGAACACCTGGTCGACGCCGACCCCGAGCGAGCGCGCCTTCTCGCGGTCGAGCGACACCCGGATCTGCGGCGAGTCGGCGCGGAAGAGGGTGCGCACGCCGAGCAGGCGCGGATCCTGGTTGAGCTTGGCGATGAACTCCTGGGTGACCTGGGCGAGCCGCGGCGTTCCGCCACTCCCCTTGTTCTGGACGTAGACCTCGAAGCCGCCGGTCGAGCCGAGACCCTGGATCGGCGGCGGGTTGAAGGCGAAGACGAGCGCCTCCTTCATCCCCATCGTCTGGCCGAAGAAGCGCCCGATCGTGGCGTCGATGCCGAGCTCCGGCGCCTTGCGCTCGCTCCAGTGCTTCAGCATCACGAACATCGTCGACACCGAACTGTTGTTGCCGCCGCCGATGAAGTCGTAGCCGTTGATCGTGGCGACGTGGTCGATGGCCGGGTCGGAGAGGAGCAGCTTCTCCACCCGAACCGAATGCTCGTGGGTGCGGGTGAGCGACGAGCCGTCGGGCAGCAGCGAGGCGGCGATGAAGTACCCCTGATCCTCGAGCGGCACCAGCGCGCCGGGCACGACGCGGAAGAACGCGAAGGCCGCGAGCACGACGCCCAGAAAGAGCGCGAGCCCGAGCCGCGAGTGCCGGAGCATCCATCGCACGGTCGAGACGTAGCGGTTGGTGCCGCGGTGGAAGGTGTGGTTGAAGAGGCCGAAGAAGCCCCCCTCCGCCTCGCGGCGCTCGCGCAGGACGAGCGCGCAGAGCGCCGGCGAGAGCGTCAGGGCCACCAGGCCCGAGATCGTCACCGAGATGGCGATGGTGATCGCGAACTGCCGGTAGAGCTGTCCCGACAGGCCGCCGAGGAAGGCGACCGGCACGAAGACCGAGGCGAGCACGAGCACGATCGCGACCACCGGTCCGGTGACTTCGCGCATCGACTCGAAGGCGGCCTCGCGCGCCGAGATCCGGCGCTCGGCCATCAGGCGCTCGGTGTTCTCCAGCACCACGATGGCGTCGTCGACCACGATGCCGATCGCCAGCACCAGACCGAACAGCGTCAGCGTGTTGATGGAGAAACCGAGCGCGTACATGCCGGCGAAGGTGCCGATGAGCGAAACCGGCACGGCGATCATCGGGATCAGCGTGGCGCGGAAGCTCTGCAGGAAGAGATAGACGACCAGGAAGACGAGCAGCATCGCCTCGCCGAGCGTCTTGACGACCTCCTCGATCGACACCTCGACGAAGCGCGTGGTGTCGAACGGAACGTGGTACTCGATGCCGGCCGGGAAGCGCGTGGCGAGCTCCGCGAGCTGGCGATTCAGGTTCGCCGCCGTCGACAGGGCATTCGCCCCGGGCTGCAGGAAGACGCCCAGGAAGACGGCGTCGCGGCCGTCGAGGCGCGCTTCGGAGCCGTAGTCCCTGGCTCCGAGCTCGATGCGCGCCACGTCGCCGAGCCGCAGGACGCGCCCCTCGGAGTCGGCACGCAGCACGATCGCCGCGAACTGCTCGGGAGACTTCAGGCGGTCCTCGGCCGTCACCGTGTAGGTGAGCTGGACCTCGTCGGGCACCGGCTCGGCGCCGATCTTGCCCACCGCGTACTGGGCGTTTTGCTCCCGCACCACGCGCGTGACGTCCTCGACCGTCAGGCCGTACTGCGCGAGCAGGTCGGGGCGGAGCCAGATCCGCATCGCGAAGTCGCGGGCGCCGAAGATGATCACGTTGCCGACGCCCGGCACGCGCTTGAGCGGTTCGAGCAGGTTGACCGAGGCGTAGTTCGACAGGAAGGTCGAATCGTAGGTCCCGTCCGGCGAGGTGAAGGTGACGATCTGGATGAAGCTGGTGCTCTGCTTCTGCACCGTGACGCCGTTGCGGCGCACCTCTTCGGGCAGGCGCGGCTCGGCGAGCCGCACCCGGTTGGCGACGTTGTTGGCGGCGAGGTCGACGTCGGTGCCGACCTCGAAGGTGACGTTGGTGGTCACGACACCCGCGCTGGTGCAGATCGAGGTGACGTAGAGCATTCCCTCGACGCCGTTGATCTGCTCCTCGATCGGCGCCGCGACGGTCTGCTGCAGCGCCTCGGCCGTGGCGCCGGGATAGATCGAGGTGACGGTCACCTGCGGCGGCGAGATGTCCGGGTACTGCGCCACCGGCAGGTTGAAGATCGCCGCCAGCC
The DNA here is from genome assembly GCA_963699245.1 of Thermoanaerobaculia bacterium. GTDB lineage: Bacteria > Acidobacteriota > Thermoanaerobaculia > Multivoradales > JAGPDF01 > JACTMI01. The sequence continues at coordinate 1,096,455 of OY969426.1, forward strand.
CGGCGAGGACGATGAGGATCGAGATGACGCTGGCGAAGATCGGCCGTCGAATGAAGAAGTGGGAGAACATCGCGTCCCCGTCCTCAGTTCCCGGCCGGCGGCTCGCCGGCGGCCTCCGGCGCGGCGATCACGACCGGCGCGCCCGGGCGCACCTTGACCATGCCGTCGACGATGACGCGATCTCCCGACGCGAGCCCCGACTCCACGACCCAGTCCGACCCGATCCAGGGACCCACCTCGACCGGCCGCATCTCGGCGAGGTCCCCCGCCCCGACGACGTAGACGAACTTCCCGTTCTGGCCCTGCAGCACCGCGCGCTGCGGAACGAGCACCGCCCCAGCCCGCTCGATGCCGAGCAGCTTGACGCGCACGAACTGGCCCGGAATGAGGTCGCCGGCCCGGTTCGGGACCTCGGCGCGCAGGTCGACCGAGCCGGTCTCGGCGCCGATCATCGAGTCGGAGAAATTCACTTTCCCCCGCTCCGGGTAGACCGAACCGTCGGCGAGGACGATCTGAATCTCGCTCCCTCCCGCTTCGGGGGCCGAGATCACTTTCCGGAGCGCCAGCAGCGTCGCCTCCGGCACGCTGAAGCGGACCCACATCGGCTGGACCTGCGAGATCCGGGTCAGCAGGCCGCGGTCGCCCGGCTCGACGAGGCTCCCCTCGGAGTAGAGCGCGCGCGACGACAGGCCGGAGATCGGCGCCTGGACGCGGGTGTAGGAGAGGTCGAGTCGGGCGCGATCGAGCCGTGCCTGCGCCGACAGCACGCCGGCGCGGGACTGCTCGACTTCGGCGATGGCGTCGTCGTACTGGCGCCGGCTGGTGGCATTGGCGGCGATCAGCCGCTCGAGCCGGGCGGCCTCGCGCTCGGCGCGCGAGCGCCGCGCATCGGCCTCGGCGAGCGATGCCTCCGCCGCCTGCACTTCGGCGCGGTAGGGCGCCGGATCGATGACGAAGAGAGTCTGGCCCTTGCTGACCGGCCGCCCCTCCTGGTAGCTGCGCTCGAGGAGGATGCCCGAAACCCGCGCCCGGACCTCGACCTCGCGCGAGCCCTCGACTCGCGCCGTGTACTCGTAGGGCAGCTCGACGTTGCGGAGCTCGACGGTCGCGATGTTCACCTGCGGCGGAGGGGGCGTGAAGGCGGCCGCGCCGCCCGACTTGGAGCCGCCGCAGGCGACGAGGAGAAGCGGCGCCCCGCCGAACAGGGTGGCGCGGAGAAGAGTTCTGTTCAAGGCATCCTCCGAAAGGTCGACTGCCTGCGGGTAAGTACGGATCGGGCTGCCGGAGGTTCGCGGCGGCGCCAGGGCGCCGCCGGAGGCGCCGTCGAAAGGGCGGAGCGTCCCCCCCGGACGCCGGCAGTCTACCGAATCCGCGGCGCCGGCCTCAGAAGATCTCGGCGACGCAGCAGCGCAGGCTGCCGCCCGCCTTCTCGATCTCGTCGAGCGGCACGGAGCGGATCGCGAAGCCCCAGGCGGCGAGGCGCTCGCGGCTCTCCGGCCGCAGGGCGGCGGCGGCGCGGGCGCTCATCCAGACCTCGTCCCCGGCGAGCGCGATGCAGTTGCCGGCGAAGGCGAGCTTCTCCTCGTCGGAGAGGAAGAGCGCCCGGCCGTCGTAGGCGGCGGCGATCGCCGCGGGCACCTCGGGATCGACGAACGAACCGGCATGCAGGACGACCGCGCGTCCAGCGAGGACCGACAGAACGACGTTGGTGTGGTACTCGCTCGGCGAGAGCTCGAAGACGAAAGTCAGTGCCAGGCCGAATGCGTCCTGCATCGCCGCCGCCCCGGCACGGTCGCAACGGCTGGTGAGGCCGCAGTAGCCGATGCGGCGTGGGTGGTCGATGACCAGCGGGCCGGTCAGCTCCGCGACCAGGTCGTCGCGCTCCGACAGGTCGATCGTCGCGTAACCGAGGGCGCGCTCGAACCAGTGACGGATGTCGGCGCGCTCCGCCTCGCGGCGTCGCACCGGGTGTCGCATGCGACCCACGACCAGCCGGCCGGGAGCGGTGGCGAAGACGTTGTTCGGGAAGACGGCGTCCGGCGTCTCTGCCTGTCCGGGAAAGGCGACCACCGGCAGCGTGCTGCCGATGGCGGCGGCGAGAGCCGCGTGCTCGGCCAGGGCCCGCGCCTCGGAAGTCTCGGTGCCGTGCACCATGTAAAGGTTGTCGCGCTCGGACTCCTCGGCGAGCCGGAAGCCCACCGGCGTGACCAGCAGGGCGCCGCGCGCGGTCGCCGCCGCGCCCGGAGCCGGGGGCGGCAGCGCAGCGAGCGCCGCGCGGAAGGCGGCGGGAGAATCGACGATCACCGCGCCGCCGATCCGGTCAACCGGCGCCGCCGCCGCCCTTGCCGCTGCGCTCGGCGCGGAAGGCCGCCCGCAGCCAGTCGCGGTTCATCATGGCGATGAAGTCGATCGAGATCCCCTTCGGGCAGACCGCCTCGCACTCGCCGTAGTTGGTGCAGCTTCCGAAGGCCTCCTTCTCGAGCTGCGCCACCATGCGGTCGACCCGCTGCCAGCGCTCCGGCTGGCCCTGCGGCAGGAGCGCGAAGTGCGAGACCTTGGCGGCGGTGAAGAGCTGCGCGGCGCCGTTCGGGCACTGCGCGACGCAGGCGCCGCAGCCGATGCACTGCGCGGCGTCCATCGCCACGTCGGCATCGTGCTTCGGCACCGGGATGGCATTGCCGTCGGGCGCCGAGCCGGTGTTGACCGAGACGTAGCCTCCCGCCTGCACGATGCGGTCGAAAGCGCTGCGGTCGACGACCAGGTCGCGGAGCACCGGGAAAGCCTTGGCGCGCCAGGGCTCGAGGGTCAGCTCGTCGCCATCCGCGAAGTGGCGCATGTGGAGCTGGCAGACGGTGGTCGCCTTCATCTTGCCGTGGGCGACGCCGTCGATGACGAAGCCGCAGGTGCCGCAGATGCCCTCGCGGCAGTCGTGGTCGAAAGCGACCGGCTCCTCGCCCTTCTCGATCAGCCGTTCGTTCAGCACGTCGAGCATCTCGAGGAACGACATGTCGGGGCTGACGTCGGGCAGCTCGTAGCGCACCAGGCGCCCGGCGGCCTGCGGCCCCGGCTGCCGCCAGATGTTGAGGGTCAGTTTCATCGGGGAAGCTCCGCCGCCGCTCACTTGTAGCTCCTCTGGGCCAGGTGGACGTTCTCGAACTCGAGAGGCTCCTTGTGCAGGCGGGGCTCGGCGCCCTCGCCTCCCCACTCCCAGGCCGCGACGTAGCGGAAATTCTCGTCGTCGCGCATCGCCTCGCCCTCGGGGGTCTGGTGCTCCTCGCGGAAGTGGCCGCCGCACGACTCCTCGCGGTGCAGGGCGTCGCGGCACAGCAACTCGCCGAGCTCGAGGAAGTCGGCCACGCGGCCCGCCTTCTCGAGCGACTGGTTCAGGGAGTCGCCGCCACCGAGGACGTTGACCTCGTTCCAGAAGTCGCTCGCGCAGCCGCGGGATCTCGGCGATCGCCTCGCGTAGCCCGCTCGCGTTGCGCGCCATGCCGCACTTCTCCCACAGAATCCTGCCGAGCTCGCGATGGAACGAGTCGACCGTGCGCTTGCCGCGGATCCCGAGCAGCCGGCTCACCCGGTCGCGGACTCCCTGCTCCGAGTCGCGGAAGGCGGCGCTGCCGGCGTCGAGCTTCATCTTGCCGGCGCTCATCAGGCCGGCGAGGTAGTGGCCGATCGTCTCCGGAAAGACGAAGTAGCCGTCCGCCAGCCCCTGCATCAGCGCCGAGGCGCCGAGCCGGTTGGCGCCGTGATCGGAGAAGTTCGCCTCGCCGAGCACGAAGAGTCCGGGAATGCTCGACTGCAGGTGGTAGTCCACCCAGAGGCCGCCCATCGTGTAGTGCACCGCCGGGTAGATCCGCATCGGCTGGGTGTAGGGATCCTCGCCGGTGATGCGCTCGTACATTTCGAAGAGGTTGCCGTAGCGCTCCTCGATGGCGGCGCGGCCGAGGCGGCCGATCGCGTCCGCGAAGTCGAGGTAGACGCCCAGCCCGCCCGGGCCGACGCCGCGCCCTTCGTCGCAGACCGCCTTGGCGGCGCGCGACGCGATGTCGCGCGGCACCAGGTTGCCGAACGCCGGGTACTTGCGCTCGAGGTAGTAGTCGCGCTCGGCCTCCGGAATGTCCGCCGCGCGCCGCGTGTCGCCCTTGCGGAGCGGCACCCAGATGCGTCCGTCGTTGCGCAGCGACTCGGACATCAGCGTCAGCTTCGACTGGTACTCGCCGGAGACCGGAATGCAGGTCGGATGGATCTGCGTGTAGCAGGGATTGGCGAACAGCGCGCCGCGCTTGTGCGCGCGCCAGATCGCCGTCGCGTTGCAGCCCTTGGCGTTGGTCGACAGGTAGAAGACGTTGCCGTAGCCGCCGGTGCAGAGGGCGACCGCGTGCGCCGCGTGGCGGTGGATCTCGCCGGTGGCGAGATCGCGCACCACGATGCCGGTCGCCCGCCCGTCCTCGACCACCACGTCGAGCATCTCGGTGCGCGAGTGCATGCGCACCTTGCCGGCGCCGACCTGCCGCGACAGCGCGTGGTAGGCGCCGAGCAGGAGCTGCTGCCCGGTCTGGCCGCGCGCATAGAACGTGCGCGAGACCTGCGCGCCGCCGAAGGAGCGGTTGGCCAGCGTGCCGCCGTACTCGCGCGCGAAGGGCACGCCCTGGGCGACGCACTGGTCGATGATGTTCACCGAGACCTCGGCCAGCCGGTAGACGTTCGCCTCGCGGGCGCGGAAGTCGCCCCCCTTGACGGTGTCGTAGAAGAGCCGGAAGACCGAGTCGCCGTCGTTCTGGTAGTTCTTGGCGGCGTTGATGCCGCCCTGCGCCGCGATCGAATGGGCGCGGCGGGCCGAGTCCTGATAGCAGAAGCAGTCGACGTCGTAGCCGAGCTCGGCGAGCGAGGCCGCCGCCGCCGCCCCGGCGAGGCCGGAGCCGACGACCGCGATGGTGAACTTGCGCTTGTTGGCCGGGTTGACCAGTTTGAGGTCGAACTTGGCGCGCTCCCACTTGGTCTCGATCGGACCGTCGGGGATGCGCGCGTCGAGCGGCAGGACGGGGCGCACGCTGTTCATCGGACGACCCCCGCGAGCACGGCGATCGGGAACGAGACGTTGCCGACCGTCACCACGATGGCGAATGCGGCGGCGAACGTTCGCCGCCACGGGTTGAACTTGGGATTGTTCCAGCCGAGCGTCTGGCAGAGGCTCCAGATGCCGTGGAAGAGGTGGAGGCCGAGCGCCAGGTTGGCGACGATGTAAAGGCCGGCGATCGGCAGGCGCAGGAAGCTGGCCACCAGGTTGTCGTGCACCTGTCCCGCCACGAAGGCCGGGTTGGCCCAGCCGAACGTGAGGTCGGCGAGATGGTAGGCGATGAAGAGCGCCAGGATCACGCCGCCCCAGCGCATGGTGCGGGACGCGTAGGTCGACTGCACGGTGGCGCTCTTCAGGTACTTGACCGGCCGCGCCGCCCAGCTCTGCCGCGTCACCTCCCAGGCCGACCAGAGGTGCAGGACGACGCAGGCGAGCAGCACGAAGCGCACGATCCACAGCGCCTGCCCGTGGCCGAGCACCGGAGCGCCGATCTCGCGCAGCGCCTCGCCGTAGACGTCGATCTTCCAGGCGCCGGCGTGCGGACCGTCGGCATAGCGGCCCTGGTAGAGCTTCAGGTTGCCGAACATGTGGCCGAAGACGAAACCGATCAGGACGATGCCGCTCATGGCCATCACGGCCTTCTTGCCGACGGCACTCCTCAGGAGCGAGAACTTGCCTTGCATCAGCCCTCCGTGCCCGTTGGCCCGATTGTAGTCGCCTTCCGCAGCGGTCCCTCCCGCCTGCAAGGGCGGGAGCTCTTCAGGAATTTCGCCGGCCGCGCCGGCCCCTGCGGCGGCCGCGCTGCGGGCGCGCCGGCGCGTCGGCGGCGTCCCGGGCCTGGGCAGGCGGCTCCTGCGCTCCCGCCAGCACCGGCCGCCGCCGCGCCGCGGCCTGCCACTGCGCGAGCTCCTGGAGCCCCTCGCCGGTCGCCTCCGCCAGGAGCTCGAAGAGCCAGAGCGCGCCGGGGAAGAAGCTCCTCGCCGCCATGCGCATCCGCTCGGCGCCGCTCGCCGGTGGCTCGCAGAGTCGCAGGAAGCCGTTGAGGGCCTCGGTGGTCTGGCGGGTCCGCTCCTTCGACAGCACGAAGCGCTTGACGAAGGGCTCGATGACCTCCTCCACCATGAGGCCGAGCTGCTCGCGCCGCAGCGGCCGGGCGGCGGCGCGCTCGCGGTCGTAGCGCGCCAGCAGGACAGCGGGCAGGAGCAGCACGGCGAGCAGTCCGCCGTCCGGGATCTCGCGGCCCGCCGCCATCTTGCGATCGAGCACCGGCAGCAGCCGGCCGAACTCTCCGAGGCCGCGCTCGGCGGCAACGATCATCGCGCGTGCTTCGGGGAGGAGCGACTCGAGCAGCCCGAGGTCGAGCATCCACTGGAGCGCCGCCCCCGAGCTGCCGCAGCGCAGGAGCTCGAGCAGCTCCTCGGTGACGCGCGCCGGCGAGGCGCGCTCGATCTCGCGCCGCAGATCGTGGATCGCGGCCTGCGTCTCGTTCTCGACCACGAAGCCGAGCCGCCCGGCGAGCTCGCACGCGCGCATCATGCGAACCGGGTCCTCGCGGAAGCGGACGCGCGGATCGCCGATCGTGCGGATGAGCTTCAACTCGAGGTCGCGAACCCCTTCGAGGCAGTCGAGCACGGCGAAGTCGGAGATGTCGTAGAAGAGCGCGTTGATCGTGAAGTCGCGCCGCCAGGCGTCCTGCTCGGGCGTGCCGAAAGCGTTGTCGTTGGTGATCAGCAGGTCGTCCGGCGAGCCGTTGCCCTGCTCGGCCGGATCGGGATCGCGGCGGAAGGTGGAGACTTCGACGACGTGGTCCTTGAACAGGACGTGCACCAGCCGGAATCGGCGGCCGATGATGCGCGAGTTGCGGAAGAGGCGGCGCACCTCGGGGGGACGCGCGTCGGTCGCCACGTCGAAGTCCTTCGGCGTGCGGCCGAGCAGCAGGTCGCGCACGCTGCCGCCGACGAGGTAGCCGAGATATCCCGCCTGCGAGAGGCGATAGAGGACCTTCAGCGCATCCGGATGGATGCCCTTTCGCGAGATCGAATGCTCGGAGCGCGGGATGCGACGGAAGCCGGTCGCGGGGACGTCGGAGCTCAAGCGCCCTGCATTGTACAACTTGTCAGACCGACGCCACGACGGTGCGGTCGCGGCCGAGCCGCTTCGCCTCGTAGCAGGCCCGGTCGGCCTCCCGCAGGAGCGCCGCGGCGTCGAACGGGGCAGTGCTCGCCGCAGCTCCGCCGACGCTGACCGTCATTTGCAACTCTCCGAGCCGGGGGATGGCCGCCATCGCCGCGCCGGCGACCGCGGCACGCAGGCGCTCGGCGATCATGGCGGCCTCGGCCGGCGAGGTGTGCGGCAGGACGACCACGAACTCCTCGCCCCCCCAGCGGAAGAGCAGGTCCGTCTCGCGCAGGCTGCCGGCGAGACGGGCCGCCAGCCGCTCGAGGACGAGATCGCCGTTCTCGTGGCCGCAGCGATCGTTGATCTCCTTGAAACGGTCGCCGTCGACGAGCAGCAGGCCGACGCCGAGCCCGAGCCGGCGGCTGCGCTCGGCCTCGCGCGCGAAGAGCTCGGCGAAGGCGCGGCGGTTGTAGCAGCCGGTCAGGCTGTCGCGGCGCGCTTCGCGGCGCTGCCGCTCCCCGAGCCGCGCCAGCGCGGTCGAGAACATCGCCGTGGCGACGATCAGCGAAACCACCAGCAGGCCCTGCACCACCACGATCTCGCGCAGCCGGTCGAGCAGCGGCCCGCCGTGCGCCAGCTGAGGCACCTCCGCGCGCAGCGCGAGCACCGCCTGCCGCACACCGAGGAAGACCACCAGCACGAGCGCCGACATCGCCGCGACCACCATCGCCACGCCTCGCGTGTAGGTGAACTCGTGGCGCGCCGGCGGCTCGAACTGGCGGTCGATCCAGCGTCGCGCCCGCGGCCCGAGAAAGTGGAGCAGCGGCAGCACCACGACGACGAGCTGCAGGAAATCGCCGAGCACCCAGCCGCGGAAGACCCGCTGCCCCGCCATCGGATCCAGGCCGTGCGCGCTGTTCCAGAGGATCGCCGCCAGCGCGCCGGTCACTGCCGCCACCAGCCCGCCGCCGAGGAAGGACCGCAGGTCGCGCCAGCGTCTCAGGTCGGGATCGATGCGCAGGCCGACCATCAGCCCCCAGAGCATCAGCGTCTCGATCGGGCCCGCCAGCGCGAAGAGCGCGCTGCTGCCGGCCGGCAATCCGCTCGTGAGGGCGCTCGCCAGGTTGGCGAGATAGATCGGAATGGCGCCCCAGGCCGGGCCGATCCAGATCGAGAGCAGCACCGAGATGACGAACGCCGGATAGAGCGTGGCGTCGAAGGTCAACCCGAGCACGCGAATCTCGAGTCCGGTCCATTCGAGGCGGACCACCGCGACGCCGGTGGCAATCGAGACCAGCGTCGCCAGGAGCCAGCCGGCGGCGAGCGCGCGCAGGCGCGGGCTCCTGACGGCGCCGGCGAGCTCGCCGATCGACCACCAGCCCGGACCGCGGGCGAGCAGGCCCGGGCCCGAATCGGAGAGCGCGGAAGCCTGGGACGAGGGAGCGCTCACGGGTCGACGGCCTTCCGATGCTCCGGCGCGGTCGACGGTTCCGCCGCCGCGACGGCGAGACCGAGATCCTCGTAGATCGCCGCCGTCAAGCGCTCGAAACGGGCGCGGTGGATCTCGTCCTCCGGCAGCCCGTTGACCGCCAGCGCGACGACCAGCCCGGCGTCCGGATCGCAGAAGGCGACCGAGGAGCGCGCCCCGCTGTGGCCGAAGGTCCGCGGGCCAGCGTTAGGACCGTAACCGTAGGGCACGCGCGCCTCGCCGTAGTGCGCCGAGTTGACGATCACGCCGAGGCCCCAGTCGAGCCGCGCCTTGAAGGTCTGGTCGACCAGGCCGACCCGGTGACGGGCCGCGAGCGCCTCGACGCTCTGCGGCCGCAGGATCGGCGCTCCGCCGCCGGCCAGGCACTCGTAGAAGCGCCCGAGCTCGGCGAGCGGCCCGCAGCCGTTGCCGCCTGGGCTCGGCGCGACCAGCTTCGCATCAGCGGTGAGATCGGTCGGCGCGAAACCCGGGTCGAGCGCCGCGTACATCGGCGCGATCCGCGGCCGCTCGGCGGCGAGCTCCGCCGCCGCCACGCCGATCGAGGAGCTCGCCAGCCCGAGCGGCCGGCAGATCTCCTCGCGCACGAAGTCTTCGCACGCGCGGCCGTCGAGCCTCCGGATCAGCTCGCCGAGCACGAACCAGCTCGAGGTCAGGTGGTAGCCGGCCTTGCGCCCCGGGATCCACCCGGGCTCGAGCGGCCGGGCGCAGATGCGGGCGACGATCTCTTCCCGGGGACGATCGGGCCAGCCGGTGTCGAGCATGCGGATGCCCGAGGTGTGGGTGAGGAGATGGCGGATGGTGACGCCCTGCTTGCCGCCGGCGGCGAATTCCGGAAGGTGGAGCGCGACGGAATCGTCGAGCCCGAGCGCGCCGCGCTCCCAGAGGACGATGATGGCGACCGCAGTGACCGGCTTGGTCGCCGAGAGCCAGAGCATCCGGTGGCTGCGGGTCATCGGCTCGCCGGGGCGAACCTCGCCGAAGCCGGCGTCGGCGAGCGCCTCGCCGCGCCGCGAGAGGTAGATCTGCCCTCCGAGCTGCAGCCCTCCGGCGGTCCCCCGCTCGAGCTCGGCGACGGTGCGCGGCAACCGCGCCGCGTCGAGCGCGCCGTCGGCGCTCAGCGCGGCCACTCGACGTTCTCGGTCCGCTCGACCCGGCCATCCTCGAGCCGGATCGCGGTGAGCGACTCGCCCCAGGCGCAGCCGGTGTCGATCGCCCAGAAGCCCTCGCGCTTCAGCAGGCCGAGCGCCGCCCAGTGGCCGCAGACGATCCGCGTGCCGGCGGAGCGCCTCGCCGGCGCATCGAACCAGGGGAAGCGGCCCGGCGGCAGGCCGGCGAGCGTGCCGGTGTAGTCGTAGGTCGGACGTCCGGCCCCGTCGACCGTGCGCATCAGCGTGAGGACGCGCAGGTCGGCCAGCAGCCCGACATCGACTTCGGGCGCGGCTTCGGCGCGCGGCCGGTAGGCCGCGAGATAGGCGCTGCCCGCGGGCGAGCGGAGAATGCCTTCGAGCCGCCGAGCCCGCCGCTCCGCCTCCTCGACGCTCCAGCCGGCGAGCAACCCCGCGTGAACCAGCAACCGCTCGCCGTCGCGGACGAGAAGCGGCCGGTTCGTCGTCCATTCGACGAGCGCGTCGCGATCGGGCGCCGCGAGCAGCGCTTCGAGGCTGTCGTGGCGCCGCGCCGGCACCAGCTCCGCGGCGCGGGCGAGAAAGTGGAGGTCGTGATTGCCCAGCACGACGACGGCCCGATCGCCGAGCTCGGCCACGAAGCGCAGCGTCTCGAGCGATCGCGGGCCACGGTTCACCAGATCCCCGACGAACCAGTAGCGGTCGGCGGCCGCCGTCTCCGGGCGCGCCAGCAGCGCCCGCAGCGAGCGGTAACAGCCGTGAACGTCGCCGATTGCCCAGGTCGCCATGGTGGTCTTCCGCGCCGCACAGTCTACGAATTCGCGCCGGCCGCCGGCGCCGGATCCGATCCCCACCCGGCGGAGTGGGGCGCCGGCGAAGAGATCTGGCGAGCATCGCGCGGATAAGATGCCTCCATGGCTTCCGAGCGCTCGATCTCCCCGTTCGCCGCCCTGGTCCTCGCCGTCGGCCTCGCCGCCTGCGGCTGGTTCGTCGGCGGCGGCATCCGCTATTTCAAGAACGCCGAGCGCTACGTCAGCGTCAAGGGACTCGCCGAGCAGGACGTCGCCGCCAACCTGGCCATCTGGCCGATCGTCTTCTCGGTCTCCGGCAACGACCTCTCCGAGCTGCAGCTCCAGCTCGAGAGCGACGCCCGCAAGATCGCCGACTACCTGAAGAACCAGGGCTTCGGCGACGAGGAGTTTTCGCTCTCGGCGCCGCGGGTGACCGACAACGCGGCGCAGGGGGGAGTCGACGGCCGCGTGCCGCGCGAGCGCTACCTGGTCGAGGCGACGACCATCCTGCGCACCCCGAAGGTCAACGAGGCGCGGCGCGCCATGGAGCGCTCCGGCGCCCTGGTCAAAGAGGGCGTGCGCCTGCTCCGCAGCTGGGAGTACAACACCCAGTACTTCTTCACCGACCTCGACAAGGTCAAGCCCGAGATGATCGCGCAGGCGACCGCCGACGCCCGCCGCGCGGCCGAGAAGTTCGCGCAGGACTCCGGCGCCAAGGTGGGCGGCATCCGGCGGGCCCAACAGGGGTACTTCTCGATCGAGGACCGCGATCCCTTCTCCCCCGAGTGGAAGAAGATCCGCGTCGTGACCTCGATCGACTACTTCCTGGTCGGCGACTGACGCCCGCAGCGAAACGCTCGCGCAGCGGAGGACCTCCTTGTCCGGCAGCATCGCTTCATGTCTCAATTCGGCGGCCTGATGCTGATCGACATCCACGGACTCGTCATCGCGTGTGACGCCGGCTCGACCGAGGCCGAGCTGGCGCTGACCCGTCCGTTCGCCTTCTTCCGGGTGTCGTCGGGCGAACCGCTCGCCCTGGTCCGCGTCGAGCCGGTCGAGCCGCCGTACGGCGACTTTCCCGCCCTTTCCGCGCAGTTCTCGACGCCCCGCAACGTCGTCTACCGGCACGGCCGGCTCAAGATCGTCGACTACTTCGGGCGCGGCGCCGTGGTGCACGATCCCGACCGCGCCACGTACACGATCTACTCGAGCGACGCCAATCTCCGGCAGGAGTCGTTCTACCTCCTCGTCCTCTCGCTTCTCGGCCAGCACTGCGACCGCGTCGGCCGGCTGCGCGTGCACGCGCTGGCGCTCTCCGCCGCCGACCGCGCGTTTCTCTTTCTGATGCCGCCGGGATCGGGAAAGTCGACGCTGGCGCTCGGCATGATGCGCCAGGGCAACGTGCGCTACATCTCCGACGACGACCCGCTGTTCGACCCGGCGCGCGGCATCCTCTGCTTTCCGCGCTCGCTGGGCATCCTCGACCGGCGCAGCATCGCGGAAGTCCCCGACCGCTTCGTCTCGCGCGTCGACCGGATGGAATTCGGCACCAAGTACTTCCTCGACGCCGACTACTTCGGCGACCGCATCGAGACGCGCGCGCTCGACCGGATCGCCATGGTCACCGTCCGCCGGGTGCTGAACGGCGAGCCGTCGATCGAACCCTCGAGCCGCCGCGCCGTCCTGCGCGCGCTGATCCGCGACGCCGTGCTCGGCATCGGTCTCTACCAGGGCATCGAGTTCCTGGTGCAGCGCTCCTCCTCCGAAGTCTTCGCCCGCCTGCCGATCCTGCTCCGCCGGACGATGCTCGCGGTCCGCCTCGCGCACCGCGCGCGCCCGTTCCGGCTGACCGCGAACCGCGATCGCGACGGCGTGCGCCGCGCGGTCGAGGAGTTCGTCGAGCGGCAGAGCCGGGCGAGCTGGTGACTGCCGGCGCCCACCTGCCCCGGCTGCCGCGGGCTCCCCTGCTGCCCGGGATGCTCGGCACGCTCAAGGAGGGCCTGCGCGGACTCGATCGCCACGCCTGGTTCCGCGCCCCGGCGCTGGCGCTCGTCGAGGCGATGAACCGCGACACCTTCCGCCACCTGCGGCGCGAGCCCGCGATCGCCGACGTCTTCGTCAAGGGGAGCTTCGTGCGCGGCCCCTTCCGGCCGCTGGCGAGCGACGTCGACCTCGTCCTGGTGCTGCGCGACGCGGCGCTCCGCGAGCCGGTCGACGACCTGCGCCGGGTCTTCGCCGCGCTCGCCGCCGCACGCCGCCGCAACCTGAGCGTGCGCGACTGGTGGCAGCACGTGATCCTGGAGAGCGAGCTGCCGCTGGTGCGCCGATTCTGGGCGCTCTACGGCGCCGACGAATGGCGCGACGCGAGCGGCGCGCCGCCGCTGGCCACCGACGGCACCGCCGATCTTCCGGCGCTCGTCCTCGCGCAGTGGTACCAGCAGTGCCTCTGGTCGGGCTCGGCAGTACAGAAGTACCTCGACCCCGCCTCGACCGTGCACGACCTGCGTGCCGGGCTGCGCAAGGCCGCCTTCTTCGCGAGCCGGCTGGCGTTGCTCGACGATCTCGGGGAGGCGCGCCTCGGCGCCGGCGATCTCTTCGCGCTCCGTTGCCGCCACGCGCGCGAGATCGACGCGGCCTGGCGGCCGCCAGGCCGGGCGAGCGCCGAACGGCTTCCGGCGCTGGTCGACATGATGCGAGCGCTCGAGGCCAGCGCGCGGCGCCTCGGCGCGACGAGCGCCGGCGGCGATGCCGGTTTCCGTTTCGCGAGCAACGGCGCTCTCTATCTCGGCCTGCGCGAGGGGCTGACCGACGCCGAGCTGGCGGCGGAGCTCGACGCGCTTCGACGACGCGGCGACGCGGGCCCCGTCGTCACCTGGCTGGTACCGGCGCTCGCCTGGAGGCTCTGGCCGCGCCCCTGCGCCGAAGAGCGCTTCCCCGGCGACGAAGGCTCGATCGACGTCGGCTTCCGGCAGCGCCTCCATCTCTTCGAGACCCTCTTCCTGCCGAGCTCCCTGCGCCTCGCGCTCTCCTTTCCCGACGCCGACGCGCGGCTGCGCCGTCATCTGTGGACGCTCCTGCGCGCCTGGCTGCTCCACGCGCGCGATCGCTGGGCAGGGACGCGCGGCGACCTGGCGCGCGAGCTCCTCTCCTCCGGAACCGGCAACGAGCGGCTCGACAGCGAGCTCCGCCCGCTGCTGGCGAGCGCCGGCGGCGCCTCGAGTGAGCTGTCGACCCGCGCGGCCTTGTCGCTCGGCGAGGCGATCGTGCGCGAAATCGGCGCCGTCCTCCCCCGCTTCGCGGCCGGAGCTCCCCCGTGAGCCGCGCGCCCGCCGCTCCTCTCTATTCGCTGGTCGTGATGACGCGCGACCGGCCGGCGGGACTCCGCCGCTGCCTCGAGTCGATCGCGCGTCTCGACTGGAGCGGACCGCCCCCGGAAGTCGTGGTAGTCGACGACGGCTCCCGCGAGCCCAGCCGCGCGATCGCAGAAGACTTCGCCGGGCGACTCCGGCTGCGCTACGAGTACCAGGAGAACCGCGGCGTCGCGGCGGCGCGCAACCGCGGGCTCGAGCTCGCCACGGGCAGCTTCGTCGGCTTCCTCGCCGACGACTATCGCCTCCCCGCCGACTACCTGCGTCAGGTCGACGCCTTCTTCCGCGGGCATCCGGCGGCGCAGGCAATCAGCTTCAGCATCGCCCCGGCGGATCGCGGCCCCTTCCGCGGCGTGCAGGCGCTCTACCAGCGGCTGGCGCTGGCGCAGTACCTGCGGCTCGAGACCGAACCGCCGGCGGTCGTCGAGAGCCTCGCTCTGCCGGCCTCGCGCGCCGCCGTCTTCCGGCGGCAGCTCTTCGACCGCGTCGGGCGGTTCGACGAGGCGCTCGCGGTGGGCGAGGACGGCGACTTCGGCCGGCGCATGGCGGCGCTGGGCATTCCGGTCCATCTCTTCCTGAAGCAGGCGGTCGAGCACCACGAGGGACTCGGGCTCGGCGGTTATCTGAAACAGCGCCTGCGCTACGGACGGAGCTTCGTCCGCGTCCTCGGCGGCGGCCCGGCGCGCCCGACGCTCGATCGCCTGGGCGCGATCGGCGTCCCCGTCTGCGCCGCGACCAAGATGCGCGAATGGTGGACGGTGGCCGGCCGGATGGGCGAGCGCGGCCACTTCGTCGCCCTGGCGCCCTTTCTCTTCGGCTTCCTCGCCTTCTTCTATCTCGGCGCGCTGCGCGAGCTGCGCGAGCAGCGGCCGGAATGAGAGCCGACTGGGCCCTGCTCACCGCCTGGCAGGCGGCGCGCCGCCTGGTGCGCCGCGCGCCCGGCCGGCCCTTGCGGATCGCCGGCCTGATGGCGGTGCGCGACTACACGGACGAGCTCGGCGCCTTCGACGCCTTGATGCGACTCTGCGATTTCACCATCGTCCTCGACGACAACTCGACCGAGCCCTTTCCGCATCGCGAGCGCTGCGACGAGTTCCTGCGCCTCGAGAATCGCGAGCCCTGGAACGACCAGGCGAACCGGACGCTGTTGATGTACCGCGCCTTCGCGCACGGCTGCGACTGGACGATCTCGATCGACCACGATCTCGCCTTCTCGCACGGCTTCCGCACCCGCGACGACGCGGCGGCGCTGATCCGGGAGCTCGAGAACGGCGGCAGGGATGTCTGTCGCTTTCCCTTGCGCGAGCTCTGGGAGTCATGGAACCAGTGGCGCAGCGACGGCATCTGGGGACGCAAGTCGATCGCCGTGCTGCGGCGCAACTGGTTCACCTCTCCGGCGATCACCCTCAAGGAGCCGCGCCTGCGGCTGCACACCGCTCCATTCCCGGCCAACCTCGGCCAGCGGCTGCGCATCGAGACCCGCCATGTCGCCTATCACTCCGGCTGCCGGACGCTGGCCGATCGCCGGGCGCGCGTCGAAAAGTACGCGCACGAGGATCCCCTCCACGAGTTCCAGCGTGACTATGCCTACATGATCGACGACCGGGGTCTCGAGCTGCGGCCGTTGCCGCCGGAGGATCTCGCCGCGATCGCCGAGCTGCGGCGCGCCGCTGGAGGCGGATGAACCGCGCCGCCGGCGGCGTTCTCCTCGTCGCGCTGCTGGCGAGCGGCTGCCGGGCGCCCGCCGTGTCGCCCGCGGAGAGCGCTGCCGCGATCCGCTCTCTTTGCTTCGCGCCGCCGGCGCTCGCCCTCCCCGATGCGGCGATCGGCGCCCGCGTCGCCGACCTCACCCGCGATCTCGACGGCCCCGCGGCGCCCTGGATCCGCGCCCTGATGACGCACGAGAGCGGCGGCGATGCCTCGGCGATCTCGCCCACCGGCTGCGCCGGCCCGCTGGCGCTGGCGGGTTGCCGGGGCTGCACGCCCTGTTGTCGCGCCGACGCCGGCGACGGTTCGGCCGCTTTCTACGATCGTTGCCGCTCCGAGGCGACCGCGGGCTACCTCTGCGATCGCTCGCTCGATCCCCGATTCCGGCCGAAATTCGCCTTGGCGGTCGCGGCGGCGAAGCTCGCGACACTCGAGCGCCGCCTCGCCGCCGCGCCTCCCGGCAGCTTCGCCTATCCGGCCGCGCTGGCGACGAGCTGGAATGCCGGGCCGGGCGTCTTCGCCGATTTTCCCGCCGGCCTCGTCTCGGCCGAGCGAGCGATCGAACGCCTCGACTTCGCCGCCTCGCCCTCCTACGCCGGCTGGCTTCCACGCGACCGCTGGAACAAGGTTGTCGAGGTCTACGACTACACGCTCTGGCTGACGCTGCTCGGGGACTTCTGGCGCGGCGTGGAGACCGCTCCTCCTCCTCCGGCCGGCGAGCGCTGCTTCGACGTCGAAGGCGGTCGATTCACGGTTGCAGGGCGGCAGCCGGGCGACTATCGACGGGTGCCCGTGCTGCGCCTCCGCTTCGGGCGCTACCTGCCGGGCGAGATCGAAGTGCTGGAAACGGCGCCCTAGATCAGGGCGGTCACGAAGACGATCAGGATCGCCAGCGGGCAGATCCAGCGCAGGGAGAAGATCAGCGCGCGGCGGGTCGCGGGGGACATTCCCTCGAGCTCGGCCTCCGGAATCTTCGTCGCCACGAACCAGCCGAGAAAGACGCTGGTCAACAGAGCGCCGATCGGCAGGAAGAGGTTCGAGGCCAGGAAGTCGACCACGTCGAAAAAGGTCATTTTCGCGAAGCGGGGGAGGAACCCGAGGGGGTGCCAGGCCGACCAGGCGTTGAACGACAGCACCGAACCAATGCCGAGCACCCAGATCGCCGCCGCGCTGACCAGAACCGATCTCGTCCGCGAAAGGCCCCGCCGCTGCTCGAACCAGGCGACCAGCGGCTCGAGGCCGGCGATCGAGGGCGTCAGCGCCGCGAGCGCCAGCAGGACGAAGAAGAGCGTGCCGATGAGCCGCCCGCCCGGCATCTCGGCGAACGCCGTCGGCAGCACCTCGAAGACCAGCTCCGCCCCCTGGGCCGGATTCATGCCGTAACGGAAGACGAGCGGGAAGACCATCAGCGTCGCGAGCAGCGACACCAGCACGATCGAGCCGGTGATGGCGAACGCGGCGCGCAGCAGCGAGGCGCCCCGCGGCACGTAGGCGCCGTAGGCGAGCATCATCGCCATGCCGACGCCGGTGGCGTAGAACGCCTGCCCCACCGCGGCGAGCACCACCTGCGGCGTGATCTTCGAGAAGTCGGGCGCCAGAGCGAACCGCAGGCCGCGCTCGACGTCGCCGGTGGCGAGCGCGTAGGCGACGAGGATCAGCAGGATGACCAGCAGGCCGGGGGCGCGGATCTTGTTGGCGATCTCGATGCCGCGGTGGATGCCGCGCGCCGAGATCCCCGCCACCAGCGCGACGAAGGCCAGGTGCCAGAGCCCGACGGTCCACGGATTCGAGACGAAGGCCTGGAACTGGTCGTGCACCGCCCCGTGCGAGAGCCCCGCGAGCTGCCCGGAGAGGCACTTCCAGGTGTAGGCCAGCACCCAGCCGGCGATCATCGTGTAGTACGACAGGATGAAGAACGCCGTCGCCGTGCCGAGCCAGCCGATCGCGTCCCAGCGCCGCGACAGCCCGGAGCGGGCCGCCACCTCTCCGGCGCATTCGAGCGCGTTCTTGCGCGACCAGCGGCCGATCAGGAACTCGCCGACGAGCAGCGGCGTGGCGATCACCGTGCAGACGACGACGAAGACCGCGACGAAAGCGGGCCCGCCGCTCGTCCCCGCGAGATAGGGGAAGCGCCAGATGCTGCCGAGGCCGACGGCGGCGCCGACGACGCCGAGCGAAAAGGCGAACCGCGACGACCAGAGATTCACTTGAGGGGGCATTGTAGCGGCACCCCGGCCACCTCGCCGAGCAGCGCCCGGACATAGTACGGGCGGAGCTCGCGCCGGCGCGCGGGATTCTCGGCCAGGCCGAGCGCGTAGTAGCCGACCTGGTGGAAATAGGTGATGCGCGCGCGCACCAGCGCCTCCGGATCGAGATAGCCGAGGTCGAGGAAGATTCGCCGCAGGACCTCGATTCGCCGGTGGTCGGCGCGCTGGACGGCGGCCGCCACCTGGCGGTCGATGCGGGCCCAGTCGCGCACCGCGGTGTCGAAGGCCGGGCTGTATTCCCGCTCCGAGAGCCAGAGCTCGACGACGGCCTCGAACTCGGCGATGCCGTTCTCGCCCTCGGTCAGGATGCGCTCGAACGGAGCGGTGTTGCTCTTCTCCCAGTCGAGCAGCAGCTCGCGCAGCAGGTCGTCGCGATCGACGAAGTGCCAGTAGAAGCTGCCGCGGGTGGCGCCGAGCCGGCGCGCCAGCCGGCCGATTCTTACCGCCGCGATGCCGCCGCGCAGCAGCTCGGCGCGCGCCGCCTCGACCCAGGCGGCGCGATCGAGGGTTCGCCGCCGCGCGTTGCCACGCTTCGCGGCGGCGGGCGGCTTCAACGGGACTCCGGGCCGGCGATCGTGAGCCGCGCCGAATCGACCAGCCAGTCGCGCAGGTGGCGTGCCGCCGTGCGATCGACGAAGAGTCGCCAGGAATCGCCGGCGGCGGAGCGATGGACGAGCACCGAGAGCTGGGCGATCACCGTCTGCGCACAGTCGCCCGGCGAAACCGCGCCCCCCTCGAGGTCGAGCGTGCAGTCGCGCGCCAGGACCTCGAGCGCGCGCTCGCCGCTGAGCTCGAACACCGCGCTCGTCGACGAAACGTCGGCGAGCAGGACCGCAGCTCCGGCGAGCCGCTCGCCGAGGAGGCGCTCGAGCGCCTCGGCGGAGAGCGTCGGCGACAGGGCGAGCCAGTCGCCGGGCGCCCGCCAGAGGACGCACGGATCGTCGCCGCTTCCGCTGTTGGGTCGCTCCGGCAGGAGCGCCAGCGCGCTCGCGGGGAGCGGCGCGCCCGCGCCGCGCATCGCCTGCAGGCGCAGCTTGGCGACGAAGAGAAGCTCGCGGACCTCGCAGCCGGGGAGGGCGAAGGCGAACGGTGTCGCGCCGCCCAACGCGCTCCCACGCGGCAGGTCGGCGCTCTCAGCCATGGAGCCGCTCTCCTTTCGCGTCGTAGTGCGTCGGCGCCACCACCTCGGCCTTCGTCGTCGCACCCCCTTCGAACACCGTCACGATCTCCCCCATCCGCTGCCGCCCGCGCCGCAGCATGCCGAGCCCGAGGTGCGCGCCGAGCGTCGGGCTGAAGCAGGCCGAGGTGAGATAACCCGCCGATTCGACGGGAGGGGCGACGCGCACACCGTCGAGAAGGTGGGCACCGGGAAGGAAGGGGGCGGCCGGCCCGGCGCAGCGCAGGCCGACCAGCTGCAGCCGGTCGGGGCGAACGTTCTCCGGCAACGACAGCGAGCGCCGGCCGACGAAGTCCCCCTGCTTGCGCGCGATCGCCGCGCCGAAGCCGATGTCGTCCGGCACCGTCGTGCCGTCGGTGTCGGCGCCGACGTGGAGGTACCCCTTCTCGGTGCGCAGCACGAGCAGCGCCTCGACGCCGAGCGGCATCGCACCGAGCGGCTCGCCGGCCGCCGTCGCCGCGTCCCAGAGCGCCGCGCCGTGATCCGCCGGCACGCTCACCTCGTAGGTCAGCTCGCCGGTGAAGCTCACCCGGAAGATCCGGCAGGGAACGCGGCCGATCCGGCCGGCGCGCACGCTCATGTGCGGAAAGGCCTCGCGACCCAGGTCGACGTCGAGCCCGAGCGCCGCGACGATGTCGCGCGCCCGCGGCCCGGCGACCGTCACGGTCGCCCACTGCGAAGTGAGATCGGTGGTGATCACCCGCCAGTCGGTCCACTGGCACTGCAGCCACTCCTCGAGCCAGAGCGCCACGCGGGTCGCGTTGCCGCTGCTCGTGCCGACCCAGAACTCCTCCTCGCCGAGGCGCCCGCAGACGCCGTCGTCCATCACGATCCCCTTCTCGGTCAGCATCACGCCGTAGCGGACGCGCCCCGGCTTCAGGTCGGAGACCGGATTGGCGTAGACGAAATCGAGGAAACGCCCGGCATCGGCGCCGCGCACCAGGATCTTGCCGAGCGGCGAGGCCTCGAAGATGCCGGCCGTCCGCCGCACCGCGAGCACCTCGCGAGCGATGGTCGCTGCTTCGCGCTCGCCGGGGCGCGGGTAGGTCGCCGGACGGCGCCAGAAGCCGAAGTCCTCGAAGTGGGCGCCGGCCGCGACCTGGCGATCGTGCGACGGCAGCAGCCGCGTCGGGCGGAGAAAATTGCGGAGTCGCCCGCCGGCGATCGCGCCGAGCGTCACCGGGGTCACCGGCGGCCGGAACTTCGTCGTGCCGACGGCACTGACCGGCCGTCCGGTCCGCTCGGCGAGGATGGCCAGCGCGTTGAGGTTCGAGGTCTTCCCCTGGTCGATCGACATGCCGACCGTGGTGTAGCGCTTGAGGTGCTCGACCGAGACGAAGTTCTCGCGCACCGCGAGGTCGATGTCCGCCGCGGTCACGTCGTGCGCGAAGTCGACCCAGGCCCGATCGCGCCGCGTTTCGCTGGCGCAGCCGAGCGCACCGACCGACGCCGGGACGGGCTCGGCCGCGACGCCGGACCACGGGGAGGCGTCGATCGCCGCCGGCCGGCCGAGCTCGCCGAGCAGCGTCGCAGCCGCGGCGGCGGCCTCGTCGAGCGCCGCGCGCGGATCGGAGGTCCCCGCTGCGCCTCCGACCGCGCGCATCCCGGCGAGCGTGCCATCGGGCACCAGGCAGGCCGAACGCGGGTCGAAGCGGAGCCGCCCGCCGGACTGCCCCCAGAGCTGCGCCGCCGGATTCCAACCGCCGGACATCGCGATCGCGTCGCAGGCGATTCGCTTTCGCCCGCCGTCCGCGCCGACCAGCGTGGCGCCTTTCACCCGCAGTCGCCCCTCCGTGCGCTCGACCCTCGTTCCCTTCTCGAGCGGGATACCGGCGCCGGCCAGAGCGCGCGCGAGGTCGTCGCTCGCCTCGCCGCGCGAGTCGGCAACGGTCGCGACCTCGATCCCAGCCGCCCGCAGCTCGAGGGCGACTCGGTAAGCGCTGTCGTTGTTGGTCGCCACCAGCACCCGCCGCCCGACTGCCACCGCGTAGCGCTGCAGATAGACGCGGGCCGCGCCGGCGAGCAGGATGCCCGGCCGGTCGTTGTCGGGAAAGACCAGCGGCTGTTCGATCGCGCCGCTCGCCAGCACCGTGCGGCGGGCGCGAATCCGCCACCAGCGCTCTCGCCAGCGTTCCTCGCCCGCCACGGCACTCTCGAGCGCCGAATAGACGCCGTGGCCGAAAGCGCCGACCACCGTCGTCCTCGGCAGCAACCGCACGTTCGGAGTGGCCGCGAGCTCGCCGGCGATCGTGTCGAGCCATGCCTCCGGCGCGGGGACGCCGAAGCTCTCGCGCCGCGAGAGGAGCGCGCCGCCGAATTCGCGGTCGCTCTCCGCCAGAATCACGCGCGCGCCGGCGCGCGCGCCGACCAGCGCCGCCACCAGGCCTGCGGCGCCGCCGCCGACGACCAGCAGGTCGCAGTGCGCGTTGCGCCAGAGATAGCGGTCGGCGTCCCGCTCGCGCGGCGCCGCGCCGAGGGCCGCCATCCGGCGGATCGCCGGCTCGTAGAGCTCCCAGCTCGGCCACTTGAAGGTCTTGTTGTAGAAGCCGGCCGGCAGGAGAGCGTGGAACAGCCCGTTGATCGCGCCGAGATCGAAGCCGAGGCTCGGCCAGCCGTGCTGACGGGCGGCGGCCAGCCCCTCGGCCAGCGGCTCCAGCGTGGCGCGCACGCTCGGCGTGCGGCGCCCCCCGGCGCCGATCGCGACCAGCGCGTGGCTCTCCTCGCTCCCCGCCGCGAGGATGCCGCGCGGCCGCCGCTCCTTGAAGCTGCGCGAGGTGAGGTGGACGCCGTTGGCGAGCAGTGCCGAAGCGAGCGTGTCCCCCTCGTAGCCGGCGTAGCTCCGGCCGTCGAAGCGGAAAGCGAGCGGCCGCGAGCGGTCGATGCGGCCCCCCTCCGGCAGGCGGAAGGGCTGACTCATCCGGCGCCCCCCTCGCTCGCCGGCGGCGCGCTCCCCATCGGGTAGACCGCCAGGATCTCGTGGGTCAGCGTGTGACGCCGGACGTTGAACCACTGGCCGCAGCCGCGCGCGTGGCGCCAGCGCTCGGCATGCACGCCGAGCGGGTTGGTGCGCAGGAAGAGGTAGCCCGTCCATTCGGCGTCGGTCGACTCGAGCGGCGGCCGTTCGACGTGCGCCTCGCCGCCGAACGCGAACTCGACTTCGTCGCGCGGGCCGCACCAGGGACAGGGGATTCGCAGCATTCCCGTCCTCAGTGCGCCACGCCTGCGGCGGCGCCTTCGTCGACGAAGGCGCCGCGCGCGAAGCGGTCGAGCGCGAAGGGCGCGATCAGCTCGTGCGGCCGGTCGTGGACGACCGTCCACGCCAGCGTCTCCCCCGCCGCCGGGATCGACTTGTAGCCCCCGGTGCCGAAGCCGCAGTCGATGTAGAGGTTGTCGACCGGCGACTTGCCGAGGATCGGGCTGGTGTCCGGGCTGATGTCGACCAGCCCGGCCCACTGCCGCATCAGCCGCAGCCGGCTCCAGGAGGGGAAGAGCTCGACCAGCGCGGTGACCACGTCTTCCATCACCGGCAGGCTGCCGCGCTGCGAGTAGGAATTGTGCACGTCGGCGCCACCGCCGAAGCAGAGCTCGCCGCGGTCGGTCTGCCCGACGTAGACGTGGACCGATGGCGACAGGACGACGGTGTCGAGCACCGGGTCGACCGGTTCGGTGACGTAGGCCTGCAGGTTCATGGTGGTGATCGGCAGGCGGAAACCGGCCAGCCGGGCCAGGTGGCTGGCGTGGCCAGCGACGGTCATCACGACTCTGCCGGCGCCGATGCGGCCTCGGCCGGTCTCGACGGCGGTGATGCGACTCCCATCCATTTCGAAGCCGAGCACCTCGCACCCCTGCACCAGATCGGCGCCGGCCGAATCGGCGGCGCGCGCAAAGGCCCAGACGACGGCGTCGTGGCGCGCGATGCCGCCGCGCGGCTGGACGAAACCGCCGACCACCGGCAGGCGGGCGTCGAGATCGAGGTGCGGCATCAGCCCGCGGAGGTCCTCGCGCGACAGCATCCGCGAGTCGACGCCGTTCAGTGCCACCGCATTGGCCCAGCGCCGCGTGTGCTCGAGCTCGTGGCGGCTCGACGCCAGCGTCACGATGCCGCGCTGGCTCAGCATGATGTTGAAGTCGAGTTCGCGGGTGAGCCTTTCGTAGAGGCGGAGCGAGTGCTCGTAGAAGCGGGCGCTCTGCGGGTAGAAGTAGTTCGAGCGCACGACCTGCGTGTTGCGTCCCGACGAGCCAGAACCGATCCATCCCTTCTCGAGCACCGCGACGTCGCGCACGCCGTGCTGCGTCGCCAGGTAGTAGGCCGTGGCCAGGCCGTGCCCGCCGGCGCCGATCACGACGACGTCGTAACTCGACTTCGGCTCGGGGTCGCGCCAGACGGGTCGCCAATGGCGATGCCCGTCGAGGGCGTGCCGCGCCAGCGACAGGAAGGAGTAGCTCTCCCTCAGAGCCCGCTCTCCATACACATGTGTCTTGAAAGCTACGGGCGGAGGCCGGGAATGTCAAGGTCGCGGACCCTGTCCGGCCGCCTGCCCAGGTACCTGACGGCGATCATGCAACCGCGCCACAAAAGGTCTACAATCCGCCCCTAATCTGCAACTGGTAACTCTGCGAACTGACGCGAGTGGAGGATCCGCCCGCGTGGAATCCCAAAGGGGAGGCACCATGGCAAGGCAATGGAGTTGGGGGACGGCCTTCGCGGCCGGAGCAGTCCTGGTCGTGGCCGGCTGGTCGGCCCTGCCAGCGCGCGCCGAGGATCAGCCCGCCGCCAAGGAAGAGCAGCCCGCGGAGCAGGTGAAGGAAGAGATCACCGTCACCTCGACCCTGCGCGAGGAGAAGCTGCAGGACGTCCCGTTCTCGGTCGCGGCGCCGACCGAGGCGGTGCTCGAGGCCCGCGGCGTCGACTCGCTCGAGGGCATCGCGGCCAACGTGCCCGGCTTCATCGTCCAGAACCTCGGCCCCGGGCAAAGCCAGGTCGCCATGCGCGGCGTTTCGGCCGGCCAGATCGTGCGCGACCAGCCGGGCGTCAAGGAGCAGGTCAGCGTCTACCTCGACGACTCGGTGATCTCGACCTCGCTCTTCACACCCGACATCGACCTCTGGGACATGAACCGCGTCGAAGTGCTGCGCGCCCCGCAGGGCACGCTCTTCGGCTCCGGCTCGCTCGCCGGCACCGTGCGCTACATCAGCAACCAGCCGCAGCCTGGCGTCAGCGCCTCGCACGTCGAGCTCGGCATCAGCCAGATCGACGGCGGCGACCTCGGCGAGACCGCCAAGGTGATGGTCAACCGGCCGATCGGCGACACCTCGGCGTTCCGTCTCGCGGCCTACTACAGCAACATCGGCGGCTTCATCGACGCCGTGCAGCCCGACCTGCACGTCAACAAGGACGTCAACTCGGGAAGCCGCGCCGGCGCCCGCCTCTCGTTCCACTTCGCGCCGAACGAGAACCTCACGGTCACCCCCCGCCTCGTCTACCAGGAGTTCAAGACGGACGGCTGGAACCGCACCGACACCTACAACATCCTCGGCAACCCCTACACGACGACGCGGCCGGCGGTGAACCTCGGCGACCGGCAGCAGTTCACCCAGATCGAGGAGCCGTTCGACGACAAGTTCCTGCTCGGCGACCTCAACATCAACTACAAGTTCAAGGACATGGACTTCACGTCGATCACGTCGTACATCGACCGCGACATCGACGTGGTCCGCGATGCCGGCGCCCTGACCTCCAGCATCACCGGCGGCAGCATCGGACTGCCCGAGAACGTCTACACGCTCGACTCGCCGCTCGACGACGCGACCAAGGTCAAGCAGTGGACGCAAGAGCTGCGCCTCGCCGGCAACACCGACAAGCTCACCTGGCTGGTCGGCGCCTTCTACACCGACATCCAGCGCGACTATGCGCAGGACCTCCGCGTCAACGGCTTCGAGGCCCTGTCGGGCATTCCGACCCAGGGCCTGCGGGCGCCGAAGGACTCGCTCTTCTGGTCGGAGCTCTCGTACGACTTCAGCCAGTTCGCGCTCTTCGGCGAAGGCACCTGGAACGTCAACGACAAGCTCGACCTCACCGCCGGCGCGCGCTACTACGACTTCAACGAGGACCGCACGCAGATCTTCGACGGTATCTTCGGCAACGACAACAACGGCAAATCGCTGGTTTCCCAGCCCGGATCGACGGACGCCAACGGCATCGTGCCGCGCTTCCTCGCCAGCTACGAGCTGAGCGCGACGACAAGCCTCAACGCGCAGGTCTCCGAAGGCTTCCGCCTCGGCGGCATCAACGACCCGCTGAACATCCCGCTCTGCACGCCTCAGGACATCGTGACCTTCGGCGGCCACGACACCTGGAAGAACGAGACGCTCTGGAACTACGAGATCGGCACCAAGTCGTCCATCATGGGCGGCCGCGGCACCTTCAATTTCTCGGGCTTCTACATGGACATCAGCGACCTGCAGGCGACGGTCACCGCCGGCTCCTGCTCCTCGCGCGTCGTCTTCAACGTTCCGAAGGCCCACAGCCAGGGCGTCGAACTTGAGTTCGCCGGCACGCCCAACGCCAACTGGGACTATTCGATCTCGGCCAGCTACGCGGACTCCCAGCTCGACTCGACCTTGACTTCGACTGACAAGAACGGCGTCGTCAGCGTCGTGTCAGGCATCCAGGACGGCAACCGCCTGCCGACGGTGCCGAAGTTCCAGGGCGTCGCCTCGCTGACCTATCAGTGGCAGGTCAGAACCGACTGGCTCGCCTCGATCACCGGCACCTACCAGTACACGGGTGCGCGCTACACGCAGATCGGCGACCAGGCGGCAGGTTTCGGAACTGTAGACCTTCTCTCCTTCGAGAAGACTGGCGGCCAGACCATCGGCGGACCGCTGACGCAGAACCTCTACACCTTCAACCCCGAGCTGCCGTCCTACCAGCTCGCCAACCTGCGTTTCGCCCTCAGCGACGGCCACTACGACATGGCGTTCTACGTCAACAACCTGTTCGACGAGAACGCCAAGCTGGCGCTCGACCAGGAGCGCGGCACCCGCGCCCGCGTCGGCTACCTGACCAACCAGCCGCGCACCTACGGCCTGACGGTCGGAATCCACATCAAGTAAGGCCCCTCTTCAGGGAGGGAGCGTCTTCCGGGCCGGGTCCGCGTCAGCGGATCCGGCCCTTTGACTTTTCCGAGCTGCAGCCCGGCGACTTCAGCGACGGTTCGAGCGGCGCGCCACGCCGAGCTCGGCCAGACGGCGCGCGATGTCCTCCCCCGCCTTCGCCGGGTCGATCGCCTTGTCGACGTAGAGAATCCTGCCGTCGGTGCCGATGTAGAAAGTCCATCGCGCGGCGAAGGCCTGGCCCTCCCGGACCACGCCATAAGCCTGCGCCGTCTTGCGCGTCGGGTCGCTCAACAGCGGGTAGTCGACACCGAGCATGCCGGCGAACTTCGCGCTGTCCTCGGGCGTGTCGACGCTGGCGGCGAAGAGCACCGTGTCGAATTCCCGGATGGTGTCGCCGCTCACACGGAGCGACCGGCATTCGGCGGTTCAGCCGCCGGTAAAGGCCTTCGCGAACCAGGCGAGCACCACCACGTTCTTGCCGCGGTAGTCCTCCAGCCGGTAGGTCTGTCCGTCGGATCCTCGCAGGGTGAAGGAAGGTGCCGGATCTCCCGGTGCGAGGGCGACCTGCGGCGCCGGACTCGCTGGCGGAGCGATGGCCGCGAACGCGCCGCTGGTGATGGACATCGTCAGTGCCGTCACCAGGATTCGCATGTCGACCCCCGGCGGCCCGGAGCAGTGCTGCCGCGTGGAGTATTGTAGTCCCGAGCTCCCGATGGAAGTCCAACCCGGCGTGCTGCTCGGCAGCTACGAGGTCGTCGATCTCCTCGGCGAGGGCGGCATGGGCTCGGTCTGGCGCGCGACCGACAAGCGGCTCGGCCGCGAGGTCGCTCTCAAGGTCATTCGCTCACCGCTCGCCGACGACCCCGAGCGCATCCTCCGCTTCACGCGCGAAGCGCAGCTGCTGGCCTCCCTCAGTCACCCGCACATCGCCGCCATCCACGGCCTCGAGCAGGCCGGCAACCTGCGCTTCCTCGTCCTCGAACTAGTGCCCGGCGAGAGCCTCGCCGACCGCATCGGGAGGGGCCCGCTGCCGGTACGCGAAGCGCTGACGCTGGCGGCACAGGTCGCCTCGGCCATCGAAACCGCCCACGAGCGCGGCGTCATCCATCGCGACCTCAAGCCGGCCAACATCAAGATCACTCCCGAAGGCCGCGCCAAGGTGCTCGACTTCGGCCTCGCCAAGGCGTTCTCGCCCGGCGCCGGTTCGGGCGCCGTGGGGACCGCTCCTACCGTCTCCTGGTCGGGCACCACCGACGGAACGATCCTCGGCACCGCTCCGTACATGAGCCCCGAGCAGGCGCGTGGCAAGGAGGTCGACAAGCGCACCGACATCTGGGCCTTCGGCTGCGTCCTGTTCGAGATGCTCGCCGGCGAGGCCGCCTTCGCGCGCGACACGGTTTCGGACACCATCGTCGCGATCCTCACCCTCGACCCGGATTGGACGCGCCTGCCCGCCTCGGTTCCGGAGCCGGTCCGCCGCCTGCTCCACCGGCTGCTCGAGAGAGACGTGAAGCAGCGCCTGCACGACATCGGCGACGCGCGCATCGAGATCGAGGACGCGCTTGCCGCCGGCACAGACCCCGCCACGCCGGCCGCGCGTCATGGAGAGCCCGTGCCCTTGCCGCAGCGCTCTTGGAAGCTGACCGCCGGCGCCGCCCTGGCCGCCGCAGCCCTCGGCGCAGCCGCGGTCCTGGTCTGGAGGTCGCCAGGGCCCCGGCCCGCGGGTCAGTCGGTTCAGTTCGCGCTGCCGCTTCCCGCCAGCGAGCGGTTCGCGGGCCTCAGCTTTCCCGCCGTCGCCTTCTCTCCGCCCGGGACGCACATCGTCTTCGTCGCCTCACGCGGCGGCCGGCAGCGGCTCTTCGCGCGCGCGCTGGCGGGCTTCGAGAGCCTTCCGATCGAAGGAACCGAAGGCGCGCTCAGCCCCTTCTTCTCCCCGGACGGCGAGTGGGTCGGCTTCTTCGCCGACGGCAAGCTGAAGAAGATCCGACTTGCCGGCGGCCCGGCACGCACCCTCTGCGACGCCGCTATCGGCTTCGGCGGCGCCTGGCTGCCGGACGGCACGATCGTCTTCGCCCCCGACAACGGTTCGGCGCTCTGGCGCGTCTCCGCCGAAGGGGGAGCACCGCAGCCCTTCTCCACGCTCGACGCGGCGCGCGGCGAGTTCAGCCATCGCTGGCCCGAGCTCGTGCCCGGCGGACGGTCGGTCTTGTTCACCGTCGGTATCGAAGGGAGCTGGGACGACGCCGAGATCGTCGTGCAGTCGCTCGCGAAAAGCGAGCGCCACACCGTCGTGCACGGCGGCACCAACCCCAAGGTCGCAGCGAACGGAGAGCTCCTCTACGCGCGGGGCGGCGCCGCCTTCGCCGTGCCTTTCGACTCCGCAGCGGGACGGACGACGGGAGCCCCTCGACGCGCCCTGGCGAGTGTCTCCGAGTCGAGCGACGGCGCGATGCAATTGGGCCTCTCGGCCGCGGGGAGCGTCGTCTACCTGGCAGGCCAGATCGACGAGAACGCTCGGAAGCTGGTCTGGGTGGACCGGCGCGGCAGCGCGCTGCCCCTCGCGGCTCCCGATCGCCCCTACGCCTCGCCGCGCCTGTCGCCGGACGGCCGCACGCTGGCCGTCACGGTGAGCGGCGCCGACCGAGACGAGGTCTGGACCTACGATATCGCCCGCAACGTCCTGACGCAGTTCACGTTCGAGGGCGGCACTTCGCCCGTCTGGACGAGCTCCGGGCATCGGCTGGTCTTCAGCGCCAGCCGCAGCGGTCCGGCCAATCTCTTCTGGAAAGGGACCGACGACTCGAGCACCGGCGACGAGAGGCTGACGAGGAGCCCCGCCGTGGAGGCGCCGGGCTCGTCCTCGGCCGACGGCCGGACCGTCGCCTACGTCCGCCGCGAACGCACGACGGGAGACGACATTCTGCTGCTCGACACCGACGACCGCTCCTCGCGCCCGTTCGTCGACTCTCCCGCCAACGAATCGGCGCCGGCGCTGTCGCCGGACGGCCGCTGGATCGCCTGGGTGTCGGACGAATCGGGGCGCGACGAGGTCTACGCCGCAGCGACGGGAGATCCGGCGCGGAAGATCCGCGTCTCGCCGGCTGGGGGCGGCGAGCCGGTGTGGAGGCCCGACGGCGCCGAGCTCTTCTTCCGTTCCGGCAACCGGATGATGGTCGCGGCGGTGAAGCGCGGCGGCTCACTCGCCCTCGAGCCAGCAGCGGAGCTGTTCAAGGGGGACTTCGAGGCCGGCGTCGCCGCGCGCCCGGCCTACGACGTCAGCGCCGACGGCGCGCGTTTCCTGATGATCGCAGGCGACACGGCCGAAGCGGCGCCCGCCGAGCTGCGGGTGGTGCTCGGCTGGAACGCCGGAACCGCTCCGTAACGGGCGCGACCCCGATTCAGCGCTGGTTGGCCTTGAGGATGCGCTTGCGCAGCCGCATCGACTTCGGCGTCACCTCGACCAGCTCGTCCTCGTTGATGAACTCGAGCGCCTGCTCGAGGTTCAGCAGGCGCGGCGGCACCAGGTGGACGGTGTCGTCGGAGCCCGAGGCGCGCATGTTGGTGAGCTTCTTCTCGCGCACGATGTTGACGTCGAGGTCGTTGCTCGCGCGCGTGCTCGCCGACGATCATTCCCTCGTAGACCTCGTCGGTCGGCGAGACGAAGAGCTCGCCGCGCGGCTGCAGGCCCTCGATGGCGTAGGCGGTGGCCTTGCCGGCGCGGTCGGCGACCAGGGCGCCGGTCATGCGGTGCTCGATCTCGCCGTGCCAGGGCTCCCAGCCGTCGAAGAGGTGGTTCATCAGGCCGGTGCCGCGGGTGTCGGTGAGGAACTGCCGCGGAAGCCGATCAGCCCGCGCGACGGAACGCGGAACTCCATGCGCACGCGGCCGGTGCCGTGGTTGACCATCTTCATCATGCGGCCGCGCCGGGCGCCGAGCTTCTGGGTGACGACGCCGATGAACTCCTCGGGGCAGTCGACGACCAGCTGCTCCATCGGCTCGTGCAGCTACGCCGTCGATCCGCGCGGGTGATGACCTCGGGCTTGCCGACCGACATCTCGTACCCCTCGCGCCGCATCATCTCGATCAGGATGGCGAGCTGCAGCTCGCCGCGCCCGGAGACCTTGAAGCCGTCCGGCGTGTCGGTCGGCTCGATGCGGATCGCGACGTTGGTCAGCAGCTCGCGCTCCAGCCGCTCCTTGAGCTTGCGGGAGGTGACGTGCTGCGCCCTCGCGCCCGGCCATCGGCGAGGTGTTGATCGAGAAGACCATCGCGATCGTCGGCTCGTCGACGCTTGATCGGCGGCAGCGGCGCGCGGGTCCTCGCGGTCGGAGATGGTCTCGCCGATCGCCACCTCGTCGAGCCCGGCCACGCGCCACGATGTCGCCGGGGCCCGCCTCGGCGATCTCGACCCGCGTCAGTCCCTCGTAGCCGTAGAGCATCGTCACCTTGCCCGGAACGACCGTGCCGTCGAGGCGGCAGAGCGCGATGTCTCCTGGCCTTGCGCGATCGAGCCGTTGAAGATGCGGCCGATCGCCAGGCGCCCGACGTAGTCGTCGTAGTCGAGGTTGGTGATCAGCAGCTGCAGCGGCATCGCGTCGGTCGTAGCGCGGCGGCGGCACCGTGGCGACGATCTGCTCGAACAGCGGCTCGAGGGTCGTGTCCTCGCCGTCGAGCGTCCCGCCGCGACAGGCCCCTTGCGCGCGTTGCAGTAGAGCACCGGGAAGTCGAGCTGCTCCTCGCTGGCGTCGAGGTCGATGAACAGGTCGTAGATCTCGTTCAGCACCTCCTTCGGCCGCGCGTCGGGGCGGTCGATCTTGTTGATCACCACGATCGGCGGCAGCCCCTGCTCGAGCGCCTTCCTGAGCACGAAGCGGGTCTGCGGCAGCGGCCCTTCGGAGGCGTCGACCAGCAGCATGACGCCGTCGACCATCTTGAGCGTGCGCTCGACCTCGCCGCCGAAGTCGGCGTGGCCCGGCGTGTCGACGATGTTGATCTTGACGCCCCGATAGTGGATGGCGGTGTTCTTCGCCATGATCGTGATGCCCTTCTCGCGCTCGAGGTCGATCGAGTCCATGACCCGCTCGGCGACCTGCTCGTTGTCGCGGAAGATGCCGGCCTGCCAGAGCATGGCGTCGACCAGCGTGGTCTTGCCGTGGTCGACGTGGGCGATGATGGCGAGGTTGCGGACGTCCGTCCGTTGGGACCGGCTCAAGGGAATTCTCCTGCGGAAGAAATCGGCGCGGCAGGCGCCGGAGTAAAAGGAAGGCTGCCCCCGCGGGGCGACGGAAGGATATCAGTCGGCGCCGCTCCGGGCCACCCGCTCCCCGCCACCGGCGCGACTATCATCGGCGCGTGAAGCGCGCGGCGAAGAAGCTCGGCATCGCCTTCGGGCTAGGCGGCTTCGGGCTGCTCGGCGCCACCTGGTGGCTCGGCGGCCGGCTGACCGCGCCGGCGCACGGTCCGGTCGGGCCGCCGCCGGCGGACCTGCCGCTCGACGAGGTCGAGCTGACCAACGAGCGGGGCGAGCGCACCCGCGGCTGGTGGCATCGCGGCCGCGGCGCCGGCACCGTCGTCCTCCTCCACCCGCTGCGCACCGACCGGCGCGCCATGCTGAGGCGGGCGCAGCTCCTCGCCGAAGCGGGCTTCGGCTCGCTGCTCGTCGACCTGCGCGCCCACGGCGAGAGTCACGGACATCGCATCACCTTCGGCCTCGCCGAATCGGCCGACGCGCGCGCCGCGGTGCGCTTCGCGCGCGAGCGGCGCGCCGGCGAGCCGGTCGCCGCCATCGGCTTCTCGCTCGGCGGCGCCGCGGCGCTGCTCGGACCGGCGCCGCTCGAGGTCGACGCGCTGGTGCTCGAGGCCGTCTACCCGTCGATCGCCGACGCCATCGAGGCGCGGCTCGCGATGCGCGCCGGCCGCTTCGGCGCCCGCGTCCTCGCCCCGCTGCTGCTCTCCCAGATCCGGCCCCGCCTCGGCGTCCGGGCGCGCGACCTGCGCCCGATCGCCGCGCTCGGCAAGGTGCGGTCGCCCGTCCTCGTCGCCGCGGGAACCGCGGATCCGAAGACGCCCCTCGAGCAGTCGCGTCGCTTCTTCGCCGCCGCGCCGGAGCCGAAGGAGATCTGGGAAGTCGAAGGCGCCGGGCATCAGGATTTCCTCGAGCACGCGCCGGAGAACTATCGCGAGCGGGTGCTCGGCTTCCTGGTTCGTTATCTCGGATCGGGCGCCCCGGCCCGGCCGGCTTAGGAGCCGACATCCCGCCGATCTCCCCCCTCCCGGTCGACGCTGTCCTGCCGGAGCTCCTCGCCGCGCTCCGTGCGGCCGGCGCCGCCGTGCTGCACGCGCCCCCGGGCGCCGGCAAGACGACGCGGGTGCCGCCGGCGCTCGCCCGCGAGCTGCCGGCCGGCAAGGTCGTCGTGCTGGAGCCGCGCCGGGTGGCGGCGCGCGCCGCGGCGCGCCGCATCGCCGACGAGCAGGGGTGGACGCTCGGCCGGGAGGTCGGCTGGTGGATCCGCTTCGAGCGCCGCTTCCGCCCCGACAGCCGGGTCGTCTTCGTCACCGAGGGGCTGCTGCTGCGCTGGCTCGAGGGGGATCCCTTCCTCGAAGGGGTCGCGGCGGTGGTCTTCGACGAATTCCACGAGCGCGCGCTCGCCGCCGACCTCGCCCTGGCGCTCGTCCGCCAGGTGCGGCGCGAGGCGCGAGCCGATCTCCGGCTGGTCGTCATGTCGGCCACCCTCGACACGGCGCCGCTCGCCGCTTTCCTCGACGGCGCGCCGGTCGTGGCGAGCGGCGGCCGGCTCCATCCGGTGACCACCCGGCTCGACGAGCGCGTCGACGAACGCCCGCTCGAGCTGCGCGTCGCCGCCGCGGCGCGCCGCGCGCTCGCCGATCCGCTCATCGAGGCGGGCGACCTCCTCGTCTTTCTCCCCGGCGTCGGCGAGATCCGCCGTTGCGAGGAGGCGCTCGCGCCCCTCGCCGCGGAACGCGATCTGGCGCTCCTCGCTCTCCACGGCGACCTGCCGATCGAGGCGCAGGACGCCGCGCTGCGCCGCGGCAGCGCGGCGCCGGATCGTCCTCGCCACCAACGTCGCCGAGACCTCGGTCACGGTCGAAGGGGTGCGCGCGGTCGTCGACTCCGGCCTGGCGCGGCAGCTTCGTCACGATCCTTCGACCGGCCTCGACCGCCTCGACCTCGTGCGCGTCTCGCGCGCCTCCGCCGACCAGCGCGCGGGCCGCGCCGGACGCGAAGCGCCCGGCCTCTGTCTCCGCCTCTGGACGGCGGCCGACGATCTCGCGCCTGCAGCCCTTCGACCCGCCCGAGGTGCGGCGAGTCGATCTCGCCGGCGCGGCGTTGACGCTGGCCGCCTGGGGGGAGCGCGACCCGCGCTCGTTCGCCTGGTTCGAGGCGCCCGAGCCGGCGCGCCTGGAGCGTGCCCTCGCCGAGCTGCGCGACCTCGGCGCGCTCGACGCCCAGGGGATCACCGCGATCGGCCGGCGGCTCGCGGCGCTGCCGATCGCCCCGCGACTGGGGCGGCTGGTGCTGGAAGGAGAGCGGCGCGGCGCAGCGGCCGAGGCCGCCCTCGCCGCGGCGCTCCTCTCCGACCGCGACCCCTTCCGCGCCGAGGCGCGAGCTCGGGAACATCGCGCCGGCTCGCGCTCCGATCTCCTCGACCGGCTCGAGTCGCTCGATCGCCGCCGTCACCGCGGGATCTTCGAGGCGCGCGACCAGATCTTCCGCCTCCTTCGCCGCGAGCTCCCGGCGGACTCGCGTCCGGCCAGGGAGACCAAAGCTTCCATAGAAGGGAAAGAATCCGGAGACGCGCTCCTGCGCGCGATCGCGTCCGCGTATCTTGATCGACTCTGCCGGCGGCGGGAGCCCGGCTCGGATCGGGCCGTGATGGTCGGTGGGCGCGGCGTGAAGCTGGCGCGCGACAGTGCGGTTCGCGACGCCGAGCTCTTCGTCGCCGTCGCCCTCGACGCCGGTCGCGGCGGCGAGCGCTCCGAGGGACTCGTTCGGGTCGCGTCCGCGATCGAGCGCTCCTGGCTGCCCGCCGAGCTCGTCGTCGCCGACCGCGACCTGGTCTGGGACGAAGCGCGTGAACGGGTGGTGGCACGCGCCGTCGTTCGCTTCGACGACCTGCTCCTCGAGGAGAAAGAAGTCCCGATCGGCGATGGCGAGGCGGCATCGGAGCTGCTCGCCGCGCGGGCCGCGACGGAGCTCGACCGCGCCCTGGCGCTCGACTCTCCCGAGCTCGCGGCGCTCCGGCAACGAGTCGTCTTCCTCGCTGCGGCGCGCCCCGATCTCGAGCTCCGCTCCTTCGATTCGACTCTGCGCGATCTCCTTCCGGCAGCGGCGACCGGAAAGCGCTCCTACGCCGAGCTCCGAGCCTTTCCCTTATCTGAATCCTTTCTCGGTGCGCTACCGCGAACGGCGCGCCAAGCCCTCGAGCGCGACGCTCCCGAGCGCCTCGAAGTCCCCTCGGGGAGCTGGATCCGGGTCGACTACTCCGACCCGGCACGGCCGGTGCTGGCGGCACGCATCCAGGAGCTCTTCGGCCTCGCCGAGACGCCGCGGCTCGCCGGCGGCCGGGTCCCCGTGCTGATGCACCTGCTGGCACCGAACGGACGGCCGCAGCAGGTCACCCACGACCTCGCCAGCTTCTGGAAGAACACTTACCCGCAAGTGCGCAAGGAGCTCGCCGGGCGCTATCCGAAGCACGCCTGGCCCGACGACCCGGCGACCGCGCGGCCCGAGCGCCGGCCGACGCGCCGCCGCCCCGGCTGACCCGCCTCAGGCGGCGTC
The DNA here is from genome assembly GCA_963699245.1 of Thermoanaerobaculia bacterium. Taxonomy (GTDB): domain Bacteria; phylum Acidobacteriota; class Thermoanaerobaculia; order Multivoradales; family JAGPDF01; genus JACTMI01. The sequence goes on from OY969426.1 coordinate 1,131,495, forward strand.
GTCGCCGCCGTCCGGAAAGTCGCGCCGCAGGTGCCCGACGAGGGCCTGGAGCGCGTCGGTCGTCGTGAAGATGCCGACGACGCGCCCCTGGCGCACCACGAGCGCCGAGCCCAGGCGATTCGTCGCCATGTGCAGCGCCACATTGTCGAGCGGCTCGTCGAGCCCGACGGTGTAGGCGGGCGAGGTGACGATCTCGCGCACCGTCCGCGCCCGCGACCTGCCGGCGGCGGCGCGCTCGAGGTCGTGGGCGGTGACGATGCCGAGCAACGCCTCGCCGTCGACGATCGGCAGGTGGCGAATGCCGTGCTTCTGCATCAGCCGGCGCGCCTCGTCGAGTCCGTCGTCGGCCTGCAGCGAATAAGGGAAGGCCCTCATCACGTTCTTGATGGAGGGGATGCGCGACATCGGAGGATCCTCCGGCGCTCCGTCGGCCCCCCGGAGCGACTCTCTCCACTTTCACCCGCGGACCGCCCGGCGTTCCCCACCCCGGAGGGTGGTTGACAGGCGCGCGCGTCGGCTGTTACTTTATGGCTGTATGGTTATGAATAGATTTCTCGCTGGCGGGCTCCTGGGAGCGCTGACCCTCGTCGGCGCCGCCGCGTCCGCCGCTCCCCTCGACCTCGCCACGGCGATGGCGGGCGGCCGCGCGCAGGCTCGCGAGGTCGTCGCCGCCACCGCCCGCACCGCCGCCGCCGATGCCAGGGCGCGCGAGGCGATCGGCTGGCGCCTCCCCCAGATCCGCATCTCCGAGACCTGGACGCGCACCGACTCGCCCGCCGATGCCTTCGGCCTGCTGCTCAACCAGGAACGCTTCTCGTTCCCCGAGTTCGTCGCCGGCGATCCGAACAACCCGGATCCGCTGACCGCCGCCATCACCCGCTTCGAGGTCGAGCTGCCGATCTTCACCGGCGGCGAGCTCTCGGCGCGGGTGTCGCAGGCGAAATTCGCCGCCGCCGCCGCAGCCGCGTCGCAGAAGCGGACCACCGACGCGGCGGCCGTCGCCGCCGCCGAGGCGTGGATCCGGCTCGCCCAGGCGCGCGAGGGCGTCGCCCTCCTCGAACGCTCCCGCGACACGGTCGCCAAGCACGTCGAGAACGCCCGTGCCTACGCCGAGCAGGGGATGGTGGTGCGCTCGGAGCTGTTGCGCGCCGAAGTGGAGCTGGCGCGCATCGACGACCTGCTCGCCGAGGCCCGCGGCCAGGCGCGCGTCGCCGAGTCGAACCTCGCCTTCCGGTTGGGCGAGCCGCTCGCCACCGAGCGCGCCCTCGCCCCGCTGGCGCCGCTCGACGCGCTCGCCGGCAGTCTCGACGACTGGCTCGCCGGCACCGAAGCGCGCGGCGACCTCGACGCCGCCCGCCAGCTGCTCGCCGCCGGCGACCTCGAAGCCAAGGCGCTGCGCGGCCGCCTGTGGCCGCGCGTCGGCGTCGTCGCCCGCCACGACCTGGTCGACGACAAGCTCTTCGGATCGCACGGCGACTCGACGACGGTCGCCGCTCTCGCCTCCTTCGACCTCTTCGACGGCGGCAAGACGCGCGCCGCCGCGGCCGCCGCCGCGGCCGAGGCCGACGCCGGCCGTGCCGACGTCGAGCGCTTCGCCGAGGGCGTCCGCCTCGAGACCCGCAACGCCTTCGAGGCGGCCCAGGTGGCGCTCGATCGCCGCCGCACCGCGGTGGCGGCGATGGCCGCTGCCGACGAGAACGTCCGCATCCTCGAGGAGCGCTACCAGGCCGGCGTCGTGCGCACGATCGACGTGCTCGACGCCGTCACCGCCCGCCGCGAGGCCGGGATGCGCGAGCTCGTCGCCCGCGCCGAATCCTGGCTCGCCGCCTTCAAGCTGGCGCTCGCCGCCGGCCGTCCCCCCGAGACCATCCTGACCGCCGTTCCGCCGACCCCCGAGGGAGCCTGACTCGTGAAGATCCGTCCCGTCCTGCTCGCGCTGACTCCGGCCGCCGCTCTGCTCGCCGCCGCCTGCGGCGGAGCCCACCGCGAGGCCGCCACGACAGAAGCCGTCACGCTCACCGCGCCGCTCGCCGTCGCCGAGCGCGGCGCCACCGACCAGCGCGTCGAGCTCGCGGGCAGCGTCGCCGCGGCCCGCACCGCCTCGATCTCGAGCCGCGTCATGGCCGCGGTCACCGCCGTCCACGTCCAGCTCGGCGACAGCGTGCGCGCCGGACAGGTCCTCGTCTCGATCGACCCGACCGCCGCCCAGGGGCAGCTCGCGCAGGCCGAAGGGGCGCTGGCGCAGGCCAACGCCGCCCTCTCCCTCGCGGCGCGCAACCACGAGCGCTTCCAGGCGCTCGTCGCCCGCGAGGCTGCCTCGCAGCTCGAGCTCGACGCCGCCCGCATGCAGCACGAACAGGCGCAGGGCGCCGTCCGCCAGGCCGAGGGCGCCGTCGCCGCGGCGCGCTCGGTGGCGAGCGAGTCGAAGATGGTCGCGCCCTTCGCCGGCCGCGTCGTCGCCCGCCTCGTCGAGGCCGGCGACCTCGCCGCGCCCGGCCGGCCGCTGATCACGGTCGAGTCGATCGAAGGGCGCCAGCTCGTCGTGTCGGTGCCCGAGAGCGTCGCGACGCGCGCCGCCCTGACGGTCGGCTCGCCGGTCGCCGTGCGGCTCGACGCGCTCGCCGAGCGCGGCGAGATCGCCGCCCGCATCGGCGAGCTCAGCCCCGGTCCCGACCCGGTCAGCCACGCCTTCACTGCCAAGATCGACCTCACCGGCGTCGACATCGCCGCCGGCGCCGCCGGACGCGCCTTCGTCTCGACCGGCCAACGGCAGAGCGTCACCATCCCCGCCGCCGCCCTCGTCGAGAGCGGCGGCCTGACCCTGGTCGTCGTGCGCGACGCCGACGGACTGGCGCAGACGCGCGTGGTCACGCTCGGCCAGCGCTTCGCCGACGGGCGGGTCGAGATCCTCTCCGGCCTCTCCGGCGGCGAGACGCTCGCCCTCGGCCTCTCCAGCGCGCCGCCGGCCGGCGCCCGCATCGCGGGAAGCGCGTCGTGAGCGAGACTCCGGACCGCTCCCCGCAGGCCTCGGCGGAGCGCCGCGCGGCGCTGCGGCTGCGCCAGTCGCGCCGGCCGCTCGGCACCGCCGGGCGCATCGCCCAGGCCTTTCTCGATTCGAAGCTGACGCCGCTCCTGGTCGTCGCGTCGCTGCTGCTCGGCGGCTTCGCCGTCATGGTGACGCCGCGCGAGGAAGAGCCGCAGATCCGCGTGCCGATGGTCGACGTCTTCCTGCAACTGCCCGGGCGCCTCGGCGGACGAGGTCGAGCGCCGCGTCGTCTCGCCGCTCGAGAAGGCGCTGTTCGAGATCCCGGGCGTCGACCACGTCTATTCGACCTCGCAGCCTTCGGGCGCGATCATCATCGTCCGCTACCAGGTCGGCACCGACCCCGATCGCGCCGCGCTCGCCGTCCACACCAAGCTGGCCGAGCACGCCGCCGACCTGCCCGCCGGCGCCGCGCCGCCGCTGGTCGTGCCGCGCGGCATCGACGACGTGCCGGCGGTCGCCTACACGCTCTGGTCGAGCGACGCGTCGCCGCTCGTGCTGCGCCAGGTGGCGCAGGAGCTGCGCGCCGAGCTGGTGCGCCATCCGCGGGTCGCCCAGGTGCAGGTGCTCGGCGGCGTGCGGCGCGCGGTGACCGTGCGCTTCGACCGCGAGCGGCTCGCCGCCCACCAGCTCTCGATCCTGCAGGTCTACCAGGCGCTCGCCGGGCTCGACTGGAAGCTGCCGGCCGGGAATTTCTCCGCCGGCGACGTCGAGACCGAGGTCGAGGTCGGCTCGCTCTTCCACTCGGCCGACGAAGTCGGCGGCGCGGTGGTCGCCGCTACGGCGGGCGGCCGACCTACCTGCGCGACGTCGCGACGGTCACGGACGGCGCCGACGAACCGGAGCAGTACGTCTGGATGACCGCCGGCGCGGCCGGCGCGGCGAAGAACCTCCCCGCCGGCCTCGACGTGCCGGCCGTCACGCTGGCGATCGCCAAGAAGCCCGGCACCAACGCGGTCGGTCCTGGTGCAGGAGCTCGACACGCTCCTCGCCCGCCTGCGCGGCCCGGTCATCCCGGCCAACGTCGAGATCACCAAGACGCGCGACTACGGCTTCACCGCCAACGAGAAGTCGAGCGAGCTGATGAAGCACCTCGGCCTCGCGACCCTCTCGGTCGTCCTGCTGATGGCCTTCGCGCTCGGCCGGCGCGAGGCGGTCGTCGTCGCCGTCGCGGTGCCGGTGACCCTCGCCCTGACGCTCGCGGCCTCGTACATCTTCGGCTACACGCTCAACCGGGTGACCCTCTTCGCGCTCATCTTCGCGATCGGCATCCTGGTCGACGACGCCATCGTGGTGGTCGAGAACATCCACCGCCACTTCCAGCTCGGCTGGGCGCCGCCGCGCCAGGCGACGATCTTCGCCACCGACGAGGTCGGCAACCCGACCATCCTCGCCACCTTCACGGTCATCGGCGCGCTGCTGCCGCTCGCCTTCGTCTCGGGGCTGATGGGCCCCTACATGCGTCCGATCCCGATCAACGCCTCGGCGGCGATGCTCTTCTCGCTGCTGGTCGCCTTCGTGGTCTCCCCCTGGCTGACCTACCGCCTCTTCCGGCGCCACGCCGAGGAGCTGGCGGCCGGCCACCACGGCGCCCCCGAGGAGGAGACGTCGGACGAGGGGCGCCTGCACCGCCTCTACGGCAAGCTCTTCGCGCCGCTCCTCGCCAGCCGCGTCAAGCGCTGGTCGCTGCTCGGCGGCGTCGTGCTGCTGATGCTCCTGTCGATGGCGCTCTTCCCGCTCCGCTACGCGGTGGTGAAGATGCTGCCGCACGACAACAAGAGCGAGCTGCAGGTCGTCGTCGACATGCCCGAGGGGACCACCCTCGAGCGCACCGCGGCGGTCGCCAGGGAGCTCGCCGCGGCCGTGCGCACGCTCCCCGAGGTCACCGACGTGCAGACCTACGTCGGCACCTCGGCGCCCTTCAACTTCAACGGCCTCGTCCGCCACTACTACCTGCGCTCCGGGCCGCTGGTCGCCGACCTGCAGGTCAACCTGCTGCCGAAGCACGAGCGCGACCGCGAGAGTCATCCCTTCGCCAAGCAGCTCCGCCCCCTGCTGGCGCCGATCGCTGCGCGCTTCACGGCGCCAACGTCAAGGTGACCGAGGTGCCGCCGGGACCGCCGGTGCTCTCGACCCTGGTCGGCGAGATCTACGCGCCGACCGAGTCGGAACGCCTCCGCCTCGCCGGCGAGGTGCGCAAGATCTTCGAGAGCACGCCCGGCGTCGTCGACGTCGACTGGTACGTCGAGGGGCCGGGACCGAAGCTCGAGCTGGTCGTCGACCGCGAGAAGGCGGCCCGCGCCGGCATCTCGCCCGAGATGATCGTCCGCACCCTGCGCGTCGCCCTCGCCGGCGCCGACGTCGTCCGGCTGCACGATCCGCGGTCGCGCGAGGCGGTGCCGGTCGTCCTGCGCCTCGACCGCGCGGCGCGCTCGGGCGCCGACGACCTGCTGGCGCTCGAGGTGCACGGCGCGCAGGGGCAGCTCGTGCCGCTCTCCGAGCTGGTCGTTCCGGCGGCCACGACGCGCGCGCCCTTCGTCTACCACAAGGATCTCCGCCCGGTGACCTACGTCCTGGGCGAAGTCGCCGGCGCGGCCGAGTCGCCGGTCTACGCGCTGCTCGACATGGGGGACCGGGTCGAAGGCGCTGCGCGACGGCTCCGGCCGGCCGATCGACGTCCTCTTCTCCGGCCGCCCCGCCGACGGCACGCGCTCGGTCGTGCAGTGGGACGGCGAATGGCAGATCACCTACGAGGTCTTCCGCGACATGGGGATCGCCTTCGGCGTCGTGCTGGTGCTGATCTACCTGCTCGTCGTCGGCTGGTTCAAGTCGTTCGTCACGCCGATGATCATCATGGCGCCGATTCCGCTCACCCTCGTCGGCATCCTGCCGGCGCACGCGCTGCGGCGGCGTCTTCTTCACCGCCACCTCGATGATCGGCTTCATCGCGCTCGCCGGCATCATCGTCCGCAACTCGATCCTGCTGGTCGACTTCGTCAACCTCGAGCTCGAGGCGGGCGAGCCGATCGCCGCGGCGGTGGTGAAGGCGGCCGCCGTCCGCTTCCGTCCGATCGCGCTGACCGCCGCGGCCCTCGTCGTCGGCGGCGGCGTCATCCTGCTCGACCCCATCTTCCAGGGGCTGGCCGTCGCGCTGATCGCCGGCGTCGTGGTCTCGACCGCCCTCACCCTGGTGGTGATTCCGCTCCTCTATTACATGTACGTCGAAACCGTGGGCGTCGCCGCCGTGATCGGCACGGATGGCGACACCGCGGACTGAAAGGAGATCGTTTCCATGACTATGACCGTCAACGAGGGCCTGCGGGCCCTGGCCGGGTTCTTCATCACGCTCTCGCTGCTGCTCGGCTGGTTCGTTCACCCCGGCTTCTTCGTCTTCACCGCCTTCGTGGGGCTCAACCTCTTCCAGTCGGCCTTCACGCACTGGTGCCCGATGATGCCGCTGCTGCGCAAGGCCGGGCTTCCGGATTGAGGACGCCATGCGCCTGATGATGATCGTCGTCGACGCCGAGCTGCGCGAGGAAGTCGAGATCCTGCTGCGCAAGGCCGGCGCGCACGGCTACACCGAGCTCGGGCCGGCGATCGGCTGGGGCGAGACCGGCCTGCGGCTCGGCTCGGGCGCCTTCCCCGAGACCTCGACGGTGCTCTTCTCGGTGCTCGACCCCGAGGCCGAAGCACAGGTGCGGATCGCGCTCGCCGGCTTCGAGCAGGGGGACGAGCGGCGGGTGCGTGCCTATGCCTGGCCGGTGGAGGAGTTGGCGTGAGCGCCGATCCGAGTGACGAGTTGCTGACCCGCGTCGCCGACCGGCTGAAAGCGCTCGCCGACCCGACCCGGCTGCGGATCCTGCACGCCCTGGAGCGCGGCGAACGCACCGTCTCCGACCTGCTGAGCGACATCGGCGGCAGTCAGGCCAATCTGTCGAAGCACCTGGCGCGCATGCGCCTGGCCGGCGTGGTCGAGGCGCGGCGCGACGGCATCAACGTCTTCTATCGCGTCGTCGATCCGGCCGCCTTCGCGGTCTGCCGCACCGTCTGCGACAGCCTCGAAGCGCGGGCCAAGAGCGAGCGCACGCTGCTGCGCAGCGCGCGCAACCGCATCGGAGGGCGGCGATGAGCGACGCCATCGTCTTCATCGCCTTCTTCGCCGTCTGGATCGTCCTGCAGCGCTGGCTGTTGCCGCGCTTCGGCGTCCCCACCTGACAGGTCCCCAACCCGGCCGTGCGCCGGCAAGCCAGGGACGAGAAAGCAGACGAGACATGCGAGACACCGGAATCGCCTACGAAGCCGTGACCCCCCTCTCCTTCGCCGACGCCGTCGCGCGCTGCCGCGCCGAGCTCGCCGCCGAAGGCATGGGCGTGCTGACCGAGATCGACTTCGCCGCCAGGATGAAGGAGAAGCTCGGCGTCGACCTCGCACCGAACATCATCCTCGGCGCCTGCCACCCGCCGTCGGCGAATCGCTCCGTCGCCGCGGTGCCCGAAGTCACCGTGCTGCTCCCCTGCAACGTCTGCGTCGCCGTCGAGCCACGCGGCACCGTGGTGCGCGCCATGAACCCCGAAGGCGCCATGCATCTGCTCGCCAACCCCGTCCTCGACGAGGTGGCGAAGGAAGTCGGCGCGCGCGTCCGGCGCGTCGTCGAGAAGCTCGAAAAGGGTTGAAGCCCGACCCGGGAAGGATCCGTGCCGTCATGATCGAACATGCCACCTACCCCGTCGAGGTCCGCTGGAGCGGCGAGAAGCGCGCCGTCGCCACGAGCGGCCGCGACGTACTCCCCGAGCTCGCGCTCGCCTCGCCGCCCGAGTTCGGCGGCCCCGCCGGCGTCTGGAGCCCGGAGCATCTCTTCGTCTCCTCGATCGCCGCCTGCTTCCTCACCACCTTCGAGGCGATCGCCAGGGTCTCGCAGCTCCCGATCCGCGCTTTCGACGTCGAAGCGCGCGGCGAGCTGGTGCGCGGCGAGGACCGCCGCTACCGCTTCACCCGCGTCGAGCTGGTGCCGCACATTCGCGTCGACGACCAGCAGGACGTCGAGCGCGCCCTGCGCCTGGTGCCGAAAGCCGAGCAGGCCTGCCTGATCAGCCGCTCGGTCTCGTCGGAGGTGGTCGTCGTGCCCGACGTGGCGGCGGTCACCGTGCCCGAGCTCGTCCCCACGGCCTGAGCGCAGGCCTGCGGCGCCCGGACGTCGCTTGGGCGAGAATGGCGGCACCATCGCCCGAAAGGAGCCGCCATGCCCCTCCGCCGCCCCGCTGCCGCCGTCGCGCTCGTCCTCGCCGGATTCGCCGCCGGAGCCCTGGCAGCAAAGAAGGTCGTGATCGATCCATCGATTTTCCAGGGCAAGGAGAAGGCCGACGCGGCGACCGGGCTCCTCGCCGCGGCGCGCGAGCTCGCCGCCGACGGCACCTACGAGAACATCGCGGTGGGCCGCGTGCTCTACCTGTCGGGCAAGAAGGAAGAAGGCAAAGCGATCTTCGACCGAGTACTGGCCGGCAAGCACGCCACCGGCGACGTGATCCGGGTGGCGCGCGTCTATCAGGAGACCGGCGACTGGAAGAGCGCGCAGCCCCTGTTCGATCAGGTCCTCCAGGAGAAGCCGAAGGACGAGGACTGGCTCGCCGAGATCGGCGCCTACTACCTGCTCGCTGGCGATCGCGCCAAAGGTGAAGAGCTCCTGTCGCGCTCCTTCACCGAGGATCCGTCGAATCTCTACAATGCGCTCAAGGCGGCTAGCGGCTACCTCGGCATCAAGACGATGCCCTGAGACGCCGCCCTCTCAAGGCCGGCCGCTCGCCTTCTGGATGAGCGCCTTGCCGCGCGGGTCGACGACGCCGGAGACCATTGGCTGGTCCTGCTTGGTCAGGCGCGCCCCCTTCGCGACCAGCGCCTCCGCGGCGTCGAAGCGGCTCATCAGCAGCGCCAGCGCCAGGGGCGAGGTGCCCGAGCCGTTGCGGACGTTGACGCTCGCGCCCCCGTCGACCAGCACGCCGATCACCCGGGGACCGCAATACTGCGCAGCGCTCACCAGCACGGTGTTCCGGTTGTCGTCCACCCGCGACAGATCGGCGCCGGCGGCGACCAGCAAGCGCACCGTCTCGACCAGCCAGTCGGTCTCCTCGCCCTGGCTGGCGCACCCTTGCGCCACGGCGAAGTAAACCGGTGTCTGCGTGAGATCCGAAACGCCGGTGTCGGGCGCGATACCGGCGTCGAGCAGCGCCTTCACCGCGTCGGCGTCGGCGCGCCGCGCGGCGTCGCGCAGGGCGTCGGTCGAGGCCGAGAGCCCGCGCTTGTCGAGATAGGCGATGCCGGCCTTCTTCCTGTCCGGATCGACGGCGCGCTGGGCGCTCGCCGCGTCCTCTGCCGGTAGCGATTGAATGTAGTTGCGCAGGATCTCGCCGCGGCTCTGCACGTAGGCGTCGGGGTCGGCCTCGGCGATCGCCGCCGCCTGCTCGAGGATCGTCCGCGGCACGCCCATGCCGCGCAGCGCGGTGACCGCGTCCCCCTGCAGGAAGGGGTCGTGGCCATTGCGCGCCACCTCGAGCAGCAGCGGCGGCGCGTTGGAGATCAGGAACTGCTTCACCGCGTTCGGCGCCTCGCCGTCGGACTCGCCGAAGTCGGCGATCGCGCCCACCAGCTCGCGCCTGTCGTCGACCGTGCGCGCCTGGCGCAGCGCGTCGAGCAGCGGCGCGATGTCGCGCGCCGGATCGACGTTTCCCGCCTTGATCGCGCTCTCGGCGCGCGCGATCGCGGCGTGCTTCGCCGGGCTGGCTGCGGCGCCGCCGAGCGCCAGTCCGATCGCGAGCTGCGCCACCACGAGCTGCCGTCGTCGCATCGTCGCCTCTCCTCAGGGAAGCTCGGTCGAATAGACGCCGCCGCCCGCCGTCCCCGCCCAGAGCCGGGCGGGGCTGCCGGCGATCGCCAGCGCGCGCACGTCCCGGTGCTGCAGGCCGTCGGCCAGCGCCTTCCAGCTGTCGCCGCCGTCGGCGCTCCGGAAGACGCCGTGGAAAGTACCGGCGTAGATCGCGCCGCTCGCGGCATCGATGGCGACCGCCTCGACGTCGTCCCCTTCGAGCCCGTTGGCGACGCGCGACCAGCTGCCGCCGGCGTCGCGGCTGCGATAGAGGCCTTTCTCCGTCGCCACGAAGACCCGCGCCGGAGTCTTCGCGTCGACCGCCAGATCGTGGAGCTCGCCTTCGGGCAGGCCGGAGCCCGCCTCCGACCAGCTGCCGCCGCCGTTGGTGGTGCGGAAGAGAGCCTTGCCGTCGACGACCGCAAAGACGGTCCCCGGCGCGCCGGCGCGCAACAGGCCGACCTTCTCGCTCGGAACGCCGTTGCCGGCCGGAGCCCACTTCTTGCCGCCGTCCGTCGTCTTGTAGACCGCTCCGCCAGGGCCGTCGTTCGACCACGAACCGGCGTAGAACACCTTCGGGTTGCCGGTCTCCTGCACCAGGCTCGCGAACTGCGCCGACTCGGAGTTTCCCTTCATCATGTCCTTCATCGACGGGCCCTTTTGCTCTACCTCCTGCCAGCGCTTGCCGCCGTCGGCAGAGCGCCAGTACTTCGAGGTGTCGAAGGCGTAGAGCGTCTGCGGCGCAGCGGCGTCGAACAGGATGCCGTCGATGTCGGCCGGCTTGTCGCTCTCGAACGGCGCGGTCACCTCCGACCACGAAGCGGGGCCGTCGAGCCGGAAGAGCCCGACGCTCAACTGAGCGAAGAGCGCCTGGCCGCCCGGGGCGCCCCAGATTCTCTTCACCCAGCCGCCCGAAAAGCCGGCGGACGCCGGCGACCAGTTCGCGCCGCCGTCGCGGCTCTGGTAGATGCCGCTGCCGCCGCTGCCGGCGAGCAGGTGCTGGGAATCGCGCGGATCGAAGGCGACCGTCTTGACCAGGTACCGGCCCAGGCCGCGGTCGGACTCCGTCCAAGTCGCTCCCCCGTCGCCGCTCCGGAACAGGCCGCTCTCGGTCGCCGCCCACAGCGTCTTGCCGCTCGTCGGGTCGATCGCGAGGCTGTAGAAGTCGCTCGTGCCGCCGACCGGCAGCGTCAGCTCCGTCCAGCTGTCGCCGGAGTCGGTGCTCCTGAAAATCGTGGTGAAGGTGCCGCCAGCGGCGTAAAGCGTCGTCGGCTCGGTCGGATCGATCAGCAGCACCTTGAGGCTGTTCTTCCCCAGGCCGACGCCGGTCTGCTTCCAGGTCTTGCCGCCGTCGCTCGAGCGCGCGAGATTCAGCGAGTCGCCGCGCCCGCCGGCGTAGACGATCTTGGGATCCTTCGGGTTCACCGCGATGACGTAGGCGTCCTGGTTCGGCACGCGGAAGTCGCGCCAGCTCTTGCCACCGTCGTCGGAGCGATAGTGGAGATTGGTCGACGGCAGGTAGATCGTCTTCGGCTGCGTCGGCGCGAAGGCGACCGGCTGGCCGACCGGCTGCATTCGCCCGGCGCCGCCCGAGTACGAGCCGCCGAGCGGCTTCCAGGTCGCGCCCGAATCGGTCGAGCGCCAGACCGCGACGTCGCCGCCCTCGACCCCGGCCCAGATCGACTTCGCGTCCGCCGGATCGACCGCGATCCAGACCAGCTGGCGGCTCGTCATCTCGTCGCCCGGCAGGCTCCAGCTCTGGCCGCCGTCTTCGCTGCGCCAGACGCCACCGCCGTTGGTCGCGGCGTAGGCGGTGTCGGGGTGCGACGGGGCGAAAGCGATCTGTCCGACGTTGCCGAGGGCCGGGCCCTCGGCGCGCCAGGCCGCCGAAGCGGCGGCGGGAACGAGAACCGCCAAGGAGAGAGCAAGCGCCCACCGCGTCGAGATCCGCATGGTCCGGCCTCCCTCTGACTCGAAAGGAGGCCGGAGAGTAGCACCGCTCGGACGGCGGGGCTGTCGAGCGCGGCGCGCCGCGCTACTTCTTGCCGATGAACTCGACGATGTCGTTCGAGAGTTTCTCGAGCGACGGCTGGTAGAGATACATCATGTGCCCGCCGGGATAGTCCTTGATCGTGAGCTGCGCCGGGTCGATGCCGCTGTGGCGGAGCATGTAGCCGGTCGCGAAGTAGGACGTCGTCACGTCGTGGTAGCCCGCCCCGGCGAAGATCCGCAGGTGGTCGCTGTCCTTCGTCCCCTGCGCCAGGTCGCCGGTGACGTCGACGAAGCCGGCGAAGGCTCCGTTGTTGCCCGGCGGCCGTTTCCAGGCCTGGTTCGCTTCGCCGTTCGAGCCGATGTAGCGGTCGTTGACGTCGACCTTGAGCTCGTTGCGCAGGTAGCTCTGGAACGTGGCCTGGTAGATCGGTCCCGTCTTGGCGTCGAAGGGATCGCTGTCCGGGAAGGCGGCGACGTCGTCGAGCTCGTCCTGCGCGTAGCGGCCGTCGAGCAGGCCGATCGACTTCCCCTGGTCGCGCAGCAGCTCCTTGATGAAGCGCGGCGCATAGATCCGCAGGTCGCTGCGCAGGATGTACTGCTTCGAGAGCCCGGTATATCGGTGCAGCCTCTCGGCCACCTGGTCGCGCTCGGCCGCCGGCAGCGCGTCGCCGGCAAAGAGCGCCTTCAGGTAGTCGCCGCTGGCATAGGCCTCGACCTCGGAGAGCAGCGCCTCCTGGCTCGGCCAGGCGTCGGGAAGCTTGTGGTGGTAGCAGGGCGACCGCCGCATAGGCCGGCAGCTGGGTGGCGTACATCAGGTCGTTGCCGCCGCCGACGAAGGGAAGCATCGCCATGTTGAGCGCCGGCGAGATCAGGATGACGCCGTTCAACCCGATGCTCAGGTCCTTCTGCAGCCGCGGCACCAGCAGCGAGCTGCGGATGCCGCCGTAGCTCTCGCCGAGCAGGTACTTCGGGCGAGTTCCAGCGGTTCTTCATCGTGATGAAGGTGCGGATGAACTCGGCGACCGAGTCGGCGTCCTCGTTGTAGCCCCAGAAGTCGGCGTTCTTCTTCTCGCCCAGCGCCTTGCTGTAGCCGGTGCCGACCGGGTCGACGAAGACGAGGTCGGTGGCGCGCAGGATCGTCCAGGGGTTGTCCCGGAGCTTGTAGGGCGCGCCGCCCGGATCGCTGGCGTCGCTCGGGATGTCGATCAGTTTGGGGCCGACGAGGCCGAAGTGCAGAAAGACCGAGGCCGAGCCGGGGCCGCCGTTGAAGACGAAGGTGACCGGCCGGTCCTCCGGGCGCGCCACGCCGCTCTTGACGTAGGAGATGGTGAAGAAGCTGGCGGTCGGCTTGCCGTCGCCGTCCCGCAGCTGGATGTCCTCGGCGGTCGCGGTGTACGCGATGTCGGTGCTCCCCGCCTGCAGGCGGTGCTCGGAAACGAACTTGCGCGGCGGCGCCGCCGCCGCTGCCTCGGCCTTGGCCGCTTCGGGTTTGGCCTTCGCCTCGTCGGCGCGGGCCGCGGCGGCGAGCGGCGTGATCAGGGCGACGGCGAGACCGAGACGCAGGACATGGAGTCGGAACATGGTTTCTCCCCGGAGGCCGCGCGAGCGCGTACCCTTGTTCTACGGACGAGCCGCCATCCGGTTTTCGAGGCCCCGGAGGCGGCGCGCGGCGGCGCCCTCAGCCGCCGGCGAGAAAGGTGCCGTCGCGCAGCTGGGCGAAGGCGGCCGCGAGCTCCTCGTCGCTGTTCATGACGATCGGGCCGTACCAGGCGACCGGCTCGGCGAGCGGCTTGCCAGAAACGAGCAGGAAGCGCATGCCTTCCTCTCCGGCGCGGACGACGACCTCGTCGCCGCGGTCGAAGAGCACGAGCGTCCGGTTGTCGGCCGCGGCGCCCGCCATCGCGGCAGCGGGCGGCGGCCCGCCGAGCGTGTCGGTGCGCACCGGCGCCGGCTCCGCAGCGTCGGCGAAGCGGCCGGCGCCCTCGAAGACGTAGGCGAAGGCATGGCGGGAGGTCTCGACCGGCAGCCGCTTGGTGACGCCGGGCGGAATGCGGAGGTCGAGATAGATCGGATCGGCGGCGATGCCGTCGACCGGCCCGCGCTTGCCCCAGAACTCGCCGCAGACGACGCGCGCCACCGTGCCGTCGTCGTCGACCACTTCCGGCACGTCGGCGCCGCTCACGTCCTGGTAGCGCGGCGCCGTCATCTTGAGCGACGACGGCAGGTTGCCCCAGAGCTGGAAGCCGTGCATGCGGCCGGCGGCGTCCCCCTGCGGCATCTCCTGGTGGATGATGCCGCGCCCGGCGGTCATCCACTGCACGTCGCCGGCGCCGAGCACGCCGCGGTTGCCGAGGCTGTCGCGGTGCTCGACGTCTCCGGCGAGCACGTAGGTGATCGTCTCGATGCCGCGATGCGGATGCCAGGGGAAGCCGGCGAGGTAGTCCTCGGGGCGCTCGTTGCGAAAGTCGTCGAGCAGCAGGAAGGGATCGAAAGGCTCGGTCTCGCCGAAACCGAAGGCGCGACGCAACCGGACGCCGGCACCCTCGACCGCCGGCACGGCGCGGCTGATTCTCTTTACAGGGCGAATCGACATTGCGTCCTCCTCGTTCGACTGGCTTCAGTTCCTGGAGCGCAGCCGGAGCTGCGTCCCCCATGGGTCACGGGTGAGGCGCGCGCGGCCATCGTCCACGGCCTCCACAGCGAAGCCGGCCCGCCCCAGGCTGGCCCCGGCGGCCGCGAGGCTCGCCGCGTCGGGCAGCTCGAGCGTCCATTCGAGCAGCTGCGCTTCGTCGGCCGGCGGCGCTGTCGCGCCTGGCCCTGCCCAGAGGTTGGTGCCGAGGTGGTGGTGATAGCCGCCCGCCGCGAGGAAGAGCGCCCCCGGATACTCCCAGACCGTGCGGTCGAAGCCGAGCGCCTCGGCGTAGAGCTTCGCGGCGCCTTCGAGGCTGCCGACGTGCAGGTGCACGTGTCCCATCTTCGTGCCGGCGGGCATCCCCGTCCAGGGCGCGCTCCCCGCCTGCCGCACGAGGTCCGGCACGTCGACCGGGTCGGTCGCCATCATCAGCTCGCGGCCGATGCGCCGCCAGGCGGCGCGCGGCCGGTCGGCGTAGACCTCGATGCCGAGGTTGTCCGGGTCCTGCAGGTAGAAGGCTTCGCTCACCAGGTGATCGCCGGCGCCGGCGCGCGCGCCGATCTCGCCGAGATGCACGACGAAGCGCCCGAGCGAAGCCCGGTCGGGCAGCAGGATCGCGAAGTGGAAGAGCCCGAGCCGGCCCCGTGACGGCGCCGGCCGCGCGCCGCGCCGCTCGCGGAGCTCGACCAGCACTCGCTCGCCGGCGCCGAGTCGCGCAACCGCTCCCTCGCGGTCGAGCAGCGCAAGTCCGAGCGTCTCGCCATAGAACTCGAGTGATCGATCGAGGTCCGCCACCTGCAGGCGCACCTCGCCGACTCCCGTTTCCGCCGGCAGGCGGAAACCGGCCGGCGCCAGCCCGTAGCTTCCGGGTGTCGCCGGCTCGGCCGCCTTCTCTCCGAAGATGTCCCTCGTCGTCACGCCCATGAGCCTCGCCTCTCCACGGCCGAGACTAGAGCCCGGCCTCCCTCACGACAAGCCTTCGCTCCGCCTCAGGCGGCCTGCGTCGCGACCTGCTTGACCGCCTCGATCTCGATCTCGATCTCGACCTTGTCGCCGACCATCACGCCGCCGGCCTCGAGCGCCTGGTTCCAGGTCAGGCCGAACTCCTTGCGGTCGAGCGAGGTCTTCGCCGAGAACACCGCGCGCTGGTTGCCCCAGGGGTCGTTGGTCTGGCCGGCGCTCTCGACCTCGAGGCGTGACCTCGCGCGTCACGCCGTGCATCGTCAGCTCGCCGGCGAGGACATAGTGGTCGCCGCCGAGCTCCTCGACCCGGCTCGCCCTTGAACGTGATCTCCGGGAAGGTCGGCGACGTCGAAGAAGTCGGCCGACTTCAGGTGCGCGTCGCGGTCGGCGACGCCGGTCTCGATCGAGGCGGCGTCGATCGTCACGTCGACCGTCGCCTGCGCGAAGTCGCCCGTCCTCCGCCTGCAGCGTGCCGCTCCAGCGGCCGAACTGCCCGCGCACCTTCGCGATCACGAGGTGCCGCACCGAGAAGTGAATGCCCGAGTGCGCGCTGTCGATCTCCCATCGTTCGATGGCCATGTCCGTCGCTCCTGGTTCCGTCGTTGCGCCCTCGATTGGGCTCGCTCTCTCCAGGAGCAACCGGCATGCCACTCGTCCAAGTGATTGAAATCAAGGATATTCACTGAATGAGCCGTCGGGGCGTCATACTCTCGAAATGATAGGGTGCTCTCTCGAATTGATGGAGGAATCGCCATGCGCGCCGCCGATCTCGACCTCCGGGAGCTGCTGCAGTTCGACCCGAACGGCGGCGTCATCCGCTTCGCCGGCCAGCGCGCGCTGCTGCTCGACGCGGTGGCGCTCGGCCTGCTGCGCCGCGAGCTGATCGAGACGCTCGGCGTCGCCGGCGCGCGCGGCCTGCTCACCCGCTTCGGCTACGCGCACGGCTGGCGCACGGCCGAGACGCTGCACGCCGCGCTTCCCCTGGGACAGCGAGGACGAGTGGCGGCACGCCGGCGGCCGCCTCCACACCCTGCAGGGGCTGGTCGTCGCCGCGTCGCCCGACGCGCGACCCGCGGCCGGGACCCGAAGCCGTTCGCCGAGTCGATCTGGCACGACTCCTACGAGGCCGAGCAGCACCTGCTCCACCTCGGCCGCGCCGAGGAGCCCGTCTGCTGGACGCTCACCGGCTTCGCCAGCGGCTACCTCTCCTGCGCCTACGGGCGCGAGGTCTATCGCCTCGAGAGCGCTGCCGCGGCAAGGGGGACGCCGTCTGCCACCTCGTCGGCCGGCCCGCGCGAGGAGTGGGGCGACGCGATCGCCGCCCAGCTCCCCTTCTACGAGAAGGCCTGCCTCGACGCGGCGCTCGCCGAGCGTGACCGAGCGAGCTCAAGCGCGTCGAGCGCGGCTGCGCGCCCGCCGCCAGCGAGCTCGGCCCGCGCGGCGCCAGGGCGCCGTCGATCCCGTCCGGGCCTGGTCGCGCAGCAGCGCGGCGATGCAGCGCGTCGCTCGACCTGGCGCGCCGCGTCGCCCAGGTCGACTCGACGGTGCTGCATCACCGGCGAGAGCGGCGTCGGCAAGGAGCGCATCGCGCGCCTCATCCACGACGAGTCGGCGCGCACCGGCGGGCCGTTCGTCGCGATCAACTGCGGCGCCGTGCCCGAGAGCCTGCTCGAGTCCGAGCTCTTCGGCCACGCCCGGGGCGCCTTCACCGGCGCCGCGCAGGATCGCCCCGGCCTCTTCGAGGCCGCCAACGGCGGCACGCTCTTCCTCGACGAGATCGGCGAGGTGCCGCCGGCGATGCAGGTGAAGCTGCTCCGCGCGCTGCAGGAGCGCGAGGTGCGGCGGGTCGGCGAGAACCGCAGCCGCACGGTCGACGTGCGCGTCCTGGCGGCGACCAACCGCGACCTCGCTGGCCGAGGTCCACGCGGCGCGCTTCCGCCAGGACCTCTACTACCGGCTGCGCGTCGTCGAGATCCGCGTGCCGCCGCTGCGCGAGCGGCGCGAGGACGTCCTGCCGCTCGCGCGCGCCTTCCTCGCCGACGCCGCCGCGCGCCTGCGGCCGCAAGGTGACCGGCCTCACGCCGCGCGGCGGCGCACCAGCTCGTGCGCTACGCCTGGCCCGGCAACGTGCGCGAGCTCGAGAACGCGATCGAGCGCGCCGTCGTGCTGGCGCGCGGCAGCCGCATCGACGTCGAGCGACCTGCCGGAGGAGGTCGGCCTCGCCGCTGCCGGCGCGCCCATGCCGCCGGCGGAGGTGCGGCCGCTCGCCGAGGTCGAGCGCGACTACATCCACGGCCGTGCTGCGCGCCAACGGCGGCAACCGCGCGCGCAGCCGCCGAGCAGCTCGGCATCGGCACCGCGACGCTCTACCGCAAGCTCAAGGAGTACGAAGCCGCATCAGCCGGCGCCCGTCGCTCAGCTCCGCCTCGGGCGGCACGCCGGCCTTCCGCGGGAGGCGCATAATGGTCCTGCAGGATGACGCTTCACGAGGAGTCACGACATGAGCGACACACCCAAGCAGCTCTGGGAACGTACGAAGGATCTGGCTGGCGGAGCGATGGAATCCGCCATGGAGTCGGCGAAGGAAGGTTTCGACGCGGCGAAGAAGCTCGGCAAGCGGGCCGCGCAGGGCGCCAGCGAGGGCGCCGTCGCCGCGGGCGGCAGGGTCGCCCAGCTGTTCGACCGGACGCCAGCGAAACCCAGCCCGAAACGAAGCCCGGCGGCGCCGCGCGCGAAGCGCAGCGTCAAGGCGGCTCCGAAGAAGGGGCCGAAGAAGGCCGCCACGCGCACCACCCTTCGCAGCTCGGCCGGCAAGAAGCTCTACGCCGTTCGCGACGCGCAAGGCCAGTTCAAGGACATCCAGACCTACGAGCGCGCGCACCGCGCCGACCTCTCGAAGAAGAGCAAGGCCGAGCTGGAAGCCGACAAGAAGAAGGCGACCCGGAAGAACAAGTAGGCACCGGAGGGGCCCGATGAGTTCCCTGCTCGACCTCGTCACCCGCTCGCTCGACCGCAACGCGATGAACGGCCTCGCTTCGCAGATCGGGGCGCCCGCGGAGCAGACGGCGGGTGCCGTGCAGGTGGCGGTGCCGCTGCTATTCGGCGCGCTCCAACGCAACGCCTCGACGCCCTATGGCGCCGCGGCGCTCGCCGGCGCGATCGACCGCAATCACGACGGCTCGGTGCTCGACGACCTGGCCGGATTCTTCGGCAAGCCGGCGACGGGCGCGGACGAGCGCAGTGTCAACCACATCTTCGGCGACCGGCGCGACTCCGTGCAGGAGGCGCTGTCGCGCGCCAGCGGACTCGGCGGGGCCCAGATCGGGCAGCTGCTCGCGCAGCTGGCGCCTTTCGTCCTCGGCGCTCTGGCGCGGGCCCGGCAGTCGGCACCGGAAAGTGCCGGCGCGACGGAGCCGGGCGGAGAGCTCGGCAGTCTCCTCGGCAACGCCATGGGACAGCTGCACCGCACCAACACGGGTCTCGGCGGACTGCTCGGGGGCCTGCTGGACGCCAACGGCGACGGCTCGGTGGTCGACGACCTGCTCGGCAGGGCGATGGGCGGCTCGAACACCGCCGGCGGCGGGCTGGGCGGCCTGCTCGGCGGGCTGCTCGGCGGCCGGCGGAGCTGAGCGCCGGCCGGGAGCGGCCCGGTTCGTCAGGGCACGACAGCCGGAGGAGCTCCGTTCCCGCCATGCGGAAAGCTGTGCGGTCCGGACGCATCGGCGCCCCTCAGGCCGGCGCGGCGAGCGAGGCGGCGAAGGCAAGCACGACGTCGAGATCGGCGTCGTTCGAGGCGAGGCCGAACGAGATGCGCACCGCCCCGGTCCCTTTCTGCGGGTTGATGCACTGGCGGAAGTGCTCGAAGCCGCTGGCGGGGCCCTCACCCTCTCCGTCGCCGGGAAAGCAGCGCACGATCTCGTCGCGGGAGAGGCCGAGCGCCGTCTCGCCGGCGCCAGGGTTGCAGAAGCAGCCGGTGCGCAGCGAGATGCGGCGCTCGGCGGCGCGCGCCTCGACTTCGAGATGGTCGACCAGGGAGCCGTCGGCGCGGTAGAAGTTCAGCGCCACCGTGGCGCCCCGGCGCGCGGTCCCGAGGGGACCGAAGATCCGCGCCACCGGCATCCCGTTGCCGTGCCGCAACCGCGCCAGCCCGGAGATCAGCCGGCCGACGAGGCCGGTGACCCGTTCGTGCAGAGCTTCGATTCCGACGCGCTCGAGGAGCTCGAGTCCGTAGACGATCGCCGGCACTCCCAGGTAGTCCGGCGTGCCGTCCTCGAACGCCGCGGCGCCGGGAGCGAAGAAGTGGCGGTCGGCCTGCACCGAGGCGACCGAGATGGTGCCGCCGGCGAACCAGGGGCGATGCAGCTTCGCCAGGGCCTGCCGACGCGCCAGCAGCGCGCCGACCCCGGTCGGGTAGCCGAACATCTTGTAGAACGACAGGCAGACGAAGTCCGGGTGCCAGCGGCCGAGGTCGAGGCGATTGGCGGGCACGAAGGCCGCCGCGTCGAGCAGGACGTCCCAGCCGGCGAGGTGGGCGCGCTCGATCCACTCGAGAGGGTGCTGCACGCCCGAAAAATTCGACTGCGCCGGATAGGCGAACAGGCCATGGCGCCCGCCCGGGCCGCGGGCGAGCTCGCGGTCGATCGCCGCCTCCTCGACGCGCAGCTCGGGGCCGAGCGGCACGTAGGTGGTCGCGGCCCCGTGCAGGCGGTCGAACTCGCGGATGCCGTTGACCGAGTTGTGGTTGTCGTAAGTGAGCAGGAAGCGGTCGCCGGGCGCGAAGGGATACGACTCTCCGACCAGCTTCAACGCCTGGCTGGCGTTGGCGGTGAAGATGGCGACGTACTCCTCCGGGTCCGCCCGGAAAAATTCGAGCACCCGCCGCCGCGCCCCCTCGACCAGCCCGGTGGCGCGCGCCGAGGCCGGGTTGAGCGAGTGCGGATTGCCGAAGACGCCGCCGCGCAGCAGCTCGGCATGCTTCGACACCTGCGACTCCGCGTAGAGGCTGCCGCCCGTGTAGTCGACGTAGACCTCGCCGGCCGCGTCGAGCCGCGCGAACTCCCGCGCCCGCAGCTCGTCGAGCCCGGCGGCAGCGGCCACCGCGACGTCGTGGTGCGTTCCCGATTCGCTCATGAAAACCCTCAGTACCCCTCGCCTTCCGCCGCCGCCTGCGCACGGCCGCGGTGGAGACGGAAGAGGATCGTGGAGTAGACGATCGCCAGCACGAAGCCGGCCGGCCACCAGAGCAGCCCGGTGCGCAGCGCCTGCGGGCTCGAGGCGGCGTTCGCCGCGGTGAGCGAGAAGGCGGGATCGACGGTCGAGCGCAGCCAGACCGGGTAGACCGCACGCCGCGGTCGCGGCCAGCAGGCCGAGCAGGAAGGCGCACGAGCCGAGGAAGGCGGCGAGATCGCTCGCCCTGCGCGCCGCGCCGCGAAGCTCGCGGCGAGGCCGGCGACGAAGAGCGCGGTGGCGGCGAGCGCCAGCGGCCGGCCCGGGAGCGCGGCGAAGATCGCCGGCGCGAGGCGCGCGGTGGCGAGAGTCGCCAGCAGCCAGAGCGCGAGCGAGCGGCGCGAAGAGGATGCCGGCGATCCGCACGCTGCGCGCCCGCACCTCGCCGTCGGTCTTCCAGGCGAGGAAGAGCGCGCCGTGGTGCGCGATCGCCACCAGCGCGGAGACGCCGCAGAGCACCGTGTACCAGTCGAGGATGCCGAGCGCGCCCCGCGGCGAGAAGCGAGTCGAAGAGCGGCAGCGCGAACCAGCCGTCGGCGCCGAGCGGCACGCCGCGCAGCACGTTGCCGAGCGCGGCGCCGAAGAGCACCGGCGCCAGCGTCGAGGCGAGCCAGAAGACGCCGTCCCAGAAGCTGCGCCACATCCGGTCGGCGACGTGCGAGCGGAACTCGATCGCGATGCCGCGCAGGATCAGCACCCAGAGCACCAGGAAGATGGCGAGGTAGAAGCCCGACAGCCCCGAGGCGAGCACCTTCGGGAAGGCGAGGAAGAGGACGCCGCCGGCGGCGAGCAGCCAGACCTCGTTGCCGTCCCAGAAGGGGCCGATCGCGGCCAGCACCTGGCGGCGCTCGCGGTCGCTCTTCGCCACCAGCAGGTGGAGCGCGCCGGCGCCGAAGTCGAAGCCGTCCATCACGACGTAGATCGCGACCATCACCGCGGCGAGGGCGAACCAGAGCGCTTCCATGGCGGCCTCCTCAGTGCCCTGCCGCGCCGAGCGCAGCGGCGCGGCCCGTGGCCGATCTCGCGCGCCACCAGCGACAGGAAGAGCACGCCGAGCACCAGGTAGAGCCCGGCGAAGCCGAGCGCGGTGAAGAGCGCCGTGCCGCCGTGCACCGTGGGCGACGCCGCCCTCGGCGGTGCGCATCAGGCCGTAGACCAGCCAGGGCTGGCGGCCGAGCTCGGCCGTCATCCAGCCGGCGGTGTTGGCGATGTAGGGGAAGGGGAAGGCGAAGGCGAGGATCCAGAGCAGCCAGCGGCTCGACTCGAGCCGGCCGCGCAGGAGCTGCAGCGTGCGCCAGCGCCATCAGCGCGATGAACAGCGTGCCGAGGCCGACCATGATGTGGAAGGCGTAGTAGAGCAGCTCGATGTTGCTCGGCCAGTCGCTCCTCGGGAAAGTCGGCGAGGCCGCGCACGTTGGCCGAGAAGTCGCCGTAGGCGATCCAGGAGAGGACGGCCGGCAGCTCGATCGGGTTGTCGAGCTTGCGCGCCGCGACGTTGGGCTGGCCGATCATCGCCAGCGGCGCGTGGCTGCCGCTCTCGAACCGCCCCTCCATCGCGGCGAGCGTCACCGGCTGGTGCGCGGCCACCATGCCGCCCCTGCTCGTGGCCGGTCGGGAAGGCGACGAGCTGCGCCGCGACGAGGCCGGCGACGACTCCCGTGCGCAGCGAGACTCGCGCCACCTCGCGATGCTCGCCGCGCAGCGTCCAGAACGCGCCCACCGCCGCCATCACGAACGACGCCGGTGACCACCGCCGCCATCTGGTTGTGGAGGTACTGCACGACCGCCCAGGGGTTGAAGACGAACGTCGGCGAGGTCGGGCGAGCCTGGAAGGTGCCGTCGCGCCGCGATCTCGTGCCCGACCGGGTGCTGCATGAAGGCGTTGGTGGCGACGATGAAGTAGCCCGACAGCCAGCTGCCGACGAAGAGCGCCACCGCGGCGAGGAAGTGCAGCTGCGCGCCGAGCCGGCGCTCGCCCCAGACGAGCAGCGCCAGGAAGCTCGACTCGAGGAAGAAGGCGAAGATCCCCTCCATCGCCAGCGTCTGGCCGATCACCCCGCCGGTGCGCGCCGAGAACGCCGCCCAGTTGGTGCCGAACTGGAACTCCATCGGGATGCCGGTGACGACGCCCAGCGCGAAGTTGAGGCCGAAGATGCGGATCCAGAAGCGCGCCGCGTCGTTCCACTTCGCGGCGCTCGTCCGGTCGCGCAGCCCGAGCGCCTTCAGCACGACGATCAGCAGCGCCAGCCCCATCGTGAGCTGCGGGAAGAGGTAGTGGTAGGTGATCGTGAAGCCGAACTGCAGCCGATGCCAGAAGAGCGCGTCGGTCATGCCGGCCCGAGTCTGGCAGATTCGGCGGAGCGGCCGAGCCTCGCCGCCCTGCCCGCGGCGCGGGGCCGGTTGACCTGCTCCGGCGGCGCCGACGAGGATCCGCAGACATTTCGCACCACGAAGGACGGGAGGAATTCGAATGGCGAAGCATCCGCTCCGCGAGCCGGACGGCTAATTTTCGTGTCGCCACGTTCGCCGCGGCCGACCTGAAGCGCGTCCTCGGCCCGGCGGAGGCGCAGTACGAGGCGCTCGCCCTCGAGCTGCGCACCCCCGGCGGCCAGCCGCTGGCGTGCGGCACGACGATCGTCGACCAGGACGCCAACGACGGCTCCAACGTCCAGAACTCCCTGCGGGTCGACTTCGGCTGGAACGATCTCGCCGCGGAGACCGGCTACCGCGTCCAGGTCGACCTCGACAGCGCGTCTTTCGTCACCGAGGATCAGGGCTTCGAAGTCGCCGCGGATTCCACGACGGACTTCGGCAGCGTGAATCCTGTTCCCCGACTCGACCGAGTCCTGGACCTTTCGCGTCATCGGCCACGTCGGCCACGCGCCGGGCCATGGCGCGACGCCGATCGCCGGCGACGTGGTCAGCAACGAGTGCACGGTCACGTTCCAGGCGCCGCCCGAAGAGCCGCCGAAATGAGGGGCAAATCGACGCCGGATCCGGCGCCGGCCGCCGCCTCGCCGCATTGCTAGAGTCCGCGCGCGATGTACACGCGCCTCACTTCTCCCGACGCCTTCGACCACGCGCGCCCCGGCGCGGCGTCGGGGTGCTGCTGTCGAATCTCGGCACTCCCGACGCGCCGACGCCGGCCGCCCTCAAGGTCTATCTCGAGGAGTTCCTCTCCGATCCGCGGGTGATCGAGCTGCCGCGCTGGAAGTGGCTGCCGATCCTCCACCTCTTCATCCTGACCAAGCGGCCGGCGATGTCGGCGAAGCTCTACGAGAAGGTCTGGACGCCGGAGGGCTCGCCGCTCCTCACCATCTCGAAGCACCAGGTGAGCGGCGTCGCGGCGCGGCTGCGCGCCCGCTTCGGCGACCAGGTCGTCGTCGCGCTCGGCATGCGCTACGGCAATCCGTCGATCGCCTCGGCGCTCGACGGGCTCGCCGCGGCCGGCTGCCGGCGCGATCGTCGTCCTGCCGCTCTATCCGCAGTACGCCGCCGCCACCACCGCCTCGACCTGCGACGCGCTGTTCGCGGCGCTCGCGAGCTGGCGCTGGGTGCCGGGCGATGCGCACCATCGAGACCTACCACGACGAGCCGGGCTACATCGCGGCGCTCGCCGCCAGCGTGCGGCGAGCTCTGGCAGCGCGACGGCGAGCCGGAGAAGCTCCTGATGTCGCTTCCACGGCATGCCGCAGAGCTATTTCGACGGCGGCGACCCCTACCACTGCTACTGCCAGAAGACGGCGCGGCTGCTCGCCGAGGCGCTCGGCCTGCCGCCCGAGCGCTGGCAGGTCAGCTTCCAGTCGCTGTTCGGCAAGGAGGAGTGGCTCAAGCCCTACACCGACAGGACGGTCGAGGCGCTGGCGCGCTCCGGCGTGAAGAAGCTCGACGTCATCTGCCCCGGCTTCTCCGCCGACTGCCTCGAGACGCTCGAGGAGATCGACCAGCTGAACCGGGAGATCTTCGAGCACCACGGAGGCGAGCGCTTCCGCTTCATCCGCTGCCTCGACGAGCGCGCGGACCACCTCGACTTCCTCGCCGACCTGGTGACGCGGCACCTCGCCGGCTGGACGGACGCCGCGAGCGCGCGGCGAACGGGCCGCGCGCGGCGCCGAATCGGCCCGCCGCGCCGCCGAGATGCAGGGCCGCTCCGCCGGCTGAGCGGCGTCCCGCCCACCCCTCCGGGCAGTCTTTGCCCGCGATGACATTTCCATGACACATCGCCCGGCGAGCGCTGCTACAAAACCCTCCATGGACGCCATCGGACTCGTCGGCCTGACCTTCCGGAACCAGGGCGCGGACGCCGTCGCGCGCTTCACGGTGGCGCGCGAGCAGCGCGCCGAGAGCGGTGGCGCGGCTCGCCGCCGAGCTCGGCGTCGCCGAGCTCGTCTACCTCGCCACCTGCAACCGCGTCGAGGTGCTCTACCGCGAGCGCGACGGACGCCGCGCCTGCGACCGCCGCCGCGACGTCTTCCGCGTCCTCGTCGGCCGCGAGCCGCAGCCGGGCGAGGCCGAGCACCAGCTGCGCGGCTGGCACGGCGAGGGCGCCGTCGAGCACCTCTTCGTCGTCGCCGCCGGGCTCGACTCGGCGCAGCTCGGCGAGCGCGAGATCCAGGGCCAGCTGCGCGACGCGCTCAACACCGCGCGCGCCGCCGGCACCGCCGGCGGCGCCTGCCGGCCGCCTGGTCGAGGAGGCGCTGCGCGTCGCCCACCAGGTCCACCGCGGCTCGGCGCTCGGCGACGGCCGCCTGTCGCTCGCCGAGATCGCCGCCGACCACGTGCTCGAGCGCTTCCATGCCCACGCCGGACACGGCGCGGACACCGAGCCCGGCGTCGTGGCGCTGATCGGCGTCTCGCCGATGACCCGCAAGTGCGGCGAGTCGCTGGCGCGCGAGCGGGTGCCGCTGGTGGTGGTCAACCGGACGCTCGAGCGCGCCCGCGAGCTCGCCGCCGAGCTCGGCGCGCCGACAGCGATGAGCCTCGACGAGTTCCGCGCCCGCCCGCCGCGCCTCGAGGCGCTGGTCGCCGCCACCGGCTCGCCCGAGGCGGTGCTCGACCGCGCCGTGCCTCGAGAAGCTGGCGGCGCGCAGCGAGAGCGGCGAGCCGCCGCTCGCGGTCGACCTCGCGGTGCCGCCGGACGTCGATCCGGCGGCGGCGCGCGCGGCCGGCATCCCGCGCCTCGGCATGGACGAGATCAACACCGAAGCCGACCGCCAGCGCGAGCGCCGCCGCGCCGAGACCGCCGCGGCGCGCGAGATGGTCGACCAGGCGCTCGACGAGCTGCGCCATCGTCTCGCCGAGCGGGTCCTCTCGCCGGTGCTGGCGCGCATCAACCAGCGCTACCGCCAGACCGCGATCGAAGGGGTCGAGCGCCTGCTCGCCAAGGAGGGCGCCGGCCTCGACGAGCGCCAGCGCGAGGCGCTCGTCGCGCTGGGCCGAGACGCTCGCCAAGCGGCTCGCGCACCTGCCGACGCTCGGCCTGCGCGGCCTGGCCAGCGAGCTCGGCGTCGAAGCGGTGGGGAGCTTCCTCGCCGCCGGCGACGCGGAGCTCTTCCGCGAATTCACCGACATCGCCGGCGCGCTCGACCCGCTGGCGCAGAATCCGCGAGATGGAGGCCCGCCGATGAGCGAGACCCTGGCTCCCGACTCGACCGCGTACCGCCGATTCCGCCGGGCCGCGCTCGCGCGCCCTCTTCGAGCGCGCCCGCAAGGTCATCCCCGGCGGCGTCAACTCGCCCGTGCGCGCCTACCGCGCGGTCGGCGGCACGCCGCTCTTCCTCGCCCGCGGCGAGGGCGCCGAGATCGAGGACGCCGACGGCCGGCGCTACCTCGACTTCGTCGGCTCGTGGGGACCGCTCGATCCTCGGCCATGCGCATCCGGAGGTCCTCGCCGCGGTGCGCGCGGCCGCCGCGCGCGGCATGACCTTCGGCGCTCCCTGCGACGGGCGAGATCGACCTCGCCGAGGCGGTGGTCGCGAGCTACCCCGGCCTCGAGCAGGTGCGCTTCGTCTCCTCGGGCACCGAGGCGACGATGAGCGCCATCCGCCTGGCGCGCGGCTTCACCGGGCGCGACCTGATCGTCAAGTTCGCCGGCTGCTACCACGGCCACGCCGACCACCTGCTGGTCGCCGCGGGCTCCGGCCTGGTGACCTTCGGCCAGCCCTCGCTCGGCGGGCGTGCCGGCGCCTTTCGCCGGCCTGACCTGCGTCGCTGCCGCTCGACGACGAGGCGGCGCTCGACGAGCTCTTCCGCCGCGACGGCGAGCGCATCGCGGCGGTGATCGTCGAGCCGGTGCCGGCCAACAACGGCCTGCTGCTGCAGCGCCCCGAGTTCCTGCGCCACCTGCGCGCGCTGACCGCGCGCGCCGGCGCGCTGCTCATCTTCGACGAGGTGATCAGCGGCTTCCGGGTCGCGCGCGGCGGCGCCGCCGAGCTCTACCGGCATCACGCCCGACCTCGCCACCTTCGGCAAGATCCTCGGCGGCGGCATGCCGGTCGGCGCCTTCGGCGGCCGGCGCGAGATCCTGCAGCGCCTCGCGCCCGCTCGGCGACGTCTACCAGGCGGGCACGCTCTCCGGCAATCCGGTCGCCATGGCGGCCGGCCTCGCCACGCTGCGCATCCTCGAGCGCGAGCAACGCCTGGGCGAAGCTCGAGGAGCTCGGCGCGCAGCTCGAGCGCGCGCTCGCGCCGGTGCTCGC
This sequence comes from Thermoanaerobaculia bacterium, assembly GCA_963699245.1. GTDB lineage: Bacteria > Acidobacteriota > Thermoanaerobaculia > Multivoradales > JAGPDF01 > JACTMI01. Next base: position 1,158,905 of record OY969426.1, read on the forward strand.
CGCGGCGCCCTGGCCGGCGCAGCTGGTGCGCCAGGGCTCGCTCTTCTGGCTGAGCCTGCAGGCCGGCGAAGCGCCGCGCGCGCGCCGAGGCCATCGACCGGCGCCGCCGCCGAGCGCTACAAGACGATCTTCCACGGCCTCCTCGCGCCGCGGCATCGCGCTCGCGCCGTCGGCCTACGAGGTCGGCTTCCTCTCGCTCGCCCACCGCGACGAGCACCTCGACCGCCTCGGCGCCGCGCTCGGCGAGCTCTTCGCCGGCGCACGAGGGGCGCGGCTGACCGATGCCGCTCCGTCCCGGTCGCACGCGCGCCCTGCGCATCGCCTTCCTGGCGATCCTGGTCTTCTCCGCCGCGCGAGGTGGTCTGGTGGATGCTCGACCAGCGCCGCCTGGTGCGGCGTGGAGTCCGAGCGCCTCGCGCGCGCTGCACGACGCCAACCGGCGGGCCGCCGAGTGGCTGCTCAAGCCGAAGGCCTCGGCCGCGACGAGGTGGCGAGCACTCTTCCCCGACCTCGACTTCAGCGGCCGCGGCGATCACCGTCTCGCCGCGCGCGCTACGACGCGGTCGAGCGCGAGCACGTCCGGCGCCTGCGCCAGTACGCCTGGGAGGGGGGCTTCTTCCTCGCCGTGCTCGGCGCCTGCATGGCGGTGATCAGCCGCACGCTGCGCGCGGAGGCCCAGCTGCGCCGCCGGCAGCAGAACTTCATCGCCGCGGTGACCCACGAGCTCAAGAGCCCGATCGCCAGCCTCCAGCTCGCCGCCGAGACGATCGCGCTGCGCCGCCCCGAGCCGGCGCGGCTCGACGCGCTGATCGACCCGCATGCGCGGCGACATCCGCCGCCTCGAGGACATGGTCGGCCGCATCCTCGACACCGCGACGCTCGAGGCCGGCCGCGCCGACGCTGCGCAGCCGAGCGCCTGCCGCTCGACGCGGCTGGTCGCGGCGGTCGCCGAGGAGTTCACCGAGCGCGCCGCCGAGTACGGCGTGCGCCTCACCCGCGCGGTGCCCGCCGGGCTGCGTGATCGCCGCCGATCCCGCCGCCGCGCGCACCGTCCTGCGCAACCTGATGGAGAACGCGCTGCGCGCCTCGACCGCCGGCGGCGGGCGCGAGATCCGCCTGATCGGCCGGCGCGCGCGAGGGGATGGTCGAGCTCGCAGGTCGCCGACGACGGCGTCGGCTTCGACGCCCGCCGAGGCCGAGCGCCTGTTCGAGAAGTTCTACCGCCCGGGCGACGAGCTGCGGCGCACCAGCAAGGGGACCGGCCTCGGGCTCTACGTCGTGCGCCGCTTCGTCGAGCTGCAGGGGGGCCGCGTCACCGCGTCGAGCCCCGGGCCGGGGCGCGGCGCCACCTTCACCGTCGCCTGGCCGGCGGCCGGCAGCGAGGAGGCCGCGTGAGCGAGGTCCGCACCATCCTGGTGGTCGAGGACGAGGAGCACCTCGCCCAGGGGATCGCCGAGAACCTCGAAGCCGAGGGCTACCGCGTCGCAGGTCGTCGGCGAGGGCAGAGCGGCGCTCGAGGCGATCCGCCGCGGCGGCCAGGACCTCGTCCTGCTCGACGTCATGCTGCCCGGCCTCGACGGCTTCACGATCTGCGAGACGGCGCGCCGCGAGGGGATCCAGACGCCGGTCCTCTTCCTCACCGCCAAGTCGAGCGTCGACGACCGCGTGCAGGGGCTCGAGGCGGGCGGCGACGACTACCTGCCGAAGCCCTTCCACCTCTCGGAGCTGCTGGCGCGGGTCAAGGTGATCCTCAAGCGCTGGGGCTGGTACGAGCGCGCCACCGCCAGCGCCGCGCCGGTGCTGCGTTTCGGCGGCAACGAGCTCGACTTCGGCAGCCTGCAGGGGCGCTCGTGGGACGGCACCATCCAGCAGCTCACGCAGAAGGAGGCGGTGATCCTCAAGGTGCTCTCCGAGCGCCAGGGCGAGGTCGTCTCGCGCGAGGAGCTGCTCGACAAGGCCTGGGGCTACGAGCTCTATCCGTCGACCCGCACGGTCGACAACTTCATCGTCCGGCTGCGCAAGCGCTTCGAGCGCGACGCGCAGGCGCCGCGCCACTTCCACACCGTGCGCGGCATCGGCTATCGCTTCACCGTCGAGGGGGAATCGTCGTGAACCGTCCGCTCCGCATCGGCACGCGCGGCTCCGAGCTGGCGCTCTGGCAGGCCCATCACGTCGCCGCGCTCCTCTCGGCCATCGCAGGCGCGCCGCCGATCGAGATCGTCGAGATCAAGACCGAGGGCGACCAGGTGCTCGACCGCCCGCTCTCCGAGGTCGCGGGCAAGGCCTTCTTCACCAAGGAGATCGAGGAGGCGCTGCTCGCCCGCACCGTCGATCTCGCGGTGCACAGCCTGAAGGACCTGCCGACCGAGCTGCCGCCGGGGCTCGCGCTCGCCGCGGTGCTCGAGCGCGAGGACCCGCGCGACGTCTGGCTGTCGCGCGACGGCGCCTCGTTCGACGCCCTGCCGGCCGGCGCGCGCGTCGGCACCAGCAGCCTGCGCCGCCGCGCCCTCGTCGCCCGCTGGCGCCCCGAGCTCGAGCTCGTCGACCTGCGCGGCAACGTGCCGACCCGCGTCCGCCGGATGCAGGAGGGGCGTTACGACGCCATCCTGCTCGCCGCCGCCGGCGTGAAGCGCCTCGGCCTCGCGGCGCACGTCACCGAGTACCTGCCTTCGACCGCTTCCTCCCCGCCGTGGCGCAGGGCGCCGTCGGCGTCGAGATCCGCGCCGACGACTCCGACACGGCGTTCTGGGTGCGGCAGCTCGACCATGCGCCGACCCGCATCGCCACCGCCGCCGAGCGCGCCCTCCTCGCGACGCTCGAAGGGGGCTGCCAGGTGCCGGTCGGCGCGCTGGCGACGCTCGAAGACGACGAGATCGACCTGCGCGCCACCGTCGTCGCGCTCGACGGCTCGCGCCACGTCGCCGGCCGCCGTCGCGGCAGCGCGGCCGACCCCGCCGGGCTCGGCCGCACTCTCGCCGACGCGCTGATCGCCGATGGCGCCGCCGGCATCCTCGAAGAGATCCGCAAGGCCGGGGAGCGTCAAGGGATGACCGACGCACCGGCCCTCGCCGGACTCGGCGTCGTGGTGACGCGCGACGAGCCGCCGCGCGGCCCGCTCGCCGAGCGCCTCGCGCGCGCCGGTGCGCGCGTGCTCCACTGGCCGGCGATGACCGTCGCGCCCGCCGTCGATCCGGCGCCGCTCGCGCGCGCGCTCGGCCGACTCGAGAGCTTCGACTGGATCGTCCTGACCAGCGCGCACGCCGTCGAAGCGGTCGCCGCGCACCGCGCGCACTTCCCCGCCGCGCTGCGCGTCGCCGCGGTCGGAGCCGCCACCGCCGCCGCCGCCCGCGAGCGCGGCTGGCGGGTCGATCGCGTCCCGGCCGAGTTCAACGCCGAGGCGCTGGTCGCCGCCTTCGCCGCCGCCGGCGACGCCGCCGGCGCGCGCGTCCTCTTCCCCGCCGCCGACCGCGCCGCGACGACGCTCGAGACGGGGCTCGCGGCGCTCGGCGCCGAGGTCCTGCGCGTCGAGGCCTACCGGACGCTCGCCGCGCCGCTCGATCGCGCGCGCTGCCTCGCCGCCGCCGGGCGGGGCGAGGTCGACGTCGTCACCTTCGCCTCCCCCTCCGCCGTCGACGGCCTCGCCGAGTCGCTCGGCGAGCCGGCGCTGCGCGACCTGCTGGCCCGCGCCGCGGTGGCTGCGATCGGACCGACGACGGCCGAGTCGCTCGCCCGCCGCGGCCGCGCCGCCGACGCCGTCGCCGATCCGAGCACCCTCGACGGACTGGTGGCCGCCGTGCGCGCCGCCCGTCACCGCTTTGCCGAAAGGAACGCGAACATGGCCTTCCCCCGACTCCGTATGCGCCGCCTGCGCGCCAACGCCGCCTGGCGCTCGATGGTCGCCGAGACGACGCTGTCGCCGCGCGACTTCGTCTATCCGCTCTTCGTCGATCGGCGGCGAGAAGGTGCCGCAATCCGGTCGCCAGCATGCCGGGCGTCGCCAGCTCTCGATCGACAACCTGGTCGTCGAGGCGCGGCCGCGCACGCGCTCGGCGTGCCGGCGGTGATCCTGTTCGGCATCCCCGACCACAAGGATCCCGAGGGGAGCCCGGGCTACGACCCGGACGGCATCGTGCCGCGCGCCATCCGCGCGCTTGAAGAAGGAGATCCCGACCCTGCTGGTGTGGGCCGACGTCTGCCTCTGCGAGTACACCTGCCACGGCCACTGCGGGCTGCTGACGCGCCGACGGCGCGGTCGACAACGACTCGACGCTGCCGCTGCTGGCGCGCGCCTCGGTCGCCTACGCGCGCGCCGGCGCCGACGCCGTCGCGCCGAGCGACATGATGGACGGCCGCGTCGCCGCGATCCGCGCCGCGCTCGACGCCGAGGGCTTCGCCAACACCCCGATCGTCGCCTACTCGGCCAAGTTCGCCTCCGGCTTCTACGGCCCGTTCCGCGACGCGGCGCAGTCGACGCCGGCCTTCGGCGACCGCCGCGCCTACCAGATGGATTCGCCGAACGGCGACGAGGCGATGCGCGAGGTGGCGCTCGACATCGAGGAGGGCGCCGACATCGTGATGGTCAAGCCGGCCGGGCCCTATCTCGACATCATCCGCCGCGTGAAGGAGACCTTCCGCATGCCGACCGCCGCCTACCAGGTGTCGGGCGAGTACAGCCTGATCAAGGCGGCGGCCGAGAAGCGGCTGGATCGACGAGAAGCGGGTGGCGCTCGAGAGCCTGATCGCGCATCAAGCGCGCCGGCGCCGACATCATCCTCACCTACTACGCGCCCGAAGCGGCGCGCTGGCTCGCCGAGGGCTGACGCGTGACCGAGTCGCCCGAATCGACCCCTGCCGCCCTTCCTCGCCGCCTGCCGGCGCGAGAAGGCCGCGCACACGCCGATCTGGATCATGCGCCAGGCCGGGCGCTACCTGCCCGAGTACCGGGCGCTGCGCGCGCAGCACGACTTCCTCACCATGGTGCGCACGCCCGAGCTCGCCGGCCGAGGTGACCCTGCAGCCGATCCGCCGCTTCGCGCTCGACGCGGCGATCCTCTTCAGCGACATCCTGACGCCGCTCGACGGCATCGGCCTCGGGCTCGAGTTCCACCCGGCGCCGGTCTTCGCGCATCCGCTGCGCACCGCCGGCGGCGATCGCGGCGCTCGACGCTGCCGCCGCCGCAGGAGAACGCGCCGCAGGTCTTCGAGACGCTGCGGATGCTGCGGCGCGAGCTGCCGGCGCGGACGCCGCTGATCGGCTTCTCCGGCGCGCCCTTCACCCTCTACTGCTACCTCGTCGAGGGCAAGGGGTCGAAGGGATTCTTCGCCGCCAAGAGCTTCCTCTACGCCGAGCCCGCCGCCGCCGACGAGCTGCTCGACAAGCTGGCGACGCAGACGATCGCCTACCTGCGCGGCCAGGCCGAGGCCGGCGCGCAGGCGCTGATGATCTTCGACTCCTGGGTCGGGCCACCTCGGCCCCGACGCCTTCGCCCGCTACGCGCTGCCGCCGGTGAAGCGGATCCTCGCGGCCCTCGCGCCGCTCGGCGTGCCGCTGATCTATTTTCCGAACCAGGGGGCGACGCTGCTCGACCAACTGCCCGGCCTGCCGCTCGACGTCGCCGGCATCGACTGGCGCCTGCCGCTGTCGCGCGCCCGCGCATCCTCGGGCCGCGCATCGGCGTGCAGGGGAACCTCGACCCGGCGGCGCTGATGGCGCCCCCGGCCGAGCTCCTCCGCCTCGCCGACCGCGTGCTCGACGAGGCCGGCCCGGCGCCCGGACACATCTTCAACCTCGGCCACGGCATCGAGCCGAGCGTCGATCCCGACCAGGTCGCACGCCTGGTCGACCACGTGCACGCGCGGACTTCGAAGGGGGGACCCGCATGACGCAACCCATCGCGATTCCGGACGCCGAAACCGTCCGGCGCTTCGACCGGCCGGGGCCGCGCTACACCTCCTACCCGACCGCGGTCGAGTTCCACGACGGCGTCGGCGAGACGCAGTACCGCGAGAAGCTGGCCATCGCCGACCGCGAGCACGCCGGCGAGCCGCTCAGCCTCTACGTCCACATCCCCTTCTGCGCCAAGCACTGCAGCTACTGCGGCTGCCACGTCATCGCGACGCAGCGGCGCGACGTCGCGGCGGAGTACCTCGAGTACGTCGGCCGCGAGCTCGAGCTGGTCGCGGCGCAGATCCCGCACCGCCGCCGCCTGATCCAGCTGCACTGGGGGGGCGGCACGCCGACCTACCTCGATCCCGACCAGCTCGGGCGGCTGTTCGGGCATGATCACGAACCACTTCGAGCTCCTGCCCGACGCCGAGCGCGCCATCGAGGTCGACCCGCGCGTCACCACGATCGAGCACCTCGAGAAGCTCGCCGAGCTCGGCTTCAACCGCCTGAGCTTCGGCGTGCAGGACTTCACCCCCGACGTGCAGGAGGCGATCGGCCGCGGCCAGACCTTCGAGCAGACGAAAGAGCTCATCGCGAGCGCCCGCCAGGTCGGCTTCGCCGAGGGGATCAACTTCGACCTCGTCTACGGCCTGCCGCTGCAGACCGAGGCGAGCTTCCGCCAGAGCCTCGAGCAGGTCGCCGAGCTCCACCCGGATCGCCTGGCGATCTACTCCTTCGCCTACGTCCCCTGGATCCGCCCGAACCAGAAGCGGATCGACCAGTCCGCGCTGCCGCAGCGCGAGGCGAAGATGGCGCTCTACTTCGCGGCGCTCGAGCGCCTGATGGCCGCCGGCTACGAGCCGATCGGCATGGACCACTTCGCGCTGCCCGGCGACGAGCTCGCCCGCGCCGCGCGCGCCGGCAAGCTCGACCGCAACTTCATGGGCTACACGGTCAAGCCGTCGAACGCCATGATCGCCTTCGGCGTCTCCGGCATCGGCGAGGTCGAGGGGGGCTTCTTCGCCAACGAGAAGAAGCTGTCGCGCTACTACGAGAAGATCGACGCAAGGCCGCATCCCGATCGAGCGCGGCTACCTGCTCGACCAGGACGACCGCATCCGCCAGTACGTCATCCGCCAGCTGATGTGCAACTTCCGCGTCTCGAAGGGCGAGGTCGCGGCCCGCTTCGGCATCGATTTCGACGCCTACTTCGCCGAGCTCGCTCGCGGCGCTCGACGAGGTGCGCGCCGAGGGATTCGTCGAGACCAACGCCGACTCGCTGGTCGTCACCCCGCCCGGACGCCTCTTCGTGCGCAACGTCTGCATGGCCTTCGACCGCTATCTCGAAGCCAAGCGGCGGGCCGAGAAGCCGGTCTTCTCGCGCACGGTCTGATCGCAGCACGGAGTCGGTCATGAAGCGCATCGTCGTCGTCGGCGGAGGGATCGCGGGACTGGCCACCGCTTTCGAGCTCCGGGAGCGCGCCGCGCGCGTCCCCGGCGGGCTCGACGTGCGGCTGGTCGAGGCGGCGCCGCGCTTCGGCGGCAACCTGCGCACCGAGCGCGACGGCGGCTACCGCGTCGAGTGGGGGCCGAACGGCTTCCTCGACAACGTGCCGGAGACGATCGACCTGGTCGACCGGCTCGGCCTGCGCGGCGAGCTGGCTGCCCTCGGACGACGCCGCGGCGCGCCGCTTCCTCTACCGCAACGGACGGCTCCACCTGCTCCCCTCGGGCGCCGGCAGCTTCTTCACCTGCCCGGTGCTGAGCGTGCGCGGAAGGCTGCGCGTGCTGGGCGAGCCCTTCGCGGCGAAGCGTCCGGACAGCGACGAGACGGTCTACGAGTTCGCGCGCCGGCGCATCGGCGCCGAGGCGGCGCACGTGCTGGTCGGCGCGATGGTCTCCGGCGTCTTCGCCGGCGACGCGCGCCAGCTCTCGCTCCAGAGCTGCTTCCCGAAGATGGCGGCGATGGAGGCCGAGCACGGCGGGCTGGTGCAAGGCGATGATCGCCAAGGGGCGCGAGCGCGGCGCCGCGAAGAAGAAGCTCGCCGCGCTGCGCGCCCGCGGCGAGGACGCGCCCGAGATGGAGCGCCCGGGCGGCCCGGCCGGCCCCGGCGGCCGCCTGACCTCGTTCAAGCGGGGGCATCCAGACCTTCACCGACGCGCTCGCCGCGCGCGCTCGGCGACGCGGCCGAGAGCGGACGCGCCGACGCGGCGCCTCGGTGCGCGAAGGGAAGCCGCTGGCGGATCGACTTCGAACGGCGGCGAGCCGCTCGCGGCCGACGAGGTCGTCCTCGCCATGCCCGCCGCGCACGCCGCGCCGCTGCTCGCGCCGCTCGACGCGCCGCTCGCCGCGGCCGTCGCAGGCGATTCCCTCCGCCTCGACTCGCCGTGGTCGGCCTGGCGCTCGACGCGGCCAGGCGATCGGGCGGCGCGCCCGACGGCTTCGGCTTCCTGGTGCCGCGCGGCGAAGGGCCGCGCATTCTCGGCTGCCTCTGGGACTCGAGCATCTTCCCCGGCGAGCGCGCCCCGGCGGGCAAGGTGCTGCTGCGCGCCATGATCGGCGGCGCCCTCGATCCGGACGCGGTGAAGCTCTCCGACGCCGAGATCCTCTCGATCGTCCGCCGCGACCTCGAGCGCACGATGAAGCTGACGGCCGCTCCCGAGCGCAGCTGGATCTTCCGCCACGCGCTCGGCATCAGCCAGTACACGGTCGGCCACGCGCAGCGCCTGGCGACGATCGCCGAGCGGCTGCAGACCCTCCCCGGCCTGCACGTCGCCGGGCAGAGCTACTTCGGCGTCGCCATGAACGGCTGCTGCGAGCAGGCCGCCCGCTTCGCCGAGGAGCGCGTCGCCGCGAGCGCCGGCCAGGCCGCGGCGTGAGGGTGCTCGTCGCCGGCTGCGGCGACGTCGGCACCGCGCTCGCGCTCGAGCTGACGAAGGCCGGCGACACCGTCTTCGGCCTGCGCCGCCACGCCGACGCGGCTCCCGGCGCCGATCGTCCCCGTCTGCCGCCGACCTCGGCGATCCGGCGACGCTCGAAGAGCTGCCGCAAGTCGACGCCGTCGTCTACACCGCCGCCGCCGACCAGTCGACCGACGACGCCTATCGGCGCGCCTACGTCGACGGCGTGCGCAACCTCCTCGCATCGCCGGCTCTCACGCGCCACCGGCCCGAACGCTTTCTGTTCGTCTCGAGCACCGCGGTCTATGCCCAGGATGACGGCGCCTGGGTCGATGAAGACTCCCCGACGTTGCCGACGAACTTTCGAGGAAAAAGGCTCATAGAAGGGGAAGAGCTCGTCCGCGACAGCGCAGAGACTCCCATCGTCCTCCGACTCGCCGGCATCTACGGCCCGGGGCGGACGCGACTGATCGACAAGGTCCGCTCGGGAAGGGCGACGCTCGCCGCCGGTCCCCCGCGCTACGCCAATCGCATCCACCGCGACGACTGCGCCGGCGCGCTGGCGCATCTCCTGCACCTCGAGAACCCCGCGCCGCTCTACCTCGGCGTGGACGACGCTCCCGCGCCGATCGACGAGGTCACCGCCTGGCTCGCCACGGCGCTCGGGGTCCCGGCTCCACGCACCGAGTCCAGCCCTTCTATGGAAGCTTTTGTTTTCGAAGGCACGAACAAGCGCTGCTCCAACGCGCGCCTGCGCGCGAGCGGCTATCGCTTCCGCTACCCGACCTACCGCGAAGGCTACGGCGCGCTGATCGCCGGCTGATTCCCGCTCAGCGCTTCGACGCCGGCTTCTCGCCCAGCGCCAGCAGGTTCGCGAAGAGCCGCCACGCCCCCGGCACGCCCCCCGGCAGCTGCCGGAAGAAGGCGATCCCGGTGTAGACGTAGCGCCCCTTGCCGAGGCGCGTCTCGAGCAGCGCGCCGCGCGTCGCCGGCTGGTCGGGGTCCTTCATCTCGAGGAGCGGCGTCCAGCCGGCGTCCCATTCGCGCGGCAGGTAGAGCGTGCGCTCCTGGATCCACCCCTGCCAGTCGTCCGCGCCGAGCCGGTTGGGCGTGGTGACGATCGGGTCGGCCGGGGCGAGCAGGGTGACCGGCGCCGTCTCGTCGGTGACGCGGTCGACCGGGCGGGTGAAAGTCAGCGACAGCGGCGCCAGTTTGCCGTCGGTGTAGGGCGACTGCTGGTTCTGCACGATCATCGTGCCGCCGCCGCGCACCCAGTCGAGCAGCCGCGCGTTGGCATGCACCAGGGCGTCGTCGCTCGAGTAGGCGCGCGGCCCGATCACCACCACGTCGTAGCTCGTCAGGTCGGCGCTCGCCAGCGTCTCGCCGCTGACCACTTCGACGGGCAGCCCGACCGCCGCGAGGAGCTCCGGGATCTCGTCCGCCGCGCCCGGCACGTAGGCGATGCTGCGCAGCTTCGGCAACTGCAGGTCGAGGCGCGCCACGGTCGTCTCGGCGGCGCGCGCCTCCGGCGTCGGCGGCACCAGCGGCGGCGCCACGAGCGGGTAGGCGCCCGCCAGCTCCTCGCCGTCGTCGAGCCTCGCCACGATCCGGGCGCGCTCGCGGCCGGCGCCGGCGCAGCCCGGGAGCGGCGCGTCGAAGGTCGCTTCGGCCGTCGCGGCGGCGAGCTGGAAGCGCCCGAGCGGCTTCGGCGCGCCGGCGCAGGGGAGCTCGAGGCGCAGGTCGCCGGCGAGCGGCGTCGCGGCGTTCGAGTGCAGCGCGAATGCGCAGGCGCGGCGAGGCGGAACGCGCCAGCGGCACGACCACGAGGTCGGGCGTCACCGCGACCTCGAGCCGCGGCACGACGCGCAGCGGCCGGCGCACTTCGCCGACCGCCGGGTCGCCGTTGCGCCAGACGGCGTCGCGTCCGAGCTCCCCCGCCGCGCCGTTCGAGGCGAAGGCGACGCGCACCCGCACCACGGCGGGACCGAAGGGCTCGCCCCGCTCGGCGGCCGGCAGCGCGCTCCAGTCGTACATCTCGCCGGCGAGAGGCCGCGCCAGGTAGCCCGGCACCGTCGGCGCCGCGGCGAGCGGCACCGCGAGCGGCACGTCGAGCTTCACGAGCTCCCCTGCCGCCAGCGTTCGCGGCAGGCCGGCGGGGGACGGCACGGCGCCGAGGGCGCTCGCGATCGCCACGCCCGTCAGGTCGAGCGGCGCGCTGCCGGTGTTCCAGACCGCCACGCTCAGCGTCGCGCTCTCGCCCGGCACCAGCGTCTCGCGGTCGACCGTGGCGTCGAGCACCAGGCCGAGCGCCGCCGCCAGCCCCTCGGCGGCGACGGCGCGCTTCTCGTCGATGAGGTCCGCGGCGGCGACGCAGCCGGGCGCGTCGCAGCCCCGCAGCGCGACGCTCGCCGCTCCCAGCCGGGTCGAGATCGCTTCGAGCGCACGCGCGGCGGGAGCGAGATCGCCCGGCTGCAGGCTCTTCCTCGCCGCGAGGGCGGCCGACGCGGCGGCCTCGAGCTGGCGCGCCACCTCGGCGCGGCGCGCCGCATCCGGGATCGTGGCGGCGATCGACGCCAGGCGTGGTGTCGACGCCGGCGAAGAGATCGTTCCCCCCCTGTCCGGCGCCGGCCTCCCAGACCGCCGCCGTCTCCTGCGCGCCGAGGTCGAGCGTGCGCCCCATCGCCTGGGTGTGGTGCTGGCTGCGCGACAGCCGCGCCAGCTGCACGATCGACAGGCCGCTCCAGGGATCGACGACGCCGAGCGGCGACTTCGCCGTGGCGCGCTCGGGATCGAAGTAGGCCCCGCGGTAGAGCGCCTGCGGGCTCCACGGCACCAGCCCCTCGGCCGCCAGCTGCGGCAGCGCCTGCGGGTCGCCGGCGAGCGGCCACGCCGCGTGCGCGACGCGCCCCGCCGTCTGGTGCTGGCCATGGCCGCCCGGAGCCGTCGTTGCCGAAAACCGACAGCACGACCTGCGGCTTGTAGCGCCGGATGATCCGGACGACGTCCTCGAGCAGGACGTCTCTCGGGCCAGAAGCGCAGGGTCTCGTCGAGCGAGCGGGTGTAGCCGAAGTCGAAAGCCCGGCTGAAGTACTGCCGCGCGCCGTCGACGCGCCGCGCCGCCAGCAGCTCGTGGCTCCTGACGATGCCGAGCTCGAGGCCGAGCTCGGTGCCGGTCAGGTTCTGGCCCCCTTCGCCGCGCGAGAGGGAGAGATAGGCCGCCTCCCCCCCGTCGCCGCGCGCGACGCGGGCGAGGGTCGAGGTGTCTTCGTCGTCGGGGTGGGCGCCGATCACCAGCAGGCGCCGGTTCTGGCCGAGCTTGGCGAGCGCGCGGTCGACCGCCTCGGCCCCGCCGGTGGACGCCGGCTCGAGCGCCGACGGCAGGACGTGGGCCCCGGTGGCGCGGAGGGGCACGGCAGCGAAGGGCGCCAGGAGCGCGAGCAGGAGGAGGGCGGTCGGCGGGAGCGGGCGGGGCGACGGGCGCATGGGGGCGGATTCTAGTCGCCGGAGCCCGGCCCGCCGTTAGACTCCCCGGATGCGCTTCACCGCCGCGGTGTGCCAGATGACCTCGACCTCGGATGCGGAGGGCAATCTCCGCCAGGCGGAGCGCCTGATCCGTGACGCGGCCGCCCGCGGCGCGCCGGCTCGTCGCGACGCCGGAGAACACCAACTACCTCGGCCCGCACGCCGAGAAGGTCCGGCGGGCGGAAGCGCTCGACGGACCGACCTGCGGCTTTTTCGCCGCGCTGGCGCGCGAGCTCGGCATCCACCTGCTGCTCGGCTCGTTCAACGAGAAGGTGCTCGACCCGCGACGCTGCCAGAACACGAGCGTCCTCTTCGGGCCCGACGGCGCGCGGCTCGCGGTCTACCGCAAGCTCCACCTCTTCGACGTCAACGTGCCGGACGGCGTCTCGTTCCGCGAGTCGGCGACGGTGATCCCGGGCAAGGAGGTCGTCGTCGCCGCGACCTCCCTCGGCAAGCTCGGTCTCACGATCTGCTACGACCTGCGCTTCGGCGAGCTCTACCGCGCGCTCGTGGCGCGCGGCGCCGAGGTGATCCTGATCCCCTCCGCCTTCACCGCCACGACCGGCCGCGCGCACTGGGAGACGCTGGTGCGCGCGCGCGCCATCGAGACGCAGTGCTGGGTGATCGCCCCGGGGCAGGTCGGCAGGCACGACGACGGCGGCCTCAAGGAGAGCTGGGGGCAGTCGATGATCGTCGATCCCTGGGGGCAGGTCGCGGCGCAGGTGGACGACGGCATCGGCATCGCGCTGGCCGAGATCGACCTCGCGCGCGTCGCCGAGGTGCGCGCCGCGATCCCCGTCGCGGCGCACCGCAAGAGCTTTCTGTGAGGCTCCGGAGCTGGCTGGCCGTTGCGCTGCTGGCGCCCTCTCTCGCCCTGGCCGCGGAACCGCCGTCGCCGCAGAGGGCGCGGGCGCTCTACCAGGAAGCTCTCGCGGCGCGCGCGGCGAAGGATCTTCCTCTCTATCGCGCGAAGCTGGAGGACGCCGCGCAGGCGCTCCCCGACCCGGCGAATCTCTGGTTCCGGCTGGCCGGCGCGCGGGCGCTGGTGGGGGATCGCACGGCGGCGTTCGAGGCGCTGGAGTCGATGATCCTGGCGGGGATGCATCGCCCCGATTTCGAGACGAACGAGGATCTCCTCCCGCTCCACGAGCACCTGCGCTGGGCCCCGCTCGTCGCGGCGCACGCGAAGTTGATGGAGCCGATCGTCCGCTCGGAGGTCGCCTTCACGCTGCCGGCGCGGGAATCGTCTCGTCGAGGGGATCGCCTTCGACCCGGCGTCGCAGTCCTTCTTTCTCTCGGTGGTCAACGAGCGCGCGATCCTGCGCCGCGCCGCGGACGGCACGGTCTCCGTCTTCGCCCGCCTCGCCGGCAGCGCGCCGGGCTCGCCGCTCGGCATCGCGGTCGACTCCGCTCGCCATCTCCTCTGGGCGGTGACCGCCGGCCTGCCGCAGGGGGAGAACCTGCCGCCCGAGGAGAAGGACCGCTCGTCGCTCGCCGCCTGGCATCTCGCGACGGGCGCCCTCGCCCTCCGCGTCGACGCCCCGGCCGGCGGGCAGCTCAACGACCTCACCCTCGCCCCGGACGGAACGGTCTACGCGAGCGACCCGGGGCGAGGCACGGTCGTCCGCCTCCGCCCGGGCGCGACTTCGCTCGACGACGTGATCCCCGCCGGCACCACGGTCTCCCCCGGCGGCCTCGCGCTCGCCGCCGACGGCAGCCTCCTCTACGTCGCGGACTGGGGGTACGGCCTCGGCGTCATCGAGCTCGCGAGCGGGAGCTTCGCCTGGCTGAAGCCGCCGCCGTTCGGGACGACGCTGGGGATCGACGGGCTGGTTCGCGACGGAAACGGGTTGATCGCGCTCCAGAATGGGGTGGCGCCGCCGCGCCTGACGCGCTTCACGCTGGCGCCGGACGGCCGCGCGCTGGCGCGCGCCGACACCGACGAGCGCGCCGTTCCCTCGTGGGACGAACCGACGCTCGGCGTGGTCGTGGGCCCCGCTTTCCATTACGTCGCGTCGAGCCACTGGCCGGCTTTCCCCGACGCCGACCGCCCCGCCGGCGCGGCGCCGCTCGCGCCGACCGAGGTGCGCGTGCTGCCGCTCGCCGTCCCGGCGCGTTGAACTTCGGTGCCGGCTGGCGCGTACTCTTCCGCAGACGGAGTTTCGACCCCCGGGAGGATTCGCCGATGAGCCTTCGCCTCGTTCTCGCCGCCGCCGCGCTCGCCGTCCCGCTCGTCCCCGCGCTCGCCGCCGCCGCCGACGCCCCGCCGCCGCCGATGCCGACATTGCGCTCGATCCTCCTCTCGCAGTTGAAGTCGACGCACGTGAACGAGGAGTGGTTCGTGCCGGCCTCGCTGGCGCTCGCCGACCTGACGCCGGAGCAGGCGAACTGGAGCCCCGGGGGCGAGAACCACTCGGTCGCCCAGCTCGCGACGCACCTCGTCTTCTGGAACGGCCGCATTCTCGAGCAACTGCGCGGCGCGAAGCCGGGCGCCTTCTCGGGCGACAACAAGGAGACCTTCACGCCGGTCGACGCGACGACCTGGCCGGCGACGATCGCGAAGCTCGACGAGATCCTGAAGGGGATGGAGCAGGTGATCGAGACCGCCGACGACGCCAAGCTCTCCGCCATGGCCGACACCATCGCCCACGTCTCGGCCCACAACGCCTACCACCTCGGCCAGATCCTCTACGTGCGCAAGCTGCACGGCGTCTGGAATCCGGAGAAGGGCGTCAAGTAGCACCACCCGCCCCGCTCGCCTGCCTCCCCTTGTCGCGACGCAGCTGCCAATTTCTGTCGCCGTGCTCCTGGGTGTATCCTCCCTGGCAAGCTCTCATGAAAGCTGGAACTTGGGATCCCTGTAATCGGCTTCTTCGCCCGATGCCGCCGCTATGGTGCGAAGCGCTCGCACGCTCTTCAAACCTCCCACCTACCTGCCTTCGAGTCACCCCGCCGTATCCCGACGTCAATGGCTGATTGGCTCATGCGTCATTGCCACGCGGACATGCAATTGCTGTTCGCACTACGAGACCTTGTTAGCCGGTAGAAGGAGCGCCGATGGCTGACCGACTTCTCCAGTACTTAACAAAGGAGAACTTCGCCGTTTTTTCATCACTGATAGGACTCGGCGTCTCGTTGGTCTCGCTCCGAACGGCACGAGCGGCCTTTCATGTCGGCCTTCGCGAACAGTGGATAGAGAGGTTCCACCAGGAAATCCGTTCTTGCTTGCCAACACAAAACCTGCCAATCGCCGCCGGCCTGAGGGTAGCGCGCCTTGCAGACAGCTTGCCCAACCAGCTTGTACCGAAGCGGCGCGAGATCATCGAACACGGATACTTCCGAGCAGTACCGGGAGGGGGCTTCTCGGAGTTCTGGGCGCATCTCTGCGAGATTCAGCGATGGCCCATCTGACTCTCGTGGTGCACCGGCTACCAATTCGCTTTAGCGGGCAGCAAGGCTCCGCCCTGTTGTCCCTTAGCTCCTGATCCGTCAGACGGCAAGAGAAATGAAGTACGTCGTTCTCGACCTCAATCATTGGATCTACTTGTCGAGGGCTTACTACGGCACAAGCCGAGAGCGGTCTCATGTCGCGGCTCTTGAATCTCTGGTCGCAGCTGTGCGCTCTGGTGCTGCGCGTGCACCCTTGAGTTTTCTTCATATCGTTGAGCTCCTTCGAAATGAACGTCCCGAGCGACGACTGAGGCTGGCAAAGGTGTTTGATGACTTGAGCGGAGGATGGTTTGTTGCCACCTGGCCATTTGTGCTCCCGCTTGAACTAGAACGTGCGGTTGCCCTCGCACTGGGAGTGGCGGCTGTTCCGCCACCTCCGGAAGTCTTCGGCCGTGGCTACCTCTTTGGGCTTTCTCCCAAAGTAAGAGCAGAACTGGAGGCGAGCCTGAGGTTCTTGCGGTTCGAGACTCTCGAGGAAATCTCCGCCTCGCCAAGGGCAATGCGAGATCTCGTCGCGTCCACCACTGAAGACGAAAGGTTGGCGCAGAGGCTTTCAAGTGCAATCCGCAACAAGTTTGATGCCGCCAGAATCGATGCTTTGCGCCCGGAGCTCCGAAAAGAAGCCGAGGACTTGCGCCACCGACTGAAGTTCGCACAGTACACATTGCACTTCCAAGAGGAACTTGAATCTGTGCTCTCTGGTCACGGCCTTTCCGTCAGCGCATTCTGTTCGCGAGGCGTGGAATTTCTGATCGACTTCTGGTCGAAAGTCCCTTCGCTTCATACGGATTGCATGCTCACGCTCTATCGCGACCGCCAGTGGTCACGCCCGGTTAACCCGAACGACTTTGCAGATCTTGGCCACCTTGTCCTCGCGTTGCCGTATTCCTCCATCGTGGTTACTGAGCGCTTTTGGGCTCGAGCAGTTGAGGAGACGGGTGTTGCCACTGAGTTTGGAACCATCGTGTGCGCCAGCCTCGACGAACTTCCAGCGGCATTGGCTGCGTGAGTGGCCTGCCGTCTTGAAGAAGGTCATCGGCGAAGTGGGCGACAGACGCGACTCTCCGAGTCGCCTAAGGGAAGCGCGCGCTAACGAATCGCTAGGAGTTCTCGATGCCGATACCTGACTATCAAACGGTGATGCTTCCCCTCCTCCGTCTCTTGAAGGATGGGAAGGAGCACAGCATCGGGGAAGCTGTCGACTCGCTGGCCGATGAATTCAACCTCTCCTCCGAGGAGCGGCAGCAACTGCTCAGTAGCGGCCAGCAGACCGTGATTAGCAACCGAACAGGTTGGGCGCGAACGTATCTTAAGAAGGCAGGTCTGATTGCATCAGTCCGCAGAGGCTACTTTCGGATCACTGAGCGGGGGCAATCCGTGCTCGCCGCGAAGCCGGGGCGGATCGACGTCAAGTTCTTAGAGCAGTTCCCCGAGTTCGTGGTTTTTCGAGAGCTTCGGCATGAGCGACCAGGTGATTCTTCCGCGTCGGTCCCCGTCTCAAGCGACGTGACGCCCGAGGAGGCACTAGATGCGGCGTATGGGCGTCTACGACTAGACCTCGAGGCTGAACTCCTCGACCAGGTGAAGGGGGCATCTCCGTCGTTCTTCGAACGGCTCGTCGTCGAGCTCTTGGTTCGAATGGGTTACGGCGGAACGCTTCGCGATGCTGGGCAGGCGGTCGGGAAGAGCGGAGATGGAGGGATCGACGGAATCATCAAGGAAGATCGCCTCGGCCTCGATGTGATTTACATCCGGGCGAAGCGCTGGGATTCCACCGTGGGCCGCCCCGAGATCCAGAAATTTGCCGGGGCGCTTCAGGGGCATCGAGCCCGAAAGGGAGTATTCATCACTACGTCATCCTTCTCTGCTGATGCAGTTGAATTTGCGTCGCGAATCGATAGCAAGATCGTGCTTATAGATGGATCCACACTCTCGAAATACATGATTGACCACAATGTCGGCGTCTCCGCGACTCGGTCCTACGAGATGAAGAAAATTGACTCTGACTACTTCAGCGAAGATTGAGATTGGAGATTGGGGAAAGGCACCAATTCTTGAGTCATGAGCTCACCTGAAGTGCTGAAAAGGTGCCAGCCGATTCGCAAGTAGCCTGCCGTCAATCACATACGAAGCGGAAGAGGCCATTCTGGAAGCTGAAATAGTGCATTCCACAACGGAAGTTCACTCAGTCGGCTGAGGTCTTCCCGGAGGTCCATTGAATCGAGTCCCGATCTTTCTTCTGGTGTTGGTGTTCCAGACCCCGACCCTCTCGGCACAAGTCGGAGCGCGTCAGGCGACGCAGCAGGAGGTCGCGGAGGCAGAGCGCGGCAGGGCGGCGGCTGCTGCCGTCGAGGTCCCGAACCCGATGCTCCTCGAGGTGAAACTGCAACGCAAGAACGGCAGTAATGCCCTCGCGGCTGTCGACAATGGGGGTAACGGTCTCCTCCTGACCTTCTCGACGAACGAGACGTCCAAGTTCACGGTCGATCGGGCGCACGTCGAGCGGGTCTGGGTCCAGCTCGAGAAGCCCAAGAAGAAAGCCAAGAAGATTCCCGTCGAGATCGGCGCCTACCTGAAGACCGGCTGGTTTCGCCAGGACGTCGACGTTACCCTCTCGCTCATCGACGCGGACGGGAAACTTGTGACGAAGAAGTTCTGGGACGACGAGACGATCGGAGACACCGCCGGTTTCGCCTACGGCGGCGTCCCCAAAGAGCTGAAGATGGAGCTCAAGCTCGACCCTGCCGAATACGAACGCCTCTCCGCTCCCGATCGAGCGAATACCTTGCGGATCGTCGTCGAGGTCCAAGGCGAGAAGGGCGACGAGGACGACGACTAGGCCGGCCGAAGATAGGGACAGGACCAAGTCACAGTCCCGCGAAACGGCCGCAATCGAAGGAGTCAGCCATGCCCAAGGCGGTCTATTGCACCTACGAGAATGGACGCCTCGGTGTCCTTGAAGCCCTCGAGCTTCGGAGCCGCGCGCGGCGCGATATCAGGGTCCGCTTCTCCTGCCTGGAGTGCGGGCATCCGGTACGCCCTCACCGCGCTGGCTCGACCGGCCAGGCAGCGCACTTCGAACACTTCAAGAGGAATCCTCGATGCCCACTCAGCGATCCAGCGAGATAGGCCGGCGGGAAGATCGGGAGCGGCAATCTTCCCACGGCTTCCCGACCGGAGGTGCCGCATGAGCCCACGCCGCAACGTTTCGACCGGCAGCCCCTACGAGCCCATCATCGGCATCTCCCGCGCGGTGCGCGTCGGGAACATGGTGTCGGTCGCCGGAACGGCGCCGATCGGGGCGGATGGGAAGAACGTCGGGCAGGGGGACCCGGCCGCGCAGGCGCGGCGGTGCTTCGAGATCTCGCAGCGGGCGCTCGAGCAGGCCGGGGCGAGGCTCGAGGACGTCATCCGCACCCGCATCCTGCTCACCCGGATCGAGGACTGGCGCGCCGTCGCCGAAGTGCACGGCGAGTTCTTCCGCGATATCCGGCCGGTCAACACGATTATGCAAATCTCCAGGTTCATCGATCCCGAGTGGCTGGTCGAGACCGAGATGGACGCCGTCGTCGAAGAAGAGTGAAGCGCGCCGTTGCGAGGGGGACGATCTCGATGAAAAAGACCGTGCTGACCTATGGACTGATCTCGGGCGTGATCGGCGCCGGGCTCATGCTCGCCCACCTGCCGTACATGGACGGGGGCAGCCGGGCGATGATCGTCGGGTACGCGGGGATCGTGCTGTCCATGCTGCTCGTCTTCTTCGGCGTGCGCTCGTACCGCGACAACGTCGGCCACGGGAAGATCACGTTCGGGCGGGGGTT
The DNA here is from genome assembly GCA_963699245.1 of Thermoanaerobaculia bacterium. GTDB lineage: Bacteria > Acidobacteriota > Thermoanaerobaculia > Multivoradales > JAGPDF01 > JACTMI01. The sequence goes on from OY969426.1 coordinate 1,178,486, forward strand.
CGCGGTGGGAATCCTGATCGCGCTCCTCTCCGCCGCGTGCTACGTCGCGGCCTGGGAGGTGGTTTATTACCGCTCGCCGGGGATCGTCGACCACGTCTTCGACCAGCAGGTCGGGGAACTGAAGGCGGCCGGAGCGCCGCAGGAGAAGATCGACGAAGCGGCGCGCGAGGCCGAATCGTTCAAGAAGCTCTATGCGAACCCGCTCGTCAACGTCGGCTTCACCCTCCTCGAGCCCTTCCCCGTCGGACTGCTGATGACGCTGATCTCGGCCGTCACGCTGCGTCGAAAATGACCGCGAAACGACTGGCCGGGCAGCTGTAGCCCCCAACGCCTCAGGAGGATCCCGGTCGCAGGCCCTCGTGCGCGCGGATCAAGCGCGCGGCGGCGGCGACCAGGTCCGCGTTGTCCCGTGCCGGGCTGCCATCCGGCAGCTGCGTGACGTCCTCCATCCCGGTGCGGATGCCGTGCCCCCGCTCCAGCCCGCGTCGATTGACGGCCCAGCACGCGATGCCGTAGCCGTGGTGAACCTGCGGCAGGGCGATCCCCGCCGACGTCACGATCTCTTCCATTCCGGCGGCATGCCGGACCGCCACCTGCGGGTCCAGGTCGAGCGGCTCGACGAGGACCCGTCGACACCGGCCCGCCAGGCCGGAATGCGCGAATGCCCGCGCATCTTCGAGCGTCAGCAATCCCGCCTCGATGCCGACGCCGCGCGACAGCAACGACTCGCAAAGCTCCACGATTCCCGGCTCGCCCTGATTCGCCGTGACGAGGTCCGGCAACTCCTCCCAGGCTTCGACGATCCCGAGACGCTCGTCTGGATCCCCCACGATCGCCGCCGACGTGGTCAACGAGATCGGAATCCCGGGGCAGAGAGCCCGGATGGCGCGCAGGACCCTGGCGCAAGCGGCGCCCTCGAGAGTCTCCCGGCCCGCGTCATCGAACGCATGCACATGCACCGACTGAGCGCCGGCGTCCACGGCCGCGCGAGCCGCTGCCGCGATCGCCGTCGGGTGGCGCGGCGCTGCCGGGTGAATCCGGTCGCCATTCAACGCGGCCTGCAGGAAGATAGTGGTCGGCAAGGTTCTCGGGTGTCCGGCGAAATCGTCCGGATCGATCGTACCAAGGGGACCTCGCCGAACGGGCGACGGCGCGCCCGTCGATGCAGGCGCTCGTCCCCCTCGGGGTGATAGAAGGGAGTCCCATGGCGACCGACATCGAGTCCTATCCGATGTGGTCCTTCGTGACGCTGGTGGTCAGCGACCTCCGGCGCTCGACCGAGGGCCGGTGAATCGTTCCTTGAACGCTCGCGAGCTCGTGATCGTCGATCCGGACGGCGACCGCCTGGTCTTCAGCCAGCACCAGCCCGCGGGGATTCGAACCTCCTTCGACGACGTCGTGGCCGCGGCGGCGAAGGGTTTCGAACCGCCATGCCCACGCTGATCGGCCATCTCGCGGTTCCGCTCGCCGCGCGCCTGGGACTGGGTTCCCGGCGCGTCGGCGGGCCGCTCCTGGCCGCCGCGGGGGTGCTGGCCGTGCTGCCCGACGCCGACGTGATCGGGTTCCGCTTCGGCGTCGGCTACGGAGATCTCCTGGGCCACCGCGGGTTCACGCACTCGATCCTGTTCGCGGTCGTCGCTGCCGGCACCGTCGCGGGACTCTGGCGCGCGCGGCGCGGGGAGAGAGGCTTCGTCTTCGCCTTCCTCCTCGTGGCGGCCCTCTCGCATGGCGTGCTCGACGCCTGCACGAACGGCGGGCTGGGTGTTGCGTTCCTGAGTCCGTTCAGCAACGCGCGATCCTTCGCGCCGCTGCGGCCGATCGAGGTCTCGCCGCTCACCCTGCGCGAAGCCCTGTCGCCCCTGGGGCTCCGGGTCCTCTGGTCGGAGGTCGCCTGGCTCTGGCTGCCGTTCCTGTCGCTCGCCGGCCTGGCGGCGTGGATCCGACGGCGGCGTCCCGGCGAACGGCACCGCCCGGGCATGCCGTGAGCCCCGGCGCGAAACACCGCGGGCTCGCCGCGGTGGCGCAGTGCCTCCTGCCGTGCCTCTTGACCTGGGCCGCGTGCTCGCGCCCCGCGCCGCACGAAAACGAAACGGCTCTCTTGCGCGAGCGCTACGAGAACCTCGAGCGGCAGGCGCGCCAGCTCGCCTCCTGGACCGACGAGTCCTGTCCCCGGGACTTCCCGCCGCCCGAGACCGGTCGCCCGTTCCGCATCTCGATCTTCTACGGCCACGACCTCGACGAAGGGCAGGTTCACGATCGCGCCAACGCGCGCGCGATGTACGAGGTCCTGCAACGCGGCTGCTTCGGCGCGCTCACCGCCTGCGGCTTCTCGGCCCGGCCGGGGCCGGGCTCGCCAGCCCTCTTCCGGTTGACGAAGACGATCGGCGACCGGAAAGTCGACATCGATCTCTACACGAGCTCCCCGGCGGAGGGCGCCGCGCGAGAGGCGGACCCGGATCTCCTCCGCCGGGAGCGGGACGAGCTGAGCCGCGCCGTCAAGGCGAGCTTCTACCGCGAGCTCGTCGAGAGCGACGTCGTCTTCTACGGCGGCCACTCGCGCCTCGGCGGCGGCCTGGACTTCGAGGCCCGGAGCGGCGTCGGGATCCTTCTCGACGGGATCTTCCGCTTCAGGATGCGCCCCGTGCTCGCGGCTCTCCGGCAACGCCCGACCCGGCTCCGGATGCTCGGCATGTTCTCGTGCTACTCGGACCCGTACTTCCGCCGCGACTTTCAGGCCGCCAACCCGTCGCTCGCGCTGATCCTCACGACCGCCGACATCCTGGCCGAACCCGCGGAGCAGGCGAGTCTCGGTGCCCTGGACGCCCTCCTGGCGGAGAAATGCGGCCCCGGCTTCGAGCGCGCGCTGATCTCCGCCAGCGATCCCGATCCGGCGATGACGCATCTCGTTCGGGGAGAGTGAATTCCGTGCCCGGGACGGATCCTGATTCAGAGACGTCGGGCCCACCTCCGAAACATATCGTTTATCGATGCGTATAATATCGAGAAGCGATATCCCTGGAGACCCCGCCATGACCCGCACCAGCAGCCAAGCCCTCGCCATCGCCCGACCCGTCATCCGGAGCCTGATCGTGCTCAACGCCCTCTATGCCTTCCTCATCGCAGGGCTGCTGGCCTCGAGCTTCTTCATCGAAGGCTGGCCGGAACGGCCGCTCGGCTTCGTCCTGACTAAGGCGCACCCGCTCGTGAGGCTGGGGCTGCGCGCGATCGTCGTCCTCGGCGTCGTCGGCGCGGCGATCGTGCACACCGTCCTGCGGCGCCTGCTGGCGATCGTCGACACCGTTCGCGTCGGCGACCCCTTCATCCTCGAGAACGCCCGGCGCCTGAACGCGATCGCCTGGAACGTCCTGGCGCTCGAAGGGCTGCGCCTGGTCATCGCCGCGATCGCGGCGGCGGCGTGGGAGCCGGGGCGGATCGACGCCTTCTCGTTCGCGGCGTGGCTGTCGGTGCTGCTGCTGTTCGTGCTCGCCGGAGTGTTCGCGCACGGCGCGCGGATGCGCGAAGACCTCGCCGGCACGGTCTGACATGGCGATCCTCGTCCGCCTCGACGAGAAGCTGCACGAGCGGCGCATGACGCTGACCGAGCTGGCGGCGCGCGTCGACATCACCGTCGCCAACCTGTCGATTCTCAAGACCGGCAAGGCGAAGGCGATCCGCTTCTCCACCCTCGAGGCGATCTGCGTCGCGCTCGACTGCCAGCCCGGCGACCTGCTTGAGTTCCAAAGCAGAATCTGACTGCAAACAGCATCGCGAGCCCAGGGGAGAGAGCATGAACAAGTCGGGATCGACCGCAGGTCCTTCGGCCTCGGAGCGGATCGATGCGCGCATCGCCGAGCTCGGCGACTGGCGCGGCGAGACGCTGAGCCGCATGCGCCGGCTCATCCACCAGGCCGACCCGGAGATCGTGGAGGAGTGGAAGTGGATGGGCACGCCCGTCTGGTCGCACGACGGGATTCTCTGCACCGGCGAGACCTACAAGTCGGTCGTGAAGCTGACTTTCCACAAGGGCGCGGCGCTCGCCGACCCGGCCCGGCTCTTCAACGCGAGTCTCGACGGCAACGCGCGGCGCGCCATCGACATTCGCGAAGGCGAAGAGGTCGACGCGGAAGCCTTCAAAGCGCTCCTCCGCGCCGCGATCGCGCTCAATGCCGCCGGCGCGAAAGCGAAGCCGAAGCGATCGAGGTAAGGCTCCCGCAGGAATTGGCGACAGGCACGAACTGTCGTTTGCCCCCGTCAGGGCGGCTCGGCGCGCGCGGCTCGAGATCCGTCGGCCGTCCGCGGAGAGCCTTGTTGGTAGACTCGAAAGGTGTCGCCGACGATCCGCAGAATCGGCCCATACCGGTTCTTCTTCTACGCCAACGAGGGCACCGAGCCGGTTCACGTCCACGTCCAGCGAGAGCGAATGTTGGCCAAGTTCTGGCTGGAGCCCATCGAACTGGCGCGTTCCGTCGGATTCGGAGCGTCCGAGCTGAATGCGCTGCGCAAGATCGTTGAACAGAACGCGGCGACCTTCCGGGAGGCGTGGGATGAGTTCTTCGGCCCCTGAACCGAGAGCGCTGGCAATCAACGTCCAGGTTACCGACGACGAGCTGGTGGTCGAGCTCGCGGACGGCAGAAAGGTCTCTGCTCCCCTCGTCTGGTTTCCGCGCCTCCTCGCCGGAAGCGCGGCTGAACGGGCACAGTGGGAGTTGCTCGGCGAGGGCGAAGGCGTTCACTGGTCCGCGCTCGACGAGGATCTCAGCATTGCCGGTCTCCTGGCAGGAAATCGCAGCCGATCTCGGCCGCTGAAGCGTGCCGGCTGAACCTTCGTCCCCGAAATAGGGGAACAGGCACCCATTTCTGCGATGACGGACACCGGCCCAAGTCCTCCGGCTGAAGCGCCGATCGGTTCCTGGGCCGAGGCGCGGCGTTTCGCTGCGCGGCAGGCCCGGCGCGCGACGCCGCAGCGGCGATACGCCTGGCTCGAGGAGATGCTGGAGATCGCCGAGTCGTCGGGCGCCCTGGCGCGGGCTCGTGCCGCGCGGGACGCGGAGGAAGCGATACGGCGGGGCGCGACTCCAAAGGAAGAAGGCTGAGGCAGGACCCGAGGCCGACGCCGGAAATTCGTGCCCGTCCCTCTTTCCAGGCAGCCGCAGCCAGCCTGAGCCGGCGCCGTCCATGCCCGCGGCGCAGCGGAAGCTGCCCCCGAAGCGTCCGCGATTCCTTGCTTCCCTCGGAAACCTAGAGGAAACTCGTCCGTACGTCTGAAGAGACCCCGACGAGGGCGGCCTAAGTTGCCGCCGCGACCGGAGAAGGAGACGACGCATGCCGCCGACCCGGAAAGCCGCGCGCCTGACGGGAATGCTCTACCTGGTCGTCGTGCTCGCCGGGCCGTTCGTGCTCCTCTACGTGCCCGGCAAGCTCTTCGTGGCCGGCGACGCGAGCGCGACGGCGCGCAACATCCTGGCCCACGAGACGCTCTTCCGCGCCCACATCGCCGTCGGGCTGGTGAGCGAGCTCTTCTTCGTCGCCAGCGTGCTGGCTCTCTACCGGCTCCTCAAGGGCGTCCACGCCGAGCTCGCCGGCCTGATGGTCGTCCTGAACCTGCTGATCGCGCCGCTCGCCATCCTCGGTGTCGCGAACGAAGTGGCGGCGCTCGCGCTGCTCCGGGGCGGCGACTTCCTGCGCGCCTTCGACGGCCCGCAGCGCGACGCCCTGGCGCTGCTGCTCCTCGAGCTCGATCGCCTGGGAGTCCTCGTCTCGGAGGTCTTCTGGGGACTCTGGCTCCTGCCGCTCGGCGCGCTCGTCTGGCGTTCCAGGTTCCTCCCCCGCGTCCTCGGCGCCTGGCTGTTCGCGAACGGCCTCGCCTACGTGGCGATCAGCGCGGCCGCGTTTCTGCTCCCCGGGCTTCACAAGGCCGTCCTCACGGCCGCCACTCCCGTGCTCCTCGGCGAAGTGGCGCTGACCCTCTGGCTGCTGATCTTCGGAGTGCGGGTGCGCGCCGCGCCCGCGCCTGTGACGCGGGCGGGCGAAAGAAAACAGGAGAACAGCCGATGAAACAGAACGTCCTGTTGACCGTCACGTCGCTGCTCTCGATCCTCTTCATGACGTTCCACCTGGCGGACGACATCGTCCGCGGGATGGAACCGGGAACGCTCCCGAACTTCGCCGGGGTGCTCATCCTGGCCGTCTGGCTCTACGGCACGCTGGTCCTCGCCGGACGACGATCGGGGTACGTCATCCTCCTCCTCGGGTCGCTCCTCGGCGCGGGCGTCCCCGTCATCCACATGCGGGGAGCGGGACTCGGCAGCGAGATCGCGAGGTCCAGCGGGGCCTTCTTCTTCATCTGGACACTCCTCGCGCTCGGCGTGACGGCGGTCTTCTCCGTCGTCCTCGCGGCGCGCGGACTCTGGCAACTGCAACGGGGCCAGTCCTGAAAATGGATGAGCAGGACGGGCACCTGCTGAAAGCTCGAAGCCGTCCTGCCCGGTCGATCGCGCCGGCGGCCCGAGCCGGCGGCAGGCTCAGGCGCCGGGAGGCGTGTACTTGACGGTCTTCTTCGCCGCTTCGTCGATCTCCGCCGGCGTCAGCAGCACCGTCGTCTTGTAGGCCACCGAGCCCGAGGCGCTCACCGCGAGCGAGATCGCCGCCGCGGTGACGTTGTCCGGCAGCTCCGCGATACAGATGAAATCGCGCAGGCCGAAGGTGAAGTAGATCGCTTCCACCTTGCCGCCGAGATCCTTCACCATCTTCTCGACCACCTGCTTGCGCTTGGTGCCGCCGCTCTTGAGCAGTCCGGCGTTTCCCGCGGCGCTGTAGTCGGCTTCGATCAGGAACTTCGGCATGACTTTCCTCCCCTTTAGGCGGCGCAGTCTACGCCGGCGCGCTGCGGATGTCCGAGGAGTTTCCGCTGCGGCCGGGACCCGGCAGGAGCCCGCCTGTTCGCCGCAGGTGCTACGGTACGGGGCCCGGCGCGGCGCGCCTTTCCCAGGGGGACAGCAGATGGCAAGGTTCCTGATCGAGGTCCCGCACGAATCGAACACGGTGAAGTGTGCCCAGGCGGTCGAGATCTTCCTCAAGTCCGGCTCCCACTTCTTCACCCATGCCGACTGGGGCTGCAAGGACGGCGACCACAAGGCGTGGATCATCGTGGACGTCGACAGCCGGGACGACGCCCGCGCCATCGTGCCCCCCGCCTTCCGCCACGAAGCGAAGATCGTCCAGCTCAACGCCTTCACGATGGAAGAAATCGACGACTTCATCCGGCAGTACAAGACATAGCCGGCCAACGTGCGCGACGAGACCCATCCAGGCATCGGATTCGTCCGCGCGCGACCCGCCGGCACGGTCGCATCTGCCGCCGGGCAGCGCCCCGAAATCCTGGCCGTCGCGCCCTGCGACGCGGGAGAAATTTCGCCAGCCGTCGACGTTCTCGCCGAGGCCTTCCTCGAAGACCCGACCTGGTCCTGGGCCTTCCCGGATCCCGCGCAGCGGAGACGCTGGTGGACCTTCTGCGTGGCGAACGCGCTGCGCTATCCGTGGACCCTCAGGACCGCGGGATTCGAAGCGGTCTCCGTCTGGATACCGGCCGGCGGAACCGAGTTCTCGGCCGAGGACGAAGCGCGTATCCCCGGCATTCTGGCGGGGCTCGTCGGCGACCGCGCCCCCGAAGTCACCGAGCTCCTCCATCGCTTCGAGCGAGCGCACCCGCACTCCGAGCCTCATTACTACCTGAGCCTGCTCGGCACGCAGAAGGCGCAGAGAGGCCGCGGTCTGGGCATGGCGCTCCTGCGAGAGAACCTCGCTCGCATCGATGCCGAGCGAACGCCTGCCTACCTCGAATCCAGCAACCCCGCCAATAACCGCCTCTACGAGTCGGTCGGCTTCGAGACCGTCGTCACCTTCCGAACGCCCGGCGACGGCCCGCTCGTGACCGGCATGTGGCGGGAGCGCAGGAACTGAGCAGAACGCGAGGATCCCGGATGGTCCAGAAGATCAACCGACAGCTCTTCGCGCTCGAGCCCGGGATTCGATCGCTCGCCGTGAAACAGCAGGGCGAGATCGTCGAGATGGATTAAAGCCCGGAACATCCGACCCTCAACCCTCACGAGACCGATCGAATGGAGGAGCTGATCGTTTATCCCGTCGTGCTGGAGCTCGCCAGACGGCGCGGCAACATCGACATTCAAGAAACAGGCGGGGCGTCCTCTCAACCTCCCTCGCCGCTGCCGGGCATCGGCGCCTTGTCCGGGCGGCGCCTGACCGGGCGCCCGGAAATTCCGGATGCCCGGCGAGTGCTGGGGACTTGGCGCCCTTCGCCCACGTCGCTCCGCCCGGTCCGGAACGCCATGCCGGCCGGGGCAGTTGACCTGCGAGCGCCCGAATGTGTGATGCACAGACCCTGACCGCCTTTCTCGTCACGAGCCTCGCGATCATCCTGGCGCCGGGCCCGGCGCAGGCCCTGGTCCTGGCGCGGACGCTCGAAGGGGGCCGGTCCGCGGGCATCCTGACGGCGGTCGGCCTGAATGCCGCCACGCTCGTGCACGCCCTCGTCGCCGGGCTCGGGCTCTCGGCGCTCCTCGCGACTTCGGCGGTGGCGTTCGCGGCGGTCAAGATCGCCGGCGCCGCGTACCTCGTCCTCCTGGGGATCCTCGCCTTCAGCCAGGGGCCGGGCCGGCCCGCGCCGCTGGCTGGTTCGACTCGCCACGGGTGGCGCTCTGGCGCTCCCGAGTCACCGGCAGCGTGCTCATCGCGCTCGGGGCGAAGCTCGCGCTCGCCGGGGCGGGTTGACTCGACCCGCGAGGCAATATGAACCGACGACGAGACGACCCGCCCGCCGCCGTGCGGACGCTCCGGTACGGAGCGGACCCGAGCCAGGTGGCCGACCTCTACTTGCCGGGCGGCGTCCGGCCCCCCGTCGTCTGTCTCCTGCACGGCGGCTTCTGGCGGATGCCGTACGGCCGCGAGGAGCTCGACCCGGTGGCGCGCAACCTCGCGGCGCGCGGCTTCGCGGTCTGGAACCTCGAGTACCGGCGACTCGGGGCGCCCGGGGGCGGCTGGCCCGGCACCTTCGACGACGTCGCGGCCGGCATCGACCATCTCGCGACCGTGGTCGCCGAAGGCGTCGAGCTCGATCTCCGCCGCTTGATCGTCGCCGGGCACTCCGCCGGCGGCCACCTGGCGCTCTGGTCCGCCGCACGCGGCAGGAAGCCGGGCCTCCTGCGCGCGCCGCGCCGCGTCGAGCCGGCCGCCGCGGCGGGGCTGGCGGCCCTCGTCGATCTGGAGCGCGCGTTCACCGCCGGCGCCGGACGGGGCGCCGTCGGCGAGCTGCTAGGAGGATCTCCCGCCGAGCAACCTGCCCGCTACGCCGCCGCGTCGCCGACGGCCCTGCTCCCGCTGGGCGTGCCGCAGCTGCTCCTCCACGGCGCCGCCGACGAGGCGCTGCCCGTCGAGAGCGCGCGCGGCTACGCGCGCGCCGCCCGAGCGGCGGGCGACCGCGTCGAATACGTCGAGCTGCCGCAAGCCGGCCACATGGAGAGTCTCGACCCCGGCAGCGAAGCGCATCGGACTTTCTGCCGGTGGCTCGCGGAGATTCTCCACTTGTCCGGCGAGCCGGCCTGAAAGGGAGCCGACTGCGCTACGCTGCGCCCTCACTTCGAAAGAGGGTGTCCGCATGGCCAGGGTCCAGACCTACGACAACCACACGCGGTGGCTGCCGCTTTACCACTTCTTCGCGCTGCCGGTGCTGCTCGTCAACGTGGTCAACGCGATCCGCCACCTCTGGCTCGATCCGTCGCGCGGCACCGCGTTCGCCGTGCTCGTCGCCGCGGCGCTCGCCGCGACCTGCTTTCTCGCCCGCGCCCAGGCGCTGACTGCCCAGGACCGGCTGATCCGGCTCGAGATGCGGCTGCGGCTCCAGCCCCTGCTGCCCGCCGACCTCGACGCGCGCTTCGGCGACCTGACCGTCGAGCAACTCGTCGCCCTGCGCTTCGCGGGCGACGCCGAGATGGCGAAGCTCGTGCGCACCGCGCTCGAGGACCGCACCGCGCCGAAGGAGATCAAGAAGTCGATCCAGCAGTGGGTTCCGGATCACCTGAGGGTCTGAGCCGCCGGGGCTCGTGCCCGGAGTCCGCCAGCCGAGCCCGGACATGACCGCCCCCGTCATCACCGTCGCCCACCTCGCCAAGCGCTACGGCTCGACCGTCGCGGTGGACGACGTCTCGCTCGAGGTGCGCGAGGGGGAGATCTTCGGCCTCATCGGTCCCAACGGCGCCGGCAAGACGACGACGATGGAGATCGTCGAGGGCCTGCGCGCGCCAGATCGGGGGACCATCAGCGTGCTCGGCCTCGAGCCGCGCCGCGACGCCACTGCGCTGCGGCAGCGGATCGGCGTGCAGCACCAGGAGGCACACCTGCAGAAGCGCATCAAGGTGTGGGAGGCGGTCGATCTCTGGGCCTCGCTCTACCCGCGCGCGGTCGATCCCGCCGCCCTGCTCGACCACCTCGGCCTGACGCCCAAGCGCGACGCCTGGTTCATGACTCTCTCCGGCGGCCAGAAGCAGCGCCTCTTCATCGCGCTCGCCCTCGTCCACGAGCCCGAGCTGGTCTTCCTCGACGAGTTGACGACCGGCCTCGACCCCCAGGCGCGCCGCGCTATCTGGGAGCTGATCACCGAGATCCGGTTGCGCGGCACGACGGTCTTCCTCACCACCCACCTGATGGAGGAGGCCGAACGCCTCTGCGACCGCGTCGCGATCATCGAGCATGGGCGCATCATCGAAGTGGGGACGCCGGCCGAGCTGGTGCGGCGCCACTGCCCCGAGCGCGCCGTGGTCTTCACCAACGACGCCACCGGCGTCACCGAGACGCGGCGCGGCGAGGGCGACGACTTCATCACCGCGGTGATCCACGAGATCGCGCAGACGGGCATCCGCGTGCGCGGCTTCCGCACCGAAACGCCGACGCTCGAGGACGTCTTCCTCAAGCTCACCGGCCACCAGGTGAGGGACTGAGGCGTGCTCCGGGGACTCTGGAAGCTGACCTGGATCGAGACCAAGGTCTTCGTGCGCGAGCCGCTCGGGGTGCTCGGCAGCCTCGTCGTGCCGGTCGTCGTCTTCCTGGTCTTCGGCCGGATGCTGGGCGCCGGCCCGCGCGCCGCGACGTCGCTCGAGAAGGCGCCGGTGAACGTAGCGATCCTGGCGGCGATCCTGATCGCGATCGGCGCCGTGCAGTCGCTGATCGCCATCCTCGCGATCTACCGCGAGGGGGGAATCCTCAAGCGTCTGCGCGCCACGCCGCTCTCCCCGGTGACGATCCTCGGCGCGCACGTGGTCGTGAAGCTCCTCTTCACCGTCGCCAGCCTCACCCTGCTGGTCCTCGCCGGCCGGCGGATCTTCCCGGGCGCGATGCAGGTCAACCTGGTCAGCTTCGCGGGCGCGCTGCTGCTCGGCACGCTGAGCATCCTCACCCTCGGCTTCGTGGTCGCCAGCCTCGTCCGCACGGCGCGCTTCGCGCAGCCGCTGGGGGCGGTGATCTTTTACCCGATGATGACGTTCTCGGGCCTCTTCTTCCCGCTCGCGGTGCTGCCGCTCTGGTTGCGCGTCGTCGCCTACGCGCTCCCCACCACGCACGCCGTGGCATTGCTGCAAGGGGTCTGGGACGGCTCGGGGTGGGCGGCGCACTGGCCGGACGCGCTCGCGCTGCTCGCGCTGGGCGCGCTCTTCACGATCCTCTCCACGCGGGTCTTTCGCTGGGAGTAGTGGAAGGCGATCGCCGTGCGAAGATCGGCGAAACTCAACCGGGGGAATCGACCATGAGCAGCGCCACTGGAACCGTCCGCTTTCACCGCGTGCTGCGCGCGCCCGCCGAGCGGGTCTACCGCGCCTTCCTGGATCCCGACGCGATGGTCAAGTGGCTGCCGCCGCACGGATTCACTGGCAAGGTCCATCATCTGGAGGCGCGGGTCGGCGGCGGCTACCGGATGTCGTTCACCAACTTCGGCACCGGCAAGAGCCACTCCTTCGGCGGCACCTACACCGAGCTCGTGCCGCACGAGCGCATCCGCTACAACGACCGCTTCGACGACCCCAATCTGCCGGGCGAGATGCAGATCGAGGTCTCGCTGCGCCCGGTCCTCTGCGGCACCGAGCTCGGCATCGTCCAGGAAGGGATCCCGGCGGCGATTCCAGTCGAGTTCTGTTACCTCGGATGGCAGGAATCGCTGGCGCTGCTGGCGCAACTCGTCGAGCCGGAGATTCCCGACGGAGCGTGAGCCAGGGCAAGATGAACCCGTGCAGATCTTGGAGGTGACGGCATGGGTACTCTCCGGCACATCTTCATCGCTCCCACCAAGGGCGCGCCGATCGTCGAGTTGGCCGCAGTCGAGGCGCTCGCGGACCGCGGCCTGCGCGGCGACCGCTACGCCGAGGACGCCAACCGCGACTCCCCCGAGTCGCAGGTGACGCTGATCGAGAGCGAGGCCCTCGAGGCCTTCACCCGCGACACCGGCAAGCCGATGGCGCCCGGCGATCCGCGGCGCAACCTGGTGACGCGGGGCGTGCGGCTAAACGCGCTGGCGGGCAGGCGCTTCACGATCGGCCAGGCGGAGCTCGAAGGGCTCGAGCTCTGCGAGCCCTGCGGCACGTTCGCGCAGCGCACCCACCCTGAAGTCGAGCGCGACCTCGCCGGCGGCGGCGGGCTGCGCTGCCGGGTCGTGCGCGGCGGAACGATGCGCGTCGGCGACGCGATCGCCGCGATCCCCTGACGCCGGAGACGGCCCGCGCCGCGCCCTTTTCGGGACGGATCGCCGGGGCAACGGGGTGAAGCTGCCGTGGCGCGCGCCTGGCGGCCGGCGGCCGGTGCGAGACTGCGCGTATGAAGCTCCCGCACCCCGCGATCTCTCGCCTCGCGCCGGCCCTCCTCCTGCTCGCCGCCCTGGCGCTCTCCACCGGTCCGGTGAAGGGCTACTTTACGAGCTACCCGTCGTTCGATGCGATGCAGCGCGAGAGCGACGTCGTCGTCATCGCGACGCCCGTCGGCCGCCAGGAGCTCGCCGGCGCCGCGACGCTGCCGGGCGTCACGGTGGGGGCCGGGCAGCCCGTCCCGGCGGTGGCGATCGAGACCACCTTCCGCATCACCGCCAGCCTGAAAGGGGATCTGCTCGCGGGCGAGGAGATCCGCCTGGCGCACTTCCGGCGGCGGGATACCGAGCTCTTCGTCGGCGCGGGACCGATACTGGTCGACTTCAAGCCCCTCGACGGTTCCCAGTGGCTGATGTTCCTTCGGCACCGCGAAGGATCGACCTACGTGGCGTTCGACGAAGTGGAGCCCGGCTGGTGCGTCGTCCGACTCGCCGTCCTCATCCCGGACGCAGCGTGATCGCCGCTCTCGGACAACGGCGGGCGGCCCTTACTCGTAGCGCAGCGCGATCGTCGGCGCGATGCGCGCCGCGCGTCGCGCCGGGATCCAGGCGGCGAGGACCGTCGCGGCGAGCATCGCCGGCACGACGACCGCGTAGGCCACCAGGTCGACGCCGCCGGTGTTGAACAGCATCGACTTCATCAGCCGCTCGACCGCGAAGCCCATGGCGAGGCCGATCGCCGTTCCGATGCCGACCAGCACGAGGCCCTTCCCCATCATCAGCCGCAGCACGCTGCCCGGGTCGGCGCCGATCGCCATGCGGATGCCGATCTCGCGCGTCCGGCGGCTGACGTTGTAGGCCACCAGGCCGTAGAGGCCGGTGATCGCCAGCACCAGGCCGACGGCGCCCAGCGTGCCGACCAGCTTGATCGCCACGCCGGGGCCGTCCACCGCGTGATAGCGGTAGAGATCGTCGTAAGTTCGGAGCTCCGAGATCGGCAGGTTGGGTTCGAGCGCGCGGACGATCGCCTTGAGCGGATCGACCAGCTGCAGCGGGTCGGGCTCCGTGCGCAGCAACAGCACGAGCTTCTGGCGCGGATTCTGCGCCAGCGGCAGGTAGACGAAATCCTCCGGCTTCTCGGAATTGTCCCGGTACTTGATGGTGCGCGCCACGCCGACGATCTCGACCGGCGCTCCTTCGTTCGTCTCGAGTCGGATGCGCCGGCCTACCGCGTCGACGCCCGGGAAGTAACGCGCCGCGAAGCGCTCGTTGACGATCGCTACCCGCGGCGCCTCCGCGTCGTCGGTGCGCTCGAAGTCGCGCCCGCGCACGATCGCGATCCCGGTCGTGTCGAAGAAGCCCTCGTCCACCACGTCCATCTCGGCGCTGAAGCTGCTGCGGTCGGGGGGCATCTGGAAGCCCTCCGGCACGAAGGCGAGCGCGTCGAAGTCGGCGAGGCCGAGGGGCGGGCTCTGCGTCAGGCCGGCGCTGCGCACGCCCGGCGTCTGGCGGGCCCGCTCTCCGAGCAGCTCGTAGAAACGAGCCGCGCGCGCGCCGTCGTACTGCGCCAGCCGCGGGTCGAAGCGGGCCATCAGCAAGTGGTCCGTCCGGAAGACGGGTCTCGCCGGCGACGCTGCGCTGGAAGCTGCGCGCCATCAGGAAGGCTGCCGAGAGCAGCATCAGCGACATCGCCACCTGCGCGACCACGAGGGCGTTGCGTCCCCACAGGCGCTGGCGCCCCGGCTCGTCGACGTCGGCCGCCTTGAGTCCCGTCACCAGGTCGCCGCGCGTCGTGGCGAGCGCGGGCGCGAGGCCGCAGGCGAACGCGCTCAGAGCGGACATCGCGAAGCAGGCGAGCAGGACGTGCTCGTCGATCGCGGAACGGGATCTTCACCGGCAAGTCGGCGGGAATGGTGAAGCGCTGCATCCAGCCGATGCCGAGATAGCCGACCGCGATGCCCGAGCAGCCCACCGAGGAGGGCGAGCACAAGGCTCTCGGTGAGCAAGAGGCGGATCAGGCGGAGAGCGGCCGGCGCCGATCGCCAGCCGGACGGCGATCTCGCGCGCCCGGCTGCGCGAGCGGGCGAGCAGGAGCCCGGCGACGTTGGTGCAGGCGACCAGCAGCACCGCGATCGCGAGACCGGTGAAGATCACGCCGAACTTCCAGTTGACGTCGTCGCCCCGCATCCGCATCTCGCGCCGCGTGCGCACCATTGCGCCGCGATGGCGGTTGGCGGCCGGGTACTCGCGCTCGAAGTCGGCGGCGAGCGCGGCGAGCTCGGCGCGCGCCGCGGAAAGCGGCGTGCCGCGGCGCAGGCGTGCTCGCACCGTCAGCTCGCGGTCGTCGCGGTCCTCGAAGAAGCTCTTCCTCGGATCGGTCGAGAAGACCCGCGCCATCGCCAGCGGAAGGTAGACGTCGGGCTGGGTGAAGATGCATCATTCCCGGAAAACGTCTCCGGCGCGACGCCGATCACGGTGAACTCGGTGCCGTTGAGGCGGATCTTCCGGCCGACGATGGACGGGTCGCCCGCGAGCTCGCGCTTCCAGAAGCCCGACGCGAGCACCGCGACGGCGTCGCGGCCGGGCACCAGGTCCTCGTCGGCGCGGAA
Organism: Thermoanaerobaculia bacterium; assembly: GCA_963699245.1. Lineage (GTDB taxonomy): Bacteria > Acidobacteriota > Thermoanaerobaculia > Multivoradales > JAGPDF01 > JACTMI01. Next base: position 1,193,951 of record OY969426.1, read on the forward strand.
GCCGCGTCCCAGCTCCGGTTCGACGCCGAGCACGCGAGAAGTAGTTCCCGGAGACCAGCATGCCGCCTCGGATCTGGGGCATCGCTGCGGCGTCGGCAGCTGAAGCCGACGGCGGCGACGGTGGTGCTGGCGATCACCCCGTCGTAGCTCCGTGGTCTCGTCGCGGAGGTCGAGGTACTCGCGGTACGAGAAGGGGTCGTACTGGGTGTCGTGCGAGGTGCCGACGAGCGTGACCACGTTGCCCGCGTGCGGCACCGGATAGGGTCTGAAGATCAGCGCGTCGAGCATGCTGAACGGCGTCGCCGTCATGCCGATGCCGAGCGCCAGCGTGACGACCACCAGCGCGGCGATCCCCGGCGTCCGGCGCAGGCCGCGGAGAGCGAAGCGCAAGTCGTCGACGAAGTCGGTCAGCCAGTGGATGCGCCGCGCGTCGCGCATCTCCTCTTTCTTCTGCTCGAGGCCGTCCATGGCGCGCATCGCGCGCCGGCGCGCCTCCTCGGGCGAGAGCCCCTCGGCGATCCCCTCGTCGATCTTGAGCTCGAGGTGGAAGCGGAGCTCCTCCTCGAGCTCGCGCTCGACGCGGCTGCGGATGAAGATCGACTTCAACCGCAACGGCAGCGTGTACCGCCAGTGCTCGAATCGCATCGATCCCTACGCCTCCGAGAGCTGAACGACGTGCGAGATGGCCGACGACAGCCGGCGCCAGTTCTCCGTCTCCGACTCGAGCTGCTGCCGGCCGAGGCGGGTCAGCTCGTAGAACTTGGCCCGCCGGTTGTTCTCCGTCTGCTTCCACTCGGCGCGGATCCACCCCTCCTGCTCGAGCTTGTGCAGCGCCGGGTAGAGCGAGCCTTCGCTCACCTGCAGCACGTCGCCGGAGAGCGAGCGCAGGCGCAGCCCGATCGCCCAGCCGTGCAGCGGCTCGAGCGCCAGGATCTTGAGCAGGAGCAGGTCGAGGGTGCCGAGGACGAGGTCGTTGGGTCTGCTCATATCGGTTTCCGAGGGGAGGATAGACGAACTCCCCTCGGTAAGCAAGGGGAGGAGCGACGGGCTGCGGCAGCTGCGGGGCGGCTGGCACCTTTCCGGCGCGCGGCAGCCGCTTTCCGCTTCGGGAGCCGGTAGGCTCCCGCCTTCGATGAGCGACCGGGACTCGGGAGAGATCGACGCCGTCGGCCGGCTCCTGGCCCGCTGGGCCGGCGCCGTCGCGGTGGGCAACCTCGATCGCATCGCCGACCTCGTCGCGCCGGACGGCGAGTTCTGGTCGCCGGGCGCCGCGCCGCTCGTGGGACGCAAGGCGGTGCGGGCCGCGTTCGCCGGCATCCTCGAGCGCTACCGCTTCGAGCAGTACTTCGAGTGCGCCGAAATCGTCGTGCGGGACGACCTCGCCTTCGTGCGGGGAATCGAGCACAACCGGCTCCATCCCCGCGACGGCGGCGCGCCGATCGAGAAGCAGCAGCGGGCGTTCTCGATCCTCCGCCGCGAGGCCGACGGCGAGTGGCGCTTCTGGCGCGGCATGACCCACCTGCCGCCGGCCGCGGAGTAGGATCGCCCGACTTTCGCTTCGACAGATTTCGACTACGGACCAGAACGGGAGGCAGAGATGACCGAGACGCGACCGCCGCGCGCCGAGCGCGCACCCTGGCACCTGTGGGTTTTCGGGATCCTCGCCCTGCTGTGGAACTGCATGGGGGCGCTGGACTACGTCATGACCGAGACCCGCAACGAGGCGTACATGAAGTCCTTCACGCCCGCCCAGCTCGAGTACTTCTACGGCATGCCGGCCTGGTTCGTGGCAACCTGGGCGATCGCGGTCTGGGGAGCCGTCCTCGCCTCGCTGCTGCTGCTGCTCCGCAAGCGCCTCGCGGTGCCGGTGTTCATCGTGTCGTTCGTCGCCATGTGCGTGACGATGATCTACAACTACGGCCTGTCCGACGGCCTGGAGATCATGGGCGGCACCAAGGCCCTCGCCTTCCCCGCCGTGATCTTCCTCGTCGCGTTCCTGCTGATCCTCTACTCGCGCACCCAGCGTGCGCGGGGAGTCCTGGCCTAGGACAGGGCCGGCGGAGGTATCGCGGCCGCCAGCCACTCCCGGATCCGCGCGTAGACGTCGGGGCGGTCGAGCAGGTCGAGATGCCCCATGCCGTAGCCGATCCAGCGTCGCTCCGCCGGGATGGCGAGAGCGCGCGCCGGGTCAGGGTGGTCGCCGAGCGCACTGGCGACGGGAACCAGGCCGTCGCCGAGCAGCGCCTTCACCCTGGCCTTCATCGACGCGCCGGGGTCCGCTGCCAGGGTGGCGGCGGCCGCGTAGCACGCGACACCGCGCGGCAGAGGCGGCGAGGGCGCGCGGCCGCTGCCGCGCGCGAAGCGGTTCTCGCCCGGGTTCGGCAGGATCTGCCCGTGGCGGAGGTCGGTGATGCCGGCGCCGCGCAGCCGGCCGAGGCGCGCGAAGGCCGCCGTGTACGAGGTGGCGCCGAGGGCGAGATTCAGCCAGTTGCCGCCGCGCTCGAGCGGCGCGCCCTGGTGCGGCGTGCCGAGGAAGACGATCTTGCGCAGCTTGTCGCGCCAGCCGAGGCCCTCCGCCTCGGCGACATGACAGGCGCTCCGCATCACCAGGCCCCCCAGGCTGTGGGCGAGGACCACCAGCTCCGTCACCGGCTCCGGCCAGGACTTCAAGAACGTGTCGAGGCGCTCCGCGAGCTCGCGCCCGTTGGCGGCGATGGAGCGCCCGCTGTTGAAACGCAGGTAGACGGGAGTGAGTCCCAGCTCCGCCGCGAGACGCTCGCCGTGATCGTGCCCGTGGCGGCGCCACTGTACGTCGCTGCGGCAGAGGCCGTGGACGAGGAGGAGGATCCGGCTCCCCCGCTCGCGGGCCGGATCGAGCGGTCGCCCGTCGCGCCGGAACTCCATCGGAATCGCGAGCGGGTTGCCGCTCGCCTCGAGATGGTCACCGACGACGCCGTTCAGCACCGCCAGCATCGCCTCGCGCTTCAGGGACGACGCGGCCTCGGCGCTCGCCGCCGGCGGCTCCAGCACCGGAGCGAGGCTCGCCAGCCCGACGTCGATGCCCCCTCCCACCCAACGCGTGACCCGCCGCACGTTCCGGTAGACGAAGCCGCTGATGCCGCGCTTGCGCTGCGCGAACCGCGCCTCCCGCTCGCGGCAGGCTGGTCACGCTGACGTGCATCGTCTCGACCAGATCGGTCACGCCGATCGTCGCTTCGACCACCAGGCGCGAAGCGCCGCGGAGATCGGCGACGCGAAGGGTGCGTCTCATCGCCGGGAAGCGTACACGCTCGGCGCGAGCCCCCCACGCGCCGGGGTGGCATCGGGCCACCCGGCCAAGCGTTGTCGATTTTGCAATCGAACGACTAACGTGACGGTGCCTTGTAAAGGGCACACTCGGGGTAACCCGAGGCCGCAAAGCACCGGGTCCTCACTTCCCCTGCGACGGTGCATCCGCCACACCGGATCCCAGGACGGCCGAGCTGCCAAGGAAGGCGCGCCGATGCGCCGATGTCCTTCCGGCAGGAGCGGCCGCGATGTCCGCATTGTCCACGCGTCCCACAATCGCAGTGCTTCGTGCGCCCGATTCGCGTCTGGACATTGCACGCGTCCGATCTGCGCCCCTTCTCCCAATGAACGCTACCTTCCCTCCGATCGGAGGTTTCCCTCCATGCGATCGCTTTCGGTCCGTTTCTCGGCTCTCTTGGCCCGCGGCGTTGCCGCCGCGTGCCTCACCTGCTTTCTGATCCCCGCTCCCGCCGCCGCGCAAAGCTGCGAGCTCGCGGGCATCGGTTCCTACACCTATCCCGGCGCCCAGGCGAACGGCGTCGCCGTGATGGGCAACTTCGTTTTCGTCTCCGATCAATCCGCCGGCCTGCTGGCCATCGACGTTTCAAATCCGGCGGCACCGACCCTGGCTGACTCCTGGGACAGCGCCGGATACGCCTCCGAGGTCGCGGTCGATGCGGATCGCAAGCTGGTCTTCCTCACCGACGACATCGACGGGCTGGTGATCTTCGACGCCTCCGATCCCTACGACCTGAAAAAGAAGGCGAACCCGTTCACGACAACAGGCGGGGAGGACGGCATCACAGTCGTGGGCACGAGGGCCTTTCTCGCCGACTGGGAGCACCTCTGGATTCTCGATGTGTCCGATCCGGACCATCCCCAACAGGTGGGAGTCTGGCCTGAACCTCCAGGTACTTTCGCTGCCTGGAACGTCGCCGTTCAGGGAGACGTCGCCTATGTGGCGGCGCCTTGGGAGCTCGCGATCGTCGACATCGTGAACCCCGCCGCCCCGCAGCTCGTCACGACCTACCAGGGCGGAAGCATCTATGACCTGACGATCATGGGCAGCCGTGCCTATGTGGCTTATCAATGGAACATGACGGCGATCGACGTCTCCCAACCGTCCGCGCCCGAGCCCCTCGGCACCTACGTGCCGCCAGGCATGGCCAGCGGCGTCGTGGCGAGCGGGGACCGGGTCTTCCTCTCCGACACGCTGCTGGGCCTGAGCGTGATCGACGTGTCGAATCCCCTGACACCGAAGCGTCAGTCCTGGCGCGACACGCCGGGCTCCGGCCAGGCGGTGGCGGTCGCCGGCGGCTACGCCTACGTCGCCGACTGGACCGGCCTCCAGATCGTCAGCCTGGCCAGCTGCCTGCCTCCCCCGCTCAGTCCAGTCGTCGAGACCGAGCAGACGCACCTGCACGGCCCGACCGTCCCCGACTGGAACGGATTCGGCGGCGCGGTCGCGCTCGACGGCGACACCCTGGTCGTCGGCGCGGAGTTCGACGACGAGGCGGGCCCGGACTTCGGCGCGGCTTACGTCCTCGTCCGCGACGGCGGCACCTGGGTCCTGCAGCAGAAGCTGACGCCCCCCGACGGCGTCGAAGGCAGCCGCTTCGGCATCTCGGTCGGCGTCTCCGGCGACACCGCGGTCGTCGGCGCCTGGAGGGACGACGACCTCGGAACCGCCAGCGGCTCGGCCTATGTCTACGAGCGCAGCGCGGGAATCTGGGGCACGCCGAAGAAGCTCCTGCCGAGCGACGGCTTGCCGAACGGCGGCTTCGGCCTCGCGGTGGCGATCTCCGGCGACAGGATCGTCGTGGGCGCCCACCCCGAGATCTATCTCTCCGAGGATCCGCCGCAAATCGGCGCGGCGTATGTCTTCGAACGGGACGGCGGAGCTTGGACTGAGACCAGACTGAGCGCCAGCGAGCGCGCCGACTACGACTACTTCGGCTGCTCGGTGGCGATCGACGGCGACACGATCGTCGTCGGGGCGCGCGCGGACAGCGCTGGAACGCTCCTCGCCGCCGGGTCCGCCCACGCGTTCGCCTTCGTCGGCGGAGCCTGGCAGTGGCAGGGCAAGCTGCAGGCGAGCGACGCCGCGGAGTCGGATGCGCTGGGTCGGTCGGTCGCCGTCTCGGGCGACACGATTCTGGCCGGCGCCCGCTCGGACCTCCCGGAGCTCGAGAACGTCGGTGCGGCCTACGTCTTCGAGCGCAGCGGCGGCCTCTGGCTGGAGAATGCGAAGCTGCTTCCCGGAGACGGAAGGGGCTATCAGTACTTCGGCAACAAGGTCGCTATCGACGGGGACACGGCGGTCTTCGGCACGGTGGACGACCTCAGCGATGGCATCCCGAGCGGCTCCGCCTACGTCTTCGAGCGCTCCGCAGGCGCCTGGCACGAGAAGCTCAAGCTGCTGGGCCGCGATCGCGCCCATTGGGACTACTTCGGCGGAGCGATCGGCATCTCGGGGGACCGGATCGCGGTGGGTGTCAGCCGCGACCCGGATCAAGGCCAGGAGCGCGGAGCCGTCGACCTCTTCGAGCTGGACGCGGACGGCGACGGCTTCCGGACCTATGCGGACAACTGCCCCGGAGAACCGAACCCTCTCCAGGAAGATTCAGACGGCGACGGAGCGGGAGACGCCTGCGACAACTGCCTGACGGCCAATCCCGGCCAGTCCGACGTCGACGCCGACGGGCAAGGCGACGTCTGCGACGACTGTCCTCTGGATTCCTCCGGCACCTGCCTCACCGGCGGATCGACCGCGAGCGCGATCTCGGCGACGGCAGGGGGCACCGTCGAGACGCCCGACGGCGATCTGAAGATCATCTTCGAGCCGGGGGACCTGATGCGGGGCGCGACGGTCTCGATCACCCGCACCCCTCCCTCGGACACGAGCGTCGATCTGATCGTCGGATCCTCTCCCGGGCTCGGCGACGTGATCGCCGTCTATGACCTCGAACCCGACGGAACCTGGTTTGCGGACAAGGTCGACCTCACGATCCGCACAGACGTCAGCGCCGTCGCTCCGGAGCTGCGCGACGACGTGAAGCTCTTCCTCTGGTCCGACTTCGAAGGGAGCTTCGTCGACACCGGTGCGAGTTGCACCGTGGACGAGGGGCCCGTCGGAGTTTTCGTCGCCACCTGCGTGTTGCAAATCGACCACTTCTCGCGCTACGCGATAATCGCCCCGCTCGACAGCGACGGCGACGGAGTCGCTGATCTCTTCGCCGGTGAGAAGGACGGCTGCCCGCTCGATGCCTCGCTGGCAACGCCGATCTTCAACGGATTCTCGTCACCGATCCTCGGCGCCGACGAGACCGGGGGGTCCTTCTCCAGTCCGCTACGCATCTTCAAGCCGCGAACGGTGATTCCCGTGAAGTTCAGGATCTCCTGCGGCGGCGTCAGGGTCCTCACCGGCGTTCATACCCTGCAGGCGATCCGGTGGAACACGGCGACGGAAAGCGAAGCGCCGGTCGAAGCCCGTTCCGGCGACACCTCGACGCAGGAGAACCGTTTCCGTCTGGCAGTGGATACCTGGCACTTCAATCTCGACACGATCGCGACCGGCATGGGTCGCGGAAAATGGGAACTGGTGGCGACGCTCGACGACGGCACCCAGCATCGCGTCTGGATTCAATTGAAGTAGGAAGCTGCACCAACGGGATCGCGCCGGGGCCGCTCAGTGGCCACCTTCCCGAGCGGAGGGCTACACTGCCGGTGCGATGCCCAAGCAATACAGCCACGGCGGGCGGGTGAATCCGCGCATGGGCCGGCCCGCGAACCTGCCGGTCGACGGGCGCGCGCCGCGCTCGCTTCGGCAGCGGTTCTCGGCGCTGGGGAACCTGCAAGCCGTTCCTGCGGCTGATCTGGGAGATCCAGCCCGCCATGACGGTGGGCACGGTGGCGCTGCGCGCGGTGCGCGCGCTGCTGCCCGTCGCGACCCTCTACGTCGGCAAGCTGATCATCGACGAAGTGGTGCGCCTCGGGCGCCTGCCGGAGACGCCTCACGACCTCGGGCGCCTGGCTCGCCAGCGGCCTGGCGCGGCCGCTGCTCGTCCTCCTCGGCCTCGAGCTCGCGCTCGCGGTCCTCTCCGACCTGCTCGGGAGGATGGTGTCGCTCCTCGAGTCGCTGCTCGCCGAGCGGTTCGCCAACGTCGCGAGCGTGCGGCTCATGGAGCACGCCGCGACGCTCGACCTCGAGGACTTCGAGGACAGCGAGGTCCAGGACCAGCTCGATCGCGCGCGACGCCAGGCCACCGGGCGCTCGGGCCTGCTCGGCCAGCTCTTCGGCCAGGCGCAGGACATGGTGACCATCGTCTCCTTCGCGGCCAGCCTGGCGTTCTACGAGCCCTGGCTGATCCTGCTGCTGGCGGTGGCCGTCGTCCCCGCCTTCCTCGGCGAGTCGCACTTCAACGCGCAGGGCTACGAGCTCGCCTGGCGGCGCACGCCGGCGAGCCGCGAGCTCGACTACCTGCGCGCCACCGGGGCCAGCGTCGAGACCGCCAAGGAGGTCAAGATCTTCGGGCTGGCGCCTTACCTCGTCGAGCGCTACCGGGCGCTGGCGGACGAGATCTACGACGCCAACCGGGCGATCGCCCGCAAGCGCGCCGGCTGGGGCGGCCTCTTCACCGCCGCCGGCACGCTCGGCTACTACGGCGCCTACGGCTTCCTCGCCTGGCGCACGGTCACCGGCGAGCTGTCGATCGGCGACCTGACCTTTCTCTCGGCCTCGTTCCGCCGCCTGCGCAATCTGCTCGAAGGGCTGCTGATCGGCTTCTCGCAGGTCGCGGGCCAGGCGCTCTACCTCGACGATTTCTTCTCGTTCTTCGACCTCGCGCCCGAGATCGTCTCGCCCCCCGCCGCGCTCCCCTTCCCGACGCCGATCGCCAGCGGGTTCGTCTTCGAGGACGTCGGCTTCCGCTACCCGGGCGCCGAGCGCTGGGCGGTGCGCCACCTCTCGTTCGAGCTGCGCGCCGGCGAGGTGCTGGCGCTGGTGGGCGAGAACGGCGCCGGCAAGACGACGCTGGTGAAGCTCCTCGCCCGGCTCTACGATCCGGACGAGGGGCGCATCCTGCTCGACGGGCGGGACCTCGAGGAGTACGACCTCGCGGGGCTGCGGGCGCGGATCGGCGTCATCTTCCAGGATTTCGTGCGCTACCACCTGACCGCGGCGGAGAACATCGCGATCGGCCGCATCGACGCCGCGGACGACCGCGCGCGGATCGAAGCCGCGGCCGAGCGCAGCCTCGCCTCGGAGGTGATCGCCAAGCTGCCGCTGGGCTACGACCAGCTGATCGGGCGGCGCTTCAAGAGCGGCGTCGAGCTGTCGGGCGGCGAATGGCAGAAGATCGCCATCGCGCGCGCCTACATGCGCGACGCCGACGTGCTGATCCTCGACGAGCCGACCGCGGCGCTCGACGCCCGCGCCGAGTTCGAGGTCTTCCAGCGCTTCGCCGAGCTGTCGCGCGGCAAGACCGCGGTGCTCATCTCCCACCGCTTCTCGACCGTGCGCCGCGCCGACCGCATCCTGGTGCTCGCCGACGGCGAGATCGAGGCGTCCGGCACGCACGACGAGCTCATGGCCCGGCGCGGCCGCTACGCCGAGCTCTTCGACCTGCAGGCCGCGGGGTTCCGGTAGGCAGGCGCGGACTCGCGGCCGAATCCGACGTGCCGCCGGTTCACATCCGCCAGCGGATCTCTACGGCTTGTCGCTCAGCCAGGGAGTGAAGTCGACCGTACCGACGGCCTTGTCGCAGCCGCCGCCCATGTTAGGGCCTTTCTTGCACCCCCACCAGTTGGATTCGGCGTCGAAGAGGGTGCCGGTGTCGCCGTTGGCGCCCGTGCCGTTGTAGCGGAACGCGTTGTCGTGCGCGACGACGGAGGCCGCGCCGCCGCTGGCCTGCGTGACGTACACGCCCGTGACGAAGTGCCCGATCGCGTTGCCGGACATCGTCACGGTGAGATCGCCGGACCCGTAGCCGAGCAGGTCGGTCGTCAGGTAGGCGCCGTACTTGCCGGCGGGGTCGGTCGTCTTCGCGCTCGCGCCGTCGACGACGTTGTTCGAGAACGTCGGACCCTGTCCGGACACCTGGCTGCCGAACGCGGCGAGGCCGACGTAGCAGTTCCTGACGATGTTCGACCTCACGGTCGCGGAGACGTAGGGGGCAAAGACCCAGACCCCGTACCCGTCGGCCTTGCAGTCGTGGACGGTGTTGCCCTCGAGCAGGTCGGCGACGCCGCCGGAGCCGCCGTTGTTGTCGGTGTGGACGCCGCTGCCCGACTTGCCCACGATGTTGCGCAGGAACTGCGTCCCCCTCGACCAGTTCGCCGAGATCGCGTCGTTGGCGTTGGTGACCCTGTTGTCGGCCATGACGCCGGAGCCGCCGAAGTTGAACATGGCGATCGACGCGTACTCGGCCTGCACGTTGTCGATCGTGTTGCCGGTGAACTCGAACGTGCCGCCCGACGAGGCGTAGACGCCGCGCAGGTAGATGTCCGAGATCTTCACGTTCGAGACGGTCAGGCCGTCGAACGGCGTGCCGAGCGTGTGATCCGTGATGATGCCGTTGCGGGCGTCGATGTCGGCGCCGCCGACCACCACGCCGCTGGTCAGCGCGGGGTTGTCGCCCTCGAGGCGGAGGTCGCGGATCGTGACGTCGGCGGCCTGGACGAGCACCATGTCGCTGCCGCCGGCGCAGATCGACCCGGGCTGCAGATCGGACCCGAAAGCGCCGGATAGATCACCGTACCCTTCGCCGGCTCCCTGCAGGGTCAACGGCTTGTCGACGACGAGGTTCTCGACGTACGTCCCTGCGGCGATCGTGATGATGTCTCCCGGCGTGGCGGCATCGATGGCGTCCTGGATGACCGAGTACGCGCAACCGCTCTCGCAAACCGTCCAGGTCGCTCCCCGCGCCGGCCCCGCCAGCGCAAGAGACGCCAGGAGCATTCCTCCGAACACTGCAGACCGGACCACCTCTCTCATCGACGTCTCCTCTCGCGTTGAATTTCCCGATCGGCTCGTCGGATCGGACGCGTCGCCGCCCGTCGGCCGCGAGCCGAGGGCGGGCTACGGACCCGATCGGGGTCGGGAGATCTCCTGCAAGGATCGCGCCCCGTCAGCCGCGGAGTCATCGGGATCTCTCCACGGCCGGAATCGGGGCGCGGGAGGCCGGGGAATCAAGCCGCCGGGACGTCCTCGAGCGGCGAACGGGACGGGCGGCGGGCGGTGCCGGGAACGAGCATCGGCACGCGGCGGCGGTAGCTCTCGTAGGCGGCGCCGTGTTCGGCGACGAGATCGCGCTCCTCGAGCCGGATGGCGACGAGGATGTAGGCGGTCGTCACCAGCGCGAAGGCGAGATGGGCGCCCGTCATCGTCGGCGTCGACCAGAAGGCGAACAGCCAGCCGACGTAGAGCGGATGCCGGACCAGCCTGTAGGGGCCGGGCTGGACGAACCGGAGCGGACGGTAGGGCAAGCCGCGCAGCGCGAACCAGACCTGGCGCAGGCCGAAGAGATCGAAGTGGTTGATCAGGAAGGTCGTGAGCAGCACCAGCCCCCAGCCGAACCCGAATGCCGTCCAGGCGGCGCCGCGCGCGAGCGGTGACTCGAAGCTCCAGATCACGCCGCCGAGCGGCTGCCAGAGCGCGAACATCGCGATCAGGCAGAGGCTCGAGGCCAGAACGTAGATCGGCCGCTCGAGCGCCGGATGGACGACCCGGGTCCAGACAAGCTTGAAGGCAGGCCGTGCCATCACGCTGTGCTGGACTGCAAAGAGAGTGAGCAGCCCGAGGTCGATGGCGAGCGCCTGCCCGAGCGGCAGCCGGGCCGTGCCGTCGAGCGTCGTCGGCACCAGAAAGCCGCCGACGAAACCGAGGGCGTAGAGGAAGGTCGCCAGGAAGACGAGGTAGGTGGCGCTGCCGAAGGCGAAGATAGCGATGCGGCGGATCATGGCGTGGCTCCTTGCGTGCGTGGTTGGACGCAGCGGCTCAGGCCGCGCGGCCGGCGCGCGCGACTTCCGCGAGTGCGGCCCGATGGACGGCGCGCCCGATGCGCGCCACGGCGTCGAAGGCGAGGTCGAGGGCTTGCTCGCTCGCAAGGCGCGCGTCGACCTGGAACTGCAGCGCGACGTGGCCGCGCACGCGAGTGGTCGTGACGCGCGCGAGGCCGCTCTTCTGCACGAGCCCGGCGATGCGCTCGTTGAGGCGGTCGAGGTAGTCCTCGGCCCCGGCTTCGGCTCCCCGCCCGCCGGCGAGCGCGTGCGGACGGAAGCGGCAGCCGTCGAGCGAGAGCCGCGGCTCGTCGAGCAACTCGAAGTCCGGGTGGTCGGCGGCGAGCCGGTGGAGGCGCTGCGCGAGCTCGACGCTGCGCGCGCAGCGGTCGGCGAGCTCGTCGAGCGGGTTCGGGGCGTCGTTCTCGGGGCGGTCGGTCGGGTTCATGGGGTCTCCTCCCTTGGCAGGAGAACGATCGCCCGCCGCCCCCTCGCGCCGCATCGGGCAGATGTCCCGGTCTGGCTAGAATCGAGCCGCGGGCCCCCCGACAGATGTCCCGGACCCCGCTGTCCGAGGAGCCAGAGACCGGTGAGCGAACCCCTGGGACGACAGTCCATCCGCTACCTGCGCACCGCCGACGGCGTGCGCCTGGCGTGGGCGGAGGCGGGGCGCGGCCGCACCCTGGTCAAGGCCGCCAACTGGATGACCCACCTCGAGCTCGAGTGGCAGAGCCCCGTCTGGCGCCACTGGATGCGCTTCTTCTCGGGCCACTTCCGCTTCGTGCGTTACGACGAGCGCGGCTGCGGCATGAGCGACTGGGAGACCGGCGACCTGAGCCTGGAGCGCTGGGCGGAGGACCTCGAGGCCGTCGTCGAGGCGGCCGGAAGCGACGGCCCGGTGATCCTCGCTCGGCATCTCCCAGGGGACGGCTCCCGCGATTCAGCTCGCCGCGCGCCACCCGGAGCGCGTCAGCCATCTCGTGCTCTACGGCGGCTACAGCCAGGGATGGATGAAGCGGGGCGACGACGCGAGCCGGCGGCGCTACGCGGCGATGATCGAGCTCATCGAGCACGGCTGGGGAGGCAGCAACCCGGTCTTCCGCCAGCTCTTCACGTCGCGCTTCATTCCGGGCGGCACCGACGAGCAGATCAACTGGTTCAACGAGCTCTGCCGCAAGACGACCTCGCCGCGCAACGCCGCGCGCCTGCTCGAGACGCGGGCCAACGTCGACGTCCGCGCGCTGCTCGGCGGCATCCGTGTCCCGACGCTCGTGCTGCACGCGCGGGGCGACGAGGTGGTGCCGCTCGGCGCCGGCCGGATCCTCGCTGCCGAGATCCCCGGCGCCGAGTTCGTCGAGCTCGACTCGGCGAACCACATCCTGCTCGAGAACGAGCCGGCCTGGCGGCGCTTTCGCGAAGCGGTGCTCGACTTCACCGGCGTCGCGGCGGCCGCGCAGGAAACGGCGGGCGATGCCGCCTTCGCCGCGCTCTCGCCGCGCGAGCGGGAGGTGCTGGCGCTGATCACCGAGGGGCTCGCCAACGCCGAGATCGCCGGGCGGCTGGGAATCAGCGACAAGACGGTGCGCAACCACGTCTCGAACGTCTTCGACAAGCTCGGCGTCTGGACGCGCGCGCAGGCCATCGTCTTCGCGCGCGACCGCGGCTTCCGCTGACTCCGGCGAACCCCGCCGGCCGCGGCGAAATCGAGGCGTATCCGCCGGCACCTTGACAAACCGGCCGCCGGGGCGTCGAATCTTTCGCAGAATTGCAGCCGCGAGGGGAGGACCGAATGGAACTCACGCGACGCGGATTCCTCAAGGCCACCACGGTCGGCAGCACGGTCGCGCTCGGCTTCGACGTCTCGCGCGCCGAGGCGGAGATGCGCCAGCTCAAGATCTCGCGCACCATCGAGACCCGGAGCACCTGCCCCTACTGCGCGGTCTCCTGCGGCGTGATCCTCCACACGCTCGGCGACAGGGCCAAGAACGTCACCCCCTCGGTGGTCTACGTCGAGGGCGACCCGGATCACCCGATCAACCGGGGGACGCTCTGCCCCAAGGGCACCACGATCAAGCGACGACATCGTGAACCCCAACCGGCTGTCCAAGCCCCAGGTGCGGCGCCCGGGCTCCGACCACTGGGAAGACATCAGCTGGGACGAGGCGATCGGCAAGATCGCGCGCCACATCAAAGACACGCGCGACAGCTGCGTTCGTGGCCCAGAACGCCAAGGGGCAGGCGGTCAACCGCAACCCCGGCATGGCGATGATCGGCGGCTGCACGGACACGAACGAGTTCAACTTCCTCTACTGGAAGGCGGCGTCCGCCTGGGGGGTCCCGTACAGGGACACCCAGGCACGTGTTTGACACGGCCCCACGGTGGCCAGTTTGGCCGCCACGTTCGGTCGGGGTGCGATGACGAATGGATGGGTCGACATCAAGAATGCCGACGTCATCCTGTGCATGGGCGGCAATCCCGCCGAGAACCATCCCGTGCGGCTTCAAGTGGGCGATCGAGGCGAAGAAGACGCGCAACGCGAAGCTCGTCTTCGTCGATCCGCGCTTCACGCGGACGGCGGCGGTCGCCGATCTCTACTCCCCGATCCGGGCCGGCACCGACATCGCCTTCCTGCTCGGCATCATCCGCTACGCGCTCGCCAACGAACCGCTTCCACGAGGACGTACGTCAAGCTCCACACCAACGCGCCGCTGCTGATCAATCCCGACGTTCGCCTTCGACGGACGGCCTCTTCTCCGGCTTCGACGAGGCGACTCACCAGTACAAGCGTGAGAGCTGGGCCTACCAGCTCGACGACAAGGGCTTCGCGAAGCAGGATCCGACGCTGCAGGATCCGAACTGCGTCTTCCAGCTCCTCAAGAAGCACGTCGAGCGCTACACGCCGGAGACGGTCGAGAAGATCTGCGGCACCCCGAAGGAGACCTTCCTCAAGGTGGCGGAGCTCGTCACCTCGACCGGCAACGCCGAGCGGGTCGGCACGATCCTCTACGCGCTCGGCTGGACGCAGCACTCGATCGGCGTGCAGATGATCCGCACCGCCGCGATGCTGCAGCTGCTGCTGGGCAACGTCGGCCGCCCCGGCGGCGGCATCAACGCGCTGCGCGGCCACTCCAATATCCAGGGCGCCACCGACACCGCCGGCGTCTTCGACATCCTGCCGGGCTACCTCAAGACGCCGGCGGCGCCGTTGCAGAGCCTGAAGGAGTACCTCGACGCCAACACGCCGAAGGCGCTCGGCCCGTCGATGAACTACTGGCAGAACTATCCGAAGTTCATGGTCTCCGTGCTCAAGGCCTGCTACGGCAAGGCGGCGACGAAGGAGAACGACTTCGGCTACTCCTGGTTGCCGAAGATCGACGGCAACTACTCCTGGATGTACATCTTCGACGACATGTACCGCGGCGATTCGGCGCGTGCCGGCGGCAAGGAGCCGGGCCCGCAGGGCCTCGTCACCTTCGGCATGAATCCGGTCGGCATCGGGCCCAACAGCCCGAAGATGATCGCCGCGCTCGCCAAGCTGAAGTGGCTCGTCGTGGTCGAGAACCACCAGATCGAGACGGCGACCTTCTGGAAGGCGCCGAAGGAGTACGGCGGGCCCGATCCCTCGAAGATCGCGACCGAGGTCTTCCAGCTGCCGGCCGCGACCTTCGCGGAGAAGGACGGCAGCTTCACCAACTCGGCGCGCTGGATCCAGTGGAAGTGGAAGGCGGCCGATCCGCCGGGAGAAGCCCGGACCGACCAGGAGATCCTCGCCCGCATCTTCCTCGCCGTGCGCGAGCTCTACCGCAAGGAGGGGGGCGCGTTTCCGGAGGCGGTGCTGAACGTCGACTGGGCCTACTCCAACCCCGTCGCGCCCGATCTCGCCGAAGTCCTCAAGGAGCTCAACGGCAAGGCGCTCGAGGACATCCACGACCCGGTGGACAAGACGAAGGTCGCTCAAGGCCGCCGGTCTGCAGGTCGACGGCTTCGCCCAGCTGCAGGACGACGGCTCGACGATGTGCGGCAACTGGCTGATGTCGGGCGTCTACACGGAAGCGGGCAACCTGTCGCAGCGGCGCAATCACGGCCGACTCGCCGAACGGCCTCGGGATGTACCACAACTGGGGCTTCTCCTGGCCGGCCAACCGGCGCGTCATGTACAACCGCGCCTCCGCCGACGGCGAAGGGCAAGCCGTGGGACGCGACGCGCGCCGGCATCAAGTGGAACGGATCGAAGTGGGTGGGCGACGTGCCGGACATGAAGCCGGACGCGCCGCCGGGAACCTTCGGCGCCTTCATCATGCTGCCGGAGGGCGTCGGCAAGCTCTTCGCTCCCTTGAACGACGGGCCTTTCCCCGAGCACTACGAGGCGATCGAAGCGCCGGTCGAGAACCTCGCTGCATCCGAAGGTGACGTCCAATCCGGTCGCGACGCAGCTTCAAGTCCGACAAGGACGTCTATGCGACGGCGGCCGAGTTCCCGATCGTCTGCACGACCTACCGCCTCACCGAGATGTACCACTACTGGACCAAGCACATCGACCGCCTGAACCAGCTCCAGCCGGGCTTCTTCATCGAGATCCCGGAGGAGCTGGCGAAGGAGAAGGGGATCGCCAACGGCGGCCGGGCGCGGGTCACCTCCGCGCGCGGCTCGATCGAGGGGGTCGCGATGGTGACCAAGCGCCTGCGGCCGATGCAGATCGACGGCAAGCCGATCTGGCAGATCGGCTTCCCGCTCCACTGGGGCTACGAAGCGGCGGCGGACCACACGGGGCCGCTGGCCAACTTCCTGACCCCGTCGGCGATGGACCCGAACACCTGGACGCCGGAGTACAAGACCTTCCTCGTCCGGCTCGAGAAGGCGTGAGGGAGAGACCATGAGCGCTCCCGCCCTCGAGATCCGCCGCTCCTCCGCTTCCGTCCTCGGCAGCGGCTCCGGGATCCGCAGCCTGCCGGTGCTCTCGAAGTACGTCGACACCACCACCTGCATCGGCTGCAAGGCCTGCGAAGTCGCCTGCCAGGAGTGGAACGACCTGCCCGTCGTGCCGACCGAGCAGACCGGCTCGTACCAGACGATGCCGACGCTCGACGCGCGAGTACTGGAACCTGATCCGCTTCAACGAGCGCGAGGTCGACGGCGGCGTCGCCTGGCTGATGCGCAAGGACCAGTGCATGCACTGCGAGGATCCGGGCTGCCTGACCGCCTGCCCGGCGCCCGGCGCCATCGTCCAGTACGAGAACGGCATCGTCGACGTCAACCCGGAGCAGTGCATCGGCTGCGGCTACTGCGAGACGGGCTGCCCGTTCAACGTCCCCCGTTTCCACGAATCGACCGGGAAGATGGCCAAGTGCACGATGTGCGTCGACCGCGTCGCGGTCGGCCTCGAGCCGGCGTGCGTCAAGGCCTGCCCGACCGGCTGCCTCCACTTCGGCACCAAGGACGAGATGGTGGCGCTCGGCCAGCACCGCGTCGGTCAGTTGAAGGAGAACGGCTTCGCGCAGGCGGCGCTCTACGACCCCGCCGGGGTCGGCGGCACGAGCGTCGTCACGGTGCTGGCGCACGGCGACCATCCCGAATGGTACGACCTGCCGCGCGATCCGCAGGTGTCGCCGATGGTCCGGTTCTGGAAGTCGGTGCTGCGGCCGGTCGGTGTCGTGGCGATCGGCGCGGCCTTCCTCGGCGCTTTCGCGCACTTCACGAAGTACGGACGCAAGGAAGCCTCCGAAGCGGGCGGCGATGCCTCGAACCGCCCGACCGCCTGACGCGACCTGGGGGAGACGATGAGCGCAACGAGCTCTCACCACATGCCGGACCGGGCCGTCTTCGCGGCCCGCGAGCAGGAGAACGTGGCGGTCGGCGACGAGATCGTGCGGCACCGGCGCTCCTCGCGCTGGATCCACTGGTCGGTCGCGGCCACCTTCTTCGCCTGCCTCGGGACCGGCATGCCGATCTGGACGCCGGTGTTCGGGTGGATGGCCGGCCTGTTCGGCGGTCTCTCGGTCTGCCGCATCGTCCATCCCTGGGCGGGGCTGGCGTTCTTCCTCGCCTCGGGCCTGATGTTCCTGCACTGGGCGGCGGAGATGCGCCTCGAAGCGGACGAGAAGGGCTGGCTGGGACCGAAGCTCTTCACCTACATGCGGTACGAGACCGACGACTCGAACGTCGGCAAGTACAACGGCGGCCAGAAGCTCTTCTTCTGGGCGGTGTCGCTCGGCGCGCTGGGCCTGCTGGTCTCCGGAGTGCTGATCTGGTTCCCGGGCCGATTCCCGCGCCCGCTCATGGAGCTGTCGTTCATCCTCCACGACCTGACCTTCATCCTGTTCGCCGTGGCGATCGTCCTGCACATCTATCTCGGCACCGCGGCCGAGCCGGGAACTTTCGGTTCGATGACCCGCGGCACCGTCACCCGCTCCTGGGCCCGCTTCCACCACCCGCGCTGGTTCCGCGAAATCACGGGTGAGCAGCCCCGCCGCTAGGGTCGCCGCCGAGCTCGAGCGACGCGCGGCCCGCGCGGAGCTTCTGCGCGGCGAGGCGCCCGCGGCCGAGGAGGTGCTGGCGTTCGCGGCCGGCCTCTACCGGGCGCAGGCGCGCGTCGCCGAGGGGCTCTCGAAATCCCTCCTGACCGGCAGGCTCGAGGAGGACGCCGCGACGCTCGTCGCGAAGATCGCTCCTCTCCTCCACTTCGTGTCCGACGCGGGGCCGGAGGGGCTCGCCGACGAGGCCCGCGAGCTCCGATCCGCGGATCGCCCGGCCGTCCGCGCGCTCTTGCTCGCCTACTGGCAGGCCGAGCGGCCGCCGGCCGACGACTATCTCCCGCGCGCCATCCTGCGCCCCTATGCCGAGCTCCTGCGCGGGCTCGAAATCCGGCCCGACCGGCCGCACGAGCGCGGGACCTGCCCCTTCTGCGGCGGAGCGCCCTGGATCAGCGCGCGGCGCGACGGCTCGGCAATGGAAGGAGCCCGCCGCTCGCTCGGTTGCGCGCTCTGCGGCCACGAGTGGCCTTTCGAGCGCATCCGCTGTCCCGCCTGCTTCGAGGAAGATCCGGTGCGGCTGCCGTCGTTCCGCGACGCGGGGCATCCGCGGGTCCGCATCGAGGCGTGCGAGAGCTGTCGCCGGTACATCAAGTCCATCGACCTCTCCGAGGACGCCCGGCCGATCCCGGAAGTGGACGACCTCGTCTCGCTCGCGATGGACCTCTGGGCGCACGGGGAGGCGCTGACGCGGATCGAGCCCGGCCTGGCCGGGATCTGAGCCGCATGCCGCTCGAGCGCTCGCTCGCCGGCCTGGTGAGGGCGCAAGGCGCCCTGAGGGGCCGCTTCGACGAGGTCCGCCGCGCCCTCGAGCGCGGCGAGCTGGTGGCCTGCCGCATCGCCTTGGCCGACTTTCACGCCCGGTTGCACCGGTGGACGGAAGCGGAGGAAGGCGCGCTCCTTCCGGCTGTCCTGCGCGCCGGCGTCGCCGGGCGCGATCCGCGGCGCGAGTTGCGGCTCGAATGGATGCAGTTGACGGAGCTGACCCGTTACCTGCTCGCGCAGGTCGTCGAGGAGGCGCCGGCGGCCGACCTCGCCGGCCTGGTCGTGAACCTCGACCGCCGCCTCACGGCGCACGAGGCGCAACTCGAACGCTTCTACTTTCCGGCCGCCGTCGCGGGGCTCACGGCGGAGGAGTGGCAGGGGCTCGAGAAGGGAGCGCCCGGCTGAAGGCGAGAGTCAGCCGAGCTGGGGCGGGTCGACGTGCGGCTCCTCCGGCACGGGGAGCAGCGCCCGCCAGGCAGCCTCCATGCGGTCCTGGGCCCAGCCGAGGAAGACGCCCTCGCCGCGGTAGTGGGCTCGTCCCGGCGGATCTTCGATCAGCACCAGGGCGCCGGGCCCGCGGCCGCTCTCGACCGCGAGGCGCCAGGCGGCGAGGGTCACCGAGGCCTGCCGCGTGCGCACCGGCACCCGTTCCAGACTCGCCATCCGCGCCTCCGGCAGGCCGGGAACGATTTCGCTGTCGGCGTTCATGCTCGGGCTCTCGATCGCGGCATCCTAGACCGGATTCTTCCCCGGGCGGCCGGCCCCGAACGGCGTCAAGCGGATCGACATCCTGTGCTGGACCCTGCCGAGGGTCGGCCGCCTCAAGAAGATCTGAGGCCGGCCGTGCGTTCGTCCCATCTCCGCTGACGCCCCCGCCCGGGCTCGTCTAGACTCCGGCCCTTCGATCCACTCCGGCGGGAACGCCGGTCGCTCGGGAAGGGGGGCCTCATGAGCGGAGTGCGGGTGCTGGTCGGCACGCAAGAAGGGCGCGTTCATCCTCACGTCGGACGGCAAGCGGAAGAGCTGGGACGTCGGCGGGCCGCACTTCGCGGGCTGGGAGATCTACCACCTCAAGGGCTCGCCGGTCGATCCGAACCGGCTCTACGCCTCGCAGACGCAGCGGCTGGTTCGGGCAGGTGATCCAGCGCTCCGACGACGGCGGCAAGACCTGGGAGCCGGTCGGCAACGAGTTCGTCTACGACGGCGTGCCCGGCACGCACCAGTGGTACGACGGCACGCCGCACCCCTGGGAGTTCAAGCGCGTCTGGCACCTCGAGCCGTCGCTCGACCGACCCCGACACCGTCTACGCCGGCGTCGAGGACGCCGCGCTGTTCCGCTCGACCGACGGCGGCAAGACCTGGCACGAGCTGGCCGGCCTGCGCGGCCACGGCTCGGGCCGCAGTGTGGCAGCCGGGCGCCGGCGGCATGTGCCTGCACACCATCCTGCTCGACCCGGCCGACCGCCGGCCGGATCTACATCGCCATCTCGGCCGCCGGCGCCTTCCGCACCGACGACGGCGGCGCGACCTGGAAGCCGATCAACCACGGGCTGCGCTCCGCAGTACATCCCCGATCCCGACGCCGAGGTCGGCCACTGCGTGCACCGCATCGCGCATGCACCCGTCGCGCCCCGGACGTGCTGTTCATGCAGAAGCACTGGGACGTCATGCGCAGCGACGACGCCGGCGACTCCTGGCGCGAGGTCAGCGGCAACCTGCCGACCGACTTCGGCTTCCCGATCGACGTCCACGCCCACGAGCCCGAGACGATCTACGTCGTGCCGATCAAGAGCGACTCGGAGCACTATCCGCCCGAGGGCAAGCTGCGCGTCTACCGCAGCCGCACCGGCGGCAACGAGTGGGAGGCGCTGACCAACGGCCTGCCGCAGCAGCGACTGCTACGTCAACGTGCTGCGCGACGCGATGGCGGTCGACTCGCTCGACTCCTGCGGCGTCTACTTCGGCACCACCGGCGGCCAGGTCTACGGCTCGGCCGACGGCGGCGACAACTGGACGCCGATCGTCCGCGACCTGCCGGCGGTGCTCTCGGTCGAGGTGCAGACGCTGCCATGATCCGCGTCGTCGCTGCCCGGCCCACCTGCGCAACCTGGCGCAGCGTCGGCGGCGAGGTGACGCTCGAGCGTGCGCGGCCCCGGTCACGCAGCGCGCGGTGCTCGACGCGCTCGAGGCGCGCTATCCCGGTGCTGCGCGGCACGATCCGCGACCACGTCACCGGCAAGCGCCGGCCGTTCCTGCGCTTCTTCGCCTGCGAGCAGGACCTGTCGCACGAGCCGCCCGACGCGCCGCTGCCCGACGCGGTCGCCGCGGGCGCCGAGCCGTTCCTGATCGTCGGCGCCATGGCCGGCGGCTGATGCGGCCGCGGTGAAGGCGCTCGTCTTCGCAGGAGTGCGACAGGTCGTCGTCTCCACGGTCGACGACCCGGCGCCGCTCGATGCCGGGGACGTCGTGCTGCGCATGGAGGCCGCCGGCCTGTGCGGCTCCGATCTCCACGTCTACCGCGGCCTCGAGCCCGGGCTCGATCTCGGCACGACCATGGGGCACGAGATTCTCGGCACCGTCGTCGAGAGCGGGAGCGGCGTGCGCCGATTCCGCCCCGGCGACCGCGTCGTCGCGCCTTTCTCCACCGGCTGCGGCGAGTGCTTCTTCTGCCGCGGCGGCCTGCCGGCGCGCTGCGAGCGCGGCCAGCTCTTCGGCTGGGTCGAGGGCGGCCGCGGGCTCGCCGGCTGCCAGGCGGAATACGTGCGCGTGCCACTCGCCGACGCGACGCTGGTGACGGCGCCGGAGGGGGTGCCGGTCGAGGAAGCGCTGCTCGCGGGCGACGTCCTCGCGACCGGCTGGTTCGGCGCCGCGAACGGCGGCGCCGCGCCCGGCACGACGGTCGCCGTCGTCGGCTGCGGCGCGGTCGGCGTCTGCGCGGCGGCGGCGGCGCGCGAGCTGGGCGCCACGGCGGTCTTCGCCGTCGATCCCGCCGCCGATCGCCGCGCGCTGGCCGGGCGTTTCGGCGCGCACGCGGCGTCGCCCGAGGAAGCGGCCGCGCAGGTACGCGCGTCGACCGGGGGGCGCGGCGCCGATGTCGTCGTCGAGGCGGTCGGCTCCCCCGCCGCTTCGCGGCTCGCCTGGGAGCTCGTCCGCCCCGGCGGGACGATCTCCGCGATCGGCGTCCACCACGAGCCGGCGCTCGCCATCTCTCCCGGCGCGCTCTACGACAAGAACCTCACTTACCGCGCCGGCCGCTGCCCGGCGCGCGCCTATCTCGAGCGGGCGCTGGCGCTGGTGGCGTCGCGACGTCTGCCCTTCGCCGAGCTCGTCTCGCAGCGGTTGCCGCTTGACGAGGCCCCGGCCGCCTACGCCGCGTTCGACCGCCGCGCGCCGGGGTGGACGAAGGTCGTATTCATCGGCAGCGATTCCCTGCGGAGGACGTGATGCTCAAGAAGATCCTGCTCGGGCTTCTCGTCGTGGTCGCGGCGATCCTGCTCTTCGCCACGACGCGGCCCGACACCTTCCATGTCGAGCGCACGGCGACCATCGCCGCGCCGCCCGCGGCGGTCTACGCGCGAGTCGCGAGGTTCGCCGAATGGGACGCCTGGTCGCCGTGGGCGAAGCTCGATCCCGGCATGACGCGGAGCTTCGGCGGCACCGACGGCGAGGTCGGCGCGACCTACGACTGGTCGGGCAACTCCAAGGTCGGCAAGGGGCGAATGTCATTCACCGCGCTCGAGCCGACCTCCCGCGTGGTCATCAATCTCGAGTTCCTCGAGCCCATGGCCTCCAACAGCACCGCTACCTTCACGCTCGCTCCGCAGGGTGAAGGAACGCGCGTCACCTGGGTCATGGACGGGCCCATGAACTATCTTTCGAAAGTCATGTGCCTCTTCATGAGCATGGACAAGATGATCGGCGGCGATTTCGAGAAGGGGCTCGCCAACCTCGAAGCGCTCGCCGAGAGCGCCCCAGCTGGAGCAGCGGTCTGATTGCACCCCGTGCTCGAGTGCCCGACTCGGTAGCTGGAATCCCGCACTTCGACTCCCGGGACGACCGATGATGCGCCTCAGAGGTCTGGCGGGCGGCGCCGCTTCGTCGCGCCTCACCCGCGCGGCGCTCGTCGCGATCCTGCTCTGGAGCCTCGCCCTTCGCCTCTTCTTCGGACTTCGTCCCACGAATCCGACCGAGAGACACGACGAGCGTTACAACTCTGCGAACGTTCAGTCGATCGTCGAAACAGGCAGTTGGACGCCCAGGACCTTCTACTACTCGTTCCTCTCCTACGCTCCTCAGGCCGCGATTGCCGCCGCCTTCGATCAGGTCGCCAGGAAGGGCGGCCAGGACCGCTTCGCAATCGTCGAGGCGAACGAGCTGACCCGCTTCGCGACCTACGGATTTCGCGCTGCGCAGGCCTTCTACGGGACGGCGTTGGTATTCGTGCTCTTCCTGATCGCCCGCCGGCTCGGCGGCGACGGCGCCGGCCTGCTCGCCTCGGCCCTTGCTTCGAGCTCGTGGAGCTATGTCCGGATCGGAGCGTGGTTCAAGCCGGACGCTCTCGCAGCGCTCTGCACCGCCTTGGCGATCCTGTGGGCGATTCGCGCCGAAGAGAAACCAACGGCGAGACGCTACGGCCTCGCCGGTGTCGGTATCGGCCTCGCGACGAGCGCGAAGTTCATCGGCGTGTTCGCTGCGCTGCCGCTCGTCATGAGCGCGGCGCGGCCGGGGGCGGGCTGGCGCTTGCGCTGGCGCCATCTCGCTCTGGCTTCCGTGGCCAGCGCCCTGACCTTTTTCGCGACTTCGCCGTTCTGGCGCTCGAACCTCGCGGCGGCGCGCCGCATCGCCAAGGACTACGCCTGGCGAGGCCATGGCGACTCGTACACCGGAGTGCTGGCGCAGATCTTCGGCGACGTCTGGTTGCAGGTTCATGGGACGATCGTCGGAAGCCTCTTCTGGCTCGGCGCGCTCGCGGCCTTCCTGCCTGCCACGAGCCGGTACTTCGAGCCGGCGCGGCGCCGCTCGTTGCGCGGCCTCGCGGCCTTTTCCATCCTCTTCCCTCTCGCGATGCTGCTGCTCTCCGGCTCGCCTTTCCTGCGCGCCAACAACGTCTTTCCGGCGATGCCCGCCGTCACCGTCCTGGCGAGCGTCACCGGCGCCGAGATCTGGCGGCGCCTGGCGTCCCTCTCGGGCCGTCTCGCCGGTCCGGCCGCGACGATCGCGGCCTCTCTGGTCCTGGTCCTTCCCGCCGCGTTCCAGGGCAGCCGGATGATCTATTGCAGCGCCGTGCCCACGACGGAGGACCTCGCCCTTCTGATGCTGCGGGGAATGCTGGCGGAGAGCGGCCGCGGCGCCGGAATGGGTGTGGCGGTGCTGGAGAATCGCCCCTCTTCGCTCCCCTCGTCGTTGGGCAACATCTGGAGAACGGACTCGACCCTGGCCGTCCGGAGAGTCGCGTCGCTCGCCGGGGTTCCTCCCTCCCACCTCGCGGCTGCGGACGCCGAGATCTTTCCGCAGGACCGCCTCTCCGCCGGGGTGGACGATTTCTACGCCGCCCGCCGGCGGGCGGCAGATGCCGACGGGACGCTGATCCGCGTCGCGTCCGGCCCGCGGCGCCTCCGCGGGCCGGCGCTGTTCCTCATCGCGCATCCCTGGCGGGCGCTGTCCGGCGAAGCGCTGGCTCCCGTCGAACGGGCTCCCGGCGCACTGCTCGCCTACCATCTTCCGGAGAACCTCGTGCGCGGCGAGATGATCTCGCTGACGGTCCGCGCCCCGGCGAAACGGCCGTTGTCGAGTCATCTCCGACTCGGCGGTCGGCGCGTCACGCTGCACGAACGCTCGAGATTCCATGTCGGGGGAGCGACCGTCTACCTCACGGAGCGCCTTCCGGCCGAGCCAGGAGCGCTGGTCGAGCTCCTGCCGAGCGACGCCCGCCCGCCGAAAGGTCGCCGGCGATCGGACGAGCGCGCGGCAGCCGCTCCGGTCTCCGTCGAGCTCTTGCGTTGGCGGCCCGGCACGAAGGCGCCGGAGATGGGCGATCCGCTATCAGCGT
The DNA here is from genome assembly GCA_963699245.1 of Thermoanaerobaculia bacterium. Classification (GTDB taxonomy): domain Bacteria; phylum Acidobacteriota; class Thermoanaerobaculia; order Multivoradales; family JAGPDF01; genus JACTMI01. The sequence goes on from OY969426.1 coordinate 1,218,579, forward strand.
CTGAGGGCGACGGCAACGCCGGCGCCGACGACGCTCCAGAGGGCGAGCTGGACGACGAGCCGTGATCTGGCGATCCGGTAGTTGTCGAGCGGCGGGATGACCGAGTAGCCGCGAAGCGGAACGTAGCGCTTCGGCACCTCCGGCGGGCGGAAGATCGGCGCGTACCCGGCGAACTCCACTCTTCTCCCGTCGGCCGAGAGCTTCTCCCACGGAGTCGCCAGAACGCAGGTCGCGAAGGTGGCGAGAGCCACGACGACGAGCGCGAGCTCGCGGTGCGAATACCAGAGGCGAAAGCCCTGGTGAGCCGGAGGTGGGGTTCGGACCACGGTCGATGTCCCTGGCAGGCCTGGCAGATCCATTGCCAGTCTAGCAACGCCCCGGCGCGACGCGGACAGAGAGCGAGCCGCCTGCGATGCGCCTGTTCGGCGCCCGCGCGAGCTGATCCCGTGACTTAGAATACCGGCGCCATTCGACTGCCCATGCCCATCGCCAGTGACTCGAGTTGTCTGCGTGGAATCGACGCCGATGCGACGGAGGAATCGCGTCGCAGCCGGCGGCGATTCGCGCTGCTCCTTCTCATCGTCCTCGTTCCTCATCTGGCCCTGAGGCTCTGGTACGCCAGCCACGGGCTTCATGCCGGGCATTTCTGGGACGAGAACGTCAACGTCGACAACGCGAAGGCGCTCCTCTCGAGCGGCAAGTTCGCTCCCGCCAACGGTTTCTACCCTACCCTCGCCTACCTGCCCCAGGTCCTGGCCATGGGCACCCTCGAGAGAACATCCGGCTGGCTCGGGCGCGGCGACTTCAAGGCCTTCGAGGGCGGCAGGATGCAGCCGCACGCCTACATGGCGGCGCGCACCATCGCGATCGCGTGGAGCCTCGGCTGCCTCGCCGCGACTTTCGCCCTCGGCGCCCGGCTCTTCTCGCCCGCGGTCGGCTTCGTCGGCGCGATCCTCCTGGCCGCGGCTCCATGGCAGGTGAACTCCTCGGCGACCTGGAAACCGGACTCGCTGGTTACCTTGCTCATGCTGCTGGTTGTGCTCGGGGCTCTCTCGCTGCTGCGCGAACCGGACCTGCGTAGCCACCTGCTCACCGGCGCGGCAATCGGCCTCGCGATGAGCAGCAAGTTCACCGCGGCCTTCACTCCTCTGGTCGTGGTCACGGCTTCGCTGCTCGCCTGGAAGCGCGCCCGGTCGCCGCTGCTCCACCTGGCGCTCGCTGGGCTCTCGAGTCTCGTCGTGTTCCTCTTCCTCAATCCGCAGATCGCGCTCTTCTTCCGCGATTTCGGCTGGACGATGATGGACTATGCCCGCCACGCCTCCTGGGAGCGGACGAGTCGCGCTGACGTCGTGCTCGGCGCTCTCGTCTTTCCCGGCCAGGAAGAGGCGCACGGTGCCGTCGTCGGCGGCCTGGCCGCTCTCGGCCTGCTGGCGGTCGCCATCGCGCTGCTCTTCCCCGCGCGGGACGGACTGCAGCGCTCGGCGCTCGGCGTCTTCGTCTCCTTTCCCGTGCTCTTCGTCGCCGCCTACGGGATGGGGACACCACGGCTCAAGCCCAACAACCTGGTGCCGCTCCTTCCTTTCTCGTCGCTCCTGGCCGCGGTCGCCATCTGTGGGGCGTGGGAGGCCGCTCGCGACCGTCTGCCTGTCCTGCGCGCAAGACTCGCGGGCCCGCTGGCCCTGGCGGCACTGCTGCTCGCCACCGCGCCGCGACCCCTTCTCTTCGTCTACCGGGGCGTCACTCCCACCACGGAGGAGCTCGCCCAGAAGCGGATGCGGACCGCGCTGGCACCGCGAGGAGCGCGCGGAGGACTGCGCGTCGTCTTTCTCGAGCGTGAGGCGAAACGCGGCTCCGATTCGCGGTCGCGCGCTTCGTCAGGGACGTCGCGGACAGCCGTCATCCCCGTGACCCGGCTGGCCGATGTCGAACCCGAACGGCTCGATCGCGCCGACGCGGAGATCTTCGGCGCCGATCGCCTCTCCGGCTCCGATTCCGCTTTCTACAGGAGCCGGCTGAAGTCGGCCGACGGAGCCCGCGAAGAGCACTTCCGCCCCTCCCTCTTCCGGGCGCGCGGGCCGGAGATCGTGGCGATCTGGCACCCTTGGCTCTCGTCCCAGGTCGTCGCTCGATCCAAGGTCCCGCTGGGCTCCGGGCAGCTCGAGGTGGCGCTCGCACGCGCCGGCGACGAACGCCACCTGTATTCCTTCGTCGTCCAGCTTCCGAAACGGGCGCAAGGCGCGCCGGCCGCGGTCAGGATGCGCGACGTCTCCGTGCCGCTCCGCCGCTCCGCGGTTCCGGTGCAAGGCGTCGGCTTCCTGCACCTGAGCGAACGGCTCTTCCTTCCCGAAGCCGATACCGGCCTCTTGCGGCTCCAACTCGACTGTCGCGTTCGTTCCGGCGAGGCGGCGGTGTCGATCGAGAGTTGGCGCGCCGACGGCGCGCGAGGCGCGCCGTGAGCTCCCCGCGGTCGGCATCGGGTGCCGGCGGCACGCGCGCCGCGACCTGGGTCCTGCTCGGCCTCGTCCTCGCCTGGAGCCTCGCCTTGCGTCTCTTCTTCGGGCTGCATCCGATTCCCAAGGAAGAGTCCTTCGACGAGCAGTACAACATCCGGAACGTGCAGAGGATCCTGGCGACGGGCCACCTGAAGCCGCAGAACGGCTACTACTCCTTCCTCTCCTACGCGCCGCAGACCGCCGTCGCCGCCGCTTTCGAGCGCTTGTCGCAGCCGCCGGGCAACGCCAGGTTCGCCATCTTCACGAAGGGCCGGGTGACGAGATTCGGACTCCGGGGCTTCCGGGTGTCCCAGGCGATCTACGGCACCGTCATCGTGTTGCTGGTCTTCCTCATCGCCCGCCGGCTGGACGGCGACGCCGCCGGACTGATCGCCGCTCTCCTCGCTTCGAGCTCCTGGACGTATATCCGGATCGGCGCCTGGTTCAAGCCGGATGCCTTGACGGCGCTGTGCGCGTCTCTGGCCGTCCTGTGGACACTGCGCGCCGACGAGGAGTCGACGGCGAAGCGTTACGGGCTGGCCGGCGTCGGCATCGGACTCGCCACCAGCGCCAAGCTCATCGGCGCCCTGACAGCGATTCCCCTCGCCCTCACCCTTCTTGGCACCGGCGCTGCCGCGCGCCGCCGATGGCTTCTTCTCGTGCTCGCCGGGGTCACGAGCGTCCTTACCTTCTTCGCGACCTCTCCGAACTGGCGCACCAATCTGATCGCCGCGCGAGCGGTGAGCCGGGACTACGTCTGGCGTGGCGCCAACTCGACCTATCTGCAGGTGCTGTCCGATATCTACGGCGGCCTCTGGTCCGCCCTCCACGGTCCGTTCGTCGCCGTTCTCTTCTGGATCGGAGTCGCCGCGTCGTTGATCCCCGCGGCGAGCCGCCACCTCGAGCCGGCGCGCCGCCGTTCGCTGCGGATCGTGATCTCGATGTCGCTGGTCTTTCCCGTCGGGGTGCTCCTGCTCTCGCGGGCGACCTTCCTGCGCAACAACAACGTCTTCGCCGTCCTTCCCCTCGTCACGGCGGTGGCGAGCGCCACCGCGGTCGGGCTCTTCCGCCGATCGGCTCCCCTGCTCGGGCGCCTCGCTCCTGCGGCGGTGGCGATCGTGGCGACGGCGCTCCTCGTGGTTCCCCCGGTCCTCAGGGGCACGCGGGCGGTCTACACGACGGTCGTGCCGACGACAGAGGACGCTGCGAGAGCGAAACTGCGCCGCGTCGTGCGGGTTGCCGCTGCCGATGCCACTCGCATGGTCTTCCTGGAGAATCCCGCTCCGTCAGGGAGGTCATCCTCGAGCCTTCGGCAGAGCCGGGACGGGCGCTTGATCGTCGACCGGGTCGAATCGCTCGCCGAAGTCGGGGCCGAGCGGCTTGCGCGCGCCGATGCCGAGATCTTCCGCGAGAGCCGGCTGCGCGGCGGCGAGAGCGCCTTCTACGCCGCGCGGGTGAAAGCTGCGCGTGGAACGCCGACGCGCATCCCGCCCGAGCCGCTGCAATTGCGCGGACCGTCTCTTCTGCTTCTTGCTCACCCCTGGCACGCGGCGGCGCGCGAGATCCTGCAGCCGATCGAGGGCGGCCCGGCCGGGCGCCTTTCCTATCTGCTGCCCGCCGGCCTCGACGCCGGTGAACTGATCTCGCTCACACTGCGGCTGCCGGCGAACCTGTCCGGCCTCCCGGCTCTCCGCCTCGGAACCCGCGATCTCGCGGTCCGCCGGCGCCCGGGACCCGCTGTCCGGCGCCATCTCGTCCATTTCACGGACCGCATCCCGGCTCAACCGGGCGGCGTCCTCGAGCTCTCGACGCCGCCGCCTCGCAAGACCCGGAAGCAAGCGAGCTACCCGCCGATCGTGGTCGAGCTCTGGCGCTGGAGCAAGAGCGCCCCGGCGGCGAATCCGGCGGCCGGCTCCGGCCGCGACGCCGCCGGGAAGGCGGCCGCGAGACACGGACCGGGCGGCAAGCCCTGAGCGGCAGATCCCGCCGCTCGGCGGGCAGGTCGCGCCCTTTCAGATCGCGCGGAGCAACGCGAGCAGCAGCTCGAGCACGATCAGCGCCACGATGGCGGCCTCGAGCAGCACGCCGCGCCGGTCGCGCGCCACGTCGAGCACCAGCTCGAGCGTCTCCTGCACGCCGGCGAGCTTCAGGGTCAGCGCCTCGTAGCGATCGGCGAGATCGAACTCACTGCGCAGGTCGGCGTAGATGCGGTCCATCGCGACGTCGCTCCAGACCGCGTCCGGCTTGTCGAGCAGGTGGAGCACCGACAGCACCTCGTGGCGGGTGGTGATCGCCTCGGCGATGAAGCGGTGAAGCGGCCGCACGCGCAGGCCCATCGTGCCGCGGCGCTCGAACTCGCCGACCAGCGCCCGCGTCCGCTCGGCGAGCTTTTCGATCAGGCGCTCGTAAGTCTCCATCGCCGCGCTCTGCGCCACCGTGAGGGCGACCACGGCGGCCCGATCGGCGGTCAGCTGGTCGGCCGACAGCACTCCGTCGCGCATCTCGATCGCGGAGCCCGGCGCCGTCGAGACGCGGAAGTCCTCCCGGACCACGTCGGTGACGAGCTTCGGCCAGGCCACCTGGAGCCTTGTCAGCAGAGCTTCCCGCCGCTCGCGCGGAACGTCGTGGAAGACCGCCGCGCCGAAGGGGTAGAAGAAGGCGTCACCCCCATCGGCGAGCGCCAGGTGGAGCGCATGAACCCGCGGCCGCGCCTCGGGGAAGACCTCCCCCAGCCGGCGGAGCGGCAGGTCCTCGACGAAGGCGAGGGCGTCGAACAAGTGGACGGTCGGCGAGCTCATTCGGAAGAAGGGTACATCCCCGGCGCCCGCCGCGGCCCGCCCGCCAAGGCAGGCCCCGACGGCCGCGTCGCCGGACTCTCGAAGCTGGCGCCGCTGAACCGGCAGCGCTTCGCGCTACGCCGACGAGAACTGACATCCGCTAGGCTGCGCTTCTCACTCCGGCTCGAAGGAGAGCGCATGCCCCTCTCACTCCGCAAGGCCACGGCCGCGCCGACAGCAGCTTCGGCTCTGGATCAGGACCGTTGGCGGGCTCTCGGCCCGGCGCTCCTGATCCTGACCGCGCTGGCGTTCTTTGCGCGTCCGCTTCTCTCGCCCAACAGCTCGATCGTCTGGGACGCTGCCGACCAGTTTCAGCCGTTCCAATCTTATTTCGCCGATGCGCTCCGCCAGGGCCGCCTGCCGTTCTGGACGCCGTATGCCGCGGCAGGGTATCCGTTCCTCGCCGAGCCCCAGGTCGGCGCCTGGTACCCCCTCAATTGGCCCTTCTTCCTCGCCGGCATCGGGCAGCGCGCCTTGGTCGTCGAGCATCTTCTGCACGTCCTGCTGGCGGCGTTCGGCGCCTATGCCCTCGCGCTGCGACTGCTGCGCAGCGCTCGGGCGGCAACGCTGGCCGGGCTCTGCTTCGGACTCTCCGGTTTCTTCGTCGCGCACGGCTCCCATACTCCGATGGTGCAAGGCGCGGCCTGGCTCCCCTGGCTCTGCCTGTTGCTCGACAAGGCAGTCGAATCCGGCAGGAAACGATTCGTCGTCCTCGCCGGTCTGGCCGCTGGAGCGATGATTCTTGCCGGACATTTCCAGACGAGTCTCTACGCTTTCCTGGGCCTGGCGCTCTTCGCACTGGCCAGTTGCGCGTCGCGGCGCTCCGGCTTCGGTCTCGCCACAGCCGCCGCAGTGACGGTACCGGTCCTCGGCACCCTGCTGTCTGCAATCGCATCGGCTCCGGGACTCGAACTTGCCTCCCACTCGGACAGAGCCTTCCTCTCGGCGCTGCAGCACCCTGAAGGCATGCTGCCCATTCAGTCCCTCTTAACGCTGCTGAGTCCCGACCACTACGGCGCGCTGCAAGGCCTGCGCGGCCACCACGGTCCCGCTGACATCACTCAGCTGTATTTCTACGGCGGCCTCGCTCTCCTCCCACTGGCGGCGCTGGGGCTGGCGAACCGCCAGCTGCGATGGGTCGGAGGGCTCCTCGTCGCCATTCCGCTCTGGTACGCGGCCGGCCCCGCGGGGGGCCTCTATCTTCTGATGGCGCGCCTGCCGGGATTCGCCAGCATCCGCAACCCCGTCCACATCTGGTTCGTCTCCGCCCTGGGGCTCGCGCTGCTCTCGGCGGCAGGATTCGAACGCCTGGCGAGACTGCGACTCACGCGGTGGCAGCCGGCGGCGCTTCTCCTGCTCGTCGCCGGCGACCTCTTTTACTGGAACTCCTGGCGGAACTCCCTTTCCTACGCGCGGCAGAGCTACGAGCGAATCTACGGCGAAAAACAGGAGGCGTTCCGCCGGCAGATCGGAGCGCGCCTCCCGCCGTCGACCCGATTCGACGCTCCACTCAGGGCCACGCTTTTCGGTCCTCTCGGTCACCCGCTCACGACGCGGACCGAGACGACCTATGGCTACTTCGGAATGACCCTCTGGCGTTTCGACGACTACTCGAGGGCCATGCGGAACAATCCACTGCTGAGGCGCGGACTGAACGTGAGCCTCTGGCTCGATCCCGCCTCGCGACAGATTCGAGTGGAATCCGATGCCCTACCCAGGGTCTCGATTCCGCCCGCCTTGGTCGGTGTCCGCTCGCCCGAAGAGAGCCGAAGGCTCCTGGCGACACTCGATCCGACTCGCGAGGCCCTCGTCCCCGAGGCCTTCTCGAAGCTCCGGCAGGATCCCACCGGAAGCGCCGAGGTCGTCTCCCGCGGCGAGGACTTCTATCGCATCCGCTACCGTAGCCGAGGCGCGTGCGTCCTCCGCCTTTCCAGCGCCTGGTACCCCGGGTGGAGAGCAACGATCGCTGGGCGGCCGCTCGCGACCTTCCCGCTCGACCACGCACTGACCGGCATCCTCGTGCCCGCCGGTGAGGGCGAGATCGAGTTCCGTTACCGATCGAGCTACTTTCTCGCGGGGATGAGCGTTTCTCTGCTGACCCTGGCCGCCTGCTGGATCGCCCTTCGCCTCGATCGTCGGCGAGAACGAGAAAGTCGATGCTGAGTCAGCGCGCGACGAGCGCCGTCGCGTGGCGGGGGCCGCGCAGCCAGACGCGCGCCACGAGAAACAGTGCCACCACGAAGAGCCCCAGGGCGAGGCCCCACCAGATGCCGGCGAGGCCGAGCCGCTCGGTCCTGCCGAGCCACCAGGCGAGCGGCAGGCCGAGCACGTAGTAGCCGACGAAGTTGGCGACCGCCGCCGGCCGGGTCTCCCCCATGCCGCGCAGGATGCCGGCGCCCACCACCTGCAGCCCGTCGAAGAGCTCGAAGGCCGCCACGATCGGCAGCAGCGTGGCGGCGAGCGCCACCACCGCCGCCTCCGCGGTGTAGGCGAGCGGGATCCAGTTGCGCAGCACGACGAAGAGCGCCGCGAAGCCGAGCATCACGCCGCCGCCGAGCGCCAGGGCCACCCAGGCCGAGCGCTCGGCGCCATGGGCGTCGCCGGCGCCGATGCGCTGTCCGACCCGCGTCGAGGCGCCGGCCGAGATTCCGAGCGGCACCATGTAGGAGATCGAGGCGAGATTGAGGACGATCGAATGCGCGGCGAGTTGGACCGGCCCGAGCGTCCCCGCCCACAGCGCGGCGATGGCGAAGGCCCAGTACTCGAGCGCGATCTGGAGCGCGATCGGCGCCCCGAGCTTGGCGATCTCGGCGATGGCGCGGCCGCGCACCGCGCGCAGGGCGAGGATGGTGCGCGCGCCGCGCTGCAGCCGGTAGCGATGGAAGGCCCAGACCAGCGCGAAGAGCATCGCCACCTGGGTGATCGCGGTCGCGATGCCGGCGCCGACCGCTTCCATCCGCGGCAGCGCCGAAGAGCCCGAAGATCAGCAGCGCGTTGAGCGCCGCGTTGAGCGCGTTGGCGCCGAACGAGATCCACATCGCCGGCCGCACGATGCCGCGCGCCTGCAGGTACTGGCGCAGCACCAAGAAGAGCATGAAGAACGGGAGCGCCGGAATCTGCACCCGGACGTAGCGCGCCGCGATCGCGACCGTCGCCGGGTCCTGGCCGAAAGCGAGCAGCACCGGGCCGGTGACGAGCCAGAGCAGCGCCAGCGGGATCGAGACCAGCAGCGCCAGCGCCACGCCGTGCAGCAGCGCGCCGCCGAGCCGCTCGCGGTCGCGCGCGCCGTGCGCCTGCGAGGCGATCGGGTCGAGCCCGAGGACGAAGCCGAGCCCGACCATCGAGGTGCCCATCACCCAGAGCCGGCCGAGCGAGACCGCGTTCAGCGGCACGACGCCGATCCGCCCGACCATCAGGAAGTCGATCGTCCACAGCAGCATCGACGAGAGCTGGGTCAGCGCCACCGGCGTGGCGAGACGGGTCAGCAGGCGGGCCTCACGGCGCAAGAGCGACATCGGAGCGCCGCAGTCTAGCCGCTGGGGGTGCTAGATTGCCGCGACTCCGGAGGAGAGAGCGAGCATGGTCGGACGCCCGCGCGAAACCGTCGCCGAGTTCACGCTGAAAGCGATCGTCGCCGGCGTCGCGCTCGGCGTCCTCTTCGGCGCCGCCAACGCCTACATCGGCCTCAAAGTCGGCATGACGATCACCGCCTCGATTCCGGCGGCGGTGATGACGGTGGTCGCCTTCCGCGCCCTGCGCCTGCGGTCGACGATCCTCGAGGCGAATCTCTCGCAGACCATCGGCTCGGCGTCGACCTCGCTCGCCACCGGGACGATCTTCACCATTCCGGCGCTCTTCCTCTGGGGGATCGTGCCGCCCTATCTGCAGGTCGTGGCGCTCTGCTTCCTCGGCGGTCTGCTCGGCATCTCGGCGATGATTCCGCTCCGGCGCCTGCTCATCGTGCAGGCCCACGAGGAGCTGCCCTACCCGGAGGGGACCGCCTGTGCCGAGGTGCTGCGCGCCACCCAGGGGGAACGGCGGCGAGCGGCGGGGTCTGGATCTTCCGCGGCATGGCGCTCGGCGCGGCGGTGAAGCTCGGCCTGTCGGCGCTCTTCCTGATCCCGCCCGATCTGGCGGTCGCGCTGCCGCTTCTGCCCAAGGCCGAGATCGCGCTCGAGCTGGCGCCGGCGCTTCTCGCGGTCGGCTTCATCCTCGGGTATCGCCAGTCCGGGATCCTGGTCGCCGGCTCGATCGTCTCGGCGCTGGCCCTGACGCCGCTCATCGCCTGGATCGGCGCCGAGCCTGAACGCGCCGCTCTATCCCGAGACGGTGAAGCTGGTCAGCGACGATGAGCCCGGGGGAGATCTGGAGCCGCTACGTGCGCTACATCGGTGCCGGCGCGGTGGCGACCGCCGGCATCCTCACCGTGCTGCGCAACCTGCCGACGATGGCGGGCGCCTTCAGCGCGGTGCTGCGCGGCGCGAAGCGCGGCGCCGGAGCGGCGCGCGGCGTCGACGTTCCGTCGACCGACCGCGACCTGCCGCCGGTCGTGATCCTCGCCGGCGTCGGCACGGTGGTCGCCGCGGCGGCGCTGGTGCCGGGGATCTTCGGCGGCGGGCTGGCTTTCGGCCAGCGCGCGGTGGCGGCGGCGGGGGTCGGCCTCTTCGGCCTCCTCTTCGTCGCGGTGGCGGCGCGCATCGTCGGCATCGTCGGCGTGTCGTCGCAACCGACCTCGGGGATCACACTGGTGACGCTGCTCGGCGTCGCCTCGGTCTTCGCCTGGCAGGGGTGGACCGACCCGACGGCGCGCGCCGCGGTGCTCACCGTCGGCACCATCGTGGCGATCGCGGCCTCGAAGGCGGGGGACATCTCGCAGGACCTCAAGACCGGCTACCTGGTCGGAGCGACGCCCGCCAAGCAGCAGCTCGGCCAGCTGATCGGCGCCGCAGCGGCCTGCTGGGCGGTGGCGGGGGCGGTGCTGCTGCTCGGCGCCACCTACCAGTTCGGCTCGCGCGAGATTCCGGCGCCGCAGGCGACGCTGATGAAGACGATCATCGAAGGGGTGCTCGCCGGCTCGCTCCCCTGGGGGCTCGTCGGCACCGGCGCCGGCGTGACGATCTCCGCGATCCTCTGCGGCATCAACGGACTCGCCTTCGCGATCGGCGTCTACCTGCCGCTCTCGTCGATGCTGCCGATCTACGTCGGCGGCTGCGCACGCGCCCTGGTCGAGAAGATGGACGCCAGGAGCGGCGCGCGGCCGGCCGGCGAGAGCGATCCCGGCATCCTCGCCGCTTCCGGCTTCGTCGCCGGCGAGGGACTGGCCGGCATCCTCATCGCCTTCCTCGCCTGGCGCGAGATCATCCCCAAGAGCAAGCCGGCCCTCCTCGGGGGAGGGCCGGGAGAGATCGCGACGCTCGCCGTCACGCTCGCGCTCTGCTTCTTCCTCGTTCGCGCCGGGCGCTCGCGCGCCGCCGCCGCGGCCTGAGCCCACTCAGTCGCGGATCGTCACCGTCGCCGGCTGGCGCAGGGTGACCTCGAGCCCGGCGCCCGCCGGCAGCTCGATCTTCTCGCCCGGCGTCGAGGCCGCGACCGCCGTGCCCGCCGCGGCGCCGAGGATGGCGCCGATCAGCTTGCCGCGGTCGTTGTGCTTCGCCTGGTTGCCGATGACGGTGCCGACCGCGGCGCCGCCCGCGATGGTCGCCACGTCCCTGCCGGTCTCGCTCTTGCCGAGCCGCGCCCAGGCGGCGTCGATGGCGACGTCGCCGGAGCCGGCTTCGACGCTCTCGAAGGCGAGCGCCAGGCTGGCCTGACCGCCGACCTTCTTGAGCGGCACCGCCTGAGTGACGCGGCCGCTGACGCGCGCCCCCGCGGGGAGCAGCGTGCGGCCGTCGACCACCACCGGCTCGGCGAGCGCGAAGGCGATCGAGTCGCCTGCCTGCGCCGTCTGGCTCGAAACCGGCGAGACGGCGCGCAGCGCGAGCTTCGTCCCGGACGGAATCTCGTAGCTCACCTCGCGCGGCGCAGGCGGCGCGGCCGGCGGGGTCTCCACCTGCGGCGCGCTCGCGATCGGCGCCTCGTTCCCGGCCGCGAGGGGAGTGCTCGCCGGGTGCCAGCGCTCCCCGGCCGCCGTACCGGCGCTCGCCGGGCGCGGACGTGCGGGCTCCTGGTAAGGCTGCGCGGCCGGCGCCGCTGCGGGAGCGGCGGGCTGCGTCGCCGGAGCGACGGCAACCGGGGCCGCGACGGGCGACGCCGCCTCGAGCGGTGCCGCCGGCTCGGCGGCCCGGTGACCCACGAGATAACCGACACCCAGCGCGACACCGACGGCGATCGCCGCGCCGGCGATCATTGCAGTGGAACGGCTCTCGGACATGACACCCTCCTTGCCTTCACCGAAGCTGACTGCAACTTCGGGACCAGCTCTCGCGCCGGCGAGTGGAACGCATCACCCGAAGCCAGCGACGTTCGATCCCGGGCATGACGTCGATGATCACAATGCGTGAGGGCGCAAGCCAGCCGGACCTTACACTGCGCCGATCATGCACGCCTTCGCCCTCGACCTCCTCGGTTCGTTCCGCCGCCTGCGCCGAGCGCGCGGCTTCGCGTTCTTCGCCGCCGGAGTGCTGGCGCTCGGCGTCGGCGCCGCGACGGCGCTCTTCGCCCTGGTGCGCGGCGTCGTGCTGCGCCCGCTCCCCTACCCCGACTCCGGTCGCCTCGTCGTGCTGGTCGAGGATTCGACCCGGGATTCGACGCGCGACTGGCCGACGTCGGTCGGCCGACTCGAGGCCTACGGCGCGGCGAACCGCTCGCTCGTCGGCGGAGTAGGCGGCTCGCGCGCCGGCGACGGCGTGCTGGTCACGAACGGCGAGGCGGAGCGCGTTTACGGCGCGCGCGTCACCGGCAACTCCTTCGCCATTCTCGGCATCTCCGCCACCAACGGCCGGCTGCTGACGCCGGCGGACGCCGACCCCGGCGCACCGCCGGTGGTGGTGATCTCCGACGGACTCTGGCACCGCCGCTTCGGCGGCGACCCGTCGCTCGTCGGCCGCGCCGTCGAGCTCGACGGCGTCGCCCGGGTGGTGGTCGGTATCGCGCCCGCCGACCTCGCATGGCCGAAGCCGAGCGCCGACTTCTGGATTCCCTTCGTGCCGTCGGCGGCGGAACGCAACCGGGGTTGGTACGCCGTGCGCGTCATCGCGCGGCTGGCGCCCGGGTCGACGATCGAGTCGGCGCGCGCCGAGCTCACCGCGATCGCGGCCGGCCTCGACCGCGAGTTCCCGGACACCGATCTCGGCAACCGCCCGCGCCTCGTGCCGATGCTCGACGACGTGCTCGGCAGCACCGGCCCCGCGCTGCGCCTGCTGCAAGGCGCGGTGCTGCTGGTGCTGCTGGTTTCCGCCGCCAACTTCGCCAACCTGCTGCTGGCGCGCGGCGCGGCGCGCGAGGGAGAGCTCGCGCTGCGTTCCGCGCTCGGTGGCAGCCGGCGCGCTCTGGCGCGCCTGCAGTTCGCCGAGGCGCTGGCACTGGGGCTGATCGGCGCCGGCCTCGGAATCGGGCTCGGCGCCGCCGCGCTGCGCGCCGTGCTCGGCGCGGCGGGGGACGCTCTGCCGCGCTCCGGCGGCGTCCGGCTCGATGGCGCGAGCGTCGTCGCCTCCCTGGTCACCGCGCTCGCCGCGGCTGCGATCGGCGCGCTGTTGCCGGCGCTGGCCGCCGGCGCGCGCCCGGCGGCGGAGGCGCTGCGGGGCGGCGGCAAGGGAACGAGCCTGGGCCGGCGACGCCGCCTGCTCGCCATCCTGGTGGTGGTCGAGGTCGCCGCGGCCAGCGCGCTCGCGGCCGGCAGCGGCCTGCTGGTGCGCAGCCTGGCGCGGCTCGCGGCGACCGAGGTCGGCGTCGACGCGCGCGACGTGGTGACGCTCGAGATCGGTCAGTCGCCGGGCAGCCCGGCGACCCCCGAGGCCGCGGCGGCGTACGACCGCCGACTGCTCGACCGCCTCGCCGAGGTGCCGGGCATCGAGGGCGTCTCGGCACTTTCCCGCCTGCCGGTCGTCGGAGCGCCGGCTTCCACCAGCTTCCAGATCGAAGGGAGCCCCACGCCGCCGGGCAAGGATCTGTCGGCCGACATGCGCTGGGTGGAGCCGGGCGCCCTGCCGCTGCTCGGCGTGCCGCTCGTCACCGGCCGCGACGTGGCGCGCGACGACCGCGGCGACTCGCCGCGCGTCGTGCTGGTCAATCGCGCCTTCGTGCGGACGCACTTCGCGGACGGCATCGCGGTCGGCAGGCGGCTCTGGATCAGCAACGAGCGCGGCGCCTGGCGCACCATCGTCGGCGTGGTCGGCGACGTCCACCTCGCCGGACTCGAGAAGCCGGTCGAGCCCGCCATCTGGGCGCCGTTCGCCCAGTGCACCTTCCCCAGCGCCTTGCGCACGGTGGCGATCGTCGCGCGGAGCCCGCTGCCGCCGGCCGAGGCGCTGACGCGCCTGCGGGCCGGGATCGCGAGCTTCGACGCGCTGCAGGCGCCGACCCGGGCGCGGACGCTGCGCGAGGCGCTCGCCGCGTCACTCGCGCCGCGCCGCTTCCAGGCCGGGCTCTTCCTCGGCTTCGCGCTGCTCGCCGGCGCGCTCGCCGCGGCGGGCGTCTACGGCCTCACCGCCTATTCGGTCGCCCAGCGGCGCGACGAGCTCGGCGTGCGACTGGCGCTCGGCGCGCACGGCGGCCGGCTGGCGCGGCTGGTGCTCGGCGAAGGGCTCCGCCTCGGCGCCTGCGGCCTGGTGGCCGGGCTGGGCGGCGCGCTCGCCGCCACGCGCTGGATCTCGCGCTGGCTCTACGGCGTGCAGAGCTGGGATCCGCTCGTGCTCGGCGCGGTCGCCGCCGCGATCTTCGGCGCCGTCGTCGCCGCGTCGCTGCTGCCCGCGCTGCGCGCGGCGCGCACCTCCCCTGCGGTCGCGTTGCGCGGCAACTGAGGCCGGAACCGCTTTCCTCCGGCCCCACCCGCGAGGGTGTTCACCCGCCGCGCGCCGCGCCGCTATCGTGGCGGCGCGGATGCCCGCCCCAGAGACTCCGGCGGCCGGGTCCCGCAACCGGAGAGGAGAAGTCCATGAATCGTCGGCGAGTCCTGATCCTCGGCGCCGCAGGGCGCGACTTCCACAACTTCAACCTGCTCTTTCGGGATCGCCCGGAGTTCGAGGTCGTCGCCTTCACCGCCACCCAGATCCCCGACATCGAGGGCCGGACTTACCCGCCCGCGCTCGCCGGGCACGCTCTATCCGAAGGGCATCCCGATCTTCGCCGAGGAGCGAGCTCGAGCGCCTGATCCGCGAGCAGCGCATCGACGAGGCCTGGTTCTCCTACTCCGACCTGGCGCACGTCGACGTCATGCACCTCGGCTCGCGCTGCGTCGCCGCCGGCGCCCACTTCGTGCTCGGCCGCGGCGAGCCGCACGATGCTCGCCTCGACGCAAGCCGGTCATCGCCATCACCGCCGTGCGCACCGGGGTCGGCAAGTCGCAGACCACCCGCTACGTGTCGCACATCCTCAAGGAGCATGGGCAAGAAGGTCGTCGCGGTGCGCCACCCGATGCCCTACGGCGACCTCGCCAAGCAGGCCTGCCAGCGCTTCGCGACCTACGACGACCTCGACATGCACAAGTGCACGATCGAGGAGCGCGAGGAGTACGAGCCGCACATCGACAACGGCTTCGTCGTCTACGCCGGCGTCGACTACGAGAAGATCCTGCGCGAGGCCGAGAAGGAGGCCGACGTCATCCTCTGGGACGGCGGCAACAACGACACCTCGTTCTACAAGCCGGCGCTGCACATCACGCTCGTCGACCCGCACCGGGCCGGCCACGAGTCGACCTACTACCCGGGCGAGACCAACGTGCTGCTCGCCGACCTGATCGATCGTCACCAAGGTGAACACCGCCGACCCGATCAAGGTCGCCGAGGTCGAGGCGAACTGCCGCCGGCTCAATCCGCGGGCGCGCATCGTGCGCTGCGCCTCCGAGATCCGCGCCTCGGACCCGGAGGCGATCCGCGGCAAGCGGGCGCTGGTCGTCGAGGACGGCCCGACGCTGACCCACGGCGGCATGAGCTACGGCGCCGGCTGGTTCGCGGCGCACGACGCCGGCGCGGCGGAGATCGTCGACTCCGAGCCCCTACGCGGTCGGCTCGCTCGCGGCGACCTACGCCAAGTATCCGAACGCGCGCGGCATCCTGCCGGCGATGGGCTACGGACCGGAGCAGATCCACGACCTCGAGGCGACGATCCGCGCCACGCCGGCCGACGTCGTCGTCGAGGGCACGCCGATCGAGCTGGCGCGCGTGCTGCGCTCCGACAAGCCGATCGTCAACGTCACCTACGAGCTCGCCGAGCTCGAGGCCGGGGTCATCGAGCAGGCGATCCGCGCCGCGCTGGGCTGAATCGTCCGCTCGGCGTTGCTACACTGCCGCGCATGCGCGGCGTTGCGGCTTGCCTGTTTCTCCTCGGCTTCGCGGGCGCGACGGCCGCCGTCGCCACGGCGCCGCTCCCATCGGTGCCGCCGGGGGGCGTGGCGCGGTGGGCGGGGGCCGGGCTCGTCGAGTGCCGGCTCGGCGAGAAGCGCTGGCAGCCGCTTGAGGGCGCCTGCTGGTACCCGGTCGATCTCGCCGCGAGCGGCGAACTGACGTTCGAGCGCCGCACGAAGCGCGGCGTCGAGAGCCGCGTCGTCCGCGTCGGTGCCTACCCCTATCCGACCCAGGAGCTGCAAGTCGAGGAGAAGTACGTCGCGCCGTCGGCCGAGGAGTTGGCGCGCATCGCGCGCGAGCAGAAAGCGATCGACGCCGCTCTCGCGCTCGTCACGCCGCGGCGTTTCGCTCTGCCGCTCGCGCCGCCGCTCGCGGAGCTCCCCGCCGCCAGCCGCTTCGGCTCGCGCCGCATCTTCAACGGCCAGCCCCGCAACCCGCACTCGGGCGCCGATTTCGCGGCGAAGACGGGCGAGCCGGTGCGCGCGGTGGCCGACGGCGTGGTGGCGCTCGCCGGCAACGAGTTCTTCGCCGGCAACGCCGTCTTCCTCGACCACGGCGACGGCCTGATCTCGATGAGCTTTCACCTCTCCGAGATCCTGGTCAAAGAAGGGGAGAAAGTCATCCGGGGCCAGCTCCTCGGCAAGGTCGGCGCCACCGGCCGCGTCACCGGTCCGCACCTGCACTTCGGCCTGCGCTGGCACGGCGCCCGGGTCGACCCGCTGGAGCTGCTGGCGGGCAAGCCCGCCGTCGAGCTGAACTAGTCCGTCGTCTCCGCGGACGGGCTCGGAGCCACCGAGCCATAGAGCCACCCCAGCGTGATCGCGAGCTGCGCCGCGGCATAGAGCGGCCAGACGAGGGCGTCGCCGGCGGCGAGATGGCGGAAGCGGCCGAGGGCGAGGAGCGCGTCGGAGAGCACGAAGGCGATGGCGCCGAGGGCCACCCAGGGCTGGCCGCGGCGGGCGACCTGCGCCATGCCGGCCATCGCGAGGAGCGCGAGCGCGTAGAGCGGCACGGCGATCGTGAGCGGGCCGGCGAGGCCGCGGCGCAGCAGAAAGAGGAGGAGCGCGCCGGCGAGCGCCAGCACGCCGAGGCGCAGCTTCGGGCCTCCCGTGACGTCGTCCCACCAGATGCGGTGGCGCCAGAAGAGCGCCACCAGCAGCAGGTGGCCGACCGCGAAAGCGGCGACGCCGGCGAGGAAGGGCGCGCGGGCGAGCAGGAGATCTCCCGTCGCGTGCGCGGCGAGCGCCGTCGCGAGCAGCGCGGCGCCCGCGACGTCACGGCGCCTGCCGGCGGCGAGGAGCGCCAGCGCGGCGACGGCGACGCCTTTGAGCGGCCAGAGCGGCGAAGGCGCGGCTGCGCGCGGCGCCAGCACGCCCCAGCCGATCGCGCCGAGCAGGGCCAGCGCGACCAGCGCACGCTCGCGCGCCGTCACGACGCGAGCAGCTCGCGCACGTGCTCGACGACCGCGGGCAGGCGCTCGTGGGTCGGCAGGAAGCAGGCGTAGAAGATCGTCTCGTCGGGGCGCCGGTCGCCGGCGAAGTCGGAAGGAGCGTCCTCGTCCCACCAGACCAGCAGCGGCCGCGTCCCGGTGCGCTCGGCGAGCGCCAGAACCGAGCTCAGCCCGCCGCTCGCCGTCCAGTGCCGGGTCACCAGCACGAGGCCGATCCGAGCGCCGCCGAAGTCGATTTCCGGCACGCCGAGACGTGTCGGGTCGGGCGCCGGACCCTGGCCCGGCGTGGTGCAGTGGAAGCCGGCTTTTTCGATCGCATCGGCGGTGTGGGCGCCAAGCGTACTGTCCTCGGGGCCGTAGCAGACGCAGACGTCGAAGGCCATCGGCTCGCTCCTTCCCCTCCCCGCGCGGCAATGCTCGATTCTGCCACAGCGCCCGCCGCCGGCCGCCGATCCGCCCCACTCCTCTTGACAATCTACAGGAAGGGCGAGAGCCTCCTGTCGACGGCCTAGAGGAGACCAGCGAGCCATGAGCCAATCCCCCTCCGACCTCCTGCAGGGCACCCTCGACGCGCTGGTGCTGAAAGTGCTGGCGCTCGAGCCGCTGCACGGCTGGGGCATCAGCCAGCGCATCCAGCAGATCTCGCGCGACGTCCTGCGCGTGCAGCAGGGCTCGCTCTACCCGGCGCTGGCGCGGCTCGAGGAGCAGGGCTGGATCGCCGGCGAGTGGGGCACCAGCGAGAACAACCGCCGTGCCCGCTTCTACCGCCTGACCGCCGCCGGCCGCCGCCAGCTCGAGCGCGAGACCGCCGAGTGGCTCCGCCTCTCCGAAGCCGTGCAACGCGTCCTGAGCCACGCCTGAGGCCGGACCCGCCGGGAGATCGACCGATGACCGCCCCCAACGCCCTCCGCCGTCTCGTCCGTTCCCTCGCCAGCGCGCGCCGCGAGCGCGAGCTGGACGAGGAAATCCAGTCCCACCTCGCCGCCGCCGAGGAGCACTATCGCGCGCAAGGACTCTCCGCCGAAGAAGCGCGCCGCGCTGCGCGACTCGATTTCGGCGCCATCGACCGTGCCAAGGAGGAAGTGCGCGAGGCCTGGGCGCTGGCGCGAGTGAAGGAAATCGTCCACGACGCGCGCCTCGCGCTGCGCGCCTTCCGCCGGCGACCCGCCTACGCCGCGACGGTCGTCGTGACGCTGGCGCTCGCCGTCGGCGCCGCGGGCGCGATCTTCAATGCGCTCTGGGCCATCGTCCTGCACCCGCTGCCTTTCGAGCGCGACGACCGCCTGGCGGTCCTGCAGTTCGAGCGCAACGGCGACGACCCGATCGGCCCCTCGCCGGTCGAGGTCGCCGACTTTCGCGAGGCCAACCGCACGCTCAGCGGCATCGCCGAATACCATTCGATGAGCTTCACCCTGCTGGGACACGGCGAGCCGCGCCGGGTGCGCACCGGCGTCGTCTCGCCGAACTATTTCCCGCTGCTCGGTGTGCGGCCGGTCGCCGGGCGCGACTTCGTGGCCTCCGACGACTCGCCGACCGCGCGCCCGGTGCTGCTGCTCTCCTACCGATTCTGGCAGCGCGAGCTCGGCGGCGATTTGGCGATCCTCGGTGCCGATTTCACGATGAACGACCGCATCCACACCGTCATCGGCATCCTGCCGCCGTTACCTCCGGCGCCCGACGACAACGACGTCTACATGCCGGTCTCGGCCTGCCCCTTCCGCTCCGGCGAGCACTGGTCGCACACCCGCGCCATGCGCGGACTGCTCGCGATCACGCGGCTGCGCGACGGCGTCGATCGCGCCGCAGCGACGAGCGACGTCGAGACGATCACGCAGCGCCTCTGCGGCAGCTATCCCGCGGACTATCCGAAGAGCGCCGGAATGCGCCTCGAGCTCGTGCCGATCCGCCGGGCGCTGACCGTCGGCGCGCGCCCGACGCTCTGGCTGCTGGCGGCGACCGCAGGAGCCGTGTTGCTGCTCGTCGCCGCGAACCTGCTCAATCTCACCCTGGCGCAGCTCGCGCGCCGCGACTCCGAGCTCGCGCTGCGCTCGACGCTCGGCGGCAGTCGGGCGCGCCTGGCCCGCCAGCTGGCCACCGAGGGGTGCGTCCTGGCCCTGAGCGGCGGCGTGCTCGGTCTCGGCTTCGCCGCCGTCTGCCGGGGAATCCTGGCGGAGTTCCTCGGCCGCCTGACGCCGCGCGCCACCGAGATGCGGCTCGACGCTGCGACCGTCTTCGCCGTGCTGGCGATCTCGCTCGCCATCGGGCTGGTGATCGGCCTGCTGCCGGCGCTCCGCCGCCCGGCGTCGATCGTCGGCGCGCTGCGCTCCGACGCGCCGACGGCCACCGCGGGCGGGCAGACGTCGCGGGTGCGCGACGCGCTGGTCGTGCTGCAGGTGGCGGCCTCTTTCGTTCTGCTGATCGGTGCCGGCCTCTTGCTGCGCAGCCTGTGGAACCTCGAGAAAGTGTCGCCCGGCTACGCGCACGCCGGCGTCCTGACCGTCCACCTGCCGGTGAACTGGACGAAGTACTCGAAACAGGAGGACCAGGTCGCCTACAAGGAGCGCCTGATGGCGCGGGTGCGCGAGCTTCCCGGGGTCGAGAGCGCCGCTTTCGCCGACAGCTTCCCGCTCTCCTCCAATCTCCCCTGGAATCGCCGCGTGGCGCCCGGACGGACGGCGCCCGACGGCAACGAACCCGGGCCGGCGGCGGACTTCCGCGTCGTCACTCCCGACTATTTCGGCACGGTCGGCGTGCCGCTCGTCGCCGGCCGGCTGCTCGCCGACACCGACCGCGATCCCGAGAACGCGGTGGCGGTGGTCAACGAAGCCTTTCAGCGCGCGATCTTCCCCGACCGCGACGTGCTCGGGCAGCCGGTCACCTTCGCCATGGGCGACACGACCTGGACGATCGTCGGCGTCGTGGCGGACGTCCGCCAGCGCGGGCTCGACCAGTCGCCGAAGCCCGAGCTCTTCGCGCCGATGGCGCTCAACGGCGGCGGCGATCAACTGCTGATCCGCGCCAATGCCGCGATTTCCCTGGTGCCGAGCCTGCGCCAGGCGATCCGCGCTGTCGATCCCGAGCAGCCGATCGCCGAGATCCGCACGCTCGAGGCGGCGCGCGCCGAGTCGCTGGCGGCGCCGCGCTCGACGGCGACGCTGCTCGCCGTCGCCGCCGTTCTCGCGCTGTTGATCGCCGCCGCGGGGCTCGCCGGCCTGCTCGCCTACTCGCTCGGCCAGCGCCAGCGCGAGTTCGGCATCCGGCTGGCGCTCGGCGCGACGCGGCGCGACATCGCCCGGCTCGTCGTCGGCCGCACGACCGCGCTGGTCGGCGGCGGTGCGCTGCTCGGCCTCGGGGGAGCGCTCGCTCTCACGCGCAGTCTGCAGTCGATGCTGTTCGGTCTCGCCGCGGACGATCCCGCGACCTATGCCGTGGTGGCGTCGGTGCTGCTGCTCGCGGCGGCCGCCGCCTGCCTGCCGGCGCTCAGGCGCGCCATCGGCACGGCGCCGAGCCTGGCCTTGCGCGCGCTCTAGGCGATCACCGGCAGCAGGCCACTGGCCATGTCGCGCTTCTCGGGCGTCAGGGCGTGGCGGTACTTCGCGGCGAGCTCGGCGGTGTCTTCGCGGGTCACCAGGCGCTCGTAGAGATTGGTGCGCTGGCGCGGCGTGTAGCCGGCGGCGGTGATCAGGTGCTCCATCTCGTCCTGCGTCATCTGGTGACTGGTGCCGGCGGCCGAAACGACGTTCTCCTCGATCATGATCGAGCCCATGTCGTCGGCGCCGAAAGCGAGGCCGAGCTGGCCGATCTTCTTGCCCTGCGTCACCCAGCTGGTCTGCAGGTGGCGGACGTTGTCGAAGAAGAGTCGGGTCACCGCCAGCGTCTTCAGGTACTCGTGGGCGTAGACCTCGGGCATCTCGGGCATGTCGGTGTGCTCGTGCTGGAAGGTCCAGGAGATGAACGCCGTGAAGCCCCCGGTCTCGTCCTGCAGGTCGCGGATGCGGGCGATGTGCTCGACGCGATCCGCGAGCTCCTCCGCCCATCCCGTACATCATGGTCGCCGTGGTGCGCATGCCGAGGCCGTGCGCCTGGCGCATGACGTCGAGCCACTCCTCCGGCGACGCCTTCGGGTAGGCGAGGACCTCCTTGCGGATGCGCTCGGAAAGGATTTCGGCGCCGCCCCCCGGGATCGACTGCAGGCCGGCCGCCTTGAGGCGCGCCAGCACGTCGCGGAAGCTCATCCGCTCCTTCCTGGCGATGAACTTGATCTCCGGCGGCGAGAAGCAGTGGCGGTGGATCGCCGGGTAGTTCTCTTTCAGGAAGGTGACGAGGTCGATGTAGTACTGCAGCGGCAGGTCGGGATGGACGCCCCCCTGCAGCAGGATTCCGGTGCCGTGGAGCGCCAGCGTCTCCTCCACTTTCCTGCCGATCTCCTCGAAGGGGAGGAGATAACCCTCCTCGTGCCCGGGCGAGCGGTAGAAGGCGCAGAAGCGGCACTTGTAGACGCAGACGTTGGTGTAGTTGATGTTGCGGTCGACGTTGTAGGTCGCGACCTGGGGGTCGTTGAAGCGGTTGCGCACCTCGTGGGCCGCCGCGCCGAGCTCGAGCAGGTCGCCGTCGAGCAGGAGGCGGTGGGCGTCGCCGGGGGTGATTCGGTCCCCCGCCAGGGCGGCGTCGAGGATCTCGCGGACGGGGCGGGACGAGGGGGCGAAACGGGCGTCCATGGCGCGCGAATCCTAGCAGCCGCGGCACCCGGATAGGCTCCGGCCGTGCTCCCTGTCCGCCATCCCCCGGCCTTCCCCTGGAGCCTGGTCGAGCAGCGCCACGCGTCGCCGCTCGGGCGATGGACGATCGTCCTGGCGCTGCCGCCCGAGCCGCTCGCCGGATTCGTCGAAGCGGTATGGACTTCGCGCGGCGAAGGGGTTTTCACCCGCGAGGAGATTCTGCCCCGCACGCCGACCGAGGTGCTCTTCGCGCTCGGCGAGACGCACTGGCTGCGCGACCCCGCCGCGCCGGCCAACGACCGCGCCTACACGCGCGCCTTCGTCTCCGGCCTGCAACAGCGGCCCCTGGCGGTCGAGTCGCCGCCGGATTCCGAGATGGCGGGCATTCGCCTCCGCCCGGCGGGAGCGGCTCCCTTCCTGCGCGACTCGCCGGCGGCGATCGCCGGCGCGGTGATCGATCTCGACGCCCTGCTCGGAACCGGGGTGGAATCGCTGCGCGACCAGATCGCCTCGCATCCCGACCTGCGGCGGCGGGCCCTCGTCCTCGCGGCCGCGGTCGAGCGGCACCTCGCCGGCGCGCGGCAGCCAGACGCCGGGATCGAGGCCGCGCTCGACGAGCTGGCGCGCAGCGGCGGCACGACGTCGGTCGCCGCGCTGGTCGCGGCCTCGGGGTGGAGCCATCGCCACTTCTCGGCGCGCTTCCGCGCCGCGATCGGCGTCGCGCCGAAGTCCTACGCGCGGGTCGCCCGTTTCGAGTCGGCGTTCGCCCGCCTGCAGTCGCTCGCCAGACCGCGCTGGGCGGAGTTCGCCGCCGACCAGGGCTACTACGACCAGGCCCACCTGATCCGCGATTTCCGCGCGCTGGCCGGCGCGACGCCGGTCGAGGTCTTCCGGCGTCGCGCGCCCGACGGCCTCGGCCTGCTCAGCGCGGAGGAGACGGAGCCGGCGTGACGCCCTCCGCCCGGCGGCGGTAGGTCGCGTCGAGGATCTGCTCCCACTCTCCCGGCGCCGCTCCCGGAACGCTCAGCAGCCAGCGCATCTCGTCGGGAGCGACAAAGACGATGCGCGAGCGGGTCTTCTTGCCCGCGACGTCGAAGCCGGTCGCGTCGACCGGGCCGACCACGCTCTCGTCGTGCGAGCCGTCCCCTTTGAAGTTCCACTGCACCACCGCCTGGCGCTGCGGGTCGTAGAAGTAGAACCCGTCGTAGAGCGGCTGGCGCGAACCCTGCGACAGGTCGAGCGTCTCGAAGCGGATCACCCCGTCGGCCGTTCCCCGGTAGAAGCGGTTCTCGACCCGGAGGGGCGCGCCGTCCGGCCAACTGCCGCTCAGCTCCCACACTCCGCCCGTCAGGCGGCGCAGCGGCTCCAGCGCCGCGGCGGCGGCGCCCGGCTGGTCGCGCGTGAACTCGATCGCGAACAGCGGCCGCCACTCGTCGCCGTAGCGCCGCTCGGTGATCGCGGAGTAGGCGTCGTCGCCGCGCCGCTTCCACGCGCTGCGGATCTCGGCCGCCTGGCCGCCGATCTTCACCTGCTCGACCGGAAAGGTGACGCCGTCAGCGGCCGGCACGGCCTCGCCGCGCAGCACGTCGCCGAGCACGTTGTAATAGTCGTAGCGAATCGCGCCGGCCGCCTCTGTCGAACGAGAAGAGCGTCTCGCCCGAGTAGGGTCGCCCGCCGCCGACCACGTGATGCCGGCTGCGCAGGAACTTACCCTCGAGGGTCCACTCGTAGCAGACGAAGTCCTTCGTCCTGCCGTCGGCGAAGGTCCCGGTCCAGCACGAGCCGGCCAGCCAGGCGAGCGGCGCCAGAGGGTCGGGCGACGACGCCTCGGCGGTTTTCGCCGGACCGGGCCATCCCATCGCCAGCAGACCGATCGCTCCCCATCGAACCGCAGCTCGTCGCGCCATTTCGTCCTCCCGCTGATCGCAGCGGGGGGATTCTCTCCGACTTCCGCGGCGCCGGATTGGACAAATCGGAACCGAGGTCAAATTTCGACAATCCCGCGCACCGGCCGTCCGGCGAGGATTCCCTTCTTACCAACCATGGGAGGAAAGAATGGAAGCCACTGCGTTCATGCCGGCGATCGTCAAAGTCCTCGTCGCCGCCCTGTCGAGCTTCGTGCTCGGCGGACTCTGGTACGGGCCCCTCTTCGCCAGGCCCTGGCGACGGCTCGCCGGTCTCACCGACGAGCAGCTGAAGGCTGCCAGCCCGGCGAAGGTCTTCGGGCTCTCCTTCTGCCTCGCCTTCGTGCAGGCCTGGGTCTTCGCGATGTTCCTCGGGCCGAAGCCGTCCCTTTCGCTGGCGCTCGGCGCCGGCGCTTCGGCCGGGCTCTGCTGGGTCGGCGCCGCTTTCGGGGTCAACGATCTCTTCGAGCGCCGGCCGGTGGCGCTGTGGGCGATCAACGCCGGCTACCAGACACTCGCCTTCACGCTCTACGGGCTCGTCTTCGGGCTCTGGCCGTAGGCGCCCGGCGCTCTTCCCCGAAGTCCCCTCCCGCAGCGCCACCCCCGGGGGCGGGAGGGAGGCTCGTCCCCGAGGGCGAATGATTGGAGCGCCACCTGTCCTAGAGTCCATCCCGGCAGGTTCCGATCGCCAAAAGGGGGGAGCGAGAGTGAGCCGACTGTCAGAAAGCGACCAGCATCCGAAGATGGGCCAGCAGCGGGAAGTCGTGGCGGAGGTGGCGCGATGAAATCCTTTCTCGCCGCCCTGACCCGCCACCCGATCAGCCTCACCGGCACCGCCATCACGACCGGCTCCGCCGTCCTCTTCCTGACGCTCTTCGCGCTCGACCTGGCCGGGCTGCCGGGGCATCCCTACTTCGGCATCCTGGCCTACGTCATCGTTCCGATGATCTTCGTCGTCGGGCTGCTGCTGATCCCGATCGGGATCCATTTCGCCAACAAGCGGGCGGCGCAGCCCGGACGCGAGTTCCCGGTCATCGATTTCAACGAGGCGCACGCCCGCAACCGGCTGCTCCTGGTGCTGGCGCTCACCGTCGCCAACGTGGTGATCATCGCGGTGGCGACCTACAAGTCGGTCGAGGTGATGGACACCACGGCCTTCTGCGGCAAGGCCTGCCATTCGGTGATGGAGCCCGAGCACACCGCGTTCCTGCGCGGCGCGCACGCCAGCGCGCGCTGCGTCGACTGCCATATCGGCCCGGGCGCCGGCTGGTTCGTGAAGTCGAAGCTCTCCGGCTCCTGGCAGCTCGTCTCGGTAGCCCTGAACCTCTACCCGACGCCGATTCCGAGCCCGGTGCACAACCTGCGCCCGGCGCGCGAGACCTGCGAGCAGTGCCACTGGCCGGCCAAGTTCGTCGGCGACCGCCTCAAGGTGATCACCAAGCACAAGGACGACGAGGCCAACACTCCGATCAAGACCGTCCTCCTGCTCCGCGTCGGCGGCATCTCCGGACGCGACTCGAAGGGGATCCACTGGCACGTCGACCCGGCGAACACCATCCGGTACCGCTCCGACGAGACGCGCGAGAAGATCGCCGAGGTCGAGCTGACCCAGGCCGGCGGCAAGACCGAGCGCTGGTTCGCGCCGGGCGCCGACCAGGGCGCCGCCGCCACCGAGGGCATCTGGCGGACGATGGACTGCGTCGACTGCCACAACCGCCCGAGCCACACCTTCCGCACGCCCGAGGTCGAGGTCGACGCCGCCATCGAGAGCGGCCGCGTGCCCGCCGACCTGCCGTTCGTGCGGCGCGAGGGGCTGCGACTGGTCAAGGCGACCTACGGCGACCGCGGCACGGCGCAGACCTCCATCCGCTCGGGCCTCGAGGCCTTCTACACGGAGAAGTACCCCGAGCTCGCCAAGGAGCGCCGCACCGAGATCGCGGCGGCCGCCGAGGCGCTCTTCGAGGGCTGGAGCGCCAACGTCTTCCCGCAGATGAACGTGCAGTGGGGCACCTACCCCAACCACATCGGACACCAGCAGTCGCCGGGGTGCTGGCGCTGCCACGACGACGAGCACAAGACCAAGGAGGGACAGCGGATCTCGCAGGACTGCGACACCTGCCATTCGCTCCTGGCCGAGGAAGAGCCGGATCCGGCGATCCTGAAGACGCTCGCACCCTGAGGAAGTTTCCATGCTCCCAGCGCTCCCCGCCGCCGTTCGCAGGACCCTTCTCGGAGCGCTGTATGCCGGCCTCGGCCTCTTCGCCGCGGCCGGCGGAGCCGTCCGGGCGCAGTCCGCCGAGGACTGCCTCAACTGCCATTCCGACGACTCGCTGACCGCCACCCGCCACGGCAAGGAGGTCTCGGCCTTCGTCGACGGCGCGAAATTCGAGGCGTCGATCCACGGCCAGGCCGGCCTCGCCTGCGTCGACTGCCACGCCGCCGCCAAGGGCCAGGGGGACGGCCACGACGACGACCTCGCGGCCGGTCGACTGCGCGAGCTGCCACCAGGCCGAGGCGAAGGACCACGCCGCCGGCGCGCACGGCGCGAAGGCCGGCCAGGCGCCGGGCGCCGCCTGCCAGGACTGCCACCAGCCGCACGAAGCGAGGCGCGCCGCCGAGGCGCTCAACGCCTGCGCCCGCTGCCACGAGACCGTGGTGACCCAGCAGCACGCCAGCCTGCACGGCCGCGCCGCGGCGCGCGGCGACAAGCTGGCGCCGACCTGCGAGACCTGCCACGGCACCCACCGCATCATTCCGCACACCGACCCCAAATCGCCGGTGGCGGTGATGAACGTCCCGCTGCTCTGCGGCTCGCTGCCACAAGCAGGGCACCGAGGTCTCGCAGTTCCGCAACATCCCGCAGCAGGACATCCTCGAGCACTACGTCGACTCGATCCACGGCGAGGGGCTCTACAAGAAGGGCCTGACGGTCACCGCCGTCTGCACCTCCTGCCACACGCCGCACAACATCCTGCCGCACACCGATCCGAAGTCGTCGATCGCCAAGCAGAACGTGGTCGCGACCTGCACCCAGTGCCACGCGCAGATCGAGCAGGTGCACCGCAAGGTGATCGAGGGCAAGCTCTGGGAGAACGCGCCGAACCGGATTCCGGTCTGCGTCGAGTGCCACCAGCCGCACAAGCCGTGCGCAAGGTCTTCTACAGCGCCGGCATGTCGAACCAGGACTGCCTGACCTGCCACGGCAAGAGCGACCTCGCGGTCGAACGCGACGGCAAGAAGGTCTCGCTCTTCGTCGACCTCGCCGCCTACGAGGCCTCGACCCACGCGCAAGGTCGGCTGCGCCCAGTGCCACAGCGAGGTCAGCCCGTCGCACGACCGCGCCTGCGAGACGATCAAATCGAAGGTCAACTGCAGCGTCTGTCACGCCGCCCAGGTCGAGCAGTACCAGAAGAGCATCCACGGCCAGTTCGCCGCCAAGGGGGACCCGGACGCTCCGGTCTGCCTCGACTGCCACAGCTACCACGCCACCAAGAGCAAGCAGGAGCCGACGTCGCCGACCTTCGCGCGCAACGTGCCGGTGCTCTGCGCCCGCTGCCATCGCGCCGGCGAAAAGGCCGCCGTCCGCATCCAGGCCGACGTGCCGGACATCGTCGCCTCCTACGCCGACTCGGTCCACGGCAAGGGGCTGACCCAGAGCGGCCTGGTCGTCACCGCGACCTGCGTCAACTGCCACTCGTCGCACGGCGAGCTGCCGCCTTCCGACCCGGCCTCGACGGTCAACCGCGCCAACCTGCCGACGCACCTGCGGCAAGTGCCACCACGGCGTCGAGGAGACCTTCGCCAAGAGCATCCACGCCACCGGCAAGCCGAAGGACGGCCACCAGCTGCCGGTCTGCGAGGACTGCCACACCTCGCACCAGATCAGCCGCGCCGACGACGACGGGCTTCCGCACCCAGATGATGGAGCAGTGCGGCAAGTGCCACAAGGAGCAGGCCGAGACCTTCTTCGAGACGTTCCACGGCAAGGTCTCGCGGCTCGGCTCGCGAGGGCGCCGCCAAGTGCTCCGACTGCCACGGCAACGCACAACATCCTGCCGCCGTCGGATCCGACTTCGACGCTCGTCGCGCGCCAACGTGGTCGCGACCTGCGGCAAGTGCCACGAGGGGTCGAACCGGCAGTTCGCCGGCTACCTGACCCACGCCACGCACCACGACCGGACACAAGTACCCGTGGCTCTTCTGGTCGTTCCGCTTCATGACGGCGCTGCTCGTCGGCACGCTCTTCTTCGCGCTGCTCACACCGCGGCCTGGCTGGTCCGGCTCTTCCTGTCGCGCGAGCAGTGGCAGCACATCAAGGATCGCTCGCGCCTCGAGGGGCACGAGAAGCTCTACCGCCGCTTCACCTGGTTCCAGCGCGCGCAGCACCTCTTCATGATGCTCTCCTTCTTCACCCTGGCGCTGACCGGCATGGCGCTCAAGTTCTCCTACGCCGGCTGGGCGCAGGTGATCTCCGACCTGCTCGGCGGCCAGCCGGCGATGGGGGTGCTGCACCGCCTCGGGGCCCTCGTGCTGATCGCGGTCTTCGCGGTCCACGTCCTCGACGTCCGGCGCAAGCAAGCGCGAGGCGGGCGGACCTGGAAGCGAGCTGCTGACCGGGCCGGACACGATCCTCTTCCACGCCGCGCGACCTGCAGCGACGTCATCGGCTCGATCAAGTGGTTCCTCGGCCTGGGCCCGCGCCCGTACTACGGCCGCTACACCTACTGGGAGAAGTTCGACTACTTCGCGGTGTTCTGGGGCGTGATGGTGATCGGCTCGACCGGCTTCGTGCTCTGGTTCCCGGAGCTGCTGACGCGCGTCCTGCCCGGCTGCGGCGATCAACGTCGCGACCATCGTCCACAGCGACGAAGCGCTGCTCGCGGTCGCGCTTCATCTTCACCATCCACTTCTTCAACACGCACTTCCGGCCGGACAAGTTCCCGATGGACCCGGTCATCTTCACCGGCCGGGTGACCGTCGAGGAGCTCAAGCACGACAAGCCGGACGAGTACGCCGAGATGGTCCGCACCGGCAAGCTCGAGGAGCACCTGGTCGGCCCGATGGCGCAAGCCGGTCGAGAACGTGGATTCCGGATCTTCGGCTTCATCGCGCTCGGCATCGGGCTGACGCTGATCGCGCTGATCATTTACGCCATGCTGTTCGGTTACCGCTGAGACGGAGGACGCCGCCGCCCAACGGGACCCTCTGAGGACCGCACCGGGAGGTGCCCCATGCCTCACCCTCGCCGCCACCTCCTCGCTCTGCTGACGCTCGCCGCGTGCTCACTCCTGCCCGCGTCCGCCCGCCCGAGCGAAGGACGAATGCCTCGAATGCCACGCCACCGCCGACAACGTCGGTGACGAGAAGCTGGTCGTCCAGGAGGCCGCCTGGACATCGACGGTCCATGCCGAAGCCGGCGTGACCTGTTCCGAATGCCATACCGGCAAGACCGAGTACCCCCACACCGCCGACGATCCGAAGGCGAGCTGCGCCAACTGCCACTCCGATGTCGCCGAGTCGCTGACCGCGAGCGTGCACGCCCGCACCAACGGCGGCAACGACAAGCACCCGGGCTGCACGCTCTTGCCACGGCTCGGTGCACGCGCTGCTGCCCGCGAGCGACGCGAGGTCGCCGCGTCCATCCGAAGCGGCACGCCCGAGACCTGCGGCAAGTGCCACGCCGATCCCGAAGCTCGCGGAGCAGTCGGGCGTCAAGCTCGTGCAGCCGATCGCGGCCTACGAGGCGAGCGTCCACGCGCGCGGCGTCGCCGAGGGGGAGCAAGGCCGCGACCTGCTCTGCCTGCCACGGCAGCCACGACATCCTCCCGGCCGACGACCCGAAGTCGCAGGTCAATCGCCAGAACGTCCCCGCCGACCTGCGCCAAATGCCACGGCGAGATCGCCAAGACCTACGAGGTGAGCGTGCACGGCAAGGCGGCGGCCAAGGGCATCGCCGAGGCGCCGGTCTGCACCGACTGCCACGGCGAGCACCGGATCCTCGGCCCCGCCGACAAGGGCTCGCCGGTCTTCGCCTCGAACGTGCCGAAGATGACCTGCGGCCGCTGCCACGGCGACCTGCGGCTGACCGAGAAGTTCGGCATGAAGGCGACCGCCGTCGCGGCCTTCGAGGACAGCTTCCACGGCCTCGCGAGCCGCTCCGGCAGCCAGACGGTCGCCAACTGCGCCTCCTGCCACGGCGTGCACGACATCCTGCCGTCGTCCGACCCGCGCTCGCACATCACGCCCGGCGAACCTCGCCGCGACCTGCGGCTCCTGCCATCCGGGCGCCGGCGAGAGCTTCGCGATCGGCGCGGTCCACATGCTGCCGGAGGACAAGAAGGCGGCCCACCCGGCCGTCTACTGGGTCCGCGTCGTCTACCTCTGGCTGATCTGGCTGACGATCGGCGGCATGGTCGCTCCACAACCTGCTCGACCTGCAGCGCAAGGCGCGCTCGAACTTCGTGCGCCCGCACGTGACCGTTCGACGCAGCGCCGCATGCGCCTCAACCTCGGCTTCCGCATCGCCCACGCGGCGACTGCTGCTGAGCTTCATCGTCCTCGTCTACACCGGCTTCGCCCTCAAGTATCCGGAGGCATGCTGGGCGGCGCCGCGGCTGCG
Organism: Thermoanaerobaculia bacterium; assembly: GCA_963699245.1. Classification (GTDB taxonomy): domain Bacteria; phylum Acidobacteriota; class Thermoanaerobaculia; order Multivoradales; family JAGPDF01; genus JACTMI01. Next base: position 1,249,098 of record OY969426.1, read on the forward strand.
GTGGGAGGAGCAGTTCGGAGCTGCGCGGCTGGCTGCACCGGGGCGCGGCGATCGTCATGCTCGCCGCCTTCGCCTTCCACATCGTGCACATCCTCGTCGACCGGCGGGCGCGCGCCTGCATCCTGGGCATGATCCCCAACTCTGCACGACGTGCACGAAGTCAAGGAGAAGATCCTCTGGTTCTTCGGCATCCGCAAGGAGATGCCGAAGTCGCCGTCCGCTCGGCTACGCCGAGAAGGTCGAGTACCTCGCGCTCGTCTGGGGCACCTTCGTGATGGCGGCGACCGGATTCATGCTCTGGTTCGACGAACTGGTCGCTGACGCACTTTCCCGAAGTGGGTGAGCGACGTTGCGACCGTCATCCACTTCTACGAGGCCATTCTCGCCAGCCTCGCGATCCTGGTCTGGCACTTCTACTCGGTGATGCTTCGACCCGCTGGTCTACCCGATGGACACGGCCTGGCTGAACGGCCGCGAGGCCCCGGGTCGCCAGATCGAGCGCACCGCTGCGGCCTTCGAGCCGGGCGAGAAGCCTGTCCACAAGCCCTGAGCCGCTCTGCGCTGCCTGTCTTCCGCGGCGGCGGTCCCCAATCCGGACCGCCGCCGTTCCTTTTCTGGAAGCTGTTCAGATTCAGTTTTTACAGTTGGCGCATGCATTTTTATAGTAAACAACTTGATTTTTACTCCAGAAGCGCTAGATTCTCCCCGCCCGGCACGAGTCCGACGCCCGCCCACAAGGAGAATCCGATGCAGCCGTTGCGCGACTTCCTGGAGATCCCGTACGACCAGCTCGAAGAGATGAACCTCGCCTCCAAGGCCGACCGCGTGTCGCGCAAGGATCCGGAGAAGGTGCGCGAGGCGCGGCTCAAGTACCTCGGGGACGAGAAGCGCATCAAGGCGGTCACGGTCTGCTTCACCGACCTCGAAGGCCGGATGCACATGCTCGACTACGACAAGAAGTTCCTGCTCAAGTCGGCCGACAACCTGACCTTCGACGGCTCGTCGATCCGCGGCTTCTCGCGCCAGGCCGAGTCCGACCTGCGCCTCGCCATCGACTGGCCGGCCTTCTACTCGCTGCCGGCCGACGTCTTCGGGCCGGGCAAGGTGCTGGCCTTCGGCGAAGTCCAGGACCAGGACGGCAGCCCCTACGCCGGCGACATCCGGGCCCGGCTCAAGGCGTTCTGCACGACGCTGGCGAAGAAGGACATCGTCGCCAACGTCTCGAACGAGATCGAGGGCTTCCTGTTCAAGGGACGCGACGCCGAGCGCCGCTACCCCGAGACGGGCGGCTTCGAGTTCATCTCGACCGGCGGCTACTACCACTCGCTGCCCGGCGACACGCTGCGCCAGTTCATCGACCACTGCGCGGAGGTGCAGCGCGCCCTCGGCTTCGCCAACGAGAAGGACCACCCCGAGGTGGCCCCGTCGCAGTTCGAGATGAACTACAGCTACACCGAGGCGACGGTCGCCGCCGACCAGGTGCAGCTCTACAAGCTGGTGGCGCGCCAGGTCGCGGCGCAGATGGACCTCACCGCCAGCTTCCTGCCCAAGCCGGTGGCGGGGGTCAACGGCAACGGCATGCACACCAACATGTCGCTGTCGAAGAAGGGGAAGAACTCCTTCTTCGACAAGAAGGGCCAGGACGGCCTGTCGGCCGAGGCGTGGGGACTTCATCAACCGCATCCTCGCCAACGCCAACGACGTCTGCCTGATCCTCAACTCGAGCGTCAACTCCTACCGCCGGCTCGACCCGCACTTCGAGGCGCCGAACCAGATCAAGGTCTCCGCCCTCGGACCGCGGCTCGATGGTCCGCATCCCGATCGGCAACGAGAAGTCGGCGCGCATCGAGGTGCGCTCGATCGCCCCCGACGCCAATCCCTATCTCGCGATCTACTCGCTCTTCCGGACCGGCATCGAGGGGCCGCTGGCCGAGGAAGACAACGACGGCAAGCGGGCGCGCACGCGCTTCCTGCCCGACAACATCTACGACGCGATCCGGCTGTTCAAGGCGAGCAAGTTCGCGCAGGAGATGCTGGGCGCCGACGTGCACGAGAAGTTCGCCGAGCTCAAGCTGATGCAGGCCGAGCGCTGCCCGAAGGCCCTCGGCGCGCGGGTCAAGCGCGGCGAGATCCAGTTCCACCACGAGGTCACCAACCAGTACCTCTGGTCGCAGTTCTGATCTCCAGCTGACCGATTCGAGCGGGCCGGGGCCGTTGAGGCTCCGGCCCTTCTTGCGTCTGCGCGAGCCCACGGCCGGGCAGCCGCGCACCCTCCTGCTTCGATTTCGCTGCCAGCGAAATCGCGCGGGCGCGATCTGCCACCCGCTGACATGGCCTCCCGCCCGCCGAGGCGGGCGCTCGCTGCCCACCAGGGCGTTTCGCGAAGGCGGTCGAGGGCGCCTACTGCAACGCAGTACCGCCCTGGGGAGCCCGCTTCTGGCGAACTCAAGATGAGCCTCGATCATCTCAGGCCTTCGCGTCTGGCGAATGCACTCGCGTTGGCCCGGCCGACAAAGCGTGCGCTTCTCCGCCCGGAGGGTCCCCGCCCCCCATAACTGCTGCACGCACCGGAGGTGCTCCATGAGGAGCCTCGCGCACCCCTGGCGGCTTTCCCAAGCCGCCATCGCGACCGGAATCATCGCCCTTTCGACGAGCGTCGCGCTCGCCGTCGATCGACAGAGCTTGAAGCCTTCCGCGGCACCGCCTGCCGTCACCCTGCCGCAGGTCCTCGACGTCCAGCACGGCAAAGCCGAGAAAGGTTTCCGGCTCTTCTATCCCGACGGCTGGTCGACCGACTCCCAGCGCTACCGCAACGCCACCGAGATGAATGCGTTCCCGCAGGGAGCGCCCGCCGAGCAGCGCCGCGGCGCCGCCCGCCTGCTGGTCATCGTCGAGCAGCGCCGCAGCGAGCAGGATGCCCTGAATCGGCTCCAGGGATACATCCCCGCCGGCGGCACGATCGAGGTCTCTACTTTCGAGATCGACGGCTGGCCTGCCGTGGCGAAGACCTGGAACGAGCCACCGAAGCGCCGGGGCATCAAGTCCGGCGATCCCGAGTACACGGCGAACTGGCTGTTCACCTCCGTCGCGGTCGCGGTCGGCGACACCTTCGTGCGCTTCGAAGCCCAGATCCCGAGCGGAGATCGTGCGATGCGCGACCTCGTGCACCAGATCGCCAGGAGCACCCGCTGGATGTCGAAGGGTGATCCGGCCAAGGCCGAAGCGGAGCTCGAGAGAATCCGCGCTTCGCGACCCGCGAAGCAGCCAGCCGCAGCCGGCGGCGCCGGCCCGACGGAGGAAGCCTCGATCGAGCAGCTCCTCGCCGAGGGCGAAGCCACGATGGGCCTCGTGCGCGACACCGTCAACACCTTCAGCGAGATCGAAGTCGCGGTCTCGGCCGACGGTCGCGACGTCGTAATCGGGACGAACGGGCGTTACGCGACCTCGAACGACGGCGGCCAGACTTTCGTCACCGCCAACCTGGCGCCCGCCTATCCGCGCAACGGGGACCCGTCGCTCGGCTTCGGGCAGAGCAAGTCCTTCTACTACGGCTTCATCGCCTACCCGGACGGGACCGGCGGCACCGGCAACGACGTCAACGGCTGCACCTCCGGCATCATGCGCTCCACCGACCGCGGCTTGACGTTCACGCACCGCGGCCACGCCGCCTGGTGCCAGCGCAACTTCGACACCTGCTTCCCCGACCAGGAGCACATCGCGGTCGACCGCTGGAATCCGTCGGCCTCGAGCCAGGATCAGCTCTACAACAGCTGGCGCAACTTCACCAACGACGCCGCCGACAAGAACTGCGACCAGCTCGGTGGCGGCTACGTCGACGTGCTGCTGACCTGCTCGGTCGATGGCGGGGCGCACTGGAACAACGGCGGGCCGGCGTCGATCGCCACCACCGGCAGTGATCCTCAAGGTGCCGCTCCCGTCGTGGTGACCACAACCGGCGACCTGCCCCGCATCACCGTCGGGCAGGACGGATGGATCTACGTCACCTACCTCGACAACTACAACGGCAACTTCTACCCGGACATCATGGTCGCGAAGTACAGCTCCTGCGCCAGCGGGCTGCAACTGGCCGGCGGCTTCCCGATCGTGGCCGCGTCCAGCGTCTGGCCAATCGCCTGTCCGGTTCCCGGCCTCGACCGCTGCAACGACGGCAACGACTTGCGTAGCCCGACCCTGGCCGTCGACGACCTCGATCCTTCGCACGTCTCCGTCAGCTTCGCCACGGCGGCGAGCTTCCTCTCGCCAACGAGACACGTCGTCGCGCTCGTCGATTCGACCGATTACGGCTACAACTGGAGCTCGCCGGTCATTCTCAACAACGGCTACTCGACGCAACGGTTCATGCCCTGGAGCTGCTCGGTCTGCGGCGAGACGTTCGTCGGCTGGTACGACCGCCGTTCCTCGACGGTTCTCGACAACTCGCTCACCGACTTCTACCTCGGCCGCGCCAAGCGCGATCCGGTCGACGGCCTGCTCGCTGGCCAGGAGCTGCGCGTCTCGCCGACGCCCGACTCGCAGTGCGGACCCCCGGGCGATCCGACTCACTGGTGCGCGCCGCGCTCCCCCAACGACTCCGATGCTTGCACCCAGCAACCTCAGCTCGCCGGCAACTGCGTCGATGACAACGCGACTCCGGGCAACGCCGCTGACGACATCTCGCAGAACATCCGCTGCGACTTTTCGAGCTGCGGCGGCGCCAATACCAACATCACCTTCCCCGACGGGGACTCCGACCCCGCCGACATCTGCGCCTGCACCGCCTGGGGAGCTGGTCACGAAGTGCAATGCAGGAACGGCGGCGGGTGCCCGATGTACGGTGACTACAACGGCATCGCCTGCGCCGCGGGCCGCGTCTACGCGACCTGGGCCTCGGCAACGCCGCCCGGCGGGCCACAGGACCCGGATGCCATCCGCACCTTCGCCCTCGTCAAGCTCTTCGGCTGCGAGGCTCAGATCCAGGTTCCCAGCGGCGTCCACTTCGAGGGCAGCTGTAACGGCACCTCGATCCGCGGTGAGCTGAATATCTGCAACACCGGCAAGGCCGATCTCGAGGTCGACGCCATCAACTCGAGCGACCCGCAGTTCGCCGTCACCACACCGTCGGCCGGGTACCCGGTCGTGGTCAGCCCGGACTTCTGCTTCCCGTTCGAGGTCGTCTTCGATCCGCTGACCGCCAACAGCGGCCTGCAGACGGCGACACTGACGATCGTCAACAACGACCCGCTCAGCCCGGACCTCGAGCTCGCCGTCGAAGCCTCGACCGAGGCCGGCGAGCCCAACATCGCGACCACCTTCGTCGCTTCGAACGACTTCGGCACCGTCTGCATCGGCGCGACGAAGGAGTTCGACCTGACGATCCACAACTCGGGCGGCTGCGCGCTCAGCATCTCGGCGATCGCCTCCGACAACACGCAGTTCAAGGTCGGCGCGGTCAGCGGCTTCCCGCTCGTCGTCGAACCCGGCGACACCGTCGCGGTGCCGCTTCGCTTCCAACCCACGACCAGCACCGGCGCCAAGTCGGCCGACTTGACCATCACGAGCAACGACCCCGACACGCCCACCAAGCACCTCACACTGGCGGGAACCGGCGGCGCCGCGACTCTCGACATGTTCGTCGCCAACAACGGCAGCTTCGGCAAGGTCTGCGCCGGCGACTTCAGGGATCTCGACGTCACCCTCCAGAACAACGGCGTCTGTCCGCTGTTCGTCACCGAGACGGAGTTCGACGACGGAGCCGGCAACTTCGCGCTCCCCTCGGGGGTCAACGGCACCAAGCTCGAGCCGATGAACTCCGTCCTCTTCCCGGTCCGGTTCGCCCCGACGAGCTTCATGCCCCTGTCGCCGCGCTCGACCGACTTCGTGATCTATGGCGGCACCCTGGGGACACCGCCGATCCTCGACGACGGAGTCTCCATCAGCGGCACCGTGCCGCCGCCCGACATCAACGTCTCGGCGACCACGACGACCGTCGAGCTCGGCAACGTCTGCGCCGACGAGAGCAAGGAGATCGACGTCCCGGTCTGCAACGTCGGGCCGTGCAACCTCAACGTGACCTCGGCGGCACTCATCAACGGCTGTCTCGACTTCGAGGTCGTGCAGAACCCGTTCCCCTCGATCGTCAGCAAGGACTTCTGCATGTCGGTCAAGGTCCGCTACACGCCGACCTCCGAGGGAAGCCACAGCTGCACGCTGCGCATCCTGAGCGACGACCCCGACGAGGGCTCCGTCGACGTGATCGTGCACGCCACGACGCCGCTCACCAACATCGACATCCCGCCGAGCCAGTCGTTCCTGCCCGAGGTGGTCTCGGCCGTCGACGTCTGCGAGTCGCGCCTGCCGTTCCCCATCTCGAACAACGGGCTCTGCCCGATCAACATCGCCAACGTCTCGATCCCGATCAACGACGCCGAATTCGCCGTCGAGGCAGCGCCGTCATTCGTGACGCCGCTCCAGCCCGGTCAGATCCTCGGCGACGGCGATCTGCGCATCGTCTACGCACCCGACCTCCCGCTCACCCGAGAGGAGCTCGGAACGGTGCGGGTCACTTACGAAACCGACGCCATCACTCACGCCACGACAGACGTCGACCGGAAGCTGTGCGGCGAGGCGGTGCTCACCGGAGCCCGGGTGCTGGTGACCTACAACGGCGCGAACGTCGACTGGCCCGTCGACCGGATTCAGATCCAGCGCGTGGTCGGGAACCGCAATCGCCGGCCCCAGCTCGATACCGTGAGCATCCACAAGAACGTTCCGCTCATTTTCATGGATCGCGCGGACGAGGCCTGCACCGACTACTACTTCCACCAGGAGTACGGAGGGTATTCGAACCCGATCCAGCTGGTGCCGGGCTATTACCAGGTCACCGCGACCATCACGGTGGACGGCAGGCGGCGCACCAAGACCGTCGCGTTCTCCGTCAACGCCTGTGACTTCAATCCGAGCGTCATCGTCGCCTTCTGACGAGGACGAGAGGCGTTTCATGACGTTCGTCGATCGAGCACTGACTGAGGGGGCGGCGGCTCTCCGCCGCCCCTTCTTCTCTTTCTCCGCGCGATGCGTCGTTGGAACCCTCCTGATCGCCCTGCCGCTCGCCGCGACCGCAGCTCGGGCGCGGGAGGACGGCGCGCCGCCCGTCCGCAAGGTCGTCCCCAGTCTGATGGCGCAGAGCTGCGCCGCGACCCCGAGGGCGGATCTGCTCCCGGGGCTCGGCGCCGCCGCTGACCCGTCCAGCACCTGCTGCTCGGCGAGCGGCGGTATCGGCTGCGACGACACCTCCTGTACCGATCTCATCTGCTCGGTCGATCCCGTCTGCTGCACCACCGGCTGGGACCAGATCTGCGCCGACGAAGCGGCCGCTGTCTGCTCCGTCTGCGGAGGGAGCCTCTGTCCCGGCACCGAATCCTGCTGCCAGGGGAGCCCCAACAAGGTCCCGAAGTGCGACGATCCCGCTTGCTGCTCTCTGGTCTGCGACCTCGATCCCGCCTGCTGCGTCGCCAACTGGGACGGCGCCTGCTCCAAGTCCGCCAACGCCCTCTGCACGACCTGCGGTGGCGGCAACGGTGATTGTTGCAGCGCGCACACCGGAGTGGGCTGCAGCGTGATGAGCTGCACCCAGACCGTCTGCGCCGAAGATCCGCTCTGCTGCACCGAAGGCTGGGATGCCATCTGCGCCGCCGAGGCGGTCGATCTCTGCCCGGCGGTCTCCTGCCAGCGCACGCTCTCGGTCACCAAGTCCGGGACTGGAAGCGGAAGCGTGACCGGAACCGGCATCGCTTGTCCCGGTGACTGCAGCGAGAGCTATCCGATCAACACCGCCGTCATGCTCACAGCCTCTCCTGTCGCACCGTCGAGCTTCGCCGGCTGGACGGGGGACTGCGCGGGCAGCTCGACGACGTGCAACCTGACGATGTCCGACGCCCGCAGCGTCACGGCGACTTTCAACCCGGGGTCGCAAGCCCTTACCGTCTCCGTCAACACCAGCGGCGGAGCCGCCGGCAGGGTCACCGCGACCGGCATCGACTGTCCGGGGGATTGCTCGGAGACCTATGCCTGGAACACCCAGGTCACCCTCACCGCTGCGGCCACCGCGCCGGCGATCTTCACCGGCTGGTCGGGTGCCTGCACCGGAACTGCCTCGACCTGCCAGGTGACGATGTCGCAGGCCCGGAGCGTCACGGCGACCTTCACGCCACCGGCCCAGACCCTCAGCGTCGCAAAGGTCGGAACCGGAACGGGCAGCGTCACCGCGAGCGGCATCGCCTGCCCCGGCGACTGCACGCAGGACTACGCCTGGAACACGCAGGTCACCCTCACCGCGAGCGCGACCTCGGCATCGACCTTCGCCGGCTGGTCGGGCGACTGCGCCGGCACGGCCGCGACCTGTCAGGTGACGATGTCGCAGGCGCGCAGCGTCACCGCCAATTTCGATCCACCCCCCGCCCAGACCCTGACCGTAGCCGTCAACGCGACCGGCGGCGCCACGGGCAGCATCACCGCCATCGGGATCAACTGCCCTGGTGACTGCAACGAGAGCTACACCTACGACACGGTCGTGACGCTCACCGAGGTGCCGGGCGGCAGCTCGGTCTTCACGGGCTGGTCGGGCGCCTGCGCCGGCAGTGCCTCGACCTGCCAGGTGACGATGTCGCAGGCCCGCAGTGTCACAGCCAGCTTCACGCCGCCGCCGCAGGCGCTCGGCGTCACGACGACGGGGACGGGCATCGGAACCGTCACGGCCAGTGGCATCGCCTGCCCAGGCGACTGTGGGGAGAGCTACGCCTGGAGCTCCGTGGTGACTCTGACCGCCTCTGCCACCGCACCGTCAAGCTTCACCGGCTGGTCGGGCGACTGCGCCGGCAGCGCTTCGACCTGCCAGGTCACGATGTCGCAGGCCCGCAGTGTCACGGCGACCTTCACCGCGCCGCCGGTGCAGGCGCTGACGATTTTAGTGAACGCGAGCAGCGGCGCGGCCGGCAGCGTCACGGCCACCGGCATCACCTGCCCGGGCGACTGTACCGAGAGCTACACCTACGGAACGGTGGTGACTCTCACGGCCGCACCGGCGGCCGGAGCTGCCTTCACGGGCTGGGGAGGGGCCTGCACGGGCACCGCGCTCACCTGCCAGGTGACGCTGTCGCAGGCGATCGCGGTCTCGGCGGGCTTCGCGCCGGGCAACGCCCTGTTCAAGGATGGATTCGAAGCCGGCAATGCGTGCGCCTGGAGCCTGCGGTCGGGAGCGCCCTGTCCGTAGACATCCGGAGCCCGCATCAGGGCGGGCACGCTGGCTGCCCATCGTGCTCGCCCCGCCTTTTCGCTAGGCTGCCGCGGTGATTCCGGAACGGGCGAGCGCCGTCGTCTGCGGCGCCGGCGTGGCGGGGCTCTCCGCCGCCTGGCATCTCGCCGTCCGCTCGGGGCTGCGCGACGTGGTGGTGGTCGACGAGCGCGCACCCCTCTCGCTCACCAGCGACAAGTCGACCGAGTGCTACCGCAACTGGTGGCCCGACGCGCCGATGCTCGGCCTGATGAACCGGAGCATCGAGATCCTCGACGAGCTGGCGCGGCGCACCGGCAACGCCTTCGCTCTCAACCGCAACGGCTACCTCTACGTCACCGGCACGGCCGAAGGGGCGAGAGCGCTCGCCGCGGGCGCCGAACGTCTCGCCGCCCTAGGCGCCAGCGTTCTCCGCGTCCACGAAGGCCCAGCGGAACGCTGGCAGCCCCCGGCCTGGGACCAGCCGCAGGCGACCGCCGACGGCGCCGACCTCTTTCTCGACCGGGAGCGGATCCGTGCCCTCTTCCCCTGGGTGACGCCCGACGCGCGCGCCGCGCTCCACGCTCGCCGCTGCGGCTGGCTTTCGGCGCAGCAGCTCGGCATGCTCTGGCTGGAGGAGGCGCGCGCGGCCGGGGCGCGGCTCGTCGAGGGGCGAGTCGCCGCGGTCGAGCTGGAGGCCGGGCGCGTCGCGGCGGTCGAGGTCGCCGCCGGCGGCCAGGTCCGGCGGCTGCGCTGCGACCTCTTCGTCAACGCCGCCGGACCGTTCGCCGACGATGTCGCGCGCCTCGTCGGCGTCGAGCTGCCCGTCTTCCACGAGTTGCACCGCAAGGTCTTCTTCGACGACACGCTCGGCGCCGTGCCGCGTCACGCGCCGCTCGTCATCTGGAACGACCCCGTGCGCGTCGACTGGAGCGACGAGGAGCGCGCCGCGCTCGCCGAGGAACCGGCGACCGCGGCGTTACTCCGGGAAATCGCGGCCGGAGTCCACTTCCGCCCCGAAGGGGGTGTCGACAGCCGCTCGGCGATCCTGCTCTGGAACTATCACTGCGACCCGGTCGAGCGCGTCTATCCGCTGCCGGAGGACTCGCTCCACGTGCCGGTGGTGGTGCGCGGCATCGCACGCCTCCTCCCCGCCTTCGCCGCCTACGCCGAGAGCGGACCGCGTCCCTACGTCGACGGCGGCTACTACACCAAGACGCGTGAGAACCGGCCGCTGATCGGCCCGGTGGGGCCTCCCGGCTCCTTCCTGATCGCTGCCCTGTCGGGCTTCGGCGTGATGGCTTCGGCGGCGGCGGGCGAGCTGCTCGCGGCGCACGTCACCGGCGCCCCCCTGCCTGCCTGGGCGCCGGCCTTTCGTTTAGAGCGCTACGAGGATGCGGAATACCTCCGCGCCCTCGCGGGCGCGGAGGCGGGACAGCTCTAAGTGCTCAGGGCGGGCTCTGCTCGCCGCTCGGCGCCACGTTGTAGTTCACTGTGGAATCCGGATCGTAGGGCGTCGCCGTCACCGTGCCGGCCGCTCCTTCGCTCCCATTCGGTGTGACCATGACGAAATTGCTCGTGTCCGGCGGGAGATTGACGCGGAACGGCGGCACGAGCCCGGCGAGCGCGTTGGCCGTGCCGCTCGGGCTGAGCACCGGCGTCGCGGGGCGCAACGTGCCATCGTTGGCGATCTGGCACTGGCCGAACGCGGTCTGAGTGGTCCCCGGCGGGCAGCAGTTGGCGCCGTAGTCGATCCAGTTGTTGCTCGGATTGGCATCGCCCCAGCCCGGGCAGCCGCACGATCTCGCCGGGCTCAGGACGCCGCACGAACCCCCGGGGCAATCCGCGTCACTCTCGCAGTTGCCGTTGTTGTTCGAGCCGAGGTTGCACTGGTAGGTGACGACGCAGCGCGAGTCCGCGGGCGGGACGTTGCCGCACTGCTCGCCGACCGTAGTCACGCCGCCTTGCGCGCCACCGGGACACTTCGCGGCGGTGACGGTCGCCCCGGCGGGCATCGGTTCGCAGGGCAAACCGGCTGTGACCGTCTGGGAGGTCCAGCGGGATCGAACCAGCGCCGGGTTGCAGGTCCCAGCCGTCTGTCGGTAGAGCGTGCCTGGCAGTCCGGTCGCCGGTGTGTCGATGTCGCGGCCGATCCCGTAGCTCGGTCCCGCCTGCAGCGGGTAGAGGTAACCGATGCCACCGGCCTCCGAGAGCTCACCCGTGCCGGACGAGGAAACGGTGCCGCCAGTATCGAGGACGGTGACCTGCACTTTGCCGACGCCGAGGTTATCGCCGTCCTCGTCGCCCGACTGCACGATGCACGGACGACAGCCGGCCAACGTGCACGGCAAACCGCCGAGATTCGTCACGCCGCAGTTGGTGCTGTTCTCGTAGAAGATCCGGTGGCGGGTCGTGAAGCGGTCGTCGCGCACGCCGAGGAAAGCGCGGTAATTCTGCACCGTCCCGCCGATCGGCGGCCAGGTGACGTCGCGGTCGACGTAGAAGAGCCGCGGCGCCTCGTGCTCGTCGAAATCGCGCACCGGGCCGAGGACGTGAATCGGATTGTCGGAGTCGTAAACCCAGACGGTCTGTGCCTGCTTCTTCGACCACCAGACGAACAGGGCATTACGGATCGCCACCAGGCCGACGAGCAGGCCGATTCCGAGAATGGTGAAGATCAGGACGAGTTCCAGCGTGATGACGAAGCCGGCCTGCCCTCTCGCTCGCCGTCGCAGCATCGCTTCCTTCCTCCTCGGATCGCCGCGCCTCGGGCGCGCCGGTGGACGGACGGTCGAACGCATGACCGATTCCCCCGTCCGCGGGCTGCCCAGTCGCCCGACGCCCCTCCTCTGAAACAACGCCCAGGAATCCTAGCAGACAGACTTCGGTCGTGGCAGGCGCTGCAGCGGATCCTGTTCGATCAGCGGTACTTGAGCCCCGTGCCGGTGTTGAAGACCACCACGCGCTCGCCCGGCCGGATCCAGCCCTCCTCGCTCAGCTGCCGGAAGGCCGCCCAGGCCGCTCCCCCCTCGGGGGAGATGTCGAGCCCGCTGCGCCTCCCGAGCTCGGCCGTCGCCCGCTCCATCGCCTGCTCCGCGACCGCGATCGCCCGGCCGCCGGTCTCGCGGAGCGCCCGCAGGCAGAGGAAGCCGCCGAGCGGCGAAGGGACTCGGAGCCCCCAGGCCCGCGTGTGCGGCTCGGGAAAGGGGAGCGTCCGCTCGGCGCCGGCCTCGAAGGCCCGCACCACCGGCGCGCACCCCTCGACCTGGACCGAGACGAGGCGGGGGCGCCTCCCGTCGCCGGCGAGCAGGCCGAGCGCCGCGAGCTCGTTCCAGGCCTTCCACATGCCGACGAGGCCCGTGCCGCCGCCGGTCGGATAGACGACGACGTCCGGGAGCCCGCCGCCGAGCTGCTCCCAGAGCTCGAAGCCCATCGTCTTCTTCCCCTCCAGGCGGTGCGGCTCGCGCAGGGTCGAGACGTCGAAGGCGTCCGCCGGTCCGTGCTCGCGCAGCCACTTGCCCGCCTCGGCGATCGTCCCCGGCACCAGCACCACCTCGGCGCCGTAGAAGCGGCACTCCTCGACGAAGATCGACGGCGTGTCCTCCGGCATGGCGACGGTGACCGGCAGGCCAGCCGCGGCGCCGTAGGCCGCCAGCGCGCCGGCGGCGTTGCCGGCCGATGGCGCCCGCAGCGCCGGCGCGCCGAGCGCCCGCGCCACCGCCACCGCGACCGACATGCCGCGGGCCTTGAACGAGCCGGTCGGATTGCGCGCTTCGTCCTTGATCCAGACAGCGGGCGCGGCCTCGACGAGCGGCGTCCACCCCTCGACCAGGGTCACCTCGTGGCCGGCGACGACCGGCAGGAGCTCGCGATAGCGCCAGAGCGAAGCCGGTTCGCCGGCGAACGGCGATCCGCTGCGCGCCAGCCCGGCGAGGTCGTAGTCGACCGCAAGCGGCAGACCGCAGGCTTCACAGACGGTCTCGAGGCGGTCGAGCCGGTGCTCCCGCCCGCAGTCGAAGCAGGCGAGACGATGCCAGCGCGGATTCCTCCAAGCGGGAGAGCCCACCACCGGCGTCACGGGCGGTCGCCTTCGGCCAGCGCCGCCTCGACCTCGCGCGCCAGCTCCGCAAGGAGCTCCTCGGCCGGCCCGTCCAGGTGGACGCGCAGGATGCGGCGCCCACGGCCGGCGAGCACCGCCGCGTCGCCACGGGCCTGCGCGCCGATCGCCTGCCCGAAGGTGAGCCGCTGCCCGGGCACCGGCAGATCGGGAGACGCATCGTCGGTGACGAGGAGGAAGACGCCGCTCGCCGGCCCCCCCTTGTGCGCCTGACCGGTCGAATGGAGATAGCGCGGCCCGAAGCCGACCGAGGTCGCCACGCGGCGCGCCGCGCCCACCGCCGTCCGGATCCGCTGCGCGGCAGCCTCGGTCGCGGGCGTCATCGGCACGAATGCCAGCAGCGCGAAGTAGTCCCCCGCGTTCAGGCGCAACAGGTGCGCGCGCAGGAGGTCGCGCGGCCGGGGATGAGGGCCGGCGGCGGCGAGCAGCAGCCCCCGCTGCGACTCGGGCGCGTGGAACGCGAGGGCGCCGGCGGCGGCGAGCGGCGTCTCCACCGGCAGCGCGCCGGCGCGCTCGACCTCGGCCGAGAGGCGCCGCGCCTCGATCTTCGCCGACTCGACGTCGGGCTGGTCGAAGGGATCGACGCCGAGGCGGGAGCCGGCGACCGCGGTGGCGATCTCCCAGCGCACCATCTCGGCGGCGAGGTCGAAGGGATCGGCGAGGTCGAGCTCGGCGACCGGGTGGCCGGCGGCGGCGAGAGCGTCGATCCGCTCGTCGTCCCCCTCGCCGAGCGTGCCGGCGAGTCGGAGCGCCACGAAGAGTCGATCGTCGCCGTAGCGCGCCGGCGCCGAGAGCGGCTCGCCGTCGAAGGGGAGGATGGCGACGCCGTCCTTGCCGGTCGACTCGGCCACCAGCTGCTCGAGCCAGGCGCCGAGCCGAGCGATGCGCGGCGCCGCGACGAAGGTCACCTTGTCCCGCCCCACCTGCCGCGCCGCCGCCAGCAAGAGCCCGAGCGCGACGCCCGGATTGCTCTCGGTGACTGCGATCCGGCAGCTTGCGGTCATCCGCTCGGCACGCCCCACCCACTCCGCGAGGTCGATCCCCTGCAGCGCCGCCGGAACCAGGCCGAACGGCGACAGCGCCGAGAAGCGCCCGCCGATCGTCGGCTCGCCGAGCACGATGCGACGGAAGCCGCGCTCGCGCGCCAGCGCCTCGAGCTTCGACTCCGGGTCGGTGATCGCCAGGCAGTGGGCGCCGGCAGCGCGGCCGACCCGCGCGCGCAGCCGCTCCTCGAAGTGCGCGAAGAGGAAGCTCGGCTCGAGCGTCGAGCCCGACTTGCTGGCGACCACCACCAGCGTGCGCCCGAGGTCGAGCTCGCCCTCGAGCGCGGCGATCGCCACCGGATGGATCGAATCGAGCACGAGTACGCGCGGAAAGCCGTCGATGGCGCCGAAAGCCTCGGCCTGCACCAGGGGCGCCAGGCTCGAGCCCCCCATGCCGAGCACCAGTACGTGCGCGAAGCCGGCGCGCCGGGCGTCGGCGGCGATCTCGCCGTAGCGGCCGAGCTGGGCGCGGGCCGTCGCCGGCGCCTCGAGCCAGCCGAGCCAGCGGTCCTCGCCGTCGCCGGTCCACAGCGACGGATCGCGGTCGAACAGCCGCCGCGTTCCGTCGGCCTCGCGCCACGCTTCGCGCTCGGCGCTCCAGGCCACGGCGAGCTCGGCCGGCAGGCGGACTTTCACGCCGGGCGCCCGGTGAGCGCGCGGGCACGCCCGTCCACCGCCGCCAGCAGCTTCTCGAACGGCTGCACGAACTTGGCGATGCCGTCGGCGAGCAGCTCGTCGGTCGCCTCGTCGAGCGAGATCCCCTCCTCGGCCAGCGCCGCCAGGTCGCGCTCGGCCGCCGCGACGTCGACGGTCAGCGTCTCGCGCGCGACGCCGTGGTCACGGAAAGCCTCCACCGTCTCGGGGGGCATGGTGTTGACCGTCTCCGGCCCGATCAGCTCCTCGACGTAGATCGTGTCGCGGTAGGCCGGGTTCTTGGTGCTGGTCGAGGCCCACAGCAGGCGCTGCGGCTGGGCGCCGTGCGCCGCCAGCCGGCGCCAGCGCTCCGAGCCCTCGATCTCCTGGAAGTGCCGGTAGGCGAGCTTCGCGTTGGCGATCGCGACCCGTCCGAGCAAAGTGCCGAGCCGCTCGCGCTCCTCGGGGTCTCCGGTGGCGGCGCGGCGGGCCTCGAGGTGCTTGTCGACCAGGGTGTCGATGCGCGAGACGAAGAAGCTGGCCACCGAGGCGACGCGGTCGATCGCCTCGCCGCGCTCGACGCGCGCCTCGAGCGCCGCGAGGAAAGCCTCGGCCGCGGCGGCGTAGGCCGAGCGGGCGAAGAGCAGCGTCACGTTGACCGGAATGCCGTCATCGAGCAACTGGCGGATCGCCGGCATGCCGGCCGGTGTACCCGGCACCTTGATCATCAGGTTGGGCCGGCCGACCTCGCGCCAGAGACGGCGGGCCTCGGCGATCGTCGCCTCGGTGTCGTTGGCGAGGTCGGGGGCGACCTCGAGGCTGACGAAGCCGTCGCGGCCGCCGGAGGCGTCATACACGCCGGCGAGCACCCCGGCGGCGCCGCGCACGTCGGCGATCGCGAGCTCCTCGTAGATCCGCCGGGGGTCGCCGTCGACGCGCGGCGCGACCTCGGCGATCTGCGCCGAATACTCGTCGCCCGCCGCGATCGCCTTCTCGAAAATCGCCGGGTTCGAGGTGACGCCGCGCACGCCGTCCTCGCCGACCAGGCGCGCCAGGCCCCCCGAGTCCAGCAGACTGCGGCGGATGAAATCGAGCCAGACCGACTGCCCGAGGCGGCCCAGTTCGAGCAGCGGATTCGACGAAGAGGAGCGGGACTCGGTCATCGGGGCCTCCGGGCGGGAGCCTCAACGATACCGGGCTTCACGCTCCGGTTAAAGGCGGCGCGCGGCGCTCGTCGTCTCTTCTCCCGTCCGCTGCGGCCTCACGGGCTATCCTTGCGCCGCGATGACTTTCTCCTCGGCCGCCGCGCTGCTCTTCCTGGTGATGGATCCGCTCGGCAACGTGCCGCCTTTCGTCGCCGCACTGGCGCGCGTGCCCGCCGAGCGCCGCCGCCGGGTGCTGATCCGCGAGCTGCTGATCGCGCTCGCGGCGCTCCTCGCGTTCCTCTTCTTCGGCCGCTCGGCGATCGCCCTGCTCGGCATCCGCGAAGAGTCGATCGCCATCGCCGGCGGCATCGTCCTCTTCCTGATCTCGGTGCGCATGCTCTTTCCGGCCGGCGGCGCCGGAGAAGAGGCGCTCGCCGGCGAGCCCTTCATCGTGCCGCTGGCGATTCCACTCGTTGCCGGCCCCTCGGCGCTGGCGACGCTTCTCCTGCTCGCCGGCCGCGAGGGCGCCGATCCGGTCCTGCTGGCCCTCGCGCTGCTCGCGGCCTGGGGCGCTTCGGCGGCGATCCTCCTCGCGGCGCCGCTGCTGCAGCGCGCGCTCGGCGAGCGCGGCCTGGTCGCCATGGAACGGCTGATGGGACTGGTGCTGGTGGCGCTCGCCGTTCAGCTCTTCCTCGACGGCCTGCACGCCGCGTTTCGCTGAACCGAGCGGGCCGGGGCGTCAGGGGCCTTCCGGGATCAGGCTCGCGGCGCCCGCCCGCTGGAGCAGCGCGCGCACCTTCTCCTCCGATCCGGCCACCCGCACCGCCTCGGACCAGAGCCGCGCCGCCTCTTCGGGGCGCTTCTGCGCCAGCCTCACGGTGCGCAGGTCGAGCAGGATCGACCAATCCTGCGGCGCCACCTCGCTGGCGCGGACGTAGTAGCCCGCCGCTGCCTCGAGGTCTCCGCGCTGCCGCGCCAGGTGGCCGAGGTTGACCAGCGCCGACCGGTGGCGCGGGTCGAGCTCGACGGCGCGTCGAAAGCTCGCTTCGGCCTCGGCAGCGCGGTGCTCGCGGCGCAGCAGGAAGCCGACGTTGTAGTGCACGCGCGCCTTGTCCGGGCTCTTCGCCGCGACGTCGCGCCAGAAGGCGATCTCGTTCGACCAGAGGAGATTGCGCGCCCAGGTCGCGCCGGCGGCGGCGATCGCCAGCGCCGCGAGGAGCGCGAAGAGGAGCCGCCGCGGCCGCTCGCGCGGCACCAGGGCGGCTGCGGCCGCCACGGCCGTGAAGAAACCGGCCGACGGCAGGTAGAGGCGATGCTCGTAGATGACGTCGCGGATCGGGATGAGGCCCGATTCGATCGACAGGAGAGCGAAGAACCAGAGGATGCCGTAGCCGGCGAGCCGCCACCCCGCGTCGAGCCGGCGCCCGCCGAGGGCGAAGAGCGCCAGGCCGAGACCGCAGAGGGCGGACGCCAGCAGCAGCGCCGGGATCACCCCGGGATCGATCAACGCGTGCGAGACCGGATAGTCGTAGTCGAGGTTCTGGCCGACCGGCAGAACGAGCAGGCGGAGATAGGTCGCTACCACCCGCGTCTCGGTCAGCAGGTAATCGTGGCGGCTGATCTTCTCGGTCTCGCGCGTGACATCGGCGAGCAGCGTGATCGGGTTCGCGCCGGGTGTCGCCTCGACGGCCCGCAGGTACGGCAGGAGGACCACGCCGAGCGCCAGGGCCATGGCGAGCAGGGGCGCCGCCAGCCAGCGCAACTTGGTCTGCCGGGCTCCCGGCAGGAAGCCGAACTCGAAGAGGACGATCGCCGCCGGGAAGGCGACCGCGTTCTGCTTGGTCAGCACCGCCGCCGCGAGGGCGAGCGAGGGGAGGACGAAGCGGAGCGGACGGCTCCCCGCCGGCGCGCTGCGCGCCCGCAGGTACCCCCAGAGTCCCAGCAGGCAGAAAAAACCGGCGAGCGACGCCATGCGCTGCACGATGTAAGTCACGGCCTGGGTCTGGATCGGATGCAGCGCGAAGAAGGCGGCGCTCGCGAGGGCGACGATCTCTTCGCGCCCGCGCAGCCGCGAGCGATCGAAGAAGGGCAGCGCCAGGGTGCGGAGGACGATGCCGAACAGGAGGAGGGCCGCGCCGACGTGGATCGCCAGGTTGACGACGTGGTAGCCCTCCACCCGCGTGCCGTGCAGGCGGTAGTTCAGGGCGAAGGTGAGCTGGGAGACGAAGCGCGTCTGGAAGCCGGAGCGCTGGGAGTCCGAAGCCTGGACCTCGCCAACCCGCCAGGGATGCGCGTAGAGCGAGAGGTCGCGGACCAGCGGGTTGCCGGCGATGTTGCGCCAGTCGTCGAAGTAGAAGGGGACCCGGAAGCTGTCCGAATAGGCGAGCAGCGTCAGCAGGACGATCAGGAATCGCATCGCGGCGCGCGACCCGAAGGCGCCGCCCGCCGGTCGTTCCGACGCGACCTCACCGGCTGTCTCCGACACGCGCGGGAGTATAGCGAGCACCCGCGCCGCATCGGCTACACTGGCGGCGAATGGAGCCCGCCGCGGTCGTCGTCGTGACCTACAACTCGGCGCGCGACGTCGAGGCCTGCTTCGGCAGTCTCGAACGCGCGCTGGGCGGCTCGTCGGCGGTCCCGGTCGTGGCGGTCGACAGCGGCTCGAGCGACGACACGCCGGCGCGGATCGCGCGCCTCTTTCCGCGCGTCGACCTGATTCGCCTCGACGGCCGGCCGGGTTTCGCCCGCGCCGCCAATCGCGGCCTCGCGCGGGCGATGGAGGGCGGCGCGGAGTTCGTCTATCTGCTCAACCCCGACACCGAGGTGGCGTCCGATTTCCTGTCGCGCGCGCTCGAGGTGGCCCGCCGCGAGCCGCGCGCCGCCGCCGTGCAGTCGCTCCTCCTGTTGCCGCCCGACGGGAAGACGATCGACACCGCGGGCAACGTGCTCCACTTCCTCGGCTTCGGCTACTGCGCGCTGCACCGCCGCGCGGCAGCTGAAGCGCCGGCCGGGCCGGCCGAGATCCCGTTCGCCTCGGGCGCCGGCGTCCTGCTGCGGAGCGAAGCGCTTCGCCGGGTCGGGCTGCTCGACGAGAGCTTCTTCCTCTACTGCGAGGACCTCGACCTCGGCTGGCGCCTGCGGCTCGCCGGCGAGCGGAGCTATCTCGCGCCGGCCTCCCGCGTTCTGCATCGGCACGAGTTCGGCCGCAACCCCGAGAAGTACTTCCTGCTCGAGCGCAACCGCTGGCTGGCGCTGCTCAAGAACTACTCGGCGCGCTCCCTCTTCGTGCTGGCGCCGCTGCTCGCCGCCAACGAGCTGGCCCTGCTGTTGCTCGCGCTCGCCCAGGGGTGGGGAGGCCAGAAGCTGCGCGCCTGGCTGGCGCTCTTCGGCAGCGAGACACGGCGCTCGCTCGCCGCCGGCCGGCGTGCCGCCCGGGCCTTGCGCCGCGTCCCCGATCGAGAGATCGCCCGCTCGATGACCGCGCGCATGGAGTTCGACGGCGTCGAGACGCCCTTGCTGCGCCGGGTCGCCAATCCTCTCCTCGCGCCCCTCTGGCGCCTGGCGCGGGCGCTGCTCTGAGAGCGGCGCGAGGCGGGTTAGCATCGGCGAATCGCACGATGAACGCTCCGCCGAATCCCGCCGATGTCCGGGTGATCGTCCGCGCGCGCGACGAAGCGGCGACGCTGGACGGCGTCCTCGCCGAGCTGCTCGCGGCCGGCTACGGCGTCGTCGTGGTCGACGACGGCTCGTCCGACGCCACGGCGGAGATCGCCGCGGCGCGCGGCGTCGTCGTGGTACGGCACGCGATCAATCTCGGCCCCGGCGCGGCGCTCCAGACCGGTCTCACAGTGGCGCTCGCCAGCGACGCCCGCTTCCTCGTCACCTTCGACGCCGACGGCCAGCACCGGGTCGCCGACATCCCCACGGTGGGAGCGCCGCTCGCCGCCGGCAACGCCGACGTCGTCTTCGGTTCGCGCTTCCTGCGCGCCGCGGACCGCCGGCGCGTTCCGCCCGGCCGGCGGCTGCTGTTGCGCGGCGCGGTGCTGGTCAATGCGCTGCTCACCGGCCGCCTGCTCTCCGACGCGCACAACGGCCTGCGCGCCTTCACCCGCCCCGCCGCCGCCGCCATCGAGCTCCACGAGACCAGCTTCGCCTACGCGACCGAGCTGCTCGAGCAGATCCTGCGGGCGCGCCTCCGCCTGGTCGAGGTTCCGGTCACCGTGAGCTACACTGAACACTCGCTCCGGAAAGGCCAGAGCGGCTGGAACGCCGTCAACGTCGTGCTCGATTTCCTCGCCGGCAAGGTGCTGCGATGAACGCCATCCAGATCCTCCTCGTCGCCGCCGCGGTGCTCTGGCTGGCGAGCTTCCTCGCCCGCGTCCGCACCCAGGGACTGGCGCGCCTCGCCGCGGTGGTGGCGGCGCTCGGCGGCATCGTTCTGGTGGTCTTTCCGAACCTTTCGAGCCGCCTGGCGCGCGCCGTTGGCGTCACCCGCGGCGTCGACCTGGTGATCTACCTCTCGTTGGTCGCTTTCGGCTTCATCTGGCTGCAGCAGGCGACGCGCATCCGCGAGCTCGAGAACCGCCTCGCCGAGCTGGTTCGCCGGCTCGCGCTCGAGAGCTCCGCTCCGGCAGCCGCTCGCGCCAGCAAGCCGGAGTCGGCGCCCGCGAGCCGCGAAGCCGGCAGATTTCCCGCCGAACCCTGACTGCGAGCGCGCTTCAGCCGGCGCCGCGGCGGCGCGGCCAGAAGGCGCCGAGCCGGGGGAAGGAATAGACGACCATCTCCCCCACCCGGTCGCGCTCGCGGCTCGGGACGGCGATCGCCACCAGGACGTAGACCACGACGAAGATCGCCGCGCGCGTCAGGATCGGCGCGCTCACCAGCGGGCCGAGGAAAACCAGCGCCGCCGCCGATCCGGCGGCGAGAGCCACCGCCGGAAGGACTTCGAGCGACTCCCGCAGCGGCACCACGATGCCGTGACGCGCCAGCACGCCGAGGGCGAGCGGCACCAGCAGAAGCTGCACGAAGCTCGTCGCCGCGGCGAGCCCGGCGACCCCGAGGTCGAGGACGAAGACCGCCACCCCGCCGAGCAGCGCGTTGAGCAGCACCGCGGCGAGAGCGAGCCAGCGGACGGCGTCGTAGCGGCCGACGACCTGCAGCATCCGCACGCAGGCCGGCCACAGGAAGAGCGCCGGCAGCCCGAGCGCGTACCAGCGAAAGGCCTGCGCGGTCGCCGCCACCGCCGCCGCATCGAAGGCGCCCCGGCCGAACGCCAGGCCGACCAGCGGCGCGGGCGCGAGCATCGCGAAGAGAGCGAGCGGCGTGGCGAGCAACAGTGCACCCGAGGTGAATCGGGCGAGCAGAGCTCCACGCTCCGTGCTCTCGGCGAACGAGGCGACCAGCGTGTTCTGGGTGCCGAACAGCCAGGGCAGCACCGAGACCAGCATCAGCCCGTACCAGAGCGCGGCGAGGTTTCCCTCGCCGAGGAAGGACGCATAGAAGCGGTCGATCAGGATCAGCAGCTGACTGCTGGCGAGGACGGGCAGCATCGCGATCGCGCCGGCGACGACCTCGCGCAGGTCGACCGGCGGGCCCGCCAGCCGGAACGAGAGCTTCCAGCGGGCCCAGAGCAGGAGGGTCGCGAGGCCGGCGACCTGCGCCACCGAGAGCGAGAGGGCGAGCGCCCTGGGCTCGTGCCGGAAGCCGAGCAGCGCGGCGAGCGCGACGATCGCGACCACCAGCTCGGCGGTGAAGAAGACGTGAAAGCGCCGCTGCGAGCGCACGAAGGCTCCCAGGCAGGCATAGGGAAGGTAAACCATCGCGTAGGGTGCCAGCAGGAAGATGTCCTCGACCATCCCGCGCTTCGACGCGGGAGCGAGACCCGGCACCAGCCAGGGAGCGAGCGGCGCCAGCAGCAGGACCAGCACGACGAGTCCGCCGTTGATCCGCAGGGTGCGCCGGAACGCCGCCGCGGCGAGGTCGAGCATCCCGGTGCGCCCGCTCTCCAGATTCCGGCGCACCAGCGCGGGCACGACGACGGAATCGAAGACGTCGTCGAGAACGACCAGGACGACCGTCAGGTAGGAGAGCGCGGCATAGAACGAATCGAGCACTCCGGTGAGGCCGAACGAGGCCGTGATCACCATCTGCCGCGCGAGGATCACGAAGCGCGACACGACGTTCAGGACGGTCGCGAACGCGACGCCCTGCAGAACGGTCTGGCGGCCCGGCGATGCGGAGTCTTCGGTCACGAGACCCGGCGAGCGCCGGCGGCGACTCGCGCGTACATCGTCTCGATCGTCGCGTCGAAGCGGTCCGGCGAGAAATGGGCGCCGACGAAACGCGCTCCCGACTCTCCAACGGCGGAGCGGCGAGCCGCGTCGTCGAGCAACGAGAGGATCGCGTCTGCCATCGCGCCGGCCCCGTCCGCGACGTGGAGATCGCGCCCCGGCAGCGCGCCGATGCCCTCGTTGCCGCGTGACGTGGTGACGACCGGTACGCCGGCCGCGAGCGCGTCGAGCACCTTCACGATGATGCCGCCGCCGATAAGAATCGGAGCGGCGAAGATGCTGGCCGAGGCATAGAACTCTCCGAGGTCGTCGATCTCGCCCAAGTAGCGGACCCGAGGCGCCGCGGCGAGCTCTGCGATCAAGTCGGGTGCCGGCCCGACGCCCGCCACGACGAACTCCGCTGCGGGTGCCTGGGCCAGGACGCGCGGCCAGACCTCGTGGACGAAGTAGCGGAGCCCGCTGGCGTTGGCGCTGCGCTGGAGCGCGCCGAGGAAGGCGACGCGCCCCGGCAACTCGGCCCGCTCCCGCACGGTGAAGCCGATTCCGCCGGGATAGGAGAGCACCTCGGGAGTCAGTCCCGGATAGACCCGGTTGGCCCAGCTCCGGTCGTTCTCCGACAAGACGAAGACGCCGCCGAACTTGGAGAGCGTCCGCGCCTCGGCGAAGCGTTTGAGACGCGCGATCAGCCAGGCCTGGACGCGGCGGCCGCCGCGCGCAATCTCGATTCGCCGGAGCGCCGGCTTGCACAGGAGGTCGTGGGACGAGAGCACGCTCGATCGCGCGTGGCGCCGCGGCCACCAGACGCCGGTCTCCGTGAACTCGAGCTGGCAGACGTCGAAGGACTCCCGATCGGCGATGGCGACGGCCGCCCTGGTGAGCCCGTAGATCGATCGCGCGACCCGCACGAGCGACGCCGGTTCGCCTTCACGGTAGATCTCCGGCGCGCAGACGACCGTCAGCCGGGGCCAGCGAGCGCGCAGCTCCTCGACGACGGGCTCCTCGCCCGGATAGTGCCGGGCCACCACCGTCACCTCGTGCCTCCCCCCCAGCCGCTCGAGGAGGTAGGCGACCAGCTTGCCGCCGGCGTGGCGGGCCGCCGGATTCGGCAGGCAGGAGGAGACCAGTAGAATGCGCAACGTTGCCCGTGACCTCCAACTCGCGCCTTGATCGGCCGGAAGAACCGCCGGAGAGTCTACCGCCGGCCAGTCGGCCCGGCTTGCGCGCCATCGTCTACGAACCGGGTTCGGCGCTGCGGCGGCCGGGCGCGCTGCTGGCCGGAATGGTCGCCGATCTCCGCGCCTCGCGCGAGCTCGCCTGGCGACTGTTCGTGCGCAACACCAGTGCGCGCTACCGGCAGACGCTGCTGGGCTATTTCTGGGCGATCGCGCCGCCGATCGTCAGCACGGCGGTCTTCCTCTTCCTGCGCAGGAGTGGCGTGTTCACGGTCGGCGAGACCGCGATCCCCTACGCCCCCTTCCTCCTCACGGGAGTGGTCCTCTGGCAGACCTTCGTCGACGCGCTGGGCTCGCCGCTGCGCATGGTGAACCACTCGCGCGACATGCTGGCCAAGATCAACTTTCCGCGCGAGGCGCTGGTGCTCGCCGGAGTCGCCGAGGTCTTGTTCAACTTCCTGGTGCGGGGCCTCCTGCTGGCGGTGGCGCTGGTCTGGTTCGGCGTCGCCCTGTCGCCGTCGGCTCTGCTCTTCCCGCTCGGACTCGCGGCGATCATCGGCGTCGGCCTCGCCATCGGCCTGATGCTGGTGCCGATCGGCGTCCTCTACCAGGACGTCGAGCAGGCGCTCGGCGTGATCGTCGCGCTCTGGTTCTTCGTCACGCCGGTCGTCTACCCGGCGCCAACCTCCTGGCCCGGCTCGCTGACGGTCACGCTCAATCCGGCCGGCGCCGTGCTCGACACCGCCCGCTCGTGGCTCTTCGGAGCGCCGGCTCTCCATCTCGCCGCATTCCTCTGGATCGGCGCCGGAACGCTGGTGGTTCTCCTGATCGGCTGGCTTCTCTATCGACTCGCCCTGCCGATCCTGATCGAACGGATTAGCGCGTGAGCCCGAACGGCGAACCGCTCGTCCGCGTCGAGCACGTCTCGAAGAAGTACTGCCGGAGCCTCAAGCGCTCGCTCTGGTACGGCCTGCGCGACCTCGGCAGCGAGCTGATTGGACGTCGCGGCGACGATCGCCTGCGACTGCGCAAGGACGAGTTCCTGGCCGTCAACGATGTCTCCTTCGAGCTCCGCCGCGGCGAGTGCCTCGGCCTGATTGGCGCCAACGGCGCCGGCAAGAGCACGCTGCTAAAGATGCTGAACGGGCTCGTTCGGCCCGATGCCGGGAGGATCGAGATCCGCGGACGGGTCGGAGCGCTAATCGAGCTCGGCGCCGGCTTCAACCCGATCCTGACCGGCCGCGAGAACATCTACGTCAACGGCGCGGTGCTGGGGCTGAGCAAGAGGGAGATCGGGGCGCGTATCGGCCAGATCGTCGACTTCGCGGAGCTCGGCGAGTTCATCGATTCGCCAGTGCAGACCTACAGCTCGGGGATGCGGGTGCGCCTCGGATATTCCGTCGCGGCCCACCTCGATCCTGATGTGCTGCTCATCGACGAGGTGCTCGCCGTCGGCGACATGCGGTTCCTGCTCAAGTGCTTCAACTCGATGGAGAAGCAGCTTCAGCGCTCGGCGATCGTCTTCGTCTCGCACCAGCTTCCGCAGGTCGCGCGGATCAGTACCCGGGCGATTCCTCTCGATCGGGGCAAGGCGCTGTTCGAGGGATCTCCCGCGGATGCCATCAACGCCTACCTCGCGCGGTCGCCCAGCCCGATTCCGACGTTCGTCGGCGACGAGCGCATCCGAATCGCGGATTTCGCCTTCGAGGGCTCGCCATCCGGTCGCTCCGTCAAAGTTCCATTCCGGGTCCGTTATCTCGATGCGCTCCGATTCCGTTTCCGGCTCGAAGTGCCGCCGCAACATGCCCGACCCGTGCTGTACCTCGTGATCTACGATCGCGAGATGCGCGCCGTGGGCGAGAGTGCGCAGCCGAGAGAGGCGGCGCTTCGGAATGAGAACGGATCGCTGGAGGTCGCGGTCGCACTGCCTCGCCTCAATCTCTCGCAGGGCATCTACGCGCTCACGATCGGCGTCAAGGACAGCCAGAACGACCTGGTGCTGGCCCGCTTTCAGGCGATCCAGAGCTTCCAGGTCATCGGCGAGCATCCCATGTGGACGCCGATCCACTTCGAAGCCGAATTCAGGCAACTGTCGTGAGCTCCGCTCGGGGTTTCCTGTCGGCCCGCGGATGCACAAGCGCGCCTCCATTCGCGGCCTGCGACTCGCCGTTGGGAAAGTGCCATCCGGCGCGGCGGATCGAGAGCTGGGGCGCGAGAGGCCCGGGAGTCGCGCTGGCGTCGAGCGCCGATCGTCACCTGCTCGAAGAGCTCGCCACTCTGGGGTACCTGCACTAGGACAGCGGCGAACGCTCTCTTATCATTCACAGTGAAGATGAGTCGGATGCATCGCAAGTCCACGCTCGACGATCTGGCGGTATTCGGCGGACAGCCGCTCTTCGACGAGACCCTGCACGTCGGCCGCCCCAACGTCGGCGACCGCGCCGCGTTCCTGCGCCGCATCGAAGAGATGCTCGACCGCGACTGGCTGACCAACAACGGCCCGCTCGTCCGCGAGCTCGAGGAGCGGATCGCCGCGCTGCTCGGCGTCCGCCATTGCATCGCGATGTGCAACGGGACGGTGGCGCTCGAGATCGCCATCCGGGCCCTCGGACTCGAAGGAGAAGTGATTCTCCCCTCCTTCACTTTCGTCGCCACCGCGCACGCGCTGCAGTGGCAGGGCATACACCCTGTCTTCTGCGACATCGACCCGGAGACCCACTGTATAGACCCGGCCGAGATCGAGCGGCACATCACATCGAGAACGACGGGGATTCTGGCGGTGAACCTCTGGGGCCGAAGCTGCGCGATGGAGACGCTTCATGCGATCGCCGAGCGCCGTGGCCTTCAATTGCTGTTCGATTCCGCTCACTCCTTCGGCGCGAGCTACAAGGGCCGCATGCTCGGCGGCTTCGGTCGCTGCGAGGTGATGAGCTTCCATGCCACGAAGTTCTTCAACACGCTCGAAGGTGGCGCGATCACCACCAACGACGACGAGCTCGCTCAGCGGTTGCGTCTGATGAAGAACTTCGGATTCGCCAGCCTCGACAACGTGATCTCCATCGGCATCAACGGCAAGATGACCGAGGCGGCGGCCGCGATGGGCCTGACGAACCTTGAGGTTCTCGACCTCACCATCGACGGCAATCGACGCAATTACCACCTTTATCGAGAGGGCCTGTCGACGATTCCAGGTCTGCGGTTGATCGACTACGACGAGGCCGAGAGCTGCAACTACCAATATGTCGTCGCCGAGATCGGATCCGAGCTGGGACTCGTCCGCGACGACCTGGTGCGAATCCTCCACGCCGAGAACGTTCGAGCCCGGCGATACTTCTGGCCCGGCTGTCACCGGATGGAGCCGTATCGAACTCTCTACGCGGCTTCCCAGGCGCCACTGCCGCAAACCGACCTCGTCGCATCCAGGGTCCTTCTGCTGCCGACGGGAGCCGTCACCGCCGATCAGATCCGCGCGCTGTGCGAGCTCCTGCGGTCCGTCGCGCGGGAAGCGGCGGACATCGGTCGACGGCTGGCGGGCGCGGAGCCGTACTGAGCTGGCGCTGCGGCGACGACGAGAAGCCAACCATCCGCTCGAAGGGTCACAATGGACCAAGATCCAGCGTCGTGGCGGCCGAGTGATCTGGAGGCTTACTGCTACCTGAGGCGATTCCTTCCTCCTGGGCACAGCGTGCAAGCCGAGCCGACGCCCGAGTACTTCAGCGAATGGCAGTTTCGATACCTCGTCTGCCGCGGCGAGCAGGTCATCGCCGAGTTGGCTGGTGACTTCCGCGAGATCCGGCCAGGCTCATTGGCTGCCGCTGCCATCGCCTTGGTAGAAAGAGCGACGAACGGATGAAGGCGCTGGCCTCCAGAGGTCTGCCGCCTCGCGGCGATCGAACCTACTTCTCCAGCGGGCGAGCCGCCTTCGCGTTCCTGATCGGTGAAGTCATCCGCCCGCGACGAGTCCTCCTGCCCACACTCACCTGCTGGTCGCTGGTGTCGACCGTGCAGCGGCGATTTCCGATGATCGAGCTCGGGTTCTACCCGGTAGGGCCGGATCTCCGCTGTGAGTATCCGAAGAATCTCGGGAGCCGAGATGTCATCGTCGTCATTCATTACTTCGGTCACTCCAGCGACCAGCCACTGCCGAGTGGCGGCACAGTCGTTGAGGATTTCTCTCACGCCGTGCTCTCCCGATTCGCTCGACGCGGCCAATTCGCGTTCGGAAGCCTCAGGAAACTGATTCAGATCGCCGATGGCGGGTTCGTCGACGGTTTCTTCAACCCGATCTACGAGCCGTCTCGCAAGCTCGATACATGGCTCCGCTACGAGGCAACCGACTGGCGCGACTTGCGGGAAGCTGAGAACATGCTCGATCGGGAGTGGTCCATATCCGACATGTCCAGCCAATCGTTGTCCCATTTCCTCTCAATCGACGAGACGGAGGTTCGGAGCCGCAGGGCCGCGAACGAACGTCACCTCTTCGAGAATCTTCGAGCGGGACGACCACTCCTCGAGTTTTTCCCGGGCGAGTGCCCCCTGGTTCATCACCGAATCTTCTCCTCGCACGAGGAGCGCGACGCACTACGCCGGCACCTGGCTGCCGATCGCATCTACACCTCGATTCATTGGCCCGTACACGGGCTCGTCGCCGGAGGTGAATGCGATTCCTCGGGCGCCACTCTGATCTCCGATCAGTCTCTCGCCTTCCCCGTAGGGGACGATCTTGGAGTCTCGGACATGACGAGAATTTGCGAAAGCGTTCAGCGTTGGAGTCGCGCCGGGGCCTGATCCCGGTTCAGCTACAGGGTCTTCCGAGCGGCTCTTGCCGCCGCCGAGAGCCGAGTCTGGATGAGAATGAAGAGTTACCAATCGATCGCAGCCCTCGCCGGGGCGCCACGAAGCGGCACCAGCTGGCTCGGCCAGATCGTCGAGAGTTCCCCCCGCGTCGCCTATCGTTACCAACCGTTCTTCTCCCACGCCCTCAAAGGCATGGTCGACTCCGACTCTTCCCGCGAGCAGTGGCTGGAGTTCTTCGAAGCGCTGTATCGCAGCGACGACGACTTCCTCCTGCAACGCGACCAGCGCCGCCGCGGGATCTATCCCACTTTCGACAAGATGAAGCATCAGGACGTCCTCTGCTTCAAGGAGACGCGCTATCACTACCTGCTCTCCCCCATGCTGAGGAAGTTCGACGACATTAAACTGATCTGCATCGTCCGCCATCCGTCTGCTGTGATCACTTCCTGGATCCGTAGCCCCAAGGAGTTCCCGCCCGGATCGGACGTGCAACGTGAATGGCGCTTCGGCGCCTGCAAGAACGGAGGGCGCGAAGAGAACTTCTTCGGTTACTTCAAGTGGAAGGAGCTTGCCCACATCTTCCTCGACCTGCATTCACAGTGGCCATCGCGTGTCCGTATCGTCCGGTACGAGGACCTAGTGGGCGATCTCCCATCCCGATCGGAACAGCTCTTCGAATTTCTCGGACTCGAAGTCGGGCCATCCACGAGGCAGTTCCTCAGCGACTGCCACAATCGCTCGGTCGATGATGCCTATTCGGTGTTCAAGCCGGTCGAAGTTCGAGATCGTTGGCGAGAGCAGCTTCCGCACGAAATCCAGCAAGAGATCGAAGACGACCTGAAGGGAACCAGTCTAGAGATTTTCGTGCGGTGATGGCCCAATCGACACGAGCCGGTTTCGTCGAGCGGTGCGAGAGCGGCTCGGAGGATTTCTGGACGACGCGCCAAGTGCGCGACAGTGGGTGTCCTGACGGCGATCTGAGGCTTCTGCCGTGAGCGAGCGGCGTCTGTCCGTCGCCTTCTACAGAGGACTCCGGCGTTGAAGCTCGGCGTCATGCAGCCGTACTTCTTTCCCTACTTGGGCTACTTCCAGCTGATCTCTGCCGTCGACAGATTCGTCTTTCTCGATGACGTCAGGTTCATCAAGCAGGGCTGGATCAACCGCAACCGGATTCTCCTGGCCGGCAAGACCACCTTCCTTTCGGTCCCGGTCGAGAACCCAGGACTTACCGGCAGGATCTGCGACCTCCGAATCGCAGGTAATGCCTGGCGGCGGAAGTCGCTCGAGACCTTGCGGCATGCGTATCACGGAGCGCCCCATTTTGCGGAGACTTTCGAGCTGGCGCGGACCGTCATCGAATCCGGCTCCGAGCTCATCGGTGAATTGGCGAAGCAGAGTGTCCGCGGGGTGTGCGCGGCGCTCGGGATCGATTCCGAGCTGGTCGACGGCTCGGCCTCCTACCGGAACGCCGGCTTGAAAGCACAGGACCGCATTCTGGACATCGTCGGGAGAGAGCGCGCGTCCGAGTACGTCAATGCCAGCGGAGGCAGATCGCTCTATTCGGCGACAGCGTTCGCCGCGGCCGGAGTCCGGCTGCGGTTCCTGGAGCCGGCATCGATGCCCTATCCTCAGCTCACGCAGCAGTTCGTTCCCGATCTCTCCATACTCGACGTGATGATGAACGTGGGGCGCGAAGGCGCGCGAGCGCTTCTCGGAACCTACACACTCGTCGATTGAGGGCGTGAGGTCGTCCCCGGATCGCGTTCGCCAGCCGCGGCAGAGCGTCCGAGTTGCTTCGCTCGCCCCGAGCGAAGCAAGGTTGCGACCACCATGAGATCAGCTCGACTCTGCGCCGAAATACCCAATCAGGTCGATTCCTGCTTCGCCGCGTCGAGTAACGACAGAGCGGCCGGGAGGTACTCCGGAAAGACCGAGAAGAGGAGCGCGTCGCGTTTCAGGATCTGGTGCGCGATCGCCGTACCTCGATAGTAATCCCGATAATCGAAGGCACCCGCACTCTTTTCCGTGATGTTGAGTCTACCGATCGAGTCAATGAATGCGAGCTCCGCGGCCGAGAATCCGAAGCCGCCCAGGAAGTGTTTGATCTCGCTGTTCAGATTTTCCTGGTGGAGGAAGACTACCGGAGAAAAATCGCCGCCGAAGCGGGCGCGCTCGATGTAGTCGTGGTCCATTCGCGCTAGAACTGCTCGCGGCTCCCTGCAATAGAACTGAATGAACTGAACGGTGTGAAGCCCGAGACCGATTCTGGTCTCGATGCCGCCGAGACGACTCCGCAGGCCAAACCCGTGCAACATTTCGAAATACTCGCCGAAAGACAGAGCGGGAAAATTCGGAAAGGCGCCCCGAATCTCATCCGCCGTGGCGGGCGGGTGCTCCTTCCACCAACCGAAGAGGTAAGTCGACACGTACCGCTCCATCGGATTGCGGGTAATGCTCACGATCGGCTTCTTCCTGTGCTCCGCTGGAATCTGCCGATAGGTTCCGTGCTGATCGATCACGCTATAGTCCTGTGTCTCATCGATCTTCGGGTGCAGCAACTCGATCAGGCGCGGCCTCGCGAGGCCGACTCGCGCCAAGAGCTCGCGCGGCG
Organism: Thermoanaerobaculia bacterium; assembly: GCA_963699245.1. GTDB lineage: Bacteria > Acidobacteriota > Thermoanaerobaculia > Multivoradales > JAGPDF01 > JACTMI01. The sequence continues at coordinate 1,280,174 of OY969426.1, forward strand.
CGGTAGCGCGCTTCGAGTAACACCGCTTGATCACCTCGCGGGCGAACGAGCTCCCGGTCTTCGGGAAATTCAGCATCACGAAATCGTCGGTGATGATCATCGCGCGCGGATGCGGTTTGCGGCGTGCCTGAGGAGCACCTGCAGTTCGCCCGGAACGCGTTCCCGCGGCCGAGGCTTTCGGGGCAGCGCCGAGCGTCGCATGCCAATAACGATATCGTTCGCGGCATGATCGGTAAGCGGCCGCGCGGCCGGCACGAGGACCCGTCCGTCTGGGATCAGGGCCTGCCTCGCCATTCTCGGACCCGCGAGGAGCGCTCTTGACAGCCCTGGCGCCAGATCCGGCGGGATCCCCGCGAGTGAGCGTCTGCCTGATCACCTATAACCACGCTCGCCACATCCGGCAGGCGCTCGATAGCGTCCTGATGCAGGAAACGAGCTTTCTGTTCGAGATCTGCCTCGGCGAGGACGAATCGTCGGACGGCACGCGGGAGATTTGCCAGGACTACGCGGCCAGGCATCCCTCGCAGATCCGGCTGTTCCTTCGCCGCCGGCGCGACGTCATCTTCATCGGCGGCGAGCCGACGGGGCGATTCAATTTTCTCGAGACGCTGAAGGCCTGCCGCGGAGACTACGTCGCCCTCCTGGAAGGCGACGACTATTGGACCTCGCCGCACAAGCTGCAGCGCCAAGCGTCGTTTCTCGACGAGCACTCCGAGCTCTCGGCCTGTGGCCACTCCGTGATCTCGGTCGACGACAACGGCGCGCCTCACCGCTATTCCTGGGATCCGCCCGAAGGCTCGAGAGTCTCGACCGCCGAGCTCCTGCATCGTAACTGCATCCCGACCTGTTCCTCGGTCTTCCGACGCCGACTCGTGAAGCGGCTGCCGAGATGGTTCCGCCGCGTGCCGGTCGCGGATTGGCCGCTGCACATTCTCCTTTCGCTCGCGGGGCCCATTGCCTTCCTCGACGAGCCCATGGCCGCCTATCGGATGCACGAGCGCGGACGCTGGTCTCGCCTCTCCAACGCGGAGAGAATCGAGGCCGAGCTCAGCGTGCTTCGCTCCATTCAGCCGCTCGTCCGGGGGGACCTGAAGCTTCTCGCGCGCGAGAAAATCCAGTACAAGAGGGCGTTCCTCGCCTGGCTCCGCGAGAGCGAGGGCGTTCCTCCCGACGGTCGCCTCGAGAGCTAGCTCGCTCGGCGGCAGGGAACGGGGGCGCGATCGCCGCGCCCGGCTCACCGGCCGGGATCGCCCGCCGAACTTCGCCCGGCTGCCACGAGGAACAGGAGGTGCTGGGCTCTGTATCCGAGCCAGCGCGCCAGTTCGATGGCGGCCGCGATCGGGATCGGGCCGAGATCCCGAGTCCCGGCGACATGCCGCGCGGAGCCGATCAAGGTCGGTCGCAGGCGGATTTCCCCCGGGTACAGTCCGTCCAGAACCCGGTGGGAGCGTCCGACGAGGTAGGAGCGCTTGAGCAGCGGGCCTAGCTCGAGACGGTCCTTCGCGACGTGATGCGCCACCGGCGCCTGCGGCACGAAGTACACCTTGTGGCCGCGGCGCTGCATCCGGTAGAAGAGCTCGGTCTCGTCCGCCATCGACCGGCACCAGTCGTCGAGCCTCGCGTCGAAGAGGCCCACGCTATCGAGCACCTGCCGCCGGAACCACATGTTGAGCCCGTAGGGGTTCTCGAGCAGCCGGGTTTCCACGATCTCGTCCGGGCCGAAGACGCAGCTCATGCGCTGCGAGTGACCCACCCGCCACCACCAGGGGAGGACGTAGTCGGGCGGGAAGCTCGCGGGGCCGCCCATGCCTGCTGCATCGGGTCTGGCGACGAGCGCCATCCGGTACTGCAGCAGCCAGTCGACGCCGCAAGTGGCGTCGTCGTCGATGAAGCCCACCCAGCTTCCCCGCGCGTTCCGGATCCCCGCGTTGCGGGCCGCGCAGATGCGGCCGGTCGGCTGCGACACGACCCTCGCCTCGCAAGGCATTGAAGCCAGCCGGCGTCGCGCGACGGCGGCCGTGTCGTCGCGCGAGCCGTTGTCGACCACGACGAGCTCCCACCTCGAACGCGGATACTCCAGGGCAGCGAGGGCCTCGAGCGTCCCGCCGATCACTTTCGCGCGGTCGCGCGTGACGACGACGACGGAGAGGTCAACCGGCGAAGCGCCGAGTGCCGGAAGCTGCTCCACTGCGCCTGCGGCCTCCGCGAAGCGACCCTCGGAAAGCAGTCGGGCGAAGGCGGCCTGCCGATCCGTATCCGTCACGTTCGCGACTTCGAAGCCACGACGTAGAGCGTGCCGAGACGTCGATCCGCGCTGTCCAGCTCCGGATCGAACTCCCGCCGCACCGCCCGGTCGAAGCCGGCAGCCAGGAGCATCTTCTGCAGCGTCTCGAAATCGTAGGCGTAGCGATGCTCGCCGGCCTGTCGAAAATGGTAGTTGATGTGATGCATCCGCGTGTCGCACCACTCCGGGTGCCACCGCTCGCGCGCCAGCTCGAAGTATTCGTTTTTCGGATCGCCATAGGCCGAGATCGGCCATTCGCTGTCCGGGACGCCGATCTGCAGGTCGCCCCCGGGGCCCAGGACGCGGAGCGCCTCGCGCAGCAGCCGCTGAGCATCGACGTACTCGAGGTGCTCGAAGAAGTGCTCGCTGTAGATGCGATCCGCGGATCCGTCCGGCAACGGCAAAGCCTCGCGTAGATCGAGCGTCAGATCAGGTCTCCCGAATAGATCCACATTGACCCATCCTGCCAGGGGCTTGTCTCCACAGCCGAGATTGAGATGGAGATGAACGCTCGCCGCGTACTCCGCCCTAGCCTTGCGTCTGCCACGCCGGTGACGGCGAAGAATCCGCAATTCGTCCACCAGCTGCTTAACGGAACGCGCCACGCCACGAGACGGGAAGGAATCGCCGCTCACTCGGGCAGCCTTCGGTCGACGCTCTCCCGTAGCTCGTCAGGCGACCGGTAGAGCCGCTCGAGTGAGGCTTGGAGAAGGTGGTGCAACACCAGGCAACACATCATCGGCGTCGGGTCCATTCGAAGCGCTTGACCTGCCATCTCGGCTGCTTCCTTCCACATTCTCAGACGCATGAGGTCTCTCGCCATGACGATCGCTGTCCGGGCGTGGCAAGCCCTCGAGCGACGCAGCAACGAATCGCCCGAGTCCCCACTAGGGAGCACGTCGCGCATAATGCCCATTGCGCGCCTCAGATCGGGCAGCATGGCTACGGATCTCAAGTGGCGACCCGAGCTCGACTGGCCATGCAGCCGATATTCCGCGAGCGGCTCGACCTCGTGCCAGACTCGGTAATGCGCACAGATACGGACCCACATCTCCCAGTCCTCACAGTAGGACAGCCTGCGGTCGAAGGCTCCCAGCTTCTCGTAGACCTCTCGTCGGACGACAACCGCTGGAGTCTGCACTCGGTTGTAGATCGCCATCTTCTCGAGAAATCCTTTGAGCGGCCCGCTCGAGTCGAGCTCGATGGGCCCGACGGCGATCCAGTGCCCGCGGCTGTCGATGTAGAGATGGCGGCAGACGGCCATGCCGATGTCCCTGTCCGACAAGAATGGCCGTTGAAGGCGGGAATAGAATCCGGTCCGCACTCGGTCATCGCCGTGCAGGATGTGCACGATCCGGCCGGTGGACCGCTGCAGACATGTCTCGAAATTTCGGACGTGACCGACGTTCTCGGGCTGCCGGTAGAACTGCACTCGACCTCGACCCAGCTCTAGAACGACTGCCTCGGGGTCGTCCTTCGTCGAGCAGTCGTCGATCACCTCGATCTGCATCTCGCTCCGTCCCGGGTCCTGCTGAAGCACGGAGAGCAGAGCCTCGCGGAGGAACGCGGCACAGTTGTGGGTCGGGATCGCCACCGACCAGAGAGGTCGATCTACACCTTCTGGAACCCGTTCGATCGCTGCCCGATTCGGATCAATCAAGAGACCGCACCCCTGCCGTCAAGCCTATCGAGAAAGTTCGGAGGACTGCTCTCGAGCGTCATTCGGATGGCGCGAGCCCCGACCACCGATCAGTCGCGCGCCGCGTGGATGTCGTACCAGTACGACAGACTGGGCGAGATCTCGTGGAGGGAACTAAGGCAGCTCCAGGTCGTCGAGATCTCAGGGAGGCTCTGCCAACGACCCGGCAAATCCCCGCCGAAGGGGCCCGAGCTCCCAAGTGGGTGCTTGTAGCCGCCCGGGCCGGAGAGTCGTTCGCGCAAGGGGCAGAAGAGCTTCCGGGAGATGCGATCAGGAAGCCCGGATCTTCGGGCCATGAGCAGGCGCATGACCGAAGAAGACTCGATTACCTGCAAATCGTTCTGCCGGACACACTTGAATCGGCGATATCCGAGTCGATAGAGAGCGGCGATGTCAACAATCCCTGCTTTGTGCCCCATCTCGATAGAGATGTGCTGCGGGATAGTGTCGGGAGACAGGGCGTCGATGCAGAGCCGATCATTCCCCTCAATGTCCACCTTGAGGTAGAAAGGCGTGCCGTAGGCGCGCAGGATCTCCTGGAAATTCATGCCCTGAACATCGACCGCGCGGTGGGAGCTGCCCATCCGCGAAGCGATCTCGAGGTGTACCGAACTCCATTCGGGAACGGACTCGCATATCCAGAAGCTCGCGCACCCGGCGGACTCCGTAACCGCAACGTTGAGGATCGTCAGGTCGCTGGTCGCCACTGCGGACTCGAATCTCGCGGCCGCCCGCGCCGCGACCTCCGGATTCGCTTCGATGGCAACGACCCGGTAGCCGCGATGAAGGTAATACGCGGTGTCGTCGCCGTTGCACATACCGACATCGAAAACCAGCTGTTTCACGGTGCGAAACCTAGCATTCATGGCGCTCGCCCTCGGCGGCTCCGCAGGGCACAGCGCCTTCGATCGTAAAGTGCGAGCCCGGAACCGGCCTGCGCACGGCAGCTGCCCGAGCGAGCCCTCTCCGCCGAACCACGCTACCTCCTGCCGCGGCTGCGAGAGGCCAGGATCGCCCCCGCAACCTGGCCGTTTGGTGCCGTTCGGCTTTCCTCCAGCTGTGAGTTCGGCCGTTCCCTTCCCGGAGCATTAGCTCCCGCGCGAGCTTCACCCGCCAGCTCCGCTGCGAATCCTTCTACGGATGGCGCGAATTACCTCTGACGCAAGCGAGAGAATCTGCGTCCTCTCCAGCCTCGCGTCCGCCGCGTGCAACAGATCGCTGACCAGCGCAGCGGATTCCTTGCTCTCTGCTGATCCTCGCTCCACAATTCTGATGAAGAGCTCTGCAAAGCTGGACGCATATCGTGCCAGTGAGTACTCGCTTCGCGCTCTCTCGCGAGCCGACAATCCCATACTCACGGAGAGATCACGGTCTGCCAAAAGGCGACTAAGCGCTCTCGCCATCTCTGCTGGTGAGTCCGGCTGGACGACGATCCCGGTCTCGCCGTTCACCTGCATCTCGGCCGCCCCGCCGCTCCGCGTCACGACGGCAGGCAATCCCAGCGCCATCGCCTCGAGTACCACGACGGGAAAGGGATCGCTCAGTGACGGCAAGACGAGCAGGTCGCTGCTTGCGATGATCTCCAGGGCGTCGGAACGCTCTCCCAGAAATCGCACCTGGGTTTCGACACCGAGCTCGCCAGCCAGCCTGGTCGCCGGTCCGAGCTCGCCGCGGTCGTGCCCGACGACGAGGAATCGGACGTTCGGATTGTGCTCGAGAACCAGCGGCGCCGCCCGAACGAGCGCCTGCACTCCTTTTCGCGCCCAGAGCTCGCCGACGAAACAGACGATCGACTCGGCGTCTGAGAAACCGAAGAGGTCCTGCCTGGTCCGCCTGAGTTCTTCGCGCTCCAGACGGTCGATTCCCGTATGGATGATCGCCGTTCGCGCGTCGCGACAGTGGTGTGTGACTTCGTCCCGTACGCTTCGCGACGGTACAACCAGAGCGGCGGAGAGCCGATCCATGATCCAATAAAAGCGCTCCACCGGGCACATCGGGCGCAAAATCGGGTCCGTGCTCATCAATTCGAGAATGTGGTACACGTGCGGGATGCGCGCTTGTGCCGCCGCGAGCGCCCCCTCGATGGTCACCGAGGAATTCGTCATCACAAGGTCGATGCGCTCGCTCTCGAGCAGCGCAGCAAGGCGGCGGACCCTTCTCGCGAGACCTACTCGGAACTGCATCTTCATCCAGTTCTGACGAGCCTCGACCCCGACCCACCATCGCAAAGGTAGAACGTGGACCTTCGCGCCCGCGACCCGGAGGTCCCCCGCCAGCTCGCCTTCCTCCGGAAGGACGGCCTGGATCTCGAATCGATCGCGATCCAGCGACCTGCAGAGCATTGCCAAGCACTTCTGAGCGCCGCCGCGCGACGCCAGGTGCGAGACCGCAAGGACGCGCAGCTTCCTTCGGGACGGATCGCTCATCGCAAGCTCAGGCGCTGCGCGTAACCACGGCTCGCGAAGCGGCGACCAGCCGCTCGCCCATGCGTCGCCGGGCGAAATCCTTGGCCCCTGCCAGTACGGCACGTACGGATGAGAGCGGCAGCGTTCGCATCGTGACGATGCTGCCGAGCATGACTAGGAGCACCAGCGCGTCGCGCGCCACAGAGAGCGACCTGCTTCTCAGCGGCGCGTGGCGATGGATCAGGTGAAGTGTGTTGCGGGTGTGGTAGTAAAGATACTCGCCGCTCGCCGCCCCTCCCGTCGAGCTCGAAACGCGATGCCAGGCGCGGGCGCGCGGCGCGAAGTAGTTCACGAGCCCACTCCCGCGTGCGCGCAGTGTCAGGTTCATCTCCTCGCCGTAGAGGAAGAGCGCCTCGTCGAAGAAACCGACCGACTCGAGGTATCTCCGCGTCACCAGCATCGCGCAGGCCGTGCCTCGCTGAATCGGCGATTCACGGTCGTACTGTCCCCGGTCGACCTCGCCCGAGCCGATGTCCCGTGTTCGTCCGGTGCGGACCGAGAAGGTCGCACCGGCGAACCAGAGCGTCCCGGGCCGGTCCTGGAAGTAGATCTTCGCCGAAACCGTCCCGGCTTCCGGGTGGCGCTCGGAGGCGGCGAGCAGCTCGTCGACGGCGTCCGGCGCCAGCGTCGCGTCCTGGTTGAGGAAGAGCACATGCGATGCGCCCTGGGCCAGCGCCCGCCGGATACCGACGTTGTTTCCGCCGCCGAACCCGAGATTGGTCGCTTGAGGCAGCAGCTCGACACCGGGAAAGCCGGCTTCCACCGCTGCCGGAGTGCCGTCGGTCGACGCGTTGTCGACGACCACCACGTGGCAGCCGCGCGCCATCGCCGGCCGCAGCGACTCCAGGCAAGGGCCGATCACTTCGCGGCCGTTCCAGGTCACCACCACCGCCCAGACCCCGCCCAGCGGCCGCTGTGCGCCGGCCGGCGCGGCCGGCTTCGCCGAGTCGTTCCCGGGCCGTGATCGAGTCTCTTCCGAGTTCGCCATCCGCTCGGTCGGATTAGACCAGAGAAGAACGCCGCGGCACCCTCTGCTAGGCTTTTCTCCGACTCGAGGAGCCCGACTTGCCGACTTCCTCTCTCTCCCCCGACGCCCGTATCTTCGTCGCCGGCCATCGCGGTCTGGTGGGTGCTGCCGTCGTCCGGCGCCTCGAGGCGGAAGGCTTCCGCAATCTGCTGCTCGCCACCCGCGAGCAGCTCGACCTGCGCGACCAGGCGGCAGTGAACTACTGGTTCCGCGCCAACCGGCCGGAGTACGTCTTCCTGGTCGCCGGCACGGTCGGCGGCATCCTGGCCAACAGCACGCGGCCGGCCGAGTTCATCTACGACAACCTGATGATCCACGCCACGGTCGTGCAGGCGGCGCACCAGTTCGGCACCCGGCGCCTGCTCTACCTCGGCAGCTCCTGCATCTATCCGCGCGAAGCCTCGCAGCCGATGGCCGAGGACGCGCTGCTGACCGGTCCGCTCGAGCCGACCAACGAGGCCTACGCGATCGCCAAGATCGCCGGCATCAAGCTCTGCCAGGCCTATCGCCGCCAGTACGGCAGCGACTTCATCTCGGCGATGCCGACCAATCTCTACGGCCCCGGCGACAACTTCGACTTCGCGAGCTCGCACGTCCTGCCGGCGCTGATCCGCCGCTTTCACGAAGCGAAGACCGCTGGCGACGCCGAGGTGACGATCTGGGGTACCGGCACGCCGCGGCGCGAGTTCCTGCACGTCGACGACCTCGCCGACGCCTGCCTCTTCCTGATGCGCTGCTACGACGAGGACGTGCACGTCAACGTCGGCACCGGCGAGGATCTCTCGATTCTGGATCTGGCCGAGATGGTGCGCGACGAAATCGCGCCCGGGCTGCGAATCACCTTCGACTCGACGAAGCCCGACGGCATGCCGAGAAAACTCCTCGATGTCTCGCGCCTGCACCAGCTTGGCTGGCGCCACCGGATTGACCTGCGGGAAGGAATCCGCTCGACCTGCGCCTGGTATCTGGAGCATGCGACGCAGGGCGATCTGCGAACCGGCGCGCTCGCGCCGCTGGCGCCGATCTCCGGCTGAGCCGGCGCCGCCTACGCCCCGACGTCGCCGAAGAAGCGCAGCCGGCCGGCCAGACCGGGCTCGGCCCGTCGCAGGAACTCGCGCAGCCCTTCCTCCTCCTCGAGACCCATCCGGAACCGGAGATTGCGCGTGTAGTAGTCGTGGAGGAGGAGCTCCGCGAGTCCGGTCTCGGCCGCGACTTCGGAGACGATCTCGTCGAGCTCGGCGAGGCCCCGCTCGAGGCTCGCCTCGAGCAGTGCCGCTAGTTGTTGGCTGGCGACCTCCCGCCGCGCCGCCCAGGCCGCGAAGACGAAGGGCAGCCCTGTCAGCTCGAGCCACTCCCCCGCCAGGTCGAGCACGAGGTATCGCTCGCGGTCGATCCGCAGGGCCGGATCGCCGATCACCAGGGCGGCGTCGGCGCTTTCGAGCATCGTCTCGACATCGGGGGCCGCCGGCGCCGTCTCGGGATGGACGCCGTAGCGCTCGGCGAGGAGGATCTTCACCAGCGCGGCGGAGGTACGGCTGTTCTCGTCGAGCGCCACGCGGCGGATCTCGGCAACCGGCACGCGCGAGACCAGCAGGACGCTGCGCACTTCGTGGGTCGCCGCGATGGCGAGACCCGGAATCATGACCAGGTCGGGGATTCGCACCATCTCGATCGACGGCACCAGGCCGACGTCGAGCCGGCCGGCAGCGAGGCCGTCGGCGATCCGGGCAGGCGGAAGGTACTGGAGCTCGTATTCGCCGGCGCCGCCGGCGCGCCCCTTCTCGAGACCGCGCGCCAGCGGCCGGCTGTTGACGAAACTGACGACGCCGATGCGGAGAGGTGGCAACGTCGGGACCGGGCTGACCCGGCGGCGCCGCGAACGGATCGCGACGCGCGCCCGGCCGCGCCTACTTGCTCATCGCGTCCAGGAAGTCCTGGTTGGTCTTGGTCTTCTGCAGCTTGTCGAGCAGCAGCTCCATCGACTCGACGGTCGACAGCGGATTGAGCACCTTGCGCAGCACCCAGACGCGGCGCAGCTCGTCCTCGCTCCGCAGCAGCTCTTCCTTGCGGGTGCCGGAGGCGTTGATGTCGATCGCCGGGAAGATGCGCTTGTCCATCAGCTTGCGGTCGAGATGGATCTCGCAGTTGCCGGTGCCCTTGAACTCCTCGAAGATGACGTCGTCCATGCGGCTGCCGGTGTCGACGAGGGCCGTCGCGATGATCGTCAGCGAGCCGCCCTCTTCGATGTTGCGGGCGGCGCCGAAGAACCGCTTCGGGCGGTGCAGCGCGTTGGCGTCGATGCCGCCCGACAGCACCTTGCCCGACGGCGGCTGGACGGTGTTGTAGGCGCGCGCCAGGCGGGTGATCGAGTCGAGCAGGATGACGACGTCCTTCTTGTGCTCGACCAGGCGCTTGGCCTTCTCGATCACCATCTCGGCCACCTGCACGTGCCGGGTCGCCGGCTCGTCGAAGGTCGAGGAGATGACCTCGCCCTGCACCGAGCGCTGCATGTCGGTGACCTCTTCCGGCCGCTCGTCGATGAGCAGGACGATGAGCACCACCTCGGGGTGGTTGCGGGCGATCGAGTGCGCGATCGACTGCAGCAGCATCGTCTTGCCGGTGCGCGGCGGCGCCACGATCAGCGCGCGCTGCCCCTTGCCCATCGGCGTGACGAGATCCATCACGCGCGAAGAAGCATCGCCCGGCTGCTCGAGCCGCATCCGCTCCATCGGATAGAGCGGCGTCAGGTTGTCGAAGAAGATCTTCGTCCGGGTGAACTCGGGCGCCTCGAAGTTGATCGCCTCGACCTTGATCAGGGCGAAGTAGCGCTCGCCGTCCTTGGGCTGGCGAACCTGGCCCGAGACGGTGTCGCCGGTGCGCAGGTCGAAGCGGCGGATCTGCGACGGCGAGACGTAGATGTCGTCGGGACCGGGCAGGTAGTTGTACTCGGGAGCGCGCAGGAAGCCGAAGCCGTCCGGCAGGCACTCGAGGACTCCCTCGGCGAAGATCAGGCCCGTGGACTTGGTCTGCGCCTCGAGGATCTTGAAGATGAGCTCCTGCTTGCGCAGGCCCGCCACGCCCTCGACGCCGAGATCCTTGGCGACCTGGGTCAGCTCGTTGATGCTCATCTCCTTGAGGGCCCGGATGTCGAGCATCTGCTTGCCGTTGGCGTCGAGATTCTCGCTCCCCGGAGGCGGCAGCTCGTTCTGGACGTCGAGCGGCTCCATCGGCAGCCCGGTGGTGTCCATCGTCTTCGGCATGTTCTTCCTTCCCCTTCTGCGGCGGGACCTACCCCGTGGCGAGAAAGTCGGTGATCCGTTTCCCGAGTTCACGAACGCCCTCCCCTGAAACCGCGGAGACGGCCACGAGAGCCGCCTCGTTCTCGAGCCGGAGCGTTCGGCGGATCTCCGCCAGATTGCGCACCCGCTCGTTGCTTTTCAATCGATCCACCTTGGTCGCGACCACCATCAGCGTCGCGCCGGTTGCTGCGAGATATTCAGCCGCTTCGACGTCGAGCGGCGTCGCGCCGACCTTGGCGTCCACCAGCTGCACCACGAGGCGCCGGCCCGTCTGCCGCGCGAAGTAGGACTCCACCAGCACGGCCCAGCTTGCACGATCCGTGCGCGAGGCCTTCGCCCAGCCGTAGCCGGGAAGATCGACCAGCCAGAAGCTGCCGTCGATCCGGAACCAGTTCACCGTCCGGGTCCGCCCCGGAGTCGAGCTGACCCGCGCCAGGCGCGAGCCGACCAGACGATTCAGGAGACTCGACTTGCCGACGTTCGAGCGGCCCACCAGGGCCACCTCGGCCGAGCCGTCGCCGAGATGCCCCTCCGGGGTGGCGCTGGCTCCGACGAACTCCGCTTTTCGAAACTTCAATTTTTCGAGGATGGACCCGGATGGACTCTGCTCCGGGCATCCGCTGCCCGCAATCGCGACCTTCGACTTTCGAGTTGGATTCCGCCGCCGGCGGCTCGCTGCTCGCCCGGCCGACGCGTTCCGTTCAGTGGGCCAGCGAACCGGGCCCCGTCGGCGCCTGTGCCGGGGGCGAAGGCAATTCTCCACCAGTCGGGGGCAAAGACGCAAGCTCCCCTTCGAGGGCCAGCCGCAGGACCTCGTCCATCGACTCGACGAGGTGGATCTGGAGCGCGTCGCGCACCTCCGCCGGCAGGTCCTCGAGGTCCTTCTCGTTCTCGCGCGGCAGGATGATCTCCGTGATGCCGGCGCGGTAGGCCGCCAGCAGCTTGTCCTTGATCCCGCCCACCGGCAGCACCTTGCCGCGCAATGTGATCTCGCCGGTCATGGCGAGCTCGCGCCGCACCGGCCGTCGCGTCAGCGCCGAGACCAGCGCGGTGGCCATGGTGATGCCCGCCGACGGGCCGTCCTTGGGGATGGCGCCTTCGGGAACGTGGATGTGCAGGTCGTGCTTCTCGGAGAACTCGGGGTCGATACCGAAGTCGTCGGCCCGGCTGCGCAGGTAGGAGACCGCGGCGCGCGCCGACTCCTGCATCACCTCGCCGAGCTTGCCGGTCAGCGTCAGCTTGCCCTTGCCGCGCATCAGGCCGACCTCGGTCTCCAGGATCTCGCCGCCGACCTCGGTCCAGGCGAGTCCCGTGGTGACGCCGATCTCGGGCCGCTCCTCCCGCCGCCACGGGCGGTAGCGCGGCTTGCCGAGCAGCTTCTCGGCCGACTCGGGCGTGATCTCGACCGCGACTTCCTTGCCTCCGGCGACGACGCGACGGGCGGTCTTGCGGCAGATCGAGGCGATCTCGCGGTCGAGGTTGCGCACGCCCGCTTCGCGCGTGTAGCTCTCGATCACGCTGCGCAGGCCCTCGTCGGTGAAGCGGAGCTGCTCCTCCGACAGGCCGTGCGCCTTCAACTGGCGCGGCACCAGGAACTGGCGCCCGATGGCCAGCTTCTCGTTGAGCGTGTAGCCCGAGAGATGGATGACCTCCATGCGGTCCTGGAGCGCCGGCGGGATCGGATGGATGACGTTCGCGGTGGCGATGAACATCACCTTCGAGAGGTCGTACTCGACGTCGAGGAAGTGGTCGACGAAGGCGTGGTTCTGCGCCGGGTCGAGCACCTCGAGCAGCGCCGCCGACGGGTCGCCGCGGAAGTCCATCGACATCTTGTCGATCTCGTCGAGCAGGAAGACCGGGTTGATCGTGCCGGCCTTCTTCATCATCTGGATGATCTGTCCCGGAAAGGCGCCGATGTAGGTGCGGCGGTGGCCGCGGATCTCGGCCTCGTCGCGCACGCCGCCCAGCGACAGCCGCACGAACTTGCGGCCCGTCGACGCGCGCGATCGACTGCGCCAGCGACGACTTGCCGACGCCGGGCGGGCCGACGAAGCAGAGGATCTGCGCCGGCTTCTCGGTGGTGAGCTGGCGCACCGCCAGGAACTCGAGGATGCGCTCCTTGATCTTCTCGAGGCCGTAGTGGTCGGCGTTGAGGATCTCCTCGGCGCGGGCGAGGTCCTTGATCTCCTTCGAGGACTTCTTCCACGGCACCGACACCAGCCAGTCGATGTAGTTGCGCGACACCGTGGCCTCGGCCGAGACCGGCGGCATCGCCTCGAGCCGCTTCAGCTCCGGCGTCCGCCTTCTCGCGCACCGGCTTGGGCAGGCCGGCCTTCTCGATCCGCTCGCTTGCAGCTCCTGCGAGCTCGTCGGCGCGGTCGTCCTTCCTGCCGAGCTCCTGGTGGATCGCCTTGATCTTCTCGTTGAGGTAGTACTCCTTCTGCGCCTTCTCCATCTGCTTCTTGACCTGCACGTTGATGCGCTTGTCGAGATTCATCTTCTCGATCTCGACCGCCAGCAGGTCGTCGAGGCGCTGCAGCCGCTCGTAGGGCGAGACGATGCTCGAGCAGGCTCTGTTTCTCGGCAGTGGCCACCGCGAGGTGGGCCGCGAGCGTGTCGCAGAAGCGGTCGGCGTCGTCGAGCTTGAGCGTCGAAAGCAGCCCCTCGACCGCCAGCTGCTGCGCCATCTTCGCGTACTGCTCGAAGGAGGCCAGGACTTTCTCCATGAAACCCGTCACCCGGTCGTCGAGCGGATAGCGGACGTCGATCGCCTCGAGCTCCGCCCACAGCGCGCCGTCGCGCTCCTCGGCGTCGAGCAGGGCGCCGCGCCTGACGCCCTCGACCATGACCCGGATGTTGCCGTTCGGCAGCCGCAGGTTCTGCACCACCCGCGCCACGACGCCGATGTCGAAGAGGTCGCCGCGCAGGGGCTCGTCGATCTTGGGGTCGCGCTGGGCGACCAGGAAGATCTGCCGCGCCGGCGTGACCAGCGCCGCCTCGAGGGCCCGCACCGAGCTGTCGCGGCCGACGACGAACGGCGCCATCATGTGCGGGAAGACGACCATGTCCCGCAGCGGGACGACCGGCAGGGAGAGCCGCGTCCGGTCGACGAGGGATGAAGTCGTCATCCCGCCTTGCGCAGGGTGGTGATCGGCTGCGTCCGGTGGAGCACGGTTTCCTCGGTGATCACGCACTCGGAGATGTCGCGCTGCGAGGGCACCGCGTACATCAGCTCGAGCATGATCTCCTCGAGGATGATGCGCAGGCCGCGGGCGCCGACGCTGCGCTTCAGCGCCTCGCGGGCGACCGCGTAGAGGGCCTCGTCGGTGAAGCGGAGCTTGACGTCCTCGAGCTCGAACATCGTCTGGTACTGGCGCACCAGGCTGTTCTTGGGCTCCTTGAGAATGCGCACCAGCGAGGCTTCGTCGAGCGACTCGAGGGTCGCGACGACCGGCAGGCGGCCGACGAACTCCGGGATCATGCCGAACTTGATGATGTCCTCGGGCAGCACCTTCTCGAGCGGGTTCTGCTTGGCGGCTTCCTTCTTGCCCTTGATCTCGGCGCCGAAGCCCATCGACTTCTGGTTCAGCCGGCGCTCGACCTGCTCCTCGAGCCCGACGAAGGCGCCGCCGCAGATGAACAGGATGTTGGTGGTGTCGATCTGCAGGAACTCCTGGTGCGGATGCTTGCGCCCGCCCTGCGGCGGCACGTTGCAGACCGTCCCCTCGAGGATCTTGAGCAGCGCCTGCTGCACGCCCTCGCCCGACACGTCGCGGGTGATCGACGGGTTCTCGCCCTTGCGCGCGATCTTGTCGACCTCGTCGATGTAGACGATTCCCTTCTGCGTCTTCTCCTTGTCGTTGCCGGAGGCCTGGTAGAGCTTGAGGATGATGTTCTCGACGTCCTCGCCCACGTAGCCCGCTTCGGTCAGCGTCGTCGCGTCGGCGATCGTGAACGGTACCGAGAGCAGGCGGGCGAGCGTCTGCGCGAGCAGCGTCTTGCCGGTGCCGGTCGGTCCGATCAGCAGGATGTTCGACTTCTGGAGCTCGACTTCGTCCTTGCGCGCGCCGCGCTCCGAGAACTCGATGCGGCGGTAGTGGTTGTAGACCGCCACCGCGAGCTTCTTCTTGGCGAGCTCCTGGCCGATCACGTACTCGTCGAGGAGGGCCTTGATCTCGTGCGGCTTGGGGAGCTTGGTCTCCGGCCTGCTGCTCGAGCAGGCGGTCCTCGGCGATGATGTCGAGGCAGATGTCGACGCACTCGTCGCAGATGAAGACGGTCGGTCCCGCGATGAGCTTCTTGACCTCGCGCTGGCTCTTGTTGCAGAAGGAGCAGCGCAGCGCGTCGTCACCCGTCTCTTTCTTCGCCATCTCTCCTCCGCCCGACCCCTTCAGCGGCCGCCGGGCCGTCTGCCGGCTTCCGAACGCCGCAACAGCGCGGCAGTCCGGCTAATTTCCGGTACGGCGCCCCGCACCGCCGGTTTCACCGTCCCGCAACCGGCTCCGTCGGAGTCCCGGATTGTAACAAACGGGATTCTCAGGACTTGCGCCGCTCCATCACCTTGTCGACCAGTCCGTAGGTCACCGCCTCTTGGCCGCCCAGGATCTTGTCGCGCTCGGTGTCCTCGTGGACCTGCTCCTTGGTCTTGCCGGTGTGCTCGGCGAGGATCTCGTCGATGCGCTCGCGGAGCTTGAGCAGCTCGCGGGCGTGGATCTCGATGTCGGTCGCCTGACCGCCCATCCCCGAGGTCCAGGGCTGGTGGATCAGCACGCGGGCGTTGGGCAGCGCGGTGCGCTTGCCCTTCTGTCCCGCGGCGAGCAGCACCGCCGCCATCGACGCCGCCTGCCCGACGCAGTAAGTCGCCACGTCCGGCTTGATGTACTGCATGGTGTCGTAGATGGCGAGGCCGGCGGTGACCGAACCGCCGGGCGAGTTGATGTAGAGGTGGATGTCGCGCTCCGGGTTCTCCGCCTCGAGGAAGAGCATCTGCGCGATCACCAGGCTGGCGACATCGTCGTCGATCGGCCGGCCGAGGAAGATGATGTTGTCCTTGAGCAGGCGCGAATAGATGTCGTAGGCGCGCTCGCCCCGGTTGGTCTGCTCGACGACCATCGGAATCAGCATGGGGTCATCCTTCCTTGGCGGCGCTCTCGCCGCCCTCCCCGAGAAGATATCGGACCACCTTCTCCCGCCGCATCCGGGCGCGGAAGCCCTGCAACTCGCCGCTCTGGTCGAGCTTCTGGCGCAGCGCGCCGCTCGGCATGCCCTGCAGCCGCGCCAGCACCGCCAGCGCCTGCTCGAACTCCTCTTCGCCGACGGCGATCCCCTCCTGGTCGCCGATCGCGTCGAGCAGGAAACGGGCCTTGATCCGCCGCTCGGCGTGCGGGCGGGCCTCCTCGCCGATCTTCTGCCAGTCGATCTCGGCGTGCTGCAGGTCGACGCCGCGGCGCGACAGCCCCTCGGCGTACTCGCGCAGGAGCCCCTCGATCTCGGAGTGCACCGCGCCGTCCGGCAGCGGCATCGGGTGGCGCTCGGTGAGCTGGTCGAGCATCACCCGCTCGCGCTCCTCGCGCGCCGCCTCTTCCTTCGAGTGGCGGAGGCGATGAGCGACGTCCCTCTCGAGCTCCTCGACGCTGGTGAAGTTCCCGAAGTGCTTCGCGAACTCCTCGTCGAGCGCCGGCAGCTGCGGCTGCTGCAACTCGACCAGGCGCACGCGGAAGCGGCGCTCCGCCTCGGCCTCCCCGTCGCCGCCGCTCGCGCCGGGGCGGGTGAACTCGCCGCTCTGGCCGGCCTCGAGTCCGGTGACCGCGAGAGTCAGCTCGGGCCAGACGCGGGGGGAGCCGAGCTCGATCTCGGCGTTCTGCGCCGGAGTCGCGGCGCCGTCGGCCGCGATCTCGACGACCTCGATCGTGGCGCGGTCGCCGGTCGCGGCCGGGCGCGCGGCCGGCGTCCAGGTCGCGTGCGAGCGGCGGAGCTCCTCCATCGTCCGCGCCGTCTCCTCGGCGGTCGGCTCGACCTCGGGGGTCGGCAGCGAAAAGTCCCGGTAGTTGCGCAGCTCGATCTCCGGCCGCACCTCGACCACCGCGGTGAAGGTCAGCGGCTCCCCTTCCTTGAAGTGGACGATGCTCGACCGCCGGCGAGCCGACCGGCTCGATCCCCTTCTCGGCCGCCGCCTGGCGCCAGTAGCGCGGCACCAGCCGCTCGACCAGCTCCTGGCGGATCTCGTCGCCGAAGTTGCGCTGGACGATCGCGAGCGGCACCTTCCCCTTGCGGAAGCCGGGGACGCGCGCCTTGCGCGCGAACTCGCCGACGACCCGCTCGGCCTCGGCCTCGACCGCCGGGCCGGGAACCTCGATCTTGAGCTGCTTGCGGCAGGGGCCGACTTCTTCCAACGCCAGGACGACGCTCATGAATGCTCTCTTCCTTCTGTCTCAGCCGGGTTCTTCGGGCGGCGGCGCGGACCGGACGGCCGCGGTGCGAGAGGGGGGACTCGAACCCCCAGCCCGAATCCTCGGGACTAGATCCTAAGTCTAGCGCGTCTACCAGTTCCGCCACTTTCGCGGAGGGACTTCGAGCGGCACGGTGAAGGGGGAAAGATGGTGAGCCGCGTAGGACTTGAACCTACAACCCGCAGATTAAGAGTCTGCTGCTCTACCAGTTGAGCTAGCGGCCCGCCGTCGAAAATTCTATTCAATCGCCTCGTCCCCTGACAAGGGGACGATCCGCTCAGCCGCCCTGCACGAACCGGACGACCTCGCAACGGTCGCCGGCGGCGAGCGCCGTCGCGCCCCAGCGGGCGCGCGGGACGATCTCCCCGTTGCGCTCGACCGCCACCATGCCGGCGCCGGGAGCGACCGCCGCGACCAGGTCGGCGACCGAGGCGCCGGCCGGCAGCTCCTGCTCGCGCCCGTTGACGCGAACGCGGAGCGCCGGCGTGGAGGCGGTCGCGCTCACAGCAACTGCTTGATCTCGGCGCGGCCGAGGTCCGAGGCGCCGGAGATGACCAGCGCCACCGAGCCGCGATCGATCATCGGCACGTCGAGCTGGAACTCGAGCGAGCCGACGTCGTCGGTCTCGGCGACGAGGAGGGTGCGCGGATCGGCGACGGTCGAGAGCATCTTGACCGCCACGTGGACGCCGGCGACCGGCAGGCCGCTGCGCGACGAGTAGGCGCGCAACGTCAGGTTGTTGCTGCGGCCGACGCGGATCTCCTCGTGGCCGTCGAGCACCAGCACGAGGTGTTCCTGCTCGGCTTCCGAGGAGAGGTAGTCGAAGATGACCTGGTCGAGGGTCGGCCCCTGCTCGTCGGCGAGCGCCGCCGAGCGGAAGGCGTCGGTCGGCGGCGGTTCGGCCTCGCCTTCGGCCAGGAAGGGATCGGCCTGCACCTTGATCGCTCCCGAGGGCTCGGGCGCCGCGTTCTCGCCGGTGCGGCCGCCATTGGCGACCTGTTCGATCCGGCCGTCGAAGCGACCGGCCTTGATCGCGGCGACGATGGTGCGGTGCTGGTGCTCCATCAGCGCCGCGATCTCGCGGTCGCCCTTCCCCTGGTTGATCAGCTTGGCGTAGCCCGTCCGCTTCGCCGCCAGCACGCGGCCGCGCAGGTAGATCACGCTCTCGATCGCCGGGTTGTCGGGGCCCTTGTCCTCCGTCTGCACGTGGAGGACCAGTTCGCCGTGGCGAACGTCGGTGTTGTAGCCGGTCAGCATCGCGTGGATTGGGCGCGGGGGAAGATCCGAGGCATTGTAGGGGTGGAGTTCCGAAAGGGTCAAGGCAGGTTGGACGGCTGCCCGCCGGCCGTGCCAGAATCCGCGTTCACGATCGGGCTCGAGCCGGCCCACGGCCGGCTCCCCCGCCCCCGGGACAAGGAGAAGAAGGATGTCCGACAACGCCACCCGTACGCTGGTGCACTACGCCGTCCGTGACGGCGTCGCCTGGCTGACCCTCGACGATCCGCCGGCCAACACCTACACCCACGAGATGATGCGCCAGCTCGACGAGGGCATCCTCAAGGCCCGCTTCGACGAGACGGTGCACGTCATCGTGATCACCGGCCAGGGCGAGAAGATGTTCTGCGCCGGCGCCAACATCAACATGCTCAAGGCGTCGGATCCGACCTTCAAGTACTACTTCTGCCTGCACGCCAACGAGACGCTGTCGCGGCTCGAGCAGACGCCGAAGCTGGTCATCGCGGCGCTCAACGGCAACACCGTCGGCGGCGGCCTCGAGATCGCCATGGCGGCCGACCTGCGCATCGCGAAGCGCGGCAACTCGAAATTCGGCCTCCCCGAGGTCACTCTCGGCGTCCTTCCCGGCACCGGCGGCACGCAGCGGCTGGTGCGCATCGTCGGCAAGTCGCGCGCCATCGAGCTGATGGTGACCGGCCGCCTGTTCGGCATCGAGGAGGCGGAGAAGCTCGGCCTGATCGACGTCACCCTCGAGGGCGCGACGAACGAGGCCTTCGTCGAGGCCAGGTGCAGGAGTACGCGCGGCAGTTCTGCCCGCCGCAGAAGGCGGCGCGCGCCGTCGGCCGCATCAAGCGTTCCGTGCAGTCGGGCGCCGAGATCCCGTTCGAGTCGGCGCTGACCCTCGAGCGCGAGCTGCAGCAGCAGCTCTTCCAGAGCGACGACGCCAAGGAAGGGCTCGCCGCCTACATCGAGAAGCGCGCGCCGCAGTTCAAGGCGCGCTGAGGCCGTTCGCCGTGGCGCACGCCCGCCTCGTTCTCGCCGCTCCGGTCCGTACGCCGATCGGCAAGTTCGGCGGGGCGCTCGCGACGCTCTCGGCGGCGGATCTCGGCACCGCCGCCGCCGGGGGCGCCCTCGCCCGCGCCGGCCTCGATCCCGCGAAGATCGACCAGGTCATCTTCGGCCACGGCCGCCAGGCCGGCGGCGGGCCGAACACCGCCCGCCAGATCGGCTGGCGCGCCGGCGTGCCGCAGGAACGCCCCGCCTACACCATCAACCAGGCGTGCGGCTCGGGCCTGCAGGCCATTCTCTCGGCAGCGCGGGCGATCCTGCTCGGCGAGGCCGAAGTCGTGCTCGCCGGCGGCACCGAGTCGATGTCGAACACCCCCTACCTGCTGCCGCGGATGCGCTGGGGATACCGGATGGGGCACGCCGAGATCGTCGACGGCATGTACAAGGACGGCTTCAACGATCCCGCTCTCCGGCCTGGTCATGGGCGAGACCGCCGAGGAGCTGGCGGTCGAATCCGGCGTCACGCGCGAGGAGGCCGACGCCTGGGCCGCCGCGCACCCAGCAGCGCTGCGAGGCGGCGCGCCAGGCCGGCCGTTTCGAGAGCGAGATCGTTCCGGTGAAGGTCAAGGGGCGCAAGGGGGAGGAGACCGTCGCGCTCGACGAGCATCCGCGCGACGGCGTCGACGCCGAGTCGCTCGGCAAGATGGCGCCGGTCTTCCGCCCCGGCGGCACGGTCACCGCCGCCAACGCCTCGGGCATCACCGACGGCGCCGCCGCGATGGTCGTCGCCTCGGAAGCGGCTGCCGCGCGGCTCGGGCTCGAGCCGGCCGGGTACCTGCTCGACTGGGAGGTCGTCGGCGTCGATCCGCGCCTCATGGGGATCGGCCCGGTGCCCGCGACGCGCGCTCTGCTCGCGCGGCAGGGGCTCGACTTCGACGCCCTCGAGGCGATCGAGCTCAACGAGGCCTTCGCCTCGCAGGTCGTCGCCTGCCTGAAGGAGCTTCCGTTCGACCCCGCGCGGGTCAACCCCGACGGCGGCGCGATCGCGCTCGGCCATCCGATCGGCGCCACCGGCGCCCGCATCGTCGCCACCCTGCGTGCACGGCATGGCGGCGCGGCGCCAGCGGCTCGGCCTCGCGACGCTCTGCGTCTCCGGCGGCATGGGGCTCGCCGCGCTCGTCGAGCGGGCGGGCTGAGGGAGCGCCTCCGAATGCCGCGCATCGTGGTCGCCTTCGCGCGCGACGAGAAGGTGCAGCCCTACATCGATGCGCTCCACGCCTGCGGCGTCGCGCCGACCGACACCTGGCTCGCCAACCCGCAGCGCCTCGCCGGCCTCGATCCCGACATCCTGCTCGACGACGCCGCCGGCCTGCTGCTGACCGGCGGCGCCGACCTCGACCCCGCCCTCTACGGCGAGTCGCCGGCACCCGGCGTGCCGCTCGACGAGCCGCTCGCCGACCGTGACCGGATGGAGTGGGAGCTGCTCGCCGGCGCGCGTGAGCGCCGCCTGCCGGTGCTGGCGATCTGCCGCGGGCTCCAGGTCCTGAACGTCTTCCACGGCGGCTCGCTCTGGCAGGACCTCGAGCTGCAGGGGGGCTACGCGGGTCACGACTACGCCACCGATGCCGGCCACCCCCCCGACCGCCAGGCGCACGTCGTCGAGCCGATCGACGACCGCCATCCGGCGCAGCGCTTCTTCGCCGCGGCAGGACGGGTCGTCGTCAACAGCCGCCACCACCAGGCGGTGCGACGGCCGGGCGAGGGGCTGGTGACGGCGGCGACGGCGCCCGACGGCCTGATCGAGGCGATGGCCGTCGACGATCCGCGCTGGTGGGCCTGGGGAGTGCAGTGGCACCCGGAGAACCTGATCGGCGATGCCGTCCACCGCACGCTCTTCACCGACTTCCTCGCCGCCGCGGAGGACCGCCGATGACCGAATCCGTTCACCTCGAACGGCGCGGGCGCGTCGCCACGCTGACCCTCGACCGTCCGCCCCTCAACATTCTCGACCTCGAGCTGCTGGCGCGGCTCGAGGAGCGCTGCGGCGAGCTCGCCGCGATCGACGACCTGCAGCTCGTCTTCGTCCGCAGCGCCGGCGAGAAGGCCTTCTCGGCCGGCGTGGCGGTGGCCGACCACACGCCCGACAAGATCGACCGCATGCTGCTCGGCTTCCACGGCGCGCTGCGCCGCCTGCGCGGCCTGGACGCGCTGACCGTCGCGCTGGTCGACGGCCACTGCCTGGGCGGCGGCATGGAGGTCGTCATCTGCTGCGACCTCGTCCTGGCGACCGAGCGCTCGCGTTTCGGCCAGCCCGAGATCAAGCTCGGCTGCTTCCCGCCGGTCGCGGCGGCCTGGCTGCCGCGGCGGATCGGGCCGGGCCGCACGCTCGAGCTGCTGCTCACGGGTCGCGTCTTCGACGCTGCCGAAGCGATGCGCCTGGGTCTCGCGCACGGGGTCGTGCCGGCCGGCGGGCTCGCCGCCGAGGCGACGCACCTCGAGGAGTCGATCACCGCTCAGAGCGCCGCCGCGACGCGCCTGCTCAAGCGCGCGGTGCGCGCCGGCGAGGAACGCCCGTTCGATCCCGCGCTGGCCGAAGCCGAACGCCTCTACCTGCGCGAGCTGGCTTCCACGAAGGACATGCACGAAGGCATCGCGGCCTTCCTCGAAAAGCGGCCGCCCGTCTGGCAGCACCGTTGACGAAAGGAGCATCACCCGTGTCCGAACTCGTCCTCTTCGAGCAGCAGGGTCGCGTCGCGATCCTGACGATCAACCGCCCCGACAAGATGAACGCGCTCTCGGAAGGCGTCCGCGCCGAGATGCTCGCCCACCTCGACCGCATCGCCGAGGACGACTCGCTCGGCGTCGTGGTCATCACCGGCAGCGGCGACAAGGCCTTCATCGCCGGCGCCGACATCGGCGAGTTCGCCGGGCGCTCCCCGTTCGACCAGCGGCTCGCGATGCGCAGTCCGCGCATCTTCGACGCCATGGCCGCCTTCCCCAAGCCGGTCATCGCGATGATCAACGGCTACTGCCTGGGCGGCGGCTGCGAGCTGGCGATGTCGTGCGACATCCGCGTCGCCTCGAACAAGGCCTCCTTCGGCCAGCCCGAGATCAACCTCGGCCTGATCCCCGGCGGCGGCGGCACCCAGCGCATGCCGCGCATCATCGGCACCGGCCAGGCGATGCGGCTGATCCTCTCCGGCGACCGCGTCAACGCCGAGGAGGCGAAGGAGATCGGCCTCGTCGACCAGCTCTTCCCGCACGAAGAGCTGCGCGCGAAGACCCTCGAGCTCGCGGCGCGCATCGCGGCGAAGAGCCCGCTGACCCTGAAGGTCGCCAAGGAGTCGATCCGCGCCTCCGAGCGCCTCGGCATCGAGGAGGGACTGCTCTACGAGCGCGACCTCTTCTGCCTCTGCTTCTCCTCCAAGGACAAGGAGGAAGGCGTCGCGGCGTTCCTCGAGAAGCGGGCCGCGAGCTGGACCGGGCGCTGACCGCGCGCCGCGCGGTCAGAAGGTGTCGGTCGTCGACACCAGGTACTGCACCTTCGAGATGTCGTTCGGTCCGTCGAGCGGGTAGGCGACGTCGAAGTGCACCATGGCGGCGCGGGCTGACCGGCTCGAGCTGACCCGCAGGCCGACGCCGACGTCGCGCAGCCAGCCGTTGACGTCGCGGTTGAAATTGGGACCGCCGGGATCCCAGGCGCGGCCGACGTCGAAGAAGCCGGCGGCGCCGAGCCGGATGAGGTGGAAGTACTCGCGATCCCAGTAGACGCGCTGCTCGATGGTGAGCAGCGCCATGCGGTCCCCCTGCTGGTAGCGCAGCGGGTAGCCGCGCAGGCCGTTGTCACCGCCGAGCAGCAGCTGCCGGTCGGGATCGAGGTCTTTCGAGATCGCGCCCTGGAAGCCGACGAGCAGCCGGCCGGCGGCGAAGTCGTTCCAGAAGTAGCGCGCCGTGCCGCTCAGCAGGGTGTCGGTCGCCTTGCCGTCGCGAACCCGGCCCCAGAGGGTCCCCGACCCGAGCAACAGGTGGCGCGAGCCCCAGCGCACGCCGTCGCTGAACGAGCCGGTCATCACCCATTCCGAATAGGTGGCGCCGAGGCCGGTGAGCGACCGGCCGAGACGGAAGGTCCCCTCGCGCCCGAGGTTGACGTCCTCGCTGCGCTCGATCTTGTCGAGATCATGCGTCACCACGAAGCCGTCGCGGATCCATTCGCCGCCGAGCCAGAGCCAGGAGAGCGTCCGGTCGGGCGGGATGAAGCCGGGGCGCAGCCGGTTCGATTTGTAGAAGTCGTTGTAGTCCCAGGTCCAGCCGCCGAGCCAGCGGCTCGTCCCCCCGGCCCGCAATCCCTTCGACCAGCCGCCCCAGAGCTCGCCGAACTCCCAGTACCTGCCGTACTTGCTCTTGACCTTGCCGAGCTGGTAGATCGGCTCGACGCGGGAGACCTGGTAGGCGGTGGCTCCCGCCCCCCAACGCGCGTCGAGCGAATAGAAGGGGCGGTCGACGGCCAGCCGCTTCTCGCGGCCGTCGCTGGCGCGCGCGATCTCGGCGTCGAGCCGCAGGCGCGAGCCGGCGAGATTGCCGTCGCGGTAGCGGATGTAGCCGAGATCCCGGTCGACGTTGGACTGGTAGCGGAACTGCAGATCCTTGCCGAGGCCGAAGAGGTTGGTGTCCTCGATCTCGACCCGGAAAGTGTTGACGCCGCCGCTCCTGCCGAGACCAACGCCGCCGGTCAGCGACCAGACATCGCGGGTCTGCACCTCGAAATCGACGCTCTCCTCGCCGACCTCGACCGGAACGATGCGGGCGTCGTAGAAGATCCGCTTGGCGCGCAACTGGCGCTCGGATTCGGCGATCAGCTCGGGCGAGATCGGATCGCCGGGTTTGAAGAGCAGCATCTGCTCCACCACCTTCGGCCGGGTGACGCGGTGGAAGCGGTTGGCCATACGGAAGAGCCAGACGCGCTCTCCCTCGTTTCTGGGGTCGAAGATCTTGCGCAGGTCGAGGTGGATCTGGCCGACCTTGTAGCCGCGCGACGCGAGCTCGGCAAGGCCGGCGGCGTCGATCGCCGCCGCGCGGACCGGCGCCTCGGTCTCCGGCGCGCTCGACTCGCCGGCGCCCCGGAGCGCCGACCCGGCGAGGGCGACGGCGAGCGCCACCGCGAGCCGGCGCGCGGCGCCACGATTCACGAACGGGTGGCGCGACGGAGAGCGCAATTCGGTGCCATAGACTGGAAGAGGCGGCCCGCGGGCCGCGATCCCGGCCACGAGGCAACCGCGTGACCCTATCCCAACCGCCCTTCGCCCCCTCCGAGAAGCTCAACCTCGCCGACTGGCTGCTCGACCAGCGGGTGCGCGAAGGGCGCGGCGACCGTGTCGCCCTGCGACTCCCCGACCGCGCCTGGTCCTACCGCGAGGTCCAGCAGCTCGCGCACCGCTTCGCCAACGTTCTCGTCGGGCTCGGCCTGCGCCCGGAGGAACGCGTCTTCCTGGCGCTCCCGGACGGCGCCGAGTACGTCGGCGCGCTCTTCGGCGCGCTGGCGGCGGGCGCCGCGGTGGTGATGATCAACCCCGAGCTGCCGCCGCCGGCCCTCGCCGACCTGCTCGACTACCTGACGCCCCGCTTCGTGCTGCTCGACGGCGAGCTCGCGCCCCGCTTCGCCGAGGCGCTCGGCCGCGCCAGCGCCCGCGCCACCCTGCTGACGGTCGGGGCGCTCGCGCCGGGGTGCCCGAGCTTCGACGAGCTCGGCCGGAGCGCCGCCGACGACTTCGCCGCCGTCCCGACCCATCGCGACGACTCGGCGGTCTGGCTCTTCTCGGGCGGCACCACCGGCCGGCCGAAGGCGGTCGTCCAGCGCCACGGTTCTTATGCCTACACGACCGTCGCCTACGGCCAGCGCGTCCTCGGGCTCGGCGAAGACGACATCACGCTCGCCGTCCCCAAGCTCTTCTTCGGCTACGCGATGGGAGCGAACCTCTTCTTCCCCTTCTCGGTCGGCGCCAGCGCCGTCCTCTTCCCGGAGCGCGCCACACCGGAGGCGGTCTTCGCCGCCATCGCGCGCCACCGGCCGACGCTGCTGGTCAACGTGCCGACGATGATCGGCAAGATGCTCGACGCCGCCGAGGCTCTCGGGCCCGACCTCTCGTCCTTGCGCCTCGCCACCTCGGCCGGCGAAGCGCTGCCGGCTCCCCTCTACGAGCGCTGGAAGGAACGCTTCGGCGTCGAGCTGCTCGACGGGCTCGGCACCGCGGAGCAGTGGCACGTCTTCCTCACCAACCATCCCGGCGCGGTGCGGCCGGGGACGCTCGGGCGAGCCGTCGACGGCTTCGAGCTCCGGGTCCGCGACGAGGAAGGGCGCGACCTGGCGGACGGCGAGGTCGGCTGGCTCTGGGTGCGTGGCGGCGCGCGCGCCACCGGCTACTGGCGCGAGCACGAGAAGACGATGGCGACCTTTCGCGGCGAGTGGGTGGTGACGGGCGACCTCGTCGTGCGCTCCGCCGACGGCTACTTCACCTACCAGGGGCGCGGCGACGACGTGCTCAAGGTGGCCGGCAAGTGGTTCTCGCCGGCCGAAGTCGAGAGCTGCCTGCTCCGCCACCCGGCCGTCGCCGAGTGCGCCGTGGTGGGCGTCGCCGACGGCGCCGGGCTCACCAAGCCGCACGCCTGGGTGATTCCGCGCGAGGGCCACGCGCCCACCGGCGCGCTGGCGCGCGAGCTGTCGGGCTTCGTGGCGGCGGAGCTCCAGGCCTACAAGGCGCCGCGCGCGGTGCATCTCGTCGCCGATCTGCCGCGCACCCACCTCGGCAAGATCGACCGCGGCGCGCTCAAGCGCGCCTGAGCGCCGCCGTCACTCCGCGGTCGGAGGCGGCGCCTTCATCACGATGACGCCGATCACGCCGGCCATCGCCAGCGCCGCGCCGAGCAGCTGCGATGGCGCGAAGCGGTCGCCGAGCAGCACGACGCCGAGCGCCATCGCCACCACCACCGTGAGCTGCGCGAAGACCCCGGCCTGCAGGTTGGTCACCCAGCGATAGGCGTAGGTCATCAGGAGCTGGGCGCCGACCGACGAGGCGCCGACCGCGACGAGGAGCGCGGCCTCGCCCGGCGTCGGCCAGCGCAGCTTCGCGAGCGCGAAGGGAGCCGTCACCAGCAGCCCGCACAGGGTGAAGGAGCCGTAGATCGACCAGGAGCTCTCGCTGCGCCGCGCGGCGCGGATCGACGCCACGGCCGCCCCCGAGAGAACGCTCGACAGCAGGCCGGCGCCCACCCAGACGCCGAGGCGCAAGGGATGGTCGGGATCGTTCAGCGCGCCGGTCGCCAGGACCATGCCCGCGAGCGCCAGCGCGAAGGGGACGAGCAGCACCGGTCGGGTCCGCTCGCCGAGGAAGAGTGCCGCGAACAGCACGGCCCAGATCGGCGACGAATAGTTGAGCAGGGTCGCCAGGCCGACGGGCAGGTGCTCGATGGCGAGGAAGTAGAGCAGGACGGCGGTGCCGCCGAAGACGCCGCGATAGAGCAGCAGGTCCCCCCGCTCCCAGGTCAGCGCCTCGCGCGCCAGCCGCGGCCGCATCGCGAACGGGACGAGCATCAGGAAGAAGCGGAAGAACGCCACGACCTCGCCGGGCAGGGTGTGCGACGCGAGCTTTGCGGCGACGGCCAGCAGGGCGAAACAGAGCGCCGAGCCGAGGAAGATCAGCCTCGGATCCCGGCGCGGCGTCACGCGCCGGATCCTGCCACAGCGCTGGCGCGCCCCGGCCGCGAACAGTGACGAATGGCGCGGAATCCGGGGCCGCGGCGCGGCTCAGCTGCGCCGCGAGCGCTGCGCTTCGCTCTCGAAGACGACGCCGGGCGGGCGCAGGAGCAGGCGGACGAGGTCCGACTGGCGCGTGGTGCCGAGCTTGCGATAGAGCGCATCGACCAGGGCGCGCGCGCCGCCGGGGCCGTCGCCGCCGTCGGGCTCCTGTCCCGCCAGCAGGCGGCCGAGCGTCCGCGCCTCGTCGGCGCCCAGCGCATAGCGCTCCTGGAGGAGCGCTTCGGGGGACTTCACGCAGCCCGGCGCCGACAGGAAGACCACGGCGCGAATCTCGCTCTTCTCGATCTGCGTGCAGCAGGGCGCCACCAGCAGGTCGATCCGGTTCCAGGTGTCGTCGGCGAGCGTAAGGTGCCCGCCGACGAACGAGCGGCTCGCCGTCGGCGCCGACAGCACCCGCTCGAGCAGCGTCTCGAGCAGGGCGCGCGACACCGGGTTGCGAGCGATCAGGCGGTGGTCCTCGAGCTGGATCGAGGTGGCGCTGGCGAGCAGCGGCCGGGCCGCGTGGGTCAGGAAGATCGGGCGGCCCCCCCGGTCGAGAAAGAGGACCGCCAGGGGCAGGCGCTCGAGCGCGCCGAGCCGGCCGGGATCCCCGCGCTCCGCCGAGCCGAGCCGCTCCGCGAGACGGAGGGCGCGCCCGAGGTGGGGCACCAGCCGCACGATGGCGGCCCGCGCCCGGGGGGCGAGCTCGTCCTGATCGAGCACCAGCTCGAAGCCGACGCCCAGCGGGATGGTGCGCGTGCGGTCGCTGCGGACGTGGACGGCGCCGGTGCCGGCTTCGCCGATCCGCAACGGCGCGCGACCGGCGGCGACCAGCCGCCGCTCCTGCCCCTCGATCGCGAGCAGCAGCACGCTTCCCGCTCCGGTCAGCTCGGCGAGCGCCGCAAGCGCGTCGGTCATCTGGTCGGGGTGCTCGACGGTCTCGTAGACGAGGTCGACCAGGCGATAGACCGCTTCGAGGTCGGCGTAACCATTCACCCGCGCCGCCGTCGAGGCGAGAGACTCGAAAGGATTCACGGCACCCCCTGCTGGCCCTTCCGGAACCTAGAGACGGACGGGCGCCGGAAAGTTCCGGCATCGGGGGGGAAGGCGGTTCGAACCCGGGCAGGGGGGCGCCCCGGAAGCGCGGGCTACACCTGGCCGGCGAGCCTCTCCCGCAGCCAGTCGGGCACCGGGCGCTTGGTGAAGTCGTCCATGTCGACGAGAACGGTGACGATGCGCGCCTCGGTCACCGGCTCGTCGCTGCCCGGCAGCCAGAAGCGGTGGCGCCACTCGACCGAGGAGCCGCCGACGCGGGTGATCTCGACCTCGTGCTCGACCGGGTCGCCGTAGCGGATCGGCCGGCGATGGTCGACCACCGTGCGCACCGTCGGCAGGCCGAGCCGGTGCTCCGCGATGAAGCTCGGGTAGTCGATGGCGACCACGGCGCGGAAGTACTCCTCCATCCCGATGTGGCAGAAGTGGAGGTAACGCGGGTAGTAGACGATGCCCGCCGGGTCGAGGTCGCCGAAGCGCGGCACGAGCGGGAAACGGAAGCTCACCGGGAGACCCTCTTGCCCATGCGGTAGGGGTCGGGCCAGGGGAGGTCGACGCCGTAGCGCGCGCCGGCGTGCAGCGTCAGGTAGGGATCGGCGAGGTGCGCGCGCGCCGATCACCGCGAGGTCGGCGCGCCCGGCCGCCAGCACCGTGTTGGCGTGATCGGCGTCGAGGATGCCGCCGACCGCCATGACCGGGATGCCGGCCTCGTAGCGCATCTGCTCGGCGAAGGGCACCTGGTACATGCGCCCGTACTCCGGTCTCGAGCGCGGCGAGTTGCCGGCCGAGGAGACGTCGACGAGGTCGCAGCCCGCCGCCTTGAGCTCGCGCGCGAAGATCACGGTCTCCTCGGGCGTCGTCCCTTCCCCGTCGAGCCAGTCGGTCGCCGAGACGCGCACCGAGAGGGGCTTGGCGGCCGGCCAGGCGGCGCGGACGGCGCGGACGACCTCGAGCGGCCAGCGCATCCGGTTCTCGAGCGAGCCGCCGAGCTCGTCGTCGCGGAAGTTCGAGAGCGGCGAGAGGAAGCTCGACAGCAGGTAGCCGTGCGCCGCGTGCAGCTCGAGCCAGTCGAAGCCGGCCTCGTCGGCGCGGCGCGCCGCGCGCCACGAACTGCTCGCGCACCCGGTCCATGTCGCGGCGGGTCATCGCGCGCGGCACCGGCCAGCCGGGCTGGAAGGGCACCGCCGAAGGAGCCAGCGTCGGCCAGGGACCCTCGTCCGGGCGCAGCGGCGTGTCGACGAAGGACCAGTCGTGCGACATCGAGCCCTTGCGTCCGGCGTGCGCGATCTGCAGGCCGATCTTCGCCGCCGACCGCTCGTGCACGAAGTCGACGATGCGCCGCCAGGCGGCGACCTGCGCACGCGACCAGATGCCGGTGCAGCCGCGGGTGATCCGGCCTTCGGCGCTGACGTCGGTCATCTCGGCGATCACCAGGCCGGCGCCGCCCAGCGCGCGCGAGCCGAGGTGGACGAGGTGCCAGTCGTTCGGCACGCCGTCGATCGCCGAGTACTGGCACATCGGCGAGACGACGATGCGGTTGGCGAGCGACACCGACCGCGCGCGGAAAGGGGTGAAGAGCGGCGGCGGCGGTGATCCGGCCGGCGGCGCTCCCGCCGGCCGATGTGCCGCCTGGAACCAGCGGTCGAGTCCGTCGACCAGCGCCGGGTCGCGCTCGCGCAGGTTGTCGTAGGTGATCCGCTTCGAGCGGGTCATCAGGTTGAAGGTGAAGGGGACGGGCTCCTGACCGGCGTAGCGGCGCGAGTTCTCGAACCACTCGCGCGACATCTGGGCCGCGCGCTGGAGCTTGGAGACGTCGAGCCGGCGGGCCTCCTCGTAGGCGGCGAGGGCGCGCGGCACGTCGTCCGTCCCCTCGCGCCGGAAGGCGTCGACCAGCGCGATCGCGTCCTCCATCGCCAGCTTGGTCCCCGAGCCGATCGAGAAGTGCGCCGTGTGCGCCGCGTCGCCGAGCAGCACCACGTTGCCGTGGCGCCAGCTCTCGCAGGAGACGGTCGGGAACTGCCGCCAGATCGAGCGGTTGCCGAGCAGGCGGTGCCCGTCGAGCTGGCCGGCGAACAGGCGCTCGCAGAGCGCGATCGTCTCGTCCTCGCTGGCGCCGTCGAGCCCGGCGTCGCGCCAGCTCTCTTCGTGCGTCTCGACGATGAAGGTCGAGCGCCCCTCGTCGAACGGATAGGCGTGCACCTGGAAGAGCCCGTGCGGCGTCTCGACGAAGAGGAAGGTGAAGGCGGTGAGCGGCTTCGTGGTGCCGAGCCAGGCGAAGCGGCACTTGCCGAGCTCGATCCGCGGCCGGAAGCTCGCGGCGTACCTCTCGCGCACCAGCGAGTTGACGCCGTCGCAGCCGATCACCAGGTCCGCCGCGCGCAGCGCCTCGGGGTCGCGCACCTCGTCGCCGAAGAGGATCTCGCAGCCGAGCGCCGCGGCCCGGCGCTGCAGGATGCCGAGCAGGACCTGGCGCGAGATCGCCGCGAAGCCGTGGCCGGTCGAGACCGTCCACTGGCCGCGGAAATAGGTCTCGATGTCGCGCCACCAGCGGAAGCGGGCGCGGATCTCGGCCGCCGACTCGGGGTCGGCCTCGTCGAAGAATCCGAGCGTCTCGTCGGAGAAGACGACGCCGAAGCCGAAGGTGTCGTCGGCGCGGTTGCGCTCGTGGATCCGGATGGCGGTGGCGGGGTACGCCATCTTCATCAGGATTCCGAAATAGAGACCGGCGGGACCGCCGCCGAGGACTTCGACGCGCATCGCTGGATCCTATGGCGAGGCGCGGCCCGCCGCGCTCAGCGCGCCGCCGTCCAGCCGCGCCAGCCCGGTCCGCGCAACGCGCGCCCGGGCCGGGCGCCGGTGGGCTTTCCGTCCGCGAGCACCTGCGCGCCGTTGACGAAGACGTGCACCATGCCGGTCGAGAACTGCTGCGGCTCCTCAAAGGTCGCGTGGTCGGCGATCTTCGCCGGGTCGAAGATGGCGAGGTCCGCGAAGTACCCCGGCTCGAGCCGGCCGCGCTGGCGCAGCTTCATGTTCTCGCAGGGAAACGAGGTCAGCCGCCGGATCGCTTCCTCGAGCGGAACGAGCCGGCGGTCGCGCACATAGTGGCCGAGCAGGCGTGCCACGTTGCCGTAGGTCCGCGGGTGCGGCTTGCCGTCGAGGAAGGGCCCCTCCGGCGCCTGCGAGTCGGCGTCGCTGCCGAAGGCGACCCACGGCAGCCGGATCTGGCGCTCGATGTTCTCCTCGTTCATCAGGAAGTAAGCGACTTCGACGCGCGACTCGTCCTCGATCACCAGGTCGATCGCGGTCTGCTCGGGAGAGGTGCCGCGCTCGCGCGCGACGTCGGCCAGCGTGCGGCCGACGTACTTCCGGAGCGCCGGGTTCTTGAAGTAGAGGAAGAGCGTCCCTTCCGGCCCGGCGGCGAGGAAGAGGTTCTCCCACGCGTCGGTCGGGGTCAGCATCTCGGCGGCGACTTTTCGGCGCGTCTCCGGATCGCGCAGCCGCTCGCGCCACTTGTCGCCGCCCCCCGCCTGCACCCACGGCGGCATGGCGGCGTCGAGGCCGGTGGCGCCGGCGGGATAGGTGTACATGTCGGCGGTGATGCGCAGCCCCGCGGCGCGCGCTTTCTCGACCCGCTCGATCACCGCGGGGAGCTTCCCCCAGTTGTTCCGCCCGGCGACCTTGAGGTGGTAGATCTCGGCCGGCGCGCCCGACTCGCGCGCGATCGTCGCCAGCTCGTCGATCGCTTCGAGCAGCCGGTTCCCTTCGCTGCGCATGTGCGAGATGTACATGCCGCCGTAGGGCGCCGCCGCCTTCATCAGCTCGACCAGCTCGTCGGTCTTGGCGTAGAACGCCGGCGCGTAGATCAGCGAGGAGCCGATCCCGAGCGCTCCTTCCTCCATCGCCTGGCGCACCATCGCCCGCATCCGCCCGAGCTCCTCGGCGGTCGGCGGGCGGTCGTCGAAGCCGATGACGTTCATCCGCACCGTGGTGGCGCCGAGGAAGCTCGCGACGTTGGGCGCGATGCCGCGCCGCTCGAGCGACTCGAGGTACTCGCCGAGGGTCGTCCAGTCGATGTCGTAGCGGATCGAGGTCTGGTCCTTCTTCGC
Organism: Thermoanaerobaculia bacterium; assembly: GCA_963699245.1. GTDB lineage: Bacteria > Acidobacteriota > Thermoanaerobaculia > Multivoradales > JAGPDF01 > JACTMI01. Next base: position 1,312,589 of record OY969426.1, read on the forward strand.
CAGCTCCTTGAGCTCGGGCGAGAGCGGCCCCATCGACACCCCCTCGCCGAAGACCTCGAGCGTCACCCCCTGCAGGATGTCCGACATCGAGCGCGGGTCCTGGATCAGCGAGTCGACCGCCCAGGAGAGCATGTTGACGAAACCGGGCGCGACGGCGAGGCCGCGCACGTCCAGCTCGCGGTTGCCCTTCGCCCACGACAGATCCCCCATCGCCGCGATGCGGTCGCCGCGCAACGCCACGTCGGCCACGACCGGCGCCCGGCCGCTGCCGTCGTAGACCGTGCCGCCGCGCAGGATGAGGTCGAAGTCGGCCGCCGCCGACGCCGTGGCGGTCGCCAGGCCGAGCGCCGCGAGCAACGCGGAGAATCGCCAGGGTTTCGAGTGTCGCATCGCCATCTCCCGGAATGCCCGCGCATCCTATGCGCTCGGCGCGGACGTGCCATCATTCCGCCGTGCACTTCGACTGGGTCGTGCTCGCGCTCGAGGCGCTCTGGGTGCTGGCGCTCGGCGTCTGGATCGTGCTCGAGAAGCGACCGCCCGCGTCGACGCTGGCCTGGATCTTCGGGCTGGCCTTCCTGCCGCTGCTCGGCATCCCGGTCTACCTGCTCGCCGGCCCCCGCCGTCTCGAGCGGCGGCGCCGGCGCTACAACGAGGCGCTGGCCGATTTCGGCGCCTCCACCTCCGAGCTTCCGACCGGAGGGGACCGCACCGCGCGACGTCCTGCGCCAGGTGCGGCTCGCCGCCGGCGCCGGCGAGGCACCGCTCTTCGCCGCCACCGAGCTCGAGATCCTGCAGGACGGCGAGCGCACCTTCGCGGCGATCGGCGAGGCGATCGACCGCGCCGTCCATCACGTCCACTTCGAGACCTACATCTGGCAGCCGGACGAGCTCGGTCGATCCCTGCGCGAACGGCTGACGGCGCGCGCCCGGGCCGGCGTCGAGGTCCGCGTGCTGGTCGACGCCGTCGGCTCGCCGCACGCGCGAAGGGATTTCTTCTCGCCGCTCGTCGCCGCCGGCGGCCTGGTCGAAGTCTTCAATCCGCCGCTGGTGCCGGTGAAGCGATTCCGGCGGCTCAACTTCCGCACCCACCGCAAGATCGTGGTGGCCGACGGCCTCGCCGGCTTCTGCGGCGGCATGAACGTCTCCGACCTCCAGACCATCGGCGGCAAGGGCGAACGCCCCTGGCGCGACACCCACCTGCGGCTCGCCGGACCGGCGGTAGCCGGCCTGCAGGCGGTCTTTCTCGAGAACTGGCACTTCGCCCACCGCAGCTCGCCGCGCGGTGCCGACTACTTCCCGTCGATCGCGGGTCCCTGCCGCGCCTGGGTGCAGATCGTCGCCTCCGGCCCCGATCGAACCGTCTATCCGATCCACGAGGTCGTCGTCTCGGCGATCTCGGCCGCCGACGAGCGGGTCTGGATCGTCTGCCCCTATGTCGTGCCCGACGAGGCGCTGCTGGTCGCGCTGCGCACCGCGGCGCACCGCGGCGTCGACGTCCGCATCCTCGTCCCCCGTCGCGGCGACAGCCGGCTGGTTACCGCGGCGGTCCATTCCTATTTCGACGAACTGCTCGCCAGCGGCGTTCGCATCTGGGAGTACCTGCCCGGCATGCATCATGCGAAGACGCTGGTGGTGGACGACGAGCTCGCCGTCGTCGGCACCGCGAACCTCGACAACCGGAGCTTCCGGCTCAACTTCGAGGTCGTGGTCGCGATCCACGGCGCCGAATCGGCGGCCGAGCTCGTGGCGAGCTTCGAGCGCGACCTCGCCGACTGCGCGCCGGTCGCCGCCGACCGCCGCGCCCGCCTCCCGTTCTCCTCCCGCCTCGCCGAAGCCGGCGCCCGCCTCTTCTCCCCCGTGCTCTAGGCGCCGCCGGACGTAGAATCGCCGCCAGATGTTCGTCGAACCGGCTCGTCTCGCCGAGCTCGCCGGCCGCGAGGCCGTGCAGCTCGCCCAGACTCCCTTCGCTCTCCTACTCGTCGCGCATCACCGCGCCGAGTCGTCGGGGATGCTGCTCGCCCGCCGCGGTCCGATCGAGAAGCGGATCCTGCTCGAGCGCGGCGTGCCGGTCGACTGCCGCTCCAACCTCGTGCACGAGACGCTCTCCCGCTTCCTGGTCTCGGCCGGCAAGCTCTCGGACGAGGCGTCGAACGCCCTCCTCGGCCGCTCGCTCGGCCAGGGGCGGCTGCTCGGCGACCTGCTGCTCGAGGAGAGGATCGTCGACGCCGCCGAGCTGCAGCGCCTCCTGCAGCAGAACCTCGCCAAGAAGCTCTTCGACCTCTTCACCTGGCGCGACGGCGAGGTCACCTTCGAGCGCGGCGACCATCGCTCGGAGACCGCGCTGCGCGTCAAGGTGAGCCGCCTGGTCGCCAGCGGCATCGAGCGCTTCGCGCCGCAGGAGATCGTCGATCGCGAGGTCGGGCCGCTCGCCGGCACTCTCCTCGCGCGCGCCGCCGACATCGACGAGCTGCTCGCCGACCTGCGCCCGGGCGAGCGCGAGCAGGCCCTGCTCGCCGCGCTGGTGACGCCGCGGCGACTCGAAGAGGTGATGATCGCGCTGCAGGCGCCGGCCGAGGACGTCTCCCGACTGCTGTGGGCGATGGCGCTGCTCGGTGCGATCGTGCCCGTCGAGCTGCGCGGCAGCGCGGTCGCGAAGGAAGCGCCGCGGGAGCTCCCCGCCACGCCGGCCGCGCCGGCCGCGGCAGCACCCGCGCCCGCGACTCCGGCGCGGCGCATCGAAGTGGTTCGGCCGGGGGGCCTGTCACCCGAGGAGGCCGAGCGCCTCCGCGCCCGCGTCGAAAGGTCCTTCGCCAGCCGGACCGAGAAGGATCCCTTCGAGCTGCTCGAGCTTCCGGAGGAAGCCTCGACCGAAGAGCTGCGCGAGCGCTTCGCGGCCTATGCGCGCGAGCTCGGCCCCTGGCGCTTCGACCACCCGCTGCTGCGCGAGGTCGCCGCCGAGGCGCGCGAGCTCTTCTTCGCCGGCGCGCTGGCTTTCGCGAAGCTCTCCGACCCGCGCGAGCGCGAAGCGCTGCGCATCGCCCGGCGCGCCAGGCGCGAAGAGTCCGTGCGCGAGTCGCGCGCCTCTTTCTTCAAGATCGAGACGGACCTGCTCGACGCCACCGTCCAGTTCCGCAAGGGGATGGCGCTCGAGGACGCCGGCAAGTGGGACATGGCGCTGCAGCAGTTCGAGTTCGCCGTCGACTGCGACCCGCAGAACGGCGCCTACCGCGCCGAAGCTGCCCTCTGCCGTTACCGGCTCGCGCCGACGAGTGCCGCCACCTCTTCTCTCGCCGAGCTGCGCGAGGCGCAGCGCGTCGATCCCGCCGCCTCCGAGCCCTTCCTCTACGCCGGCGAGATCTGCGCCGAGCTCAAGCGCTGGGCCGAGGCCGAGGTCCACTACCGCAAGGCGGCGAAGCTGCTCGGCCCCGACGACCGCCGCGCCCTCGACGCGCTGGCCGAGCTGGGCCGCCGCAAGCGCCGCTGAACGCCTGCTTCTAGCCGGGCGCCACGAGCCGGCGCTTGCCGTCGGCGGTGAGGAAAACGCCGGGCTCGTCGAGCTGCTCGCGATCCCACAGCCGGCAAGTGACCGGCTTGTGCTGCTGGTCGAGGCTCTCGCAGTAGTTGGTGTAGGTGCAGCGCCGCACCGAGTCCCCCTTGCCGAGCCGGACCTTCTCCCACCAGTCGGGATCGGCGAGCGACTGCCGCGCCGCGCCGACCAGGTCGGCGTCGCCGGCTGCCAGGATCGCCTCCGCCTGCACGAAGGAGTGGATGCCGCCGGTGGCGACGACCGGCGTCGCGAGCCCCGCCGCGCGCACCGCCGAGCGGATCGCCCGCGCCGCCGGCACGTTGCGCCCGAAGGGCCCTGCGCGTCGGCGATCGCGGTCGGCATGCACTCCCAGCCCGAGGGCCCGGTGTACGGATAGGCCGCGTGGCCGACGCGGGGCTGCAGCGCGTCCTCGAACTTGCCGCCGCGCGAGAGCGAGAGGAAGTCCATCCCGGCGCGCGCCAGCTCGACGCCGAAGAAGATCGCGTCGTCGACGCCGGACCCGCCGTCGATGATCTCGTCGGCGAGATAGCGGCAGCCGACCACGAACCCCGGCGAGACGCGCGAGCGTACCGCCCGCAAGACCTCGAGCGGCAGCCGCACGCGGTTCTCGCGCGCCCCGCCGTAGCCGTCGCGGCGATCGTTCCGCGCCGAGAGGAACGACGCCATCGTGTAGGCATGCGCGTAGTGCAGCTCGACGCCGTCGAAGCCGGCCGTCTCCGCGCGCGCCGCCGCTGAAGCGAAGAGTCCGGGCAAGACCCGCGGCAGCTCGGCGATGTGGGGCAGGTCGACGTCGGTCACCCGCTCGCGGTAGCCGAGAGCGCAGGCCTCGTAGTCGCGCGGCGACAGCACCGCGGCGAGCTCGTCGTCGGACAGGCCGGTCGAGCGCCGCACGCGCCGCCCTTTCCGTCTTTTCCTTCAAAGGAAGCTTTTCGATCAATTCCGGCGTGATCTTCAGGAACCGCGAGAAGAACTTCTCCCTCTCGGGCCGCCGCCGGATGGCCAGGAAAGTCGATGACCTGGAGGAAGAGCTTCGTCCGCCCCTCGCTCGCTCGTCGCACCGTCTCGACCAGCTCGCGCAGGCCGGGAACGAAGCGATCGTCGCCGATCCGCAGCAGCGGCCCGCTGGGCACGTCGCGGATGCCCGTCGCCTCGACCACCAGCGCCCCCGGCCGGCCGCGCGCGAAGCGCTCGTACCAGGCGAGCAGCTCGTCGGTGACGAAGCCGTCGTCGGTGGCGCGCCAGGGCACCATCGCCGGTACCCAGGTCCGCGTCGCCAGCTCGAGCGCGCCGATCCGCAGCGGAGAGAAGAGGCGCGAACGCGCCGCTTCTTCGGCGTCCGGCCAGCCCGGAGCAAGGAGGTCATGGTGTCTTCGTTCGGCCGGTTTCCACATCGTCGCGGGCGCGACTCTTACCGATTCCGCCGGGACGCGCCAGTCGAGCTCCAGCGGCGCGATACCATCGGGCCGTGGGCGGGGGAAATGTCGACGCGGCGCCGGCTAGCGGTGCCGGAGAGGCGGGATCGCACCGCCTCGTCACCCAGCTCCGGCGCCGCCACGAGCGCCGGCGCCGGCTCTTCCCCCGCGCCATTCTGGTCGGACTCGTCGTCGGCGTCGTCGCTTCGTTCTTCCGCGCCGGCATCGAACGTACCGAGGAGGGACGCAACCTCCTCGTCGAGCGGCTGCGCCCGTTCGGCAGCCCGGGCTTCGCCGCCTTCGTCGCGCTCGCCGCGGCCGGCGTCGCTCTCGCGGTCTGGCTGGTGCTGCGCTTCTCGCCGGTGGCGAGCGGCAGCGGCATTCCCCACCTGAAGGCGGTTCTGCACCATCTGCGGCCGATGCCGGGGGCCTCCCTGGTGGGCGTCAAGTTCGCGGGCGGGCTGTCGGCGATCTCCTCGGGCCTCGCGCTCGGCCGCGAAGGGCCGACCATCCAGATGGGCGGCGCGCTCGGAGGGCTGGTGGCTCGCTGGCTGCCGAGCTCGGCGCACGAGCGGCAGGTCCTGATCGCCGCCGGCAGCGGCGCCGGCCTCGCCGCGGCTTTCAACGCGCCGCTCGCCGGCCTGATCTTCGTCCTCGAGGAGATCCAGAAGAATTTCGCGCCCGGCATCTTCAGCGCCAGCTTCCTCGCCTGCGTCACCGCCGACGCCGTGGGCCGCATCCTGTTCGGGCAAACGGCGGTCTTCCACACCACGGCGATCGCCGCGCCGCCGGTCGCCGCCGTGCCTCTCTTCCTGCTTCTCGGAGCGGTCGCCGGCCTCGTCGCGGTGGCCTTCAACCGCGGGCTGCTCGCCACCCTCGCGATCGCCGGCCGGCTGCCGGGCAACGCGCGCGTCGCCGCCGCCGCGCTGGTCGGCGCGGCCGTGGGAGCCGTCGCCTGGTTCGCCCCACCGCTCGTCGGCGGCGGCGGTCATCTCGTCGAGCGAGCGCTCTCCGGACAAGGAGTGATCGCCGCGCTGCTGCTCGTTCTCGTCGCGCGTTACGCCCTGACGCTCGCCAGCTACGCGACCGGGGCGCCGGGCGGGATCTTCGCGCCGCTCCTCGTGCTGGGCGCCCACGCCGGGCTGGCGGGCGGCCTCGCCGTCGCGGCCTGGTCGCCGTCGCTGGCCGGCGAGCCCCGCGCCTGGGCGGTGGCGGGCATGGCGGCGCTCTTCGCCGGCACGGTCCGGGCGCCTCTGACCGGCATCGTGCTGATGCTCGAGATGACCGAGAGCTATTCGCTGATGCTGCCGCTGCTCGCCGCGAGCTTCGGCGCGCAGTGGGTCGCCGACCTGCTGCGCGAGCCGCCGATCTACGACTCGCTGCTCGAGCGGGAGCTCGCCCGCGATGGAGCGACCGAGCGGCCCGCCGGCGCTCTTCTCGTCGAGCTCGACGTCCTTCCGCACGCTCCGTTCGCCGGCCGCCGCGTCGCGGACCTCGCCCTGGCGCGCGGCTGCCTGATCACCTCACTGGAGCGGCGCGGCGTTCACCGCGTCGTCTCCGGCGAGACGCGGCTCGAGGTCGGCGATCGGCTCGCCGTCGTGCTGGCGCCGGAGGCGGCGGACTCGCTGGGCGAGCTGAGGCGCGGCGTCGGCCTCGATCACGCCCCCGGCTGAGCGCGGCGAGGCGGCTCAGCTCTCGCGCAGCAGCTCGCGCGCGATGACCAGGTGCTGGATCTCGGAGGTTCCTTCGTAGATGCGCAGGGCGCGCACCGCGCGGTAGAGGCGGTCGGTGATGCAGCCGGCGAGGACGCCGCGGCCGCCGAGGATCTGCACCGCGTCGTCGACCACCCGTTGCGCCGCCTCGGTGGCGAAAAGCTTGGCCTGCGCCGACTCCATCGTGAAGCGGTCGGCGGTGGTGTCGGCCAGCCAGGCGGCGCGGAAGGTGAGCAGCCGCGCCGCCGCGAGGTCGGTCGCCATGCGGGCGAGCTTCTCCTGCACCAGCGGCAACTCGGCGAGCGGAACGCCGAACTGGCGCCGGATCGCGGCGTGCGACAGCGCCTCGTCGAGAGCCCGCGCCGCCATGCCGCAGGCCGCCGCGGCCACCGACGGCCGCAGCCGGTCGAGCGCCCGCATGCCGAGGCGGAAGCCTTCTCCTTCGAGACCGAGCCGATTTTCGGCCGGAACGCGGCACGCTTCGAACGAGAGCTCGCCGAGCGGATGGGGCTCCGAGAGCACCTGCGGCCCCAGGAATTGCAGCCCCGGCGCGTCGGCCGGCACCACGAAGCAGGAGATCCCCTTGCGCCCCGGCTTGGGGTCGGTGCGCGCGAAGACGCAGTAGAAGTCGGCGATGCCGGCATTCGAGATGAGCCACTTCCAGCCGTCGAGCACGTAGTCGGCGCCGTCGCGCCGCGCCGTGGTGGCGATCGCGCCGACGTCCGAGCCCGCCTCCGGCTCGGTCATCGCGAAGCCGGCCATCGCGCGGCCGGCCGCCACTTCGGGGAGCCAGCGGCGGCGCATCGCCTCGTTGTCCGACAGCACGATCGGCATCGCGCCGAGTCCCTGCAGCGCGAAGACCGAGTCGGCGAGCGGCGAGGCGAAGGCCAGGGCCTCGCGAATCAACGCCAGGGCGAGCAGCGCCGGCCGCTCGGAGACGCCGCCGTAGGGCCCCGGCACCGTGTGGCGCGCGAAGCCATGGTGCCCGATCAGCCCGAGCAGCGCGCGCGCCTCCAAGCGTGCCGCGCTGTCGTCGGCGGGCGCCGGCCGGGGCGCGATCACCGCGCGCGCGAAGCCGCGCACCCCGTCGGCCAGCAGCTCGAGGCCGGGGTCGAGGAAGGGCGCTCCGGCGCGCGCGTCGAAGGGGTCGAAGGGCATGGTCCGCGTGTCCGGGCGACAGTCTAGCGCCGGACGCCCGGTGCTACACTCCCGCCGCTCTGACCCGGTCCCGCAAGCCCAGCCGCTTTTCGCTGCTCGCACAGCCGCTCGACCGGGCGGCCTATCTCTCCTATTTCCTCGGCGCCGTCGTCCCGCTGGCGGCCCTCGCCTGGCTGATCCAGCGCAGCATGTCGGGGGGGCTCGACGCCGCCCACCGGCCGATGGCGATCGCCCTCGTCGCCTCGATCGGCGTCCTCTCGCTGGCCGCCTTTCTCGTCCTGCGCCGCACGACCTGGGCCGCGCTCGCCCAGCGCGACCGCGAGAACCAGCGCCTCGCCCACCTGCTGGGCGCCTCGCGCGCCCTCGCCGCCGCCGCCGACGATCACGAGATTCGCCGGCTGGCCGCCGAGAGCGCCACGGAGCTGGCGGCGGCCGCGTCGGGGCACCTGCTGGTGCGTGGGCGCGACGGCGCCTTCGCCGTCGCCCTCTCGCACCCCTCCCCCGAGCCCGAGGCACGCCAGGCCACGCTCGCCGCCGCCGCCGAGGGGGCGCTCGAGTCCTTGCGCCCGACGCTGCGCGGCGACGCCGGCGGCGGCCTGGCGCTGGGAGTCCCGCTCTCCGGCGGCCAGCGCGAGGCGGCGGCAATCGTCGTCTGGCACGACGCGCGCCACCCGTACGACGCCGGCGAGCAACCGGCGCTGTCGACGCTCGCCCAGTTGGCCACGATCGCACTGCGCAACCTGGACCTCCACGCCCAGGAGCGCAACTTCTTCACCCACGCGACCAACCTCCTAGTGGCGACGCTCGACCGCTACCTCGGCGACCGCAGCGACCACTCGCGTCGCGTCGCCCGCCTCGCCAACCAGGTGGCGCGCGAGCTCGACCTGCCGGAGTCGCGGCTCGAGCGCCTCCACTTCGCGGCGCTGCTGCACGACATCGGCATGCTGCGCGTGCCGCGCGAGCACCTCTACGACCTGCAGGAGGTCCGCCGCCATCCCGAGCTCGGCGACGAGATGCTGCGCCCGATCCGGATGTGGGAGGACCTGGCGCCGATCGTCCGCCACCACCACGAGTGGTTCGACGGCCAGGGGTATCCGGACGGCCTGCACGGCGACCAGATCCCGCTCGAGGCGCGCATCATCGGCGTCGCCGAAGCATGGGACGCGATGACGGCCGAGAGGAGCTACCAGCATCGCGTCACGGTCGGTGAGGCGCTCGAGCGGCTCGCGGCCGGCGCCGGCACGCAGTTCGACCCCGGCATCGTCCAGGCGCTCGTCCGCCTCCGCAACGCCGGCACCCTCGCCTGACGGGGGCCGCGTGGCGCCCCCCCTCCCCGACTTCCGCCGCTGGCTCGAGTCGCGCTGCGAGCGCGCCCCCGAACGGCTCTTTCTCGAGTTCCGCGGCGCGCGCTGGAGCTACGCCGATCTCCTGCGCACGACCGGCGCGGTGGCGCGCGCGCTCGCCGAACGCGGCGTCGTGCCCGGCGACCGCGTCGCGATCGCGCTGCCCAACGGCCCCGGGCATCTCTTCGCCTGGCTCGGCGCCGCGCGCCTCGGCGCCACGGTGGCGCCGCTCCACGCCCAATGGACGGCGAGCGAGATCGCCCGCGCGCTGGCGCTCCTCGCGCCGAAGCTGCTGATCGGCGACGTGCCGGCCGGCGGCGAGGGCGCCGCGCCGGCGCTCCACGTCGGCCGCGACGCGCTCGCGGCGCTCCTGGAGCAGGAAGCCGGCGACTTCCCCAACCTCCCTGCGCCGCGCCCCGACGCGGTCGCCGAGCTCCTCTTCACCTCCGGCACCACCGGCCTGCCGAAGGCCGCGATGCAGAGCTTCCGCGCCCTGATGCTGACCGGCGAGGCCTTCGCCTCCTGGCTCCGCCTCGGCGCCGACGACCGCCTCTTCACCTGCCTGCCGCTCGCCCACATCAACGCGCGCTTCTACTCGACGATGGGCGCGCTCGCCGCCGGCGCGACGCTGGTGCTCGAGGAGAAGTTCAGCGCTTCGGCCTTCTGGCGCTGGATGGCGGCGAGCGGCGCCACCGAGGTCAACACGATCGGCGCCATGCTGCGCATCCTGCTCGCGGCGCCCGCGGTGCCCGAGGAGCGCGCGCACCGTCTGCGCCTGGTCTACACCTCGCCCGCGCTCGGCGACGAGCTCCATCGCGAATTCGAGCGTCGCTTCGGCGTCCGGCTGGTCGCCGGCTACGGCATGACCGAGGGGACTTTCGGTTTCATCCAGCCCGTCGACGCCCCGCTCGACGCGCCCGACCGCCGTCTCGCCGCGATGGGGCGCCCGCGCCGCCACCCCGATCCCGACTGGCCCTGCGGCTGGCGCCTGGTCGATCCGGCGGCTTCCGGCGACGAAGCGCCGCGCGAGGTCGCGCCGGGCGAGACCGGCGAGATCCTGCTCACGGGCCCGACCGTTTTCGCCGGCTACCTCGACAACCCCACCGCCACCGCGGGCGTCCTGCGCCCCGACGGCTGGCTGCGCACCGGCGACCTCGCGACGCGCGACGACGACGATTTCTGGACCTTCGTCGGCCGCACCCGGGAGATGATCCGGCGCCGCGGCGAGAACATCGCGCCGCTCGAGATCGAGGAAGCCCTGATGCAGCACCCGGCAGTGCGCGAGGCGGCAGTCGCCGGCGTGCCCGCCGCGCTCGGCGAGGAAGAGGTCGCCGCCTTCGTCGTCCTCCACGACGGCCGGGCGGTCTCCGCCGACGAACTCGCCGCCTGGTGCGCGGCGCGCCTCGCGCGGTTCAAGGTGCCGACCGTCTGGCGCTTCCTCCCGTCGCTTCCCCGCACCTCGACCAACCGGGTCGCCAAGGCGCAGCTCCTCGCCGCCGAGCGGGAGCGCTGAGGCGTGCCGAAGCCGGCCGCGCTCGCCGGGGCCATTCTGCTCGCCGTCGCGAGCGCCGCAGCGGCCGCCGAACCTCGCCACTGGGTCTTCTTCGGCTACGAGCGCGAGCGCGTCGCCGAGCGAAGCTTCCTCGATCAACCGCTCCTCGAAGGCGCCCAGCTCAAGTTCAGCTGGCGCGAGCTCGAGCCGGAGCGCGACCGCTACGACTTCGCGGCGGTCGAGACGGCGCTCGCCGCGCTCGCCGCGCACGGCAAGCGGCTCTGGATCCAGCTGCAGGACGTGTCGTTCGACCCCGAGCGGCTGCCGGTGCCCGACTACCTGCGCGCGCCGGAGCTCGGCGGCGGCGCCGACCTGCAGTACCCGCACGAGACGCCGGACGACGCCGCGGCCGTCGCCGGCGGCTGGGTGGCGCGGCGCTGGGATCCCGCGGTGCGCGCCCGCTTCGCCGCGCTCCTCGCCGAGCTCGGCCGCCGCTTCGACGGGCGCATCGAGGGAATCAACCTCCCGGAGAGCGCGGTCGACTTCGAGGAGGCGGGCCGCTTCCATCCGCCGGGCTTCACCTTCGCCGGCTATCGCGACGGACTGCTCGAGAACCTCGCGGCGGCGAGGCGCGCCTTTCCGCGCTCGATCGTGATGCAGTACCTGAACTTCATGCCGGGCGAGTGGCTGCCCTGGGAGGACCGCGGGCTGCAGCGCAGCGTTCTCGAGTTCGCGCGCTCGCACGGCATCGGTCTCGGCGGACCCGACCTGCTGCCGCACCGGCGCGGCCAGATGCAGAACGGCTACCGCTTCCTCGCCGCGGCGCGCGGCGAGCTGCCGACCGGCATCGCCTTCCAGGACGGCAACGCCGCGGCGATCGACCCGGCCCTCGGCCGCCCGCCCGGCGTCGCCGAGCTCGTCGCCTTCGCGCGCGACGAGCTCGGCGTCACCCGGATCTTCTGGGGTACCGAGGAGCCCTTCTACTCGGCGCAGCTCCTCCCCTGGCTCGCCTCGCGTGGCGCCACGGCGCCGTCCGTGCCATAGCATTCGCCGTCATGGCTCGCCCCATCGCCCTCGTCGTTCTAGCGGCCGCGCTCGCCGCGGCCTCGCCGGTCGCGGCGCAGCGCGAGCTCTCCTGGCGCGCGCTCGAAGTCGACGCGCGCCTCCAGGGCGACGGCACGCTCGCCGTCTCCGAGACGCAGCGCATGCTCTTCACCGGCGACTGGAACGGCGGCGAACGGATCTTCCGGCTGGGCTTCGGCCAGCGGGTGGAGCTCGACGGGGTCTTCCGGCTCGATCCGGCAACCGGACTCTGGCGGCAGCTCGCGCGCGGCTCGCTCGACCGCGTCGACGGCTGGAAGATGACCGACGCCCGCACCCTGCGCTGGCGCAGCCGCCTCCCCTCCGATCCGCCCTTCGCCGCGACCGAGATCGACTACCGGATCGACTACCGGCTGACCGGCATCCTGAAGCGGGAGGGCGCGGGCTGGCGCCTCGACCACGACTTCGCCTTCCCCGACCGCGTCGGCCCGATCGCGCGCTTCGCGCTCGATCTCGCTCTCGCTCCCGAGTGGAGCGCGGCGGCCGAGCTGCCGCGGCACGCCGAAGCGGGCCCGCTGGCGCCGGGGGAGTCGTACGTCGTTAACGCTCGGCTCGACTACCGCGGCGCCGGCGCGCCGGCCCACGCCGGGCCGCGCCGGCTGCCGCTCGCGCTGCGCGCCGGCGTCGCCGGCGGCGCCGCGCTCGTCGCCCTCTGCCTGATCGGCCTCGCGCTGCGCGGCGAACGTCAGCTCGGGCGCCTGCTCCCGCTGCCGGGGATCGAAGGCATCGACAGCGACTGGCTCGCCAAGAACGTCTTCGCGCTCGCCCCCGAAGAGCTCGGCGCGGCCTGGGACGACAAGGTCGGCGCGGCCGAGGTGGCCGCGATGCTGGCGCGGCTGCAGCTCGAGGGGAAGCTCGCCTCGCGCGTCGAGACGGCGGGTGTCCTCATCTTCAAGCGCCAGGTGCTCCACCTGACCCTGAAGACCGATCGCGCCAGGCTCGCCCCCGCCGAGAAGAAGCTCGTCGACGGCTTCTTCTTCGCCGGCAACGAGACCGACACCGACGCCGTGCGCGCGCACTACCGCACGAGCGGCTTCGACCCGGCGGCGAAGATCCGCGACGCGGTGCTCGGCCAGCTCCGCCGCCGCAGCGAGTACGCCACCGCCCGCCCGCGGCCGCCGCGCACGCCGACGACGCTCCTCGTCCTCGCCGGCCTGCTCGGGCTGGTGCTGTCGATCGTGCTGGCGCCGGCCGACGCCGTGGCGCCGATCTCGCTCGCCTTCGCCCTCCTGGTCACCTGGCTCCCCGCCTTCATCGGCGCCTTCGTGCTGCGCGACCGGGTGGCCGACTTCGGCGGCCCCGCGGTGGCGATCGGCGCCGGCTTCGTGGACGGCGTCGCGGTGCTCGCCCTCGTGCCGCTGCTGCCGATGATGAGCGCGACGGCGCTCGTCGCCGGTGCCCTCTTCTGGCTCGGCCTGATGCGCGCGGCGTCGACGGCGCTGCAGTCACGCGAAGGCAAGCCGACGATCGCCCATCGCCGCGAGCTGGCGCGGGCGCGGCGCTGGTTCGCCGCCGAGCTGGCGAAGGAGAAGCCGGCGCTCGACGACGCCTGGCTCCCCTACCTGATCGCCTTCGACCTGGCGCCGCAGATGGACCGCTGGTTCCGCGCCTTCGGCGGCGCCACGGCCGCGCTGGCCACGACCGGCAGAGGCGGCGGGTCGTGGAGCGGCTCGAGCTCGGGAAGCGGCGGCTGGACGGGCGGGGGCGGCTCCTTCGGCGGCGCCGGCGCCACCGCCAGCTGGACGGCCGCCGCGACCGCCATGTCCGCCGGCGTCGCTGCCGCGAGCTCGGGAGGGAGCGGCGGCGGCGGTGGTGGCGGCGGCTCGTCGGGCGGCGGCGGGGGCGGCGGCTGGTGACTCGCCGCCGCCGGCGCGCTCAGCTCGCGCCGGCGCGGATGTTGAGGATCTGGCCGACCTGCAGGAAGTTGTTGCGCAGGCCGTTGTCGTCGCGGATGCGCTCGACCGTGGTGCCGTAGCGCGCCGCGATCAGCCAGAGGTTGTCCCCCGCCCGCACCCGGTACTGCACCAGCGTGCCGGCCGGCGTGTCGGTGCGCTGGACGCTCGCCACCTTCGGAGCGGTGCCCGACGAGGTGCTCGAGCCTCCCCCCGGCACCTGCAGGACCTGGCCGATCGACAGCTGGTCGGCGCGGCGCAGGCGGTTCAGCTCCATCAGGCGCGGCACCGAGGTGCGGTACATCGCGGCGATCTTCGACAGCGTCTCGCCCGAGCGCACGCGGTGCGTCGAGGTCGACGCCACCGGCGGCGGCGTCCACTTCGGCAGCGTCTCGAGGCTGGCGAGGAGCGTCGGGCCGCTCTCCGGCGGCACCTTGAGCTTGTAGGAGGCATCGGGCGTCGCGTTGCGGCGCAGCTCGGGGTTGAGCCCCGCCAGCGTCCCCGGCGTGAAGCCCATCGCCCGGTCGAGCGCGTCGAGCGGCGCGGCGCGCGCCACCTCGACCCGCTCGAAGACGACCGGCGCCGCCGGCTGCGGCAGCACGAAGCCGTACTTGGCCGGGTTCTCGACGATCTCGAGGGTGGCGAGGAAGCGCGGCACGTAGCGACGCGTCTCGCGCGGCAGGCGGTTGTAGAGATCCCAGAACTGGTCGAAGTAGCTCACCTTCTGGTTGTTGATCTGGCGCAGCACGTTCTGCTCGCCGCAGTTGTAGGCGGCGAGCGCCGTCAGCCAGTCGCCGAACAGGTCGTGCAGCGCCGAGAGGTAGGCGAGCGCCGCGCGCGTCGCCTTGTCGGGATCCATCCGCTCGTCGATCCACGAGCTGCGGTCGAGGCCGTAGCGGTAGCCCGTCGAAGGGATGAACTGCCAGAGCCCGAGCGCCCGCGCCGTCGACAGCGCGCGCTCCTTGAAGCCGCTCTCGACGATCGGCAGCCAGGAGAGCTGCTCGGGGAGGCCGGCCTCCTTGAGCTGGGCGAGGATCATCGGCCGGTACATGCCGGAGCGGCGGTAGGCCTCGAGGAAGAAGTCGCGCTCGCGCCCCTGGAAGCTGGCGATCTCGGCCTGCACATCGGCGTTCATGATGTGCGGGATCGAGCCTTCCTGGTCGCCGACCGCCGTCTGGCGCGAGGCGTAGATCTCGACCACGCGGCGCGCCACCAGGTGGCGGAGGTTCTCCTTCTCCTGGGCGAGCAGCGCGTTGTCGCTCGGCGGCACCGCGAGCATCAGGGAGTAGGCGTGGTCGAGCTCGCTCATCGCCTGGTCGGCCGATCCCTGCGCCCAGAGGGTCCCGGCCGATTCGTAGGCGTCGAGCGCGTCGTGCAGGAGAGCCTCGGAGTCGGTGGTGTCGGGCTCCCCTTCCGGCGCCTCGCCCGCCGTCTCGTCCGGGGTCTCCTCGCCGGGCAGCAGCTCGCGGGCGCCGGGCTCCTCGGGGTTCTTCTCGCTGCTGAGCGGAGTGGCCGCCACCGGTTCGGCCGGGACGAGCGGAACCGCCGCCTTCGCGGCCGCCGTGCCCCCGGCATCGGGCTTCGCCGCCGGGGACTTCGGCGGCTTGCCGCTGCTGCAACCGAGTGCGAGCGCGACGAGCGCGCCGGCGAGAAGGAGACCGACTCTTCCGCTGTTCATCATCCGTGCTTCCCCGATTCTCGACGACGGCCGACGAGCCCGCGGTTCCGCGGCCGCGGTTCCGGCCTCGAGCGAGGCATTGTAGCCGCGCCGGCCGGAACCGGGTGTGAGGGCCCGAGATCGGGGGGAATCAGCGGCTTTCGATGGTCACGCCGCCGCCGCTCGAGCGCACCTTGAGCCGCGCGCCGCCGCCGTTCAACTGGCCACGGATGCTGTCGCGCCCGATCTTGCCGCGCACGGTGACCGGCAGGTCGCAGGTCAGGCCGCCGCCGGACGAGTGGGCGTCGAGCTCGAGCCCGACCGCGGGGTCGACGCGCGCCTGGACGCCGCCGCCCGAGGAGCTCAGGTCGCCCCCCTTGGCGTTGCCGGCCGCGAAGGTGACCTTGACCGAGCCGCCGGAGCTCTCGGCCAGCACTTCGCCGTGCGCCTCGTCGATGCGGACGCCGCCGCCGCTCGACGACGCGTCGATGTTGCCGCCGACGTTGTTCGCGGTGATGCCGCCGCCGCTGCTGCGCAGGTCGACGTCGGCCTGGACGTCGTCGACGTGCACGCCGCCGCCGGAGCTCGAGACGCGCAGCCGCGCCGCCAGGCCGCTCGCGTCGACGCCGCCGCCGCTGCTCTCGATGTCGGCCAGGACGGTCTTCGGCAGGGTGACCTCGACCCGGGTGCGGGCATTCCACCCCGAGGGCCAGTGCAGGCCCGGCTTGCGCTCGATACGGACGTCGAGGCGGTCGGCGCCGGTGGGCTCGAAGGTCAGGTCGTAGATGTCGGCGAAGTCCTCGCGCGTCGAGGTGACCACGATCGTCGCCTTGTTGCCGTCGGTGCCGCGCACTTCGACTCCCCCGGCCTCCGAATGGAGATGAAAGCTCCCTCCCGCCGGCAGGTCGAAGCTCTTCTCGACCCGGAAATCCGCCCGGGCCGCCCCGGCCAGCGCCAGGACCCCCACCACTCCCGCTCCCAGAACGTTCCGTGCACGCATGCGCAGTTCCTCCAGGAGACAAGACGGATCGGCGGTCGAAAAGGTTACAGGGATGGGCGCCGGACGACCCCTGGGCCTGCCCTGCAAGGGGACACCCCCGGTCCCCGTCTTCCAGGACTAGGATAGCGAGCGTATGAAGAGCGAGCTCCTCGACGAAGCCCGGCGCCTGACCCTCGACGAGCGGATCGACCTCGTCGAGGCGATCTGGGACACGATCCCCGAGAACGCGGATCGTGACCAGCTCGCGGTGCCGGAAGCACATCGGGAGGAGCTCGACCGCCGCCTCGATGCGATGCGAGAGCATCCCGAGGCGTCGCGCCCATGGGGCGAGGTTCGCGCTCGCCTCGAGCGCGACCCTTGACCGCCGAGCTTCGACTCCTTTCTCCAGCCGAAGACGACCTCGCGCGAGCCCGCGCCTGGTATGAAGCCCGCAGACCCGGGCTCGGCGGCGCGTTTCTCGACGCGATTTCCTCGCATCTCGATCGCATCGCCGAGCGCCCGCAGCAGTACCCTGTCGTCTACCGCGGCCTTCGGCGAGCCGTAGTGCGCCGCTTTCCCTTCCTGATCTATTTCGCCTCCCGCGACGGCAAGGTGACGGTCGTCGCTTGCCTTCATGCCCGCCGCCATCCCCGTCGGCTCTCTCCCCGGGCACGCTGACGCGCGTCACCCCGCATCGGCCGTCCGCGCATGCCGAGGTGCGATAGAACTCCGCCATGCGCCTTCGGCTCCTCGCCCTCGCTTTTTTCGCCTTCGCCGCCCCTGCCGCACGCTCCGCACCGGCGGATCCCCCCGCCGCCCCGACGGCCCAGCACCGGGTGGTGCTGGTCTCGATCGACGGGATGTCCCCTTCGGCCTATCTCGACCCGGACGGCCAGGGGCTGAAGGTTCCGAACCTGCGCCGCCTGAAGGCCGAGGGCTCGTACGCCCGCGCGGTCGTCGGCGTGCTGCCGACGAACACCTACCCGTCGCACACGACGATCGTCACCGGGGTGCCGCCGCGGGTGCACGGCATTCTCGGCAACCAGATCTTCGATCCCTACGGGACGTCGAACGAGGCCTGGTACTGGTACGCGGACGAGATCAAGGTCCCGACCCTCTGGACGCGCGCCAAGGACGCCGGCCTGGTGGTCGGCTCGGTGGCCTGGCCGGTGACGGTGGGCGCGAAAATCGACGCGCTCGTCCCCGAGTACTGGCGCAGCGGCTCGACGAACCCGCACGACCTCCACCTCCTGCGCGCCCTCTCGACCCCGGGCCTGGTCGAAGCCGTCGAAGCGAAGCTCGGCCGCGACCTCACGTGGCCCCCGTCCGACGCCGACCGCACGGAGATCGCGCTCCACATCCTGCGGACCTACAAACCGCACCTCCTGCTCCTCCACCTCGGCGAGCACGACCACTTCCAGCACGCCAACGGCGTCGGCTCGCCCGAAGCGAAAGCCGCGCTCGAACGCGACGACGCCGAGCTCGGCCGTCTGCGCGCGGCCATCGCGGAGCTCGGGTTCGAGAAGGAGACGATATTCGTCGTCGTCTCCGACCACGGGTTTC
This sequence comes from Thermoanaerobaculia bacterium, assembly GCA_963699245.1. Taxonomy (GTDB): domain Bacteria; phylum Acidobacteriota; class Thermoanaerobaculia; order Multivoradales; family JAGPDF01; genus JACTMI01. The sequence continues at coordinate 1,330,445 of OY969426.1, forward strand.
TGCCGACGAAGATCTCGTTGCATCCCAACGTGCTGCTGCGCGAGGCGGGGCTGATTACCACCGACGAGGCCGGCAAGGTGAAGAGCTGGCGGGCGATGTTCTGGACACAGGGGGGGACGGCGCTGCTGCGGCTTGCTGATCCCAGGGACACGGAAGCACTCGACAAGGCGAGAGCGACTCTGGCCACGAAGGTTGCAGAGCAGAATTCCGGGCTAGAAGCGATCCTCGAGCCGACGGAGATCGAAGCGCAGGGCGCCGATCCGGCGATAACGCCGCTGGTGCTGGATGCGAAGAGTGGCTATCGCTTCGACCGCGACGCGGTCGGCGGATGGAGCGGACCTGCGAAGGATGTGGCGGGGCATGGCTACTCGCCGACACGATCCGTGCTCGCAGCGTCCTTCCTGCTAGCGGGCCGGGGCGTCGAACGCCTTGGCGACGAGGCGCCGATGAGCATGACGGCGATCTTCGCGAAGGTCCTCGCGTCGGTCGAGGTGCAGCCGGGATCCTGAGAGGGAGATCTCCTCAGGGTGCCGACACGCGGACGCCCGCACCAGAAGCCCGCGCCATCGGCTCCCGCTTCACGCGCGCCCAGGCCTGCCAGATTCGTCGCCGTTCCTCCGCGGTCAGTTTCCAGGAGAGTGGTCCGAGGCCCTGCAGATCGAAATCGAGAACCTCGACCTTCACGCCTCGCGCCTCCCATTTCGCCTCGAAGAACTCGAGCTCGAGGCCGTTGCGCTCTTTCTGAGAGGCCTCGCGAACTGACATCAAGGTCTCGAGCGGAGCGAGACCGGCCGTCACCCAGGCGGAAGAGCTGCGCACTGTCGGCAGCGGCTTCACGTTCGGATCGAACGGAGACAGGCGGATCAGGACGATTGGTGGCGCCAGGCAGCTGGTAAGACCAGGACAGTGGCGTGCCAACGCGCCGTCCAGGATTTCGAGCGCCGAAAGCAGCCCGGAGTTCTCCGTGTACCCGCCGTCGACGAAATGCGCCTGCGGAAGATTCCTCTCGTCGGAACCCTTCGATACCCGCGCCCGCGAGGCGAGGCTGACGAAGGGAAAGCTCGCCGAGAGGCGCGCCGCAGTGCCGACTTCCACATCCTTGCCGGTGAAGGCGGCGAAGAACGAGCTCGGCGCCGCGCCTCCCTCGATCGCCAACGTCGGTAGAACGAACCGTTCGCCCGTCTCCACCGCCGTCGCATTGAGCAACACGAAGGGCTTCTTTCCCGCCCTCGCGTCGCGTCGCCACCCGGCGAGTGTCGGCGCGCCCGACAACCGGTGCCGCCAGCTCTGCTCGAGCGCCCAGCTGCGATCCACCTCGGGCCAGAGCGTCGCGACGGGGAAGGAGAAGAGGATCCGCAGCAGGTCGGGATAGGCGAGGCCCCAGGCCGCGGCGTCGAGGCTGGAGGCGGAGGCGGCTGCGCGGATCGCGGCGACGCGGTCGGCGGAGAGCGGGCCCATGGCTCCGATACCGGCGAGCGGCGCGTCGGGCAGGCGGTCGACGAAGAACATCGCACCGACCGCGCCCCCCGAAACGCCCGAGATCAGCTTCAGCGACGCCAGGAACTCGCCGCCGCCCTCACCGGAGGCGAGCCCGGTGAGGGCGGCGGCGGTCCAGGCGCTGGCGGTGATCCCCCCGCCCGCCGCGGCCACCGCGATGATCGGGCGCGGCGGCGAGCTCCCGTCCCCCTCGAACCAGCCGTCGACGACGTCGAGATCCTCGTCCGCCCGCGCCGGCAGCGGCGCCGCCGGCGCGCGCAGCGCGAAGTAGTGGTCGGCGCCGAAGGCCGTGTAGAGCAGCGCCGAAACGAGCAGCAGCGCCGGCACTACCGGCACCCGGAAGCGGTCGAGCAGGAACGAAAGCGCCGGCAGCGCCCAGGCCGCGACGTTGAGGACGAGCAGCAGCGCTCCGAGCGCCGGGAGCGACGGGTCACGATCGCGCGGAAACTCCGCGATCCCGACCGCGACGTAGACGAGAGCGCTGGTCGCGAAGAGCCCGGCGGCGGCGAGATGCCCGGTATGCAGATAGCGCCTCCCTTGCGGGTCGACCCAGACATAGCCAGGGCCGAAAGGAGCGCGGGCGAGGAACGCGGTCAGCCACTCGCGCAGCCGGCGGGCGAAGCGCGGCGTGTGCAGGCGGCCGAAGACCGCCAGCGCGCGACCGGCGCGCGTGCCGCCGGCGAAGCGATGGCGCGTCTCCGGCGGCGTCAGCCAGGCGGTGGCCAAAGCGCCCCAGGAGCGGAGCAGCTCGGCGGCGGCGAGACCGGCCGCGATCGCCAGCAGCCGGTCGATCGCGGCGCCCTCCGAGCGCCGGCCGGCGATCGCCAGCGTCGGCAGCGCCAGCGCGAGCGCCACCGCCGGCGCCCCGGCGGTGAGCCGGGACTCCCAGCGCCGCTTCGTCCCCCAACTGCGGCGAAAGGCGTTGCGGAACTCGCGGAAACCGAGCCGGATGGCGTCTTCCGCCGCCGGCGACTCGAGCCCCGGCCAGAGCCGCAGGGGACCGTTGCGGGTCGACGTCCAGAGGGTGGCGACGATCGAATGCCCGAGCAGCTGCGCCAGCGCCGCCACCACCGCCAGCTCCGCGCCGGAGAGGACGAAGAGGTTGGCGAAGAGCGAGGCCCCCCAGGAGATGGCGAAGAGAGGGAACGCGAAGAAAAGGAGCGCGACGCCGAGATGGAAGCGGTGAAACAAGAGCCAGGTGAGGGCGGAGCGCAGACCGGAGACGCTCGGGGAAAGGAGGACTGCACGCCCGCCGGTCCCTCGCGCTCCGTCCCCCACCTGACTCATTCCGTCGTTTCGTCCGTCAAGCAATCACCCGCTGCGCGCGCAACGCGCTCTCGAACGCCTTCGCCACCCGCATCGATCCCTTGCGGTTGGGATGGATCTCGTCCTTCCACTGGTCGATCACGACGCCGCGCGTCTCGACGCGGATCAGGCGCCCGGCGCCGCGCGGCTCGGCGGCGACGGCGTCGATCGCTGCGCAGAAGCCGTCGATGAGCAGGCGGACGACGTCCGGCCAGAGCGCCCTGGGGATCTTCCGCTTCTCGAGCGCCGGCTGGAGCCAGGGTCCGGTGAGCTTGAACGGCCCGACGTAGACGGCGCCCTTCTTCGACGGGATCACGTAGTCGTAAGAATTGACGAAGACCTTGGTCGTGCGGCCGGCGTCGTCGAGCAGATCGAGCAACTCGCGGTAGCAGTCCTGGATCTGCCGCAGGCGGCGCTCGAAGCGCGAGCGCGCGATCAGATCGGGCGCCTGCGCGCCCGGCGCGTAGTCGCGCAGGAGCGGCGGCAGATCAGCGCCGATGATGTCGTTGCCGCCGCCCGAAAACAGCAGCGCATCGATCGGAAATCCCTCGAAGATCGTGCGCAGGATCGCCCGCTGCGCGCCCGAGAGGATCGTCATCACCTCGTCGCCGGCCTTCTCGAGCCGCAGCAGGCACCAGGCGCGCTGGAACTTCGGATCGCCGAGATCCTGCGGATCGTCGAGCTGCCCGATCGCGTCGGCGTAGGAGAACCACGAGTCCCCCTCGCTGACCACGACGGGCCACTTCGGATGCTCCCGGCGGGAGCGGATGAAGTCGGCGAGGAGGGGGCGGAGGTAGGGCATCGCGGGTTCCGTCTAGTTCCCCGGGCAGGTCGCGCCGGGAAGTCGCGACTGAATACCCTCCCGCGTCCACTCGGCAGGGTCGTGCGAGGCTGTGTGATCGAACCAGAGCGGCAATGCGAGCTCTGCGATGCGCGGATCTCGGAACTCCTGGCCGCCGCGGTCCGCCATGACGACCAGGTCGAGATGCACGCGGACCGCGTACAGGCTGGAGAACTGGGTGAAGTCGGGCCAGTAGAGGTCCGCGTGGACCGGCACCGAGAGCAGCACGGCACGGCCGAAGCGGCGCGGCGGGAAGCCGCCGATGCCCCGGCTGGCGAGAAAGACGACGTTCCCGCCATGGCTGTGCGCCCAGACGTTCAGACAGTCGGCGCCGTGGCTCTTCGCCCAGTCGTTGAGCAGGATCGCGCCCTCGCGCCGCGCCGCGTCGCTCCACGCTCCCGACCAGGCGAAAGGATCTCCTGGATCGGAATAGAGGTCGGGGACCCAGGTCTTGAGGTAGTCGTGGAAGGCCCCACCCGGGGGCCACCAGCCGCCGTGTGCCGCCCAGGTGCCGTGAACGATCAGGCTGGTGTGGGCGGGGCGCTGTGGCGGCTTCGGATTCGGCATTGCGGTCAGAGCGCCCAATGCCGGATGCAGCGGATCGAGCCGAGCGAGGCAGGTCGCGGCGATATCCCGCAGCAAGTCGTCCTTTGAGTCGACCGCGCGGGCCAAGTCGGGAACGATCCGCTCTGTCGTCTCTCCTGCCTCGAGGATCTCCGGAATCGAACAAGCCGCGGCGAGGTGAACGAGCGGATCGGGGTCGTCGAAGCCGGCCAGCAGCGCCAGCGCGACGGTTCGCGCCGCCGGAGCTTCGAGCGCGCGATCGACGAGTTCCTTTTCCATCTGAAGTGACCCAGCCCTGTCGAGCCCGGCGAGACGCTGCTCACCCATTTGACGTCGGAGCTCCAGTCGAAGCGCTCCGAGCGTCGTCCGCTCGACTTGAGCCTTGCTGAGCCCATAGATCCGTTCCGAGACTCCGAGAGCCGCGAGATCTTCCGGCGGCAGAAACGCCTCCGGTTGCTGTCTTGCGCATTCGGCGCTCTGGTTGGCGATGCACAGCAGCTCGCCGAAAGCGAGCTGAATCGCGGCTCGTGACTGTGCGGCCCGACGATCGTCCACCATCGCATCGCGTGCGCCGAACGGAGCTGGTTCGCGAACTCGGGGGTAATCGGAGGCCGCGTGCGCGGCGGCAACTCCAATCAGGCATGCCGAGGCAAGAGCGAACAGGTGCCAGGCCTGGGCAAGCCGCCTGCCGACCTGCTGCGAGCGCCCGGAAGGCATTCGCTGTCGCTCTCGAGCGTTCATGAATCTTCCTTCCCCTTGTCGACCGACCACTTCAATCCGGCGAGCAGGCTCAGTTCCTTGTTGACTTCGCCCCGGAACTCGGGCCGGTTCGCCCAGACGAGGGAGACGGCGAGGCTGGAGCCGCCAGCGAGCTTCTCGACCGTCTTGTTGAGCGCCTGGGTCCAGGTCGCGGTGGCCACGAACCGGCTCTGGCGGCGCTCGTCGTCGGTCTGGTCGTACTTCGCCTCCAGGTCGAATCTCGTTCGGTGGTTGATCGACAGCACCTGCCCATAGATCAGCTTGGCGCTGTAAATGTCGTCGGTCGGCAGGCTGATATCGAGCTCGGTGCCCGGAACGACGAACGAATAATTCCGAGTCCGTGACCACTCGCCGATGAAGGTCAGTCGCGGTTGCCGTTCCGCCCAGGCCGGCTTGCCGTCGAGATATCGCATGAGGTCTCCGGCAGTGCGGAGGCGGCTGCCGCCTTCGCAGCTGCCCTCGCAGAACCCTTTGAGACTCTTGATGCCGTACTCATAGCGGACGCTTGCAGCGGCGACGTCTGGTCCCGCCGCGCCGACCCGCCGGCGATAGGAGAGCGCTACAGAGCCGACCGAATCGTTGTCCTCGAGCATGGGAAGCGTCTCGATCAGCCTTGCGTCCATCGCTTCTCCAAGCGCAACGATTTGCACGTCCTTCGGATCTGCTTCCCTGATCGCCTGCCGCGCTGCCTCCCGGCTGTCGGCAGAGCTCTCGAAAGGCGCCGACTCCTGGAAAGTTGGTCGACTGCTGGACTGCAGCTGGGCGTCATCCCGGCTCTGGCGCTCGCGGTGGGCGATGGTGATCGAGTTCTTCACAATCTGCCGGGCCACTCTGGCGACGGAGAGCTCCGACGTCTCGGGCTTCTTGCTGCTCCAGAGGATCGCCACCTCGACGTCGTCGAGATCGTCTAATCCACCCTCGAGAGCCTTGGCTGCATCGGCTCGTTCGCCTTCCGGAAGCGTCTGGATCCCCTCGACGACCGGCGCATAGAGCTGCGACTTCCTCACGACGACCTTCGACGAGAGCATGCCCTTCTTGACCAGTTCTTCTCCCCATCTCGGATTGAAGTTGAAGGTGATCTGACCGTTGTCGTCCTCCACCGCGCCAAGATCGAGCGCCACGAAGAAGCGCTTCGCGAGGTCGAGCTTGCCGCCCCCGAAACCGTCGCTGTTCGCGGTCTCCGCGATCTTGTGGAACTCAGCGGTCGCTCGCAGAGCAAACTCCTCCTGCAGCGCGGCCGAAATTCGCAACTCGTCGCCGGAAATCACGTCCTCAGTCGCCTCGTCCGAGGGAGTGTCCGCCGCTCGAACGGGCGCGGAGTGGACAAGCCAGCATCCACACCACAGCAGCAACGAAACTCGGACCACTCGGAACATGATCGCCCCCTGCCGGCCAGCGCTCGAACCGCGAGCATTCGTTGCTCGGGCGGCGCCAGAACCTGCTTGACCGGTGTCCTCCTTGGACGGACTCACCACGCCCCTTCCACCCCGGAAAATCCCCCTTTCGTCACGACCAGTCGGTACCCCTTACTTATTAGACGAACGGCGAAGCCAAACCGAACAGATTTCTTGACCGGAACCCGGGGCGGACTTACGATCCGCAGCGATCTGGGGGAAAGGAGGCAGGCGGTGGCGGCCGGCAGGCGGACGGCGGGGGCTCGCGCCCCGCGACGGAGGGGGTTGGCCGGGCTGGCGGAGCTCTCTCCCCTGCTCGAGCGACTGCTCCCCTCCATCCGCGCCTGGGCCCATGGCCGCCTGCCGAACGGAGCGCGCAGCCGGATCGAGACCGGCGACCTCGTGCAGGAAGCGGCGGTCGGCGCCCTGCAGCACCTGCCGGACGAGCGGCTCGCCTGCCCGGCGACCCTCCGCAGCTACATCCAGACCTCGATCCAGAACCGCATCGTCGACGAGCTGCGGCGCGCCGGCCGGGTCGAGACGTCGGATCCCGAGGCCGAGACGCGCGCCCTCGACACCGCGCCGTCGCCGCTCGAGGCCGTCATCGACGCCGAGGACCGGCACCGCTTCCGCGCCGCGCTGGCGGACCTCGACAACGACGAACAGATGCTGGTCGTCGGCCGCGTCGAGCTCGGCTACTCCTACCGGCGGCTCGCGCTGGCGACCGGCCGCGCCACCGCCGACGCGGCGCGCGTCGCCACCCAGCGCGCCGTCCTCCACCTGGCGCGCCTGATGGGCCGCCACCGCGCGCAGCCGCGCGCCTGAGCCCCCGACCGAGCGCCGGCCGGGTCCATGATCGGAGAACAGCTCGGGCACTACCGCATCCTCGACCGGCTTGGCGCCGGCGGCATGGGAGAAGTCTGGCTGGCCGAGGATCTCGAGCTCGGGCGCAAGGTCGCCATCAAGACCCTGCGCCGCGACGTCGCGGCGACGCCGACCCAGCGGGCGCGCTTCGAGCGCGAGGCGCGCTCCGTCGCGGCGCTCAATCACCCCAACATCGTCACGCTGTACAGCGTCGAGGAGGCCGAAGGCCTTCGCTTCCTCGTCATGGAGTACGTCGAGGGGGTGCGCCTCGGCGACCGCATCCCCAGCGGCGGCCTGCCGCCGGGCGAGGCGCTCAAGCTGGGCGCCGCGATCGCCGACGCGCTCGCCGCCGCGCACGCGCACGGCATCGTTCACCGCGATCTCAAGCCGGGCAACGTGCTGCTGGCGCCCGACGGCCGCGTCAAGGTCGTCGACTTCGGCCTGGCGCGCGCGCTCGGATCCGACGCCGCGCCGTTCCGGGGGAGCCGCGGCGAGACCACGCTGACCCAGGAGGGCGTGGCGCTCGGCACCCTGAACTACATGTCTCCCGAGCAGCTCGAAGGAGCGACGGTCGATCACAGGTCCGATCTCTTCTCGCTCGGGGTCGTCCTCCACGAGATGATCACCGGCCAGGTGCCCTTCGCCGGCGACTCGGCGGTGCGGGTGATCTCGGCCATCCTGCGCGACCGCCCCGACCGCGTCGACGTGGCATCGCGCCACATCCCCCCGTCGGTGGCGGACCTCGTCGAGCGCCTGCTCGCCAAGGATCCGGCCGATCGCCCTGCCACCGCGGCCGAGGCGCGCGACATCCTCCTCGACGCTCTGCGCCTGATCGGCGCCGCGACGACGGCGACCGACCTGCCGCGCACGCTCGGCCGCCGCGGCCCGCAGGGATCAGCGGCACGGCGCCGGCGGCGCGCGACCGTCGCGGCGACGCTCGCCCTCCCCCTGCTCGGCCTCGCGCTCTGGCTCGGCCGCTCGCGCCTCCACGGCGGGGAGCCCGCCCCCGGCAGCGCCGCCGCGCCGCCCGCGATCGCCGTGCTGCCGCTGGCGAATTTCTCGGGCGATCCCGACTTCTTCGTCGACGGCATGACCGACGGGCTGATCGGCGCGCTGGCGCGCGTCGAAGGGCTGCGCGTCATCTCGCGCCAGTCGGTCATGCGCTACAAGGGCTCCGACAAGCGACTGCCCGAGATCGCCAAGGAGCTCGGCGTCGACTACATCGTCGAGGCCTCGCTCCGCCGCGAGGCCGGGCGCCTGCGCGTCCAGGCGCAGCTTTTCCGCCCGGCGCCGGAAGAGCAGCTCTGGAGCGACGCCTTCGAGCGCCCCGAGCCGGAGGTGCTGGCGCTGCATGCCGACGTCGCCCGTGCGGTCGCCGGCGCCGTCCACGTCGTCATCCCGGCCACCCTCGCCGTTCGCTTCGAAACGGCCCGCTCCGTCGAGCCGGCGGTCTACGAGGCCTACCTGCGCGGCCGCCACCTGGTCGAGGAGTCGCGGCCCGAGAGCCTCCAGCAGGCGCGAGATGCCTTCGACGAGGCGCTCGAGCCGGATCCGAAGTTCGCCCCGGCGCACGCCGGCCTCGCCAGCGCCTTCGGGTTGCTCGCCTACCTCTTCCAGGAGCCCGCCGCGAACGCCTCCCGTCAGGAGGCGGAGGCGCTCAAGGCGATCGAGCTCGATCCCGACCTCGCCGAGGCCTACGTCGAGCTCGGCGACCTGCAGCGCTACTTCCGCTGGGACTGGAGCGCCAGCGAGACGAGCTACCGCCGCGCGCTGGCGATCGACCCGAACAGCGCCGCCGCGCACCGCGGGCTCTGGGGCCTGCTGGCGAGCCTGGGCCGGCTCGCCGAGGCGCGGCTCGAGATCGAGCGCGCCCGCCAGCTCGACCCGCTCTCGGCGGCGATCGAGAACGATCTCGGCTACCAGGCGATCTTCGAGCTCAAGCTCACTCTCGCGAAGGTCGCGTTCCGCCGCGCTCTCGAGCTCGACCCCGCCTTCCCCTCGGCCCACGGCGGCCTCTGGCTGGTCGCCGATCTCGAGCGCGACGATCCGGCGCGCACGCAGGAGATGCTGCTCTGGCTCGACGGCATGGGCTACGGCTGGGCCGCGGACGCCGCCCGCGGCGACGGCAAGCCGCGGGCCTACCGTGAAGCGGCGCGCGACGCGGCGCTCGCGCTCGCGGCGCGGCGCTCGGGCCAGCGCATCTCTCTCGGCGTCGGCGGCGCGCTGCTGGCGAGCGCCGGCGAGCTCGACGTCGCCGCGGCCTGGCTGCGCCAGGGCTACGAGGAGCGCGACCCCGAGCTCGTCTGGCTCGCCCTGGATCCCTCCTGGCGGGCGCTGCGCGCCTCGGAGAGCTTCAGGACGATGGTGGCCGCGATGAAGCTGCAGCCTCGTGACCGCTAGGCCGCCAAGCCCGGCGGCCCGGGATCACTTCTTCTTCTTCGGCGGCACTGCCGTCTGGATGATAGTCGCCAGGAAGCTCTTGATGATGGCCGCTTTCGCCGCGTCCTGCCCCAGGTACTCGCGGATCGCCTTCTCGTCGCCCGACGCGAGGAGCTCCTGCTCCTTCGCGGAGAGCTTGGCGCCCTTCATCGTCTTGCGCGCGTCTTTCTCGAAACGCGCTTTCACCTTCGGCTCGCCGTAGAGTCGCACCAGCAACTTCACGAGGTCCCGCTTCGCCATGTCCTCTCCTCCCGTGCGCCGAGGTGTAGCCCCGCGCCCTCCTCGCCGCGCCAGTGGGCAGCGGGGCCGCCTGACGATCGTCGGCAGCGGCATCGCCGGGCCGGGACAGGTGACGACCGAAGCGCTGGCGGAGATCCGCGCCGCGCAGAAGGTCTTCGTCCTCGTCGCCGATCCGCTCACGCGCGAATGGCTGCGGACGCTGCGCCCGCGCGCCGAGTCGCTCGCCGACGCCTACGCGCCCGGCCGGCCGCGCTGGGAGTCCTACGAGGAGATGGTGGAGCGGATGCTGGCGCCGGTGCGCCGCGGACGCGCGGTCTGCGCCGTCTTCTACGGCCACCCCGGCGTCTTCGCCTCGCCGCCGCACGAAGCCGTGCGCCGCGCCCGCGCCGAGGGCTACCCGGCGCGCATGCTCCCCGGCGTCTCGGCCGAGGACTGCCTGTTCGCCGATCTCGGGCTCGATCCGGGCGATCGCGGCTGCCAGAGCTTCGAGGCGACCGATTTCCTGCTGCGCCGCCGCCGCTTCGATCCGACCAGCCTGCTGGTGCTCTGGCAGGTCGGGCTGGTCGGCGTCGAGGACGTGCGCGCCACGTCGCTCTGGAGCGCCGCCGGCCTCGGGGTCCTGATCGAGACGCTGCTCGAGTCCTATCCGCCGGAGCACGAGGTCGTCGTCTACGAGGCTTCCACCTTGCCGACCGTGCCGCCGAAGCGGCAGCGCGTCGCGCTGGCCGGCCTCGCCGGCGCGGCGGTCTCGGCAGTCTCCACGCTCTGCGTGCCGCCGCTCGGCGAGCGCGCGACCGACCTCGCGATGGCGCGGCGGCTCGGGCTCGCCTGACCCGAAGGGCTACTTCGCGACGGCGGCAAGAATCTCGTCGAGCTGCGCGAGTCCCTGCCGCAGGTCGTCGAGCTCGACCACGAGCGGCGGAGCCAGGAAGAGAAGATTCTGCGACGCGGCGAGGTGGAGTCCTTCGGCGAGGGCGCGCTGCTTGATCGCTGCCGCGGCGAAGCCTTCGTCGAACTCGACGCAGCCGTAGAGACCGCGCGAGCGGACGTCGCGAATCGCCGGATGGCGCCGTGCCGCCGCCGCGAGCCACTCGGCGAGCAGCGCGGCGGCGGGGCGCGAGCGCGCCAGCAGGTCGCCGTCGGCGAAGGCGCGCAGGTTTCCTTCGAGCGCCGCCAGCGCCAGCGGATGCGCGGTGTGGGTGAGGCCGGTGACCAGCGCCCGGTCGTCGAAGCGGCGCGCGACGCGCTCGTCGACCGCCACCGCGGCGAGCGGCGCGTGACCGGAGGTGATCCCCTTGCCCATCGTCACCAGGTCGGGGCGGACGCCGTAGGCCTCGAACGCGAACATCGTGCCGGTGCGGCCGAAGCCGGTCAGCACCTCGTCGAGGATCAGCAGCGCGCCGTGGCGGTCGCAGAGTTCGCGCACCCGCCGGTAGTAATCGGCGGGGGGAAGTAGGCGCCGCGCGTGCCGGGCACCGTCTCCATCAGCACCGCGGCGACGCTCTCCGGGCCCGCGGCGTGCAGCGCGCCCTCGACCTCGTCGACGCACGGGCGAGCGCAGACTTCGGGGCGCGTCCCCCAGGGACAGCGGAAGCAGAAGGGGTCGCGCACCCGCACGACGCCCGGCAGCTTCGGAAAGAGCGGCAGGCCGCGCGGATCGTCGGAGTACGACAGCGCGCCGAGCGTCGCGCCATGGTACGAGCGCTGGCGCGCCAGGACCTTGCTGCGGCCGGTGGCGAGCATGGCGATCTTGATCGCGTGCTCGTTGGCGTCGGCGCCGCCGAGAGTGAAGAGGATGCGGTCGAGGCCGGGCGGCAGGACCGCGGCGAGGGCGCGGGCGGCGCGCTCGCGCACCGCCGGCTCCATCGCGGGGCCGGCGACCGCCAGGGTGTCGATCTGCGCGCGCAGCGCGGCGAGGATCGCCGGATGCTGCCAGCCAGCGTTGGCGCTGAAGACGACCGAGGCGAGATCGAAGAAGCGGCGCCCCTCGTCGTCCCAGAACCAGGCGCCTTCGCCGCCGGCGACGCGGATCGGCGACAGGGCGGCTTGCGCCGTCCAGGTGAAGAGGGAATGCCGTTCGGGAGTGACCAAGGGCTCGCTCGCGCGCTCGCCGGGGGTCAGCTGCGCACGACCGTCTGGCTCTGCTCGCGCAGGAACTGCTGCACGTAGTAGGGGCCGCAGCCTCCCTTGCCGGTCGAGCCCGAGGCCTTCCAGCCGCAGAACGACTGCACGCCCGGCCAGGCGCCGGTGGTGGCGCCGGTGGCGCGGTTGGCGTAGCAGACGCCGGCCTCGATGCGGTCGAAGAAGTCCTCGATCTCGTGCTCGTCCTCGCTGAAGATGCCGGCGGTCAGCCCGTACTCGCTCTTGTTGGCGCGCGCGATCGCCTCGTCGAAACCGGCGACCTTGACCACCGACAGGAAGGGCACGAAGAGCTCGTCGCGCAGCAGGCGGGAGCCCTCGGGCAGCCGGTCGACCACCGCCGGGCGCACGAACCAGCCGGGCGGCAGCCCCGGCGGCAGCGGCTCGCTGCCGGTCAGGATGCGGCCGCTCCGGCGCGCCTCGCCGAGCGCCTCGCGCCAGGTGCGCACCGCGCGCTCGTTGATCAGCGGGCCGAGGTAGGTGTCGCGCTCCGCCGGGTCGCCGATCACGAAGCCGCGCACCGTCTCGACCAGCCGCTCGAGGAACTCGTCGTAGACCGCGGCCTCGACGAAGACGCGCGAGCAGGCGCTGCACTTCTGGCCGCCGTAGCCGACCGCCGAGCGCGCCACGCCGGAGGCCGCCTTGGCGAGGTCGGCGCGCGCGGTGACGATCGCCGGGTTCTTGCCACCCAGCTCGGCGATCACCGGCTTCGGGTACTCCTTCCAGAAGCCGCGCAGGAGCTGGAAGCCGACCTCGCTTCGAGCCGGTGAAGACGAGGCCGTCGAAGCCGAGGTCGAGGAAGGCGCGGCCGAGCGTGGCGCCCGATCCGGTGACCAGGTTGAAGACCCCCGGCGGAAGGAACTCGCCGAGGATCTCGGCGAGGCGGAGGCCGGTCAGCGAGGCGTCCTCCGCCGGCTTGAAGACCACCGTGTTGCCGCCGGCGAGGGCGCCCGCCGACATGCCGGCGGCGAGCGCCAGCGGGAAGTTGAACGGCGCGATGACCCCCCAGACGCCGAGCGGGCGCAGCACCGAGCGGGTCTCTTCGCCCGGGAGGAGCTTGCCCAGCGGGCGCACGAAGCCGTCGGCGTCCTCGACCTGCTGGCAGTAGTAGCGCAGCAGGTCGGCGGCCTCCTCGGCGTCGCCCCAGGCTTCGAGGCGGTTCTTGCCGACTTCGAGCGTCATCAGCCCGGCCAACTCGGCGGCGCGCTGCGAGATGCGGTCGGCGGCCTCGCGCAGCTTGGCGATGCGATAGCGCCAGCTCGTCGCCGCCCACCCCGGATAGGCCGCCCGCGCCGCTTCGAGCGCGCGCCGCACGTCCGACGGCGCGCCCGCCGCGAAGCGCCCGACGAGCAGCGTCGGGTCGGTCGGCGAGCGGTCGTCGTGCCGCAGGCCGCGCCAGGGCTCGGCCTTGCCGCCGATGAGCAGGCCGTGCGCGCCGCCGAGGGCGGTGCGCGCCGTCTGCAGGCCCCCCTCGTAGGCGGCGTTCGCTTCGGCGTTGCCGGCCATCGTCACGTAGGTGATCTTCATGCGCCATCCTCTCCGTGCGCCGCGCTCAGCCGAACGACGGCTTGCGCTTGGCGACGAAGGCCTCGTAGGCCTCGCGGAAGTTCGGGTCCTGCATGCAGAGCGACTGGATCTCGACCTCGGCCTCGAGCGCCGCGTCGAGGTCCATCGCCGCCTCGCGGTAGAGCATCTTCTTCGTCACCTCGAGCGCGAAGCTCGGGCCCCGGGCGAGGCGCTCCGCCCACTCGCGCGCCAGCGGCAGGCACTCGGCCGGCGGCACGACCCGATGGTAGAGGCCGATGCGCTGCGCTTCGCCCGCGTCGACGAAGTCGCCGAACATCAGGAGCTCCGTCGCGCGGCCGAGGCCGACGATGCGCGGCAGCAGCCACGAGGCGCCCATGTCGGCGCCGGAGAGGCCGACCTTGGTGAAGAGATAGGCGATCTTCGCCGTGTCGGCGGCGATCCGCAGGTCGCACGCCGCGGCGATCACCGCGCCGGCGCCGGCGACGGTGCCGTTCAGCGCGCCGACGATCGGTCGCCGGCAGCGGATCATCGAGCGGATGAGCGCGCCGGTGTCGCGCGTGAAGTCGAGCAGTCCCTTCGCGTCGCGCGCGAAGAGCTCGCCGATGATCTCCTCGACGTCGCCGCCCGAGCAGAAGGCGCGCCCCGAGCCGGTGAGCAGGATGGCGCGCACGCCCGGCTCGGTGTCGAGGGCGTCGAAGGTCGCGCGCAGCTCGCGGTAGACCTCGAAGGTGAGCGCGTTCAGCCGCTCCGGGCGGTCGAGGGTGATCGTGGCGACGCTCGTGGCGGCGTCGAGCTCGTAGCGGAAGCTGCGCGGGGCGATCGTCATCGGCGCCTCACTCCGGAGGGAGCACCGCGGTCGCCTCGATCTCGACCCTGGCCCCCTCCTCGAGCAGCGCGGCGACCTCGACGAGCGCCATGGCCGGGAAGTGCTTGCCGAAACGGGCGCGGTAGGCGACGCCGATCTCCGCGAGCTCGGCGGTGTAGTCCCGCTTGTCGGTGACGTAGACCGTCAAGCGCGCCACGTGCTCGGGGCGGCCGCCGGCGTCGTGCACCACCGCCAGGACGTTGTCGAGCGCCCGCGACCACTGGCAGAGGAAGCGCTCGCTGACCAGTTTCTGGTCGCGGTCCCAGCCGACCTGGCCGGCGACGAACAGCAAGCGGCCGCCGGCGGGCGCCAGGATGCCGTTCGAATACCCGCGCGGCGCGCCGAGCTCGGCGGGGTTGATCGGGCGGAGCTCGCGGCTCATGCCAGCAGCGCTCCCCCGTCGACGCCGATCGCCTGTCCGTTGACGCCGCGCGCGCGCGGATCGCAGAGCGCGACGGCGAGGAAGGCGACCTCCTCGGGCTCGATCAGCCTCCCCTGCGGGTTCATCTCGACCAGGCGGCGGCGGGCCTCGTCCGCCGGCAGGCCGGTGCGCGCCACGATGCGCTCGATCGACTCGTCGGTCATCGGCGTCTCGACGTAGCCCGGGCAGAGCGCGTTGACGGTCACGCCGCGCGCGGCGACCTCCGCCGCGACCGAGCGGGTGAAGCCGATGACGGCGTGCTTCGAGGCGGCGTAGGCGCTGATGTAGGCGGCGCCGGCGCGCCCCGCCACCGAGGCGACGTTGATCACCCGCCCCCAGCCGCCGGCGATCATCCCGGGCAGGAAAGTCCGGGTGCAGAGGAAAGTGCCGGTGGCATTGACGCTCATCAGCCGGTTCCACTCTTCGAGGTCGATCGAGCGCAGCGGCGCCGAAGAGGCCACTCCGGCGTTGTTGATCAGGATGTCGACCGGTCCGAGCTCCGTCTCCGCGAAACCGAGCAGGCGCGACACCGACTCCTCGCTGGTGACGTCGCAGGGGTGCGCGCGAGCCTCCCGGCCTGCGGCGACGAGATCGCGCGCCACTCCCTCGATCTGCCCGCTGCTGCGCGCCGACACCACGACCCGCGCGCCCGCTTCGGCGAGAGCGCGCGCCACTGCCGCGCCGATGCCGCGGCCGCCGCCGGTGACGACGGCGACCCGGCCGGCGAGATCGACGGCGAGGCTCACGCCCCCTTCTTCGCCAGCAGGTCGCGGATCTCGGCGAGGAGGACGACATCCGCCGGCGGCGGCGCTGCGGCGGGCGCCGGCTTCGGCCGGCTCATCGCGTTGACCGCCTTGACCAGCAGGAAGACGCAGAAGGCGATGATCAGGAAGTCGAGCACCGCCTGCAGGAAGGAGCCGTAGCCGAGGACCACCGGCGCCGCATCGGTGCCGCCCACGCGCAGCGCCAGCGCGGAGAAGTCGACGCCCCCGACCACCATGCCGATCAACGGCATGAGGAGGTTGGCGACGAGGGAGGAGACGATCTTGCCGAAGGCGCCGCCGATGATCACGCCGACAGCGAGATCCATCACGTTGCCGCGCTGCACGAAAGTCTTGAACTCGCTGACCATGCCCATGCCGGACTCCCCTCGTGAAGGATTTCGGTGGATGCTGACTGAATCGCGGCTCGGACGCTCCGGAGATCGACGGCGATGTTACTCGACTCCGGCGGCGAACGCGGCCGTCACCGCCTCGCTGAGAATCCCGCCGAGCGTCGCGACGATCTCCCTGCCCTCGGCCGCGCTCGCCGCCGCCGGATCGCCGCACCAGGCCGCGGCGAGACCGGCCTCCTCTAACCGTGTTTCGCCGCGGCGGATGGCGTCGGAGAGCGAGATCTCGCGTGGCGCGAGAGCGCGCCGCGCGCCGTCGTCGACCAGCTCGGGGCGCTCCGCGAGCAGGATCGACGACTCGAAGCGCCCGGCGTGGCAGGCTCCGCGGCGGAACTCGTCGGTCAGCCGCGCGGCGAGGGCGCGGCGGGTGAGATCGGGGAAGACCAGCCGCGGCCGGCCGCGCTCGCCGATCCGCGCCGCCGCCTCGCGCACCGTCGCCACCTGCGCCGGGTCGAAGTGGACGTTGACGAGGGCGAGAACCGCAACGCCGCGCGCCGCCACCGCCGCCGCCAGGTCCTCGAGCAGCGCGGCGAGTGTCGCCGGCGAGATGGAGAGCGTGCCGGCGAAGCCGTCGGCGAAGGGAGCCGGCGCGTAGGCCATGGCAGGAAGAATCCAGGCCTCGATGCCGGCCTCCGCCAACCGGCGGGCGCCCTCGCGCGCCATCGCTTCGGCGATCACGACGTCGGTGGCGAGCGGAAGGTGGGGGCCGTGCGCCTCGACGGCGCCGAGCGGCAGGAGCGCGGCGGCACGCCGGCCGGCGATGCCTTCGAGCTCCGGGTAACGCGCTTCGCCCCAACGCCGCACGCGCCGGATGCTAGCAGCCGCGGCGGCCGCGAATGCGATAGAAAGCGCCCATGTCCGAGCTCGATCTGCTGCTGCACAACCTCGACCAGGCCTTCGGCAGGAAGGCCTGGCACGGTCCCAATCTGCGCGGCGCGCTCGCCCGCGTCACCGCCGCCGACGCCGCCTGGCGGCCGGCGGACGGCCGGCACAACGTCTGGGAGCTGGCGGTGCACTGCGCCTACTGGAAGTACGCGGTCTGGCGGCAGCTCACCGGCCAGCCGAAGGGATCGTTTCCGCTCGAGGGCTCGAATTTCTTCGCCCGCCCGGACGGGCCGGCCGACGAGGCGGCCTGGAAGGCGGATCGCAAGCTGCTCGACACGATGCACCGCCGGCTGCACGACGCGGCGGCGGCACTGACCCCGAGACGTCTCGGCGTGAAGCCCGAGGGATCGAAGTACCCGGCGCGCGAGCTGCTGGTCGGCATCGCCTCGCACGACCTCTACCACGCCGGCCAGATTCAGTTGCTGAAGAGACTGCGCGCCGGCGCGAGGTCCGCCTGAAGCGCGCCGCCGCGCCCGCGGCGCGGCCCTCGGCAACGCGTCCCCTCCGCATCGGCTTCATCGGCTGCGGCTTCGTGACGCGATCGCGCCATCTTCCGGCCCTCGCCCGCGTGCGCGAGGCCGAAGCGGTCGCGCTCGCCGACGTCGACGCGGCGGCGCTCGCCGGAACCGGCGACGCGTGGAACATCGCGCGCCGCCATCGCGACCCGCTGGCGCTGATCGTGGACCCCGCAGTCGAAGCGGTCGCCATCTGCACGCCCGCCGCCGACCACGTGCCGCTCGCCCTCGCGGCGCTCGAGGCGGGCCGCCACGTCTTCGTCGAGAAGCCGCTGGCGCTCTCGCTGGCCGAGGCGGA
Organism: Thermoanaerobaculia bacterium; assembly: GCA_963699245.1. Lineage (GTDB taxonomy): Bacteria > Acidobacteriota > Thermoanaerobaculia > Multivoradales > JAGPDF01 > JACTMI01. The sequence continues at coordinate 1,348,169 of OY969426.1, forward strand.
CCGGCTCGTCGCCCGCGCCGACGCCTCCGCCGCCAAGGTCCTGGTCGGGTTCAATCTGCGCTGGCACCGGCTGGCATTGCGCGCGAGAGAGATCGTGCGCGGCGGCGGCATCGGCCGCGTGCGCGCCGTGCGCAGCGTCTTCGCCGATCCACTGCTGTCGCAGTCCGGGCTTCCGGCCTGGCGCCTGCGGCGCGCGCAGGGGGGCGGCAGTCTGCTCGACAAGGGCATCCACCACTTCGACCTCTGGCGGTACCTGCTCGGCGAGGAGATCGAGGCCGTCACGGCGGCGACCGACTCCGCGACCGGCGACGACGAGATCGCGCTCGTCAACGCGCGCTCCTCGGGCGGCACGTTGCTGAGCGCGCTGGTCGCGGATGCGACGGGCGGCGGCAACGAAATGACGCTCTACGGCGACGCCGGCACGCTGCATCTCGACTTCTACCGCTCGGACGGCCTCGAGCTGCGGCCGCCCGCCGAGCTGTCCGGAGCGCCTCTGACTCGCCTGCGGCGGCTCGCGGCGTCGCTCGGCGCGCTGGCCCGCAGCGCCGGCGAGCTCGCACGCGGCGGCGCCTTCGACGCGGCGTACGACCGCCAGTGGCGGCACTTCGCCGATACCGTCCGTCGCGACCTGCGGTCCGGCTGCGATGCGCGCGACGGACGGGAGGCGCTGGCGATCGCGCTCGCCGCGCTCGCTGGTGCCCGAGCTCGCCGGGAGGCGCCGAATGGCGACTGAGAGCGCGCCGCAGATCGCGGTCCTGCTGGTCACCGACGGCTTCGCCACGGTGCGCCAGGTCGTGCGCCGCCTGCTCGCGCAGACGATCCGCGACCGCATCGAGCTCGTGCTCGTCGGCGAGTCGACCGCCGACCTGGGCGAAGCGGAGGATCTGTCGCCCTTCGACAGCGTCCGCCGGGTGCGGGTCGACACGCGCGAGCTCGCCGAGCTGCACCCGGCGCGCGTCGCCGGAATTCGCGCCGCCGCGGCGCCGATCGTCGTCTTCGGCGAGACGCACTCGTTTCCGGAGCCCGACTACTGCGAGCGCCTGCTCGCCGCGCATCGTGCCGGCGAGTGGGCGGCGGTCGGCCCCGGCATGCTCAACGCCAATCCGGCGAGCGCGATCAGCTGGTCGGGCCTGCTGCTCGACTACGGCGCCTGGCTGGCGGGGAGCCCGGCCGGGCCCTGCCAGCACATCGCGGGCCACAACGGCGCCTATCGGCGCGAGACTCTGCTCGCCTACGGCGACGAGCTGCCCGGGCTGATGCGCGCCGACACGGTGCTGACGGCCCGCCTGCGCGCCGACGGCCATCGCTTCTACTTCGAGCCCGGCGCGCGCACTCGCCACCTCAATGTCTCGAAGCCGGCCTCGTGGGTCGTGGAGCGCTTCGCCGCCGGCCGCGAGTTCGCCGCCGCGCGGCTGGCGGCGGCACCGCTCGCGCGCCGGGCGCTCTTCGTCGCCGGCTCGCCGCTGATTCCCGTCATCCGGCTGGTGCGGATCGCGCGTCTGGTGGCGCGCGTCGATCGGGAGCACCGGCCCGGCTGGCGCGTCCTCCCGGCGCTCGCCGTGGCGCTCGTGATCAGCGCGGCGGGAGAGCTCTGCGGCTACGCTCTCGGCTCGAGCCCGCGCGGCGCCCGCCGCCTCGCCGAGATCGAGCTCCATCGCGAGCGCCACGTCGCTGGTTGGCGGCCGGCCGCCGCCGCGGCAACGGCCGCGGAGCCCGAGGGCGCATGACTCCCGCTGCCGCGCCCGCGCTGGCCGTCGTCCTGCCGACCGACCGCCTCGAGACCGTCGCCGCGACGCTCGACGCCTTGCGGCGGCAGACCGTCGCGCGCCGGGTCGAAGTGATCCTGGTGGCGCCGCCCGGCGTCGCCCTCGTCGATCCCGACCCGGCCGGCGACTTCGCGAACGTGCGGTGGGTCGAGTGCGGAAACTTCGATCAACCCAGCTGGCTCCCCGAGGCGCGCGCCGCCGGCGTCCGCGCCGCCACGGCGCCGGTCGTGGCGATCGGCGAGACGCACTCCTATCCGGAGCCGGAGTGGGCCGCCGCGCTGCTCGCCGCGCACGACGGGCCGTGGGCCGCCGTCGGCGCGCGAATTCTGAACGCCAACCCCGGCTCCAGGATCAGCTGGGCGAACATCCTGATCGACTTCGCGCCCTGGGTCGAACGCCGCGAGCGCGGGCCGATGCGCGAGATGCCGGGGCACAACACGTCCTACAAACGGGAGGTCCTGCTGGCGCGCGGCGAGCGTCTCGAGCACGATCTCGCTTCCGAGACCCTGCTCGCCGCGGAGCTGATCGCCGCCGGCCACCAGCTTCTGTTCGAGCCCGCCGCCGCCACGCGGCACGTCAACCTGGCGACTCCGTACTGGTACCTCGAGCGATTCGACCACGATCGCCAGTGGGCCGTCCTGCGCGCGGCGCCCTGGCGCCTGCCCCGCCGCCTGCTCTACGCGCTCGGCGCGCCGCTCATCCCGTTCGTCCGCTTCGCGCGGATCCGCACGGATCTGCGGCGCACGGGCCGCTCCCGTGATTTCCGGCTCGCGGGGGTGATCCTCCTCGGCCTGGCCGCCGGCGCGGCGGGAGAAGCGGTCGCCTACCTCTCGCGCCGCGCCGGAGCGAGCAGCCGGCGCCTGCACGAGGTCGAGCTGCACCGCCTGCGCTTCGCCGGGAAGGCGGAGGAGACCCGCTGAGCGCGCCGGCCCCCTTCTGCTCGGTGATCGTTCCGACGCACCGCCGCCCGCGGATCCTGGAGGGCTGTCTCGCGGCGCTCGCCGCGCTCGACTATCCGCCGCAGCGACTCGAGGTGATCGTCGTCGACGACGGCGGCGACGCGCCGCTCGACGCCGTCGTCGCGCCGCTCCACGAGCGGATCGCGACGACCCTCCTGCGCCAGCCCCGGCAGGGTCCGGGGGCAGCGCGCAACGCCGGCGCCGGGCGGGCGCGCGGCACGCTCCTCGCGTTCACCGACGACGACTGTCGTCCTGCGCCGGAGTGGCTCGGCCGGCTCGCCGCCGAGCACGCGCGGGCGCCGGACGTCATGCTCGGCGGCCACACGCGCAACGCCTTGGGCGGCAATCCCTTCTCGACCACCAGCCAGCTCATCATCGACGCGGGCTACGCCTGGCACAACGGAGATCCGCAAGACGCCCGCTTCCTGACCTCCAACAACGTGGCCGTTCCCGCGGCGGGGTTTCGCGAGGTCGGGGGCTTCGACCCGGCCTTCATGACCTCGGAGGACCGCGATCTCTGCGACCGCTGGGTGGCGAGCGGCAGACGCATCCACTACCTCGCCGACGCCCTCGTCGAGCATGCGCACGAGCTCACGCTGCGCAGCTTCTGCCGGCAGCATCTCGCCTACGGGAGGGGGGCGTTCCGCTTTCACGCCGAGCACGCCCGGCGGACCGGCCGGCGAGTCCGCGTCGAGCCGCGCTTCTATCTCGGACTGCATCGCCGCGCGCTGCGGCACCGCGGCGGCCCATCGGGAACGCAGTTGCAACTCGCGCTGCTCCTCTGGCACGCCGCCAACCTGGCGGGATTCCTGTTGCAGTGGGCCGGGAGGCCCGGCGGCGGGCGCACGGTCGCCGCGCTCTAGGGAATGCCGTAGCGCTTGCGCTTCTCCCAGAGATTCTTGCGGCTGATGCCGAGAATCCCGGCGGCGCGCCCCTGATGTCCGCGCGCCGCGGCGAGCGCGGCGCGAATCGCTTCGACCTCGACCTCGGCGAGCGAGCGCGCCGGCGTCTCGCCGCCGCCGCGCGGCCGCTCGGGATCGATCTCCGCGCCGCGCGTGCCGAGCAGGGCGCGCTCGAGCGCGTTGCGCAGCTGCCGCAGGTTGCCCGGCCAGGCGTGCTCGGGCATCCAGCGCCGCGCGGCGGCCGACAGCCGGGCGTCCTCGCGGCCGAAGCGCTGCGCCAGGTCGGCGAGCAGCGCCTCGGCGAGCGGCAGGACGTCCTCGCGGCGCTCGCGCAGCGGCGCCAGCCGGAACGTCAGCACTTCGAGCCGCCAGAAGAGATCGTCGCGGAAGTCCCCCGCCTCCACCCGCCGCGGCAGGTCGGCGGCGCCGATGGCGACGAAACGGACGTCGGCGGCGCTCTCGGCGCCGCCGAGCGGCGCGAAGCGGCGCTCGGCGAGGAGGCGCAGGAGTTTGGGCTGCACAGCGAGCGGCAGCTCTTCGACGTGATCGAGCAGGAGCGTGCCGCCGGCGGCGCGCGCGACGCGGCCGAGATGCACGCGGTCGGCGCCGGTGAAGGCGCCGGGCCGGTGGCCGAAGAGCTCGCTCTCGAAGAGCGTCGCCGGCACGGCGGCGGCGTCGACCTCGACCAGCGGTCCGGCGGCACGAGCCCCGGCGGCGTGGAGGGCGCGCGCCAGGGCGGTGCGGCCGGTGCCCGGCTCGCCGAGGAGGAGGATCGGAGCCTCCGCCGCGGCGGCGCGCAGGAAGGCGCTCTCGCGCGAACGGAGCGAGGGCGACGCCGCGAGGAGGCGCGCCAGCTCGGAGCTCACGATGCGGGCTGGAAGTCGGGGGTGACGTCGGGCGCGTCGCTCCACAGCCGTTCGAGGCCGTAGAAGCGGCGCCGCTCGTCGAGGAAGACGTGCACCAGGAAGTCGCCGTAGTCGAGCAGCACCCACTGGCCGGGGGCGTACCCCTCGACGTGCAAGGGGCGGACGCCGCCCGCCTTCAGGCGCTCCTCGACGCGGTCGGCGATCGCCTGCACCTGGCGCTCGTTGATGCCGCTCGCCAGCACGAACCAGTCGGCAAAGTCGGCGACCGGCGCGAGGCGGCGGACGCGCACGTCCTCACCCTTGGTGTCCTGGATCGCGGCGACGGCCTCGCGCACGGCGGCCTGCGAGTCGAGCTTTCGAGAGGGGGCGGCGGAGGGGCGCGTCATCGATAGAGGGCGTACTTCGTCACGAATGCTAGCACCCGCGGATCGAGCCAGCCGTCGGGCAGCGGCTCGCCGGAGCGCAGGCGGCGGCGGATCTCGGTCGCCGATGCGGGATGCGGAACCGCGCTCACCCAGGTGAGGCGGGTGCGGCCGATCGCGGCGGTGAGCGCCGGCGCGAGGGTCGGCGCGACGTGCGTCCACTCCCAGCCCGGCCGGACGACGACGCCGAGCTCGGTGGTGGCAAGGATCTCCTCCCAGCGCCGCCAGGTGTCGAAGAGCGCGAGCGAATCGGCACCGACGATCATCACCAGCTCGTCCGCCGGCCGCTCGGCGCGGAAGCGCTCGAGCGTCTCGATCGAGTAGACCGGGCGGCCGAGCGCCAGCTCGGCGTCGGAGACCAGGAGACCTGGCTCGTCGAGGAGCGCGATCTCCGCCATCGCGTAACGCGCCAGGGCCGGTGCCAGCTCGCGCCCCGGCTTGTGGGGCGGGCGCGCGGTCGGGAGGAAGACGACCTGGTCGAGCCGCAGCGCGGCGCGCGCGGCGCGCGCCACCGCGAGGTGACCGAGGTGAATCGGGTCGAAGCTGCCGCCGAAGAGGCCGACTCTCACGGCGCCGCCTCGTCGAGCCGCCGGCCGAGCTCCGCGATCAGGGCGTCGACCCCTTCTCCGGTCGCCGAGCTGATCTCGAAGTACGGGAGCTTGCAGCGTTTCGCCACCTGGCGGAGCTCCTTCCGGCGATCGTCGCGCGCCGAGTCGAGCTTCGAGCCGACGAGAAGCCGCTGGCGTTCGAGCAGCTCCGGCTCGAAGGCGCCGAGCTCCTTCTCGACGACCTCGAAATCGTCTCGTGCCGAGCCTTCGAAGGACGAGAGATCCACCAGGTGGAGCAGGACGCGGCAGCGCTCGACGTGCTTGAGGAACTGGATGCCGAGGCCGGCGCCCTGCGCCGCGCCGGCGATCAGCCCCGGCAGGTCGGCGATGACGAACGGGCGCTCGAGGTTCGGGCGCGCGACGACGCCGAGCTGCGGCACCAGCGTGGTGAACGGGTAGTCGGCGATCTTCGGCTTCGCCGCCGAGACGACGGAGATCAGGGTGGACTTGCCGGCGTTGGGGAGGCCGACGACGCCGACGTCGGCGAGCAGCTTGAGCTCGAGCCGGAGGCGTTTCTCCTCTCCCTCGTTACCGGGATAGGCCTTGCGCGGCGCCTGGTTGGTCGGTGTCGCGAAGTGCTGGTTCCCCCAGCCGCCGCGCCCCCCTTGGCGACCACCAGGCGCTCGCCGTCGGCGAGGATCTCGCCGAGCAGCCGGTCGTCCTCGGTGTCGTAGATGACGGTGCCGAGCGGCACCGGCACCTCGAGATCCTCGCCGGCGCGGCCATGCCGATTGGCGCCGAGACCGTGCTGGCCCCGTCCCGCCGGGTAGATCGACTGGAACTGCAGGTGGTAGAGGGTGTTCTTGCGCGCTTCACCGACCAGCACGACGGATCCGCCGTGGCCGCCGTCGCCGCCGGACGGGCCGCCGCGCGGCACGAACTTCTCGCGCCGGAAGGCGACACATCCATTGCCCCCGCGTCCTCCTCGGACGTGGAGAGCTGCTTCGTCGATGAACTGCACGGATTGTCGGCGGCGGCCCGGAAGGGCGCGCCGCGGTCAGGTCACTCGGCCGGCAGGATGTGGACGTACTGGCCGCGGCGGCCGCGGTCCTGGAACGTCACCACGCCGTCCGCCGTGGCGAAGAGCGTGTCGTCCTTGCCGATGCCGACGTTCTTGCCCGGGTTGATCCGGGTGCCGCGCTGGCGGACGATGATCGAGCCGCCGGTGACGCGCTCGCCGCCGAACTTCTTCACGCCCAGCCGCTGCGAGTTGGAGTCGCGGCCGTTGCGGCTCGAGCCCTGCCCTTTTTTGTGTGCCATGACGAAATGCTCCCGGCGCTCACGCGCTCAGAGGACGATGTCCTCGACGCGCACGCGCGCGTAGTCCTGACGATGCCCGTTCTGGCGCTTGAAAGCCTTGCGCCGGCGCATCTTGAAGATTCTGACCTTGGGGCCGCGCACCGAGTCGACCAGCGTCGCCTCGACCCGCGCGCCGGGGATGACCGGATTGCCCACCCGGGTTCCGCCCTCGCCGTAGATCAACAGCACGCGGTCGAAAGAGACCTTATCGCCGGCGTTCTCGACGCCTTCGATGAGCTCGACGTCGAGGACGCCGCCCTTTTCGACACGGTACTGCTTGCCTCCAGTTTCGATGACCGCGAACATGACTCGAACCTTTCTACCGACCCCGCGGACGCGGGAACGGGCAACTTAACACCCGGGCGCCCCGCCGGTCAAATCGAGGCACCGCCGCCGGAGGCCGGTCGATGCTAGCGTTTCGGCATGTTCGCGCGCACCCTCGCCGCCGCCACCGCCGCGGCGGTCCGGGCCCGCGGCCTGACCCGGCACGAAGTCGAGATCGGGCCCTGGCGGTTGCGGGTCTGGCGGGGGGGCCGGAAGGGGGGCGAGCCCTGGCTCCTCCTGCACGGCATGGGCGCCACCTCGGTGACCTTCATGCCCCTGCTCGGCACTCTGCTTGAGGACTGCGAGATCGTCCTCCCCGAGCTCTCGGCCAACGGCGGCACCCGCGGTCCGCGCGCCGCGATCGGCGTCGCCGACGGAGTCGACGTCATGGCCGAGCTCGCCCGCCGCGAGTTCGGCGGGCGGCAGGCGACCGTCTGCGGCGTCAGTCTCGGCGGCTGGATCGCGGCCAAGCTCGGAATCGCGCATCCGGAGCGGGTGGCCCGGCTCGTCCTCGTCGCGGCGGGCGGCTACAAGAACCAGGACTGGCAGCGGATCGAATCGATGGTCCGCGTCGAGACCCTGGCCGACATCAAACGGATGTGGCAGGCCCTCTTCGTCGCGCCGCCCTGGTACCTGCAGCCGGCGCGCATCCTCCTCTACTTCCTCTACACGACGCCGACGGTGCGCGACGTGCTGGCGACGGTGCGTGAGGAAGATGCCTTCGACGACGCCGACCTGGGGCGGATCGCGGTGCCGGTCGGCCTGATCTTCGGCCAGGGGGACACGCTCTTCCGGCCCGAAGTGGGTGAGGCGATGCAGCGGGCGCTTCCCCGCGCCACCCTCACCGTCATCGCCGGCGCCGGCCACGGCCTGCAATGGCAGAAGCCGCACGACTTCTTCGCCGCCGTCGCGGCCTTTCGCGCCGCCTTCCCCTTGCGCGACGACGGAGCGGCGGCGCATCATCCCGCCGCGACCGGAGGCTGACCATGGCATCGCCCGACTACCTGATCTGCCTCAACTGCGAGACCCCCTGCTACGTCTTCGAGTGGGGGGACGAAGGGTGCATCGAAGCGCTCTGCGAAGCCTGCGGCAACGACGAGCCCGATCAGTTCGTGACCGAAGAGGACTTCGACGCGATCGTCGACGAGCCGCGCGGCGGCTCCGACCAGAGCTGACTCAGTCGCCGAAGGCGATGCCGGTGGCGCGCGCCGTCGTCACCAGCTCGCCGGCGGGATCGACGTTCTTGGGACGCGAGATCGCGTCGGCGAGCGAAACGTCCGCGATCTCGCCGCCGCGCAGACAGACCATCCTTCCCCAGTTCCCGTTGACGGCGAGGCGCGCCGCGTGCGAGCCGAGTTGCGTGGCGAGCATGCGGTCGAACGGCACCGGCGAGCCGCCGCGCTGCAGGTGTCCCAGCACCGTCCAGCGGATCTCGTGCGCGAGGCGCGGCGCCAGGTCGCGCGCCAGCCGCTCGGCGGCGCCGCCGTGGCGCGGATGGCCGTCGCCGGCGTCGAGGGTGACGAACGAGGGCCCGCCGTCGAGCGGCCGCGCCCCCTCGGCGACGACGACGAGCGAATAGGCCAGGCCGCGCGCCGCGCGCTCCTCGACCGTCGCCTCGACGGCGTCGATGCGATACGGGATCTCGGGCAGCAGGATGACGTCGGCGGCGCCGGCGATGCCGGCGTAGAGGGCGATCCATCCCGCGTCGCGCCCCATCACCTCGAGCAGCATGACGCGATGGTGGCTCTCGGCCGTGTCGCGCAGCTTGTCGAGCGCGTCGGTCGCGGTGGCGATGGCGGTCCAGAAGCCGAAGGTGAAGTCGGTGGCGGCGAGGTCGTTGTCGATCGTCTTCGGCACGCCGACCACCGGCAGCCCGAGCGCCGCGAGCTCGGTCGCGATGCGCAGGCTGCCGTCGCCGCCGATCACCACCAGCCCGTCGAGCCCGGCCACCCGCGCGTTGGCGAGCACTTCGGCGGAGCGGTCGAGGAGCGCGCCGCCCGGCAGCCGGAACTGGAAGGGGTTGCAGCGGTTGGTGGTGCCGAGCACGGTGCCGCCGCGCCGGACCAGGCCGCGGGTGGAGGCGCGGTCGAGCGGCAGGAAGCGGCGGTCGAGCAGCCCCTCGAAGCCGTCGAGGACGCCCAGCGTGCGCACCGTCGCGAGCTGGTCGGCGGTGCGCACCACGGCGCGGATCACCGCGTTCAGCCCCGGCGCGTCGCCGCCGCCGGTCAGGACTCCGATCTGTCGTACCGCCATGACGACGATTCTAGTCGCCGGCGGCTCCCCCTTCACCGTCGGCAGCGAAAAGGGGCAGCGAAAGCACGAAACGGGAGCCCTGTCCGACCTCGCTGTCGCAGCGGATGGCGCCGTCGTGGGCGCGCGCGATCCGCTCGGCGATCGCGAGGCCGAGCCCGGTGCCGCCGCGCCGGGTCGAGAAGAAGGCCTCGAAGACGCGAGCGCGCTCGGCTTCCGGGATGCCGCGCCCGTTGTCGCGCACCTCGAGCTCGACGCGGTCGCCGGCGCGCCGCACCTGCAGGGCGATCTCGGGCCGCCGGCCGGTGTCCTCGGTCGCGGCGAGCGCGTTCTGCAGCAGGTTGAGCAGGAGCTGGCGGATCTGCTCTTCGTCGACGCGCACCGAGGCCTCCTCGCTCTCGTCGACGATGCGCACCACCGCGTCGCGCTGCGCGATCTGCGCCGCGAGCACTTCGCGCGCGGCGATCAGCAGGTCGATCGCGGCGACCTCGGCGAGATGGAGCGGCCGCGGGCGGGCGTAAGCGAGGAACTCCGAAACCAGGCGCTCGAGCCGGCCGATCTCCGAGCGCGTCACGGTGAGCAGGCGGCGGTTCGCGTCGCCGGATTCGCCGGGCGCCAGGTCTTCCTCCAGCATCTGCATGTTGAGGTTGAGCGAGTTGAGCGGATTGCGGATCTCGTGCGCCAGGCCGGCGGCGAGCGTGCCGACGTAGGCGAGGCGCTCGGCCTCCGCGGCCTGGGCCTCGAGCTTCTCGCCGCGCCGGATGAGGATCGAGATGAGGACGACGGCGACCACGACCAGCAGGCCGGTGAGGCCGCCGATGATCGCGGTCTGCCGCACCAGTTCGCCGCGCAGCTGGCGGATGCGGCGGTCCATCTCGACCGGGCTCAGACCGATGCGCAACGAGCCGAAGGTGCCGATCGGCACGCTGACGTCGAGCGAGCCGAGCGCCGCGGCGGGCGGCAGCGCGACCGGCCGGCTCTCGCGTCTCTCGGTGGTGCGCGACTCGACGTTGGGGCGCGCCGCGGGGAGCTCGCGGCTCACCTCGGGCGGCGCGGTGGGCAGCGCGATCTCGGCTTCGCGCCGTTCCTTCATCACCAGCACGCCGTTCTTGTCGGTGATCTCGACCGTCTGCACGATCTGCCGCTGGCGCAGGACGGAGTCGATGTAGGTCTGCGTCTCCTGCTCCATCGCGACGGCGGTGAAGAGGTCGCCGCCGGTCTTCTCCGCGCTGCGGTGGAGCCGCCCGGCGAGATCCTGCGCCTCGGCGCGCGCTTCGAGCAGGACGCGATCGAGCTCGCGCTGCGAGAGCGAGCGGAAGATGAGCCAGGCGAAGAGAGCGAGGTCGAGGACGAGGAAGGCGCCGACCAACCCGGCGAGGAACCAGAAGCGGCGAGAGGGGCGCTGGGTTCGGCCCGGGGACATCGCCGGTCGAAGATAGCACCCGCTCTCGGGTCCACCCGCAACCCTCGCTGGCTCAAGGTTTGAGCAGAATCTTAGTAAAGTATTGATATATATTGACACCCGAAAGAATAAAGCGGAAAATATGAGCGTTCCTAAGGGAGACCTTAGCCGGGAGGGCCGACTCCCTTCCGCGACTCGACAGGAGGACACCATGACCAGCGCCATCACCCGTTGGACCCCGGAGACCGACCTCGTCCGCACGCGCCTCGATCGCCTCTTCAACCAGATGCTCCAGGACGCCTGGGGCACTCAGATGCCGACCGAAGGGGTCGCGAACCGCACCTGGACGCCGGCGGTCGACATCAAGGAGACGCAGGAAGCGCTGCACTTCGCGATCGAGCTCCCCGGCATGACCAAGGAGAACCTCGAGATCACGGTCGAGAACAACATCCTCACCATCGCCGGTGAGCGCAAGTTCGAGAAGGAGACGAAGGGCGAGGAGTATCACCGCCTGGAGCGCTCCTACGGCACCTTCAGCCGCTCGTTCACGCTGCCCACCGGCGTGCGCACCGACAAGGTGGAGGCGAACTTCGAGAACGGAGTGCTCCGCCTCGACCTGCCGAAGCAGGAAGGCGTCAAGCCGCGCAAGATCGCCATCAAGTAACCGCGGCTTCGGCGGCGCAACGAAGGGCGAGAGGCGACTCTCGCCCTTTTCCTTTTTGCCCGCTTCTCTTCTATTCTCCGCCGCGCCATGCACTTGTGGAGGGGGGTCGGGTGCGGCCTGATACTGGCCGCGGCCTCGGCGTGCGCGCGCTCGGGCGCGCCCGCGCGCGGCTCCTGCCACGCCCCCGATCGTCATCGCTTCGACGGTGCGACCTGGCCGGCGTCAATCCGCTCGTCGCGACGGGCACGCGATTCAGCCACGAGGTCCTGGACCTGCTCTTCCCCGAGCTCCTCGCCGAGAGCGCGGGATCGCTGGACCAGCCGCCGAGTTTCGCTCCCGCTCTCGCCGAGAGCTGGGATCTCTCGTCCGATCGCCGGCGTCTTCTGGTGCGGCTGCGCGAAGGACTGCGCTGGAGCGACGGCGATCCGGTGACGGCGCGCGACGTCGTCTTCACCCACCGCGCCGAGACCGACGGCGACGTCGCCTGGCCCTACTCGGATTCCAAGGCGGGCATCGAGGAAGTCCGGGCGATCGACGACCGCACGGTTCTCTTCCGGCTCCGGCCCGGCGGCGCCTTCGCGCTCGTCGACGTCAACGACGGCGCCGATCCTTCCCGAGCACGCCTGGGGAACCCTCCCCTTCGCCGAGTGGCGGCGCGGCGGCGACTGGTTCCGCCAGCACCTGGTCACCGACGGCCCCTTCCGGCTCGCCGCCTGGCACCCGGGCGTCGAGCTGGCGCTGACACCGAACGAGCAGTGGCACGGTCCGGGCCCCGCTGCCGCGGGTCCGGTCGTCTTCCGCGTCGTGCCCGATCCCGCCGCGCTCGTCGAGCAGCTGCTCGCCGGCGCATTCGACTTCGCCGACGGCCTCACGCCGCTCGACGCCGAGCGGGTGGCGCGCAGCCCGCGTCTCCGCCTGGTGGTGGGCGAGGCGCGCCAGTACGACTACATCGCCTGGAACCTGCGCCGGGCGCCCTTCGACGACCCGCTCGTGCGCCGCGCCCTGACCCTCGCGATCGACCGCCAGTTGCTGGTCGACGCGCTCTGGCGCGGCCGCGCCCGCGTCGCCGCCGGCCCGGTGCCGGCTCCCTTCTGGGCCCGCGACCCCGAGCTCGCGCCCTGGCCGTGCGATCCGCAGGAGGCGCGGCGGCTGCTCGCCGAGCGCGGCTTCGCCGATCGCGACGGCGACGGCATCGTCGAGCGCGACGGACGACCGTTCCGCTTCGAGCTGCTGACCAACGCCGGGCAATCGCGTCCGCGCCGACGCCCTGGTGCTGATCCAGGAGCAGCTCCGCCGCGTCGGCGTCGAAGTGGTGCCGCGCACGCTCGAGATCCAGGCGTTGACCGAGCGCAATCTCGGCGGCGACTACGACGCCACGCTCGCCGGCTGGGCGGTCGACACCACGCTCGACTTCCGGCCCTACTTCCACTCGCGCGAGATCGCGGACGGCTGGAACTTCACCGCCTACGCCAGCCCCGAAGCCGATCGCCTGCTCGACGAAGCCGCCGGCGCCGCCACTCCCGAGGCCATGCGCCCGGCGCTGATCGGGTTGCAGCGCCTGCTCCACCGCGACCAGCCCTACACCTTCCTCTGGGAGCCGCCGCGCCTGGCGGCGGCGCGCCGCGAGCTCACCGGCGTCGAGATCTCCCCGCTCTCCGCGCTCGCCGGCCTGCCCCGCTGGCGCCGGAGCGCCGGCGGCAGCTGAACCGTGGCGCGCTTCTTCGTCCGTCGCGGCATCGCCGCGCTCGCCGTCGTCTGGGTCGTGGTGAGCGCCACCTTCCTGCTGCTGCAGGCCCTGCCGGGCGGTCCCGGCGCGCTGGCGGAGGACCCGCGCGTGCCGGTCACCCAGCGCGCGCGGATGCGCGCCGCGCTCGGCCTCGACGCGCCGCTCGCCGCGCGCTATTTCCGTTTCCTCTCCGCCGCCGCGCGGGGCGACTGGGGCGTCTCTTTCGCCACGCAGCGTCCGGTGCGCGCGCTGCTCGCCGAGGCCGCGCCGCCGACCCTGGCGCTCGCCGCCGCGGCGCTCGCGCTCGAGCTCGCCGTCGGCGTGCCGCTCGGAGCGCTGGCCGCGCGCCGCGCCGGCAGGACCTTCGATCACCTGCTGCGTGCGGCATCGCTCTTCGCTCTGGTCGCTGCCCTCGTTCTGGCTCGGGCTCCTCCTGCTGATCCTCTTCGCCCTGCGCTGGCCGCTCTTTCCCGCCGGCGGCGTGGCGGGAGACGACGCCAACCTCGCCACGCTCCTCCGCCATCTCGCTCTCCCCGCCGCCGCGCTCGGCCTCCCCGCCGCGGCGGCAACGGCGCGCCACGTCCGCTCGCTGGTGCGTCGACGCCGGCGCCGAGCCATGGCTCCACGCGGCGCGCGCGCGCGGCCTCGGCGAGCGGTCGCTCCTCCTCCGCCACCTGCTGCGCCGTCGAGCGCGCCGCTCGTCGAGCTGGCGGGGCTCTCGGCCGCGGCGCTGCTGTCCGGCGCCCTCGCCGTCGAGGTCGTCTTCGCGCGGCCGGGGGTGGGGCGCCTGGTCTGCGACGCGCTCGCGGCCCGCGACTATCCCGTGCTGCTCGCGGGCAGCGCCGTCGCCGCCGTCGCGGTGGTCGCCACGAGCTTCGCCACCGATCTCCTCCAGGCGGCGCTCGATCCGCGCCAGCGGCGTTCGATCCATGACGACGATGCGCCGCAGCCCGGCTGAGCTGCGCTGGGGCGCGGCCCTTCTGCTGCTGCTCGCCGGCGCCGTCACGCTGGGGGCGGCGCTCGACGCCGCCGATCCCGACACGACTCTCGATCCGGCGGTCGCCGCTTTCGCGCCCCCCGGCGCCCGATTCGCGACGCTGACGCTCACCGACGGACGGCGTCTCGCCGCCACGGCCATCGAGCGGCAGGACGGGTCCTGGGTGCTGATCGGTCCCGGCGCGCCACGCTCGATCCCGCTTACCGCTGCCGCCGGGCCGCCGCGCTCGCAGACCGCCTGGCTGGGCACCGATCGCTTCGGCCGCGACCTCGCAGCCCGCCTGCTGCACGGCGGCCGTCTCTCGCTGGCAGTGGCGCTGGCAGCAGTCGCGCTCTCGGTCGGCGGCGGGCTGCCGTTCGGCATCGCCGCCGGCCTCGCGCACGGGCGGCGAGGCCGGGCGCTCCTCGCCCTGCTCGAAGGCGCCCAGGCCTTTCCACGCCTCTTCCTCGTCGTCGCGCTCGCCGCCGTCGTGCCGCCGGGACGCGGCACCACGGTGCTGCTGCTCGGCCTGACCGGCTGGATGCCGGTGGCGCGTCTCGTGCGCGCCGAGACCCGGCGCCTCGTCGCGAGCGAGTTCGTGCTCGCGGCGCGCGCCGGCGGCGTCGGGCCGCTGCGCCTGGCGTGGAGCCACCTGCTTCCGAACCTCGCCGGCGCCGTCGCCGTCGAGGCGTCGCTCGGCATGGCCGGCGCGGTGGCGGGCGAAGCGGCGCTCTCCTTCCTCGGCCTCGGGGCGCCCCCTCCCGTCTCTTCCTGGGGCGGGCTGATCGCCGACGGGCGCGACGCGCTCGTGATCGCTCCCTGGATCTCGCTCGCTCCCGGCCTCGCCCTGGCGCTCGCCGTTCTCGCCTTCAACCTGGTCGCCGAGGGAGCACGCGAACGCTTCGACCCGCGCAGCCGTTCGCCTCCCGGGCTAGGCTTGCCGCGCTTGCGCGTCGCCGACTTCGACTTCGAGCTCCCCGCCGATCGCATCGCCCAGTTCGCGGCGCCGCGCGGCGAGAGCCGCCTGCTGGTCGTCGACGCCGCGGGCGGCGCGCGCCATCGCCGGATCGGCGACCTGCCGGAGCTGCTGCGCCCGGGCGACCTGCTGGTCGTCAACGACACGCGCGTCCTGCCGGCGCGCCTCTTCGCCCGGCGCGCGCCCGGCGGCGGCGAGGTCGAGATCCTGCTGGTCGAGAAGACCGGCGAGACGACCTGGGACTGCCTGGCGAAGCCGGGACGCAAGGCGCGCCCCGGAACGCAGCTCGTCTTCTCGCCGGAGCTGTCGGCGGAGGTCGTCGCCAAGCGCGAGGACGGTCGCCATCGCCTCCGCTTCTCGGGCGCGGTCGAGCCCCATCTCGCAACGCTCGGCCACGTCCCGCTCCCTCCCTACGTCGACCGCCCCGACGAAGCCGCCGATCGCGAGCGCTACCAGACGCTCTTCGCGCGCGAGCCGGGAGCGATCGCCGCGCCGACCGCCGGCCTGCACTTCTCGGAGACGCTGCTCGCGGCGCTCGCCGCGCGGGGCGTCGGGCGCGCCGCCATCACCCTGCACGTCGGCATCGGCACCTTCAAGCCGGTGACCGCCGAGCTGGTGCACGAGCACCGCATGGAGCGCGAGCGCTACGCGATCTCGCCCGCCACGGCGGCGGCGATCGCGCGCGCCCGCCGCGACGGGGGACGCATCGTCGCGGTCGGCACCACCGTGGTCCGCACGCTCGAGAGCGTCGCCGCCGAACACGAGGGCGAGGTGGTGGCGGAAACGGGCGCGACGGCGCTCTTCATCACTCCCGGCTTCCGATTTCGCGTCGTCGATCTTCTGCTGACCAACTTCCACCTGCCGCGCTCGACGCTGCTCATGCTGGTCGCCGCTTTCGCCGGCAGGGAGCGCGTCCTCGCCGCCTACCGCGAAGCGATCGAGGCCGGCTACCGCTTCTACTCGTACGGCGACGCGATGCTGCTCGAGCGGCGGGAAAGCTGAGTCAGCGCTTCGCTGTCCGCACCAGGACGAGGCGTTCCTCGCCTTTTTCCGGCGTCGCCAGGTAGAGCAGGTCCGGAGGCCCGCCGGCGCGCGCGACCGCGCCGAGCCAGGAGACCCGCGCGGCGTTCTCGTCCTTTTCCGTTTCCTTCTTCTTCTCCTTCGCCTTCGCCGGGCGTGCCGGGCGCGGCGCGACGGCGAGCGGCGTCCGCTCGAGCGCGGCGCGGCCGCTCGCCGCGAAGCGCCTCAGCGTCACGTCCTCGTCGCCGAGCGCCGCGAGACCGGGATGGCCCGCGCCATCGGCGTCCGCGAGCAGCGCGAACTGCGACGGAGCATGATCGAGATCGCTGCGGCGCGAGCGCGGCTCGAACCGTCCTCCTCCGGCGCCGGCAAAGACCTCGACCACGAGATCGCCGCCCAGGAGTCCTTCCGGCCGCGCGATCAGGAGATCCGTGCGGCCGTCGCCGTCGCCGTCGGCGAGGAGCGCGTCGACGTCGTGCCAGCGCTTCGAGTCGACCGCCACCGCCAGCTCCGGCCGGCGTCCCGCCCGCGTGCGGTCCGGCGCCGGCAGGAAGACGCGCCAGAGCTGATCCTCGAAGGCGTTGATCTCGTCGGAGCGCTGCGTGCGCGCGACCAGCGCCGGCGCGCCGTCGACGGCGCCCAGCCAGCTCTCTTCGACCGACTCCGGGCCGGGGAGCGCGGACCAGGTCTCCGCGCGGCGCCATGGGCTCCCTTGCTCCGCCTCGAAGAGCACGACGCGCAGGCGAGCGCCGACCGCGTCGGGACCGGCGGCGTAGCGGCGGGCGCCCGACGCCGTCGCGGGGAGCCGGACGACCGGCGAACCGGCCAGGCGGAGACCGGCCTCGTTCCGTTCGACCGTGAAGGGAATCTCGAGCCGTGTCTCGAGCGTCAGACCGCCGGCGCCGTCGGGCCGCCAGATGCGCAGCGCGCCGACTTCGGCGGCGGCGATCTCGGGCTCGACGCCGGCGCGCAGGGGCGCCGGCGAGAGGGAGCGCAGGTCGAAGCCGGGATGCTCGATCAGCATCCGCTCGCCGGCCGGCCGCGCCAGCGGCCCGAGCGAGACGAGGCGACCCAGACCGCCGGCGACGAGCTCCGTGCCGCGGCCGAGGTCGATCGCGGCGAGCGCCTTGGTCCAGCCCCCGAGTCCGTCGAGGAGCGGCACCGGCGTCGTCGTGCCGTCGGCGAGCGCCAGCAGGCGCCGCGGCCCGTCGGCGGCGTCCGCAGGACGGACCAGCAGCAGGAGCCGGCCGTCGCCGGCGGCGAGCGCCGCGACCAGGCGGCCGCCGAGGGGAATCTCGCGCCAGCCGGCGGCTGGCGGCGTCGCGCCCGCCAGCGGCCGCGCCAGGGCGATGGCGACGAGCAGCGCGGGGAGAGCCGGCGCGCCACGCCTCGTCATTTCGCCCCCCCGCCGCCGACGACGAAGTAGAGATCGAGCGTGCCGCGTCCTCCGATCGCCCCTTTCGCGGGAGGCGTGGTGACCGCCAGATCGCTGCGGCGATCGCCGTCGAGATCGATGACGCGGACCAGCGCGAGATCCGCCGGCTCGTCGGCGAGCTCGAGCTTCGCGCTCCCCGCCTGCGGGAAGAGACAGCCAGGCCGCCCGAATCGGACGCTCACCTCGCGGCCGCGTCCGAGCTGGAGAAAGTCCGCCCGTCCGTCGCCGTCGAAGTCTCCGCCGAACGACGAGAGCTGGCCGAGGCGCAGCCGGTCGAGGCGCAGCGTGAACTTGCCGCCGAGGTCCTGTCCCTCGACGCCGCGAAAGGAGCCGTCGGCGTTCTGGCAGTAAGGCTGGAAGTCGAGACCGAGCCGCAGCGAGCGCGCCGCGACGACGCGCAGGAGCTGGAACATCGAGAGATCGAGCCGCAGCGCCACCAGATCGACCCGGCCGTCGCCGTCGAGATCGGCGATGCCGGCCGGCAGGCCGAGCGCTTCCCCGCCGCCGCCGAAAACGTGGCCGGCGAGCTCGAAGGTGCGGCGCGGCTGGGGATTCCAGACCAGGTCGGCCGTCAGCGCGTGCACGCGATAGCGCGCGCGGGGGGCGCGCGCTTCCTCCACGCCTTCACGCATCGACTCGTCCTTCCCGGACAGCTCCTCGCGGGTGACGAGCTCGGCGCGGCCGTCGCCGTCGAGATCGCCGAGCCAGACCACCTCGGGCTCGGCGTCGCGCGGCCGGCCGGCGAGCGGATCGATCGCCGGCGCGAAGCGCCCGCCGCCCAGGTTGCGCGCCACGCGCAGGCCGTTCAGGCCGCGCTCGTGCTCGCGGAAGACGAGCTCGGGCAGATGGTCGCCGTCGAGGTCGATCGCCTGCGGCAGCGGAAGCTGGCGCCGCGTCTCCTCGCGGTAGTGCCGCGCGTCGCCCGGCACCCGCTCCTCGAGCGCGTAGGGGACGACCGCCGCCGGAGCCGGCGCGAGGCTCCCGCCCGCGCCGAGATGGACTTCGAGGCCCGCCTCCACCGGCAGCAGCAGGTCGCGCTCGCCGTCGGCGTCGAGGTCCGGCGTCAGCGGCAGGTCGGGCAGGAGGCTGGCGCTGCCGGCCAGCGGCGACGGCGCCGCGAGCCGGGGAGCCAGCGCGAGGGTGCCGTCGACCAGCGCCACCGCCGAGATTCCGTCGTCGGTCCAGGCGAGCAGCGGCTCGGCGGACGGCCCCGGCAGCAGCGCGTGGACGCTCTCGGGCAGCTCGAGCGTCCAGGGGGCGGCGGCGAATACGCCGCCCGGCTCGCCGCGATGGACGGCGAGGAGGCGCCGGTCGAGCAGCGCGGGGACGACCGTGAGAACGTCGACATAGGCGCCGGCGTCGTCCACGCGCTGGCTCTCGTCGACGCCGATCTCCCCCCAGTCGGTTGCCGCCAGCACGGTGACGAGATCGGCGACCCCGTCGCGGTCGACGTCGGCGGTGAAGAGAGCCGCGGGAGCGCCCGCCAGCTCGAGCCGTTGATGATGGAATTCGAGGCCCCGTGCCGGGCCCACAAGTCCCGCGGCGAGGAGGACGAACGGTCCGAGGAGGCGGCGGAGCACAGCCCTCTTACGATTCCGGCCCAGACTTCTTACGGCCTCGCTTCGGCGCCGGGTCTGCGGCCGGATCGTCGGCGGCCGGTTCGGGCCCGCCGCGCGGCACGAGCCCCCAATAGGCGAGCGGAATGCGGTGCGGTATGCGCTCGAGGTACGAGAGCGGCTTGCCGCTCCCTTCGGGCCAGGCGCTCATCGGAGCTCGCAGGCCGCGCTTCTCGGCCGAGCCGGTGTAGTTGAAGGCTCCCGTCGAATGCGCCACCACGCTCGCCGCGACCGAAGCCACGGCGAGCGCCGCGACTCCCAGTCTCCAGGCCGGGCCGAGACGCGCCCGCTCCTCGCGCTGGCGCCGCCAGGCGTAGGCCGCCACCCAGACCAGGACCGGCGAGATCTCGGTCAGATAGCGATAACCGACGGTGCCGGTGCCCCACCACCACCGGACGCTGCCGTAGAGCCCCATGTACGAGGCGAGCAGGACGCCGGCGAAGAGCGCGTACGGGCGCCGCTCGCGACGGATGCCGAGCCGCAGCAGGACGATGAGGGTGACGACGAAGAACGACGACCAGATCAGCACCCCGCGCTCCGCATCGACGAGCAGCCTGCGGACTCCGACGACGAGATCGAGATTGCCCAGGTGGCGTGCCTGGCGCATGTAACCCTGCACCGCCGCGCCCCAGACGATGCGGGTGTAGGCGAGGTAGCCGAGCGCGCCGAGCGCGCCGGTCGCGACCAGGCGCAGGAAGGCGGGGCGATGCCGCCAGAGTACGTAGAGCGTCGCCGCGCCGGCGAGCAGAGCGCTGGTGGGACGCACCCAGAAGGCCGCGACGAGGAGGAACCCCAGCAGCTCCGGCCGCCGCCGCTCGCCGTCGTCCCAGCGCAGGAGCTCGAGCATCGCCGCGGCGGTCAGCAGCACGCCCCAGGTCTGCATCCAGAGCGTCCGCGAGGCGGTGCTCCAGATCGCGGTGCCGAACCCGGCGACCAGTCCCATCACGAGCGCGTGCGGCAGCGGGAGCTCGCGCCGCGCCAGCCGGACGCAGACAACGACGGTGAGCGCCGACAGGAAGGCCGCGAGCAGGATCTGCATTCTCCGCTCGCCGTTCCGGTAGTAGCGGCCGTCCTCCGAGATCGACGACAACCCGGTCGCGTTCATCAGAGCGACCGCCGGCATCGACAGCAAGCTGGTGCCCGGCGGGTAGATGTAGACCAGCCTGCCGTGCGAGACGCGAAGTTGCCAGCTGCTGCGCGAGACCTCGCCCTGCTCCTGCAGATCTTCGTGCACGTCCTTGAGCCACGCCAGATAGCGGGAGAGATCCCAGGTCCGCTCGTGGAGCAGCACCTCGCTCGACAGCAGGGAGTACTTCGAGTCGAGCAGCATGTGCACTGGCGAGTCGCGGAAGGCGACGAAGGCCAGAACCCCGAGCGCCAGCGTCGCCGCCCAGTCGAGCAGGACGAGCTTCGGGGGCTGGCGTGGCGCCGGTCTTCTCCGGTCGTCGTCGGCGCGAAAGGACCGCAGCAGGCGGGAGATCATGATCGTCCCCGTTGCTCCAGGTAAAGCCGCCCCGGCGGCGCCGGCACGCTCGCCAGCCGGTCGAGCAGTTCCGCCGGCGTCTCGCCGGTGAGCAGCAGCGCGCGGTGCGCGGGCCGCACGAAACCCGCCGTCACGGCGCCGTCGAGGAAAGCGACGAGCGAGCCGAAGTAGCCCGCCACGTCGAGCAGCGCGCAGGGTTTGGCGTGCAGGCCGAGCTGCGCCCAGCTCCAGATCTCGAAGACCTCCTCCAGCGTGCCGATGCCGCCCGGCAGGGCGACGAAGGCATCCGAGAGCGTCGCCATCAGCGCCTTGCGCTCGTGCATCGACTCGACGATCCGCAGGTCGGTGACGCCCTGGTGCCCGACCTCGCGCTCGAAGAGGAAGCGCGGAATGACCCCGACGACTTCGCCGCCGCCGGCGAGCGCGGCGTCGGCGGCAATGCCCATCAGCCCGACGCTGCCGCCGCCGTAGACCAGGCGGAGCCCGCGCCGCGCGACCTCGGCTCCGAACGCGGCGGCCGCCGCGGCGAAGGCCGGATCCGCGCCGGCGTTGGAGCCGCAGAAGAGAGCGATGGACTTCAAGGTGCCGGGCTTCCGGTCCTGGCGCCGCGGACGCGCCTCAGCGCGTCGCGTACTCCTCGACCGGCGGGCAGAGGCAGACCAGGTTGCGGTCCCCCCAGACGTTGTCGATACGCCCGACGTAGGGCCAGAACTTCCCTTCGCGCACCCAGGCGAGCGGAAACGCCGCCTGCTCGCGCGAGTAGGGCCGGTCCCACTCGCCGGCGATCGCGCCGGCGGTGTGCGGCGCGTTCTTGAGCGCGTTGTCCTTGCGATCGGCCCGCCCCTCCTCGATGGCGCGAATCTCTTCGCGGATGGCGATCATGGTCGCGCAGAAGCGGTCGAGCTCCGCCTTCGACTCGCTCTCGGTCGGTTCGATCATCAGCGTGCCCGGCACCGGGAAGGACATCGTCGGGGCGTGGAAGCCGTAGTCCATCAGCCGCTTGGCGACGTCCTCGGCTTCGACGCCCGCCGAGGCCTTGAACGGCCGCAGGTCGAGGATGAACTCGTGCGCCACCCGCCCGTTGGCGCCCCGGTAGAGCACCTGATAGTGCCCAGCGAGCCGCGCGGCGAGATAGTTGGCGTTGAGGATCGCGACCTCGGTCGCCCGGCGCAGGCCGCGGCCGCCCATCATCGCGATGTACATCCACGGAATCGCCAGGATGAGGGCGCTCCCCCACGGCGTCGCCGCCACCGGCCCGATCGCCCGCTCGCCGCCGCAGACGGCGAGCGGATGGCCCGGCAGGAAGGGGGCGAGGTGCCTGGCGACGCCGATCGGCCCCATGCCGGGGCCGCCGCCGCCGTGCGGGATGCAGAAGGTCTTGTGCAGGTTGAGGTGGCAGACGTCGGCGCCGATGTCGCCCGGCCGGCAGAGGCCGACCTGGGCGTTCATGTTGGCGCCGTCGAGGTAGACCTGGCCGCCGAAGCGGTGCACGACCTCGCAGATCTCGCGGATCGAGGCTTCGAAGACGCCGTGCGTCGAGGGGTAGGTCACCATCAGGGCGGCGAGCGACGAGGCGTTGGCTTCCGCCTTGGCGCGCAGATCGGCGACGTCGATGTTGCCGTTGTCGTCGCAGGCGACGACGACAACCTTCATGCCGGCCATCACCGCCGAGGCCGGGTTGGTGCCGTGCGCCGAGACCGGGATCAGACAGACGTTGCGGTGCCCCTCGCCGCGCGACTCGTGGAAGGCGCGGATCACCAGCAGCCCCGTGTACTCCCCCTGCGAGCCGGCGTTCGGCTGCAGCGAGATGGCCGTGAAGCCGGTCACCTCCGCCAGCCAGCGCTCGAGATCCCGGAAGAGCTCGAGGTAGCCGTCGGCCTGGTCGAGCGGCGCGAACGGGTGGACGTTCGGCGAGCTCGGGCCAGGTGATCGGCTCCATCTCGGCGGTGGCGTTGAGCTTCATGGTGCACGAGCCGAGCGAGATCATCGACTGCGCCAGCGAGAGGTCGCGCATCTCGAGCCGCCGGATGTAGCGCAGCATCTCGTGCTCGGTGTGGTAGCGGTTGAAGACCGGATGCGAGAGGAAACCGCTCGTCCGCGCGTGCGGCGCCGGCAGGCCCGCGCGCGCCTCGCGCGCCAGCGCGTCGACGTCGACTCCCTCCTCGCCGAAGACGGCGAGCAGGTCGGCGAAGTCGCGGCGGCCCACCGTCTCGTCGAAGGCGACCGCGACCGTGTCGGTGTCGAGCAGGCGGATGTTGATCCCTTCGCCGAGCGCCCGCGCGACGATGGCCGCGCCGTCGCCTCCCTTCACTCCGACCGCCACGGTGTCGAAGAACGGCTCGTCCGCGACGCGGTGCCCGAGCCGCCGCACGCCGGCCGCGAAGGCCGCCGCCAGCGCGTGCGTCCGCGCGGCGATCGCCCGCAGCCCTTCGGGGCCGTGGTACACCGCGTACATCGCCGCCAGGATCGCCGGCAGCGCCTGGGCGGTGCAGATGTTGGAGGTCGCCTTCTCGCGGCGAATGTGCTGCTCGCGGGTCTGCAGCGACATGCGGAAGGCGGGATTGCCGTGCGCGTCGCGCGAGACGCCGATCAGCCGTCCCGGCATCTGCCGCTTGTACTCGTCGCGCGTCGACATGTAGCCGGCATGCGGCCCGCCGAAGCCCATCGGCACGCCGAAGCGCTGCGTCGAGCCGACCGCGACGTCGGCGCCGAACTCTCCCGGCGGCCGCAGCAGCGTCAGCGCCAGCAGGTCGCAGGCCGCGATCAGGATCGCCCCGGCCGCGTGCGCTTTCGCCGCGAGACCGCGCGTAGTCGCGAATCCGGCCGTCGGTCGCCGGGTACTGCACGAGCACGCCGAAGATGCGTCCGCTCGCGAAATCTGCCCCGAGCGGGTCGCCGACGAAGACCTCGATGCCGACCGGCCGCGCTCGGGTCCTGACCACCTCGATCGTCTGCGGGTGGCAGTCGGCAGCGACGAAGAAGACCGGGCGCTCGATCGCCTCGAGCTTCGCGTGCACCGCCGCGGCGAGGTGCATCGCCTCGGCCGCCGCGGTCGCCTCGTCGAGCAGCGACGCGTTGGCGACCGGCATCGCGGTCAGGTCGGCGATCATGGTCTGGAAATTGAGCAGCGCCTCGAGGCGGCCCTGCGAGATCTCGGCCTGGTACGGCGTGTACTGCGTGTACCAGCCCGGGTTCTCGAGGATGTTGCGGCGAATGACGCCCGGCGTGATGGTGCCGTGGTAGCCGAGGCCGAGGTAGGAGCGCAGCACGCGGTTGCGCGCCGCCATCGCCCGCAGCAGCGCGGTCGCCTCCGCCTCACCGACTTCCCGATCTTCGCCGACCGCCGACCCCGTGAAATCGATCGCCAGCTCGCGGCCGAGCCGGATCGAAGCCGGCACGGTCTGCGCGACGAGCTCCGCCATGCCGGCGGCGCCGACCGTGGCGAGCATCTCGGCGATCTCGGAAGGCGAGCTGCCGAGATGGCGCCGGACGAAGGTGTCGAGCGGGGCGAAGACCGGATCGCTCACGCGGTCACTTCCCTTCCCTGGTGTAGGCCTCGTAGGCCTCGGCGTCCATCAGCTCGTCGAAGTCCGACGACGACGAGTAGCGGACCTTGACCAGCCACCCCTCGCCGTGCGGGTCCTCGTTGAGGACCGCCGGATCGTCCTTCAGCGTCTCGTTGAGCTCGACGATCTCGCCGGCGACCGGGGTGTAGACCTCCGCCACCGCCTTGACCGACTCGATCGTGCCGATCTCGCCGCCCGCGTCGTACATGTGCCCGACTTCGGGCAGCTCGACGAAGACCACCTCGCCCAACTCGCTCTGCGCGAATTCGGTGATGCCGAGGACGCAGATGTCGCCCTCGAGCTTCACCCACTCGTGCTCGCGCGTGTAGCGGAACTCGCTCGGGTACATGCCGTTCTCCTCTCGCCGCCGCGCGGCGGCTCGTCTATCTGGCTCGTTTGTAGAAAGGAAGCGCTGCGACGCGTGCCGGCACGGCCTTGCCGCGCACGTCGATCTCGATCCCGGTGCCGACGGCCGCGAGCGCGGTCTCGACGTAGGCCATGCCGAGCGCCTTCTCGAAAGTCGGACTGAAGGTGCCGCTGGTGACGAAACCGGCGTCGCGCCCGCCGTGCAGGATCCGGTGCCCTTGCCGCGCGATGCCGCGCCCGGTCGACCTCGAAGCCGACCAGCCGCCGCTCGAGGCCGCTCTCGCGCGCCGCGTGGAGCGCTTCGCGGCCGACGAAATCGCCCTTGTCCATCTTGACGATCCAGTCGAGGCCGGCCTCCCAGGGCGTCGTCGTGCGGTCGATCTCGTGCCCGTAGAGCGCCATGCCCGCCTCGAGGCGCAGCGTGTCGCGCGCGCCGAGGCCGGCCGGCACCAGCCCGACCGCGGCGCCCGCCGCGAGCAGGCCGTCCCACACCCCGGCCGCATCCTGCGGCGCGAGGTAGAGCTCGAAGCCGTCTTCGCCGGTGTAGCCGGTGCGGGAGAAGATCGCCTCTCTCCCCGATCACCTTGCCGCGCGCGAAGTGGTAGTAGCGGATCGCATCGAGCGGCGTCGAGGTCAGCGGCTGGAGGATGCCGACCGCGCGCGGCCCCTGCAGGGCGACGAGCGCGTAGTCGTCCGAGACATTCTCGAGCTCGACGTCCATGCGCGGCTGCGCCAGCACCCAGGCGAAATCCCCCTCGAGATTCGCCGGCGTTGACCACGAGCATGAACTCGTCCGCCGCCATGCGGTAGACGAGGAGGTCGTCGACGAAGGTGCCGTCGGGGGTGAGCAGCGCGCTGTAGTGGGCGCGGCCGGGGGTCAGCTTGGAGGCGTCGTTGGGAGTGAGCTGCTGCACGAAAGCGAGGGCGTTCTCGCCCCTGACCCGGAACTCGCCCATGTGGGAGACGTCGAAGAGGCCGGCCGCGGTGCGCACCGCGCGGTGCTCCTCGATCAGGCCCGTGTACTGCACGGGCATCTCCCAGCCGCCGAACTCGACCATGCGGGCGCCGGCGGCGACGTGCCGGTCGTAGAGAGGGGTGCGACGAAGAGGCTCCGACATGCGCCGGATGATATCGCGCCGTCCGCGCGGCGAGACGGCGCTCACCGTCCCGCTATGGCGCCTTCCCCCGGGAAGTTGTGAGTGGACTCACATCGCCCGCCGCGGCGTGCCGCTAGGGTCGCCCCATACCTCGCAGCACGCCGTCGGAGGGCGTCTCATGTTCTTCAAGACCGCCGCACCACCGGTCTGGCCGAAACGTCTGCGCCCGCGAGCGGCGCGGCCTGTGGCGGCGAAGGGGCCAGGCGCCGGCTACCGCCCGGCGACGGGCATGCGCACTTCGGAGTCCACCGCCTCCGGCCCGGTCTCCGCGCTGACCGCCGCGATCGCCGCCGACGCCGCGACTCCCCTGCCGCCGCTCGGCACCGTGGCGTGGAATCACGCCGCCTTCGGGCCGCGGCCGGGCGACGTCGCCGCCTTCGACGCGCTCGGCGCGAGTCCCGCGGCCTGCCTGCAGGCCTGGGTCGACCGCCAGCTGCAGCCCGGCGACCATCGCCGACACCGACTGCGACGCGCGCATCGCCGCCTCGGGCTACGCGACGCTCGGCAAGAGCGTCACCGAGCTCTGGCAGCAGCACTTCCTCGACGACACTCTCTCCTGGGAGGAGCGCCTGCAGCCGGCCACCGAAAGCGAGCTCCTGCGACTGGACGCGCGCCGTCTACAGCGAGCGGCAGCTCGCCGAGTCGATGGTCCATTTCTGGCACAACCACTTCAACGTCTACGCCTTCGATTTCATCGAAGGGCCGATGTTCGGGGCGCTCGACCGGCAGGCGATCCGCGCCAACGCGCTCGGCAACTTCCGGACGCTGGTCGAGGCGGTGGCGAAGTCGCACTCGATGCTGGTCTATCTCGACAACTACCTGAACTTCGCCGAGAACCAGAGCCGGCTATTCGAACGAGAACTACGCGCGCGAGGTGATCGAGCTGCACATCCTCGGCGCCGCCAGCTCCTACGGCAAGACGCCGCGCGACCAGGTTCCGCTCGACGCGAACGGCCGGCCGCTCGGCTATTGCGAGGACGACGTCCAGGACATGGCGCGCGCGCTCACCGGCTGGACTTTCGACATCGACTGGATCTCCTGGGAATGGGGCGGCGGCAACACGGGCCAGTTCGTCTTCGTCGACGCGCTGCACTCGACCGAGGCGAAGACCCTGCTCGGCATCGCGATGCCCGCGGGGCGCGGCGCGCGGCAGGACGGCCAGCAGGCCTTCGACGTTCTCTGCAGCCACCCGGCCTGCGGCACGCACATCGCGCGCAAGCTGCTGCGCCGCTTGGTCTGCGACTTTCCCGACCTCACCTGCCCGGCGCTCCTCGCCTCGGCCGCGGCGCTCTTCACGTCGCCCTGGCAGGACCCGCTGCAGATCCAGCAAGGTGCTGCGGCACATCCTGCTGTCGACCGAGTTCCAGTCCATCTGGGGCGAGAAGGTCAAGCGGCCGTTCGAGCTCGCCGTCTCGGCGATGCGGGCCGGACGAATGGACTTCCGCTTCTACCAGGAGGTCCCCTACCCGGCCGACTGGGACACCTTCGATCCCGATTTCAAGGACACCCTCGAGCTCCACTGGCTGTTCGAAGCCGGCGGGCAGGAGATCTTCGGCTGGCATCCGCCGAACGGCCACCCCGACGTGCGCGGCGCCTGGCAGAGCGCCAACCCGCGCGTCACGCTCTGGCGGCTGGCCAACTGGCTGGTCGACCTCGAGGACGGCGCCGGCGCCTGACCGCGCCTCGACGTCCTCGGCCAGACGGTCGCCACGCCGCGCTCGGCGACCGAGCTCGTCGACTTCTGGATCCCGCGCATCTTCTCGAAGCCGGTCGCGGCGGCGACCGCCAGGAGCTCGTCGACTTCATGGCGCAGGGCTTCAACCCGGCTTCGACCTGCCGCTCGACACCAACGACTGGCCCGACTACTGGCAGGACCGCCTGCGCGCGC
This sequence comes from Thermoanaerobaculia bacterium, assembly GCA_963699245.1. Classification (GTDB taxonomy): domain Bacteria; phylum Acidobacteriota; class Thermoanaerobaculia; order Multivoradales; family JAGPDF01; genus JACTMI01. The sequence continues at coordinate 1,375,840 of OY969426.1, forward strand.
TGGTCGGCCTGATGTTCATGTCGCCCGAATTCCTCTGGCGCTGAGCGCCGCGAGAAACGAGAGATCCCATGGCCCACTGCGACTGCCAGACCACCCGCCGCGGCTTCGTGGTCGGCTGCTCGGCCGCCATCGCCAGCCTCGCCGGCTCGCGATTCAACTCGCTCGCCTTCGCCCAGCACGCGGCACCGTCAACGACGAGATCCTCGTGGTGCTCTTCCTGCGCGGCGGCCAGGACGGCCTGAACCTCGTCGTGCCGGTCGCCGGCAACGACCGCGCCGCCTACCAGGCCCTGCGCGCCCAACCTGCAGATCCCCGCCGCGCAGCTCTCGCCCTACCGCTCGGCACGCATGGCGGGGGCCAACGGCTCGTAGCTCGGCATCCACCCCGCGGCGGCGCCGCTGCACGAGCTCTTCCAGGCCGGCAAGCTGGCTCGTCGGTCGTCGGCTGCGGCATGGCGGCGAACGAACGCAGCCACTTCGACTCGATGGACTGGATGGAGCTCGGCACGCCCGGGCGTCAATCGACCGCCACCGGCTGGCTCACCCGCCACCTGCAGTCGGCCTCGAACCTGCCCGCCGACATCCTGATGCCGTCGCTCTCGGTCGGCGGCATGCAGGCGATGTCGCTGCTCGGCAGCTACGAGACGATCAACCTGTCGAGCCCCTACGACTTCGCGCTCTACACCGGACCCTGGGCTGGCGCAGACCGACCAGCGCCAGGCGCTGCGCAATCTGGTCGAAGGGGACACCACCTGGCTGCACCAGACGAGCCTGAAGGCGCTCGACGCGGTCGACATCGTCGAGCTCTACGCGAGCGGCGACTACGTCCCGTCGGGCGGCGTCGTCTATCCGGGCACCTGGTTCGGCGACAACCTGCAGACCATCGCGCAGATGATCAAGCTCGACCTCGGCCTGCGCATCGCGACGCTCGACCTCGGCGGGTGGGACCACCACGAGAACCAGGACGCGATCTTTACGCCTCGCTCGCCGACGAGCTCGCGCAGCGGCCTGCAGCGCCCTCTGGACGGACCTCGACGGCGCGGCGCCGTCAACTACACGCAGCAGCTGACCGTCGTGGTGATGAGCGAGTTCGGCCGCCGCGTCTGCGAGAACGCCGACCGCGGCACCGACCACGGCCACGGCAACAACATGTTCGTGCTCTCGGGCAACGCGATCGGCGGCCTGCACGGCACCTGGCCCGGGCTGGCGCCGGCGCAGCTCGACAGACGGCGACGTCGAGGTCACCACCGACTTCCGGCGGGTGCTCTCCGAGATCGTCGTCCGCCGTCTGGGCAACTCCCGCCTCGACCTCGTCTTTCCCGGCTACAGCGGCTATCAGCCACTCGGCGTGGTGCAGGGCGCCCTGGCGACCCCTCCGTCGCCGCCGCCGTCGAACCTTCTCTTCCGGGACGGCTTCGAGGGGGGCGACAGCGCCGCCTGGAGCATCTCGACGCCCTGAGCGTCAGGGCTTGCCGTCGGGGAGGACCAGCCCGACCGGCGGCAGGCTCTCGCCGCCGGCGTCGAGCAGGTCGATGACATCGGCCTGACGGCGCAGCTCGGCGGTCCAGCGGTCGATCTCGCTGTCGAGGCGCTCCTCGCGCAACACGGCGCGGATCGACTCGCGGATCTCGTCGATCGGCGGCACCGGCTCGCCGGCGGCCTCGAGCTTCGGCACCAGGACCTCGTCGTAGTACTTGCGGATCTCCTCGATGCCGACGAAGACGCGCGGCCCGAGACGCTGCTCGACGTAGGCGAGCACCGAGAGCTGACGCGCCAGGATCTGGCGCACCTCGGCCTCCGTCGAGCCCGAGCCGGGCCAGCTCGGCCTGCCAGGCGCGCTCGTCGGCGAAGCGCGAGCGCAGCCGCTCGAGCTGGCGGTCGACCTCCTCGAGCGGCGCGTCCTCGAAGCCGAAGCGGGCGATCTCGTGCAGCCGCAGCTTCTGTTCGATCAGGGCGTCGAGCGCCCGCCGCTCGAGCGCGGCGTCCTCCTCGCCGGGCTGGCGCGGCACGAGGCCGAGGCCGATCGCGCGCTCGAGGTCCGAGAGCAGGATCGGATCCTCGTCGACCACCGCCACGACGCGGTCGACCAGCGTCGTCTTGCGACCGGCTCGGTGGCCGCCACGGCAGGAGCGACGGCCAGTCCGACGAGGAGCAGGATCAGGGCGCGGCGCCGCATCGTCGCCGCATTGTACGGCCCCGATCGCCGCCGGCGGCGGCGGCGCCGGTGCTACCATCCGCCCCGATGAGCGCGCCGCAAACCGCCATCCGCGTCGGCCTGGCGCAGATCGATGCCCGCCTGGGCGACGTCGAGGCGAACCTCGAGAAGCACCTGGCGTGGATCGCGCGCGCTCGGAGCGAGGGGGTCGAGCTGCTGCTCTTCCCCGAGCTCTCGCTCACCGGCTACCGTCTCCTGCACCTGACGCCGCGAGTGGCGCTCCAGCCGGCGACCTCGCCGGTCATCGCCCAGCTCGCCGAGGCCGCGAACGGCATGTCGGTCGTCGTCGGCTGCGTCGAAGAGGACGAGCGCGGGTTCCTCTTCAACAGCGCGCTGCTGCTCGCAGGAGGGCCGGCTGGCGCTCACCCACCGCAAGCTCTACCTCCCCACCTACGGCATCTTCCAGGAGGGGCGCTTCTTCAGCGAAGGGAGCCGGCTGGCCCTGCCGCGCATCGCCGGCCATCCATTCGGCCTGCTGATCTGCGAGGACTTCTGGCACTCCGATCCGGCCGAGCGGCTGGCGCGCGCCGGCGCCAAGCTGATCGCGCTCGTCTCGGCCGCGCCCGGCCGCGTCGGCTCCGAGGCGATGCCGCCCTCGCAGGAAGCCTGGGAGTCGCTGACCCGCGCCTCGGCGCTGCTCAACACCTGCTGGATCCTCTACTGCGGCCGGGTCGGCTGGGAGGAGGGGACCTTCTACACCGGCGGCAGCCACATCGTGCGCCCCGGCGGCGAGGTGCTCGCCCGCGCCCCCTATCTCGACGAGCACCTGCTGGTCGCCGACATCGACCTGCGCGAGGTCGACCGCCTGCGGTGGCGCCTGCCGATCCTCGCCGCCGAGCGCAACGACATCACGGGACCCGAGGAGTGAGCGCCCCGTGATCCGCCGCGAAGAGGTCGCCGCGCGCCTGCGCCTGAACGCCGACCTCGCCGTCGACACGCTGGCGCACTTCCTGCGCGACGGCGTCGAGCAGGCCGGCGCCCAGGGCCTGGTCGTCGGGCTGTCGGGAGGAGTCGACTCGGCGCTCGCCGCCGCGCTGGCGGTGAAAGCGCTCGGGGCGCCGCGCGTTCACGCTTTCTTCCTGCCCTACCGCGAATCGAATCCGCTGTCGCGCACGCGACGCCGAGGCGGTCGCCGCGAAACTCGGCCTGGCGCTGCGGACGATCGATCTCACGCCGCAGATCGACGCCTACTTCGCGACCGCCGAGCCCGACGCCGACCGCGTGCGGCGCGGCAACAAGATGGCGCGCGAGCGCATGGCGATCCTCTTCGACCAGGCGAAGAAGCTCGGCTGCCTGGTGCTCGGCACCTCCAACAAGACCGAGATCCTGCTCGGCTACTCCACCGTCTTCGGCGACAACGCCTCGTCGCTCAACCCGAACGGGGACCTCTGGAAGGGGCAGGTCTGGCAGCTCGCCGAGCACCTCGGCATCCCGGACTCGGTGCTGCGCAAGAAGCCCTCGGCCGATCTCTGGCCCGGCCAGACCTCGGAGGGGGAGCTCGGCTTTCTCTACGCGATCGCCGACGAGGTGCTCTACCTGATGTTCGAGCTCGGCCTGCTGCCGGAGGAGATCGTCGAGCGCGGCTACCCGGCCGAGATCGTCGGCGAGATCGTCCGCCGCGAGAAGCAGAACCGCTACAAGCGACGGCTGATGCTGATCGCGCGCCTCTCCAACTCCGCCGTCAACCTCGACCGCGAGATTCCGCGCGACTGAGCGCCCGCGCCGCCGCGGCCTCGCCGCGGCGCTGGCGCTCTTCGAGCCGGTGGCTGTCCGCCGCCCGCAGGTCGAGGCCGTAGACGGCGCGCAGAGTCTCGATTTCGCGCAGCGTCTCGGGCGAGAAGGGCGCCTTGCCCTCGAAGGCGTGCAGCACGATCCCCTCGAGCAGGTCGCCGAGTGAGAGGTCCTTCAGCTCGGCAACTCCCTTCAGCACCTTGAGCAGGCGTTTCTCGAGCCGAACGCCGGTCTGCACCCGCTCGACGACGCGGGCCGGCTCCGCTGCCCGCTTCACGCCCGGCTCCCGGCGGCGCGCAGGATCTCGCCGGTGCGCAGCCAGTGGTTCATCGAGCGCTCCCACCAGGCCATGTCGCGCCGGAAGCCCTCCTCCGACGCGGTTGCCTGCAGGAAGTCGCGGCCGGCGGCGCCGAGCGGCGTGAAGGTGTAGGTGATGTGGACTTCACTGCCGTCCATCCCCCGCGGCGCAACGGCGATCGCGAGCCGCGTCGCCACCAGGCCCGTCGTGACGCGGACGAATTCGACGGTGCCCGCCGCCGGATCGTGGCGGGAGATCACCCAGACCGTCTCCGGGCGGCCAGAGACCACCGTCCTGAAGACGCAGCCTTCCTCGGCCACGCCGGAGTCCGAATGGATCAACTCCATTCCGTCGCTCCAGCCGTCGAGCCACTCGCCTTCGCGGACCGGACAGAGGAGCGGGAAGACCGCCCCCGGCGGCGCCTCGATCTGCTGCGTGTAGGTGCGCGTGATGCGTCCGGAATCGACGCGGGGCATGGCTCCTCCTCGAGAGTGGCGCGCTGGCGACCACGGTACTCTAGTACCTTGGTACAGCGACGTCAACCCGCTGGAGAGCGAAGAACCACCGGCCCCAAGCTCAGCTCGCGGCGAAGAGCCCCGAGTTCCGCTGCTCGAGATCGAGCAGGAAGCGCTTGCGCCAGAGCCCGCCGCCGTAGCCGCCGAGCTCGCCGCCCTTGTTGACCACCCGGTGGCAGGGGATGACGATGGCGATCCGGTTGCGCCCGTTGGCCTGGCCGACGGCGCGCGAACCGCCCGGGCGGCCGACGGCGCGCGCCAGGTCCTCGTAAGACCGGGTCTCGCCGTAGGGGATCCGGCGCAGCTCCCCCCAGACCGATTCCTCGAACTGGCGTCCCCGGCTCGTCGAGCGGCAGGTCGAAGTCGCGCCGCCTTCCTGCGAAGTACTCGACGAGCTGCGCGCTTGGCGCGCTCGATCATGCTTGTTGGTACCCGGCACCAGCGGCCGAGCCAAGCCGCTTGCGCAGCGTCGTCGAGCTGCGTCTCGAGCGCGCGCCGGTCGGTGAACTCGAGCAGCGCGACCCCCGCTCGGTCGGCGCCGAGCAGCAGCGGCCCGACCGGGCTTTCGACCCAGGCGACGCGCACGCAGTCGGCCTCCTTCGCCTTGCCGGGAGCGGCGCCGAAGGTCTTCGCGAATGCCTCGCGGAAGCCGCTCGCCGATTCGTAGCCGGCGTCCCAGCCGGCGTCCTCGGGGCGCTCGCCGCGACGGATCAGCTCGAGCGCGCCCCCCAAGCGGCGGGCGCGGCGATAGGCGTGAAAGGTCATGCCGTACTCCTTCTGGAAGAAGCGGCGCACCCGCGCCGGCTCGATGCCGCGCTGGCGCAGCTCGGTGTCGTTGAGACGGACCGACGGATCGCGCTCGATCTCGGAGAGCAGCCCCGCCACCCACTCTGGCGGCCGGCCGTCGGTGTCGAGCGGCCGGCAGCGCTTGCAGGGACGGAAGCCGGCGAACAGCGCCTCTTTCGGCGTCGGGTAGTAGACGACGTTCTCCGGCTTCGGCTTCTTCGCCGGGCAGGAGGGGCGGCAGAAGATGCCGGTGGTCTTGACCGCGAGGAAGAAGACGCCGTCGTAGGAGGCGTCGCGCGCCATCGCTGGCGCGCTCCATCTCGCGCTGCGTGGGGAGGGGAGCGTTCATGCGGTGAACCCGTATTCTGCTCCCGGCCGGCACTGCCACCGATTTTCGGACATCAAATCCGCCGCCTGTAGGATCGCGAACGTGTCCGGCCGCCTGCTCGTCGTCGCCACGCCGATCGGCAACCTGGAGGATCTCTCGCCGCGCGCGACGAAGGCCCTCGCCGAGGCCGACCTCGTCGCCTGCGAGGACACCCGTCACTCCGGCCGGCTGCTCGCCCACCTCGGGATCCGGAAGCGTCTGGTCTCGCTCCACGAGCACAACGAGCGGCGGCGGATCCCGGAGCTGGTCGCCGCGCTCGCCGGGGGCGCGACGATCGCGGTGGTCTCGGACGCCGGCACGCCGCTGCTCTCCGACCCCGGCTTCCCGCTGGTGCGCGCGGCGCTCGAAGCGGGCGCGACGGGTCGAAGCCGATCCCCGGGTCCGTCGGCGATCCTGACCGCGCTGGTCGCCTCGGGCCTCCCCCCCTACCCGTTCACTTTCGCCGGCTTCCCGCCGCCGAAGAGCGGCAAGCGCCGCACCTTCTACCGCCGCTTCGGCTCGCTCGGTCACACGCTGGTCGTCTACGAATCCCCGCACCGGCTGGTCGCCAGCCTGGAGGACGCCGTCGCCGAGCTGGGCGCCGACCGCCCCGCCGCGCTGGCGCGCGAGCTGACCAAGCTGCACGAGGAAATCGTGCGCGGCCCGCTGGGCGAGCTCGCCGCCTGGGCGCGCGAGCGCAAGTTGCTCGGCGAGTTCGTGTTGGTCGTGGCCGGCGCCGAAGCGGGCTAACTCACCGGCGCCGGCGAAGATTCGTCGCGCGCTGGATCAGAGCTGGACGAAACGGTGCCCGGCGGCCGCGAGGGTCGATTCCGCGCGCGTGCGGTCGGCGGACCGGACCAGCAGATAGTCGGTGTCGAAGGTCGCGAGCGAGAAGATCGGGATGTGCGCGGCCGCGAGCGGCGCGGCGATCGAGGCCAGAACGCCGGTGAGCGAGAGATCCATGCTCCCCGCCACCCGCAGCAGCGCGTAGGGCCCTTCGGTACGGCTCTCTTCCGGCGCTTCCTCGGCAAGACAGACGACCGACAGCTCGTCGACCGTGCGGGTGATCGACATGAAGGGTCCGCGCGGCATCGAGCTCAGGCGCGCGTGCGGATCGAGCTGGCAGATGGCGTACTCCCCCTCGATCCAGTGCAGCTCGAGGCGATGGTTCGTGGTCACGGCTCAGAGCCTTTCGGAGATCCAGCAGCCGCCGAGGACGCGGCTCCCCTGGTAGAAGACCGCCGCCTGCCCGGGCGCGACGCCGCGCTGCGGTTCGGCGAAGTCGACCTCGACGCGCCCCTCGGGGCGCGGGCGGACGAGCGCCGGCACGCCGGCGTGGCGCGAACGGATCTTCACCGTCGCCTCGACCGCATCCGCCGGCGGCGGGCCGATCCAGTGCAACCGCTCGCCGGCGAGGCCGGGCGCCATCAGATCCGCCTCGGCGCCGACCACCACCGCGTTCTCCTCCGGCACGACCTGGAGCACGTAGAGCCGGCGGTCCGAGGGGACGCCGAGCCCGCGGCGCTGGCCGACGGTGTAGCGGTAGTAGGGCTCGGCGTGGCCGAGCTCGCGCCCTGCGCGGTCGAGGACGCGCGCCGGCTCGGCCGCCACGGCGCCGAAACGCTCCGGTCGCGCCGCCGCCTCGCGCTCGACGAACTCGCGAACTTCGCCGTCCACGAAGCAGACCTCCATCGACTCGTCCTTGTCGCAGACCACGAGGCCGGCGCGGCGAGCGATCTCGCGCACCTCGACCTTGGTCCGCTCGCCGAGCGGGAAGCGGGTGAAAGCGAGCTGCTCCGGCGTCAGCTCGAAGAGGAAATAGCTCTGGTCCTTGTCGGCGTCGGCCCCGGCGTGCAGCTCCGGTCCTTCGGGGCCTTCGACGATGCGCGCGTAGTGGCCGGTGGCGAGCGCCGAAGCGCCGATCCGCCGCGCTTTCTCGATCAGCAGGTCGAACTTGACGAAGGTGTTGCAGCGCACGCAGGGCGACGGAGTGCGGCCGGCCAGGTAGTCCTCGACGAAGGGATCGACGACGTCGCGCCGGAACTCCTCGTCCATGCGCAGCGTGTAGTGCGGAATGCCGGCCTGCGCCGCGGCGCGCCGCGCGTCACCGAGGTCGAGCGCGCCGCAGCAGCGGCCGTTGCGGACCTCGGTCGAGCGGTCCCAGAGCAGCATCGAGAGGCCGACCACCGGCTCGCCGCCGCGCGACAGCAGCCAGGCGGCGACGCTCGAGTCGAGCCCGCCGCTCATCGCCACCGCGGTCAGGTTGGACGACATCGACTCAGCTCCGCGCCGGCGCCAGGGCGCGCAGCGACGCGACCTCGGCCGCGAGGAGGGCAAGGAAGTCGTCGATCTCTTCGACCGTGTTCTCGGTTCCGAAGGAGATGCGCAGCGAGGCGAGCGCCACTTCGACCGGCAGCCCGAGCGCGAGCAGCATGGCGCTCGGCTGCAGCGTCCCCGAGCCGCAGGCGGCGCCGGTCGACACGGCGTAGCCGGCGAGGTCGAGGCGCATCATCAACTCCTGGTTGACGGTGCCGAGGAACGCCGCGTTGGTCGTGTGCGGCACGCGCGGCGCGCCGGCGCCGTGGACCACGACGTCGCCGATCGCGCCGAGGCCGCGCTCGAAGCGGTCGCGCAATTCGGCGAGTCGCGCTGCGCGCGCGGGAAGCTCCTGGCGCGCCAGCTCGCAGGCGCGGCCGAAGCCGACCAGCGCCGGCACGTTGGCGGTCGAAGCCCGGCGCTGGCGCTCCTGGCCGCCGCCGACGAGGAAGGAATCGAAGGCGGCGCCGGGACGGACCCAGAGCGCCGCGGCGCCGAGCGGCCCGTGGAACTTGTGCGCGCCGAGCGTCAGGTAGTCGACGCCGAGCTCCTGCGCCGACACCGGGATCTTCCCCGCCGCCTGCACCGCGTCGCAGAGCACCGGAATGCCGCGCTCGGCGCAGAGCCGCGCCACTTCGGCCACCGGCTGGATCGTGCCGAGCTCGTTGTTGACCAGCATCAGCGCCACGAAACGCGTCTCGGGTCCGATCGCCGCCGCGAAGCCTTCGACCGGGACGACGCCGTCGCTGGCCGGGGCGATCCGACGGATTTCGATGCCGGACGAGGGTCCCCACGCTTCGAGCGCGCGCGGAATCGACGGATGCTCGATTCCCGAGATCACTGCCTGGCCGCCCCGGCCGGCGCGCAGGAGCGCCGCTACCACGGCATTGTTGGCCTCGGTGCCGGAAGCGGTGAAGACGATCTCGTCCGGCTGCGCGTCGACGAGCGACGCGACGGCCGCCCGCGCCGCTTCGACCGCCTCGCGCGCCGCCTGGCCGAAGCGATGGGCCGAGGCGGCGTTGCCCCACATTCCGTCGAGCCAGGGGAGCATCGCTTCGCGCACCCGCGGATCGAGCGGAGTCGTGGCATTGTTGTCGAAATAGACGGACCGGACGGCGCTCACGGCGGCGATACTAGCGCCCCTCCGGCACCGGAACTGCAGGCGAGGAGCCGGATGACGATTCGACACCCGCGACGCCCTCTCGTCCCGGGCCTGGGTTGCTGGCGGCCTTGACGCTGGCGCTGGCGACGGCCGCCGCGGCGGGACCGCCCCCCATTCCCCCCGATCTGCCGGCGGAGTACCGCCAGTGGCTCGAGGAGGTCGAGCCGATCCTCTCGCCCGCCGAGCGCGCGGCCTTCCTCAAGCTCGAGAAGGACTACCAGCGCGACGCTTTCATCGAGAAGTTCTGGCAGGTGCGCGACCCCTACCCGGACACGGCGCGCAACGAGGCGCGCGACGCCTGGGAGTCGCGCCTCGCCCAGGCGCGGGAGGAGTTCCCCAGCCTCGACGAGGAGCGGGCGCGGCTCTTCCTGCTCAACGGCCCCCCGACCGCACGGCTCAAGGCGAGGTGCACCTCGCTCTGGCCGATGGACGTCTGGGCCTATGCGCCGACCGAGCGCATTCCCGAGCCGCTGGTGCTGATCTTCGTGCAGCGCTTCGGGCAGGGGCGCTATTCGCTCTGGGTCCCGCAGGAGGGGCTCGCCGCGCTCTTCCAGTTCGCGCCGCCCGACGGTCGCCAACGACCGGCTGCTGCAGGAGATCGCGGACGGCTGCAGCCAGACCAACGGGCTGGCGGGCGCCATCGCCTCGGTGATGCGACAGCAGCAGATGCACTACACCCTGCTCGTCTCGCGCGCCGAGCGGCCGGTGGAGCCCCCCTCGCGCGAGTGGGTGGCGACCTTCAACTCCTATTCGACCGACCTCGCCGCCGGCGTGCCGCCGCTCCCCGCCGAGCTCGGCGTGAGCTTCCCCGGCCGCCGCCAGAACCGGACGATCGTGCAGGCGACGCTGGCCGTGCCGGCGGCCTCGACCGGCGTCGCCGCGCTCGAGGGGAGCCGCTCCTACAACTTCCTGCTCAACGGCGAGATCCTGCTCGGCAAGAAGCTCTTCGACGCCTTCCGCTACAAGTTCGACCTGCCGGCGGCGAGCGTCACCACGCCGTCGATCCCGCTCGTCTTCGAGCGCTTCCTCCGCCCCGGCACCTACAAGCTGATCGTCAAGCTCGAGGACCTGAACGGCCACGGCTTCTTCCGGGAGGAGCGCGTCCTCGAAGTGCCCCAGCTCGGCGACCAGCCGGTGACCGCGACGATCGACGACGAGACCTCGAAGCTGCTCGTCGAGGCCAACGCCGCGCTCTCGACGCTCGACAACACGATCCAGATCGTCCGCCCGCGCAACGAGATCCAGTCGGGACTGGTGCGCTTCGACACGCTGATCACCGGCAGCGCCATCAGCGAAGTCGAGTTCTGGCTCGACGGCCGCTCGATCCTGCGCAAGAACCGGCCGCCCTTCTCGGTCGAGCTCGACCTCGGCGACGTGCCGCGCACGCGCACGCTGCGCGCCGTCGGCTTCGACGCCGAGGGGCACGATGTGGCCTCCGACGAGGAGCTGCTCAACGCCAGCCCGCACCGCTTCTCCGTCCGGCTGGTCGAGCCGCGCCGGGGCAAGCGCTACACGCAGAGCCTGCGCGCCGAGGCGAAGGTCGAGCTGCCCGAGGAGGGCACCGTCGAGCGGGTCGAGTTCTACCTCAACGAAACCCTGGTCTCGACGCTCTACCAGGAGCCCTGGACGCAGCCCGATCCTGCTGCCGCCCGAACGGCGAGATCGCCTACGTGCGCGCCGTCGCCTACCTGACCGACGGCAACTCGACCGAGGACCTCGTCTTCGTCAACGCGCCCGACAACCTCGAGGAGCTCGAGATCCAGTTCGTCGAGCTCTTCACCGCCGTTCTCGACCGCGACCACCGGCCGGCGCCCGGGCTCGAGCGCTCCGACTTCAAGGTCACCGAGGACGGCGTGCCGCAGGAGCTGACGCGGTTCGAGAAGGTCGAGAGCCTGCCGGTGCACGTCGCCGTGCTGCTCGACACCTCGGCGTCGATGGAGCCCAACCTCACGGCGGCGCGCGACGCCGCCCTGCGCTTCTTCCAGCAGGTCGTGACGCCCAAGGACCGCGCCGCGCTGATCCCGTTCAACGACCGGCCGTCGCTGGCGGTGAAGATGACCAACCGCCTCGACGACCTCGGCGCCGGGCTCGCCGGCCTCAAGGCCGAGCGCGGCACGGCGCTCTACGATTCGGTCGTCTTCTCGCTCTTCTACTTCAACGGCATCAAGGGGCAGCGCGCGCTGCTGGTGCTGTCGGACGGCAAGGACGAGAACAGCAAGTTCCGCTTCGACCAGACGCTCGACTTCGCCCGCCGCGCCGGCGTGGCGATCTACACCATCGGCCTGGACATCTCGCGCGGCGAGTTCGAGACCCGGCGGGTGCTCAAGACGCTGGCCGACGAGACCGGCGGGCGCAGCTTCTTCGTCTCCGACGGCGCCGAGCTCCCCGCGATCTACGACGACATCCAGCGCGAGCTCCGCTCGCGCTACCTGCTCGCCTACCAGTCGACCAACACCGATCGCAGCCTCAAGTTCCGCTCGGTCGAGGTCAAGGTGGACAAGCCGGGGCTCGAGGCGAAGACGATGCGCGGCTACTACCCCTGATGAGCCGCGCCCCGCTCGGCGCGCTCGCGCTCGGCGCAGCGCTGGCGCTCGCCGCGGCGGCGCGCGGCGAGCAGCCGGCCGCCGCGCCGCCCGAAGCGGCGCCGGGCTTCCTCGCCGAGGTGGAGCCGCTCCTCACCCCGGCCGAACGCGAGGCTTACCTCAAGCTCGGCCGCCCCTACCAGCGCGACGCCTTCGAGCGCCGCTTCTGGCAGGTGCGCGATCCCTTCCCCGAAACACCGGTCAACGAGTTCGCCGTGCGCTGGCGCGAGCGCGCGCCCGAAGCGCTGACGCGCTGGGGAAGCCTCGCCGACGCCCGTGCCGTCGCCTTCGCCGCCGCCGGCCCGCCGCTCTCCACCCTGCGCGTCACCTGCCCCGACCTGCTGCTGCCGGCCGAGATCTGGAGCTACGAGAACGTCGGCCGGCTGCGCGGCGGCTTCGCGGTCGTCTTCGTCGCCGAGGGGATGAGCGAGAGGTCGCGCTATCGCGCCTGGAATCCGCGCGAGGGCGCCCTCTCCCTCGCCACCGCCAGCGCGGCCGGCTCGCGCTCCGCGGGGCAACTTCTGTCCTCGGTCGCCGCCGCCTGCGGGCGCGGCGAGCAGATCGCCTCGATGATTCAGCTCGCCGTCGACTGGGACGCGGTCGTGCAGCGCGCGCAGCTCCTGCCGCACCCGAACGACGAATGGGTGCGCACCTTCGCCTCCCTTTCGACCGATCTGCCGCCAGGCGCCACGCCCCTGCCGGCGGAGGTCGAGATCCGGTTCGCCGGGCGACGCGGGCTGCGCGTCGTGAGCGAAGGGGCGATCCGCCTGCTCGACCCCCCCGCCGCCCCCTCGATGCTGACGCTCGACGGCGAGATCCTGCGCGGCGAGGAGCTCTTCGACCACTTCCGCTACCGCTACCAAACCGCGGCGGCGGCGAGCACGCCGCTGCTCTTCGAACGGCCGCTGCGGCCCGGCAGCTACCGCCTGATCCTCCGCCTGCACGAGGAAGAGGGGGAGCGCTACTTCCGCGACGAACGCGACCTGGTCGTCCCGGCGGAAGCGCTCGCCGCGGCCCCCGCCGGCGCGCCGCCGCCGGCGGCCGGCGCCAGCCCGTCCGTCGCCGCGCCTCTCGCCGCCGCGACGGACGTCGCCGCGGGCACCGAGCCCGGAGTCCGCATCCTCGTGCCGGCCAACGACCTGCTGACCGGCAAGCTGCGCGTCGAGGCGCTGCCGCGCGGCGAGGGGGTCGCGGCGGTGGCCTTCACGCTCGACGGCCGGCCGGTGATGACCAAGAAGCGCCCCCCTTTCGGCGCCGAGCTCGACCTCGGGCGCACGCCGCGCCTGCACCGGATCGGCGCCATCGCCCTCGACGCCGGCGGCGCCGAGCTCGGCCGCGACGAGGCGCTGGTCAACGGCGGCCCGCACCGCTTCGCGGTTCGCCTCGTCGAGCCGCAGAGCATTCCGGAGGGCGCCGACCGGGTCGAGGCCCGCGCGACGGTCGACCTGCCGGAAGGCGAGAGCCTCGACCGGCTCGAGTTCCACGTCAACGACAAGCTCTACGCGACGCTCTATCAGGAGCCTTTCACCCAGGCGCTGCCCCTGCCCCGGGGGGCGCGCGTGGCCTGGATCCGCGTCGTCGCCTTCCTCGCCGATGGCGGCGCCGCCGAGGACGTGCGGATGGTCGGTGCGGGCGAGATGACGACCGCGATCGACGTCGATTTCGTCGAGCTCTACGCCAGCATGCTCGACCGGCGGGGCCGCTTCGTGGAGGGACTCGCGGCCGGCGACGTCGAGGTGTTCGAGAACAGGAAGCCGCAGGAGATCCGCCGCTTCGAGCCGGTCGCCGACCTGCCGATCCACGCCGGCGTGCTGCTCGACACCTCGGCCTCGATGGCCGAGGAGCTCGGCGAGGCCGAGCGGGCCGCGCAGCGCTTCTTCGCCGAGGTGCTGACCGACCGCGACCGCGCCTGCGTGATGACCTTCGCCGACGAGCCGCGCCTCGCGGTGCGCTTCACCCGCAGCCCCGAGGTGCTCGCCGGCGGCCTCGCCGGCCTCGAGGCGCGCGGCGAGACCAAGCTCTGGGACGCGGTCGCTTTCGCGCTCCACTATTTCAGCGGCATCCGCGGCAAGCGGGCGGTGGTCCTGCTCACCGACGGCCTCGACTCCGGGAGCAGGTTCAAGTTCGAGGAAGTCCTCGAATACGCCCGCCGCACCGGCGTCGCGATCTACATCGTCGGCCTCGATGTCCCCGTCAATCCGCCCGATGTCGGCATGCTGATCGACCGGCTCGCGCGCGAGACCGGCGGACGCTCCTTCCGCATCTCGCGCGCGGTCGAGCTCGGCCCCGTCTACCGCGAAATCCAGCGCGAGTTGCGCGCGCAGTACCTGATCGCCTACCAGTCCGACGCCACCGGCGAGGCCTTCCGGGAGATCGAGGTGCGGGTGAAGCGCCCGGGCGTCGAGGTGCGGACCGTGCGAGGCTATTACCCCTGATGCCCCGGCTTCTCCTCGCCTCCGGCTCGCCGCGGCGGCGCGCGCTGCTCGGCCGGCTCGGGTTCCCGTTCGAGGTGCGCGCCACCAGCGCCGACGAGACCCCCCGGCCGGGCGAGTCGCCGCGCGCCCTGGTCGAGCGGCTGGCGCTCGAGAAGGCGCGCCTGGCCGCGGCGGCGGGCGAGGTGGTGCTCGGCGCCGACACCGTGGTGGCGGTCGACGGCGAGATCCTCGGCAAGCCGGCCGACGACGCCGACGCGCGCCGCATGCTCGAGAGCCTCTCCGGACGCGAGCACGAGGTCTGGACGGGCGTGGCGCTGGTCGCCGTGGACGCCGCGGGCGCGCGTCGCGAGAGCGTGCGCGCCGAACTCTCGATCGTCGCCTTCCGCGCGCTCACCGCGGCGGAGATCGCGACCTACATCGCGAGCGGCGAGCCGCACGACAAGGCGGGGGCCTACGCCATCCAGGGGGGCGCGGCGGGATTCGTCGCGGCGCTGCGCGGCGAGGAGACGAACGTCGTCGGCCTGCCGCTGCCGCTGGTGGCCGCGATGCTCGACGAGGCGGGGCTCAGCCCTCGACCTTGATCGGCTCGCCGAGCTCGGCGAGCCCGAAGTTGGCCATGATGTGGTGGCCGTTGAAATCGAGCACCCGCAGGTCCTCGACTCCCTCGAGGTCGCGCGCCACGCCGACGAACGCGGCGCCGTAGCGCAGGCGAACGGCGTCGATCGCGACTTCGTAGGCGAGGAACTTCGAGATCCCCTTGTAGCGCAGCTTCTCCACCAGGCGCGGATCGGTCAGCGACGGATAGGTCGAGAGAACCAGGATCGGTCCGGTGCCGGTGAAGATCAGGAACGAGCGCATCGTGGTTGCCGCGGCGGAGTCGGTCATCTCGCGGCGGAGGGTACGGCCGCCCTCCGCGGCGAGTCAAGCCGCGCTGTCGCAAAGGTTTGCGTTCGCCGTCACCGGCCCGTCACGCGCCGCTGTGGAAATCGATTCGCGCGCGGCGTCGCGGCGAGTGCTGGAATCTCAACAACTTGCGCTCAACGCGTTCGATCGAAAGCACTTCCTCCTGCAGCACAACATCTTGTGCAAAGTGTTCGGAGCCCCGCTCGGAGCGGCTCCGCGACGCCCGCCAGCGCTCCTTCTCCGCAGAGATTTCCGCAAATGCTGCGGAGGGCGCGTGCTACATTGATTCCCGCATGGCGAGCCCCCGCGTGACCGTGGTCGAAGACGAGCCGGACATCGCCGAGGTGCTGCGTTTCAACCTCGAGAAATCGGGCTTCGCGGTCGAGGTCCATCGGCGCGGCGACGAAGCGCTCGACGCCATCCGCCGGCACCCTCCCGCGCTCGTGGTGCTGGACCTGATGCTCCCCGGGCTCGACGGGCTCGAGCTGACCCGCCTGCTCAAGCGCGAGCCCGCCACCGCGCGGCTGCCGCTCGTCATGCTGACCGCCAAGGGCGAGGAGGTCGATCGCATCGTCGGCCTCGAGCTCGGCGCCGACGACTACATCGCCAAGCCGTTCAGCCCGCGCGAGGTCGTGCTGCGCATCAAGGCGGTGCTGCGCCGGCGCGGCGGCGCCGACGGAGCCGGCCCCGGTGGCGGTCAGGTGAAGCTCGAAGCGGGGAGCATCCGGCTCGACGCCGAGGCGCACCGCGCCGAAGTGCGCGGCAAGGAGATCCCGCTCACCGCGACCGAGTTCCGCCTGCTCAAGATCCTGCTCGAGCGCCAGGGCCGGGTGCAGACGCGCTCCCGCCTGCTCGCCGACGTCTGGGGCTACGCCGAGGACGTCGACAGCCGCACCGTCGACACCCACGTGCGCCGCCTGCGCCGCAAGCTCGGCGCGGAAGCCGATCGCCTCGAGACGGTGATCGGCGTCGGCTACCGGCTGAAGCCCTGAGCTCCGGTCACGGCACTTTGCCGAATAGCCTGATGCAGTTGCTCATCGTTCGCCACGCCATCGCCGAGGAGCGCGACGGCGCCTCCGGACGCGACGCCGACCGCCGGCTGACCCACGAGGGGCGCCAGAAATTCCGCCGCGGCGCTCGCGGCGCTGGCCGCGCTCGTGCCGGAGCTCGCCCTGGTCCTCACCAGCCCCTGTCGCCGCGCGCTGGAGACCGCCGAGATGCTCGCCGAAGCTCATCCCGGCCATCCTCCGGTCCACGAGCTGGCTCAACTTGCGCCCGGACCATTCGCCGGGCGACGTCGTCTCGGCGCTGCGCGGCATGAAAGCCTCGGCGGCGATTGCGCTCGTCGGCCACGAGCCGCAGCTCTCGCAGCTCGAGGGCTTGCTGCTGACGGGCACGGATCGCGCCGTCGGCGAGCTGCGCAAGGGAGGCGCCGCGCTGCTCGAGTCGCCTCCCACCCCCGCGCCCGGCAAGAGCATTCTGCTCTGGCACCTGACGCCCGCCCAACTGCGGGAGCTCGGCGCATGAGCCGCGCGATCGCCCAGCCCGTCACGCTGGCCGATCGCGAGGCCGGCGAAGCGCTGCGCTGGATCGCGCTCGGCGAGCTCGGGCGCGCCCGCGCCTGCCGCGAGGCGCTCGCCCGGGGCGAGGACGTCGAGGCCCTGCACGACTTCCGCGTCGCCATGCGTCGCCTGCGCAGCCACCTGCGCGCCTATCGCGACGAGGTCGGCGACGTGGTGCGGCCGCGCACCCGGCGGCGCCTGCGGCGCATGACCGCCGCGACCAATCCCGGCCGCGACGCCGAGGTCGGGCTCGAGCTCGTCGCCGGCTGGAGCGCGGCGAGCTCCGGAGCGGAGCTGCGCGCCCTCGGGAGGCTCGCCGCCGATCTGGAACGCCGGCGCGACACCGCCTACGAAGAGGTCCGCCACGAGGTGCTCGCCGATTTCGACCGCACCGCCCGGACTCTCGAGCGCGGCCTGCGGCGTTACGAGGTCGAGCTCGGCGCACCGCCCGCAGCGCCGGCGCCCGAGCCCTTCCGGGAGCTGCTGGCGCGCCGCCTCACGGCCCACGGCGAGGAGCTGCTCGCGGCGCTCGACGCGGCAGCCGACGACAGCGACGAAAGCCGGCTGCACGCCGCGCGCATCGCGGCCAAGCGCCTGCGCTACCTGGCCGAGCCGGTGCTCGGCGAGACGGCGGCCGCGCGGCCGCTGGTCGAGATTCTCAAGCAGCTGCAGGATGCGCTCGGAAGCGCGCGCGACCTCGCGGTGCTGGCGGAGCGGCTCGCTGCGGCCGGAGGGCGCGCCGAGCGCGATCGCCTTGCGGCGGCCGCCGGAGGTGCCGCTGCGCGGCCCGCGGCCGGAGGCCGGAGCGGGAGGCTCGCGGTGGCACGCCGCATCGCAGGCGAGCGCGAAACTCTGCGGCGGCAGATCGAGCGCGACTGGCTGGCGCACCGCGGCCCCCGGCTCGCCGCGCTCGAAGCGGCGATCGGCGCGCTCGTCGGCAGCCTGAAGGAAACGGTCAGGCTGTCGGCGCGATCCGCGCCAGAGCCCGCCGCATGAGCTCCTGCTGGCTCGACCGCGCCGGTTCTCCCTGCGGCTGGCCGGCGCCGCACGTAGCTGCCGTCCGCCTGCAGATCCCAGCACTGGCAGTTGTCGGCGAGCTGGACGTCGAGGATCGCCTGCAGCTCGCGCTGCAGCTCCGGCGCGACGACCGGCACCATCGCCTCGACCCGCCCGTCGAGGTTGCGCTACATCCAGTCGGCGGAGCCGATCCAGTACTCCGGGTTGCCGTCGCTGCCGAAGCGGAAGATGCGGGCGTGCTCGAGGAAGCGGCCGATGATCGAGCTGACGCGGATGTTCTCGCTGACGCCCGGCAGGCCCGGCCGCAGGCGACAGGCGCCGCGCACCAGCAGGTCGATCTTCGCGCCGGCGCCCGACGCGGCGTAGAGCGCGCGGACGATGCCGGGATCCTCGAGCTGGTTCATCTTGGCGACGATCCGCCCCTCCCCGCCGGCGCGGGCGATCTCCGCCTCGCGCTCGATCCGCTCGAGAATGCCGCTGCGCATGTTGACCGGCGCCACCAGCACGCGGTCGAACCGGTGGCCGCGCAGGTGTCCCGAGGTCAGCAGGTTGAACATCGCGGCGATGTCGGCGCCGATCACCGGGTCGCAGGTGAAGAGCCCGAGGTCGGTGTAGAGCTCGGCGGTGTCGGTGTTGTAGTTGCCGGTGGCGACATGGGCGTAGGTGCGCAGGCCGTCGGGCTCCTGGCGCACCACCAGCGAGACCTTGGCGTGGGTCTTGAAGCCGACGACGCCGTAGGCGACGTGCGCGCCGGCGCCTTCGAGCGCCTCGGCCCATTCGATGTTGCGCTCCTCGTCGAAGCTGGCGCGCAGCTCGACCAGCACCGCCACCTGCTTGCCGCTCTCGGCCGCTTCGATCAGCGTGCGGACGACCGGCGACCGCTTCGAGGTGCGATAGAGCGTCTGTTTGATCGCCAGCACTGCCGGGTCGGCGGCGGCGATCTCGAGGAAGCGCTGCACCGACTTGCCGAACGAGTCGTAGGGGTGGTGCACCAGCAGGTCGCGCTCGCGAACGACGCGGAAGAAGTCGACCTCGCGCCCGTCCGGGCCGGGCACGAGGCGCGGATGGGGCACCGGCACCCAGGCGGGCTCGCGCGGCGCCGGCAGCGGCAGGGAGGCGAGCTGGTGGAGGTCGCGCGAGGCCAGCGGCGATCTGACCTCGTAGATGTCCTCGGGCCCGACCTCGAGCTCGTCGGCCACCAGGGCGCGCATCCAGGCCGGCATTCCGGGCACGATCTCGAGGCGCACGACGCTGGCGAAGCGGCGCTCCTGGAGCTCCTCCTGCACGCTCTCGATCAGGTCCTCGGCCGGCTCCTCCTGGCGCGCCACGTCGGCGGCGCGGGTGACGCGGAAGGGGAAGCTCTCGAGCAGCTCGCGCCCGGGGAAGAGGCGGTCGAGATGCGCGCCGATCAGGTCCTCGAGCGGCAGGAAGCGAAAGGTGCCGGGAAGCTGCACCCAGCGCGGCAGCGACGGCGGCACCTTCACCCGCGCGAAGCGCATCTCGCCGCTCTCCTCGCCGCGCGCCGCGACGGCGAGCGAGAGCGAGAGGTTGGAGATGAACGGGAAGGGGTGCGAGATGTCGAGACCGAGCGGCGTCAGGATCGGGAAGACGCTGCCGCCGAAGTAGCGCGAGCACCACGCCCGGGCCTCCTCGTCGAGCTCGTTCCACGACACCAGCTCGACGCCGTGGCGGCGCAGCTCCGGCAGGAGCTCGTCGATCAGCAGCTGGCGGTGGCGCTCGTACATCGGGCGCAGCGTGGCGCGGATCGCGTCGAGCTGGTCGTTCGGGGTGCGCCCGTCGGGGGAGAGAGGCAGACGGGTGCCGGCGGCCTGGAGCTTGAGGCCCCCCACCCGCTTCATGAAGAACTCGTCGAGATTGCCGGAGAAGATGGCGACGAACTTCAGCCGGTCGACGACCGGCAGCGCCGGATCCTCGGCCTGCTCCAGCACCCGGCGGTTGAACTCGAGCCAGGAGAGCTCGCGGTTGAAAAAGACCGTCAGGTCGTCCTGAGAGGCGACGGGGAGGACGGACGCCGCGGATTCGCCGCTCATGGCCCTAATCCTAGCCGGATGGCGGTTCCGGAGGCCGGGAGAACGAAAGGGCCCCGCCGCATTCGCGAGCGGGGCCCCGGTGGAGGCGCGGGCGGCGATCGCCGTCCGAATCAGCGGAACTCGATCTTTTCGACGTCCTCCCAGGGAACGTAGGCGTCGTCGCCGCTCTTGCCCAGGAAGGCGATGCCGGCGTTGCCGTCGCCGACGTCGGTCTCCCCCTCGAGGCGGAGCTTCTCGCCGTTGTCGAGGGTGACTTCGACGCGTCGCGTCCCCAGCCGGCGAATCTCCTTCACCCGCGCGAAGGGGATGCTGTACTGCACGTCGTCCTGGTCGCCGTTGAGCATTTCCCACTGCTCCTGCTCGTCGAGGTCGAAGGCGATCGCTCCCTCGCTCGTCGCGCCGCCGACCGTCGTCACCCGGGCGCGGATCGGCCCCAGCGGCGCGTAGGCGTCGTAGCCCTTGCCCGAGTCCTCCGCCACCTCGATGTCGGCGCGGTCGAAGACGTCCCAGGAGACCTCGACGCGGCCGAAACGAGCGTCCTCCACCAGGATGCCGCGGATCGAGGAGTCGACGTCGTTGGTGCCCGAGAGCTCCATCGTCCGGCCGTCGGCGAGCGCGACCGTGGACGAGCGGCGAGAGCGGCGCTCGATCGAGCGGATCTTCCCCATCTCGATCGAAACGTCGCCGTCTTCCCCCTCGCCGTCGAGCTTGTCGATCGACAGGCACTCCTGGCTGTCCCAGGCGAGCCAGCCCGAGAACTCGCCCGAGGCGGTCTTCACCCGCGCCTTCAGGCGGCGCCCCTCGGGCTTCGCGTCGGCGGGCGTGGCCGCGAACTTCACCGAGCGGATCTTGTTCCAGTCGACCTTCACCAGGCCGAGCGCCGCGTCCTGGACCTGGACCTCGTCGTCGAAGTCGTTGGAGCCCCCCTCGATCCGCATCGTCTCGCCGTTGCGGAGCGTGATCTCGGCCCGGTCGCTGCCGCGCGGACGGATCTCGGCCAGGTCGCCGAAGCGGATCTCGAGCTGGCGCTGCTCCCATTCCCGCTTCCAGGGACCGGAGATCTCGAGGCCGAAGACCTCGACGTGCTTCGGTGCCCGCTTGTAGCCGCGCGGCAGGTCGCCGGTTGCCGGCTCGTCCTGCTTGCTGCCGTTGAACAGGTCGTCCCAGAAGGCTTCTTCGTCGCCCCACCGCAGGATGCCCGTGTAGTGGTTGCCCGAGGTCGTCTCGATGGTGCCGTAGAGATGACCGCGCGGGTCGTAGGCCGCCGCGGCCGGCGCCGCCGAGGCGGCCGCGAACGCGGCGGCCGAGGCCGCGAAGGAGGAGATCAGACCGAGTCTGCGCAGTTTCATCGTCGTGTCGTCCCTTGTTCCGTCATCCGTCTCAGAGAGCGCCCTGCCGCGCCGGCTCCCGGCGCGTCGTGGCGCGAACGATTCCGCCTTTCGGTTCCTCGCCTTCCTGCCGCAGCCCTTCGCCGGTCTCGAGCGCCGGCACCAGGCGCAGCACCTGCAGCATCGCGCGCTGGTAGCGCACGTCGGCGCGCATCAGCTCGTCCGCCAGCGCGACGAAGCGGTGCTCGTCCATGGCCGAGGGCATTGCGGGCCCTGCGGGCGTCGCCGGAGCACCGGTCGTGGCCGCCGCCGGGACCACCGCGGAGCCCGCCAGCGTGGCGGCGAGCTCCGCCGGCGACGCCGGCAGCGGGCGCAGCACGCCGCTCAGCACGTATCCCGCGCCGAGCCCGAGCGCCACCAGCGCGGCGGCGCGCAGGCCGCGCGACGGCAGCCAGCGAACGGCGCCGGCGGAGCGGGAGAGCCGCTCCTGCACGACGCGCCAGCCGGCGTCGGCGGCATCCGCCGTCGTCGCCTCCCGCCGCAGCCCGGCGCCGGCCTTCTCCAGCCGGCGCGCCGCCAGGTAGAAAGCGCGGCAACCGGCGCATCCGAAAGCGTGCTCGAGCGCCTCGCCGGCCGCCTCGGGCGGCAGCTCGCCGTCGACGAGCGACGACAGTTCGATCTCGTACTCTTCGCAGCTCTTCATGCTCTTGCCTCCGCCAGCAGTTCCTCGCCCAGCTCGGCGATCAGCTTCTTCCTCGCCCGGTGCACGTTGATGCGCACCTGGTCGAGCGACCACCCCATCGTCTCTCCCACTTCGCGATAGCTCCGCTGCTCGATCGCCGCCAGCCGGAAAGCCGCGCGATAGCGGTCGGGCAGCGCCGCCATCGCCTCGCCCAGCCGGCGCTCGAGATGGCGGCGCGACGCCGCCGACTCGGGGGATTCGTTCCGCTCGTCGGTGAGCTCGTCGAGATCGGGCGGGCCGTCGGGCCCCTCGATCGCCGCCGGCCGGCGCCGGCGGCTCCGCCAGTGGTCCGAGACCAGGTTCTGGGCGATGGTGAAGAGATAGGAGCGCAGCCGCCCCTCCTCCTCGATCCGTCCAGAGCGAATGGCGCGAACGAAGGTCTCCTGCAGCAGATCCTCCGCGGTGTCGGGGTCGCGCAGCTGGCGACGCAGGAAGCCGTAGAGCGCCCGGCGCTCGGCCTCCCAGGCCTGCCGCCAGACCGTCTCCGCGTCCCGCCGGTCGTCCGTCAAGGCCACCTCCGAACCGAGAGCACCCATCGCACTCGTAGAAGACCGCGTCCGCCGTCCATTGTTACAGCCGCCGCGGCGGCGCCGGTGGCGCGCCGGTCGGGCCCATGACGACCGTGATACGTTTCCCGCAGATCCCGAGTTCGTGACGGCGCCCCATCCGGCGCCGGGAGACAGCCCCCCGATGCGCCTGGACAACCTGATTCGCCTGCTCCTGCCGCGCGAAGAGCGCTTCGCCGAGCTTTTCGCCCAGAACACCCGCAACCTGGTGCGCGCCGCCGAGGTCTTCCTGGTCATCGCCCGCAGCGGCCGCGCCGAGGACCGCCAGTTCAGGCTGGTCGAGCTGCGCGCCCTCGAGCACGACGGCGACCAGATCACGCGCCGGATCTTCGAAGCCCTCAACTCCACCTTCATCACTCCTCTCGACCGCGAGGACATGCGGGCGCTGGCGGTCGACATCGACGACGTGCTCGACTACCTCGAGGGAATCGCGCAGTTCCTCGTGCTCTTCGAGCCCGACGAGAATCCGGAAGCGCTGGTCCGCTTCGCCGAGATCCTGGTCGAGCTGGTGCAGCAGATCGACACCATCACCGGCCTGATCTGGGAGCAGCGCCAGGCGCCGAAGATCTCCGACGCCATGGTGCGGATCTCCGAGCTCGAGAACCAGGCCGACGAGCTCTTCCTCGCCGCGCTCGGCGCCCTCTTCCGCCGCGAAGCCGGCCGCGACGCCATCGAAGTCCTGAAGTGGAAGGAGATCTACCAGGAGCTCGAGGACGCCTGCGACAAGTGCAAGGACTTCACCCACGTGGTCGGCAACATCGTCATCAAGAACGCCTGAGGCGCCCGTGAAGCTCCTGGTCGCGATCATCCTCATCGCGCTGATCTTCGATTTCCTCAACGGCTTCCACGACGCCGCGAACTCGATCGCGACGGTCGTCTCGACCCGCGTCCTGACGCCTCAGGTGGCGGTCGCCTGGGCGGCGTTCTTCAATTTCGTCGCCGCCTTCGTGCTCGGCACGCATGTCGCCAAGACGATCGGCAAGGGGATGATCGACATCTCCGTGGTGACCCAGGAGGTCATCGTCGCCGGCCTGCTCGGCGCCATCTTCTGGAACCTCCTGACCTGGTATCTCGGCATCCCGGTCTCCTCGTCGCACGCCCTGGTCGGCGGCTACGCGGGCGCGGCGGTCGCCAAGGCCGGCTTCGCGGCGCTCATCCCCGGCGGCTGGACGAAGACGCTGCTGTTCATCGTGCTGGCGCCGGTGATCGGCCTGATCCTCGGCCTGTTCATGATGATCCTCGTGCACTGGATCTTCCGGCGCTGGCGCCCCGACCGGGTGGATCGCTTCTTCCGGCGTGGCCAGCTCTTCTCCGCCGCCTTCTACAGCCTCGGCCACGGCGGCAACGACGCGCAGAAGACGATGGGCATCATCACCGGTCTGCTGATCGCCTCGGGCAAGCTCGAGAAGTTCGAAGTGCCGATCTGGGTCATCCTGATCTCGCACGCCGCGATCGCGCTCGGCACTCTCTTCGGCGGCTGGCGCATCGTCAAGACGATGGGCTCGAAGATCACCAAGCTGCAGCCGATGGGGGGGTTCTGCGCCGAGACGGCGGGCGCGCTGACCATCATCGGCGCGACGCTCGGCGGCATTCCGGTCTCGACCACCCACACCATCACCGGCGCCATCATGGGCGTCGGAGCCACCAAGCGCCTCTCGGCGGTCAAGTGGGGCGTCGCCGGCCGGATCGTCTGGGCCTGGGTGCTCACCATCCCGATCGCCGCCGCCGTCTCGGCGCTCGCCTACCTCGCCGTCTCGCGATTCATCTGAAACCGCGCCGTCACGCGGCCGTGATGGAATTCGCGCCGTGAGCAGGACGAGCCGGCCGTCGCGCGAGCCCTCGGGCGCCGCCGCGTCGGCGCGCGTCGCCGCCATCGACATCGGCTCGAACTCGATCCACATGATCGTCGCCGAAGGCGACGGCGAGGGGGGCTACGCCGTTCTGTTGCGGGAGCGCGAGATGGTGCGCCTCGGCAAGAGCGCGCTCGTGCGCGGCAAGCTCTCTCGACGCGCCCTCCGGGACGGCCTCGAGGCGCTGGTGCGGATGACGACGCTGGCGCGCCTCAAGGGCGCGGCCCGGGTCGAGGCGGTCGCCACCAGCGCGGTGCGGGAGGCCTCGAACGGAACCGAGTTCCTCGAGCAGGCGAGAGCGCTCACCGGCCTCGAGATCCGCACGATCAGCGGCGAGCAGGAAGGCGAGCTCGTCTATCGCGCCGTGCGCCAGGCGGTCGATCTCGGCAAGGGGTGGTCGGTGCTCGTCGACCTCGGAGGCGGCTCGGCCGAATGGTGCGTCGCCCGCGCCGGCGTCCTGCGCAAGGTGCGAAGCCTGCCGGTCGGCTCGCTGCGCGGCGCCGCGCTGCTCGCCGGGGATCCCCCGACGGCGCGGTCGCTCGAGCGGCTGCGCCGCCACCTCCGCGACCAGTTGCGCGGGCTGCGGCCGCCGAAGACGGTCGACGTTCTCGTCGCCACCTCCGGGACGGCGATGTGCTGCGGCGACCTCGCGGACCTTTTCGCGGGACGCGAGCGCACCCTGACCGCCGGGGGCTCGCGCGAGCTGCGACTGCGCGAGCTCGATGGCGTCATCGCCGGCCTGCGCGTCCTGCGCCGCAAGGAGATCGCCTCGCTGCCGCCGGTGGGCGAAGCGCGCGCGGAGTCGATCCTGGCGGGAGCGGTGTCCCTCGCCGCGCTGGTCCGCCACGCCGGAGCCGAGCGTCTGCTGCTCTGCGACCGCGCGCTGCGCGAGGGGCTGGTGCTCGAAATGCTCGGCGCCCCCGCGCCTCCGGCCGGAGTCTCGGGCGAAGTCCGCAAGCGCCAGGTGCGCGAGCTCGCGTCGCGGGCGCCCGGCATGCTCGCCCACTCCGAGCAGGTGGCGCGCCTGGCGACCCGCCTTTTCGACCTCACCGCGCCAGTCCACAACCTCGGCCGGCGCGAGCGGCGCTGGCTCGAGGACGCTGCGTTGCTCCACGACGTCGGCTACTCGATTCATTTCCAGCGCCACCACAAGCACTCGCTCTACCTGATCTCCACTTCGACGCTCGACGCCTTCGACCCGCGCGAGATCGAAGTCATCGCGAACGTCGCGCGCTACCATCGTGGCGGCGCGCCGAAGGTCACTCATGCCACCTTCGCCGCATTGCGCGGCTGGCAGCAGGAGACGGTGCGCAAGCTCGCCGCCCTGCTGCGCATCGCCAACGCGCTCGACCGCACCCACGCCGCGCGGGTGCTCGAGCTGCACGCATCGGTCGTCAAAGGCAAAAGGGTGGTCGTCGAGGTGATCTCCCCCTTCGACGTGAGCCTCGAGCTCGCCGCGGCCGAGCACCGCAGCGCGCTCTTCACCGCGACCTTCGGCCGCAAGATCCTGTTCCGCCAGGGGCTCGAAACCGCGCGCCGGGGCGCCCAGCGAGGCTCCCGGTGAGCCTTCTCCAAACGGCTGTTCGGCAAGCACTTAGCTCCTCCGATTGCGGACCGCTCGGCGGCATTGCGGAAATCCCGCGTCAGAATCCGGCAATAGCGCGCCTTCGACACCACGATTCCGAGCCAAATGATTGAAATGACGACGCTTCCATCATGAGCACAAGATTCGGTGCAGACCGGTCGCAGGGCGCGATTTCTGGGCCTGCGCGCCGCTCGCGGACCGCTTTCTCGACAGAGATTTCCACAGCGCTTGTGGAGATTGCGGCAGGGGCCCTCAGATCGCCTGTTTTCAGCCTCTTACAGGCGTCCGCCCGATGACGATCGCGGCCTCGCCCCGCCTCCGGCTGGCACCGCTCTGGCCCGCCCTCGCGGCGCTGCTGGTGGTCGCCACGGCGACGGCGCTGCTGCTGCCCGGTGTGCTGGCCAGAGAGACGGCGCGCGATCTCGAGCAGGAGCTTCAGCTCGCTCTGCCCGGGCTGCCGCCGCCGCGCGCGGTGAGCGCCGCCGACCGCGATCTGCAGCGCCGGCTTCAGGAGATCGCGCAGACGACGCACTTCCGGCTGACGATCATCGCCCTCGACGGGACGGTCCTGGCGGACAGTGACCGCAGCTTCGAGCAGCTCGCCGCGATGGAGAACCACGCCCACCGCCCCGAGGTGGTCGCCGCACTGGAACGCGGCGCCGGCCACTCCGTGCGCCACAGCGACACGATCGGCATCGACACGGTCTACGCTGCGCGCCTCGCGCGCGCTCCCGGCGGCGGAGCCTGGATCGTCCGGCTGGCGCGACCGGTCGGATCGCTCGCCACCCTGCGCGGCCATCTGGTCCGTTCGTTGCTGCTGTCGGCACTGGTGGCCGCGGCGGCGGCGCTGGCGATCTCCTGGTGGCTGACGCGCACGCTCTTTCGACCCCTCTCCGGCCTCATCGCGTCGGCCGGCCGGATCGGCGATGGCGACTACGATTCCCGCGTCGCCATCCCGGAGCACGAGGAGCTGGCGGCGCTCGGGCACGCCCTGGCGCGAATCGCCAGCGGCGCCAAGCGTCAGCTGCTCGCCGTGGCGGCCGAGCGCGATCACCTCGGATCGACCGTCGCCAGCATGGCGGACGGCGTGCTGGTCGTCGATGCCGGCGGGCGCGGGCAGCTCGCCAATCCCGCCTTCCGCGAGCTCTTCCAGCTCCCCGCGAGTGCGCCGGCGGCGGATCTGCTCGACCTCGCGCGCGAGCCCCGCCTCACCGACCTCATCGCGGCGGCGCTGCGGTCCGGTGCCCCGGCGGCGATCGACATCGAGCGCCTCGAGCCGGCCCCGCGTTCCCTCGCCCTGCGCGTCACGCCGCTCTCCGGCACCGGCGGCGCGGTCGTGGTGGCGCGCGACATGACCGACGTCGAGCGGCTCAACCGGATCCGCAAGGACTTCGTCGCCAACGTCTCGCACGAGCTCAAGACGCCGCTCGCCGCGATCCGCGGCTATGCCGAATCGCTGGAGGACGGCGGGCTGGAGGAGCCGGCGACCGCCCGGCGCTTCGTCGGCCGCATTCTCGACCAGTGCCGTCGGCTGGGGGAGCTGCTCGACGACCTTCTCACCCTTTCGCGTCTCGAGGGACGGGAGCCGATCCGCTCGCTCGAGGAGGTCGACCTGCGCGAGCTGGCGGGCGAGGCGATCGAGCTCGTCACCGCGCGAGCCGCGGCGAAGGAGGTCGAGCTGGAGCTCGCGCCGGGAGATTCTCCGGACATCCGCGGCGACGCCGAGGGACTGCTCCGCCTGCTCGTAAACCTGCTCGACAATGCGATCAAGTACAACCGTCCGGGGGGCCAAGTCTCCATCGCGCTCGACCAGGCCGGTGACGAGGTCGTGCTGGCGGTAAGAGACACCGGCATCGGCATTCCGGCGGCGCACCTGCCGCGCATTTTCGAGCGCTTCTATCGCGTGGATTCCGGCCGGGCCCGCGAAGAGGGAGGGACGGGCCTCGGCCTGGCGATCGTCAAGCATGTCGCCCTGGCGCACGGCGGGCGGGTCGAGGTCGAGAGCGTAGCCGGCAGCGGATCGACCTTCCGGATCCACCTGCCCTTCGCCGTGCGGGCCTGAGGTCGGCCGGCGGCGGCCGGAGCTAGGGCGCCGTCAGGCTGACTCCCAGCAGCCGGAGCGGGTCGACTCCCGAGCCCTCGATCTGCAGGGCACCTTCCTTGACGGTCAGCCGGACGGCCGGGACCAGCGTCCCGGTCCCCTTTCCATGGGAGTCGAGCTCGAGCTCGATCCAGGCGAACGGATAGTCGGTCTCCTGCAGCCCGTGCCGGATCTCGTATCCCGAGATCGGGCGATCGGTCACCAGGATGAGCTTGCGTCCCCTGTCGGTCGGACGAGAGCGCGCCACCCGCAGGTCGTAGGCGACCGACCCGGAGATCTTCACGCGCCCGACCACCGGTCTCTCGTTCTGCCAGACGTTGACCAGGAAGTCCTGCCCTTGATTGGCGACGATCTTTACCCAGCGCTGCGTCTCCGCGTCGGTGCTGGTGCGGTCGATCCAGACGGTCAGGCGGGCGGTGCCCCGGCTGGAACCGCCGGTGGTCGACACGATGCCGGCCGTGACTTTCCAGGCCGTGGGCGGCGCGGCGTCGTCGCCGGCGGAGAGCAGGACGCCGGCGGAGAGCAGGACGCCGGCGAGGAGGCAACCCGAGGGAGCGACTATTCTCGACATTCTCCCCTCCTCGAAAAACGAAACTGGCAAGGACCGGAACGGCCCTTGCCAGTGAGAACTGCCTGTACAGCTAGGGGCGGCTCAGAACTTCCAGCCGGCGCTCAGCGTGTACTCGGTGTCGACCTCCGTGTAGAGGTCGCCCTCGTAGTTCCGCCACTTGATGTCGGGGCGGACGTAGAAGGTATCCGTGGCGTTGAACTTGTAGCCGAGGCCGTAGTTCCAGGTGAACGCGTCGTCGGTCTTGTCGTTGTTGTCACCGGTGACGCTGATCTTCGCGCTCGTCCAGCCGAGGCCGGCGTAGAGCACGAAGTTCTTGCCGCCCGGATACCACTGACCCGAGAAGTCGATCGGATAGGCGCGGGCATCGCTGACGAGGCCCGGAACGATCGCCTGGTTGTCCGGCATCTGCAGGTCGAAGTAGCCGGCCTGGATCTCCCAGCCCCACAGGTCCGCCGGACGGCCGCCGAAGCGAACGCCGTAGGTCATGTCGTCGTCGAGCTGATCGAGGCCCGGGACGAGGTAGCCGCCGAAGACCTCGACGTTGTACATGCCGTTCTGCGCCCAGGTCGGCGCGGAGACGCCGAGCACGAGAGCCAGCACGGCCAGGAGGCGGATCGCCCACTTGCCACGGTTCATCATTTGAAGCTCCTTTCGATCGTCCATCGGATTCTCGGCCGCGACCGCCGCGGCCTGTTCGCATCTGCTGGAGCGACTGGGGCACCCCCCCTCGGTCGACCCCCGCAGGAGTTAGAGGTAAGGGTATTTCGAGTGCCGGGGCGCCGGTATTGGACCTTGGTCCCGGTGGGGCCGGGCGGGGCGTTCGCCCGCGCCATTCGGCTGGCCCTTCTGGTCGGAGCCGTCCGGTCTTCCCTGTCTCACGCCTGTCACACCCCCGTCGCGGCGCCGCGCGCCGCCGCCTACTAAGGTACGCCCCGAACCGCAGCGCGGACTCGCCCTCGCCGGCAGCGCGCCGCGTCGGTACCAACGTCGGATCATTTTTCTGGAGGAGAATCCCGAAATGAGCACAAGGAAACTCGCCGCCGCTCTCTGCCTGCTCGTCCTGCTGTGCGGGGCGGCCATGGCTTCGGCCCAGGTCACCGGCCTCTACTACAAGGAGGTCGACAAGGACGGCCGGGTCTACGTCTTCAACACTCCCGAGCGCGCCCAGTCGTTCGAGCAGAGCGGCGAGATCGGCACCGCCATCACACTGATCGGCAAGGCCGAGGGAGGCCGCACGCTGGTCGGCGAGAACGAAACCGCGATCGACCTCTACAATTTCAAACACAACCTGCCCGCCTACGACCGCGCCACGCCGAAGCCGGCGGCGCCGTCCAAGTTCCCTTCGACCAAGATCCAGGGGCGCTTCTTCGGCAACTTCACCAACAAGGAGAACAAGGACGAAGGCACCGGGCTGAAGAGCTCCGACTCGGGCACCAGCCTCGACGTCAAGCGCTTCTACTTCACGGTGACCCACCAGATCGACGACGTCTGGTCGGCGCAG
Organism: Thermoanaerobaculia bacterium; assembly: GCA_963699245.1. GTDB lineage: Bacteria > Acidobacteriota > Thermoanaerobaculia > Multivoradales > JAGPDF01 > JACTMI01. The sequence goes on from OY969426.1 coordinate 1,406,023, forward strand.
TTCCAGTCCGACATCGGTGACCAGGGCGCCAAGCGCTACGACGTCTTCGTCAAGAAGGCCTTCGTCCAGGCCAAGATCAACGATGCCTTCACCGCCCGCCTCGGCTCTGCCGACACGCCCTGGATTCCGTACGCCGAGGGCATCTACGGGATGCGCTACTTCGAGCAGACCATCACCGACACGCTCGGCTTCGGCACCTCCGCCGATTGGGGTCTGCACCTGCTCGGAAAATTCGCCGACGGCAAGGTCTCCTACGCGGTCAGCGGCCTGAACGGCAAGGGCTACAGCAACCCGACCCGTACCGGCACGATGGACTTCGAGGGGCGTCTCACCTTCGAGCCGATCAAGGGCCTCAGCCTCTCGGGTGGCTACTACAGCGGCAAGCTCGGCAACGACACGGCGTCGAACTCGCCGGCCCTGCACACCGCGTCGCGCACCAACGCGATCGCCAACTGGAAGGGCGAAAAGTTCTGGATCGGCGGCGAATGGTTCCAGGCCAAGAACTTCAAGAACGTGACCACGGTGCCGACCGACAAGGCCGACGGCTACACCATCTGGGCCCGCTTCATTCCGGCCAAGGACATGGCGATCTTCGCCCGCTACGACCAGGCCAAGCCGAGCAAGCAGCTCGCGCCGGACAAGAAGCTCACCTACTACAACCTCGGATTCGAGAAGAGGTTCAACGCCGCGGTCACTGCCAACATCGCCTACAAGTACGCCGAAGCGGAAGGCGGAGTCATCTCGGTCTACGGCGGCAATATCGGCTCCCTCGTCCCGGGCGCCAAGGGCAAGTACCAGGAGATCGGCGTCTGGGCGCAGTACGATTTCTGACCACCAAAACCGGCGGCCGAAACCGCCGTGACGACGCAAAGCCTCCCTTTGTCGGGGAGGCCTCGGGAGACGAAACCCGGGGCCTCCCCCCTTTTTCTTGATCCTCATGCCATCGCGCCCCGAGCGCTATCATCGCGAGCCAACATGGAACGTCACTTCGATCACGACCTCGAGCAGATCCGCAAGTCCCTGCTGCGCATGGGCGGCCTGGTGGAGCGCCAGATCCGCGAGGCGATGCAGGCCCTCGTCGAGCGCGACTCGGTGCGCGCCGACGCCGTCATTCGCTCCGACGACGAGGTGGACGAGCTGCAGAAGGAGATCGACGGCCAGTGCAACCGCGTCCTGGCCTTGCAGCAGCCGATGGCGACCGACCTCCGCTTCCTGGTCGCCACGATGAAGATCGCCACCGACCTCGAGCGCATGGGGGACTCGGCGGTGAACGTCGCCCAGGCGATCGAGATCCTCAATCAGGAGCCGCCGCTCAAGCCCTACATCGACCTGCCGCGCCTGGCGCTCATCACCCAGGAGATGGTGCGCGACTCGCTCGACAGCTTCGTCCGGCGCGACGCGCGCGCGGCGGTCGACGTCTGCCGGCGCGACGACGAAGTGGACGCGCTCTACAAGCAGCTCTTCCGCGAGCTCGTCACCTACATGCTCGAGGACCCGAAGAACATCACGCGCGCCCTGCACCTGCTTCTGGTCGCACGCAATTACGAGCGCATCGCCGACCACGCCACCAACGTCGGCGAGGACGTCGTCTTCTTCGTCGAGGGGCGCGACATCCGGCACTCCGCGGGCGACGACCGCGGCGACGCTGCGAACGGCTGACCTGCCCCGGCCCGGCGACGCGCGATGCGCCGCCGGCCGCTGTCACACGGCTGTCACACCCGCTTCCCGTCACCGACATACCCCGCTGCGAGGCTTCCCTGGTCGGAGCCCGGCATTCGCCGGGCGCCCTCCACCAAGGAGAAGATGCATGAAGATTCGATCGCTCCTCGCCGGTCTGGCGCTCGCCGCCGCCGCTCCGCTCGCCGCCCAGCCCGTCCAGGTCGAGGCCGGCATCGCGCCCTACCAGAAGGCGAGCGGTGTCTCCGGCAACCTGAGCTCGGTCGGCTCGGACACCCTGAACAACCTGATGACCTTCTGGGCCGAGGGGTACAACCGGCAGTACCCGAACGTGCGCATCCAGATCGAGGGCAAGGGGTCGTCGACCGCGCCGCCGGCGCTCATCTCCGGCACTTCGCAGCTCGGCCCGATGAGCCGCGCCATGAAGGCCGAGGAGATCGACGCCTTCGAGAAGAAGTACGGCTACAAGCCCTCGGTCGTCAAGGTGGCGCTCGACGGCATCGGCATCTGGATCCACAAGGACAACCCGCTCGACAAGCTGACGCTGGCGCAAGTCGACGCGATCTTCTCCAAGACCCGCAAGCGCGGCGGCAAGGAAATCAGGACCTGGGGCGACCTCGGTCTCTCCGGCGAGTGGAAGGACAAGCCGATCAGCCTCTACGGCCGCAACTCCGCTTCCGGCACCTACGGCTACTTCAAGGAGCACACGCTCGACAAGGGCGATTACAAGGACACCGTCAAGGAGCAGCCGGGCTCGGCTTCGGTCGTCCAGGGCGTCACCGAGGACCGTTACGCCATCGGCTACAGCGGTATCGGCTACAAGACCTCGGGCGTCAAGGCGATCTCGCTGCAGGGCAGTGACGGCCAGTTCTACGCCGCGAGCGCCACCGACGTCTACTCCGGCAAGTACCCGATCTCCCGCTACCTCTACGTCTACTTCAACCAGGCGCCGAACAAGCCGCTCGACCCGCTGGTGCGCGAATTCCTCCGCTACGTGCTCTCGCGCGAAGGCCAGGAAGTCGTGGTCAAGGACGGGTTCTTTCCTCTCCTCGCCCGCACGGACGGCGAGGAGCTGGCCAAGCTGCGCTAACCTCCGGCGGGGCGACGGAGGGCCGCCTTCCGCCGCCCCGTTCTTCGTTCTTCGAGAAGAGAGCCGTTCATCCCGATGGCCACCGACGTCCTCGGCCGCCCGACGGCCTCGACCCCGTCCCGCAAGCGATTCCTCGCGGGCGCGGCCACCTCGCGACGGCGCCTGGCCATCGACGGCGCCGCGAAGTGGGTGGTGACCGGCGGCGGCATGGCGATCATCGCCAGCATCCTCGGGATCCTGGTCTTCATCGTCGGCGAGGTGCTGCCGCTCCTTCGTCCTGCACGTGTCGAGGCCCGCGAGTCGCTGTCGGTAGCGGGAACGCCGTCCGCGCTGCTGGTCGACGAGCACCGCACGCACGCGGCGACGGCGGGAATCGACGGCGCCATCTCGGTTCTGCGACTGAGCGACGGCAAGGAGATCGCCCGCTCGTTGCTGCTCGCGCCCGGCGACGCGGCCACGCTGGCCGGAGTCGTCGGCACGCCGGACGGGCGCGGCATCGTCGCCGCGACCTCCGACGGCCGGATCGTCGGCGCGCGGGTCGCCTGGAGCGTCGAGTTCGATGCCAAGGGCGAGCGAACCACGATCCCCCGCGTCGTCCCGACGCTGACCGTCGCGATCGACCCGGAGAAGCGCCCGGTCGGGACTTTCGCTGCGCGCTTCGCCGAGGGGGGCGGCCTCTCGGTCGCGGCGCAGCGGGCCGACGGCAGGCTGGAGCTGGTCCGCGAGGAGGTCACGACCAACGAGATCACCGGCGAGACCTCGACCGAGGAGACACGCCGCGAGCTCACGGCACCGCGGCTCTCGGCTCTGGTGCTCGACGCCGAGGGGCGCAACGTCTTCGCCGGGACGCCCTCGGGCGAGCTGCTCTGGTGGACGTCCGGGGGCGAAGGGGACTCTCCCGGCGTGGCTTCGACCGGCGCCTCGGGAGTGACCGCGCTGGCGCTCCTGGTCGGTGACCGCTCGCTCGTCGTCGGACAGGCGGACGGCAGCGTCTCGATCTGGTTCCCGATCCGCCAGTCCGACGAGAGCTTTCGCCTTGAGCGCGTGCGCGACTTTCCCCGCCTCGGCGGAGCGATCAGCGCGTTCGCCGTCTCGCCGCGCAACCGGAGCTTCTTCGCCGCCAGCCGCGCAGGTGACCTGGCGCTCCTCTTCTCCACTTCGGACCGCACGCTCTGGCGCGGCAAAGCCCCCGGGGGACCCGCGACGGCGATCGTCTTCGCCGCCAAGGGAGACGGCGCGCTCGCCGCCGGCGCCGGCGCCGTCACCTCGCTCGCCGTCGACAACCCGCACCCCGAAGTCTCGCTGCGGGCGCTCTTCTCGCGCGTCTGGTACGAGGGGTACGAAAAGCCGGAGTACGTCTGGCAGTCGACCGGCGGAACCGACGACTTCGAGTCGAAGCTCTCGCTCACGCCGCTCGTCTTCGGAACGCTCAAGGGGACCCTCTACTCGCTGCTGCTGGCGATCCCTCTCGGCGTCCTGGGAGCGATGTACGCCTCGCAGTTCCTGCACCCGAAGCTCCTCGCGTACGTCAAGCCGACGGTCGAGATCATGGCCTCGCTGCCGAGCGTCGTGCTCGGTTTCCTCGCCGGCCTCTGGCTGGCACCGGCCCTCGAGAAGACCTTCCCCGCGCTCTTCCTCGCTCTCGTCCTGGTGCCGCTGGCGGTCTGGCTCGCGGGCCTCGCCTGGAGCCGGCTGCCACTGGCGCTGCGCGGGCGTGTCCTGCCGGGGAGCGAGCTCTTCCTCTACGTCGTCGTCATCACGGGAACGCTGGCCGGCTGTTTCGCCGCCTCGCCGCTCGCCGAGCGGCTGCTCTTCGGCGGCAGCTTCCAGCGCTGGCTGCTCGCCGCGACGGGCCTCAACTACGACCAGCGCAACGCCGTCGTGGTCGGCCTCGCGATGGGCTTCGCGGTGATTCCGATCATCTTCGCCATCGCCGAGGACGCCTTCTCCAACGTGCCCCGCAATCTGATCGCGGGCTCGCTGGCACTCGGCGCCAACCGCTGGCAAACGGTCACCCGCGTCGTGCTCCCCACCGCCAGCCCGGGAATCTTCTCGGCCGTGATGATCGGCTTCGGCCGCGCGATCGGCGAGACCATGATCGTCCTCATGGCGACGGGCAACACGCCCATCATGGCGCTGAACGCCTTCAACGGTTTCCGGACGCTGTCGGCCAACATCGCGGTGGAGATCCCCGAGGCGCCGGTCGGCGGCACGCTCTACCGGACCCTCTTCCTCGCCGCCCTGATGCTCTTCGCGCTCACTTTCGCCCTCAACACGGCGGCCGAGATCGTCCGCCAGCGGCTGCGCCGGAAGTTCTCCCAGCTGTGAGCGCGCCGAAGCCAGGGGGCTCCACCCGCGCTCGCCGCGAGCTCTTCGGGACATCGATGACGGCTCTCTGCGGCGGCGCGCTGGCGCTCAACCTGTTGCTGATTCTTTTCCTGCTGGCGCTGATCGGCTGGCAGGGCGCCGCCTACTTCTGGCCCCGCGACCTCGTCGAGATCTCGCTGCGAGACGGCGGCAGGCTGCTCGGTGAAGTGCACGAACGCGAGGAGATTCCCGGCTCGCAGGGCAAGACGCGCGTCCAGATCCGGGTCGGCAATCGCGACCTGACCGGCTCCGACTTCCTCTGGGTCGACGATGCCGACATCGTCTCCACCTCGAAGCCGGCCGACGCGGTCCTGCTCGAGCGCCTCGAATGGGGAAACTTCTACGGTCGCCTGATCGAGCTGCACGACGGGGATCGGCTGGTCGCCTCGGGATCGGACGCCGTCTGGCGCGCTCTCGCCCCCGTGCACGACGAGAAGCGGCGCGAGCTCGCCGCGATCCGCAAGCTCGAGAAGGGCGCCATCGGCGACGTCAATGCCGAGATCGAGGACCTGCGCCTCGAAGATCGCCGGATCGAGCTCGCCGGCTACCCGGCGGACGAGGCGTCCCGCCGCAAGGCGGCGGTCGCAGCCCGTCTCGCCGATCGGCAGGCGGTCTACGAGAAGCTGGCGGCCGAGCTCTTCGCGGCGCGCGACCGCCTGCTGGCCGAAAAGGTCGTGATGGAGGCGGCCGACGGCACCCGCAAGGAGATCGCGGTCGGCCAGATCGTCCGCGCCGAGCGGCCCAACGACATGGGCACTTTCGCCAGGCTCGGCCTCTACCTCGGCCGCATCCGCGAGTTCCTGCTCGACGATCCGCGCGAATCGAACACCGAAGGCGGCATCTTTCCGGCCATCTTCGGCACCGTGATGATGGTCTTCCTGATGTCCTTCGCGGTGGTGCCGCTCGGCGTGCTCGCCGCGCTCTATCTCCGGGAATACGCCCGGCAGGGTCCGCTGGTGCGCATGGTGCGGATCGCGGTCAACAACCTCGCCGGCGTTCCCTCGATCGTCTTCGGAGTCTTCGGCCTCGGCTTCTTCGTCTACATGGTCGGCGGCACGCTCGACCGCCTCTTCTATCCCGAGGCGCTGCCGACGCCGACGTTCGGCACCGGCGGCATCCTCTGGGCGGCGCTGACCCTGGCCCTGCTGACCGTGCCGGTCGTGATCGTCGCGACCGAGGAAGGCCTCGCCTCCGTGCCGCGCATCGTGCGCGAGGGCTCGCTGGCGATGGGCGCCACCAAGTGGGAGACGACCTGGCGGGTCGTCCTGCCCGCCGCGGCGCCGGGCATCCTGACCGGCCTCATCCTGGCGATGGCGCGCGCCGCCGGCGAGGTCGCACCGCTGATGATCGTCGGCATGGTCAAGCTGGCGCCGACACTGCCGATCGACGGCCACGCGCCCTTCGTCCATTTCGAGCGCAAGTTCATGCACCTCGGCTTCCACATCTTCGACGTCGGATTCCAGAGCCCGAACGTCGACGCCACCAAGCCGCTGGTCTTCGCCACCGCGCTCCTGCTCATCCTGGTGGTGACGACGATGAATCTGGTGGCGATCGCGCTGCGCAACCGCCTGCGGCGCAAGTACGCCGGCAGCGCGGTCTGAGGAGAAGCTAGGCTATGACCCCGCAGACGCTTCAGGAGAGGACCGACGTGGCTCCAGCCCTCCAGCGCCCATCGACTTCCCGGGCCGGCTCCGCGCCGGATCCGGAGAGCTCCCGGGTCGACGATCCCGCCCTCCATCCGGCGATCGACAGGCCAGTCCTCGAGCTGCGCGGCCTGAGCCTCTGGTACGGCGCCAAGCAGGCGCTGTTCGAGGTCTCGCTCAAGGTGCCCGAGAAGAGGATCACCGCCTTCATCGGCCCCTCGGGCTGCGGCAAGTCGACGCTGCTGCGCTGCGTCAACCGTCTCAACGACCTCGTCGACGGCGTCCGCACCGAGGGAGAGCTGCTCTTCGAGGGGCGCGACGTCTTCGCGCCCGAGACCGAGATCAACGCGCTGCGCAAGCGGATCGGCATGGTCTTCCAGAAGTCCAATCCGTTCCCGAAGTCGATCTACGAGAACGTCGCCTACGGCCTGCGCATCCAGGGAATCTCGAGGAAGAGCGTGCTCGACGAAGTCGTCGAGCGTTCTCTGCGCGGCGCGGCGCTGTGGGACGAGGTCAAGGACCGCCTGCACGAGAGCGCGCTCGGCATGTCGGGCGGCCAGCAGCAGCGGCTCTGCATCGCGCGCGCCATCGCGGTCGAGCCCGAGGTCATCCTGCTCGACGAGCCCTGCTCGGCGCTCGACCCGATCGCCACCGCCAAGGTCGAGGAGCTGATGGAGGACCTCAAGAACGACTACACGCTGGTCATCGTCACCCACAACATGCAGCAGGCGTCGCGGGTCTCCGACTACACCGCGTTCATGTACATGGGCCGGCTGATCGAGTACGGCGTGACCGACACTCTCTTCGTCACCCCGAGAAAGAAGCAGACCGAGGACTACATCACCGGCCGCTTCGGCTGAAGCCTCCGCGGCGGCTCAGCTCCTCGGCGCGTTCATCGAGTGGCGCAGCCGGCCGAGGAACACGTTGACCGGATTGTCGCGGCCGAGGAATCCGAGCACCGGCCGGCGACGGCTGCCGAGCTCCCGCCTGAGCTCGAGCAGTCCGGCATGCTCGGGATCGAGCTTCAGCCCGCGATCGATCGTGCTCACCGCCAGCCGGCGCTCCTTCATCAGCACCTGCACGCGCGCCAGGTTCCAGTGATTGTCCGCCTCGTAGTACTGGATCTTGATCGCATGCTCGCAGAGCTTGAGCCCGTCGCGCAGCCGGTTCTGGTAGCGCGCCGTCCCGTAGCCGAGGTAGGCGTAGACGAGGCCGGGAGTCTTGTCGCCCGGACCGCGGTGCTCGACCGCCGAGGCGAGCACCGGCAGGCCGCGCTTCCAGTCGCCGGCGCGACAGAGTCGCACGCCGTCTTCGACGACCTTGAAAATCCCGGATTCCCCAGGGGCCATGGAGAGTCGCATGTTACACTGCCCAGCGCTCTTAGCGCTGAGGGGGGCCTCGCCAGGAAATGACCGATACGCCCGTCCCGCCCGCCGCCTCCGGGGCCGTCGCGCCCCCTTCCACCCAGGAGCTGGTGGCTCTGGCGCGCCGCTTCGCCGAGCGCAAGAGGTTCGACGAGGCCCTCGAGCTCTTCCAGGTGGCGCTGCGGATCGACCCGCGCGACATCGGCATCCGGCTCGCCGTCGCCCGCCTGCGCAAGCTCCGGCGCGCCGCCGTCCGCACCCCCGACAAGGATCCGGCCGAGACGGTCCGGGACGAGCTCCGCCGCTCGGCGATCGACGCCTCGCACTACGTCGGGCTCGCCTGGCTCTACGCCGAGCGGGGCGAGGACTTCCCGGCGCTGGAGTGCCTCGAGCTGGGGCGGGCGCGCGACCCGATCGACGCTGCCAACTACAAGCTCGCCGGCCGCATCCACTACCGGCTGCAGGACTACGACGCGGCCGCCGAGCACCTCCACCAGGCGCTGCGCTACAACCCCTTCGACCACGAGTCGGCCGAGCTGCTGGGGCAGGTCCAGTACGAGCGCAAGCAGTTCCGCGAGGCGATCGCGGCGACCATCGACGCCTTCCTGTTGCTGCCGGCGAGCGAGGAGGAGCGTGCCCTTCGCCTGCGACGCCGGATCCGCACCCTGCGCCAGCTGCTGGAATGGACCGGCGCCGACGTCGTGGCCCTCTTCCGCGACCGCGAGGAGGAGCTCCACACCGCGTTCGACCGCCTGCAGTGGCGGCGCGAGCGCTTCCGCAGCGCCGAGGGCCTCGCCGACGGCCTGGCGCCCTCTCCGGCCGAGCCGGTCGGCGGCCGCATCGCGGTCGCTGCGCGCCTGCGCCGCTTCGAAGTCTGGGGCCACCTCTCCGACGAACAGGTTTTCGCGCTCGCGTCCGCGGTGCACGAAGAGAGCCTTCCCCCCGGCACGAAACTCTTCCAGTACGGCTCCGAGGGGATGGACTTCTTCCTCATCGAAGAGGGAGAGATCTCCATCCAGCGCACCACCGGCTACGGCACCTTCCCCCTCGCTCTGCTCAAGCCCGGCGCGCTGTTCGGCGAAGTCGGCTTCATCTCGCAGGGGGCGCGCTCGGCCGACGCCGTGGCGCTCAAGCCGACGCGCCTCCTGCACTTCGACGGCGAGGCGATCGCCAAGCGCGCGGCGCCCTGGCCGGAGTTCGGCGTCCATGTCTACTGGGGGCTCTGGCACGCGCTGGCCGCCAAGCTGCGCGCCACCAACGAGCAGTTGCGCACTTTCTTCCCCTCCGACAAACAGCCCGAGAACTTCCTGCGCCTGCGCCGCGGGCGCGAGGCCGGCGCCGTCGAGGTCGCCGCCGACGACAAGCGCGCCGTGCTGCGCGAGCAGGGCCTGTCGGGCAAGGAGCTCGAGACGCTCGCCAATTTCTCGCGCGAGATCCGCTTCGAGTCCGGCAGCCAGCTCTTCGAGGAAGGGGACGAAGGGCACGAGATGTACGTGCTGCTCGAGGGCAAAGTGCTGATCTCGAAGTTCATCCCCGGCGCCGGCGAAGAAGCGCTCGCGGTGCTCGAGCGCGGCGACTTCTTCGGCGAGATGTCGCTCATCGACGGCGAGCCCCGCTCCGCCGACGCGCGGGCCCACGAGGGGCCGGTGACGCTGCTCGCCCTCGATCAGCAGACCATCCAGGAGATGCTGGCGCTCGACCCCGCCGCGTCGCTCGAATTCGTCCGCCTGCTCTGCCGGCTGCTCACCAAGCGACTGCGCGAGATCGACGAGAAGGTCGTGACCTGGCGCATCTTCGCCGGCGACCGCGACGAATCCGTCACCGCCTGACAGCGGCGCTGCAACTCCAGGTCAGTCTTCGTTCGGCGCCGGCAGGCCGACGGCCACCGCTAGGGTGGTGACGTCGAGGTGCCGGCGCAGCGCCGCCTCGACCGCGGCGCGGTCGGTGCGCTCGAAGCGCTCGCGGTTCCAGCTCTCGTCCTCGAGCGGCAGGCCGAGCACGGCGCCCTGCGCCGCGAGCTCCGCCCACTGCCGCGCGGTTTCGCGCCGGAAGGGCTCGCGGCCGATCAGATAGGAGCGCGCCTCGTCGACCTCGTGCGGCTCGAGGCCGTCGGCGAGCAGGCGGGTGAGCTCTTCGCGGATGACGAGCTCGGCGCGTTCGAGGTTCTCCGGCGCGGTGCCGATGTAGGCGGCGAAGCGCCCGGGGTCGAGCCCAGCGCCGCCCACCGCGTCGGCGGCGGCGTGGTAGGCGAGCCCCTCGCGGTCGCGCAGACGATGGACGATCCGGCCCGAGAGACCGGCGCCGGCGCCGAGCGTCACGCCGCCGATCTCGAGCGCCGTGAAGTCGGGGTGCGCGCGCTCCACCGTGAGCTGGCCGAGGAAGAGGTGGGCCTGGTCGCGCGCGCGGGTGCGCAGCTCGCGGCGGCGCGCCTCGGAGGGCGGCGGCGGCGGCGGCGCGAAATCGTCGTCGCGCGGCGCCCGGAGACCGGCGAAGGCGCGCTCGAGCTCGCGCTGCACCTCGTCGGCGTCGACCGCGCCGGCGGCGACGGCCCAGCCGCCGCGCGCCAGCGCTTCGTCGTGGAAGCGCCGGCAGTCGCCGCCGCCGAGCCGCTCGAGGCTCTCCGGATCGCCCTGCAACGGCCGCCCTTTCGGGTGCGGCGCATAGAGCAGCGCCGCGAAGGCGCGCGCGGTGAGCAGGTCGGCCTGGTCGGCCTGCGCCTCGAGCTCCGCCGCCGCCTGGCGCGCCACCCAGCGCAGGCGATCCTCCGGAAAGGACGACTCGAAGAGGAGCTCGGCCGCCAGCGCGATCGCCTCGCGCCAGTCGGCGGCGAGCGCGTCGATGGCGACGCCGTGCCCCTCGAGGCCGGCGAAGCCGGCCATCGCCATGCCACGCGCCTCGGCGGACTCCGCGAGCTGCCGCCAGTCGCGGCGCGCCGTTCCCTCGCCGAGCATCCGGCCGGCGACCAGCGCTTCGCCCGGCGTCAGCTCGCGACGCGAGCCGCCGGGGAGGACGACGCGCAGCGCGAAGAGCGGCGCGCCCTCGATGCGCCGCGCGCGCCGGTGCGAAGGGATCGCGCTCACGGCGCGCCATTGCCTTCCGGCAGGCAGACACCGAGCACGCCGCCCGCCACCGGGTCGAGCCAGCGCGAGGCCGCACCCCGCAGCGCCGCCGCGTCGGTCGCCGCCGCGCGGCGAAGCAACCTTTCGGGATGCCCGAGATCGAACTGGGCCAGCGCCATGCCGGCGGCGAGTCGCCTGCTGGTGGATGCGCTCCTGCCCGTGCACCCAGTCGGCGAGAAAGACCTGGCGGGCGCGATCGAGCTCGGCGCCGTCCGCCTCGACCTGGCCGAGCCGCGCCAGCTCGTCGGCGAGTCGCGCCTCGACCTCCTGCGGCTCGACGCCGGGGAGGAGCTCGGCCGAGATCGCCACGAAGGAGGCGCCGGCGTTCTCCGCCACGCTCGCCGAGACCCCGAGACAGAGCTGCCCCTCCTCCACCAGCGCGCGCTGCAGCCGGCTGGCGCGCCCCTCGGCGAGCAGCGTCGCCGCGATGCGCAGCTCGGCGTGACCGGGCTCGTCGGGAGACGGGCGCCGGCAGCGCGAGCAGCAGGCGCGCCACCTCGCCGTGGCGGCGCTCGATCCGCTGGCGCCCGGCGCGCAGCGCGGGAGCGCCGAGCGGCGCTCGCGGCGCGGCGCCGGGTGCGATGGCGCCGAAGGCCTCCTCGACGCGGCCGCGGGCGCTCGCGTCGAGGTCGCCGGCCACGACCAGCACGGCGTTGTCGGGCCGGTAACGGCTGCGGTGGAACGCCGCGAGCTCCTCGGGGCCCTCGTCGGCCAGCTCTTCCGCGGTGCCGAGCACCGGGCGGCCGTAGGGGTGGCCGGGGAAGAGCGCCGCCAGCACCTCCATCTCGAGCGCGTCCCAGGGATCGTCGCGGTACATCGCGATCTCCTCGACGATGACCTGCCGCTCGGAGTCGACCTCGCCGGGGTCGAGGCGCAGCCCGCGCATGCGGTCGGCCTCGATCGCCAGCGCCTCTCTCCAGCGGTCGGCGGCGAAGGAGAAGTAGTAGGCGGTGACGTCGTGGCTGGTGAAGGCGTTGTTGGTGCCGCCGAGCGCCTGCGTGCGGCGGTCGATCTCGCCCGGGCCGTAGAGCGCCGAGCCCTTGAACATCATGTGCTCGAGGAAGTGGGCGATGCCGCCGGCGCCGGGCGGCTCGTCGCGTGCGCCGACGCGGTAGAAGAGCGCGGTGGTGACGATCGGCGCCTGGCCGTTGCGCAGCAGGCAGAGCTCGAGGCCGTTGGCGAGGCGGTCGACCTCGATCTCGCCGGCCAGCGCCGGCGGCAGGGGACGCGGCGGCGCCACGCTCATAGCCGAAGCCTCGCGGCCGGCGCAGGCGCCGCTCCCTCGGCGGTGAGGTCGACCACGACCGCCGTCGGACCGGGATTGCCGGCTCGCGCGTCGATGCGAATGCGGTAGACGTCCGTGCCGTCGAGCAGGAAGGTCAGGATGTGCAGCCCCTCGTCGTGACCGTGTAGGCGCGGCCGCCGCGCTTCTTCGCGTTCCAGTCGCCGGCGCGTCCGATCACGATGCGGTCGAAGCGGACGACGACGCGCTCGGCGGCATCCTTGGGCAGGACTTCGAGCGACAGGCTCATGCCGGTCGCCATCTCGCGCGCCACCGGCACACGAAGCACGAGCGCCTCACGGACCTCGCGCGCGGTATCGCCCGGATCGGCTTCCTCGGGCGCGTCGGCCGGCGCGGCCGGCGCGGCAGCCGGCTCTTCGGCCACGGCCGTGGCGGGAGGGGGCGCGGCGGTCACCGCGCGCCGCTCGACCGGGGCCGGCGGCGGCGCGGCCTGCGCCGACGGTTCCGCGACGGCAGGAGCGGGGCTCGCGGCGACGCGATGACCGACCGGTCGCTCGCCTGGCTGAAGCGGGGACGGTTCCTGCGGGCGTGCGCGGCGGCCGGCGCGGTGCTGCTCGCCGGCGTCGACCGGCGCCGGCGCGGCCGGACGCTCGGGGCTCGCGGGAACGACTTCGCTCGGCAGTCGGCTCCGGCGCGCGGGCGATGCGCTTGGCGACGAAGCTCCGGGCGCCGAGACCGGCGACGACCAGCGCGACGAGCACCGCGGCCGCCACCAGAAGCACCAGCGCCAGCCTTCCCTTCGGCGCCGCGCTGCGGCGGCGACGGGCGGGCGCCGCCGCCGGCCGGACCGACTGCTGCCGGCGGCTGGGGCGGAGGCGGCGGAGGCGGACGGCGCCACGACCGCGGCCGGCGGAGGAGGCGGCGAGGCGGCGCCGCGGCGCGCTGCGCGGTCGACGCCTCCTGCGGCAGCCGGATCGTCGCGTCGGTCGGCTCTCCTTCCGGCACGGCGCGGCCGGCGAGCAGCGCCGGCGACAGCTCGCGCTCGCAGGCGGCGATCTCCGCCGCCACCTCGGCCGCGGTGGCGAAGCGCTAGGTCGCGGTCCTTGTGCAGCATCCGGCGCACCAGCGCCTCAGGCGCGGCGCCGAGGTCGGGGCGGCGCCGGCGAGCGGCGACCGGCTCCTGGTGGAGGATCTGGTAGACCAGCGTGGTCAGCGTCTCGCCCTCGAACGGGCGCCGGCGGGAGAGCATCTCGTAGAGCAGGACGCCGAGCGAGAAGATGTCGCTGCGGCCGTCGAGCTCGTCGCCGCGGATCTGCTCCGGCGAGAGGTAGTGCGGGCTGCCGACCACCGAGCCGGTCATGGTCAGGTCGGAGGTCTGGTCGAGCACCTTGGCGATGCCGAAGTCGGCGACCTTGACCTGCCCGTCGGCGGTGAGCATCAGGTTGCTCGGCTTGATGTCGCGGTGGACGACCCCCTGGCGGTGCGCGTAGTCGAGCGCCCTCGGCGGCCTGGCGGACGATCGCCAGCGCCTCGCCCAGCGAGAGCGGCGGCCCCTCGGCGATGCGGCGGCGAGGTCGGTGCCCTCGACGAACTCGAAGGCGAGGTAGAGCATGCCCTGGTCCTCGCCGGCGTCGAAGAGGGTGACGATGTTGGGATGGAGCAGCTTGCCGGCGGCGCGCGCCTCGCGCAGCAGCCGCTTCTTGCGCTCCTCGATCTCCTGCGGCCGCCCCTCCTCGACGCGGACCGTCTTGATCGCCAGCTGGCGCCCGATCTGCGGGTCCTCGGCGAGGTAGACCTCGCCCATCGCCCCCGCGCCGAGCCGGCGCAGGATCTGGTAGCGGCCGAGGCAGGCTGCCGGGCTCGAGCCGGCTCATCGCCGGCTCAGCCCGCGGCAGCTCGCGGCGGTCCTCGTCGGTCGGCCGAGTCGGCCTCGTCGTGCGCCGGCGAGCACGCGCTCGGCCTCGGCGCAGCGACTCGGCGGGCACCATGCACCCGGACTCGCCGAGCATGCCGAAGTTGACCGGCTCCTGGTGAAAGAGCAGCGACTCGACGCGCGCTCGATTCCGCGCGGCCTCGAGGAAGCCCGGCGAGCAGCGCCGCCTCCTCTTCGGTTCCGAGCGTGCGCACGACTGTCCATGTCCGACATGGCCTCCGATGATACCCCGCTCGGATCGTCGAATTCAGGAAACGCCCGGCCGGGCGGACTGGCCGGCGCTCCGGCGCGGCCGCCGCTCGACCGCGTACGGCGGCGCGGAACTCGCCGCTCGCGGGCTGCCAGAAGGCGCGCTCGATGCGCGCGACGCGGCCGTTCGTCGATCTCGATCCAGTTGAGCGAGTTCGCCCCCGCTCTCCGGCCCGCGGCCGCGGCTCGAGGTGGTCGTGCCGCAGTGCAGGACGAGCGGGCCGCCGCTCCGCCGGTCCGGCCGGCGCCTCGAGCCAGAAGCCGTGGTGAAGGTGGCCCGAGAGGACGAGCTCGACGCCGTGCGCGGCGCACAGATCGCCAGCGCCTCGGCGCCGCGCCGGGTCACCGGCTCGTCGCCAGCTCGGCGCCCGGCGCCAGAGGGTGGTGGGCGACGACGACGCGGAAACCGCCGCTCGGCGAGGCGGCGAGAGCCGCCGCTCGAGGTCGGCGAGGTCGCCGCGGACGAGGCGGCCGTGCTTGGTCGTCCAGGCGAAGGCCGTGTTGACGCCGAGGACCGCGAGGCTCGGCGCCGACGTGATCGCGCACCAGCGCCGGATCGAAATGGCGCCGCCAGGCGCCGAAGGGCGCGAGAAGGCGCTCCCAGAAGCGGTACATCGGCACGTCGTGGTTGCCGGGCACGAAGACCACCGGCACCGGCGAACTGCTCGATCCAGCGGCGCGCGGCGCGGAACTGTCGCGGCTTGGCGCGCTGCGTCAGGTCGCCCGAGACGACCAGTGCCGCCGGGCGGCGGCGCCGCGCCAGCTCGAGCACGGCGGCCGCCGGCTCGGCCAGGTGCTTCGGACCGAAATGGACGTCGGAGACGTGGAGCAGCGAGAGCAAACTAGACCGGCGGCTCGTCCAGGTCGGGAACGCCGAGCCGGCTGGTAACGCCGAGAGCCACCGCGCCGAGCAGGGCCTCGGCGATCGCCGACCCGCGCCGGCTGCGGCCGAGCCAGTAGCCGGCCGCGGCCGCCGACCGCCAGCGACGGAATCGGATGGCGCCGCACCCAGCGGCGCCAATCGACCTCCGGCGGCATCAGCTCGTCGAGAAACTCCTCCGCGAGCGAAGGAACTCCTTCCTCCTCGAGCTCGTCGGCCGCGAGATAAGGGCGGTCGCTGACCGTCACGGCGGCGCCGTCCTCAGATCTCGTCGCGACGGCGGCCGCGCATCAGCATGCCGAGCAGGAAGCCGACGCCCGCCGCGATCAGGATCGACTTGCCCGGGTTTTCGCGGACGTAGGAGTTGACGTCCTCGGCGAGCTCGCCGGCGTCCTTGCGCACCTTGCGATAGCCGCGCTGCAGGCCGTCGACCGCCTGGTCGTAGCGCTCGCGCGCCGCGCCGCCGAGCTCCTCGGCACGACGGCGGATCTCGCGCCGCGTCCGCCGCGCCCGGCGGTCGAACTCGCCCGCCGCCGCCTCGAATCGCTCGCGCGCCTCGTCGAGTCCGTCGTCCATCACGTCCCGCATCTCGTCGACCGCTTCGCCGACCACGTCGCGCGCCCGGTCCATGATCTTCTCGTCCGCCATTGCGACCTCCCGGCCCGTCTCGGGGCCCGTCGGGATGATACCCGAACGCTCCCGGAGCGGCTCGATGGCGGGTGCTACACTGCCGGCGGGAGTCATCCGGGTTGGCCAACGCGACCTTCGTCGGAGCCTGCGGCACCGTGACGGGGAGCTGCACGCTCCTCGAAATCGGCGCGCGCAGGCTGCTCGTCGACTGCGGGCTCTTCCAGGGCGACGAGGAGCTCGAGAAGCGCAACTGGCGCCCTTTCCCCTTCGATCCGGGCGCGCTCGACGGCGTCGTCGTCACCCACGCCCACCTCGATCACGTCGGCCTGCTGCCGCGGCTGGTGGCAGCGGGCTTCCACGGACCGATCTGGTGCACGCCGCCGACGCGGCCGCTCGCCGCGCTGGTGCTCGAGGACGCCGGCGAGCTGCAGGAAGAAGAGGCCCGCTACGCCCTCCGAAGGGCTACAGCCGCCACCGCCGACCCGCAAGCCGCTCTTCACCGCCAGGGATGCGCGCGCCGCGGTCGCCCGCTTCGAGCCGCTTCGCTTTCACACTCCGCGGGAGATTTTCCCCGGCGTCACCGTGCAGCTACATCCACGCCGGCCACCTGCTCGGCGCCGCCTCCGTCGTGCTCACCGCCAAGCGCCGGCGACGGCACGCGCCGCACCTGGTGCTTCTCGGGCGATGTCGGCCGCTTCGGACGCGCCGATCCTGGTGGATCCCGAGCCGCCGGCCGAAGCGCCCGACGTGGTGGTGCTCGAGTCGACCTACGGCGACCGCCGGCATCCGGTCGAGGATCCGGTCGCGGCGCTCGAAGCGGTCGTCCGCGAGACCTTCGCGCGCGGCGGCATCGCTGCTCATCCCCGCCTTCGCGCTCGGACGCACGCAGGATCTCCTCTACCATCTCGCCACCCTCGTCGACCGGGGACGCCTGCGGCCCGACGACGTCTTCGTCGACAGCCCGATGGCCCTGCGCGCTACCGAGATCTACCGCCAGGCGAAGCCCGAGTTCGACGAGGAGCTGCGCGAGCGGGTGGCGAACGGCACCAATCCGCTGGCACCCGACCGCTTTCGCCGCTGCCGCAGCGTCGAGGAGTCGAAGGCGCTCAACGACCGCGTGGAGCCGGCGGTGATCATCGCCTCGAGCGGCATGGCGAACGGCGGACGCATCGTGCACCACCTGGCGAACCGCCTTCCCGACGGCCACAACTGCGTCCTGCTGGTCGGCTACCAGGCGGCGGGCACGCGCGGACGCGCCCTGCTCGACGGCGCGAGCTCGGTCTCGATCCACGGCCGCCGCGTCGAGGTACGCGCCGCGATCCGCCAGATGAGCGGCATGTCCGCCCACGCCGACTGCGACGAGCTCGTGCGCTGGGCGAAAGCGATGCCGGCGCCGCCGCGGCGCGCTTTCCTCAACCATGGCGAGGATCCGGCCCGCAAGGCGCTCGCCTGCGCGCTCGCCGAGGCCGGCTGGCCGCGCCCCGTTCTGCCGCTCTCCGGCACCACGGTCGAGTGGTGAGCCGGGAGAAGCTGGCGGCCGGCCTCCGCTTCGCCGGCCGGGTGATCGCCAAGAGCTCGCGCGACGAGCTCGGCCTGCGCTCTTCGGCGCTCTCGTTCTCGACCCTCCTCTCGCTCGTTCCCCTGCTGGCGGTGATCTCGACCTTCGTCGCGCGCACGCTGCGCGAGGACCAGGAG
Source organism: Thermoanaerobaculia bacterium (assembly GCA_963699245.1). Taxonomy (GTDB): domain Bacteria; phylum Acidobacteriota; class Thermoanaerobaculia; order Multivoradales; family JAGPDF01; genus JACTMI01. The sequence continues at coordinate 1,423,913 of OY969426.1, forward strand.
AGGATCTTCAACCTCGTCACCGGTCTCCTTCCCTACAAGGAAGACGCCGTGATGGCGGCGATGCGCAGTTTCCTCGAGCAGACCGAGTCGGTCAGCGGGGTCGCCCTGCTCGGCTTCACGATCTCGGCGCTCTTCACCTTCTTGCTAGTCGAGGAATCCCTCTTTCGGATTTTCAACGTCGAGACCCCGCCGTCGCTCGTGCGCCGCATCGCTGCCTTCTCGGTGCTGCTCTTCTGGGGGCCGCTGATGATCGGATCGGCGCAGGCCGGCCTGCTGATCTGGAGCCAGTCGAGCGAGGACGTCGCCCGGATGCTGCGCGAGTCGGTCCTGCTGCGCGCCGCGCCCGCCATCTTGACCTTCGTCGGGCTCACGATGTTCTACTGGCGCGCCGCCTTCCGCCACATCACGATGCGCCATGCGGCGACCGGGGCGCTCGTCTCGACGCTGGCGCTCGAGATGCTGAAGGCGGGTTTCGGCATCTACATCGCCCAGTTCACGGCAGTGCAGCGCGCCGTCTACGGCACCTTCGCGATCGCGCTCTTCTTCGTCCTCTCGGTGCAGATCTCCTGGTACATCCTCCTGGTCGGCGCCGAGATCGCCTCCTGCCTCGAGCTCAAACCGGAGCAGGCGGCGGCCCCCCGGGCCCAGCTCGACCCCTGGTTCGCGCTCAGCGCGCTCGAACGTCTCGCGGCGCCCGGCCGTCCGACGATTCCGGCTTCCGCGCTCGCTTTCGGCTGCGGCTCCACGCCGGAGGAGACCGTGCATCAGCTCGCGCCGCTAGTCGACGCCGGACTGGTCTCCGTGCATCTCGGCGACGAGACGCGGTACCGGCTGGCGCTGCCGACGCGACAGATCCGCCTCGCCGCGGTTTTCACCGCCTTCCGTCACGCGCGGGAGGCCGCAGCGCCGGCGGCGCCGTCGGATCAGGCAGCGCGTCTGCGCGAGCGCCTGACTAGCCTCAACGAGGCCGAGCTCGGTCAGGAGACGCTCGCCGACTGGCTCAGCCAGCCCGACGACCTCGCGACGACCGACCCGGCGCGCGAGCGCGTCACCGAAGACCGGCTTGATCACCCTCTGACCCGCGGATAGACTTCCGCGCTCCGGTGGGGCAGTAGCTCAGCTGGGAGAGCACCACGTTCGCAACGTGGGGGTCGAGGGTTCGAATCCCTTCTGCTCCACCATTTCACTCACCTGGCGGGAAATCCCCTCGATGTTCATGAAGATGAACCGGCCAGGGGTAGAGGTCGTCGAGATCTCGGGCGACGACATGACCGGGAGCGGGAGCCTCGGAGAGGACCGTGTCGCTCCGCGGCGGCCGCTGCCCTTCAGAACGCCTCCTCCGGCTCCTTGCCCGTAGCGACCAGGTAGGCCGCCTTGGGAAGGGCGGAACCCGTGACGTAGTCCTCGAAGCGGTGGACGAGGAAGGGATCGCCGTGGGTGAAGCGGTCCTCGACGCTCGAGAAGTCGACCTTGGCCACGGCATCGTCGGCCGACAGCCCCTGAGCAACGAATGCCTTCATCTGCGCCGACACGGTTTCGATCGTGTCGATCAGGAGGTCGACGTAGGACGCATCGTGCTCGACGACGCCGTGCCCGGGAACCAGCGTCTTGAAGCCGAGAGCCTTGATCTTTCCCAGCACGTCGACGTAGCTGTCGGTGTACGGACTCGGCATCAGGGGAACGGGAGCGGTGACGATGTCCCCGGTCGCCACGATTCGCTCCTGCGGCAGCCACATGACGAGATCACCGGCGGTGTGCGCATTGCCCAGGCAGAGAAAATGGATCTCCCGACCGCCGAGATAGAGCGTCAGGTGGTCCGCGAACGTCGCGTTCGGAACGACGTAAAGGGTCCGACTGTTCTCGGCCTCGATCTGGCCCGCGACCCCCAGCCCCGCCTCGAGCCACGCCTTCTCCGCATCGATCAGCGGCCGGCCGCTCATGTCCCGGTGGTTCTCCAGCACCCCACCCAACGCCTTGCGGATGTTCGGAACCATGCTCACGCGGCGTTTGAGCCAGCGCTCCTGGGTCGAGTCGATGAGCTCACGGGAATGCGGATGCGTCAGGATCTCGACCTGAGGATAGGCGGCCACGATCGCCTGCAAGCCGCGCATGTGGTCGCCGTGCCAGTGGCTGATGATCACGTGCGTGATGGGTTGCGTGGTGACCGCGTGGACCTTGGCGACGATCGACTCGCCCATCGCCGGGTAGCCCCCCGCGTCGAACACCACCACCCCCTGCCGGGTCACCACGAACACCGCGTTGCCCTCCTGCGGCAACTCGAACGGATCGAGCCGAATCCCACCCCACACCCCGGGCGCCAGCTCCTGCCAGGCGTATTGGAAGGGGTCTGCACGGGCCGCGTCCGGCGGCACCATCGAGAGAACAGCGCATGTCACCAGAGCGAGACCAAGACCCTTGCTCATTGCGATCTCCATGCAGCGATCGGCCACGGGATCGTGGCCATTTCGGAAACGATCGGCCCTACCCGGGGTTCGGCGCGTCGGAACGACGCCCCTTCCACCACCACCACGAAACAGAGAGGACACTGCAGTTGAGCGCCAACCCCAGGAGCCCCACCTCAGGGCCGAACCGCGCCGTATCGGCCACGCCAAGGGCACCGGCCTTGGTGCCGTAGCCGAAGAAGACATAGGCGAGCCCGTTCCACAGGCCGTGGCTCAGACTCGATACGATCAGCGACCCGGATCGCGCCCGCAGCAGGCCCCACACCGCACCCAGGACCGCAGCATTGACGAGGAACACCGGCACCTGTGCGGCCGGAAGGTCGAAGCCGGTCGGCAGCGTCACCGCGGAGACGTGCCACAGAGCGAAGGCGACGCTGCTCCATAAGACGACACCACTTCGCGTCGAGCCGGAGCGCTCGAGGGAGGCCCACAGCCATCCGCGGAAGAACCCTTCCTCGGTGAGAATGGCCACCAGGAACGTCGACAGCGAGACGATCGCCAGGTTGAGCCAGGCCTTGCTCCAGTCGGTGTGAGAAAGGTCTATGGCTCCCGCGACCAACGCAGTCGCGGCGAGGGTTCCGATGACCGCAACAGGAAATGCCGCCGCCGGCCAGTAGCTCGCGAGGCGCCCCCAGACGAGCCCGACGCTCGACCTCGAGAACCGTTGGATGAGCCACAGGACGGCCGCCAACGGGAGCAAAGGAAGGGCGCTGAACGCCGACAGGCCGCTCGCATCCATGCTGGCGGTGATCGCGATGGCCACCAATACGCCGGCCACGGGGAGCCAGGGCATTCCACGTTCCTTCATCTCCGCTCTCCTCCGGGGTTCGAAGCCGTTCGGCTGCACTGCTGCGGGAGCACCCCCGCGGGGGTGTCCTGATCGGGCGAAAAGGGCCTCACGGAACCTCCACGGGAAGGGCCATCACCCTCAACGTCGTCGGCGAGCGCCCGGCCGTCGATCGGCGTCGTGCCCTTCCACGTCCACGCCTCGCTGCCGTCCTCGGCGCGAAGGGCGCAGAAGCGTCGATCGGCGGTGCCGACGAAGAGCCTCCCGCCGCTCACCACCGGCGTCGCCCCGACCGCGCGGCGAGGTTGGCGAGGAGTCCGATGACCGCGATCCGGGGCAGCGTCGAGAGCACGGGCCGGTTTTAGCGTCGATCGCTCGGCGCGCGCTACCAGGATCTTGCGCCGCCGACCAGACGCAAGATTCTGGTAGCCGCTCGCCGGCTGCGGCAGCTATAAACGCGGCCATGCAAGCCAAAGCGCTTCTCCGCATCCGAGCTGCCGCCGCCACCGTCGCTGGCCTCCTCCTCGCTCCCGCGACCGGCGCCCAGGCGCCGCCAGCCAGCGCTCCCACCCCCGAGGCCACACTGCCCGCCGCTATCGCCCGGCTTCAGGCCAGCGACCCCGCAGGCGCCATCCAGATCCTCGAGCAAGTGGTCGCCCGCGAACCGCAGAACGGGCGCGCCTGGCGCACCTTGGGGCTGGCGTCGTTGCAGGCCAAGAAGCCCGACGACGCGATCGCCGCCTGGCAACATGCCCTCACCGTCGATCCCTCGATGCCGATGCCGATCTACAGCATCGCGCTCGCCTACGCCGCCAAACAGGAGACCGACCACGCCTTCGAGTGGCTGGCCAAAGCAAGGGCCTCCCGCAAGATCGACATGACGCAGATCGAGGAAGCCCCTCAGCTCGCGGCCTTGCGGTCGGACCCCCGATTCGCCGCGCTGCTGCCCACCGCCAAGGACTTCGCCGATCCCTTCGTCGAACCGACCCAGGTGCTTCGCGAATGGGACGGCGAGTCCGCGAACGACCAGTTCGGATGGATCGCTCGCAACATCGGCGACGTCGATGGCGACGGCGTCGGCGACGTCGTCACCTCGGCTCCCACGAAAGACGTCGGGGGCACCAAGGCCGGCCGCATCTACGTCTACTCCACCAAGACCGGCACGCTCCTCTGGAAGGCCGACGGCCATCCTGGAGACGAGCTCGGGACCGGCATCGAGGGCGCCGGCGACACCAACTGCGACGGAACGCCCGACGTGATCGCCGCGGCTCCCGGTGGCGGCTACGCCAAGGTCTACTCGGGCCGCGACGGCAGCGTCCTGCTCACCCTCGAGGCGGAAGCCCAGGGCGACGTCTTCGGACGCCACGCCGACGGCTCCGGCGATGTCGACCACGACGGTTGCGCCGACGTCATCGTCGGCGCCCCCGCCAACAACGCCGGCGGCGAGGGGGCGGGGCGTGCCTACGTCTACTCTGGAAAGAGCGGCAAGCTCCTGCTCACGCTGACCGGCGAGCGGGCAGGGGACGCCTTCGGCAGCGCGGTGGCCGGCTACGCCGATGCGCATCGCACGTTCCTGCTGGTCGGTGCGCCCAACGCCGGTCCTTCCCACGCCGGCCGCACCTATGTCTACGACGGCCTGCAATCGAAGCCGAAGTTCGTCATCGAGGCCGACGACACCGGGGGGCAGCTCGGCGGCATGTTTCTGGCCGTTCCCGGAGACGTCGACGGCGACGGAGTCCCCGACCTCTACGCCTCCGACTGGGCCAACCGCGCGAAGGGGCCGCAGACCGGGCGCATCTACGTCCACTCCGGACGTGATGGGCACCAGATCCTGGCTCTCACCGGTGAAACGGCGGGCGAAGGCTTCGGCACCAGCCCGTCGGTAGCCGGCGACGTCGACGGCGACGGCCACGCCGACCTGATCGTGGGCGCCTGGAACTACTCGGGAGCCGCGGTCAGCGGCGGCCGCGCCTACCTCTACTCAGGCAACGACGGCCACCTGATGAGGACCTACACCTGCCGCACTCCCGGGGACACTTTCGGCTTCGATGCAGTCACCTTGGGCGACATCGACGGCGACGGCACCACAGACTTCCTGATTACCTCCGGCTGGAGCGGCGTCCACGGCTACCATTCGGGGCGCGTTTTCGTCGTCTCGAGCGGCGTCAGGAAGGCCGACTAGACGACCGGAAGTCCCTGGAAGTGGCGGCGAAATCGCCGGCGCTCCGGGCCACCGGCGTACCCCGCGGGCGCTGTCCGCCGCAACTGCGCCCGCGCGGCCGAAGGGGTCAGCCCGAACATCCGGCGAAACGCCAGCGTGAAGTGGCTGTGGCTCGAGTAGCCGAGCTCGAGGGCTGTCTGGGTGAGATCTTCGCCACCGCTCAGGCGCTCCAGTGCCTGATGCAGGCGGATCCGGTTGCGGTGTCCGTGCAAGGTCGAGCCGGTCACAGCGCGAAACGCCCGACACAGATGAAAGGGCGACAAGCTGACGGCGCGGGCCAGATCGGCGACCTGGAGGCCGTCACCGAGTCGCTCGGCGAGAAGCTGCCTGACGTGGGCGACCGCCTCGAGCTGGCGGCGGCTCGCCCGATCGGCGGGGGGCGGCTCTCGCCAGAAGGCATAGGCCGTCGACAGTACTTGAGAAAGCAGCTCGAGGATCGTCTCCTCGATGCGCAGCACGTCGCCCCGGTCACCGGCCTGCAGCTCCTCGAACAGGGCGCGCTGCGCCAGATAAGTGGTCGGCTCGCAGGGACCAAAGGCATAACGAAAGGGTGTCTCCGGCCGATCGCGAATCGCCGCATCGAAGTGGGAGACCGCGTCGACGAGGAGCTCCGGCGCTATGGCGAACCAGTCGCTGTGGTCGCCAGCCGCGCTGACGGCCTGCCGCGAATAGCGCTGCCCCCTGTTGTACAGCGTGACCGAGCAGGGATCGGCCAGGAAGGGACGTCCCCCGAGGTGACACAGGCGCACGGTGCTGCGGGGAAAGACGAAAACGAAGTTCTCGATCGGCCCGGTATTGGAGAACGAGGGCTCGGACTTCTCGCAGCGGAAGGCGCCGACCGTCACGCTCGGGCTGCGAAACACCACCTCGTCCCACCGCGAAAGACTGGCGCTCACCGGACCCATCCGAAGACCATCGACTCTCCTCTTCGAGCCGCCCCGGCCGGTGCCAACCGCCGAGCCATCCTCTTGCGACGCGGCGGCACGATGCAGGACGAGTGCGACCCTTCTCGCCAACGGCCCGCCACAGATCCTAGGTACGCGAGCGCTGCGGCAGGGTTGCACCTGCATACACCGGGCCCTCCCGACGCACCCGCTTCCGTGCGGGAGGCCGTGAAAATGCCGGCGCTCGCCGGCGTGTTGCCCCTGGCTCTCGTCGTCGAAGAGGCACTGGAGGGTCGAGGCGAACAATCGTTGGAGCTGATCCCGGAGCATCGGCAGAGAGCCCCGCGGCCCGCTGGTCGGCGGAAAGCCGAGGCTGGCGCAGAAGTGGGAAGAGTGGCTGCCAGGCTCGGGTCGTGACCCCTCGTACACCACTTGACCCGACGTGGCCCCTGATCGCACCAAAGGTTCGACGATGCAAGGCGCCGAGTGATTAGTATGCGTTTCAACTGCAACCTGGACGGAGTGAGATGATGAAGGTCAGCCGCCGATCCTTCCTCAAAGCCGCAGCCGCAATCGGTGCTTCGCTCGCGTGGGCCGGACCGGCTCGAGGTTCGCGGGTCCACTGGCACGAGCGGCGTGATCTCTATCCCCAAGGGGTCGCCTCCGGCGATCCCGATCCGCACAGCGTCATCCTGTGGACGAGGCGTCCGTTTGCCCAGGGCACGCGCCAGCTCCTGACCGTCGAGGTCGCCGAGGATGAGGCATTCCGCCGAGTCATTGCGCACGCGCAGGCGCCGGTTTCGAGCGCCGCGGACTGGACCGCGCGCGTTCTGATCGGCGGGCTCGAGCCGGCGCGCACCTACTGGTATCGGTTCACCGACAACGACGGAAACGGCAGCCGGGTCGGCCGCACGATCACTGCGCCGTTGCCAGACGATCCCCGCACGGTGAACTTCGCCTTCGTGAGCTGTCAGGACGTCAATGAGGGCAAGCTCAACGCCTATCGCCGGATGATCTACGAGGATGAGCGCGCTCCCGCCGCCCAACAGCTCGATTTCGTTCTGCACCTCGGCGATTTCATCTACGAGGTGGTCGAGTATCCCGACGAGGTGAAGACACGCTACGACCGCACGATCTACGAGGTCGCGCGCATCCCGGACGGCCACAAGGTCGGCAACTTCCACATCCCGCTGACCGTCGACGGCTACCGGGCCATCTACAAGGGCTATCTCGCCGACCCCGACCTGCAGGACGCGCGCGCGCGCTGGCCGTTCGTCTGCATCTGGGACAACCACGAGTTCTCGTGGCAGGGTTGGCAGAGCATCGTCAAGGCGGGGAAGTTCGAGCAGCCCGGCCCGAGCATCAAGATCGCGGCGAACCAGGCTTGGTTCGAATACCTTCCCGCGCGGGTCGCGCCGCCGAGCGGGTCGCTCGAGCGCTTCGATCCGCCCGCCGTCAAAGATGGAGTTCCGATCAAGGAGTTCGACAGCAACGGGCTGGGGCTGGAACCGAACAACCTGACGGCGATCAACAGCCTCAAGGCGTACCGGGCGCTGCGCTACGGCCGGAACCTGGACGTGATCATCACCGACCAGCACAGCTATCGGAGCGCGGATCCCTTCAGCGATCCGTCCCTGGGAGAGCTCGGCGGCGACGAGTTCATCGCCATGTTTCCCGAGTCTCTGATGAAGGTTCTCGACGGCGGGCGCGCCTTCGACGGCGGCAATCCCCCGCCGGAGATCCGCTTCAACGACGCGCACGTCCCCAACCCGCAACGGAACGCACCGCCGCAGACGATTCTCGGGGCGGAGCAGAAGGCGTGGTTCAAGGAGAAGCTCCGGAGCTCGACGGCGGCGTGGAAGATCTGGGCCAATTCCCAGGGCGCGTTCGACCAGCGCGCCGACCCGCAGAACCTGCCCCCGGGTCTCACGAAGGAGTCCTGGCCTTCGAACGGCGGTTACGCAGCCATGGGCGGCGGGGACTACGGCACCGCGTTCGTGGAGCGCGCCGAGATCTACCAGCTCGTGCGCGACGCGAAGGTGACGGGCTTCGCCATCGTCTCGGGCGACCTCCACAGCTTCTGGGCCGGCTATGCGGCTGCCGAGCTTCCGCCCGGCAAGTTCGAGCCGGTCGGCTTGAGCTTCGTTGGCGGGTCACTCGTAAGCCCCGGCGCGATGGAGGCCTATGAGCACAATCTTCCGAAGGACGCTCCGCTACGACCGCTGTTTCTTGCCGACAAGGCGGCGGGGGCTGCCGGACTGGACCTTCAACATGCTGCTGAGGCACGGCGTCCGTTCGTGTCTCGAATATGCAAAGAGCTTCGACCTCGAGCGCGCACGGTCGCTGTCCAACCCGGATCTGGCTCCGCACCTCGAGTTCGTGGATCTCGGCGGACACGGTTATGCGAAGGTCCAATTGTCGGCCGACGAGATGCGCACCGAGTTCGTCTGCATCCCGCGCCCCATTGCGCGCAGCGAAAGACCGGACGGGGGGCCCATCAGGTATCGGGTATTACACACTGCTGCACTGTGGAAGAGCGGAGAGCGCCCGCAGCTGAAGACATCGGTGCTCGAAGGCGACGCTGGACTGTCGATTTGACGGACTCACGGCCAGCGGCCGTCTGGAGCGTGCCGGCGTAGCAGGGGTAGATCGGGCGCACCGGCTCGGTCTGCCCGATCCGGCGCGGGCGGCTTCTGCTCCCGGAACTCCGAGGGGCGCGCGCCGAGCTCGCGGCGGAAGGTCTTGATGAAGTGGCTCAGCGAGCCGAAGCCGACTGCGAAGCAGACGTCGGTGACCTTCTCGCCCTCGCGCAGTCGCCGCGCCGCTTCGCGCAGCCGCACGGCGACCAGGAAGCGATGCGGGGTCTCCCCTTCCAGCTCGGCGAACAGACGGGCGAAGAGGTAGAGGCTCATACCCACTTCGCCCGCGATACGGGAGAGCGACAGCGGCTCGGCGTACCCGGTTCGCATCAGCTCCTTGGCGCGGTCGACGCGCGTGGCGTACCAGGAGAGCTGATGGGCCCGGTAGAGTGCCTGGCGGCCCGCCGGCTCGCCGAGCGTCCAGAAGAGCTCGCCGGCCAGCGCTTCCAGCCTCGCCTCGTCCCCAGCCGGATTCGCCTCGAGTCCGTGCCTCAGGTAGGCGCGCCGGTTGGTCAGCTCGAGCACCGCGCCGCTCGCGGGAGCGGCGCCCGCGGAACGCAGGCTCTCGATGGCGCTCTCCGAGTAGCGAACCGACAGACAACGATCCGGCGGAAATTCCTCGCCGTGAGCGCAGGAGAACTCGAGACCTGGCGTCGTCACGAACAGGCTGGCCGGCGTGAGCGGGCGCCAGGCCCGGCGGGTCCTGACGCGGAACGAGCCCGAGCAGACGAAGTTGACCGCATGGCCCGCCGCGCGCTCGCGCTCCGGGTCCCGGTGCGGGACCGCCGGATCGTGCTCGAACCGCTCGAGCGCGACGGCCGCGGTCCGGCCGATGGGGTGGACGACGTTCAAGCCGCGAGCTCCTTCGCCGGCAATCCGGCCCACTTCGCCGGCGCAACTTAGCAAGAAACCGCAAGCGCCGTCCGCTGCCCTCCGGCTAGCGTCGGCGCCAAGGAGACCCTCGATGCGAACGACCCCAAGAGCCCTCACGCTGGCGACGATCCTGACCCTCGCCCCGATCCCTGCCCTGTCCGGCGCCGAGGCGCCGGCGCCGGCCGACGGCACGATCGAACCGGAGATCCTGCGCCTGCGCGAGACGGCCTGGCGGCTCTGGTTCGCCGGCGACGACGCGGCGCTCAGCGACCTGCTTCCGGGGGACTTCATCGGCATCGACATGGGCGACGGACCGTTCAGCAGCCTCGAACGGACGCTCGAGGAGTCGCGCGCCTTCCGCGCCGGAGGCGGGCGCCTGGTGCAGCTCGAGTTTCCCGAGACGCGCGCCCAGCGGTTCGGCGACGTGGTCGTGCTCTACGGCCGCTTCTCGGTGGTCCTCGAGTCGGATGGAAAGCGACGGACGCAGGCGGGCCGGCTCACCGAGGTCTTCGTGAAGCGCGACGGGCGCTGGTGGCACCCCGGCTGGCACCTCGACCTCGCCTCGACACCCTGAAGGGCGCCGCTTCGAGCCGGGCAGCGAGCCCCCCGCCGCTCGCGCGGAGAATCTGGAGGCGTCGCTCGGCAACGCGACCACTGACCTCTTTCGGCTGGCAGGGTGCCCCCGTCGCTGATCGGGCAGAATCGAGCGCTTGCAGGGTTCAGAGTTCCTCGACGCCGAAGATGAGATCTTCCGGAGGCAGGGCTTCGGCAGCTGCCACGACTCGAGACGACGAATCCGGTCCAGGAGCGGATCAGACCAGAACGATGAGTGTCGCGAACCAGGACCGTAGGCCTCTCATAGGGACGATCACATGTCAGCCGTCGCCCGTCGTCGCGCGTCAAGGGGACTCGCGATCCTCCTCGTCGCTTCCTCGCTCGCCGCTGCGACGGTCGTGGAGGAGCTGCTCGTCCGACTGGGCGAACGGAACCGCGAGGCCGAGAGAATCTCGAGCCAGGACTGGCCGGTTCGCTTCAGCGAGTCGCGTCATCACGAGCTCGTTCCGAACGCCGCGTTCCGACTCACCGAAATCGAGTACGACTACGTCTGGCAGAACAGCTCCCTCGGCACGCGCGACAGGAATCGCCCGGCACGAAAAAAAGCAGTTCCTTCCGGATTCTCTTTCTGGGGGATTCGTTCATCCAGGGCCATGGCGTTCCGCTGAAAGACACGTTGGCGTCCCGTCTCGAAAGGAGCCTCAACTCCCCTCCGCTGCGCGAAGAGGTCGAGGTCGCCAATGCGGGCGTATTCGGCTACAGCCCAAGGCTCTACCGCTGGCGAGTCCTCCATCAACACCTGCCGCTCCAGCCACCTGGCGACGACGGAGAGCTCCTCGCCCGGGGAGCCGGCTGCCGCCATTGGGAAGAATGGTTGACGCACGGCTGACGGTGACCGGTCACGTGCGGATCGACCTCGATTCGCCGCGCGCCTGGACTGTCCACCCGCCGGACCACGGGCCGGAGTTCGTCGCGGCGCTTCCTGCCCTGCTAGAGAGGCTCGAAGCGGGCGACTACCCGCCCGAGCAGGCCGGCCGCGAGGATCTGATGCTCGACGCGTGGAATTCGCGGCTGACGACGACTGGCAGCCGAACATCAGAAACGAGCTCGCAGGCATGATGGCGCGACGGCGCTAGACTCCCCGGCCGGCAGACTCGACGGATCAGGACGTCATCAGGGGACCGCATCCGCATGGCGCGAATCGCAGGGCTTTCGAGCTTCGCCAACCCGACCCTCGACGGCGTCGAGCGACGCCGTTTCCAGCTCTGGATGCTGGCCGTGTCGGTGATCCTGGCGACCGCGCTGGGCCTGGCGCTGCTCGCCGCCTTCCATGGCGCCGTCCTGCCGCAATGGCTCGACCTGCGGGCGCTGCAGGTCGGCTTCTTCGTCCTCGTGGTCCTCTTCTGCTGGTACGTCGTCGAGCAGGAGCGGCAGCTCGCCCGCCTGGCGCGGCTGCTGGTCGACGAGCGGATCCTCACCGCCTCGCTCACCCAGCGCCTCAACGAGGTCAACGCCCTGCTCGACGCCGGGCGCGCGGTCAACCTCGACCTCGAGCTCGCCGACGTGCTCGAGCGGATCGCCCGCAGCGCGCTCGAGCTGCTCGCGGGGCGCGACGCTTCGGTGATGCTCCGGCACGGCGAGCTCGAGCTGCGAACCGTCGCGATGGCCGGCAACAGCGCGGCGCGCGGCGCCCGGGCGCGCTTCGGCGAGGGAATCGCCGGGCGCGTGGCGGCGACGCTCGAGCCGGTGCTCGTCACCGGCCGGGTCGAGCGTCCCCAGCCGCCGCCGGAGGTCGCCGAGGTGATTCCGCCGGCGCCGGCGAGCGCGCTCTGCGTGCCCCTGATCCACCGCGGCGAGCTGCTCGGCGTGCTCAACCTCAATGCGCGCGAGGGCCGGGATTTCACCCAGTACGATCTGCGCGCGCTGGCCATCTTCGGCGAGCAGGCGGCCTCCGCGGTCGGCAACGCCCGGCTGCTTGAGGACCGCGAGCTCGCCGCCTCGCGCAACCAGTTCCGCTCCCTGCACGACCACCTCACCGGGCTCCCGAACCGCGCCCTCTTCGTCGAGCGCCTCGACCAGGCGCTGCGCCGCCGCGGCGCCACCGGCTCGGCGCTGGCCGCGATGCTGGTCGATCTCGACGACTTCAAGCGCGTCAACGACAGCCTCGGCCACGAGGCCGGCGACCAGGTGCTGCGGGGCTTCGCGGAGAGAGTGCGGCGCGGTCTCCGCCACGACGACACCATCGCCCGCTTCGGCGGCGACGAATTCGCCGTCCTGATCGAGGGCATCGACTCCGAGGCCGAGGCGCTGCGCGCCGCCGGGCGGCTGAATGCCGCGCTCGAGGAACCGATCGAGGTCGGCGACCGCAGCATCCGGCTGCGCGCCACCATCGGCATCGCGCTCTGCGACGCGAACGAGGCGCGCCCGCGGCAGATCGTGCAGCGCGCCGACCTGGCGCTGACGGCCGCCAAGGCGCGCGGCAAGGCGCAGGTCGTCGTCTTCACCGAGACGATGCAGACGCAGGCCGATCGCCGGTTCGAGCTCGAGAGCGAGCTCTGGCAGGTGCTCGAGAGCGGCGCGCTCGAGCTCCACTACCAGCCGATGCTTCGCCTCGCCGACGGCGTTCCGGTCGGCATCGAGGCGCTCCTGCGCTGGCATCATCCGCGCCACGGGCTGCTGCCCGCCGCGCGCTTCGTCCATGTCGCCGAGGAGATCGGGGCGCTCGCCGCGATCGACCGCTGGGCGCTCGGCGAGGCCTGCCGGCTCGCCGGCGAGCTCCCGCCCGTCGACGGCCACGGACCGCTGGCAGTCTTCGTCAACGTCGGCCCGCTCCGCCTGCGCGATCCGGGCTTCGCGGAGGAGGTGCGCGGGGCACTCGCCGCGAGCGGTCTCGCTCCCGGCCGGCTCACCATCGAGATCGTCGAGAGCGCGCGCCTCGACGAGGTCCAGGACGCCTCGGAGCGGCTCGCCGAACTGCGGGCTCTCGGCGTCAGGCTGGCGCTCGACGATTTCGGCAGCGGCTACGCCTCGTTCGGCCACCTGCAGAAGCTGGCGGTCGACCTGCTGAAGATCGACCGCACTTTCGTGGACGGTGTCGAGCGCGAGGGGGGCGAGCGCGCGCTGGTGAAGGCGATCGTGCGGCTCGCCCAGGCGCTCGACCTCGAAGTGGTGGCGGAGGGTATCGAACGCGCCGAGCAGCGCGACGCGCTCATCGAGCTCGGCTGCGAAGCCGGCCAGGGGTGGTTCCTCGCCGAGCCGATGCCCCGCGCGCGCCTGCTCGAGTTCCTGGGCCGACGGAGCGTCTGAACTCCGGGAAGAGCTGCCCGATCAGTCGAGAGTGACCCAGAGTCCGCCGATTGCGACCCCGGCGCGAACCTGGCTGGTTCCGCCGGACACCTCCCAGCTCAGCTTGTTGCCGACGCTGCTGGTGCCGCGGATGGTCTGCCCCCCGACGAGGAGCTCGATCTGGCTGCCGGCGTCGAGCTCGAGCTGATGGACGTCGCTCGCCGGGAGATGGAGGTTGACCGAGCCCTGCCTGACGCTCACCCTGACGTCGGCGCGCATGCCGTCGACGCGGACGTCGCCGGAGCGGACGTCGACTTCGATCGGCAGCCGTGACGGCACCCTCACCTCCTGCCGGACACGCAGCCGGCGCGAGATCGCGTCCGAGATTCCTTTCACGTCGATCGCCAGGCGGTCGCCGTCTGTGACCACCGACAGGGAGAGGTCCCGCGAGTCGGGCTCGCAGCGCTTGAGATCGCGCGTCGCCTTCTCGCAGTAGATCAGGGTGCGAACGACGATCTGGTCGGTCTCTTCGCCCAGCACCGCTACCTCGCCGATCGAGAGCGTGATCTTCGCCTTGTGGGCGGCGCCGATCGAAACCGGCTGCTCGATCACCCGGACCGGCTCCGTGGGCATGACCGCCGGGGCATCCGCCGGCAGCGGATCCTGCTGTCCGAAAGCGGCAGATGCCGCGAGCATCGTCGCTGCAGCCCATCCGAAAGCGCTCTTGTTCATGGCATCTCCCGTTCCGAGTCCGGCGACATCTTCCCACGCCTTCGTGGCGCGCCCCTACGGCCCGGGATCCGGGCTCTTCTCGGCTTCGCCGGTCATCGGCACGAAACGGACCGGGATGACGTTACGCTTCTCGAAGCCCTTCTCGGTCCGCGTGTAGACGAGCAGGTCCTGGAAGAAGCTGCCGACCGGGATGACCAGCCGCCCGCCGACCTTGAGCTGCTGGAGCAGAGGCTCGGGGACGCGCGGCGGGGCCGCCGTCACCAGGATGCCGTCGTAAGGCGCGTTCTCGGGCCATCCCGCCCAGCCGTCGCCGGTGCGCGCATCGACGTTCGCGTAGCCCAGCTCGGCGAGCTCGCCGCGAGCGCGCGCGGCGAGCTCGGGCAGGATCTCGATCGTGTAGACGTGCCCGGCGATCTGCGACAGCACCGCGGCCTGATAGCCGGAGCCGGTGCCGATCTCGAGCACCTTCTCGCCCCCCTTGAGCTCGAGCAGCGAGGTCATCAGCGCGACGATGTAAGGCTGCGAGATGGTCTGGTCGAAGCCGATCGGCAACGGATAGTCGTCGTAGGCCTGGGCCCTGAACTCCTCGGGGACGAACAGGTGACGCGGTACGCGCGCCATCGCCTCGAGCACCCGCGAATCGTGCACGTCGCGGGCGCGGATCTGCGTCTCGACCATCCGCCGCCGCTTCTCGGCGAACGCATCGGGCTGGGCGGCGCCGGCGCTCGCCAGCAGCAGGACGAGGCCGAAACCGATCCAGAGCGGTTCCATCGAGATCCTCATTCGCGTCGACAAGGATCTCATTCTGGTCGCTCGCAAGGTGCAAACTTCAAGCCATGGCAGCTAGGATCTCCGCATGCCGGCGCTCGCCTCTTCGCTCGACTTCGCCCTCGAGCGTGCCTCCCGTCTCGTCGCGCTCTCCCCTGCCGACGCCACCCTAGTCAGCTGGTTCGAGTGGCGACACGGGCAGGCGAGCGAGGGCGCCAGGCAGCGCCGCGTGCTCGACGCGGAGCGGCGGGAGATCCTGGTGCGCGTGCGGGTCTCCGGCCGCACCGGCGCGGCACGCGGCGACGCGACGGAGCCGGGCGAGCTGCAGCGGCTGCTCCGGTCCGCCCTCGGCGCCGCGCGGCTCGCCGCGCCTTCGCCTGACTGGGAGCCGGTCGCCGGCGGGCGACGTGGCGGCCGCGCCGCTCGTGGACGACGAAATCGCCGCGCTCGACGCGGAGAGCGCCGAGCTGCTCCTGGCGCCGCATGCCGACCGGCGCTCGGCGCTCGACTTGCGCTGGCGCGTGGCGCGCCTCGTCGTCGTCTCGAGCTTCGCGCCGGCGCGCCAGACCGAGCTGACCGACGCGACTTTCACCGCGCGTACCGGCCGGCGCCCCGGCTCTGGCTTCGCGGCGCGCACCAGCGCGACGCTCGCCGGTTGCGCCATCGCCGAGACCGTCGCGCGCGCCGCGGCGCTCGAGCCATCGACCGTCGAGGACCGGTTTCCCGCCGCGGGCCTGCCCCTCGTGCTCTCCCCCGAGGCGGCGATCGTCCTCCTGTCGCGCTTTGCGCCGCACGCTCCTCTCGGCGGGGCGGCGGCTCGAGCGCGGCGCGCCCTTCGCGACCTTTCTCTCGCCGAAGCTGGCACTGGTCGACGAGCCGGGAGCCGAAGATCTTCCCCGTCAGCCTTTCGATTTCGACGGCACGCTAAAGAGCCGGCGCGTTTTCGTCGATCAGGGCCGGATCCTTGCCACCGCCAGCGACCTCGACCTCGCGCCGCGCCTCGGCGAGCGCACCAGCGGCCACGGCCTCGGCGCCGACGACGCCTGGCCGCTCCATCTCGTGCTGGCTTGCGGCACGCAGCCCGAGGCCGAGCTCGGGCGCGCGGCCGCGCGGCGGCATCCGCGTCGGCGCGCTCGAGCGGCTCGAGGTCGAGCCCGACGAGCAGCTCGGCTTCCGCGCCCTGGCGCGCAGCGTGCGCTGCGTCGAAAGCGACGGATCGCTGGGCGCCGGGCTCCCGCCGTTCGTCTGGTCGTCCTCGCTCGTCGAGCTGTTCTCTCTGCTCGCCGAGCCCGCGGCCGCGCCGCAGACCTGGCGCCCCGACGACGCCTCGCTCGGCGCCTGTCGCGTGCCCGCCCTGCTCGTCTCGCCCTGCGGCGAGTTCCGATCCGCGGGCTCCAGCCCGTTCGTCCGCTCCTGAAGACCGGCTGCGCTCGAACCGCCGCTAGAGCCGGCGCAGCAGGACGATCGTCTGGTCGTCTCCCTGCGGGCGTCCGGCGGCGAACTGGACCACGGCGCGATCGATCCGCGCCACCAGGTGCTGCAGAGACTCCTGCCGGCCTTCGGCGAGCAGCGCGGCCAGGCGATCGAGGCCGAACTCCTCGTCGTCGGGCGAGGCCGCCTCGGTGATGCCGTCGCTGTAGAGGCAGAGCAGATCGCCGGACTCGAGCCGGAGCTGCTTCGGCGCGAAAGGTCGCGCCGGCGAGCAGGCCGAGCGGCAGCCCGCCCGGCGCCGAGCTGGTCGACGCGACCGTCGGCGCGCGAGAGGAGCCCGGGGTTGTGTCCGGCGTTGACGTAGCGGAGCGTGCCGGTCGGCCGCGTCGAGCTCGGCGAAGAGCAGGGTGATGAACTTGTTCGCCGAGCTCGAGGCCAGGATGTGGCGGTTCAGCCGCTCGAAGAGCGCCGGCGTGACCCCTTCGCGCTCGACCAGCAGGCGCAGCGCCGAGTGCAGCGTCGACACCAGCAGCGCCGCCGGCACCCCCTTGCCCGAGACGTCGCCGACCACCAGGCCGCGGTCCTGCCGTCGCCGCCGGAGGCAAGAAGTCGTAGTAGTCGCCGCCGATGTGGCGCGCCGGCCGGTTCCAGCCGGCGAGGTCGTAGCCCGGGATCTCGGGCGCCCCCTTGGGCAGGATCTGGCGCTGGATCTGCGAGGCGAGCTCGATCTCGCGCTCGAGGCGCTCCTTCTCGAGCGCCTGGCGGTGCAGCTCGGCGTTCTCGAGCGCGATCGCCGCCTGGTTGGCGAAGCAGCTCGAGCGTGCGGCGGTCGCTCGGCGCGGAAGGGGCCGACGCCGCGGCGGCTCTCCTTGTCGCCGACCACCAGCAGCCCCTTGGGCTGCGCCGTCGAGCAGCGATCGGCACGCCGAGCAGGTGCTGCGCGCCCGGGCAGCGCGCAGCAGTTCGGGCGCGGCGTTGCCGGAGAGCAGCTCGACGCACCTCGTCGTCCACGAGGTCGAGCCGGCCTGGGCCGCTCGCCGCCGAAGGCGCGTCGAGGCAAGAGGTCGTTCTCGCGCGACAGGTAGAGCGCGCCGCGCCGCGCGTCGAGCAGCGACACCGCGCGCATCAGGATCTCCTCGCACAGGCGCTCGAAATCGAGCGTCGATGGCGATGGCGAGCCCGACGTCGTAGAGCGCCTCGAGCTGCACGCCGCGCGTCTTGGCCTCGAAATCCTGGCGCTTGCAGCTGGCCGCGCAGCTGCACTGCTCGCGCGCCGCCGCGCCGAGCGCGAAGCGCGCAGCGCCGACGCGCCTCGGCCGAGCGCTGCCCCTGCGCGCCGGCGGCGCCCAGACGCACGCACGCCGCCGTCGAAGGGCACGCGCCGCTGGCCCGGCGGGCGCCTCGTCGAGCAGGTCGTGGAAGATCGCCGCGCCCGGCGTCCAGCAGTTCGCGGCGGAAGCTCGTTCGTCTCGGCGAGGTAGACGGCGGCGCCGCCGCCGGCGTAGCCGGCGAAGACCGGGCCAGCAGGAGGTCGCACGGCGCAGCCGCCGCGCCGGGCGGATCGCGAGCGCCAGCCGGCGAGCTCGGCGCGGAGCCCCGACTCCGGCCGTCGCGGCTCGCGGCAGGTCACGCCGGGGCGATCGAGGACCGCCGACCGCCTCGCCTCGTCGGGAAGATCGAGGCGTACTGCGCGAGGCCCATGATGTGGAAGGTCTTCTCGATGGTCGGCGTGAGCGCGCAGAAGGCGAGCTTGCCCTCGACTTCGATCATCTTCTCGATGATCTCGATCAGGATCGAGATGCCGATCGAATTGATGATCTTGGTCCCGGTCAGGTTGAGCAGCACGCAGCGGTAGCCCTCGTCGAGCAGCGCGTAGGCCGCGCGCGCGATCTCCTCGCCGCCCTGATTGTTGATGTACCCCTCGGTGTAGATCACGGCGAGTCCGTCGCGGCGGTCGATCGTCAGTTTGAGCGCTTCGGTCATGACGTCCCCAGTCTCCTCTCAGCGCGACTTGCTCATGACCACAGTGGTGCCCCGGGAGCCGGAGAGGATCTCGACCTCGTCCATCAGCCCCTGAATGATCTTAAGGCCCCAGCCGCGCTTTCTCTCGCCCTTGAGCTTGTGCTCGATCCGCGGCTCCTCGACCTCGCCCGGCAGGAAGCCGACGCCGCGGTCGTGGACGCGGATCTCGAGCCGCTCCGGCTGCGGCCCCCCATCAGACGAGAAGGTGATGTCCACCTTCCGCTCGGCGGCATGGCTGTGCTCGAAGGCGTTGATGCAGGCTTCGACGACGGCCATCCGCACCTCGTCGACCCGGTCCGGGCTCATCCCCATGCACGCCGCCAGGGCGCTCGCAGTCTGGCTGGCCACGAGCTCCATGTCCGGCGCCATCGGCAGCATCAGCGTGACCTCCCGGAGGCGGGGTGCGAAGGGTCATCGACGAAGCCCGGATGCTACAAGGTGCAGGTAGAGCTCGAGCACGTGGACGACGACCGGATGGATCCGGTCCTGGGAGAGCAGCCAGAGGAAGCGCAGGCGACGACTCCGGCGCCGACCAGGTCGATCGAGCGGAACGCGAACCGAGGCGACGGTGCTCGGCGGCGGCCTGCGAGCATGGGCCTTCTCCTCCTGCCGCTCAGAGAAGGCAACCTTGCTGCCAGCCATCGACGTCGGCTTCTGTCCGGACGACGAAGCTATTTCGAATCAAAAAGCTTACCATAGAAGGAAGCCCCTGGCCCTGGGCGTCCCGCAGCCAGAGTTGGCAGGGCATTTTGCTCGCGAGATCACTATGCGCCAGATCTCTCCGAATGTACCCTCGCTGCAGGGCGCTGAAGCCGACAACTCCCTGTCGACGGTCTTTTTGTCGCAATTCGCGGCACAAAAGTCTCGCAAGCGACAAGATGCGGCCCGCGGGCCTAGAAGCCCTTGCGCTGCAAGGTCCTGCGGTCGAGGCCCAGGAGGCGCGCGGCCGCGCTCTTGTTGCCGCGCGCCAGCTGGAGCACCCGCTGCGATGTGCTGGCGCTCGACGGCGGCGAGGTCGAGCGCCTCGGGCCCCCCCGCCGCCGCCGGCGTCGGCGCCCTTCGCCCATGCAGGGAGCGCAGCAGGTCGGCGTCGATCGTCCCGTCGGCGAGCGAGACCGCCCCTTCGATCCAGGTTCTGCAGCTCGCGCACGTTGCCCGGGTAGTCGTGCTCGAGCAGCAGCGCCGAGCGCCTCCCGGCTGATCAGCGGCACCGGAATCCTCTCGCGGCGGCAGAACTCCTCGAGGAAGTGGCGCACCAGGTGGGGAATGTCCTCCCGCCGCTCGCGCAGCGGCGGCAGCGTCGAGCTCGACGCCGCTGAAGGCGGTAGTAGAGGTCTTCGCGGAAGCTGCCCCTCGGCGACCAGCGCTCGAGGTCGCGGTGGGTCGCCGCCACCACGCGGACGTCGACCTGGATCGGCCGTTCGCCGCCGACCCGGACGACCTCGCGCTCCTGGAGCGCGCGCAGCAGCTTGACCTGCAGCGGCGAGCGGCATGTCGCCGAGCTCGTCGAGGAAGAGGGTGCCGCCGTCGGCGAGCTCGAACTTGCCGCGCCGGGCCGGCGACGCCGGTGGCGACGCCCCCCTCGATGCCGAACAGCTCGCTCTCGAGCAGCGACTCGGGCAGCGCGCCGCAGTTGAGCGCCACCAGCGGGCCGGTCGCGCCCCGAGAGATGGTGCAGGAGCTTCGCGATCAGCTCCTTGCCGGTGCCGCTCTCGCCGCGGATCAGCACGTTGACGCCGCGCGGCGCGATGCGCTCGGCGAGCTCCAGCACCCGGCGCATCGGCGCCGCGTGCGCCACGATGCGCCGGCCGCCGATGTCGGCGGCGAGCCGGCCGCGCAGGGCCTTGTTCTCTTCCGCCAGCCGCTCGCGCTCCCCCTCGAGGCCGCGCGACCTGCCGCGCGCTGTCGATCGCCACGCCGGCGAGGACGCCGATCGACTCGAGGAAGCGGCGGTCGTCGAGCGAGAACTCCGAACGGCGAGCCGCCGCGCTCCTCCTTGTCGATCAGCGCCAGGAAGCCGAGGAAGACGCCGCGGTAGGAGAAGCGGCGCCGCGACCAGCTCGCGGAAACGAAGGCCGGCGAGCTCGCCGTCGTGCCGCGCGACCGCCTGGCCTTCGGCCAGCAGGTCGCGCCAGAGCGGCGTCGTCGAGCAGGGCCCGCCCGGTCGGCTCGCGCCCCTGCCAGCCGACCAGCGCCACCGCCCGCGCGCCGGCGACGGCGTCGCGGGTCACCGCCACCGCCGCCGACGGGTCGAGCACCAGGCAGACCCGGCCCAGCAGCTCCTCGAGCAGGTCCTGCTCCTCCCGCTCGGCATGCAGCGCCAGCGCGAGATCGTAGAGGGTCTCGAGCCGCAGCAGGCGTCGCCGGTCGGAGAAATTCGGGGCCGTCGTCACGTCGAAGGATTGTACGCCCCGGCCGCGCGACGGTTTCGCGCCGAGTGGCCGGCTACGAGCGCTTCGAGCGCGGCGCCGGCGCCGCCGGCGGCGGGAGCATGCGCGCCAGGAACCGGCCGGTGTGGCTCGGCCGCGACCCGCGCCACCTCTTCGGGGGTGCCGGTCGCCACCAGCCGGCCGCCGGCGTCGCCGCCGTCGGGGCCGAGGTCGATCACCCAGTCGGCGGTCTTGATGACGTCGAGGTTGTGCTCGACGACGAGCACCGTGTTGCCCTTGTCGACCAGCCGGTGCAGGAGGTGCGAGGAGCTTGCGGACGTCGTCGAAGTGGAGGCCGGTGGTCGGCTCGTCGAGCAGGTAGAGCGTGCGGCCGGTCGAGCGCTTGCAGAGCTCGGTCGCCAGCTTGACGCGCTGCGCCTCGCCGCCCGAGAGCGTCGTCGCCGACTGGCCGAGGTGGATGTAGCCGAGGCCGACCTCGTCGAGCGTCGCCAGCACGCGCTCGATCGCCGGGATGGCGCGGAAGAAGTCGCGCGCCTGCTCGACCGTGAGGTCGAGGATCTCGGCGATGTTGAGCCCCTTGTAGCGCACCGCCAGCGTCTCGCGGTCGTAGCGCTTGCCGCCGCAGACCTCGCAGGTGACGTAGATGTCGGGCAGGAAGTGCATCTCGATCTTGATCTGCCCGTCGCCGCCGCAGGCCTCGCAGCGGCCGCCCTTGACGTTGAAGCTGAAGCGCCCGGCCTGGTAGCCGCGGGCGCGCGCCTCGGGAGTCATCGCCATCAGGTTGCGGATCGGGTTGAAGACGTTGGTGTAGGTCGCCGGGTTCGAGCGCGGCGTGCGGCCGATCGGGCTCTGGTCGATGGCGATCACCTTGTCGATGTGCTCGAGCCCGGCGATCCGGTCGTGCTCGCCCGGGCGGTCGGCGGCGCTGTAGAAGTGGCGCGCCAGCGCGCGGTGGAGGATGTCGGTGACCAGGCTCGACTTGCCGGAGCCCGAGACGCCCGTGACCACGGTGAACGTGCCGAGCGGGAATCGGCACGTCGAGGCCCGCGCAGGTTGTTGTGGCGCGCCCCTTCGATCACCAGGCGCGAGCCGCTCGCCCTGCCGCCGCTTCGACGGCACCGCCACCTGCAGCTCGCCGCGCAGGTAGCGGCCGGTGAGCGACGTCGGGTGGGCGGCGATCGCCTCCGGCGTCCCCTCGGCGACGAGCTCGCCGCCGTGGCGGCCGGCGCCGGGGCCGAGGTCGAGCACCCAGTCGGCGGCGCGGATGGTGTCCTCGTCGTGCTCGACGACCAGCACCGAGTTGCCGAGGTCGCGCATCTCGCGCAGCGTGCGCGAGCAGCCGTTCGTTGTCGCGCTGGTGGAGGCCGATCGACGGCTCGTCGAGGACGTAGAGGACGCCCATCAGCTTCGAGCCGATCTGGGTGGCGAGGCGGATGCGCTGGCTCTCGCCGCCGGAGAGCGTCGCCGACGAGCGGTCGAGCGTCAGGTAGCCGACGCCGACGTCGTCGAGGAACCGCAGCCGGTCGGCGACCTCCTGCAGCACCTTGCCGGCGATGGCGCGCTCGCGCTCGCCGAGCTCGAGCTCGGCCCATCACGACGCGCAGATCGGCGACCGCCATCGCCGAGAGCTCGTCGATCGAGCGGCCGCGCCACTTTGACCGCCAGCGCCTCCGGGCGCAGCCGGCGCCCCTTGCAGTCGGGGCAGAGCCTGCACCGACATGTACTTCTCGATCTCGCCGCGCACCAGCTGCGAATCGGTCTCGCGGTAGCGGCGCTCGAGCATCGGCACGATCCCCTCGCAGCTTCCCCTGCCAGCTGTAGCCGACTTCTTGCCCTTGAGCTCGAAGTCGAGCTCGCGCTCGCCGCTGCCCGTGCAGGATCACCTCGCCGCGCCTTCGGCCGGCAGCTTCTTCCAGGGCGTCGTCGAGCGAGAAGCCCATCGCCTTGGCGAGCGTCTCGATCATCTGCAGGCGCCAGGAGCTGCGAGCCCGGCTGGAAGAGGGCGAGCGCGCCGGCGTCGATCGAGCGCTCGGGGTCGACGATCACCTTGTCCGGGTCGACGCCCATCAGGGTGCCGAGGCCGGAGCAGGTCGGGCAGGCGCCGTAGGGACTGTTGAACGAGAACAGCCGCGGCGTGATCTCGGCCAGGCTGGTGCCGCAGGCGGCGCAGGCGAAGTTCTGCGACAGGGTCTCTTCGGGCAGCCCCTCGGGGGCGACGACGACCAGGCCGCCGCCGACCTTGAGCGCCGTCTCGAGCGAGTCGGCGAGCCGCTTCTCGAGCCCGGCTTGATCACCAGCCGGTCGACCAGCACGTCGATCGAGTGCTTCTTCTGCTTGTCGAGGTCGGGATGCTCGCGCGAGAGGTCGATCACCGCGCCGTCGACGCGCGCCCGCACGAAGCCCTGGCGCGCCATCTCGGCGAGCTGCTTGCGGTACTCGCCCTTCTTGCCGCGCACGTAGGGGGCGTAGAGCATGGAGGCGCGTTCCCTCGGGGAGCGCCAGCAGCCGGTCGACCATCTGCTGCACGGTCTGCGGCCGGATCTCCTGGCCGCAGCTCGGGCAGTGCGGCACGCCGATCGAGGCGATAGAGCAGGCGCAGGTAGTCGTGGATCTCGGTCACCGTGCCGACGGTCGAGCGCGGGTTCTTCGAGACCGACTTCTGCTCGATCGAGATCGCCGGCGACAGCCCGTCGATGGCGTCGACGTCCGGCTTCTCGACCTGCGGCAGGAACTGGCGGGCGTAGGCCGAGAGCGACTCGACGTAGCGCCGCTGCCCCTCGGCGAAGAGGGTGTCGAAGGCGAGCGACGACTTGCCCGAGCCCGACACGCCGGTGATCGACCACCAGCCGGTTGCGCGGGATCTCGAGGTGGAGGTTCTTGAGGTTGTGCTCGCGGGCGCCGCGAACGACGATGCGAATCCATGGGACCGGGCACTTTAGCAGCCGCGTCGATCCGGCCGGCGCTCAGAGCTGCCCTTCGATCAGCGGCACCAGCAGGCGGAGCAGCTCGAGGCGGAGCACCTTGCCGCCGGAGACGCCCGGGTAGGGGACGGTGCTCCCCTTGGGCCAGCCGTGGCGGGCGATCGGCCAGGCGCGCGCGAGGTGCCCGTCGAAGAGGGCGCGCAGCTCGCCGGCGAGCGCCGGGTCGGTCGCCACCAGGGCGAGCTCGCTGTTCAGGTGCTCGGAGCGGGGATCGAGGTTGTAGGAGCCGACGATCACGATCTCGTCGTCGACCACCGCCGCCTTGGCGTGCAGGCACTCCGGCCCGGCGTATTCCCAGAGCTCGACGCCGGCCTGGACGAGGTCGCGGCGGTCGCCGACGTAGCCGGCCTGGGCGAAGAGGTTGTCGGAAGTGGCGAGGGAGTTGGTGAGGATCCGCACCCGCACGCCGCGCGCGATCGCTCCCTTCATGCTCCGGCGCAGGGAGCGGGTCGGAATCAGGTAGGGGGACTCGATCAGCACCGACTTGCGCGCCGAGCCGAGCAGGTCGCGCAGCTCGCGTCCGACGGCGCTCGAAGCGTCGTGGTCGCCGATCGGATCGTGGAGGAAGCGCACCGGCCCGGCCTCGGCGAAGCGCGGCGGCGGCCGGTCCCGGTCGGCGCGCGCCGCCGCGATCCGGGCGTCGAGCCACGCCTGGTGGCGGTCGAGGAGCGCCGCCGCGGCGCGTTGCTCCTCCGGCGTGGCGCGCGCCCGCACCGGACGGACGTGGCGGCTCGCCCAGAGTTGGAGAAGTAGTCGCGCGCCTCGGCGGCCACCGGACCTTCGACCTGCAGGTCGAGGTCGAGGTAGTTGCGCCGCCGGAGCTGGCGGCCGAAGCCGAAGTAGGTGCTCTCGACGTTGCGCCCGCCCGCCAGCATCCGCTCGCCGTCGACCACGGTCAGCTTGTCGTGCATACGCCGGAAGATCCAGCGCAGCCGGTCGAGGCGCAGCGGGTGGTACTCGCGGATCTCGACCCCTTCGGCCAGCAGGTGGGCCTGCACCGCCCGCGGCACGCCGTTCCACTGCGCGTCGACGAGCACGCGCACCGCGACGCCGCGGCGCGCCGTGGCGCGGAGCAGCGCCAGGCTGGTCAGCGTGAAGGGATCGTCGCCGAAGATGAAGGCGGAGACGAGCACTTCGCGCTGCGCCGAGAGCACCATTTCGACGCGGGCCTCCGCCGCCGTCCGGTCGTCGGAAAGGAAGCGCACCCGATCGGCCCGCGCGGGCAGCGCGGCGAGCAGGAGAAGCGCCCCGATCGGGGGCCACAGCGGGGCGCGTGCTCGGTGCGGGTCGCGTCGATCCATGCGGGCCGGGGACTTTACCAACGCGCCCGGGCCCGCTCGCGGAGCGCGCGGGCCGGGTGGCTCGCCGCTCGTCCCACCTCGTATGCTCGCCGGCGCGTGAACTCCGCAACCAGCGAACCGGCGGCCCCGGCCAGCGCGCGGGCCGACGTCCGCGTCTTCGCCGGCCTCGCCGCGCTCCTGCTCGCGGCGCTCGTCTCGCTCGACGCGCTCCGGCCGGGCGGCCGCGGCTTCCTCGTCGTGACGCCCGAGAACACCGATTCGATCTGCTACTTCTCGGTCGCGCACTCGCTCCTCTTCGATCGCGACGTCGATCTCTCGAATCAGCTGCCGCGGGCGCTCGCCGCTTCCCCGCCGGCGATTCGCGCCAGCCGGTGGATCCGCCCCGTCGCCGCGACCGGCCTGCCGGGCAGCGTCTACCCGATCGGCTACTCCCTGCTCGGCATCGCGCCGCTCGCCGTGGGCACGGCGATCGACGGCCTGTCGGGAGGCGCCGCCGACGGCTTCGGCCCGTGGGCGATCCGCTGCTTCGCCGCCGCCAACATCGTCTGGCTGGTCGCCGGCCTCTACTTTCTCCACTCGTGGCTGCTCGATCTCGGCGCGCGCTGGTCGCCCGGCGACCGGCAGCGCGACCGCCTTCGCGAACGGTGGACGTTCCTCTGCGGGCTCGCGCTGATTCCCGCCACCGCCCTCGGCTACTACGCCTTCACCGTCATGGCCCACACGGCGAGCTTCATGGCGGCGTCGCTCTTCCTCCGCACCTGGTACCGCCGGCGCGATTCGCTGCGGCCGCTCGACTGGGCGCTGGTCGGCGCCGCCGGGGGCGCCATGGCGCTCTGCCGCTGGTCGGAGGTCCTGCTGCTCTCGATTCCGCCGCTCTACGAGCTTCTTCGCGCCGACCCCGGCGCCACCTGGAGACGGCGCGCCTGGTGGACGAGCCGCCTGCTCGCGATCGCGGCGGCGGGCGTCGCCGTCACGCCGCAGCTGCTCGAATGGCGCACCATCTACGGCTCGGCGCTCCTCGTTCCGCAAGGCGACGGCTTTCTGACCTGGCCGCCGCCCTGGGCCTTCGCGGTCCTCTTCTCGTCGTGGAACGGCCTCTTCTTCGTGACGCCGGCGACGATCCTCGGCTGCGCCGGGCTGGTCCGGGCGGCGATCGAGGATCGCCTCGTGGCCCTGCCGCTGCTCGTCGCGTTCGCCGCCGAGGTGGCGCTGACCGGCGCTCAGCGCCTGAGCTGGCACGGCTGGGCGTTCGCGATGCGCAACCTGATCGGCTCGCTGCCGCTGCTCGCCGCCGGGCTCCTCTATCTCTTCCTGCGCGCTCCCCGGCGCCGCTGGCTCGTCGCGGCCGGGCTCGCGGCCGGTTCGCTCTTCACCCTTCTGGCGGCGATTCAGTGGCGCTACGAGCTGGTGCCCCGCAACGACCGGCTGACGTTCGAGGAAGCGTTCACCGACAAGCTGCGCCTGCCGGGCGCCCTGGCGCGCGACCGCGAGATGCGCCAGGCGATCGCCGGCGAAGCCGATCCGGCCCGCCGGGCGATGGCGCTCGAGGAGGTCCTGAAGCGGAGCGGCGAGAGCCGGGTCCTGCTGACCCGCCTCGAGGCCGCGGCGAGGGCCGCCGGCGACGCGGCGCGGGCCGACGAGATCGCCCGCCGGCTGGAAGCGATCCGGGAGCGCCGGCTGTACTGAATCCAGGGCTCGCGCGGTAGCCGCTCAGTCCCGCTCGCCGGCCATCGCCCGCGCCGCCTCGCGGTCGAGCTCCTTCTTGCGCTCGGTCTCCCGCTTGTCGAACTGCTTCTTGCCCTGCACGAGCGCGACCTCGACCTTGACCCGCGGGCCCTTGAGGTAGATGCCGAGCGGCACCACCGTGAAGCCCTTGGCCTGCGCGCGCCCCGCCAGGCGGTCGATCTCGCGGCGCGAGAGCAGGAGCTTGCGCTCGCGCTCGGGGGGCGGGCTGTCGCGGAAACCGTCGGCGTAGGCGCTGATGTGAACGCCGACCAGCCAGGCCTCGCCGTTGCGGAACTCGACGAAACCCTCCCGCAGCTGCACCTTGCCGGCGCGGCAGCTCTTCACCTCGGTGCCGGTGAGGGCGACGCCGGCCTCGAAACGCTCGTGCACGAAATACTCGTGGAGCGCCCGGCGGTTCGAGGCGAGCAGGCGGATGGCGTCGGTTTTCTTTTCGGTCACGAACGGCCTCCCGCCGGCGGCGCGGGCGAGGCGGATGTTACAGTGCCGCCGAGAATGCGGATCGGGCCGGCCCTCCTCGTCGCCGGCGCGCTCGCCGCTTTCGCCGCGTCTCCGGCGGCGGCCGAGCCGCGCATCAGCGACCTCTCCATCGCCGTCGACGGCGCCCAGGTTCTCGCCAGCTTCGACCTCGACGGGGGCTTCACGCCGTCGCTGCTCGAGCGCATCGAGAGCGGGCTGCCGACCGGCTTCGTCTACTCGCTCGAGCTGGCGCGCGACCGCAAGCGCTGGTGGGACGCGACGCTCGACGCGGCGCGCATCGAGGTGGTGGCGATGTTCAACGCCGTCACCCGCGAATACCTCGTCAACACCAAGATCGAGGGCCGGCTGATCGACAGCCGCACGCTGCGCGACCAGGGGGACCTCGAACGCGCCATGACGCGGTTCGTCGCCCTGCCGGTGTTCAGCCTGCCGCTCGCCGACGGCGAGCGCGAGCGCTACCTCGTGCGGGCGCGCGTCGAGCTCGGCACCGGGCACGTGCTCGGCTTCATCCCCTACCTGCGCACCACCGGCTGGGTCGAGTCGAACAAGGTGCGAGTCAGCTCGCCGTGAGGCCGCTCGAGCTCCGCGAGCAGCTCGCCCGCCGCACCCGGGATGCGCGCTGGGTGGCGGCCTTCCTCGGCGTCCTGCTGGTGGTGCTGATCGTCCTCTACTACCTGGTGCAGCGCGGGCGCGACCTGCCGCAGGCGCTGGTCACCAACCGCGTGCTGCTCTTCGCGCTGCGCAATCTCAACGCCATCCTGATCCTGGTCATCTTCTTCGTCCTCGGCCGCAACCTCTTCAAGCTCTGGATCGAGCGGCGCAGCCGGGTAATCGGCGCGCGCTTCAAGACCAAGCTGGTGGCGACCTACATCGGCCTCTCGCTGGTGCCGGTGCTGGTGCTCTTCTTCTACGCCACGGAGCTGCTGCAGGGCGCCATCGACCGCTGGTTCTCGGCCTCGCTGTCGAGCGTCCTCGAGCAGGGCAACGCCGTGGCGCAGGCGCTCGAGGGGACGATCGAGCAACGCAACCAGCGCGATGCGGGGCGCTTCGTCGGCGAGCTGCGCGGCATCGACCTCGAGGACGCCGAGGCGCGCGCCGGCATCCGTCAGCGGCTCGACCGCTGGCGTCGCGAGAGCGGCGCGCACTACATCGGCGTCTTCGACGAGGACGTCTTCGTCAACGCGGTGCTCGACCCGAGCGCCGGTCTCGCCGACCTGCCGGAGATCGGCCGCGGCCTGCCGCGCGAGGCGGCGCAGAAAGGGCGCGCCGTGCGCGCGCTCGAGCCGCCGGGGACCCGCGGCCGCCTCATTCTCGGCGCCGCCGGCAGCTCGCCGCCGCCGGGCCGGCGGGCGACGGTGGTCGTCGTCGGCACGCTGCTCGATCCGGTCCTCGCCGGCCGCAGCACTCAGCTCGTCGAGGCCTTCCAGACCTACCGCCAGGTCGAGGTGCAGAAAGGAGAGTTCCGGGCCAGCTACATCCTGATGTTCGTGCTGGTGACGCTGCTCATCCTGCTCGCCTCGTCGTGGATGGGGCTCTTCCTCGCCCGCCGGCTGATGGCGCCGCTCCAGGCGCTCGGCGAGGCCTTCCAGCGCGTCTCGCACGGCGAGCTCGAACACCGCATCGAAGTGCCGGCCGACGACGAGATGGCGGTGGTCATCGACTCCTTCCACCGCATGACCGACGAGCTGGCGCGCAGCCGCGCCGAGATCGAGCGCTCCAACGTCGAGCTGGTGGCGGCCAACAGCGCCCTCGACGACGAGCGCGCCCGGGTGGCGACGACGCTCGAGAACCTGCCGACCGGCGTGCTGGCGCTCGACGCGGCCGGCCGCGTCACCACGGCGAACGGCGCCGCGCTGCAGATGCTCAAGGTGCGCGCCGGCGAGCTCGACGGCAAGCCGCTCGCCGAGTCCTTCGCCGGCGATTCGCGCGCTCCCCTCGCCGAGCTGGTGGCGCGCGCCGCCGCCGGCCGGGCCGCCAGCGCCACCCGCCAGCTCGCCTTCGCGGTCGGCGAGACCTGGCGGACGTTCGAGGTCCGCCTGACCCGGCTGCCGGCGGCGGCGGGGAGCGCGGACGGCGGCTGGGTGCTGGCGCTCGAGGACCTCACCGAGCTCATCCGCGCCCAGAAGCTCGCCACCTGGACCGAGGCGGCGCGGCGCGTCGCGCACGAGATCAAGAACCCGCTGACACCGATCCGGCTCGCCGCCGAGCGGCTGCGCGCCCACGCCGCGCAGGGGGACGAGAAACTCGGCGAGCTGGTCGACCGCTCGGCCGAGATCATCGTGCGCGAGGTCGACGGCATGCAGGAGCTGGTCGACGAGTTCGCGCGCTACGCCCGCATGCCGGGGCCGCGCTTCGCCGCCACCCGCTTCGAGCCGCTGCTCGGTGAAGTGCTCGACCTCTATCGCGACCTCAAGTCCGGCGTCGCCGTCGACGGCGGCGTCGCGCCCGAGGTGGGAGAAGTCTGGGTCGACGCCGAACAGATGCGGCGCGTGTTGATCAACCTGCTCGACAACGCCCTCGAGGCCGTGTCGCCGCCGGGCGAGGTCGACGTGCGGATCGCGCGCCGCGACGGGCAGGTCGAGATCGCGGTCGCCGACACCGGCCGCGGCATCGCCGCCGAGGACCGCGACAAGCTCTTCCTCCCCTTCTTCTCGCGCAAGGGGCGCGGCTCCGGCATGGGCCTGGCGATCGTCCAGCGGATCGTCGCCGACCACGACGGCGAGATCGCGGTGGTCGACAACCTGCCGCGCGGCACCGTCTTCCGCGTCTCGCTGCCCGCCCGCGGCGGCGCGCCCGCCGCCGGCCCCGCCGCGACCGGCTAGACTGGCCGCGTGAGCGGCTTCCTCGTCGGCACCGCAGGGCACGTCGACCACGGCAAGACGGCGCTCCTCGCCGCGCTCACCGGCATCGACTGCGACCGCCTTCCCGAGGAGAAGCGGCGCGGCATCACGCTCGACCTCGGCTTCGCGCACCTCGAGCGCGACGGCGTCGCGATCGGTTTCGTCGACGTCCCCGGTCACGAGCGCTTCCTGCACAACGCTCTCGCCGGCCTCGGCGGGCTGCGGCTGCTCCTGCTGGTGGTCGCGGCCGACGAAGGCGTCCGGCCGCAGACCCGCGAGCACCTGGCGATCGCCGAGCTGCTCGGCATTCCGGCGGCGATCGTCGCGCTGACCAAGATCGACCTCGTCGACGCCGCCACGCGCGAGCTCGCCGAGCTCGAGGTCGCCGAGTTGCTGGCGCCGACCCGCTTCGCCGGCTCGCCGTTCTTCCCGGTCTCGAGCCTCAGCGGCGAAGGCGTCGCCGCGCTCGCCGGCGCGCTGGTCGAGCGGGCGCGCAGCGCGCCGCCGCTCGCCGGCCTCGCCGACCCGGCGCGCCTGCCGATCGACCGCGCCTTTTCGCCGCGCGGCCAGGGCGTCGTGGTCACCGGCACGCTGACCCACGGCCGCCTGCGCGTCGGCGACGAGCTGCGTCTCCTGCCGGAGGGCCTCGCGGCGCGCGTGCGCGGCCTGCAGGTGCACGGCCGGCCGCGCGAGGAGGCGGCGGCCGGCAGCCGCGTCGCGCTGCAGCTGGGCGGCGTCGAGCTCGCGCAGGTGAGGCGCGGCCAGGAGCTCGTCGCCGCGGGCGGCGCCGAGGCGGGGCGCGCCTTTCTGGTGCGCCTGCAGCTGCTGCCCGACGCGCCCTTCGCGATCGGCGGCCCGGTCGAGGTCCGGCTCCACGTCGACGCCGCCGAGGCGCCGGCGCGCCTGCGGCTCCTTTCCCCCGACAAGCTCGCCCCCGGCGAGAGCGGCCTCGCCGTCGTGCGCAGCCGCGCGCCGCTCGTCGCCGCGCGCGGCGACCGCTGCGTCGTCCGCCGGCTCTCTCCCGCCGCGACGATCGGCGGCGGCGAGATCCTCGACCCGCGCTGGCGCCGGCCGCGCCGCGTCGCGCTCGCCCCTTTCCTCGCCCTCCTCGCCGGCGGCGACGACGACGCCGCGGTCGCCTGGGCCGAGGCGGGCGCCGAGAGCGGCCTGGCGACGGACGAGCTGGCGCGCCGCAGCGGCCGCGGCGCGGGCGAGGCGCAGGCGCGGCTCGAACGGCTGGCGGGCGCCGGCCGGCTGCTGGCCGGCGCCGGCCGCTTCTTCGCCGCCGCGCCGCTCGCCGCGCTCGAGATCAAGGCGCGCGCGCTGCTCGACGCCTACTTCGGCGCCGACCGCCTCGCCGAAGCGATGCCGAAGGCCGAGCTGGCGCGCAAGCTCCTGCCGCGCCGCGCGGCCGGGCTCGCCGACTTCCACCTCGGCTGGCTCGCGCAGCGCGGCGTGCTCGCCGTCGCCGGCGACCGCGTCGCGCCGCCCGGGCGCAAGGCGCAGCTCTCGGACGGCGAGACCGGCCTCGCCGGCGCCATCGTCGCCGAGTACGAGCGTTCCCGCCTCGAGCCCCCCTCGCCGGCCGAGGTCGCGCGCCGCCTCGCCGCCAAGCCGGAGATCGTCGAGGGGCTGGTCAAGCACCTGACCTCGCGCGGCCGCCTCGTCCGCCTGCCGGCCGGGCTGATCGTCGCGGCGGCGGCGATCGACACGCTGCGCGGCGAGCTCGAGTCGACCGGCTGGGAGCGCTTCTCGGTGCCGCAGTTCAAGGAGCGCTTCGGACTCAGCCGCAAGTGGGCGATCCCGCTGCTCGAGCACCTCGACTCGAAGGGAGCGACGCGCCGGATCGGCGACGAACGCCAGGTCATCCGCCGCGCCGTCGCCCCGGGAGCGGCACCGTGAAGCGGGTCGCCGTGCTCGGCGCGTCGGCCAAGCGCTGGAAATTCGGCAACAAGTCGGTGCGGGCGCATCGCGCCGCCGGCTGGGAGGTGATCCCGGTCAACCGCCACGAGCGCGAGATCGAAGGGCTGCCGGCCGTGGCGTCGCTCGCCGAGGTCGTTCCACCCGCCGACCGCGTCACCGTCTACCTCCACCCCGAGCAGACGCTGGCGCTGCTGCCGGAGATTGCCGCCGCGGCGCCGCGCGAGGTCTTCTTCAACCCGGGCTCGGCCGACGGCGCTGTCTTCGCCGCGGCCGCGCGGCTGGGGCTCCCTGCCGTCGACGCCTGCTCGATCGTCGACGTCGGCTTCGACCCCTCCGACTTCCCCTGAGCCGAAGCTCCGCTATCCTTTCGGCCGCATGAGCGAGCGGCACCAGATCCTGGCCCGGGCACGGGAGCTCGCCGCCGCCGGACGGCCGGCGGCGCTGGCGACGATCGTGGCGGTCGAGGGCTCGGCCTACCGGCGCGAGGGGGCGCGGATGCTGCTCGAGCCGGACGGCCGCGCCACCGGCATCCTGTCGGGCGGCTGCCTCGAGCGCGACCTGATGAAGTCGACGCAGGAGATCTTCGCCGGCGGCGCCCCGCGCGTCCTGACTTTCGATCTCTTCGGCGACGAGGAGGCCGTCTGGGGGTGGGGGCTCGGCTGCGCCGGCAAGGTCACCGTGCTGCTCGAGCCGCTCTCCGGCGCGCCCGCCGGCGCGCTCGAGCGCCTTTTCTCGAGCGCGCTCGAAGGGCGGCGCGAAGTGCGCGTCGCGACCGTCTTCGCGTCGGCGTCCCCAGCGTGGTTCCTTGGAAAAAGGATCTTCCTTTCTGAAGACAAAGACTCCATAGAAGGGAACGACTCCGATCCGGAGCGGGAGCTCGTTTCGGCGACGCTGGCGGGAATCGCGGCGGGAGAAGCGCGGTCGGTGCGACTCACCCTGGAGTCGGGCGACGTCGATCTCCTGCTCGAGTCGGTGCTGCCGCCGCCGCATCTCGTCGTCGTCGGCGCCGAGCGCGACGTCGAGGCGCTCGTGCGGCTGGCCGGCACTCTCGGCTGGGCGCGGACGGTGATCGACCCGCGTGGCACGGCGGAAGCACGAGAGCGATTTCTTCCCTTCTCTGAAGTCTTTTCCTTCGCCCCGCGCGCCTTGAGCGCTTCGGGCATCGATCTCTCCCCGCGCACCGCCGTCGTCGTCGCGACCCACCGCTACCTCGACGACGTCGCATTCCTCGCCGAATTGCTACCGCTTTCGTTGGGATATCTCGCCGTGCTCGGCCCGACGCGGCGCAAGGAGCGCCTCCTCGGCGACCTCGCCAAGCTCGGCGTCGGCGCCGGGCTCGCGTCGCGCCTGCGCGGCCCCGCCGGGCTCGACCTCGGCGGGCGGGCGCCCGAGGAGGTCGCGCTCGCCATCGTCGCCGAGATCCAGGCCGTCCTCTCTGGCCGCAGCGGCCGTCCCTACGACGCCACACGCTCGGCCGCCGTGCCGGCTCCCGTCTCGCCGCCGCCGGCGCGCGAGCGCGGCTGACGTGGCGGACCCGGGGCAGGTCGCGGGCGCGCTCCTCGCCGCCGGCAGCTCGTCGCGGCTCGGCAAGCCGAAGGCTTTTCTGTCCTGGCAGGGGACGACGCTCCTGCGGCGCGCCGCCGCCGAGCTCGCCGCGGCGGTCTCGCCGGTGCTGGTCGTCGTGCCTCCGAAGGCGGCGCCCTATGCGCGCGAGCTCGCCGGCCTCGGGGTGCAGATCGTGATCAACCGCTTTCCGGAGCGCGGCGTCGGCCACTCGATCGCCGTCGCAGCGCGCGCCCTCGCCCGTTTCGCGCCGGACGCGGCCGGCCTCCTCGTGCTGCACGTCGACCAGCCGCTCGTCGGGCGCGATCTCCTGCGGCGCCTGATCGCCGCCGCCGGCTCGCGGCCCGACCGCGCCGCCGCCTGCGCCGACGCGGCGGGGACGCTGGGACCGCCGACGCTCTTCCCTCCCTCTTTCTTTCCCGATCTCGCCGTGCTCGACGGCGACCGCGGCGCGCGCGCGCTGCTCGAGCGCGACCGCGCCCGGCTCGCGGTGCTGCGGGCGGACGAGGCCTTCGTCGACCTCGACACTCCCGCCGACTACGAGCGGCTGCTCGCCTCCGAAGCGCCCTGAGACGTTCGCCAGAGCTCGACCAGGCGGTCGACCTCGCGCGCGACGCTGGCGCGCCGCGCGCGCAGCTCGTCGGCGAAGCGGCGCCGCCCGCGCAGCAGCACGAAGGCGCGCGTTTCGCGCCAGAGCGCCCGGTAGCGCTCGCGGAAGCGGAGCGTCATCCACCCGGCGAAAGGCGCCAGAACGAAGAGCAGAACTCCGGAGAGGGTCCCGAGCTGCCGCGCGGCGTACCAGCTCTCGGCGAGCCAGCTCAGCGGATAGATCAGGATGCCGGGGAAGAGCTGGTAGGTCGAGATCTGGTTCGGCTCGTCGCGGAAGCGCGAGGCGATGGCGTGCACGAGGAGCCAGGGAACCAGGTTGAGCGCCAGGCCGAGCGCCGCCGCCGGCGCGAGGAGGAGCATCCGCGCCAGAGTGCGCGCCGCGAAGCCGACCGCGAGGCGGAGCGGGAGGCGCGCCGCCACCTGCTCGTCGGTGAGATGGGCGGCGCGCAGCAGGAGCTCGTACTCGCGCGCCGCCGCGATCGCCGCGTCGAGCGCGGCCGGGTGCGCCGCGCGCAGCGCCGTGAGCCCGGAGGCGAGCGCGCGGCGGACGCGGAACTCGGCGGCGAGCGGCCGCCCGCGCGGCATCCAGGGCGTGTCGCGGTCGTAGATGTCGGCGCCGAGCTCGACCAGGCGCGCTTCCTCCCAGCTCGGATAGTTGAGGGTCACCGCCTCGAGCGCCGCCGACATGCGCGCCGTGAGCGCCCGCACCGCGGCGACCTCGGCCGCCTCGTCGCGCCGCGATAGCTCGACCTCCGCGGCCACGTCGATCGGCTCCCCCACCACGACGAGGGCCCGCGAGCGCAGCGCGCCGCGCTCTTCGAAGACGAGGCCGACCGGCACGAACTTCACCCCGAGCGGCCCGAACTTGCGCTCCGCCTCGAGCGCGATGCGCGCCGCACCGGTGCGCAGCGGCTGCAGGTGCGGCTCGTCGTGGCTCTTGCCCTCCGGGAAGATCGCCATGATGCCGCCCCGGCGCAGGTGCTCGTGGCTCGCCGCGAAGGCTTCGGCGTTGATCCGCGGGTCGGCGGCGCCTTCCTGCCGGCGCGCCACCGGAATGCCGCCGACGAGGTCCGCCAGCTGCGCCAGGATCGGGATCTTCCACAGCGTCGCCTTGCCGAGCATGCGCGCCGGCAGGCCGAGCGGCCCGAAGACGAACATCGGGTCGATCAGGCCGTTGACGTGGTTGGCGACCACGATGAAGGGACCGCGCGCCGGTATGCGGTCGCGCCCCACCACCTCGACGCGGCGGAAGAAGATGCGCAGGAGGAGCCGGCAGAGCCGACCGATGAAGCGGTCGACTGCCCGGCGGGCGACGGTCGTCACGGCGCTTCGGGTTCGACCCAGGCCGCGGCGGCGGCGCGGCCGCGCGCCTCGTCGACGGCGAAGAGGCCGAGCAGGCCGGCGACGAAGAAGGCGCCGTTGACCCAGACCGCTGCGCGCTGCGAGCCGGAGAGCGACGACACCCAGCCGAAGATGAGCGGCCCGCAGGCGTAGGCCGCCTTGCCCGCCAGCCCCCAGAGGCCGAAGAACTCGCCGCTCTTGGCGACCGGCGAGAACGCGCCGACGAGAGCGCGCGAGGAGGCCTGCACCGAGCCGATGCCGAGCCCGGCGACCATGGCGATGATCCAGAAGGTCCGCTTCTCGGTCGCCGTCGCCACGGTAGCGGAGACGACGATCCAGAGCAGCAGGGCGATCTGCAGCGTGCGCTGCGCCCCGAGCCGGTCCTGCACCAGCCCGAAGGCGACGGCGCCGAGGGCGCTCGGGATCTGCAGCAGGGCGCCGAGCGCGAAGAGCTCGAGGACGGTGAACTTGAGCGTCGTCCCGGCGTAGACGCCGAAGAAGGCGATCGTGCTGGTGAGCCCGATCGAGTAGACGAAGAAGACGAAGAGAAAGCGGACGAGCTGGCCGAACTGCCGCGTGGCGCGGAAGGACTCGGCGAGGCGCCGGAAGCCGTTCCGGACGTAGTAGCCGAGCGGCTCGCTCTTGCGCGGCGCGCGCTCGCGCAGGATCAGGAAGGTCGGCAGGCCGGCGACCAGGAAGAAGAGGCCGGTGACCGGCCAGATCAGGCGCAGGCTCTCGAAGTTCTCGAGCGTGATGCCGCGCCGGGCGAGCGGAAACGCCAGCGCCAGGCTGGCCAGGCCGCCGAAGTAGCCGAGCCCCCAGCCGAAGCCGGAGATGCGGCCGATGGTCGCCGGCGTCGAGATCTCGGGCAGGAAGGCGCCGGCGAAGTTCTCGCCGAACGAGAACGCGACGTTGGAGACGATGAAGAGCGCCATCGCCAGCGGGATCTCCCCCGGCCGCACGAACCAGAGCGCGGCGGTCGAGACGACGCAGAGCAGGTAGGTCGCGAAGAGGAAGTGCTTCTTCCGCCCCGACTCGTCGGCGATGGCGCCGACCAGCGGCGACAGCACGAGCACGATGGCGTTGGAGGCCCAGAGCGCCCGGCCCCACCAGAAGTCGGCCGACGGCCCGGCGGCGACGAGCTGGGTGAAGACGAGACTGAAGAAGAACGTCACGACGACCGTCGTGTAGGACGAGTTCGCGAAGTCGAACATCGCCCAGGCCACGATCTCGCGCCGCCCGGCGGGCGGCAGCGCTGCGGGCTTTTCGTCGCTCAAGCGGCGGGATCCTACCCCCGCTCCGCGCGCCCCGGCACGGAGCCTGCTAGAAACCGCGTTCAGGCCACGCCCGCCGCACGAGGAGATCGCGATGTCCCGAGCCGGTTCCCGTTTCCTGGTCGTCTATTCGACGCTGCTGACCGCCGTCTTCGCCTTCACGGTCTTCGCCGGCCTGGCGCCGGCGAAGAAGGTCTCGTTCGACGAGATCGACGTGCAGCGCATCAACCTGGTGGAGCCGGACGGCACGCTGCGCATGGTGATCGCGAACCGCGCCCGCCTGCCCGGCGTCTACCATCGCGGCAAGGAGCAGCCGCCCGGCCCCGACGGCCCGCGGCCGCAGGCGGGGATGCTCTTCCTGAACGACGAGGCGAGCGAGGTCGGCGGCCTGATTTTCGGCGGGCACCGCAACGAGAAGGGGGAGATCGTCGACGCGGGGGGCGCGCTCTCGTTCGACCGCTACGAGGGCAACCAGATCGTGCAGTTGATCGGGGTGGACGACCGGGAGACGAAGATCGCCGGCCTGCTGGTCGTGGATTCGCCGGAGAAGGGCGACCCGCAGCGCCGCCTCTTCGCCGGCCGCGGCAGCGACGGCATCGCGAAGCTCGCCCTCTCCGACGCCCAGGGCCGCAAGCGCCTGATCCTCGAAGTGACCCCCGAAGGCCAGGCCCGCGTCGCCTTCCTCGACGAGCAGGGCAAGGTCGTCCGCGAAGTCACGCCCGCCGCTCCGCCAACTTCTTGAACGCCCGAACCCCTGCCCCTGTCGCCCTGCCGCTGACAATTCCCGGCCGCCCCGGGGCCGAGGTGTATCCTCCCCGACCAGCCCCATGCCCGCTCGACCCTCGCCGCAGCGATTTCAGCTTATGCGTCAAGTCCTGCCGCATTCGCGCCAAGCGCTCGCGCGCACATCGCCTCTGCAACCCGTTGACACCCGAGAGATTTCCGAAGATTCCTCTCCGCTCCGCCGACTGGATTACGCGTCATTGTCACACCCAATTGCGGGCGCACCACGCGCTACGAACACTAGTTAGGCGGCACTCGGCAGCTGGCCGCTCGCTCATACAAACTCGGAAGGCGCGACTGAGGTCTCGATGGACTTGTGCGGCAGGAGGAGCGACATGAAAACAAGCAAGACGTTGCTGGGCCTACTCGGGTGCCTTGCCCTGATGGGATGTAGCGGTGCGGTTCGACCGCAAACACGAGAGACACCGGACGACTTTCGCCAAGTCGTAGAGGAAGAGATCAACGCAACGATTCATGCCTACATGGCCGGGTTCAGTGCGGCTAAGTGCAACGACGTGTCGCCGGTTTCGAAGTTTGTCCGTGACGGGATGATCTTCGTTACCGAGAGCGATGTCTTCACCATTCCTCTGGCCGAGTATGAGCAGGGTCTGCGAGACAGAGTCTGTAGTTGGGTCAACCACACGGGTGTCGTGGACTCGGTCACGGTCGACGCGCTCAGCCGGGACGTCGCGGTCGCGGCTTGGTTGTACCACGACGAGGTGAAACTCGACTCCGGCGAGATCCGGCGCTATAGGGGCTCCTCCCTGATGACGTTGGTCCGCTCGGTGAATGGCTGGAAGATCACTTCAACCATGTCCGCTCAGGAATAGGCTTCCGTTGCCCACATCCGACTCGGCAAGGTCGCGTTTGCCGCCTAGCCGTTCGTTCGAGCCGACGCGCCTCATCCGCCGCGCGGTGTGGTGACCCTGTGGGGCTCGCGGCTCAACTCAGGATCCGTTAGGCCGATCTTTCTTTGTGAGGCAATCGATGAACGGAACAAGACTCATTGGAGCGATCGTTTTCCTCGCCGCCTCTCTCTGCGCGTCCGCGCAGGAGTCAACGCCAACGCGAATCGAGAAGATCGCCGGCTCCGGTGGCTCTTTGATCGTCCGGATCTTCGAGCCGCCGAACAACACGACTGGCACGCGTGCCGCGATTCTTCTGATCCATGGCGGCGGGTGGACTTCAGGCGATGCCAGCTGGATGGATTCAGACGCGACCCCCTATGCTTCTCTGGGAATGTTGGCGATGTCCCTCGACTACCGCTTGTCTGATGGATCGACCGTCACACCATTCGATGCCGTCGCAGACGTCAGAACCGCAATCCGGTGGATGAGAGCGGAGTCGAAGCGGCTACGAATCGATCCGGCCAAGATCGCCGTACTTGGCGAGTCAGCGGGTGCGCACCTCGCTGCCGCGGCGGCGGTGATCAGCGAACCTTATGGCAGCGACATCTCCGCCAAGCCCAATGTTCTTATTCTTGGCTCTCCAGCTGTTTCAGTGGCTCAATTGAAGTCGTTTCAGAAGCTCTCCGGCGGACCTGCACAAGCTGCCTCGCTGTCACCTGACCTCCATATCGGCGGCAATCTTCCGCCCACCCTCGTCCTGCAAGGTGAGAAGGACTCCATCAATCCCGCCGAGCAGGTGATTACATTTTGCGAACGGATGGTGGCCAACGACAACATTTGTGTGCTGAAGCTCTATAAGGACGTCGGCCATATGTTTGTCCGCAACCTCCAGAAGCAGGATGATTACTCATCGATCGATCAGGACATAAGCAGACAAGCCAGGGAGGCAAGTATCTCCTTCCTGCGGGCTCTAGGCTTTTTGCAGTGATGGCAGCCGAGCTCGGCCTACAACTTCACCGGAGGCGGCCTAACCCGCCGTTGCACCCGACGGGCTAAGGCTGGCGTCTCCAGCCTCCGCCCGCGGGTGAACTCCAAGGTTGGCCCGCCTGGCGATAGCGTTCGCGACTGCAAGTGAATGAGACATCTGGTCGCAGCGGGAAGGAGCCGGCGTTGAATCCTCTTGTCCTGGTCACAGGTGCCACCGGCTACGTCGGAGGTCGACTCAGGCGCCGGCTCGAAGCGGAGGGCAGGCGCGTGCGCTGCCTCGCGCGACGACGGGCTGGCCTCGCGTCGCAGATCGGCGGGGCGACCGAGGTGGTCGAAGGGGATGTGCTCGATGCGGAATCCCTCGGACCGGCTCTGGCGGGCGTCGAGTCGGCCTACTACCTCATCCACTCGATGGGCTCGGGAAGGGACTTCGAGGGCCAGGACCGGACCGGCGCGCGCAACTTCGCGGATGCCGCGCGTCGCGCGGGAGTTCGGCGCATCATCTACCTGGGCGGCCTCGGGCACGGACAGGACCTCTCGCCGCACCTGAGGAGCCGACACGAAGTCGGCGAGATCCTGCGCGAATCCGGCGTGCCCGTCGTCGAGCTGCGGGCCTCGATCGTGATCGGCTCGGGAAGCCTGTCGTTCGAGCTGATCCGCGCGCTGGTCGAACGCCTTCCGGTCATGATCGCGCCGCGCTGGGTGGAGATCGAAGCGCAGCCGATCGCCGTGGACGACCTGCTCGCCTACCTGGTCGCCGCGCTCGACGTGCCGCTGGCCGGGAGCCGGGTGTTCGAGATCGGCGGCGCCGACCGCGTGACCTACGGAGACCTCATGCGCGAGTATGCCCGCCAGCGCGGACTGCGACGAGCGATGGTCCGCGTGCCCGTCCTGACGCCGAGGCTCTCGAGCCTGTGGCTCGGTCTCGTGACGCCGCTCTACGCGCGCGTCGGCCGGAAGCTGATCGAGTCGGTCAAGAACCCGACCGTCGTGCGCGACCCTTCGGCACTGGAGGCGTTCCCCGTGCGGCCCCGAAGCAGCCGCGAGGCGATTGCCGCCGCCATCCGCAACGAGGATCGCGAGATCGCCGAGAGCCGCTGGTACGACGCCTTCTCGTCGGGAGGCGAGCGCCGCGACTGGGCCGGAGTGCGCTTCGGCCATCGTCTCGTCGACTCGCGCCAGCGGGACGTCGATGTCGGGCCGCGAGAGGCCTTCGCGCCGATCCGCCGCATCGGGGGCGAGACCGGATGGTACGCCTACGACTGGCTGTGGCGGCTGCGCGGCTTCCTCGACATCCTCGTCGGAGGCGTCGGCGTGCGCCGCGGCCGCCCGCTGCCGGACGAGCTGCGCGTCGGAGACGCGCTCGACTTCTGGCGCGTGGAAGCCTACGAGCCCGACCGGCTGCTGCGGCTCGCGGCGGAG
Organism: Thermoanaerobaculia bacterium; assembly: GCA_963699245.1. Classification (GTDB taxonomy): domain Bacteria; phylum Acidobacteriota; class Thermoanaerobaculia; order Multivoradales; family JAGPDF01; genus JACTMI01. The sequence goes on from OY969426.1 coordinate 1,465,057, forward strand.
ATGAAGCTGCCCGGCCGAGCTTGGCTCGAGTTCGAGGTCGTGCCGCGCGGACGAGGGGCCACGATCCGCCAGACGGCGCTCTTCGATCCGGTCGGGCTCGGCGGCCTGGCCTACTGGTACGCCCTGTATCCCCTCCACCGCCTCGTGTTTTCCGGCATGGCGGACGGAATCGCCCGAGCGGCGACCGACTAGTCTGGATCGGCGAGGAGCAAGCGCGGGGACGACAAGGGGAACGCGGAGGAGAAACTTGGCACTGCTGATCGGAGCGGTTCTCGCACTGGCGGTCGGGCTGTTGGCGACCGTCGCCGGCCTGGATCGTGATCGGGCCTTCTATCCGACCGTGATGATCGTCATCGCGTCCTACTACGCGCTCTTCGCGGCCATGGGAGCCTCCACGCAAGTGCTCCTGCTCGAGTCGCTGATCGCCGCGGCCTTCCTGGCGGCGGCGGTCTCCGGTTTCAGGTCGTCGCTCTGGGTCGTCGTGGCCGCCCTGGCGGGGCATGGCGTGTTCGACCTGTCGCATGGCGGGTTGTTCGCCAACCCCGGCGTTCCCGCCTGGTGGCCGCAGTTCTGTCTGACCTACGACGTCATGGCGGCGGGGTACCTGGCCTGGCTGCTGAACAGCCGGCGCCTTCGGGCTCCCGCCGAGGCTCACGACTGAGGCAGCGGTCAGCAGTCGTCACGCCCGCCTACCGCGAACTACCTATACTTCGTTCATGAATCCCGACCAGGCACTCGCGATCCGCGGGCTCCTCCAGGGGCAGCGCATCGCCGCGCTCGGCACGCTGCACGAGGGCGCGCCCTTCGTTTCGATGGTGCCCTTCGCGATGCTGCCACAGGCGAAAGGCTTCGTGATCCACGTCAGCCAGCTCGCTTCCCACACCCGGGACATGATCCAGGATCCGCGCGTCAGCCTCCTGATCGTCGCGCCGGAGACCCCGGGCACGCCCCCTCAGGCCATGGCGCGGATCACCGTCCGCGGCACCGCCGAGCGCCCGCCCGAGAGCGACGCCGACCAGGCGGCGGCGCGCGAGGCCTACCTCGCGAGGTTTCCCGACGCCGCGCCGATCCTCGCGCTCGGCGACTTCTCGTTCTTCGTCATCCGGCCCCTCTCCGTCCGCTTCGTCGGCGGCTTCGCGCAGGCCGGGACCCTGACGCCGGAGATGTTCCGGGCGGCACTCGAAACGGAATGACGGCCGGACCGCCGGCGGAGACTGTCCTCACCAACGCCGTCACCGGCGTCGAATTCCGCATCGTGCGGAGCGGACGGGAGACGGGCGGCGAGCTGCTCGAGATGGTGGCGACCTATCCGCCCACGAGCGCCGCGCCGGTGCCGCACTTTCATCCGGAGCAGAACGAAGCGTTCCGGATCCTCGAAGGCACGATGCGGGTCGCGATGGGGGGCGCAGAGCGGACGCTCGCGGCGGGCGAGACGCTCGAGGTGCCCGCCGGCACCGTGCACTCGATGTGGAACCCCGGCCCCGGACCGGCGCGGGTGAATTGGCAAACCCGCCCCGCGCTGCGCACCGAGGAGTTCTTCCGCGCCGTCTTCGCGCTCGCCGCGCGCGGCCGGACCGACGCCCACGGCACGCCGCGCCTGCTCGATCTCGCGATCCTCGTGCCGCGCCACTGGCGCGAGATCCGCGTCGCCCGTCCTTCGCCGGCCATCCAACGACTCGTCTTCGCGCTTCTCGGGCCGATCGCGCGCCTGCTCGGCCGCGGGCCCGGCCGGGACCCGTCCCGAGCAGGAATCTGACAGCGCGGGCGGCGCGCTCTGTCAGGATGCGCGCTCCATGATCCGCGCGATCCCCGCCCTCCTCGTCGTCCTCGGCACCCCGCTGCTCGCCCAGACGATCCCGCCGCCGCCCCATCCCAACCAGGTCGCGCTCGCCGAGGCGCGCGAGCACGCCAAGGCGGGGCGGACGGCGGAGGCGCTCGCGGCAATCGAGCGGATCACGCCGCCGGCGCCGGCGGCGCTCCAGCAGCTCCGCACCTCCGACGACTTCCGCGCGCTGCGCGACGACGAGCGGTTCCGGGCCGTGGTCGGAAAGCTCCTCCCCTGCGCCGGCCCGGAGCACCACCAGTTCGACTTCTGGGTCGGCGACTGGGAAGTGAGCGACGCGGCGGGCAAGCGGCTCGGCCACAACAACATCAGCCGGCAGTTCGACGACTGCGTCCTCGTCGAACAGTGGCAGGGCGCCGGCGGCACGACCGGCAGCAGCTTCAACTTCTACGACGCGCCGAGCCGCCAGTGGCACCAGTTCTGGGTCGATTCGAGCGGCACCAACTGGCTGTCGAGCGACGCGCAAGGAAACCCCGCGACCCTGCGCGGCGGCCTCCAGGACGGCGCCATGGTGCTCGTCTCGCACCCCGACACGCTGCCGTCGATCGGCCTCACCCGCGCCACCTGGCGCCTCCTCCCCGACGGCCGCGTGCGGCAGACCTTCGAGAGCTCGAGCGACGGAGGCCAGAGCTGGACCGTCAGCTTCGACGGCTACTACTCGAAGACGCGGCCCTGAAAGGGCCGGGGGCGGCCCGGATCCTCGAGGCGCTGCTCCCGCTCCCGCTCGCGGCCGGGCTGATACGTTTCGCGCATGACGACGCGACAGAACATCTCGAGCGGCGGCCCCTGGGAGGCGAAAGTCGGCTACTCGCGCGCGGTGCGCATCGGGCCGCACGTCTGGGTCTCGGGCTGCACGGCGATGACGCCCGGCGGGCTGGTCGGCAAGGGGGACCTCTACGCGCAGGCGAAGCAGTCACTCAAGACGATCGAATGGGCGCTCGCCCAGGCGGGCGTCGCGCTGGCCGACGTCGTGCGCGTCGTCACCTATGTCACCGACATCTCGCGCTGGGAGGAGGCCGGTCGCGCGCTCGGCGAGAGCTTCGGCGCCGTCCGCCCCGCCGCGACGATGGTCGAGGTGCGCGCCCTGATCGATCCCGGGATGCTGGTCGAGATCGAATGCGAGGCCTACAGGCCCTGAGGGAATGTGATCCAGCCGCCGCTCCGTCTGACTGACCCGGGCGCGATCACCCTTTGTACCACCCGCAGGGCGTTCGTCCCTGATTCGCAACCGGCTGCGGCCTCCCGACGTAATCGGAACACGTGTCGGCAGATTCGCCGCTCGAAGACTCTCGACGAGGAGGATTGCCCATGAACACTCTCACCGCCCGATTCCGCCGCACCGCGATGGGCCTCGCCAGGGTCGTCGCTGCGTGCGTCGCCCTGGGAGTTGCCGGCGAGATTCCGGCGCGAGGCCAGGAGTCTCTTTTCGCGGAAGCGGATCGCGCCGCGATTCGCGCGCTCGACGCTCGATTCGTCCGCGGCTGGCTCGACGACGACACCGAAGCCGTCCTCCGCGTTTTCGCCCCGGACGCCACCCTTCTCCCGCCGGGATCGATGCCGCTCACCGGGCAAGCGGCGATCCGCGCCTATTGGTGGCCCACGGACGGCTCGCGCACCCGGATCACGGCGTTCGACCGCCAGATCGACGAGATCGAGGGGAATGGCGACCTCGCCTGGATGCGCGGCACCGCGCGGCTCGCCTGGACCTACGAGAAGGACGGCAAGACGACGGCCCAGACCAGCCGCTCGATCGACCTCGTCCTGCTGCGGCGCGATGGCGACGGCCAGTGGCGAATCGTGCGACAGATGTGGAACACCCTGCCCGATTGACACCCCGAAAACTCTCTTTCACTCTCGGACATCCAACGTTCTCCGGACAAGCAGCCGGCAGAAGCCGGCTCGAGGGGAGGGGGTCATGGCCGTGATCGTCACCGCGGAAGTCACCGGACAATCCGAGCAGGGCTACGACGCCATGCGTGACGCCGTGGGTGAGGCGATGCGCCGCGCGCAGGGCTTCGTTCTGCACTGTGCCCGGCCCGTCGAAGGGGGGTGGCGGGTGGTCGAAATCTGGGAGTCCAAGCAGGCCGCCGACCGCTGGTTCGCCGAAGGGATCGCACCCCACCTGCCGCCGGGCATCCATCCCAAGCGCCACACCGAGGAGCTGCACAGCCTCCTCCTCCCCTGAGTCCCGCGCCGGGCGCGACGGGAGAGAATGCGGGCGTGAACCTGCGACCGGTCTATCGCGTGACGACTTTCGTGCCCCCCGAGCACCTCGAGGCGCTGCTCGCCGGCATCACCAGCGTCGTGCCGCTGCGCCACGGCGACTACGACAGCGTCGCCTGGTGGTGGGCGGCGGGAACCGAGCAGTTCCGGCCGCTGCCCGGCGCGCACCCGACGCAGGGCGAGATCGGCCGCATCGAGCGGGTCGCGACCGTGCGCCTCGAGATCTCGATCCCGCGCGACCCGGAGCTGCTCGCGACCTTGCTGGAGGAGGGCCTCGTGCCCCATCACCCCTGGGAGGAGCCGGCGGTCTTCGTCGACGAAGCGCTGGCGCCCCCGCCGCGCGGCGAGCGCTAGCCCTCGCCGGCACTGGGGGCGAGCCCGCCCGGCGGGATGGCGCGGTGCGCGGCGAGTCGGCCTAACGTGAGAGGCACTTCCATCGAGGTGCTCCATGGCCCGTCGCTCTGGCGTCTACATCGTCCCCACCGACAGCTGGTACATCGAACGCACCGTCTGGCTGATCGCCGGCGCCGTGCTGCTCGCCTCGACGGCGCTGGCCCTCTGGGTGCATCCCTGGTTCGCTCTCTTCGTCGTGGCGACCGGAATGGCGTCGGTGCTCGTCTCGCTGACCGGCTTCTGCCTGGTCGGCAACGTGCTGATCCGGCTCGGATTCAGGGGAAAGCTCAACGAGGAGCGCGCCGACGGCTTCTACTTCATGAAGACCGACAAGTGGTACCTCGAGCGCCGCATCTACATCGTGGTCGGGATCAACATCTCGATCGCGTCGATTCTCTCGATCGTGCACAGCCCCTGGTGGCTCGCCTTCACCGGCTTCGTCGGCGTGGCGATGTTCTGGTTCGCTTCGACCGGCTTCTGCATCATGGCGAACGGCCTCTACTGGCTGGGCTACGAGCCGCGCCTGGCCCCCGGCAAGGAGTCGGCCGCGCTGCCGGCCGCGGCACATCCGGCCCGCGGCTGAGCCCCGCTCGCCGCCACGGCGGCGAATCGGCTACGCTCCCGCCTCCGATGACCAAGGGGCGGCTCGAAGCGTTCAGCGACGGCGTCGTCGCCATCCTCGTCACCATCATGGTGCTCGAGCTGCGGGCGCCGCACGAGGCGGGTTGGCAGGCCCTGCGCCCGCTGCTGCCGAAGCTCCTGAGCTACGTGCTGAGCTTCGTCTTCCTCGGCATCTACTGGAACAACCACCACCACCTGCTGCAGGCGGCGCGCACGATCAACGGTCGCGTCCTGTGGGCCAACCTGCATCTGCTCTTCTGGCTGTCGCTGATCCCCTTCGTCACCGACTGGATGGGCGAGACCCACTTCGCCTCGGCGCCGGTCGCCGCCTACGGCCTCGTCCTGCTCCTCGCCGCGGCGGCCTACGCGATCCTTTCGACACTCCTCGTCCGCCATCACGGCCGCGACTCCCGCCTCGCCCGGGCGGTGGGCAACGGCGCCAAGGAGTCGCTGTCGCTGCTCCTCTACCTGCTCGCGCTCGGGCTCGCCTTCGCCGCGCCGCTCCTCTCCTGCGCGCTCTACGTCGCGGTGGCGCTGCTCTGGCTGGTCCCCGACCGCCGCATCGAGCGGGTCCTGGCGGCCGGCGAGGAGTGACCGCGGCCGGCGGGACCTCGGTGCTACCCTTCGCGCCATCGCCCGGGAGCCACCGATGAGCGCCGCCTCGCCCTACGTGCAGGACCACTACCCCGCCGACTACGCGCACTGCTTCGGCTGCGGCCGCTCGAGCCCGACGGGGCACCGCTTCAAGACCCGGTTCGAGAACGGCGAGGGAGTCACGCGCTTCACTCCCGGTCCCGACCACCTCGCCGTGCCCGGTTTCGTCTACGGCGGGCTGGTCGCGTCGCTGATCGACTGCCACGCCATCGGAACCGCGGCGGCCGACGCGGAATCGCGTGCCGGCCGCGCCGTCGGCGAAGCGCCAACGCCGCGCTTCGTGACCGGATCGCTGAAGGTCGACTACCTCAAGCCGACGCCGATCGGCGTCGAGCTCGTGGCGCGCGGCCGCGTGCGCGAGGCCGGACCGCGCAAGGCGATCGTCGACGTCACCCTCGAAGCCGGCGGCGTCGTCACCGCGCGCGGCGAGGTCGTGGCGGTGCGCATTCCTGCCTCGATGCAGCGGTCCTGAAAAGCAGAACCGCCGGCGCCCACGGGGAGCGCCGGCGGCCAGGAGCGTGAAGCCGGACTTCAGTTGCTGGCCGGAGCGGTCGCCGTCGCGGCCGGCACCGGGAAGCCGCGGCGCCGCATCAGCGCCTCGATGCCCGGGTCCCTGCCGCGGAACTTGCGGTAGGCCTCGGCCGGATCGATCGTGTTGCCGACCGAGAAGATGTAGTCCTTGAGCCGCTTGGCGACCGCCTTGTCGTACGGCCCGCCCGCCTCGATGAACGCCTCGTAGGCGTCCGCGGAGAGCGTGTCGGCCCAGAGGTAGCTGTAGTAGCCCGCCGAGTAGCCGTCGCCGGAGAAGATGTGCCCGAACTGCGGCGTGCGGTGGCGCATGACGATCTCCTTCGGCATGCCGAGGGCCGCCAGCGTCTCCTTCTCGAACTTCGCCGGGTCGATCGTCACGTCGCCCGCCGAGGTGGAGCTTCATGTCGACGAGGGCGCTCGCCAGGTACTCGACCGTGGTGAAGCCCTGGTTGAAGTTCTTGGCGCTTCTCGATCTTGGCGACCAGCTCCTGCGGGATCGGCTTGCCGGTCTGGTAGTGGAGCGCGAAGCGGTTGAGGACCTCGGGCGTCGACAGCCAGTGCTCGAGGAGCTGGGACGGGAACTCGACGTAGTCGCGCGGCGACGTTGGTGCCGGAGAGCGTCGGGTAGCTGACGTTCGAGGTGAGGCCGTGCAGCGCGTGGCCGAACTCGTGGAACAGCGTCTCGGCGTCGTCCCAGGAGATCAGGACCGGCTCGCCGGGCTTGCCCTTCACGAAGTTCGAGTTGTTCGAGACGATCGTCGTGATGTCGCCGTCGAAGCGCTCCTGGTTGCGGTAGGCGTTCATCCAGGCGCCCGACTGCTTGCCCGGCCGGGCGTAGGGGTCGAAGTACCAGAGCCCGACGTGCTTCGCGTCTCCTTGTCGGTGACCTCCCAGACCCGGACGTCGGGGTGGAAGACCGGCACGTTCGGTGACCGGCGTGAACGCGAAGCCGAAGAGCTCGCCGGCCACCCAGAACATCGCCTCGCGCAGCTTCTCGAGCTGCAGGTACGGCTTGATCTCGTTCTCGTCGAGGTCGTACTTCGCCTTGCGCACCTTCTCGGCGTAGTAGCGGTAGTCCCAGGGCTCGATGGTGATCTTCGCCGCGCCCTTCTTCGCCGCCTCGGCGTCGGCGATCGCCTGCATGTCGGCGACCTCCTCGTGGACGCGGGCGACCGCCGGCTTCCAGACCGCCTCCATCAGCGCCATGGCGCGCTCGGGCGTCTTGGCCATCGAGTCCTCGAGCCGCCAGTGGGCGTGGGTCGCGTAGCCGAGCAGCTTGGCGCGCTCGGCGCGCAGCTTGCAGGATCTCGGTGATGAGCGCCTTGTTGTCGTGCTCGTCGCCGTTGTCGCCGCGGCTGACGTAGGTGCGCCAGACCTTCTCGCGCAGGTCGCGGCGGTCGGAGTAGGTCAGGAAGGGCTCCATCGACGAGCGCGTGTTGAGCGATCGCCCACTTGCCGGCGTGGCCGCGCGACTCGGCGGCGGCCGCCGCGGCGGCGCGCAGGGAGTCGGGCAGGCCGGCGAGGTCGGCCTCGTTGTCGAGCAGGGTGACGTAGTCGGTCTCGTCGGCGAGCAGGTTCTGGCTGAAGGTGGTGAAGAGCGCGGCCAGGCGCTGGTTGATCTCGGACATCCGCTTCTTGGCCGCGGCGTCGAGCTTGGCGCCGGCGCGGACGAAGTTGGTGTAGTCGAGCCAGACGAGCCGCTGCTGCTCGGGGGTGAGGTTCGGCTTGTCGCGCTGGTCGTAGACCGCCGCGATGCGCTGGAAGAGCTTCTCGTTCTGGGTGACTTTGTCGCCGAAGGCGGCCAGCTTCGGCGCCATCTCCGTTTCGACCGCCTGGAACTCGGGCGTGCTCATCGTCGAGCTGAAGACGCCGAAGACGGTGCCGACGCGGTCGAGGGTGCGGCCGGCGCGCTCCATCGCGGCGATCGTGTTGTCGAAGGTCGGCGCCGCCGGGTTGGCGGCGATGGCGTCGATCTCGGCGAGCTGCTCGGTCATCGCGGCCTCGAGCGCCGGCTTGAACTGCTCGACCTTGTACTGGTCCAAGGCCGGCACGCCGCCGTAGGGGCCGGTCCACGGCTGGAGCATCGGGTTGTCGGAGGCCATGGCCGGAGCGGCGGCGAGCAGCGTCGCCACGCCGAGGCGGGAGAGCATCGAGTTGGACATGTCGGGGGGCTCCATCGGGGTCATGGGATTCGGCGCTGCGGGGTTTCGGGACGGAAAGGGGCGCCGGCGGGACTCGCCGGACCCCCGAAGGGCTCGGGCATCTTACCGCGAGGGTCCCGGCCGGGCAGCCGCCCGGACGGGCGGTCCGAACCTTCCGCGCCCTCCCCTCGTACAATCGACTGGCACCTTCCAGCACCTTCCCGCTTTTCGTCCCCGAGGAGAACCGATGAGAGCCCGCCGATCCGCCTTCGTCCTCGCCCTGTCCGGCGCCCTGGCCGCCGCGACGGCCCTGCCGCTCGCCGCCGCCGACGACTGGGTGGCGCGCAGCAACGCCAACACCCAGCTCCTGCTGCAGCTGCAGGCGAAGTACGGCCCGGAAGGCGCCGCCCGCATCGGCGTCGACGGCTACGACGAGGCGATCAGCCAGTTCCCGCTCGACATCAACGAGAAGAGCATCCGCGACACCGAGGCCGCCATCGCGACCCTGCGCGAGCGGCTCGCGAAGGAGGGCGACGCCAACGTCCGCCAGGACCTCGAGATCCTGATCAAGGCCGCCAGCGACAACATCGAGGGCACGCGGCTCACCGAGAAGTACGAGCTCCCCTACTTCAACGTGCACGCCCAGGTCTTCGGCGGCCTGCGCGCGCTGCTCGACGACCGCATCCCCGCCGAGCGCCGCAAGGCCGCCCTGGTGCGCCTGCGCAAGTACGCCGGCCTCGAGCCCGGCTTCACGCCGATCGCCGAGCAGGCGATGGCCTACACGCGCCACGCGCTGGCGGACAAGAAGCTGCGCGGGCCGTTCAAGGACGACCTGGCGCGCGACTTCTCGACCGCGCCGCGCTACCTCGACGGCATTGCCAAGCTCTTCCAGAAGTACCAGCTCGCCGGCTGGGAGCAGCCGTTCGAGACTCTGAAGAAGCAGCTCGAGGCCTACACCGCCTTCGTGCACGCCGAGATCGAGCCACGCACGACGGCCGACTTCCGCCTGCCCGAGGAGGAGTACCGCTTCTCGCTCCAGCAGTTCGGCATCGACTGGTCGGTCGAGGAGCTGACCGGGCGGGCCAAGGCCTCGTTCCACGAGATCCAGAACGAGATGCAGGTGCTGGCCGGCATGATCGCCCGGGAGCGCGGCCTCGCCTCGGCCGACTACCGCGACGTGATCCGCGAGCTCAAGAAGAAGCAGCTGGTGGGCGACGCGATCCTTCCCCACTATCAGGCGCGCATCAAACAGATCGAGCAGATCATCGCCGCCAACCACATCATCACGCTGCCGAACCGCGAGATGCGCATCCGCATCGCGAGCGAGGCCGAGACCGCCCAGACTCCGGCGCCCAACATGAGCCCGCCGCGGCTGATCGGCAACACCGGCGAGTACGGCGAGTTCGTGCTGCCGCTCAAGATCCCGGCCGAGAACGGCAAGGAAGACGTCGGCTACGACGACTTCACCTTCGAGGCTGCCTCGTGGACGCTGACCGCGCACGAGGGGCGTCCGGGCCACGAGCTGCAGTTCGCCTCGATCGTCGAGAAGGGGGTCTCCCAGGCGCGCGTCCTCTACGCCTTCAACAGCGTCAACGTCGAGGGCTGGGCGCTCTACGCCGAGGCCGAGATGAAGCCCTACGAGCCGCTCGAGGGGCAGCTCATCGCGCTCCAGCACCGCCTGCTGCGCGCCGCGCGCGCGCACCTCGATCCGGGTCTGCAGCTCGGCGAGATCACCCGCGACGAGGCCTTCCGCGTCCTCGAGCAGGACGTCGTGCTGTCGCACGCCATGGCGCTGCAGGAGGTCGAGCGTTACACCTTCCGCGCGCCGGGGCAGGCGCCCTCCTACTTCTGCGGCTACCAGCACCTGATGGAGCTGCGCACCGACGTCGAGCGCAAGCTGGCGGGCAAGTTCGAGCGCCAGAGCTACCACGACTTCCTGCTCTCGCAGGGCCTCCTGCCGCCGGGCCTGATGCGCAAGGCGGTGATGGAGGGCTACGTCGCCCCCCGGCTCGCCGGCGCGAAGTAGCGTTTCCCTACCGGTTTCCGGGCGGCGGCTCCAGTCGGACCGCTGCCCGGAGCCGCGACGTGGCAGAATCGCGCCTTCACTCTCAGGGAAGCGAGCGATGACGCGAGAGCAACGAATTCTCCTCCGCCAGACTTTCGAGAATCTGGTGCCGTTGCCGCGCAACTTCGGCCGGCTCTTCTACCAGCGGCTCTTCGAGCTCGATCCCTCGCTGCGCGAGCTCTTCCACGGCGACCTCGACCGCCAGGCGTCGATGCTGGTGCAGGCCCTCGCGCTCTCGGTGCTGAACCTGATCGACGAGGGGCGGGTCTCGGGCACGGTCGTCGATCTCGGCGGGCGGCACTATCAGTACGGCGTGCAGTCGCGGCACTACCTGACCTTCGGCAGCGCGCTCGTCTGGACCCTCGAGCAGCGGCTCGGCGACGGCTTCACGCCGGAGCTGCGCGAGGCGTGGGAAGAGGCCTATCGCGAGCTGGCGACCGCGATGCAGCGTCCGGCGCCGAGTCCCGCCGCGCCCTGACGCTTCGCCCCGCCGGCGCGCCGGCTCGACCCCGGGGGCGGCGAGCGCCGCAACCCCGCGGTCCAGTCTCCGTATCTCACCCGCCCTTTCCCGGGAGACCGCGCCATGTCCACTGTCACCTCGCGCTTTGTCGCTTTCCTCGCTCTCGCCACGGGCTGCGCTGCCGCCGCGGCCGCGGCGCCCGCGCCGTCCGCCGAACCCATCGAAGGGAAGTGGTGGGGCGAAGCCGAGACGCCCCAAGAGCGCGTCGCGCATGGCTGGGAGTTCCGGCGCAACGACAAGGGCGAGCTGCACGCCTTCCTGACCCAGCCGGTCGGCGGCTACTTCGACCTCGAGATGCCCGGCGTCGTGCGCGTCGAGGGGGACCATGTCCGGATCGACGAGCTCAAGCTCGATTTCGTCCTGACGGGCGACCGGCTGAGCGGCACCTGGGGCCGCAGCAGCGTGAAGGCCGATCTCCGGCGCGCCGCGTCCCTGCCGGCGCAGGAGCCGGTCCCGGACCTTCCGACCGGCCCGGCTCCCCGCTGGCAGACGCGGATCGGCGGCGAGATCTTCGCGTCGCCCGCCGTCGCCGACGGCGTCGCCTACGTCGGCTCGACCGACGGCGTGTTCAACGCCATCCGCACCAGCGACGGCGAGTTCGTCTGGACCTTCAGCGCGGGGCGGCCGATCCTCGGCGCGGCGCGGCTCGACGGCGAAGCGATCTACTTCGTCTGCGACAACGGCTATCTCTTCAAGCTCGAGCGCGCCACCGGCAAGGAGCTCTGGCGTTACGACCTCGGCGACGCGCGCGTCTCGCGCATCCTCGGGCATCCCCACGTCTTCGACTGGGACTGGCAGGGGGTGCGGCCGCTGGTCGCCGCCGGCGTCGTCTACACGGGCTCGGGCGACGGCAGCTTTCATGCCGTCGACGCCGCGAGCGGCGCTCGGATCTGGCGCGCGGAGACCGGCGGCAAGATTCGCAACGGCGCGGCGATCGACGGCGAGCGGATCCTCGTCGGCAGCGCCGACCACTTCGTCTACGCCTTCGATCGCGCCAGCGGCCGCGAGCTCTGGAAGCACGACAGCGGCGCCGAGGTCGACACCGAACCGCTGGTCGTCGACGGCAAGGTCGTGATCGGCAACCGCGGCGTCGGCCTGATGGCGCTCGCCGCCGCCACCGGCGAGCGGCTCTGGAAGACGACGTTCTGGGGCTCGTGGCTCGAGTCGACGCCGGTCCTCGTCGACGGCACCCTCTACGTCGGCTCCTCCGACCTCGGGCGCGTCAGCGCGCTCGACCCCGCCGACGGCCGCGTCCTCTGGCGCACCGAGGTCTACGGCTGGACCTTCGGTACGCCGCTGGTGGCCGGAGACCGGATTTTCGCCGGCGCGGCGGGCGGCAAGCCTTACGCCTTCCGCCACGTCGCCGGCTTCACCGCCCTCGACCGCAGGAGCGGCAAGCTGCTCGCGCGCTGGCCCTTCCCCGAGTCCTCGGGCGCCCATCAGTGGGGGATCGCGGGATCGCCGGCGCTCGCCGGCGACGTCGTCGTCGTGACGACGATCGACGGCTCGCTCTACGGCTTTCCTCTGAACTAGGAAAGGGTCCGGCTCAGCTCTTCGCTTCGCCCCAGGTCGGGCCGCTGCCGGTCTCGACGACGAGCGGCACGTCGAGCTGCGCCGCGTTTTCCATTTCGTGCCGCACCAGACCGGCGACGCGCTGGGCGTCGTTCACCGGCGCCTCGAGCACCAGCTCGTCGTGCACGGTGAGGAGCAGGCGCGCCGCCGGCACCTCGGCGCGCAGGCGGCGGTCGACCGCGATCATGGCGATCTTGAGCAGGTCGGCGGCCGAGCCCTGGATGCGGGCGTTGATCGCCATCCGCTTGGCGTTCTCGCGCACCGCGTAGTTCGAGTGCTTGAGCTCCGGGAGGAGTCGAACGCGCCCCCACAGCGTCTCGACCCGCCCTTCCTTCTCGGCCCGCTCGAGCGTCTCCTGCATGTAGGCGCGCACGCCGGTGTAGCGGGCGAAGTAGGCCTCGATGAAGCGCTCGGCTTCCTTGACCGCGATGCCGAGCTGGCGCGCCAGGCCGAACGCGCCCTGGCCGTAGATGAGGCCGAAGTTGATCGCCTTGGCGGCGCGCCGCTGCTCGCCGGTGACGAGGTCGGGGGAAACGCCGAGCACCGCCGCCGCGGTCGAGCGGTGGATGTCCTCCCCTTGCGCGAAGGCGTCGATCATGGCGCGCTCGCCGGCGATGTGGGCCAGGATGCGGAGCTCGATCTGCGAGTAGTCGGCGACCACCAGTAGATGGCCGTCGGCGGCGCGGAAGGCCTTGCGGATGCGCTGCCCCTGCTCGGTGCGGACCGGGATGTTCTGCAGGTTCGGGTTGACCGACGAGATGCGCCCGGTCGCCGCCACCGCCTGCTGGAAGCGGGTGTGGATGCGGCCGTCGGCGGCGACGAGCTGCGGCAGCGCATCGACGTAGGTCGACTTGAGCTTGGCGATCTCGCGGAAGCGCAGCAGGCGCTCGGGGAGCGCGTGCCCCTCGGCGGCGAGCTGCTCGAGCGTGTCGGCGTCGGTCGACCAGCTCTTCGTCTTCTGGGTGCGGCGCTTGACGGGCAGCTTCAGCTTCTCGAACAGGATGACGCCGAGCTGCTGCGGCGACTGCACGTTGAAGCGCTCGCCGGCGAGGGCGTAGATCTCCTCCTCGAGCGCCACCAGGTCCTTCGACATGGCGTCCGACATCGCGCGCCAGGAAGGGGACGTCGAGCCGGATGCCGGTGCTCCTCCATCGCCACCAGGATCGGCGACAGCGGCGCCTCGATCTCGCGATAGACGCGCCCGGCGGAGCTCGCGGCGAGCTCGGCGCGCAGGCCGGGCGCGAGGCGCGCCGTCAGCTCGAGCCGCTCGGCGGCGAAAGCGCGCAGCCGCTCGTCGCCGGTCGCCGGCACCTGCCCGCGCTCGAAGCCGGCGTCCTTGATCGTGCGCGGCTGCACGCCGAGCCGCTCGAAGGCGATCTCCTCGAAGGGATGGCCGTGCGACGAGGTGCGCAGGAGGTACGAGGCCAGCATCAGGTCGAAGCACGCCGCCCGCGGCGGCTCGCTCCAGGCGCCCGGCGCCAGGCGCAGGAGCTCCTTGAGGTCGTGCCCGACCAGCTCCCGCGCCGGGTCGGAGACCAGCGCCACGACCAGCTCGCGCAACGCCGCTCCGACGCCCTCGCGCCGCAGGTCGGCGAGCAGCGCCGGCGCCTTCGCGTCCGGCGAGCGCGATCGCGACCGGCGCCTCGCCCGGCACCAGCGCGACGGCGACCTCGGCGCCGAGCCCCGGCGCGCGCGCGGCGAGCTCCGGCGCGCTCTCGACCTCGACCAGCTCGCGCGCCGCGGCCGCGGGCGCCGTCGCGGCGCTGGCGCCGAGCTCCTCGGCGAGGGTGCGGAACTCGAGCTCGGCGTAGAGCCGGCGCAGCGCCTCGGTGTCCGGCGGCTCGAGGCGCAGGCTGTCGAGGTGGAGGTCGACCGGCAGGTCGGTGTGGATGGTGGTGAGCTCTTTCGACAGCAGCGCCTGCTCGCGGTGCTGCTCGAGCCCTTCGCGATAGGCCTTGCGGGTCAGCTCGGCAGCTTCGCTCGAGCAGCGCCTCGACCGATCCGTACTCGCGGATCAGCGCCTTCGCCCCCTTCTCGCCGATGCCGGGGACGCCGGGAACGTTGTCGACCGCGTCGCCCATGAGCGCGAGCACGTCGGCGACCTGCTCCGGAGGCACGCCGAAGTCCTCCTCGACCAGCTGGCGGTCGTAGAGCTTGGTGCGCCCCGAGTGCCAGAGCGCGACGCCGTCGCCGACGAGCTGGAACATGTCCTTGTCGGCGGTGACCAGCACGACGTCGATCCCCTGCGCGGCGGCCTTCTTCGCCAGCGTCCCCATGACGTCGTCGGCCTCGAAGTTGTCGAGCTCGAGGATCGGGATGCGGAAGGCCTCGATCAGGCGGCGGATGTAGGGGATCTGCGGCCGCAGCTCCTCGGGCATCGGCGCGCGGTTGGCCTTGTAGTCGGCGTACTTCTCGGTGCGGATCGTCTTGTCGGAGACGTCGAGCGCCACGCCGAGGTAGTCGGGAGTTCTCGTCGCGCAGGATCTTGCGCAGCATCTGCACGAAACCGTAGACGGCGTTGGTCGGCTCGCCCTTCGAGTTGGTGAGCTCGCGGATCGCGTAGAAGGCGCGAAAGATGTTGTGGTAGCCGTCGATCAGCAGCAGCTTGGGGCGCGGAGCCATCGTGCGCGAGACTAGCAGCCGGGCTAGACTCGACCGCGCGACGAGAGGAGAGCCGCGATGCCCGATTTCGCCATGATGGGACTGATCTCGTGGATCCTGATGGGCCTGCTGGCCGGGGCGCTGGCGCGCTTCCTGACCCCCGGCGAGGATTCGATGGGCTGCTTCCTGACCGCCGTGATCGGCATCGTCGGCGCCTTCGTCGGCGGCTTCATCGCCACGCTGCTCGGCTTCGGCGGCTTCCGCGCCTTCGACATCTACTCACTGATCGTCGCCACCCTCGGCGCGGTGGTGCTGCTGCTCGTCGCCCGCCTCTTCCGCGGCAGGCGCTGAGCCCGGCTCAGGCCGGGCGGCGAGCCTGCGTCAGCAGGTGGGCGATCTCGGGGAGGATCAGCCGCCTCACCGCCAGCTCGAGCGCCGCCGGCGAGCCCGGCAGCAGGAAGATCGCCTTCCCCTCGACCACTCCGGCGGTGGCGCGCGAGAGCATCGCGGCCGGCCCGATCTCGGCGAAGGAGAGCGCGCGGAAGAGCTCGCCGAAGCCCGGCAGCTCCTTGCCGAAGAGCGGCACCAGCGCCTCGACGGTCACGTCGCGCGGCGAGACCCCCGTGCCGCCGGTGGCGAGCAGAACGTCGACCGACGGGTGGCCGAGCGCGCCGCGCGCCGCGTCGCGGATGTCGTGCAGCACGTCGCGGACGAGCTCGCGGCCGGCGAGGTGGTGGCCGGCGCCTTCGATCAGCGCGACCAGCCGGTCGCCGCCGAGGTCGGTGGCCGGCTCGCGACTGTCCGAAACCGTGAGAATGGCGAAGCCCAGCCGCGAGGGCAGGGCCGAGTAATGGTCTTCGATGGGTGTCATCGCGGCACGTTAGCACGCCGGACCGCCTGATAATCTCCGTCCTCGATGCCGCTCGAGATCGCCGTTCTCGGAGTACCGATGGACCTCGGCCAGGGGCGCCGCGGGGTCGACATGGGCCCCTCCGCGCTGCGCTACGGCCGGCTCGAGGAGCATCTCGAGGCGCTCGGCCACGTGGTGCGCGATCTCGGCGACATCGTCGTGCCGACCGCCGAGGAGCTCGAGGTCTCGCACGAAGGCCCGGGCGGCGGCATGGCCTTCCTCGACGAGATCCGCAAGGCCTGCGAGGCGACCTGCGCCCGGCTCCTCGAGCTGCCGGCGGAGACTTTCCCGATCATCCTCGGCGGCGACCATTCGGTGGCGATGGGCTCGGTGACCGGCTGCTCGCGGCGCGAGCGCACCGGCGTCGTCTGGGTCGACGCGCACGGCGACTTCAACACCCCGGCCACCTCTCCTTCCGGCAACATCCACGGCATGCCGCTGGCCGCGCTCTGCGGACACGGCGACGAGCGTCTGGTCAACCTGGGCTGGCCGGGCGTGAAGATCGATCCGCGCGACGTGGTGCTGATCGGGGTGCGCGACCTCGACGAGAACGAGAAGCGGCTGATGCGCGAGGCGGGGGTCACGGTCTACACGATGAAGGAGCTCGACCGGCTCGGCCTGCCGAGGATCGCCGAGGAGACGCTCGAGCGGATCGGCGGCCTGCCGCGGCTGCACGTCTCGTTCGACGCCGACGTGCTCGACCCCGAGGTCGCGCCGGGCGTCGGCACGCCGGTACCGGGCGGCCTCACCTACCGCGAGGCGCACCTGCTGATGGAGCTGCTCGCCGACTCGGGACGGGTGACGAGCCTCGACCTCGTCGAGGTCAATCCGATCCTCGACCGCGAGAACCGGACCGCGAACACGCTGGTCGGCCTCGCCGCCAGCCTGCTCGGCAAGAAGATCTTCTACTGAATCAGAGCTGCTTCGGCAGCTTCGTCTTGACGCGGACCGTCAGGTCCTTGGCGGTCGGCGTGATGACGATCTTGATCCAGGTCGTCTGGTAGCCGTCGGCCCGCAGCTCGACGTAGTAGTCGCCCGGGACGCTGAAGGGATACGGGCGCCCGCCGCCGCTGAAGGTGCCGCCGCCCCAGTCCTCGGCGCGGCCGATCGCCACGCCGTTGATCGAGATCAGAGCGTTGTCGGGGCGGATGTTGAACTGCGCCGCGCGCCGCGCCTCGTAAACCTCGAAGACGACCTGCGGCACGACGAAGCCGGCGGCCGCCGACTGGCTCGGCGCCTTGGCGGCGGCCGAAGTGTCTGCCGCCGGCGCCTGCGCCGCCGTCGTCCCGGTCGCGACCCGGGTCTCGGTCTTCTTCGGTTTCGGCGGCGTCGCGGCCGGCGCCTTGGGCGTCGGCGCCGACATGCCGTCGCCGGAGGACTCCGGCGGCGGCACCTCGCCGGCGACGTCGGGCACGGCGAGCTGCAGCTCGGGCTCCGACGCGCCGGCCGAAGGGGTCAGCGCCGGACGCTCGGCGACCTGCACCGCGGGCGCCTGCGCCGGCGTCGCCGCGGCGTCGGGAGCCGGCCCGCTCGGCCTGGAGGTGATCTTCCAGGCGGCGAGGCCGCCGACCACGAGCACGGCGGCGCCGATGCCGATGAACAGGCCGGTCTTCGAGGACTTGCTCTCGACCACCGTCGTGCCGGGCGCCGCGCCCGCCCGCTGGGTCGCCTCCGGTCGCGCCGAAGCGGCGGCCGTGCGCGCCTGCGACGAGCCGGGCACCGGCATCATCGCGGTGGGCGTGAAGCTCTCGGCGTTGACGATCGGTTGCCCGGCGGCGATGGCGCGCGCGCGCTGCGCGAACGTGTGGCCGTCCGGAATGCGATCGACCGGATCCTTGGCCAGCGTCCAGCGGATGAAGTCGGCGAGATCCGTCGACACCGCTTCCGGGATCGGCACGTCCTTCAGCGGATCCTCGTGGAGGATCTGGTAGACGAGCGTGGTGACCGTGTCCGCCGGGAAGGGCTTGCGGTGCAGGATCATCTCGTAGAGGACGACCCCGAGCGAGAAGAGATCGCTGCGCCCGTCGAGCGGCGCGCCCTTGACCTGCTCCGGCGACATGTAGGCGGGGCTGCCGACCATCATGCCGGTGCGGGTCAGCTCCATCTTCTCGCCGACCGCCTTGGCGACGCCGAAATCGGCCACCTTGAGCTTGCCCTGCTTGGTCAGCATCAGGTTGCCGGGCTTGACGTCGCGGTGGATGACGCCGGCCTCGTGCGCCACGTGCAGCGCCTCGGCGGCCTGCGCGATCATCTCGAGCGCCTCCTGCACGTTCGGGAAGCGCCCCTTCGCCATGCGCTGGCCGAGGGACTCGCCCTCGACGAGCTCCATCACCAGGTAGAGCTGGTCCCCTTCGGCGCCGACGTCGTAGACCGCGACGACGTTGGGGTGCTGCAGGCGCGCCGACACGCGCGCCTCGCGCTCGAAGCGGGCGAGGATCTCCTCGCGGTCATCGCCGGCGGTCATCGCCGAAATGATCGTCTTGATGGCCACGGTGCGGTCGAGCTTCGGGTCGACGGCGCGATAGACGGCGCCCATCGCTCCACGGCCGAGCTCGCTGACGATTCGGTAGCGGCCGACCGTCGCGGGGATTTCCGGATCCATTCCGCGCATTCTATACGCGGCGGCCGGCCTGCAGAGTCCCGGCCGGCGCGGCGCGCGCCGGCGCCCCGGGGGTGTTCGGATCCGGTCACCCGGTCCCGGAAGCGGACAGGCGCCGGCGCCGCGCGCCGGCCCTGAAACCGGCGCAAGCCTCCGGAGTATCTGTATTTGTTGGCTCCGACCGGAGATGGCACCGTGCTTGCCCTGCCCAATCGACGATGGACATCCCTCGCACGCCTCCCAACCGCACCCGGAAGCGCCTGCTGCTCGGCGGCGGCGCTCTCGTTGTGATTGCCGCCGCCACCATCGGGCTGGCCAGGCTCGAGCCCGCCGCGCCGCAGGTCGAGCGCGGCACGCTCTGGATCGACGCCGTGACGCGCGGGCCCTTCGTCCGCGAAGTACGCGGCAACGGCACGCTCGTCCCGGAGGACATCCGCTGGATTCCGGCCGCCTCGCAGGGGCGGGTCGAGCGGGTGGTCATCCTCCCCGGCGCCGTCGTCCAGCCCGACTCGGTGATCCTCGAGATGACGAATCCCGAGCTCGAGGTCCAGACCCGCGACGCCGAGCTGTCGCTGGCCGCCGCCGAGGCCGACCTGCGCGCCCTCGAGGTCCGCCTCGACCACGACCTGCTCGACCAGCAGGCGCGCGCCGCCGAGGTGAACGCCAACTACCTGCAGAGCCAGCTCGAAGCCGAGAGCTACGGCGAGCTCTCGAAAGAGGGGCTCGTCTCGATGCTGCAGGCGAAGATCTCCAAGCTGCGCGCCGAGGAAGCCACGACGCGCAAGGATCTCGAGGAGCGCCGCCTGAAGAGCGCCGAGGCCGCCAACGTCGCCCAGCTCGCGGCGCAGCGAGCGCGTGTCGAGCAGTCGCGCGCCGTCGCCAACCTGCGCCAGCACGAGCTCGAGGCGCTGCACGTGCGCGCCGGCTTCGCCGGCGTGCTGCAGGTCGTCGCGGTGCAGCCGGGCCAGCAGGTGACGGTGGGCACCAACCTGGCGCGCGTCGCCGACCCGACCCGGCTGAAGGCCGAGCTGCGCGTGCCGGAGACCCAGGCGCGCGACGTCACGATCGGCCTGCCGGCGAACATCGACACCCGCAACGGAATCGTGGCCGGGCGCGTCGTGCGCGTCGACCCGGCGGTCACCAACGGCACCGTCACGGTCGACGTCGCCCTCGAAGGCGAGCTGCCGAAGGGCGCCCGACCCGACCTCTCGGTTGACGGCACCGTCGTGATCGAGAAGCTCGACGACGCCCTCACGGTCGGCCGGCCGGCCTTCGGCCAGCCCGACTCCAAGATCACCCTGTTCAAACTCTCCCCGGACGGCAACACCGCGACGCGTGTGCCGGTGCTGCTCGGCCGGGGTTCGGTCCACCGCATCGAGGTCCGCGAGGGCCTCGCCGAAGGGGACCGGGTCATCCTTTCCGACATGTCGACCTGGGACGCGGTGGACCGCGTCCGACTGGAGTGAACCGGCCATGAACGACCAGCGCGAAGCCCTTCTCAAGCTCGACGGCGTCAGCAAGATCTTCCTGACCGACGAGGTCGAGACCCACGCCCTCTCGGGCATCCACCTGGAGATCCGCCAGGGCGAGTACATCGCCATCGCCGGCCCTTCGGGGTGCGGCAAATCGACGCTGCTCGCCATCCTCGGGTTGCTCGACACCGCGAGCGAGGGGAGCTACCTGCTCCACGGCAAGCCGGTGACCGACCTGTCGGCCGCCGAGCGGGCGCGGGTGCGCAACCGGGAGATCGGCTTCATCTTCCAGAGCTTCAACCTGATCGGCGACCTCACCGTGTACGAGAACGTCGAGCTGCCGCTCGTCTATCGCGGCATGCCGGCCGCCGAGCGCAAGCAGCGCGTCGCCGAGGCGCTCGAGCGCGTCGCAATGGCGCACCGCACCAAGCACTATCCCTCGCAGCTCTCGGGCGGCCAGCAGCAGCGCGTCGCGGTGGCGCGCGCCCTGGTCGGCAAGCCGGCGATCCTGCTCGCGGACGAGCCGACCGGCAACCTCGACTCGCAGAACGGCGAGGCGGTGATGGGGCTGCTGCGCGAGCTGCACCGCGACGGCGCCACCATCTGCATGGTCACCCACGACACGCGTTTCGCGCGCCACGCCGAGCGGACCGTGCACCTGTTCGACGGGCGCGTCGTGCGCGAGAGCTTCGAAGCGGCCTGAGCCGGCGATGAGCGCCTTCCTCGCCGACCTGCGGCTCGCGGCCCGCGCGCTGGGCCGCCGGCCGGCGTGGACGGCGACGATCGTCCTGACGCTGGCGCTCGGCCTCGGCGGCGCGATCGCGGTCGGCAGCCTCGCCTACGGCGTGCTGCTGCGCCCGCTGCCCTATCCGGAGGCCGATCGCCTCATCCGCCTCTACGAGGTCGACGGCCGCGGCAGCCGGATGCAGGTCGCCGACCCCAATTTCCTCGATCTCCAGGCGAGCGGCGCCTTCGCGGGGCTGGCCGAGGTGCAGTCGGGCGCCGTCGCGGTCCAGCTCGCGGAGCAGCCCGCCCGGATCGGCCTGGCGAACGTCTCGCGCGACTTCTTCCCGGTCTTCGGCGTCCGGCCTCTCGCCGGGCGTGAATTCACTCGCGCCGAGCTCGCGGTCGGCGCGCCCCGTGTAGCCCTGATCGGCGAAGCGCTCTGGCGCTCGCGCTTCGGCGCCAGCGCGGACCTCGCCGCGCTCGGCCTGCGCGTCCAGGGCGTGCCCTATCAGGTGGTCGGCGTCCTGCCGGCCGCCTTCGACTTCCCTGCCGGCACCGGAATCTGGACGCCGCGCGAGCAGGACGAGTTCCTGCCCAGCCGCACGGCGCACAACTCCCGCGTCTTCGGCCGCCTGGCGGCCGGCACCACACTCGCGTCGGCGCGCGCGCGGACGAGCGCGGTGGCGGCGCGCCTCGTCGCCGAGCTCGGCGACCGCATCGACTTGCGCGACGTCGCCGTGGTGCCGCTGCGCGAGAGCCTGACCGCGACGGCGCGGCCGGCCCTGCTCGCCGAGCTCGCGGCGGCCGCGGCCCTCCTGCTGGTGGCGATCGTCAACGCGGCGGGGCTGCTCTCGGCCCGCCTCGAGACGCGCCGGCGCGAGCTCGCGACGCGGCGCGCGCTTGGCGCGCGGGGGCGCGAAATCGTGCGCCAGCTGCTCGCCGAGTCGTCCCTGCTGGTCGGCGCCGGCTCTGTTCTCGGCCTCTTCGGCGCCGCCTTCGGGATCCGGCTGCTGCGCGGCGCGGCTCCCGCCTTCCTGCCTCGCCTCGACGCGGTGCGCATCGATCTGCCGGTCGCCCTCCTGGCGCTCGCCGTCACCGCCGCGGCCGCGGTCACGCTCGCGGCGCTGACGGCGCGCCGCGTCCTCGGCTGGAACGTCGAGAGCGAGCTCCGCGCGGGCGCCGTCGCGACGCTCGGCGGGCGCCGCCGGCGCCTCGCCGGCCTGCCGGTGGCGGTGCAGTCGGCAGCAGCGTTCGTGCTGGTGGTCGGCGTCGCTCTCCTCGCCACGAGCCTGACGCGGCTGCTGGCGGTGCGCCCCGGCTTCGAGCTCGCCACGACCGAGGCGCTCGACGTCGAGCCGGCCGAGATCCGCGACGACGCGGCCAAGGTCCGGCGCGCGGCGGCGCTCGCCGAGCTCGTCGCGCGGATCGAGGCACTGCCGGGAGGCGCGCGCGCCGGGCTGACCAGCGGGCTGCCGATCGCCGGCAGTTTCTCCAACGGTACCTTCCTCGAGCTCGCCGATCCCGATCGGGTGCCGTCCGATTTCGCCGGCTTCGAGCGGCTGGCGCGCGGCGGCGCCCGGACCGGCTTCGCCTACTACGTCGCCGCGAGCGAGGGCTACTTCCCGGCCGCCGGCATCCCGCTCCGCGAAGGGCGCCTCTTCGATCCGCGCGACACGCTCGCCGCGCCGCACGTCGCGGTCGTCTCCGAGTCGGTCGCGCGCGCCGTCTGGCCGGGCGAGAGCGCCCTCGGCCGCTATCTCGAGTTCGGCAACATCGACGGCGACCTCCGGCCGCTGCGCGTCGTCGGCGTGGTCGGCGACGTCCATCTCACCGGTCTCGCCGATGGCCCGACGCCGGCGGTCTACACCTGCTTCCGCCAGCGTCCTCAGGCCGCCGCGCTCTGGACCCTCGTCGCGACGCCGCCCGCCGGCCGTTCCGGCCTCGCCGGCTTCGGCGACGCCGCACGCGCCGCCGCGGCGGAGCTCTTCCCCGAGGCGCCGGTCAGCGTCTACCGCGCCGACCGGGTGCTGTCGGATTCGCTCGCCGAGCGGCGGCTGGTTCTGATGCTGCTGGCGCTCTTCACCGCCGCGGCCCTGGCGCTCGCCGGGGCGGCGATCAGCGGTTCGGTGGCCCTCGCGGTGGCGGCGCGCTCGCGCGAGATGGCGCTCCGCCTCGCGCTCGGCGCCCGCACGAGCCGGATGACCGGCCAGGCGATGGCGCGCGGTCTCGCGCCGGTCGCTGCCGGTCTCGCCGCCGGCCTCGCGATCGCTCTCGTGGCGGGCCGCCTGGTGCGCTCGCTGCTCTTCGGCGTCGCGCCCGGCAGCCCGGTCGCGCTCGCCGCCGCGTTCACCGCGCTCGCCGTGCTCGCCGTCGTCGCCGCCTGGCTCCCCGCGCGCCGGGCCGCGCGCGTCTCGCCGAGCGAAGCGCTGCGCGCCGACTGAGGAGGACCGCCGCGTGTCCGATCTGTTGCATGACCTCCGCCTCGCCGCACGCACCCTCGGCCGCACGCCCGCCTTCACCGCCGCGGCGCTGCTGATCCTGGCCATCGGCATCGGCGCCAACGCCGCCATCTTCTCGATCGTGCACCGGGTGCTGGTGCGCCCGGTCCCCTTCGACGCGCCGGAGCGCATCGTCCGCGTCTGGGAGACCTACTCGAACGGCAAGGGGCGCGGCAGCGTCTCGGCGCCCAACTTCCGCGACTGGCGCCGCGAAGCGACCGATTTCGACGCCATGGCGGCCTACTGGCCGGCGAGCCGCAACCTTCAGGACGCCAGCGAGCCCGAACGCGTCGAGGTTCTCGAGTCGACCGCATCGCTGTTCGGCCTGCTCGGCGCCCGGCCGGTCGCTGGCCGGCTCTTCGAGGAGCGCGAGGAGGCGCCCGGCGCCGAGCGCGTCGCCCTGATTTCCGAAGGACTCTGGAAGCGGCGCTTCGCGGCCGATCCGGCGGCGGTCGGGCGCGCGATCCGCCTCGACGGGACGCCGCACGCCATCGTCGGCGTGCTCCCGGCGTCGTTCCGGTTTCCGGTCTATGGCGAGCGCACGGAGATCTATCTGCCGCACGTGGTTTCGGACGCCGCGCAGCGCGGCAACCACTATCTGTCGGTGCTCGCCCGCCTGCGGCCGGGAGTCGACCTCGCGAGCGGCCGGCAGCAGCTCGAGCAGATCGCGGCGCGCCTCGCCCAGGCCTGGCCGGAGAACCAGACCGGCCGCGGCGTCGAGCTGCGGACGCTCGACGAGGCGATCCGCGGCCCGGCGCGGCCGTTGCTCACCCTGCTCTTCGGCGCCGTGGCGCTGGTACTGCTCATCGCCTGCGCCAACCTCGCGGGCCTGGCGCTCGCCCGCGCCACCGCGCGCCAGCGCGACGTCTCGATCCGCGCCGCGCTCGGCGCCTCGCGCGGCCGGCTGTCGCGCGAGCTGCTGCTCGAGAGCCTGGTGGTCGCGGCGGGAGGCGCGCTGCTCGGCGCCGCCGTCGCCGCCGCGCTGCTCGAGGCGCTGGCGCCGCGCGCGGCGGAGGTGCTGCCCGACCTTGGCGCGCTCCGCCTCGACGGCGCCACCTTCGGCTTCCTCTTCCTGGCGGCGGCCGGCACCGGTCTCGCTTGCGGGCTCCTCCCGGCGCTCGCCGTCTCGCGCCTCGAGCTGGCGCGCGGCCTCGTCGAGGCCGGCGCGCGCTCGACGGCCGGGCGCGGACGCCAGCGCCTGCGCCGCCTGCTGGTCGCCGGGCAGGTCGGCCTCTCGCTCACCCTGCTGGTCGCCGCCGGCCTGCTGCTGCGCACCTTCTTCCGGCTCGAGTCGACCTCGCCCGGCTTCGATCGCGTCGGCGTGCTGACTCTCCACCTCTCTCCGGCCGCGGCTCCGAAGGGAGATGGCAGCCTGGCCGGAAAGCTCCTGACGCCGGTGCTCGATCGGGTGCGCGCGCTGCCCGGCGTCGAGCTGGCCGGGGTCTTCACCATCCTGCCGGTGCAGAACTGGGGGACGAACTCCTCCTACTCCATCGAGGGCATGGAGCCGCCGAAGCCGGGCGAGGACTGGTGGGTCGAGACCCGCGCGGCGAGCCCCGGCGCCTTCAAGGCGCTCGGTGTGCCGCTCCGCGCCGGCCGCTGGCTGCTCGAGAGCGACGCCCTCGCGCCCGGCGGCGCGCTCGACACGCCCTATCCAGCGCTGGTCAACGAAGCCTTCGTCCGCCGCCACTTCCCGGCCGGCGACGCGCTCGGCAGGCAGATCCGGTTCGGCGAGACCGACCTGGCGACGATCGTCGGCGTCTACGGCGACACGCGCCAGGGGGGTCTCGATCAGGAGCCGTTGCCCGAGGTCTCGGTGGCCTACAACGACTTCCGCAACGAGGGGATGTTCGGCGCCCGCGACGCGGTGCTGGTGGTGCGTTCGTCGCTGCCCGCCGCGGCGCTCGCCGGCGCCGTCCGCGCGGCGGTGCGCGCCGTCGATCCCGGCCAGCCGGTGCACACCATCCGCACCGTCGAGCAGGTGATCGACGACTCGCTCGCCGGGCGGCGGTTCATGCTCGTCCTGGTCGGCTGCTTCGCCGCCACCGCGGCGCTGCTCGCCGGCACCGGCCTCTACGCCCTCGTCTCCTATCTCGTCGCCCAGCGGCGGCGGGAGATCGGCGTCCGCCTGGCGCTCGGCGCCACGGCGCGCCAGATCGCTCGCTGGGTGCTCGGCGAAGGAATCCTCCTCGCCCTCTCCGGCATCGCCGTCGGCGCGCTCGGCGGGTGGGCGGCGACGCGCCTCGTCGCCAGCCAGCTGCACGGCGTGCGCCCCGGCGATCCGCTGACCTGGATCGGCGTCGTGCTCTTCGTTCTCGCCGTCGCCGTCGTCGCGACCCTGGCGCCCTCGCTGCGCGCAGCGCGCACCGAGCCGTCGCAAGTCCTTCGTCAGGAGTGAATCCGTGAACCTCATCGGTGATCTGCGCTATTCGTTCCGCCGTCTCGCCAAGAGCCCGGCTTTCACGCTCGCCGCGGTCGCCTCGCTGGCGGTCGGAATCGGCGCGACGACGGCGATCTATTCGATCGTCCACACCCTCCTGGTGCGTCCGCTCGCCGGCATCGCCGAGCCGGAGCGCCTGGTCGACATCGGCCGCACCGAGGGCGGCAACGGCTTTGACACCTTCGGTTACCCTGACCTCGTCGACTACCAGCAGCAATCGCGGACCCTCGACCGCGTCTTCGGCTACACCCTCAATCCCTACCTCCTGCGCGCCGACCGCGCCGCCGAGCGCGTCCTCGGCTACGCCGTCTCGGCGACCTACTTCGAAGCGCTCGGCGTCACGCCCGAGGTCGGCCGCTTCTTCAACACCGCCGAGGACTCGCCGAAGGGCGGCGCGCCGGTGGCGGTGGTCAGCGACGCCTACTTCCGGCGCGTGCTCGGCGGCGACCCGGCGAAGATCGGCTCGATCCTCCACGTCGACAGCCGCCCGCTGACGCTCGTCGGCGTCACGCCCCCCGGTTTCGAGGGGCACATCTTCGGTCTCGCGCCGCAGGTCTACGTGCCGCTGACGACGCCGCTCTCCGACGAACCCTGGCAGGTCAACCGGCTGACGTCGCGCGAAGGCGTCTGGCTGCTCGCCGGCGGCCGGCTGGCGCCGGGAGCGACGCTCGCCGCGGCGCGCGCCGAGATCCGCGGCATCGCGGCGCGGATCTCGAAGGCCTATCCCGAGAGCCACGCCGAGCGCGGCGCCGACGTGCTGCCCGCGCGCCCCGTTCCCGGCATCGGCCGCACGCCGGTCCGCTGGTTCTCGTCGCTGATGTTCGGCCTCGTCGGGCTGGTGCTGGTCATCGCCTGCATGAATGTCGCGTCGATGCTCCTCGCCCGCGCCGAGGAGCGCCGGCGCGAGATCGCGGTGCGCCAGGCGCTCGGCGCCGGCGGCGGCCGGATCGTCGGCCAGCTGCTGACCGAGACGGCACTGCTCTTCGCGCTCGCCGTCGGCCCGGCTCTGCTGCTGGCGCGCTGGAGCGCCGCGCTGCTCGCCGCGCTGCGGCCGCCGACGCCCTTCCCGGTGCGGCTCGACTTCCCTCTCGACTGGACGGCCGCCGGCTTCGCGCTCGCCGTCGCGCTCGCCACCGGCATCGTCTTTGGCCTGACGCCGGCGTTGCGCGCCGCCCGATCTCAGCCGCTGCACGCTCTCCACGACGGCACCTCCGGTGCAGGAACCCGACAGCTGCGGCTTCGTCGCGTGCTGGTCGGGGCGCAGATCGCGCTGTCGCTGGTGCTGCTCGTCGCCGCCAGCCTGCTGACGCGAGCGCTCGCGACCGCGCAGCGGATCGATCCCGGCTTCCGCACCGCAGGAGTCGTGGCCTACGAGTTCAACTTCGACCTCGCGGGCTACCCCGAGGAGCGCGCTCGCCGCGCGCTGACCGAGCTCGTCGAAGGCGCGCGCCGCCTGCCCGGCGTCACGGCCGCCAGCGCCGCGCGCGTCGTGCCGCTCGACCTGTCGCGCATGAGCTTCGGCGGCGTGGCGGTGGCGGGCTTCGAGAGTCCCTCGAAGTGGGGCTTCGACGCCGACGCCAACGTCGTCGCGCCGGGCTTCTTCTCCACTCTCGACATTCCGCTCGAAGGGCGCGACTTCGACGCCGGGGACCGCGCCGGTGGCGATCGCGTCGCAATCGTCAACCAGACCTTCGCCGAGCGCTTCTTCCCGCAGGGCGCCGTCGGCCGCGGCTTCGACCTGATCGTCGGCCGCGACCAGAAGGAGTCCTATCGCATCGTCGGCGTCGCGCGCGACATCCAGTCGCACGCGCTCGGCGACGAGCCGAAGCTCTTCTACTGGCTCGCCGCGTCGCAGGCGCCGGTGAGCGAGCTCCACCTTCTGGTGCGCGCCACGGCCGGCACGAGCGGCCTCGACCGTGCGGTCGAGACCCTGGCGCGGAACCTCGACCCCGATCTGCCGCCGGGCCCGCCGCGGCCGCTCGCGCAGGTCGCCGCCACCTCGACGCTGCCGCAGCGGCTGGCCGCGTCCGTCGCCGGCTCGGTCGGCTCGGTCGGCCTCTTCCTCGCCGCCGTCGGGCTCTACGGCGTCGTGGCCTTCGTCGTGGCGGCGCGCCGGCGCGAGCTGGCGGTGCGGATCGCGCTCGGCGCGCGGCGCGAGGACGTCTTGCGCTTCGTGCTGTCCGACGCCGCGCGTCCGGTGGTCGGAGGCGTCGTCGCCGGCCTGGTGCTCGCTCTCGCGCTGTCGCGCCTGATCTCGAGCCTGCTCTTCGGACTTTCGCCGAGCGATCTCGTCACTTTCGCAGGCGTGCCGCTGGTGCTGGGAGCGGTGGCGCTGGCCGCCGTCGCGCTGCCGGCGCGCCGCGCCACCCGCATCGACCCCGCCGAAGCGCTGCGCAGCGAGTAGCCACGAACCGCCGCCTCGGGAGCCCCGCGCCATGTCCATCCCCAGCGAAATTCGCGTCTCGCTCCGCTCGCTCGCGCGGGCTCCCGGCTTCACGCTGCTCGCTGCGCTGCTGCTGACGCTCGGCATTGGCCTGACGCTCTACATGGCCGGCGCGATCAACGGTTTCCTGCTACGGCCGCTCCCCTTTCGCGACGCGGCGCGTCTCGTGTACGTCGAGATGGCGGCGCCCGCGCTCGACGAATCCTCGCTCGGCGTGCCGGCTCCGGACTATTTCGCCTGGCGCGGCGAGCTGCGCTCGTTCACCGACCTCGCAGCCTTCTACGGCGGCACGCTCAACTTCCGCGACCAGGGGGAGCCCGAACGTCTCGACGGCGGTTTCGTCAGCGCCAACCTCTTCGAGCTGCTGGGCGTGCGCCCTCAGCTCGGCCGCGGCTTCACGCAGGCGGACGAGCAGCTCGACCGGCCGCGCGCGGTGGTGATCTCGGACCGGCTGTGGGAGCGGCTCTACAACTCCGACCCCGGCGTCGTCGGCCGCGCCGTGCACGTCAATGGCCAGCCGGGAGTCGTCATCGGCGTGATGCCGCGTGATTTCCGCTTCCCGCAGCGCGAGGAGGCCTGGCTGTCGCTGCGTCGCGACGACGCGACGGCGCCCTGGAAGGACGCCGCGGCCGTGAGCGTGCTCGGCCATCTGGCGCCCGGCACGAGCCTGCGCGCCGCCAGCGCCGAGCTCGACGCCGCCATCGCCCTCGCCGCGGGAAACGACTCGGCGCGGCCGCGCGGCCAGGTTTCCGTGGTGCATTCGCTCACCGAAGAG
Organism: Thermoanaerobaculia bacterium; assembly: GCA_963699245.1. Lineage (GTDB taxonomy): Bacteria > Acidobacteriota > Thermoanaerobaculia > Multivoradales > JAGPDF01 > JACTMI01. Next base: position 1,494,084 of record OY969426.1, read on the forward strand.
TTCGTCGGACGCGGCACACGGACCACCCTCACCCTGATGTTCACCGCCGTCTTTCTCGTCTTCCTGATCGCCTGCGTCGACGTCGCCAACCTGATGCTGGCGCGCGGCGCGGCGCGGCACCGCGAGACGGCGCTGCGCGCCGCGCTCGGCGCCTCGCGCCGCGAGCTGGTGGCGCGCGGGCTCACCGAGGGGGGACTCGTGGCGCTCGTCGCCGCCTTCGCCGGCCTGGCGCTCTCGCAGTGGGCCGGCGAGCTGACGATGGCCTACCTCCGCACTTCGGAGGACATGGACATCCCCGGATGGGTGAACTTCGCGATCGACGCCAGGATCCTCGCGGCGACGATTGGCCTCGCGCTCGTCGCGACGCTGGCCGCGGCGCTCGGCCCGGCGCTCGCGGGCTCGCGCACCGACGCGCTCGCCGCGCTCCGCCAGACGGTGCGCGGCTCGAGCGGCAGCGCCGGACGGGCCCGCCGCTCGCTGGTCGTGGCGCAAGTCGCGCTCTGCGTCGGCGTGCTGACCTGCGCCGGCCTCGCGGTCCGCGGCGTCCAGGCGGTCATCGCCATGGACCTGGGCGTCCAGGCCGAAAAGATCCTCGGGGGACGCGTGGCGCTGTTCGACAGTGCCTATCCCGACGATCGCCGGCGGGTCGACTTCCTCGAGCGCGCCGAGGCCCGCCTCGCCGCCCTGCCGGGAGTCAGCGCCGCCGCCGTGACCACGAGCCTGCCCGGGTCCTTCACCAGCGGAGCGCGCGTCGAGGTCGAAGGGAAAGCGACCGCCGACGGGCGAGGGTACCGCGCGCGCAGCGTGGCGATCTCGCCCACCTACTTCGACGTCATCGGCAGGCCGCTCCTCGCCGGGCGCGCCTTCACCGCCGCCGACGACGGCAGCGACCCGGTCGCGATCGTCAACCGGCTCTTCGTCGAGCGCCACCTCGGCGGCGCCGACGCCGTCGGGCGACGGTTCCGGCTGCTCGGCGACGAGGAACCGAGACCCTGGCTGCGCATCGTCGGCGTGTCGGCCGACATCCAGCAGAGCGACCCGGACGACGACCTGGCGCCGACCTTCTACGAGCCGATCCGCCAGCAGGCGCCGCGCTACGCCTTCCTGGCTCTGCGCGCCAGTGGCGACGACGCGCACGGATTCGCCGCCCAGGTGCAGCGCGCGGTGTCGGGGATCGATCCCGATCAGCCGGTCTACTACCTGCGTACCGTCGGTGACTGGATGCGGCTGTACGAGTTCAGCCCGCGATTCCAGGCCTCGCTCTACAGCGCCTTCGCCGGTCTCGCGCTGGTGCTCGCCGCGGTCGGGGTCTTCGGGCTCCTCGCCTTCACCGTCGCGCTGCGCACCGCCGAGATCGGCGTGCGCCGCGCCCTCGGCGGCACGGCCCGCGAGGTCGCCCGCGCCGTGGTCGGCCGCACCGCGATCGACGTCGGCATCGGTCTCGCGCTCGGCGCCGTGCTGGCGGCGCTGCTCGCGCGGCCGCTCGCCGCCCAGTTCTGGGGTGTGAAGCCGTACGACCCGCTGACGTGGTCGATCGTGCCGCTCACTCTGATCGCCACCGCCCTCGTCGCGGCGCTCGTTCCCACTCGCCGCGCGCTCGCCGTCGATCCGGCGGTCGCGCTGCGCAACGAATGACCTCGCGGAGGATCCCGACATGACGCGCATGCTCGCCACCCTCCGCCAGGTCGTCCTCGTGCTCCGCCGGGCGCCGGCCTTCTCGCTGGCCGTCATCGCGACCCTCGCCCTCGTCGTCGGGCCGGCGGTCGCGCTGCTCTCGCTGGTCGAGCAGATCTACTGGAAATCGCTGCCGCTCCCCCACCCGGAGCAGCTCGTCGTCTTCCAGACGCCGGAGGGACCCTATTCCGGCCGCACGATGCAGTGGTCCGAGTTCTCCGTTCCGCTTTCCTACCCCGAATACCAGCGCTTCGCCGCAATGGAATCGAGTCCGTTCGCGGGCGTCGCGGCGCGCGTCCCGGCACAGCTCGCGCTCGCCTTCGAGGGCCGCACCGACGAGGTCCTCGGCGAGCTGGTGTCCGGCAGCTACTTCGAGACGCTCGGCATTCGTCCGGCAGTCGGCCGCCTCCTCGGCCCGGACGACGACCGCGTGGTCGGCGGCCACCCCGTCGCGGTGCTCGCTTGGGGCGCCTGGCAGCGCCGCTTCGGCGGCGATCCCGGCGTTGTCGGCAAATCGATTTCGGTCAACGGCGAGCCGATGACCGTCCTCGGCGTTGCCGCGCGCGATTTCCAGAGCTTCGAGATCGGCTTCGTGCCCGAGCTCTGGCTGCCGATGACCATGAAGCCGGTGGCGATGCCGCTCTTCAGCGATCTCGACAACCCGCGGAGCCGCTGGCTCAACATCGTGGCGCGGCTGGCGCCGGGCGTCGACCGGACGGCCGCCGAGGCGAAAGCGAACGTGGTCTACCGCCATTCGAGCGAGGAGATCGTCAAGACCATCACCGGCTTCGACGACAAGGCGAAGCAGCGCTTCGTCGACCGCCGTCTCACGCTGCTGGCTGGAGCGCGCGGGCGCTCCGACCTGCGCGGCAGGTTCGGCAACGCGCTCGTTCTGGTGCTCTCGCTGGTCGGGCTGCTCTTCGCGCTCGCCTGCGCAAATCTCGCCAATCTGTTCACGGCGCGCGCCACGCGGCACGAACGAGCCCTTACGGTTCGTCTGGCGGTCGGCGCGACGCGGCGCGATCTCGTGCGCCAGCTGCTCGGCGAGGCTGGCCTTCTCTCGCTCGCCGGCGTGGCAGCCGGCGCAACGCTCGCGGTGACGCTGCCGCGCAGCCTGCCGGCGCTGATGCCCGAGAACCTCGCCGGCATGGTGCCGGCGGCGAGCCCGCTGATCCTCGCTCTCGTCGCCCTCGTCGCGGTGCTCGCGACGCTCGGCTGCGGGCTGCTGCCGGCGGTCGCTGCGACCCGCGGCGAGCTCGCCGAGCGGCTGCGCGGCAGCGCCGGCCAGGCACTGGGTGGCGCGGCGCACGTCCGCCTCCGCCAGCTCCTGGTCGGCGTCCAGGTCGCGTTCTCCGCGACGATCCTGCTGGGCGCCGGACTGCTGGTGCGCTCGATCGGCCACCTCGCCGACCGCGATCCCGGCTTTCGCACCGAGAACATCCTGACCTTCAAGATCGACCCGCGTCTGACTGGCTATTCGCTCGAGCAGGAGAAGGCGGCCGGCGACCGGATCGAAGCCGCGCTCGCCGCGCTGCCCGAGATCGTGGCCATCGGCCGCGGCGAAACGGCGCTGCTCGAGGACAGCGTCCAGTCGAGCTCGATCGAGATCGCCGGGCGGCCGGAGCGGCCGGACGAAAACATCGCCGCGCGCGTCGACGTCCTCAACCCGGACTACCAACGCGCACTCGATCTGCCGCTGCACGCGGGACGGACCTTCTCGGCGGCGGATCGCGATGGCAGCCCCCAGGTCGCGCTGGTCAACGACGCCTTCGTGAAGAAGTACCTCGACGGGAAAGGCGGCGTCGGCACCCGCCTGCAGAGGGGCCGGTCGCCCGAGCTCGAGGTGGTCGGCGTGGTCGGCAACGCGCTCTCCGGCAACCTGCGCGAGGAGGAGGCGCCGTTCGTCTACCAGCCCTTCGCCCAGGCGCACGACGGCAGCGCGACGAGCTTCTACCTGCGGACCGCGGGAGATCCGGCGCGCCTGGCCGCCGACGTCCGGCGCGCCATCGCGGAGATCGATCCGCAGCTGCCGGTCGTCGACCTGCGGCCCCTGGCGGCGCAGGCACGGCGCTCGCTGGCGCTCGAACGGCAGACCGCCACGATCGCCTCCGGCCTCGGGCTCACCGCCGCCCTGCTCGCCGCGATCGGCCTCTATGGCGTGCTCGCCTATCTGGTCGACGCGCGCCGCCGCGAGCTGGCGCTGCGCTCGGCGCTGGGCGCCGCGCCGGTCGATCTGGCGCGATGGGTCGCGGCCCAGGCCGCCTCTCCGGTCGGCATCGGCCTCGTTGCCGGCCTCGCCGCCGCGCTCGCGGGCGGCCGGCTGCTCGCCGGCCTGCTGTTCGCCGTCTCGCCCTACGACCCGCTTTCGTTCGGCGCCGTCGCCGTCGGCGTCGCCGCGTTGGCGACGACCGCCTCGCTGGTTCCCGCCCGCCGCGCCCTCGGCGTCGAGCCCGCGCAGGCGCTCCGGCAGGAATGAAGGTCCCGACAGGAGAACCGCCATGCGCGCGCTGACCGACTCGCTGCTTTCCGCCCTGCGCACGCTGCGCAAGGCTCCCGGCTTCACCCTCGCCGCCACGGCGACGATCGCGCTCGGCATCGGCGCCACCACCGCCGTCTTCACCCTGATCAGTTCGGTCCTGCTGGCGCCGCTCCCCTACCCCGACGCCGGCGGCCTCTGGGTGCCCCACCTCACCTCGTCGAGCGACCTGAAATCGGGCCAGCCGGAAGTGCCCTTCTCCTTTCCGAAGTTCGAGACTTTCCGGGCCGAACAGAAGGTGCTCACCAGCGTCGCCGCGTTCACCGACGACAGCTTCAACCGCACGGGCACCGCCGAGCCGGAGCGCGTCGCGGCCGAACTGGTGACGCCCGAGTACTTCACGATCCTCGGCGCGCGGCCGGAGCTCGGGCGCCTCTTCGCCGCCGGCAGCGAGGACGTGGTCGGCGGTTCGTTCGCGGTCCTCCTCTCGCACGGCTACTGGCAGCGCGTCTTCGGCGGCGACGCCACGGTCGTCGGGCGGAAGATCGAGCTCGCGCACAAGAGCTTCACGGTCGTCGGCGTGCTGCCGGAGAGCTTCGCGCCACTCACCGGCAAGACCGATCTGTGGCTGCCCCTCGCGACGGTCCCCGCGATGTGGGGCTGGCCCGAGGCGCTCGAGGAAGCGGGCAGCCACTTCCTGCACGCCGTGGCACGGGCGCGGCCGGGGCTCGACGCCGCGGCGATCCGGGCCGGATTGGCGGACGCCGGGCGCGCCGTCGCCGTCGCCCATCCGACGCCGGCCAAGTACGACGACGGCGCGGTGTGGGGCGCCGACGGGAAGTCGCTCGCCGATTCACGGCAGGACGCCAATCTCCGGCGCTCGCTGGTCGTGCTGCTCGTCGCCGTCTGCGGCGTGCTGCTAGTGGCGTGCACGAACGTCGCCGGCCTGCAGCTGGCTCGCGCCGTCTCGCGCCGGCGCGAGCTGGCCGTCTGCGCGTCGCTCGGCGCCGGTCGCTCGCGCCTCGTCGGACAGGGGCTGGCCGAGGCCTTCGCCTTCGCGCTCGCCGGCGGCGCGCTCGGCATCGCGCTCGCGAAGGCGCTGGTGCAGGGACTCGTCGCGCTGGCGCCGAACGCGCTGCCTGGCTGGGGACTGTCGGGCGCCGACGTCGACAACCTCGTCGCGGCGCACCTCGACTGGCGCGTCGTGGCGTTCGCGTTCGCGGCCACCCTCGCTTCGGCGATCCTCGCCGGCCTGCTGCCGGCGCTCTTCGCCGCGCGGACGGACCCGGCCGCGGCGCTGCGGGAGGGGGGAGCCAGCCTCGCCGGAGCCGGCGGCCACGTCCGCCACGGGTTGCGAAGTTCGCTCGTCGTCGCGCAAACCGCCGCGGCCATCGTCCTGCTGGTCGGAGCAGGCCTGGTGCTGCGCAGTCTCGGCTCGCTGCTCGCGATCGACTCGGGCTTTCACGCCGACTCGGTGCTGACGATCAGGATCGTCCCTTCGGAAGGCGAGTACGACGAAAAGAGCGCGCCTGTCTTCCACCAGACGCTGCTCGAGCGCGTCTCGGCATTGCCCGGCGTTTCGTCGGCCAGCATCGGCACCTGCGCCCCGTTGTCGGACTCCTGCAACGCCACGCGCGTGCGCTCGGTCGACGGCCTCGGATTCGCGCCCCAGCAGCGTCCGCGGGTGGGTTCCTTCAACGTCGGCCCGGGCTACTTCCGCACCCTCGGCATCCGCCTGCTCTCGGGGCGCGAGTTCACGCCGGCCGACCGCGCCGGAGCGCCGCGCGTCGCCGTGCTCGGCCGCCTCGCGGCGCAGAAGCTCTTTCCTGGCAAGGACCCGATCGGTCACCACCTGAACATCGGCATGGGAATGGAAGAGTCCGACCAGGCCGAGATCGTCGGAGTCGTGGACGATGTCCGCTACGGCGCGCTCTCGAATCCGCCCGGAGAGGACGTCTATCTCGCCGATCTGCAGTCGGGCTGGCCTTCCGGCGTGCTCTTCGTGCGCACGACCGGCGATCCCCTGGCGCTGATTCCGGCGCTGCGCGAGACGCTGAAATCCGTGGCGCCCGATCTGCCGCTGGTCGGCGCCCGCACCCTGCGGGAGATCGCCGCGCGCGCCAGCTCGCGAACCCGGTTCGCGGCTCTTCTGATGGTGACTTTCGCCGGCGTCGCGCTGCTGCTCGCGGCCCTCGGCGTCTACGGCGTCGTCGCGCAGACGATCGCCGATCGCCGCCGCGAGCTCGGCCTGCGCATGGCGCTCGGCGCCGACGCCGCGAGTGTTCGGCGCCTGGTGCTGCGACAGGGCCTGGCGCTGGCGGGCATCGGCGCGCTGATCGGGCTCCCGGGCGGCGGACTCGCCGCGCGCGCTCTCGGCGGCCTGCTCTATGGCGTCACGGCGAGCGATCCCTGGACCTACCTCGGCGTACCGTTGCTGGTCGCCGCGGCGACCGCCGCGGCCTGCTGGCTGCCGGCGCGCCGCGCCGCGCAGCTCGACCCCGCCACCGTCCTCCGCTCCGATTGAGGTGACCATGCGACTGCGCCGGCTCTCTCCCTTCGCTTTCGTCGCTCTCGTCGCCGGCCTCGCCGGCGCGCTCCTCCTGCTCGCGTTGCTCGAGGCGACGATCCTGCGACCGATCCCGGGCGTCCCCGGAGCCGATCGGCTCGTGTCGTTGGCCGAGCCCGGAGCGGTCTCTTATCCGGCGCTCCGCGATCTCGACGAGTTCGTCCGCGCCCGCGCCGGCCTCGAGGGTGTCGCCGGTTTCTCGCAGCGCTGGTTCGCAGTAGCGGCCGGGCAAGGGCCCGAGGCGCGACGATCGGGTACCGTGGTGGCCGGCGACTACTTCGCCCTCCTCGAGACGAGGACCCGGATCGGGCGGCTGCTGACGCGGGCCGACGATCGCCCCGGGGCGCCGCCTGTGGTGGTCTTGTCTCATTCTCTCTGGCGCGAGCTCTTCGCCGGTCGCGAGAACGCCCTCGGCGAGACCCTGCGGCTCAATGGCACGCCGTTCGAGGTGGTCGGCGTCGCGGACGCTTCGTTCCGCGGCCTGACGCGCGAGCGGCGCGCCGCGTTCTGGGTCAGCGCGAGCGCCTGGATGGCGAACGCTCCCACTTCCTTCGGCCGCCTCTCGCTCGACCGACGGAGCTGGGGATGGCTGCGAGCTTTCGGGCGCCTCGCGCCGGGCGCCTCGATCACCGGAGCGCGCGAGGTTCTCACTGCCGCCGGAGCAGAGCAGTCGCGGCTCTACCCCTCCGAGAGCGGGAACGACTACGAAGCCGTGCGCCTGGCGCCCGCGACCCTCAGTGCCGCCGGACTGTCGTCGGCTCGCGTCGCGCGCTCGATCTCGCTTGCCATCGCCGCCGGCGTCGTTCTGCTCCTCGTGCTGGCGACCGCCAGCGCCGCGCAGATCTTCTTCGCGCGCGCCGAGTCGCGCCGTCAGGAGCTCGCGACGCGCCTGGCGCTCGGCGCCGGCGGCGGCCGGCTCGTCCTCCTGCTGCTCGTCGAGCCGATCGCGACAGCGGCGCTGGCGGTGGCCGCGGCGCTCGCGTTGGCGCGCGGGCTGCTGGACCTGCTCGCCCGCCAGTCCCTGCCCGGCGGACTCCGACTCGGCGAGCTGGGGCTCGCGATCGACGCGCGGGTCGCCGTCGGCGGCGCGCTTCTGGCGCTCGCCGCCGGGCTGGCGGCAGGACTCTTGCCCGCGCGGCGGCTGCTGCGCGAAGACCTCGCGAACGCCATCGGCTCGGCCCGCTCCGTCACCGGGGGCTTCGCCGGGACACGCCGAATCTTCTCGACTTCGCAGGTCGCCGTTTCACTCGTTCTGGTGACTGCGACCGCTCTCTGCGTGCGGGCCCTCGACCGGGCCGCCTCGCTCGACTCCGGCTATCGCGGCGACCGCCTCGCTTTCCTCCAGCTCGACGCGGGGCTCGCCCGGCTGAGCCCGGCGGCGGCCGCTGCGCGCTATTCCGCGGCGCTGGAAGCGGTGAGCGCCCTCGGCGGCGTCGAGCGCGCGGCGTTGATCTCCAATCCGCCGCTCGATCCCGGCGAGGACGTGGAGTCCTTCACGGTGGCCGGCGATGTTCCCGCCGCGGGCGAGCGTCGCGAGACCGAAGTCAGCGCCGTCGGTCCCGGCGCGCTCTCGCTGCTCGGCATCGACCTGGTGGCCGGCCGGGAGATCAGCGCCGCCGATCGCGCCGGGAGCGAGCCGGTCGTCGTGGTCAGCCAGGCCTTCGTCCGCCGCTTTCTTCCCGACCGGGATCCGCTCGGCGTCGTGCTGACGCTCGATGTGCCGCGGCGGATCGTCGGAGTGGCGCGCGACGTGAGAGCGCACGGACCCGGCGAGGTCCAGGGACCAGCGATCTACGGCGCCTGGGACCAGGTCGCCACCAAGTCGGGCGGCTCCGCCGTGATCGCCTTCCGCAGCCGGACCGGCGCCGGGGATCGGCTCGTCGAGGCCGTCCGCGCCGCGGCCGCCGCCGCGCCCGGCGTGCCGGTCGAGCCGATCGGCAGCTTCGACGACCTCGTCGCCTCGGCGCTCGCCGCGCAGCGCTTCGGCGCCGCGCTCTTCGGCCTCTTCTCGGGCGTCGCGCTGTTGCTGGCGGCGGTGGGGCTGTTCGGTCTCGTCGCGCACGCCGCCTCGATGCGCGCCCGGGAGCTCGGCCTGCGCGCCGCCCTCGGCGCCGCTCCCCTCCGCCTCGTTTCCCACCTGACCCGCGACAGCCTGACACCCGTCGCCGTCGGGCTCGGCGTCGGGCTGACGCTCGCTACGCCGCTCGTCTTCGCGGCACGCGGGCTCTTCGCGGGCCTCGAGCGGCTCGACTTCGCCGCGCCGTTGCTCGCCGCGCTGGTCCTCGCGGCGACGGCGGCGCTCGCGACGCTGCTCCCCGCATCGCGGGCGGCGCGCATCGATCCCAACCGCGCGCTGAGGCAGGAATGAGCCTTCGACCCTCCGATCTCCTCGCCGCGCTGCGCCAAGCCGCGCGCTCGCTGGCGCGCACGCCGGGCTTCACCGCGGCGGTGCTGGCGACCTTCGCGCTCGGCATCGGCGTCAACACGGCGGTTTTCTCGGCGGCCTGGTCGCTGCTCTACGCGCCGCTGCCGGTGCGCGATCCGGATCGGCTGGTCGCGATCTACGAGACCCACGAGGCCGAGCAGCGACGGCCGGTCGCGCCGGCCAACTTCCTCGACTGGCGGCGCGAGGCGAAGTCGCTCGCCGGCGCCGCGTCCTATTTCCAGCTCGACCAGGTGCTCGAGATCGGCGGCGAACCGCGCCGCATCCCGGTGGCGAAGGTCTCGTCGCAGTTCTTCGACCTGCTGGGCGCCGCGCCGGCCGCCGGCCGTTTCTTCCACGGCGGCGAAGAGCGGCCGCTGGCGGTCGTCTCGCGCCGCTTCTTCGAAGAGCAGCTCGGCGGCGGCGCGGTCGAAGGGCGCATGCTGCGGCTCGACGGCGAGAGTGTCGAGGTCGTCGGGCTGGCGCCGGCGTCGCTCGACCTGCCGGCCGGCACCGCGATCTGGACACTGGCGCCGCGCGACGTGGCGGGCCTGCCGATGGTCCGCGAGCTCGACCCGGTCACGCTGCGCGACGCGCGCTACCTCGGCGTCTACGCCCGGCTCGCGCCTGGCGCGACGCTCGCTTCGGCCAACGCCGAGCTGACCGCCATCGCGCAGCGGCTGGAGGCCGCCTGGCCGAGCGAGAACCAGGGCTGCGGCGTGCGCGCCTTCGGCCTCGCCGAGGATCTCGGCGAGAGCGTCGCGCGGCCGGTCGTCCTGCTCGGAGCCGGCGCCGTCTCGATCCTGCTGATCACCTGCTCGAACGTCGCCGGATTACTGCTCGCGCGCGGTCTGGGGCGGCGACGGGACGCCGCGCTGCGCGCCGCGCTGGGCGCCGGCCGCGGCGCGATCCTCGGCCACACCGCCGCCGAGACCGGCTTGCTCGCGCTGCTCGGCGGCGCGCTCGGCATCGCGCTCGCGGCCTGGGGGGCGCCGCTCCTGGTCGGCCTCCTGCCGGGCGCCGAGACCGCCGGCCGGTCGGTCGGTCTGCCGTTCGCGGTCGTCGCCTTCGCGACGCTGATCGCCATCGCCGCCGCCGCCGTCGCGGCGCTCGCTCCCGCGCTGGCCGCGCTGCGCGTTCCGCCGCTCGCGGCGCTCGCCGCGAGCCGCGGCGCGATCGGCGCGGCGCCCAACCGGCTGCGCTCGACACTCGTCGTGACGCAAGCCGCCCTCGCCGTGCTGCTGGTGGCCGGCGCGCTGCTGCTCGCGCGCACGCTCGGGCGGCTGGTGGCGATCGACCCCGGCTTCGATCCGGCGGGCGTCCTGACGATTCGGCTCTGGGTGCCGTCGCGCGCCGACTTCCCGCCGCCGCGGCGCGCCGCGCTGCTGGCGCAAGCGGTCGACGCAGCGGCGGCGACGCCCGGCGTCGCGACGGCCGGCGCGATCCTCAAGCTGCCGCTGAGCGGCGCGAGCTTCTCGGCCGGCGCCCGGGTCGAGGGGCGGACGTTCGCGCCGGGAGAGCAGCCGGACGTCTGCTGGCGCGTCGTGACGGCGGACTACTTCCGGACGCTTCGCATTCCGATCGTCGCCGGCCGCGCCTTCGCTCCGGCCGACGACGGTCCCGGCCCGCTGGTCGGCGTCGTCAACCAGACCCTGGCGCGGCTGCTCTGGCCGGGCGAGGACCCGATCGGCCGCCATCTCGCTACCGGTCTCGATTCCCGGCAGGACTGGGTGACCGTGATCGGCGTCGTCGGCGACACGCCGCAGCAGAACCTGATCACGCCGGCGCGCCCGGAGCTCTACCGCCCCCTGCTGCAGGAGAACCGCTTCGGCAGCGAGACGGTCGCGCTCGCGGTCCGTACCGGGCCAGGCTTCTCGAGCGAGGCGCTGCGCTCGCGCCTGCGCGCCGTGTCGCCCGAGCTCGTGCTCGAGAGCGACCTGCCGCTGGCGCGCCTCCTCGCTCGCGCCACCGGGCGGGAGCGCCTGCTCGGCGCGCTGCTCGGCGTCTTCGGCGGACTGGCGCTGCTGCTCGCGGGCGTCGGCCTCTACGGCGTCCTGGCCATGCTCGTCGCCGAGCGACGCCGCGAGATGGGCGTGCGCCTCGCCGTCGGCGCGACGGCGCGGGACCTCGCCGCGCTGGTGCTGCGCCGCGGCGCCGCGCAGGCGGCGCTCGGCGCGCTGATCGCGCTGCCCCTGGCGCTCGCCGGCGGCCGCCTGCTGCGCGGCTGGCTCTGGCAGGTCTCGCCGGCGGATCCCTGGAGCCTGGGCGGCGCGGTGGCCGCGCTGGCGCTGGTCGCGGCGGTGGCGAGCTGGTTGCCGGCCCGGCGCGCCGCGCGCACCGATCCGGCGACGGTGTTGCGCGAAGACTGACCCAGTTCTACTACTAGGAGCCGTGGTGACCGATCTCCGCTTCGACCTCCGCGTCGCCGTCCGCTCGTTGCTGCGCGCGCCCGCCTTCACCTTCACCGCGCTCGCCACCCTGGCGCTCGGCATCGGCCTGACGACGACAGTCTTCAGCTTCTCCAACGCGTTGCTGCTCCGACCGCTCCCCTTCCGCGAACCGGATCGGCTGGTGCAGGTCTTCGAGGCCGCGCCGGGACGCAGCATCGACCGCAACGTGGTCAACCCCGGAAACTTTCTGCGCTGGCGCGAGGAGGCGAAGTCCTTCTCGGCCCTCGCCGCCTTCGTCGGCTGGCGCGCCAACCTCGCCGGCGACGGCGCCGCCGAGCGCGTCGCGATCGGCTACGTTTCCTCCGACTTCTTCTCCACGCTCGGCGCGCCGGCCCTGCTCGGCCGCACCTTCGTCGCCGAGGACGGCGTGGAAGGAAAGGACGACGTCGTCGTCCTTTCCGCCGCGCTCTGGAAGCGGCGCTTCGCTTCGGATCCGGCGATCCTCGGGCGCAAGATCCTGGTCGACGGTGCTCCGGTCACCGTCGTCGGCGTCGCCGGCGAGACCGCCGACGTGCCCGCCGCGACCGCGATCTGGGCGCCGATCGCCTTCGGCGAGCGCCATCGCTCCGCTCGTGGCCGCTATCTCTCGGTGATCGGCCGGCTGGCGCCGGGAGCGACGATCGCCTCGGCGACGGCGGAGATGAAGGGACTCGCCGCGCGCCTCGAGAAGGAGCGGCCCGAGGTCGACGCCGGCTGGACCGCCGGCGTCGCGCCGCTCGCCGCCGAGCTCGCCGGCGACTACCGGCTCGCCTCGCTTCTGCTGCTCGGCGCCGCGGCCACGGTGCTGCTGATCGCCTGCGCGAATCTTTCCGGCCTGCTGGTCGCGCGCCATCGCGAGCGGCGCCACGAGTTGGCGGTCCGCGAAGCGCTCGGCGCCGGGCGCGGCCGCATCGCCCGGCAGCTCCTGGTCGAGAGCCTCCTCGTCGCCGTCACCGGCGGCACCCTCGGCGTCCTGCTCGCCGCCGCCCTGGTGCCGCTGTTGCGCGCGCAGGTCGCCGCCGATCTTCCCGTCTTCCTGATTCCGACGCTCGACGCACGGGTCGTCTTCTTCGCGCTCGCCGCGACGCTCGCCTGCGGGCTGCTCTTCGGCGCGGCGCCGGCCTGGCGCGCCGCGGCCTTCGGGCTGCGGGCCGAGATCGCCGAGCGCGGCGCACGCGCCGGCTCGCGTCACGGCGGGCGTAACCGCGCGGCGCTGGTGGTCGCACAGGTCGCGCTCTCGCTCGCGGTGGTGGCGGCGGCGGGGCTGCTGGCGCGCAGCTTCGACCGCCTGCGCGCGACCGATCCCGGCTTCGCGAGCGCCGGCCTGCTCACCGCGCGCGTCGACCTCGCGGGGCCGGCGTGGTCGAAGCCCGAGGCGCAGACCGCCTTCTACGAACGGCTCGAGAGCACTCTGGCGGCGCGCCCCGACGTCGCCGCGGTCGGCGCGATCAGCTGGCTGCCGCTCGCCGGCAACGGCGCGGCGACGAGCTTCCGCGCCGCCGACCAACCCGAGCCGCCGGCCGGCGAAGCGCCGGTCGCCGACGTCCGCGTCGTCACTCCGGGCTTCTTTCGCGCCGCCGGCGTCGAGCTGGTCGCCGGCCGGCTCCTCGAAGCGCGCGACGACGCCGCGGCGGCGCGCGTCGTGGTGATCAACCGGAGCGCCGCGCGGGAGCTGTGGGGAGATCGCGACCCGCTCGGACGCGAGCTCGTCGCTCGCTACGGCGACAGCGCGCCGGCGCGGGTCGTCGGCGTGGTGGCCGACATCCGGCTGAATGCGCTCGAGCGGGCGCCGCGGGCGACGATCTACTGGAACCACGCCCAGCTGCCGCTCAATTTCATGGCGGTGGTGACGCGTCCGCGCGGCGATGCCGCGCCGGTGGCCGCCGCGCTGCGCGAGAGCGTCGCCGGGATCGATCCGCAGATTCCGGTCTCCCGCGTCAGCGCGATGGAAGAGGTGATCGCGGAGGCGACGCAGCGGCCGCGGGTCACCTCGTCGGTGGTCGGCGCCTTCGCGCTGCTCGGCCTCGTCCTCTCGGCGATCGGGCTCTACGGCCTGCTCGCCGGCGGCGTCGCCGAACAGCGCCGCGAGCTCGGCATCCGACTGGCGCTCGGCGCCGACGCCCGGCGCCTGCTCGCCGGCGTGCTGGCGCGCGGGCTCCGCCTGGTCGGGCTCGGCATCCTGCTCGGTATCCCGCTCGCCTTCGCGGTCGGGCGGATCGTCGCCTCGGCGCTCTACGAGACTTCGCCGCTCGATCCCCTGGCGCTCGGCCTCGCGCCGCTCCTCCTGCTGGCGGTCGGTGCGCTCGCCGGCGCGCTTCCCGCCCGCCGCGCCGCCCGCACCGATCCCGCGACCGTGCTGCGCGAGGGCTGAGCCGGCCCGGCGGCGGACCGGTTCGTCCCCGCCCGGTAACCCTCGCCGGGCCGCGCGGTAGTTCCCGCGTGGAGGGTCCCTCATGTCGTCACTGTCGAGCCGCATGCGGCAGGCGGGGCGCGCGCTGGCGCGCCGCCCGCTCTACGCCGCCGTCGCCGTCGTCACCGTCGCCGCCGGCATCGCCGCCTGGACGGCCGCCTTCGTTCTCGTCGACGCCGCGCTCCTCTCGCCGCTCCCCTTCGCCGAGCCCGAGCGGCTGGTGAGTCCCGACGTGATCAGCGAGCGGGGCTTCCGGATCTCGATTTCGGTGCCGAACTACCGCGACTGGAGCGAGCAGAGTCGGGTCTTCGCCTCGACCGGCGCCGCTGCCGGCTGGAGCGTCGTCCTCACCGGCCGCGGAGCGGCGCGCACGCTCGACGCGCGCGAGCTCTACGGCGACTTCTTCGGCACCCTCGGGCTCGCGCCGGCGCGCGGGCGGCTCTTCGGCGCCGCCGAAACCCGGCGCGGCGCGGCGCCGATCGCGGTGCTCGGCGACGCCTTCTTCCGCGAGCTCGGCGGCGACCCGGCGCTGGTCGGCTCGACGCTCACCCTCGACGGCCGCGCCTACGAGGTGGTCGGCGTGCTGCCGCCCGGCGCCGGCTACCCGTCGCGCGCCACCGAGATCTACCTGCCGCTCGGCGCGCTCGGCGACGACATTCCCTGGCAAGACCGGGACAGCGGCTTCGGACTGCGGCTGATCGGCAGGCTCGCTCCCGGCGTCACGCTCGAGGCGGCGCAGCGCGACCTCGAGCGCGTCGCCGACGGAGTCATCGAGGCCGAGGGGCACGCCGGCGAGAAGCCGCGCGTTCGCGCGCTCTCCGACCTCTTCGTCGGCGACCTGCGCGCGCCGCTTTCGCTCCTCTTCGCCGCGGCCGCGCTGGTCGTCACGCTGGCGCTCGCCAACGTGGTCAATCTCTTCCTGGCGCGCGGCGAGGCGCGGCGCTCCGAGCTCGCGATCCGCGCCGCACTCGGCGCACCGCGGCTCGACCTCGTCCGTCTGCAGCTCGCCGAGAGCGCCTGGATCTCCGCCGCGGGAGCGCTGGTCGGCGCGCTCGGCGCCGCCGGCCTGCTGACCCTCTTCGGCGACCGCGTCGCCGCCGACGTTCCCCGCTTCGTCGCCGACCGTCTGCACGTCGGACCGGCGGCGCTCGCCTTCGCGCTGGCGCTGTCGGCTTTCGTGGCGCTGGCGCTCGCGGTGCTGCCGGCGCTCGTCGTGCCGCGCGGCGCCGCTGCCGAGGCGCTGCACGGCTCGCGCGCCGGGCTGTCGCGCGCCACGACGCGTTTCCGCTCGGCGCTCGTCGTCGGCGAGTTGGCGCTCGGCACGGTGCTGGTCGTCGGCGCCGCCCTCCTCGCCACCAGCCTCGACCGCCTGCGCAACGTCGACAAGGGCTTCGACGCCACCGGCGTCGTCGCCGGGCGCGTCGCCTCGCCCTCCGGCAAGTTCGCCGACGCCGCCGCCTGGCTCGCCTTCCAGCGCCGAATGCTCGAAGGCGCGGGAGCGCTCCCCGGCGTCCGCTCGGCGTCGCTGTCGCTGCTGCTGCCCCTCGGCGACCGGTCGTGGGAGATGGGCCTGGTGCCCGAAGGGCGCCCCTACGACCGCGAGCACACCGACTCCGTGCTCTACAACATCGTCTCCGAGCGCTTCTTCGAGACGCTCGGCATACCGCTGCTGCGCGGCCGGCTCTTCGGCCCCGGCGACCGCGACGGCGCCGAGCTGGTCACGGTGGTCGACGCCTCGCTCGCGGAGCGCTACTGGCCGGGGCAGGATCCGATCGGCAAGCGGGTGACGTTCGAGACCGGCGGCGCCATGCACGGGCCGGACGCGAAGCCGATCTACCGCACCATCGTCGGCGTGGTGAAGAGCCTGCGCCACTACGAGTTGCAGAATCCGTCTCGCATCCAGGCCTACATTCCTCTCGAGCAGGCCGGCGGCCGATGGGGACTGGACCTGAGTCTCGCGGTACGCACTGGCGGCGCGGTCGCGCCGTTCGTCGCCCAGCTGCCGAAGCTGGTCGCCGGGCTCGATCCCGGGATTCCGGTCAGCGAGACCGCTCCGCTCGCCGCGAGCGTCGAGCGCGCGGTGGCGCAGCCGGCGCTGCTCGCCCGCACCGTGACCGCGCTCGGCGCGCTGGCGCTGCTGCTCGCCGCGGTCGGCGTCTTCGCCCTCGCCTCGTTCGGCGTCGCGCAGCGGCGGCGAGAGATCGGCGTCCGCCAAGCGCTCGGCGCCACGCCGCGCGCCGTGATGGCCGCGGTGCTCGGACAAGCGGCGCGCTGGAGCGTCTGGGGCATCGGCGCCGGCGTCGTCGCCAGCGCCGTCGCCGCCCGGCTGTCCCACGCCCTGCTCTGGGGAGTCGCCGGCTTCGAGCCCGGTGCCTACCTCGGCGCCTTCGCCCTGCTCGTCGCCAGCGCTCTCGCCGCCAGCGCCTTGCCGGCGGCGCGAGCGGCGCGACTCGATCCGGCGAGGATCCTGCGCGACGACACCTGAGCCCGCGCACCGACTCCTGTCCGGCCCCGAACAGGGCGTCCCACAAACGGACACCCGGGGCCGGACCCACGCGTGTAACTTGTTGACGCCGCTGGAGTTCCATATCCCGCCGCTGGCAACCGGCTTGCTACTCCGTGCCGCCGAGGGAAATGCCCGCCATGAACTCGCTCGCCGCCGACTTCCGCGATGCCCTGCGCGCACTTCGCCGCGCGCCCGCCGCGACTTCGATCGCGGTCGCCATCCTGGCGCTCGCCATCGGGGCCGCCGCCACGCTCTGGCAGGCGCTCGACGTCGTGGTCCTCCGTCCGCTTCCCTACGCCCAGCCGCAGCAGCTGACGGTGCTGTGGGATCTGCACGACGGTGACTCGTGGCCGGCGTCGCCGTCGAATTTCACGGACTATCGCGACCAGACCAGGAGCTTCAGCGCGGTGGCCGCCTACAACGACGGCAGCTACGCCCTGGCCGGCGGCGACGGACCGGCCGAGCAGGTCGCCGGCGCCAGCGTCACCCGCGACTTCTTCCGCGTGCTCGGCGTCGCGCCCGAGGTCGGCCGCCTGCTCGGCGCCGAGGACGACAACCAGCCGGTCGCTCTCCTCGGCCACGAGCTCTGGCGCCGCCGCTTCGGCGGCGACCCGGCGATCGTCGGCAGGACCATCACGGTCGATGGAGCCTCGCGGACCGTCGTCGGGGTGCTTCCGGCCGGACAGGGCTTTCCGCTCGAGGGCAAGCTCTGGATGCCGCTCGCCTTCTCGGAGGAGGACCTGCGCACGCAGCGTGGCGCGCACTGGCTCGGCGTCGTCGCCCGGCTGCGCGACGGCGTCACGCTCGCCGGGGCGCGCGCCGAGCTCGGCGCCCTCACCGCCCGCCTCGCCGCCGCCTACCCCAACACCAACGGCCGCCTCGGCGCCACCGCCCAGCCGCTCGCCGAATTCGTCGTCGGCGACGCGCGCACGACGCTCGCGCTGATGCTCGGCGCCGTCGCGCTGGTGATGCTGGCCGCCTGCGCCAATCTCGCCAATCTCTCCCTCGCCCGCACCGTGGCGCGCGCCCGTGAGCTCTCGCTCCGCTCCTCGCTCGGCGCCGACGCCCACCGGCTGGCACGCTCGCTGTTGCTCGAGAACCTGGCGCTCGCCGCCGCCGGAGCGATCGCCGGCGGGCTGCTGAGCGCGGCGGCGCTGCGCGCGCTGCCGGGCTGGCTCGGAGATCTGCCGCGCCTCGACCAGGCGAGCTTCGGCAGCGCCGGGGCGGTGGCGCTCGGCGCGCTGGCGGGAGTGGCCGGCCTGCTGGTGGGTCTCGCTCCCGCCGCCTTCGCGCTCCGCCGCGACCCGATCGAGATGCTGCGCAGCGGCGGCCGCACCGTCGCCGGCTCGCGCGGCGCCGGGCGGGTTCGACAGACCCTGGTGGTTCTCACCACCACGCTGGCGCTCGTCCTGGTCTGCGGCGCGACTCTCCTGGTGCGCAGTTACGACCGGGTCGCCGGCATCGACCCCGGCTTCCAGAGCTCCGGCCGGCTGCTCTTCTCGCTCAGCCTCCCCGACGCCACCTATCCGCGCGCCGAGGACGGGGAGCGCTTCGTCGCCGCGCTGCTCGACCGCCTGCGCGCCGTGCCTGGAGTCAAATCGGCCGGCGCGACCTTCGGCCAGCCCTTCGGTGGCTTCGGCTTCGGCATCTCGCTGCGCTCGATCGACGGCCGCGAGCTGCCCGACGACAACTCCCGCCGTTCGCCTCAGATCCGCGTCGTGACGCGCGACTACCTGCGCACGCTCGGCGTACCGCTGCGCTCCGGCCGGAGCTTCTCGGCCGACGACCGCAACGGCTCGCCCGGGGTGGTGATCGCCAACGAGGCCGCTTCGCGCCTCATCTTCGCCGGTGCCGATCCGCTCGGGCACCGGCTGGAGATCGGCACCACGATGCAGCTCGGCCGCGGCCGGCTCGCCGGCGAGGTGATCGGCATCGTCGGCAACCTCCGCGAGCAGCGGCTCGACGGCGAGCCGCGGCCGACGCTCTACTTCCTGCACGACCAGTATCCGGTCGGCTTCCTCACCTTCGTCGTCGAGACGACGCCCGAGCGCCTGCCCGGCATCGTCGCGCCGGTGCGCGCCGCGGCGGCCGCGGTCGACCCGACCGTGCCGCTCTTCCGCGTCCGCACCCTCGACCAGGTGGTCGCCGAGTCGCTTTCCACCCGGCGGCTGCTGGCGCGCCTCCTCGCCGGCTTCGCGGCGGTCGCCGTCGCGCTCGCGGCGCTCGGCCTCTTCGGCGTGCTGAGCCAGTCGGTCAGCGAGCGCAAGAGCGAGCTGGCGATGCGCAGCGCGCTCGGCGCCACACCGGCCGCGCTGGCGCGGCTGGTGCTGGCGCAGGCGGGCGCGCTCGCCGCTCTCGGCCTCTCCGGCGGCGTCGCCGCCCTGCTGCCGCTCTCGCGCTACCTGCGCGAGCAGCTCTTCGAGCTCTCGCCGACCGATCCCGCGACGATCGCGGGCGCCGCGCTCTTCCTGCTCGGCGTCAGCCTCCTCTCGGGCTGGCTGCCGGCGCGCCGCGCGCTGCGGCTCGACCCGATGACGGTGCTGCGCGAGGACTGACCCGGATATCTTGCGGCTACCCGCGGAGAGGCCCATGAACCTGATCGAGCTCGACAACATCGAAAAGACCGTCGCGTCGAAGGCCGGCAATACCTGGCTGCTGCGACGCATCCAGCTCCACATCGCCGATGGGGAGTTCGTGACCATCATGGGCCCCTCCGGCGCCGGCAAGTCGACCCTCCTCCACATCGTCGGCATGCTCGACGGCGAGTTCGAGGGGAGCTACCGCTTCGGCGAGGAAGCCGTGCAGGAGCTCTCGCCGCGCAAGCGCCAGGAGCTCGCCAAGCGCTCGATCGGCTTCGTCTTCCAGCAGTACCACCTGCTCGACGACCTCACGGTGGCCGAGAACCTCGAGCTGCCGCTCTCCTACCGCGACCTGCCGAAGAAGGAGCGCGAAGCGCTGGTCGCCGACTCGCTCGACCGCTTCGGCATCGTCGGCAAGAAGGATCTCTACCCGAGCCAGCTCTCCGGCGGCCAGCAGCAGCTGGTCGGCGTGGCGCGCGCCGTGGTGGCGAGCCCGAAAGTCATCCTCGCCGACGAGCCGACCGGCAACCTGCACTCGGCGCAGGGGCGCGAAATCATGGAGCTCTTCCGCCGCCTGAACGAGCAAGGAACGACGATCATCCAGGTGACGCACTCCGAGGAGAACGCGCAGTTCGGCCATCGCATCGTCCAGCTGAAGGACGGCTGGCTGGTCTCCGACGAGCGCACCGAGCGGGGCGCGGCATGAGCGGTCTCGGCGCCGAGCTGCGGCAGGCGCTGCGCAGGCTCGCCCGCCGGCCGGCGATCTCGTTTCTCGCCGTGGCGCTGCTCGGCGTCGGCATCGGCGGCGATCTCGCCCTGCTCGGCGTCGTCGACGCGATGCTCTTCCGCCAGCCGCCGGTCGAGGCGCCCGATCGCCTCGTGCGCATCGTCAAGACCGACGAGAAGCGCCAGTACTTCGACAACTGGTCGTTCCCGAACATCGACGATCTGCGCCGCGGCACGAGATCCCTCACCGGCGTCGCGATCTTCGCCGACTGGCGCAACGTTCACCTCGCCGTCGGCGCGGGCGAAAGCGTCCGCCTGAAGGCCAGCCTGGCGACGGCCAACTACTTCGAAGTCCTCGGCTCGAAGCCGGCACTCGGCCGGCTGCTGGTGCCGGCTGACGACGCGGTCGCGAGTGGTCCGCCCGCCGTCGTGCTCGGCTACGACCTCTGGCGGACCCGCTTCGCCGCCGACGCCGCCGTCGTCGGGAGGGAGGTGCGCCTCAACGGTCATCCGTTCACCGTCGTGGGCGTCGCGCCGCGCGGCTTCGCGAGCCTCGATCCAACGATGGCGCCGCAGCTCTGGCTGCCGATCTCCGCCTGGCGGGCGGCGCTCAACCCGCAGGACGGTTTCGACCGCGTCGAGGATCGCGGCTCGTCGTGGCTCGACGCGATCGGCCGGCTGGCGCCGGGAGCCACCCTGGCAGCGGCGCAGGCCGAGCTCGACGGCGCCGTGCGTCAGTTGGCGAAGGTCCATCCTGAAGAAATGTCGGACACCAGCGCCTGGCTGATGTCGCTCTCCGACGCCGCCGCCGGCGGGCCCGCCGAGCGCGGCAGGGCGGAGCGCCAGGCGATGCTGGTCGCCGCGGTCGGACTGCTCGTGCTGCTCGCCGTCGCCGCCAACCTCGCGGCCCTGCTCGCCGCGCGCGCCGCGCAGAGCCGGCACGAGAGCGCGGTGCGCGCCGCCCTGGGCGCCGATCGCGCCCGGCTGCGGGCGCCGCTGATGGCCGAGGGCGCGCTCCTCACCGCCGCCGGCGCGGCGCTCGGGCTCCTGCTCGTCGGCATCCTCCAGGCCTTCGCCGTCCGCTCGCTTGCCTTCATCCTGCCGCTAGCCGACGGCGGCTCGCTCGACCTGCTGGGCTCGCCGCGCATGCTCGGATGGGGCGCGGCCGTGATCGGGCTCACGCTCGCCGTCGTGACCCTGCTGCCGGGCCGCGCCGCCGCGCGCATGGACATCGTGCGGGCGCTGCGCCGCGAAGAGGCCCGCCCACTGCGCGGTCCCCTCGCCGCCGCCGACGCCCTGGTGGTGGCCCAGGTCGCCCTCTCGGTGCTCCTGCTGGCGGCGGCGACGCTGCTCGTCGCGCGCTTCCGCGAGTTGAGCGCGACCGCTCCGGGCTTCCAGGCCAGGGGGGTCGTCCAGGCCTCGTTCGACCTCGGCCTGCAGGGCTACGACCAGCCGCGCGCGGCCGCTTTCGAGCGCACGCTCGTCGACCGGCTGCGCGGCCGCTTCGGCGCCGGCAACGTCGCCCTGACCGACTGGTCGCCGCTCGTCGGCGGCTGGTCGAGGACGTCGGTCGCGGCGCGCGACGCCAGGCCGGGAGCGGACGGCCGCGCGCCCAACGCCGACGTCGCCGCGGTCTCGCCCGAGATCTTCCAGACCCTCGGCCTCCATCTCCTGCGCGGACGGCTGTTCGCGACGACGGACACGCCGCAGTCGCCGCGCGTGGCGGTGATCAACGAGACGATGGCCCGCCGCTACTTCGCCGGACGTGACGCGGTGGGCGAGATCTTCCATCGCGGCGACGCGTCGGGACCGGCCATCGAGGTCGTCGGCGTCGTGGCGGACGCGCGCTTCCGGGACCTCGCGTCGCCGGTGCCGCCGATGTTCTTCGAGTCGCTCGGCCAGTTCGATCACACCGAGACGCAGCTGACGCTGCTCGTCCGTTCGGACACCGGCGACGCCGCGAGCGTGGCCGCCGTCCGTGCGGCCGCCGCCGAGCTCGATCCCGAGCTGCCGCTCTACCGCAGCGGCCCGCTCGCTGAGCAGGTCTCCGGGTCGATTCGGGCGCAGCGCACCTCCGCCCAGCTCTTCGGCGCCTTCGCGGCGCTGGTGCTGGCGCTCGCCGCCGCCGGGCTCGCCGCGCTGATGCTCTCGGCGGTGGCCCGGCGCCGGCGCGAGATCGGCATCCGCCTGGCGCTCGGTGCCGCGCGGCGCTCGATCGTCGCGCTGTTGCTGGCGCGCTCGGCGGCCCTCGTCGGTGGCGGCGCGCTCGCCGGCCTCGCGGTCGCCGCCCTGGCTCTCCCCTGGCTCGGCGAGGCCGCCGGCGGCGACGCCGGCCTGCACCCCGGGGTCGCCGCCGGCGCGCTGGCGCTGCTCGCGATGGCGGCCCTCGCCGCCACGCTGCTGCCGGCGCGGCGCGCGCTCGGCATCGACCCGGCGGAGACGCTGCGCAGCGAATGAGCGCGGCGCGCTCCGCGCTCGCCGGCGCCGCCGCCGGCGCTGGCGTACACTCGCCCGCCATGGCCACTTTCCGCGCCGACTCGCCCGCCAGCGGAGCGACCACGCGGCGCGAAACGATGCGCCTGCGAGCCGATGGCAGCCTGACGGCGGGCGGCGACGAGGTCGTGCGTGAGGCGCTGCTGGTCATCCGGGTGCGTGACGGGGGCGACTTCTCGCTCATGCACACGCCGGGGCAGGAGGAAGAGCTGGCGCTCGGCTTCCTGCTCGCCGAAGGATGGATCGAGGGACGGGACGACGTCGCCGAGCTTGAGGTCTGCGAGGGGCGCGACACCGTCAAGGTCCGCCTGGCGCACCCACCCGCCGTCCCGGCCGCACAACGCAGCCTGATCCTCCACCCCTCGTGCGGCCTCTGCGGCCGCGACGACGCGGTCCCCTTCCTCTCGTCGCTCGAACCGGTGCCGGCCGAGGCGCGCTTTCCGCTCGCCATCCTGCGCGGCCTCGGCGACCGCCTGCGCGACCACCAGCCGGTTTTCGCCGCCACCGGCGGCAGCCACGCCTCGGCCCTCATCGACGCTTCGGGAGCGCTGCTCGCGGTGGCGGAGGACATCGGCCGCCACGCCGCCTTCGACAAGATGGTCGGCCAGGCGATGAAGCGCGGAGTGGCGACCGCCGGCAACGGCGCCATCCTCTCCGGCCGCGCCAGCCTGGAGATGGTCGCCAAGGCGGCGCGCGCGCGCCTCGCGCTGCTCGCCGCGGTCGGCGCGCCCTCCTCGGCGGCGATCGACTTCGCCGCCCGGCTCAACATCGCGCTCTGCGGCTTCGCGCGCGGCGACGGGCTGACGGTCTACGCCGGGCGCGAGCGCCTGGTCGACTGAGCCCGCCGCGGCGCTCCCGGGTGGTAGCGTTCTCGGCCGCCCGATGACCTCCTCACCGCAGCCCTTCCGCATCCTGGTCGCCGACGACCAGCGCGACGTGCTCGAAGCGCTGCGTCTGCTGCTTCGCCCGGAGGGGTTCACGATCGAGACCGCCGGCTCGCCCGGCGCGGTGCTCGAGATCGCGGGCCGGCGCGAGTTCGACGTCGCGCTGCTCGACCTCAACTACACCCGCGACACCACCTCCGGGCGCGAGGGAATCGACCTGCTGCAGCAGATCCGGCAGATCGACCCCAACCTGCCGGTGGTGGTGATGACGGCGTGGGGCTCGATCGACCTCGCGGTCGAGGCGATGCGCCACGGCGCGCGCGACTTCGTGCAGAAGCCGTGGGAGAACGAGCGCCTGCTGTCGATCCTCAGGACCCAGGTCGAGCTCGGCCGCGCCTTGCGCGCCCGCGACCGGCTCGAGGCCGCGCAACGCCCCATCGCGGGCGACCCCGGCGCGAAACTGATCGCCGAGTCGGCCGCCATGCGGCCGGTGCTCGACGTCGTCGCGCGCGTCGGGCCGTCGGAGGCGACGGTGTTGATCACCGGCGAGAACGGCACCGGCAAGGGTCTGGTCGCCCGCGCGCTGCACGCCGCCTCGCGGCGCGCGCCGCGTCCGCTGGTCACGGTCAACATCGGCGGCCTCGCCGAGGGCACCTTCGAGAGCGAGCTCTTCGGCCACGTGCGCGGCGCCTTCACCGACGCCAAGGGCGACCGGTTGGGGCGCTTCGAGGCGGCCGACGGCGGCTCGCTCTTCCTCGACGAGATCGGCAACCTGCCGCCGGGGCTGCAGGCGAAGCTCCTGCGCGTGCTCGAGACGGGCGAGATGGAGCGCGTCGGCAGCTCGCGCACCCTGCGGGTCGACGTGCGCGTGCTGGCGGCGACCAACGCCGATCTCGGCACCGAGGTCGCGGCCGGCCGCTTCCGCCAGGATCTCTTCTTCCGCATCAACACGATCGAGATCCACCTGCCGCCGCTGCGCGAGCGGCGCGAGGACATCCCGCTGCTCGCCGCCCACTTCCTGGCCCGTAACGCGCTGCGCTACCGCAAGCGGCTCACCGGCTTCGAGACCGCCGCGATGGAGGCCCTCCTGGCCCACCGCTGGCCGGGCAACGTGCGCGAGCTCGAGCACGCGGTCGAGCGCGCGGTGCTGATGGCGTCGGGGGACGAGATCCGGGTCGGCGACCTCGGCTTGCGCGGCGGAGCGGCGGGCGGCGCCGGCGCGCCCTCGCTCGACGAGATGAGCCTCGAGGAGGTCGAGAAGATCCTGATCCGCAAGGCGCTCGACCGCTACGCCGGCAACGTCAGCCACGCCGCCGAGGCACTCGGCCTCTCGCGCAGCGCCCTCTACCGGCGCTTCCGCCGGCACGGGCTGTAGCCCGCAGCGGTTCCCGCCGCGAGATCAGGTGGGCGGGCCGAGCTCGCGCACCTCGCGTCCCTCGATCCGATACCCGGCATGGCAGGCCGGGCAGGTCACCGTCTGGTGGACCGCTTCCGGCTCGCCCGCGAAGCGAAGGACGACCTCGCCGCAGCGGCACACGGCGCCGACCGTGCGCGCCGGGTTGCCGACCACGAGATGGAAGTCGGGCACCGAGCGGGTGACGACCGAGCCCATGCCGACCATGGCCCAGCGGCCGATCTCGATGCCGCTGCCGATCACGCTGCCCGCGCCCAACGTCGCCCCGGCGCGGACGACCGTCGTCAGGGTCGACACGTCGGGCTCCGAGGGGCGCAGCCGCGACAGGTCGGGCGTCGTCGCGCGCGGCGTGCGGTCGTTGGTGAACAGGGTGCCGGCGCTCACCATCACTCCGTCTTCCAGCGTGACGCCGGCGCAGACGTAGACGAAGGCGTTGATCTTCACCCGGTCGCCGATCCGCACGTCGTAGGCGATGTGGCTCTTCTCGCCGACGATGCACTCGGCGCCGATCACGGCGCCCCGGCGCACGTGCACGTGGTCCCAGACGGCGGTGCCGCGGCCAATGGTCACTCCGGCCTCGATCTCCGCCGTCGGATGAATTCGCGTCTCCAAGATCTCCCCGTTTCCTCGCTGCGTTTCGCGTCGCCCGAGACGCGAAGCCTACCCGGACCGCGCGGCGCCGTTGCTACACTGGCGGTCTCCATGGCGATGAGGAACGGCGCCCGCGCGGCGATCGCGGCGGCCCTGCTGGCGGCGGCCCTTGTGCCGGCCGCCTGCGCCCCCGACGCCCCGGCGGCGAAGGGCGCTTCCGGGCCCGCGACGCGCTGCATCCTGCTGCCGCTCGAGCACGGCGTCGACGCCGGGCGAGGCTGGGGCTCGGTGTCGCACCTCCTGCTGCTCAATCCGGCAGCCGAGGCGGCGCGGGTGCGCGTGCGGCTCTTCTTCACCGACCGCGACCCGGCGGCCTTCGAGCTCGCGGCCGCGGCGCGGACCACGACCGAATCGGCGAGCTCGTCCTGGCCGGTCGGCGCGGGCGGCCGGTTCGCGCTCGTCGCGGAGAGCGACCGGCCGGTGGTCTGCCAGGCCACCGTCGGCTGGAACAGCACCGCCAACGACTACCGGCCCGGGGCCACGGCGCGGTCGCCGCGCGGCGTGCGCGAGACGGCGCGCTCGACCCTGCCGGCGCCGATCGGCCGCCGCCTCTTCCTCGCCGACGGCATCGACCTCGGCGGCGCCGGCAGCTGGCTGCGCGAGACGGAGACGCTGGCGGTCCTGGTGCGGGAAGAGCAGCCGGTGCGCGCCACCCTCCGGCTCCACGCCGCCGCCGCGAGCCGCGATCGGGCGCTCGAACTGCCCAGCCGCCGCCTCACGCTGCTGCTGATGGCCGGCGCGCTTCCCCGCGACCTTCACTACGGCGCCGAGCTCGTCGCGTCGCGCCCGCTCGCCGCCGCCTGGCTGCGCGAGGTCTACTGGCAGCAAGGCGACGAGCCGATGGCTTCCTGGTCGGTGCCGTTGACCCCTCTCGCGTCGCGCTAGGTTCGCGCGGCGCCCTCCGTCGGCGCCTCCGCCGCCACGGGCTCTGCCTCAGCGGTCTTTCAGCACCGAGAGATAGGCGCGCCAGGGACCGACCTCGTCGCGGTACTGGCGCGCCAGTACGCGCGCCAGCTGGGCGAGGTGCGACAGGTCGTGCGCGACCCAGCAGGCGAGATGCTGGCGCAGGGTGACGCGGCCGAATTCGGGATGGAGACCGGTGCGGGCGAGCGCGGCCGCATCGAGACGCCAGCCGTCGGCGATGTCCAGGTTCGCCCTCCGCAGCTCCGCGAAGCGAACGAGCAATGCCCCCAGCTCCCACTCGCCGTACTTGACGAACATCGCTTCGCGATCGAAAACGCCGAACGGCCGCGATTCGCCGAGCTCGAGCACCGTCCGCGCGCGCGGGATCCAGTCGGTCTCCTCACCGTGGATCAGGTGGCCGACGACAGCGTGAGGGCTCCAGGTCTCCGGTCCCTCGGTCGCCGCGATCCACTCCGGTGCCAACCCGTCGAGCAGCGATCGCACGACGGCCGGCGTCCGTTCCAGAACCTCTCGTCCCCGCTCCCACTCGAACTCCATGACGCCCTCCCGGTCGCGGCGAGCCTAGCGGCTCCGACGGCCGCCCGCGCTAGGCTGGGGACGTGCCGCGTCGCCTGTCCCACGAATGGCGGATCGCCGGGCTCGCCGCCCTCGCCGCCCTGCCAGCGACCGCCGTCGCGCTCGTCGTCATCGCCCGCTCCGGACTGACGACGGGAGAGCGCTGGCTCGCGGGCGCGACTCTCGTCGGCTTCGCCGGCGTCCTGGCGCTCGTCGCGCGCCAGCGCGTCGCCTGGCCGCTGCGCACGCTCGCCAACCTGCTCGGCGGCCTGCGCGAAGGGGACTTCTCGATGCGGTTGCGCGGTGGCGGACGGGGCGACGCGCTCGGCGAGCTGCTGCTCGAAGCCAACGCGCTCGCCGCCGAGCTGCGCGGCCAGCGCCTCGCCGCGCTCGAAGCGACCAGCCTGATGCGGGCAGTGATGACCGAGATCGAAGTCGCGGTGCTGGTCTTCGGTCCCGGCGGCAAGCTCAAGCTCGCCAACCGCGCCGCCGAGCGCCTGCTCGCCCAGCCGATCGAGCGCCTGGTCGGCGCCGACGCCGACGAGCTCGACCTCGCCGATTGTCTCGAGGGAGAGCCGGCGCGCACCGTCGAGCGCGCCTTTCCCGGCGGCTCCGGCCGCTTCGGCGTCCGCCGGGCGACCGTGAGAGAGGGAGGCGTGCCGCACCAGGTCCTCGCCGTCGCCAACCTCTCGACCGCCCTGCGCGAGGAGGAGCGCCTCGCCTGGCAGCGTCTCATCCGCGTCCTCGGCCACGAGCTCAACAACTCGCTGGCGCCGATCAAGTCGATCGCCGGCAGCCTGTCGCGGCGGGTCGGCCAGCCGCAGCTCTCCGCCGAGGCGCAGGACGACCTGGTGCGCGGACTCGCGGTCATCTCCGAGCGCGCCGATTCGCTCGCCCGCTTCATGGAGGGCTACTCGCGCCTCGCCCGCCTCCCACCGCCGCGCCGGCAGACGATCGACGTCGGCGAATTCCTCGCCGGTGTCGCGGCGCTCGAAAAGCGGGTGCCGGTGCGCGTCGTCGCCGGCCCGGCGCTGGCTGTGGCCGCCGACCGCGATCAGCTCCAGCAGCTGGTGATCAACCTGCTCGCCAACGCCGCCGAGGCCTCCGCCGAGCGGGGCGGCGGCGTCGAGCTCGCCTGGCGGCGCGAGGGCACCGAGCTGGTGCTCGAGATCGTCGATGAGGGACCCGGCCTGGCGAATCCGACCAACCTCTTCGTCCCCTTCTTCACCACCAAGCCGAAAGGGAGCGGCATCGGCCTCGTCCTCTGCCGCCAGATCGCCGAGGCGCACGGCGGCAGCTTGCGGCTGAGCAATCGGGACGACCGGGCGGGATGCGTCGCCGAGCTGCGCCTGCAGCTCGCCGAATCCGCCTGAAGGAGGAGACGCGCCCGCAGGCGGAAAGAAAGCGGGACCGCCCGGCGAACCGGACGGCCCCGCTGGACTGCCGACTGCGAGCCGCGATCAGTTGAAGGTGACCTTGGCCCCGAGACGGAAGATGCGCGGCGAGATGACCTCCGACACGTAGTCGCCGCGGGTGTTGATGTCGAAGCGGCTGGTGCGGGTCGGATAGTCGAGCTGCAGCTCGCGCTGCGTCACCGTCGACGCGTTCAGCGCGTTGAAGACGTCCACGCCGACCGTCAGGCCGACGCGGTCGAACCGGAACTCCTTCTCGACCCGGAGGTCGAGAACGTGGACGTCACCGTTCTTGAACTCGTCCGGCCGGTTGGTGACGCTGGTGCGGAAGCCGGTGGTCGGGAAGCCGCTGCGGCGGGCGCGGATGTTGTAGTCGTTGGAGTAGCCCTCGCGACCGTTGAGCGCCGCCGAGACGTTGAAGCCCCAGGCCTTGTCCGGCGCGACCTGGTACATGCCCGACATCGAATACGACCAGCTGCTCGAGATGCAGATGCCCTGCTTGGCGCCGGAGCCGGCACCGACGCAGGTGACCACGCGGTCACCGTCCCGGTTGCCGCCGCCGACCGGCTGCTGGCCGTTGACGATCTCGCTCGACGGGACGTTCCAGGTCCAGTCGTTCCACGAGAAGTTGCCGCGCGCCATCCAGCGGTTCGAAAGGCGCTTGTTGAAGGTGAACGACAAGCCCAGGTAGTCCTGCGTCTTGTCGCTGTTCTCGAGATACGTGCCGGCGCGCGAGGTCACGCCGGGCCGCAGGCTGTAGACCGGGATCAGGCGCGTCTCGCCGGTTGGCAGCACCACGGTGTTGTACTTCGAGATCACGTAGTCGCTCGCCACCGCCTTGCGGCCGATGGTGTTGGCGTTGGCCGGATCGAGCCGGTCGCCGTCGAAGACCAGCGTCTCGCCCTCGAGCAGGTCGCTGACCTTGCGCCAGGTGGCGTTGAAGCCGATCACGAACTCGGGCATCAGCGCGTGCTCGACGCCGAGCACGATCTCGTCGGTGTGCGGCGCCTTGAGGTTCGGGTCGACGCCGTAGGCCGGGAGCAGGACGCTCGGGTTGTTCGGGTTGTAGGTCGGGCCGCCGCCGGCCGGGTGCGAGGCGATCTCGCCGGGATCAGCGATGCCGTCCTCGTTGCCGCCGTAGATGGCCGCGTCGTAGACGTAGAAGCCGGCGTAGGGCGCCGGGTAGATCGGATAGGTCTGGCCGATCGCGTTGCCGGAGATCTGGTCGACGAAGCGCGAGTAGCTCGCGCGGAGCAGCGTCTTCTTCTCCGCACCGAGGGAATAGGTCAGGCCGAGACGGGGCTGGATGTCCTTCCAGTCGCCGAAGCCCGGGCTGCCGCCCGGATCGCTCCAGCCGGGCAGGGCCGTCTCGAAGCCCGGCACCGCGCGGATGGTCCCCGGCATCTGATTGCCGCCCTGGACGTCGTAGCGGAAGCCGACGTTGGCGGTCAGGTTGCCGGTGGTCAGCGTGTCCTGCACGTAGGCGCTCTTGTACTTGACGTCGTAGTTGAGGACGCCGTCGGCGATCACCGAGGTGTAGAAGGCGCCGTAGCCCGGCAGCGTGTAGTCGATGCCCGTCCCCGGCCAGCGCGAGAAGGAGCGAACCTCGGCCTTCCGGTAGTTGGCGCCGAACTTGAGCTCGTGATTCAGGCCGCCGGTGGCGAAGAAGTAGGAGCCGTCGGCCTTGTACTGGTTCTGCGGACGATAGGTGTAGGCATCGACGTAGGTCCGGCTCCAGATCAGGGTGTCGTAGGCGAGCGCCGTGTTGACGTGGTTGTCGCCCGTGCCGCCCTGCGGGGTGAGGTAGAAGCCGCCGTCCGACTCGGAGTACATGCCGGTGAGGAAGAAGTTGGACCCGAAGATGTGGGTGTCCTCGATCTTCGAGATCGTCGGCCGTTCGCTCCAGAACTTGAAGAGGTCGGGGTCGCTCGACTTGCTTCCCTGGTTCCAGGTCGTGGGCTGGGTGCGCGTCGGGCTGGCGTTGCGCCCCTGCTTCTGCTTGTCGTTGTTCGAGAAGAAGACCGAAGCCGAGTTGTTGCTCGCGACCTGCCAGTTGAGCTTGGCGTTCCAGGTCTCGAGCTGGGTGTTGTCGGCGAAGTCCGACACGGTCAGCAGGTTGATCTTGTTCTTGCCGTAGCTGCCCCAGATCCAGAGCTTGTCCTTGACGATCGGGCCGCCGACTTCGGCGCCGTACTCCTCGACCTTCTGGATCCGGTTGCCGGCCTTGAAGACTTCCTGGGGATTGTTCTGGTTCCAGGGGCCGCCGCCGGTGAACTTCGAGGCGTCCGGATCGAAGTCGGACTGCCAGCTCTCCTTGTCGGTGATGTAGCGGCCCGAGCCGCGCCACTCGTTGGTGCCGCGCTTGGTCACCATGTTGATGCCGACGCCGCCGGTGCGGCCCGCCGCGTCGGAGCCGCCGGTGGAGACGTTGATCTCCTCGAAAGCGTCGAAGTCGTAGTACGACGACGAGCTGCCGATCGCGCCGACGTCGGTGATCTCGACGCCGTCGACCGACCAGGTCGAGTTACGGCCGTCGTCGCCGTTGCCGACGTAGGAGCTCTGCTGGCCGCTCTCGTTGCCGCCGACGTTGATGCGGTCGACGAGCACGCCCGGGGTGGTCTGCAGGATGACCCAGGGGTCGCGCGCGGTCGGGATCTTCTCGAGCTCGGTCTTGTCGACCGTGGCGCCGGTGGCGATCTTGCGCGTGTCGAGCAGCGGTGACTCGCTCGTGATCGTGATCACGTCGGCGACCGCGGCGTTCATGGTGAGGTTCAGGGTCGTGTTGCGGTTGACGTTGACCGTGACCTCTTCGTAGACCACCGGGCTGAAGCCGTCGAGCGTCGACTCGAGCTTGTAGGTGCCCGGGGAGACGCCGACGAAGCGGAAGTTGCCCTCGGCGTCCGTGGTGGTGACGACCGGAGCGCCGCCGCCCGACAGGGTGACGGTCACGCCGGGAAGGGCCGCGCCCTTGTCGTCGGCGACGCTGCCGAACACGTTGCCGGTCTGCACCTGCGCGCTCGCTTCGCCGGCGAGACCGATCATGGCCACCGCCAGGGCGAGGGCTCGCAGTGCCCATCGACTCTTCTGCATCATGCCTGCTGTCCTCCTTTCAACCGCTGGCGCGGATGTGCACCGCGGCGACCACCGGAGGAGCAACGCGACTGCCAGAAGCGCCCGCGATCGGGACGCGAGGGGCGAAGCGGATCTCTCCGTGCACCGAAGGCTCCCGCCGGGACGGCGGTCGAGCGTCGCGCCGCGGCCCGCTGGCGGCCGGACAGCCGGCGCGGCGGCGGGAATTCGTCCGGCTGAACGGGCGGTTCCAGGAATCCGGAGCGGCAGCGCGCGGCGTGCGATTCGCGTCATGCCGGGCATGGTTCGTCCCAATGCCGGAAACGATGGCTGCGCGCCACCGTAATGTCGTGAAGAGGTGCAGGGATCTCGACTTCCCCGAACCTCCTTCTTGGGTAAGGCGGCCCTTCCGGGCCGCCTCTTTTTTTCTTCCGGAGGATCCGGGGCTCAGCCCGGCATGCGGAGGTCGGAAGCGCCGGCGACCAGGCGCTCGAACTGCTCTCGATAGCCGCGGGAGAGCGTCAGGCGCGTGCCGTCGCGCAGCAGCACCGAGTAGTCGCCGTGCAGGATGTGGTGCAGCTCGCGCACGCGGTCGAGGTTGACGATCGTCGAGCGGTGAATGCGCGCGAAGCGCCGCGGGCTGAGGCGCGCCTCGAGCGCGCTCATCGTTTCGCGCAACAGGTGGCTCTCGCGGCCGTGGTGCAGCCGCACGTAGTTGCCGGCTGCCTCGATCCAGTCGACCTCGGCGACGTCGATGAGCAGCAGCCGGCCGACGCTGCGCACCACGAAGCGGGTCATCGGATCGACCTCCGCCGCCGTCGCGCGCGCCTCGCCCGCGGCGGCTCCCGCCTCGCGCCGCCGCTTCTCCACCTGCTCGCGGCCACGCTCGAGGGCGGCGCGCAGGCGCTCGCGGTCGTAGGGCTTCACCAGATAGTCGACCGCGCGAACCGCGAAGGCGCGCACCGCGTGCTCGTCGTGCGCGGTCACGAAGATGACCTCCGGCCGCACCTCCTCCGGCACGGCGGCGAGCAGCTCGAAGCCCGAGCGGTCGGGCAGCTGGACATCCAGCAGCAGCAGCTCCGGCCGCAGGGCACGGATCGCCTGCGCGGCTTCGGCGAACGAAGCCGCCTCGCCGATCACCTCCACGCCGTCCTCCGCGGCGAGCAGCCGCAGCAGCTTGCCGCGGGCGAGCGGCTCGTCGTCGACGACCAGGATCTTCGCGGGTGCCTTCATGCCATCTCCTCCTGCAGAGTCTTCTCGCGGGCCTGATGCCGCGCGGAACCTTCGATGAACGGCAAGGTGACGCGGGCCAGGGCGCCGCGCGACGGCTCGAGGTCGAGCGTCAGGCACCCGCGCGCGCCGTAGAGCTGCGCCAGCCGGGCGCGGACGTTGTCGAGCCCGACGCCCGAGCCGCGGCGCGCCGGCGCCCCGGCGGGAGGCAGGTCGTTCTCGACTTCGATCACCAGACTCTCGCCTGCCAGCCGCGCTCGCACCTCTACCCGGCAAGGGACGGTCGAACGCTCGACGCCGTGCATCACCGCGTTCTCGACCAGCGGCTGCAGCAGCAGCGACGGCACGCGCGCGACGGTGAGCGCCGAGGGAATGGTGATCTCGGCCCGCAGCCGGTCGCCGTGTCTCATGCCCGCCAGCGCCAGGTAGCTGCGCACGAAGTCGAGCTCGCGCGATAGCGCCACCTCGGCTCCCGCGTCGCTCTCGAGCGAGCGCCGCAGCAGCTCCGAGAGGTGGACGATCATCCGGTCGGCGAGCGCCGCGTCGCGATAGAGGAGCGACGAGATCGAATTGAGCGCGTTGAAGAGGAAATGCGGCTGGAGCTGGGTGCGCAGGGCGGCGAGCTCGGCCCGGGCGAGCTGTCCGCGCAGGCGCTCCTCGACGAGCTCCTTCTCGCGCAGGCCGCGGTCGTAGTCGCGCAGGTGGCGCAGCGCCACCACTCCCCAGTAGGTCAGCACGTTGACGTGGAAGTTGTGGCGGAAGCTGAACATCAACGCGTCCAAGAACTGGACGTCGCGGCCGCGCATCTGGCGCACGAGCTCGAAGAAGGCCTCGGAGAGGAGCAGCTGCGCGAGCGAGAAGGCGAGGCCGAGCGCCAGGTGCAGCGCCGCGTTCCGCCAGCGCCGCGCGCCGTGCAGCGGAAAGCGCCGTGCGAGATCGAGCACCGGCAGGGCGAGCAGCCCCCAGATCAGGTAGAAGGGGAGGTTGATGATCAGCGCGTCCCCCCAGGGCAGGCTGCGCTCCCGGCCCGGAAACTGGCGCACCGCCGCCTCCGAAGCGAAGAAGAATCCCAGCCCCGTCCAGAGGAGGAGCCAGAGGGCGACCCTGCGCAGGCGTTGGTTCGTCACGGTCTCTCCTACATTCGGACGAACCGGCCTGGAGTTACAGATCGCGGGGATGAAGGTGTCGGGCGGTGCTATTTCGGTGACGAAACGCGGAATGCCGCCGATGGAGCCTCGCCCGGGCGCGCCCGGCCCCCTCCTGTACAATTTCTTGTGCAAGTGCCCGCCTCGCCGCGGGGAAAGGATCGCCATGCTCGCCGAACGCATCCAGGAGATCCAGGCCGCGCTCGTCGAAGCCGAGCTCGACGGCTGGTTCTTTTCCGTCTTTCAGGGCAACGACCCGATCTCGCTCGAGCTGCTGGGGCTCGCCGGCAAGGGACTGGTCACCCGCCGCTGCTACTACCTGGTGCCGCGCCAGGGAGAGCCGCGCCGGCTGGTGCACGACCTCGAACCGGCGATGCTCGACCACCTGCCGGGCACCAGGAGCCGCTACCTCACCTGGCAGGAGAACCGCCAGGCGCTCGAGCAGCTCACGCGCGACTGCAAGCGGCTCGCCGCACAGTATTCGCCGAACAATGGGCTGCCCAACGTCTCGCGGCTCGACGCCGGCACCGCCGAGCTGCTGCGCAGCTTCGGCTGCGAGCTCGTCTCCGCGGCCGACCTCGCCCAGCGCTTCGCGGCGGTCTGGTCGCCGGCGCAGCTCGAAGGGCACCGGCGCGCCAACACCCACCTGCACCGCATCGTGAAGGAAGCCTTCGCCTGGACCGGCGACCACCTGCGCGCCGGCCGCCCGGTCGACGAGCACGGAGTGATGAAGTTCATCCTCGAGACCTTCGACCAGGCCGGGCTGCACACCTTCGCCGACCCCACCGTCGGCGTCAACGGACACGCCGCCGATCCGCACTACGAGCCGACCGCCGAGAGCGCCTGGCCGATCAGCAAGGGCGACTTCCTGCTCATCGACCTGTGGGCGAAGGAGAAGGCGGCCGACGACAGCGTCTACGCCGACATCTGCTGGTGCGGCGTCGCCGCCAGCGCGCCCGCCGACCGCCACGAGGAAATCTGGCGCATCGTGCGCGACGCACGCGACGCCGGCATCGCCTTCGTCCAGTCGCGCTGGCCGCGTACCCCGATCCGCGGCTTCGAGGTCGACGACGCGGCGCGCGAGGTGATCCGCAAGAGCGGCTACGGCGAGTACTTCATCCACCGCACCGGCCACTCGATCGGCCAGCAGGACCACGGCCAGGGCGCCAACATGGACAACCTGGAGACCCACGACACGCGGCGCCTGCTCGCCATGACCGGCTTCTCGATCGAGCCCGGCATCTACCTGCCGGGCGACTTCGGCGTCCGCTCGGAGGTCAACATCGCGCTCACCGCCGACCGCGCCGAGGTCACCGGCGGCGAGCCGCAACGCGAACTGGTGCGGATGCTGGCGTGACAGCCGGGACGATGCCCCTCGACGCCGCACCGCGCGAGCTCCGGCTGCGCCGGCCGGCGCTCTTCTCGAGCGAGCCGCTCGACCCGCGCACCGCGCTCGGCGAGCTCTTCGGGCTCGACGAGCGGGCGGCCGAGCGCGCCGGCGCGCGAGCGCTCGCCGCGGTCGCCGACCGCCGGCTCGGCGAGTTGGCGCCGGCCCTCGCCCTGCTGCCGCGCCGCGAGCGCGAGCGCGCCGGCGTTCTGGCGGCGTGGACCGAGGCGCTCTTCGCCACCGCCGGCGAGCACGACCTGCCGGCCGAGCGGCGCGAGCGGCTCGACCGCTCGGCCTTCCTGGTGGCGCGCGCTCTCGCCGGCGAGACGATCGATCCCCCGTTCGCGCGCCGTTTCGCGGCCGAGGCGGCCCGCCGCGAGTTCGGGCGTCCGGCCCTCGACGCGTTGCTCGCCGAGGCCCGGCGCCGGCTCGACGAGGTCCGGCCGGACGAGGGGGCCGCGCAGCGCATCGGCCTGGCCGCGGCGGCGGCGATGATCGGTGACGATCCGACGCCGGCGACCGTCGACGCCGCGGCGGCGCTCCTGCGGCTGGCGCGCCTGGCGCGCGTCCCCGCCGCGGTGGCGGTCGGTGCCTTCCCGCTGCCGATCGAGGAGGACCCGGGCGCCGCGAGCCGCGAGGCGCGCGTCGCCGCGATCTCCGCCGAGTGCGACGCCATTCACCAGCTCCTGCTGCGCGGCGCCCGGGCGATCGGGGAGGTGCCGCTGACTTTCCGCGCCGCGATTGCCGGCGCGATGGCGCTGGCGCTCCGCCTGCTCGGCCGCATCGAGGCCAATCCCGAGGCGCTCCTGGCGCGGCCCGTCCGCCTCGGCCGCCTCGAGCGCGCCTGGACGCTCTGGCGCGTGCGGCGCGAAGCCGGCGGCTAGTCGCTCTCGACGAAGATCCTGGCCGCCGCGCGGCGGCCGAGCGTGGCGCGCTTGCCGCGTCCGAGATCCAGCTCGAGCAGGTCGGCCGCCGCGTCGCGCGAAGCGATCTTCACCCTCACGCCGGGGCGGAGGCCGAGCCGTTCCGCCAGCTTGAGGAACTCGGGGTCGCGGTCGGCGACCCGCGCGATGCGCGCCCGCGTTCCCGGCTCGAGGCTGTCGAGCGCCGGCAGGTGCGCGGCGGCGAGCTTTCCTTCGGGACTCGGAATCGGATCGCCGTGCGGGTCGACCTCGGGACGGCCGAGCATTTCGTCGATGCGCTCGATGACCCGTTCGGAGACGGCGTGCTCGAGCCGCTCGGCCTCCTCGTGCACCTCGCTCCAGTCGAAGCCCATCACCTCGACGAGAAAGAGCTCGACCAGCCGGTGGCGGCGCACCACGTGCGCCGCGAGCTGCCGCCCCGCTGCCGTCAGGCGGGCGCCGCCGTAGGCCTCGTAGTCGATCAGGCGCGAGTCGGCGAGCGCCTTGAGCATCGTCGTCACCGTTCCGGGCGTCACCGCGAGCGCCGCGGCGATGCTCCCCGTCGGCACGCGCTCCCCCCGCCGGCGCTCCTCCTCGAGCAGGATGCACTTCAGGTAATCCTCGACGGTCGACGTGGGCATGCGGGCTCCGGGGCCGGGGGCTTGACTTCTTCGATGACTGCAATTCTAATGTTTGAGTCGTCAAAATACCAGCCCCGACCGGAGACCGACTTGACTCGTCCGCTCGCCGCCGCGCTGCCCGCCGCCTTCCTCGCTCTCGCCATCTTCGCGCTCGGCTCGATCTGGTTCGGCAAGTTCGAAGAAGGGACGCCGAAGTGGCGGCGCACTCTGAAATTGTTCGTGGTCGTCGCCGCCGTCGGCGCCATCGCCCAGCGCTTCGGCTCGCGTCCCGCCATCGGGCTGCTGGCGGCGATCGCCGTCATCGGGCTCGTCGTCCACTTCACCTGGTGCCGTCGGCACGGCATCGACCCCTGGACGGCCGAGCCGTGGGAGCTCTACCGCCGCCTGCGCGGATGGACGACATGAGTATCCTCGGCGACCACCCCGAGCACGCGCGCTCGCTCGGCGACGCGCACGGCAGCATTCCGGTCGCGCACCACCGCGGCTGGCTCCGCCGCTTTCTCGCTTTCGCCGGGCCGGGCTATCTCGTCTCGGTCGGCTACATGGACCCCGGCAACTGGGCGACCGACCTCGCCGGCGGCGCCCGCTTCGGCTACGCGCTGCTCTGGGTGATCCTGCTCTCGAACCTGATCGCGATGCTGCTGCAGTCGCTTTGCGTGAAGCTCGGCATCGTCAGCGGGCGCGACCTGGCGCAGGCCTGCCGGGACCACTACTCGAAGCCGGTCACCCTCGTGCTCTGGGTCCTCTGCGAGATCGCCATCATCGCCTGCGACCTGGCGGAGGTGATCGGCTCGGCGGTCGCTCTGAATCTGCTGCTCGGCGTGCCGCTGGTCTGGGGCGTCCTGATCACCGGCTTCGACGTCATGCTGCTGCTCGCCGCAATGCACTTCGGCTTCCGCAAGATCGAAGCGATCGTCCTGACGCTGGTTTCGACGATCGGCATCTGCTTCGCGCTGCAGGTCTTCCTCGCCAAGCCGGAGTGGGCGGCGGTCATGGGCGGCCTGCTGGTGCCGACGATCCCCGACCGCCAGGCCTTCTACATCGCGCTCGGCATCCTCGGCGCCACGGTGATGCCGCACAACCTCTATCTCCACACCGCGCTCGTGCAGACGCGCGACGTCGCGCCGACCGCCGCCGGACGGCGCCAGGCGGTGCGCTACAACGTCACCGACACGATCCTCGCGCTCGGCGCCGCCTTCTTCGTCAATGCAGCCATCCTCGTCGTCGCCGCGGCCGTCTTCCATCGCGCCGGGCAGTTCCACGTCGCCGAGCTGCAGGAAGCGCATCGCCTGCTCGCCCCGCTGCTCGGCGCGCCGATCGCCTCGACCGCCTTCGCCGTCGCCCTGCTCGCCTCCGGCCAGTCGTCGACCATCACGGGAACGCTGGCCGGCCAGATCGTGATGGAGGGCTTCCTCCACATCCGGGTGCGCCCCTGGCTGCGGCGGCTGGTCACCCGGCTGCTCGCCATCGTGCCGGCGGTGCTGCTGATCTCGGCTTCGGGGGGCAAGGAGACGGTGTCGCTGCTGGTCTTCTCGCAGGTGGTGCTGTCGATGCAGCTCTCGTTCGCCATCTTTCCGTTGATGCGCTTCACATCGGACCGCGCGCTGATGGGCGAGTTCGCGAACTCGCCGCTGACCAAGACGGTCGGCTATGCGGTCTGCACGCTGATCGCCACGCTCAATCTCGCGCTGCTCTGGCAGACCCTCGGCGCGGCCTGGTTCGGGCTGCTGGTCGCGATCGGTCTCGCTTTCACGATCTGGGTACGATTCTTCTACCGGAGGGCCTGACCGTGTACGCGAGGATCCTGGTGGCGCTCGAGAACAGCAGGACGGACGAGGCAATCCTGGTCCACATCGAGGAGCTGGCGCGCCTCGCCGGCAGCCGCCTGCTGCTGGTCCACGTCGCCGACGGCTGGGTGGCGCGTCATCTCGAGCGCCTGAACCTGGCGGAGTCCGAGGAGATGCGCGTCGACCGCGCCTACCTCGAGTCGGTTCGCGACCGCTTCACGGCGCTCGGCATCGAGGCCGACACCGTGCTCCTCAACGGCGAGCCCGCGGACGAAATCGTCAAGCTCGCCGAAGAGCGCGGCGTCGACCTCATCGCCATGAGCACCCATGGCCACCGCTTCCTCGCCGACCTGATCCTCGGCTCGACGGCGAACAAGGTGAGGCACACGGTGGAGATACCGGTGCTGCTGGTGCGCGCCTGATCCTCGGTCGCCGCAATGGCGATCCGACGGCTATTGCGCGCCGGAATTGATCCTCCAGCGCAGCATCAACTGCCGCAGCGAACTTCCCGGCGCGTTCGGCAAGCGGAAGTCGAGAACCCCGTCGAGTGTGCCGGCGACGTCGAGCCCGACCAGGCTCGCCCGCCCGTCGGAGCGAGTCATCAGGACACGGAGACCGACAGTCGGGGAAACGAGCTCGAGGAGCTCTCCTGGACTCTCGGGTGCGACGCCGAGCGCCCCGCTACAAGGACTGCCCGCCGCTGGCGCGCCCGAAAGATCGACCAGAAAGGAATGAATGCCCTGGCCGGGGAGGCCCGAGAGGGCTCTCAGCGTCGAAGCTGCGCGAATTGGATACCCGTATCGAGACAGGAAATAACGCCCTTCCTCGACTCGCATCTCGATCAGCAGCGGCGCCCCATCCTGGATCCTGCAGATGTACGAGATTGTCGAGGTGACTGCGCCGGGGCCCCAGCGACCCGACTCCCCGGGTTCCAGGGCCGCCCTCGTGATCGGGCCGATACAACTCGTCGCACCCACGGCGGGCGAGGCCAAGTTCCATGGCTCGCCGGACAGGAAGTCCCGCAGGCCGGCGCCGCCGCGCTCCAGCAGGAGCGTTCGCATCAAATCCTGCACAGAGCAACTTCCGGGACTCGAGCCATCGAACCCGGCGACGAGCGCTGCGCACGTCTCCTCGTCAGGTCCAGTTCGCTCTTCGAAGGCGAATACACAGCCGGGCCGAGGGCGGGGCAGCGAACCGTTTTCGCGGTAAGGAACTCTCCTCTCGAAATCGAAGAAGCTCGGGCAGGAGGCGCCGCTCGTGTGCTCTGACCGGTAGGCGCCATAGTCCAGGCGTCCTCGATCCGGCTTTGCAGCTCCGGCGAGAACGCCCGGATCCGGATCGAGCACTTCGAGCTCGAGCCGGCTGGAGGAGCGCCTCTCGATGGAGATGGCCGTCTCGGCGTGACTCGCCATCGCGCACGAGCCGCCACCCACCAAGTTGCGGGCAATAGCGACGGGGCTCCGCTTGCGGACGATCGACTTGCAGAGTTCCAGTGGCGTCAGCGCATCCATTTTGCAGTCGTAGTCGACTTCCGAGCCGATCTTGTCGAAGAAGAGTGCAATGCCACCGTCGCATGACGAGCGCGCCGCGAAGTCGCAGACCGCTCCTTCGCTCGGAACCTCTCCTTTCGGATCACAGTCGCACGAAGTTGGGTTCACAGCGCTCGCGAAGGAGCAGATTCCGACCTCGTCTGCCCGCTCGGGGAAAAGGAAGTCGTAGACGGTCTCGCCCGCGGCGGCCCAGCAGAGGCTCGAACCGGCCGGCTGCCGGCGCTCGGGGGCGCAGAGCGGGGCCGGTCGCCCTGCCAGGGCAACCGCGATCGCAACAGCAGCCAGCATTTCGCTCCTTCTTCCGGGTCGCCCGCGAGCCTCGATCGTGCCGAGCCTAGCCGTCTACTGCTCCACGTAGCCCGCGAGACAGCGTGGATGCCCGGCTCCGGCAGTCCCCCCCACGGCCACCGACGGATAGTCACGGCAGTAATCGCCGCTTTCGAGCCAAGGCAGCCAGATCTTGTCAGCAGTGGGCACGCTGGCGAGCGGCTGGTAGCTCTCCGCGAAATGCAGATCGACTCGGCCGTTACTCATCATCGTCGGGCTGTTCCGCAGGTGCACGAGCACACAGTCTCCCGAGCCGTCGCCGTATCTCTTGCACAAGGCCGGGTTGGACTTCTTCCAAGTCAGGCCGGGCAGGCCGGCAATCGTTACCTGCCCGAGATCAGAGACCTCAGTTTCGAACACGAACGTGTCGCCCGCTACCCTGGGAGAGGCCTGCCCCTGCCAGACCTTCGAATGGTCGGTCATGCTGACCCAGAGATTCGTCCCGGTCGTGCTGAGACCTTCCGGGAAGCTCGCCGCACCGCAGTCGGTGCGCACCGAGAGACGCCAGTCCCCGGTCAGAACCACCTTGCCGTCGAGCAGGTTCTTACCTGCATTCGATCTACACGCTTGCGCGTTTCCCGGGTTATCGCAACCAGCTCGAAGCTGATGCGAGCCTGCGAGCTTCTCGAGCGATGGCAGGTGTGCGAGCTCCTGCGGCGGAAAGACCGATGGAGGGCAGACCCCCGTCGAGCAGGACTTCGAGATCGAGACGGCGTAGAAGGCCGTCAGGGCGTTGGAGCTCGCCGAGGCGGGCGCGCCCAGCGCGGCTTTCATCGCGTGAGGCGGGTTCGAGTTGGGAAGGATCAGGACAATCGGCTGAGTGGGATTCGATGTCGGCAGGTTCGCCAGCGCCAGGCCCGACACGAACACGAACACCTTGGTCATCGCTCCTCCTCCTCCTTCGGAAGCTCGATCGTCAACGCCTCGTAGGCCCTGACGGATCGGGCGAGTTGATCGTCGCTCTCGCCGGCCTTGGCAGCCTTCAGCGCTGCACGCAGGGCTTCGGCGGCATTGCCTGTACGGTGCAACGAAGCATAGAAGGGCTCGATGAACGGCGAGTAGTCGGCGTCGAGAATCTCCCAGTTCGTCGCGACGACCTGCCGCACTCCTCCCATGAGAAGTGCTGTCGCAAAGTCGTCGCTTCCGGCGATGGCGCCCCGAGCTCCGGCCGCACTGCCGCAGCCCGAGAGAAAGGCGAACTTCAGCCTGTTCCGCGAGAGCTCGAGAAGCCGCGCGGCCCGAACCCGTCGAGACTCCTTCGTCGGTCCGTTGGCCACGAAAGCGGCATCCCCGAGCTCTTCGGAGCCGGGCGGCAGGAAGTGCGATGCGATGTGAATCGAGTCGGCGCGCGCCAGCGCTGCGTCGAGATGATCGACGGAGGCCGCTGCTCCCACCAGCGCCCGGCCGCCGGGCATTCCCTCGCCGACCAGCTGCGCCTCCTCTTCGGCGTAACGCAACCTCTCCATGGGGAGTTCGCCATCATCGCCCGCCGTGGCCACGCCGAAGGCGACGACACTTTGCAGCCGGCCGACGGTTCTGTCCGCAGCCGACTCGAGGAGCGCGAGCGCCGGCGCGCGGACGACCGACCGGCGTTGCCAGACGAAAGCGCTTCCGCCAGGCTCGGAGAGCCAGCCGTACGGGGTCATCGACAGCAGCGCGTCTGGAACCACGATCCAGTAGACGGATTCCTCGAGCTCCTTACGGCCCCGGGGCAGCACGAGCCCGGAAAGCACCGCCGCGGAGGCTCGGAGGTCGGCGAGCGCTGCGCCGCGAAGATCTCGGCGGAATCGATCCACAGCGAGACGAAGCGCTCCGCTCGAAGTGACCGTGCTGGTGAACCGCCAGGGGCCGGACCCGCACCGGGTCCAAGTCTCGACCTTGCTCCTCCCCGCGAACGAGCTAACGAAGCAGGCCCCGCGAGGTAGCTCGAGCGCTCGGATCCTCGCTTCCACGACGGCCACCGACTCCGGCGGCTCGCCCAGCTGAGCCAAGCGCAAGCGCTCGATCCATGCGAGAGCCTTCACCGGCCCGGCTGCGGCGCGATCGCTCGTCAGCAACTCGACGAGCTCGTCGAGCGGCGCACGCGCCGAATCGAGCAGCCGGGAGCGCTCGACCGTCAGGCCCACTTTCGCAGCCTGACGGATCCCCTCTTCGACCGCCCTCTCGAGGTCGTCGACCGCTCTCTCGTCCGCGCCGCGCGCAATGTGAGCGCGCGCCCGGAGGCGCAGCGCTCCGATGACCGTGAACACTTCGTCGAATTCCTCAGCGCGCAGGAGAATGCGCGAAAGCAGCTCCGAGGCGAGCTCGGGGCGCAGCCGGATCTCCGCTTCGGCCTCTGCCAGATCGAGGAAGGTCTCGACGCGGGTTCGCGCGGCCTCGTCGTCGACTCGTCGCAGCATCTGGCGGCTCGACGCCACTGCCGCCCGGGCTTCGCGATACCTGCCGTCGCTCAAGAGCGCCGACGCGAGGGTGGCCAGCGAGTCGACAACCAACGTGGGATTGCCATCGGCCTGATCCCAGGCGTTGGCCTCGCGCAGCAGCTCGATGGCGACGCCCGGGCGGCCGCGGCGCTGCTCGATTTCGGCGGCGATGACCATGGCCCCGGCCGCCCGGCGGGTGTTGGCGCTCGCCGTGAGTGTCTCAAGGGACCACACGATCTCGTCCGCCGCCTCGTCGTCGCGGCGCAATGCGTCGAGACTGATCGAGCGCAGCATCCCCAGCCAGGCCGCGCTCTCCGACTCCCGCAGGCGGCGCTGGATGCCCGCTGCTCGATCGATGGCCCCGAGTGCGTCTTCCCAGTCGCCTCGCCCCTGCAGCACGAGCGCCTCGAGCCAGAGGCGCCGCGCCTCGACAGCCGGCAGACCCGAGTCCATCTTCTCGGCCGCCATTCTCTTCAGGCGTTCCGCCAGGGCCGCTGTATCGCCGGACTGGTATTCGCAAGTCGCCAGTGCAAGCTCGATACTGGGCAAGAGAGCCGACTCCAGCCGGCGGCCTGCCCGCTGAGCGGACTCGAAGCTCGCACGAGCATCGGAGACCTGGTAGTTCTCCAGCCGACGCCAACCTGTGCGCCAGTCGGCCAACATCCGCAACATCAGATGGCGCCGCTCTCCTGCGAGGCTCTTCAATTCCGCGATCAACCTCCGCGGTTGGGGATTCCCCGAGAGCGACTCGTAGTCCTC
Organism: Thermoanaerobaculia bacterium; assembly: GCA_963699245.1. Classification (GTDB taxonomy): domain Bacteria; phylum Acidobacteriota; class Thermoanaerobaculia; order Multivoradales; family JAGPDF01; genus JACTMI01. Next base: position 1,537,422 of record OY969426.1, read on the forward strand.
CGCGAGTTCGAGAGCCTGCGCGGAATCGAGGGCCCCTCCCAGTTCGCGAAGAGTCGCTTCGGGGCGCATGTCCCTGCCTTCCAGCAGTTCGCGGAATCCCTCGAGCGTCGGCGACTCGCTCGGGCCGGCCAACGTTCGGCGTCTCGAGCGCGAGGTGCTCGCTGCTCCAATGGCTCGAAGGTCCGGCCTCGCTGCCGAACCCGGGCCGCGCGCGATCACCGCGCGGGCTCTTTGCAGCTCGGCCTCAAAGCGCTCGATCTCGTCCGGGCACTGCTCGGCGTAGAGAAGAAACCGGTGCTGAAGGCCCAATTCGGATAGCGCCCGAGACAGATTGCAGGCGGCGACCGGAATCGAATCCGCCTGCAAGGAGGCCTCGATCGAGGCGAGCAATCGGTCGCCTCCGCCGCGGGCGCCGGAGTCGCCCGGATACAGAGCGGCGCCCAGGCCCGCCCATAGCTTGGGCTCGTGAGGCCGCGCCACCAGGGCCTCCTCGAGCGTCGAGATGGCGGCTCTCGAATCGCCCGCGAGCGATTCGAGCCTTGCCGACAGGATCACGTCCTCGACGGCTCCGCTCCCGCGAGTGCGCGCCCGCAATTCACGAGCGAGACCGACGAGACGGAGCGGCTCACGGAGGGCTCGCTTCTCGTCGGTCGAAAGCGCGCGAGCGGGCCATGCGCCCGCACTGGACCGAGGTCGGGGGTCGTCGCTCCAGACCGAGCTCGGCGGACGTTCGATTGCGTGCCAGATCGCTAGGAGCGAGATCGTCCCCAGGACTGCGGCCAGGAGGTTCCGCCGGAGCGCTCTCAACGGGACGGATTCCGCGCGTCGTCGCGGACCAGGAGAGGGCTCCGTCTGTCCACGAAGGATTCTGGCGCTCGTCGCAAGGCAGCGACTCTCCCCGCTGTCGGATTTCAGCGAGCAAGATAGCAACTCGACGCCTCGCGGAGGAGCCCACGCGCCGAGCCGGAGCACGGGCTGCATCCCTTAGAATCCCCGGCGTCTGGTGTCACCCATGTCCCCGCGCGAGCTCTTCGAGTCCAACCTCGAGCTGATCGACAAGCTCCTCCGCACCGTCTGCCGGCGGAACGCCTTTCCGCCCGACGAGAGCGAGGAGTTCGGGTCGTGGGCGAAGCTGCGGCTGATCGACGACGACTACGCGGTGCTGCGCAGCTTCCAGGGGCGGTCGAGCCTGCCGACCTATCTCACCGTCGTCGTCGCCAATCTCTTCCGCGACTACCGGATCCACCGCTGGGGCAAGTGGCGCCCCTCGGCCGAGGCGAAGCGGCTCGGCGCCGTCGCGGTGCAGCTCGAGACGCTCGTCGCGCGCGACGGGCGGAGCCTCGCCGACGCCATCGCGACCCTGCGCACCAGCTTCGGCGTCGAGCGGCCGGTCGCCGAGCTCGAGGCCCTCGCCGCGCGCCTGCCGCCGCGGACCAGACGGCGGGTCGAAGGCGAGGAGGCGCTCGGCGAGCTGCGCGCCGCCGAGCAGGGCGACGACCGCCTCCGCGACGGTGAGCTGCGCGCCACCGAGCAGCAGGCAGAGGTGGCGCTGGCACGCGCGCTCGCCGCGCTCGAGCCGGCCGAGCGGCTGCTGCTCAAGCTCCGCTTTGCCGACGGGCTGGCGGTGGTCGAGGTCGCCCGCATGTTCGGCGAGCCGGCGCGGCCGCTCTACGCGCGCATCGAGCGCTCGCTCTCGGCCCTCCGCCGGGCGCTCGAGGCCGAGGGGCTCGACGCGGCGCGCGTCGCCAGCCTCGTCGGGTGGGGCGGGCTCGATCTGAGGATCGACTTCGGCACGGGAGCCGAATCCGCCGCTCGCGGTCCGTCCAAGTCCATGGAGCGAACTCTCTGATGGCCACCCTTCCCACCGCTCCGCGCACCGGCTGCCCCGAGCTCGGCCTGCTCGCGGCCTTCGCCGAAGGACGCCTCGCCGGCGCCGAGCGCGACACGATCGTCGCGCACCTCGCCGACTGCGACGCCTGCCGCGAGACCATCGCCGAGGCCGCCGGCCTGGCGGCGGAGCTCGCCGCGCCAGCCGCCGGGAGCGCGGCCGAAGTCCTCCCTTTCCCTGAGCGCACCCGGAGGCGCCGGCGCCCGAGCGCCTGGATCGTCCTCGCCGCGGCGCTCGGCCTGGTCGTGGCGGCTGCCCTGATCCAGAAGCGCCGGCCCGATACCGACGCGACGCTGGTCGCGCTCGGCGAGAGCGCGGGCGTCACCGCGCAGCTCGGCGCCGGCTGGAGCGACCCACTCTGGTCGGTGACGCGCGGCGAAGGGCCGGTCGTCTCCGAGCGCGCCCGCGCCTTCCGGCTCGGCGCTCGCAGCGCCGACCTCGAGCTCGCGCTGCGCGCCGGCGACGCCGCCGCGGCCCGCCGCCTGGCCGCCGAGAGCGCCTGGCTGGTCGCCGACGTGCCGCTCGCCGATCCGGTCGCGGCCACCTACCGCGAGATCGCCGCGCGCCTCGCCGAGACGAACGCCCGCCCCGCGGCGCTCCTCGACGCCGCCGCCACCGGCGCGCGGCTGGCGCGCGAAGCGGTCGACCCGGCGCTCCACGATCTCGGCCGCTGGAGCGAGACCGCACGGCTGCTCGCCACCGCCGGAAGCAGCGCCCGCACGCCGAGGCCCCCCGAGCTGCCCGCCGACCTGCCGGCCGACCTGCGCGAGCTGGTCGAGCGCGCCGCCCGCCCCGAGCTCGGCGGCTCCGGCGACGCCAGCGTCGCCGCCTTCGCCCGCCTGATCCAGGCGGGCGGCGACCTGCGCTGAGAACAGAACTTCGGCTGGCCTTACTGCAGGTAGCCGAGCGCCTTCAGCCGGCGAATCGTCTCGTCGTCGAGGTCCTCGGGCTTGTCGGCCTCGGAGCGCGACGTCCGCAGCAGCATGCGGTCGACGAGGAGATGGCGGCCGAGGAGCTGGTCGAGCCGGCGCACGATCTCCGGCTCCGCCGCCGCGCGGTTGTCGCGCTCGACGGGATCGGCGTCCAGGTCGTAGAGCTGCATCGGCGGCATCTCCGGCTCGTCGCGCCGGATCAGCTTCCAGCGTCCCTCGACGATCGCCGCGCCGCGGATGTCGCCGCCGTGCGGCTGCTCGGAGAAAAGCTCGCCGGACTCGCGCGGCGGCGAGCCGCGCAGGAAGCGCAGCAGGGAGCTTCCCTCGAGGCCGGCCCGGTCGCCCTCGGCGCGCAGGCCGGCGAGATCGAGAACGGTGGGGTGGACGTCGATCAGGCTCACCCGCGTCTCGACGCGGCGGGGAGCGACGCGCGCCGACGGCGGCGGAATCAGGATCAGTGGCACGTGGAGCAGCTCGTCGTATAGCGAGTTGCCGTGCTCTTCGCGGCCGTGCTCGAAGAACCCCTCGCCATGGTCAGCGGTGAGGACGACCCAGGTGTCGTCGCGCCGTCCGACGCTCTCGAGCTTCGCCATCAGCTCGGCCACTACGTCGTCCGTGTAGCGGATCTCGCCGTCGTAGGTGTCGATCAGGCGCTGGCGCCGCTTGGTCTTGCGCTCGGTGTCCGGCTCCGGCGAAACGAGGCGGACGTAGCCCGGCGGCGGTTGGTACGGGCGGTGCGGATAGATCAGGTGCAGGTAGAGGAAGTAGCGCTCCTTCCCCACCGCGGCCAGCTGGCGCCCGATCAGCTCGACGATCTGGTGTCCGTCTGTGGTTCCGAAGCCCTCGCCTCCGAACTCGTGGTACAGCTGCACGAAGGTGTCGAAGCCGCGGCTGAATCCGAGGCCGGGCGATATCCCGGGGTGGTCGATGAACGCCAGCGTCTTGAAGCCCGCCGCGTGCAGCTTCGACGCCAGGGTCGGAACCCGCGCCGGCAAGGGCAACCGGATGGCCTCGGCGTGCGGATGAGGCTCGAACAGGGCGTTGGGATGGTGGCCGGTGAAGAGCGCGGCGATGGCCGGATTGGTCCACGGTGCGACGCTGCGCGCCTGGGCGAAGAGAACGCCTCCCGCCGCCAGGCGGTCGATCGCAGGCGAGGTCGGCCGCGCATAGCCGTAGGTGCCGAGGTGGTCGGCGCGCAGCGTGTCGACCAGCACGAGGATGACGTTGGCGGGCGGAATCTCCGGCGGGCGCGAGCAGGCGGCGAGAGCCGCGAGCCCGGCGATCCAGGGCAGGACCCGCCGCAGGGAAGCGGCGACCCTCAATGGACTCCCGCCAGCCGGCGCGCCAGCGCCGGCAGGATCGGCAGGTCGGCTTCCGGCCAGTCGAGCGCCGCAAGCTCGCCGCCGCCGAACCAACCGTGCTGCTCGTGCTCGTGCAGGCGGAGCTCGCCCCCCGTGCGCCGCGCCGCGTAGACGTCGAGGACGATCCGGCGCCCGCCGTGCAGGGCGGTGCCGCGGCCGATGCAGTCCCCGACGTCGACCGCGAGGCCGAGCTCCTCGGCGACCTCGCGCGCGAGCGCCGCGCGCGGCTCCTCTTCCGGCTCCACTTTTCCTCCCGGGAACTCCCACTTCCCCGCCATCGACATGCTCGCCCCGCGGCGGGTCAGCAGGACGCGCCCCTGCTCGAGGATCGCTGCGCCGACGACGTGCATCTCCGGGATCTCGGGCACCCGCCAGGAGGGCGCGAAAGGGGCCACCGTCCAGCCGGCACTCTCGAGGCCGACGCGCAGCGCGCGCGCCAGCTCCGCCGCGCCCGGCGAGTCGGAATGCAGGCAGATCGTGCGCACGCGCGGCGCCAGCGCGAGCGCCTGCGCCACCGCGGCCCCGACGCCGAGCAACGCGCCCGGATCGGAGCGCGGCAGGAGCGCCCCGCCGGCGCCGTAGCCACGGTCCGCGAAGCCCTCGGGCGCGGCGGCGAGCCCTTCCGCGTCGGCCGCGGCGAGCAGCGGCGAGTCCGGAAAGCCGACGATCGCCAGCTCGCGATCGACCGAAGCGACGGCGGACACGATGGCGCGCGCCGCTTCCGGATCGGACGTGGCGCGGTGATAGAGCGCGCCGTGCGGCTTGACGTGGGCGAGACGGAGGCCGCTCTCGCGCGCCATCGCGGCGAGCTGGCCCACCTGCCGCAGCACCGTCGCGGCGATGGCGCCGGCCGGCAGCCCCGTCTCGGCGCGGCCGAAGCGCTCGCGGTCGGGGTAGCCCGGATGGGCGCCGGCGGCGAGTCCATGGTCGAGCGCCAGCGCCAGCGCCGCGCGCATCGTGCGCTCGTCGCCGGCGTGGGCGCCGCAGGCGATGTTGAGCGACGAGACGTAGCGCGCCACGCCGGCGTCGTCGAAGCCCTCGCCGACGTCGGCGTTGAGGTCGATGTGCCGCGCCTCGTTCACGCCCGCTCCGCCGCGGCGAAGCTCGTCCAGGCGAAGCGGAGCAGCGCGCCCGGCGCCAGGTGCGCCAGCCAGCGCAGGTCGCTTTCGACCACCTGCGCCACCCAGGGGTAGCCGCCGGTCACCGGCGCGTCGACGCCGAGCACGATCGCCTCCCCCGCCGGCGTCAGCTCGACCGCCCCGGGGAGCATCGGCTGCGAGCGCAGCGGCGCGTGAGGCGCCACGGACAGCGCCGCTCCGCCGAGTCGCACGCCGCGCCGGTCGGAGCGCGGGTCGACGCGGAGCTCGAGCCCGGCGAGGCGCTCGGCCTCGCCCGCGGCGAGGAGACCCCGATCGGGGCCGGGAAGAATGCGCAGGCAGTCGGGCGCCGAATCGTCCGGCGGCTCGCTCGAATCGTTCATCGGAGAAAAGTCTTCCACAGAAGGAAAGAAACTCAGACGGTCGCCGGCGCGCAGCGCGCGCCCCTGGTGCCCGCCGAAGGCGCCGGCCAGATCGGTCGAGCGACTGCCGAGAACGAGCGGGACGTCGAGGCCCCCGCCGATCGCGAGCCAGGTCCGGACCCCGCGGCGGGAGCGCCCCACCTCGAGCGTCGCTCCTTCCTTCACCGGAGTCCTCTCGCCCGAACCCACCTCGCGGCCGTCGAGACGGACATCGAAAGCGTCGCCGACCAGGGCGATCGCGGCGGCGCGCTCGAAGCGGAGCGTCGGACCAGCGAGGGTAACCTCGAGGAGCGCCGAGGTCGGGGCGTTGCCGACCCGCCGGTTCGCCGCGCGCGCTGCCGCCGGGTCGAAGGCGCCGCCGCGCGGCACGCCGCTCGCGCCGAGACCGGGACGGCCGAGGTCCTGCACCAGGGTGAGCGCGCCGGGGCGCACGACCTCGATCACGCCGTCCCCCCCACCGCCACGAAGCGGACGCGATCTCCCGCCGCGAAGCGCGCCGGCGGCGCGGCGGCGGGATCGAAGAGGCGGAGGCCGGTGCGGCCGACGAGCCGCCATCCCCCCGGCGTGGCGCTCGGATAGATGCCGGCGAAGGGCCCGGCGAGAGCGACCGACCCGGCCGGCACACGCGGCCGCGGCGAGGCGAGGCGCGGCAGCTCGAGCTCGCGCGGCAGGCCGACGAGATAGGGAAAGCCGGGCGAGAAACCGATGAAGGCGACGGTCAGCGTCGCGCCGCACAGCAGCCGCACGACCTCGCGCTCGGCGAGCCCGCTCTCCCGCGCCACCGCGGCAAGATCCGGCCCTGCCTCGCCGCCGAACTCGGCCGCAACTTCGATGGCATTCCGAGCGAAAGGACTTCCAGAGAAGGGAAAAGTCCCGGCTTCGGCATCGAGTCGCTCGCGCATCGCGTCGAGATCGCTCGCGCTGACCGCCTCGTCGCAGCGCAGCAGGAGACTGCCGGCACCGAACACCCACTCCCCCTTCTCAGGAAGCCTCGTCCTCTGGCTCCCACCATCGACGAGAAAGGCGTGAAAGGCCTGCGCGCGGGCGACGGCCAGCGTCAGGTCGTCGTCGAGGAAGCGGACGAGCATTGCGCGCTCGGCGACGCGGAGGACTTCGTGCCCCGCGCTCAGGGCTCGAGCTCCGCGCCGCGCGTCTCGGGCAGCAGCGTGACCAACAACGCGCCGGCGACGAAGAAGGCGGCGGTGGCGCCGAGCGCCGCGGCGAGGCCGCGCGCGTCGGCGAGCGCGCCGATGGTGGCCGGCGCGAAGGCCGACAGCGCCCGCCCCGAGTTGTAGCAGAGCCCCTGCGCGGTGCCGCGGATGGAAGTCGGAAAGAGCTCCGCGAGCTGGGCGCCGAAGAGGCTGAAGTAGCCGTGGCCGAAGAAGCCGAGCGCCGGACCGAGCACCATCAGCGCCAGCGGCGAGCGCACGAGCGCGCCGTAGGCGAGGACGAGCAGCCGCCGCGGCGACGAGGATAGGCCGCGAAGCTCCGCTTGCGGCCGAAGCGGTCGGCGGCGTAGCCGAACGAGAGATAGCCGAAGAAGGCGCCGATCTGCATCGGCACGATCCAGCCGCCGACCGCACGAGCCCGAGCCCGGCGCCGCCCTGCGCGAGCGGGCGCGGCGAGAAAGGACGGGATCCAGGTGAAGAGCCCCCAGTAGCCGAACATCACCGCCGCCGAGAGCAGGATCGGCGACCGCCGTGCGCGCCGGCGAGCGGCGGCCGGCACGAGCAGCGCGACCCACCGCCGCCGGCGGCGCTCCGCGCGGCGGCCGCGCGCCAGCGGCGGCTCGGCCAGCCGGCGGCGGATCCAGACGACGAGCAGCGCCGGCGCCACCCCGCCGGCGAAGAGCGCCCGCCAGCCGAAGAGCGGCAGGATAGCGCCGCGAGCAGCGTCGGCGGCGAGAGTAGCCGATCGCCCAGCCGGCCTGCATGAGTCCGATCGCCTTGCCCCGGTGCGCCGCCGGCACGCTCTCGGCAACCAGCACGGCGCCCGCCGACCATTCACCGCCGAGGCCGAGCCCGAGCAGGGTCCGCCAGACGAGCAGCTGCGTCACCGAGCCTGCCGTCGCGCTGCCGAGCGAGGCGAAGGAGTAGACGAGCACCGTCAGCGCGAGCGCCTTCGTTCGCCCGATGCCGGTCGGCGAGCCGCCCGAAGAAGACGCCGCCGACCGCCGAGGAGAGGAGCGCCACGGTGGCGAGGAAGCCGGCGCTTCTGGCGTCGAGCGCGAACTCGGCGCGCAGCGCCGGGATCGCCAGCAGGAAGATCACGAAATCCATCGCGTCGAGCGCCCAGCCCGCGAACGCCGCGCCGAGCGCGCGCGGCGCCGGTCGGGAGCTCGCAGAGCCAGTCGACGGAGCCACGGCGGCGGGCGCCGCGGCCGGCCGCCGGCCGGCGCTTCGCTCGCACGCGTCGGCGATCAGTCTTCGAGCCCAGCTCTCGCCGGCGCGAGGGCGACGACCGTGGTCGAGCTGCCGAGGCCATCAGGGCGCGCGCCAGGTCGGCGGGCGTGCCGCGCAGCAGCGGGAAGGTCCCCCAGTGGATCGGGATCACCCGCTGCACGTCGAGGAAGCGGCAGGCGGCGGCGCCCTGCTCGGGATCCATCGTGAAGTGATCGCCGATCGGCAGGAAAGCGAGCTCGGGGCGCCAGAAGTCGCCGATCAGGCTCATGTCCGAAAAGAGCGCCGTGTCCCCCGCATGGTAGAAGGTGAAGCCGTCCGGCAGGCGGACGACGAAACCGCTGGCGACGCCGCCGTAGACCGGCCGCCCCTCCTCGTCGGTGAAGCCGCTCGTGTGGTCGGCGCGTACCTGGGTGATGCGCAGGCCGAGCGCCTCCTGGGTGCCGCCCAGGTTCATGCCGCTCGTGCGCTCGACGCCACGCGTTGCGAGCCAGCCGCAGAGATCGTAGGTCGCGATGACCAGCGCGCCGTGCTTCTTCGCCAGCGGCACCACGTCCGCCATGTGGTCGGAATGGGCATGGGTGACCAGGATGAGGTCGAGGCGCTCGAAAGCGTAGAGCTTGGGCGCCGAGGGATTGCCGGCGAGCCAGGGGTCGATGACGACGACCTCGCCGGTCGGCAGGTCGCACCGGACCGTGGCGTGGCCGAGCCAGGTGAAGCGCGGGTGCTGCTGCGGGCTCATGGGCGGACTCCTCGCATCGACGAACGGCCGTCATCCTACCGCCGCGCGAGTCGTTAGAATGCCGCGTCGACAGGGGGGAATCTCCGATGTTCACCGGCTATGCATTGCTGACCGTCGTGCACGTTCTCGCGGCGCTCTGGGTGGGGGTGGCGGGCTTCGGCGGCGCCGTCCTGCGCGCCTCGATCAAGCGCGCACCCGATCTCGCGGCGCGCATCTCGATCCTGCGCGCCGCCGTCCGCGTCGGGCTCGTCTTCGGGCTCGGCGGCGGGCTCGCGGTCGGCCTGACCGGCCTCGGGCTGGCGATGGCCAACCCGGTCTGGCTGAAGATGGGATGGGTCCACGCGTCGATCGGCCTGTGGGTCGCGATGCTGCTGCTCAACAGCTTCTACCTGGCGCCGCGCGCGCGCCGGATGCTGGCGGCGGGCGAAGCCTCGCTCGAGGCCGGCGGACCGACCGAGGAGTTCAAGCGCCTCGCCGCCAACCCCGTGCCCCCCTGGCTGGCCGAGCTGCCGGCGGTCTCCGTCGTGATCTTCGTGGTGCTGATGGTGCTGAAGCCCTTCTAGGGCACGAAGCGGCGCGCTCCCACGCGGCGAGCGCGGGGTACTTCTTCTCGAGATCGGCGCGCCGTACCGGCTTGTGGGCGGAGATCCAGTGGCCGAGGCGGCGCGCCACGCCGCGCTGGCCGTCGGCCACCCAGATCGCGTCGGCGCCGCGCACGAACTGCGCCTGGTACCAGAGGTCGACGTCGAAGGGGAGGCCCCCCGGTAGTCGGCGAGGCGCGGCGGCGCGGCGAGCGGGTGAGCCGCCGCCATGCGGTCGAAGAGTCCGACCACGTCCAGCATGCGTCCGGGCTCCAGCGCTTCCCAGGCGTAACGCGCCGCGAGCTGCACCAGCACGCCGGTCACCCAGGGCTCGTCCCCCACGATGCCGGTCGCCGCCACGAACGAGCGTGCCGCGTCGATCTGCAGCAGCGCGTCGCACACCATCAGGCTGCCCGCTTCGGCGCGGGTGCCGCTCATCGGATCCCCGCCCGGATCGGGCGGGGCGCCGCCGAGCAGCCAGGAGGCCGTCGCCACGGTCCCGGCGTCGCCGTGCGCCGGCACCAGGAAGGTCGGGCCGGCGAGGCGAACCGGCAAGCCCCAGGGCCATCCCGGCGCCAGCAGGTTCCAGCGCGGGCGATCGACCGCCGCGGCTCGCCAGACGAGCGGCGTGACCGTGATCCTGGTGAACAGCTCGTGGAGCCTCTCGAGCCGCTCCTGGACGCGCGCGGCGCGATCGAGCGCCTCGGCGACGTAGAGCACCTCGACCCGCTGGCTCGGCAGGGTGAGCAGCCCCTCGAGCTCCGGCCGGCGCGCGCCTCGGCCGGCGCCGCCACCGCCGACGGCGAGCCAGGGGGCGGCAGCGGCACGCGCTGGCCTGCCGGAGCCATCGTCGTGAAGGAGAAGAGGGCGAGAAAGAGGGGAAGAAAGGGAGCCCGCCGGAGCACGGCGGCACTCTACCGCGGCGGTAGACTCTCGCCGTGCTCGGCTATCGCATCGATCGTCACGGCGGACCCGAGAGCCTCGTCTGGCGCGAGCTCCCCGACCCGGTCGCGGGCCCCGGCGAAGTCCTCGTGCGGACGCGCGCCTGCGGGATCAACCACCTCGACCTCTGGGTGCGCAACGGCGTGCCCGGCCACACCTTCCCGCTGCCGCTCGTGCCGGGTAGCGAAGTGAGCGGCGTCGTCGAGGCGACCGGCCCCGGCGTCGACGATCTCGAGCCCGGCGACGCCGTCCTGCTCGGCGCCGGCGTCTCCTGCGGCCACTGCATCCGCTGCCTCGCCGGCCAGGACTGGCTCTGCGAACGCTACGGCCTGCTCGGCGAGCACCGCGACGGCGGCTGCGCCGAGCTGGTCTCGGTGCCGCGGCGAAACGTCTTCGCGATCCCGCGCGGCCTCTCCTTCGTCGAGGCGGCGGCCATCCCGCTCGTCTTCCTGACCGCCTGGCACATGCTCGCCGCGCGCGCCGAGCTGCGCGCGCACGAGGACGTGCTGCTGCACGCCGCCGGCTCGGGCGTCACCACGGCGGGGATCCAGATCGCCCGTCTGCTGGGCGCGAAGCGGATCCTGGTCACCTCCTCCTCGCCGGCGAAGCTGGCGACGGCGCGCGTCCTCGGCGCCACCCACGGCTTCGACCTCCGCTCGCCCGACTGGCCGAAGGAAGTGCGCAAGGCCACCGGCGGCCGCGGCGTCGACGTCGTCCTCGATCACGTCGGCGGCGAGACCTTCGAGCGCAGCTTCAAGTGCCTGGCATGGGGAGGAAGAATCGTCACCTGCGGCGCCACCGACCGGCCGACCGCCGAGATCCCGCTGCGCGCCGTCTTCTTCAAGAGCCTCTCGATCCTCGGCTCGACGATGGGCGCCGGCGCCGAGCTGGCGCGCCTCCTCCCCTGGTTCGAGAGCGGCGAGCTGAAGCCGGTGGTCGCCGAGACGCACCCGATCACCGAGCTCGCCACCGCGCACGCGCGGCTCGAGGCGCGCGCCGTCTTCGGCAAGATCGTGCTGGCCGCGAACGACGAGGCCTTCGCGATCCCGCGGCCGAAAGAGAAGGAGAGGTGAGCATGGAGGCGCCGACGTTCGTCGCCGGGCTGGTGGCCGAGATGAAGGAGCTCTTCCGCGGGCTCGGCGAGCACGGCGCGCTCGAGGCCGAGTCGCAGGGGCGGCTCGAGATCGTCACGCTCCTCCGCCTGGCGCTGCGCAGCGAGCTCGAGGCGGCGGAGCTGGCCGGCTTCTGGCTGCCGACCACTCCCGAGCTCGACGTCAAGATGCTCTTCGCCGGCCAGTGCGGCGACGAGGCGAAACACTACCGGCTGATCAGCGAGCGGCTCGCCGAGCTCGGCGCGCCCCCTGCCGAGGGGGACGGCGGCGACGCCGCGTTCAGCCCGCTCTACCGCTACCTGCAGGGGCTGCGCACCACGGTCGAGCGCGTCGCCGCCGGACCCTTCGCGCGCGAGGCGATCGCCGAGGTGCGCAACGAGCAGTTCATCGCCTTCTGCGAGCGGAGCGGCGACGCGGTGACGGCGAGGCTCTACCGCGACGTCATCCAGCCCGAGGAGATTCACCATCACCGCGCCGGCCGCGCCCTGCTCGAGAAGTACTGCGTCGACGCCGAGTCGCAACGCCTCGCCGCCGCCGCCACCCGCACCACGCTCGCGATCGCGGACGAGCTGTCGCTGCTCGCCCGCCGGACCACCGGATCGTTTCCGATTCCGGCTTCCTGACCCGGAGGCTCGCCTTGGAAATCGTCAGCATCGCCGTCCTCGGCGCCGGCACCATGGGGCGCGGCATCGCCCACGTCGCCGCGCTCGCCGGCTTCGAGACCCAGCTCTTCGACGTCGACGCCGAGGCGCTCGACCGCGCCGAGCAGTCGATCCACAAGAACCTCGACAAGGGCGTGTCGCTCGGCAAGGTCGGCGCCGAGGAGGCGCAGGGCGCCAAGGAACGCCTGGTGCTCGACACCGCTCTCGCCGCCGCGGTCGAGGACGCCGACCTGATCATCGAGGCGGCGCCCGAGTCGATGGCGCTCAAGGTCGAGCTCTTCGGCCAGGTGGCGCGCTTCGCGCCGACCGGCGCCCTCTTCGCGACCAACACCTCGGCGCTCTCGGTCACCGAGATGGCCGCCGCCTCGGGGCGGCCGGCGCGCTTCGCCGGCATGCACTTCTTCAACCCGGTGCACGTCATGAAGCTGCTCGAGCTGGTGCGCGGCCTCGAGACCTCGGACGAGACGGTCGAGATCCTGCGCGAGGTCGGCGAGCGCATGGGCAAGGAGTGCGTCGTCGTGCGCGACGTGCCGGGCTTCGCCACCTCGCGCATCAACGCCCTGATCGGCAACGAGGCCTTCCGCATGCTCGAGCAGGGCGTCGCCTCCGCCGCCGACATCGACAAGGCGATCAAGCTGGGTCTCAACCACCCGATGGGGCCCTTCGAGATGGCCGACCTGGTGGGGCTCGACGTGCGCTTGTCGATCCTCGAGCACCTGCACGCCACGCTCGGCGAAACCTTCCGGCCGTCGAACCTGATGCGGCAGTACGTGAAGGCGGGGCGCTGCGGGAAGAAGGTCGGCCGCGGCGTCTACGACTACGACGCCGAGGGGCGCCGCTCGAGCTGAGGCGCTTCGGCGGCGCGCGGCGCGCCGCCGAGCAGTTTCTTCACCCGCAGCCTGACGCCGTCGAGCTCGGCGAACAGCCAGAGCTTCATGGCCGCGCGCCGACATCCGCCAGGGAGCGAAGCCGAGGTCGAAGAAGAGCTTCACCCGCCGGCCGGCGTTGCGCCGCCCGGCCTCGCCCATCTCGCGCCGCAGCTCCGCCAGCTTCCGGAAGCGCGCGTTGTAGAGGCGCAGGAGGTAGTAGGCGAAGAAGGCCTCCTTCGGCCCCAGCACCGGCATCCAGTGATAGCGGCCGAAGATGCGATAGGCCGGGATGACCACGAACATGTAGTACTGCGCGGTGTCGAAGAGCACCGCCGCGGAGAGCAGGTCGCTCTCGCCCATGTAGTAGTACTTGCCTTCGAAGATGGCGTCGAAGAAGCGCCAGTAGGAGCGCAGGAACGTCTCGTTGTGCTCGGCGATGCGGGCGCCCGGCAGCCGGCCGGCGAAGTCGTCGAGCACCAGGCGTGTCGTCGCCTCGACCGAGAAGCCGACGTGGTCGAGTCCCGGCGAGTAGTAGGGATCGATGAACGCCGCGGCGTCGCCGACCAGCGCCCACCCTTCGCCGGCGTACTGCTTCGTCACGTAGGCGAGGGTCGAATAGAAGCGGAAGTCGTCGTCGCGCATCTCGGCGCGATCGATCAGCTCGTTGGCCGGACGGAGCGCGCGCAGGAACTCGAGGTAGGCGGGCACGCGATCGGCCCGCTCGTGCAGGTCGACCAGCCGCTTGTCCCAGACGATGCCGATCGATGTCTCGCCGTTGCCGAGCGGGATGAACCAGACCCAGTAGCCGCGACCCGCATAGTGATTGGTCGCCAGGCGGCGCGACGAGACGTTGCGCTTGACGAGGCCGCCGGCGGCGAGCGCCGCGACGTCGTCGATGTGGCGCACGCCCTTCCAGCGGCACCACATGGCGGCGGTCGGATGGCGCTCGTTGCGCTCGATCAGGCTCGAGCTTGCGTCCCAGCACACAGGCGCGCCCCGTCGCGTCGATCAGCCAGCGGCAGGCGACGCGAGCCTTCGCGCCGTCCCCCTCGATCTCGACCTCGTGGTCGTAGCGGCCGACCTTCAGCTCGCGCACGCGCGCCGGCCGCAGCAGCTCGGCTCCCGCCTCGACCGCGAGGTCGAGCACGTGCTGGTCGAGCACGTCGCGGCGGAGCTGGAACGACGGCACCAGCGAGCGGACGAAGCCGCCGGTCTCGCTCGCCTCCTCGTGGGTGCGCACGGCGTCGTTGGCGAACCAGTAGCGCAGCCCTTCCTTCGGCAGGTGCTCGAGCTCGAGGTGCTCCCAGAGGCCGAGGCGGCGGGTGAGGAACATCGCCGACATCTCGGTCGTCGCCTCGCCGACCTTGGCGTCGAACTGGCGGGTCTTCTCGACCACCAGGATCGAAAGCTCCGGCCGCTCGCGCTTGAGCAGCAGCGCCGCCGAGGCGCCGGCGATGGCGCCGCCGAGGACGACCACGTCGTAGCGCTCGCGGCGCGGTGCGACGAACAGCCGTCATCGCCTCAGGACCCCGAGCGCGCTCGAGCGCGCCGCGGTCGAGCTTGCCGCGCGCGTTGCGCGGGATCTCGTCGACCAGCAGGACGCTGCGCGGCACCTTGTGCTCGGCCAGCTTGCCGCGGCAATGGTGCACGACGCGGGTGTAGTCGAGCCCGCCGGCGGGCGGCGATGACGAGCGCGCGCAGGACGCTGCGCGGCCCGTCGGGCCCGTCGACGCCGAAGCACGCGACGTCCTCGATGCCGTCGAGCCCGCGCAGCACCGCCTCGATCTCGCGCGGGTTGACGTTCTTGCCGCGCACGATGACCAGGTCGTCGGCGCGGCCGAGCAGGAAGACCTCGCCGCCGTCGATCGCCGCCAGGTCGCCGGTGACGAAGGTGCCGCCGCCGAGCTCGGGCGCGGGTTCCGGCAGGTAGGTCGCCGCCACCGCCGCCGAGCGCACGACGAGACGCCCGCTCTCCGGCTCGACGCTCAGCCCGACGCCGTCGACCGGCGTTCCGACGCTGCCGCGCTCGGCGGCGCCGCCGGCGCGGTCGAAGGCGATGCCGCCGCACTCGGAGGCGCCGTAGAAGACGTGCACCGGCCTTCCGGTGCGGGCGCGGAAGGCGCGCGCCGTCTCGGCCGGCAGCGGCGCGCCGGCGGAGATCACCCGCCGCAGGCTCGCCGGCCAGGGGGGCGGCGAGGCGAGGCGCACGAAGGCGCCGAGCCAGGCCGGAACGGTCGGAAAGAAAGTGGCGCCGAGCGCCTCGGCCGCCAGGAGCGGCGCGAACGGGGCGCGGTACTCCGGCACGATCAGCATCGAGCCGCGGACGAGCGCCGGCAACAGCAGGCTCGAGAAACCGTACGAGTGCGAGAGGGGAATCGCCGCGAGCAGCCGGTCCTCGGCGCGCAAGCCCATCGTCGAGGCGAGCTGGCGGTCGTCGGCGGCGAGCGCGGCGGCGGGGGTCGCGATGCCGCGCGGCTCGCCGGTCGACCCCGAGGTGAGCTTGATGGCGCCCCACGCCGGATCGGCGGCGAGCGGCCGGCGCGGGGAACCGGCGGTCGAGATCCCACGACCTGGCCGTCTCGGGCCAGCCGGTCGCTTCGGCGAGGAAGCCGACCACGCCGAGCCGGTCGAGCGCGGCGAGCCGGTCGGAGGTCGGCCGCGCGCTGTCGCAGAGCACCGGGGCAGCGCCGATCCGGCGCAGCGCCAGCCATCCGGCGAGGAAGGCGGGCCCCGGCGCGGCGGCGAGACCGACCGCCTCGCCGGCGCGGAAGCCCTCGGCGACGAGCCGCTCCGCGAGCTCTGCCGCGGCGGCGTCGAGCCGCGCCGCGCTCCAGGCGCGCTCGAGGGAGGCGACCAGCGTCGCCTCGCCGCTCCGGGCCACGACGGCGGCGAAGGCAGCGAGGATCGGATCGGCGCTCATGCGAGCCGCAAAGTATACTGGCGCGCCCGGATCTTCCGCCGCCTCAGGATCTTGACCGCACCCGCCGCATCCTCTACCCTACGACGTCGCCGTGATCGGCGCCGGCCCTGCTGGCTCGGCCACCGCGCTGGCGCTGGCGCGGCGCGGCCGCAGCGTCGTGGTCTGCGAGCGCGACCGCTTCCCCCGCTTCCACATCGGCGAGTCCCTGCTCGCCACCGCCAACGAGTGCTTCGACGAGCTCGGGTTGACCGAGCGGATCCGCGCCGCCGGTTTTCCCGAGAAGATGGGAGCCAGCCTCCTCACCCACGACGGCGGCGTCGGCCGGTCGGTCGACTTCGCGAACGCCAGCGGCATCCGCCGCCCGCAGACCTGGCAGGTCTGCCGCGAGAAGTTCGACGCCCTGCTGCTCGACGCGGTGCGCGAGGCGGGCGCCGAAGTGCGCGAGGGCTGTCGCGTCGAGCGGGTCGACTTCGACGCCGAGGGCGTCACGCTCGGGCTCGACGGCGAGGCGGGCGCGACGCTGCGCGCCCGCGCGCTGGTCGACGCCTCGGGGCGCTGGGGGATCCTGGCCAGGAAGCTCGACCTGCGACGCGACGAGCCGCGGCTCGCCAACGTCGCGATCTACGCGCACTACGCCGGCGTGCCCCGTCTCGCCGGCGAGCGCGCGGGCGACATCCGGATCATCGCGCGCGCCGACGCCGGCTGGTTCTGGCTGATCCCGATCGACGAGCGGCTGATGAGCGTCGGCGTCGTGCTGCCGAAAGCGCTCTACGCGCGGCTCGACAAGGGCTCGCCCGAGGCGATGCTCGCCGCGGCGATCGCCGACACGCCGGCGGTGGCCGGGCTGATGGGCGCCGCCACGCCGCGAGTGGCCGGTGCGGGTCGAGAAGGACTTCTCCTACGGGGCGACGGCCTACGCCGGCGACCGCTGGCTGCTCGCCGGCGACGCCGGCTCGTTCCTCGATCCGGTCTTCTCGACCGGCGTCTCGATCGCGCTCGAGAGCGGCATCGAGGCGGCGCGCGAGCTCGACGCGGCGCTGGCGGACGGCCGCTTCGGGCGCGCCCGCTTCGCCCGCTTCGAGCGCACGCAGCGCCGCCGCTTCGAGCTCTTCCGCCGCTTCGTGGTCGCCTTCTACACCCCCTGGTTCCGCGACCTCTTCTTCCAGCCCGAGGCGCCGCGCCTCCTCTTCCGCGCCGTGGTCACGGTGCTGGCGGGCAACTGGCGGCCGCCTCTCCGCACGCGCTGGCTGATCTCCTGCTTCTTCGGCCTGGTGGCGCTGCAGCGCCGCGTCCAGCTGGCGCCGCGACTCGTCCGCCGCGACGCCCTGGCGGGCTACCCCGACGAACGGCTGGCGCTCGGAGGGGACCGATGACTCCCGACGAGCTCCTGCCGCGGCTCAAGGAGCTCCTCGTCGCCTCTCTCCGTCTCGAAGGGCTGCGCGCCGAGGACGTCGCCGACGACGAGCTGCTGTTCGGCGGCCGGCTCGGCCTCGATTCGGTCGACGCCCTCGAGCTGGTGGTGGCGATCGAGCGCGAGTTCG
Organism: Thermoanaerobaculia bacterium; assembly: GCA_963699245.1. Taxonomy (GTDB): domain Bacteria; phylum Acidobacteriota; class Thermoanaerobaculia; order Multivoradales; family JAGPDF01; genus JACTMI01. The sequence continues at coordinate 1,554,890 of OY969426.1, forward strand.
GCCTCGCCATCCCCGGCGAGGAGATCGGCGGCGAGGCCTTCGCGACGCCGCGCACGCTGGCGCGCTGGCTGGCGCCGCGGCTCGAGCTCGCGGCGCGCGGCGGCGCATGAGCGGCGACGCCGCCGCGATCACCGGCCTCGGCGCCGTCTCGGGCTACGGCTGGGGCGTCGACCCGCTCTGGCGCGGCCTGCTCTCCGGCCGCACCGCGATCGGCGACTTCCGCCGCTTCGACCACTCCGTCCTATCGCACCCATGTCTCCGTCCGAGGTCGCCGGAGCGGCGCCCGGCCGCAGCCGCCTCACGCTCGCCGACCGCTTCGCGCTCGCCGCGGCGGCCGAGGCGCTCGCCGGGGCGGGCCTGCCGCCGGCGCTCGACCGCGCGCGCGATCGGTCTCTTCTTCGGCAGCTCGACCGGCGGCATGTTCGAGTCGGAGGAGTACTTCGCCCGTCTCGCGGCGGCTCCCGGGCGCGCCCCGCTCGATCTCCTCGTCGCGCAGCAGCCGAGCGGACCGGGGGACGCGGTGGCGCGCGAGCTCGGCGTCCGCGGACCGGTCGAGACCATCGCCTCGGCCTGCGCCTCGGCGACGCTGGCGCTCGGCGCGGCGCTCGAAGCGCTGCGCAGCGGCGAGATCGACGTCGCGCTGGTCGGCGGCAGCGACTCGCTCTGCCGGCTGACCTTCGCCGGCTTCAACGCGCTGCGCGCCGTCGACGAGCGCCCCTGCCGCCCCTTCCGCCGCGAGCGGCTCGGCATGTCGATCGGCGAGGGCGCCGCGGTGCTGGTGCTCGAGCGCGCCGACCACCTCGCGGAGCGTGGCGCGCCGCCGCTCGCCTGGCTCGCCGGCGTCGGCGCCTCGTGCGACGCGCATCACATGACGTCGCCCGATCCGCACGGCGACGGCATCGGGCGCGCGGTCGCCGCCGCCCTCGCCGACGCCGGGCTCGACGCCGCCACCATCGACTTCGTCAACCTGCACGGCACCGGCACGCCGGCCAACGACGCCGCCGAGGCGAAGATGCTGGCGAGCTGCTTCGGCGAGCGCGCCGCGCGCCTGCCGGCGACTTCGACCAAGGCCGCCATCGGCCACTTCCTCGGCGCTGCCGGCGCCATCGAGGCGCTGGTGACCGTCCTCTGCCTGCGCGCCGGCCTCGTCCATCCGACGCCGGGCGAAGGGACGGTCGATCCGGCGCTCGGCGTCGATCTCGTGGTCGGCGAGCCGCGCGAGATTCCCGGCGCCCGCCGCGCGCTCTCGACCAATCTCGCTTTCGGCGGCGCCAACGCCGCCTGCGTCCTGCTCCACCCGGAGGCGCGGTGAGCCGCCCGGTGGCGATCAGCGGGCTCGGCGCCATCGGCGCCTTCGGCGCCGGCGTCGAGGCGCTCGCCGCCGCCTGGCGCGCCGGCGGCGCGCCGCCGGTCGAGGTCGACCGCGGCGCCGGCTACCACCGCGCGCACGGCGCGCGCCGCGCGCTGCTCGCCTCGCAGGTCGACCTCGGCCCGTGGCTGCCGGCGAGCCAGGCGCGCCGGATGAGCGCGCCGGCTCGCTTCGCGGTCGCCGCGTCGCGCCTGGCGCTCGCCGACGCCGGCCTCGGCGAAGCCGACGCCGACTTCCACCGGCGCACCGCGGTCGTCGTCGGCACCGCCTTCGGACCGGCCGCGGTCACCGAGCAACTGCTCACCCAGATCCTGCGCCAGGGGCCGGAAGCGGCCTCGCCGGCGCTCTTCACCGAATCGGTGGCGAGCGCCTCGGCGGCGCAGGTGGCGCTGACGCTCAGGGCGCGCGGCCCGAGCCTCGCGATCACCCAGCGCGAGGCGAGCGACCTGCTGGCGCTCGCCGAGGGGGCCCGCCTGGTGGCGCGCGGCGACGCCGACCGCGCGCTGGTCATCGTGGTCGACGAGATGATCCCGCTGCTGCACGCGGTGCTCGACCGCTTCCATGCCCTGGCGCGCCCCGAGGCGGACGGCCTCGAGCAGGCCCGCCCGTTCGATCGGCGGCGCTCGGGAGTGCTCGCGGCGGAGGGCGCCGCGGTCCTCCTGCTCGAGCCGCCGGCGGAGATCGCCGCGCGCCGGGCGCTCCCTTACGCCCGCCTGCGCGCCACCGTGCGCGCCTTCGACCCCACCGCGCCGGCCTGGGATCACGGCGCGGACGACGCCTCGCTCACCCGGGCGCTGTCGCGCGGGCTCAGCCGTCAGGGCGTCGACATCGCCGGGCTCGACGCCGTCGTCTCGGGCGCCTCGGGCTCGCGGCGCGGCGACGCGCTCGAGGCGCGGATCCTGGCGCGGCTCTTCGCCGGCGAGCCGCCGCCGGTGCTCGCCCCCAAGGACGCGCTCGGCGCCTGGGGCGGAGGCTTCCTGATCGCTGCTGTCCTCGCCGCTTCCGGGCGGACGAGCGCGCCGGTGCGCGGCTTCGGCGAGGCCGACCCGGCGCTCGAGCTGCGCCCGTTCACGGCCAGCGAGCTGCCGCCGCCGCGGCGCACGCTGGTCAGCTCGACGGCCACCGGCGGCGCGGCGGCCTGGGCGGTCCTCGAGGCGGCCGAACCCGCGGCCACGAACGCCGTATAAGGATCGGGCGCCGCCCGGCGGCGCCACCACGACCATGTCCCTGCGCCTGCGCCTCGCTGTCGCCTTCCTCCTGCTCTCCGCGCTGCCGCTCGCCGGCTTCGCGGTCTGGTCGTACGCCAACTCGCGCGCCGCGCTCCGTCAGGTCGCGCAGGCCGAAGCCGACAACGCCGCGCACGACCTCGAGCAGCGGGTCGCGAGCGCCGCCGAGGAGATCGGCGACCGCTTCCGCGCCCTCTCGCGGCTGCCGGCGTCCGGCGGGTCGGTGACGGCGGACAAGGGGAAGACGGTCGCCGTCGCCCTCGAGGATCTCGGTCCGGCGCTCGACTTCGTCGACAACCTCGAGTTCATCCCCGCGCCGCCGGATCCCCCCTCCGCCGGCGAGATGGCGCATCGCGCCGTGCTCGACGCCAAAGTGCAGCGGATCGTCGTGCGCGGCGGCGAGGAGAAGGGCGCCGAGCTGCCTGCGGCAGCCGAGATGGGCCTGCAGTGGGCGCAGTTCGGACTGAGCGCGGCCGAGATGGCGAACGTTCGCGCCGACGTCGCGAAGTCGATCGCCGAAGCCCGGCGCGCGATTGCCGAGGCCGAGAAGAACCGCCGGGGGATCGAAGCGGCGGCTCCGGTGGCTGCGGTCGCGCCGCTGGCTCGGGTCGCTCCGACGCCGGCCGTCCCGCCGGTTCCGGCGATCGCGCCCGCGGCGCCGCCCGCGCCGCCTTCACCCGCCGCCGCACCCGCCCGGGCACCGCGGGCGCGCGTTGCCGCGCCGGCGCGGATGTTGCTCGCGAACGGCGAGGTCTTCTGCTCGCTCTCCTCCGACGGCAAGGTGGTCGGCAGGATCCAGGGCAAGGTGAAGGCCGCCACGCTCCTCCGCTCGGTCCTCGCCGAGAGCGACCGGGAGCGCGGCGAGATCCCCTTCGCCATCGACCGCGACGGCAATCTCTACACCGCCAACCCCGACGACCTGCGGCGGCTGGAGAAGCCTTCCCGAGCTGCAAGCCCTGCGCTCGGCCGGCGACGGCCGCCGAGCCAGGCGGAGAGCGACTGGGTGGTGCTGTCGCGCCATGACGAGGCCTCCGGCTACCAGTTCGGCATCGCGCGCCCGCTCGGCAAGGCGATCGCCGCGTTGCGCGCCGCGGCGGCGCGCAACTTCGCGTTCGGCCTCGGCCTCGTCGCGCTGGCGATGACCGGCTTCTTCCCGCTCACCCATCGGATCGTGCGCGACGTGCGCGAGCTCGAGAGCGGAGCGCGGCAGCTGGCGGCGGGGGACCTCGCGACGCGCGTCGCGGTGCGCGGCCAGGACGAGATCGGACGGCTCGCCGGCGCCTTCAACCGGATGGCGGAACAGATCGCGACCCACCAGGAGCAGCTGCTCGCCGAGGAGCGCCGGCGGAAGGAGGACGAGATCGCCCGCCGCCTGCTCGCCGCCGAGAACGAGCGCCGCGGCCGCGAGCTCGAGGAGGCCCGCCAGTTCCAGCTCTCCCTGCTGCCGCGCGAGCTGCCGCGACTCGACGGCCTCGCCGTCGCGGTCGAGATGACGACGGCGACGGAGGTCGGCGGCGACTACTACGACTTCCAGGAGATGGGGAGCGGCCTGGTGGTGGCGATCGGCGACGCCACCGGGCACGGCGCCGCCGCCGGAACGCTGGTGACCGCGGTGAAGAGCCTCTTCGCGGCCGGCGCCGGCACGCTGACGCCGGCCGCTTTCCTCGTTTCGGCCAATGCCGCCATCCATCGCATGGGACTGGTCCGCCGCGCCATGGCGCTCGCGGTGGCGCGCGTCGAGGGGGAGCGCGTGACGCTCTCCTCCGCGGGCATGCCGCCGGTCTTCCACTTCCGCGCCGCGAGCGGCGAGACGCGCGAGATCGCGCTCGCCGGCACGCCGCTCGGCGCGCGCGCCGATTTCCCCTACGCCGAAGCGACGCTCGAGCTCGCGCCCGGCGACGCGCTGCTGTTCGCTTCCGACGGCCTGCCCGAGCTGCCGAACGGCGACGGCGAGCCCTTCGGCTACGAGCGCCTGCGTGCCCTCTTCGCCGCCAGCGCCGACGCCGCCGCCGAAGAGATCGTCGCCCGCCTGAGCAGCGCCGCCACCGACTGGGGAGGCGACCGACCGCCGGTCGACGACGTCACGCTGCTGGTCCTGAAGGCGACGACTGCCGTCGCGCCCTCCCCCGCTCCCCGCCGGATCTGACACGATGCGGGCGATGCGCCCGCGCTCTCCGAACCGCCGGCCCCCGAAGCCCGCTCCGGCGCGCGCCGAGGCGACCGACCTCTTCCTCGCGCTCACCCCCGAGCGGGTGCTCGAGGCGGTCGAGGGGGGCGGCCTCGAGGTCCGGCCGGTCTGCTATCCGCTCAACTCGTTCGAGAACCGGGTCTACGAGGTCGAGCTCGCCGACCGCACGCGGGTGGTCGCCAAGTTCTACCGCCCCGGACGCTGGAGCGAGCCGCAGATCCTCGAGGAGCACCGCTTCCTCGCCGAGCTCGACCGCGAGGAGATCCCGGTCTGCCCGGCGCTCCCTTTCCCCGGCGGCGGCACGCTGCGCGAGATCGCCGGGATCCGCTACGCGCTCTTCGACCGCAAGGGGGGGCGCGCCCCCGACGAGCTGACGCCCTCGACCGCGCGGCGGCTCGGCCAGCTCGCGGCGCGGATCCACGTCGTCGGCGCGCGGCGCCCGCAGGCCGATCGGCCGCGCCTCACCGGACGCGACTACCTGCTCGCCGACCTCCCCGAGCTCGAGAAGAGCGGCCTCGTGCCGCCGTCGCTGCTGGCGCGCTGGACGGCGGCGGCGCGCCGCATCGCCGCGCTCGCCGACGCGCGCCTCGCCGGCGTCGCCACGCTCCGCCTGCATGGCGACCTCCACCTCGGCAACGTCCTCGAGCGCGACGGCCAGCTTCGCCTGCTCGACTTCGACGATTGCCGGATCGGGCCGGCGGTGCAGGACCTCTGGCTGCCGCTCCCCGGCCGCGATCGCGCGACCGACGAGCTGCGCGGCGAGCTCCTCGCCGGCTACGAGACCTTTCGCCCCTTCGACCGCGCCGAGCTGGCGCTGGTCGAATCGCTGCGCGGTCTGCGCATGGCGCAGTACGCGGTCTGGCTCGCCAAGCGCTGGCACGACCCGGTCTTCCCGCGCACCTGGCCGCAGTTCGCCACTCCCGACCACTGGGAGCGCGAGACCGCCGACCTCGAGGAGCAGGCGGCGCGGATCGAGCGCGGCGAGGCGGCCGAGGCGCGAGCCGGCGACGAGCCGGCCGCCGCCGAAGAAGAGCCGACCAATGCGGATTTCTTCTGGGACTGGCCCGGCGATCCGGGCTAGGATCGCGCCCGGAATGGCCCGCAAGCCGCCGAGCAAGCCCGCGCCGCACGACGGCGAAGACACTCAGTCCGTCTGGCAGGACGAGCCCGCCGCCGTTTACGGTCTCGAGCAGCCGGTCAACTGCCCGGTCTGCCGGCGCTCGATCGACAGCCTCTATGCGGTGCGCCTCTTCCGCGCCAAGGTCAACTTCATGTCGTCGCTGCCGAGAAGCGGGCGCGTGATCGTCTGTCCGAGCTGCCACTCCATCCTGCCGGCCGAGCTCGGCACCGTCCTCTGACCCGGCGCTGATCCCGTTCGCGGCCGCCGCGCGCCGGCGCCACATTCCGTCTCGATAGGATCGCGAGCCAGGGGGTTCCGCATGTCCCGCACGCCCGCGCTCGCCGCTCTCCTGCTCGCCCTGCCGCTCGCCGCCGCCGCGACGCGCGGCGACGAGCTCTCGATCCCGACCATCATGAGCCGCGACTTCGTCGGCACCTCGCCCGAGTCGCCGCGCTGGTCCGACGACGGGCGCGCGATCTTCTACGAGAAGCGCCGGCCGGGCACCGACCTCGTCGACCTCTGGCGGGTCGAGCTCGCGAGCGGCAAATCGACGCTGGTGGCCGACCGCGACCGCGGCACGGTCGACCCCGCCGACGTCGTCTGGTCGCGCGACCGCCGGCTCAAGGTCTTCGTGCGCGACGGCGACCTCTTCCTGCGCGACGTGGCGCGCGGTGTCCTGCGCCAGGTCACGCGCACGCCGGAGGAGGAGAGCGACCCGCTGCCGCTGCTCGACGGGCGGATCGCCTTCCGGCGCGGCGACGTCTTCTACAGCTTCGATCCGGCGACCGGCACGACCGGCACGCTCGCCGAGCTCCGGCTCGCCGACGATCCCGAGGCGAAGAAGCCCTCGGGCTTCCTGGTCGACCAGCAGCAGCGCTACTTCCAGGTCCTGCGCGAGCGCAAGGAGCGCAAGGAGGCGGTGAAGAAGCTCGACGACGAGCGCCGCGCCGCCGACCCGACGCGGACGCCGCAGCCCTGGTACCTCGGCAAGGGCAAGGAGATCCAGGACGCCGCGCTCGCTCCCGACGGCGCGCACCTGGCGCTCTTTCTCGACGCCGAGCGCGACGCCAGCGAGGACGCCGAGCAGGGAGCGGACGGCGGCAAGCCCGACAAGCTCGCCTCCTTCGTCAACGACTCCGGCTACGTCGAGGTGCGCGACGTCCGCCCGAAGGTCGGCACCGGCCACCCCGAGACGCCGCAGCTCGTGCTGCTCGATCTGCGCGCCCACGAGCGCCAGGACCTCGACCTCGCCGGCCTGCCGGGCCTCACCGAGGATCCGCTCGCCGAGCTGCGCGCCGCGGCCAAGGCGGCGGCGAAGAGCGCCGACGCCAAGCCGGACGGCGCCGCCGAGGCGACGCCCGCGAAGGAAGCGCCGAAGCCGCGCGTCGTCTCCTTCGACTCGATCCGCTGGAGCGAGGACGGCGCGCGCTTCGCGGTGCAGTTCTTCTCCGACGACAACAAGGACCGCTGGCTGGCCGCGGTCGAGGCGGCCGACGGCAAGCTGAAGCCGCTCGAGCGCCTGCACGATGCGGCCTGGATCGGCTGGCGCTTCAACGACTGCGGCTGGATGCGCGACGGCCGCACGCTCTGGTACCAGTCGGAGGAGAGCGGCTTCGGGCAGCTCTGGCTCCGGCCGCTCGACGGCGCGAAGCGCGCCCTCACCCAGGGACGCTTCGAGGTCGACACGCCGGTCCTGTCGCGCGACGGCAAGAGCTTCGTCGTCGTCGCCAACCGCGAGCTGCCCGGCATCGTCGAGGCCTATCGCGTCGACGTGCCCTCGGGAGCGATGACGCGCCTCACCCAGCTCGGCGGCGTCGTCGACGCGGTGGCGCTCTCCGCCGACGAGCGGCAGGTCCTCTTCCTCGGCTCGAAGATCGACGCGCCGCCGGAGCTCTTCGTCCAGCCCGCCCGCGGCGGCGCCGCCAGGAAGCTGACCGACACCGTGTCGAAGGAGTTCCGCGCCGTCGACTGGGCGAAGCCGGAGATCGTGCCGGTCGAGTCGACCCACGGCGCCGGCAAGATCTGGACGCGCGTCTTCACGCCCCCGGGCTGGACGGCCGGCAGGACCTACCCGGCGGTCGCCTTCGTCCACGGCGCCGGCTACCTGCAGAGCGTCACCTACGGCTGGTCCGACTACTTCCGCGAGATGATGTTCGCCACCCTGCTCGCGCGGCGCGGCTACGTCGTCTTCGACATGGACTACCGGGCCTCCTCCGGCTACGGCCGCGACTGGCGCACCGCGATCTACCGTCAGATGGGCTGGCCCGAGGTCGACGACTACGCCGACGGCATCGCCTGGCTCGCCGCCCACAAGGGGGTCGACCCGGCGCGGGTCGGCGTCTACGGCGGCAGCTACGGCGGCTTCTTCACCTACATGGCGCTCTTCACGCGGCCCGAGCTCTTCGCCGCCGGCGCCGCGCTGCGGCCGGTCGCCGACTGGGCGCACTACAACCACGGCTACACCTCGAACATCCTCAACACGCCCGAGGTCGATCCCGAGGCCTACCGGAAGTCGTCGCCGATCGAGTACGCCGACGGGCTGCGCAAGCCGCTCCTCATCCTGCACGGCGTGGTCGACGACAACGTCACCTTCCAGGACACGGCGCGCATGGTCCAGCGGCTGATCGAGCTCGGCAAGACCGACTACTTCGAGACCGCCTTCTTCCCGGTCGAGAAGCACGGCTTCGTCGAGCCCGCGAGCTGGACCGACGAGTACCGGCGGATCTGGAACCTGTTCGAGCGGACGCTCTGGAAGTAGCCGCGTCCAGGTCGCTCAAATGTAGTGGCGGCCGCGGCGCCAGGCTTCGTCGAGCGCCAGCTTGAAGCCGCGGCCGACGAGGATCGGCCGGCGCGTCTCGTAGGGCATCGCGAGCGGGGCGTCGATCCGGCCCGCCACGTCGACGCGCTCGAACGTGTCGGCGACGTCCGCGGCGTCGTAGCCGATCAGGATCACGGCGCTCGGCGGCGTGCTGCGTCCCGGGCCCCAGAGCCAGAAGCTGTTGTGCTGGCTCACCGCCGGCGGCAGGCCGAGGGCGCGCCCGTAGTAGTCGATCGCCGAGGCCTCGCCGTAGTTCGAGCCGACGATCATCGCGTCGCGCCGCTCCTCGGGCGACAGCGACTCCCACGCCCCGGCCACCGCCGCGGTCATCTCGCGCCAGCCGAAACGATCGGCGAAGTGCTGCGAGAGCGCGCCGAGCGCGTTGTTCTCCGCCTGCTTCGGCGCGGCGCCCAGCGCTTTCTGGTACGCGATGAGCTTCTCCACGGGGAGGATCGGGATCGCCATCGGCGCGACCAGCGCGCCGCCGGCGACGAAGAGCGCGGCGGCGGCCGGCAGCGGCCAGCGCCAGGCGCGCCGCGCGCACCACCCCTCGAAAGCGACCGCGCCCGCGGCCAGCAGCACCGGAAAGGCTCCCGCCAGGTAGTAAGGCTTGCTGCGCGTCGCGAGCATCACGCCGAGCACGGTCAGGAAGAGCAGCCCGAGGGCGCGGAAGCGCTTCCCTTGCCGCCCGACGAGCAGCCAGAGGAGGCCGCCGATCCAGAGCGGCGCGGTGAACGGGTGGTTCTCGCGCACCTGCGCGGCGAGGAACTGGAGCGGCGCCATCGGCGCGTTCTTGTAGCGCGTCGCGTTGGCCATGAACTCGAGCGTCGGCCAGCCCGTGCGGACCTGCCAGACGAGATGGGGCGCGAAGAGCAGCAGCGCGATTCCCGCCCCCGCCCAGAGCTGCCAGCGCCGGAGCTGGCCGCGCAGCGGCGTCGCCGCGACGGCGACGGCGAGCCCAGCGGCGAAGACGAGCAGGCTGATCTTGTTGAGCAGCCCGAGGCCGAAGAGAGCTCCGAAGGCCAGCCAGATCCGCGGCTCGCCGGTGGTGACGAGGCGTATCAGCAGGAACATGCCGAGCGACCAGAAGACGAGGTCGAAGGCGTTCATCGAGTAATAGCCGAACAGGCCGAGCGCCTGCGGCACCGCGGCGAGCGCCGCCGCTGCGACCCCCTGCGCGGCGCGCCCGCCCCCCAGCTCGCGCGCCAGCCGCGCGGTGAGCAGGATCAGCGTCGCGTGGAGGAGCGCCGGTATCAGCCGGATGGCGACGATGCCGTCGCCGAGCAGCGCCCGCACGCCGGCGAGCACCGCGATCGAGAGCGGCGGATGGTCGACGTAACCCCAGCCGAGGTGATCGGCGCAGGCGAGGTAGTAGAGCTCGTCGCGGAAGAGCCCGTAGCGCGGCCCCGCCCACAGCTGCAGCGCGGCGACGAGGAGCGCCAGCCCGACGACCTCGGGCGAGCCGAGCCGCCACGGCTTCCCTGCCGGCGCCGCTTCGCTCGAAAGCAGGTTCACCTCAGACTGCGGCGGCGCGCAGTTTGCCGAGGAGCTCGGCCTCGGCTCGCGCCGCGAGGCTCTTCGTCTTCTCCCAGGCGGCGTCGGCGCGCGCCAGGAGCGCCGCCTTCGCCTGCGCGATCGGCGAGACCCGGCAGGTTGATGCAGACGTTCTGGTAGGCGCCGGAGGCCGCGGCGCGCGCCATCTCGGCGCCGGTGCCGGCGTCGGAGAGCGACGCCTGCAGGCCGATCTCCGCCGACCTCGCGGCAGAGCTCGACGAACTCGGGGCACGCCTCGAGCGTGACCAGCGGCACCTCGATCGTGCCGATCGTCGCCTCGACCATCGCCTGCTCGCGCGCCGCCTTCTCCTCGGCGCGTCCCCTTCGGCAGGCGCATCGCCGCGAGGAAGGCGTCGAACGCCGCGGTGTCGGCGTCGACCGCGGCGAGCAGGCGGTCCTTGAGCTCCTGGCCGCGCACGGCGAGTCTGCTCGAGCGCTGCGGCTGGCGCGCCTCGAAGCCGCTGCTTCGGGTGCGAGAGGTTGGCGACCATCGCGGCGAGCCCGGCGGCGAGCGCGCCGGCGAGCGCGGCGACCGAGCCGCCGCCGGGCGCCGGCGAGTCGCTCGACAGCTCGTCGGCGAAGGCGGCGAGCGTCATGGCGACGAGCGGCGCCGGCGGCGCGAGGCGGTACTCGATGACCCGCTCCGCGGGCGTCGAACGGCTTGACCTCGGAGAGGCCGAGCGTGCGGATCGCGACGTGCACGAGAGCGCGCCTCCGGCACGCCGGTCGAGCGGCCCATGCGCGCGCAGGTAGTGGCGGCCGGCGGCGAGCAGCGCCTCGCGCGGCACCAGGCCGACCAGCTCCGAGCCGGTGACGCGCAGGCCGTGCGCCGCGCGCGCGCTCGTCGCAGGTGTCGAAGACGACGTGCAGCGGCGTCACGTCGAGGTCGGTGAGGTTGATCGAGATCTGCGCGCAGCCGAACTCGGGGATCGTCCAGCCGACCGCCTTGATCCCCTCGAGCAGGCCCGGATCCCAGATCTCCTCGCCCGCGGCGTCGAGCACCGGCTTGCCCTTCGCGTCGAGCCGCTTCTTCCCCTTCTCGCGGATGTCGACGGCGATCGCGGTCGCCAGCCGCTTGTCGACCGTGTTGAGGTTGACGTTGTAGGCGACGAGGAACTTGCGCGCGCCGATCACCGTCGCGCCGGAGCGCGGCACGAAGGCCGCCGGGCCGAAGTCGGGCTGCCAGGCCGGGTCCGCGAGCTTCGCCGGCCAGCCCCTCGTACTCGCCGGCGCGGACGTCGGCGAGGTTGCGGCGCGTCGGGCGCGGTCGCGGCGTGCTCGTAGAGATAGACCGGCAGGCCGAGCTCGCGCCCGGCGCGCTCGCCCAGCCGCCGCGCGAGCTCGGCGCACTCGTCCATCGTGACGCCGGAGACCGGCACGAACGGCACCACGTCGACCGCGCCGATGCGCGCGTGCGCGCCGCGATGGGTCGTCATGTCGATCCGCTCGAGCGCCGCGGCGAGGAGCTGCCAGGCCCCTTCGAGCACCGCCTCGGGCTCGCCGACGAAGGTGATCACGGTGCGGTTCGTCTCCGCGCCCGGATCGACGTCGAGCAGCGTCACGCCCGGCACGCGCGCCGCCGCCTGCGCGACCGCCTCGATAGACCTCGGGGCGCCGCCCCTCGGAGATGTTCGGAACACACTCGACGACCTTCATGCGGCCTCCTCGCCCTCGAAGCGCGAAACGCTACCACCCCCGCGACCGGTGCTAATCTCGCCGCACAATCCCGCACTTCGTGACGGCGTGCCGCGGCCCTGCCGGCGGCGCGCCAAGGAGGAGTCGACATGGTGCCGCTCGCCGAGCTGTGGCTTCCGATCGCTGTCGCCGCCGCGCTGGTCTTCGTCGCCAGCGCAGTGGTGCACATGGTCCTGCGCTACCACAACAGCGACTACCGGGCCCTGCCGCGCGAGGCGGAGACGCTCGCGGGCCTGCGCCAGGCGGGGCTGACGCCCGGGATGTACATGTTCCCGCACTGCGCGGATCCGAAGGAGATGAGCTCGCCCGCCATGGCGGCGAAGTACGTCGCGGGTCCGGTCGGCCAGCTGACGGTGATGCCGAGTGTCACGCCGAAGCTCGGCAAGCACCTCGCGCAGTGGTTCGTCTTCTGCCTCGTGGTCGGCCTCTTCACCGCCTACATCGCCGGACATGCTCTCGCGCCCGGAGCCCACTACCTGGCTGTCTTCCGCGTCGCCGGCGCCGTCGCCTTCATGGCCTACGGGGTCGGCCGCGGGACCGACTCGATCTGGATGGGGCACCCCTGGCCGGCCACGCTCAAGCAGCTCTTCGACGGCCTGCTCTACGCTCTCGTCACCGCCGGCGCCTTCGGCTGGCTCTGGCCGCGCTGAGGCGTCCATGAGCGCCGCCGACTTCGCAGCCTCGCGGCGCGACCTGGCGCGCCTCCTCGGTGTCGGTGCGGCCTGGGCGGCGCTTCGCCCGCTCGCCGGCGACAGCCCTCTGCTCGGCGCGGAGCCGGCCGCGCCGCCGTCGCGCATCCGCCTGAGCGCCAACGAGAATCCGTACGGCCCGCCGCCGGCGGCGCTCGCCGCGCTGGCCGGAACCGCGGCGCTCCTCTGCCGCTACCCCGACCGCGCCGGCGACGAGCTCGCCGACTCCCTGGCGGCCGAGGCCGGAATCGCCGCGGAGCAAGTCGCCCTCGGCGCCGGCTCGAGCCAGATCCTGCACGCCGCCGCCGGCGCCTGGAGCGGTCCCGGCCGGCGCGCCGCGGTGGCCGAACCGACTTTCGAGGCGCTCGGCCGTTACGCCGAGGTGCGCGGCGCCGAGGTGAAGCGCGTGCCGCTCACCGCCGACTGGCGCCACGACCTCGCCGCGATGGCGGCCGCGGTCGGAGACGCCGGCCTGGTCTACGTCTGCAATCCGAACAACCCGACCGCGACACTGACGCCGGCGGGCGAGCTGCGCGCGCTGCTCGACCGCTTGCCGGCGGGGGTCGTCGTGCTGGTCGACGAGGCCTACCACCACTACGCGGTCGGCTCGCCGGGCTACGAGAGCGTCCTCCCCTGGCTGGCGCGCTATCCCAACCTGGTCGTGACGCGGACCTTCTCGAAGGTCTACGGCATGGCCGGCCTGCGCGTCGGCTGCGCGCTCGGATCGGCGGCGCGCATCACGCAGCTGCGCGGCCAGCTCTCCTGGGACGCCGTCAACGTCCAGGGTCTGGTCGCGGCGCGCGCCGCGCTCGGCGAGCGCGACCACGTCGCGGCGGCGGGCCGCCGCAACGCGGAGCTGCGCCGGCACGTCGCCGCGACGATCGAGAAGAGCGGCGCCCGCGTCCTCCCTTCGGCCGCGAATTTCTTCATGGCCGACCTCGGCCGCGACGTGAAGCCGGTGATCGCCGGGTTGCACGAGGCGGGTGTCGACGTCGGCCGGCGCTTCGCCGCGATGCCGAACCACCTGCGCGTCACCGTCGGCACCGAGGCCGAGATGGACATCTTCCTCGCCGCCTTCGCGCGCGTCGTCGCCGCACGGCCCGCCGCCTGAGCCGCGGTCGTCCCGCTCAGTGATAGAGGTTGTGGCTCTCCCCCGCCGGCAGGCCGGGGGCGTCGAGCCTTCCCGTCTGTGCCGCCGCGGCGAGACGGAGCCGCGGATCGCCGGCGAAAGTCGTCTCGAGGCGGGTGCCGGTCGGCCCGGCGGAGAGCTCGACCAGGCGGGGCGCGGCGGGATCGGCGCGATCGACCAGCCAGTAGAGCTCGAATCCCTGGCTCGTGAAGTGCAGTCCACGGCGCGATTCGGCCGGCGAGCCGTCGAGCGCGGCGAGCAGCCGGCGCGCCGCATCGGCGCGAGCGAGCTCCCCTCCTTCATCGGTGCGAAAGCCCGGCGGCGGCGCGAAGAGCACGCCGGCCGCGGCGCCGGCGGACGAGCCGCCGCCGAGCGAGTCGAGGAAGAGCCGCGTCAGGCCGTAGAGGGCGGCGATCGCCAGCAGCGCGAGGAGGATCGCCTTCGTCGCTTTCACGCCGCGATGGTATCCCGCGCGGAAAAGGCGACCGGCTGCAGCCTCAATCGCACAAGGCCTCGAGCTCGGACCAGCGCGCGTAGAGGCGATCGACCTCGGCCTGCGCGTCGGCGAGCGCCGCGTAGCGCGCGGTGAGCTCGCCGGCGTCGGACGCGACCGCCGGATCCTCCGCGGCGGCGCGCCGCCGCTCGAGCTCGCTCTCGGCGGCGAGGATCGCCGCCTCCATCCCCTCCCACTCGCGCTGCTCGCGGTAGGAGAGCCGTTTCGCGCCGGCGGCGGCTCGCGCCGGTCGGGCGCTTCGCCGCCGCGCGGCTCCGCGCCGCCGGACGCGGCAGTGCCGCGGCCGCGCGGCCGGCTCGCCACTGGGCGAGATCGGCGAAGGCGTCGCGCCGCCCTCGCCGTCGAGCGCCAGGAGCGCGGTCGAGACGCGGTCGAGCAGGTAGCGGTCGTGGGTGACCAGCACGAGCGCGCCGGGGAACTCGAGCAGGCTCTCCTCGAGCACCTCGAGGGTCGGGATGTCGAGGTCGTTGGTCGGCTCGTCGAGGATCAGCAGGTCGGCCGGCTGCGAGCATGAGCCGCGCGATGAGGATGCGCGCCTGCTCGCCGCCCGAGAGGCTGCGCGACCGGGGCTCTCGAGCTGCTCGGAGCGGAAGAGGAAGCGCTTCGCCCAGGACGGCGACGTGGACCTCGCGATCCTGGTGGACGACCGAGTCCGCCTTCCGGCGCGAGGGCGCGCCGCAGCGTCAGCGTGGGATCGAGCGACTCCCGCCCCTGCTCGAAGAGGACGCGTGCGCAGGCCCGGCGCGCGCTCGATCGTGCCGGCGTCGGGCTCGAGCGTGCCGGCGAGCAGCGAGCAGGAGCGTCGTCTTGCCGCTGCCGTTGGCGCCGAGCACGCCGAGCCGGGTGCCGGGCGCCAGCAGGAGATCGACGTCGCGGAGCACGGCGCGGCCGCCGTACGACTTGCCGAGGCCGCGTCGCCACCAGGAGGCGCTTCGTCTTCCTGCCGGTCGCCGCGAACTCGATGCCGGCGGTGGCCCCCTCGGCGGTCCGCGTCCGCACCTCGGCCAGCTCGTCGAACAGGCGTCGGGCGCCGTCGATGCGGGCCTTCGACTTGGTCGTGCGCGCCTTCGGGCCGCGGCGCAGCCACTCGAGCTCGCGCCGCGCCCGGTTGGCGAGCGTCTCGTCGTAGTCGGCCTGGTTGCGGCGCACCTCGTCGCGCTTCTCGAGCAGGTCGCTGTAGCGCCCCTCGACCGCCAGCAGGCCCCCCGGGTAGGCGCGGTCGAGCTCGAGCATGCGGCGCGCGACGTTCTCGAGGAACCAGCGGTCGTGGCTGGCGACGACGAAGGCGCGCGTCTCGGCGAGCAGCGCCTTTTCGAGCTCGAGGATCCCGTCGAGGTCGAGGTGATTGGTCGGCTCGTCGAGCAGCAGGATGTCGGGCTCGCGCGCCAGCTCGCGCGCGATCGCCAGCCGCTTCTTCCAGCCGCCGGAGAGCGTCGCGACCCGGACCTCCGGATCGTCGAAGCCCAGCCGGCCGAGCAGCCGGCGCGCCCGGCCGTGCCGCTCGTAATCTTCGAGATGCAGGTCGGCCAGCGCCGCGACGATGGACTCCTCGGCGGTGGCGCCGGGCGCAAGCTCCGGGTCCTGCGCCACGTAGCCGACCCGCGCGCCGCGACGCAGCGAGCGCGTGCCGGCGTCGGCCGGTCTCGAGGCCGGCGAGGATACGCAGCAGCGTCGACTTCCCCGATCCGTTCGGGCCGACCAGGCCGACGCGGTCCCCTTCGGCGAGCGCGAAGCTCAGCCCGGTGAAGAGCGGCCGGGCGCCGAACTGCTTGGTGAGGCCGTCGCAGGCGAGCAGCTGCGGGCGCGGAGTCGGGGTCGAAGGCGAGGGCATGAGGGTCGGGAGCGGCGGACGGCGGCGGACGATCTCATCACGAACCCCGCCGCGGTGCCTCGCCGCCACCGTCTTCCCGCCAGGTCAGGAGCCTCGCCATCCCGACGACGGTGGCGATCGAAACCGCGATCGCGACCCAGGCGATCGCCCAGAGAATGCCGAGCCGCGCGACGACCGACGCCGCCTCCCCGCCGGTCAGCGCGTGCTTTCCCGCGCGCAGGTAGTCGACGAGCGTCACCAGATCGCCTCGGTGCGGCCACAGCACCAGGCCGAGAGTGACCGCGAGCGCGCCGTCGACGGCGACCCGCGCGAGCAGCCGGGTGCGGGTCCAGTAGGGGCGGAAGAGCGCCACCACCGAGAGAGCGAGGCCCGCCGTCGACAGCAGCAGCACGGGCCAGTAGAGAAGCTCGCGGAACCCCTGCCAGGCCGCGGTCCACTCCCCCCGCTCGCCCAGACGGCCAAGCTGGAGAGACCCGGAGGCGACGCCGGTCCACCAGGCGAGAAAGAGCAACCCGACCACGATCGCGGCCGCCGAGTCGGCGCGTGGAATGCGGCGGCTGTCGCGCAGCTTCGGAAGCCGGCGGGGGTCCCACTCGCGGGTGAGCCCCAGCCGGGTCTGGTGGCGATCGACGAAGAAGAAGATCGCCGTGATCAGGACGAAGGCGGTCAGCGCCGCCTGGGCGATCCCGCCGAGCCGATCGAACAGGACGCCCACCGGGTCGCGCGTCGCCACCAGCGCGGGGACCGCGAGCAGCACGAGGGCGACGGGAAGCACCCCCAGCAGGACGACGCGCAGGACGAAGCCGTAGACCACGGACATCGCCGGCGACAGGAAGCTCCGGCCGGGCAGAAGCTTTCCCGCCACCGTCATCGGGTGCCCGCAGCGTCGGAGGATGTCGACCAGCTCTGTTTCGGTGAGCTTGCGGCCGAGCTCGGTTTCCTTCTCTTCGATCTGCGAGCGCAGGTCGTCGGCGAGCTCGGTGACCAGGTCGCGATCGGCGCCACGGGGGAGCCACCAGCGGATGGCCTGGAGGTAGCGGTCGAGGAGATCCATGGGGTCGCTCCTAGAGGATCGTTTCGAGGGAAGTGTTGAGGCCGCGCCACTCCGCCGCCAGCTGGCGCAGGACCAGGCGGCCGTCGTGCGAGAGACGGTAGAAGCGCTTGCTGCGGCGCTCCTCTTCCCGCCACTCGCTGACCAGCAGCCCCTGGCTCTCGAGCCGGCGGAGCAGCGGGTAGAGCGTCCCCTCGTCGATCGCCATCCCCTGCGCGGCGAGCGCCTTGCGCAGCGTGTAGCCGTACTGCTCGCTGCGCAGCTGCGCCAGCACGGCGAGCACCAGCGAGCCGCGGCGGAGCTCGAGGCGGAGGTTTTCGATCGGGTCGGGGCTCATCGGTGGACTCTCGGCCGCATAGTGTGTGTCACACAGTATACGGAGCGGTGCGCCGGAAAGTTGCGGGCGGCGGCGCGGCGATCGATTTGCCGGCCATTCGGCGCGCTGCTACTCTGATCGCGTCGTCGCCCCCGGTTCTCGACCGGAGAGACCGGCCTTCCCGGCAGGCGAACGAGCCCCGCATGCACCGTCGCTTCGAACACGCCGCCGCTGCCCTCGGCCTCGTCGCGCTCGTCGCTTCGGCCGCGCTCGCCGCGCCGCCCCTCTCGCGCGGCGCGCTGCGCGCCGAGCTCGCGCACCGCTACCGCGCCGCGCTGGCCAGGCCGGGGTTGCTGGCGAGCGAGCCGGCGCGCTACGACTTTGCCGCCGATCGCGCCGCCATCGACCGCTTCCTGCAGGCGATGCCGCTCTCGCCGCTCGAATTCCTCAAGCAGGACATGGAAGCGCGGCGCTACGAGGTGGCGATCCCGCGCTTCCTCGCCGACGCCCACCTGCGCTGGGTCGAGCTCCACCCGGCCGACGCGCGGGCGCTCTACGGCGACGCCGCGGTCGACGAGCTGCTGCTCCGGCGGCAGGTCGACGCTGGTCCGCCGGTGCGCGCCACCCTCCTCGGCGAGTCGGCCGCGGTGGGCACGAACCGGAACGTCGCCGCCACCGACGTGCCCGCGCCGGAGGGCTTCGACGGCGAGATCCAGCTCGCGGTGAATCCGAACAACCCCAACCAGATGGTTGCCGCCTCCAACACCTGGGGCACCGCCGGTGCGGCCTGCAACAGCGACCAGACGCAGTCGGTCTTCTACTCGAGCGACGGCGGCGCGAGCTGGAACTACACCTGCGCTCCCTCGAACAACGTCATGAACCTGGGCGCCTGCGTCGGTACGGTGTACGGCTCGGATCCGGCGGTCTTCTGGAACGACGCGAACGAGGTCTTCCTGAACTACATGCTCCTCTGCTACCCGAACGGTTACGCCATGGTGGTGGCTCGTTCGACCAATGGCGGCGCAACCTGGACGAAGCAGGGCGTGATCAGGAACTCCTGGACCAGCGGCAACCTCGAGGACAAGAACTTCTACGCCATCGACAACACCCCGGCGAGCCCCTATTACGGCCGTCACTACACCTGCTGGGACCGCGACAACAACGAGAAGTTCGCCTACTCGACCAGCAACGGCGCGAGCTGGACCGAGGTGGATCTCCCAGCCGCCGCGGCCGGCACCTACGACCTCGCCTGCGAGATCGCGGTCGGCAAGGACGGCACGGTGCACGTCGTCTTCGACACCTTGAACTGCGGCGCAAACTGCACCAACGAGCGGATGTTCTACACCCGCTCGACGAATGGCGGCGCAACCTGGTCGGCCCCCGTCCTCGTCCGCGACTTCAACCTGGTCGGCTTCTCGGGCGCCAATTTCCCGGATCCCCAGGACGACCGTGGCATCAACCCCTTCGGCGCCATCGACGTCGACAACTCAGGCGGCGCCTGCGACGGCAACCTCTACGTGACGTTCAGCGACTTCGCCTCGGGGAGCGCCGCCGACAACGACGTCTGGCTGAGCCGCTCGACCGACAACGGCGCCAGCTGGTCGGCCCCGCTGCGGGTTAACGACGGCGGCCTCGCTGGCCGCACGCAGTTTCACCCCTTCCTGCAGGTCGACCAGTCGAACGGCCACGTCGTGGTCGCCTGGCACGACGCACGCAACGACGCGAACAACCGCAAGGTGGATTTCTACGCCGCGCGCTCGACCGACTGCGGCCTCTCCTTCGAGGCCAACGTCCAGGTGAGCGCCAGCTCGGCGGAGTTCAACAACAGTGGCGTCTCCTATTCCGACGAGAACAGCACCGACAACGTCAGCCACAACCCGAACCAGTACGGCGAGTATCTCGGCCTCGCCGTCGGCACGGGGAAGGCCTGGGTGGCCTGGACCGACACCCGGCAGTACTTCCCCGGCTCGACGAGTGACTCGCAGCGCGAGAACGTCGGCTTCGCGGTGGTGGACTTCGGCGGCGGCTCCGGCGCCGTCTGCGGCAACAACCTGATCGAGTCACCGGAGGTCTGCGACGGCACGGACCTCGGCGGCCAGACCTGCGTCACGGAAGGATTCGCGGGGGGCACGCTCGCCTGCGACGGCTCTTGCGCGGCGTTCGACACCTCCGCCTGCACCGCGATCACGCCGGTGACCCGGACTTCGATCTCGATCGCAGCGCAGGACGGCTACGTGCAGGAGAAGTCGGAGACCGCCAAGGTCGGGGGCTACGCCAACGCCACCAGCACCGGCTCCAGCGCCATCCGGGTCGGCGACGACGCGTACGACCGCCAGCTCGAGGGCGTCGTCTCCTTCGACACGTCGATCATCCCCGACGGCGCCACGATCACGGCCGTGACGCTGCGCCTCAAGCGCGGCACGGTCCAGGGCTCGAACCCCTTCAATGTCCTCGGGGCGATGAGCGCCGACGTCTCGAGCGCCTTCGGCGGCAAGGTGGCGCTCGCGGCCGGAGATTTCCAGGCGGCGGCCGCGGCGAGCGCGGTCTGCACTCTTTCGAAGGCGTCCACCAACGGCGCCTGGTCGACCTGCGCCTTCGACGCCGCCGGCCGCAGCGCGATCAACAAGACCGGCAAGACCCAGGTCCGCGTCGCCTTCGCCAGGGACGACAACGACGACCGCGGCGCCGACTGGATCGGCTACTACTCGGGCGACAGCTCGACCGCCGCCAACCGGCCCCAGCTCGTCGTCACCTACCACTAGACCGCCGCGCCACCTCGAGGCGCGCCCCTTCGGATCGCGGTGCAGGGGTGGTTTCTACCTACGCCGCGGAAGGGCTCCAGGGTACTTAGTGCGCTTCCGGCATTCGGGCCGAAGGGCTACCTTGAGGACGCGTTCCGGAGAGGACGTCGTCCGAGGGGAGTCTGCATGCGTCATCGACTGGAACGAACCGCCGTGGCCTTCGGCCTCGCGGTCCTGATCGCCGGAGGCGCCTTCGCCGCGCCGATGTCGCGCGCGGCGCTGCGCGGCGAAATGGCCCGGCGTTACCAGTCGGTGCGGACGAACCCGTCGCTCCTGGCGAGCGCTCCCTTGCGGTACGACTTCGCCGGGAACGGCGCCGCCATCGATCGTTTCCTCCTCGCCATGCCGCTTTCGCCGCTCGAGTTCCTCAAGCAGGACATGGAGGCGCGACGCTTCGAGGTCGCGATTCCGCGCTTCCTCGCCGACGCCCACCTGCGCTGGATCGAGCTCCACCAGGACGACGCCCGCCGGCTCTACGGCGACGTCGCGGTGGACGCATTGCTGGTCCGGCGCCAGATCGACTCCGGGCCGCCGGTCGTCGCCGAGATCGCCACGGCGATCTCCATCGGCACGAACCGGAACGTCGCGATGTCCGACGTTCCGGCGCCCAACGGCTATGAAGGCGAGATCCAGATCGCGGTCAATCCCAACAACCACAATCAGGTGGTCGCCGCGGCCAATACCTGGGGGACCGCGGGCGCCGCCTGCAACAACGACCAGACTCTGGCGGTCTTCCATTCGGGTGACGGCGGCACGACCTGGAGCTACACCTGCGCGCCATCCAACAACGTGATGGCGCTCGGCAACTGCCCCACGACGGTCTTCGGCTCCGATCCGGCGGTCGCGTGGAACGACGACGGCGAAGTCTTCCTCAACTACATGCTGATCTGTTTCGCCTGGTCGCCCCAGAATGCGATGGTCGTCGCGCGCTCGGCCGACGGCGGCGCGACCTGGTCGAAGCAGGGCATCGTCACCAACGGGTGGCCGGCGGGCACACTCGAGGACAAGAACTTCTACGCCATCGACACGACTCCGGCGAGCCCCTACTACGGCCGCCACTACACCTGCTGGGATCGCGACAACGACGAGAAGCTCGCCTGGTCTTCGACCAACGGCACCAGCTGGAGCGAGGTCGACCTGCCGAGTGCGGCGATCGGCACCTACGACCTTTCGTGCGAGATCGCGGTCGCCAGGGACGGCACGGTGCACGTCGTCTTCGACACGCTGACCTGCGATGCCAGCTGCACCAACGAGCGGATGTATTCCACGCGCTCCACCAACGGCGGCGCGAGCTGGTCGACGCCCGTGCTGGTGCGCGACTTCGACCTGGTCGGCTTCTCGGGCGCCAACCTTCCGGACGCCCAGGATCAACGGGGCATCAACCCCTTCGGCGCCATCGACAGCGACAACTCGGGCGGCGCCTGCGACGGCAATCTCTATGCGACCTTCAGCGACTTCGCCGCGGGAACCGTCGCCGACAACGACGTCTGGCTGTCCCGGTCGACCGACAATGGCGCCACCTGGTCGCCAGCGCTGCGGATCAACGACGACGGCATCCTCGGGCGGACCCAGTTCCACCCCTTCCTGCAGGTCGACCAGGCTACCGGCGACGTGATCGTCGTCTGGCACGACACGCGCAACGATCCCGCCAATCGCAAGGTCGACTTCTACGCCGCGCGCTCGGCCGATTGCGGGCTGTCGTTCGAGGCCAACGTCAAGGTCAGCGCGAGCTCTTCCGAGTTCAACAACAGCGGCATCTCGACCTCGGACGAGAACTCGGGCGACAACAGTTACCACAACCCCAACCAGTACGGCGAATACATGGGACTCGACGTCAAGGCGGGGAAGGCCTTCATCGCCTGGACCGACACGCGCCACTACTTCCCGGGGTCGTCGAGCAACCCCCAGGCCGAGAACGTCGGCTTCGCCCTGGTCGACTTCTCCGGCGGCGCCGGCGCGGTCTGCGGCAACGACCTGATCGAACCGCCGGAGATCTGCGACGGCGGCGACTTCGGCGGCCAGAGCTGCACCAGCGAGGGATTCGCGTCCGGCACGCTGGCCTGCAACAGCAGCTGCACGGGATTCACCACCTCGGCCTGCACGGGCGGCGCCGTGCCGGCGAGCAGGACGCTCCGGTCGATCGCGGCGCAGGACGGCTACGTGCAGGAGAAGGCCGAGCTCGCCAACGCCGGGGGCTTCGCGAGCGCCGCCGACACCAGCGCCGGCGCGATCCGCGTCGGCGACGACGGCGCCGACCGGCAGCTCAAGGGGTTCCTCTCCTTCGACACCTCGGCCATCCCCAACGGCGCCACCGTGACCGGGGTCACGCTGCGCCTCAGGCGCGGCAAGGTGCAGGGAACGAATCCCTTCAATCTCCTCGGTGCGATGAGCGCCGACATCGCGAACGCCTTCGGCGGCAACGCGGCCCTCGCGTCCGCGGACTTCCGGGCGTCGGCGACGGCTGCCGCGGTCTGCTCGCTCTCGAGCCCGGCCATCAACGGTGCCTGGTCGACCTGCACTTTCAGCGCCGCCGGTCGCGCGGCGATCAACAAGCGGGGCAAGACCCAGGTCCGCGTCGCGTTCGCCAGGGACGACAACGACGATCTGGGTGCCGACTGGATCGGCTATTTCGCGGGCGACGACTCGACCGCCGCCAACCGCCCGCAGCTCGTCGTCACCTACCAGTAGCCGCGATTGGCGCGCGTGTTCTTCGCGCCAAGATATTGAAAACAAATCGCTTGCCAGCTTAAGCCGCGTCGCGGCGTACCCTATACGTCAGTCACTTGACGTATACGTCAACCGGGGCTAAGGTCCGAGCCCGGAAGACCCCATGGCCGCGCCCCACGATCCCGAACGCCTCTTCTCGATCACCGAGCTCTCCGACGAGGTCGGTGCGACGCCGCGCGCCATCCGGTTCTACGAGAGCAAGGGGCTGCTGCGGCCGCAGCGCGCCGGCTCGACGCGGGTCTACAGCTACCGCGACCGCGCCCGGCTGCTGATCATCCTGCGCGGCAAGCGGCTCGGCTTCTCGCTCGCCCTGATCCAGAAGTACCTCGACCTCTACGACGCCGATCCCGCGCACAAGACGCAGCTCGAGCACCTGCTGCGCGGCGCCCGCCAGCGCATCGCCGAGCTCCAGGCCCAGCGCCAGGACCTCGACCTCACGCTCGAGGAGCTGCGCGAGATCGAACAACTCACGCTCGACGCCATGCGCAAACGCGGTGTCGCCCAGCCCGAAGCCTGAACCCCGACGGAGGCCCGAACCCATCATGAAAAACGTCGTCATCGCCGGCTATGTCCGCTCCCCCTTCACGCCCGCCAAGAAGGGGGAGCTCGCCCGGGTGCGTCCGGACGAGCTCGCCGCCCAGACCGTCCGCGCGCTCGTCGAGCGCACCGGCGTCGATCCCGCCGACGTCGAGGATCTTCTCGTCGGCTGCGCCTTCCCCGAGGCGGAGCAAGGCTTCAACGTGGCGCGCATCATCGGCTTCCTCGCCGACCTGCCGCTCACCGTCGCCGGCGCGACGGTCAACCGTTTCTGCGGCTCGTCGATGCAGTCGATCCACATCGCCGCCGGCGCCATTCAGTGGAACGCCGGCGAGGCCTTCATCTGTGCCGGCGTCGAATCGATGACGCGGGTGCCGATGGGCGGCTTCAATCCGATGCCGCACCCCGGCCTCTACCAGCGCTATCCGCAGGCCTTCGCCTCGATGGGCGAGACGGCGGAGAACCTCGCGAAGCAGCGCAAGATCTCCCGCCAGCGCCAGGAGGAGTTCGCGCTCGCCTCGCAGCAGAAGACCGCCGCGGCGATCGCCGCCGGCCACTTCGACGCCGAGATCGTCCCGATCACCACCAAGGGGGGCAAGGTGACGAAGGACGGCTGCCCGCGCCCCGACTCGACGCTCGAGGGGCTCGCCGGGCTCAAGCTCGCCTTCGACGAGAAGGGCACGGTCACCGCCGGCACCTCCTCGCCGGTCACCGACGGCGCCGCCGCGGTGCTGGTCTGCTCCGAGGAGTACGCGCAGAAGAAGGGCCTCGAGCCCCTCGCCCGCATCAAGAGCTTCGCCGTCTCGGGCTGTGCGCCCGAGCTCATGGGCATCGGGCCCGTCGCCGCGACGCAGAAAGCCCTCGTCCGCGCCGGGCTGAAGCTCGACCAGATCGACATCGTCGAGCTCAACGAGGCCTTCGCCGCACAGTCGCTCGCCGTCATCGACGAGCTCGGGCTCGATCCGGCGAAGCTCAATCTCGACGGCGGCGCCATCGCGCTCGGCCACCCGCTCGGCGCGAGCGGCGCGCGCATCGCCGGCAAGGCGGCGTCGCTGCTGCGGCGCGAGAAGAAGAAGTACGCCCTCGCCACGATGTGCATCGGCGGCGGTCAGGGCATCGCCACCATCCTCGAGGCGGTGTGACCATGGCCGGCGACAAGACGCACGGAATCCGCAAGGTCGGCGTTCTCGGTGCCGGCGTGATGGGCGCCGGCATCGCCGCCCACGTCGCCAACGCCGGCGTGCCGGTCGTCCTGCTCGACATCGTCCCCCCCGGAGATGACCGCGCGACCGATCGCGACGCCCTCGCCAAGGGCGCCATCGAGAAGCTGCTCAAGGCCAAGCCCGCCGCGTTCATGTCCGAGCGTCGCGCGAAGCTGGTCACCCCCGGCAATCTCGAGGACCACCTGAATCTCCTCGCCGACTGCGACTGGATCATCGAAGCCGTCCTCGAGCGCCTCGACGTCAAGCAGAAGGTCTACCGGGCCATCGACGGCGTGCGGAAGAAGGGCTCGATCGTCTCGAGCAACACCTCGACCATGCCGCTCGCCAAGCTCCTCGACGGGCTGCCGGCGAGCTTCGCGGCCGACTTCCTGATCACCCACTTCTTCAACCCGCCGCGCTACATGCGGCTGCTCGAGCTCGTCGCCGGCCCGGCGACGCGCCCCGACGCGGTCGCCACCGTGCGCGCCTTCGCCGACGTGCAGCTCGGCAAGAGCGTCGTCGACTGCAAGGACACGCCCGGCTTCATCGCCAACCGCGTCGGCACCTACTGGATCGAGTCGGCGACCCGCGCCGCGATGGACCTCGGCCTGACGGTCGAGGAGGCCGACGCGATCGCCGGCCGGCCCTTCGGCTTCCCGAAGACCGGCGTCTTCGGCCTGATGGACCTCGTCGGCATCGACCTCGGGCCGCACGTCGCGGCCTCGATGCTCGCTTCGCTCGCCAAGGACGACCCCTACCGCGACATGCACCAGGAGAGCCCGCTGATCCAGAAGATGATCGCGACGGGCTACACCGGCCGCAAGGGGAAGGGGGGCTTCTACCGCCTCGACACCGAGGGCGGCAAGAAGGAGAAGCAGGCGATCGACCTCGCGACCGGCGAGTACCGGCCGAGCGTCAAGGCCTCGCTCGCCAGCCTCGAAGCGTCGAAGAAGGGGGGCCCGCGCGCCCTGCTCGAGCACCCCGACAAGGGCGGGCGCTTCGCCTGGCGGATGCTCTCGCAGACGCTCGTCTACGCGCTCGGGCGCTTGCCCGAGATCGCCGACGAGATCTTCGCGGTCGACGAGGCGATGCGCACCGGCTTCGGCTGGGGGATGGGACCCTTCGAGCTGCTCGACAAGGTCGGGCCGGCCTGGTTCGCCTCCCGCCTCGCGGCGGAAGGGATCGCGGTGCCGCCGCTGCTCGCGAGAGTCGGCGACCGCACCTTCTACCGGGTCGAGAACGGCAAGCTCGAGCAGCTCGGACTCGACGGGAACTACCGCCCGGTGAAGCGGCCGGAGGGCGTCCTCCTGCTCGCCGACGTCAAGCGGGCGTCGAAGCCGGTGGCGAAGAACTCCTCCGCCAGCCTCTGGGACCTCGGCGACGGCGTCCTCTGCCTCGAGTTCCACACCAAGATGAACTCGCTCGACGAGGGCGTGCTGCGGATGATCGAGAAGTCGCAGACGATCATCGACGGCGCGAAGTACAAGGCGCTCGTGATCTCGAACGATGGCGAGAACTTCTCGGTCGGCGCCAACCTCGGCCTGGCGATCTTCGCGGCCAACATCGCCCTCTGGCCGGCCATCGAGATGTCGGTCGCCCAGGGCCAGGAGACCTTCCAGCGCATGAAGGAGGCCCCGTTCCCGGTGGTCGGCGCGCCGGCCGGCATGGCGCTCGGCGGCGGCTGCGAGATCAACCTGCATTGCTCGGCGATCCAGGCGCACGCCGAGACCTACATGGGCCTCGTCGAAGTCGGCGTCGGCGTCATTCCCGGATGGGGCGGATGCAAGGAGCTCCTCACCCGCTGGCAGACGAGCCCCGAGGCGCCG
The DNA here is from genome assembly GCA_963699245.1 of Thermoanaerobaculia bacterium. GTDB lineage: Bacteria > Acidobacteriota > Thermoanaerobaculia > Multivoradales > JAGPDF01 > JACTMI01. The sequence continues at coordinate 1,581,483 of OY969426.1, forward strand.
AAGGGCCCGATGCCGGCGGTGGCGAAGGCCTTCGAGACGATCAGCATGGCGAAGGTCTCGACCTCGGCCGACGAGGCGCGCGAGCTCCTCTTCCTCCGTCCGTCGGACGGCGTCACGATGAACCGCGACCGCCTGCTCGCCGACGCGAAAGCGAAGGCGCTCGCGCTCCTCGCCGCCGGCTACCAGCCCCCGGCGCCGGTCGAGCTCGCGCTCCCCGGCCCGAGCGGCAAGGTGGCGCTCGACATGGCGGTCGCCGGCTTCCGTGCGAGCGGCGCCGCGACGCCGCACGACGTAGTCGTCTCCGGCCACCTCGCCACCGTGCTCACCGGCGGCGACGCCGACCCGACGGCGCCGATCCCGGCCACCGAGCTCTCGCGCCTCGAGCGCGAGGCCTTCCTCGCCCTCGTCCGCACGCCCGCCACCCTCGCCCGCATCGAGACCATGCTCGAAACCGGCAAGCCCCTGAGGAACTAGACCGATGCTCACCTACAAGGCGCCGCTGCGCGACATCCGCTTCGTCTACTACGAGCTCTTCGAAGCCGGCGAGCTGACGAAGCTGCCGGGCTTCGAGGAAGCGACCCCCGACCTCGTGATGGACGTCGTCGAAGAGATGGGGCGCTTCGCGAGCGAAGTGCTGCAACCGCTGAACGCGGTCGGCGACAAGGAAGGACTGCGCTTCGAGAACGGCGCGGTGAAGATGCCGCCCGGATTCGTCGACGCCTACAAGCTCTACCGCGAGGGGGGCTGGTCCGGCGTCACGGCGCGCCCCGAGTACGGCGGCCAGGGGCTCCCCTACACCGTCGGCATCATCCTCGGCGAGGTGCTCTGCGCGGCGAACCTCTCCTTCGCCATGGTTACCGCGCTCAGTCACGGCGCCTACGCGGCGCTCGACCTGCACGCCGACGACGAGCTCAAGGCGCGCTTCATCCCCAAGCTCGTCGACGGCACCTGGGCGGCGACGATGTGCCTGACCGAGCCGCAGGCCGGCACCGACCTCGGCCTCGTCCGCATGAAGGCCGAGCCGCTCCCCGACGGCTCCTACAAGCTCAGCGGCAGCAAGATCTTCATCTCCGGCGGCGAGCACGACCTGACCGAGAACATCGTCCACCTCGTGCTGGCCCGCCTCCCCGACGCTCCGCCCGGCATCAAGGGGATCAGCCTCTTCGTGATCCCGAAGTTGCGCGAAGAGGGGGGCAAGCTGCTGCCGAACGGCGTCAGCTGCGGCGCCATCGAGCACAAGATGGGCATCAAGGCCTCCCCCACCTGCGTGGTCAATTTCGACAACGCGGTCGGCTGGCTGGTCGGCGAAGCGAACAAGGGGATGAAGGGGATGTTCACCTTCATGAACGGCGCCCGGCTGCACGTCGGCGAGCAGGGCCTGGCGCTCGCCGAAGCGTCCTACCAGGGCGCCGTCGCCTTCGCGCGCGAGCGCCTGCAGGGGCGCGCGCTCACCGGCACCAAGAACCCGGGGCAGGAAGCGGACCCGATCATCGTCCATCCCGACGTGCGGCGCATGCTGCTCAACATGCGCGGCTTCATCGAAGGAGCCCGCGCGCTCACCGCCTGGATCGCGCTCGAGATCGACCACCACGAGGCCGATCCCGACAAGGCGCGCGCCGAGATCGGCGACGACATGGCGTCGCTGCTGACGCCGATCGTCAAGGCCTTCCTGACCGACATCGGCTTCGAGACGACCAACCACGGCGTCCAGGTCTGCGGCGGCTACGGCTACACCACCGACTACGGCATGGAGCAGCTCGTCCGCGACTGCCGCATCACGCAGATCTACGAGGGGACCAACGGCATCCAGGCGCTCGACCTCGTCGGCCGCAAGATGCCGGCCCACATGGGACGTTTCCTGCGGCGCTTCTTCCACCCGGTGCAGGAGTTCCTCGAAGCCGAGGCGAACAACGCCGAGCTCGCCGAATTCGTGCAGCCGGTCGCGAAGGCCTTCGAGCGCCTGCAGCGCGCCACCGCCTGGCTCGCCCAGGAAGCGATGAAGAACCCGGACCAGGCGGGCGCCGCGGCGACCGACTACCTCCACCTCTTCGGCTGGACGGCGCTCGGCTACCTGTGGGCGAAGATGGCGAAGATCGCGCTCGAGAAGAAGGACGGCGACGAAGCGGCCTTCTACCAGGCGAAGCTCGCCACCGCGCGCTACTTCATGGCGCGCATGCTGCCGCGCCACAGCGCCCACTTCTCGCAGCTCATGGCCGGCGCGGCGCCGATCATGGACTTCCCCGAAGCGGCGTTCTGAGCACCCGGAGGGGCGGAGCACTCCGCCCCGCCCCTCAGTCCTCCGGCGCCAGCAGGCTGGAGGTCTCGAGGCGGAGGGCGCCGAGCGCCAGGTGGATGTCGATGAAGAAGTAGAGCAGCGACGCGATCAGCGCGCCCAGGCAGGCGGTGAAGATCGCGACGATCAGCACGCCGTTGCCGATCCCCAGCAGCGCGGAGAGGAAGAGCGTCACGACGAGCACCGCGGCCGCCAGCGCGCTCAGGCAGGCGAGGGCGATGGCGGCGCGCACCAGCCGGGCGCGCCGGTCGAGGATGCGAAGCTGGGCGATCGAGAGGCTGCGTTCTTCCGGATCGAGCTCGCGCGCCGTGCGCACCAGCGCCCGCGAGCGGTCGACGATGCGCCCCAGCCGGTTGGTCATGCCGAGCAGCAGCAGGCCGACGCCGGAGATCAGGATCACCGGCCCCACCGCGATCTGCAGGATCGGAACCAGCTCCTGCCAATTCATGCGGCCATGTTACCCCCGGGCGCAGGGCGCGAGCCGGCGGGGCGGGGATAGCATTCCGCGCGTGCCGTTCGTCTACCTGCTGCGCTGCCGCGACGGATCGCTCTACGCCGGCGCGGCGGTCGACCTCGCCCGCCGGCTGGCGGAGCACCGGGCCGGCAAGGCCTCGCGCTACACGCGCTCGCGCCTGCCGGTCGAGCTCGCCTGGAGCGCCGAAGTCGACAGCTGGAGCGCGGCGCTGCGCGAGGAGCACCGGCTGAAGCGCCTGCCGCGCACGGCGAAAGAGGCGCTCGTCGCCGCCGGCTGCTAACCTTCGCGCGCCGGAGCTCCCCCATGACTCGAGAGGCGCGGACGTGAACGACGAACGAATGCGAAGGGTGCGCTTCGCGGCCGCCGCGATCGCCCTTGGCGCCGCGTTCGGCCCGCCCCTGCCGGCCGTCGAGCTCGCCACGCCGTCGAAGCCGACGATCCTCCGCAGCTTCGAGGCCGGCGGCGCGGCACCTTTCGGCAGGATCGAGGTCGTGCTCGACGGCGCGCCGGCCTGGGAAGAAGGGGCCGACGCTCCCGGCAGGTTCGCCATCGACCTGGTCAACACGCGCCCGGCGCCCGGCGTCGTCACCCGCCTGTTCGCCAGCGGCCTGGTCTCGGGCGTTCGCGTGGCGAGCGTCGGCGTGCCGAGCCGGCCGGTCACCCGCCTGCTGATCGAGACGCGCGGCGCAGCCGCGCACCGGGTCCGAGCGAGCGCCGACCGCCTGGTGATCGACGTCGCGCCGAAGGGAACTCCCTTCCCGGCGGCACCCGCTGCCCCGCCCGCGCCGGCGCCGCGCTCCGCGCCACGATCCGCGCCAATTCCGGCACCGGTGGCTGCTCCCGTCGTTGCGGCTCCGCCGGCCGTGGTCCCACCTGCGCCGATACCGATAGTCGACGCCGGCCTCGCTCCCCGCCCCGCCGATCGTCAGCTGTCCGCGATCGCGGTCACTCCGCCGCCCGTCCCGGCCGCGCGCGTCGTCGCCGTGCCGACACCCCCCGAGCCGCGCGACGTCCGTCCGCTTGAGAGCCCGGCACCGGCGGCGGCTCCCGCCCTGCCCACTCTCGCGCCGCCGCGCGCCGCACCGCCGGCCGCGCGTGTCGTCGCCGTGCCGACGCCCCCCGAGCCCGCCGAGGTGCGTCCGCTCGAGAGCGCGCCGCCGGCCGCCGGAAGGGTCGCGCTGCCGACTCTCGCGGCCCCGGCGACCGCGCCCCCCGCGCCCCGCGTCGTCGCCGTGCCGACGCCCCCGGAGCCCGAGTCGGTCGCCGCGCTCGCGCCCACGTCGCCGGTTGCGAGCGGAGCGCTCGCACCGCTGCCGGCGCCGGCCGCCGTTCGCCCAGCGGCCCGCATCGCCGCGGTGCCGACGCCGCTCGACGCCGAGGCGGTCGTGGCGCTCGAGCCCGCGCGCGGTGCGAGCGGCGAGCTCGCGCCGCTCCCCGATGCGCCACCCTCCGCGCCGCCTCTCGAAGTCGCTGCCGTACCGACACCCGTCGAGCCCGCGGCGCCGGCACTCGTCGCAGAGGATCTCTCGGCGCCGCGCTTCACGACCGTTCCCGCGCCGGCGCGCGCTCCGCAGCCGGCCGCGCCCGAGCCACAGGAGACGGCGACCTCGCTCTTCGCGCCGCGCGCCGCCTCGGAGGCGCCCCCCGAGCCGCTGCCGCAGGTCGAGCCGCTCCCCGACGCCGCGCCGGTGCCGCGCCCGCGCGACCCCCAGCCGCTCACCTGGCTCCCCTTCGTCGACGCCGACCTCGAGCCGGTTCGCGACGCGCCGCAGGTCGAGCCCGCCGCTCCCCCCGAGACGCTGTCGGCTCCCGGCGAAGGCTCCGCGCCGCATCCCGACGCTGCGGTCGCGCCGCCGGTGCACATCGAGGAGGAGGATCTCGGCGAGCCGCTCGCGCCGTCGCCGCCGGCCTCCGGCTCGAAGCCACCCTCGCTTCCGGCACCTCTCGTCACCGGCACCGCCGATCACCCCTGGACGGCGCCGGCGCCGGCCGGCGCCGCGGGCACCACGATTCTCGGCATCGAGCACACCGGCGAGCGCACCGTCACCGTTGCGGGGGACGGCGAGTTCGCCTACGCCACCTTCAGGCTCGCCGAGCCCCACCGCTTCGTGATCGATCTCGCCGGCGTCGTCAGCCGCGCGCCGCGCACGATCCTCGCCATCGACGAGGGCATCGTGCAGCGCGTGCGCGTCTCGCAGTTCCGCGGCGCGCCGAGCCCGGTGGCGCGCGTCATCTTCGACCTGACGGCGCCCGCCATCCCGCGCATCGAGCGCTCGGCCGCCGGCCTCGTCATCCGCTTCGAGTAGCGCGCCGGCTCTCCCCTTTCGCGGCATTCCGTCCCGCCGCGCGGCTGCGCCGGGGAGGATTGCCGCAGCGCGCCGGCCAGCGCGCGCGAGCCGGCGATGCCCGCGCCGCGCCGCCCGAACCGCGCGCGCTCGCTTCGTCCCGCCGCGGGGCGTCTTCGCGGCCCGCGCCGCCCGCGCGGCACTCCCGCTGCACTCCCGGCACGGCACGGCGCGCCGCTCCGGCGCGCCGCGACTCCGGGAGGAACCCCATGCGTCTTCGTCTCGTCACCCGCTTCGCCGCCGCCGTCGCCCTCCTCGCCGCCACCGCCGTCTCGGCTTCGACCGCCGACGCCAAGCACGCCACCGGCACGGTCACCAGGATCGACCTCGCCAAGGGGAAGCTCGAGATGGTGAACGGCAACGTCACGCAGCGCTTCCGCATCGACGCCGCGACGCCGTGCAGCGCCAACGGCGAGAAGGTCGACCTCGCCCGCCTGGCGCCGGGCACGCCGCTGCTCGTCGACTGGAATCGCGAGCACGACCGCAACGTCGCGACGCGCATCGAAGTGCTCGCCGCCCCCGCCGTGGCGGACGCCGCCGGCTCGCACTGAGTCGGGGCGTCAGGGCGCGGCTGCAGGCTCGCTGCCCGACGGCAGCGCGCGCAGCCGCGCCAGCGGCGAGGCGAGCACCGCGAGCGGCGCCGCCGCCGCGCACAGCGTCGCGCCCCAGAAAGCGGCGCGGGTGCTCAGACCGGCGGCGACCGGACCCGCCAACAGCGCGGCGACCGGCAGCAGCGCTCCCTGCGCCACCTGAAAGAGCGCGTTGACGCGCGCCAGCCGGTCGCCCGGCACGACGGTCTGCCGCAAGCTGACCGCGAAGATGACGAAGATCATGAGTCCGCCGTCGCCGACCAGCTGATGGCCGCAGAGCAGCGCGACGCGCGTCGAGGTGGCCAGCCCGTCGGCGCCGGCGAGCGGGATGAGCGCCGAAGCCACCGCGTTGGCGGCGAGGCTGGCGATCAGCGTCGGGCCGACACCGAGGCGCTGCGCCACGCGCGGACCGATCGCCGCGCCGAGCAGCGCGCCGATGCCGCCGACGCCGACGATGGCGCCCAGCGCCGAAGTCGACAGCCGCAGATCGCGCAGCAGGTAGAGCGAGTAGAGGGCGAGGAAAGAGCCGCCGAAGAGGCTGATCGCCACGCCGGCGAAGAGGAGCGGCCGCATGCGCGGCTCGTTCCAGACGGCGGCGAAGCCGACCCGCAGGTCCGCGCCGAGCGAGGCGAACGTGCGCGGCGCCGCCGCCGCGACCCGTTCGCGGGCACGGATCGAGCCGAGCCAGAGCGCCGACCAGACGTAGGAGAGCGCGTCGAGCAGCACCGCGAGGGGCGCGCCGAGCACCTGGATCAGCACGCCGCCGAGCCCGGGACCGACGATCTCGGCGATCGACTCGGTCGATTGCAGGCGCGAGTTCCCTTCGACCAGCTCCTCGCGGCGCACCAGCGCCGGCAGGTAGGCGACGTCGGCGATCTGGAAGAGCGCCGTCGCCGCGCCGACCACCACCGCCACCGCCGCCACCTGGACGATCGTCAGCCGGCCGTACCAGGCGGCGAGCGGCAAGGTCGCGACGGTGGCCGCGCGCACCAGGTCGCAGCCGATCAGAATCGGCCGCCTGGCAGAGCGATCGACCCAGCCGCCGGCGAAGAGCCCGACCAGCGCGCCGGGGCCGAAGCCGAGCGCCGCGATCACCGCCACCTCGGTCGGCGAGCCGCCGAGCGCCACCACCGCGAGCACCGGCAGCGCGGTGCGGGTGACGCGGCTCCCCATCGCGCTGACGGTCTGGGCGCTCCAGAGACGCAGAAAGTCGGCGTGGCGCCAGAGGCCGCCGCGCGGCCGAGGGATCTTCAAGGTGCGCGAAGGATAGCCCGGCGCGCTGGCGCCCCGGACTCGCGGCGCCCCGTCGCGGCACCAGAGTAGGCTCGGGTGCGGGGGGTCATCCGATGAGACGTCTCGGCCTGCTCGGCGGCATGAGCTGGGAGTCGACGAGCGAGTACTACCGGCTGATCAACCAGGCGGTGCGCGCCCGACTGGGCGGCCTGCATTCGGCCGACTGCCTGGTGCGCTCGGTCGATTTCGCGCCGATCGAGGAGTCGATGCGAGCCGGTCGCTGGGACGAGATCGGCGCGCTTCTCGCCGCGGAGGCGCGCGCCCTCGAACAGGCCGGCGCCGAGCTCCTCCTCCTCTGCACCAACACGATGCACAAGGTCGCCGCCGCCGTCGAAGCCGCGATCGGCATCCCTTTCCTCCACATCGCCGACCCGACCGCGGAGGCGATCCGCGCCGCCGGACTCCGCCGCGTCGGTCTGCTCGCCACCGCCTTCACGATGGAGCAGGACTTCTACCTCGGCCGCCTGCGCGACCGCCACGGGCTCGAGGTCCTGGTGCCCGAGGCCGAGGACCGGCGGCGGGTGCACGCGATCATCTTCGACGAGCTCTGCGTCGGCGTCCTCGACGAAGGCTCGCGCGATCTCTTCCGCCGCGTCATCGCCGGCCTCGTCGCGCGCGGCGCCGAGGGGATCATCCTCGGCTGCACCGAGATCGGTCTGCTGATCTCGGCCGCGGACTCGCCGGTTCCCCTCTTCGACACCGCGCGGCTGCACGCCGAGCGGGCGGTCGAGCTGGCACTGACGGAAGCGGCGGGGCGCGCGTGAGCGCGCGGCCGGAGGCCCGGACCGCCGCTGGCGGCCCGGACCTCCCGTGCTGCGACCTACGACTGCACCGCCGCGCGGATGCGGGCGAGGTGGTGGTAGCTGTGGCGGACCGGGTGGTCCTCGAGGAAGAACTGGCAGGTGAGCGGCGCGTCGGAGTTGAGCGACACCGGCGCGGCGCGGTCGAGCTGCTCGTCGGAGAGCTCGCGGATCTCCGCTGCGGCCGCGGCGCTGTTGCGCGCCAGCAGGTCGAGTGCCGCTTGCTTCGCAGCGCCGTCGAATTCCGCGGCGTGCGCGGCATTGACCGCCGCGACGTCGTCCCAGGTCACCCCGGCGACCGGGCGGCCGGCCGCCAGCTCGCCGGCCAGCTTCATTTCGAGCGGGTACATGCTGGCGACGTGGTGGACCACGACGCCGACCTTTCGGCCGTCTTTCGGCAGCCGCATCTGCCACTGAGCGTCGGTCAGCCCGCGCGCGAAGTCGGCGAGAGAGCGCGCACCGTTCTCGAGTCTCTCGGCGAGGGCGTCGGCGCGGCGGCGGCGCGCCGGCGCGGTGTCGATGGTCGAATCGTGCATCGTCTGGGTCGTCATGGCGGGTTCCTTTCCCGGACCGCCGGCGCGTCATTGCCCGGCGACGCGTTACGCTAGGGCCTCCCTGATCGCCCGGCCATGCGTGCGCGTCCGCATCTCCTGCCCGACCGTCCGGATTCGCCTCCGGCGTGCCCGCGCGTCCGCCGGAGCTGCCCGGGCGTCCGCGGGCGCGGAGGACGGTCCTGAGCCACGACGTCCTCTCCGACGTGCTCGCCGCGGTCCGGCTGACCGGCGCCGTCTACTTCGACTTCGAGCTCACCTCGCCCTGGGTCGCCGAGGCGCCACCGTCGCGCGACATCGCGCACATCGTCCTGCCCGGCGCGCAGCGGGTGATCGAGTGCCACCTCGTCGCGCGCGGCAGCTGCTGGGGAGGCGTGGCGGGCGGTGAGCCGGTGCACCTGCTCGAAGGAGACGTCCTCGGCTTCCCGCAAGGGCACGCGCACGTGCTGTCGAGCGAGCCCGGCCTGCGCGCGGCGCCGGAGATGGCGATGTTCGTCCGCGGCGACCAGCCGCTGCCGCTCTGCTTCGAGCGCGGCGGCGGCGGCAGCGAGAAGACGCGCATCATCTGCAGCTTCCTCGGCTGCGACGACCGTCCCTTCAACCCGCTCCTCGCCGCGCTGCCGCCGGTGATGCACATCCCGTCGGCGAAGCGCGGCGAGGCCGCCGCCTGGCTCGGCACGCTGCTCGATCTCGCGGCGCGCGAGGGGCGCAGCGGGCGCGCCGGCAGCGAGAACATCCTGGCGCGCCTCTCCGAGCTGATGTTCGTCGAGTCGATCCGGCGCTATCTCGAGTCGCTGCCCCCGTCGGGCAGCGGCTGGCTCGCCGGCCTGCGCGACCCGCTCGTCGGCCGCGCGCTCGCCGCGCTGCACGCCGCCCCGGCCGAGCCCTGGACCGTCGAGCGGCTGGCACGCGAGGCCGCCGCCTCGCGCTCGGTGCTCGCCGAGCGCTTCACGGCGATGACCGGCCTCCCGCCGATGCAGTACCTCGCCCTCTGGCGCATGCAACTCGCCTCCCGCCTGCTGGCGGAAGGGAGCCCCGTGGCGAGCGTCGCCGGCGCGGTCGGCTACGAGTCGGAGGCGGCCTTCAGCCGCGCGTTCAAGAAGCTGGTCGGCCAGGCGCCGGCGACCTGGCGGCGGACGATGGTGCCACTGTCGCCGGCGAAAGTCCGCGCCCAGCGTTGATCGGCGACGAGAGGAGCTTTCAGGACGAGTGCCGGAGCTCCACCCGGACGCCGCCGAGCACGACCGCGCGGACGCGGCCGAGAACCGCGAGATCGGCGAGCGGGTCGCCGTCGACGAGGACCAGGTCGGCGCGGGCGCCCGGTCTCAGCACCCCGAGCTCGCCGTCGCGGCCGAGCGCTCGCGCCGCGCCGCGCGTCGCCGCGGTCAGGATCTCCAGCGGCGTCAACGGACAGGCACGCAGCGCCGCGATCTCGCCGAGCGGCAGGCCGGGCGCCGAGAAGGCCGGCGCGTCGGTGCCCAGCGCCACCGTGCCGCCGGCGTCGAGCAGCCGCCGCAGGTTCGCGCAGGCCGCACGGCGATCGGCGGCGCTCGCCCAGAGACCGAGCGTGCTCGTGAAGACGACGCCCCGTCGCGCCGCTTCGGCGATCTGGCCTTCGGCGAGCGCCACTGCCGGCGTGTGCGCGATGCCGTCCACCCCGGCGGCGAGCGCGACGGCGAGCTCGCCGGGCTGCGTCAGGTGGGCGACGACGCGGAGCCCGTGCCGGTGCGCGGCGTCCGTGATCGCGCGCAGCTCGCCGGGTGAGAGCACGGGCCAGCCGCTCTCGCCGTAGTCCGCCAGGAAGCCGCGCTCGATCGCGACCTTGATCAGGTCGGCGCCCTGCGCGGCCAGCCGGTCGACGGCGGTCGCCGCGTCGGCGGCGCCGTGAATCTCGAGCGCCGGCTCGCCGTCGCGCAGAAAGGGGTAACCGCCGGGCGCGGTGAGAATCGGTCCGGCGGCGAAGACGCGCGGCGCGGACGCGGCGGCACGCCCCGCCCTCGCCCGCAGCTCTTCCGGCGACGCGAGGGAACCGAGATCGACGAGCGACGTGACGCCGGCGCGCAGCCAGGCCGTGAGCGCCGCGCCGCCGCTCTCGAGCAGGCGCCCGAGATGAACGTGCGCGTCGATCAGGCCGGGAAGCACGGTGGCGCCGGCGGCGTCGATCTCGTCGCGGCAGGCTGGAAGAGCGAGCGCCGCGCCGTCGCCGACCGCGGCGATCCGCCCGCCGCGGACGATCAGCGTCGCTTCGGCTCGCGGCGGCGCTCCGGTGCCGTCCAGGAGCCGTGCGTGCACGACGACGAGCGCGCGCTCCTCAGCAGCGCACGGCGTGCCCGCGGCCACGGCCGGCGGCGCGCCGATCGGCGACAGGGCGGCGATCGCGGCGATGGCGGCGACGCGCGCCGCGCGCTCAGCTCTCCGTCGCAAGGCGCCGGCCGATCTCGCGCACGACCGCGACGAACTCGTCGACGTCGTGCGGACGCGTCCTCCAGTTGGAGAAGACCGGGCGGAAAATCGTCCGCGGGCCGAGCTTCGAGGTGCCGACGAGGAAGCGGCCGTCGTCGAGCACGGCGGCGCCGAGGCGGCTGTTGAGCGCGTCGAGCGCCTCGTCGTCGAGACCGCCGGGATTGAAGCGGAAGGCGACCACGTTGAGCTTCACCTCGGCCATCCCCTCGAGGTCGGGCGCGGCGTCGACGCGCGCGGCGAGCAGCTGCGCGAGATCGAGGTCGTGCTCGACCAGGCGCCGCACCCCCTCGCGCCCGTAGGCGGCGAGGGTCGCCCAGACCGCGAAGCCGCGCGCCCGCCGCGAGCTCTCGGGACCGAGGGCGCCGAGAGTCGGGCGCGGGTCGTCGGGCGCCGGCAGGTAGTCGGCGGTGTAGCGGAAGGCCTTGACCAGCAGGTCCTGGTCGCGCACGAAGGCGAAGCCGGAGTCGTAGGGGACGTTGAGCCACTTGTGTCCGTCGACGGTCACCGAGTCGGCCCCTTCGGCGCCGGCGGCGAGGTGCGCGGTGCGCGGCGAGACGCGGGCGAAGAGCCCGAAAGCGCCGTCGACGTGCACCCAGCAGTCGTGCCGGCGCGCGATCTCGATCGCCTCGGCGACCGGATCGAAGTCGCCCGAGTTCACCTCGCCCGCGTTGACCACGACGACCGCGGGCCGCCCCTCGAGCCTTTCGAGCTCGTGCCGCAGGATCCCGGGGTCGAGCCGCCCGCCCTCCTCGCGGCTGCAGACGGTCACCGCCTCGCGGCCGTGGCCGAGGAGCGCCAGGACCTTTCGCGTCGACGCATGAACGTAGCCGGAAGAGAGCACCGGCATCGGCGGCAGCCCCGACAGCCCGCGCGCCGAGACGTCGACGTGGAGCCGCTCGCCCCACCACTGGCGCGCCGCGGCGAGGGCGACGAAGTTGGCCATGCTCGCCCCCGTCACCATGATCCCGGCCCAGCCTCTCGGCAGGCCGAGCAGCTCGCGCAGCCAGGCGAGCGCCTGGAGCTCCATCGTCACGCCGAGCGGCGAGGTGACCCAGGTGTAGGTGAGGGTGTCGTGGATCGTCGCCAGGAGGTCGGCCCCGAGCGCGGCGGGCGTGCTGCCGCCGATCACGAAGTGGAAGGAGCGCGGCCCGTTGGTGTTGGCTCCCGCCGCGTCGATCAGCTCGCGCAGCCGGCGCAGCGCCGCCGCGGCACCGATGCCGGTTCCGGGCAGCGGCACGTCGAGCCCGCGCAGCGCGGCGTCGGCTCCCGGCGGCAGGGCGATGCGCTCGTCGACGGTGGCCATCGCCTCGCGCAACGCGTCGGCGATCTGCGGCGCCAGCGCCGCCGCTTCCCTTCGCCAGGCCTCACCGAGCGCGTCGTCGACCATCGCTCCCCCTTCCGCGATCTCGCCGGGATTCACGGAACCCCGGAGCGTAACGCAAGGCGGGATCTCTCCCGCCGCCACCGCCGTCGCGGCTCAGGCGATCGCGGCGCCGCGCCCGGCGAGGAGCTCGCGCAGCAGCGAGCGGTGACAGCGCTGCTCATTCTCGCAGTAGCAGCCGACGGCGAAGTCGGCCGACCGCGACAACGCGGCGAGCAGGTCGAGGAGCCGCAGCGCGGGAGGCTGCGACATTTCCCGGCGGTACTTCCTGGCGAAGGCGGCCCACGCCCTGTCGTCCGCCGCCGCGAGCCCGGCCGCGACCAGCGCGGCGCTCGGAGAGAGCTCGGGAAGCCAGACGTCGTAGAAGTCGAGTAGCGCGATTTCTGCCTTCGGGACGCCGCGCGGCGGCCGCCGCACCGTGCCGATGCGCAGCCCCTCACCCTCTCCCCGCGCCGAACCCAGTCGCACGATGTGGATCGCCATGCCGATCCTCCCGGCGGAGATCCTAAGCCGGCGGGGCCGGGGCCGGCTCGCGGGCCGGGCCGCCGGCGGCGAAGGCGAGCAGCGTCTCGTTCGGCCGCGCCTGAGCGAAACCCGCGACGGTCTCGGGCGTGCTCCAGGACGAGCCCTTGGCAGCGTTCATTCGCTCACGCTACCAGTGGGCCTTCGCCGTGGCCTCACCCGCTCCGCTTCACGGGCGTCGTCGTGATGACGACGACGCTGACCAGGACGAGCACCGTGCCCGCGATCGTGCGCGGGCCGAGCGTCTCGCCGCCGAGGAAGTAGCCGACGAAGACCGCGACCACGGGGTTGACGTAGGCGTAGGTGCCGACCCGCGTCGGCGAGACGTGGTGGAGCAGCCAGACGTAGGCCGTGAAGGCGACGATCGACCCCGCGACGACCAGGTAGGCGAGCGCCAGCCAGGTGCCGCGCGAGACCGTCTCGATGCGGAAGCCGCGCAGCTCGCCGAGCAGCGCGGCGGTCCCGACGAGCATCACGCCGCCGGCGAGCATCTGCGCGCCGGCGCTCATCGCCTTGTCGTCGGGCAGCCGCAGCTTGCGCGACAGCGCCGCAGCGATCGCCCAGCTGATCGCGGCGACGACGAGCGCGGCGGCGCCGGCGGCGTCGACCGGCGCCTCGCTCAGGCGCTCGGTGCGGCCGACCAGCACGCCGACGCCGCCGAGCCCCACCAGCAGCGCGCCCGCCAGGCGCGCGCTCAGCCGCTGGGTCTTGAGGACGAAGACCTCGGAGAGGGTCATGAAGACCGGGATCGTGGCGAGCAGGATGGCGGCCGTGCCCGAGGGAACGCGCTGCTCGGCCCAGAAGAGCAGGCCGTAATCCATCACGAAGATGAGGACGGCGAGCAGGGAGACCGATCTCCACTCGCGGGGCGCCGGCGGACGCACGCCCCGCGCGCGCAGCCAGCCGTAGAGGGCGAGCCCGGCGACGAGGAAGCGCATGCCGGCGAAGAGGAAGGGGGGCACCTCCCGCACGCCGACCTTGATCGCCAGGAAAGTCGAGCCCCAGACGAAGTAGATGATCGCGAAGGCGAGCAGCAGCCGGGTGCGATGGGCGCGCGCGAGCTCGGCCACGGGGGGCATCCTAGCCGCCGCGGGTCGGCTGGCACCTTTCTCGCTTCCCTTCGCGCATTTCGGTTCTCCGTTGCCATTCGGGCATCGAGGACCTAGAGTCGGCCGCTCCACACCACACCGCAGGGGGGAACCACCATGAAGAGAGCCTTGCTTCTCGCTGTCGTCCTGTTGGGCGCCGTCGTCTTCGGCAGCGCGCTCGTCGCGCAGGCGCACGCTCCGGCCGACCACCTCGTGGTCCAGCACGACAAGCTGGTCTGGGGACCGGCACCGCCGGTGTTCGCCGCCGGCGCCGAGCTCGCCGTGGTGCAGGGCAATCCCGGCGGCGACGGCTTCTACACCGTGCGGCTCCGCATGCCGGCCGGCTACAGGATCCTGCCGCACTGGCATCCGGCGGTGGAGAACGTCACCGTGATCTCGGGCGCGCTGCACGTCGCCAGCGGCGACAAGTTCGACCCCAAGGCGGGCGACGTGGTGGGCGCCGGCGGCTATGTCTCGCTGCCGGCCCTGATGCACCACTACGCCTGGACCGATGGGCCGACCGAGGTGCAGGTCCACGGCATCGCGCCGTTCGTCCTCATCTACGTCAACCCGGCGGACGACCCCTCGCACACGCAGAAGTAGCGCCGGGCACCCCACGCCTCACGCGGCCGTCGAGGCCGCGGGGGGCGCGGGGCGGTACATCGACTCGGGAATCTCGGCGAGCGTCGAGCGGTGGACCCGCGGCCCGAGGCCGTAGAACTCGGTGAAGCTCATGATGAGCGGCCGCCAGCGGTCGGGATCGATGCGGTCGGCGTGGCCGTCGCGCCGGATGCGCTCGTCGACGTGGACGCGCACGATGCGCACCTCGAGCGCCACGAGCTTGCCGCGCCGGTCGGGATCGCTCGCCGCCAGCGGGTGGCTCGCCTCGAGCCGCGCCTCGAGCTGCACGGCGCACTCGGCGACGCGCGGCGGCGCGACGGTCTCGGAGGCGACCGGCGTGAGGCCGGCGACGGCGAACTTGTCTCTCTCGTGGCGGTAGCCCATCGCCGCCTTGTACGGCGGCACGGGCGAGGAGCCGGTCGTCTTCGCGAGCCGATCGACGGCGGCGACGAGGTCGACCGACGGCAGGTTGAGCACGCACTCGCCCGTCCGCAGCAGGTTCGCCGGCGTGTGCGAGCGCGCCCCGAAGCCGAGCATGCAGCTCCGCCCGAGCCACCAGGCCGAGGACATCGGCGCCAGGTTCGCGCTGCCGTCGGGGTTGGTGGTGCTCACCAGCACCACGGGGGTTCCGAAATAGAGGATGGCGGGGTCGATGGTCGCGTGCATGGCGAAGCTCCTCGTCGAGCGTGCTGCCCGACGAGGAACTTACGGCGCCGCGACGGCCGGCTCTACCGAAAAAAGGACGTCGAATCACTTCTCCCGGGAGCCCGGCGACGGCAGGCCGTCGAGGAGCCGGGCTCCCGGTGCTGCGCCGGCGTTCAGGCGACCTTGCGCAGAACGAGTCCGGCTCCCAGCAGCATCAGGCCGAGCAGGCCGAGCGCTGGCAGCTGGGTCGCGGTCTTCGGCAGCTCGACGGGCGCAACTGCCGCGGGCGCCGGCGCCGGCGTCGGCGCAACGTACTTCGGCGCGGGCGCTGGTGCGGGCGGCGGGGTGGCGTCGCTGTAGGTCACGACCGGCGGAGGGTTCACCTTCGGCGGCGCGATCTCGGCTCCCTGGACTTCGGTCGCCAGGCGCTGCGCCTGGTCGTTGTGCTGCCAGGTGACGCGCACCCGGCTGCCGACCGCATAGTTGAGGGCGCCGACGGTCGACTCCTGGAAGATGAAAGTGACGACCTGCCCGGAATCCTCACGGATCGAAATCCCCGACTTGTCGACCTGCTCGACGACTCCCGTCGTGAAGTTGGCGCCGGCGGTGGACTTGCGGCCCATCTCGTTCTGCGCGATCGCCATGCCGGCGACCAGCGCGAGCACCAAGGCGAAGAGCGTTGCTTTTCTCATGGCCCTACTCCTTCCTGTTGTCTTTCCCCCTTCCACCGGAAAAACCGGCGGCGTCTCCAGTGTAGACCTCGCCGCAAGCCCCACGCCGCCCCGCGGGGTGGGTCCGGTCGGCGAAAACGACTGGCTTCGGGCGCCCGGAGCTCCGTGATCGCGTGGCGAGACCACGTCGCCGGTCGATTTCAATTCCACTGATGCGGCACTGGGGCGCCGCGATCTGCGTGTACCAGGCCAGTCGGGCGCCCTTCTCCACGCATCGCGGCGCGTCCCTAGGCCGAGGCCACCGCGGGCAACTCCGGGGAGAGCGCGCCGCTCGTCGGCAGGCGGAGGGTCACCTCGGTTCCGCCCTCGGGGCGGCGCTCGAGGCGCAGCGACGGTGCGTCGCCGTAGAGCACGCGCAGACGCTCGCGCAGGTTGCCGAGGCCGACCCGCTCGGCGCCCCCGGGGGCGGGCCCCGGCCCGTCGTCGGTGACGACGAGCACCAGACTCCCCGCCTCGACACGCGCCGTGACGCGCACTTCGACCGGCGCCATCCGGCGCTCGACGCCGTGCTTGACCACGTTCTCGACCAGAGGCTGCAGGGCGAGGCGCGGCACAGCAGGTCGAGCGCCTCCTCCGGCACCTGGCGCGAGTAGCGCAGCCGGTCGCCGAAGCGCGCCTGCTGCAGCGCGACGTAGGTGTCGAGCAGGACCAGCTCATCGCCGAGCCGGATCTCGTCGTCGTCGGCGTCGCAGATGGCCCGCAACAGCGTGCTCATGTCGACGACGAGCCGATGCGCGCGCTCGTCGTCCTCGCCGATCAGCGCCGCGATGCCGGTCAGGGAGTTGAACAGGAAGTGCGGCTGCATCTGGCTCTGCAGCGCCTGCAACCGTGCCCGGGCGAGCAGGGCTTCGAGCCGCGCCTCGTCGAGCTCGCGCTGGCGCAGGTGGCGGGCGTGGACGAGCAGATGGTGGCCGAGGAGGATCAGCACGTAGTTCCTCGGATAGAAGCTGACCAAGATGATGAAGTAGACCTCGACGTGAAGCAGGAACCCGCCCGGCTGGACGCCGAGCAGCGGCCAGCGCCCCAGCGTGGACAACACGGCGCCGGCGAGCGTCGCGAGCGGAAAGAAGGCCAGGTGAACGCCGAGATGGGGCCAGCGCCGCGGTCCGCTGACCGGGAACGCGTCGGCGATGCGCAGGATCGCCGGCACCAGGAGCACCATGCCGAACCAGACCGGCGCCTCGACCGCCAGCAGCTTCCAGAAGGGCTGGGCGTCCTCCGGCACGCCGAGTTGCGCGGCGAGCGCCGCGTGGCCGCGGAAGTAGCGCATCGCGGCGACCAGCACCGTAGTGACCGCGGCGAGGATCGTCGCGACGCGCAGCAGCAGGGCGCGATCGTCGGGGGTCGAGCTTGGGGGTGGCCGCCATGGACTCTCGTCTTCGGATCCGCAAACCCGGCGGGGTGACGAACCCGGCCGGCGAGTCTACCCGGCGCTGTGATTCGGCGGGTTCTCTTGCAGTTGAGCCGCCCGCTCAGTGCCCCCCTGCGGTCGCGGTCAGGGTGTAACTCACTTCGATGGGATCGCCGTTCTGGTCGCGCGCCGGCTCGAATCTCCAGGTGCCCAGCACTTCGAAGAATTCGAAGGCCTGCAGGGGATTGCACGGCGAGTTGGCGACCAGGGCCGGCTGTCGCGGCCGCCCGTCCGGTCCGAGGAGCGTCTCGATGATGACCCGGCAGGCGCTTCCGCCGTGGGAGCTCAGGTCCACCATCGGGGGTGTCGAGATGGGCTTGGGCGGCTGGAGGGTGGACGACTCGGGCACCCCGCTCGGGAGTCCCAGCGGTGACATCTTCACCAGGTCGGAGACGCCCTCGCCGCGCCGTCGCGGCCGCGGCAGCTCCGCGTAGGCGCCCATCTCCTTCGCCGTCGCCGCCGCGACGTTCGGGCTGAACGCCTGGGCGGCATGCCAGCGCCACGAGGCCAGTGCTTCGTCACCTTCCCGCAGCGCCGCCACGGCGCAGCGCGCCAGCAACTCGGCGAGAAACTCCGAAGACGTCGGCCGCACGACATTGGCCGGGAGGCGCAACGTCATCTTGCAGAGCCGCTCCGGCAGCTCCGTGCAGACCTTCTCCGCTGCCGCGGCATCGCCGGCTCTGACGTCAACCGAGATCTCGTCGAGGTCCCTCTGGTATTTCTGTGACTCCGCCAAGACGGGAGCCGCAAGCCACGCGAGAGCCGTGGACAGGAGAAAGCAACGCAGTGGAAGAGCGAAGCCGAACGAGCTCATTTCAGTATGGGGTACTACGCCGCGACCGGCGAAGCTAGGCGGCTGGCACCTGGGTCGACGACCGCGCGCTGCGCGTCACCAGCCAAGGTTCTCCTGGATGAAGCGGGGGCTCAAGTGGACGTCGAGTTGCTCGAGCGGCTCGTCGCCGATCGCCTTGAAGCCGTGCACCTCTCCCGCCTTGATGACCAGGATGTCGCCGGCGCTCGCTTCGAACTCGCGCCCCTCGACCGTCCACAGGCCGCGCCCGGAACGGACGAACTGCACCTCGTCGTAGGGATGACGGTGCGGCCCCGGCCCCTGCCCCGCTCTCGCGCTCAGCAGATAGACGCAGATGCCGACGCCCCCCTGCTCGGCGCCGACGAACTCGTGCGACACGCCCCGGAACGGCAGATCTTCCTGACGAACTCTGTGCATGGCCGGGATCCTAGCCACTCGCCGGGGCCCGACGATCGGCTGGCGCTCTTCGCGCGCCAGTCTGGACGCGCGGTTTCCGTCCTTTCCCGACGAGCCATCGCAGCGGGAAGGAGGCAGTTGCGGATATGCATCTCCGTACATACACTAGCGGTCACTATGAATGGGATCCGCGAAAGGCTCGCCTCAACGCGCTCCGACACGGAGTCCGCTTCCCGGATGCCGCCGCGGTGCTCGAGGACGAGCTGGCCGTGACAATCGTCGACGAGGATTCGGAGCTCGAGGCGCGTTGGGTAACGCTGGGCAGCGACGCCCAGGGGCGGCTTCTCGCCGTTGTCTGGACGTCGCGGGACGAGAGAATTCGGCTGATCTCTGCCCGCCGAGCTTCGCCGCTCGAGCGCCGGCGCTACGAGGAGACATGATGCGAGAGAGCTACGACTTCTCCAGAGGCAAGCGCGGCGCCGTGGTGCGCCCGGCGCCCGGCAAGACGCGCATCACGATCCGTCTCGACACCGAAGTACTCGACTGGTTTCGCGATCGCGTCGAGAACGCCGGCGGCGGCAGCTACCAGGCGATGATCAACCAGGCCCTGCGCGATCACATCCGCCGCTCCGACGAAAAGCTCGAAGCGACGCTGCGCCGGGTCATCCGCGAAGAGCTGGCCGCCCGACGGCGCCCCTGAGGGTGCAATCCGTGCCTGTCCCCAGATTCAGAATCAGAGAGCTGACGTATGACGACATTGGCCGCAATGTCACCACCCCACCGGATGCCACGTCGTCTTGATCTCGAGGAACGGCTTCAGGAACTCGAGGCCCTGCGCTGAGTCGGCGAGGTAGTCGTCGATCGCGTAGGTCGTCGTGCGCTTGACGTTGACCGCCGCGTCGCGCAGGGCTTCGACGGCGAGGGGGTTGGGGACGGCGCAGAGGGCGAGGGCGTTGACGTCCATGTGGCGGGCGAGATGCGGCAGGAGCTCGTCGCGGTGGCCGGAGAGGAGGTTCACCACGCCGCCCGGCAGGTCGCTCGTCGCCAGCACTTCCGCCCACTCGAGGCCCGGCAGCGGATCGCTCTCCGAGAGCAAGACGATCACCGTGTTGCCGCTCACGATCGTCGGCAGCACGTGCGAGATCAGGCCGAGGAGCGACGGCTTGTCCGGCGCCACCAGGCCGACGACGCCGGTCGGCTCCGGCAGGGAGAAGTCGAAATAGGACGACGCGACCGGGTTCACGCTCGACAGCAGCGCGCCGTACTTGTCGCTCCAGCCCGCGTAGTGGACGATGCGGTCGATCGACGCGCGCACTTCCCGGCGCGCCGCGGCGGCCGGCGAGCCCGAGCTGCGCAGGAGGGCGACGAAGGCGTCGAAGCGGCCTTCCAGCATCTCCGCCATGCGATAGAGGATCTGCCCGCGCAGGTAAGCGGTCCTGCCCGCCCACCCCGCCTGCGCCGCGCGGGCCTTCACCACCGCGTCGCGGATGTCCTTGCGCGAGCCGCGGCAGATGTTGGCGACCAGCCGGCCCTTGGCGTCCAGCGCCGGATCGTAGCGGCCCGACTCCGAGCGCACGAATTCCCCGCCGAGAAAGAGCTTGTACGTCTTGCGCACCGCCAGCCCGGAAGACATGCCGCGGACTCTAACCCCGATGTGACCCGTTCCACTGGGGAAGGCAGATCCGGCACGCCCGCCGCGGCCCTGGCGCGCGGCGATGCCGATCTTGCGCGCTGCAACGCCCGGAATGCACAAAATCGGTGGCAAAAAGAGTGGCACGAGCGCTGCACAAAGGGGACCGGCCGCGCCAATTCCGGCACGCCCCCCTCCCTCCGAGGACCCATGAGCCGACTGACCAAGAGACTGGCCCACGTCGCCGCCCTCGCCGTGCTGGTGGCCGGCGCGTCGTTCGCCGCCCAGACCCCCGCCGCCAACGCCAAGCCCCCGATCGAGGGCGCACTCGACATGATCGACGTCAGCGCCAAAGCGCTCAAGCTCCAGGTCGACGACCAGCTCCAGGCGGTCAACTACGAGACCGCGACGGTCTTCGTGGACCACGACAACAAGATCGAGCTCACCAACCTGCAGCGCGGCGACAAGCTCAAGGTCGACTGGGTCCAGCGCGACAAGCAGAAGGTCGCGGTGCGCGTCGAGGTCGTCGAGCGGGTCCCCGGCGTCCCCGGCCTCAACTGACCTCTCGCCTCTGAAGATCCCGGCTCGCGCCGGGCGACCGCCCTTTCGACCTCACTCCGCCCGCGGAGTCAGGTCGAAGGGGCGGTGCCGCATGCGGGCGATGCACGACGTGTCGAGCCGGAACGGCGAGCCGTCGGCGAAGAAATCGTCGATCACCTGCCAGGCGCATTCCTCGCCCATCAGCCCGAACGAGCCGTGCCCACCGTCGCGCAGCACCAGGTGGAGACTGTTCGGAAGCGTGCGGGCGACCTCGGCGGCGATCTCCGGCGGCGTCACCGGATCGATCCAGCCCGAGACCAGGAGCACCGGCGCGGGCGAGGCGACCGGCGCATCGAAGCCGGGCGGCAGGGCGCGCCGCGGCCAGAGCGCGCAGGCGGCGACCTGGTCGCGCACGCGGCTGTCGCCGAGGAACGTCCCCGCCGTCGCGGCCGGGATCCGCGCCGCGTCGATGCGGAAGGTCGACTCCGGGCACATGAAGGTCAGGTAGGCGCCCATGCCGTCC
Source organism: Thermoanaerobaculia bacterium (assembly GCA_963699245.1). Lineage (GTDB taxonomy): Bacteria > Acidobacteriota > Thermoanaerobaculia > Multivoradales > JAGPDF01 > JACTMI01. The sequence goes on from OY969426.1 coordinate 1,602,592, forward strand.
GCGGCGAGACTGCGCCCGTAGGCGAGCGCGCGGCGGGCGAGCGGCGCGAAGTCGCCGCCGGCGGCCGCGTGCAGCAGCGCCGGGATCTCCGGATAGGCGGCCGCGTCGTAGAGCAGCGAGCGGATCGTCGCGGCGGCGAAATCGCGCGACAGCGTGAAGCGCACCGTCGGCTCGCCCGCCTTCTCCACGATCTCGACCGGCACGGGCGAGCGCGCCAGGGCGGCGAAAGCCGTCGCCAGATCGCCGCGCGGATCGGGGAAGGCGCCGCGGCAGCGGGCGTCGGCGCCGCAGTCGTCGAGCACGCGGTCGAGCGAGCTCTGCGCCTCGGCCGCGTACTCGAGCGGCGACGGCGTGTCGATCGGCGCGACGCCCATCAGCACCACGCTGCGCACGTGCTCCGGGTGCTGGCGCAGGTAGAAGCGCGCCGCGATCGTGCCGTAGGAGATGCCGAAGAGATTCCAGCGCTCGTAGCCGAGCCAGGCGCGCACCTCGTCGAGGTCGTCCATCGCCGCCACCGTCGAGTACTGCGCGAGGTCGGCGCGCTTCTCGAGCCCGGCGCGGCAGGCGCGCAGCACCTCGAGCGGGAACATCGTGTCGACGACCGCCTGCACGTCGCGCCCGCGCGCCTCGACCGGGCAGTCGAGCCCGTTCGAGCGGCCGGTGCCGCGCTGGTCGAAGAAGACGAGGTCGCGGTCGAGGCGCGCGCCGTCGAGCAGGCCGCCGATCTCGGCCGCCGCCTTCGTGCCGGCGATCCCCGGTCCCCCTTCGAAGAAGACCACCGGATCGGGCGCGATCGACGCGCCGCGCGCCGGCAGCACGACGACGCGGATCGGAATTCGCCGCCCGCTCCGCGCCGTCCGGTTCTCCCACACCTCGAGCGCGCCGCAGTACGCGTCACCGGTGACGCCCTCGACCGCGCAGGGTGTCAGCTTGCCCTCGAAGCGACGCGCCGGTTCGGCCGCCTGCGCGGCGCGAGTCGTTCCGAAAAGAGAAAGGGCGAGGGCGAGAGTGACCGGCAACGAAACGTTTTTCCGAATTGGGGACATGGCGCGGACTCTAACCGCGCGGGCGCGACTCCTGCATTCCCGACCGCGAGCGCACCACGACGGTGCGCTCGCGCTGCGCAGTCGAGGAGGAATCGATGAACCGGAAGCGTTGGGCAGTGGCGGGAATGCTGGCGTTGACGATGGCGGTGGCGGGGATCGCGGCGGCGGAGGAGACGGCGGCGGCGGACGGCGCGACGCTCGAAGCGGCCGGCCTGCCGGCTTCGGTCGCGCACGCGCTGAAGCTCGAGCGGCACCATCACTACAGCCACCGCCACCACCACGCGGCGAGCGGCATCAAGCGCTGAGGCCGGCGGCCAAGCCGCCGGGAGCCTCACGGCCGCGGGGGCGGCCAGAAGTCCCCGCGGCTTGTTTCGCCTGCGGTTCGCCGCGGCGAGCGGCGTCAGGCGACGTGCAGCGCCCGCGCCGGGTCGACGCGCGCGGCGCGCCGCGACGGCAGCCAGCAGGCCAGCGCCGCGGCCGACGCGAGCATCAGCGCGATCGCGCCGTAAACCAGCGGGTCGGTCGCGCCGATCCCGAACAGCATCGCGGTCATCAGGCGCGTCGCGGCGAGCGCGGCGGCGAGGCCGAGCGCGAGGCCGACGCCGGCGAGCCGCATCCCCTGGCGCAGCACCATCCGCTGCACGTCCGCGGCCGCCGCCCCGAGCGCCATCCGCACGCCGATCTCGTCGGTACGCTGCGCGACCGAGTAGGCCATGACGCTGTAGACCCCGAGGCTGGCGAGGACGAGCGCCAGCGCCGCGAAGACGAGCAGGAGATTCATCGTCAGCGCGCGGTCGGCGGTCGACTGGTCGACGATCGCGCGCATCGTGGTCGGGTTGGTGAGCGCGACCGCGGGGTCGACGTCGGCGACGGCGGCGCGCACGGCGGCAGTGAGCGACGCCGGATCGAGGTCGGTCTTGATCAGGATGCCGGTGAACTGCTCCGGCCTCTGCAGCACCGGGTAGTACATCTCCGGAGCCGGCGGCGCCGCGAGCCCGGCGGTGCGCGTGTCGGCCACCACGCCGACGACCTGGGCCTCGAGCCCCATCATGCCGGTGACCATCGTCCTGCCGAGCGGGTCCTCGTTCGGGAAGAGACGCTTCGCCATCGACTCGTTGATGATGATCGCCTGCGGGCTCGCCGGCCCGTCGCGCTCGTCGAAGTCACGGCCCGCCTTGATCGGGATGCCGAGCAGCGCGAAGCGCCCCGGGCTGATCAGGTGGCGGATGGCGAGCGGGCGCTCGGAGGCCGGCGGCAGCGGCCGGCCGACGACGGCGTAGGGCGACTGGCCGTTGTTGCCGGAGAGCGGCGGGTTGTCGCTGAGCGCGACCTGCCTGGCGCCCGGAATCTCCTGCAGCCGGTGGTAGAGGCGCGAGTAGAAGCTCACCGTGACGTCGGCGCGCCACGGGTAGCGCTCGGCCGGAATGGCGACGAAGCCGACGAAGATGCCGTCGGGCTCGAAGCCGGGCTCGACGGCGCGCAGCTTGAGGAAGCTCGACACCAGCAGCCCGGTGGCGATGAGCAGCACGAACGACGCCGCGATCTCCGCCACGAGGAGCGCGGCGCGGAAGCGGTTTCGGCTCCGGTCGGCGGTCGAGCCGCGGCTCGAGTCGCCGAGCGTCGCGGCGAGCGACCGCATCGGGGTGTGGAAGGCCGTCAGCAGCCCGAGCGCCAGGCCGGTCGCGAGCGCGACGCCGAGCGTGAACGCCAGCACCGCCGGGTCGAGCCCGATCTGGTCGGCGCGCGGAATGACGTCGGCACCGACTCGCGCGACGGCGCGCAGGCTTGCCCAGGCGAGACCGAGGCCGACGAGCGCGCCGCCAAGAGCCAGGAGCGTGCTCTCGGTGAGGAGTTGCGCGACGATGTCGGCGCGCCGCGCCCCCAGCGATATCCGGATGCCGATCTCCTTGCGCTTCTTCGAGAAGCGCGCCAGGACGAGGTTGGCGACGTTGGCGCAGGCGATGAGCAGCACCGCGGCGACCGCGGCGAAGAGGGTGGCGTAGGTCCCCCGCTGGTTGCCGACCAGCCCCTCGAGGAGCGGCGCGACGGTGATGCGCGACTTCGCGTCGCCTTTCTCGGCGTGGGTCTGGGCGTAGCTCTTCTCGAGGACGTCCATCTCGGCCCGGACCTGCGCCAGCTCGACGCCGGGGCGGAGGCGCGCCAGGACGTTGAAGAAGAAGCCGCCGTCGTCGATCTGCTTGCGGTTGAGGAAGGGCGCCTCGAAGGGGCGCGCGGTGAAGAACTGGAACGGGCGCAGCGGAAAGGTCGAGACGCTGGCCGGCAGGACGCCGACGACGGTGTAGGCCTTGCCGTCGAGGGTGATCGTCCGGCCGATGGCGTCGCGCTGGCCGGCGAAGCGGGACTTCCAGAAGCCGTGGCTCAGGAGGACGACCGGCGGCCCGCCCGGCGCCTCTTCGTCGGCCGTGAACGTCCGGCCGAGCGCCGGCTCGACGCCGAGCAGCGAAAAGTAGTTGCGCGAGACCATCAACCCGAAGAGCTGCTCCGGGTCGCCCATGCCGGTCAGGGTGTAGGCGCTGAAGATCGAGACGGCGACGTCGCTGAAGACCTGCTGGCGCTCGCGCAGCACCTCGAAGCGCGGCCAGGAGAAGCCGGCCTGGACGATCTGGCGCTCGGGCTCGGCGGAGCCGAGCTGGACGATGCGCTCGGGCTGCTTGTAGGGGAGCGGCGCCAGGAAGATCGCCTCGACGAGGCTGAAGATGGCGCTGTTGGCGCCGATGCCGAGCGCCAGCGCGACCACCGCCACCGCGGTGAACCCTGGCGCCTTCCTCAGCGAGCGGACGGCGTAGCGAATCGTCTCCATGGCTCCCCCCTCGAATCAGGCGCGCTGGAGCGCCGAACCGCTCCAGCGCGACCGCGATGTTCTTCGGGCCCCTTCTGCAAGTGAATACGTCCGGCGCCCCCGAAGGTTAATCTCCCCGACCGCGACGGGCACGCCGCCGGAAGGCCTTCAGCCGCGCCAGGCGCGCTCGAGCGCCGCGATGTCGAACTTGATCATCGTCATCATCACGTCGGTGACCCGCCGGGAGCGCGCCGGGTCGGGGTCGCTCATCATCTTCTCGAAGACCTCCGGCAAGATCTGCCAGCGCAGTCCGTAGCAGTCGAGGCATACCGACCGGTCTGTTTGACATCGACACCCGCCCCTGCTAGGTTGCTCGGCGTGGCGAGCGACGCGCGAGCAAGACTGGTCTCCGGCAGCGATGCAGTTGATGCTCCGTCAGGGCTATTCGGCGACGGGCATCGACAGCATCTGCGACACGGCGGGGGTCAGCAAGGGAGCCTTCTATCACTCGTTCCGGAGCAAGGAAGAGCTCGCCATCGCCGCGCTCGAGAGCTTCTTCCGGCGCGGCCTCGAGGAGCTGCAGTCGATCGACGTCAGCGACGCTCTCCCGGCCGAGCGCCTGCCGCTCTTCGTCGAGCGTCTCGCGGACCGTGCCGAGCTGCTGTGGGAGAACGGCTGCCTGATCGGCGGGCTGACGACCGAGATGGCGCTCGCCAACGACGAGCTTCAACACCAGGTCGCGCTGAAGTTCGACGCGCTCGCGGCGACCGTGGCGCAACTGGCCGAGCCCTACGTGAACGCGCTGCCGAATTCGGGCATGAGCGCGACGTCGGTCGCCCAGGATCTCCTCGCGTTCATCGAAGGTGCGGTCGTTCTCGCGCGGAGCCACCGCGATCCCCGGCTCCTGCGCCCACCGCTTCGGCGCTATGCCACCCTGCTCCGTGCCTTCGCGGGCACGCCGAGCGTTTCCCCCAAGTAGTCCCTTCGGGACTAGAAAGAGAGATCCCATGACGACGCACAGCCTCGCTTCGATCAAAACAGACCGGTCGGTATCAAACTCGGGCGCTTTTCTCCCGCGCCTCGGCATCCTGGCTTACGGCATCGGGTCGTATCTGGTGGGCTTCGCGGCGCTGGTCGCGGTCATCCTGGTCAGCCTCGGCGCCTACGCTTTCACCGGCGGCCCGGTCCACATCGCGAGCCCGTTCGTCGCGAGTCTTTTCAACCTCGGCCTGCTCGTGCTGTTCGCCGTGCAGCACAGCGTGATGGCGCGGGCGGTCGTTCAAGGAGCGGTGGACCCGGATCATCCATCCCTCGATGGAGCGATCGACGTTCCTGCTCGCGACCGGCGCCGTGCTCTTGCCGTTGGTCGCGCTCTGGCAGCCGCTCCCCGTGGTCCTCTGGTCGCTGAGCTCTCCGGTCGCTCGAGAGGTCCTGACCGGCATCGGCCTTCTGGGCTGGGCGTATCTGTTCCTCGCGACGTTCGCCATCGACCATTTCGAGCTCTTCGGGCTCCAGCAGAGCTGGCGCGGCTTTCGCGGTCAGCCGCCCGTGCCGGTGCCCTTCCGCGAGCGCTGGATGTATCGCTTCGATCGCCACCCGATCATGACCGGCCTGCTCGTCGGCCTGTGGGCGGCGCCCGAGATGACGCTGGGACATCTGCTCTTCGCGGCCGGCCTTTCGGCGTACGTCGTCATCGGCGTGCAGTTCGAGGAGCGCGCGCTGCGACGCCAGCTGGGCGAGGTCTACGAGAGCTACCGCCGGCGGGTGCCGGCGCTGGTTCCGATCTTCTCGTCACTGGATTCGAACGATCAGGGCGTCGCGCCGGCGCGCGCGGAGACAGAAGAACGCTCCCGCCTCACCCGCCCGGTTTCCGGCCGATGAACTGCACGACGGCGGCGGCGCCGCGGTGGCGCCGGCCTTCGTTGACCTCGCGCACCAGCTCGCGCAGGTGGAGCGGCTCGAGGCCCGGGAGCTCGCTGCGGATCTTGCCGGCCGTCATCAACATGTCGAGGTCTTTCGGCCCGCCGGTGTCGCGCTCGAGCTGCGCTTCGGAGTACGCCTCGAGCAGGAAGATGCCGCCGGGCACGAGGCAGCGTTCGAGCCGCGGATAGAGCCGCTGCCGGATCGCGCTCGGCAGGTGCGCGGAGATGGAGACGACGGCACCGTAGCTCTCCGCCTCGGGCTCGAACGTTGCGAGGTCGGCGACCTCGGTCCGGATCTCCACCTCTCGCGACCGCGCCAGCGCCTGCGCCTTCTCGAGCCCCACCGCCGAGCCGTCGACGCCGTGCACGTCGAGCCCGAGCGAGGCGAGGAACACCCCGTTCCTCCCCTCCCCCTCGGCGATCGACAGCACCGGCCCGCGCAGCTCCCGCGCGTGCTCGGCGAGAAAATCGTTGGGTTCGGTTCCGAAGACGTACTCGGCGATCCCGTACCGCTCGTTCCACATGGCGCCCCCCATGGCCCGCGTCAGCCTAACCCGGGAGTGGCGGCCCGGCGAGGCGCGCGGAGTCCTCCCCGCGAGCGCCAGCCGCGCGGACCCTCGGCTCGGCTTCAGCGCCGCGCGCCGGGCCAGCGGGGCGTCACGCGGCGCGGGACGCGCCGGAAGGAGAAGCCGGGCTCGGCGCCGTCGGCCGGAGGGTCCATCCGGATGCCTGCCCAGCGCGAGTTCCCGGCGAGGACGTCGCCGGTCAGCACTCCGACGTGCAGCAGGATGCCGCGCGGCCGCATGCCGTTGAGCACCCCGAAGGAGAGCCCCTCCGGAGTCACGCGCAGGTAGTCGACGCGCCGGAGGCGGAACTCGGCCGGAGCGTCGGAGCGCTCGATCTCCGCGACGACTTTCCCGTCGATCACGCGGAGGCGGAGGATGGTCCGGCCGGTGCGCGGCTGGGCGGGCGACATCCAGATGTCGCCGCGCCATTCGCCGAGGAAGGCGCGCGCCTCCTCCGGCGTCGGGGCCGGCGCCGCGAGCATCGCCTCCACCGTCTCGGTGAGCGGCGGCAGGCGCTCGGCCGCGGCGATCCGGGCGATCAGATCCGCGTCGTCGGCGGGCGCTCCGTAGGAGGAAACCAGCAGCTCGCGCGCCTCGCGCGCCGCGGCGCCGTTGCCTTCGAGGAGCAGGTCGTCGAGGGTGTCGCGCAGGACGCGCTCGGGCGGCGCGAGGTCGGCGCCGAGCTCGGAGCGGAGCTTCGCGTAGTACAGCAGCACGCTCGTCGTCGGAGATTGCGGCGCCGCGAGGCGCGACGCGTCCGCGAAGAGCTCGCGCAGCCCGAGGTAGGCGCCGAGGAAGACGGCGGTCTCGTGCGCCTCGAGCCGCAGCGTCTCGGCGTGAAGCCGCCACGACGGCGGCGCCGCGGCGACGAGCTCGCGCCACGGCGACTCCGGCCAGGGGAAGCGCGCCCCGAAGCTGGCGTAGCGCAGCGCCGGGGCGGGCCCGGCGCTCGCCTTCGCGCGCGCGATCAGCTTCTGCGCGAGCCAGTTCTCCTGGAGCTGCATCGGGCCGTCGATCGCGACCACGGCGCGGAAGCGCGGGCGGGTCGCCGCGGCCCACGTCGCGAGGATCGCCCCGGAGGAGTGCCCGATCAGCGTGCGCGGCTCGCCGCCCCGAAAGCTCGCCGCGACCTGGGGCAACAGTTCGCGCTCGATGAAGTCGAGAAAGCGGTCGCCCCCCTCTTCGAGTCCGCTGCCGCTCACCGAGAGCCCCGGCGGCGTGAGATCGCGCACGCGCTCGCGCTCCGAGCCGACGTTGTCGATGCCGACGAGGATCGCCTCGGGGATCTGGCCGTTGCGCGTCAGCTCGTCCGCGACCGCCGCGACCGGGGCGAGATCGGCTTCGCCGTCGAGCACGACGGTCACCGGATAGCGCCGCGTCGGAGAGCTGCGCGCGAAGGAAGCGGGCAGGACGATCTCGACGCGCCGGACTTCTCCGAGGATCGTCGAGGCGATCCGGAAGGCCGCGACCTCGCCGCCACGACCGGCGAAGGCGGTTCCCTTCGGCGCCGGCTCGAGGGTCGGCGTGGCGAAGGTGGTGGCGGTGCCGGCGCTCGCTGCGAGTACGGAGACGAGCGCCAGGCTTCGGATGCCGGATCGGCGCGGAGGGAGGTGCACGGACACTGATACGTCCCCGGCCAGGATTCGTTCAGCGGGCCGCCGCGACGGTCTCAGCGGGATCCGCCCCGCGAGCGCTAGCCCGCGAGCGGCGTCGACACGCCGAGCTTGAATCCGTCGAGGTCCTTGAACACGAACATCCGGACCCCCCACTCGCGGTCCGCCGGCTCGCCGAGGAGTGTCCCGCCGGCAGCCTGGATCCGCGCCGCGGCGGCGTCGACGTCCGCCGGGGCCGCGACGTTGATCTGCACATAGAAGCCCTGCCCCTTGATCCGGTCCCACCCCAGCTTCCCGTCGTCCTGATTGAGCACGATGCGGCAGTCGCCCGCCGTCATGACGGCCGTCGTGACCTTGCCCTCGCGTTCGAACGTCTGGGCCACGGTGAAGCCGATCGCGTCGCGGTAGAAGCGGATCGACACGTCGAGGTCCTTGCAGGTGAGCGAGCAGCCCAGCGTGGTCGCCCGGATGGCGGCCGTGGTGACAGTCATGGTTCTCTCCAGGGTGGTCGCGACCGTCCGGCAGTGGACGTTCGGCGGACGACGCGAGTCTACGTCACCCGGCGCGCGCCCACGATGCCGCGCGTGAACTCCTCGAGCGTGACGGCGCGGGCGGGGAACGCCTTCGCGAGCTTGCGGTCGGCGGTGACGAGCGGCAGGTCGAGCTGCTCGGCGACGAAGACGAACCCGGCGTCGTAGGCCGAGACGCCGCCGCGCGCCGCGATCTCGAGCCGCTCGGCGATCGCCGGCTCGAGCTCGGAGTCGGTCACGAGTTGCTCGGCTCGTTCGAACATCGCGACGGCGTCGTCGAAATCCAGGCCTCTCGCGCGCATCGCCGTGGCAAGCACGTTGGCCATCTCGCTCCGCCAGAAGACCGGCGCGATCCAGACCGGATCGCGCTCGGCGACGCGCGCGGCGAGCGCGCCCGGCTCGCCGGGGGAGACGGCGTAGGCGATGAGATTGGTGTCGACGACGATCACCCGCGCCCTCGGCGCTTCGCGGCGTCGACGAATTCGCGGTCGAGCGGCGCGACGTGCGCGAACCGCTTCTGCGCCGCCTCGAGCAGCGCGAGCTGCGTCGCGACATCGCGCGGCGCCGCGCCGGGGCTCCGCTCGAGCCGCGCGATCGCCTCCTGGTTCAGGCTGCGCCGGTTCGCGCTCGCGGCGCGCTTGAGCTGCGCCACGAGCTCCTCGGGGACGCTCTTGAGGGTCAGGGTCGCCATGGATGCATTATGCATCCTTCTTGGATCCCGCCCGCCCGGGACGCCGAGAGCGCCGCACCCGACAGCTGGTGCCGGCCTGTTTTTGTAGCTACGATAATTCCTCGCGTATCACCTTCGATCTGGCCCAACGGCAGCGCACTTCGGTCGAGCGAGGGAAAGCCAATGCCCGTGAACAAGCGAAGCTCGCGCCCTGGTTTGAAGTCTGATCTCGCGAAGTCCGACGCCCACGTGGTGTCGCGGAAGGAGTACGACGAGCTGCCCGAGCTGACGGCGGAGATGCTCTCGCGCGCCGTGGTGCGCAAGGGGGGCCGGCCGCTCTCGAAGAACCCGAAGAAGCTGATCTCGATCCGCCTGCCCGCCGACGTGATCGAACGCTGGCGCGCCACCGGCCCGGGCTGGCAGACGCGCATGGCCGCGCGCCTCAACCGCACTCCACGCTAGGTAGCGGCGGGCACCGCCGGATTCACGAAACTCCGCGATGCGCTTCTGGTGGGTGAACCAGAACCAGACCTATCTCCACGAGGTGGCGGGGGGATATCTCTGGTCGCCGAAGCGCAAGCGGGCGGGCAGCTCAATCCGTTCTACGAGTCGATGCGCGAGGTCTCGCCGGGGGACCTCGTCTTCTCGTTCGCCGACACGCGCATTCGCGCCTTCGGCATCGCGCGCTCGCACGCCTACGAAGCGCCGAAGCCGCTCGAGTTCGGCGCGGCGGGGCACGCCTGGGGCGACATCAACGGGGCACGGAGCCAGTCGGCTTGCGGACATCCGCCCCGCTAGTCGAAATTCCGGCCTGCCGACACCGCGATCCCTTCACTCTAGAGTGCGAGAAATCTCTCCATCCGCTGAGCGAGAAGATCACGGAGGGCTGATGCGCCGTGCGGCTGGGTATCTCGATCACGTGTCCCTCTAACTCCTGGAGGCCGTGCTTCAGCATTGGGCCATCGCGTTCGGTCAGAACATCGTGACGGATGCGCACACGGTAGTCAGGGTCCACCGTAAGGATGTACTCGTCGAATGCTGCATGATGCAGTTTGCAGAGAGCGAGACCATTCGAAATTACGGGCTCGCCCTCGGGCGAGCTGTCTGGCGCGATGTGAGAAGCGTCGAGTAGTTTGCGGTGGCGCAGCCTGCAGAGAGCGCAACGTTCCCGATACGCCTCGAGCACGCGCTCTCGAAACGCTTCCTGGTGGAGCCGGCGCCGGACCGTAGATGTCACATAGGCCCTTCGAATTGCCGGATCCTCAAACGCGACTTCGCCTGGCGCCGCTGTCCGCGCCTCGATTCGATCGGCCGCGACTGTAAACGTCAGCGTCTCAGGACTGTCCCCCACAATGAAGACGGGCCAGACCACTTGATACCGACCCTTCAGATGCCCGTGCAGATAGATCAACGGGATCTGCTCAACCATGGCTTGTCGCAGCCCGGCGTTGTCTCGATGACTTGGGTCGGCGCCACGGTACTTGTAGAGCAGCAGGCCGTTCGATGCGAAGTTGTCCGCATACGGGCCCCCGACCGAAGTACGGATCGTCAGCGGTAAGCGGCACACGGCCGGCGTGAAGATTCCTTGCATGCTGACGAGCGGGACCCGAGCCCCGTTGACTTCCACGCCAGCGAGCAAAAGCGACCAGGGGAGCACCTCGCCGTGAAGCACGGTCTGCTCCTCCAACCAACGAAATACAGCTACCCGGAAGGCGAAATCCGATGTTCCGCTCAGCATGGTCCGAGTCTTCGCGCCGAGCTACCCGAGTGCCATGTAAGCCGTCAACCCCTGCACCCCGCCTTCGCGCCCGAAACCCGCTCTCCTTGTACCCCCGAACGGTGACGTCGGGTCGAATTTGTTGAAGGTGTTGGCCCAGACGACGCCGGCCTGAGGCGCTTGGTCATCGCGAAGATCTTGGCGCCCTTGTCGGTCCAGACGCCGGCCGAGAGGCCGTAGGCGAGGTTGTTGGCTTTCTCGATCGCCTCGTCCGGCGTGCGGAAGCGTCATCACCGCCAGCACCGGGCCGAAGATCTCCTCGCGCGCGATGCGGTGCGACTGCGCCACGTGCGAGAACCAGGTCGGCGGGAAGAAGTAGCCCTTCGCCGGCAGCTCGCACGGCGGCTGGTGGAGGACGCGCGCCTTCCTCGACGCCGGCGCGGTGAGCTCGCGGATCTTGTCGAGCTGGGCGCGCGAGTTGATCGCGCCGACGTCGGTGTTCTTGTCGAGCGGGTCGCCGACGCGCAGCTGGCGGATGCGCCAGTCGAGCTTCGCGAGCAGCTCGTCCTCGACCGACTCCTCGACCAGCAGCCGCGAGCCGGCGCAGCAGACGTGGCCCTGGTTGAAGTAGATGCCGTTGACGATCCCCTCGACCGCCTGGTCGAGCGCCGCGTCGTCGAAGACGATGTTCGCGGCCTTGCCGCCGAGCTCGAGCGTCAGCCGCTTGCCCGTGCCGGCGATGCGCGCGCTGGATCAGCTTGCCGACCTCGGTCGAGCCGGTGAAGGCGATCTTGTCGACCTCCGGATGGTTGACGACGTGCGCGCCGGTCTCGCCGGCGCCGGTGACGATGTTCACGACGCCCGGCGGCAGGTCGGCCTCGCGGCAGATCTCGGCCAGCCGCATCGCGGTGAGCGGCGTCGTCTCCGCCGGCTTCAGCACGACCGTGTTGCCGCAGGCGAGCGCCGGCGCGATCTTCCACGCGGCCATCAGCAGCGGGAAATTCCACGGGATGATCTGGCCGCAGACGCCGAGCGGCGCGGGGCGTGCGGCCGGGGAAGGCGTACGCAGCTTGTCCGCCCAGCCCGCGTGGTAGAAGAAGTGCGCCGCGGCGAGCGGCACGTCGACGTCGCGCGACTCCTTGATCGGCTTGCCGCCGTCCATCGTCTCGAGGATGGCGAGCTCGCGGGCCTTCTCCTGGATGCAGGCGCGCGATGCGGTAGAGGTACTTGCCGCGCTCGGCGCCCGGCAGCTTCGACCAGCTCCGGAAGGCGCTGCGCCGCGGCGGCGACCGCGGCGTCGACGTCGGCCTCGCCCGCCTCGGCGACCTCGGCGATCTTCGCTCGGTCGCCGGGTTGATCGTGGCGAAATAGCGCCTCGACTTCGGCGCGACGAACTTGCCGCCGATGAAGAGGTCGTAGCGCTTCGCAAGCGCGCACGTGGTCGGCCGACTCGGGGGCCGGGGCGTACTCGAAGACGCCCGTACCGAATTCCAGCGCCGGGCGCTCGGCGCGCAGGCGCGCCACGCCGGTGGGCGCGGCGGCCGACTCGGGAACGGCTTTCGGCGACATGGCGGCGATTCTAGCGCCGCGAAGATCTCCGGGCGACGAGCGGAAGAGGGACGGGGCGCGACGCGGCGAGCGGCGCCGGCGACGCCGCCGGAGCGCTGGCGCGCCGGATCAGCCAGGCGCCGGCGATGCAGACCGCGCCGCCGGGGATCGAGACCGGCGCCACCGGTTCGCCGCGCACGACGAGCCCGAGCGCGAGCGCGACCGGCGCATCAGGAAAGCCGTCGACGGGCGGCGTGGCGCCGAAGCGGCCGGCGGCGAGCGCCATCAGCACGAAGGCGCGCCGGTGCCGAGCGCGCCGAGCGCGAGCAGCGACAGCGCGGCGCCGGGCTGCCAGTGCGCGGCGAGCGAGCGCGCGCGCGCCGAGCGGCGCGGTGAGCAGGAGCGCCACGGCCAGCGCGCGCAGCAGCACCGGCAGCGCGCCGTAGCGCTGCTGCAGCGGGCGGGCGAGGTTCAGCGCGAAGCCGTAGGAGAGCGGCGCCACCAGAGATCATCACGACGCCGCGAGATGACTGTTGCCGCCTGCGCCCAGGTCGGGCCGCGATCAGCGCGGTGCCGACGAAGCCGACCGCCAGCCCGGCACCACGCCGCGCGCCGGCAGGCGCCGTGCCAGCAGCGCCGCCACCAGCGGCGGCAAGAGCGGCGTCGCCGCAGTTGAGCATCCCGGTCAGCGCCGACGAGACGTGCTGCTCGGCGTAGCGGGAACATGCTCATCGGGAAGGCCAGCCAGAACACGCCCAGCAGCGCGATGCCCCAGCGGTCGCGCGGCGGCAGCGGCCGGCGCGCCGCGGAACGCACGACAGCGAGGCTGAAGCCGATCAGGATGCGCCCGAAGGTGATGCCGTCGGGCGGCAGCCGACCGAGCGCCTCGGCGATGAACAGGAACGAGGCGCCCCAGATGAGGCCCGGCGTGACGAGCAGGAGCCAGGCGCCGGCGTCGGAGGGTTCGCCCGGACGGACGCCTCCCGCCGCGGGCGCGGGTGCCGGCGAGGGGGGGGTCGGGTTCGACATGGGCGCGACCCTACCCGCCGCGATCGTTAAGGACAAGCGATTTGTTCTTGAAGGAATCAATTAGTATCGCTACATGATCGACCTCGACCGCCTGCGCACGCTGCACGCCGTCGCCACGCACGGCTCGCTCCAGGCCGCGGCGGAGGCGCTCCACGTCTCGCCCTCCGCGGTGTCGCAGCAGATCGCCAAGCTCGAGCGCGAGGTCGGCGAGCGGCTGCTCGTCAAGCGCGGCCGCGGCGTGACGCTGACCGACGCCGCCGACCTGCTGACCCGCCACGCCGAGCGCGCGCTCTCGGTGCTGCGGCAGGCCGAGGCCGAGCTCGACGCGCGGCGCAGCGAGATCTCGGGCTCGCTCAGCATCGCCGCCTTCGCCACCGCGGTGCGCGGCCTCGGGCCGGCGGCGCTGCGCCGACTCGGAACCGAGCACCCGAAGCTCGAGGTCGAGCTCCACGAGCTCGAGCCGATGGTGGCGATCCCGCGCCTGGTGCGCGGCGACTTCGACCTGATGGTGGCGCAGGACTGGGCGAACGCGCCGCTGCCGATCCCGGAGGGACTCGAGCGCGCGCCGCTGCTCGACGACCCGGCCGACATCGCGCTGCCGAAGACGCACAAGTACGCGCACCGGCGCAAGGTCGCCCTCGCCGATCTCGCCGGCGACAGCTGGATCTCCTCGGAGCCGGGATCGATGTGCCGCGACTGGCTGATCAACACGCTGCGCGGCCAGGGCAGCGAGCCGTCGGTGCGCCACACCGCGGTCGAGTTCGCGACCCAACTCTCGATGGTCGGCGCCGGGCTCGGCGCCTGCGTCCTGCCGCGGCTCGGGCGCGGACCGATTCCCGACGACGTGCGCCTGGTCGCCGTCGAGCCGGCGTTGACGCGCCGGATCTACGCGCTCTGGCGCGAGGACACGACGCGCCGGACGGCGGTGCGCGCCGCGGTCGACGCGCTGGCGGCGGCGGCCGCCGCCGGCCGACGGCACTGAGCGGGGCGACGCGGCGCCAAACCGTGAGAGCGTTCGTCGCCGTGCCGACTTCCGCCGGTCGTCTCCGCTCCGAGTCCGTCGCGCCCGGCGGCTGGGCCTGGCTCGCCTTCCTGACCCTGCTCAACGTCCTCAACTTCGTCGACCGCACGCTGATCGCCGCCCTGGCGCCGCTGCTGATCGCGGATCTCGGGCTGACCCGCGCGCAAATCGGCCTCCTCGCCGGTTTCGCCTTCGTCGTCCTCTACACGCTGGTCGGCCTGCTGCTCGGCGTGGCAGCCGACCGCTGGCGGCGGGCGCCGCTGGTCGCCGCGGGCCTCGCGCTCTGGAGCGCCATGACGGCGCTCTCGGGGCTGGCGCGCGGCTTCGCGCAGCTCGCGCTGCCGCGCCTCTTCGTCGGCGTCGGCGAGGCGACGCTGACGCCGTCGGCGCTGTCGATGCTGGGGGATCTCTTCCCGCCGCGACGGCTGGGCCTCGCGAGCGGCATCTACTACACCGGCGTGCCGCTCGGCAGCGCCGTCAGCCTGATCGCGGCGAGCTGGATCGCGCCGCGCTACGGCTGGCGCGCCTGCTTCGTGGTGCTCGGCGTCGCCGGCCTGGTCGCGGCGCTCGGCTTCCTCGCGCTGCGCGAGCCGCGGCGGCGGACGCTCGCCGCCAGCGCGACGGTGCCGCGCGCCGGCGATCTGGTGCGCGAGCTCGGCCGCGCCCTCGCCAGCCGCCGCGAGCTGGCGCTGACGCTCGCCGGCGGCGCCCTCTTCTGCTACGGCTCGGCGTCGGCGATCCACGTCGTCACCTGGCTGGTCGAGGAGCGCGCCTTTCCCTACGCCGAGGCGGCGCTCACCGCCGGCCTGGTCGGCATCGCGGCGGGGCTCGTCGGCAACCTCGCCGGCGGCGCCTTCACCGACGCCTGCGCGCGCCGCTGGCCGAACGGCCGCTTGCGCGCCCTCGTCGCGCTGGCGCTCTTCTTCGCCGCGGCGAGCCCGCTCTTCTACCTGCTGCCGCCCCGCACGCCGCTCTTCTATCTCGGCTGGTTCCTGTCGAGCGCCGGAGCCGGCGCCTGGTTCGGCCCCTTCTTCGCCGCCCTGCAGGAGCTGGCGCCGGCGGCCACCCGCGCCAGCGCGGTGGCGCTCGGCCTGCTGACCATCAACCTGCTCGGCGTCGGGCCGGGCCCGCTGGTGACCGGCATGATCGGCGACGCGCGCGGCCTCACGGCCGGGCTCGTGCTCAGCCTCGGCGTCGTCGCGCTGGCGGCGGTGCCTTTCGCGCTTGCGGCGCGCCGCTCAGTCGGCGAGCACCGGTAGCCGCCCGGCCGCCGCCGGTTGGCCGGCGACCGCGCAGGTCACCTCGTCGGGCTCGAGACGCGGCGGCAGGATGGCGAGCGGCTCGAAGGCGAGGCCGAGCGCCGCGCCCTCCGCGGCGACCAGCTCGCCGATCCAGGCGAAGAGCGGCCCGAAGCGCGCGTGGGCGGCGATCGCCGGCCGTCCGGCGACCGAGATCGCCAGCGGTCCGAGGTGCTCGGCGAGGAACTTGCGCCGCGCGTCGAGGACGATCGCCTGCCCCTCCTCGTCGCCGAGGGTGGCGAGGTGCTCCCCCTTGAGCAGCATCCAAGCGTAGAACTCGAGCTCGACCGCCAGGTGGTCGGCGCGCTCTTCGCCGCCGCTGTCGACGCCGAAGGCGCGATAGAAGCCGGCGACGTCGGCCAGCCGCTCGCCGATCGCCAGCGAGCGGTCGCGTCCGTAGCCCGTCTCGTGCAGCGGGTTCTCGGTGACGCCGAAATCGAACAGCTGCACGTAGTCGCTCTCGAGCTCCGCCCCGTCGGCGGCGAGGAGGGCGGCGGCCGGCGCCGGCAGCAGCCCCTCACGTTCCGCGGCGGCGAGCCACTGGCGGGACGCGTCTCCGGGATAGCCCGCAGCGCCCGAGGCGATCCGGAAGAGCGGGGCGCTCACGAGGCGCCTCCCGCCGGCGCCGGGGCTTCTTCCTTGCCGGTCGCGATGGCGAGCGGCGTCCAGGTCATGGTGACGCACTTGCGCGCCCCGACCTCCCCCTGGCCCCCCTGCCAGATGGCGAACGCGGCGAAGGTGTGGTCGCCGGGGGCGAAGCTCGAGCCCCCCTCGCGCACCAGGGGACGGACGATCACCAGCGTCCAGACGCCGTCCTTCCAGTCGGCGTGCCCGACCGCGGCGCTCTCCTGCACCGAGCTGGTCGAGAAGCCCTCGGCGTAGATCTCGTCGACGCCGCTCTTGGGGAAGGACTGCGGGTTGCCGACCGCGCGCCCGGGCGAGTACTGCTCGCGCGCCGAGGCGGACGGATCGGCGGTGCCCGGATCGTGATACTCCATCGGGTACATGTCGATCGAGAGATTCGGGTAGAGGTCCTTCATGGTCGGCTTGCCGACCTCCTGATCGTGCTGGTACTGCGCGCGCCAGTGGAAGATGTGAACCGGCGCCGAGCCGTTGCCCATGAAGATCGGCGGCGGCGACTCCGCCGGATGCATCGGAAACTCGATCGCGGCGGCGTCGGAATACTCGCCGAGCCGGCCGGCCTCGCTGCGCTCCTCGTCCTTCCACTGCAGGCGGAAGGCGAGCCAGCGGCCGTCGTGCACCGCCTGCACGTCGAGCCCGGTGGTCGTCGCCTCCTTCGGGCGCGGCCGGATCATCGGCTGCGCCATCAGCGACTCGTGCACGACCGGCACGCCCTGCCAGTAGGCCGCGTCGGGATCGGGCTGCGAGAGGTCGACGGCGACCCGCGTCACGACGTACGGCTCGTCCTGCGCGACGAGCGGAGCGCCGGCGGCGGCCAGCGCGGCGATCGCGATGGACGCTGCGAGCGTGAGGAGAGTGCGGTTTCTCATCGTCGGATCTCCCGGCCTCACGGCGTGTTGGTGCGGACCGCCTGGAGCTCCTCGTTCCAGGCGGCGCGCTCGAAGAGCGGCTCGGTCACCGGCACGCGGATGATCTCGGAGCCGTCCTCGGCGAAGCCGACGGCGTTCTCTCCTTCGACCCCGAACGAGTGCAGGATGCGGTCGGTCGAGCCCATCAGCACGAGCAGGCCGCGCGCCACCGGGTCGTCCTGCACACGGTGGTAGTTGGCGATCGCCTCGTCGACCCGCGGTCCGAACATCTGGCGCAGGTAGGTCTTGTCGGCGTGCACCGGCGGGATGTAGTAGATGTTCGGCTCCAGGCCGAGCTGCGGGTAGTAGGGCAGCGCCAGCCCCTTCTTGTGCACCAGGTAGTCGACCGGGTTGTCGGCGCGCGCCTTCCAGGGGGGGTTGATGAAGCCCATGATGCGGATCTTGCCGATGCAGTTCTGCACGCACATCGGCTGGTAGCCCTCCTCGACCGCCGGATAGCAGCCGACGCACTTCTCCGACACGCGGGTGTAGGGGTTGTACATCGACTTCTTGTACGGGCAGGCGCGCACGCACTCGCCGTAGCCCTTGCAGCGCGACTGGTCGATGAGGACGATGCCGTCCTCCTCGCGCTTGTAGATCGCCTTGCGCGGACAGGCGGCGAGGCAGGCCGGGTAGGTGCAGTGCGCGCAGGTGCGCGGCAGGTAGAAGAACCACTTGTCGTGCGGCAGCTCGAGCGCGCCGGTCGACGACTGGTTGCCGGTGCAGTCGTCCTCGCCGGCGTTCGGGTACATCCAGTCTTCGTCGCCGGGCGCCCAGTGCAGGACGCGCTCCTCGGGCGGCGCCGCCTCGAAGATCGTCTGCCCCTGGTACTCGTGCGAGTCCTTCCAGGCCTGCTGGCCGAGCTTCTCGAGCACGCGGACGTCCCAGGCCAGCGGGTAGCTCCCCCACGGCTTGGTCTCGACGTTGTTCCAGAACATGTACTCCTGCCCCTTGCCGCTCGTCCACGTCGTCTTGCAGGCGAGGGTGCAGGTCTGGCAGGCGATGCACTTGTTGAGGTCGAAGACGATCGCCCACTGCTTCTTCGGCCGCGACTCCTCGTACTCGTAGTCCATCTCGCGGCCGATCTGCCAGTTCTTGACGCGCGCCATGGTGCGGTCCTCAGCCTTTCTTCGCGACGAAGCCGCCGCGCAGGTAGTTCTTCATCGCCGCGCTCTCGTAGGTGGGCCGGAAGCCGAGCTGCGCCGGGCGCCAGATCCCCTGGCCGCCGAGCCCGCCGGGCTCGGCGCGGGTGATCTTCACGAACGCCTCGCGCGGCGCGCCGACCGGGCAGTGAATGTCGGGCGCGAACCCCTTCGCCATCTGGTTGCCGAAGGCGTCCTTGTGCACCAGCGTCTCGGTCATCAGCGTCGGTTTGAGCCAGGCCCGCGTCGCCGACTGGTGCGAGCCGGTGCGGTACATCGCCTGGTAGTTGGTCTCGGGGTTGCGCGCCAGGCCGTCCGCGCGCTCTTCGGCGCCCTTCACGCTGCCGAAGGTGGCGCCGTACATGTTGTGCCAGGTGCGCGCCACGCCGCGCGGCGTCCCCGGGTAGTAGCGGCAGCGCAGCAGCAGGCGCGCGACCTTCGCTTCCTCGGTGCCGTCGCGGTGGCCGCGGAAGGGGCGGTCGGCCGGATCGGCGTCGATCCAGACGTAGTCGCCGTCGTCGACGCCCATCTCCTTCGCGTCGAGCGGATTGAGGTCGACGTAGCCCTCGACGTCGGAGGGCATGCGGCGGTCGTGGCGGTAGACGTCGCCGAAGGGGCCGAACCAGACGGCGGTGTAGTCGGTGTCGACCGGCGTCGTGTGGGCACCGTGGCGGTACTTCGGCGTGTGGTAGACGTGGGTGAACTGCTGCGCCTTGAGCGGGTGCTTCGAGGCGAGCAGCTCCTCGCCGGTGCGCTGCACGTGCCGCACCTGGCGCGTCTCGCACGACAGGTCAGCGGGGTCGAGGCCGTAGTCGGCCGGCGTCTTCGGCCGGATCGCCGGATGCGGCTTCGCCACGATGACGTTCGGCTCGTGGTGGGTCGAGTCGATCGGCTCGCGGTAGACGACGAGGTTCTCGCCGTTCTCGATGAACTCGGGCTCGAAGCGGTAGAACTCGAGCCGGCCGCTCTTGGTGTGCCAGGGCTGCTCGCCGCGCGCCTGCTCGAAGGAGGAGACGCGGGGGTAGGTGCGGTTGTTCATCAGCGCCGGGATGCCCTGCTTCGCCTTCTCGTGCAGGTCGGCGAACGAGTACCCCTTGGTCGCCGGCGAGAGGTCGAGGATGCGCTGCAGGTAGACGTCGACCCGGTCGTCGTGCACGAACTTCCAGTAGTCGTGCATGCGCGGCTCGTCGATCAGGGTGCCGATCGCCTGCGAGACGCCGGCGATCACCTCGATGTCGGAGCGGGTGTCGTAGACGCGCTCGATCGGCGTCACCGGGAAGAGCTGCAGGAAGGGGTTGGTGCAGGAGCCGGTCATGTCGGGCTGCTTGAACTCGGCCCAGCTGTCGACGCCGAAGACGAGGTCGGCGTACTCGCACGAGCCCGTCCACCACCAGTCGGAGAAGGCGATGAACTCGATCTTCGGCAGTGTGTTGTTCACCACGTCGAAGTGCCACTTGACGTTGCCGATCACCGAGTTCGAGTTGTTGAGCCACATCGCCTTGGTCGGCGCCGGCAGGTGCCCCTGGCCGGTGAAGAGCTTGCCGCCGACGCGCAGCGGGCGGTCGCCGTAGTTGTAGTAGTGCAGCGACTCGTAGTGCAGGAACTTGCGCAGCGTCACCTTGCCGGCGGGATCGGTCTGCGGCTGGAAGGGATCCTCGAGGCCGAAGGCCGGGATGCCGCCGAACAGCGCGATGCGGTAGTTGCCGGCGTAGGAGCCGACGTTGCCGCCGGGAAAGCCGACGTTCCGGGTCAGCGCCGCGACCAGGAAGATGGCGCGGTCCTTGAGGTCCGAGTTGTAGAACTGGTTCGGCCCCATGCCGGTGGCGAAGAGAGTCTTCTCGGGGTTGGCGGCGATCTCGGTGGCGAGCTTGACGATGGCGCGCGCCGGCGCGCCGGTCACCGCCTCGGTCTGCGCCGGCGTGAAGTTGTCGTTGAGGTACTGCTCGGTGAGCGAGAAGCCGGTGCGCACCTCGACCGGCTTGCCGTCGGCGAGCTTCACCGTGCGGCGGGCGCGCAGGTCGGGGTCGAGCCCGGCGCGCGCCGCGGCGGCGCCGAAGGCTTCGCGGCCGACCGCGACGAAGGCACCCTTGCGGCGGTCCCAGATCACTCCCGCCTCGAAGTCGGCGGCGAGCGCGCCGGGAATCACCTGGTCCTTCTGGGCGAGGACCGGCAGGGCCTTCTCCCCCTTGCCGAGCGTGATCGCGCCGCCGATCTTTGCCGGCACGGCGAGCCCGACTTCCTCGGGTCGCAGCGGCTCGAGGGTGTCCATGCGGATCAGGAACGGCAGGTCGGTGTGGTGCGCCACCCACCCGGCGTCGTGCAGGCGCTTCGAGACGATCACCTGGGCGAGGCCGAGCGCGAAGGCGGGATCGGACCCCGGGCGGATGACGATCACGTCGTCGCACTTCGAGGCGGTGGCGCTGTACTCGACGGTGATCGCGACCGTCTTCGTCCCCTTGAGCCGCGCCTCGGTCATCCAGTGCGAGTCGGGCATCTTGGTGGTGATCCAGTTCATCCCCCAGACGAGCAGCAGCTTCGAGCGCTCGGCGGCGAAGAGGTCGAAGTCGTTGGTCTGCGCGCCGGTGACCATCGGGTGGCCGGGAGGGAGGTCGGTGTGCCAGCTGTAGCTGTCCCAGCCGCGCGCTCCCCTGGCCTGGTCGGGGCCGACGCCGCGCACGCTGGCGTCGAGCAGGGCGAGCATGTTGGCGAAGCGGTAGAGGCCGTAGACGCGCGTCGCGCCGAGGAAGGCCATGCCGCCGCGCAGCTTGATCGTCTCGGTGCCGGCGCCCTCGATCACCTCGATCATCGACTCGTCGTAGCCCTGAGCGTGGAGCCGCCGGGCGCCCGCTTCGCCCGAATAGGTGCGCGCGACGTTCTCGAGCGCGCGCGCCGCGAGCTGGTAAGCCTCGGTCCACGAGATGCGCTGCCAGCGGTCGCGGCCGCGCTGGAAGTACTTGGCGTCGGGCGAGCCGCTCTTCGGGTCGCGCGGGAAGCCGGCCTCGACCCACTCGCGGAAGCCGCGCCGCACCATCGGCGCCTTGACGCGGCGGTCGCCGTAGAAACGGCGCACCAGCGCCAGCCCCTTCTGGCAGATGCGCGGATCCCAGCGGTGCGAGGCCCGGTTGCCCTCGAGGTCCTCGGCCTTGCCGTAGCCGTAGGTGGGCCCGATGCGGGTCACGACGCCGTTCTTGACGTGCGCCTTGAGCAGGCAGTTGTGGGTGTCGTTCGGCGCGCAGAGGAAGGTGAAGGTCGAGTCGGACTTGAAGATGTTGCGGTAGGCCTTCTCCCAGTCGCGGTTCGGGTAGGCAGCGAGCGGGTTGTCGATCCGCATCGGCGCCAGGAAATGGAGCGTGTCGGCCCATGCCCCTGTCACACCGGCGGTGCCGGCGGCGACGCCGGCCACGGCGGCCTGGCCCAGGAACCGGCGGCGGGAGAGAACCTGCGGATCGTCTTTCTTCATCGGCATTCTCCGGAAGGCGGGTTCACGCCATCACCGCGCGCGGCGTGGCGTCGACGAGCTCGAGGTCGGGGAAGCGCGTCGCGAGGTGCGACGCGAGCAGATCGAGGTGGAGCTTCTCGGGACCGCACCCGCTCGAGCGGCCGCTCTGCGAGCGGACGACGACGCGGTTCTCGGCGAGGCCGAGGAGCGCGATCGCGCTGCCGCGCGCCGCGAGGCGGGCGAGCGGGCCGGCGAGATGGGCGCGGACGTCTTCGGGAATCGCCGCGAAGCGCTCGTCGCGGCCGCCAGCGCGATAGAGGCGGTCTTCGCAGGCGGCGCCGCCGCGCCCCCGGCTCGCGACGCGGGCGTAGCGCCAGGCTTCCGAGAGACCGCAGACGAGACCGTCGATCGCTTCGCGGTGGAAGTCGCAGGCGCGGGCGCCGCAGCGCTCGAAATCGGCGCAGCCGTCGCGACGGAAGCGGCACGCCGACTCGCCGCGCTCGGCCTCGTCGGCGACGCAAGGGATGCCCGAAGCCTCGAGGAGCCAGGCGAGGCCGGCTCCGTCGTCCACCGGGCCCGCGAAGGCAGCGGCGCTCCGGCCCAGCCGGAAACTGTTGCGACCGACGGCGTCGAGGCGTGCCGGAAGCTCCTCCGCGGGCAGGGCGGCGAGGGCCGCGAGCTCGTCCCCCTCGGCCGCCAGGGCGGCGAGGCGGGCGCGGCGCCAGCGCGCGGCGAGCTCGCGCGGCTCGAGAGTCGGCTTCGCTGCATTCGGGGTCGGCATCTTTCGCCCGCATGCTGCCGCCCCGGCGCGCGGCGCGATATGACGGCGGTCAGGTCGGCGGCGAGCGGCGGCCCGCTGCTACGCTTCGCCGCCGTGCATCCGCTCGTCACGATCACCCGCCGGCTCGCCCGCGAGGCCGGCGCCCTCGCCTTCGCGCCGCCGGTCGCGGCGGTCTACAACCCGCTCGACTATGCGCGGGCGCCGCTCGAGCGCTATCTCGAGCGCTGGGGGGAGGCGCCCAAGGAGGCGGTGCTGATCGGCATGAACCCAGGACCTTTCGGCATGATGCAGACCGGCGTGCCGTTCGGCGAGGTGAGCCTGGTGCGCGACTGGCTCGACGTCGAGGCGCCGGTCGGCAAGCCGGCGCGCGAGCATCCGAAACGGCTGGTCGAGGGGTTCGCCTGCCGGCGGAGCGAAGTCTCGGGCGCGCGGCTCTGGGGGTGGGCGCGCGAGCGCTTCGGCTCGCCCGAGCGCTTCTTCGAGCGCTTCTTCGTCTGGAACTGGTGCCCGCTCGGCTTCCTCGCCGCGAGCGGCGCGAACCTCACCCCCGACAAGCTGCCGGCCGGCGAGCGCGCGGCGCTCGAGGCGGTCTGCGACCGCGCACTGGCGGAGATGGTCGCGGCGCTCGCGCCGCGCCTCGCGATCGGGGTCGGCGCGGTGGCGGAGGGCGCCCTGCGGCGCGCGCTCGGCGGCCGGCTGCCGGTGGCGCGCATCCCCCACCCGAGCCCCGCCTCCCCGGCCGCGAATCGCGGCTGGGCGCCGGCAGCGGAGGCCGCGCTCGCAGCGGCGGGGATCCGGCTTCCCGCCTGACCGGGACGGCTCAGGCCGTGCCGGCGGGCTTTTGTGCCAGGAACTCTTCGACCAGGCCGGAGAGGAAACGGACCTCGCGCAGCGAGAGATCCTCGAAGCGCACGCCGCACCCGGGGGGAAACGGGCGCTCCCAGCTCGGCGGAGCGGGGTTGCGCCAGGTGACGGCGCCGCGGCGCGCGAGCGGCGTCTCGCGCCGCGGCAGCCAGAGCTCGACTTTGACGGTGGAGCCAGCCGGAGGGATCGGCTCGACCGCGGCGTAGATACCGAAGATGCTGAGGTTGCAGGTGCGGCCGATGGCGATGCCGAAATCGCCCGACAGGCGGCAGGGGGCGATCAGCGGCACGCGCGCCGCCTGCGAGTTGGGCTGCTCGGCGCCGAGCAGGGCGCTCGTCGAGCGCTTGTAGGCCTCGACCATCGTCTCGATCCGCCGCCGGTCGGCGGGCGGCACCAGGACGAAGCGGACGCCGCAGCCGATCGGCTGCGCCGCCGCGCTCTCCGGCGGATGGATCCGCACCCAGGTCACGGAAACCGTCGCCACGACCGGCGGGCCGCCGTCGGGCAGGGGAAAGACGAGATCGAACTCCCCCTGCGGCGGCGACTCGACGTGCACGAAGCAGCCGAAGGGCGACAGGTCGTAGACGAGGCCCGGCACGACGCCGCCGCCCACCCGCAGCTCGCAGCGCGCCACATAGGGGACGCGCGCGCGCAGGCTCTCCTGCGGCCGGGGGATCGGCAGGGAGGCGCTGCTCACCGCTCGGGCCTCCGCCGGCCGGACGGGCCGTTCGCTTGCCGGGGCACGATCCGAGTTTACTCGCAAGCGCGGAAATCCACTGGGAAGCCCGCCGCCCGGCTCTAGAATGCCGGGACGGCCCCGGCCGGCCGCCCTCCCTCCCGAATGCGTTACGGACTGATCCCCCAGAGCCTGCTCGAGCGCCTCGCGCTCCGCAGCGGCCAGCTGCCCGAGCCGGCGATCGACGCGCTCTATTCGATCCTCAAGTCGCGCTCGATCATGGCCGGAGTGCGGCTCGGCATCTTCGACGCCCTCGCCGACGGCCCGGCGACGGCGACAGCGCTCGCCGACCGGCTCGAGCTCGACGAGGAGGTGCTCGAGCTGCTGCTGCGGACGCTCGTCTTCGCCGGCTACCTGGTCGAGAAGCGGCGCGGCTTCGCGCTCTCGAAGCTCTCGAAACGCACCCTGGTGCCCGGCGCCCGCATGGACCTGCGCGGCTTCCTGCTCTGGAACTACGTGCAGTGGGAGATGGTCGCGGGCCTCGAGGAGGTGGTGCGCACCGGCAAAGGGGCCGATTTCCACGCCACGCTCGAGGACCCGGAAGCCTGGGCGGACTACCAGCGCGCCATGCTCGAGGTCGCCCGCTTCGACGCGCCGACGCTCGCCAAGCGCATCCCGGTCGCGAAAGGGGCGACCCGCCTGCTCGACCTGGCCGGGAGCCACGGCCTCTTCGGCGCCGCGATCTGCCGCCGGAACCCGCCGCTGCGCTCGACGGTGCTCGACCTGCCGGCGGCGATCCCGCACGCCCGCGAGCTGGCCGAGGAGGCCGGGCACGCCGACCTCGTCGACTTTCACGAGGGAGACCTGCTGGAGGAGAACTGGGGGGAGGACTGGGACGTCGTGCTGCTCGCCAACATCCTCCACCACTTCCGCCCGGAGCAGAATGCGGAACTCGCCGAGCGGGCGAGGATGGCGCTGGCGAAGGGAGGAACGGTGGCGATCTGGGAGATCGAGCGCCCGCGCCGCGACAGGAAAGCCGGCGACGGCGACGGCGCCGCGCTCTACTTCCGGCTCACCTCGAGCGCCGGCACTTACTCCGGCGAGGAGTACGCCGGCTGGCTGAGCGGCGCCGGCTTCGAGCGCGTCCGCGTCGAGCGCCCGCCCCTCTCCCCCGGCTACGTCCTCATCACCGGCCGCGCGCCCGGCGGCTTCGACATCGGCAACGCCCCCTAACGTTTCGCGTAGAGGTCGATCACCCGCTCGATGGCGTGGCGGCAGACGCCGCAGAAGGGAACGCGATCGCGGGTGAACATGATGCAGTCGGCCTGCGGCCGGTAGTAGCCGGTGGCCTCGTAGTTCGCCCCCTCGAACGCCCCCACTTTGCCGGCGTACTTCTCGGCGCCGAGACGCGCCTCTTCCTCGTCGCGCTCGCGGCTGAAGAGGGCGTCCATCTCGGACTCCGGGCGCTTCTCGGCGCGGATCTTCCGCCGCTCGGCCTGGATCTCGCGCGAGCGCTTCTCGAACGCTTCCTTCTCCCAGGGCGTCGGCAGCGGCGTGCCGGCGGCTACCAGGCCCTTCCACTTGAGGTGCTCGGGATCGAGCAGCGCGGTGACGTTCGGCTCCCAGGGCTCGACCTTCTCGCCGGCCGGGCCGTAGGCGACATCCGAGGTGTAGTACTCGTCGGCGAGCGCCGCGAAGTGATGGCCGAACTCGTGGACGAAGATGTAGGGCGCCCAGAGCGAATCGGCCGCCACCGTCGAATAGAGACCGAAGATGCCGCCGCCGCCGTAAGTCTGCGAGTTGGTGAGGATCTCGACGAACTCGTAGGGCGCCTGCGAGGCGAGGTCGCGGAAAGCGCGATTGTCGAACGAGAGCACGTAGCGCTCGGAGCGGAAGGCGTCGTAGGTGGCGCCGGCCGGCGAGCGCTTGTGGATGCCGAGCGAGGGGCGCGAGATCCCCGACTCGCGCGCCTCGGGACAGAGCCCCCAGACGTTGAAGTCGGCCCGGCGGCTCTCGAACGGCTCGGTGTCGAAGAGGATCGCCATCAGGCGGCGGGCGTCCTTCTCGCACTTGCCGCGCTCGGCCTTGGTGTAGCCGTCGCCGAGGATCAGGAAGTCGACCTTGTCGGCCGAGGGGCCGGAGGTCTGGAGGGCGAGGAGCGCTCCGGCCGGCGGCGGCGCCGAGCGCTCGACCAGCATGTCGGCGGGGTCGACGACGACCGACCAGATCTCGTGGAAATCGTTCGCCCGGTCGCGCTTCGAGAGCACGAGCTGCACCGGCTGGTCGGGCCGCGGGAAGCGGACCGACTCGGAGAAAGAGCCGTTGCCCGCCGCCGCCTCTTCGGTCGTCTCCCATTCGCCGTAGATCGACGCGAAGCCGCGCGAGTAGAGGACGCGCCGGCTGTCGCGGTCGATCACCTCGAAGCGGTACTTGCCGAGGTTGGTGTCGTCGATCGTCTTCGCGAGGTCCCCCGGCCAAGGGAGCGGCTCGACGACCACGCGCTCGAGCGCGAAGCTCTCGCTGCTCGCGTTGCCGAAGTGGACGTAGTCGACGCGAAGGGTCTCCGGCGCCCGAGCGCTGGCGGCAAGGAGCGCCGGAGCGATGAAGAGTAGGAGGGCGAGCGAGGCGAGCGCGCGGAGTCTCATGCGCGGACTCTAACGGACGCCGCCGCTCAGTCCTTCGAGAAGTAGTCCTCGCTCTGGTAGCGCCCGGTCGATTCCTTGACCAGCTGCAGCAGGAGGTCGTTGGCCAGGGTCGAGGCGCCGATGCGGAAGAGCTCCGGGGTCAGCCAGGCGTCGCCGAGCGTCTCCTTGACCATCACCAGCAGGTGGAGCGCCTGCTTCGTCGTGCGGATGCCTCCCGCCGGCTTCATGCCGATGCGCCGCCCGGTCGCCAGGTAGAAGTCGCGGATCGCCTCGAGCATGACGAGGACGACGCCCGGCGTCGCGGCGGGCTGGATCTTGCCGGTCGAGGTCTTGATGAAGTCGGCGCCGGCGGCGATGGCGAGCGCCGAGGCGCGGCGCACGTTGTCGTAGGTCAGCAGCTCGCCGGTTTCGAGGATCACTTTGAGGTGCGCGTCGCCGCAGGCGGCCTTGATCGCCGCGATCTCGTCGTAGACCGAGTCGAGCTCGCCCGAGAGGAAGGCGCCGCGGTCGATCACCATGTCGATCTCGTCGGCGCCGGCTTCGACTGCGCGCCGGGTGTCGGCGAGCTTGACGTCGAGCGGCACGGCGCCGGCCGGAAAGCCGGTGGCGACCGAGGCGACCCGGACGCCGCTGCCGGCGAGCTCGCGGCGCGCCACCGCCACCCAGTTCGGGTAGACGCAGATGGCGGCGCAGGGGCCGACCGAGGGATCCTCGGGAAGGGGCCGGATGGCCTTGCGGCAGAGCTGCCGCACCTTCCCCTCGGAGTCCTTCCCTTCGAGCGTGGTGAGGTCGATCATGCGGATCGCGAGCCGGATGGCGGCCCGCTTCGCCTCTTTCTTGATCGACCGCTTGCCGAGCGCCGCCGCGCGCTCCTCCACTCCGACCGCGTCGACGCGCGGCACGCGGGAGAGATCGACACGGCTGGCGACGGCGGACGGGGCGCTCATCGGGCAAATCCTCTCATCGCGCCGCGCACGGGCCAACCGCGCCGCTCAGAGCCTTCGCAGCTGCAGGAAGAGCGGCCAACGCAGATCGTGCTCGGTCGTCTCGTCGGGCCAGAGGCGGTCGAAGTCGGCGCGAACTTCGTCGAGCGGATCGCGGCCGCGGTCGGCGCGGTAGGCAGGAACGGCGCTCCAGCTCGCCACGAAGGCGAGCGCCTGCGCGCGGTTCCAGCGCGCGGTCACCGCGAATCCGGGCGCGGCGAGCGGCACGCCGGGCAGGAGGAGCGTCTCGTAGCGCGCGTCGACCAGCCGGGTCGCTTCGGCGAACCAGGGCTTGAGGATGTTCCAGTAGAGATGCCCGAAGAGCTCGTCGAAGGGCGGATCGACGATGCCGAGGTGGTAGGTCCAGACCGCGAGCAGGCTGCCGGGGCGCGTCACGCGGCGGACCTCGGCGCCGAACGCGGCGGGATCGAACCAGTGCGCCGCGGCGGCCACCGTGACGAGGTCGACCGCGGCCGCGTCGAGTCCGCTGTGCTCCGCGGTCGCCACGCGGTACTCGACGCCGGCATGCGGCACCGCGTGGCGAAGCTGCTCGGCGCTGACGTCGGTCGCCACCACGCGCGCGAAGCGGCCGGCGAGGCCGGCCGCCGCCTGGCCGCTGCCGGTGGCGCAGTCCCAGGCCAGCTCGTGCCGCGCCACCTGCGCGGCGAGGAAGGCGAAGAGCTCCGGCGGATAGCTCGGCCGGCCGCGCGCGTAGCTCGCGGCGAGCGGCGAGAAGTCCGGCCGGGCGCCGCTCAGGACCGGTGCTCCGCGGCGCCGCGCGCGGCTTCGCGCCCGCCGGGCTCGTAGCCGGGGCAGGCGACGACCGGCAGGCGCGGATAGCGGGGGTAGGCGGGTTCGTCGTCCGAGCGCCGGCAGCGCAGGTAGTGGGCCCGTTTCGCGGCGAGCCGTTGCGCGTGCCGGCAGTCGGCACAGAGCCCGGCGTTCGTCCACACCGGGCTCATTCGGGGCGCTCCTGCGCGGCGCCGGCCGGCGGGGTCGATTCGCCGCGCGCCAGCCACTCGACCGCCGCTGTCGGCCCGAGCACCGTGAGCTCGTCGCCCGCGCGCAGCACCGTCTTCGCCTCGGGCAGCACCAGCTCGACCCCACCTTGCGCGCCGGGGCGCCGGATCTCGAGCAGGCGGGCGCCGAAGCGCTGCGGCAGGCCGATCTCGGCGAGAGTGCGGCCTTCGAATTCCGGCACCGCCGGAAAAGTTCGCACCGTGAAATCGGGCGGCAGCTCGAGCCGGCCGCCGGCCGGCTGTTCGCCGCGCACGTAGGTCGACAGCACGGTCGGCCGGCCGAGCACCTCTTGGGCATAGACCGAGAGCAGGTCGCGCTTGGTCACCGTGCCGACGTAGGTGGAGCCGTCCGCCGAGAGCACCGGCAGCCGCTCGAAGTCGCTGCGCGCGAAGGTTTCGGCGGCATTGTGCAGCCGCTCGCCGCGGCGCAGCGTCGCCGGCACCGGCATCATCAGGTCGAGCGCCACGACGGCGGCGACCTCCTGAGCTTCCTGGAGCGAGTGCTTGATGTCGTGCAACGACACCGAGCCGATGAGCTCTCCTCTCGCGCCGACCACGAAGAGACGCTGCCGCCGCCCGGCCAGGAAGCGCTCGACGACGCGGGCGTAGCTGTCGTTCGGCGCGAGCGTCTCGCGATCCTCGCGCACCAGGTCGTCCACCGTCAGGCCGGCGAGCGCGGCCTCCTCGAGGCGATAGCGCAGCTCGGCGCCCTGCTTGGCGAGCGGCGCGGTGTAGACCGAGTAGGG
This sequence comes from Thermoanaerobaculia bacterium, assembly GCA_963699245.1. Lineage (GTDB taxonomy): Bacteria > Acidobacteriota > Thermoanaerobaculia > Multivoradales > JAGPDF01 > JACTMI01. Next base: position 1,632,197 of record OY969426.1, read on the forward strand.
ATAGAGCCGCCTGGCGACGATGCCCGCCACCAGCGTGCCGGCCATCAGCGGCGGCACCAGGTCGTAGTTGCCGGTGAGCTCGAAGAGGATGAGCATCGACGACAGCGGCGCGTGACTGGCGCCGGCGGCCACCGCCGCCATGCCGACCGCCGCGTAGGCGCCGTAGGAAGTGGCCAGGGTCGGAAAGACCGCGTGCACCCCCCAGCCGTAGGCGCCGCCGAGCAACGCTCCGAAACAGAGCGAGGGCGTGAAGTGCCCTCCCGGGCAGCCGCTGGCGTCGGTGAGCGCGGTGGCGACGAGCTTGAGCACGGCCAGCAACAGCAGCGTGCGCAGGGCGAGACCGCCGTTGAGGGCGCGGGTGATGGTCGAGAAGCCGTTGCCGGCGACTTCCGGCGCCTGCGTCGCCAGCAGTCCGACGAGTCCCATGCCAAGCAGGGGGTGCAGGCCGCGCGGAACGATCTTCACGGCGCGAAAGAGGTGCTTCGTGGCCTCGATCGTGCGGGTGAATCCGATCGCAGCGACGGCGCCGACGACGCCGAGGCCGAAGAACGCCAGGATCTCCCACGGCGTCGTCAGGCTGTAGCCCGGCGCCGGATAGATCGGCGCCGAGCTCTCGGCGGCGCGCGCGAGCAACGTCGCGATCAGCGACGAGAGCACGATCGGTCCGAAGATCTCGAGCGCGAAGCTGCCGAGGACGACTTCCATCGCGAAGAGCGCGCCGCCGATCGGCACGTTGTAGGCCGCCGCGAAGCCGGCCGCGGTGCCGCAGCCGAGGAGGATCTTGAGCCGGTAGCTGCCGAGCCCGGCGCGCTCGCCCAGCCACGACGCGACGGCCTCTCCCAGCCGCAGCATCGGCCCCTCGCGGCCGAGCGATCCGCCGCTGCCGACCACCGCGACCGAGGCGATCGCCGAGCCGAGCACCGGCCGCACCGCGAGCTTTCCGCCGTGCAGGACGACCGCTTCGATCAGCGAGGAGACGCCGTGGCCGCCGAGCGGCTCGCGATACAAGCGCTGCAACAGCACGACCACCAGGCCGCCGGCGAGGAGCGCCGCCACGATCCGCCACGAGGGCAGGTGCGCCGCCGCCGCCTCGTAGCTCGGCCAGAAGCCCCAGAGCCGGGCGCGGATCCACTCCGACGAGCGCTGGACGACGATGCCGATCGCGCCGCCGAGCAGCCCGACGAGAGGAATGAGCAGGAAGAAGAGGCGATCTTCGCGCGTCGAGAGGGCGAAACGCCGCGCCAGGAAGAAGTCGGCCCGCCGCCAGGCGAGCCGCAGCAGGCGCAGCAGTCGCGGAAAGCGTTCGCGAGCCACCGCGCTCAACCTATCAGCGCCGACACCGGCGCGCTCACTCGAAGCGCAGGGCGTTCGCCGGATCGACCCGAGCGGCGCGCCGCGCCGGCAGCCAGCAGGCGAGGAGGGTCACGCCGATCGCCAGCGCGGCGACCGCGGCGGCGTCGCCGGGAGCGAGCCGGAGCGGCACCGAACGGAGGAAGTAGACCTCGGCCATCTCGGGGCCGAAACGGAGCAGCTCGAAGCGCGTCACGACCTCCGAGATCGCCCAGGCGAGCGCCAGGCCGATCGCCGTCCCCACCGCCCCGAGCAGCCCGCCGACCAGCAGGAAGGTGCGCTCGAGGCTCGCCGGCGCGAGGCCGATCGCGGTCAGCACGCCGAAGTCGCGCCGGCGCTCGCGCACCAGCACGACCAGGGTCGAGGCGACGTTGAAGGTCGCCACCAAGACGATCAGCCCGAGCAGGAAGAAGAGGGCCCGCTTCTGCAGCTCGAGCGCCGCGAAGAGCTCGCGGTTCAACTGCCGCCAGTCGAGCACCAGGAAGCCCGAGCCGAGCCGGTCGCGCAGCGCGTCGGCGGTCCCTTCGGCGAGCGCCGGGTCGGCGAGCCGGATCTCCCAGACGCCGGGCGCGCCCCCCGGCGCCCCGGCGAGCGCCGGCTTGCCGACCACGATCCAGCTGCGGTCGAACTCCGAGAAGCCGCTCGTGAAAGTGCCGCGCACGGCGAGGGTGCGGAAGGCGAAGCGGGGCCTCCCTTCGCCGAACGAGAGCAGGGTGAGACGGAGCGACTGGCCGGTGGAGACCCCGAGCTGGTGGGCCAGCTCGCTGCCGAGCACCGCTCCCCAGCTGCCGTCGGCGCCGCGCTCGAGCATTCCCGGCGCCGCGGCGAAGGGGCCGGCGCCGCCGCTGGCGCCGCGCACCGTCACCTCCGCTTCGCGCTCCCCCGCCGCCACGATCCCTTCGAGGAAAGCGACCGGCTCGACCGAAGTGACGCCCGCCTCGCCGCGCACCTTGGCCGCCAGGTCGGCGTCGCCGTGCTCCGCGTCGGTGGCGTAGACCAGGATCGCCGCGCTGCCGCCGACGAGCTTCCGGACCAGATCCTCGCGATAGCCGGTGAGGAGCGCCATCGCGACGCCGAGGGCGGCGACGCCGAGCGAGGTGGCGAGGAGAGCGGCGCGCGCCGTCGAGCCGAGCAGGCGGCTCTTCGGCCCGGCGAGCAGCCGGTGCGCGAGAGTGAGCGGCAGCGGCCCCGGCAGCGCCGCGGGGGTCATCCCGCGGAGCCGGAGAGGGCGGCGAAGCCGGGCAGCGAGCCGAGGAAGCGGCGGAAGAGCGGGCTCGCGTCGTGCGGCCCGGGGGCGGCTTCCGGGTGGTACTGCACCGAGAGCACCGGGCGGCCGTCGACGGCGAGGGCTTCGAGGGTGCCGTCGTTGAGGTTGACCTCGGTGGCGTGGCAGCCGGCCGGGAGCGAATCGGGATCGACCGCGAAGCCGTGGTTCTGGCTGGTGATCGGCGACCCGGCGGGTGACGAGGTCGACCACCGGCTGGTTGCCGCCGTGGTGACCGAACTTGAGCTTGAAGGTCCGCCCGCCGAGCGCCAGTCCGAGCAGCTGGTGGCCGAGGCAGATGCCGAAGACCGGGCGGCCGGCTTCGACCAGAGTTCGCACGTTGTCGATGATCTCGACCAGCGGCTCGGGATCGCCGGGACCGTTCGAGAGCACGACGCCGTCGACGCCGAGCGCGCGCGACCTCGGCCGCCGAGGTCGGTCGCCGGCAGCACCTCGAGCTCGACGCCGCGAGCCTGCAGCGAGCGCAGGATGTTGCGCCTTGCAGCCGAAGTCGTAGACCGCGAGCCGGGCCCGCGCGCGATCGACGCCGAGCGCCGGCAGGGTGGCCCGGCTGGCGCGCGTCACCTCGGAGACGAGGGCGCGCCCGGCCATGCTCGGGAAGTCGCGCACCTCGGCGAGCAGCGTGTCGACGTCGTTGCGCTCGGTGGTGATCACGCCCTTGAGCGCGCCGCGCTCGCGCAGGCGCCGGACCACGGCGCGCGTGTCGATGCCGTCGAGCGCCGGAATGCCGTGCCCGCCGAGATAGGCGGGAAGATCGCCCTCGCTCGTGTGGCTCGAAGGCTCGGCCGTGAAGCGGCGGGCGACGAAGCCCTCGACCCAGGGGCGCGAGGACTCGGCGGCCGAGTCGGCGATGCCGTAGTTGCCGATGTGGGGCTGGGTCATGACCACGATCTGGCCGCGGTAGGAGGGATCGGAGAGCACCTCCTGGTAGCCGGTCATCGCGGTGTTGAAGACCACCTCGCCGAAGCGGGTGCCGGGGGCGACGGCCCGGCCCGCGAAAACGCTGCCGTCCTCGAGCAGGAGAAGGGCTTCGGAGCCGCGCAGGGTTGTCATGTCGGGCCGCTATACTACCAGCCGTTCAGCGCCCGAAAGGATCCGCCATGCGACCGCTCCGCCCCCTCGCCGTGACCGCCGCTCTCCTGGTGGCCCTCGCCGCGGGACCGGCGCTCGCTTACACCATCTACCTCAAGGACGGCTCGCGCATCATCGCCAAGGAGAAGTACGTCGTGCGCGGCAGCCTGGCGCTGATCGTCCTGCCCTCGGGCACGCAGAGCTCGCTCGCTCTCACCGAAATCGACGTCCCTCGCACCGACCAGGCCAACCAGTCGAACATCGGCACCGCCGAAGTGATCGAGGGGGGCAAGACGGTCGAGCTCAAGAAGCAGGCGCCGCCCCCGCCGCGGCCGGTGCTGCAGGACTTCATCCGCTCGACCTCCGGCGGCCTGCGCGCGCCGGGGCAGACCGGCCCGGCGCAGCCCCTCCTGGCCGACTCGCCGGCCGCCATGATCAAGAAGGCGCTGCGCAACCCCGCGACGGCCCGCGTGCCTCTCGCCGACACCGCGCTCGCCGGGGAAATTCGCGGCTTCGTGGCCTCGCGCGGCGTGACCTCGGTCGACATCTATCAGGGCGTCGCCGCGAAGCGGCCGCTCCTGGTCCTCTCCACGTCGTCGGAGGGCGCCCTCTTCAAGGCGCTGGTGGTGGCGTCGAACGCCCTGCTCCACCTCGAGAGCACGAAGGCGGGGGCGGTCGAGGGGTTCGAGCTGCTCTGCGAGACGCCGGACGGCGGCATGGGCGGCCGCTTCGACCTGACGCCGAAACTGGCCGCGGACCTGGTCTCCGGCCGCTACGAGATCACCCGCTTCTTCGTCGAGAACGTCCGCTTCTGATCAGCTCGGCGGCGCGTCCGTCGCGCTGTCGAGCAGGCCCAGCAGGGCGCGCGCCGACAGGCCGGTGCGGCGCTCGAGCCGCTGGCGGTAGCTCTCGACCTCTCCCACCTGCTCGTCGAGGAAGATCCGCTCGACGCGGAAGAGCGGCACGAACATCGTGGCGAGCCCGAGCGAGCTCTCCTCGTGCCGGCTGAGCTCGTTGACCCAGTCCTCGAAGCTGTCGAGGCTGATGCCGCGGTAGACGACGCCGACCGGCTCCAGCCGGTCGAGCACGCCCCAGAACTTCTCGCTCGGCTGGATCAGGTGGAGCGTCACGATGGCGCCGCGGTGAAAGCTCATTCCCGCTCCCCGTCGCGCTGCGAGAGCTCGACCAGCACGCCGCCGGCGCTCTTCGGGTGGACGAACTGGACGCGCGCGCCCTCGGCGCCCGCCGTCGGCCGCTCGCGCAGCAGCTCCGTCCCCGCCGCGCGCAGGGCGGCGTCGTCACCGTCGAGATCGTCGCTGCCGAGGCAGAGGTGATGCAGGCCGGGGCCGCGCTTGTCGAGAAACTTCGCCACCGCCGAATCGGGGCGCGTCGGCTCGAGCAGCTCGATGCGCAGATCGCCGAGCGGGATCATCGCCACCCGCACGCCTTCCTGCGGCACCTCTTCGATCGTGGGTGATCGCGAGCCCCAGCGCTTCCCAGAAGCCGCGCGCCTCGGCGATCGAGCGGCACGGCGATGCCGAGATGGTCGAGCTTGCGGATCACGGGCGCCCCCTGTTCGGCTGCGCGATCACCTCGCCGAAAGAGAGATCTCGGCGACGCGGTAGGGATCGACCCGGCCGGCGAAGCCGCGCTCGACCTCCTGTTCGAGCCCCGCTTCGTCGCGCGCCGCGGCGAGCACCCGTTCCTTGAGGATCGTCTCGACCCGCAGGCGGAGCTGGTCGCGCCGCCGCCGCTCGAGCCGCCCCTCCTCCGCCAGCCAGCCGCGGTGGCGCTCGATCGCGGCGAGCAGTCGCCTCGATCCCCTCGCTTCTCGCCGCCACGGTGCGCACGATCGGCGGCACCCACTCGAGCCCCTCGGCGAGCGAGAGGAGCATCGCGAGATCCTTGAACGTGCGGTCGGCCCCTTCGCGGTCGGCCTTGTTGAGCACGAAGACGTCGGCGATCTCCATGATGCCGGCCTTGATCGCCTGGATGTCGTCGCCCAGGCCCGGCACCGCCACCACCAGCACGGTGTCGACGCTCGCCACGACGTCGACCTCGTCCTGGCCGACGCCGACCGTCTCGACCAGGATCCAGTCGAAGCCCGCCGCGTCGAGCAGGTCGACGGCGTCGCGCGTGGCGCGGGCGAGCCCGCCCATCGCGCCGCGCGTCGCCATCGAGCGGATGAAGACGCCGGGATCGGTGGCCAGTCCCTGCATGCGGATGCGGTCGCCGAGCAGCGCGCCGCCGGTGAAGGGCGAGGTCGGGTCGACGCAGAGGATGCCGACCGTCGCGCCGCGGCGCGCGCAAGCGCTGCGGCGAGGCGGTCGACGAGCGTCGACTTGCCGGCGCCCGGCGGACCGGTGATGCCGACGACGCGCGCCCGGCCGGTCGTCGGCGTAGAGCCGCCGCACCAGCTCGGCCTGATCGGCGCCGCCGCGCTCGACGATCGAGATGGCGCGGCCGAGGGCGCGCGGCTGGCGCTCGCGCAGGCGAGCGATCAACAGGTCGAGGGAGGACGGCGGCGCCGGCGGCCGCCGGCGCTCGGTCATGCCGTGAGCAGCTCGCGCGCGATGACCAGCCGCTGCATTTCGCTGGTGCCTTCGCCGATCGTGCAGATCTTGCAGTCGCGGTAGAACTTCTCGGCGCGGTAGTCCTTGACGAAGCCGTAGCCGCCGTGGATCTGCACGCCGCGCTCGGAGCAGAAGACCGCGGCCTCGCCGGTCATCAGCTTCGCCTCCGAGGCCTTGAGCGTCACCTTGCCGGTGCGATCCATCTCGAGCGCCGCCGCCAGGGTGAGCGCCTCGGCCGCGGCGATGCGCGTCGCCATCTCCGCCAGCGTGAAGCCGATCGCCTGGAACTGCGGCGATCGGCTGGCCGAACTGCTGGCGCTCCTTGGCGTAGGCGAGCGCCGTCTCGTAGGCGCCGATGGCGGTGCCGAGCCCGAGCGCCGCGATCGAGATCCGCCCGCCGTCGAGCACCTGCATGCGTCTGCCGGAACCCTTCGCCCGGCGCGCCGAGCAGGTTCCCGTCCGGGACGAAGCAGTCCTCGAGGACGACCTCGGCGGTGTCGGAGGCGCGGATGCCGAGCTTGTTCTCCTTCTTGCCGGCGCGGAAGCCGGGCGTGCCGCGCTCGACCACGAAGGCCGACATGTTGCGCCCCTTCTTGCCCGCCGGGTCGGTGATCGCCATCACCACGCAGACGTCGCCGACCGAGCCGTGGGTGCAGAAGGCCTTGGTGCCGTTGAGGATCCAGCCGCCGTCGACCGCGCCGCGCCGAGGTGCGCGCCGCCGCGGCGTCGGAGCCCGAGCCGGGCTCGGTCAGCGCCCAGGCGCCGATCCATTCGCCGGAGGCGAGCTTCGGGATCCAGCGCTGGCGCTGCGCGGCATCGCCGAACTTGTAGATGTGGTTGGTGCAGAGCGAATTGTGCGCCGCCACCGAGATGCCGACCGACGGGTCGACCTTCGACAGCTCGGTCACCACGAGGACGTACTCGACGTAGCCGAGTCCGGCGCCGCCCAGCTCCTCGGGGAAGAGGATGCCGAGGAAGCCGAGCTCGGCGGCCTTGGCCATGATGGCGCGCGGGAACTTCTGCGCCTCGTCGAGCTCCTCGACGTGGGGGGAGACTTCTTTTTCGGCGAACTCGCGCGCCGCGGCGCGGATCGCCTGCTGCTCTTCGGTCAGGGCAAAGTCCACTCGGAGCCTCCGCGGGGCGGATGCTATCCCGGAGCGGCCGCAAGCCTGGTGAGGGTCACCCCGGTGTAGTAGTGGACAAGGATCGAGCGGTAGTCGTGGCCCCGGCGGGCCATGCCGAAAGCGCCCGATCTGGCACATGCCGACGCCGTGCCCCCAGCCGCGGCCGGTGAACTGCCAGCCGGCCGGCCCTCCCTGCGGCGCGATGCGGCGGGCGGTGAAGAGAGTGTCGGGAAGGTCGAGCGTCCAGCGCACCGCGAGCCCGTCGAGCTCGATCGACTCGCTCCCGGCGCCGTCGAGGCGGAGCCGGCCGACCCGCCCCGAGACGCCCGCGCGTGAGCACCTCGAAGTCGCGCAGCTGGAAACCGGGGTAGCGCGCGCGGACGAGCGCCGCGAGCTCGTCGTCGGTCCGGAAGCGGGTCCAGTTCGAGCGCTCGTGAACGCGGTCGAAGTCGACGCCGCGCGGATCGATCTGCTGCACCAGCGCGGCGAGCCGCGGCCCGGCCGTGTAGAGCGTCAGCGCGTCCCCCGCGACGAGCATCAGGTCGCCGCCGACGGGGCCGCTCTCCTGCTGGCGGAAGGTCAGGGTCTCCGCGTCGACCGCGATCGAACGTTCCGTCTCTCCCTCGCGCACCACCAGGGCGCCGCCGCGCATCGCCGCGAAGCTCGCGCTGCGCTCCTCCACCACCTGCAGGAAGAGCGCGACCCGCAAGAGCACTTCGGAAGCCTCGCCGGCCGAGAGCGCGCCGCGCGTGGCGCTGCCGACCAGGCCGCTCTGCGCCAGCCAGGCGGCGAAGCGGCGGTCTTCGGTCGACCAGTCGGCGGGGGGATCGGAGACCAGGTAGTCGAGGTCTTCGGCGTGGACGAAGAGGCGGGCGTCGGCGACGAGGTCGAGCAGGGATGCGAGGTAGCGGTGGACCTCGCGCCGCTCGAGCGAGCGCAGGTGATCGTCCGGCGCCGCCAGGCCGGCGCGCGCCGCCAGGGTCCGCAGGGCGCGCTCGAGCGCCACCGCGTCGGCCGGGGCCGCGTCGGCGCCGAGCAGGCGGCCGAGCAGGGCGGCGCGCAGCTCGGTCCCTTCCGAGGGCGCCGCGTGCAGGCGCGCGCCCCCCGCCTCGATGCAGGGCACGCCGCGCAGGTAGGGCGCGTTCTTGAGCGGGAAGACGACTTCGACGTTCTCGGTGTGGCCGCCGCAGGTCGCGCTGTAGAGCGCCTCGATCGGCTGGCCGCCGAACAACAGCACTTCGCCCGCCGTCTCGGCAATGGCGCGATCGGAGAGCGGGTGCTCGAGATCCATGCCGCCGTAGACCTGGCACTGCGGCGTGCCGCAGACGTCGTAGCCCTCCTCGGCGAAGCCGCCGAGGTTGCGCAGCGTGTAGCTGCGCGCCGCCACCGCCTGCGCCTTGAGCGCCTCGATCTCGGGATACTGGCCGGGACCGAGCTCGCGCGGCACGACCCCGCGCAGGTAGTCCTCGAGACCGACACTCGTTGACCAGGTTGAGGCGGCCGCGGTCGTTGAGGAAGACGACCAGCGCGCCCCGATAACGCTTGCCCTCGACGCGCAGCCCGCCCCCTGCCGGAGCGCGCACGACGAACGTCCGCCCCGCTACGCGGGTCACCCGGCCGCGGTGAGTGATCTCGAGCGCCGGCGCCGTGATGCCGCCCCCCTCGGAGACCGCCCAGGCGCTGTCGACGCCGCTCGTGCGCAGTCGCCGCGCCGCCGCCTCGGCCGCGGCGCGCGAGGACCAGGAGCCGAGGCGCACGCGGTAGAGCCCGCTCTGCGCGTCGAACTTGTAGTCGGCGCGCTCGCCGGTGCGCTGCGCGAGCCGCCGCGCCAGCTCCCCCGCCGGGCCTTCGTCGCGGACGCGCGGCGATCTGCAGCCGCCAGACCGCCGGCGACGTGCTCTGCGCGGCCGGGCGGACGGTGACCGGCGAGGCGAGCTCGAGGCGCGTGCCGCCGGCGTCGGCGGTGACCTCGCCGTCGCAGCAGGGGAGCGTCACCGATTCGAGGTCGGTCGACAGTCCGACCCGCACCGTGCGCGGCAGGACGGCGGCCTCCGCGGCGTGCGGCGCCGGAGCGACGGGAGGGGCTGCGGGACGCGGAATCGGCTCGGCCGGCGTGACGGGCGCCGTGGGCGCCGCGGCGGCGACGGCGGCGGCGGCAGGGGCTGCCGCGTCGAGCGCGCGCAGGCGGCGGCCAGCGCGAGCGCGGCGAGCGCGGCGAGGCCGACCTTCCGTTTCAAGCGCCCGCTCCGCCCGCCAGCGGGACGGAGCGCTCGGCGCGCGCCAGCGCCACGAAGCTCGCCGCCAGCGCGACGTGCAGCGCCGAGCCCGCCAGGAGCTGGACGAGCGAGAGCGCGATCTGCACCGCGGCGGCGAGCACCGGCCGCGCCGAGAACGCGACCTGGAGGACGAAACCGAGGCCGCCGAAGAAGAGGGCGACCACCAGCGTCAGCGCGAAGAAGAGGGCGAAGAGGGCGACGCTGGCACCGAGTCGGCGCCCGAGCAGGACGAAGCCGGCGCGCGTCGCGGTGCCGGCCGTGGTCCCCGCCGGAACGAGCTCGACCTGGCCGATCCACATCGCGCCGCTCACCGCGAAGTAGACGAAGGCGAGAGGCAGCGCCCCGCCGCAGCCGAGCGCCAGGCCGGCGCCGGCGCCGCTCTTCCCCATCGTCACGGCGGCCGCGAGGCCGAGAAGCCCGAAGGCGAGGAAGACGAAGAGCAGGAGCGTGAAGAAGAACGAGAGATAGAGCAGCAGCTTCCAGGTCAGGCGCGCCGCTTCGAGCGCGTAGAACTTGCCGGTCCAGATCCGGAAGAGCTCGTGGCCGCGCCCGCTTCCCGGCGGCGCCTGCGCGTCGCCGGCGTGCAGCACCGCCAGCACGCCTCCCCAGGCCCAGCAGTAGATGATCGACGCCGCGGTGAGGCCGACGAAGAGCGAAGCGAGGCCGAGGCCGAGCCGCGCCAGGACGCCGGGCGCCGCGACGAAGCGCTCCATCCACGCCAGGATCTCCTCGGGCCGGAGCTGCTGGTGTCCGGTGCCGCCCCCCGGCGCGAAGAACGCGCCGCCGAGCCAGGGCAGCAGCGAGAGGACGACGAGGAGGATGCCGCCGAGGCTCCCCGCCGCCGCGGCGGCGACGGTCTCGACGTTCCCGCGCACGTTGCTGAGCCCGCGCCCGAGCGCTTCGAGGGCCGTGAGCCGTTTCACCGGAGCTTCACCTTCTCTGGAATCCGGAAATCGCGCGCCTCGATCTCCACAAGCTCCGTCATCTCGATCACTCGAGAGATCACTGTCCGCGAAAGGCGTTCAGAGAGGAGATCGTGCCGTGAAAGCGGCCGCGCGCTGAGGTCGAAGGGGAGCGGCTCGGCAAATGTCTCCTTCTCCCGCAGTGGATCTGGGCGAAGACGGAGATTCGAGGTGAAGATCGTGCGACGCCGAGCCGAGTAACGTGTGTTGATGATCAGGTAGAGCAGGTCGTGCACGAACGGCGTCGGCTTCTGCGCACCCAGCTCGTCGAAGACCAGCAGATCGGCGTTCAGTACGGGGTCGAGCAGTTCGTGCTTCGACTCCTCGCTCGACGGATCGAACGTCGACTGCAAGCGCGAGAGGAAGGAGGTGAAGTCGAGGAAGCGCCCGTGCACACCTCGGAGACTGATGAGCTCTTTGAGCACTGCCACCGCGAGGTGGGTCTTGCCAACGCCAGGAGGTCCGAGAAACAGCAGCCCCTTCTGTGGTCCTTCGTCTTGCTGCTCCAGGAGGGCTCGATCAACAAACTGCCTTGACTGGTACTTCGCTTGTCTGAGATGCGGCTCAGCCTCGTTGGGAGTCAGGAAGTTGTCGAGCGTGCAGTCGCGGTAGCGGACCGGGATGCCGGCGGCGGCGATCAGGCGCGGCACCACCCGGGCGTCACGGCAGATACAGGGGCGGACTGCGCCCGCGCCACCGTCTCCGACCCGCATCCAACCCGATCCGCCGCAGCGCGGGCACTCGGGATCGGCGAGCGGCGCGTCCACGGCGCGATGGTAGCACGCGCTCCGCGCGCCGCCGGCTCAGCGGCGCGCGAGCGCGCGCGGCGTCACCGGCACGAGCGCCTTCTCGCGCTCGATGCCGTGCCGGCGGTCGAGCGCCTCGCGGCGCGCGCTCTCGAGCAGCCGGTCCATCTCCCGCTCGAGCTCGGCCAGACGCTCGCGCAGCTGCAGGATGACCTCGACTCCCGCGAGGTTGACGCCGAGCTCGCGGGTGAGAGTGAGGATCTGCTCGAGCCGCCGGATCGCCTCCTCGTCGTAGAGCCGGGTGTTGCCGGCGCTGCGGCCGGGCCGGATCAGACCCTGCCGCTCGTAGAGCCGCAGGGTCTGGGGGTGGATGCCGTAGGTCTCGGCCACGACACTGATCAGCACGTGGCGCGGCGCGGACTCCCGCTTGCGACGCGGCATGAGCGGCTCAGTTCGATCGCGCGTCGGAGTCGACGACTTCGGCGTCGATCACGTCCTCGCTGCCGCCCTTGGGCGCGCCGGCGCCCGGCGCTTCCGCGCCGCCGGCCGAGGCCGGTGCCGCGGTACATCGCCTCGGCGAGCTTGTGGGTCGCCTTCTCGAGCTTCTCGATGGCGCCCTCGAGCGACCGCGGCCTCCTCGCTCTCGAGCGCCTTCTTCGCCTCCTCGAGCGCCGTGTTGACGCTCGCCGAGCTCGGCCGCCGAGAGCTTCTCCTTGTTCTCGTCGAGCGTCTTCTCGACGCTGTAGACGAGCCCGTCGAGCCGGTTCCGCGCCTCGACCGCCGCGCGGCGCTTCTTGTCCTCGTCGGCGTGCGCCTCGGCGTCGTTGACCATCCGCTTGATCTCGTCCTCGGCGAGGCCGGACGAGGAGGTGATGGTGATCTTCTGCTCCTTGCCGGTGCCGAGGTCCTTGGCCGAGACGTTGACGATGCCGTTGGCGTCGATGTCGAAGGTGACCTCGATCTGCGGCATGCCGCGCGGCGCCGGCGGGATGCCGATCAGGTGGAAGCGGCCGAGCGTCCGGTTGTCGCGCGCCATCTCGCGCTCGCCCTGCAGCACGTGGACCTCGACCTGGGTCTGGCTGTCCGCCGCGGTCGAGAAGGTCTCGCTCTTGCGGGTCGGGATCGTGGTGTTGCGCTCGATCAGCTTGGTGAAGACGCCGCCGAGCGTCTCGATGCCGAGCGACAGCGGCGTGACGTCGAGCAGCAGCATGTCCTTGACGTCGCCCTTCAGCACGCCGCCCTGGACCGCGGCGCCGACCGCGACGACCTCGTCCGGGTTGACGCCCTTGTTCGGCTCCTTGCCGAAGAGGTCCTTGACCATCTTCTGGACCGCCGGCATGCGGGTCTGGCCGCCGACCAGCACGACTTCGTCGATGTCCTTGGCTTCGAGGCCGGCGTCCGTGAGCGCCTGCCGGCAGGGGCCGGCCGCCCGCTCGATGAGGTCGTCCGACCAGCTGCTCGAGCTTGGCGCCGCGTGAGCTTGAGGTTGAGGTGCTTCGGGCCCGACGCGTCGGCGGTGATGAACGGCAGGTTGATCTCGGTCTCCTGCGCCGTCGAGAGCTCGATCTTGGCCTTCTCGGCGGCCTCCTTCAGGCGCTGCAGCGCCATCGGGTCCTTGCCGAGGTCGATGCCCTGGTCCTTCTTGAACTCCGCGAGCAGCCACTCGATGACGCGCTGGTCGATGTTGTCGCCGCCGAGGTGGGTGTCGCCGTTGGTCGACTTCACCTCGACGACGCCCTCGCCGACCTCGAGGATCGAGATGTCGAAGGTGCCGCCGCCGAAGTCGTAGACCGCGATCGTCTGGTCCTTCTTCTTGTCGAGGCCGTAGGCGAGCGCCGCGGCGGTCGGCTCGTTGACCAGCCGCTTGACGTCGAGGCCGGCGATCTTGCCGGCGTCCTTGGTCGCCTGGCGCTGCGCGTCGTTGAAGTAGGCGGGGACGGTGATCACCGCCTCGGTGACCTTCTCGCCGAGGTAGTCCTCGGCCGCCTGCTTCAGCTTCTGCAGGATCATCGCCGAGATCTCGGGCGGCGTGAACTGCTTGCCCTCGACGTTGACGCGGCAGTCGCCGTTGTCGGCGCGCTCGACCTTGTAGGGAACCATCTTCATCTCGTCGCTCACCTCTTCGTAGCGACGCCCCATGAAGCGCTTGATCGAGTAGACGGTGTTCTTCGGGTTGGTGACCGACTGGCGCTTGGCCACCTGGCCGACCAGCCGCTCCCCCGACTTGGTGAAGGCGACGACCGACGGGGTCGTCCGGCTCCCCTCCGAGTTGGCGACCACTTTCGCCTCTCCGCCTTCCATCACGGCCACCACGCTGTTGGTGGTGCCGAGGTCGATGCCGATGATCTTGCTCACAAGCCCTCCTTGGCTCCCCGGAAGATGAAGTTGAGTCTCCTGCCCTCAGAGACCGGGTGCGATCATTCTAACAAGCTGACGCTTAGATTTCTTCCAATCCGGACCGAAAAGGCCCGCGAGACGGGAAACCTGGGGTCAATCGACCAGGATGACCGGAACGCCGGACTCGCGTTCGAGGTCGGCGAACATCGAGCTGTCGAGCAGGAAGTCGCCGAACACCCCCTCCCGCTGGCCGCTTTCCGCGTCCACCGTGCCGTTGACCAGGATGCGGTACTCCTCCGCTCCCGACTGGAGCAGGAGCTCCCCGCCGGCCGGATCCCGCCTCACGCCGGCCGGAAGCAGGCCGCGGGAGGTCAGCTCCTCGAAAGAGGCCGGATAGCGCCCTTCGAGCAGGTGATAGGTCCGCGCGGAGCGATCGATCAGCTCGAAACGACAGAGGCGAAGCCACTTCTGGTAGCCGTCGGCGGCGCTGCCCATGCCGGGAGCGGCGAACAGGAGGCGGCCGGGCTGGCGGATGGCGACGGCCAGAAGGGCCGCCATGACGAGCACGGCGCCGATCCGCAGGACGCGGGAAAGCCGCCGGTCCCAGGCGAGATGCGAAGCGCGATCCCGCTCCGCGAAAGCCTCTTCCTCGATTTTCAGCGCCTCGGCACGCGCCGGCTTCGGCGTGGCGAAGGGACGACGCCCCGTCGACTCGACGGGGGCGGGGGCGGCTGCCGATTCGGCTTCCGCCACCGGCCGGGCCAGTCCGGCCTGCAGGAGCCGGTAGAGCGCGTAGTAGGTCTTGGCCTCGCCGAGACCCGAGAGACGCGCCAGCGTCTCGGCGGGGGTCTTGCCGTCGAGCCGCTCGAGCAGGGCCTTCTCTTCCGGCGTCACCCAGGCGACCTGGGGATCGAGCGGCAGCGATTCGTCGAAGCCACCCGGGATGACCCGCATCGGCCGGGCGTCGGCGACCGCCGCGTAGGCGAGGAAGCCGTGCGGCATCCAGCCGGCCTTGCCGGGCTCGCCGGCCGACTCGCGCAGAGCGCGCATCAGCACGTCGTCGACGGTGAGCGGCCGGATTCCCTCCTCGAAAGCGACCTCCTCGCCGCCGTAGAACTTGAACTGCCCCTCGCGCCAGCGCAGCACCTCGGCCAGCAGGCGGAAGGTGAGGTCGCGCAGGGATTCGAGCAGCTGGTCGCGGCCGAGCACCCGCCGCTCGACCAGCAGGTCGACGAGGCGCGAGCCGGTGTGGCGCTGCTCGTCGGCGAGCTCGGCGAAGCGCGCCGGCGCGACGGCTCCGCGGCTCGCCAGAACCTCTCCGAGCAGTGCCTCGAAGCTCTGGTTGAGCGCGTCCGCCGCGACGATCTCGCCGTCGAGGAAGGAGACCGCGAGAATGTCGCTCTTGCCCTGGACGGTGAGAATGCCGGTCTTCCGCTGCTGCGCGATGACCTGCAGGATGTCGGGCAGCCGGAAGAGCTCGAGATCGCCTTCGAGGGCCATGGCCGCTCAGTCCTCCGTCCGCGAGGTCAGCCCGCGCGCGAGCAGCGCGAGATAGGTCACCGCCAGCAGGATCGCCAGCCCGGTGAGGAGCGCCGAGCCCGGCCAGCCCGGCAACGGCAGGTCGCCGCCGAGGCGGAACGCGGAAGGGAGCAGCAGGAGCGCCGTGGGCACCGCGAGATGGGCGATCGCCAGGGGGCCGGAGCCCGCCTCGGCGGCCGCGAGAGCGGGAAGGAGCGCGCGCAGCCAGCGCCCGACAGTCGATTCCGCGGCCGGCTTCACCGCTACCGGCGTCGCGCGCAGGCCGCGGCGCCGGCGCACCTTGTCGAAGCCCAGCGCAGCGAGCAGCGCCACGAGAACCGCGGCCGCAGCCCACCAGGAGTGGCGAGCCGCGGCCTTCTCCTCGCCGGAATCGCGCCAGGTGGCGAGCAGCGCGGCGCGCACCCTGCCGAGCGACGCGAGCGAGCCGTTGAAGGTCAGGACGCGATCGGGATTGGAGGTGGCGATCCAGGCGTCCACCGCCGAGCCGTCGATTTCGCGCGCCTTGCCGAGGGCGCTCTTCGACTCGTCGAACAGGTAGGCGTCGGAGTACCCCAGGCTCAGGTTGTACCAGGCCGCCGCCGACGGAACCGGCGTCCGGGTACCGCGCTCGAAGTAGGCGTTGGCGAGCGCCAGGTCTCCCTTGCGGAAGTAGAAGGCGCCGAGGTTGAGCATCACCGGGATGTTGTCGGGCTGCTCGAGCAGCACCCGGCGGTAGTAGGTCCGCGCCAGGTCCCACTGGCCGAGCGTGCGATGGAGATCGGCCACGAACTCGAGGGCGGCAGGCTCGTCGGCGAGCGCTGCGCGCAGCACCTGGACGTC
Source organism: Thermoanaerobaculia bacterium (assembly GCA_963699245.1). Lineage (GTDB taxonomy): Bacteria > Acidobacteriota > Thermoanaerobaculia > Multivoradales > JAGPDF01 > JACTMI01. Next base: position 1,648,279 of record OY969426.1, read on the forward strand.
CGAGAAGAACGAGCCGTAGAGCCGCCCCTGTTCGAAGGACGACCAGGCGCGCATCGGCGGCGATTGCGCCAGCGCGAGCCCGGCCTCCGTTCGCTCGGCGACCGGTCCGGCGATCGCGGCGAGTGCCCAGGCGGCGACGAGCACGAGGCGCTCGCCGCGCCGGAGGAACGCCCAGAGCAGCGCCGACCAGACGAGCAGGAAGAGGAAGGGGCCCGCCGGCAGGGCGAGGGGTCCGACCAGGACCAGCAGGACGAGAGTGCTGGCGAGCCACCCGGGCAGCGAAACGGCGAGCCACTCGCGCAGGGCGCGCGCCGCCGACCAGCCGTGCAGCGCGACGAGGAGAAGGACGAAGAGCGCCGAGGCGGCGAGCAGGACGACGAAGACCCAGAGCAGCAGGCTGGCGCGCGCTGGCGCCCCTTCGGGCGCTCTCCAGGTCCTCGCCATTCCCTGACCGAGCGCGATCAGCACCGAACCCCAGTCGCCGCGCGCGCGCGCCACCGCGGCGGCGGCGAACGACGTCTCGGGACGCCCGGGGTCGAGCATCTCGGCCGCTTCGAGCTGCAGCGCGGCGCGATCGAAGCGACCGGCGGCGGCGGAAGCGCGCGCCTGCGCCGAGGCGCCGAGCGCCAGATCGGGAAGGTAGAGGAAGCCGACCTCGCGCGCCGCGCTGCTCAGGCTGCGCAGCGTCTCGTCGGCGCGGCTCCGGTTGTCCTGCAGGGTGGCGCCGATCCACTGCAACCAGAGCTCCTGCAGGCGCGCGAGCGAGAGCTGCACGCCGCGGGTGAGCTCGAAGCCCGCCGGCGCGCCGGAGCTCTGCGCCCCGGCCGGCGGCGCGCCGGCGATCGCCACCAGCGCCGCCAGGCAGGCGGCGGCCGCGCGCCGCCTAACGCCGATGCGCAACGAAGCGAAGCCGAAGTTGGTCAAGATAGCTCTCGAGGAATCGGAGCTCCTGCGGACCAAGTCGCTTGCTCCAGCGCGCGTGGAAGGAGCCGATGAGATCGATGTAATAGCGGGCGGCGTCGAGATCGCGCGCCAGCCGGCCGTCGGGCAGCGGCACCTCGCCCATACAGGCGAGCGCCCAGCCGGCGAGGAACTCCACGTGCTCGAGCAGGCCGGGCGGCGGCTCCTCGGGCAGCTCGACCGCCGCGCCGGCGTCGGCGCCGCGGGCGCTCTCGCCCGCCAGGAGATTGGCCAGCGTCGGCGCGGGAGCGGGAGCTGGAGCGGGCGGCGGCGGAGCCGCCGGCTCGGGCTCCGGCTCGGGCGAAGGGGTCGCGAGCTCGCGCGCGACGTCGTCGCGCAAGAGTCCGTCGGGCGTGAACATCCGCCGGTCGGTGACTTTGATTTCTGCCACGGTCGAAGAAACCCTTTCGCTATGCTAGCAAGGCGCCTTGGGCAATCATAAAGGCGAACGAATCGCGATGCGCGACGTCTCCTCACTCGCCGCCACCGATCTCGACCGCCTGCTCGCGCTGGTCGAGCGCCTGCGCGCGCCCGACGGCTGCCCGTGGGACCGCGAACAGACCACCGCCGACCTGCGCGCCTACCTGCTCGAGGAGGCGCACGAGGCGGCCACCGCCATCGATCACGGCGATCCGGACGCTCTTTGCGGCGAGCTCGGCGACCTTCTCTTCCAGGTCGCCTTCCTCTCGACGCTGGCCCGCGAGGCGGGGCAGTTCGAGCCGGGCGAGCCGATCGCGCGGGTCGCGGCCAAGATGATCGACCGCCATCCGCACGTCTTCGGCGGCGAGTCGCTCGCCGACGCGCGCGCCGTCCGCTCGGCGTGGGAGCGGCGCAAGGTGCGCGACGGCGACCATGGACGGACCTCGCTGCTCGACGGCGCCGCGGCGGCGTCGATGCCGGCGCTCCTCGCCGCCTACCGGCTGACCCAGAAGGCGGCCGGCGTCGGCTTCGACTGGCCCGACACCGGCTCGGTGCTCGCCAAGCTCGACGAGGAGACCGGCGAGCTGCGGGCCGAGATGGCGGCCGCGCCCGCCGAACGGGACGAGGCCCATCGGGCCCGACTGCGCGAGGAGCTCGGCGATCTCCTCTTCGTCGTCGCCAACCTGGCTCGCCACCTCGAGATCGACCCCGAAGCGGCGCTCGCCGGCGCCAATCTCAAGTTCCGGCGCCGCTTCGCCCAGGTCGAGCAGGGTCTCGCGGCGCGCGGACGGCGGCTCGACGAATCGACCCTCGCCGAGATGGACGAGCTCTGGAACGAGGCCAAGCGCGCCGAGCGCGCCGCGGCCGACCCGAAGCCGGAAACCTAGCGCCCGCCGCGCGCGGCGAGCTCGCGGAGCATCGGCGCCAGCGTCGCGGCGACCGTCGTCGCGACCCGGCTCTGCCCTTCCGCCGTCGGGTGGATGCCGTCCGCCTGGTTGAGCTCGGGGTGACCGGCGACGCCTTCGAGCAGGAAAGGAACGAGCGTCGCGCCGCTCTCGCGCGCCAGCGCCGGATAGAGCGCGGCGAAGGCCTCGGTGTACTCGGGTCCGTAGTTGGGCGGAATGCGCATGCCGGCGATGACGACACGCGCGCCGGACTCGCGGGCGCGTCCGACGATGGCGCGCAGGTTCGACGCGATCCCGTCCACCGGTTGCCCGCGCAGGCCGTCGTTGGCGCCGAGCTCGATGAAGACGATCGCCGGCCGGCGCTCGAGCAGCGCCCCCACCCGCTCGAGTCCGCCCGCCGTCGTGTCGCCGGAGACGCCGGCGTTGAGCGCCTGGATCGGCAATCCCCGTCCGTTGAGCAGCGCCTCGACGCGCTCCGGGTAGGCCTCGTCGAGGGCCAGGCCGTAACCCGCCGTCAGGCTGTCGCCGAGAAAGAGGACGAGCGGCCGCTGGTCGGCCCGCGGCTCGTCGGCGACGGGGGGCACGGCAAGGGGGCGGCGCCGGCGGGCCGGCGCGCCGCGGCGCCGACCGCGGTACCGGTGCCGGGATCGGAGATGCCGCTCGAGGCCCGGCCGTCGCGCGGCTGCTCGAGGCGCGGCGCGCGGCAGGCCACTCCGCAGAGCGCGATCGCCGCCAGCACCGCGAGCCCTCTCGCCGTCGTTCCGGCTCTTCGCATGCGCCGATCCTAGTCGAGCGCCGCCGGCTCCGGTGCGGCATGGATCGCGTGCTAGCCTGCCGGCCGACTCCACCGCCGCGGCCCGCTCGAACCGCCCGGCCGGTTTCCACGTACGAGAGGACGATGACGAACCCACCCCGGCTGGAGCTGCGCCACGTCAGCAAACGCCTGCGCTCGGGCGACCGCGACCTGATCGTGGTCGACGACGTCGATCTCGCCGTCGCACCCGGCGAATTCCTCGCCGTGCTCGGACCGAGCGGCAGCGGCAAGTCGACACTGCTCGGTCTCGCCGCCGGGCTCGACCGGCCGAGCGCCGGCGAGGTCCTGATCGACGGCGAGCCGATCCAGAGCCTCTCCGAAGACCAGCTGGCGCGCCTGCGCCGCGGCCGCATCGGCTTCGTCTTCCAGTCCTTCCAGCTGCTCGGCAACCTGACCGCGCTCGAGAACGTCCTGCTGCCGATCGAGCTGGCCGGCCGTCCGGAAGCCGCGGCACGGGCGCGCGAGCTGCTGGCCGAGGTCGGTCTCGCCGAGCGCGCGCACCACTACCCGGCGCAACTCTCCGGCGGGGAACAGCAGCGCGTCGCGCTGGCGCGCGCCTTCGCGGTCGAGCCGGCGCTGCTGCTCGCCGACGAGCCGACCGGCAACCTCGACGGCGCCACCGGCGCGCGGGTGCTCGATCTGCTCGCCCGGCTGCGCGCCGAGCACGGCTCGACGCTGGTCCTCGTCACCCACGACCCCGAGGTCGCGGCGCTCGCCGACCGCCGGATCCACCTGCGCGACGGCCGGATCGAACGGAGCGCATGAAGGCCGGCGCCTTCCTTCGCCAGCTGGCCCGCGAGAGCCGCGGCGCGCGCGGGCGGCTCGCCTTCTTCGCCCTCTGCCTGGCGCTCGGCGTCGCCGGTGTGACCGCCGTGGCGGGCTTTTCGAGCGCGCTGCGCGACGGCGTGCGCCACGAGGCGCGGCGCCTGCTCGCCGCCGACCTCCGCATCCGCGGCCTCCGTCCCCTGCCCGACCAGGCGCGGCGGGTGATCGACGCGCGACCCGGGCTTCGCCGCACGCTGATGCGCGAGATGCCGACCGTGGTGGCGTTGCCGAAAGACGCGGCGACGACCGGCAAGTCGCGCACCCAGCTCGTCGAGCTGCGCGCCGTGGACGGCGAGTTCCCCTTCTACGGCAAGCTGGTGCTCGAACCCGGGCGGCCGCTCGCCGAGCTTCTCCGCGACGACGGCGCCGTCGCCGCGCCCGAGCTGCTCAGCCGGCTCGGCCTGCGGACCGGCGACGCGATCACCGTCGGCGGCAAGCGCTTCACGTTGCGCGGCATCGTGCGCTCGGAGCCCGATCGACTGGGCGGCGGCTTCGCCCTCGGCCCCCGTCTCTACGTCGGGGGAAGCGCCCTCGAGACGACCGGTCTTCTCTCCTTCGGCAGCCGGGTCGAGCAGACGACCCTGGTCGCCTTCCCGGCCGGCGCGCCGGCCGGCGCGGTCCAGGCTCTCGCCCGAGAGCTGCGCGCCGCCCTCCCCGACTCCGCCTTCTTCCGCATCGAGACCTTCGCCGACGGCCAGCCCGAGCTGCGCCGCGGCATCGACCGCACCGAGCGCTTCCTCGGCCTCGCGGCGCTGCTGTCGCTCCTCGTCGGCGGGGTCGGCGTCGCGCAGGCGGTGCGCGCCTGGCTGGCGGCGCGGCTCGAGGCGATCGCGGTCTGGAAGACGCTCGGCGCTCGCCCGCGCGAGATCGCCGCGCTCTACGTCGCGCAGGTGGCCTTGCTCGCCGCCGGCGGCAGCGTGGCGGGGGTCGCGGCGGGGCTCGGGCTGGCGCGGCTCGCTCCCCGTCTCGCCGCGGCCTTCCTCCCCGACCTGCCGGCGCCCGCCTTCGAGCCGCTCGCCGCCGTTCGCGGCCTCCTGCTCGGCATCGGCGTCGCGGTGCTCTTCGCCGCCGCGCCGCTCGCCGCGGCGCTGCGGGTGCCGGCGCTGCGCGTGCTGCGGCGCGACGTCGAGCCACTGCCGCTCTCGCGCCCCGCGCTGGCGCTCATCGGCCTGCTCCTGCTCGCCGGCACCACCGCCGTCGCCGCCGCGCAGGCGCGCTCGCTGGGCATGGGCGCCGCCTTCGCCGGCGGACTGGCCGTGACCGCGGCGCTGCTCGCCGGCGCCGCGCGCCTGCTCGCGCGGCTCACCGCGCGGATCCCGCGCCTGCGCCTGCCGACCGCGCTGCGCTGGGGGCTCGCGGCCCTGTCGCGTCCCGGCACCGGCACCACCGCCAACGTCGTCGCGCTCGGCATCGGCGCGCTCACGCTGGTCGGGATGGCGAGCGTCGAGCGCGGCCTCGCGGCACGGTTTCGCGCCGAGCTGCCGAAGGACGCGCCGACCTCCTTCCTGATCGACATCCAGCCCTCCCAGTGGGCGGGCGTGCGCGAGGCGATCGACGCCGCGGGCGCCACCAAGATCGAGTCGGTCCCCCTGGTCATGGCGCGCCTCGCCACCATCGACGGCCGCGCCGTCGGCGAGCTCGCCGGCAAGGGCGAGAGCGAGCGGCGGCGGCGCTGGGCGCTCACCCGCGAGCAGCGCCTGACCTGGCTCGAGCGGCTCCCCCCCGACAACGAGATCGTCGCCGGCAGGCTGTGGGACGACCCGTCGCGCTTCGAGGTCTCGGTCGAGGAGGACTACGCGCGCGAGCTCGGGCTCACGATCGGCTCGCGCGTCGTCTTCGACGTGCAGGGCACGCGCGTCGAAACGACGGTGACCAGCCTGCGCCGGGTGCGCTGGGAGAGCTTCGGGATCAACTTCTTCTGGGTCGTCGAACCGGGCGCGCTCGACGCGGCGCCGCAACTCCGCATCGCCGCCGCGCGCCTGCCGCCGGGCGGCGACGGCCGGCTGCGCGACGCGCTCTCCGAGCGCTTCCCGAACGTGACCCTCTTCGAGGTACGCGAGCTGCTCGACAAGGTGGTCGCCGTGCTGGAGAAGATCGGGCTCGGCATCCGTTGGCTGGGCCTCTTCACCGTCGGCGCGGCGGCGGCGATCCTCGCCGGCGCGGTGGCGGCGACCGCGGCGCGTCGCGGCCGCGACGCGGCGCTCGCCAAGTCGCTCGGCATGACGCGGGCGCAGGTCGCCACGCTGTTCGCCAGCGAGTACGCCCTGGTGGGCCTGGTCGGCGGCCTGGTCGGCGCGCTCGCCGGCAGCGCGCTCGCCGCCGTCGTGCTCCAGCAGGGATTCGAGATCCCCTGGCGTTTCGAGCCCGGCCTCGTCGCCGCGACGACGGCCGGCACCGCTCTCCTGGCGACGGTCGCCGGGTTGCTGGCGAGCGCGCGGGCGCTGGCCGAGCGGCCGATCGAGGCCCTGCGCCGCGAAAGCTGAAGGTGGGGCGCTAGTCGGGGAGCTTCTCGTTGCGATCGACGAGGTAGGAGACCGGCACGAACTCCCAGCCTTCCCGCTTCGCCGCCGCGATCGCGGGCGCCAGCGCCGCGAGCGTCACCGGCCGCGGATGGGCGATGCCGATCGCCGCGCCGCGCTCGCGCGCCGTCTCGAGCAACCGCGCGAACTCGGCGCGCACCGTCGCGGCGTCCGCGTCGGGATCGAGGAAGACGTCGCGGCGGGCGCTCGCCAGATCGAGCGCGCGCGCCACATCGTAGGCGCGGCTCTCGGGCGTGGTGCGCGAGTCGAGAAAGAAGAGTCCGCGCCGGCCGACCACGGCGAGGATGGCGCGCATCGCCGCGGCATCGGAGGTGATGCGCGAGCCCATGTGGTTGTTGACGCCGACCGCTCCCGGCACGGCGTCGAGCGCCCGGCCGGTGAGGGCGGCCATCTCCGCCGCGCCCTGCCCCTCGAGAATGGCGTCGCGCCCCGGGTTCTCGCCCCCCTCCGCCTCCATCGGCAGGTGACAGAGGATCTCGTGGCCGCGCGCCGCGAGCCGCGCCACCACTTCCGCGGTGCGGCTCTCGAAGGGGAGAACGGCGAAGCTGACCGGAATGCCGAGGGCCTCGACCTTCTCGATTTCGGCGAGCGAGCGGCCGAAGTCGTCGAACACGAGGGCGATCCGTCCCGCCGGGGCCTCCGCTGGCGGAGACGGAGCGGGCCGCGCGCTCTCCGGCGCTCGCTTCGCCGGCGTCGCCGGGCGGGTCGCGGGGGTCCGCGGCAACGTGCGCTTCACCGTGCGCTGGATCCGCCCGGCGAGGAAGAAGCCGAGAGCGACGACCGCCAGGGCGAGAAGGACGAGTCCGACGCGGCGCGGCGTCCGCCGCCGGCGACTCCGGGAGCGACGCTTCGCCATCGCGGTGCGGCGTCAGGCGGCCTTGCGGGCCGAGTCGCCGTCGCCGCGCAGCACTTCGATGCCGCGGTCGAGGATGAGATCGCGCAACGGCTTGTCGGCCTCGTCGAAGGTGCGCGAGAGATCGTCGACCAGCACGTCGGGGGCGAGCCCTTCGGTGATCGGCTTGCCGGCCGGTCCGCTGTAGAAGGCGGTCGTGAGGTGGAGCTGGGCGCCGCCGGAGACGCCGACGAAGCTGCGCTCGCCTGCCCAGCCGAAGGTCTTGAGGCCGACCAGGCGCGCCTTGGCGCCGTCGTGGAGAATCGAGGCGAGAATCTCGGCCGGTCCCAGCGTCGCCGAGTCGACCAGGACGACGATCTCGCCGCTCCAGACCGGCGCGGACTTGAAGTCGAACTCGCGGCGCGCCTTGCCGCGCTCGTCGAGGGCGCCGAGCTTGCCGGAGGCGAAGAGGGCGCCCAGCACGTAGGCCTCGGGCCCATCGCCGCCGGCGACGCCGCGCAGGTCGATCAGCAGCTGCGGGCGCTGCGCCGCGGCGAGCGGCGCGAGCAGCTCGCGCACCGCCGCGGCAGTGCCCGGAACGATCGCCGCGAGGTGCAGCATCGGCAGCCCCTGCACCTCGGTGATCGAGGGGGGCGCGACCGGAAAGTCGCCGAGCGCCACTTTCTTGACCAGCGTGCTGCCGTCGCGCAGCAGGCGCAGCGTGACTTCCTGCCCCGGCTCGCCCGCCAGCTTCGACTCGATGCGCCAGAGCGGCAACATCCGCGTGTCCTGCTCGTCGACGTCGGCGACCAGGTCTCCCTGGCGCAGGCCGGCCGTGGCGGCCGGACTGCCGTCGTCGACCCCGACGACGTAGACGATGCCGTGGTCCTTGACCAGCACCAGGCCGCTGCGCGTCCGGCCCAGTTTCTGGGCGCGGTCGTAGTCGGCCATCGCGTCGGCGGGCACCAGCGCCGAGAAGGGATCGAGCGCGTCGCCGACTCCCTCGAGCGCGCCGCCGAGCAGCTCGTCGCTGTTCGGAGCGTCGACGTAGTTCGAGCGCACGAGGCCGAAAACCTCGGAGAAGATGGCGAGGTACTTGTAGAGCGAATCCTGCCCGTCGTCGTCGCGATTGGCGTCGACCGAGCTCCAGAGCACGCCGCTCGCCACCGGCAGGAGCACGGCGAGCGATACGGCCAGAAAGATCGATCGGCTGCGGTTCATGGGGTGCGCGGGGCGGGAGGGGTCATCGCAGCCAGCGGCGCGGATCCTCGGGCTTGTTCTCCACCCGGATCTCGAAGTAGAGAGTGTCGCCCGCGCGCCCCAGCGGCTGGCGCAAAGATACCAGATCGTCGCGTTTCACCACCGTCGCGACCAGGCCGGCGTAGAGCGTGAAGATCTTGCCCGCGTGCTGCACGACGACGGTCGGGCCGTAGCCTTCGAAGCTCGCGGCGAAGACGACCCGTCCCGGGTAGACGGCGACCACGTCGCTGCCCGGCGTGGTCGCGAGGTCGAGGCCGTTGTGCGGCACCCGCGTGCCGTAGCGAGGGTCGAGCCGCGGTCCGAAGGCGCCGGTGACGCGCCCCTGGACCGGCCAGTCGAGCAGGCCGCGGAACTCCTGCATCGGCCGGCCGGAGAGCGGCGAGGCGGCGCGGCCGTAGAGGGTGTCGAGCAGGCCGGCGAGCTTGGTCTCGCGGTCGGCGAGCTCGAGCGCCCGCTCCGCGAGCCGTGTCCCCTCCTTCCGGTTGCCGGCGAGCAGCAGCTTCTGGCGCTGCTCGAGCCGCAGCAGCTCGTCGCGCCGCGTGGTCTCCTGGGCGAGCCAGGCGGCGGCCTCGCCGCGGCGCTGGTCGAGGTCCTCCTGCTCGGCGGCGAGCTCGCCGCGCAGAGTCTCGAAGCGGGAGATCGAGGCCGCGTCGCGCTCGGCGAGATAGCGCAGCAGGCGGATCGCGGGGAGCGGGTCGGCGTGCGGGTCGATCGAGAAGATGAGGCGGGCGTGGCCGTGACGGCCGATGCGGTAGAGGCCGGCGAGCCGCTCCTCGAGCCGCGCCCGCTCGTCGGCGATGCGCTCCTCCAGCTGGGCGACGCGCCCGGCCGCCTCCGCGGCGCGCTGCCCGGCGAGCTCGTAGCCGGTGCGCGCTTCGTCGAGACGGCGCTCCTGCAGGCGGCGCTGGAGCGCCACTTTCTCGATCTCCCCCTGGATGCCGAAGGCGCTCGCCTGGAGCGCGTCGAGCTGGCCCGAGAGCTCGCGGATCTCCTGGCGCACCGCCGCGAGCTCCGCCTCACGCGTCGCGACGGCGTCGGCCGGCGGCTCGGCGCCGGCCGGCGCCAGCGCGAGCGCCAGGAGCGCGAGAAGGAAAGCGGCGGGGCCGGTCGGTCGCACGGCCCGCGATCCTAGCCCGCCGCGCGGGCCGCCCTCAGTGGCCGGCGCCGCCGGGCAGCAGGCTTCGTCCGTCGAGCTTGGTCGGCGGCGGAACCGCGAAGAGCTCGAGCACCGTCGGCATCACGTCCGCCATGTACGGCTTCGGGGTCGGTCGACAGCTTGCGGGTCGAGAAGAGAATGCCGTCGACGAGCGGCGGGTAGACCGAGCAGTGGTCGGCGCTCCAGACGTCGAGGTTCGGCTCGGTGACGCTCTTGGCGATCATGCCCAGCGCGTCCTGCCAGCCGACGCGGTAGCCGTAGCTGTTGGACGGGAACATGTCGGGGATCAGCGCCGGATCGTAGGTGCCGTAGGCCTCGTCGCGCGTCCAGACGTAGGCGACCGGCTTGTCGCCGGTCTCGGGGTCGACGTACTCGGGCAGGCGCGCCTTGATCTCGGCGACGAGGGCGTCGTACTCCTTGCCCGGCTGGACGATGCCCTGCGCCTCGCGCCCTTCGAGGTTGATGTAGATGTCGCCGAGCCCCATCGCGTAGGCGCGGGTCTTCGACCAGTCGACGTGCTGAGAAGAACTGCCCGCCCTGGTCGAACAGGTCCTCGAGGTTGGCGCGGTCGGTGCGTCTCCCCCTTGAGCTGAGGTAGCCCTCGTGCGCCAGCCAGGTGTTGTAGTTCATCGTCCGCCGCCAGGGCGCGAAGCCGTGATCGGAGACCACGAAGAGCGATGGCGTCCTTCGGCATCTTCTCCATCACCCGGCCGACGATCGCGTCCATCCTCTGGTAGGCCTTGAGGATCGAGTCGCCGTACTTGGCGCGCCGCTCCGCGGTGTAGAGCGGGTGCTTCGGATCGGTGTGCCGCCACATGACGTGCTGCACCCGGTCGGTGAACTCGAAGTAGTGCATGTAGACGTCCCAGTCGTCGTTCGCGAGAGGCCGTCGACGATCTGCTCGTCCTTGTCGACCGTGAAGTCGACGTCCTGGAAGAAACGTGTCGTCGTCGATCGAGCCGACTTGATCGACCAGGTGTCGATCATCCAGCCGATCGTCTTGAAGAGGCCGAAGCTGCTTCGCGAGCTCGCCGGCAAGCTCGCGCGGCGAGGTGACGTCGAAGGCCATCGGCGGCAGAGTCGAAGGATCGAACTGGATCGGCGAGAGGTAGATGCGCACCTCCGGGTCGAGCGACAGCAGCCGGAAGCGGCCGATGCCCTGCAGCTTGACCAGCGGGTTGAACGGGAAGACGAAGCTGCACCCAGTCGCTCCACTCGCCCGGCCTTGAGGTCGAGCTTGCTGCCCGAAACCTCGATGCCGATCGACCGCTTGTCCGGCGCCACCGTGAAGACGTCATCGGGAATCTTGATGTAGGGCGGACCTGCCCGGGAAGAGCTTGTTCGGCGGCCCCTTGATCTCGGCCGGGATCGTCCCCTTGTTGTCGACTCAGCTCGACGACCTCGACCGAGACTTCGTTGTCGCCGCGCGGCTGCAAGAAGAGCTCGGAAGTGAAGTAGAAGGGCTTGCCGATCCGGCCCGAGAGGTCGGGCGTGCCGAGGCCGGAGAGCATCTCGCCGTGCGGGAAGGGCTCGGGCGGGAAGGTCACCGGGACGCGCATCACCTTGCACCCGCTTGCCGGCGTCGCCGAGCACCTTCCAGAAGGTCTCGCCCTGGCGGCGGTTGACCGCCATCGGCCGCTCGGCCGGGATCCAGTGCTTGCCGACCCAGCCGGCGCCGACGCCGGCCGCCGCCGCCAGCGCGACGGCCACCGGCAGCGCGACGGCGGTGCGCAGGCGGAGGAGCTTGAGCAGCAGGAAGACGACGACGCAGCGCGACGAGCGCGCCGCCGGCGCCGAGGACGAGGCGGATTGCGCGGCCCGTAGAGGAACGGCGTCGTCGATCTCGTCGAAGGCCGCGAAGCTGGGACGGTAGGTCTGCGTGTCGCGCTTGAGGAAATCGAAGATCGCGTGGCGCCCGGGGTTGAGACCGGTCGAGAAGGTCGACCAGGAGACCGGGGTCTGCGACGGAATGGTCGAGCGCAGGGGCGAGAAGGTCCCCTGGTCGCGCAGCTTGGCGAGGTTCGGCAGCTTGCCCTTCGTCCATCCACTGCTCGGTCAGCTTGGCGTCGGCGCCGTCGAAACCGAGGACGACGACCTTGGGGTCGGCCGCGGCGGCCGGGCGCGCCGAAGGCGGGCAACGCCGGAGCGCGGCGACCAGAAGGGGCGAGGGCGGCGAGACGGAGGGAGCGAAGCTGGGCCAACTCGGGACTCCTCGAGGGATCGGGTGGAACGGAGGCGCCGGGGGGCGGCGTGCTAACTTGCCCGCGATGCGACCGCGGGAGCGCGCGATCCTAGCAAACGCGACCCGCGCCGCCCTCCTGGCGGTGGTCGCCGCCCCCGGCTGCGGCCCGGCGCCCCCGCCGGCGCTGCCGCGCGACAACTCGCTCACCGTGGCGCTCGAGAGCGCGCCGATCAGCCTCGATCCCGCGCGTCGCCACCGACCAGGCCTCGAGCCGCGTCTTCGAGCTGGCGATGAGCGGCCTGGTGAGCAAGGACGAGCGCGGCGACTTCGTTCCCGACCTGGCGACGAGTCTGGGAGATCCTCGACGGCGGGCGGCGCTGGCGCTTCCACCTGCGCCGCGACGCCCGCTTCCACGACGGCCGCGCGGTCGGCGCCGCCGACGTCGTCTGGACCTACGGCAGCCTGGTCGACGGCACGCGTCGCGTCGCGCGAAGCGCGGCGCTTTCGCGGCGGTCGCCCGCGTGGTGGCGGTCGACGACGCGACGGTCGACTTCGAGACCCGGGCGCCCTACGGCGCGCTGCTCGGCAACGTCACTTCCTACGTCGGCGTGGTGCCGGCCGGGCGGACGCCCGAGATGCAGAACGCGACGCCGATCGGCACCGGCCCCTTCCGCGTCGTGGCGCGCACGCCGGACAGCGTCACGCTCGACGCCTTCGACGGCTGGTACGGCGGCCGGCCGCGGCTCGACCGCATCGTCCTGCGCGAGATTCCCGACGCCACCGTGCGCGTGCTCGAGCTGCGCAAGGGGACGGCGCAACTGGTGATCAACGCGCTGGCGCCCGACGTCGTGCCTCTCTTCGAGCGCGACCCGGCCTTCCGCGTCGTGCGCTCGACCGGCGCCGGCTACGTCTATCTCGGCCTCAACTTCGAGGACCCGTCGCTCGCCGATCCGCGCGTGCGCCGCGCGCTGGCGCTTTCGCTCGATCGCCAGAAGCTGGTCCGCACGCTCTGGCGCGGGCTCGGCGTCGTCACCGAGACGATGCTGCCGCCGGGGCACTGGGCGCGCGCCGACGACCTGCCCCCGATCCCCCACGATCCGGCAGCGGCGCGCCGGCTGCTCGACGAAGCCGGCTATCCGGATCCCGACGGCGCCGGTCCGCGGCCGCGCCTCGTGCTCTCCTACAAGACCTCGACCGACGAGACCTCGCTGCTGCAGGCCGAAGTGCTGCGGGCGATGGCGGCCGAGGCCGGCATCGCCCTCGATGTCCGCTCGCTCGAGTTCGCGACCTTCTTCTCCGACGTGCAGCGCGGCATTTTCCAGGTCTTCTCGCTGACCCGCACCGGCATCGACGACCCCGACATCTTCTCGCTCGTCTTCCACTCGCGGAACGTCCCGCCGGCGGGAGCGAACCGGGGGCGCTACCGCAATCCGGAGCTCGACCGGCTGCTCGACCTCGGCGCCGGCCTCACCGATCCGGCGGCGCGGCGGCCGGTCTATCTCGAGGTGCAACGCCTGGTGGCGCGCGACCTCCCCTACATCTCGCTCTTCACGCGGGTCAACGTCGCGGTGATGCCGAGCGAGCTCGAGGGCTACCGCCCCTATCCGAGCGGCGAGCTGATCGGGCTGCGCGATGCCTGGTGGCAGCGCGGGAGCGCGCCGTGACCCGCCGCGCGCTGCGCGATCTCTACTCGGGGCGCGGCCTGCCGCCGGTCGTGCGCCGGCTCGGCGTCGCGTCGTTCTTCCAGGACGTGGCGAGCGAGATGGTCTACCCGCTCCTGCCGGCCTTCCTCGCCTCGCTCGGCGGCGGCCCGGCGCTGCTCGGCGCCATGGAGTCGGCGGCAGAAGGGATCGTCGCCTGGGTCAAGGGGTGGGCGGGCGGGGCGAGCGACCGCGCCGGGAGACGCAGGCCCTTCGTCCTCTTCGGCTACGGCGCCTCGGCGGCGGCGCGGCCGCTGCTCGCCGCCGCCATCGCGCCCTGGCAGGTCGTGGCCCTCCGACTCTGGGACCGCTTCGCCAAAGGAGTTCGCTCGGCGCCGCGCGACGCGCTGCTCGGCGAGTCGGTGGCGGCAGGCGAGCGCGCCTACGCCTTCGCCTTCCATCGCGGGCTCGATCATCTCGGCGCCGCGGTCGGCCCGCTCGCCGCCGCCGCGCTGCTCGCCGCCGGGCTGGCGCCACGCGCCCTCTTCCTGCTCGCCACGCTCCCCGCCCTGGCCGGCGTCGCGACCATCCTCGTCGGCGTCAGCGACCGACGCGAGAGTGCGCCGCCGGGCGGCGGCGCCGCGCGCGCCGCGACCCCGCCGGCCCTGCGCGCCGCGCTCCCCGCGGCCTTCTGCTTCGGGCTCGCCAACGCCTCCGACGCCTTCCTGCTGCTGCGCGCCGCCGACCTCGGCGCGCCGGCGACGATGCTGGCGCTGCTCTGGGCGGCGTTTCACGTCATTCGTTTTTCGGCCTCGGCGCCGGGCGGGCGCCTCGCCGACCGCATCGGCGCCGGCCGCTCGCTCCTCGTCGGCTGGAGCGTCTACGGGGGGATCTATCTCGCCTTCGGCGCCGCCGCGCGGCTGCCGGTCTTCCTCCTGCTGCTCGTCCCGTACGCGGCCCACACCGGACTCGTCGAGGGCGCCGAGCGTTCGCTGGCGGTAACGCTCGGCGGCGCCGGGAGCGCGGGCGCCAGCCTCGGCGCCTGGCACCGCGCCTCCGGCTACGGCGCGCTCGGCGCCAGCCTCCTCTTCGGCGCGCTCTGGGAGCGCCTCTCGCCCGCCGCCGCCTTCTTCGCCGCCGGCGGCTGCGCGCTCGCCGCCGTGGCGCTGCTCGCGCTCGTCCGTGCCGGCAGCGCGCCGCCGGACAGGCAACGATCGTAGGCGGAGCGGGTGAAGCGCACCCACTCGCGCACGCTGAAGCTCGCGCGCTGCTTCGGTCCGCGGACCCGGAGGTGGGGCAACCGCGCGTAGCGGGGCTCGCCGCCGAGCGCCCGGGCGGCTCGCGAGCGCACCGCGCGCCAGGTCACCGTCAGCTCGAGCGAGAGGCTCTTCTCGTTCGCCAGGTCGAGGCGCAGGCGCGCCGCGTCGAGCGGCGGGTCGAGGCCCGGCGCGATCTTCCGCAGCAGGCCGAGCGTGGCCGAGTCGGGCTCCGGGCTCCCGCGCGCGTCGTAGCGGAGGAGATCGCCGTCGAGGGCGAGCGGTTCGCCCGCGAGGCGGGCGACCAACTCCTGGAAGGCGGCGTTGCGGCTCGCGAACAGGCCGGCGTTGTAGTCGGCGATGCGATAGTCGACATCGTCGTACGCTGCCCCGCCAGCGAAGAGCCGCGCCACGCCGAAGTCGATGCCCCCGGCGCGCGAGTGGAGCCGGGCGCGCAACTCGAGCGGCGGCACTCCCGCTCCGTCGGGACTCGCCGCCGCCCAGCGCAGCGAAACCTGCATCGGGCCGAGGGTGTGAACCGGATCGAGATCGAGCAGCGAGAGCCCGCGGCGCGCGGCCAGCCGTTCGGCGGTGGCATAGAGCGCCGGGACGCGGGCGCGCAATGCCGCCAGGAGGTCGAGGAAGGCGGCGTCGAACGCGGCCTCGGTGCGCGCCGCCGCGAAACGCTCGGCGAAGGGGCGCCCGCTGGCGGGATCCGGCAGGCGAAGGAGGAGCGACGTGACGCGAGCGACGGCCGCGCCGTAGGTGCGCTCGAGTCGAGCCGAGAAATCGAAGGGAACGGTGCGGTCGAGCCGGACGCCGGGCGTGAAACCCGAGGTGCCGTCGATCACGGCGAAGACGAGGCAGACATCGGCGGCAGCAGGGGGACGGCCGATCCGCGCGAAAGCCGCGAGGACGTCGCGGGCCCACCCCTCGCGATCCTCCACTCGCGGCGCGAGACGCGCTGCGGCCGTTTCCACGTCCAGGGTCTCCGGCGCCGGAGACGTGGCGGCCGGAGCCAGCAGCAACGCGGCGACGAGGGCGGCGACCGGCAAGGGCGGGCAGCCTAGCAGCGCGCCCGGAGCGCCGATGCCGGATAATCGCCGCCGTGCGCCGCGGCCTCCTTCTCCTCCGAGCGACGCTCGTTGTGATCTCCGCCAGCGCCGCCGGCGCCTCTCCCGCCGCCGAAGCGCCGCTCGCGCTCCGCGCCGAGAGCTTCCTGCGCGAGCAATGGCGCGCCCGCGGCGAGATCGCGCCGCCCGACGAGGCGATCGCCGAGACGGTGCGCCTGGCGGTCGCGGCGCGCGCGCGCTACGCCTGGGGCGAGAGCGTCCCGGAGGAGCTCTTCTTCCGCTACGTGCTGCCCGACGTCAACCTGACCGAGCCGCGCACCGCCTGGCGCGCCGATCTGGAGTCCCGCCTGGCGCCTCTGGTCGCCGGCGCGCGGAGCGCCGGCGATGCCGCCGTGCGGCTCAACGACGGCATGTGGAAGAAGCTCGGCATGGCCTACAGCGCGGAGCCGATGCGGCCCCCGGCGCTGCCGCCCGAGCAGGCCATCCGCCGCGGCAAGAGCTCCTGCACCAGCCTCGCCATCCTGCTGGTCGACGCCTGCCGGGCCCTGGCGATCCCGGCCCGGGTGGCCGGCATTCCGGCCTGGGTGCGGCCCGAGGGCAACACGACCATCCCGCCCGGCGGCTTTCACCAGTGGGTCGAGGTCTGGGACGGCACCTGGCGCTCGCTCTCCGCGATCGACTCATCGCCCCTCGACGGCGGCTGGTTCGCCGAGCGCGCCGCGAAAACCGAAACGGCGAATCCGCGGCACCGTCTCTACGCCGCAAGCTTCGCGCCGACCGGCGCGCACTTCCCGCTCCCCTGGGCGAGAGGGAACCGCACCGTCCCCGGCATCGACGTGACCCCTCTCTACACCCATCGGCGAGCGGTGCGCTTCGAGCTCCCGGCCGGTGCGCGGCTCGCGGTGCGGCGCGCGGGGGAGCTCTTCGCCGTCGCGCGCGACGAAGCCGACGAAATCCTGCTCGGCGAAGGAGAGAGTTACGAGTGGACGATCGTCGACGCCGCCGGGCGCGAGCTCGGGCGGGGACGCCTCGAGCTCGCGCCCTCGACGCCGTCGAAGGTGAGGCTCCTCGCCGCCGGCGCTCAGGCGGGTTCGAGGGACGGGAGCAACGCCTCGCACTCGCGCACTTCGAGCCCCCCTTCGCCGCAGGCCGCCCACTTCGCGATCGAGCCGCGGTACTCGCGGTAGAGCGATACTCCGGCGGCGCGCCCCTGCCGGTCGAGGACGTAGAACTGCAGGCCGAAGTTCGGATTGCCGCGCGCATCGAGCAGCCGTTTCTCGACCGTGTTGCGCCGCACCCGCTCGAGGGCTGCCATGCCGGCGTCCTTCGGGTGCGCGCCGCGGCGCAGCTCCTCGACCACGAAGAAGCTCGCCAGGCTGTACAGATTCGCCTCGCCGCGGCCGGTCGAGCCGGCGGCGCCGACCTCGCCGTCGACGTAGAGGCCCGCGCCGAGGATCGGCGAGTCGCCGACCCGCCCCGCGATCTTCCAGGCGAGGCCGCTCGTCGTCGTCACTCCCGCCAGCTCGCCGCCGGCGCCGAGCACACAGAGATTGATGGTGCCGAAGGCGTGCAGCGGGTCGAGCTTCCCCTCGGCCACCATCGCGTCGCGCGCCGCGTCGGCGGCGCTCTCGCGGCGCGCCGGGTCGAGCCAGTGCGCGGGATCGATCTTCGACTTCCACTCGCGCCATTTGCGACGCGAATTCTCGGTGTTGAGGTCCGCTTCGACGGTGAACCCCATCTGGCGGGCGAAAGTCTGCGCTCCGGCGCCGGCGAGCAGATGGTGATCGGTCGCGTCGGCTACCGCGAGCGCCACCGCCGCCGGCGTGCGCACCCCTTCGAGCGCCGCCACCGCGCCGGCGCGGCGGCGCACGCCGTGCATCACCGATGCGTCGAGCTGCACGACGCCGTCGGCATTCGGCAAGCCGCCGTAGCCGACGCTCTCCTCGAGCGGATCGAGCTCGTTGATGGCGACGCCGGCCACCGCCGCGGCGAGCGGATCCTCGCCGGCGGCGAGGCGGACGAATGCCTCCTCCTGCGCAGTGTGCTGGCCGCCGTTGCGGAACTGCGCGCCGTTGGCGGAGCCGACGACGAGCGGCGAGCGCGTCTTCCGGGCGAGCACCTCCGGCCCGCGGACCGCTCCGGACAGCGCCGGCAACGCGACAACCGCCGCGCCGGCGGCGAACAGATCGCGTCGAGTCAGATCGCTCATGCGGCTCCTCCCTCCAGAATGCCGGGCCCGCGGCCCGATGGCGGCGCTCAGAGATAGCCGAGCGAGCGCAGCGTTTCGAGGTACTCCTCCGAGCCCGCCTCGCCGGCGGCATGCGCGCGGCGCTCTCCGAAGCTGGCGACCTCACTCGGCGGCGCCGGCCAGGCGCAGAACTCGGGGGGCGGCGGCAGCTCGCGGCTCTGCGGCAGCCCCGCCGCGCGCAGCAGCGCGGCGGCGAACTGTCGCGGGTCGAGGTCGGGGCGCGCGGCGGCGCGGCAGCCGGCGCGATGCACCAGCACGCGCCCTTCGCCACCGCCGCGGCGGCCGGGGTCGAAGACGACGACGAGGGTGCCGCCGCCGGCGGCGAGCTCGCCGACGAGCCGGTCCGCCGCCTGCAGCTCGCTCTCGACCAGCTCGGCGAAGCGCCCGGTTCCCCATTTCCAGCCAGCGGCCGCGAGGTCGAGCGCCGGCAGATAGACGGCGACCGCGCGCGCGCTGCCGGCGGCCTCGGAAGCCGCGACGGCGCGATGGAAACGGTCGGGCGCCAGCGCGCGGCGCTCGAGGTCGTCGCGCTCGGCGGCCGAGAGGCCGGCGAGCGCGGCGGAGGCCGGCACGTCGCGCGCCGCCGCATCGCGGAGGGCGTCGATCGCGGCGCGGCGCGCCGCCGGCGCGACCGCCGCCGGGTCTCCCGCCGCGAGCGCCTCGAAGGCGCCATGCGCGACGACGACGCCGGCGAGCGGCTCGGCCGGGTAGGTCCCCCACCAGTTCACCGCCGCCACCGGGCGGCCGCCGCGCGCAACCAGCTCCCAGACCGCCGGGGCGCGCCGGCGGTCGGCGAGGAGCGGGCGCTGTTCCGCCAGCCCTGCTGCGGCGAGGAGACGGAACCAGCTCCGCCAGGGGCCGAAGCGCACCAGCGTGACGCGCAGGCCGAGCGGCCGGTAGCCGTCGAGCGAGACGACGCCGTGATCTTCCGGCTGCCGGCCGGTGGCGATCGTCGTCCAGAGCTCCGCCGGCGTGGTCGCCGCAGGACGCGAGTAGCGCGCCACGACGCCTCCTTCTTGCGCCAGTCTCCCGATCGAAGGGAGGGCGCCGAGCGAGAGGAGATAGTCGAGCTCGTCGGCGAGCACGCCGTCGATGCCGACCACGACGACGCGCTCGCCCGCCGCCACCGGCAGCGCGGCGGGCTCCGGCGCGGCTGCCGGCGGCGCCACGAAGAGCGCGGCCAGCGCCACCGCCGCGGCGCTGCCGCCCACCGTGGCGACCAGCGCGCCGCGTGGCAGCAGCCGCGCGTGCGGCGCGACGCGGGTCAGGCGGATGCCGAAAGCGAGCAGGCCGTCGGCGACCAGCTTGGCGACGCCGGAGGCGAGCAGCACCAGCGCCGCCGCCAGCGCGGCGCGTCCCCCCGCCGGCACCTCACGCAGGTACTCCCGGCCGAACCAGACGCCGCCGGCAAGAAGCGCGACCGCCGTCACCAGTGCCGCGCCGACGCGCACGAAGCCGAGGCCCCGGCGCGGCGAGACGAGAAGAATGGCGCGAAACGCCGCCGCCGCGCCGACGAAGCCGAGCGCGCTCGCCGCCGCGACCGGCGCGAAAAGGTGGACGAAGAGCAGCAGGAGATCAAGCGGCGCGACGCCGAGCGCGCGGTTGGCGACCGCCAGCACCAGCGCATTGGCGGCGGCGAGCAGCGCGCCCGCGGCGATGCCGACCTTGGCCGCCAGGCGGGCGAGGCCGCGCGCGCTGCCGCGCGGCAGCAGGGCGTCCTGCAGCAGGAAACGCTCGAAGCGGTGCGACAGGTAGCCGAGCCGGACCAGCTCGCGCCGGACTTCGTCGAGGGGCTGCTGATCGCTCATCGCCGGCCCGGCCGGCCGACCAGCTCGGCGATGGCGCGCAGCAGGTCGGCGCGCCGCCCGAACGGGGCGAGCGACTCGACCGCGAAGGCGAGCAGCTCGTCGGCGAGGGCGCGGGCGCCCGCGACTCCGAGCAGGCCGACGAAGGTCACCCTGTCGGCGTCCTGGTTGGCGTCCTTGCCGGTCTCGGCGGGGCTCGCCAGGACGTCGAGCAGGTCGTCCTCGATCTGGAAGGCGAGGCCGAGATTCTTGGCGAAACGGCCGACGAGCTCGAGGTCGCGCCGTTTGGCGTCCGCGCACATCGCGCCGAGCTCGGCGGCGGCGACGAAGAGCGCTCCCGTCTTGTGGCTGTGGACGTACTCGAGCGCCGCGAGGTCGGTCGTCCCCGGCCGCGCCGCGAGATCGAGCGCCTGGCCGCCGACGAGGCCTCCGGTGCCGGTGGCGTCGGCGAGGTGATGGACGAGATCTTCGGCCGCGAAGCGGCGCAGGCCGAGGCGCTGGGCGGCGTCAGCGACGAGCTGGAAGGAGCGGGCGAGGAGAGCGAAAGAGGCGAGGATCGCGGTGCTCTCGCCGAAGACGCGGTGCGTCGTCGTCCGGCCGCGCCGCAGCTCGGCGTCGTCCATCGAGGGAAGATCGTCGAGAACGAGCGACGCGGCGTGCACCAGCTCGACGGCGCACGCCACGTCGACCACGGCCTCGTCGTCGGGCGCGCCGAGCAGCTCGGCGACCGCCAGCGTCAGCACCGGGCGCACGCGCTTGCCGCCGCCGAGCGTGGCGTAGCGAAGCGCGCGGTGCACGTCCTGCGGGCGCTCCGACTCGGCGGGCAGGAGCGCCGGCAGACGCTTCTCCACCCGGCGCGCGTGCGCCGCGAGCCGGGCGTCGAGCGCCGGGGTCGTCTCGCCGGTGGCCGTGGCGATCGGACTAGAAGGAGGCGAGCGCCTCGTCCTCGCTGTCGAAGACCTCGAAGACGGTGATGAGCTGGGTGATCTGCAGGATGTCGTTCACCTTCGGCGGCAGGTTGACGAGCTTCAGCTTGCCGCCGCGATTGGTGACGGTCGTGAAGGCCGAGACCAGCTCGCCCACGCCCGAGGAATCGATCGTGGTGACCTGGCCGAGATGGATGAGCATCTTGGTCACGCCCGCGGCCAGCAGCTGCTGCACGGCGTCGCGCAGCACCACATCGCCCTTGCCGATCGTGATCTTGCCCTCGAGTTCGAGGATGGTGACGCCGTTGCGCTCGCGCTTCTCGATCTTCATGAAAATCCTCCTATCGCTCCTGAGTGCCTTGCGCCCGCGAGGCGATGCGCTTGCGCATCCGCACGATCGTACCCCCCGTGGGCGTGGATTCGTAGCTCACGTCGTCCATGAATCGTCGCATGTAGAAGATGCCGCGCCCGTTGCTGCGGAACTTGTTCTCCTCCGCCAGCGGGTCGCGCACCGTGCCGGGATCGAATCCCTCTCCCTGGTCCTCCACCCGGATGTCGATCTCCCCGCCGTCGATCGTCAGGTCGACCTCGACTCGCTTGACCGGGTTCTGTCGGTTGCCGTGCTTGATCGCGTTGGCCACCGCTTCGCGCACCGCCAACCCGATCCAGTGACGGGTGTCGTCGTCCGCGCCGCGCTCGGCGATCGCTTCGTCGATCGCCGACTGGACGAGCTCGACGTTCTCGAAACGGCTGCCGACGGTGAGATGGAGCTGCCGATCCGCCATGGTTCGCGTTCTAGCCCGAAGCCGGCGCAGTGTAACAGATCCCCCCGGCCCGAATTCCTGCTCGCGACGCGCTCACGGGCTCCAGAAACCGCGGAAATCGTTCAGCAGCGCCGGCACCACGACGAGCAGCTGCACGAGGTCGAATAGCGTGTGCGACGCCATCGCCGCCCACAGGCTCTGGCGCCATTTGACCAGCAGGCCGTAGAGCACCGAGAGCAGCGTCACGCCGACGAGGAGGAAGGGCTGGCCGTAGCTCAGGTGCGCGCTCGCGAAGAGCACCGTCGCGAACAGCAGGCCGGCCCGCGGCTGCAGCAGGCCGCGAAAGAAGATCTCCTCGACCGCGCCGGCCGAGAAGGCGAGCGCGGCGCGCAGCAGGATGGTCCGGCCGGCGAGCCAGACGATGGCCTCGGGAGGCTTCTGGGGCACCAGATTCTCGCCGCCCATCCCGGCGACCAGCAGCGCGACGAGCCACGCGCCGGCGAGCACGAGCGCCCAGGCGCCGACGCCGAAGAGGAGACCGAAACCGATCTCGGCGAACGGCCGTCGCGTCCGCAGTCCGACCTGCGCGGCGAGCGACTCGCCGCTCCCCGCGAAGCCCGCCGCGAACCAGACGAGAGCGCGGCGACCAGCAGCAGGTGGACCGCGAAGAGCTGCCAGGTCGGAATCGCCGCCAGGTCGACCTCGCGCGGCTCGGCGCCGAAGGACGCGAGCGGCGCCAGCGCGGTGAACGCCAGCACCAGCGCCAGCGCGCCGAGCCCCAGGCCGCGCCGCCAGGGATTGGCGAATCCGGGCGGATCGAGCCCGGCCCGGCGGCTCCTCCAGTCGAACCAGGAGACCGCGCCGACGGCGAGGACGACCGGCAGGAGCTGTCGCGCGAGCGCTCCGGCTCCGGCCTCAGGCATGCCCGTCGAAACCCGGCTTGACCGAGCGGCGATAGCGCCGCTGCTGGTAGTTGCGCAGCATGCCGAGGGCGCCGGTCAGGCGCGCCAGACGGCGATTGCGGTTCTGCACCGCCGTCAGGTCCTCGGCCGGCGGCTGCTCGCCGCGGACCTCGCGCAGGATGCGGTCGATTTCGAAAGCGAGCTTGTCGAGCTCCCCTGCCTCGAGCCGGATGAAGGTGCGCTCGGTGACCAGGATGAAGCCCTCGGAGATGTCCTTGGCCATCGCCCAGGCGCTGCCGCCGAGGAAGTTCGCCATCGGCGGATCCTATGCGACGGAGCGGCCGCCAGGCGCGCCGGCCGGGCTCCCGGCGCGCGCCGCGGCGGATCGCCGGAAGCCCCGTCTGTGCTAGCCTTTTGGCGATTCCAGCCGGGCCGTCGTCACCCCGTTTCCCCCCGGCTCCTTCCGTCCAGGAGGTCTCCCCGTGAACCGCTTTCCCGGCGTCGATTACATCGACTTCGACTCTCTGCTGACCGACGAGCAGCGCCTGGTGCGCGACACCGTCCGCGCCAGTGGGTCGACGACAAGGTCATGCCGATCATCGAGGAGTGCCACCGCGAGGGGCGCTTCCCGATGCGAGCTGGTGCCCGAGATGGGCGAGATGAACCTGTTCGGCTCGACGCTCACCGGCTACGGCCTGCCGGGCCTCGACAACGTCGCCTACGGCCTGATCATGCAGGAGCTCGAGCGCGGCGACTCCGGCCTGCGCAGCTTCGTCTCGGTGCAGAGCGGCGCTCGTCATGTACCCGATCTACGCCTTCGGCTCCGAAGGCGCAGAAGGACACGCTGGCTGCCGCAGCTGGCGACCGGCGAGGCGATCGGCTGCTTCGGCCTGACCGAGCCCGATTTCGGCTCGAACCCGGGCGGCATGCGCGACGCGCGCCAAGAAGCACCGCCGACGGCTGGGTCCTGAACGGCGCCAAGCAGTGGATCACCAACGGCACGCTCGCCGACGTCGCCGTCGTCTGGGCGAAGACCGACGACGGCATCCGCGGCTTCCTGGTCGAGAAGGGCACGCCCGGCTTCACCTCCTCCGACCAGCACGGCAAGTTCTCGCTGCGCGCCTCGGTCACCTCCGAGCTCGGCTTCCACGACTGCCGCATCCCGGCGCGACGCCATGCTGCCCGGACGCTCCAGGGCCTGAAGCAGTCCGCTCATGTGCCTGACCCAGGCGCGCTACGGCATCGCCTGGGGCGCGCTCGGCGCGGCGATGGAGTGCTACTGGACGGCGCTCGAGTACGCCAAGCAGCGCATCCAGTTCATGCGGCCAGCCGATCGCCGCCCACCAGCTCGTGCAGGAGAAGCTCGCCTGGATGATCACCGAGATCACCAAGGGGCAGCTCCTGGTGCTCCAGCTCGCGCAAGCTCAAGGACGCCGGCAAGCTCAAGCCGCACCACGTCTCGATGGGCAAGCGGAACAACGTCTGGGTCGCCCGCGAGTGCGCCAGGCTCGCGCGCGAGATCCTCGGCGCCAACGGCATCGTCGACGACTACCCGGTGATCCGCCACATGATGAACATCGAGTCGGTCTTCACCTACGAGGGCACCCACGACATCCACGGCCTGGTCATCGGCGAGGCGGTGACCGGCATCGCGGCCTACAACCCGCCGACCGGTCGCCGAGAAGAAGCCCAAGGCCGCGAAGCCGGCCGGAGCGGCGCGGGGATGACACATCGACCGCATCCTCGAGCACGGACTTCATCCGCGTCACCGAGCAGGCGGCGATCGCCGCCGCCCAGCACCATGGGGCTCAGGGCGACCGCAAGAAGTCGGACCACGTCGCCGTCGAGGCGATGCGCGACGAGCTCAACACGCTCGACATGGCCGGCCGCATCGTCATCGGCGAGGGCGAGCGCGACGAGGCGCCGATGCTCTACGTCGGCGAGGAGGTCGGCGCGGCTCAAGGGCCAGTCCCGACGGCGCTCGGCGTCGACATCGCGGTCGACCCGCTCGAGGGGACGAACCTCTGCGCCACCGGCGCGCCCGACGCCACCGCGGTGCTCGCCGCCGCCGAGCGCGGCGGGCTGCTGCACGCCCCCGACAGTCTACATGGAGAAGATCGATCGTCGGGCCGACCGCCAAGCGGCAAGCTGCACCTCGACGCGCCGGTGGCCGAGAACCTGCGCGCGCTGGCCAAGGCCTTCGAGCGCGACGTCGAGGACCTGACGATCATCGTCCTCGACCGCCCGCGCCACGAGCAGCTGATCGCCGACATCCGCGCGGCCGGCGCCCGCATCCGGCTGATCGGCGACGGCGACCTCTCGGCCGGCATCGCCGCCGCGGTGCGCGGCACCGGCGTGCACGCGGTGATGGGCATCGGCGGCGCCCCCGAGGGCGTGATCACCGCCGCCGCCATGCGCTGCCTGGGCGGCGAGATCCAGGCCCGCCTGGTGGCGACCGACGACGCGCCAGCGCGCGCGCCTCGCGGCGCTCGGCTACCACGATCTCTCGACAAGATCTACTCGACCGAGGAGCTGGCGCCCGGCGAGCAGATCCTCTTCTCGTGCACCGGCGTCACCGACGGCGAGCTGCTGCGCGGCGTCCGCTTCTTCGGCGGCGGCTATCGCACCCACACGCTCTTCATGTCGCTCGCCGCGGCAGCACGATCCGCTTCGTCGACACGATCCACCGCGACGACCTCGACGCCCGGTCTATTTCGAGACCTGATCGGCGCGCGATGATCAAGCCCGACCGCTGGATCCGCGCCTGGGGCGAGGGCGGGGGCGTCGAGCCCTACGAGCCGGCGCAGGTCAACTCGGCGAGCTACGACGTGCGGCTGTCGGACCACTGGATCTGCCCGACCCGCGACCCGGAGGAGTTCACCGCGCCGCACGTCAAGCTCTTCCCGGGCGAGGTCGTGCTCGCCTCGACGCTCGAGTACGTGCGCATCCCGCGCACCGTCGCCTGCGACCTCAAGCTCAAGTCGACGCTCGGCCGGCTCTGGATCAACCACTCGCTCGCCGGCTGGTGCGACCCCGGTTTCGAGGGCAACATCACGCTCGAGCTGCAGAACCTCGGGCCGATGCCGTTCGTGCTCGAGGCCGGCCGCCGCATCGCGCAGCTCATCTTCATCGCCATGGAGTCGGAGCCCGACGTCGCCTACGGCGAGGCCGGCTCCTCCTCCCACTACCAGGGCCAGCGCGGCACCACCATCGCGCGCGACTGAGCGCCGCGCGCGCGACGGCCGCCGCTGCACTGGCGGAGGCGGGTCGAACGGCTACAATCGCGCCCGCGCCCGATCCGAACCGATGGCAATTTCCGGCAACCTCAAGACGATGGAGCTCGCGGAGCTCCTCCAGTGGCTCGCCTCGGCGCAGAAGACGGGCACGCTCGTCGTCGACAACGGCCGCGTCGAGAAGAAGATCTTCTTCAAGGACGGCCGCGTCGCTCTCGTCGTCGTCGACCAACCCGAGCGAGCACCTCGGCGCCTTCCTGGTCAGCCACGGCTACATCACCGAAGCCGAGCTCGGCCATGCGATCCAGCTGCAGAAGGCGAACCGCACTCTGCTCGGCAAGATCCTGGTCGACATCGGGGCGATCGGCGAGCGGGACCTGCTCCGGCTGCTCCGCCTGAAAGCCGAGGAGAGCATCTACGACGTCTTCTCCTGGCCCGAGGGAAAGTTCCGATTTCGTCGACGGCGAGATGCCGCCGCTCGAGACCATCGTGCCGGTCTCGCTCGACGTCGCGGCGATCGTCCTCGAGGGCATGCAGCGGCTCGACGACTGGCGGCGCATCCGCGAGGCGATCCCGAGCTTCGCGGCGGTTCCGGTGCGGATCGCGCCCTTCGACGAGAGCGAAATGACCGAGATGGACGGCCTCGTCCTGTCGCTCGTCGACGACGACCGCTCGCTCGCCGAGATCTGTACCGCCGCCCACGCCGGCGAGTTCCACGTCGGCCGGATCGCGCTCCGGCAGGCCAACGCCGGACGCCTGAAGCTGGTCCGGCCGCGCAGCACCGGATCCCCGCCGCCGGAGAGCGCGCCGCCGACGCCGCCCCCGATCTCCGGCGAGCTGCTGCTCAACGAGGCACGCCAGCGCCTGGCCAAGAGCGAGATGCCCGGCGCGCTGCGCTACGCGCGGGCGGCGCGCGCCCTCGATCCCGAGAGCCGCAAGGTCGAGAAGGAAGCGGCGCAGATCGAGAACGCCATTCGCGCCGAGCTCGACAAGACGCCGATGCGGCCTGGCGAGATCCCGAAGCTGGCGCGCTCGCTCGAGGAGCTCTCCAAGCTCAAGCTCACCGCCCAGGAGGGCTTCCTGCTGTCGCGGATCGACGGCGTCCAGAACGTCGGAGCGCTGCTCAAGCTCGGGCCGCTCGGCGCCCTCGACACCCAGATCATCCTGCGCGGCCTGATCGCCGCCGGCCACGTCCGGCTCGACGCGAAGCGCTGAGGAACGGGCGCGAGAGCGCCGCGCTCCCCGGGACGCCGAAGCGCAACGGCCAGCCCGCCGCTTCCCCCGCGTAGTCGACGCCGATCCGCGCGCCGCGAACGATCTCGCCGGCGGCCGGCGGCTCCCCTTCCGTCAGCCTCAGCTCGCCGCGCCGAAGCGACGCCCGGTCGAAGGCGCGATCGATGCCGAGCGCCTCGCACAGGCGCGCCGGGCCTCCCGCCAGCAGGCGTGCCGAAGCGCGCGAGCCGAGCCCGCGGCGCGCCGCCATCGCGTCGGCGCCCGCGACCGCCTCGCCGGCGCGCAGCAGCACGGCGTGCGGCGTCCCGGCCGGCCCGCAGACGACGTTGACGCAGAAGTGCATGCCGTAGACGAAATAGACGTACGCATGTCCGCCGGCGAGGAACATGGCCCGGTTGCGCGCCGTCTCGCCGCGGAAGGCGTGGCTGGCCGGATCGTCGCCGCCGAGGTAGGCCTCGACCTCGACGATGCGCAGCACGAGCCTCCCCTCCGGCGCCTCGCGCACCAGAAAGCGGCCGAGCAGGTCGGGGGCCACGGCCTCCGCCGGACGGCGGTAGAAGGAGACCGGAAGCGTCGCGAAGCGGCCCACGCGCGGCGATTCTAGGCGGTCGCCGCGCTCCCCGCGCGATAGGATCCGCGGCGTGAGAACGGTCCTGATCACCGGCGGCGCCGGCTTCATCGGCAGCCACCTCGTCGACGACGTCCTGGCCCGCGGCGACCGCGCCGTGGTGCTCGACAACCTCTCCACCGGCCGGCGCGAGAACGTGCCGGCCGGCGCCGTCTTCCACCAGCGCGACCTCCTCGATCCCGGCCTCGACCAGCTGCTCGGCGACGAGCGCGTCGACGTCGTCACGCCACCACGCCGCGCAGGCCAACGTGCGGGTGTCGCTCGAAGATCCGGCGCAGGACGCGCGCGTCAACGTGCTCGGCGGCCTCGAGCTCGTCGCCGCCTGCCGGCGCGCCGGCGTGCGCCGCTTCGTCTTCGCCTCGAGCGGCGGCACGGTGTACGGAGAGCAGGAGACCTTTCCCTGCGACGAGGACCATCCGAAGCGGCCGACCAGCCCGTACGGCGTCGCGAAGTACGCCTTCGAGCTCTACCTCGAAGCCTTCGGCCGCGCCGGCGACCTCGATCCGGTGATCCTGCGCTACGCCAACGTCTACGGCCCGCGGCAGTGGCCGAAGGGCGAAGCCGGAATCGTCGCCATCCTCGCGGAGCACCTGCTCGCCGGCGAGCGGCCGCGCATCTTCGGCGACGGCGAGCAGACGCGCGACTACGTCCACGTCTCCGACGTGGTCGCCGCCAATCGCGCCGCCTATTCGACCGCGCGGCTCGGGGCCTACAACGTCGGCACCGGCGTGGAGACCAGCGTCAACGAGCTGTACCGGATGGTGGCGCGCGAGCTCGGCTCGCCGATCGAGGCGGCTCATTCCGACGCGGTGGCCGGCGAGCTGCGCCGCAACTCGCTCGACGCCGCGAGAATCGCGCGCGAGCTCGGCGTGCGGATCGCGACGCCGCTCGAAGAGGGGCTGCGCTCCACTCTCGCCTGGTACCGCGCCCGGGCGAGCTCGATGAGCCTGCCGGAGCTCTGGGCCGGGCTGCCGGAGCCGTTCGCTCCGGCGCTCGATCCGCTCCGCCCCTGGGAGCTGCTCGGCGCGCCGCTCGACGCGGCGCTCGCCGCGCTCCCCTCGCAGGCGATCGAAATCGCGCTCGACCCGCGTGTCGTCGTCGCCGGCGACCGCATCGCCATCGGGCGCGGCACGCGGATCGCACCGGGGGCCACGATCGAGGGCCCGATCCGCATCGGCCGCGACTGCGAGATCCGGTCCGGCGCGTACCTGCGCGGCGGCTGCTGGCTGGAGGACGACTGCGTCGTCGGCGCCAACGTCGAGGTCAAGCGGGCGATCTTCCTCGCCGGCGCCAAGGCGCCCGCACCTCTCCTACGTCGGCGACTCGGTGCTCGGCCGCGGGGTCAACCTGGGCGCCGGCACGATCCTGTCGAACTTCCGCCACGACGGCGGCGAGATCGTCATTCCGGACGGTGACGCGCGGCTCGCCACCGGGCGGCGCAAGCTCGGCGCGCTGCTCGGCGACGGCGTCGCCACCGGCTGCAACTCGGTGCTCAATCCGGGAACGATCGTCGGGGCGCGGACCCGGCTCTACACCGGCATCCAGCTGCGCGCCGGCGTCTGGCCGGCCGATCGCGTCGTCAAGCTGCGCCAGCAGCTCGAAGTGGTGGCGAGCCGGCGCTGAGGCTCAGGGCTCGGGCGGCGGCGCGTACTCGTCGTTCGCCCCGGCGGCGGGCGCCGCGGCGTCGCCTTCCGCCTGCTGGTTGAGCTCCTGGCGCCCCTTCTCGAACTCCTGGTAGGCCTTCACGCGATCCTCGGCGGTCGTCGCGGTCGCCTGGGCGTCCTGGTACTGCTGCACCAGGTCGTCCGCCTTCTGTTCCATCAATCGCGTGCGCTCGCCCTCGCTGAGCTCCGGCGTGGCGGTGGCGGACTCCGCGCCCGCCGACGCCGTCGCATCGGAGCTCTCCGGCACCCGGTCCACCTTCTGCGTCGGGCCGCAGGCGAAGCAGAGCAGCGCGCCCGCGGCGGCCCAGCCGAGATGTCTTGCGCCCATGGCTCCGATGGTAGCAGCCGCCGCCGCGGCCGGCTGTCTAGTCCGGGTAGCGCACCACGACCACCGTGCGGTCGTCCTGCGCCTCGGCGTCGCCGCAGAAGGCCTCGACGTCGCGCAGCATGGCGTCGACGATCTCGCGCGCCGGCCGCGCGCGCAGCGAACGGGCGAGCGCCACCAGCCGCTCGACCCCGTACTCCTCCGGCGCGCGATCGGGGGCGGAGAGCGGCGAGGCTTCGATCATGCCGTCGGTGTAGAGCACCACCGTGTCGCCCGGACGCATCCGCACGAAGCCGCGCTCGTAGGTCGAGTCGGCGATCGGCCCGAGCACCGCGCCGCCGTGCTCGAGGTAGGTCACCGCGCCGGCGGCGTCGAGGTGGAACGGCGGCGGGTGGCCGGCGTTGACGTAGATGAAGACGCCGTTGAGCTCGAGCTCGCCGTAGAACATCGACACGAAGCGGCTGGTCAGCGTCGAGCGGTGGATGATCTGGTTCATCCGCTCCACCGTGCGCACGATCTTGAAGTCGCGCGCCATCCCCATGCGCAGCCCCATGTAGACGTCGCGCACCTGGAGCGCCGCCGGCAGGCCGTGGCCGGAGACGTCGGCGATGGCGACGCCGAGGATCTTGTCGGTGACCGGGATGAAGTCGTAGAAGTCGCCGCCGACGTGCTCCATCGGCTGGGTCTGGCCGGCGAGGTCGAAGGTGCCGTAGACGGGCATCCGGCGCGGCAGGATCGAGGCCTGGATCTTGCGCGCCTCGTCGAACACCGCCTCGAAGCGCTCCTGGCGCAGGCGCTGGTTGATGGCGTGGCGGAGCACGCCGAGCGAGTAGAGGACGTCGTCGCGGTGCACGCCCGGCGCGACGTCGAGCGAAACGAGGAACTCCTCGTCGCCGAGCTCGATCGCGGCGAAGCCCTGCACGCCGAGCCGCGCCTCGACGTTGCGGTCGATGCGCGGGTCGTCGGCGGCGACGAAGACGACGCCGCTCTCCAGCACGTCGCGGATCGGGGCATAGCTCTCGGGCAGGCGCACGCCGATCAGCTCGGGGCGCGACTCGGGAAAGGTGGCGACGATCTCGAAGTGGTCGCCGGCCCGCCGATAGAGGCGGCCGCCGGAGATGCGCAGCGCGTCGCCCAGGCGCGAGAGCACCGCGTCGGCGAGCCGGTGGATGGTGGCGCCGCGCTCGTCCGACTCCTGGATCGCGGCGACGACCTGCTCGACCCGCCGCATCAGCTGGCGATAGTCGATTCCCTTGCTCTCGGTGACGTCGGTCATCGTCGAAGCGAAGCGGCTCAGCCGCGGTCGATCAGGGCGCGGACGATGCGGTCCTGCACCGCGTGCGCCGAGCCGTTGCCGCGCACCTGGTTGAGCAGGATCGAAAAAGCGTAGACGCGGCCGGATGCCGCCTTGGCGTAGCCGGAGAGCGCCGAGACGCCCTTCAGCGTTCCCGTCTTGGCGAAGACATTGCCGAGGTAGGGCTTGGTGGCGAGCCGGTAGCGCCAGTTCAGATCGCGCTCGCCGCTGTAAGGGAGCGACTGCAGGAAAGTCCGCCCGTGCTGGTGGAAGTACATCTCCTCGAGCACCCGCGTCACGACGCGCGGCGTCGCCATGTCGCCGCGCGACAGCCCCGAGCCGTCGGCGAGCCGGAACTCGCCCGGCGCGACGCCGATGCCGACCAGGAAGGACGAGATGGCGGAGACCGCCGCCGGCCAGCTGCCCGCGCCGGTCTTCTTGTAGCCCAGGAGCTTGGCGAGGCTCTCGGCGTAGAAGTTCTGGCTGCGCTTGTTGGTCACCGCGATCGTGCTCGGCAGGTCGCTCGAATGCACCGCGAGCTGCTCCCAGGCGCCCTCGAGGGGCGCGTGGACGTAGCGAAAGCGGTCGGCGATCTCGACCCCCTCGTCGGCGAGGGCGCCGCGCACGCCGGCGGCGAAGTAGGCGACCGGATCGTGCACCGCCACCCAGACGTCGACGCCGGGCGAGCCCTGGCCGACCCAGCCGGAAACGAGGACGACATCGGACTCCGGGTCGCGAGAGACGACGAGCTGCCCGCTCCGCCCGGCCGCGGTGCGCGCCGAGTTGCGGAACTGGACGTAGTCGAGCTTCGGCACCGTCGTGACCTGCGCCGGCGAGCCCGCCCTGGCGGCCGGACGCACCCGGACGAGCACGCAGTTGTCGTTGAAGGAGAGGGCGTCCACCGGCGCCTCGTACCAGGCCGCGAGCTGGTCGCGCGGCCAGTCCGGATGGATCCAGGGCTCCTCGAAGATGCCGTTGACCAGGTAGAGCTGCCCGCTCACCTTCCGGATGCCCCGCGAGAGCAGCGCCTGCGCCCACGGCCGGAAGGCGGCATAGGAGTCGCCGCCGGAGGCGCGCCCCGACAGGTTGGGATCGCCGGCGCCGATCACCGCGACGTCGCCCGTCAAGGTGCCGTTCTCGACCTTGCCGCGCATCAGGAACTTCGTCTCGAAGCGGTAGTCCGGGCCGAGCTCGACGAGCGCCGCGGCGGTCGTCAGCAGCTTGGTGTTCGAAGCCAGGATGCGCGTCTTGTCGGGCTCGAAGCCGTAGACCTCGCGGCGCTCGGTCAGGTCGACGACGTGCACGCCGACCTCGCGCGAGTAGCGGCGCGCGTAGTCCACCTCGCGCGCCAGCTGCTGGCCGAGCGCGGCGGAGGCCGGCGAAACGGAGGCCGTCGCCGCCGGGCTCGGCGGCTGGACCGGCATCGAGGTCGTGCGGGTCGTCGCGCCGCCGGCGGTGACGCTCAGGAAGAGAGCGACCGCGCCGGCGAGTGTTGCGCTGCGGAAGCGTGCGTTTCGGGGCAAGAGCTCTCCAGGCAAGCGTCGTCGACGAGGCTCGATCTTACCGAAGCCCGCCGGACGACGTTCATCCGGGAGCCGGAATCGAGCGTACGATTCTTTCGCATGCGACCCTACGGCGGCCTGGCGCTCGCCGCCATGACCCTCTTCACGGCTGGCTGCCTCAGCCTCCGCCCCTACGATCAGGCGGTGCGCAGTCTGCCGGCGGCCGATCTGCTGCCGATCGACGGCCGGCGTGTCCATGCACCCTCTACCGGAACGGGCCAGCCGCTCCTTCTATTGCACGGCTTCGGCGGCTCGACCGTGATGTGGGATGCCGTCGTGCCCCGGCTCGCCGCCACGCGCCGGGTGGTCGCCATCGATCTCAACGGCTTCGGCTACACCGAGCGCCCGGCGGCGCCGGACGCCTACACGATCGGGGGGCAGGCGGCGCTCGTGCTGGCCGTGGCCGACCGGCTGGGCATCCGCCGCTTCGACGTCGCCGGCCACTCTTACGGAGGCGGCATTGCGCTCTGGCTGGCCGCCCACCACCCCGAGCGGGTGCGCTCCCTCATCCTGGTCGACAACGCTCTGCCGGCCTACGGCGTCCTGCGCCGCCAGAGCTTCTACTCGAGCCGGCTGCTGATCCGCTTCGCGGTGCACACCTTCGCGCTCTCCGACTCGCGCATCCGTCACGGTCTGCGCGAGGCCTATGCCGACGAAAGGCGAGTCACCCCGGAGCTCGTCCGGGCCTACGCCGACCGGCTGCGGATCGAAGGAGCCGTCGATGCCTTCCACGGCCTGGTGGCGCCGAACGGCCAGGCGCCGGACGAGGTCGATCTCGCGGCGCTCTCTCAGCCGACCCTCGTCGTCTGGGGGAGCGGCGACAAGCTGATTCCGGTGGCCGAGGGGGAGCGCCGCGCCCGCGAGATCCCCCACGCGACCTTCCGCACTCTCGAGGGGTGCGGCCACAATCCGATGGAAGAGTGCCCCGATGCTTTCGTCGAGCAGGTCGCGCCGTTTCTCGCCGCGGTCGCGACGCTCCCCTGATCAGCGCGGACGGAAAGGGAGGACGTCGGCGCTGCGTCCGGGCTCAGGGTCGAGGTCCTCGGCTTCCTGCGGCGCGGGATCCTCGGGCGCCCGAGCTTCGTCGGAGCGGGCAGCCGCCGCGCTCGCGCGCGGCGCGGCGGGCCGGCCCGCCGGCCGCGCTTCCCCTTCGGGCTCGGCGCTCGCCGCCGCCTCGAACTGTTCGAGGTCGAGCCCGAAGGGGACGGACGGATCGAGAAAGGCGGTGAGCGCCGCGAAGGGAACGCGGATGCGTTCCCACGAGCCGCCGAACCGCAGCGTCACCGCGAAGGCCTCGTCGTCGACCTCGAGTCCGCTGTACTGGTGCTGGAGCACGACGGTCATCGTCTCCGGGTAGCGCGCCAGCAGCGTGTCGGGAACCTCGACGCCCGGACGGCGGGTGCGAAAGGTCAGATAGAAGTGATGGTCGCCCGGCAGCCCTTCGGCGGCAGCTTCGGCGACGACGCTGCGCACCATCGCCTCGGCCGCCCGGCGCAGCAGGCGCGGATAGTTGAAACCCGCGCTCACAGCAGGAACCCGGCGATGGTCGCGGTCTGGAAGCAGGCGAGCGAGCCCGCCACCATCGCGCGCAATCCGAGCTTGGCGAGATCCCCCTTGCGGCTCGGCGCCATGGCGCCGATGCCGCCGATCTGGATCGCGATCGAGGAGAAGTTCGAAAAACCGCAGAGGGCGTAGGTGGCGATCGCCTGGGCGCGCGGCGACAGCTGGCCGGCGGCGACCATCTTCTGCAT
Source organism: Thermoanaerobaculia bacterium (assembly GCA_963699245.1). Lineage (GTDB taxonomy): Bacteria > Acidobacteriota > Thermoanaerobaculia > Multivoradales > JAGPDF01 > JACTMI01. The sequence continues at coordinate 1,682,477 of OY969426.1, forward strand.
CTCGACGTAGCCGACGAACTCGTTGACCGCCGTCTTGATCCCGATCAGCGTCCCGACCTGCTGCGTCTCCGACCAGTCGACCCCCATCAGCCAGGCGAGCGGGCGCCCGACCTGGCCGAGGATCCACTTGAGCGAGAGATCCTGCAGGCCGACCAGGTTGCCGAGCGCGTGCAGCGGCCAGTCGAGCAGCGCGATCAGGGCGACGAAAGCGATCAGCATCGCGCCGACGTTGAGCGCCAGGGTTAGGCCGTCGCCGGCGCCCGCTCGCCGCCGCGTCGATGACGTTGACCCAGGGGCGCGCGACCTCGATCTCGACCTGGCCCGAGGTCTTCGAGTGCTCCTTCTCCGGGTACATCAGCTTCGCCATCACCAGCGCCGCCGGGGCCGACATCACGCTCGCGGCGAGCAGGTGCTTGGCGGGCACGCCCATGCCGACGTAGGCCGCCATCACGCCGCCGGCGATGGTCGCGAAGCCGCCGGTCATCACCGCCATGAGCTCCGACTGCGTCATGGTCGGCACGAAGGGGCGAATCAGCATCGGCGCTTCGGTCTGGCCGACGAAGATGTTGGCCGACGCCGAGAGCGACTCGGCGCCCGAGGTCCCCATCGTCTTCATCATCAGGCGCGCGAAGATGCCGACCACCCACTGCAGGATGCCGAAGTAATAGAGGACGGCGATGAAGCTCGAGAAGAAGATGATCGTCGGCAGGACCTTGAAGGCGAAGTAGAAGTCCTTGAACCTGTCGCCGAAGACGAACATCGCGCCGGCATCGGTGAAATCGAGAAAGCGGGTGATGACGTTGCCGGCGGCATCGAAGGCAGCGCGTCCGGGAGCGGTGCGCAGGATGATCAGCGCGAAGACGACCTGCAGGGCCGTGCCGACGACGACGGGGCGCCAGCGGATCGCCTTGCGATCGACCGACAGCAGCCAGGCGATGCCGATCATCGAGAAGAGCCCGATCACCGACAGGAAATGCGCCATCCCCGCTTCCTCCCCGCGCCCGCCATCCGCTGAAGCCGGGCGAGCGTATCCGAGCGCCCCGGGAGCCGCAACGCCGCGCGGATAGACTGCCGGACCGATGCCGCCGCGCTTCGATTCCGAGGCCCTGACTCTCGAGCTGGCGGTGGCGGACCTTCTCGATCCGCAACTGGCGCGCTCGATCGGATTCGCCAACCGCGGCGGCTACGAGCGCCTCTGGCTCGGCCAGGCGATCCACGGCCGCTACCAGGAAGAAGCGCTCGCCGAGGACCCCACCTACCGCCGCGAGGTCGTCGTGCGCTGCGAGCTCGAGCATCGCGGCTGGAGAGTCCTGCTCAACGGACGCCTCGACGGCATGCGCCGGGAGAGCGACGGCACCCGGGTAGTCGAGGAGATCAAGTCGGTGCGCCGCGAGGGGCAGCTCGCCCCGGCGCTGCGCGAGCTCTACGAGCGCCAGGCGCACCTCTACGCCTGGATGCTGGCGCGCGACGGCGCCGGCGTGGTGCGCGCCGAGCTCGTCCTGATCGCGATCGGCTCGACCGACGTCGAGCGCCTCGAGCTCGAGACCGACTTCGAGGCGCTCGAGCGCGACGTCCGGCTGCGCCTCAACCGCCTGTTGCGCGAGCTCGAGGCCGAGCGCCGGGCGCGCGCCGACCGCCGGGCCGCGGGCCAGGCGCTCGCATTCCCGCATGCCGAGCTGCGGCCGGGACAGGAGGAGATCGCCGGCGCGGTCGAGGAGGCGCTCGCCTCGGGCTCGCACCTGCTCGTCGAAGCGCCGACCGGCATCGGCAAGACCGCCGCCGCGCTCTGGCCGGCGCTCAAGTTCGCGCTCGAGAACGACAAGCGCCTCTTCGTCCTCACCGCCAAGAACCTGCAGCAGGAGATGGCGGTGCGGGTGCTGCGCCAGCTCGGCGAGCGCGGCGGGTTCACACGCGTTGAGGTTGCGCGCCAAGGCGCGCATGTGCGCCAACGGCGAGGTGATCTGCCACGAGGACTACTGCGGCTTCGCGCGCGACTACTACGCCAAGCTGGCGACTTCGGCGGTCGTACCCCGGCTGCTCGGCGAGGAGAGCGTGCTCGAGCCCGATCTCGTCTTCTCGGCGGCGGCGCAGGCCGAGGTCTGCCCCTTCGAGGTCAGCCTCGATCTCGCCGGGCGCGCCCAGGTCGTGGTCGGCGGACTACAACTATGCCTTCGATCCCTACGTCGCGCTCACCGACTTCGGCCCCGAGGGATACCTCGGCGACACCATCCTGGTGATCGACGAGATCCACAACCTGGTCGAACGCGGGCGCGGCTATCTCTCGCCGGAGCTCTCGGCGGTCGAGGCGCGGCGCGCCGCCGACGCCGCCGGCCAGGGGGGCGCGCCGGTGCACGACCGGCTGGCCTACGTCGCCTCGGCGCTGGCGCATCTCGTCGAGAGCGAGGTCGAGGCGTCGATGCTCGAGATTCCGCCCGGCGACGGCGCCGTCGAGACACAGTTGCCGGAAGAGCGGCTCTGGCGGCTGCGGCAGGAGTTCGACGAGGCGTTCGTCGCCTACCTCGAGTACCAGCGCGAGACGAAGAGCTTCCGCGCCGAGGATCCCTTCGTGGCCCTCTATTTCGACTTTCTCCGCTTCCTGAACGGGCTGATGCTCGACCGGCGACGCCTTCTCGCACCTCGCCGAGCGGCGCGGCGGCGACCGCCTGCTGCGCGTCCTCTGCAAGGACCCGAGCCCCCACCTCGGCCGCATCCTCGGGCGGACGCACGCGACGATCGGGCTCTCCGCCACCCTCTCTCCCCCGAGTTCTACCGCGACCTGCTCGGCTTCGAAGCGGCGCGCACCGGCACGCTGGTGGTCGCCAATCCCTTTCCGCCCGAGCGCCGGCGCCTGGTCGTCGACGCCACCGTGGCGACGACGTGGAAGGAACGCGCCGCGCACGCGCCCCGGCTCGCCGAGCGGCTGGCGGAGTTCGCCGACCAGGTGCCCGGCAACACGCTGGTGCTCTTCCCGAGCTTCCAGTACCTCTCCGACATCGCCGGCATGCTGGCGCCGCGCACCAAACGGGTGCTCGTTCAGCAGCGGAGCGACAGCGAGCGCGACCGCGAGGCGCTGCTCGCCGCGCTGCGCGGCGCCGTGCTGGGCGACGTCCTGCTGCTCGCCGTCGCCGGCGGCGTCTTCGCCGAGGGGGTCGACTACCCGGGCGACGTTCTGCGCGCCGTTGCCGTGGTCGGTCCCTGCCTGCCGGTGCCGACGCTCGACACGCGGCTTCTGCAGGCCTACTACGAGGAGCGCTTCGAGCGCGGCTTCGAATACGCCTTCGTGGTGCCGGGCATGACCCGCGTCGTCCAGGCGGCGGGGCGCCTCATCCGCTCGGCGGAGGACTCGGGCGTCATCGCCCTCTTCGACCGCCGATTCCTCGAGCGCCCTTACCGCGACTACCTTCCCGCCGACTGGCGGATCGACGACGAGGACCCGCGGCAGCTCGCCGGCGATCCGGCGGCAGTGGCGCGCGATTTCTTCGCCGCCGCGCGCCGCGAAGCGTGAGCGGCCCGTATCGCGATCGTGCCCGCCCGTCGCGCCGACATCCCGTTCCGTCACGGAGCGCGACGGCCGGCGCTCCTCCTTGCTAGACTCCGCGCACCCGATGAGCCTCCGGCCGTCCAACTCCGGCGCCCCGCGCCGACGCCGCGCGAGTCCTGCGCCCTGAGCGACCGGAATTCGCCCCGTCCGTCGGAGCCGGCGATCGACCACCACGCGGTGGCCTTCGCCGCGTCGCTCGACGGCATGGCGATTCTCGGCGCCGACGGTCACTACCTCCACGTCAACGCGGCGCACGCCCGCATCTACGGCTTCGACCGGCCCGACGAGCTCGTCGGCCGGAGCTGGAAGGTGCTCTATCGCGGCGACGAGCTCGAGCGCATCGAGCGCGAGATCCTGCCCGAGGTGCAGCTCCGCGGCGTCTGGCGCGGCGAGGCGACCGGCAGCCGCCGCGACGGCACGACCTTCGAGCAGGAGCTCTCGCTGTCGAGGTATCCGGAGGGCGGCGGCCTGGTCTGCGTGGTGCGCGACATCAGCGACCGCAAACGCTCCGAACGCCTCGAGCGCGCCCTCTACGCGATCGCCGAGACGGCGCACCGGGCGCGCCACCTGGACGAGGTCTACCGCGACCTGCACCGCATCGTCGGCGCTCTGGTGCCGGCGCAGAACTTCTACATCGCGATCCACGACGCCGCGGCGAACGTGCTCACTTTCCCCTACTTCGTGGACGAGCACGAGGCGCCCCCGGGCCCGCAGCCGCTCGGCCGCGGGCTGACCGAGTACGTCCTGCGCACCGGCGAGCCGGTGCTGGTCGACCAGGCCGCCTTCGACCGCCTGGTCGAGCGCGGCGAGGTCGAGCCGATCGGCCCGCCGATGATCGACTGGATCGGCGTACCCCTGACCAGCGGCGGCCGCACGCTCGGCGTCCTCACCGTGCAGTCCTACCGGGCGGAGACGCGCTTCTCGGCCGCCGACCTCGATCTCCTCAATTTCGTCTCGAACCAGATCGCGGCGGCCATCTCGCGCCGGCGCGCCGACGAGCAGATCCGCCGGCTCGCCTTCCAGGACAAGCTCACCGGCCTGCCCAACCGCGCTCTCTTCCTGGAACGGCTGGAGGCGTCGCTCGAGCTGCGCAACGCGGCGGGGGAGCCGCTGGCGCTCCTCTTCCTCGACCTCGACCGCTTCAAGTCGATCAACGATTCCTTCTCGCACGAGACCGGCGACCGCCTGCTCGCCGCCGTCGCCGTCCGGCTGCGCGACGCCCTGCGCCAGAGCGACCTGCTGGCGCGCTTCGGCGGCGACGAGTTCACCGTCCTGCTCGCCGACATCAGGGAACCGCGCGAGGCGGGACAGGTGACCGACCGGCTGCTCGCCGCCCTCCACGACCCCTTCGAGGTCGACGGGCGCGAGATCTTCGTCGGCGCCTCGATCGGCATCGCGGTCGCGCCGTTCGACGGCAGGGACGCCGGGACGCTGCTCAGGAACGCCGACACCGCCATGTACGGCGCCAAGTCGGAGGACCGCGGCACTGCCCGTTTCTACTCTCCCGAGATGAACGCGCGGACCCTCGAGCTGCTCTCGCTCGAGAGCCGCCTGCGCCGCTCGCTCGAGCAGGACGAGCTGCGCATCGTCTACCAGCCGCTCTTCTCCCTGCGCGACCGCCGGGTCACCGCCGTCGAGGCCCTGCTGCGCTGGCAGCGCGAGGATGGCGAGCTCCTGCCGTCGATCTTCGTGCCGGTGGCGGAGAACAGCGGCCAGATCCTCGAGATCGGCGCCTGGGCGTTCGAGCGCGCCTGCCGCGAGGTCGCCGCGCTGCGCGAGCGCCATGCCGCCGGCCTGCGGCTCTGCTTCAATCTCTCGCCGCACGAGCTCCGTCCCCGGGGCTTCCTCGATCGCATCGCCGGCGCGATCGAGGCGGCCGCGTTGCCGCCGGGGGCGGTCGAGCTCGAGATCACCGAGTCGGTGGCGCTCGACGACTCCGAGTCGACGCGCGAGGTGCTCGGCCGGCTGCGCGATCTCGGCCTGCGCATCGCGCTCGACGATTTCGGCACCGGCTTCTCGTCGCTCGCCGCGCTGCGACGGCTGCCGATCGACACGCTGAAGCTCGACCAGTCGTTCGTCCGCCACCTGCACGCCGGCAGCCGCGAGTCGGCGATCGCCCGCTCGGTGATCGACCTCGCCCACGCGCTCGGGCTCGAGGTCGTCGCGGAGGGCGTCGAAACCGAGGCGCAGCTCGAGTTCCTGCTCGCCTGCGGCTGCGATCAGGCCCAGGGCTTCCTGCTGGCGCGGCCCGCGGGGCCGGCGGCGGTGGGAGAGCTGCTGGCGGCCGATCGCGACCGGCCCGGCCGCGGCCGGCACTAGGCCCGGCTCAGATCCAGCCCTTCTTCCGGAACCAGAGCAGCAGGCCGGCGGCGAGGGCGGCCATGCCGATCAGCACGGCAGGATAGCCCCACGCCTGCTCGAGCTCGGGCATGTGCTGGAAGTTCATGCCGTAGATGCCGGCGACGAGCGAGAGCGGCAGCACGATCGCCGAGAAGACGGTCAGCACGCGCATGATGTCGTTGGTCTTCTGCGCGACGACCGAGAGGTAGGTGTCCTTGACGTTCGTCAGCAGGTCGCGCTGCTGCTCGATGGCGTCCGCGAGGCGCAGGACGTTGTCCTGGGTGTCGCGGAAGTTGAGCGCCGCGGTCTCGTCGATCGCCTCGAAGCGCGATCCGGCGAGATGCGAGAAGACCTGGCGATGCGGCAGCATGGTGCGGCGCAGGACCGAGAGCTTGCGGCGCAGCTTCAGCAGCAGCTCGAGATGCTCGTTGCGCCGGCGAAGCGATGACTCTCTCCTCGAGCTCCTCGATCTCCTCGCCGATCGAGTCGATGACCGGAAAGTAGTGGTCCATCATCTCGTCGCAGATCGTCCACAGGACCTGGGTCATCCCGCCCGGATAGGCGCGCCGGCTCTCGTTCAGCCTCTGGAACACGGTGGTGACGCTGCGCAGCGGCGCTCGATGGCAGGTGACCAGGCGGCGTCGCGAAAGGAACACCGCCATCTTGAGGGTGACGATCTCCTCCGCCTCGTGGTCCTTCATGACGTTGAAGTCGAGGCCACGGACGATCATGAAGAGCGTGTCGTCGTACTCCTCGACCTTGGGCTGGTGCTGCTGGGTGAAGACGTCCTCCACCGCCAGCGGGTGGAAACCGAAGCCGCCCAGCATGCCCTCGAAACGGGGGTCGAAACCCTCCAGGTCGATCCACACCGCGCCGCCGGACGCCGGCTCCTCGGCGAGGAGCTCCTCGCCGCCGCAGCGCTGGGAGCCGTCGCGGTCGAAGAACGTGACGCGGATCACGCGGTCAAATTATCACGCGGGCTCAGGGCAGCCGGCGCCCGAATGGGCGGAAGGGCGCGCCCGGCGGCGGTCCGCGGCGCTCGCCGATGACGCGGTCGACGAGCCGGAGGTAGGCCGCGTAATCGTCGGGGCCGAGCACGCCGCGCGTCTCGAGCATGCCGTCGACGAACGCCCGATCGAGCTCGGCTTGCCGGCGGCCGAGCTCGTCGATCAGCGCGTCGATGCGCTGCCGGTCGGGCGCCGGCGCGGCGACCTCGCGACGCAGGTCGTCGCGCAGGCGAAAGAGATCGTGCCGGCCGGCGATCGTCCGCTCGCCCAGCCGGCGCTGCGCCTCGAGGAAGGGCCGGCGCTTCTCCGGTGTCAGGCGGAGCTCGTCGGCGAAGCGCCGGCCGACCAGCTCGGGCGCCGGCGGCTCGCCGCCCGCTCCGCGCTCCCAGCGCGCGATCGCCATGCGCCGGGTCACCGCCACGCCGACCAGGCCGAGATTGACGCCCAGCGAGAGCAGCAACGCCACCGCGAGCCAGGAGCGCTTCATGGCGTCCCCTCCCCGCCGCCCGCGCCGCTGACGTAGAGCTCGGCGAGCGTCGTGTCGGACCAGGCGAAGGCCGAATCGGCAGCCGTCGAGCTCTCGGACCACGACGCCAGCACGATGCCGCCGGCGATGCCCGCGGCGACCGCCGCCGCCGCCGCCAGGCGAACTCCGGCCGAGCCGAAGAGCGGTCGCTCCGCCGCCACTCGCTCGGCGCGGGCGCGCGACAGGACCCGGCCCGCGAAGCCCGGCGGCGCCGGCATCGGCTCGGGCAGCTCGAGCGCCTTCCAGATCTCTCTCTCGTCGTCCCTCATCGTCCCGATCTCCCCTCTGGAACCCGCAACCCCTCCGCCTCCTGCGCCGCCGCGAGGCGGCGCATCGCCCTTGACCAGCCGGCTCTCGACCGCCCCCTCGCTGATGCCGAGCGTGGCGGCGATCTCGCGCTGGGACATCCCCTCGAAGCGCGCCAGCAACAGGACCGCCCGCTGCCCCGCCGGCAGCGCGTCGATCGCCCGGCGGGTGCGCCGCCAGCGCTCGCGGGCCAGCAGCCCGGCCTGCGCGTCCGCTGCCGGGCTCGGCGGATCGAAGGACGCCGCGGCCTCGCCGTCCTCCGGACGCACGCCGCGCTCGAGCGAGAAGAAACGGACCACCCGCCGGCGCCGGAGCTGGTTCAGGCAGTGATTGACCGCGACGCGGTAGAGCCAGGTGTAGAAACGGCCGCGCGGGCGGACCCGCCCGGCGTTGCGGAAGGCCTTGAGAAAGACCTCCTGCGCGGCGTCGAGCGCGTCCTCGCGCCGGCCGAGAAAACGCTCGCAGAGCCGCACGAGGCGGTCCTGATGGCGCTCGACGAGCGGGCCGAAATCCTCGACGCTGCCCGCCGCCACCCGCGCCAGCATCGCCCAGTCCTCGGCGTCCGCGAGGTCGCCGGGCGCCGGCTGGGCGGCGGGCCGCTCGTCGTCCACGTGCGGTGAAACCCGCCGCGCCGGCTCTTCCTGCGCTCGAACGGACACCGCTCAGGTGGCGGCGCGCTCGAGCTCCGCGAGCAGCGCGCCGGCGTCGGCCGGGCGTTCGGCGGGATTCTTGGCCAGGCAGCGCAGGACCAGCGCCTCGAGCGCCGGCGGCATCTCGGGCCACAGATCGCGCGGCCGCGGCGGCGCCTGGCGGAGGTGCTGCACCAGCACGTCCATCGCACCATCGCTCGCGAAGGGGAGGCGGCCGGTGAAGAGCTCGAAGAGCACCACGCCGCATGCGTAGACGTCGGCGCGCTTGTCGGGCTCCTTGCCCTCGATCTGCTCGGGCGCCAGGTAGTGCGGCGTGCCGACGATGAACCCGGCCTGGGTCTGCCCCGGCTCGAGCCGGGTCACCGGCCGCGCCAGTCCGAAATCCATCAGCTTCAGGTTCCCCCCCGAGTCGAGCAGCACGTTCTCCGGCTTGATGTCCCGGTGGAGGATGTCGAGATCGTGCGCCGCCGCCAGCCCCGACAGCAGCTGGCGGGCCAGCCAGGTCGCGGCGGTGTACGGCAGCCGGCCCGACTGCTCGAGCATGCCGCGCAGCGTGATGCCGCGCACGTACTCCATCGAGATGAAGGGGTGGCCGTCGACCTCGCCGAAATCGAACGTGCGCAGCACGTTGGGGTGCGTGATCTTGCGCGCCAGCTTGAGCTCGGTCTTGAGCCGCGCGACGAGCGCGCGGTCTCCCGCCACGTCGCGCTGCAACATCTTGAGCGCCACCAGGTCGTCGAGCTCGCGGTCGCGCGCCTTGTAGACGACGCCCATGCCGCCGGCGCCGAGCACCGAGAGGATCTCGAAGCGGGAGCCGAGCAGCGACCCCGGCCCGATGCCGGCGAGTGTCAGCTTGTCGCCGCCGTCGCCCGGCTGCAGGCCCGAGACATGGGTGAGCATGCGGCCGGTCGCCGCCGCCACCCGCGCCGACTGCTCGGCGGAGAGCAGGAAGAAGCTCTGGGTGGAGAGCAGGCCGCGCCGCGCGGCGACCTCGACTCCGGCGCGCTCGCAAGCGCCGCGCAGCTCCGCGTGCGCCGACGGCGACAGCGCGACCTCTCCTTCGCCGGCCTCGCGGGTCAGCGCCTCGACCTGCTGCACCGCCAGGCCGACGACCGTCGTCGCGCCCTCCTCGCCCAGACGCACGGCGCCGCTCACCACTTCGCCCGACGCCAGCGCCACCGACGGCAGCTCGACCTCCTCGAAGGCGTGCTCGACGACGCCGAGCGCGCCGAGCACGTCGGAGGCCGCGGCGATGGCGCTCTCGACCCGGCCGGCGCCGGCGAAGCTCGCGAGCGCGCGAGCGCCCGAGACGCTCTCGATCCGGCCCGAATGCGCCGCCACCACCGCCGCCACCCGCCCGAGGTCGCGCGACAGCCGCTCGAAGTGCGCGCGCGGATCGGCGCCCGGCCGCGGGTGGGCGAGATGGCGCAGGTCGACCCCGAGCAGCGCGACCTCGCGGCTCGCCGCCGGCTCGGCGGCGCCGGCGCCCCGCGCCGGCGCCCCCTCGGGCAGGTTGCGCGCCAGCTTCTCGACGTACTCGGCCATCTCGCGCCGCTCGCGCAGCTCGCCGAGGAGGGCGTTGAAGCTGTTGGCCAGCGTCAGCACCTCGCCCGAGCCGCCGGGAGGGATCGTCACGTCGTAGCGCCCTTCGCGCGCCGCGGTGGTCGCCTTGACCAGCTCGCCGATCGGCCGCGAGACCCGCTTCGAGAGGACGAACGAGAGCAGGAGCGCGGCGAGCAGCGCCGCCGCGCCGACGCCGAGCAGCACGTTGCGCACCTCGACGTAGCCCTCGAGCGCGCGATCGAGCGAGACGAGCGCGATCACCGCGCCAACCGGCTTCTTGGCCGCGTCGCGCAGGGCCGAGAGCTGCGCCAGCCAGCGGCCGTCGCCCAGGCGGAGCTCGGCCGGCACCGCGTCCTCGCCGCGGCTGATCACCCGCGCCAGCAGATCCCCCTGGGCGCGCAGCGCGGCGAGCGCGCGCTCGCTCTCCTGCGGCGTCATCGAGCTGGCGAAGGCGCCGCTCGTCGCGTCGGCGACGAAGATCGTCTCCGATCCGGTGCCGCGCTTGACTTCGAGCGCGCGCACGTCGCCGATCGCGTAACCGAGCGCCAGGAAGCCGAAGACGCCCTGGTCGAGCGACATCGGCACCGCGACCGCCTCGTAGAGCCGGCCGCGCTCCGCCCAGACCCCCGACGCCTCGAACTCGCTCTTGACCTGCCGGATCAGCGATCGGTCGGAGAGGTCGACGCCGGCGACCTCGGGCTGGTCGGTGCGCGCGGCGAGGATGCCGTTCGCGTCGACCACCAGCGCCATGTCGTAGCCGAGCTCCGACTTGCGCTCCTCGAGCTGGTCGAGGATCGACAGCCGATCGTGGTTCTGGATGGCGTCGATCAGGTAGGCCTTGAACTCGGGCTTGCTCGCCATGATCTCGGCGAGCAGCCCGAGCTGCTGGAAGCGCTGCTGCTGCGACGCGGCCTGTACCGAGGCCGACGCCGCGATCCGCTCGCGGGCGTCGCGCACCGCGATGCGCTCGCCGAGCACCGAGGTCACCGTCACCGCGGCGGCGAGCGCGGCGAGGAGCACGAGCGCTGTGCCGACGAAGATGCGGGTGCCGAGCGAGGCTCCGGCGCGCGACTCAGTCATAGGCGCCCCGCGTGTACGAGCGCCCGAACTTGTTCTTGTGCGGCGGCACGCGCGGCAGCGTGACCAGCGCCTCGAGACGCAGCTCGCCCGTTCGCGGCACCTCGACCCGCACCTCCGACGGCTCGCTCCGCTCGTGCCAGTAGTGGAGCGTGCCGCGGCCTTCCGGCAGGCCCTGCAGGACGAAGCTGCCGTCGCGCGCCGGCCGCGCGACGTAGGGCGTCGCCACCACGAGCACGTGGCTGAACATGGCGTGATGGACGTTGCAGAAGACGCGCACCAGCCCCGCCTCGCGGAACAGCACGGTCTTGCCCTTGCCGGCGCCGACGAGACCGAGGTCGAAGGCGTTGTGCCCCGACACCGAGAAGGCGTTGTGCAGGATCGGGTCCTGGTTCGCGAAGTGCACGGTCGAGCCGACCGGGATCACCAGCACGTCGGGCGCGAACTGCTTGCGCACGGTGGTCATCTCGGCGCTGACCGGACGGGCCGGGGCGGCTCCGCCGTCCGGCTCGTACCAGACGGCCGCCTGGGTCAGGTCGAGGCTCGGGTCGGCGGGCTTCCCCTTCTCGCTGACGACGAGCCGGCCGGCCAGACGGTGGAGTGGCCGCTCGCTCGCCGGGGTCGCCGCCGGCGCCGCCACGGCCCGGCCAACGAAGCCACCGCCGAGCGCGAGGGCGACCGCGAGAAAAGCGTACGTTCGCATGGTCCCGAAGGGAGGCGAGGCTAGCACAGGGCGCGCGGCCCGAAGCCCGCGCTGGCGGGCCGTCGCGGTCTCGCGGTGCGGCAGCCCGTGTCAAGATCTGCCGGTGAGACTCGTCGACGAGATCGCCGCCTTCGTGCGCGACGGCGGCGCGCCGGAGGAGACCTTCGAGCAGCTCGTCCGCGCCGCTTTCGCGTACCAGTACGAACGCCTCCCCGCCTACCGCGCGCGCTGCGAGCGCGCCGGCGCTTCGCCGGCCACCGTCGCCACCTGGCGCGACGTGCCGACGATGCCGGCGGCGGCGTTCGCGACGCTCGACCTCGCCACCGATCCGCCGGTCGAGCTCTTCCGCTCGACCGGCACGCTCGGCGCCGCGCGCAGCGTCCATCGCCACCCGTTCCCCGATCTCTATCGCGCCGTCGTCGATGCGAGCTTCCCGGGCGCCTGCCTGCCGCGCGGCGACCGGCCGCCGATGCTCGCGCTGGTGCCGCCGCGCGACGTGGCAGCGGACTCCTCGCTCGGCTTCATGGTCGATCACGTTCTGGCGCGCTTCGGCGGCGAGGGGAGCGCCTACGGATTCGGCGCGCGCGGCGTCGAGATGGGTCGCTGCCGGAGCTGGCTCGCCGCCCACCAGCGCGGCGGGCGGCCGGTGCTGATCCTGTCGACCGCGCTGGCGCTCGCCGACCTGCTCGATTTCCTCGGCCGCATGAACCTCCACTTCCGGCTGCCCGCGGGGAGCGCGATTTTCGAGACCGGCGGCTTCAAGGGGCGCGCGCGCGAGGTCGACCCTGACGGGCTCCTCGACCAGGCGGCTCGCTGGCTCGGCGTCCCGCCCGTGGCGGTGGTCGCCGAGTACGGCATGACCGAGCTCACCAGCCAGGCCTACACCCGCACGCTCTCGGGCGGCGCGCCCGGGCTCTTCGTCGCGCCGCGCTGGATGCGGGTGCGGGCGCTCGATCCCTCGACGCTCGCCGAGCTGCCAGCGGGCGAGAACGGCATTCTCGCCATCTTCGACCTCGCCAATCTCGGCTCGGCGCTCCACCTGCTGACCGAGGACCTCGGGCGCGTCGACGGCGAGGGCTTTCGCCTCGCGGGGCGGGCCGGCGACGCCGAGCTCCGCGGCTGCTCCCTGCTCGCCGAAGAGCTCGGCGGGCGGTGAAATCCTCCATCGGCGACCGAATTGCGGCCTGACTAGACTCCGCGCACGACAGGAGGTTTCCTCATGCCGCATCCCTCGCCGCAGGTCCGCGTGCCCGGCGCCGTCACCGTCGCGCTCGCCCTCGTCACCGCTGCCATCGGCGGCTCCGCGGCGCTCGCCGCCGAGCCGGTCGATCCCAGGGTGGAGCTCTCGGTCGGCTTCTACGAGCCGAGCTTCGACAGCTCGATCCGCCTCGATTCGGGCGCGCTGGGCATCGGCACCGGCCTCGACCTCGAGCGCGATCTCGGCCTCGATTCGAGCGGCCAGGAGTGGCGGGCCGGCGTCGGCTTCCGGCTCGGCGAGCGCTTCCGCCTGGACGCGGAGTACGTCGCCTTCGATCGCGAGGGGAGCGCCACTCTGAACCGCGAGGTCCAGTTCGGCGACGTCGTCTACGCGGCCAACGCGCAGCTCACCTCGCGGGTCGAGAGCAGCCACGCGGACTTCTCCCTGCGCTGGGCCTTCGTGAAGACCCCGACCACCGAGCTCGCGCTCTCGCTCGGCGGCAGCTACCTCGATTTCTCCGCCGGCATCTCCGGCGTCGCCAAGGCCACCGCGAACGGCATCCCGCTCGGCTCCACGACGATCGCCGAGAAGACCGAAGCGAGCGCCCCGGTGCCGCTCGTCGGCCTGCACGCCGCCTTCGAGCCGAGCGACACCGTCCGGGTGCGGCTGATCGGGCGCTGGTTCGACATCGACACCTTCCTGAGCGACTACCAGGGCTGGACCGGGACGATGACGGAGTACGGCGTCGACGTCGACTGGTTCGTGCTCCCCTGGCTCGCGGTCTCCGGCGGTTACGCCGGCACGCGGATCGACGCCGAGTTCGACGACGGCGACAACATCGGCGCCGTCAAGTACAACTTCGACGGCTTCCGGGTCGGAACGATCTTCGCGTTCTGATCAGCGGGGCGGCGCCGGCTCGCCGCGCGCCGCCCACAGGCCGAAGCTGTTGCCCTCGGGATCGAAGAAGCGGGCGAACGAACCGAAATCGCCGATCGGCGTCGGGGGGAGCGCGACGCTCCCCCCGGCCGCCTCGACGCGGTCGAGCACCGCGGCGAGCGGCTCCCCCTCGATGCGGATCATCACCGTCAGGCGGTCGACGAGCGCGCCGTCGCCGATGCCGCGCTCGAGCACGCCGCCGCCGGGCGGTTCGCCGCCGTCGGGAGGGAAGAGACGGAGATAGCGCGGTCCCGCCCAGGGCACCTCGCGCGACGGCCAGCCGAACACCTGCCGGAAGAACTCCGCCGACTTCGCCGGATCGGCGGCCGGGATCTCGAAGAAGGAGAGCGTCGCGCGCGCCATGGGGAGGGCAGCGAGCGTAGCATCGCGCCATGATCGCCGACTGGGCGGTACCGGCTGATCTCGCTCCGGCCCGCGTCGAAGTCGAGGGGGAGCTGCGCCTCGCGCGCTGGACCGCGCACGAGCTGGCGGCGCTCGCGCACCGGCTGGCGACGCGCGGTCCGGCGGCGCTCGCGTCCCTCGCCACGGCGCGGCGCCTCGCGATCTGGAACGACACGGTCGCCCCTTTCTCGAGCCGGGAAGCGCCGAGCTGCATGCCCTCTTCCCCGCGCTGGCACGGAGCGCGCGCCTCTCCCCGCCGGTCTCGAGGCCGCGCTCGTGGTGATCGTCGGCGGCGCCGGCCCCGCCGCCGCCGCGGCTCTCGCCGCGCGCCTGCCGCCGGCCGCGCCGCGCGAGCTGGCGGGAGTCGTGCTCGCGTCGAACGTCCCGGCGCTCGCGGTGCAGAGCTTGCTGCCGGCGTTGCTGCTCGGCCGTCCGCTGCTCGTCAAGTCGTCGACGCGCGAGCCGCTCTTCGCGCCGGCGCTCGTCGCCGCTCTCACGCGGCGCGAGCCCGCGCTCGCCGACGCCTTCGCGGCGGTCGCCTGGCCCGGCGCCGACGACGCGCTCGCCGCTGCCGCGTTCGGGCCCTGCGCGCGTCTGCTCGCCTATGGCGGCGCCGTCGCCGTCGGCGGGCTCGCGGCGCGCTTCGGCGCGCGGCTCGTCGCCTTCGGCCCGCGCGCCAGCGTCGCGTTCGTCACCGCCGGCGCCGACCCCGCGGCGACGGCCGCCGGCCTGGCGCGCGACGTCGCTCTCCTCGATCAGCGGGGTTGCCTGTCGGTGCAGGCGCTCTACGTCGCCGGCGGCGGAGAGCGCGAGCTCGCCGCCGCCCTCGCCCTCGCCCTGGCGAGCGCCGCCCGCGAGCTGCCGCCCGGCCCGCCGGACCCCGCCGCCGCGGCGCAGGTCCACCAGCTGCGCGCCGAAGCCGAGCTGCGCGGCGCGCTGGTCGGCGATCTCTCCCCCACCGCGGGGAGCGTGATGCTCGCCTCGACGCTCGAGTTCCGTCCGGTGCCGGGGCTGCGCACGCTGCGCGTGCATGCCGCGGCGTCGCTCGAGCGGGCGCTCGAAGCGCTCGCACCCTGGCGCGGCCGCCTGCAGGGAGCGGCGCTGGCGGGCCAGGAGGCGCTGGCGCGCGCCGACGAGATCGCGGCGCGGCTCGCGTTTGCGCGCACCGCGCCGGCCGGCGAGCTGCAGCACGCCGCGGCCGGCTGGGCGAGCGGCGGCATCGATCCGCTGGTGGCGCTCGGTTGAGCGCGGGGTTTCAGCTCTCGGCGCCGGAGTAGAGCGCCTCGATGCGGTCGGCGAACTTCTGGTAGACGACGCGACGCTTCAGCTTGAGCGTCGGCGTCAGCTCGCCCGAGGCGATCGAGAACTCGGTCGCCAGGACCTCGAAGCGGCGCACGCTCTCGAAGCGCGCGAGCGCGCCGTTGACCCGCCCGATCTCGCGCTCGAGGAAGGCGCGCAGCACCGGGCAGCAGACCGCCGTCGCCAGGTCGCGGGCCGGCGAGCCGAGGCGGGCCGCGAGCGTCGGCAGCTCCGCCGGATCGAGCGTGATCAGCGCCGCGACGTAGTTGCGCCGCTCGCCGACCAGCACCGCGTGGGCCACGCCCTGGATCTCGCGCAGCCGGTTCTCGATCGGCGCCGGCGCGACCTTCTTGCCGCCGGAGGTGATCAGCAGCTCCTTCTTGCGGTCGGTCACGCGGAAGAAGCCGTCGGCGTCCATCTCGCCGATGTCGCCGCTGTGGAACCACCCCTCGGCGTCGAGCGCCGCCGCGGTCGCTTCGGGATCCTTGCGATAGCCGCGGAAGATGTTCGGCCCCCGCATCAGGATCTCGCCGTCCTCGGCGATGCGGACCTCGACGCCGGCGAGCGGCGGCCCGACCGAACCGGTGCGGAAGCGCCCCGGCAGCGAGACCGTCCCCGGCCCGCTGGTCTCGGAGAGGCCGTAGATCTCGAGGATCGGTATGCCGAGCGAGAGGAAGAACTCGAGGGTACCGAGCGAGATCGGAGCCGCCGCGGAGGCCGCGTGGCGCACGCGATGGAGCCCGAGCTTCGCCCTCACCTTGCCGAGGATCAGCCGGTCGGCGAGCGCCGAGAGGAGGGGCACCGCTTCGCCCCGCTGCGCGGCGTATCCCGCCACGAGCGCGCGCCGCCGCGCCCATTCGAGCAGGCGGCGGCGCAACGCCGGCGCTTCGGCGATCGCCCGCTCGACCCCGCCCTGGAGCTTCTCCCAGACGCGCGGCACGGCGAAGAAGATGGTCGGGCGCACCTCGCGCAGCGCCTCCGGAACGCGCTCGAGCGCCGCCACGAAGTAGATGCAGCCGCCGTGCTGGATCGGCAGGTGGAGCGCCAGCATCTGCTCGGCGATGTGCGCCAGCGGCAGGTAGCTGAGCTGGCGGTCTTCGCGGCCGACGCCGACCACCTGCTCGGCGCCGGTGCGCGCCGTCCACAGCAGGTTGCGGTGCGTGAGCTCGACCCCCTTCGGCGCCCCGGTCGTGCCCGAGGTGTAGATGAGAGTCGCCACGTCCTCCGGCCGCTGCGCCGCGAGACGCTCGCGGACCTCCGCCTCGCCGGCCTCGGCGCCGAGCTCGAGGAGGCGCCGCCAGGAGACGACCCCGTTCGCCGGGTCGTCGGCGACCTCGGGGTCGAAGACCACGACCGTCCCGAGTCCGGGCGCGGCGCCGCGCGCGGCCAGCAACTTGGCGAGCGCTTCGCGGGTGTCGGCGACGGCGACCCGCGCCTCGGTGTGCGCGAGGATGTAGGCGCACTGCTCGGGCGTGTTGGTGACGAAGATGCCGGTCGGAATGGCGCCGGCGGCG
Source organism: Thermoanaerobaculia bacterium (assembly GCA_963699245.1). Taxonomy (GTDB): domain Bacteria; phylum Acidobacteriota; class Thermoanaerobaculia; order Multivoradales; family JAGPDF01; genus JACTMI01. The sequence goes on from OY969426.1 coordinate 1,699,539, forward strand.
ATCGCCGCCAGATCGGCGATCGCCCACTCGGGGCGATTGGCGGCGTGGATCGCGACGCCGGTCGACGGCAGGACGCCGAGCCGGACGAAGCCCGCCGCGGCGCGGAAAACGAGATCGCGGTACTCGCGCCAGGAGAGGAAGCTCCACTCGGCGGGACCGCGCGCCGCGAGCGCCGGCCGGTCGCCGAAGCGGTGCGCGGCCTCCTCGAGCGCGGCGATGACGGTGTCGGTCAAATCGGCTCCTCCACTCAGATTCTCCAGCGCAGCGTGCTCAGCAACTCGTCGTTCGAGACCTTGCGCCCGTTGGCGAGCGTCATCTCGTTGTCGGCGAACTCGATCGTCAGGTCGACCCCTTCGATCAGGCCGATCCGCACGCCGTAGTCGATCTTGGTCCAGGGCCAGCGCACCGACGGCGCCGGATAGCTCTTCGACCCGCCGGCGAACTCCGGTTCGAGACGCGAGTAGCGTATCGCCGGCTGGATCGAGGGGAAGAGCTGGCGTCCCGCTGCGGCCCAGGCGAGCGGCAGGTCGAAGCGCCAGGCGGCCTCGGCCTCCCAGCCGGTTCGTTTCATCCCCGCCAGATCCTGGTCGACGTACTGCCCGAAGAGCGAGAAGCCGTCGAGGTAGACCCAGAGGTTGGCGCCGTTCTCGCGCTTCTTGTTGCCCGAGATCGGGAGACTGAAGCTGTCGAACGGTCCGTTCAGGAGATCGAGGTCGCCGCCGTAGAAGGTCCCCTCGAGCGTCACCGTGGCGGCCAGGTCGCGCTCGTAATGCCAGGCCAGCAGGTTCGCCTCGCGCCCCCCGCCCTGCTCGCCGAAGCGCAGGCCGAGACCGTAGCCGAGCTCGAGGTTGTCGGTCGATCCGATGTCCTCGACCTCGGCGTCGTAGAGGATCGGGAAGCCCCCCTCGAGCCGCGGCACCGGGTTGGCGCGCAGCGACGGGTCGCGGTCGGGCGTGCCGTTGTCGCCGGCGAGCGCGTTGGGGTCGCGGAAGAAGAGCGGGTTGCCCGAGGTCGCCGAGACGCGCGCGTAGAAGTGCTTGCCGAAGGCGGCGCCGACCTCGAGGCCCGCGTCCTCGAAGCGGTTGAAGGCGGTCGAGATCAGTCCGTAGCTTTCGAGGTGGCGGTCGTTCTGGCGCTCGAAGTGCGCGAACTTGCCGACCTTGGCGTAGGCGGCGCTCCTGCCGTCGAGTTGCCCGGGGTCACGGCCGAAGCGGATCCAGAGCTCGTCGACGTCGACGCGGTGGTCGGAGGAGGTCGGGATTGCGGTCCCAGAGATCGATCATGTCGATCTTCACGTGCGCGGCGACCGACTCCCCCCAGGCCGCGTCGCCGAAGAGAGTGACGGCCGGGATCTCGAAGTGCTGGCCCGGGTCGACCGTCGCGAGGAAGCCCTGCGTCGCGCCGGGCGGCAGGAACTCGGGCGGGAAGGGGAAGGGGCTCGGCAGCCGCAGCGTCTGGCTGTCGCGGTAGGCGGCCTTCGCCTCGAGGCCCCAGCTCAGCGCGACCGGTCGCGCTTCCGCTTCCGGATCCTTCTCGACCGGTTCGGCGGACGCCGCGAGCCGCGGCAGTGCCAGGCCGGCGACGAGCACTCCGATTCCGAACGCAGCCCTCCGCATCGCTCCCCCTCCGCCGCCGGGAAGGCGGCCCTTGCTGCTCTCTACGCGAAGGGGGCGAGTCTAGCCTCATCCCTTCGGCGGATGGAGCATCAGCGCGAGGGCGACTTCCGGGCTCCCCCACGAGCCGTCGGGGATGCGGCCGACCTCCTTGCCGTCGATGAGCAGGATCGCCGTCGGCACGCCGTTGACGTTCCACTTCTGCGCTTCGGCGTCGCTGCGGATCGAGCTCGGCAGGCCGTAGTACTCGAAGCGGATCCTGGCGTCGGCGAGCCGCTGCTCGGTCTTGAGCAGGAAGGGGAGGTGCTGCTTGCAGTGCGGGCACCAGGAGCCGAAGAAAGTGATGACGCGGACGTCGCGCTTCTCGCCGCGCAAGGTCGAGATGGCGCTCGCGTCGGGCTCGTAGCGATTGGCCCGCCAGCGATAGCCGGCGTCCCCCTCGAGCAGCACCGCGCCGCGCTGCGAACCGAGCATCCAGGGCTTCGGCTTGAGGACCACCTGCTTTCCGGCCACCGTGAAGCTGGCGTCGGTGCTGTTGCGGACCTCGATCGTGCCGCTCGGTGCCAGCACGGCGTCGGCGAGCAGGTCGATGGCGCCGTCCGTTCGCTGCGAGACCTTCATCAGGTCGAGAGTCGCGACGCCGCGCGTGGCGCGATCGATCAGCACCGGCGACGGCAGCTCGGCGGTCATCAGCAGCAGCGCCTGGGCGCGCGTCGAATCGTAGATCCGCGCCTTCGGCAACGCCTTGCCGTCGACCTCGAGCGCCCAGTCGCCCGACGGCTCGAAGCCGCGCAGCACCGCGTCGGCTCCCTGCGCGGCGAGCCGGCCGGCGGCCGACGCCGTCACCAGCAGGCTGGCGAGCGCCAGCACCCGTCCACGTCGCATCATGCCTTCCCTCCTCCGTTCATCCGTCACTTGGCCGCCGCGGGAGCAGCGGGGAGGCCGGGGGGGAGCCCCGGCCAGGTCTTCGCGACTCGACCCGCATCGAGCAGGAACGCGCGCGGCAGGCGGCGGTAGAGCGGCCGCAGCAGCGCTGCCGGTGTCGCTTGCAAGTCGAAGGCCGGGGCGACCTGCCAGTAGAGCGCCTGTTGCTCCTCCGGCTTGAGGTCGGCGAGCACCGTGAGAGGGGGATCTCCCCCTTCGCGCACGTAGCGGTTGAGCCGCGCGGCGAGCGCCGGAAACTCCTTGTCGCGCACGTCGGCGAGCACCACGAGGTGCTTGCCGGTCGCGATGCCGGGCGCCACCAGGGGCAGGCAGACCCGCGCCTCGCCGGCGCCGGCGCAGAGGTCGGCGGCCTGCACCCCGGGTCGCAGGCGCGTCGCGTAGTCGTCGACCGGCAGGCCGGGAGCCGCGGCGGCGAGCCCAACGACGGCGGCCGCGACCAGCAGCGCGGCGCCGGCACGGATCCCCACCTGGTCGCGCGCACCCGGCCGCGCGATCCAGGCCACGGCGAGCGCCGGCACCAGCCAGAGCAGGTCCTGCACGAAGGCTTCGTTCGGCGTCCGTTCGACCAGGTTGCCGAAACAGCCGCAAGAAGCGGCCTCGTCGACCACGCCGTGCGCCGCGCGCCAGGCGGCGCGGCCGGTGAGAAAGAGGAAGAAGAGGACGAGGGCGGTGGCGCCCCACATCACGAGCGGACGCCGGAGATTGACCAGCAGGAGCGCGCCGAGGATCGACTCGATCGCCAGCGCGACCAGCGCCGCCGACATCGGCTGCAGGCCGAAGGCGACCCGCTGTCGGGCGATCTCCTCGGCGAAGGAGGCAGGATCGAGCGCCTTGAGCGCCCCGGCCACGAGCAGCACCAGCCCGAGCAGCGCCCCTCCCAGCCAGCCGGCGTAGGCGCGCCAGCGGCGAGGGGGCGTCGGCGGGCTGGCCACGGCGCTCGTCACGCCGGAAGTCTACCCGCCCGCGGCGTCAGCGGATGCGCACGACGCGGGTCGAGGCGATGAGGTCGTGCAGCCCCTGCTTCTGCGACGTGAAGGCGACCAGCAGATAGCCGAGGCCGAGCAGGGCGCTGCTCAGGAAATAGCCGAGAGCGCGCAGGATCGCCGTTCCCCAGCCGATGCCGCCTCCCGTCGACTTGGTGGCGGCGGTCACGATCACGAGGCCGAGCATCTTCTTTCCCGGCGTCGCCCCCTGCGTGGCCCAGAAGACGAGCGGATAAGCGAGGCCGAGCGCGCCCGAGATCGTGTAGACCATCATCAGCCGGAACATCTGCGGCAGCGGCAGGAAGTAGATCATCGCGCCGACCGCGGCCGAGACGATGCCGACCAGTGCGCCGTCGACGAGCGCCGCGACGACCCGGATCCAGAAGCCGGCCGGAGTCGCGCGCGCCAGCTTGGCGGCGCGGATCACTTCCGGCGTCACCTGCGGAATCGGGATGCGGTCGATCATCGTCACCGACGGGAGCTCGGCGCCCCGGGCGGCGCCGGTGCGCGGCGAAATCGCGGGCGCGGCCGGAGGCGGCGCCAGCGGCGGCGGCGCGGGACGGGCCGGAGCGGGCGCGACCGGAGGCGCGGCGAACGGCGGCGGCGCCGGGCGCGGGATCGGCGGTGGCGCGATCTCCGCCATCTCGAGCGGCACCGGCGGCGTGGCGAAAGGCGACGGCGACGGGATCGGCATCGTGACGCGCGGCACCGGTGCCGACGGAGCGATGGGCGGCGGAGCGATCGGAGGAGGCGCCAGGGACGAAGGCGCGACCGGCGGCGGAGCCACCTGCAGCGGCAGCGAGAGCGGCGAGGGCGCCGCGCTCGGCGGCACCGGCGCCATCGGCGGCGGCGCCATCGGCGAGAGAGCGATCGGAGGGGGCGCCAGAGGCGACGGCGCGACCGGCGGCGGAGCCATCGCGGGCGGGGCCATCGCGGGCGGAGCCGGGACCGGCGGCGGCATCGGCGCCGGCGGCGCCAGTCCGGGAGCGCCGGCGGGGCCGGTCATCGGCGGCAGCACCATGCGCACGGTCGCCTCCGAAGGCGCGACCGGAGCGACGATGCGCAACCGGAGCTCGGCGTCGCCGATCAGGATGCGATCGCCGTCGGCCAGCTTCTGCCGCCCCTCGACCCGGTTGCCGTTGACGATGGTGCCGTTCGAGGAACCGAGGTCCTCGACCGAAACTTCGCCCAGGGCGCCCAGCAGGAGCCGCGCGTGCTGCCGGCTGACCGTCGAGTCGGGCACCTGCACCTGCGCCGTCCGGCTCCGGCCGATGATCGACTCGCCCGCCTTGAGCTCGACGGGCGGCCGCCCGGCGATTTCGACGAACACCTGCCAACCGTTCATCGTGAGGGAATCCTCCGCTGCTGCCGTCTCTTGCCTGAAGCGTTTCCGCCGATTGTAGACGAGCCGCCGGGACGCCGCCAGCGCAAGTGCCGCCGCAGGCCCTCGGCGGTCGGACTCTCGGCCTCGTCGAGAAAGCCCGCCAGCGGCCCGCAGTAGAGGAGCTCGCCGCCGTGCTCGCCGCCCCCGGGTCCGAGATCGACGATCCAGTCGGCGTGGGCGAGCAGGTCGAGGCTGTGCTCGACCACCACGACGCCGTGGCCGCTCTGCACGAGCTGGCGCAGCGTGCGGCTCAGCTGGTCGATGTCGGACAGGTGCAGCCCGGTGGTCGGCTCGTCGAAGAGGAAGAGCCGCCGGTCCTCCCCCTCGGCGCGGCCGAGGAAGCTGGCGAGCTTGAGCCGCTGCGCCTCGCCCCCCGAGAGCGTCGAGGTCGGCTGGCCGAGGCGCAGATACCCGAGCCCGACCTCGACCAGCGGCGTCAGCTTGCGCACCAGCGGCCGCTCGCGCGCGAAGGCGACGATCGCCTCCTCGACCGTCAGCTCGCAGGGTCTGCGCGATGTCGCGCCCCTGGTGGCGCACTGCCAGCACCTCCGGGCGGAAGCGCCGCCCCTGGCAGCGGTCGCAGGCCACCGTGACCGGCGCCATGAAATGCATGTCGACCTCGACGAAGCCGGTCCCCTCGCAGTCGGGGCAGCGTCCGTCCTCGAGGTTGAACGAGAAGTGGGCCGGCGTGATGCCGCGCCGCCGGGCCTCCTCGGTGCCGGCGTAGAGGCGGCGCAGGTCGTCGTAGGCCTTGACGTAGGTCACCGGGTTCGAGCGCGTCGAGCGGCCGATCGGGCTCTGGTCGACCAGCGTCACGTCGGCGATCTGGTCGAGGCCGGCGAGCTCGTCGCACTCGCCCGGCTCGACGTCGACGACGCCGCGCGCCCGCTGGTAAGTGCCGTAGAGGACGTTCTCGATCAGCGTCGACTTGCCCGAGCCGGAGACGCCGGAGACACCGACCAGCGCGTCGAGCGGGAACGCGACGTCGATGCCGCGCAGGTTGTGCGAGCGGGCGCCGCGGATCGTGACGCGCGGCCGCTCGGCGAGCTCCTGCTCGAGCGAGCGGCGCCCCTTCTCGCGCCGGAAGCGCGCCAGGTGGTGGCGCGCCGGCGTCGCGTCGCGCTCGCGCAGGAAGCGGCCGGTCAGCGACTCGGGGTGCGCCAGCAGCTCGGCGACGGTGCCCTCGGCGACCAGGTAACCGCCGCGCTCCCCTGCCGCCGGGCCGAGGTCGAGGACATGGTCGGCGCCGAGAATGATCGTGCGATCGTGCTCGACGACGAGCACCGTGTTGCCGCGCGCCGCGAGGTCGCGCAGCAGGGCGAGCAGCTTCTCGCCGTCGCGCGGGTGGAGGCCGATGGTCGGCTCGTCGAGCACGTACAGGGTGCTGGTCAGCCCCGAGCCGAGCGCCGCGGCGAGATGGATGCGCTGCGCTTCCCCTCCCGAGAGGGTGCGCGCCTGGCGGTCGAGGGTCAGGTAGTCGAGGCCGACGCGATGGAGGACGTCGAGCCGCTCGGCGAGCGCGCTCATCAGGTGGCCGCTGGCGGCGTCCGCCGCCGGCTCGCGGCCGGCGAAGAAGCGGCGCAGCTTCTCGACGCTCTTCGCCGAGAGCTCGGGGAGCGTGTGGCCGGCGAAGCGGACCGCCAGCGCCTCCCGGTTGAGCCGGCCGCCGCCGCAGGCGGGGCAGGGGTCGTAGGCGCGATAGCGCGCCAGCAGCACGCGCACGTGCACCTTGTAGGTCCGCCCCTCGAGCCAGCGGAAGAAGCTCTCGAGGTTGACGAAGCTCCCCTCGCCGCGCCAGATCCAGTCGCGGTCGCGCTGCGCGAGCTCACGCCAGGGGCGATCGAGCGGGACCTTCCGCCGCTTCGCCGCGGCGAACAGTCCGTCATAGAGCTCCTCGTAGGCGGGCGTGTTCCAGGGCGCGATGGGACGCTCGGCGAGCGGGCGCTCGGGATCGGGAATCACCCGCGCCGCGTCGATGCCGATGACGCGGCCGAACCCCTCGCAGGTCGGGCAGGCCCCGAGCGGCGAGTTGAAGGAGAAGAGCGCCGGCGTCGGCGGGCGGAAAGCCGTGCCGCAGTCGGCGCAGGCGAGCTCGCTGCCGTAGAAGCGCCGGCGCGCCGTGCCGATCGCTTCGACCTGGCGGGCGCCGAGCTTCCATCCCTCTTCGATCGTCGTGGCGAGGCGCGCCACAGCGGCGGTCTCGGCGCGGAAGCGGCCGAGCGCCAGCGGCAGCGGGTCGAGCGCCGCCGGCCAGCTCTCGCCGGGCTCGACCCGCACGACCTGGCCTGCCTCGAAGCGGCGCGCGTAACCGAGGCGCACCAGCTCGGCCAGCTTCGCGTCGGCGCCCCGCTTCGGCCGCGCCACCCGCACGACGAGGGTGAAGCTCTCGCCGGCGCTCCCCGCCGCGAGATCGGCGGCGGCGTCACCGGCCGTCCAGCGCCGCGCCGGGCCGTGCCCCTCGGGGCAGTGCACTTCGCCGAGGTGCGCGAAGACGAGGCGCAGGACGTCGTGGATCTCGGTGATCGTGCCGACCGTCGAGCGCGCGTTGCGGATCGAGTTCCTGGCTTCGAGCGCGACCGCCGGCAGGACGTTGCGCAGGTCGGCGACCGGCGGCCTTTCGAGCTGCTCGAGAAACTGCCGCGCGTAGGTCGACATCGACTCGACGAAGCGCCGCTGCGCCTCGGCGAAGATGGTGTCGAAGGCGAGCGAGCTCTTCCCCGCTCCCGACGGTCCGGTGACCACCGTGACCTTGCCGTGCGGGATCCTGCAGCTCACGCCCTTGAGATTGTGCGTCCGCGCCTCCACGACCTCGATCGCGGTCTCGACCGGAGGCGGGGTCGCCATGGGTGAAGGCTCGGACTTCCGGCTGGACACGGTGACCGGCCATGCTAGCGCAGGCTTCCTCCCGGGCAAGCGACATCCGACTGCGGTGCCACCGGGCCGCGGTCACGCCGGTTTGGCGTCGGTCTCTCTCCGCTTCGGTCGGTACCCCGGTTCTTCTCACTGTTCTTTCTGGAGGACGGGGACCCCCCGCCACTTCGCTCCGAGAGACCGACGCCAAACCGGCGCGCCCGCTAGGATGGTGAGGATGCATGCTTCCCGGCTCTCCCGCTTCGCGTGGCTCGTCCTCGCTTTCAATCTCCTGGTCATCCTCTGGGGCGCCTACGTCCGCGCGACGGGCTCGGGCGCCGGCTGCGGGCGGCACTGGCCGCTCTGCGACGGCGAGGTGGTGCCGCGGGCACCCTCGATCGAGAAGAGCATCGAGTTCACCCACCGGGCGTCGAGCGGGCTGGCGCTCGTCGCGGTGGTCGCGCTCGCCATCGCCGCCTTTCGGTCGCGCCCGGCGGGGCACCCCGTCCGGCGAGCGGTGCTCTGGGCGCTCGGCCTGATGCTGCTGGAGGCGGCGCTCGGCGCCGCGCTGGTCCTGTTCGAGCTGGTGAACCGCAACGCCTCCGTGGCGCGCGCGGTGGTCGTGCCGGTCCATCTGACCAACACGCTTCTCCTGCTCGCCGCTCTCGCCGCGACCGCCAGCGCCGCGGCCCTGCCGCCCGGAGCGCGAGCGGCAGCGGGAACCCGTTCGCGCGGCGGCCTCCTGACGCTCCTCCTGCTGATCGCCGCCGGTGCCAGCGGCGGCGTGGCCGCGCTCGGCGACACGCTCTTTCCGGCCACGACGCTCGGCGAAGCGATGCGCCAGGACCTCGACGCGACCTCGCACTTCCTCCTCCGACTGCGCGTCGCCCACCCGCTGATCGCCGCGACGGCGGCCGTCGTCGTGGTCGTGCTGGCCCAGCGCGCGCGCGCCGCCGGCGGCTCGCGCTGGTTCGTCGCCGCTGCGACGCTGGCGCTGGTGCAGCTCGCGGTCGGCATGGCGAACCTCGCCCTGCTGGCGCCGATTCCGCTCCAGCTCCTCCACCTGCTGATCGCCGACCTGCTCTGGATCAGCGCCTTCCTCGCCTGGCGGGAGAGCGCGACCGTACCCGCCGCCTAGGGCGGCGGGCCGGTGGGTGGCTCGGTCGGGCCCTTCGGCGGCGGCTTGTCGCGGCCGAAGATCCGCTTCAGCCAGTCGCGCAGCGTGCCGTGCTTCGAGTCGCGCTCGGCGCGGATGCCGGGGTCGATCGGCTGCGCGCGCCAGCCGCCGTGGAGGTGGCAGACGGCGCTCGGGATGCGGTCGGAACGGAAGGCCTCGGCGAGCACCTCGGGGCAGCGGTCGGTGGCCAGCTCGCCGGTCTGCCGGGTCGATCAGGACGACCTGCACGCCCTCCGGCGGCTGATAACGCGTGTAGCCGCCGGCCGGCCGCGTGGCGATCATGAACCGGGTCCAGATCGGCAGCGCCGCCTTCGAGCCCGAGAAGGGCGTCGGCGTGTCGTCGTCGAAGCCGACCCAGACGAGCGCGAGCCGCTCCGGCGCGAAGCCGGCGAACCAGTTGTCGCGCCGGCGGTTGGTCGTGCCGGTCTTGCCCGCCACCGGATCGCGCAGGCCGAGCGTGCGGATCGACGCGCCGGTGCCGTAGTCGACGACCCCCTGGAGCAGCGCGGTGACCAGGTAGGCGGTCTGCGGCGAGATCACCGCCTGGCGCTCCGGCAACGGCTGACCTTCGAGCGCCCTGCCGTCCGGCCCGCGCACGCCTTCGACCAGGTGGACCGGCGGCCGGACGCCGCGGTTGGCGAGCGTCGCGTAGACGCTCGCCAGCTCGAGCGGCGTCACCTCGAAGGCGCCGAGCGCCACCGAGGGGAAGGGGCGGAGCCGCGCCGAGATCCCGAAGCTCCGCGCCTGGTTCACGATGTCGTCGAGCCCGGTCTGCAGGGCGAGCCGCGCGGTCGGCACGTTGAGACTCTTCTCGAGCGCGGTGCGCGCGGTGACCCAGCCGCGGTACTCGTCGTCGTCGTTCTGGGGCGACCAGTTCTCGCCCCCCGATTCGATCGTGAACGGCGCGTCCTCGAGCAGCGTCGCCGGGGTCGCGACCCCCTTCTCGAACGCGGTCGCGTAGACGATCGGTTTGAACGCGCTGCCGGCCTGGCGCTTCGCCTGCCCGGCGCGGTCGAACTGGCTCTCGCGATAGTCGCGGCCGCCGACGTAGGCGCGCACCGCGCCGCTCGCCGGCTCGATGGCGACGAGCGCCGCCTGGAAGGCCTCCTCCTTCCGGCGCACCCGCTCGCTGCGGCCGACCAGGTCGGCGATCCCCGCCGCGACCGCCGACTCGGCCGCTCGCTGCTCGGCCGGATCGAGCGTGCCGTAGATCGACAGGCCGGCGTCGGCGAGCTCGCCGATTCCCCAACGCCGCTTGACCTCGTTCGCGGCGGCGTCGGCGTAGTAGGGCGCCACGCGGCGCGAGAGCGCGATCTCGCGCGAGTCGAGCGGCCTCGCCTTGGCGGCGTCGGCCTGCGCGCGCGGGATCCAGCGCAGCTCGACCAGGCGATCGAGCACCCGGTCGCGCCGTTCGCGGGCGAGCTCGGGGTGCCGGTTCGGCGCGAAGTCGGCGGGCGCGGGAATCATGCCCGCCAGCAGCGCGCCGTCGGCGAGGTCGAGCTCGCTCGCCGGCTTGCCGAGCCAGGCCCAGGACGCGGCGCCGAGGCCGATCAGGTTGGCCGAGCCGCTCCGCCCCCAGAAGATCTGGTTCAGGTAGGCCTCGAGGATCTGCTCCTTGGCGTAGCGCGCCTCGAGCATCACCGCGAGCAGCGCCTCGCGCAGCTTGCGGCTGACGCGCCGCTCGTTGGAGAGATAGAGGTTCTTGGCCAGCTGCTGGGTGATCGTCGATCCGCCCTGCCTCACCTCGCCGGCCCGCAGGTTGGTCCAGAAAGCACGCAGCATGCCGACGAGCGAGATGCCGGGGTGCTCGAAGAAGGCGGCATCCTCGGAAGCGAGCACCGCGCGCACCGCGTCGGGAGGAAGCTCGGCGAGCCGCACCGGGCGGCGCTCGAGCAGGTCGCGTCCGTAGAAGGTCGCGAGCAGCGGCGGATCGAGGGACGCCTCCGCCACCGGCTTCTCGCCGACCAGCAGGCGCGCGATCCGCTCGCCGTCGAGCTCGACGACCAGCAGCCCGCCCCCCTCCTCGCCGCGCTCCGTGCGGAAGCGCCGCCGGGCGATCGCCACCCGTTCGGCGCCGGCGCGGTAGGTCCCGGGCACCAGCCCGGCCTCCCCCGCCGGCCGGTAGAAGAGCTCGTCGAGGCGCGCGGCGAGCTCTTTCGACGGCATCGCGAGTCCGGGCGCGAGGCGCAAGGCGCGGCCGTAGAGGCGGGAGGGCTCGACCGTCGGCACCGACTGGAAGCGCCCGGCGAGCTCCCAGTAGGGCCAGATGCTCCAGGCGGCGGCGCCGAGCAGCACGACGCCCAGGGCGACGAAGATCTTCAGCAGCCGGCCGTCGCGCCGCCGCAGGAGGCGGGTCAGCGTGCCGCCGAGCGTCTTCTTCTTCGTCACCATGGCACGCCGGTCCGCCCCCTCACCGGCGCATCCTAAGGGACCGTCCGGCGGCGGGCGATGAGATCGGCCCCACGAACGTGCGAGGATTCCGGCGCCCACCGGAGGAGCCCCGATGACCTCGTTCTCCCTTCGCCCCGTTCGCCGTCCGCTCGTCGCGGCCGCCCTCGCGCTCGCCCTCGCGCCGCTCGCCGCCGCCGACGACGCGCCGCGCCTGCTCGGCTTCGACGCCGCGGGCAGCGCCGCCGAGCGCGCGCGCGAGCAGCAGGCCGACGCCGCGATCTCGCCCCAGGACCTCGAGGCGTGGGTGCGCCGCCTCTCGGCCCGCCCGCACCACGTCGGCTCGCCCTACGACCGCGACAACGCCGAGTGGATGCGGCAGCTCTTCGCGAGCTGGGGCTACGACGCGCGCATCGAGAGCTTCGACGTCCTCTTCCCGACGCCGGTCGAGCGCTCGCTCGAGATGACCGCGCCGACCTACTTCCGCGCCCGGCTCGAGGAGCCGGCTCTCGCCGCGGACTCGACCTCGGGACAGAAGAAGGAGCAGCTCCCGACCTACAACGCCTACTCGATCGACGGCGACGTCTCGGGGGAGCTCGTCTACGTCAACTACGGACTCCCCGCCGACTACGAAGAGCTCGCCGGGCGCGGCATCGACGTGCGCGGCAAGATCGTGCTGGCGCGCTACGGCGGCTCCTGGCGCGGCATCAAGCCGAAGGTGGCGGCGGAGCACGGCGCGATCGGCTGCCTCATCTACTCCGATCCCCTGGGTGACGGCTATTTCCTCGGCGACGTCTGGCCGAAGGGGGGCTATCGCTCGCGCGATTCGGTGCAGCGCGGCTCGGTCGCCGACATGCCGCTCTACTCGGGCGATCCGCTGACGCCCGGCGTCGGCGCCACGGCCGACGCCAAGCGCCTGCCGCTGGCGGAAACGAAAGTTCTGACCCGGATCCCCGTGCTGCCGATCTCCTACGGCGACGCCGAGCCGCTGCTGCGCGCGCTCGCCGGCCCGATGGCTCCGGAGAGCTGGCGCGGCGCGCTGGCGCTGCCGTACCACGTCGGCCCGGGGCCGGCGAAGGTCCATCTCAAGGTGAAGTTCGACTGGAGCCTGAAGCCGGTCCACGACGTCATCGCCGTGCTGCGCGGCAGCGAGCGCCCCGACGAGTGGATCGTGCGCGGCAACCATCACGACGCCTGGGTCAACGGCGCCACCGATCCGGTCTCCGGCATGGCGGCGCTGCTCGGCGAGGCGCGCGCCATCGGCGAGCTCGCGAAGCAGGGCTTCCGGCCGAAGCGGACGATCGTCTTCGCCGGCTGGGACGGCGAGGAACCGGGCCTCCTCGGCTCGACCGAGTGGGCCGAGACCCACGGCGACGAGCTGCGCGCCAAGGCGGTCGTCTACATCAACACCGACTCGGTCACCCGCGGCTTCCTGGGGCTGGCCGGCTCGCACACTCTCGAGCGCTTCCTCAACCAGGCGGCCGGCGACGTCACCGATCCCGAGCGCGGCGTTTCGCTGCTCGCCCGCGCGCGCGCCGTTCGCATCGCCAACGGCGACGCCGACGCGCGTGCCGAGCTGCGCGGGCGCGACGACATCCGCCTCGAGGCGCTGGGCTCGGGCTCCGACTTCACCCCCTTCCTGCAGCACCTGGGGATCGCCTCGCTGAACCTCGACTTCGGCGGCGAGGAGCAGTACGGCCAGTACCACTCGATCTACGACTCCTTCGACCACTACAAGCGCTTCGGCGATCCGGGATTCGCCTACGTCGCGACGACCTCGAAGCTGGGCTCGCGGCTCCTCCTCCGCCTGTCGGAGGCGGAGGTGCTCCCCTTCACGCTCGACCGCGCCGCGGCGGCGATCAGCGACTACACCGACGACCTCAAGAAGGTGACCGAGAAGCTGCGCGGCGAGAGCGCGGAGCGCGAGCGGCTGCTCGCCGATCGCACGCTCGAGCTGGCCGCCGATCCGACGCGGACCTTCGTGCCGCCGCCGGCGCTCGACCGCGTCCCCTTCCTCGAGTTCGCGCCGCTGCGCAACGCGGCGGACATGCTGCGCGCGTCGGCGGACCGCTTCGAGGCGAGCCGCGACGCCGCCATCGCCCGCGGCCTGTCGCCCGCCCTGCGCGACGAGCTCAACGCCTTCCTGCGCGGCTTCGAGCAGCGCTGGGCGGCCGGCGACGGCCTCCCCGGCCGCCCCTGGTACCGCCACCAGCTCTATGCGCCGGGGCAGTACACCGGCTACGGCGTCAAGACGCTGCCGGCGATTCGCGAAGCGATCGAGATGCGGCGCTGGACCGAGGCCGACGAGCAGATCCGGGTCGTGGCCGGCGTGCTCGACGGCGCCCGGCAGGCGATCGACGGAATGAGCGCGAAGCTCGAGGCGACGGCCGCGGCGGCCGCGAAGTAGGCGGCCGCCTCAGGGCTGCGGCAGCTCGTCGACGTCGACCTGCCCGGTGATCTTCCGGCGCAGGATCGACCACGAGAGCCCGAAGCCGAGGACGCCGCCGAGCGCCACCAGCACTACCCAGGCGAGCACCTTCGGGCGCGAGGGATCGAACCACCCCCAGCTCGAGAAGAGCCAGATCACGGCGGCGACGACCAGCACCGAGAGCGCCACGCCCAGCTTGCCGAGCGACTGCATGGCGGCGCGCACGAAGAGGACCCACAAGCAGAGCAGGACAGCGCCCGCCACCGCCTTCGCGGGAGTGAAGGCGTGCAGGTCCTGCATCGCCCAGTGGTGGAACGAACGGCCGCTCGGATTGAAAGCTGACGAGCACCAGGACGATGCCGACCAGCATCCGCAGCAAGACTCCCCCCCAGCTGAACTCCGATCGCATCGCGACCCCCGATTCCGTGCGTTGTGGCGCCGATTATGCCTCGGGGCGCCAGCCGGCCGGGAGGCCGAGCCGGCGCGCCGCTTCGCCGACCAGCTCCGGCAGGGCGGCGACCGGCAGCTCCGTTCGGGCACCCGCGAGCCCCGCCGCGAGCGCCGCCGCCGCGCGCACCCGGCCGGCGCTCCAGCCGGCGGCGCGCAGGTCGCCCACCCCCGTGTCGCGGTTCGACTTCGAGAGCTTGGCGCCGTCGTCCCGCCGCACGAGAGCGTGGTGCAGAAAGCGCGGCGGCCGCTCCCGCCCGAGCAGGCGCGCGAGCTGGATCTGACGCCCGGTCGAGGCGAGCAGGTCGTCGCCGCGCACGACCAGCGCGATCTCCTGCTCGAGGTCGTCGACGGTGACCGCGAACTGGTAGGTCCAGTTGCCGTCGCGGTCGCGTGCGAGCAAGTCGCCGCACTGCTCCGCCGGGACCTGCCGCTGCTCGCCATGCCGCAGGTCGGCGAAGGCGATCTCCTCGCGGTCGAGCCGGACACGACGGATCGACGACGCCGCGGCGGGGAGCCCGCGCGCGCGGCAGGTGCCCGGATAGCGGAGCTCTTCCCCGTCCCCGCCGCCCCCAGCGACGATCGTGCGACGCGTGCAGTCGCAGGCGTAGACCAGGCCGCGCGCTTCGAGCGACGCGAGCGCCCGCGCATAGAGCGCGCTCCTCTCGCTCTGGCGCACGGCCGGCGCGTCCGGGACGAAACCGAGCCAGTCGAGGTCTTCGAGCAGCGCGCGTTCGAATTCGGCACGGCAGCGGATGCGGTCGTGGTCCTCGACGCGCAGCAGCACGCGGCCGCCGAAAGCGCTCGCCAGGCCCCAGACCCAGAGCGCGTTCACCACGTGCCCCAGGTGCAGGAAGCCGGTCGGCGCCGGCGCGAAGCGGGTCGCCCAGCCGGTCACGGCGCCGCCGATCCGGTCCGGACCTGCCTCCACGGGCGCCGGCCGCGCCCGCTGTTATCTTTCCGCCCGCCGTGACGTCGAGCGCCCCTCCTCTCACCCTCCGGCTCCGCGCCCTCCTGTTCGGGGCGCTGGCCACTCTCGCGGCGCTCGCTGGCAGCGGCGCGCAGGCTGCGCAGCGCCCGCTCGGCGCCGCGGTCGACGTCGTGCTCGCTCCGGCGGGCTCCGGCGAGAGCCTCGTGGCGGGCGGCCGGGCGGTCCTCGGCTGGACCAGCGCCGGGCCGCTTCCCGGCATCGAGGAGTGGGAGGCCTTCCTCTCCTACGACGGTGGCGCGACCTGGCCGGTCCGCCTGACGCCGCACCTCGGCATCGACCTTCGACGGTTCGAGGTCGAGCTGCCGCCGATCGCGACCGCGAACGCGCGCCTCCTGCTCCGTTTCGGCGACGAGCATGAGGAGCGCGAGATCGAAGTGCCGCGCTCCTTCGCCATCGGCGCGAGCCGCCTCGAGCCCGCGGCCACGCCCGAGCTCGCTGCGGCGCGCGGCGAAGCGGCGCGCCCCGGCCTCGCCGGCGTCGTCTGGTGGATCGACGGCGACCGCGACGGCGGCCGGCGGGCGCGGCACGAGGCCTCGCCGCGCGGGCTCGCGCCGGGCGCACCGGCCTTCCGCGACGGCGATGCCGCGGCCGCGGCCGGCGACGGCGAGAGCGCCCCCCGGCTGCCGCTGCGCGCCGAAAGCCAGACCACTTTCGACCTTTCCGGTCATTCCGCACCGCCCGTTCCGGCGCTCGCCCTCGCCGCGACCACCGGACGCCGCCTCGCCCTCCTTTCGCGACGCAACGAGTGACGACGCCGCGGCGCTCGCAGAGCCGCGCGCGCGTTCGAGCACCTGGCCGACCTCGGCCGTGGTGCGCCGTTCACTCACTTCCCGCGAAAGGAATCGCATGCAGCGCAAGTTCATCCTGGGCCTCGCGGCCCTCCTCACCGCCCGCCTGGCGGCCGCCCAGGGGGCGCCCGCCCCAGGCACCGATGTCACCGAAGGACGCATCAGCGAGACGATGCAGGTTACCGCGACCCGGGTTCCCGAAGAGGTCCTCGACGTCCCCGCATCCGTCACCGTCATTCCGGGCGACGAGCTCGAGGCGCGCGGCGCGCACGACCTCGCCTCCGCCCTCGCCCTCGCCGCCGGCGTCTCGATCGCGCCCGGCGGCGACGGCGGGCCCGCTTCCGCCGTCCCCGAGCTCATGGGGCTGCGCGAGTTCGACGCTTTCCTCCTCGTCGTCGACGGCGTGCCGTGGGGCGGCGCCTTCGCTCCCGCGATCTCGACGCTCGACCTCACCAACGTCGACCGCATCGAGGTGCTGCGCGGCGCCGCGCCGGTGCTCTACGGCGCCACGTCGTTCGTCGGCGTCATCCACGTCATCCACCGCTCTCCGGCGGCGACGCCGCGCGAGGCTCGCGTCGGCGGCGGCAGCCACGGCAGCTGGGGCGCCGCGGTCACCGCGCCGCTCGCGAAGCTCGGCGGGCTCGACCAGTCGCTGTCGGCGGGCTACGAGTCGCGCGGCTTCTACGACGATCGCACCAGCTTCGACCGCGCCCACGCGCTGTGGACCGCCGCCGGCGACGCCGGCGGCGGCAAGCTCCGCCTCTCGGCGGATCTCACGGCGCTCGATCAGGAGCCGGCGAGCCCGCACCCGCGCGAGGGGAAGGTCCTCTCGCCGAAGATCCCGCTCGACTCGAACCACAGCCCGAGCGATTCCCGGCTCGACGAGGACCGGATTCACCTCACCGGCTCGTTCGTGCGCGCGCTCGCCGGCGGCGACTGGACGACCGTCGCGGCCTACACCCACTCGAGGCGGAAGACGACGCGCGGCTTTCTGCGCGAGGAGTTCGACGTGCCGGCCGACGAGAGCAACGCCGACGGTTATCGGCAGGGCTTCGACGGCGACGACTTCTTCCTCGACTCGCATTGGTCGGGAAAGCGGGGCGACGCGCTGTCGATCGTCGCCGGAGTCGACCTCCTCGCCGGCCGCGGCGAGCAGCAGAGCGACAACTTCGAGTATCACGTCGCGCTCGACGGCGCCGGCGCCCCCTCGAGCCGCAGCCTGCATATCGACGAGAGCCCCGGCCTCGAAGACCGCCGCTTCTTCACCGGCGCCTACGCCCAGGCGCTCTGGAAGCCGTCGGTGCGCTGGCTGGTCGACGCCGGCCTGCGTCTCAATTACACCCACGAGAAGCAGGAAGGCGAGGTCGACGAGGGGGGAGTCGAGGTCAAGAGCGAGGACTCGCGCACCGACACCCGCTTCTCCGGCGGCGTTGGCGCGAGCTTCCTCGCCTGGAGCGCCGGCGACGACGCCCTCTGGCTCTTCGCGGACTACAAGGACGCCTTCAAGCCGGCGGTGGTGGACTTCGGGCCCGAGGCCGAAGGGGAGATTCTCGACCCCGAGACGGCGCGAACGATCGAAGGGGGCGTGAAGGGCGCCCACTTCGACGGCCGGCTGACCTGGCAGGCGAGCACCTTCCGCATGGACTTCTCGAACCTGGTGGTGGCGACGAGCGTCGACGGCCTGCCGGCGCTCCAGAACGCCGGCGAGGAGCGCTTCACCGGCTGGGAGCTCGAGGCGCACTGGCGGCTCGACCACGACCTGCTGGTCGACGGCGCGTACGCGCATCACGACGCCCGCTTCCGCAACTACGTGCAGGACTTCGACGGCGTGCCGACGCAACTCGACGGCAAGCGGCTCGAGATGTCACCGGACTATCTTGCGGCGCTCGGTCTGACCTGGAATCCGGCGCGTGGCTTCTTCGGCTCGGCGCGCGTCGAGTGGGTCGGCGAGCGCTTCCTCACCAAGCGCAACACCGCGCTCGCCGGGGCGTACTCGACCTGGTCCGCCGGTCTCGGCTACCGCTTCGAGCGCGCCGAAGTGCGCGTCGACGGCGAGAATCTCTCCGACCGCCGCGATCCGGTGTCCGAGAGTGAGCTCGGCGACGCGCAGTATTACCGGCTGCCCGGCCGGTTCGTCACCGCCAGCGCGCGCTTTCGCTTCTAGGACCGGCGTTCGCAGGGAGGGGGGCGCTCAGCCCCCCTCCTTCGGGCGATGGACCGCGACGCCGCGCGCGGCGAGGTACTCGGAAGACTTGCCGCGCGGGATCGACAGCGACTTCCACTCTGCTCCGGCCCAGTGCTTGGCGAGAAAGACGATCTGGCCGACGTGCTGGCCGTAGTGGGCGAGCTGGCGCTGGATCGCCTGCAGCACGGTGTGCGCCTCGCCGCGGATCCGCACTTCGCGCGGCAGGTCCTCGGGCGCCAGGCCGGCGAGAGCGTCGAAGAGGAAGCGCCACCCCTCCTCCCAGCGCGCCATCAGGCTCGCGCGCGTGTCCTCTCCCGCCGCCTCGAACTCGCCGTCGCGATGGCGGTCGGGCTTCTCTCCGTCGCTGGTCAGGAAGTCGCGCCAGCGCGAGCGCTGGTTGCCGGCGACGTGCTTGACGATCAGCGCCAGGCTGTTCGCCTCGGCGTCGAGGAGGCGGAAGAAGGCCGCGTCGTCGGCCTGCGCCAGCGCGGCTTCGGCGAGCTTCTTCTGCTGGCGGAAGGTCAGGGTGACATCTTCGAGATAGTGGCGACCGAGCTCGGCGGCGTTCATCGTTCCTCCGGGTCTTTCTTCGCGTCGTCTTCGAGATGCAGCCGGTGCAGCAGGCGATGGACGAGCGGCACGACCAGCACGCTGGCGGCAGCGAGGATGACGAGCCCCGAGAAGAGCGCATAGAGGCCCGCGAAGAGCTTGCCGCCGGGAGTCTCGAGCGGCGCGACCTGACCCATGCCGCCGAGGATCATCGACGCATTCAGGAAGGAATCGAGCCAGCTCAGGCCTTCGGTCCACCGGTAGCCGACCATGCCGATCGCGAGCGCCACCGCGGTCATGACCAGCGACACGCCGCCGTGGTTGATCATGCGCTGCAGGAAGGCGCGCCGCGGCAGCAGCGGCTCGGTGTGATGCTCGTAGAACAGCTCGCGGCGCGGGTGGGTGTAGGGGGGCATTGCGGGAACTCTACGGCGCCGGCACCGGAGCGGCCAGCCGTTCCGCCGTCGCGACGAGGACATCGGGATCCAGGCCGAGCCCCCAATGCACGGAATCGACCTCGACGTTCTCCTGGCCGGCTCCTTCGGCGACGCAGGCCTGCCAGGCGACGATGCCGTCGCGCCGGCTCCAGATCGCGGTCACCGGCACCCGGATCGCCACCCGATCGGCGGCGGCGGTCAGGTCGGCGACGTGATCGAGATCCCACCCCTGGATCCGGAAGAGGCCGGCGATCGCGGTGTGGCGCAGCCCGCCGCGCACCGGCGACCCCAGCGTGACGACGCGGCGCACCAGATCGGGGCGGAGGCGGGCGAGCTCGCGCGCCACGATGCCGCCGAGGCTCCAGCCGACCAGCGACACTTTGCCGCCCTTTTCCGCCGCTGTCCGCTCGAGCAGCGCCAGCGCGCGCGGCATCGTGCGCCAGACCTCCGGCCGGTGACGTCCGAGCCCCCAGCCGCGCGCGTCGAAGCCGTGGCGGCGGAGAAACCGGCGCAGCGTCGCCGTCGAGAAGTCCCCCACGCCCATGCCGGGAATGACGAGCACCGTCTCGCCCCCACCGTCCGGCGCCGCCGCCAGGCGCCGCCGGTCGCGCCAGCGCCGCCAGGGTTCGCGGGCGAGTCGTGGCTGCAGCGCGATCGCGGCGAGGAGCGACGGGCGGGGTACGACGCCGGCGGAGAATTCGGGCACGCCGCCATTCTCTCGCGCCGCCGCCGGCGGCGGTGACTCAGAGCGCGACGTGCAGCGCCACGCCACGCCCCTGGCGCGAAACGAGCGGGAGCAGGTCGAAGCGCGCCTCGGAAGCTCCCGCCGGCGCGTGACGGTGGACCACCCAGTTCCCCACCGCTCCACCGATCAGCGCTCCCGCCACGACGTCCGACGACCAGTGCGCGTCGAGTCGCAGGCGCTCCCAGCCGACCGCCCCGGCGAGCGTCCAGACGGTGCCCTGCAGCCAGAGGTGCTCGGTGTGCGCCGCGATGACCGACGCGATCGCGAAGGCTTCGGTCACCTCGCCCGAGGGGAAGGAGAGATCGCCGCCGAAGGGCTGAAAGGACGCCGGACCCTCCCCCTGGTTCGGTCGCGCGCGGCCGGCCGCGAGCTTGAGCGCCGGCGTGATCACGCCGGCGGCGAGGATCACCGCCTCGAGCCCGTCCTGCGCGGTGGCGACGACCTCCGGCCGGTGCGAGAAGTGGCCGGCGATCCAGCCGGCACCGAGCAGCGCCAACCCTCCTGCCTGTCCGAAAGAGCGCAGCGCGGGGTACCAGCCGGGCTGCGTCTCGCCGGGATCCATCCGCACCGACTCGCGCACCCGGCCGTCGAAGACGCGCGCCGTGCCGACCAGCGCCAGCCCCGCCGCGAAATGCGTCCAGTCGTGGCGCTGCCAATGCGCCGGCGCGGCGACCAGGGGCAGGAGGTCATGCTCGAGGCGTTTCGCGAATCCCGCGGTGCTCGTCGCTCCCTGGTCCGGCCAGCGAGCGGGAACGGGAGCATCGCCCGGCTCGAGCCGGGCGAGCGTGGCGAGAGCCGGTGCGGCCGGCACCAGGAGCGTCACGAGGGTCACGGCGGCGGTGAGGCGCGGACGGGCGGCGGTGAGCGGTCGCATCGGTCGGCGGAAGATACTCCGCCCGGCCATCGGGCGCTATCGCCTTCCGCTGTTAAAATCTTCCGCTCGCATGATTTCCGTCACCAATCTGACCAAGGCCTGGGGGGCCGACACCCTTTTCGAGGACGTCTCGCTGCAGCTCAACGACGGCTGCCGCTACGGCCTCGTCGGCGCCAACGGCTCCGGCAAGTCGACTTTCCTGCGCATCCTCGCCGGCGAGGAGATCGCCTCCGACGGCGAGATCAACATCCCGAAGCGCGCCCGCGTCGGCTTCCTCAAGCAGGACCACTTCCGCTACGAGGACACTCCCATCCTCGACGTCGCGATGATGGGCAAGCACGACGTCTGGGCCGCGCTCGCCGAGCGCGAGAAGCTGCTCGCCCACTCCGACGACGAGGAATTCGACACCGAGCGCTACGCCGAGGTCGAGGACTTCATCCTGAGAAGCGACGGCTACTCGCTCGAGGCGCGCGCCGGCGAGGTGCTCGAGGGGCTCGGCATCCCGACCCTCGTCCACCGCGAACCGATGCGCATCCTCTCCGGCGGCTTCAAGCTGCGCGTGCTGCTCGCCCAGGCGCTCGCCGCCGACCCGGACGTCCTGCTCCTCGACGAGCCGACCAACCACCTCGACATCCTGTCGATCCGCTGGCTCGAGAAGTTCCTCTCGACCTACAAGGGGTGCGCGGTGGTGATCTCGCACGACCACCGCTTCCTCGACAACGTCGCGACCCACATCCTCGACGTCGACTACGAGACGATCCTCCTCTACAACGGCAACTACACCCGTTTCGCCGAGGCGAAGGTCGAGGAGCGCGAGCGCAAGGAGTCGCAGATCGAGAAGCAGCGAAGAGGAGATCGCGCACCACAAGGAGTTCATCGACCGCTTCAAGGCCAAGGCGACCAAGGCGCGCCAGGCGAAGTCGAAGATGAAGCTGATCGAGCGCATCGTCATCGAGAAGCTGCCGAAGAGCTCGCGCCGCTACCCGGCCTTCAAGTTCAAGCAGCGGCGGCCGTCGGGCCGGCAGGTGCTGACGATCGAGGGGATCTCGAAGGCCTACGGCGACAACCAGGTGCTCGAAGGACGTCTCGCTCACCGTGCAGCGCGGCGACCGCCTGGCGATCCTCGGCCCCAACGGCATCGGCAAGTCGACGCTGCTCAAGATCGCGATGGGCAGCGTCCCCGCCGACAGCGGCAGGATCGAATGGGGCTACGAGACCTGGCCGGGCTACTTCGCGCAGGACCACCGCGAGCAGCTCGACGACTCGGCGCAGACGGTCGAGGCGTGGCTCTGGGAGCTCATCCCCGGCGAGGTGATCGGCTTCGTGCGCGGCAAGCTGGCCGAGGTGCTCTTCTCGGGGGACGAGGTCGAGAAGCCGCTGCGCGCCCTCTCGGGCGGCGAAGGCGGCGCGCCTGGTCTTCGCCAAGCTCTCGGTCACCCAGCCGAACGTCCTCGTCCTCGACGAGCCGACCAACCACCTCGACCTCGAGGCGATCGAGGCGCTGGTCGCAGGGGCTCGAGACGTACGACGGCACGCTGGTCTTCGTCTCCCACGACCGCTGGTTCGTCTCGCGGCTCGCCAACCGCATCCTCGAGATCACGCCGCAGGGCATCCGCGACTTCCAGGGCAGCTACGACGAGTACCTCGAGCGCTGCGGCGACGACCACCTCGACGCCGAAGCGGCGCTGGCGCGGCTGCGCGCGCAGAAGAAGCGCGAGCAGACCGCGAAGAAGGGTGGCGGCGACCCCCGCAGCGACGCGGCGGCCCAGAAGCAGGCGAAGGAGCTGGCGGCGCGGCGCGACAAGCTGACCGCCGAGATCGATCGCGCCGAGAAGCGGGTGCACGAGATCTCGGAGCTCTTCTGCAACCCCGGCTTCTTCGACCGCACGGCGCCGGGAGAGGTGCGCAAGCTCGAAGGGGAGCAGAAGACGCTGGCCGCGAAGGTCGGCGAGCTCCTGGCCGAGTGGGAGAAGGTCGAAGCGCAGCTCGAAGAGCTCGCCCCCGCCCCCGCCTGACCCCGCGCCCCGCTCCCCTCCGGACGGGCGGCGCTCCGCCACGGAGCGCGCGTTAGCGTCGCGGCATGAGACCGCAGCTGCTCGCCCTCGCCACCGCGGCCGCCTGGGGAATCGGCGGCTATTTCGAGAAGAAGGGGCTTCACGCCGGCGGCCTGGCGCCCCAGGTCGGGGCCACCCTCCGCACCCTCGTCGCGCTCGTCGTCCTCGCCCTCGCCAGCGGCCCGGCCCTGCGTCAGCTCGCCGCCGCGCCGCCGCGCGCCCTGGCTCTGGTCGGCATCGGAGGAGGAGTCCTGGCCGGCGGCCTCGGCATCCTCTGCTTCTACGCCGCTCTCCGCTCGGCGCCCATCCAGCAGGTGATGCCGATCGCCTTCACCTCCCCGCTGTTCGGGGCCCTGGCGGCACTGGTGCTCGGCGGCGAGCCCATCTCGCTGCGGAGCGCGGCGGGCATGGCGCTCACCCTGGGAGGCATCGCGCTCCTCTCCGGCCGCTGAGCCAGAATCCCCGCCCGGGCGACGCAGCCCCCCCGGCCGGCTAACCCGCGGCCGGCCGGGCCGTAAGTCGAGCGTGGGAGAGATGACTTCGAGCGACGACGAACGGGAGGCGATCCGCAGGGTCCGGGCCGGCGACGCCGACGCCTTCGCCCTCCTGGTCCGGATCCACTCGCGCTCGCTTCACCGTCTCGCCGCCCGCGTCCTGGGCGGGGGTGAAGGCGCCGACGACGTCGTGCAGGAGACCTTCCTGCGCGCCTTCCGTACTCTCGACCGCTTCGACGACGCACTGCCGCTCGCCCCCTGGCTCCACCGCATCGCCGCCAACGCCGCGATCGACCAGCTGCGCCGCTCGCGGCGCGAGGTCGCGCTCGGCTTCGACGACTCCGGCGAAGAGCACCGCGAGCTCTCGCCCCCCGACGGCGCCCCAGCTCCCGACCGGCGCGCCAGCTCGGCCGAAGTGGCGCGCGCCGCCCGGCGCGCGCTGTCGGGCCTCTCCCCCACCGAGCGCGCCGCTTTCCTGCTCCGCCACTGCGACGGCCACTCGATCGCCGAGATCAGTTCCGCGCTCGGCAAGGGCGACAACGCCACCAAGCAGTCGATCTTCCGCGCCGTCCGCAAGTTGCGCCGCGCGCTCGAACCCTGGACGGAGGTGTCCCGTGAAGAGCTGGCCTGAGGAGGACCTCGTGCTCTACCTCTACGGCGAACACCCCCGCGCCGGCGAAATCGAGCGCGCGCTCGCCGAGGATCCGGCGCTCGCCCGCCGCCTCGAGCGCCTGCGCCGCGACCTGGCGCCCTTCGACGCCCAGCCGCTCCCCGAGCTGCCGGCCGACTACGAGGAGCGCGTCTGGAGCCGGCTCCGCCCGCGCCTCGCCGAGCCCGCCCCGCGCCGGCTCGCCGCGCGTCTCCTCGGCGCCGCGCCCTGGCGGCTGGCGGCGCTGGCCGCGACGCTGGTCGCCGCGCTCGCCGGCGCCTGGTTCGCCGGCCGCTCGGCGGCGCGGCACGACATCGCCGCCGAGCTCGCCGGCGCGCTCCCCTCGGCGCTGTCGCCCGAGGCGCGCGAGCGGCTGCTTCTCGCCTCGGTCTCCGGCCATCTCGAGAGCTCGGCGCTGCTGCTCACCGACCTCGCCAACGCCCCGGCTGGGGGCACCCTCGGCGACGAGCCGGCGTGGGCCAAGAGCCTGCTCGACTCCAACCGTCTCTATCGCCAGGCGGCCGAGCGCGCCGGCCAGCGCCGCATCGTGGCGCTGCTCGACGAGCTCGAGCCCCTCCTCCTGGAGCTCGCCCACGCCCCGGCGCGCGGCGAGGTCCGTGACCTCCAGCACCAGATCGAGGAGCGCGACCTGCTGTTCAAGGTCCGCGTCCTCGGCACCCGGCTCGCCGCCGGCGGCAACGCCAGGACGCCGCCGGCACGTTCGCTCTGAAGGGAGAACTTCGATGAATCGCACCCCCCGCACTTTCGCCTGGCTGCTCGCCTGCTCTCTCGCCGCCGGCATCACGGCGACTCCACTCCGCGCTTCCGTGCTCCTTGCCGCCGACGAGGCCGCGCGCTCCGACAGCTACCGCGCCGGGCAGCGCGCGCTCTCCGAGGAGCGCTGGCCCGAAGCCCTCTCGATCTTCACCGCGCTCGCCGATGCCAAGGGGCCGGAAGCCGACGCGGCGCTCTACTGGAAGGCGTGGACCGAGGCGAAGATCGGCCGCCGCGCCGACGCCCTCGCGACGATCCGCGGCCTCCTCACCACCTATCCCCGGAGCAGCTGGGCCGACGACGCGCGGGCGCTCGAGGTCGATCTTTCGGGCAAGAAGGGCTCCGAGCGGATCGAGCAGGGCAGCGACGAGGAGCTCAAGCTCTACGCGCTCGACGGCCTGATGCAGGTCGACCCCGAGCGCGCGGTGCCGATCCTCGAGCGCTTCCTGGCCGCCGACCACTCGCTCAAGCTCAAGGAGAAGGCGCTCTTCGTGCTGGCGCAGAGCGACACGCCGCGCGCTCGCCAGGTGCTGCTCGACCTGGTGCGGCGCGGCTCCCCGCCCGAGTTGCGCCTCGAGGCGGTCGAGCAGCTCGGCGTCGCCGGCGGCCCCGAGGATCTGAAGGCGCTGTCACAGATCTGGGACGAGGCGACGCCGGAGGTGAAACAGAAGGTGCTCGAAGCCTGGATGATCGCGGACCAGAAGGAGCCGGTCTTCGGGGTCGCGCGCGACGAGAAGGATCCGCAGCTGCGGCGCAAGGCGATCGAGCTGCTCGGCGTCATGGACGCGACGGCGGAGCTCGGCCAGCTCTACGCCAGCGAGAAGTCTCCCGAGGTGCGCGCCCGGCTGCTCGAGGCCTACGGCGTGGCCGGCGACATCGGCGCGCTGGCGCGCGCCGCGCGCCAGGAAAGCGACCCGGCTCTGCGCGCCAAGGCGATCGAAGGAATGGGCGTCTTCGGCGGCGAGGAGGGTTCGCGCGAGCTGGTGGCGCTCTACGGCAGCGAGAAGGATGTCGATCTGCGCAAGAAGATCGTCGAGGCGCTGATGGTCAACGACGACGCGAAGGCCCTGGTCAGGCTCTTCCGCGCCGAGACCGATCCGGAGCTCAAGCGCGACATCCTGCAGAAGATCTCGCTGCTCGACGACGAATCGGTCGAGCAGGTGCTGCGCGACGTGCTGGAGAAGCCGTGAAGCGCGCCGCGAGCCTGGCCCTCCTGACGCTCGCGGCGGCCGCGGCCGGCGCCGTCGAGATCTCCGGCGCGCGGCTCGAGCGTCGCAGCGCCGCCGACCCCGCCGCCGCCCTCGCGGCGCTCGCCGCGGACGGCGGCGGCTGGCTCGCCTGGAGCGTGCCGGGGAGAGCCGAGGCCACCGAAGCCTGCTGCTTCCGCCGGGGGTGGAACGAGCGCGGCTGCACGCTCGCCGGTCGCGACCAGGGGTGGGGCACGAGCTCCGACTGGCCGCGCCTGCCGGCCGGCGACCTGGTGATCCTGGCGGAGATCGACCATGGCCTGCCGGTCCGCCTGCGCGCGGTCGGCAGCGCCTGCCCGATCGACGGCGCCGGCCGCCGCGTCGTGGCGCTCGACGACGTCGATCCGGCAAAGAGCGTCGATCTCCTTCTGCGCTGGGCGCGGGACCCGCGGTCGCCGGAGGAGGTCCTCGACCCGGCGCTGCTCGGCGTCCTCGGCCACGACCTCCCCGACGTCGCGCTGCGTCTCGTGGCGCTCGCCGAGGACGCCACGCTGTCGACCAGGGTCCGCAAGCAGGCGCTCTTCTGGCTCGCCGACTCCGCGGACCCGCGGGCGCTCGACGAGATCGAGAAGATCCTCGAGCGCTGAGCGCGCTCAGCCGGCCGGGTGGAGCCAGGCGAGCGCGGCGGGAAGCCGGCGGGCCCAAGCGCTCTCGTGGTGAACGCCACCCGGCTCTTCGAGGTACTCCAGCTCTTCTCCGCGGCGATAGCCGAGCTTCTCGAGCGCGCGCCGCAGGCGGCGGACCCGGCGAACGTAGGCGGTCGGCGACGTCGCGCGCTTCCGGCGACGGCTGCGGCGCCGCCCCTCCTCGAAGCCGCAGTCGAGCCAGATGCGCGCCGGCAGGTGCTCGGCGCCGGCGAGGAAGTCTCGCAGCGCCTCGCCCGCGAAGAGGGTCGTCGGACTCATCGCCAGCACGCCGCCGAAGGCGCCGCCGGAGGCGAACAGCCCCCAGAGACTGACCAGCGCGCCGAGCGAAGCGCCGCCGAGGGCGTGCCCCTGCGGCCGGCGATCGACCGCGAACGAGCGCAGCGCGAGCGGCCGCACCCGTGTCGAGCAGGAAGGCAAGATAGCGCCGAGCGCTCCCCCCGCCCCAACGCGGATCGACGAACGGCGAGTACTCGAGGATCCGGCGGGCTCCCGCGTTGGGAATGCCGATCACGACGGGCGCCGCGCCGCTCTCGGCGTCGAGCGCGTCGATCGCCGCCGGCGCGTTCCAGGATCCCGCGAAGCTCGCGGCGGGATCGAAGAGGTTCTGCCCGTCGTGCATCAGGAGGAGCGGCCGCCGGCGCGCCGCGTCCCGCGCTCCGTAGCTCGGCGGCAAATAGGCGAAGAGCGGACGCGCCGGCACGCCGGCGGCGCCGAGCGGAGCGTGCGCCAGCAGCTCCCCTTCCCAGCCCTCGCTCGCGGGGCTCGGCGCCACCCCTCGCCAGCGCGGCGTCACTCGGAAATCAGGACCGGACGATCGCGTTCGTGGTCGACGATGCAGAGGATGCCCAGCTTCTCCCCTGCCTCGGCGCGAAACTGGTGCGCCTCGCCCGGCGCCACGTAGACGACATCGAAGGGAGCGATCGGCTGGCTGCCGTCGGGGAGACGCACCACGCCGCGCCCCGCCAGCACCATCACCGCATGCGGGTGCTCGTGATGCTCGAAGCTCGTCCAGCCGCCGGGGGCGACCTCGAAATAGCGCACCTCGAAGGCGAGCTCGTCCCCCACCGCCGGCCCGAGCAGGACGCGGCGGTTGACCTCGCAGTAGGCGACATCCCCTTCCTTGTAGAGGCGCGGCGGCGTCGACGGCCAGGTGAGGCCGCCCCCCGCGACGACCCGCGACTTCACGCGCGCCTCGCCGGGAGGCGCGCCACCACCGCGGCCATCTCGGCCGCTGCCCGGCGCAGATCCCCCTGCAGGTAGAGACTGCCGCTCATCAGCCAGATCGTATCGACTCCGTAGCGCGGCACCCACTCGGCGAGCCGCGTTGCGTCGATGCCGCCGCCGAGCACGAGGAACGCCGGGCGCAGCGCGCCGAGTGGCGCCCCGAGCCGGCGCTCGATCGCGCGGCAGTCGTCGTAGGTCCACGGGAAACGGCCGCCCGCATTCGGGAAGATCACGCCGTCGGCGCCGGCGAGCCGGAAGAGATCGCCGAACAGGAGCTCCGGCGCCAGGCCGTGCTCGCGCGAGGCGAGCGTGCCGGCGAAGGCCGGATGCGCGAGGAGCGCTACTCCCGAGGTGTCGGCGAGCGAGCGCAGCGCGTCGAGGCCGAGCAGCGCCGGCGCCACCATCGCGGCGCGCACGCCGAGCTCGGCGAGCAGCTCGACGCGCTCCCCGATCCGGTCGATCGGCCCGGTGAGGTTCGGCGCGTAGAGGGTCGAGCCTCCGCCGACGCGGTTGGCGCGCTCGACCTGATCGTGCACGGCGAGAACGCGCTCGCGAAAGGGGGCCCAGCTCTGGTCGGCGAGGCCATGGTCGTCCTTCACCAGGTCGATGCCGCCGAGCGCGCACTCGCCGGCGAGGCGGGCCAGCTCGCGCGGCGAAAGCCCGAGCGGCTTGAGCGCCGTCGCCGTGAGCGGCCGCCCTTGCGCGCGGCAGAGCTCGCGCACCCCGGCGACGCCGAACGCCGGGCCGCGAAATGCCGCCAGCAGCTCGTCGGGCCACTCGATGCGGTCGACCCGCACGCCCTCCTGCAGCGAGACGTTGCCCCACAGCAGGTTGAGGAGCTGCGGCAGCTCGCGGCCGGTCGCTTCGACCGGATAGGCGATCGCGACGTCGAAGGCGCCGTCGGCGCGCGGCGTCACGCTTTCGACGCGGCCGAGCGCGCGCGCCTCGATATCGGGCGCCACGATCCCCTCCGGCGCCTCGAGCGTCTGCTCGCGGCCGAGGTGCATCGCCCGCCGCTCGGGGTCCTCCCCGGCGGCGACGCGCAGTCGATAGTGGAGCCGAAGCGGCGCGCTCAACCGGCGCTCTTCCGCCCCGCGATCCAGGAGTCGATGATCGACTCCAGCACCGGCAGCGGCACCGAGCCGTGACGGAGCACCTCGTCGTGGAAGGCGCGGACGTCGAAGCGCTCGCCGAGCGCCTGCTCGGCGCGCGTGCGCAGCTCGCGGATCTTGAGGTAGCCGAGGTAGTAGGAGAGCGCCTGGCCCGGCCAGGAAATGTAGCGATCGGTCTCGGTGGTCGCCTCGACGAGCGGCAGCGAGGTGTTCTCGGCCAGGAAGTCGATCGCCTGCTGGCGGCGTCCAGCCGAACTCGTGGAGGCCGGTGTCGACCACCAGCCGGCAGGCGCGCCAGGCGCGGTAGCCGAGGTAGCCGAACCTGCTGTACGGATCCTGTGTAGAAGCCCGCCTCGTTGCCGAGGAACTCCGAGTAGAGGCCCCAGCCTTCGCCGTAGGCCGAGAGGTAGCTGTAGCGCCGGAAGGGACGGACGTCGTCGGCCTCCTCGGCCAGGGCGCCCTGCAGGTGGTGCCCCGGCACCGCCTCGTGGAAGGTCAGCGCCTCGAGGTTGTAGAGCGGCCGCTTGTCGAGCGCGTAGGTGTTGACCCAGTACCAGCCCGGCTCGGTCGAGTCCTTCGGCGAGCCCGAGTAGCGCCCGGAGGTGTACTTCGGCGCCAGCGACGGCGGCACCGCCATGACGCCGTAGGGCTGGCGCGGCAGGTGCCCGAACAGGCTCGGCAACTTGCCGTCCATCTGCTTGGCGATGTAGCTCGCCCGCATCAGGAGCTCCTCGGGCGTCTTCGCGTAGAAGCGCGGATCGGTGCGCAGGAACTGGAGGAAATCGGCGAAAGTGCCCTGGAAGCCGGTCGACGCGATCACCTTCTCCATCTCGGCGCGGATCGCCTTGAGCTCGGCGAGGCCGAGCTCGTGGATCGCTTTCGGCTCCATCTCGAGCGTCGTGTACGAGCGGATCTCGTAGCGGTAGTAGGCCTCGCCGTCCGGGAGCGCCGTGGCGGCGAGCGTGGTGCGGCACCCCGGCACGTACTCCTTCGTCATGAAGTCGAGGAACCTCCGGTAGCCGGGCAGGACCTTCGTCGCGACGATCTCGCGCGCCGCGGCGGCGAGGCGCTTCTGCGTCGCGGCCGGAAAGGTCGCCGGGAACTTCAGGAAGGGCTCGTAGACCGGGTGCTTCTCGGGCTCGACCTCGGCGAGCGGCTGGATCGTCGTCTCGACGCCGGCGAGCGTGGCGCGCGGAATCGTCATGCCGCGCTTCAGCCCCTCGCGCATCCGCTCGATGTTCTGGTCCATGTAGGCCGGAAACTGCGCGAGGCGCGCCAGGTAGTTCTCGTAGTCCTTGACGGTCGAAAAGGGCAGCCCCATGTGCAGCAGCGCGAAGCCGGTGTGGAAACCGGAGTCGGCGTTGAGGGTCAGCAGGTGGTCCCCGAAGCGGAAGCTGTCGCGCCGGTCGACGAGCTGGGCGCGGAAGATGTCGTAGTCGATGCGGTCGGCGTCGGAAAGCTGCGCGCGGTCGATGCCGTCGAGATCGGCGAGGAAGGCCGCCGTCTCCTGGTCGCGCCGGGCGTAGGCGGACAACGAGTCGTCGCCGAGCTGGTCGTCGTAGTCGTGCACGCCGACCGAGGTGGCGAAGGTCGGGAACTCCTTCAGCCGCCACTGCCACTCGCGGTCGACGAGCTTCGCGAACCGGGTCGCGGCGCCCTCATCCGCCGCGGCGGCGGAGACGGCCAGCGAGACGAAGAGCGAGAGGAAGCTGAGGGCGGCGGCGAGCGCGGCTCGGGTCATGGGGGCCTCCGCCCCCATTCTCTCCCGGCCCGCGCTCAGCCCGCGAGCGAGACGCCGATCAGCCGGCCGATCCCCCAGGTGATGAGCGCCGCCGTGAGGCCGAAGAGAAGCTGCCGCAGACCCGAGCGCCAGACGCCCTTGCCCGTCATCAGCGTGATCGAGGCGCCGAGGCCGAAGAGCGCCAGCCCGGACGCCGCCGCGCTCACCGCCACGGCCGTGTTGCCGCGCAGGAAGATGAACGGGATGACCGGAATGATGGCGCCGATCGCGAAGAGGACGAACGAGGTGATCGCCGCCACCCAGGCCGAGCCGCCGAGCTCGTTGCGGATCGACGCCGAGCTCCTCGCGCGCCAGCGCGTCGAGCGCCTTCTGCGGCTCGGCGACCAGCCGGTCCGCCATCTGCTTCGCGGTCGCCGCGTCGATGCCGCGCGCCTGGTAGACCAGCGCCAGCTCCTTCGCTTCCTCTTCCGGGTCGGCCTCGAGCTCGGCCTGCTCGAGCGCCAGCTGGTGCTGCACCAGCTCGCGCGAGCTCTGCACCGAGAGCCACTCGCCGAGCGCCATCGAGCCGGCGCCGGCGAGCAGGCCGGCGAGCCCGGTGACGAGGATCGAGCGTTCCGACATCTCGGCGCCGGCGACGCCCGCCACCAGCGCGAGGTTCGACACCAGCCCGTCGTTGGCGCCGAGCACCGCGGCGCGCAGCGCGTTGCCGCCGACGCCGGAGTGGCGGCTCTCGAGCCTGGCGAGCGATTCGCCGCTCGCCCCGCGCCCCGACTTCGAGAGCGCTTCGAGGACGCGCATGTGGGCGCGCTCGTCGCCTCCGGGCGCCGCCGCGGCCTGGCTGCCGTAGCGCGCCGCGTCGGCGCGCTCGCGCTCGACCAGCGTCGGCAGGATGAACTGCGGCCCGAGCTTGCGCGCCAGCGCGATCAGGATGCGGGTGCGCCGGCTCGGCCGCTCGTCCGGCAGGGCGTGCCCCCCGGCCGCGCAACTTCTCGCGCCAGAGCGCGGCGTGGCGCGCTTCGTCCGCCGCCAGCCGGCGGTAGACCTCGGCGACCTCGGGCCGCTCGGCCATCGCGGCGAGCGCCGTGTACATGGCGACGCCGTCGACTTCGTCGGCAAGCAGCATGCGCAACGTCGCTGCGTCCGGTGCCGCCGGTGAGTTGCTCCGTTCCGCCTCGCTTCTCACATTGTTCATGCTTGACTCCGCGCCCCTGGAGACGATAAACCTGAATTCCGACGGACGGGCCACCCGAGAGCGCGGGGCGCGACGAGCGCGCCACGGGCCTCTGGCCAGGGAGGAATCGAAACGACTCACTACGATCCGAAGCCCTTCGAAATCAAGGACTGCGCCCTGATCACGCTCGCGCTCGGGCGCTCCGCGCAGACCCTCCGCGAGCTGCACGACCGCATCGCCGAAGCGCCCCTCGGCTCCCTCCGCCACCACCTGCTCGAAACCAAGCTCCGCCCGACTTTCGACGACCCCGAGCTGCCCAACGACTTCGCCATCTGGGCGCTCGAGGCGCTGCGCGACCTCGACCTCGCCGAGCGCCTGGCGGTGATCGATCCGGCGCTGCTGAGAAGCGGCGAAGAAGTCCGATTGCGCTTGCTCGACCTGATCGAGGATCGCCTCGCGGAGCGCGCGCCGTCCGAAGCGGTGCCGCCCGGGCGCGAGTTCCACTTCCTGCGCTCGCAACTCGTCGTCTTCCCGACCGAGGCGCGCGCGGCGACCCCGGCCGCACTGGCGGAGCACCTTCCGCGCCTCTCGCTCGGCAGCATCTTTCTCCACTTCGTGGAGGCGCGGCTGCGGCCGCCGCGCGGCGAGGACGACTTCAGCGCCTGGCTGGAGCACTGGGGCGACCGGGGCGCCGAGCTGCGCGCGCGGCTAGCGACGGTCGACCCGATGTTCGGCTCGCTGCGCGAGCTGCGGACGAGGATCGCCCTCGCCGTCCGCGCGGAAGCGAGGCCGGCATGAGCAACCTGCTCGAGAGCTATGCCCCCTTCGTGGGCGAGAACACGCTGCGCCACCTCCGGCAGCTGGCGGCGCCGCTGCGCGGCGCGAGCGTCGTCCACGTCAACTCGACCCGCGCCGGCGGCGGCGTGGCGGAGATCCTCCATCGCCTCGTGCCGCTGCAGCGCGAGCTCGGCCTGGACGCGAGCTGGCAAGTCATCGAGGGCGGACGGTCCCTTTTTCGACACCACGAAGAGCTTCCACAACGCGCTGCAGGGGCAGCCGGTCGCCGTCCGGCAGGAACAGCTCGATCACTTCCTCGCGGTCAACCGGGAGAACGCGGCTCGGCTCGCCGCCGAGCTCGCCGCCGCCGACTTCGTCTTCATCCACGACCCGCAGCCGGCGGCGCTCCTGCGCTTCACCGCAGAAGCGGCGCGGCAAGTGGATCTGGCGCTGTCACATCGACGCCAGCCGGCCGCAGCGCGCCGTCTGGCAGTTCCTGCGCGACCTGGTGGGCGGCTACGACGCCAGCGTCTTCTCGCTCGCCGCCTTCGCGCAGCTACTCCCTCACCCCGCAGTATCTCGATGGCGCCGGCCATCGATCCGCTGTCCGAGAAAAACGTCGAGCTGCCGGCGAGCGAGATCGCCGCTGTCGCCGAGCGTTTCGGCCTCGCGCCCGACCGCCCGGTTCTCCTCCAGGTTTCGCGCTTCGACCGCTTCAAGGATCCGGTCGGCGTCATCCGCGCTTATCGCATGGTGCGCGCCATACCTGCCCGCCCAGCTCGTGCTGGCCGGGGAGCACCGCCAGCGGACGATCCCGAGGGCGAGGAAGTCCTGGCGCAGGTGCGCGCGGAGGCCGGAGAGGATCCGGACATCTCTCTTCTCCTGCTGCCGCCCGACGCCCACCGAACGATCAACGCCCTGCAGCGCCGCGCGGACGTTGTGCTGCAAAAATCGTTGCGCGAGGGCTTCGGCCTCACCGTCACCGAGGCGCTCTGGAAGCGCCGACCGGTGGTCGGCCGGCGACACCGGCGGCATCACGCTGCAGGTCATCCCCCACCGCACCGGCTTCCTCGTCCACACGCCGGAAGGCGCCGCCTTGCGCATCCGTTTCCTGCTGCAGAACCACGCTCTCGCCGTCGAGATGGGCGAGAAGGGCCGCGAGCACGTGCGCGAGAACTTCCTGCTCACCCGCCAGCTTCGCGAGTACCTGACGCTGATGTGCGCGCTCGCGCGCGGCGCCGGCGAGCGCATCGAGCTCGACGCGTGAGGACCGCCGACCTCCTGCCCGACCCGCGCTCCTGGGGCGAGCTCTGGCAACTCGCGGCGCCGGCGCGGCGGCGCCTGCTGTTGCTCGATTTCGACGGCACCCTGGCGCCGTTCACGGTGGACCGCTCGCGCGCCTCGCCGCTGCCAGGCGCCATCGAACGGCTCGAACGGATCGCGGCGGGGGGAGCGACCCGGGTGGCCATCGTCTCCGGCCGACCGGTCGAGGAGCTTCGCGCGCTGGCCCCCGGCTTCACCGGCACCCTCGTCGGCGAGCACGGCTGGGAGATCGCGGCCGCGGGCGAGGCGCCGGCCCGCCACCTGCCGTCGCCGAGCGCGCGCGCCCTGCTCGAGCGGGCTTTCGAGCTCGCGCTGCCGATCGCGGAGCCGCTTCGCCTCGAGCCGAAGGGCGCCTCGCTGGTCCTGCACACACGGGGCATCGACCCTCTCACGGCGAAGGCGCGGCACCTCGAGCTGTTGCAGGTATGGACCCCGCTGCTGCGCCGCGCCGAGCTCGAGCTGCGCGTCATCGACGGCGGCTGGGAGCTGCGCGCGCGCGGTCACACCAAGGGGACGGCGGTCGAAGAGCTGGTCCGGGCGGCAGGATCCGCTCCCTTCGTCGTCTACGTCGGCGATGACGAAAGCGACGAAGACGCCTTCCGCCTGATCGCGCAGCGGGGCATCGGATTCGGCGTCCAGGTCGGCGATCCGGGAAGCCCGACCTGGGCGCAGGCCCACCTGCCCGACGTCGCCGCGGTCGGCGAGTTCCTCGAGAAGTGGCTGAGGGAGCTCGAGGCCGTCGCCGTCGAGGAGGCGCCCTGAGCCGGCTGATCGTGGTCTCGAACCGCCTCCCTGCCCTCCGCCCCGGCGGCGCGGGCCGCGAACCGCTGCCGGCCGGCGGCCTGGTCAGCGCGCTGCTCGACGCCTTCAGGGGGAGCGGCGAAGGGCTCTGGGTCGGCTGGAGCCCGCACGCCGCCCGCGAAACGGTGATCGAGACGCGCGCCCACGGCATCGACCTCGTCGGCGTCGGCCTGTCGCGCGCCGAGACCGACGGCTTCTACGACGGCTTCTGCAATCGCGCCCTCTGGCCGATCTTGCATTCGCTACCCGGCCGTGCCGAGCTCCGGCTCGACGACTGCGCGGCCTATTTCGCGGTGCAGCGCCGCTTCGCCGACGCGCTCGAGTCGCGGCTCGGCGCCGGAGACCAGGTCTGGATCCACGACTATCACCTGATCGCGCTCGGCGAGGAGTTGCGCCGCCGCGGCTTCGCCGGAAAGCTCGGCTTCTTCCTGCACACGCCCTTCCCGCCGGCGGATCTCTGGTCGCTTCTCCCGGAAGCAGGCCACCTGTTCGCGAGCCTCGACGCCTACGACCTCGTCGGCCTGCAGACCCGCCGCGACCGGGCCAACTTTCTGGAGTGCCGAAGCCGCCTGGCGGCGACGAGCCCCCCGCGGCGGGCCCGCGCCGGCGCAAGGGCGAGGTCGGCGTCTTTCCGGTCGGAATCGATCCGCTCGCCTTCGAGCCGAGCGCGGCGGCGGCGCGCCGGACGCGCGCGTCCGGCTACCTGGCGCAGCTCGTGGGCGACCGCCGGGTCGTGCTCGGCGTCGACCGGCTCGACTACACCAAGGGCCTGCTCGAGCGTTTCCGCGCCTTCGGCCTCTTTCTCGAGCGCCACCCCGAAGCGCACCGCAAGGTCTGCCTGGTGCAGATCGCTTCGCCGAGCCGCGAAGGGCTGGAGTGGTACAAGCGCGAGCGCCGCACGCTCGAGGAGCTGGTGGGAAGGATCAACGGCGAGTTCGCGGAGTTCGACTGGACGCCGATCCGTTACCTGCGCCGGTCGCTGCCGCGCGAGACGCTGGCCCGCATCTACCGCGGCGCCGAGGTCGCGCTGGTGACCCCGCTGCGCGACGGCATGAATCTGGTGGCGAAGGAGTTCGTCGCGTCCCAGCGCCCGCGCGAGCCCGGGGTGCTGGTGCTGAGCCGTTTCGCGGGGGCGAGCGAGGAGCTCGACGCGGCGCTGCTGGTCAATCCCTGGATCGTCGAGGAGACCGCCGAGGCGATCGCACGCGCCCTGGCCCTGCCGCTCGAGGAACGGCGCGACCGCCACCAACGGCTGCTCGCCGCGGTGCGCGCCCGGACGGCGGCGGACTGGGCGGCGAGCTTCCTCGCCGCCCTCGGCGGTCGACCGCTCGCCGCCTGAACGGCCCTTCGGCTCAGCGCGCCAGCGATCCGTCGTAGAAGCGCGCGATCTCGTCGCGCATCTGCTTCCGCGAGGGGGGGTGGACGTAGATCATGTGCCCCGAAGGGTAGTAGCCCCAGACCATGTTCTTCTCGAGCCCGGACTCGAGCCCCATGTGCGAGACCGAGTACTCGGTCTCGAAGAAGGGGCAGGCGAAATCGAACCAGCCGTTGGCGAAGAAGATCCGCAGGTGGGGATTGGCCGACATCGCGATGCGGAGGTCCTCGGCGACGTCCGGCAGGGCGTACTTCCGTCCGCCGATCGAGTGGTGGTCGTCCCAGTCCTTGCCGACCTCGGGGTAGTTGGTCGGCCGGTAGAGGTCGTCGGTCGCGTAGCCGAGCGTGTCGCGCAGGTAGGCGTTGAGGCTGGTCGCGAAGGCGGCGGCGAAGGCGTCGTCGGCGGCGTCGGATTCCGGGTATTCGCCCGCCGCGTCGTGGTCGATGCCGAGGAAGCGCGCGTCGAGCCGGCCGACCGTGCGGCGGTCGCCGCGCAGCAGTTCCTTCTCGAAGCGCGACGGATCGATGCGCAGGTTGGCCTGGCGCAGGAAGTCCTCCGGCATCGCGGTGTAGCGATGGAGCTGCGCCACCACCGCGTCGCGCTCGGCGGCGCCGAGCCGGCTCCCCTGCGCCAGCGCGTGCAGGTAGTCGCCGAGCGCGAACTTCCGCACCTCGTCGAGCAGCGGCTCGAGCTTCTCCGGCTTCGGCGAGAGCTTGTCGTGGTACCAGGCGGTCGCCGTCATCGTCGGCAGGTAGAGCGCGTAGGGCAGGTCCTGCCCGAACGGCGGGGCGTTGAAGTCGTCCCAGGCGTTCAGGTACGACGACACCATGACCGCGCCGTTGAACGCCGTCCCCCTGTCCTGCAGGTAGCGGAGGAGCCCGGCCGCGCGCGTCGTGCCGTAGGACTCGCCGAGCAGGAACTTGGGCGAGTTCCAGCGCTTGTTCTGCGACAGCCAGCGCTCGATGAACTGTCCGAAGGCCGCGATGTCGGGATCGGTGCCGTAGAAGTCCTTCCCTTCCCCCTTGCCGAGCAGGCGCGAGAAGCCGGTCCCCATCGCATCGACGAAGACGAGATCGGTCTTGTCGAGCAGCGTGTCGCCGTTGTCGACGATCGCGTAGGGCGCCGGCGGCGTGGAGCCGGCGTCGGTCGTCTCGACCCGCACCGGCCCGAACGAGGCCATGTGCAGCCACAGCGACGACGAGCCCGGCCCGCCGTTGAAGCAGAAAGTCACCGGCCGCGTCTTCAGGTCGGTGACGCCTTCCTGCGTGTAGGCGACCGCGAACATCCGCCCCGTCGCGTCGCCGGCGTCGTTCCTGAGGTCGATCGTCGCCGCCGTGGCGGTGTAGGCGATCGTCCTGCCGCCGAGCGCGATCCTGTGGTGCGTCACCGCCGCCGCCGGCGCCGGCTTGTCGGGAGCGGGAGTCGCGGCTTTCTCGGGAGGCTTGGGTTCCTGAGCGACAGCCGGGAGGACGACGGCGAACGACAAGAGGGCGATGGCGAGGCGAAGCTGCAGGCGCATGGGTTGACCTCTGGGAGAGAAACAGCCGCGGAATCTTAGCCTCCCCGCTCCCAGCAAGAGCAACAGCGCCAGAGACCTGCCCCGGTTCGTCTTCCGGGCGGTCAGTGCGCCGGAAAGCTGGCGAACCGCCGCTTGGCCTCAGCCTGGGCCGAGGCGAGAGCGGCCGGTGCGAGCTTCGCTGCCTGACGATCTCTGGCCTGGGCCGCGTCCTTGTGCCCGAGGGCCGTGGCCAGCGAGTAGCAGATGTACGACTCTACGGAGTCCTTCGGAAGGCCCTGGCCGTTCTCGTACATCACTCCGAGATAGAACTGAGCCATCGACGTCGCCCTGCGCCGCCGCGAGACCGATCCACTTGGCGGATTCCCGATCGTCCTGAGCGACGCCTTCGCCCTTGTTGTACAACACGCCGAGGTTGAGTTGCGCGGCTGAGTCTCCTTGCGCCGCTGCCAGGCGATACCACTTCGCCGCCTCCTGGGCGTCCTTCGGGACGCCCACCCCCCTGGCGTAAGCCACCCCGAGATTGAACTGCGCATTCGGGTATCCCTGCTCCGCCGCGAGGCGAAACCATTTCGCCGCCTCCCGGTCGTCCTGAGGAGTGCCCCGGCCGTTCTTGATCATCACCCCGAGGTCGAGCTGGGCTCCCGCGCTCCCTTGCGCGGCGGCAAGGCGAAACCACTTCACCGCCTCCACGTCATCCCGCGGCACGCCCTGCCCCTGCGAGTACATGGCACCCAGACTCAGCTGCGCCTCCGCGTAGCCCTGTTGGGCCGAAAGGCGGTACCACTTCATGGCTGCACGTTCGTTCTGCGGGACGCCCTGACCTCTCAGGTACATCAGCCCGAGATCGGACTGCGCGACGGCATTGCCCTGTTCAGCCGCCAGGCGGTACCACTTCACAGCCTCCCGATCGCTGCGAGGAACTCCCGTGCCATGGGAGTACATCGATGCCGAGGTTGAACTGGGCTTCGGCGACGCCCTGTTCGGCAGCGGCGCGGTACCACTTGACCGCCTCCTGATCGTTCTTCGGGACGCCCAGTCCCCTCTCGTAGGCCACCCCGAGATTGAACTGCGCATTCGCGTGCCCCTGCCCTGCCGCGAGGCGCAACCACTTCAGCGCCTGGCCGACGTCCTGCGGCACGCCCTCACCCCTCGCGTACGCCAGGAAGAGGCTGAACTGCGCCTCCTTATCCCCCTTGGCAGCACTGTCGAGGCGCTGCTGGAGCGCCGGTGTTTCGGCGGCCAAAGCCGCGGAGGCCAGGCTCACACCGAGCACCGCCAGGCGGAGCATTCGCAATCGCTGCATGGGATCCCTCGCTTCGTGCCGACGCAGTTGTGGAAGCAGTGTACTCCCGAACACGGCGCTCGAGTCCCTCCTGCGCGAAGTCGCCAAGACCTTCGACGGAAAGGTATCCGCTAGGCTGCGAGCACCCATGGCCAAACTCCCGCGAATCACCTGCAGGCTCGTGTTGGTTTTCGCCGCTCTCCAATCGTCCGCCGCCCTTGCCGATTGCCTGAACTGGAACGTCGCCACCACTTCCCTCGAGGGCGACCTGCGTCTTCATCGGTTCCCCGGTCCTCCGAACTACGAGGACGTCGCGACGGGCGACAAGGAGGAGGAGTACTTCGTCCTTCACCTCAAGCAGCCCGTCTGCGTCAACGGCGAGGACGACGTCCAGGGCGCGATCACGGAACGGGACGTGCTGGTCGTCCAGCTCCTGGTCCCCGACGGCAAGCGCGACTCGCTCAGATACCAGGTCGGGAAGTCGATCGTCGTGAAAGGCAGGCTCTTCGCCCGCCACACCGGGCACCATCACACCGCCGTCCTGCTCGAAGCCGGATGAGGCACGCCGACGAAGATGAAGACAAGGCAGACGCGGGCTTCGGCCTGACACCTACCCGCAAGGGTGGGAGCGACCAGTCGAAGCGGGAGTACCGTCTCT
The DNA here is from genome assembly GCA_963699245.1 of Thermoanaerobaculia bacterium. Classification (GTDB taxonomy): domain Bacteria; phylum Acidobacteriota; class Thermoanaerobaculia; order Multivoradales; family JAGPDF01; genus JACTMI01. Next base: position 1,739,171 of record OY969426.1, read on the forward strand.
CGCTAGCTCGACGCAATCCTGCCGTCAGGTTGCCGGCAGATCCTTCTCGGAGGCCGATGTCCCGACCGCATCTCGTCCGTGGTGCCCCGCGATGCCCCTGTCTCAGTGCAATCGCTGCGTCTGGCAGGCCTCCCAAGGAGCGTGACATGAAGCATCTTCGATCCGGCATCCTTTCGATCGGGCTCGCTGCACTTCTGTGGATGACGCTGTCCGCTGAATCGTGCGCCGGCAGCCCCTCAGAGCCTGTCCACAGGGAGACGGGCGAGGAGCGCTGCGCCAATCTTGATAACGCATTCGGAAACGCTTTCTACTGCGCGACGTCGATCGGGGCCCTGCAGTCGCCGAATATGCCCGCTGGATACCCAGGCTACTGCCAGTTCACCAACGAGAATCTCGGCCTCGTCGGGTATTCCGCGTACACTTTCGCGAACGGCGCATACGGCGCATCCTTGGTGACGACCCAGTCCGAAGCCTCGGCACTCTGCAGAGCACTCGGCAACGTATGCCGCGGCTACATCCGCTGCACTCGGCTCTGACCTGAGGAGCCCGGGGCTCCCCCAGCGCCGTTGGCTCCCGTAAGATCGGCTTGCCTGCCATGCCGATCTACGAGTTCTACTGCCCCGACTGCCACACCGTCTTCAGCTTCTTCTCGGCGACGATCGACACGACGGCGAAGCCGGCCTGTCCGAAGTGCGGGCGGCCGGAGCTCGGGCGGCGGCCGTCGCGCTTCGCGACCCTCAAGCCCGGCCGCGCCGAAGGTGAAGGCGACGCCGGCGAGGACGACCTCTTCGGCGGCCTCGACGAGGCGCGCCTCGAGCGCGCCGCGGAGGTGATGGCCTCGGAGTTCGAGGGGACTCGACGAGAACTCCGACCCCGACCCGCGCCAGATGTCGCGCATGCTGCGCCGCTTCACCGAGGTTACCGGCCTCGAAGCCGGACCGAAGCTGCAGGACCTGCTCTCGCGGCTCGACCGCGGCGAGGATCCCGACGCGCTCGAGTCGGAGTTCGGCGGCGGCGAGGAGGGGGACGAGGACCTCGCCGAGCTCTTCGCGATCAAGAAGAAGATGCTCGGCGGACGCGCTTCGCGCCCCCGCGTCGACGAGACGCTCCACTTCCTCTGAGCGGATGGCGGTCGCGGCGCGCCAGCCGGTGAAGCCGCGGGCCCTCGCCCTCGGCTTCGCGCTCGCGGCGGGCGTCCTCCTCTACCCCTCGCCGCTCCATCACCTGGGCGAGTTCGGCGATCGGCCGGCGCGCGCCGCCGCCGTCGCGCTCCTCATGGCGATCTGGTGGCTGACCGAGGCGTTGCCGATCTACTGGACCGCCTGCGTGCCGGTCGTCGCCTTTCCCGCTGCTCGGCGTCTTCGGGCGGGGCTTCGCCGGCGACCTCCTGCGCGTCGGTGTCGCCCTACGTCGATCCCTACATCTTCCTCTTCGCCGGCGGCATGGGGATCGCCGCCGCGATGCAGGCGTGGGATCTCCACCGCCGCCTGGCGCTCGCCATCCTCTCGGCGATCGGCGCCCACGCGCGGGGCCTGCTCGCCGGCGTGCTCGCGGCGACCGCTTTCGTCTCGCTCTGGATCTCGAACACCGCGACCGCGGCGATGATGCTGCCGATCGGCATCGCGCTCGTCGCCCAGCTCGAAGCGAGAGCCGGGGGCCGCGCGGCTCGAGCGCTTCGGCATGGCGCTCATGCTGGCGATCGCCTGGGGCTCCAACCTCGGCGGCATCGGCACCAAGATCGGCACGGCCCCGAACGCGCAGTTCGCCGGCTTCCTCGAGCAGCGCGGCGACGTCGATCTCGTTCCTGCAGTTCGCCGCCGTCGGCCTGCCGTTCGTGCTCGCTCCTGCTGCCGGTCGCCTGGCTCTTTCTCGTCCGCATGGCGCGCGGCGACGACTGGAAGGGCGACGCCCGCGAGGTCATCCGCCGCGAGCGGCGCGAGCTCGGGCCCTGCCGGACAGGGCGAGCGCGTCGTGCTCGCGGTCTTCGCCGCTCACCGCGGCCGCCTGGATCGCCTCGAAGCCGCTGACCGCCTGGCTCGCGCCTCAGGTGCACGCCTTCAAGCTCGGCTCGGCGCACGTCGAGGGCGGCATCGCCGTCGCCGCGGCGCTGGCGCTGATGCTGCTGCGCGCCGAGGGGCGGCCGGTGTTGCCGTTCCGGGCGCTGCGCGGCGTGCCGTGGGAGACGCTGCTGCTGCTCGGCGGCGGCTTCGCCATGGCGGCGGGGATCCAGGAGAGCGGCCTGTCGCGCTGGATGGGCGCGGCGCTCGCCGCCATCGCCGGCCTGCCGCCGCTCGGCCAGCTCCTCGTCGCCAGCGTCGCCACGGTCGCGGTCTCGGCCGTCGCCTCCAACACGGCGACGATCGCGGTGATGCTGGTGGTGCTCGCCGAGGCCGCCTCGCCGGCAGCGCGCAACGCGGTGCTCTTCGCGGCGACCATCGCCAGCTCGTGCGATTTCGCCCTGCCGGTCGGCACGCCGCCGAACGCGATCGTCTTCGGCAGCGGCTACGTGCGCATCCCGGTGATGGCGCGCTACGGCGCGCTGCTCGACCTCATCGCGGCGTCGATCGCGGCGCTCTGGTGCTGCGCTCGCCGTGCCGGCCGCCCTGCGCTAAGCTCGGTCAGCCGCAGACCGGCCAGGCGCTCGAGCGCGGCGCGATCGGCGACCAGGAAGCCGGCGTCCTCGGTCTCGCACGACGCCGCTCTTGCCCCACCGGCTCATCACCCGGATGGCGGTCTCGATCGTGGTGCCGGCGAGGTCGGCGATCTCCTGGCGGCTGAGCGCGATCGGCAGGAACCAGCCGCCGCGCTCCGGCCGTCCCTGCTCCTCGAGCTTCTGCACGAAGAGGCGCGCGATGCGCTCCTCGACGCGCGCTCCGGACAGGTTGGCGAGGCGGTTGGTCAGCTCGATCAGCCGCATCGTCAGGCCGGAGAGCAGGCCGCGCACCAGCGAGGGGTGCTCGGCGAGGAGGCGGAAGAAGGCCTCGCGCGGCGTGCACCACGCAGAGCGTCGGCTCGAGCGCGCGCGCGGTGGCCGGAAAGGGCTTGCCCTTCGTAGGCCGACGACGGCGCCGAGCGGATCGCCGGCGCCGAAGATCTCGAGGATGATCTCGCGCCCGGTCGGCGTCGACTTGACGACCTTCACCTGGCCGCTGGCGACGATGTAGAAGGCGCTCGCCGGATCGCCCTCCGCGAAGACCTCGTCGCCGCGGTCGTACTCGTGCAGCGTCGAGACGGCGGCGATGCGGCGGCGGTCCTCGGCGTCGAGGCGCCGGAACATCGGAACGCGGGCGAGAGCCTGGTCGATCGGCAGCACGTGGCCGATCCTACGGGATTCGTATCGCGGTGCGCGGGGCGCTCAGGCCGCGCCGGCGGCGGTATGCTGCTCTTCCATCCGCCGGAGCTTACGCTCGAACTGGCGGCCGAAGACGCGCCTCATGACGCCGAGCTTGGCGCTCTGCCAGAGGTAGCGCTTGTCCGACAGGCTGCGACACTCGTCGGGCAGCATGACCAGCGAGACGTGGATGCCGGGCGCCACGCCGATCGGCAGCCCGCGCTCCATGCAGGCCTCGTAGAGGCGGCGGAAGACCGGGATCATCTCCTCGGTCTTGGGCGGCGCGGCGTCCTCGAGGTCGGTGCCGACGAGGGGCCGGAAGACGCAGACCGTCGGCATCGCGCCGACCGAGGTGATCCAGTCGATGGCGGCGATCGACGACTCCGCGCGGCTCGAGACCGGCGATGATCTCGCCGTTGGCGAGCCAGGGCTCGTCGGCGGGGCCCTTGCTGCCGAGCGTCGCGCAGTAGCGGATCGCCTCGAGGTAGTAGTCGAGCCCGTACTCGGCGTGCTTGCCGGGGCAGATCTCCTCGAACAGCTTGCGGTCGAAGATCTCGAAGCAGAACGAGACGCGGTTGACGCCGATCTCGCGCAGGTGGTCGTAGCGCTTGAGGTCGCGGTGCGGCGGCGTCTGCACGCCGACCAGCAGCCCGAGCTCCTTCTTGATGCGCAGGATGTAGGGCTCGAGGATGTCGAGGTAGGTGTCGCCGGTGTAGTGGCCGGTGTTGAAGTCGACGTAGGTGATCCCCGACTCGCGGCGCGCGGCGCGGATGACCTCCATCACCTCCTCGACCGACTTGTCGTCCGCGTCGTCGACGCCGAGGTTCAGGCCGACCGAGCAGAACTTGCAGTTGGTCTTGATCGGCTTCTGCGTCCAGTACTCGCAGACCTTGGCCTGGTAGATGCCGAGGTAGGTGCCCTGGAGCGTGCCGATGCGGGTCATCGGCTTGCCGGTCGCGGTGTTCTCGTCGTACCAGTGGGGGCGGGGCGAGAGCTTGACCGGCATGACGTCGGCGCCGTCGAGCCGCAGCCACGTACTGCCCCTTCTCGCGGTGCATCGTGAAGGGCGAGCTCTGCGCGAAGGGCTCCGAGACCGGGATGTTGGTCCACAGCTCGCCCGGCAGGATCACTTCGAGCCCGCTGCCGAGCCCGGCGCGGGTGCGCATGATCTTGCGGCCGCCGTCCTCCTCGATGAAGCAGGAGTCGTCCATCCGGATGCCCTTGCAATAGAGATCCAGCTTGAGAAGAGCCGGATTGGAACGCAGTGATTCGAGACTGATCATGAAGGCCCCCCCTCGGTGCGGCCACTATGTTCGGTGCCCGAAAGCGTAGCTCCTATGACCGCAGTCATACCCACCCGCAGGGGTGGCCGCTAGCGTCCTTCCTGCCTGGGATTTCTGCCGAGATGGCGAAGGAGAATCCGCGATGAAGATCACCGACGCGTTGCGAGGCGAGCACGGTCCCCTCTACGCGCTCTTCCGTCACTGCGAGGAGTCGGCGCTCAAGTGGGAGCTCGCCGACATGCTGCTCGCCGGCCGCTGCATCGAGGCGGCGCTCCTCTCGCACGCGCGGGTCGAGGACGAGCTCCTCTTCGCCGCCGTCGAACGGGTCATGCCCCCCGGCGGCCCGGCCGCGGCGATGCGCGCCGAGCACGACGAGATCGACCGCGAGCTGATGGCGTTGCGCGCCGCGACCACCGAGTCGCAGGCCCGCCAGGCCCTGGCGTCGGTGATCGAGAAGGCGCGCGACCACTTCGAGAAGGAGGAGGTCGTGCTCTTCCCGCTCGCCGACGAGCTGATCGGCGCCGGCGAGCTCGAGAGCCTGGCCCGCGCCTGGGCCGACCGCCGCGGCGTCGCCAGCCTCGAACGGGCGCCCTGCCACGGCTGAGCGGTCAGCCCTCGCCACCGGCGGCGTCGCGACGGCGCTGCGCGGCAAGCAGGTCGAAACCCGAAGCGAACGAGAGCACCGGAGCGGCGCCAAGCACCAGGGCGGCCGTCGCGAAGCGGTAGTCGAAACGCTCGAAGACCTCTCCATCGGCGATCTGGGGGACGAGCCACCAAGCGGTCCCACGCACCCGCACGGCCAAGGCGAAGACTTGCGACCCGGCATAGTCGAGCCCCTCGATCGCCCCTTCCCGGCCGCCGACCACGGCGGCGGCGACGACTTCGGGGCGCGCGATCGGAACGCGCGCCGCGCCCTCGCCACGAGAACGACGCTCCATGCCCGCGAAGCAGACGGCGTCGTGTTCCTCCTCCCGCACGAGCAGCGTCTCGGCTGTGGCGGTCTGTACTGGCCAGTGGAGCAGGAGGTCGTCGAGCCAGTTGTCGGGTTCCATGATCGGGACCAGCCAATCGTGCGCCGGCTCGGCGTCGCTGGCGCGCAGCGGGCTCGAGAGCCGGAGGCGCCAGCGCGATCCCGGCGTCGCCAGCTCGATGTCGAGGCGCGTCGTCTGCCCGGCCGCCGAGCGGAGCGACTCGACCGTCACGGGCGCCGAGCCAGAAGCGCGTCCTCCTGGAGAGGCCAGGACGACCCGTCTGGAAGCATCGAGGATCGCCGCCGAGCGATATCCAAAGGCGCGACAGAGATATCCGAGGCGCCCTACCAGCGCCGAGGCGGCGACAATGAGCTTCGTCGTCAGAAACTGCCGCCGCGACCGACGAGTCGCGGCTGCAGACCCACAAGGCCTCATCTCGCCAGGGTCCGTCGAGGTCATGGTCCGGACTCGAAGCGATGGGAGCGCAGGTCAAGAGGGACGAACGTTTCGTCGACCTAGCACGTCGATGCGATCGCGCGGGCCCGTCGCACGCGATGGCTCGACTTATGGACATCCGGAGTTCGCGCGCCGATCGCGCTTCGGCACCGGCTCGACCAGGGCCCTCGAGGCCAGTTCGAAGCTGCCCACGACCATTTGCATCACCCCGAGTGACGAGGAGGGCCCTGTCGGTGCCCGAGCCCGCCGGCAGAAAATTCCCGATCGCCTTCCGTCGGGCGACCTGCCGTGCCGGCAGGCAGGGTGCGCTCCCCGGGCGGCGGTGTTCTGCGGCACTTCGGCTGGGTCCGCCAGGCCCGAGAGAGATCGCCCATGGTAGCCTCGCTGTGGAGATTTTTGCACTCGAGGAGCGAACGCATGACCGTGCCGCCGTCCTCCGCCCGCGCTCTCGGTCGCCTTGCCAGCGGCCTCACCCTCGCCGTCGCCCTCTCGGCGACCGGCACGGCCTTCGCGTACGTCACGGGACAGTGCGTACAGGACCGCGGTGGCAACAGCTGCACGGCGAACGACGTCACCTTCGTGCTCGTCGGTCTCGGCATTCAACGCGATGGCTGCAGCAACGTCAACGACACGCTCGACATCTTCCTGGGCGCCCGCGTTCAGAACACGACGGCCGATACGCGCTACGACATCGGCATGTACGTCAACACCGACGGCGCGGGGAGCGCCTACACCTCGGGCAATATCTGCATTCGCGAAGGGCTCTTTCCGATCGCTACGAATGGAGACACTCGTTGCGTCTGGGACAATCCGGCGGGAACGATCCAGCTCAACGACACCTTCGTTCCGCCAAACGGCGGTCCCGGAGCGGGCCGCTTCTACAGTGACGACGCCGCTGGTGACCTCTGCGGCGACCTCAAGAAGGACACCAACTCGACCACCTGCAACCATCGACGGCGTCGGTGGGTGGGACGATACCTTCGTCATCTTCGACGACGCGGTCTCGATGTCCTGCAAGGACACCGACGGCAACGGTTTCGCCGACATCGGGACGTGCGCTACCTGGGGCAACAGCAAGAACGAGGTCGACGAGACGGGGGACAACAATTGCACGAGCGCGAGCGAGCTCGCTCCCGGAACGCCCTCGAAGTGCAACTGCGCCACCTCCCGGTCGACCGTTCCGATCGCCCGTCTGGCGCTCAGCTGCTCCTGCGAGCGCGTGAACAGCACGACCTACAACTGCTCCGCGACCTACACGAACCCCTTCACCTGCACGAATCCCTCGCCGACCCCCATCCTGCCGTACAGATGCGGCACGGCGGCCTACATTCGTTTCAAGAACGACCTCGACGACCTCGACCACGCCTACTTCTCGGGCGTGAGCGTCGCCGCCAACTCCAACAATGGCGCGGTGACGGGCTCTTACTCTCTTCCGGGGCCGACCGACACGCTGGTGTGGAACCCGAGCAGTTCGGTGGTCGATCCGTCCTACGGCGTCAACATCATCAGCCCGGGCGATTCGGCCACGATCAGCTATACCGTCAACATCTCGGGTGCGTCCGAGCCCGACTTGATCGACAACTCCTGGACGACGTACTTCGCGAACACCACCTCTTTCGCGGGCGAGATCCTTCAGAGCGACCTCGCGAGCCAGTCCGTCAACTGCTCGATTGCCTTCTCCGCGACCTGGGCAGCGGTGGCCGACGTTCGCGCCTACGCGGTCGAGCGCGGCGCCATCGTCGAATGGAAGACCGCGGCCGAGGCCGCGACGCTCGGCTTCGACGTCTACCGGATCGATCTCCTCAGCGGCAGCGAAACGAAGGTCAACCGGGGCCTGGTCCCGGCCTTGCGCTTCGCGCCCGGCGGCCTCTACCGATTGGCCGATCCCGAAGCGGCCGGCTCGTCGCTCCGTTACCGCATCGTCGAGACGGAGCTCGGCGGCAAGCAGCATTCCTACGGGCCGTTCGATGTCCGCATCGCTCCCCGGCCCGCGAGCACCTCGCCGTTGCGACAGTCGCTCGCAGCTTCCGGCGTCCGGCGCGCTCCGCTGACGAGGCCGCGCGTGAAGGAGGCCCCGATCTCGTCCGCGACCGCCCTGTCGGGAGCTGCGAAGCTGCTCGTCACGGAACCGGGCATCTATCGCGTGACCGCCGCCGATCTCGCGGCGGCAATGGGACGAATGCCCTCGCAAGTCAACAGTGCCATCGCGAACAAGCAGCTCGCCGTCATCCAGGCCGGACAGCATGTCGCCTGGCAGGCGGAGGGTAACTCGGCGATTCGATTCGTCGGCTCGGCGCCCGAAGGCAATGCCGCACCTTTCAACGTCTACTGGGTCAAGTTGCTCGCCGGATCAACGATGGCCAAGGCGAGCGCCAGCACGAAAGGCACTCCCGGCACGACGAATTTCTCCGAGTCGCTGCATTTCGAGGAAAATCTCGAGCCACGCCCGGAGGGGACGAACGACCCGGACAGCGACTGGTGGTTCTGGGCCGTCACCGCGCCGGGTGTCCCCGGATTCGCGTCGGCTGACATCCCCGTGGAGGCGGTCCAACTCGCCACCGGCGCGTCTTCCCTCGAGGTCGAGCTGTTCGGCTTTCCCGGCACCGCATCGGGAACCGGCTTTCGGGCCGCGATCTTCTTCGCCGGAACGTCTTTGGGCGAGATGGCCTGGTCGAGCCCGGGCTCCTACCGGAAGGGCTTCGCGCTTCCGGCCGGGCTCCTCGTGAACGGTGTTCAGCAGGTTCACATCGTGCCGCTCGAGGGAACGATCCTCGTCGACTCTGCCGACCTTCACTACAGGCGGAATTTCGGAGCGATCGGCGACCGACTCGAGTTCACCGCGGAATCCGCCGCTGGTGTTCAATTGACGGGCTTCTCGAGCACCTCGATGCAAGTTCTCGACATCTCGAATCGCCGCCAGCCCGTCGGTGCTCAACGGCCTGACTCCCAAGCCCGACGGCCACGGAAACATCGGTGTCTTCTTCAAGCCGCTCGCCGGCCACCGGTACCTCGCCTATGGCCCGAAGGCCCTCGCGACGCCGATCATTGCCTCGGACAGCGTCTCCGATCTGCGCAACCCCGCGAACGCCGCCGAGTACCTCGTCGTCACGAACGCGCTGTTGCACGCCGGGGCTCAGGCGCTCGCCGACTACCGAGCATCGCGGGGATTCTCGACTCAAGTGGTCGACATCCAGGACATTCAAGATGAATTTGGTTGGGGTCTCGTTGATCCCGGCGCGACGCGCCGCTTCCTCGAGTATGCCTCCCGCACCTGGCAGGTGCCGCCGAAGTTCGTCGTCCTGGCAGGACGCGGCACATTCGACTACCGCAACATCTGGGGAACGGACGACAATTTCGTGCCGCCGATCTTCGCCGACTCGATTCTCGGACTCGTCGCGACCGACGTCGCGATGACCGACTTCGACCACGACGGCGTGCCGGACATTCCGATCGGACGGATTCCGGCGACTTCGAATTCTGAGCTCCAGGCGTATGTCTCCAAGCTCTCGGCCTACGAGAACGCCGCCGGCGGCGCCTGGACGACGAAGGCCATCGGTCTCGCCGACAACGCGGAGGGGGATCTCGATTTCCCGAGCGACGCACTCGCCCTCGAGCAGGTCATCCACGACGACGGACGCGCGACGATCGATTCGATCCACCTCGGCGTCGCGCCCAACGCGAACGATGCCGACGCGCGCAACGCGCTGCTCGCGAGCCTAAACGCCGGGGCCTATCTCTTCAATTTCGTCGGCCACGGCGGCTTCGACCGCCTGACCTCCGAAGGACTCCTGCTCGACAGCGACGCCTCGGCGCTCGGCAATTCGGAGAAGCTTCCGATCTTGACGGCCCAGACCTGCTACGTGAACTACTTCGCTTTCCCCGGCTATCCCGCCATTGGAGAATCTCTCCTGCTCGCCGGGGGAGGTGGCGTCATCGCTTCGTGGGCGCCAGGGGGCCTTTCGGTCAACGCGCCTGCCATCGACCTCGGCTCCGAAGTGGTCCACGAGATCGCGAAACTCGCTGGCGGCCGGCTCGGCGAGCGAATTCGCGCGGGACTCAGCGCCTATCTCGGGAGCGGCGGAAGTCGGCTAAACTCGACTCCTTACAACCTGCTGGGCGATCCCGCAACCGAGCTCCATTGAACCCTCGTCTCGAGAGAGGCAGAAGCGCGTAACACAACGACCGATGACCGACGACTCAAGCTCTCGTGAGAAGGCACGGCTTCGACCTGCGGCGGAAGCTTCCGCTGTCCGCCGCTCCTACGCGCCTCCAGCCATTCTCTTCCGTCAGCCCCTCGAAGCAGTCGCCGCGGTCTGCGGCCCGCCCAACGGCAAGCAGCGGGGCATCTGCCGCGTCTCCCAGTCCTGAATCGACCGGGTCCGGAGCGGGGAGCGTGAGGGGAACCTCGTCGAGCTATGAACAGTTCCTCGCTCGTACCTGGAGCGAGAACCGGCTCTTCGATGTGCTTCTCGAGCTGACCTATCGCTGCAACCTCGACTGCTTCTACTGCTACAACGACACTCGGCGGACCGGCGTTCCGCTCGGCCTCCCGCGCTATCTCGAGTTGCTCCGCGAGCTCCGGGAGCTCGGAGTGCTTCATCTGACGCTCTCCGGCGGCGAGCCGCTCGCCCACCCAGACTTCTTCGCGATCGGCGCCGCGGCGCGCAATCTCGGTTTCGCCGTTCGCGTCAAGTCGAACGGCCACGCCTTGCGCGGGCGCATGGCGCTCCGACTGCGGAACGAAGTCGACCCGTTCGTCGTCGACCTGTCGATCCACGGCGCGGCCGCTGCGACCCACGACAGGCAGACGCGCGTCGCGGGAAGCTTCGACCGTCTGATGAACAACCTGAAAGAGCTTCGTGCATCGAGGCTGCGCCTGAAACTCAACTGCACGGTGACGCGCTGGAACGAGCACGAGATCGAGAAGATCTGGGAGCTCGCCCGCGAGCTTGGACTGCCGGTCGCCTTCAATACCGCGGTTTCCCCGCGCGATGACGGCGATGCCTCTCCTCTGGCGATCGCGCCGACGCGACAGGGACTCCTGGCTCTCTGGCGCTTCCTCGACGCGCGGGCAGGCGAGGTGGAACAACGCGCGCGCGAGGGCGACGAGCTCAGTTCCTTTCCCGACACGGGCAAGAACTGCGGCGCCGGCTCATCCTCCCTGACCGTCGATCCCTACGGCGACGTCCTGCCTTGCGTGCAGTGGCGCCGGCCCGTCGGCAACCTCCACCGTGAGTCCATTCGCGAGATCTGGACCGACTCGGCGGAGCTGCGGCGTGTCCGCGAGATCACGACTGCGGCCGCCGCAACGGCGCGCGCGATCGAGCGTGAGGGGGGCGCGCCGATCGACTTCTGTCCGGGGGCCTCGGAGCTCGTCGCCGGCGATCCTCTCGCCGCCGACCCGGAGCTGCTTCGCCGCCAGAGCGTCCGCCTGGAACACGAAAACGGCCATCGACGCGCGCTGCTCCCGGTATTGCCCTGACGAGCGCCTCCTGCCACCGGCAGCGCAGGGGCAGTAAGGCCTAGTCGGGCCGAAGGAAGCCGAGCTGCAGGAGTTCTTCGAGGAAGCGGCGGGCGTCGGCTTCGACGCGATCGCGAGGCGCTTCGAACTCTTCGGTCAACTGGTCGACGATCCCCTCGAAGTTCCTGGTTCCATCGCAGAGCTCGAGGATGCGCCCGGCAACCTCGCTCATCCCGAAGACCTCGCCCAAGCTCTGGGAGAGCGCCACCGCCTCGCCTTCGAGTCGACGATAGCGGATGTCCGGCGCGAGCCGAAGCGATCGAGGGATCTGACTCACGGGGGAGGCAGCAAGATATCCCAGAACTTCGCGTCGAGGGCGAACGTCAGCTTCCCGACGCGCACGACCTCCGTCAGCCGCTCGAGATTGGCCAGGAGACGATCACGTTCGCAATGGATCGATGTTGACGAACGGTGCAGCGGCCGCGAGCTCGGCGACCGCCTCGACGCGAGACGCCGGTTCGACACGGGCTCGTTCGCCTTGCCGGAGCAGGGAGACGCCCCGCAGCGGATAGCTATGCCGCTCCGCCTCGTACCGGCCGTAGTCGCCGGCGAAGGGCATCCTCTCGACGCGAGGACTTCCCTCGACGATCGAAAGAGCGTTGAGTTCGTCCGAGAGCACTTCCAGTCCGCGTTCCGCAGAGAGGCCAGCGACCGTCGACTTGCCCGCGCCCGAGCGCCCGACGAACACCCACGCCCCCTCGCCGGCGCGCACACCTGCGCTGTGCAGCAGCACTCCACCGGCGGCGAGCAGGCGATAAGCAGCAGTGATTCGGAGCAGGTTCTCGACCTGGTTGGGCAGCTCGTCGCCGGCCGAATCGGCGCTCCAGAGGCTGACCTCGGGCTCGGGCAATCCGTCTAGCCGCGCCATCAGCCGTTCACCGGCGATCAGGACCGCGTCTGCCTGATGTTGGAAGTCGAGATCGAGCTCGCGCGGAGCCTCTTCCAGAGCTCGAAAATCCTCATCCGGAGCGCGGAAGAGCCGTACAGGGACGTCTGAGGCGTTCGGCGCCGAATCGAGGAGGCAGGGAGTGAATCGTCGCGCCAGCGTCTCGCGCTGGCGCTCCCCGAGCCCGATCAACCGATAGGGGCCTCCGGCGATGTCGAGCCTGAGCTCGCCGCGCCCGCGGGCTTCGCCGGCCGCGCGACCGGGGAAGAGATCGGGCACTTCGAGGAATCTCTCGCCGAAGCTGTCCGCATCGAGAGGTCGTCCCACGACAGAATCCTAGACGATGACCGACCGCACTTGCCCCTGGGAGATACTTAATCGTGATGCGCGCGTTCCGCTTCGACCCGCCGGCGGCGGCACCGACCGCTCGTCTGGAATGGGTCCTGCGCGCGGCGTTCTCGTCGAACCCGCCACCCCTCCCCGACTCCGGCGACGTGCTCACCCTCGCGGGCCGGCTCGGGCTCCTGCCGCGCCTGGCTGCGCGGCAGCGAGCCCTCTCCGGACCGATGGGCGAGCGACTCGCCCGCGAGCGCGCCCGTGCCATAGGAGCGGAGCTCCAGCTGGACGCGACCCTCGAAGCGGCGGCCGAAGTCGCCTCTCGGTTGGGCATCGAGCTCGTTCTGCTCAAGGGGCGGGCACTCTCCGCGGCCGGCCTCGCGGCTCCCGGCGCGAGGCCGAGCGGAGACCTCGACCTTCTGGTGGGGATCGATGAGGTCGGACTCTTGCATCACGAGCTCCGACGGCAGGGCTTCGACGACTCCGGAGCCTCCGATTACGCGCATCACTCCCCGACGCTGCACCTGCCCGGCGCGGCCAATCTCGAGACTCCACCGGCACCTTCCCGGCGTACGCATCGGTTCGCGGCGCTCGGCCAACCGGCAGACCCTCTCCGAGGCCGGACTGCTCGTCCCTCTGCCGGACACTTCGCCGTTCGCCAGCCTGCGAACACCCGCGCCCCCGGTCCTCCTCGCTCACGCTCTCGTTCATGCCCTCGCCCAGCACGCCTTCGACGCGACCTATCCGGGCTGGTTGCTGATCGGCGACCTCGTGGATCTCGCGCCGGTGGCCGGCGGCTCTCGATCGTTGGCGCAGCTGGATCGAGCGCGACTTGAGCCCGGCCGAGATCGACGCGGCCCTAGAGCTCGCTCGTGTCCTCGCTGCGGGCGTCAGTCCCTGGCAGGCCGAACCGAGCGCCGGCTCCCGCCGGCTGGCGGATCATCTCCTCGCCATCGCGCTCGATTCCGACTACGCGCAGGCTCTCAAGTGGCGTTGGATGGAAGCGCCGCTCGCGGAAGTGTGGAAGCCTGCGGCCCGCGCCGGACTCGTGCTCCGGGCGCTCCGACCTCCAGCCCGGGTGGGCGACGGCACCAGGCGCCCGTCGCCACTTCGGCGCGCCGCCGACTGGCTCGGCCGTCCGTTCGTACTGCTCGCGAAAACCTGGAAGGCGATCGCGGCACGCAGGCGGCTGCGCTCCGCCGCGGAAGGCGACGCCCGCCCCAGGCCCTGGAGCTAGAACTCGAAGGTCGGTGTCGTGTCCTGCGGATCGGAAACTCGCAGGCAGGCGCCGTCGCCGGCGGTCGCGGACAGCCAGGCGTGGCCGTCGCGTTCCGGCGCCGACAGCCGGAAGCCCAGATGCAGCGTCGGCTGCAATCCGCAGCGCGACCAGAGTTCGAGCACCACGAGCGCTCGTCGCAGGCAAGTTCCGTAGCGCCGCGGCGGCAGGAACGGCAGCAGGCGCTCCGCCGTGCCGGCGAGGAAGACGGGGTTCGCCAGGCGCGGCGGGCAGCGGGTCCGAGGCGCGACGTTTGAGCGCCGCGATGAGCTCGTCGAGCCGCATCCGCCGGTCCAGCCGCGCCACGCGCAGTCCTGCGGCCACCACGGTCGGCGTGGCGAGGAACGCGAAGGACGCGCGGCGCGACCACTCACGGATCGGCATGGCGGCAGTCTAGCTCCCCGCCGCCCCGCCCTCGCGCAGCCGCAGCGCCTGCGGATCGATCTCGAGCAGCGTGTCGGGCGTGCCGCGCGCGACGACCGCGCCGCGCTCGAGCACCACGATCTCCTCCGCCCACGCCCCCAGCCCGTCGAGGTCGTGGCTCACGACCACGACCCGCACGGCGAGCTCGTCGCGCACCCTGAAGAGCGCCTCGGCGACGCGCTCGCGCAGCCCACGGTCGAGCCCGGCGAAGGGCTCGTCGACGAGCAGGATGCGCGCGCCCGAGAGCAGCGCGCGGCCGATCGCCACGCGCCGCTGCTCGCCCCCCGACAGCGTCGCCGGCGAGCGATCGAGGAGCGACCCGAGGTCGAGGCGCGCCGCGAGGCTCGCCAGCTCCGCCGCGCCGGCGTCGGCAAGTCGGCGCCGCGCGCCGTAGAGCAGGTTGCCGCGCACCGAGAGGTGCGGAAAGAGCGCCCCCTCCTGCGGCACCCAGCCGACCCCGCGCGCCGGCGGCGGCAGGTGGGCGCCGCGCGCCGCATCGTCGAGCGCCGTGCCGTCGAGCACGATGCGCCCCCGCCGCGGCCGGCGCAGGCCGGCGACCAGCTCGAGCAGCGACGACTTGCCGGCGCCCGAGGCCCCGACGACCAGCGTCGCCCGCGCCGCGAGCTCGAGATCGAGCCGCAGCGCGAACTCGGCGAGCGGCAGCTCGACGCCCTCGAATCGCAGGCTCACGCGGCGCTCCGGCGTCGCGCGCCGAGCAGCTCGGCGGCCGCGGTGGCGGCGAAGGCGACGGCGAGCGAGAGGAGCAGCAGGGCGTTCGCCTCGGCGTCGCGGCCGAGCTGGATGCGCTGGTAGATGGCGACCGCCAGGGTCTCGGTGCGGCCGGGAATCGCGCCGGCGACCAGGATCGTGGCGCCGAACTCGCCGAGCGCCCGCGCGCCGGCGAGCAGCGCCGCGGCAGCCAGGCCGCGCGCCGCGAGCGGCAGCGTCACGGTCAGGAAGACCCGCCGCCGCGAGGCGCCGAGCGTGCGCGCCACCCGCTCGAGCCGCGGCTCCACCCCTTCGAAGGCGACCCGCGCCGTGCGCACGAAGAGCGGCAGCGCCATCACCGCCATCGCGAGCACGACGCCGCGCGTCGTGAAGACGACGTCGAGGCCGAGCCGGTCGTGCAGGAAGCCGCCGAGCGCGCCGCGGCGGCCGAACAGACGCAGCAGGATCAACCCCGTCGCCACCGGCGGCGCCACCAGCGGCAGCGTGACGAGCGTCTCGACGACGCTGCGCCCCGCGAAGCGGTAGCGCGCCAGCACCCAGGCGAGCGCCAGGCCGGGGATCGCCACCAGCGCCAGCGCCACGCCGGCGCAGGCGAGCGTCCGCCAGAGGAGGTCGAGCATGTCGCCGCTCATGGCGCCGGAGGGGGCGGCGCGATGAATCCGTAGCGGCGGAAGACCGCCGCCGATTCCGGCGAGGCGAGGAAGTCGAGGAAGCGCCGCCCTTCGGCGGCGTGCGCCGCGCCGGCCGGCACCGCCGCCACGTAGACGATGCGCGGCGCCTCGCCGGCGGGAACGTCGAAAGCGATCCGCACCCGCGGCGAGATCGCCGCGTCGGTCGCGTAGACGAACGCGGCGTCGGCGTTGCCCGGCCTCTACCGCCGCCAGCGCGGCCCGCACGCTCTCGGCCGGAGCCACCTTCTCCTTCAATTGCGTCCAGAGCCCGGCGCGCTCGAGGTACTCGCGGGCATAGACGCCCGCCGGCACCGTCTCCGGTTGCGCGAGGGCGAGCGTGCGCACGGCGGGCCCGGTCAGGTCGGCCGCGCTCGCGAGCGCCGGGCCTCCCGCCGCCGCGACGACGACGACCAGCCGGTTGCCGAGCAGCTCGCGCCGCGTGCCGGCGAAGATCAGTCGCCGGTCCGCCAGCCGGTCCACCTGCCGCTCGTCGGCGGAGACGAAGAGATCGGCGGGCGCTCCCTCCTCGATCTGCCGCGCCAGGGTGCTCGACCCGCTGAAAGAGAACACCGGCCGCATCCCGCCGCCGCTCGCGAACCGGCCGCCGAGCTCGCCGAGCACCTCGCTCAGGCTGGCGGCGGCGAAGACGAGCAGCTCGTCCCCCGATGGCGCCGTCGGCCGGGCGGCGCGCAGGGCGGTCGCCGGAGTCCACAGAAGCAGTATCAGGAAGAGAGCGCGCCGAATCACCCGGCGGAGTCTCTCAGATCAGCGCATCGCCTCCATCGGCGACAGCTTCGAGGCGCGCAGGGCCGGGTAGAGGCCGAAGCCGGCGGCGAGCAGCAGGGCCGAGCTCCAGGCGGCGAGCAGGCCGGCCCGGCTGACCACCAGGCCGTAGGGGAAGAAGTCCGACAGCGCCCGGCAGAGCGCGGCGCCGCCGACCGTCCCGGCCACGGCGCCGAGCGCCGCCAGCACCAGCGCCTCGAGCAGGAACTGGCCGAGGATCTGGCCGTCGGAGGCGCCGAGCGACTTGCGCAGGCCGATCTCGTAGCGCCGCTCGGAGAAGGAGATCAGCATCACCGACAGCACGCCGACGCCGCCGACCAGCAGCACGGTGAAGGCGAGGCTGTAGAGCACGATCGCCCAGCCGCGCATCTGCTGGAGGAAGTCGTTCCAGGACTTCGCCCCCTCGGAGTCGAGGTCGAGGATGCGAACGTCCTCGATGCCGTGATGCGCCTGCCGGACGCGCGAGAGGACGAGCGCCGACATCTCGTCGAAGTCGTCCTTCGAGCGCAGCTTGACCGCCACGTGCGAGAGAGCGTGCGTCGAGTCGAGCCGGTCCATGTAGGTCTCGAGCGGCACGTGCAGCCCGTTGGCGTCCATGTAGTTCTCGTCGGAGAAGATCATCCCGGGCGCCTGCACGCCGACGATGCGGTAGGGGACGCCCTCGACCACCAGGTCGCGCCCCACCGGATCGGTGCCGCCGAAGAGCTTCGAGGCGAGCGTCGCGCCGACCACCGCCACCGTCCGCCGGCGCTTCTGGTCGTCGTCGGTGAGGCCGCGGCCGAGCGACACCGGCCGGTTCATCAGCCAGGCGTAGTCCGCCGTCACGCCGGTGACGAAGGCGCGCTCGGGGCCGGCCGTGGTGCGCACGGTGACCCGCTTGGTGGCGCGCGGCGCGAAGCCGAGGATCTTCTCGTGCGGCACGGTGAGCCGCGCCAGGTCCTCGTAGCGCAGGCCGGGGCTCATCGCGAAGCGCTTCTGCTCCTCGCTGGTGCGCGCCTCCTGCGGCGCCACCAGCAGCGTGCCGTCCCAGGAGAGGCCGGCGAAGCCGGTGGCGATCTTGTCCTTGACGCCGTCGAGGACCGACATCATGACCACCAGCGCGAAGACGCCGAGCATCAGCAGCGTGAGGGTCAGGATCGAGCGCATCTTGTGCGCCCAGAGCTCGATCAGCCCGCCGGTGACGACCTCCCAGCCGAGCGCCAGGCGCGCGCGCAGGCCACTGCGCCGCGCCGGGGGCGCCAGCTCGGGCGAGGCCGAGAGCGACAGCCGCAGGCTCTCACTCATAGCGCAAGGCCTCCATCGGCGAGAGCCGGCTCGCCTTCCAGGCCGGATAGAGGGCGAAGAGGAAGCCGAAGACGAGCGCCATCAGGAAGGCCCAGACGAAGCTCGCCGGCGCGAGGGTGAGCGGAATGCCGATCGCCCCGGCGATGACCCACGACAGCGCGATGCCGCCGGCGAAGCCGGCCACGCCGCCGACCACCGAGAGCAGCATCGCCTCGGTCAGGAAGCTCTTGAAGATCTCGCTGCCGGAAGCGCCGATCGCCATCTTGACGCCGACCTCGCGCACCCGCTCCTTGAGCGAGGCGAGCTGGATGTTGACGTTGACGAGGCCGCCGCCGATCAGGGCGAGGACGCCCGACAGCATGAAGATCAGGTTGTAGACGTCCCCCTGGCTCATCTGGCGCTGCAGCCGCTTGCCGACGTCGTCGAGGCGGAAGTCGCGCTGCAGGCGGTGGTTCGAGAAGACGAGGACGTCGAGCGCCTTGGCGAAGTTGGCGACGTCGTCCATCTTCGGGACCTTGAAGGTCACGCGGTCGACGCGGTGGTAGTCGTCCCCCTGCATGCGGCTGGCGACCAGCGACGACGGCACGGCGACGATCTTGTTGCGCCAGGCGAAGATGTTGTTCTGCCCCTCGCGGAAACGGAAGACCTTCTCGCGGAAGACGCCGATCACCTGCACCGGGACGTCGCCGACGCGGATCGTCTGGCCCAGCACGTCGCCGGTCGGGAAGAAGACGCTCGCCGGCTCCGAGCCGAGGATCGCCACCGCCGCGCCGCGCTCGTAGTCGGCGGCTGAGAAATCGCGCCCCTGCTCGATCTCGTAGCCCTGGATCGCGACGTAGTCGCCGCCGATGCCGGTCACCTGGCGCTCCTCGTCGGCCCAGGGGGAGCGCACCCGCGTCCGGATGCCGCGCTGGAGCGAGACTCCCTCCGCCGCCTTGCGGTCGAGCTCCAGGCCTTCGGTCGCGTCGACGGCGCGCAGGCCGAGGTTCGCGTTCTGCATCGCCGAGGGGCGGCCGTCGCCGACCTGTTCGACCGGCATCACGTTCAGCTTGTCGATGCCACCGATGCGCGCGAAGATCCGCTCGGACTGCTTGCGCTGGCTGTCGGCGATCGAGAAGCCACCGAGCACCGAGGCGACGCCGAGCAGGATGCCGAGCGCCTGGAGCGCCGAGCGGCCGGGATTCTCGGCCAGCTCGACCCAGGCCGAGCGCACCCGCTCGCCGAAGGCGCCGCTCGTCCTCATGCCGCCTCCGCCTCCGGCAGGTGCACGAGGCCGTCGCGCAGCTCGACCTGCCGGCTGGCGAGCGCCGCGATGGTCGGGTCGTGGGTCACCAGCACGACGGTGTTGCCGGCCCGGTTGAGCTCGCCGAAGAGCTCGAGCACCTCGTGCCCGGTCTTCGAGTCGAGGGCGCCGGTCGGCTCGTCGGCGAGCAGCAGGGCCGGCCCGTTGGCCAGAGCGCGCGCGATGGCGACGCGCTGCCGCTGGCCGCCCGAGAGCTCGCCCGGCAGGCGGTCCGCCTTCTCGGGGATGCCGACCTGCTCGAGCAGCTCGAGCGCGCGCTGGCGCCGCTCCCGCTTCGAAACCCCGGCATAGAGCAGCGGCAGCTCGACGTTGCGCGACACCGAGGCGCGCGGCAGCAGGTTGTAGGTCTGGAAGACGAAGCCGACCTTGGCGTTGCGGATCGCCGCCAGCTCGGCGCCGTCGAGATCCTCGACCGCCTCGCCGTCGAGCCGGTAGCTGCCGGCGGTCGGACGGTCGAGGCAGCCGAGCAGCGCCATCAGGGTCGACTTGCCGGAGCCCGAGGGCCCGATCAGCGCCACGAACTCGCCGCGGTCGACCTCGAGGTCGACGCCCCGCAGGGCGTGGACGGCGGTGCCGTTCGACCCGTAGATCTTGGTCAGGCCGCGAGCTTCGATGATGAGCGAGCGTGCGGTGGCCATGTCAGTTCGTCTCGTCGTCGCGCTCGACCTTCTTGCGGGTCGGATCCTCGAGCGAGACCTCGTCGTTCTCGCCGAGCCCGGCGACCACCTCGACGCGCTCGAGCGTCGCGATGCCGGCCTCGATCTTCACCGGCTCGAAGTAGTCCTGCCAGTGCTCCGAGAGCCAGGTGTACTTGCTCTTGCCGCCGAGGCCGTCGCGCGCCTTCGCCACGTCCTTCTCCGGCAGGTCCTTCTTGAGCCGGTAGGCGACCACCTCGCCCTCGCGCCGCTGCAGCGCCTCGAGCGGAATCGAGAGCGCCTTGTCGCGCCGCTCGCCGAGGATCTCGACGTTGGCGCTCATGCCGGTGCGGAAGGAGGGATCGAGCTCCGCGAGCGAGATCTCGGTCTCGAAGACCTTGATCTTGTCGACCAGCGTCGCCGCCGGGGCGACGAAGCGGACCTTGCCCTCGAAGGAGCGCTGCGGGTAGGCGTCGAGGGTCAGCCGCACCGGCTGGCCGACGTGCACCTTGGCGATGTCGACCTCGTTGAGGTTGACCTTGATCACCAGCGACTGGAGGTCGGCGACGGTGAAGAGCACCGTGCCGGCGTTGAACGAGGAGACGCCCGAGGTCACCGTCTCGCCGAGCTCGACGCCGCGCGCGATGACGACGCCGTCCATCGGCGCCACGACGCGGGCGCGCTGGACGCCGCCGGCGGCGTCGATCGGGATGCCGTGGTCCTCGACGATGCGGTAGCGGGTGCGCGCCGCGTCGAGGTCGTGCGCCGCGAGATCGCGGGACGCCTCGAAGTCGCGCAGGTTCTCCTTGCCGAGCAGCCCGTTGTCGTAGAGCCGCTGCTGCGCCGCCAGGGCGCGCTCGGCGTCGCGCAGCTTGAGCTCCGCCTGGGTCACCGACGAGGTGACGTCGGAGAGGGACTGGGCTTGCGTGACGTCGGGCTCGACTTCGGCGAGAAGGTCCCCCTTCTTCACCTGGTCCCCCTCGCGCACGTGCAGGGCGATGACCCGCCCCGAGACCGTCGACTTGACCTCGACCTTGTTCAGCGGGTCGACGACGCCGACCTCGCGCACCGACACCTGGAGATCCGACGCCGTCACCTTGCCGAGCCGGAACGGGGACTCCTTGGGCTCTTCCTTGTTGCTTCCCTTGGCCTTGGCGACGACCCCCGCGCCTACCAGGACGAGCGCCGCGATGCCCGTCACGATCCATTTCTTCTTCATGGCGAAACCCCTCGGAGTGCCCTGGAAGAGACGGCCCGCCTCGGGCGGGCCCTCGATCGACTCCTGGTCTCTCTACGGCGGGATTCGAGGAATGTTCCACCCCGCCCGGCCGGGAGTCAGACGCCGAAGTAACGGGCCTCCGGGTGCTGGACGACGAGGGCCGAAACCGACGCCTCGGGGTCCATCATCTCCCCCTCGGTCAGCTGGACGCCGATCTCCTCGGGACGGAGCGCCGCGAAGAGCGCCCGCTGGCCGCCCAGATCCGGGCAGGCCGGATAGCCGAAACTGTAGCGTTTGCCGCGATAACGGGCGGCGAAGCGGTCCTCGGGCGCCAGCTCCGGCGGATCGGGGAAGCCCCAGTCGGCGCGGAGCTTCTGGTGCAGCCATTCGGCCGCCGCCTCCGCCGTCTCGAGCGCCAGCGCGGCAAAAGCGTGGCTCTTGAGGTACTCGCCATCGCGCTTCCAGGCCTCGACCCGCTCGCGCACCCCTTCCCCCGCCGTGGTGACGAAGAGCGCCACGTGATCCCCCCCGGAGAGTCACTCACGTAGTCGGCGAGACAGAGGCCCTCCGGGCCGCTCTGGCGCGGGAAGGTCCACTCGGCGGCGACGCCGCCGCGGTCGGGATCGCGCAGCGTCAGCCGCTCCCCTTCCACCTGCGCCGGGAAGAAGCGCCAGACCGCCCGCGCGTGGATCGCGCCGGCCCGGCCGAGGGCTTTCAGCTCCTCGATCACCGCCTCGAGCTTGCGGTACTTCTCGTCCCCTTCGGCCGCGAGCCGCCGCACCACGCCCTTGAGGCCGAGGTGCTTGCCGTAGACCATCTGCGGATTGAGCTCGGCCCACACCGCGTCGAGGTCGAGCTCGGCGACGTGGCGGTCGAGGTCCGGAGGCGGCAGCGCCGGCAGGTCGCGACGCACCGTCGAGCGGCGCGGGCCGCGGTCGAAGGCGTCGTCGGCCCGCACCGGCTCGGCGTCGGCGTTGTCGTTGGCGACCAGCGCTCCGATCTCGCGCTCGAGCTCGGGGCGCTTCGCCGGATCGGTCAGCCGCTCGACCAGCGAGAGGCCGTGCATGGCGTCCTTGGCATAGGTGCAGAGGCTCGCGTAGGCCGGCGCGATCTTGCGGTGGGTGAAGCGCCGCGTCAGCGCCGCGCCGCCGACGACCAGGGGAACGTCGATGCCGACCGCGGCGAAGTCGCCGGCGGTCAGCACCATCTGCTGCGCGCTCTTGACCAGCAGCCCCGACAGGCCGATGACGTCGGGCCGGTGCTCGCGCACCGCCTGGATGAGCTGCTCGGAGGGAACCTTGATGCCCAGGTTCACCACCTCGAAGCCGTTGTTCGCGAGGACGATCTCGACCAGGTTCTTGCCGATGTCGTGCACGTCCCCCTTGACGGTGGCGAGGATCACCTTGCCGCGCCCGCCGCTGCTCTTCCGCTCCATGTAGCGCTCGAGGTGCGAGACCGCCGCCTTCATCACCTCGGCCGACTGCAGCACCTCGGCGACGATCAGCCGGTTGTCGTTGAACAGGCGGCCGACCTCGGCCATCCCCGCCATCAGCGGCCCGTTGATCAGGTCGAGCGGCGCCGGCCAGCGCGGATCCCGCCGCGCCTCCTCGAGGTTCGCTTCGAGGCCCTCCTTCGTCCCCTCGACGATGGCGCGCGACAGCCGCTGGTCGATGGGCAGCTCCGCGAGCCGCGAGCCCTTCTTCTCCGCGCTCGCGGCCGCGGAAGTGCGCCGTGAAGGCCGCCACCGCCGCCTCGCCCGCCGCCTTGTCCCCCGGCGCCAGGAAGATCAGCGCTTCGGCGAGCCGCCGCTCCTCCTCCGGGATCTCGGCGTAACGCGCCAGCCGTTCGGTGTTGACGATCGCGGCGTCGAGCCCGGCCTGCGTGGCGTGGAAGAGGAAGACCGAGTTGAGGACCTCGCGGCCTCCCGGAGGGAGGCCGAAAGAGACGTTCGATATTCCGAGGATCGTCTTCGAGAAGGGGAACTCGGCCTTGAGCGCCCGCACCCCCTCGATCGTCGCCGCCGCCGAGCCGAGGTAGGCCTCGTCGCCGGTGCCGCAGGGGAAGACGAGCGGATCGAACCAGAGGTCCTCCGCCGCCACGCCCATCTCCTCGACCAGGATCTGCAGGCTGCGCCGCGCCACCTCGAGCTTGCGCTCGACGGTGACCGCCATCCCCTTCTCGTCGATCAGGCCGACGACGTAGGCGGCGCCGAAGCGGCGGCCGAGCGGCACGACCTTCTCGAAGCGCTCGCGGCCGTCCTCGAGGTTGATCGAGTTGAGGACCGACTTGCCCTGGCAGTAGGTCAGCGCGCGCTCCATCACCCGCGCGTCGGTCGAGTCGATCATCAGCGGCGCCTTGGCGACCTTGATCAGCTTGGCGAGGAAGGCCTCGACGTCGGCGCGCTCGTCGCGATCGGGGTCCTGCAGGCAGACGTCGATCACCTGCGCGCCGGCGCGCACCTGGGCGCGGCCGACGTCGGCCGCCGCCTCGAAGTCGCCGCCGGCGACGAGCTCCTTGAAGCGGCGCGAGCCGAGCACGTTGGTGCGCTCGCCGACCAGCAGCGGCCGGTTCTCGGGCACCAGCTCGACCGCCTCGAGCCCCGCGACGAAGGCGCGCTGGTGGTGCGGGATCGGCCGCGGCCGGCGGCCGCGCGCGAGCTCGGCGAGCGCCGCGACGTGCGCCGCCGGTCGTGCCGCAGCAGCCGCCGACGAGATTGAGCCAGCCGGCGTCGAGGAAGCGGCCGAAGACTTCGCGGAAGACCTCGGGCCCCTCGCGGTACTTCCCCTCCTCGTCGGGCAGCCCGGCGTTGGGGACGCAGGCGACGCGCGTGCGGCAGAGCTCGGAGAGGGTGCGCAGGTGATCCGACATCAGGTCCGGGCCCGGTGGCGCAGTTGAGGCCGACGTAGAGCAGGTCGGCGTGGGCGAGCGAGACCGCGAGCGCCTCGGCGTCCTGGCCGGCGAGCATCGTGCCGGTCGGCTCGATGGTCGCCGAGACCGCGACCGGAATCCGCCAGCCCGCCGCCTCGAACGCCTGCTCGAGGCCGACCAGCGCCGCCTTGACGTTGCGCGTGTCCTGGCAGGTCTCGACCAGCAGGTAGTCGGCGCCGCCGGCCATCAGGCCGAGCGCCTGGACGCGGAAGTTCTCCGCCAGCTCCTCGAAGGTGATGCCGCCGGTGACCGAGATCGCCTTCGTCGTCGGCCCGATCGAGCCGGCGACGAAGCGCAGGCGCCCCGGCTCCTCGAACTGCGCGCAGGCCTCGCGGGCGAGCGCGGCGGAGAGCCGGTTGAGCTCGAAGGCGCGGTCGGCGAGGCCGTACTCGGCGAGCACCAGCGGCGTGCCGCCGAACGAGTCGGTCTCGACGATGTCGGCGCCGGCCGCGAGGTAGCGCTCGGAGACGCCGCGCACGACGTCCGGGCGGGTGAGGCAGAGGTTCTCGTTGCACCCCTCGAGCTCCGGCCCGCCGAAGTCGGCGGCGGTGAGGGCGTAGGACTGCAGCATCGTGCCGGTGGCGCCGTCGAGCACCAGGATGCGCTCCTCGAGCGCCTCGACGAGCGCCTGGGTGCGCGAATCCCTGTCAGCCGGCTGCGCCGGCGGGGGATCGGCGGGAAGGGACGGAATCGGGACTTCGATGCGGCTCAAGCTGGCTCCCCGGAGCGGCGGAAACGAAAAACCCGCTCCCATGAAGCAATCGGAAGCGGGCCGCACGCTCGGACAGTTCGTTGCCGCGGCTTGTCGCCGCCGCGGCCGCATCCCCATCCACTCTCTGCTCCGTGGACGGGAGGGCACCTTGGGTGTCCGCCCCAGGTTGCCGTGTCCGGTCGAGCCGGACCGCTCCGAATGCGGCGCGATTCTGCCCGCTCAGGCCGGCGAATGCAACCGGAGAGCTCTCAGCCGTTGGCGGCGGCGATGCCGAGCGGCAGGCCGGAGAGGATCTTGCGCACTCCCGCCGAGCTCTGCATGACGTAGAAGTGCAGCGACGGCGCGCCGCGGTCGAGCAGCTCCCGGGCCTGGGCGAGCGTCCACTCGACGCCGACGTCGAGGACCCGCTCGTCGGGCGAGGCGGCGATCTCGTCCGAGAGCGCCTGCGGAATGTCGACGTGGAAGGTGCGCGGGATCGAAGTGACCTGCTTGCGCGAGGTCAGGATCTTGAGCCCGGGGATGATCGGCGCCGTGATGCCGGCGGCCCGGCACTGCTCGACGTAGTCGAAGTAGCGCCGGTTGTCGAAGAACATCTGCGTCACGACGTAGCTGCCGCCGGCGTCGAGCTTCTCTTTCGTCCGCCGGATGTCGGTGGCGAGGTTCGGCGCCTCGAAGTGCTTCTCCGGGTAGCCGCCGACGCCGACGCAGAAATCCGACGGCGCGGCGTCGAGCAGGTCGGCCTGCAGGTAGCGGCCGCGGTTCATGTCGGCGATCTGCCGCACCAGGTCGACGGCGAACTCGTTCGCCGTCTTGCCGTCGCGCAGCGGCTTCTGGTAGCCGCTCTCGTCGCCGCGCACCGCCAGCACGTTGTCGATGCCGAGGTAGCGCAGCTCGATCAGGAAGTCCTCGGTCTCCTCGCGGGTGAAGCCCTGGCAGAGCACGTGCGGCACCGCGTCGACCTGGTACTTGTTCTGGATCAGGGCGCAGACGCCGAGCGTGCCGGGACGCTTGCGCTTGACGCGGCGCTGGATGCCCTCGGCCGATTCCTCGTAGAGGACCTCGGCGGCGTGCGAGGTGATGTCGATGAAGGGCGGCCGGAAGACCATCAGGTCGTCGATCAGCGCCAGCAGGCTGCGGACGTTGCCGCCGCGCAGCGGAGGGATGATCTCGAAGCTGATCGGCGGCTCGGCGGCGCGCTCGAGGTGATCGGTGACTCTCACGGGGCTTCACCGTACCCGACGCCGCGCGCCGGAGTCAAAGCGCCCCTCGTGCCGGCGGCGCGCGCCGCGCGCGCCACCAGGCGCGCCCAGGCGAGCAGCGCGCCGGCGAGGTCGGCCGCGAAATCCCCCCACTCCGGGTCGCGTCCGGCCGCTCCCTGCACCAGCTCGAGAAGTCCGCCGTAGAGCGCCGCGGCGAGCGCGATCGCCAGCGCCGGCGCGGCCCCGCGGTCGCCGCGGCCGCCAGCCAGACTCGCGCCAGGCCGAAGAAGAGCGCCAGGTGCACCAGCTTGTCGCCGTGGAGGCGGCCGAAACGATGGAGCGACTCGCCCTCGAACACCGCCGGCATCGGCGCCAGCAGCAGGAGCGTCACCCCGGCCGTCCAGAGCAGGATCCGGCCGCGCTCCGCGAGCTTCTCAGGGGAGGTCATGACGAGGGGGCGGACGCTAGCACGCTGGTAGTCGTCCGCGGCGCGATGTTCGCCGCCATCGACGAGGCGCGTCCGGCTCCGGCGCCGCAGCCCGGGCGCCCGCTCCGCGCCCCGCCTCGTGGCCGCCGCGCTGGCGCTGCTCGGCGCTCTCGCCGCGCTCGCCCTCTACCGGAGCGAGAGCTCCGATCGCGCCGCCCTCGTCGCGCGGGCCGGCGAGGTCGGCATCACCGGCGCCGATTCCCCCGCCACTTTCGCCCGCCTCGAGCGCGAGACGAGCGCCGCGCGCCGCCGCCTCCTCCTGGCGCGCCGGATGATCGATCTCGAGCTGGCGCGCGGCCGCGAGGGCGCCGCGACCGGGCGGGAGATCGCGCGCCTCGAGGCGGCGCGGCAGCTGGCGCGCGAAGCGCTGGCGCTGGCGCCGGCGAGCTGGGAGGGCGCCATGATCGAAGGCGCCGCCACCGCGATGCTCCGCCTGCGCCAGCGCGACACGCGCCTCTTCTCGGCGGCGAAGGAGTGGGAGCAGCCGCTGCTCGCCGCCACCGAGCGCTACCCCGCCGGCGCCGAGCCGCGCCGGTTCCTCGCCGCGGCCTATCTCGAGGTCTGGCCGGCGCTCGCCCCGGCGCGCCGCCCGGGGGTCGAGAGCCTGCTGCGCGAGGCGTTCGAGGACGATCGCTTCTTCGATCTCCTGATCGGGCGCTGGCTCGAGATCGCCGGCACTTTCGAGCGCGCCATCCCGCTCCTCCCCGACCGGCCGCGCACCTGGAGGACGCTCGGCGAGGCGGCGCTCCGGCGCGGCGACCTCGCCGCCTTCCGCGACTTCTGGAACCGGGGACGGGCCGCACAGTTGCGGGAAGCCGAGAGCGTACTGGCGCGCCGGGCGAGCGGCGCTTCCGATCCGTCGATCGCGGCCTCGGCGCTCGACGAGCTCTCCGCGATTCTCGTCCAGTCGCCCACCGACGGCGCCTTCGCTCCCCTGGTCGAGCGGGCCCTCGCGCTGCGCCCGGCGGGGCCGGCCTCCCCGGCGCTCGCCGAAGCGAGCCGGCGCTGGCTCGACTGGTCGCGGCCGCTCTGCCTGCTGCGCGACTGCCCGCTGGCGCCGGCCGCGATGGCGCGCCTCGCCTCGCTCGCCGGCGCCGCGCTGACACCCGAGAACGACGCCTTCGCCGCCGTCGCGGGCGACGACCCGGCGCGCGGCGAGCGCCTGGCGCGGCGCTCCGACGCGCTCTGGAGCGCGAGCTGGGCCGACTACCTGACCTTCGCCGCGCGGCGGCGGCTCGAGGCCGGCGACGGCCCCGGCGCGCTGGCCCTGCTCGTCCCAGGTGCACCGGCCGAGCCGCGCGCGGCTCGCGCCGCGCCTGGTGGCGCGCCGGGCCGGGGCCCGCGATCCCGGCTTCGAAGGAGATCCTGCCGCGACGAGCTGGGAGCCGAACGAATGGTCGATCGCCAACGGAACGCGCGCGCTCGAGCTCCTCCCGGCGCGCGCCGGCGGCCTCGCCATCCGGCTGCACCAGCCGCTGGCGCGGACGTCGCTCGTGCTGGTCGAGATCGACGGCGGCGCGCCGCGGGTGATCGAGCTCGCGAGCGGCGCGACCGCGTTGCGGGTGCGCGGGCCCGCTCGCCGCCGAGCCTCACCTGCTGCGGGCGACCTCACTCGTCGGCGAGCTGCCGCCGTTCGACCTCACGACTCTCGACTGAGCTCCGCCCCCGGGCCGGGATCGTCGACGCCGGCGCGCCACTCCTCGAGCTCGACGCGCGCCTCGTCGCGCTGCTCGAGCGCCAGCCGGCGCGCGCCGGCGGCGAGACCGAGCCAGCGCATGCCGAAGATGACCAGCACCTCGAGCGCGAGCAGCGCCAAGCCGAGCTGCGAGTCCCCCTGGATCGCCACCGCGGCGGCGGCGAGGCAGCCGCCGGCGGCGACCAGGTAGAGCACCCGCACGATCGAGCCGCGCTTCATCACGATGTTGCCGAGCAGGTGGTGCAGGTGGGTGCGGTCGCCGCGGAACATGTGGCCGACGCGCGAGGCGAGCGGATGGCCGCCACCGCGCGTGAAGCGCATCGCCATCACCAGCAGGGTGTCGATGACCGGCAGGCCGAGCGCCAGGATCGGCACCAGGATGGCGACCGCCGCGTGCATCTTGAGCGAGGTGTGCACCGTGATGGCGCCGAACAGGAAGCCGATGGTGAGCGAGCCGCTGTCCCCCATCAGGATCCGCGCCGGCTCCCAGTTGTGCCAGAGGAAGCCGAGGCAGGCGCCGAGCACCGCGGCGAGCAGGATGGCGCTCCCCTCGTTGCCCTGGTAGACGGAATAGGCGAAGAGGCTGGCGGCGATGATCGAGGCGACGCCCCCGGCCAGGCCGTCGAGGCCGTCGAGCAGGTTGAGCGCGTTGGTCACGCCGACGATCCAGATCAGCGACAGCACGCCCCCCCAGATCCCGAGGTCGACCCGTCCGAGCAGCGGCAGGCGGAGCACCTGGAAGCTCCAGCCGGCGTTGACGACCAGCCAGGCGGCGAGGAACTGGACGAGGAACTTCTGCCAGGGGGAGGTGCCCAGCAGGTCGTCGACCAGGCCGACCAGGAAGACGAGCAGCGCGCCGATCGCCGAGCGCCAGCAGCTCGCGCCGCGGGATCACCTGGCTCCAGAGGTCCCAGCGCACCACCAGGCCGACCGCGCAGGCGCTGCCGATGCCGAGGAACATCGCGACGCCGCCGAGCCGCGGGATGCGGCGCGCGTCCGGCTTGTGCGGCTCCGCCCGGTCGACCGCGCGCAGCGCGAGGGCGATCCGCACCAGCGACGGCACCGCCAGGCTGGTGACCACACCGGCGGCGAGCGCCGCGCCGGCGAAGTGAACCACGTTGATCGGAAGTCCGAGCATCGAGTCGGGCAATGTTACTGCGCCGCGGCGCCTCCCGCCGTCGAATTCTTCGCCATCGCCGCGAGGCGTTCGAGCGCCGCGGCGACGCCCGCCGCGTCGCCGCCATCGACCCGCAGGTAGCGCTCGCCGAGCGGCGAGGCGCGTGCCAGCCGGTCGACGTCGCTCGCCGCGCTGCCGATGAAGAGGAGCGGCTTGCCCGACGCGAGGCAGCCGAAGACCTTGGAGGGCATCACGTAGCCGACGAAGGGGTCGAGCAGGGTCACCAGGTGCGCGTCGGGAGTCACCAGCAGGCTCGCGAGGCTCTCGATCGGCACCGGCGCGCTGCGGTGCACGGGCAGCCCCGCGCCGCGCAGCTCGCGCTCGAGCGGCGTCGGCTTTCGCCCCCGTCGCGCTCAGCCAGAGCACCACCCGCCCGCTCCCCTTCTCGTGGTGCAGCCGGTAGCCGGCCGCCAGGGTCGCCGCGTCGTGCGCGACGCCGAAGTTGCCGGAGTAGAGCAGCGCCACCTTCCCGACGAGCTCCGGCGGCCGCGCCAGCGGCGGAGTCGCCGGCCCGATCTCGACCGGCGAGCCGTAGCGGTGGATCGCGACCCGCGCCGGATCGACGCCGCTCTCCGTCAGCCGACGACGGCCGTCTTCGCCAAGGACTTCAATGCGGTCGACGCGGCGGCGGAGAAACGCGGCTCCAGGCGAGCAGCATCCGCAGCGTCAACGGCGCCCGCCGCAAGGCGGCGATCAGCACCTCTGGGTGGAAGTCGCTGAGCCGATAGGTGAGAAGGCCGCGCAGAAAAATCTTCAGCGGTATTAGCCAGTGGATCAGGAAGGGCGGGCTTCCGGTGAAGAGAATCTCGTCGGCGCGGCGAAGCTCGCGCCATGCCGCAGCAACCAGTCGCGTGTTGGTCGCTACCGTCCATATCGCGCGGCGACTGAAGCGCTGCTTGTCGTAAACGGGACGCCGGATTCGCAGGACACGGAGGCGACCCGAGCCGACGCATTCTTCCTGATCGCCCGCGACGGACGAGCACAGTCCCACCACCGTCACGTGATCTCCTCGCCCGGCGAGCGCGCGGCGCCTCGAGCAGGGCATATTGCCCGATCGCGCCCCGGTCGGGAGGGAGCCAGTCGCCGATCAACAGCCGGTTCAGTCGCTGGTCCCTTCCGGAGCGTGTCTCCCCCTGTTCCATGAAGCCCTCAGCCGATCCCACGCCAGTGCTCCACGCCCTGCCAGTTCGGCACCCACGACCCTCGTTGCAGCCCGGAAGAGCCGGACGTCGAGGGTCGCGCTCTCTCGCCCCCCTCCCACCGCGATCGAGTACGCCAGCACTCGCCGAGTCCAAGACGTGAGTCCGGCAGCGGCGCAGAAACGACCTAGTTGGAAGAGCTCGCGGCTCAGGTGTTGCATCTCGGGAGTGCCCCTGTTCGAGCTCACTCGCAGGGCACTCTTCGCGATGCTCTCGTGCGCTGCTGCCCGCCAGGCGAGCCGGACGGCATCCAACGTCATACCGTCGCTCAGGCTCCCAGTGCCGAGGCTGCGGACCTCCGCGACGACTTCCGGAACGAAGGTCAGTCGGGGCTCGAGCGCAGCGACGCGGGCATCGTACTCCCAGTCCTCCTCTAGGCGCAGCTCGCTCCAGGCACCGGCGCGTGCGCAGAGCTCGGCACGGTAAAGCGGCGTCAAGGTGTTCCACCATCTCTCCGCGACGAAGGTCGGAAACATCCGCTCGATCTTCCGGTCGGATGGACGCAGAGCGGGTCGCCTCTCCGAGCCGTCGGATCCGATCTCTCGGCACCTGCCGTAGGCGATCCCGCACTGCGGCGTGCGCGCGCAACGCCGCCACTTGCAGCTCGAGCTTGCGCGGCAGCAGGAGGTCGTCGCTGTCGAGGTACTGCAGGAACTCGCCGCGCGCCGTCTGCCGTCCCCGCTCGCGCGCCGAGCCAGGTCCCGCATTCACTTGTCGCAGAACCCGGATCTCGGCCGGGTGCTCGGAAGCGAGTTGCGCCGCAGTCGCTGGCGTCTCGTCGGTGGAGCCGTCGTCGACGATCAAGATCTCGATCGGACGGTACGTCTGCGCGAGCGCGCTTCCGACCGCTTCGGCCAGCAGTGCCGGGCGGTTGAACACCGGCACGATGATCGACACAAGGCCGGGGGTCACGCAAGCTCCTCGATCCCATAGTGCTCTGCCCAGAGGTCGAGCAGGAGCAAGCGCCAGCCGAGATGCCCGAGGTGCGAGATCCGGCTCGGGAACGGCAGGATCCGGGTGCCCGCGAAGTATTTCTCCATCTCCGCTCTCAGCCCGAGCCTCTCGGCCCACCCGCCGGAGCGCAGCACCCGCGCACGCGCGAACTGCCGGAATGAAGGCACCTCGTCGAGCCAGGAGGCGGCGATCGAGCCGCCGGCCTTCGGCCGCCAGATGACTTCGCGCGGAAGACGTCCGGCGAGATCGGCCACCCGCCGCAGCAGCCACTTCTCCGTGCCGTCGCGCAGCAGCCACTCCTCAGGCGTGCGCAACGCGATTTCGACGACCCGCCGATCGAGGTAGGGCGCGCGGGCCTCGAGCGAGACCGACATCGAGGCCTTATCGACCTTCATGACGTAGTTGCCCGGCAGCTGGCGCCGCACCTCGAAGCGGCGAACCGCTTCGAAGAGATCACCCGCGAGCCTCGTCCGCCAGCTCGGCCAGGGTCGCCGCGGAAACGGGTGAAGAGTCCGCCCCAGCGCCGCGAGACATAGCTGCGGTAGAGGCCGGCCACCGCCCACGGGGTCCAGGCGGCCTGAGCGCGGCGAAAAGTGGAATATCCGCCGAAGACCTCGTCCGCCCCCTCGCCGACCAGCGCGACCTTGAGCCCCGCCTCGCGGCAGCGCCGGTAGAGGAGCCGGGTCGTGATCGTCCCCCAGTCGGCGAACAGGTCGTCGAAGACCCAGGCGCCGCCTCGATCTCTCCGCTCACTTCGTCGGGCGCGATCGCGACGTCGAGGTGCTCGCGAACCGAGCGCCTCCGCCACCCGTCGCGCCCAGCCCCGCTCGTCGTGGTCCGATTCGGCGAAACCCATGCTCACCGTCGTCAGCGCGGAGCCGCTCGCGCTCGGCGAGCGCCGCGATGAGGCTCGAGTCGAGGCCGCCGGAAAGAAGGAGCCCCACCGGCACGTCGGCGACGAGATGCTGCGCGACCACCGTGCGCAGGGTCGAGAGCAGCTCGCTCGCTCGTTCGTCGCCGCTGCGCACATCTCCCCGGTCGGGCAGCGGCGCGACGAAATGGCGGAAGCGGCGCACGATGTTGCCGTCCCTGAGCGCCAGCACCTCGGCCGGTGCCAGGCGCGAGAGGCCAGCGAGCATCGTGGCGCTCTCCTCTATCCGATAACCGAACTCGAGATACTCGGCGAGCCCGCTCGGATCGAGCCGCCGGCGAACGCCTGGCAGGCCGAAGAGCGCGCGGATTTCGGAGGCAAATGCGACTCCCCCCTCGGGAAGCGGCGCGACGTAGAGGGGCTTCATCCCGAGCGCATCGCGAGCCAGCCAGAGCGTTCGCTCGCGCGGATCCCAGGCCGCGATAGCGAACATGCCTGCGAAACGCTCGAACGCGCACTCGCGCCACTCGACCAGGGCCTTCAGCACCACCTCGACGTCCCCGCGAGTCGCGAAGTCGTGGCCGAGACGCGCGAGCTCGTCGCGCAATTCCACGAAGTTATAGAGCTCGCCGTTGTAGACGAATACCAGGCCGCTCTCGCGGTCGACCATCGGCTGAGCGCTCGCCGGCGTGAGGTCGAGGATGGCGAGGCGCCGGAAACCGAGGCCGAAACCGGCAGCGTCGTCGAAGTGCTCGCCGGCGTCGTCCGGCCCGCGATGGGCCAGCGCGGCCGCCATGCGGCGCACCGCCGAGCGATCCGCGGGGACTCCTTCTCTTCCGATCCAACCGACGATGCCGCACATGCTCGTCCCTCTACTCGCCATCCTCCCCCGTGACGCGGAGAGGCGCCACGAGGTTCACAATTAGAGCGCCGAGCGCGCGGCGGTGCGCGTCTGGCGAAAACCGCTCCATCCATTCAGGATCGGGGACGCGGTACCCCTCGGCGAGAAGTCGAGCTCGCGCGCGCTCGAGCGCCGCTGCAAGCGAGCTCGAATCGCCAGCCGCGCTCAGCTCGCCGTCGAGCCCTGGCCGAATCGTGTCGGCGAGGCCCCCGATCCTCGCCGCTACTACCGGCGTGCCCCGGAGAAGGGCCTCCTGGGCCGCAATGCCCTGGTTCTCGGAAGTCGACGGCAGACAGAAGAGATCGATCGATCGGTAGAAATCCCCGAGCTCTTGCCGCTCGAGCCAGCCGAGGAAGCGAACGGACGCGGCCAGGCCCGACTCGGCGGCTCGCGCTTCGAGGGATCGTCGCAGGGGCCCGTCACCTGCCAGGTCGAGGCGAAGCGCGACTCCGCTGGCCGCGAGCTGCGCCAGCGCGTCGAGCAGGAGATCGAGCCCCTTCTCGGCCGCGAGCCTCCCCGCGAAGCCGACGCGCAAAGGCTCCCCTGCCGGCGGCCGGCGAGAAACTCGCTGCACCGCGGGCCAGGGCCCGCTCACCGGACAAGGAATCTCGACGATGCACTTAGATGCACTGACATCGGACGCCACGAGCTCCCGATATTCACGGCAGAGTGCCATGACGGCATCGACGCGGCGATAGGCCCGTGGATTCGACCAGCGATAGAGCCGCGTCAGCAGGGGGCCGTAAGAGCCGGGGGGGAACCGGCGGATATCGGAATGCGCCACCAGAATGGTCCGGACCCCGAGCCGCGCGAGGCGCTCCCCGCCCAGAGCGGCCAGGGTGTGCGCGTGAAAGATTGCCACGTCGAGCGGGGCCTGCCGATGCGCCCGCTCGACTGCCTCGAGAAGGGCCCGAGTCGCGAACCACTCGCGCGGCAAGTGCCCAAAACGCCGGAGGAAACCTACGCGGGGCTCGGGCACCTCGATCGCTATTCCGGCCAGGGGCACTCCCGGGACTGCTGTCGAGATCTGTACGACGTCGAAGTCCGACGCCAGCAAAGCGGCCTGCTCGCGCTGGATCTGCGGAACGCTTCCCTCGCCGGCCGCCTGCCGCCCGACGATGGCTACCCGACGCCGAGACCTGCCGCCAGCCCGCTGACGGGAGCCGAGCACCGCCGCTTCAGCTGCCCTCATAGATCCGGTCGAATGTCATGTCCACCGGGCCGACGCGCTCCGCACGACGGAAGAGGAGATCCGCCTCGACAAGCGCGTAATTGCCGCGGTGCCAGGAGCGAAAGCCGATCAGGCGGAAGCCGCGCACGGTAAGGAAGTCGAAGACCTCGGTGAAACGCGCGGCTCCGAGGTAGAGGGGTTCGATCGCCGACTCGACGAAGACGTTCTCGACTCTCGGCAGGAGCGCCTCGGCGCCGCGCAATACCTCGAGCTCGAAGCCCTGGACGTCGATCTTGAGCAGCTTCACCTCGCCGAGCCCTCGCTCGGCCGCGTAGTCGTCGAGCGTGACGACCGGCACCTCGATCTCGCTCACTTCCCCCGTTGAGTAGGCAATCTCGCGCCAACGGCCGGCGTCGGGCTCGAGCAGCGAGTTCGAGACCGAAGAGTCAGCGAGGACTTTCAGGCGCGCGGTACCGCGCCGCGCCCCGACCGCCGCCTGCGTGACGAAGATCCCCGGCGCACCGCCGTAGAACTCGGCCGCGCGCGCGCGCGAGGCCGGCGTCGGCTCGAAGGCGTGCACTTCGGCCGACGGGCACCAGTCCCGCCAGCAGTGGAAAAACCAGCCGTGATGCGCGCCGACGTCGATCACGAAGTGCGGCTCGCTCACCGGGCCGATGCGGCGAAGGATCTCCCAGTCCGGATGCAGCCGCGTCTCCGGCCGGCCGAGCCAGCGTTTGAGCGGGCGCTTCCAGCGCGCAGGGAGCCGGCGGCGGAGAGCGTCGAACATCAGGAGGCGAGCGCGCAGAGGTTCAAGGCGTCAGCTTCTCAGATCCGCCCGGTCAGGAGCCAACGACGCCAGCGCTGCTGCGACTTCGGCGGACCCGGCCAGGTGCAGCGCGGGATCGCGGCGGCTGGAGTCCGCTCGTCCACGGGCTCGGGGCGCACAACGGCGGCCTGGTCGTAGTGACGGAGGCAGATCGCGCCATCCCCCGGCCGGCTGCCGCCGAACGGGTACGAGAACGCCCGCGGTGCCTCCCCGAGAAGATCGCGCAGGATTGCGGACGATCGCACGAGCTCGGCTTCGAATGCCTCGTCGGAAAGTCGCGACCGCACCTCGTGCCCGTGACCATGACTGGCGATCTCATGGCCGCGCACGGCGGCGCGCAGGAGCAGCTCCGGCTCGGGGTAGAGCTCCGCAGCGAGAGCGCTTTCGTCGATGCCGGCGCCCACGGCGGCGCGCACTCGTTCCAGCCGCTCGGCGATCTCGGCGCGCGACGCCGCCGACCGGAGGCGATCGCGCTCGCGACGGTCGGCGTCAGCACCGAGATGGAGGTAGAGCGCGTGCTCCCAGAGAAGCGGCGCCGGAGCGATCATGGCGGTCGTCTGGAAGATCGTCGCCCGTGCTCCCGCCGCCTCGACGACCGGGAGCCCCTCGACGTAGACCGAGCGAAAGCCGTCGTCGAAACAGATGACGATGCCGATCGCGTCGGGCCCCGGCCACGTCCCCGTGCGCAGGTCGGCGAAGGTCCCGAAGCGCGCCCCGAGCTCGCGCCAGAAGGCGAGGTCTTTCGCCAGCTCGGCGGAGGCCAGCGTTGGCGAGCCGCCGCGATCGAGGAAGGGGTAGCGCCCCGGCGGGTCGACGCGATGGTAGAGCGGCGCGAGCGCACGGCCGCGCAGGCGGCGCGCCCAGAGGCGCTCCGTCCCTGGCAGGAAGGCGAGGTCGCTTGCGCGATTCGCGAGCCGGGCGATCACCCCGACCTTCCTCCGACCAGCCGCACGGTGGCGTCGCGCGTCGCGCGATCGGCGAGATAGCGCGCCACCAGCCCCCGGCGCAGCAGGCGGCTCACCCGCACCCGGATCCACGGCTCGTAGACATAGCCGGTGCGGCGCAGGTAGAGCCGTCCGCCCTCCCACTGCGGCACGCGCAGGGCGGTGCCGGCGACCAGTCGCCGCAGCTCTTCGAGCAGCAGGTCGAAGCCGAAACGGAATGTCTTCAGGTCGATGGCGGCGTAACTGTCTTCCGCTTCTATCGGCGTCTGCGCCGTCCGCAACAGATCACCACTGTCGATGCCGGGGTCGATATGGTGCACCGAGACGCCGACCCACTCGGGGTGCTCCTCGAGCAGGACCCAGAGATTACAGTTGCCGCCGCGTGCGTAGGGCGACAGGCCCGTGTGGAGGTTGACGATGCCGAGCGGCAGCGCCGGCTGGAGCGCCAGCATCGGCTCGCGCAACAGGTTGGTGCCGTTGACCAGGACGATGTCGGGCTGACGATCGCGGACGAACGACACGACCTCGGGGGCATTGACGTCGGCCGTCCGCAGCACCGGCATCCTTTGCGGGAGCTCCGGATAGACGCCATCGATCGCGAACAGCCGGCGGCGCAGCGGCTCGGCTCGCCGCTCCTCCTGCTCCATCAGGAGGCGGGCCGTCAGGTGGCGGGCCAGGGTCCCGGGACGCCGGTAGCGCGCGAACCGCGCCGCGAGCCGCCCCGGCGCTGCTGGCGTTGCCTGCAACACGACGCCGGTGAGCTCGGCCTCGACCGCAAGCCGCGCGAGGAAGTGGCGCTGCGGCAGGCCGTCGCAAGAGAGGACGACGGTTCTCGGGCGCGCTCCGGCAGAGGTGGAAGGCATAGTCGTGGCTGCCGCTTCTGTTAATCTGGCTCGCAGCAAGGACGATTCTCCCCTGTTTCGACCGCAGCCCGCCCGTCCGGTGTCCCCCGCCCCCCTCGTGAAGCCCGCAGGCGCCTACTTCGGCCACCAGCACCTGACGGTGATCGAGCCCACGCGCGGCTGGCGGGCGCTCGACCTGCGCGAGCTCTGGGCCTACCGCGAGCTGCTCTGGGTGCTCGCCTCGCGCGACGTCCGGGTGCGCTACAAGCAGACCTTCCTCGGCGCCGGCTGGGCGCTAATCCGCCCGCTCCTGACGACGGTCCTCTTCACGGCGATTTTCGGCCGGCTGGCGAAGATGCCCTCGGACGGCTTCCCCTATCCGGTCTTCGTGCTCTCGGCGCTGCTGCCCTGGAGCTTCTTCGCGAGCGCGGTGGGCTCCGCCGGGGGCTCGCTGGTCGGCTCGTCGCACCTGATCAGCAAGGTCTATTTCCCGCGCCTGATCATCCCGCTCTCCTCGCTCGGCGCCGGCCTCGCCGACCTCGCTGGTCTCGACCGGCTTGCTGCTCGGCCTGATGGCCGTGGTACGGGCGTCGGCTGGAGCCCCCGCCTGCTCGCCGCGCCGCTCCTCGTGCTCGCCGTGGCCTTCGCCGCGCTGGGGGTCGGCACGCTGCTCGCCGCGCTCAGCGTCGCCTACCGCGACGTCCACCACCTGACGCCGTTCGTGCTGCAGATCTGGATGTACGCCACGCCGGTGATCTACCCCACGTCGCTGGTGCCCGAGCGCTGGCGCTGGCTGCTGTTGCTCAACCCGATGACCGGGCTCTGTCGAGGGGTTCCGCGCGGCCTTCCTCGGCAGGCCGTTCGACGCGCTCGCGCTCGGCGTCTTCGGTGTGCGTGTCGGTGCTCCTTTTCGTCGCCGGCGTCGCCTATTTCGAGCGCGTCGAGCGCCGCTTCGCGGACGTCATCTGATGAGCGAGCGCGATCCGCATCGACGGCCTCTGGAAGGAGTATCGGCTCGGCGAGACGGTCAGGCGCCCGGACACGCTCTACGAGGCTGCTGGGGAACCTCTTCCGTCGCCAGGCGCAAGCCAGCGGCAGGCAGTCGGCGAAGGATCGCTTCTGGGCCCTGCGCGACGTCTCGTTCGAGGTCGAGCCGGGCGAGGTGCTCGGCGTGATCGGCCGGAACGGTGCCGGCAAGAGCACGCTGCTGAAGATCCTGTCGCGGATCACCGAGCCGACGCGCGGCCGGGTCGAGATCCGCGGGCGGCTGGCGAGCCTGCTCGAGGTCGGCACCGGCTTCCATCCGGAGCTGACCGGCCGCGAGAACATCTTCCTCAACGGCGCCATTCTCGGCATGCGGCGGCGCGAGATCGCGCGCAAGTTCGACGAGATCGTCGCGTTCGCCGAGATCGAGACGTTCCTCGACACGCCGGTCAAGCGCTATTCGAGCGGCATGTACGTCCGCCTCGCCTTCGCCGTCGCCGCCCACCTCGAGCCGGACATCCTGCTCGTCGACGAGGTGCTCGCGGTGGGCGACGCCGAGTTCCAGAAGCGATGCCTGGGCAAGATGGGCGAGGTGCGCGGCGAGGGCCGGACCGTGGTCTTCGTCAGCCACAACATGGCCGCGATCTCGGCCCTTTCGACGCGCGGTCTCTTGCTCGATCACGGCGCTTCCCGGTTCGCGGGCTCGATCGAGCAGACGATCCGCGAGTACCTTCGCGGAGCGCCGATGGCCACCGGCGGCCAGATCGACCTGCGCGAGCACCCCTTCCGTCGCCGTGAGTCCGCGGTCCTTCTCGAGGGTATCGTCCTCCGGACCGCGGAGGGTGCCGCGGCAGGAGTTCATCGCTGCGGGAAGCCTCTCGTCATCGAGCTCCAGCTCGCCTCGAGAGCTCACCTTCGCGAGCCGCAGTTCGGCATCGGCTTCGACGACTCGATGGGCAATCGCGTCTTCTCGGTGGCGACCTACCTCTCTTCGTCATCGCTTCCGGAGCTCCGCGGCCCGGCTCGTGTCCAGTGCGTGATCGACGATCTTCCTCTCGCGCCCGCCGTGTACACGCTCTCCCTGAGCGCTGGAGATCGCGGACAGCCTTTGCTGGACGCCATTGATCACGCTGTCGGCGTCGAAGTTGTCGCCGCTGACTTCTACGGCGGCGGAATCCTGCCCTCGACGATGCTCGGCCACACCTTGATTCGATCGCGATGGAACGCTTTCGATGACGCTTAGCCTCTTCCTGTCGATCGGCTACAAGGTCTTTCCCCGCTCGACGCAGTCGCTTCAGGAGCTCCGCCATCTCAGACGGGAGGCCGGAAGGCTTCGCGAAATACTCGACCGGGCTTCGAGCCTTCCCGAGAAAGTCGAAATTCTGCTCTCGACGCGACTGTTCTCTCCTTCCCAGAAGCAATCCGAGTTCCTGCAACTCCTGATGGCAATCGAGAGGCTCGGTGCGCGGAGAATCTGCGAGATCGGTGGCGCCAACGGAGGTTCGCTCGCCGGTTTCTGCGAGGTCGCAACGCCAGGTGCTCAGCTCCTCTCGATCGACATCCGCTACTCCATGGCTCGACGCTATGCGCACCGGCACCTCGCGCGCGGAGCCCAGCGGATCGCCTGCTGGGCGGCAGACTCGCACGACCTCGACCTGCCGGCCCGTGTCCGCCGATTTTTTGGTGATCAGCCACTGGACTTCCTTCTGATCGATGGGGATCACTCCCTCGAGGGAGTCACTCAGGATTACCGACGGTTCGCTCCACTGGTACGGCCGGGCGGGCTCATCGCCTTTCACGACATCGTGCCGGATAGTTGGATGCGATCGGGCGTCCGCACCTCCTCCGTCGTCGGGGGCGTCCCTCTTTACTGGCAAGAGCTCAAGAGCCAGACGGCGGATGCGATCGAATTCGTCGCCGACCCCCTGCAGGACGGCTACGGGATTGGCCTGATTCGGGTTCGAGACGGGGAGTCCGGACTCAGCCGATGACGCCTCTCCTCAGCGTCGTTCTGACGGCCTACCGGCATGAGCGCTTTCTCGCCCAAGCGATCGAGTCGATCCTCGAACAGACGACTCCCTTCGACTTCGAGATCGTGATCGGCGTCGATGCATCCGAGGACCGCAGCGCGGAGATCGCGCGCGGATTCCGTTCGGCCCATCCAGAAAGGATCCGCGTCCTCGAGCAGTCTCAGCGTGTGGGATTGTTCCGCAACTTCGCGCAGACCTACTCGCTGACGAGAGGCCGCTACATCGCCCTGCTCGAGGGCGATGACTATTGGGTCTCGCCCGTGAAGCTGGCCCGACAGATCGCCCATCTCGAAGCCAATCCTGACGTCCGTCTTAGCGGCCATACGACCCTTCGGGTCGACATCAATGGCAAGATCTGCGGCAGAATTCCCGGCCTGGATCATCCGGAGCTTCTCGATTCTGATTCCTTTCTCGAAGGCTTCTGCGAGCTCCATACGTCATGCTTGGTCTTCCCGGAAGCCTTTGCGCGGGCGCTCCCCCCTATTCTCCTTGACCAAAGGACACGGGCGTTCGATCTCGCTCTCAAATTCTTGCTCGGAAGTCGGGGCAACGTGAGCTATGTGCCCGAGGCATGGTCAGCATTTCGGGCCGTGCCCGGATCTGCGTCAAGCAGCTTCGAAGTGGAACGCCCCGCTTGGATTCAAGCCATGGTTCACTCCCTAAGGGGAGTGCGACCCATGCTCAGCGAGGCACAGCAGAAGATTCTTGCCACACACGAGGGGCGTCTGCAATTGTCACTGGCTCGCAGCAGCGACCTATCGGTTCTGCGCCGCCTGGGAGCGCTCATGCGAGCGGCCCGGTTCGTTCCTCGTGAAGTCGGGCATGCGACTCTAGGATTGCTTCAACGGCGACTACCTAGAGACAATTGAAGCCGGGAGGATCGACCTCGAGCTTCACCAGAAGCATTCGCCGATTCAGTGCAGCCTCGCCACTCGGCGCCAACGGATTTCCAGCGCTCCTAGAGAGGCTCCGTGTCGGTTCCGTACACTCTGAACTTACGTCTTCAATCTCCATGGCCCTCTTCCGAGCTCTTTCTAACTGGATCTTCCGAGTCGCTCAACGAGCGCTACTGGC
This sequence comes from Thermoanaerobaculia bacterium, assembly GCA_963699245.1. Lineage (GTDB taxonomy): Bacteria > Acidobacteriota > Thermoanaerobaculia > Multivoradales > JAGPDF01 > JACTMI01. The sequence goes on from OY969426.1 coordinate 1,780,273, forward strand.
CATTGGCCCTCCTCGGGCAAGGCTCCGCTTGCTCGGTCTCGCGAGCGATGTTCTGAACGGAACGGAATTCCTGCGACTCGCCACTATTCAAAGACTACCCACTGTCATCGATCAGGAAGTTGCGATCTTCACGATTCCCGAAGGTATCGCAAGTGCAGAAGCAAACGCGCTTACTGCCGATGGGGCATTAGTCGCTGCCGCCTCTTTCGAGCTGCCCTACAGAGCCGACCCCGTGGAGTGGCGCAGCAGATCTCGCCTATTCGACCGGAGCCGAACATCGCTGCTGCCGAGGCACGGTCGACACAAGGGCGCGCTACTGACGCTGACTCTGGGTCCGCAATTCCGCGCGAACTATTTTCACTGGCTATTCGACGGCCTGCCTCGCCTCCTTCTGGTCGAGCATGCTGAAGTGGATTTCTCCGCCATATTCGTGCGGCAGGAAGTCGGTGTGGAGAGAGAATCCCTGGGGCTAATGGGTTACGAGAAGGTGCCGCTGATCGATTCAGCTGAGTTCCGATTCGTTCGCGCCGCTCGCCTCGTCGTCCCTCCGTTCCTTGATGCCTTTGCTCACTTTCCTCGCTGGTCCGTCAACGACTTGCGCTCGCGCCTGCTCAAGGCAGTCGAAGAGTCGGAAACCGTCGTAGCGCCCAGGAGATCGAAGCTCTACATTAGCCGTCTGGGGGCGAGCCAGCGGCGCCTTCAGAACGAAGAGCGGCTTTGCGCCCTCCTGTCGGCTCGTGGCTTCACTATTATCCGCTGTGAGACGATGACGTTCCGCCAGCAGGTCCGCGAGTTCGCGGCCGCTGAGATCGTAGTCGGGCTGCATGGCGCCGGGCTTTCCAACATTCTTTTTTGCTCCCGCGGGACTCGAGTTGTCGAGATTGTCCCGCCTCGATACCAATTCCCGGCGTATCAGGAACTGGCGCTCGCCGTTGGGCTGCAGTACGAGAGATTCCTGGGGATTGGGGTGGAAGTACGCGACCGCACTTGGGAATATCAGGCGGAAGATGTTCTCGCAGATCAGAATGGACTTTGCGCGCTTCTGGACCGCGATACTGGAACAGTGAACCCTTGTTGAGTACCGGAACAACCCCCTTTAGGGTCGATCCCGCCTCCGTGGTGGTTTCGGTTGTCATCCCAACCCTCGCACGTCGACACTTACTCCCAATCGCCCTGAAGTCCGTGGCGACTGCGGCGACGCATGCAAAATTGACAGGTCGGATTGAAGCGGTTGTCGTCGACGACGAGTCTTCGGATGCGACTCGCGAGATAGCTACAGCGCTGAGTGGTGAAGTGGACGTCCGCTATGTTCGGCATCCGACCGGCTCGCACCTAGGGCCGGCGGCCGCCCGCAACTTGGGCGTGGCGGAGTCAAGGGGGCGTTTCCTCTTCTGGCTCGACGATGACGACGAGTTCCTGGTCAACCGGTTCGATGAGTGCCTGCCGCTGCTCGAGAGCGGCAAGGCCGAGGTGGTTTTCGAGGTGGCCGCCCGGGAGCGGCTGCGGACGGATGGCGCCGTCGAGGAATGCCGGACCGGCCCCGGCAGGCCCGGAGCCGCCGAGGATCCTTTCCGTTTCCTCCTGACCGAGCCCGAAGCCGGCCACATAGCGACCGGAGCGACCTCCTTCACCCGGGAATCTTTCGATCGATCCGGCGGGCTCGACGAGTCCCTCGACTACGGGGAGGACGGAGAGTTCCTGATCCGGCTGGCGCTGCGCTCCCGTGTCGCCCTGCTCGCCGGCGCTCCGGTCGTGCGCATCCACCAGCACGCCACCAACATCAGCCGCCCTTCACAGCAGAACTATTGGGGACCACTCAAGTCCCTGCGCGCGTCGTACCGGAACAACTCCTGGTCGGGCAAGGAGGGGCAGCGGCGCTTCTTGGCGGACCAGATATCGGGCAAGCTCGATTACTTGCTGACCCGCTGTCGGCTCGAGTACGACCACTCCCGGCGCTATCGGGAGGGCGCCCTGATCCTCCGCTACTTCCCTTGGACCTGCCTGCAGGCACGGAATCTCCGATCCATCCTGGTCTGGCTGCTGTGGCCGGGACGGACCGAAGACTGAGCCCCGGCCATCCGAGAAGGCCCTTGGAGGATGAACGAGTGCGCGGCAGCATCGGCCTTAGAATTCCTATCGGTATCGGCTTGTGCTGAACCTCATCTTCTCTAGTAGACCGAGCTTCGATTCGCCGTGATACGCCCCCGAGCCACATTTGTAACTACAACTCTTGGAACACCATGGGAGCCCGTCTCGCAAGCACTGCTTGAGTATTCCTTCGCCGGATGGCCACGCCTTCTCGTCGATGGTACGACCAACTGGCGGCCTTTAGGTTTCCTCGATGTACTGAAGGTCGTCGAGACCGACTACCTCATCCACGTCGACGAGGACTGCTTTCTTTTCGAGGGCCGACAACTTGAGGAACTCATTAGGAAACTAGACGAGAGCCCGGAGGTGGCGGTTTGCGGGTCGCCCGATGGCGGTACTTTCCACCGCGACCACAATCCATGCGCCTGCAATCCCTTCTTTCTGATTCTCCGCAAGTCATCTGTCGCGAATCTGCCGACCTCGGAAGCGGAATGGCAGGGCCGCCCTTGGCGAGAAGGCTATCGGGCCCTCGCGGGATGTCCGCTTGAGGAGCTCGATCGGACGCGGATTCAGTTCGACACGTTCGAGTCCTTCTACCCCTATTTCTGGTCGATTCTTGAAGCCGGGCTAAAGATCCTGTACCTCGTACCTTCCCTCAACAAGGACCTCCTCGCCTCCGAGTTACGTGCCAACGCTGAAGAAGAGCGGCCGATGGCTCTTCACATGTGGTGGCTGCGAAACTGGGCGGACAAGCGAACGGAGCCCTACTTGGGGGTTTCGCACCGGTCTCGCTATGAGCGATTTCGTGTTTCCCTCGCTGCGGGGCTGGCACGCGACGCCGCGTTCGCGCAAGCGCTGCGGCGCGAGTGGCGACGACACTTGGCGCGTCGACTCTGGCGCCTGCTCCGGCGCCCCAAGGCGGGTTTCTGGTGAGGCGGGTCGCACACTTCCTCGATTCGGAGGTGCTAGCCGATTCTCCGCCCAACGACGCTTTGGTACGGGCCTTTCGCGAGGCCGGCCTAGGGGTCGATCTCTTTGCTCCGGGGAGCAACGCCTTCCGCCACGAGTATGGACCGGGGGTCCAGGCTCTTAAAGCCGAGTACGGTCTACGATGGTTGGCGCGGGAGGCATGGCGGCCGTCTTGGCGGCGCTATGCGCTCTTTTCAGGCACCGCCGAAGATCCGCTGGCGATCGTTGGCGCGCTGGCTGCGCTCCATCGCCGGCCGTCGATTGCTCTCGTGGATGAGATCAAGTCGGGGACCTATCGCGGAGATGCGCGCGAATCGTGGAAACGCCTGTGCCGCGCTGGCATCCGCCGCGCGAAGATCGTGATCGTCAACGACCCCGCGCGCATTGAACTCGTGCGCGATTACGCCCCTCTGCCGCGAGACCGAGAGATCCTGGTCTATCCAGGTGGCTACGTCGAGCCGCCGGCGCCCGTCGATCGGATCGAGCAGCGCGCGTCGTGGGGCGTGCCCGAGGGCGCGCTCCTCCTTGGGTCTTCCGGCGGATTCAACCTCGAGACAGGCGCGGGCTGGCTGGTGGATTCCGTCCAGAAACTGCCCAACCTCCACGTGGTAATCCAGCCACTCTCCACCGACGCCATGACCCGCTTCCTCCTGCCACGCCTGCGCGGCGCGGAACGGTTGCACGTCGAAACACGGCGTCTTGGCTGGCGCGAGGCGTGGGCGCAAGCGGCAGCCTTGGATGTTGGCATGGCGATCTACCTCAATCCGGGGCCACAGTTCCAGCGCATGGGCACCAGCTCGAACCGGCTCTGCATGTTTCTGGCGATGGGGGTCCCGGTGATCGCTTCGCGTCAGGAGAGCTTTCGCTTCCTCGAGGAGTACGACTGCGGCGTGCTGGTGGGTTCCAGCGAAGAGTTTTCCGCAGCCCTCCGCACGATCGCTTCCCGCGCTCCGGACATGCGAATCAACGCCGAGAGATGCTGGAAGGATCACGTATCGACCCGACTGCGCTACTCACGCCTGTGCTCGGCCATCGGTGCCATTCTGACGTGATGCCACCGAAAATGCGGGCGGATCAAGGACCACTCACCGCACTGCGCAGACCTGGGTGGTCGCGCACAACCTGGCGGGCGAGGTACCGGGAGCCCTCGACATTCAGGTGATTCTGGTCGCGATAAAGGATCCTTCCGCCATAGGTCATGTCGCAGCTCCCCGACCCGCATAGGTACTTTGCCAGGTCGAGCAGTTCGGCACTTCGTGACTCCGACACCGTCCGTGCGAGTGCGCGATCGACCTCGGCGCCCGCCTGCTCGAAGTCCCTCGTCGCGATCGAGCAGCGCGTGCGCAGGAAGGGTGACCAGCGGTACTTGCACTCGAATGGATCGAACGGGAAATCCGGGATGTCCGTCGCCACGAAGACCCTCTTGCCTTTTCTCGACAGCTCCCGGATGGCGCGAGCCAGTCCCTCGCGATCGACTCCCTTCGATCTCCAGTAGAACGCCAGCACGACGGCCCGGATCGATCGGACGGCACCGACGTGCTCGACGATCCTCAGGAATCGCGGATCCCCGACTGGGACGACGTCCACGTAGTAGGCAACCTTCGCTCCGTGGAGGCTCTCCGCCAGGCCCGGAAACAGCTGCTCGGCATGGCTGTCCCCGATGACCGCGAGATCCATCTCGAGCCCGCTCCCGGACTGCTGGCACCTTTCGATACCCTCCCACCTGAGTGCCAGCGCGCGCATCTCGGGGTCCGCGCAGGGAAGGAACCTTTCGCGAAGGTAGGAATGGAAAGCGAGGTGTCCGATCTCGCCTGGATGGACGACGTGGCCCTTCCCTGACTCGAGCTCCGGCGCGAGCACCCGCGACGCGAAGACGCTCAATCCGGCTGCCAGCAGCACGGGCGGCACCATGACCATGGCGACGAGCCCGGCGGTTCGGCCGCGGCTCAGCGGATCCCCATGACGCAGGGGACTCTCGATCCAGCGGTACGAGGCGACGGCCGGAACGAAGGCCAAGCACGCCGCTATCAGCGGCGGCCCCTGCCTGCCGGGCCAAATCTGGCGGGCGAAAACGACCAGCGGCCAGTGCCAGAGATAGACCGAATACGACCAGTCGCCCATCAGCACCAGGCTGTGCAGCGAGAGCACTCGCGTCGCGATGTTCGGAGCTCCCGAGCCCGCGAAAAGCAGCAGCGCAGTGCCCACGACAGGCAGCAGCGTCCACAGGCCGGGAAAGGGCGTCGCGCCGTCGAGGACGAGCACGGCGACGGCGATCGCAGATCCGCCCAGCAGACCGGTGATCGTGGCGTGAATCCGGGACGGCGATGCGAATCGCGGCACCAAGAGAGCGAGCAAAACTCCCGATCCGAACTCCCAGGCGCGCGTCAGGGGGCTGTAGAAGTGCACCAGCCACGAAGGGTGCTCCGTGTAACGTGTCGAGCCCGCCACAGCCAGTGCGAAGGAGAGGACGGTGCCGAGGCCTACTGCCGCGATGTCGAGATTCTTGAGTGGAAACCGCCGTCCCAGAGTCGCCGATTCCATCGAGCGCCGTCGGAAGAGCCACAGCGCCGCGAGCAAAGCCGGGAAGACGAGATAGATCTGCTCCTCCACGGACAGCGACCAGGTGTGGAGGAGAGGATTTCTCTCCGCCGGGAGGTCGAAATATCCCCCGGTGCTCACCGCGATCACCCGATTCGCAACCAGCAGCATCGCTCCCATCGCCGTCGAGGAGGCTGCCTGTTGTGGCCCGAATGGCGAGAGTACTAGGACAGACGCGCAGACGGTGAATGTCACGAGAAGAGCCAGAGCCGGCGTCAGGCGCCGAAAGCGTCGCAGGTAGAACGTGGCGAGACGAATCCGGCCGGAGGCGCGCCATTCGCGCTCGAGCATCAGGGAGATCACGAATCCAGAGATCACGAAGAAGATGTCCACGCCGACGAACCCACCGGGAATGGGGAGGCCGGCATGGAAAGCGACGACAGCCCCCACTCCGATCGCCCGGAGCCCCTGAACATCCGCTCGCCGAGAACGAGCGACGCATCCTTCTCTGGGCGAGGCAAGCGGGCGGCTCGTCAAGGCCTCTTCGACCGTAATCTTCCGCGACCGACGATGTCAGCGTCGCCGCACGGGTCCTCGAATCCGGCGACGGGCGAGTGCCCATCCGAGGGATCGGGATGACTCGCGAGGCGATTCCCGGCAAATCTCAGTTGTCGACCCAGATCACTCCCTCTCCTCCCCGCTGGGCGTAGGCGAGCCAAGCGACGTTCGTCGTTTCAGACCCGAAGAGGAGTCTTGCCTCTTTCAGAATCTCGAGCTGGGCGAAGAGTCTCACCGTCCGTCGTCGTCTCTCCGCAGCCGGCAGAGCCTTGAACCCCGCGTGGTCGTAGCCCGTGAAACCCTTGTCGTCGAGCCAGACGACTTCCCGATCGCGCAACACTTCGGCGATCTTCGGGATGAGACGAACGTCGTCGGTCGCCACGAAGAGCGGGCGAATTGCAGTCGCAGTCTCGCTCAACTTCTGCGCATAGCGCTCGACCTCCACGTAAGGATGCTCGATGACCTTGTCACCTCGTCGAATCACCAGGGCGAGGTATTCCGCGGGCAGCCGCACGGACTTCTTCCAAGCCTCGACCGCGTCACGGGTCTCCGCCGTGTATTTCCAAATCAGCGAGATTAGGTCCCGTCGTGTCGACAAGTACTCCTCGTCCGCGAATCGGGGCGTCGAGCGCCGATCACGCAGCTTCTCGAGCTCGTCGAACATGAAGAATTGAGAGCGGGGCCTGGTAGTGGCCCGCAGCCAGCGGCGCGCGACCCACGCCGCCATTGGGAACCTTCGGCCATAGGGAAACTGCGAGATGTTGAGAAGTTCGAGCAGCGGCGCGTCCGCCTCCTCGCAGAACGGCTCAAAATAGTCTCTCCACCCGTTGAGCACGACAAATCCCCGCGGACGCGTCACCCTACCTAACCGGAACGCAACGCCATTTCGAAGGCAACGCATCAGCCGCTGGATCAGACCGAGAAAGTCCGCGCTGAAACCCATCCTTGAATGTCCGCCGAATTGGTAGATCAATCCAAGCTCGGGCTCGGACACCGCTCGCATCAACTCAGCTGGAGTGAGCTTCAATCCTGTCCGCCCTCCACAAGTCTCGGCATTCTCAGTCGAAGGCCTCTTCGACGTCGACATAAACTCCCACATCGCCGCCTCCGACGCGAAGGAATAAGCAGGCTATATTGCGCGCAATCTGATGCCAACGGATGGCTGGTACCTCCAGTATCTCGCGTGCCCAGACTGCGGACTCTCGCTCCCACCCCCGGATCGCGAGGCCCGATGCCCGTGTGGCTTCGCTCGACGCGTCGACTCGCAGCTCGACCTTCGCCCCGATTCGCCTAGGGAGAGAGCGGTTTCCTTCCGCCTGTTCACCCGGGCGCGCGAATTGCTCGCCAGTGCCGTCGTTGCTCCCCCGGAGCCGACCTATTCCGGTCCTCGTGCGCAGCGCGATTCCTTCGAGCTCTTCTCCGCCGTTCAGGGCAGGCTCTTCGCGGGCGACAAGTTGCTCGACCTCGGATGCGGCCCGCGCGACCAGGCGATTCCTGCCCGTCACTTGGGCCTGCAGTATGTGGGCGTGGACGTCGGCTCGGCGGAGGCCGACCTTCTGGCCGATGCGCACGCCTTGCCATTTCGCGACGGTTCCTTCGATTTCGTGCTCTCCTACGCGGTCCTCGAGCACCTGTACAACCCCTTCCTCGCGGCGAAGGAGGTTTGCCGGGTACTGAGGCCGGGCGGCATCTTCTTTGGCACCGTCGCTCAGGGCGAGCCCTTTCACGACTCCTACTTCCATCACACGGCGTGGGGCCTCCTGCAGGTTCTGGATGACGCCGGATTTCGCATTACGCGACTCTGGAGCTCTTACGACACCCTCCAGGCGCTCGCGACGATGGGCCGCTACTCTCGAGTCGGCCGCTGGCTCCTCTCGGCCCTGGATGGATTCCTCCGCGCGACTCCGGCGCTCTCTCCGCGAAAGCACTTCCGGTGGTCGGCCGAGCAGAAGCGCCTCGACGCCATCTACCGCGCGGCAAGTCTCTGCTTCGTGGCGACGAGCACCGGGAGCGGAAGCGCCTCCTGAGCTCGATCCAACCGCCTGAGCTCTCTCCGACCCCGCAGCCCATCGAGTCCGCGACCAATCCGTCAGGTATCGGGCACCAGCCGGCTCAAAGTGCTCGTGACGACGATCCTGCGAAAACGACGATCCATTTCGCGCAGGGCTTCTTCATCGGAGTCGCCGACGGCGCTCGAGTCGAGAAAAACCGGCGTGCCCGCTACTGCGGTTCGCACTAGCTCGTCCAGCATCTCCGTGGCGACGAGGGGGACGGCTTCCAGCGCCCCGCCGGCCACCAGCCCAGGGCTTCGGTGGTCCTTCCACCCGGTGGGCGAAGGATGAAGGTGCTCGACTTTGTGCCAGACCAGTAATTTGCTTGCGTACTCGACACCGCGCGAGATCGGCACGATCCGGCGGTGCCCCCCCGCATCGGCCAGGTACTCCACGTAGGGCGGCTCGATGGCCGAGAGAACGACCGCGCCGGCCGGCGTGAGTCGCGCGATCTGCTCCACGGCCAGGCGGCGCGTCGGGGGGTCGTCGGGCGTGCGGACCCGCTCAACGATCACGGCTGCCAGGACGAAGGTCATCGCCACGGCAACTTTGCCTGTCGAAAGAAGGGCCAGCCTGGGTCCGACTGAAACGGCGACGATCACGATCGAGAGAGCGGTCGCCGGCAGGAAGAATCTGCGATCCGGAAAGAAGTAGAAGAGGTGAAAGAGGAGCGCCGGCCCAATTCCCACCACGAGAAACTCAGCGAGCGCCCGGCCGGCGTCGCCTGCATGCTTCCCTGCGAGCCCGTCCGAGTCGCTCGATCGACGCGCGACCAGCAGGCTGGCGACCGCTGCCGAGGCGAGGATCGGCAAGCCCGAGCTCTGCAGCGCGCGCAGGTTGGCGGCGAGATAGGCGGGGGAGAAGAGGAGGTGGGGGTAGTCGTAGGGAACCGCGCACCAGAGCTCATAGCCGTTCCTCCAGGCCGAACCGAAGGCCACGCGGTTGTACGCCATGGTGGCCCCGGCGGCAGCAACCAACGGCACGAACAGTGCAACGAGCCGGGCCCAAGTGCTTCCTGGGCGCGCCGTCCTGGTCGCGAGGAGCGCGAAGGGCACCGCAGCCGCTGCGCCTACAGGCCGCAACAACGCGAGCGCTGCCACGACAACTCCCGCGAGCGCGAAGCCTCCGGCGCAGCCCGAACGATTCTCTCGGAGACCAACGTAAACCGCACCGGCGAGGAGAACGAGAGCGACAGCCGGAACGTCGGTCATCACCTGTCGACCCCAGGCGCGGTAATCCGACAGCGCCAGAATCCCCAGTCCGGCGACAGCGCCCGCCGCCGCTGACCCACCGCGCGAGGCTACGCGATAGGCAAGCAAGATCCCCGCAATTCCCAGAAGCGTCACGGGAAAGATGGCATTGCCGACCTCCGGGCCGAGGATGCGGTACGAGGCGGCGAGGAGAATCGAGAACCAAGGTGGGTACCGCGGCGGCAGCTCACGACCCGCGACCAGGATCGTGTACCGGCCTTCAAAGGCCAGGCGGTGGCCGCCCAGCGCGTATTCGACAGCGTCTGGAACCGTCGACAGGTCCGACGCGCTGCGGGCACCACGATAGAGCGCTACAGCCGCGATCGCGGCGAGCAGGAGGCCTACGATGAGGCGATAGAACCTCTCGCTCATGATGGCCTCCTCGAGAGCTTCTTCATTCCGCCATTCGTCGCAGCGATCTGGCGTCGAGGCCGATTCACTTCAACCGCCGTACGAGGATTCGTCCCATCACCAGCCGGTCCATCCTCGTCCGCAGAAAGCAGTCGAGCGCCTCGCCGGGCGTATTGACGATCGGCTCGTTCTCGTTGAACGAGGTGTTGAGCACGATCGGCACGCCGGTCGCTTTCTCGAACGCCGCGATCAGCCGGTGGTAGAGCGGATCGTTGCGCTCGGAGACGGTCTGCAGGCGGCCCGTGCCGTCGACGTGGACGACGGCCGGCACCAGCGCGCGCTTCTCCGGGCGGAACGGGTAGACCTTGAGCATGAAGGGATCGGGGTTCGAGCGCGTGAACCACTCCCCGACGCGCTCCTCGAGGATCGACGGCGCGAAGGGGCGGAACGACTCGCGGCGCTTGATCTTGAGGTTGAGCAGGTCCTTCATGTCGCCGCGCCGCGGGTCGGCGAGGATCGAGCGGTGGCCGAGCGCGCGCGGCCCCCACTCCGCACGCCCCTGGTACCAGCCGACGACCTCCCCCGCCGCGATCGCCGCGGCGGTCGGCGACGCAGAGCGCCGCGTCGTCCGCGGCGGTGGCGATCTCGATCTCGCCGCCGGCGATCGGCCACCGCCCGTCGCGCCCCTCGCTGCCCGGGATCGCCGCGGCGATGCGCGCGCCGGACCTCGCTCTCGTCGTGGCGCGGCCCCCAGGCCGAGTGCTCCATCACCCAGCCCGTGCGCGGCCGGCCGAGCACCATGTGGTGCGCCCAGAGCGCGGCACCCAGCGAAGTGCCGGCGTCGCCGGCGGCGGCCTGGATGAAGACCTCCTCGACATCCGTGCGGTCGAAGAGCTTGCCGTTGGCGAGCGAGTTGAGCGCGCAGCCGCCGGCGAGCGCCAGGCGCTTCGAGCCCGCCAGCTCGAGCACCCGTCGCACCAGGGCGAAGAATCGCTCCTCGTAGACCGCCTGCATCGAGGCGGCGAGGTCGCGGTGGCGCTGCGTCAGCTCCTCGCTCGGCCGGCGCGCCGGGCCGAGCAGCTCGACGAGCTTCCGCGAGTAGAGCGTGCCGAGCATCGGCGCGCCGCCGTCCCAGGTCATCTCCACCCCCTTCGAGAGGTGGAGGAAGTAGTCGAGGTCGAGCTCGAACATGCCGTCGGCCTGCGCCGGCACGAGCCGCGCGAGCTCGGGCGTGAAGCGCGGCTCGCCGTAGGCGGCGAGCCCCATCACCTTGTACTCGTCGCCGAAGTCCGGGAAGCCGAGGTACTGCGTCATCGCGGTGTAGAAGACGCCGAGCGAGTGCGGGTAGTGGACGCGGTCGAGCACCTCGATCCGCGCCGCCGCGGCCGCGCGCCAGCATGGTCGAGAGGAAATCGCCGAAGCCGTCGACCGAGAGGCAGGCGGCGTCCTCGAACGGCGAGGCGTAGAAGGCCGAGGCGAGGTGGGCGAGGTGGTGCTCGACCGGGATCAGGCGCGGCGGCTTCGCCAGGCCGAGCGTCTTGCCCACCCGGTCCTCGAGCGTCGCCACCTGGCCGAGATTCATGGCGCGGCTCGCGGCGCGCCCGAGGCTGCGCGGGTTGGCGAGCGCCAGCGCCACCTTGCGCGCCAGGTAGGCGCGCGGCTCGCGGCCGACCGCGACGGCGTCGATCGCCGCGAGGTCGTCTCCCGCCAGCTCGGCGGCACACCAGCGCAGCGCCCGCTCCGGGAAGCCGGCCCAGTGCTTGACGCGCACGAAGCGCTCCTCCTCGACGCCGGCGACGAAGGCGCCGTCGCGCACCGCCGCCGCGGCGGCGTCGGCATGAAAGACGGAAAGGCCGAGGATCCTCGTCACGGCTCGTCGCGCCGCAGCTCGGAGAGCCGGAGGTCCACCACCAGCCGGAACCAGAACGCCTGCAGGAAGTGGAAGACGAACCCGTTCCAGCCGTCGAGGATGCCGAGGCGGACGACATAGCGCCAGAAGAAGTAGAGGAAGGGGCGGAGGTAGAGCGGCATCCGGTACCAGAGCCGCTTCTGCCAGAGGATGCGCTCGTCGGGCGTGCCGAGCAGGCGGGGATTGCCCTTGAAAGCGAGCGCTTCGTTCCGGCGGCGGTGCTCCTCGCGCGCGAAGGCTTCGGCGTAGCGCAGGTGCTTCTCGAGGTAGAAGAGGATCGAGTCCTCCTTGCGGTTCCACTCGACGAGCGGCCCGGCAAGCGTGCCGACTTCGCCGCGGACGTAAACCCGGGTGTCCTGCTCGACCGGGTCGAGCTCTCCGGCGCCCTTTCGGAAGAGCTTGAGCAGCTTCTTGCCGCCGTAGCCGCCGAAGCGGATCGGCTTGCCGCGAAAGATCTGGCGCCGGCGCAGGTAGAACGCGGCGCGTCTCTCGGCGGGATCGGCGACCACGCGCTCGATCTCCCGTCGCAGCGGCTCCGAGACCGCCTGGTCGGCCTCGATCAGCAGGATCCACCCGTTGCGGATCGGATGATGGTCGAGCGCCCACTGGAAGATCCAGGGAATGATGCGGCCGTGCTCGTAGGCGAGCTGGACGACCTCGGCGCCGTGGGCGCGCGCGATCTCGACGCTGCGGTCGCCGCTCTCCGAGTCGAGCACCACGAGCTGGTCGACCCAGGGGGCGATCGCGGCGAGCGTGCGCTCGAGGTTGGCCTCCTCGTTGCGGGTCGGGACGAGGACCGTCAGCGGAGCTCGCGCGGTCACGCCGCCCCCGCTTCGCGATAGACGGCCCGCATCCGCTCGGCGACGGCGCGCCAGGTGAAACGCTCCTCGACGGCGGCACGCCCGCGCCGGCCCATCGCGCTCGCTCGCTCCGGATCGGCGGCCAGCTCCGCCAGCGCGACGCCGATCGCCTCCGGGTCGGCCGGCACGACCTTTCCGGCGGCGCTGCTCTCGACCTCTTCCGCCAGCCCGACCCCCGGCGTGACCACGACCGGCACCGCGCAGGCCATCGCCTCGAGCACCGCGTTGCCGAAGTTCTCGGCGACCGAGACGAGCGCCAGCGCCGCGGCGCCGTGGAGGAGCGCGCGCCGGTCGGCGCCGTCCACTTCGCCGGTGAAGGTGACGCGCCCGGCCAGTCCCAGATCCGCCGCCCGTCGCTCGAGCGCCTGGCCGCAGCCCCTCGTCGTCCGGCCCGGCGACGACCAGGCGGAGCCCGGGGGCGTGCGGCAGCGCCGCGACGAGGTGCTCGAGCCGCTTCTTCCACGACAGGCGGCCGAGGTAGAGAACGTAGGGGCCGGCCGCGATCGCCGCCGCGACGGCCGGCGCGACCTCCCCGGGCGCGGGAGGCGCGAGCTCGGCCGGGTCGACGCCGTTCGGCACGACCGCGATCCGCGCCGGCGGCACACGGAAGGCCGCGATCGCCGCCGCTTCGGCCGCGCTCGTCGCCACCAGGCGCGCCGCGCCGGCGAGCAGACGATGCCCGGCGAGCGCCATCCAGAGCCGCTTGCGGAGGGCGCCACGCCGGCCCAGCAGCACCGGGTCGAGCATGCCGCGCGGCGAGACGACGTAGGGGCGGCCGGCGCGCCGCGCCGCGCGCCCGGCGGCGTCGATCGCGCCGAGGAAGACCGAGTGCAGGTGGACGACGTCGAGGGCGGGGAGCGCCGCGGCGAGCGCTTCGGCGAGCCCTGGCGAGCGCCCGGCGCGGGTCGGACGCGCCATCGGGTAGTAACGCGCTCGGTGCCCGGCGAGCGTCACCGGCTTGCCGAGCGGCACGGCGAGCCGGTCGTCACCGTCGCGGTCGGTGGTGAAGACCGCGACGTCGTCGCCGGCGGCGCCCTGCGCGGCGGCGAGACCGTACACGGAGCGGATCGGCCCGCCGTAGCGGTAGGCGGGGACGTAAGTCGGAATCACGTGGGCGATTCTCATCCGGATCTCCCCTCGCCGGCGACCCAGGCGAGCGCGCGCAGGGTGCCTTCGACCGCGCGCTCGACCGAGTAGCGCTCGCCGACGAGCTTCGCGGCGCTCTCTCCCATGGCGGCGAGTCGCTCCGGCGACCGCGCGGCGTCGACCAGCCGCGCGGCGAGCGCGCCGGCGTCGCCGGAGGGGAAGACCCAGCCGGTCTCGCCCTCGCGGATCAGGTCGGGCGCGCAGCCGACCTCGCTCGAGACGATCGCCGGCAGGCCGCTCGCCATCGCCTCGTTGACCACCAGGCCCCAGGTCTCGGAGAGCGACGGGAGGACGAGCAGGTCGGCGGCCGCGTAGGCCCGCGGCATCTCGCTCTGGTTGAGGAAACCGGCAAAGGTCACCGGCAGCTGGCGACGGCGGGCCGCGGCTTCGAGCGAGGCGCGCAGCTCGCCGTCGCCCGCCACGAGCAGATAGAGCGCACGCTCTTCGCGCAGCGCCCGCTCCAACGCATCGAAGAGCAGCGGCAGGTTCTTGACCGGCGCGAGCTTCCCGGCGAATAGAGCGCAGATCGCACCAGCCGGAACCCGCCACTGCCCCCGCAGTTCGCTGCGCGCAGAGCGTTCCCGCGCCGACCCAGCGGCAAACCGCGCGTTGTCGACGAAATGGAGACAATCGAAGAGGCGCTCGGGTGCGACGCCGCATGCTCTATAGAACGCACGGTTGCTCTCCCCAACGACGAGGAAGGCGGCGTAGAGGCGCAGTGCGATCTTGTGTACGAGCCGCAGGGCGAGCGGGCGCCGTCGCGCGAGGGAATCGCCACGGGCGACCACAGGTAATGCCTCGCCGCCGGCCGGCCAGCGCGAGTTGCACGAGCGCCCACGAGTTCCATCCGGTCACGATCAGCGCGGTCGGAGGCGGCGCGAGCCAACGGCCGGGACGGCGCAGGCGAAGTCCGAAGAAGGTCCCGAGGCGCGGGGAACCCAGTCGCTCGAGCTCGCGCCAGCGGTAGCCGTCGAGGAGCGGCACATCCCACTCGAACGCAACTCCGAAACCGACACCCTGCTCCGCTGCGCCTGGAAGCGCGGCGTATCCGACCTCGACATCGAGCTCGGGGCGAGCCGCCAAGGCGCGGAACCAGGGCGTCTGGTACTGGATCGGGTGGGTCGAGGCGAGACGAACCTTCATCGGTGGGTGGCATACGCGAATCTGTGCCTGCCGATTCTCCAGATAGGCGTGGCGGGGCAGGGCGAGCGTCGCGCCTAGTAGGAGTCCGAGCATCAGAACGACGAAAGGGTCGCCGAAGATCTGGTGGGCGGTGAGGAAGACCGCCGCGTTGGCCGGAAAGAGGGCCGTCAATCCGTGGAAGAGCCGAGCCGTCTCGGGACGCGCGCTGCGACCGAGATGGGCGATTCGCCTCAGCGCAATGCCGAGCGAGACCGCGAGCCAGATCCCGGCGCACGCCCCTGGCACGCCCAACTCGGCGAGGATTCGGCCAGCGCCCCCTTCTGCTCCCCCTCCGACAATGAGAGTGCCGCCGCCGAAGTACTGCGAGCCCTGCGCGCCGGTACCAGCACCCGCCCCCAAGATGCCGTTCTCGGCGACGATGTACTGGAAGACGCCGACGGTCATCCCCTCGAGCCGCTGCCCCGACTCGCTGATGACGCTCAAGCCCCGGTCGAGATAAGGCATCATCGGCGTCGAGCTTTCCGGTTGCGACCACCAGGCTGCCGCCGACAAGCACCACGACGCCAGCAGTCGGCAGATAGCGCAACAGCCGAGATGCGCCGCCGCGGAGGCGCATCAGGAAGACGCCGAAAGTGATCACGTAGAGAACGAACTCGACCAGCATCTTTCGCCGTCCTGTGAAGACGATCGCCACCAACAGCAGCAAGATGGCGGCGATGGCGACGAGACGAGCCCGCCGCCGGGGTGCGCCGACCACGAAGGCGAGGAGCAGGCTGGCGCCGATGCCCAGGTGCCAGGCGGCAATCTCGCTGGTCCGCATGACGCCGCACATCATCTGAATTCGACCGCCGATACCGTAGACGGTCTCGAGGCCGACCGAGCGGAAGATCGCCAGTTGGAGACCGGCGTATTGCGCCACTACCGTTGCAGCCACCACAATGGAGATAGCGGCATACGCCCGGAGCCAACGCAGCGTCGCCCCTGGGGAGGCGAAGGCGCGCTGGCCGACGACGATGGCGAAGAGCGGCCCGAGGTAAGAGAGCGCCCCTAGGCCGGTCAAAGTCAGGCTGCCGGTGCGGAAGAGCGTCGCGGCGCACTGCGCGATCACGATGGCGGTGAAAACCGCCATCGGCACGCGCAGGCGCGGAAACCAACGAAATACCTCCCCGAAGCGCGCCAGTTCGCCACTTCGCATGGCGCCGAGCGCAACCCCGCCGAAGACGGCGACCACGAACACGGTGCAGAAGACCGGCAGGCCCGGGATCAACTTGCGTAGAGGGTCCTGCAGGAAGCCGATGGCGACCAGCGCGTAGAGTCCGCGCCTCCAGTCGGCGATCGCAAGCCCAGTAGCGGTTCCAACTAGCGCGAGCGCGACGGCCAGCATCATGACGAAATGCCTACCAGAGGCCGCTGGGTCAGCAGCTTCCGTCCACCGCGCGCCAGGCGTCGAGCGCGCGCCAAGCCCGCGAGCTCGGCGAGAAGCGTGGCCGGAATCCACCACGGGTATCGAAGGTGATGCCGGGTGCGTATGGCGCGCCAGGGCCGGGCGAGGATCCGGCGCCAACGACCGGAAGGTTCGGAGGCTGTAAGCCAGTAGTAGTACTCGCCGACCGCGTGCGCCGAACGGAAAGTCCTCAGGTGATCTCCGAAGGCCCGCGTGCCTCCGCTGGCTGCGCGGAGATGCCGCAAGGAAGCGGCGGGCTCGAACCAGATCGCGGCCCCCGCCGCGCTCGCCCGGTCGCAAAACTCGGCTTCGAAGCGGTAGGCGACCTCGACGAAGTTCTCGTCGAAGCCGCCAATTGCGAGAGCGAGGGCACGCTCGACGGAAAAATTCCCGCCGGCGACCTCCGTGACTCGCTGGCCGATCGATGAACGGAAGGCGAACTCTTTTCCCTCGAGCGGCTCTGGGTGGTCTCCGGGTTGGAGGACCTGCCCGGCCACGAGGGCAGCACCCGTGCGCTGCGCCGCCTCTGCATGGCGCCGGACGAGATCGGTAGCCGGCACGACATCGTCGTCTACAAAGAGAACGCGCTCGCCGCGCGCCGCGACGAGACCGTCGTTCATCGCTCCCGGAATCGACGGCGCGACGCGCCGAAGCCATTCGATCTCGTCGCGCGCCTGCCATTCTCCGAGTCGACGGGCGGTCTCGGGGAGATGCTCCAGCGTCTGGTCGACGACCAGCAGCTCGACCGGCGGCGGCAGCTGCGCGAGGAGCGCCGAAACCGTATCGAGGAGCACCTGTTCTCGACCATAAGTCGGTACGACGATCGAGATCGATGGCGTCGCGCTCACAATCTCCCTTTCACGCGGCCGAGGCCCGCCTGGAGTGCGCGCATCCAGGCGCGCAGGAGAAGCGGATTGTTCGCCACCGCGGCAAGGAAGTAGCGCCCCGCGCGCCGGTCGCCGCGGCCGCGCAGCAGCTGGCCGATGTGATAGTTGCCGAGCGCCTCTGCGCGGCGCGCTGGCCGCTCGCGAGCGCGCTCGAAGCGTCTTGCCAGCTCGCGGGCCTCGGCGAGGATCGGCGCCTCGGAGCGCCCGGCGCGGCGCTCGCGCGACGCCGCAAAGGCTACCGCTCCGAAAGCCTGCTGCAGGTCACGGAAACGAAAGGATAGCGACTCCGGAGAAAGCCGGCGGCGATAGAGCGCCTCGCCCACCACGAGGCAGAGGCCTCCATGCTCCGCCAACCGAAGCCAGAGATCCCAATCCTGAGCGAGGGCGAAGGGTTCGCGGTACCCGCCAGCTCGCTCGTAGGCGGCGCGTCGGATCATCGCCGTTCCGTGCATCGTCGGACCGGCGCGCGCCCCGAAGCGCACTTCCGACTCGAGCAGAGAGAAGGGGCGGTCGGGTGAAGCGCCGCCCCGCTCGATCGGCAGTTCCTCGCCACGCGGGGCGATGCTAGCCGTGAAGCAGGAGACGAGGACGACTTCGCGGTAGCGGTCGAGCACTGCCTTTTGCCTGGCGAGCCTCCCCGGCAGCGAAACGTCTCCGGCGTCCTGACGCGCGATGAGTGGAGCTCTGGCCGCGGCGCAGCCCCGAGCCAAGGCCGCAGTCAGGCCTGAGGCCTCCTGGCGCAGAACGCGCACGCGCCCGTCACGGGCCGCGATTTCGTCAAGAAGATGGGGGGTCGCGTCGACAGAGCCGTCGTCGACCACGACCAGCTCGAGCTCGGCGCCCTGCTGGGCGAGAACGCTCTCCACTGTCTCGGAAAGCGCCTCCTCGGCGTCGCGCACGCCGAGCACGACCGAGACTTCGGGAACAGCCGTCACCGCCCACCCAAGAGAGCGCGACGGGCCTGCCAGAGCTTCTCGCGCATCGCCCCCTCGAGCAGCACTCCTCTAGGCGGGCTCAGCTGGGCGATTTCGAGTGCCAGCGCCGCGAGGCTCGCGCGCCGTTCTGGCGTGAGCCCCGTGAGGTGCTCGAGCTCGATGCGCTCCGTGCCGAAGCGCCGCCAGAGACGCCACCAATTCTGGCGCAGGGCACGGTCGCCGCGCGCGAGCTTGGCGCCGTGCGCAGCCAGAGTGCGCAGCGCTATCATCGTTCCCTCGACCCGCGCCACACCGCTCCGCTGCTCGCGGTCGCTCGACGAACCCCCGCGACGTCGATAGAAGATGCCGGCGTAGCCGCTGTGGAAGACCGGCCGATCGAGTGCCAGGGCTCGCAGGATGAGGTCCGTGTCGGATGTCACGAGTCGCTCGTCCCAACCTCCGAGCGCCAACAGGTCGCGGCGCCCGAAGAGCAGAGCGTCGGACGTCCAGAGCTGAATGTCATCGAAGCAGAGCCGAAGCCACTCGATTCCGCCGCGCAGCCGGCTTCCCTCTGGATCCTCTCCTCGCCGGCGGAAGGCAAGATCGCCACGAAACGGTCCCACCGGCCAAAGGTCGAGATCGCAGTCCAGCGTTCGGCAGGCGGCAAACAGCAAACCGGAAGTCCGCCCGAACTCGACCGTGAGGACTTCTAGCGTGCGCGGAGCCATGGCGTCATCCGCATCGAGTTTGAGAACGAGGTCGCCGCGGGCTTCGGCCAGGGCGCGGTTCCAGTTGCCGGTCATGCCCGCGTTCGATTCGAGCCTGCTGAGCCGAAACCGCCCGTCGCGCTGTTCCCACGACCGGGCGATCTCAGGTGTGGCGTCGCTACTGGCATCGTCGGCGACAATGACCTCGAAGTCGCGGAAAGACTGGCCGGCCAGCGACTCCAGACTCGCCTCGAGGAAGGCCGCATCATTGAACGCCGGCACGAGCACCGAGATCGCTGGCGTCACGGTCGGCCGCTCGCTTCGGTCGCCGCCTCGTCGTCAAGTTCGAGGGCGAGCCGCGAGAACTTCGAATCTTCTTGGGCGACCACGCGGACGTGGGGCCACTCGTCTCCAGGCCCCAGCGCCGGGTGGCGGATTCCAAGCGCGCTGCGTGCCGTCTCGGCCAGCTTCGGCCCGAGCCATCGGTCGAGACGCCCGGCAGCGGCGACTCGCGACGGGACGCCCACGGGCACTCGTGGCGTCAAACCCGCGAAGAAACGCAGGGCTCTCTCCCAAGCCTCCAGGCTCGCGCGGAGTGTGTACCGCGCGCGGACCTCCGCCTGGCCAGCGACTACAAGACGCCGGCGCAGTTCCGAATCCCTGAGGCGCGCGAGCTGCGAAGCGGCGACGGTCACGTCGCCGACTGGAAAGAGCAGGGCCGTCTCCCCGTCGCGCAGCGAAGCCTCGCGACCGATTCCGAGGAACCGCGAGCTGACGATGGCCAGGCCGGAAGCGAGCGCCTCCCACGCGACGATCGGACCCGTCTCCCAGCTCGAGGTCACGAGCAGAACGTCACTCATTTCGTACACCTCGGCGCTCATTCGCTCAGAGGCAACTTCGCCCTGAAACCGGACGCGGCCGCCGGAGAAGAAGGGAGCCAGGCTCTCGCGGATTGCATTTTGCTCGGGTCCCGATCCGGCGATGCAGATCAGAAAGTCCACTCCGAGAGCCTCGAGACGGCGAACGATGCCTTCGAGATCATGGACCCGCTTCTGGGCCTGCTCGAGCCGCCCGACCCAAGCGATGCGGAGTTTCTCGTCGGCGCGCGACGGCCTCTCCTCCACCTGCCTGTCGACGCCATACGGCGCATAAGCCACTCGTGCTCGCTCGATTCCGGAGTATGTGACCGCCAATTCCTCGCTGAGTCGATTGGTCACGATCACGCCGTCCACGAGATTGGCGTTCGCGCGCAGGTGGTCGTAAAAGTCACGCTGCAGGCCATGCTGGGTGACGACAAGCCGAAGCGCCGCGGAACCAGCTCGGCGGACGCGGTCGACGGCATGCTCGATGTCGCCGATATTCACCGAAACAACGAGCTCTGCCTCCGATTCGACGATGACAGCGGACAGAGCGCGAAGGCGCCCTTCTCGACTTCCGGTGAGGCTTGCGATGCGCTTCACATCACCCAGAGGATGCCGCTCCAGATAGCGATCAACGTCGTGGTGGCGTCCCTCGGGCAGCGCCACTCGCACGCTCCAGCCGCGATCGCGAAGCCCTCCGACAAGGCCGTCCAGCCAGCTCGCCACCCCTCCTAGCGGGTAAGCGGAGGGCGCAATCACGAGAATGCGTGGAGGTGCAGGACTCAAGGGCGCGCGACGAAGAGCTGCTCGAAGAGCGCCCTCTCGGAACAGACCCATGCGTAGAGCCGCGCAATGCCCTCGCGGACGCTCGTCTTCGGCCGCCAGCCAAGCAGCCTCTCGGCCTTCGCGGAATCGCTGACAAAAACGCGCTGGTCTCCCGAGCGCCAACTCTCGAAGCGGCGCGCCAGCGGCCGACCGGTGATCTCCTCGAGCATTTCCATCAACTCGAGAAGCGAGAGCGTGTTACCGGGACCACCGCCGACGTTGAAGACTCCCTGTGCGCCACGTTCGGCGGCCGCGATCCCGGCCTCATAGAGATCGACGAGGTCGTCGACCCAGAGCAGGTCGCGAACCTGTCGGCCGTCGCCATAGACGACGACTTCGCGACCCAGGAGTGCCGCGATCGCGAACCAAGCGACCCATCCCTGATCTTCCACTCCCATCTGCCGGGTGCCGTAGATGCACGACTGACGAAAAGTCAGCGTCCGCAGCCCGTAGATGCGCGCGAAGTCGACCGTGTACTGGTCGGCGACGCCCTTAGAGCAGCCATAGGGGGAGTGGAAGTCGAGCGGCTGCGACTCATCGATGCCGCGCGGTGCGTCCCGCAGAGTCCAGCGGCCGTCGCGCAGTACGACGGCGCGTTGCTCCAGCTTGCCGTAGACCTTGTTCGTCGAAGCGTTGAGGACGATGGTCTCCGGGCTCGATTTCCGAACAGCGTCGAGCAGATTGAAGGTGCCGAGCGCGTTGATCTCGAAGTCCATCCGCGGATCGACGACCGAGGTCGTCACGGCGACCTGCCCAGCCAGGTGGAGCACGGCGTCGGGGCAGAGCGCCGCCAGAAGGCGCTCGAGGCGCTCGGCATTGCGCACGTCGAGCTGCTCGAAGGCGAAGTCGCCGCAGCTTCGCAGCCAGTCCAGGTTCTCGGTCGAACCGCGGCGCGAGAGATCGTCGACGATGGTGACGCGCTCGCCAGCCCGGAGAAAACGGCTGGCGGCGTTGGCGCCGATGAATCCGGCGCCGCCTGTGATCAGGATCGAGCGATTCAGTGCATCACTCCCGGGGCAGGCACGAGGCCGAACTTACGAAGAATGATGTCACGGAGCATCGGTATCGAGGCTCGAGGAAGTCCTTTTCGCGGCTAGGCGCCCGGTGACCGCAGCTGGACGCCGAAGGATTCGAGGATGCGCAGCGCCAGGCGCCTCGACGTCCCGCCGGCCGAGAGCCGCGGCCTCACAGGCGATCCTGAGAGCCACTCCTCGATCGGCACCTGAAAACCAGTCTTCCGACGAGCGAGAACCTGCATGGGGACCTCCGGGGCTAGCCTGGCGACCAGGACCGATTTCCCGGCGCTGCGCGCCGGCTCGAAATCGCGACTCCTTACCTGATCTTGAAGCCAGGTATCGACCAGCGGGACTCGAATCTCGACCCCGTGTGCCATGCCCGCCCAATCGGCATCGCGCAGGAGTTGATGGCGGAGATAGAGCGACGACTCCAGCCGGTGCACTGCACGCCAGGGATCCGCCAGGACGGCGCCCGAAGGGCCGAGCGTGGCTTCGCCGAGGCGCTCCCAGGCATCAAAGGTCGCGTCGTAGGGGCGCGCGCCGCGCTCGACAAGACCGGCCCGCTCGAGCATGGAATCGATTTCGTCCGGCAAGAAGACCGCCCGCCGCAGAACATAGGCGCCAGCCAGCGAGCCGGCGTAGCGGAGCATCCCGGCGAGCTTCGGCCGGTCGGGAGCGAAGCGACGCGCCAGCATCGGCCAGACGGACGCGAGCCCCGGGAATCGCGCGAGCACCCCGGCCGACCTGCGCCAGCGCGGCACGTCCCGGAAGAAGTCGTAACCGCCGAGGAGCTCGTCGCCGCCGAGGCCGGAAAGCGCGACTTTGAAGCCCTCGTCGCGGGCCAGCCGCGCGACGAGCCAGGTGTTGAAGCCATCGATCGACGGTTGGTCCATTGCCGCGAGAATCTCAGGCAGCGCCGCGCGCACGTCGGCACCCGAAATCTCCCGCACCACGTGCCGGAGGCCGAGTGCCGACGCCGTGGCGCGGGCGAGTGGCGCTTCGTCCTTGTCGGTGCCGCGAACCTCGTCCCAGGTGAGGGTCAGCGCGGTCGGCGGCTCGGCGCCGCGACGCACGGACAGCGCGGCGACGAGCGCCGAGTCGATGCCGGCGGAGAGAAAGAGCGCCACGGGCACGTCGGAGACGAGATGGGCCTGGACGCTCGTTTCGAACGCCTGCGCGACGGTCGGTGATTCGCTCCCAGCGACCGAGCGACGCGCTGGCTCGATCCGGAGCCGGCCGTCGGCGCCGCATCGAGCCAGGTGCCCGGCCGGTAGGGCCCTAACGGAGCGCCGAAGGGTCAGAGGCTCCGGCAACGCACCCCAGGCGAGAAAGCCCGCCACGCCGGCGGGATCGACCTCCAGCGAAATGCCGCCCCCCGCCTCGAGCGCCCGCACCTGCGAGGCAAAGCGCAAGGTGACTCCGTCCATCGCGTAATAGAGAGGCTTGATGCCGTAGGGATCGCGCGCCAGCACGAGCTCGCCGGCCAGAGCGTCCCAGATCGCGAAGGCGAACATGCCGCGAAGGCGGTCGAGCGACCGCGCTCCTGCGCGCCGCCAGAGCTCGAGAATCACCTCTGTGTCGCTCGTGCTGTGCAGGACGACACCCGAGCTCGAGAGCTCGTCGCGCAGCTCGCGGTAGTTGTAGATCTCGCCGTTGTAGACGATGGTGAGCCGGCCGTCGCCCGAAGTCATCGGCTGCGCGGCCCGCCGGGGAGAGATCGAGGATCGCCAGGCGGCGGTGGCCGAGGAGCAATCGTCCGTCCGGCGACGCCCAGCTGGCGCTGCCGTCCGGGCCGCGCGCGGCAAGCGCCGCGCTGGTGCGCTCGAGCTCGTCGCGATCGAGCGCCGGCGCGGCGGCGGAGAGGCGCAGGATGCCGCAGATGCCGCACATGGTCAGCCGCCCACGAGGTCTTCGAGAACCGGCTGGAAGCGGCGGGCGAAAGCCTCGGCGGTGAACTCCCGCTCGTAGCGGCGACGGCCGGCCGCGCCCAGAGCGCGGGCGCGCTCCGGATCGCCGAGGAGCTCCGACAGGACTCCGGCGAGCGCCGCCGGGTCGCCGGGAGGCACCAGCCTGCCGGTCTCGCCGTCGACGACGATCTCCGCCGGCGCGGTGCGCGCGAGCGCGACGCAGGGCTTGCCCGGCGGCCATCGCCTCGACGAAGACGAGTCCGAATCCCTCGAGCATCGATGGCATGGCGAAGACTGCCGCGCGCTCGTAGAGCGCGCGCAGCGTGGCGGCATCGACTGCACCGGTGAAGAACGCGCGGTCGGCGATGCCGAGCTCGCCGCGACATCTCCTCCAGCCGGAAGCGGTCGCTTCCGTCGCCGGCGACGACGAGCCGCGCCGGCGATCCCTCGCGAGTGAGCGTCGCGACTGCGGTCCAGGAGCTCCTCGTGTCCCTTGTAGCGCTCGTGACCGACCATGCGGCCGACGATCAGGATGTAGCCCTCTCCGAGCCTCGACAGGAGGGCTTCGTCGCACCGCCCGCCGGGCTCGGCGATTCGATCCCAGGGTGGACGATCCGCACGCGGGCTCCCCTCGGGCAGGAAGGGCGACGCGCGTCGCGCTGTCTCGGCGGAGATGGCGACGAACCGTGCGCGCCGACCGAAAGGCCCGCGCGACCGGCGGCATCGAAGGGATGCCAGGCATCGATGCCGAGAATCGCAATCGCGTGAGGCGCGCAGCCGAACGCGCCGGGAGAAGACCCTGCACGCGGGCCGGCCCCGGATGGTCGAAGAAGATCGCCGTCCGGCGGCCTCCGAGCTGCGGCAAGAGCGCGCCGAGCGCCGGCGCACCATTTCGAGCCGCCGCAGGAGCGATAGCCGTCGAGCGCGGAGGAGAAGTCCGAAGAGGCCAGATGAAGGCCGCGGAAGCGCAGGCGGCGCGCCGCGCAGAACCGCCGCATGGCCCAGCCGCAGAGCCGCCCGAAATGCGCCGCTCCCCCGCCGTCGGCGCGAAGGTTCGCGGAGACATGGAGCAGCTCGGTGATCAGGGCGGGCTCCGCTGCCGCGGCTGCGTGAACAGCCGGCGCGGCGGCCGAGATCGCTGCGAGAGGCAGGCGGCCTCAGGGCCGCGACGGCGAGATCTCGCCGGGCGGGCCCGGGTCCTCGTCGGTGACCGCGACGAGGCCGAGGGCGCCGACGGCGGCCGCCGCCGGCGGCCACCAGGCGATCACGCAGGCGCGGCAGGCGTCGTCGGGGCGCAGCACCTGCAGCCGGTCGAGGCGGGTGACGATGCCGGTGCACTCCCAGTGGAAGACGGGCTTGCCGACCTGCCAGGCGGCGGTCTCGCCGATGGTCAGGTTCATCGCGGCGCCCTCCTGCTGCGGCGTCAGCGGAGCGCGACAGTCGCTGCGCACCTCGGTCGCCTGCATGTGGGAACGCGTGACCAGTCTCCCCGCGGGGTCGTACACGGCGACGAAGAACTCGGCCGGCTCGGTCGTCATCTTGCGCAGCCACTGCTCGAAGGAGGCGTCGTCCTGCGCCGTCAGCCAGTCGCGCTTCTCGTTCTTGCCGAGCTGGGCGCGCTCCTGGATGACCTTGGCGTCGAGGTCCGGGTTGGGGTCGCGATTCTGCGACGCCTCCTTGGCCCGCCACCACTCGGCCCAGAGATTCTGACCGTCCGGCGAATTCTTGAAGCTTCTTCGCGGGGAAGGAGGAGGACTCGGGCTGCGGGAAGATGCCCCAGTAGTTGCCGCCGCCGGTCGGCGTCATGACGACGTAGTAGAAGTCCTCCACCTCGACGTTGAGGCGGCGGAAGTAGAGCCGGACGCTCATCTCGGCGGGGGGCTGGGGCTCGATGTGAGCGGTCAGGACGCCGTTCTCGCCGGCCGGCAGGCAGGGGAGATCGCCGAGCGTGACGGTCTGCGCCGACGCCGCCGAGGCGGCGAAGAGGAGCGACAGCGCGAAGTTCCGGGCGTTCACGAAGCGGAGCCTCCTGGGGCGAAATGGAGCCGGGCGCAGTCTAGGGACGGCGGGCCGCCTCCGTCAAGGATTCGCTGCACCGCTGCCGAGGATGGCGCGCAGGTAGCGATCGACGAAGGGCGTGCGGGCGAGCTGGGCGGCACTGTCGCGCACGGCGTCGGCGGCCGCGGCACGATCGCCTGTCTCGTAGAGGCAGACCGCCATGTAGAAGCGGGTCAGCGGCTGCTCCGCCGGCGGGAGGCCCGAGCGCCGGAAGGCCGCGGCGCAGAGATCCCAGTGGCTGGCGCGATAGGCGAGGATGGCGACCGTGCGCTGGGCGTCGACGTCCTCGGGGTGACGGTCGGCTACCGGGCGGACTTCCGCCAGGGCGCCCTCGAGGGCCTCGATGCCGGCCGGCGCGGTCATCAGCGGCCGGGCGCGCGCCAGGGCCTCCCGCTCCGCCGCGGTCCACTCCGCAGGACCGGCCGGCGCGCTGACGACTTCCGGCGCGGGCGCGCTGCGCGGGGGCTCGGGAGCCGGGGGCGGAGTGACCGGCTCCGGCTTCGGTTCGGGTGGCGACTCGGGCGTCGGCGCCGGAGCCGGCTTCGCCGATGCCTTCGCGCGCCCTTCGCTCCGGGCTCCCCGGGCGCTCTTGCCGGCCGCCGCAGCGGGCGCGAAGGGCGCGAAGGCCGCCTGCGAGCGCAGCAGCGTCGCGGGGATCCGCTCGCCGGCGATCGTGCCGAACGCGGCGCGTTCCTCGGGATCGATCGCGAGTCGATCCCAGACGCCGAAGCGCTCCTCCACCGTCTGCAAGCGCCGGAAGGTCTGATCGAAGCCGGCGCCGTCGCCCGCGCCCTGCTGCGCGAGGCCGAGGCGCACGAGGCAGGCGCCGAGCCGGTCGGGGGCCTCGAGCAGGCCGAAGCAGGCGATGCGCAGCAGGCGCGCGGCCTCGCCGCTCTCGCCGCGCGCGAGGGCGGCGCGGCCGTCCCGCTCGAGCTCGGAGAAGAAGGGGTCGGGCCCCTGCGCCGCCGCCGGCAGGGCGCCGAGCGCCGCCAGCGAGCAGACCGCAGAGCGAGCGCCGTCCGCGCGCGGCTCACGATGCCACTCCCAGCGCCCCGCCGATCGCCTGGTCGGCGAGCACCGCGGCCGGGTTGTGGGTCGTCAGCGCCAGCGCGACCGCCTCGCCGAACGACCGCTTCAGTTCGGCGTGGGCGCGGGCGAGGCCGGTCGGCCGCCAGTGCGGGCGGTGGGCGTCGCTGGCCACGAAGTGCGCCAGCTGCTCGCGGACCAGGTGATGCGCCGCCTCGCGCGCCGGCCGGCCGAACTCGCCGGTGACGCTGGCGGCGGTGAGCTGGAGCAGCGCTCCCGCGCCGACCATGTCGCGCGCCAGCTCCGGCTCGGCGCGCAGGAAGGGCGTGAGCTCCGGGTGGGCGATGACCGGGCGCCACCCGTGCTCGACGAGCTCGAGGACGAGATCGACCGGATCGGGGCCGATGCCGTGCGGGTCGAGCTCGAGCAGCAGGTAGCGCGAGCCGGCGAGCGGGAGCACCGCCTCGCCGGCGGCGTGCGCGAGCTCGCGCAGGATCTCGGAGTCGACGCGGATCTCGGCGCCGAGATGGATCCGCGGCCCGTCGGCGCCGGCCGCGCGCAGCGCCTCGCGCAGGGCCGCGAGCAGCGCCTCGAGCTCCGGGCGCGGCCGGTCGGGCCACTCGTCGCGCCGGCGGTGCGGCGTCGCGACGAGAGCGGTGCAGCCCTCCTCGCGCGCGCGCTGGCAGATCGCCACCGCCTCGTCGAGCGACTCGGCGCCGTCGTCGACTCCGGGAAGCAGGTGGGCATGGAGGTCGATCACAGCGCCGCGACTTTCTTGCCCGGCTCCTCGGACGAGGCGCCGTAGGCCTCGTAGGCGTAGGCGCCGGCGTACCCCTTGCGGTAGCGCCCGTAGCTCAGCTCGTGGCAGTTGAGCACCGCGCCGAGGATGCGGACCTCCGACTGCGCCAGCCGGTCGCGACAGGCGATCGCGTCGCGCCGCTGCACGTAGCCGGCGCGCAGGCAGAGCACGACGCCGTCGGCCAGCTTGCCGGCGATGATCGCGTCGGTGACGGCGAGCGTCGGCGCCGAGTCGACGATGACGAGGTCGAAGTGGCTCTTCGCCCACTCGAGGAACTCGCGCATGCGCTCCGACGCGAGCAGCTCCGAAGGGTTGGGCGGAATCGGCCCCGAGGGGACGATCCAGAGATTCGGGATCTTGGTCTGGAAGACGATCTTCTCGACGCTTCGACCCTCTGGGTCAGGTGCTTGACCAGCCCCTCGCGGTTCGAGCCGCCGAAGATGTCGTGCACGCGCGGCTTGCGCAGGTCGGCGTCGACCAGCAGGACGCGCTTCGGCAGCTGCGAGAGGACGACCGCCAGGTTCGAGGCGGTCGAGGTCTTCCCCTCGCCGGGCACCGCCGAGGTGACCAGGATCACCCTGAGCTCGCGCGCGGTCGACAGCAGCAGCGCGGTGCGCAGGGTGCGGTAGGCCTCGGAGACCGCGAGCCGCGGCCGCGAATGCGGCAGCAGCTCGATCTGCACCTCGTCCGCCGAATCCGCCTGGCTCTTGCCGGACGGCTCCTTGCGCTTTTTCTGGCCGTAGCCGTAGCCATACCCGTAGCCGTACCCGTAGCCATAGCGCGCGAAGAGCCCCTTCTTGCCGATCCGCGAGACGTTCGGGAATCGTCGCCAGCAGCGGCAGGCCCAGCACGCGCTCGAGCTCTTCGGGGGACTTCAGCGTGCGGTCGAGGTAGTGGAGGAAGAAGACGAGCGCGATGCCGGCGAGCAGGCCCGAGCCGAGCCCCGCGGTGAGGTTGCGCCGCAGCGACGGCCGGAACGGGGCGCCCGGCACCAGCGCGCGGTCGACCACGCGCACGTTCGACTCGCGGGTCGCCTGCAGGCGCGAGGAGACGTCGGTCTGCGACTGGTTCTTCATCAGCTCGTTGAGGAGAGTCCGCTTGGTCGAGATCTCGATCTGCAGGTTGGTGTACTCGACCGCGGCGCTGTTCAACTGGCGGTTCTCGTTCTTCGCCCGCGCCAGCTCGTCGATCAGCGACTGTTCCTGCCGCAGCGCCGTCTGGTACTCCGAGCGCGCCGCGTCGCGGGCGTCGGCGAGGGCGCGGCCGGTCACCGCTTCGAGCCCCTTGCGCGCCTGGTCGATACGCGCCTTGAGCTCGACCATCTCGGGCCACTGCGGCTTGTAGACGCTCAGCTTGGCGGCGTACTGCCGCTCGAGATTGGCCAGCTCGCCGCGCTGCTGGACGACCATCGGGTCGTCGAGCACGTCGGCGGCGTGGTCGTCGGTCGCCGACTCCAGCTCGCGCAGCCGCGCTTCCTTGTTGATGCGGTCCGAGATCGCCGCGATGTAGTCCTTGTTGAGCGCCTCGAGCCGCTGCAGGGTGACGTTGCCGGCCGGGTCGAGCGAGACGATGTCGGATGCGCCGGCTGTAGGCCTGGAGCTGCGCTTCCTTGTCGGTGATCTCCTGCTTGAGCGCCTCGATCTGCTGGCCGTAGAAGGTCGACGCCTTGCCCGCGAGGCTGGTCCGGTTCTCGATGCCCCAGTCGATGTAGGCGTCGATGACGCCGTTGGCGACGCTCGGCGGCGAGCTCCGGGGACTCGCTGACGTAGGAGATCTCGACCAGCTGGGTGTTGGCGAGCGGCGCGACCCCCAGTCCGCCCTGGATCTTCCCCGCCAGGCCGGCGAGCGCGGCGTCGTCGTCGGCCGCGGTGACGCCGTCCGCGGCGCGGCGGATCGCCGCCGGGCCGCCCGGATTGAAGCTCGCGTCCTGGTCGAGGTGCATGGCGAGCACGGCGCGCTCGGCGAGCCCGCGGCTGCGCAGGAGCTGGTACTGCGTCGGGTAGTACTCGGCGTTCCACCACGACTCCATCCAGGCGTCCTCGACGCCGCGCACCGGCACCGGCGAGGAGCGCTCGATCTGGATCAGGGCGGCGGCGCGATAGGCCTTGGGCGTCACTGCGTACTGCAGGAGCGCCACCGTCAGCGTCAGCGCGGTCAGCACCAGCAGCAGCCGCCAGCGCGAGGTGACGATGCGGAGGTAGTCGACGAGGTGGAAGTCGCTCTCCGGCTCCGCTGTGAGCGCGAAGGGGTCGGCCGCCGGCGGGAGAGGCCGCGGATCGATCAAAAGAGCGACTCCTTGACCACCACGAGGTCGCCGTCGCGCAGCACCGGGTCGTCGTCCTTGCCGGAGACGATGCGCCCGAAGTCGACCACCAGCTCCCGCTCGCCGGCGCTGCCGTCACGCCGGCGGATGTGGATCTTCTTCGAGGCCCGGTCGGTGAGCCCGCCGGCCCGCGCCAGCGTCGCGAGCAGCGTGATGCGCTCGGTGCTCTTGAAGACGACGGCGCCCGGCGTGCGGATCTCGCCGAGGCAGAAGATCGACACATCGCGCCGCGGCGGGACGTTGACGAGGTCGTCGGCCACCACGGGGACGTTGGCCTCCGGGCGGCCGGTCATCATGAGGTCGTCGACGCGCAGGGTGATCTGGTCGGAAAGGCCGTTCGAGGCCCGGCGCAGGACCAGGATCTCCCCCCCGTGGTCCTCGCGCAGCCCCCCGGCGAGCGCCAGCAGGTCGAGCAGCCGCTCGCCCGGCATCACCGCGTAGCTCCCCGGCTTCTGCACCGAGCCGAGCAGCGTCACCGAACGGGAGAGATGCTCGAGCACTTCGAGAGTCACCGTCGCCTTCTTCAGGCCGCGCGCCTCGAGCAGGCGCTGGAGCGCGGTCGCCAGCTCGGCCTCCGAGAGGCCGGCGGCGGGAACCGGGCCGATCACCGGCAGGTTGAGCTCGCCGCTGTTCGAGATCCGGCTGTCGACGTTGAGCTCCGGCACCTCGGCGACGCGCACCCGCAGCAGGTCCTGCGGCCCTAGCAGGGACGGCGGGGCCGGCTCCTGGGCCGCCAGCGGCAGGGCGAGGCCCAGCAAGAGCAGGGGCAGGAGACACTTGTAGCGAGGCGTCACGTCCTGAGGACCACCGCCGGCGATTCTAGTTCAGCTCAGTACCAGAGGGCCTTGAACTTGCCGAGCGAGACGCCGAAGGAGATCTCGCGGATCGTCTGCCGGCCGTGGACGCCGTCGGTCTTCGTGTTCCGCCCGTAGACGCGGAACGAGAGCCGGCGGATCGTCAGGTCGGCCGATCCCCCCACCGACTCGACGTCGTCGGTGCCGATCGACGGGAAATCGCGCTCGCCGGTCTCTCGGAAGACGCTCAGGCCGATGCGGTGACCGAGCCGCGTGGCGAGCTCGACACCCTGGCGGTCGTCGAGGAAGTAGGGGCTGTCGGAGAGCACCGAGTACATCAGGTCGCGGCTGGCGTAGACGGAGAGGCTGAAGGCGTCGCGCGGCTTCCAGCCGAGGCGCACGCTGCCGACGTTGCCCGAGTAGTGGTCGAGCTCCGAGCCGGAGAGCCCGTCGAGCGTCACGTGGCGGACCTGGGCCGCCGCCAGCAGCTTGCCCGGATCCCAGCTCAGGTCGACGAAGGCCGAGGTCCCCTCGTTGGACCGGTCGCGCGCCGGGTCGTCGAACTCGGTACGCGAGCGGCCGGCGCCGGCGCCGACCAGGAGGACTTTCGACGGCCGCCAGCGCAGGCCGGCGTCGAGCCAGTTCTCGCGACGGTCGAGGTTCTCGAGCTCGGGCGTCGTGCCGGTCGCCAGGTCGCTCCCGCTGTACTTGCCGATGGTTCCGCGGGTGAACAGCGAGAGGCGGCGCAGCAGGGCGAAGTCGATGTCGGCCTCGAAGGTGCTCGACTTGACCTGCGCCCGCTGGTCGATCTCCGGCGTCAGGAAGGCGTCGATGT
Organism: Thermoanaerobaculia bacterium; assembly: GCA_963699245.1. Classification (GTDB taxonomy): domain Bacteria; phylum Acidobacteriota; class Thermoanaerobaculia; order Multivoradales; family JAGPDF01; genus JACTMI01. The sequence continues at coordinate 1,811,531 of OY969426.1, forward strand.
CGCTGCTGCGAGCGCGCAGGTCGACCGCGAGCCGCCCGGCGCGCGCCAGCAGGCCGAGCCCTGCCTCGCCCCCCACCGGCTGTTCTCGCTGTTCTTCTTCCACCAGATGTACTCGGGGAGGGCGTGCGCCGTGAGCAGGACGTTGTGCCCGACCGGCAGGAGGAAACGCAACCCGACGCCGGCCGTCGCGGTCCAGTCCGCCGCGGCATCGCCGCCCGGATCGACGTAGGCGACCTCGCGCAGCTCGAGCTTGGGATCGATGCCGAGCGGGCCGAGATGCCAGCGCGCCTTGTCGGCGATCTCGCGCAGGTCCCCCTCGGGCGCTTTCTCCGCCGCGGCGGCGCCGCCCGGCGGGTTATATTGCGAGAGTTGCCCGAACAGAGGACTCGCCGCGAGGGCGGCCCCGAGCATCGACGCCGTCAACCAGTGGATGCGCATCGCTTGATTTCCCCGACTCCGGAAAGCGGCGCGATGATACGGCACCCCGTGCTGCGCGCCGCGGGTCTGCTCGCGCTGCTCGCCTGGGCGCCTCTCCCCTTCGGCAGCGTGACCAGCGAAGCGGCGGCCGCGCTCGCGATCGGCGCGCTGCTCGTCGCCGCGCTGGCGCTGGCCGGCGAGCCGCGACCGCTGCCGGGCGGCAGCGGGATCGCCGCCGGCGCGCTCGTCGCGGTGGCGCTGCTCGGCGCCGCGCAGGGCATTCCGCTCCCGTCGCCGGTGGCGCGCGCGCTCTCGTCCGAGCATTCCCGCGTCGCCCTCCAGAGCCATGCGCTGCGCGGCGGCGAAGGCGCCGCCGGGGTGGCGCTGTCGATCGAGCCGGGGCTGTCGCGGCAGACCGCGATCGCGTTCCTGCTCCCGGCTGCCGCTCTCGTCGCCGCCGCCCTCCTCGGCCAGTCGCGGCGGGCGCGGCGGGCGATGCTCGGGGTGCTCGTCGCCTCCGGCCTCTTCCAGGTGCTCTACGGCGCGCAGCAATGGTTCGCGCGGGCGACGACGATCTGGGGAGTGAAGGTCCCCGATCCCGCCTACCGGCTGCGCGGCAGCTTCGTGAACCCGAATCACCTGGCGCTCTATCTCGAGCTCGCGGTGACGGCCGCCTTTGCCTGGTTCTGGTGGAGCCTGCGGCGAGCGAGCCGGGAGTCGAGCGCCGAGGGGCGGCTGGCGGCCGTCGCTCCCGCCGCGCTCGCCTGGTTCTCGCTCTTCGTCGGGCTCGCCTTCACCAGCTCGCGCATGGGCCTGCTCGCCGCGCTCGCCGGCATGCTGGCGCAACTCGTGGCGATCGCCTTTTCCGGCAAGCGCCGGCTGGCCGCCGGTGCCTCCGTCGCCATCCTCGCCGCGCTCGTCGCCGTCGGCGCCTGGAGCTTCCGCACCGGCTTCGGCCGCCTGCTCGCCACCGGCAGCGACGCGTCGCTCTCCTTCTCGCTGCGCGGCCAGTCGATGGCCGCGGCGCTCCGGCTCTGGCAGCGCTTTCCCCTCGCCGGCGCCGGGCTCGGCACTTTCCGCGACGGCTATCCGCTGGTCGAAACGCGCGAGTTGCGCGGCGACCTCTGGCACGCCCACAGCGACTGGCTCGAGCTCGCGGCGACCGGGGGCACGCTGGCGCTCGCGATCGTCGGCATCGGCCTCGCGCTCGTCCTGCGCCGGCTGTGGGCGATCTGGCGCCGCGACGACCTGCGCAGCGAGGACCGCGCGCCGGCGCTCGCGGCGCTGGGTGCCCTCGCCGCGGTCGGCGTGCACGAGCTGGTCGATTTCGGACTGACGATGCCTGCGAACGCCTTCAGTCTGGCGGTCGTCTGCGGCGCCGCGCTGGCGGCCGGAAGCCTCAGCCCGCCGGCGGCGAAGTGACCCAGCGCGAGGCGTCGCCGCTCTCGAAGCCGTCCGCGAAGATCTCCTGATCGGAAGTCGTAGCTGCCGGCAGCGCCGGGGCCGCGACGGCCGCCGCCGGGGGCGCCGGCGCGGGAGCCCGCTGCGGGTTACGTCCGACGACGAAGAGACCGACGAGCAGCGCCGCCGCGATCCCCGCCGCCCAGCGCCAGGCGACGCGCGCCGCACGGTGCGGCACCGGTCGCAGGGCGGGCTCCGGATAGGCCTCGCGACGAAAGGCGGCCAGCGCCTCGGCGCGCGCGGCGAGCGCCGGATCGCGGTCGAGCCGCTCCCGCCAGAGCGCCTGCGCGCCGGCGTCGAGCGTTCCCTCCACGACCGCCGCCAACTCCTCGAAATCGACCGGCTCGAGAGCCCCCTCTGCGGCGGCAAAATCCGCCGCCAGGGCGGCGGCGAGGCGCTCGTCCGGGGTCGGGGGGGAGCTGGAAGGGGCGGGCGGCATGGCTTCCTCACCCGACGAGGACGGTGAAAACGGGCTCATCTTCCCAGCCCCGGCACGACGTTCCGCAGCCGGCGGGCGAGCCGCAGCCGCGCCGCCTTGCGCAGGTTGGCGACCTGCTGGCGGTCGAGCGCCGAGGCGGGTGGCGATCCACTGATCGTCGCAGGGGAAGCCGGCGATCAGGGGCTCGAGGCCCGCCGGCGCGCACCCGAGGGCCGCCGCCAGCTCGGCCGGCGCGACGGCGCCGGCGGCGAGGAAAGTCTCGAGCGGCGCGGCACCGGGCTCGCCCCGGAGGTTGGCGAGCAGGGCGAAGCGCTGCGCCGGCGGCAGCGCGGCGATCTCGGTCCAGAGCGCGCGGAGCTGCTCGCGCGCCGCGAGCTCCCGGTCGGCCGGCGGCGCCGGCGAAGCGAGCGCGCCCGCCGAGTCGCCGGCGAGCGCGTCGAGGGCGACCGGAGCCGGGTCGTGCACGCCGAGCAGCTCCGCGAGCGCCTCGACCAGCGCCTCGAGCGGCACGGCGCGCGCCTCGACGAGGATCGCCCGGACCACGGCCGGAAACTGCCGCGCGCCGCCGCCTTTCTCCGCGAGGCGCCGTCGACCGAGCTCGAGCAGGCCCGGCGCCGGGAGCACGCTCCCCGCCTCGCCGCGGGCGGCGACCAGGCCGCAGAGCGGCTCGCCATCGACGCCCTGCCAGAGCGCCAGGCTCGCCTCGCGGCGCAGAACGTAACGGATGCGGTCTCGCAAACGCGCCCGCTCGGGCTGCCGCGCCGCGAGATGCTCGGCAGCGGCGTGATGCGCCGCCATCGCGGCATAGTCGGTGAGGCTGCGCGGCGCCTCGCGCTCGCCCCGACGCGCGGCGTCGAGCTGGACTTGCAGGCGAAGGAGGACTCCCGCCGCGAGGTCCTCGAGGTCGGCGGCGGTCGCCGCGCCGGAGAGGCGCCGCGCCAGGACGCGGCGAACGAGCGACGCGATCCCGGCGTCGAGGAGGTCGCCGGCCGCCGCCTTCTCCTCAGCCACCGAGCAGGCCGACCACCTTGCCGTCGACGAGGTCCATCTTCTCGGCCTGCGGCACCGCCGGCAGCCCCGGCATGCGGATGATCTCGCCGAGCAGCGGCACGACGAACCCGGCGCCGGCGGCGAGCACGATCGAGCGCACGGTGACGTCGAAGTCCTTCGGCCGGCCGATCGCGGTGGGATCGTCGGAGAGCGAGTTCTGCGTCTTGGCCATGCAGACCGGCAGGCCGGCGTAGCCGAGCTTCTCGATCTGCGCCAGGTCGCGCTTCGCCGGCTTCGAGAAGGAGACCGAGCGCGCCCCGTAGACCTGGCGGGCGATGGCCTCGATCTTCTCGGGGATCGGCTGCGACCACTCGTAGAGCGGCTTGTAGGGGGCGTTCTTCCTGCCCGCCTGGTCGACGACGGCGTGCGCGAGATCGCGGCCGCCCTCGCCGCCGTTCGCGAAGATGTCGGCCACTGCGCAACGCGCGCCGAGCCGCGCGCAGGCGCGCTCGATGACCGCGATCTCCTCGGCGCTGTCGGTGTGGAAGCGGTTGATCGCGACGACCGGCGTCAGACCGAAGAGGCCGGCGTTCTCGATGTGCTTCTCGAGGTTCGGCAACCCGCGCTCGACCGCCGCCGGATCGGGGACGCTCCACTTGTCTCTTTCGTTGACGCCGCCGTGGCGCTTGAGCGCCCGCACCGTGGTCACCAGCACCATCGCCGCCGGCTCGAGCCCGGCGTAGCGGCACTTGATGTCGAGGAACTTCTCGGCGCCGAGGTCGGAGCCGAAGCCGGCCTCGGTCACCACCCAGTCGGCGTGGGCAAGCGCCATCCTGGTGGCGATCACGGAGTTGCAGCCGTGCGCGATGTTGGCGAAGGGGCCGCCGTGCACGAACGCCGGCACGCCCTCGAGCGACTGCACGAGATTGGGCTGGATGGCGTCCTTCATCAGCACCATCATCGCGCCGACGGCCTTGAGGTCGGCCGCGGTGACCGGCTTGCCGTCGCGGTCGAGGGCCACGATCAGGCGGGCGAAGCGGCGGCGCAGGTCGTCGAGGTCGTCGGCGAGGCAGAGCGTCGCCATGATCTCGGAGGCCGGCGTGATGTCGAAGCCGGTCTCGCGCGGCACGCCCTCGCTGGCGCCGCCGAGCCCGATCACCACGTCGCGCAGCGCGCGGTCGTTGATGTCGATCACCCGCTTCCAGAACACGCGGCGCGCATCGATGTTCAACGGGTTGCCCTGGTGCAGGTGGTTGTCGACCATCGCGGCGAGCATGTTGTGCGTCGACGTGATGGCGTGGAAGTCGCCGGTGAAGTGGAGGTTGATGTCCTCGGTCGGCACCACGACCGACTTGCCGCCGCCGGTCGCTCCGCCCTTGAGCCCGAAGGTGGGGCCGAGCGACGGCTCGCGCAGCGCCAGGCAGGCGCGCTCGCCGATGGCGGCGAGGCCCTGCGCCAGGCCGACCGAGACGGTGGTCTTCCCCTCGCCGGCCGGGGTCGGCGTGATGGCGGTGACGAGAATTAGCTTGCCGGGCGGCCGCCCCGAAGCGTCGCGCGCCTCGAGCCGGACCTTCGCCTTGTCGTGACCGTAGGGCACGAGGTGTTCGGAGCGGATGCCGAGGTCGCGCGCGACTTCGGAGATGGGGCGGACGCCCTTCGTCACGGTCATGAGTTCCTCCGTAGCCAAGCCTATTCGACGGCGTGCTAATTTCGCCCCCTATGAACGGCAGCGCACGCTTGACGCAGCCGCTCGTCCGCGATCGCAAGGGGAGCCCGCTCCGCCCGGCGACCTGGGACGAGGCGTTGGATCGAGCCGCCGACGGACTGCGCGCGGTGACCGCCGCGCACGGCCCCACGGCGTTCGGGCTCTTCAGCTGTTCGAAGGGCACGAACGAGATGAACTACGTGGCGGGAAAGTTCGCGCGCAGCGTCATCGGCTCGAACAACATCGACAGCTGCAACCGAACCTGACACGCCCCGAGCGTCGCCGGTCTGGCGACGGTGTTCGGAGCGGGGGGCGGCACGAGCTCCTACCGGGAGATCGAAGAGACGGACTGCATTCTCCTGTGGGGCTCGAACGCCCGCGAGACGCACCCGATCTTCTTCCACCATCTCCTCAAGGGCGTGCGGCGCGGGGCGAAGCTCTACGCGATCGATCCCCGGCGCACCACCTCGGCCGAGTGGGCCGACCTCTGGGCGGGACTCGACGTCGGCACCGACATCGCGCTCGCCGCACACCATGGCGCGCGAGATCGTCGCCGCCGGGCTCGAGAACCGCGAGTTCATCGAGCACGCCACGAGCGGCTTCGACGAGTACCTCGAGGCGATCGCGGAGTGGACGCTCGAGCGCGGCGCCGCCGAGACCGGCGTGCCGGCCGACAGTGATCCGCGAGATGGCGCACGGCTACGCCGGCGCGCCGCGCGCCACGCTCTGCTGGACGCTCGGCATCACCGAGCACCACAACGCGGTCGACAACGTGGTGGCGCTGATCAACCTCGCGCTGCTCACCGGCCACGTCGGCCGCTACGGCTCGGGCGTCAACCCGCTGCGCGGCCAGAACAACGTGCAGGGGGGCGGCGACATGGGCGCGCTCCCCGATCGCCTCCCCGGCTTCCAGCACGTCGAGAACGCTCCGCTGCGCGAGAAGTTCGACCGCGCCTGGGGCTGCACCATGCCGCCCGAGAAGGGCTGGCACCTGTCCGGAATGTTCGACGCCATGGAGCGCCGCGAGCTGCGCGCGCTCTACGTCATCGGCGAGAACCCGGCGCGCTCGGAGGCCGACCAGAAGCGGACGCTGCACCTGCTGACGGGGCTCGACTGCCTGATCGTGCAGGACCTCACGCTGACCGCCACCGCCGAGCTCGCCGACGTGGTGCTGCCCGCCGCCGCCGGCTGGTGCGAGTCGGAGGGCACGGTGACCTCGAGCGAGCGCCGCGTGCAGCGGGTGCGGCGTGCGCTGCCGCCGCCCGCCGGCGCGCGGGACGACCTCGACATCCTCTACGCGCTCGCCAGGCGGCTCGGCCGCGACTGGGGCGAGCCCGCCGCGGAGGCGATCTGGAACGAGCTGCGCACCGTCTCTCCCGTCCACGCCGGCATGAGCTACGCGCGGCTCGAGGCCGAAGGCGGGCTGCAGTGGCCCTGCTCGGACGAGAGCCACCCGGGCGAGATGTTCCTGCACTCGCGCCTCTGGGCGCGGCCGGTGGTCGGGCCGCGCGCGCCCTTCTCGATCGTGCGCCACGAGCTGCCGGTCGACCGGCTCGACGCCGAGTTCCCGCTCCGGCTGACCACCGGCCGGCGGCTCGCCGAGTACAACACCGGCGTGCAGACCGCCGGCTACGCCTCGCCGACCCGGCGCGGCGAGACGCTCGACCTGTCGCCCGAGGACGCCGAGCGTTACGGCGTGCGCGAGGGCGAGAAGGTGCGCGATCTCTCGCGGCGCGGCACCGTCGTCGCGCCGGTGCACGTCGACCCGGCGCTCCGTCCCGGCCTCTCGTTCATGACCCTGCACTTCCCCGAGCAGGTGCCGACCAACGTCCTCACCATCGACGCCACCGACCCGCGCTCCGGCACCGCCGAGTTCAAGGCCTCGGCGATCCGCATCGAGCGCCTCGAAAGCGCCCCGGCCTGATGGATCTCAAGATCATCGGCGCCGAGCCGACCCGCGGAGGAGCGCGCCGCCGTCGACGCGGCGCTCGGCGCTCCCGACTCGAGCTGGTCCGGCGCCGCGGCGCGCACCGCTCCGGACGGCCGTGCGGCGCGCGGCGGCCACGCAGCGCGCGGTCTCCGCCACCTCCTGCTGCCGGCGCTGCACGCGCTGCAGGACCGCGTCGGCTGGGTGAGCGAAGGGGGGCTCAACTACGTCTGCCGGCGGCTCACCGTGCCGCCGGCCGACGCGTGGGGGGTCGTCAGCTTCTACCACCTCTTCGCCACCGCGCCGCGGCCGAGGCGCGTCGTGCACGTCTGCGACGACCTCGCCTGTCGCCTGCGCGGCGCCGAGGCGCACTGCGAGCGGCTGACGCGCGAGCACGGCGCGCCCGGCACGCCGAACGCGCACGGCACCGCCACCTGGGTGCGCAGCCCCTGCCTCGGTCTCTGCGAGCAGGCGCCGGCCGCGCTGGTGATCGACGCCGGCGAGACCCCGCGCGCATCGAAGGCGGCGCCCGTCGTCGAGCTGCAGGCGATCGCCCGCGCCCTCGACGGCGACCAGGTTCCGCTCTCCGCCGGCGCCGCAGCGCTGCGCGCCTCCGTCCCCCAGCTCGGCTCGCCCGCGCTCCGCCTCCTGCGCCGCGTCGGCGTCGTCGACCCGGAGAGCCTCACGGCCTATCGCGCCGCCGGTGGCTACACGGCGCTCGAACGCGCCGTCGCGCTCGGCCCCGAGGGAGTGGTGGCCGAGGTTCTCGCTGCGAAGCTGGTCGGCCGCGGCGGCGCCGCCTTCCCGACCGGCCGCAAGTGGGACGCCGTGCGGCGCGCCGCGGCGCACGCCGCATTATCTGGTCTGCAACGCCGACGAGTCGGAGCCCGGAACCTTCAAGGACCGCGTGCTGCTCGAAGAGGACCCCTTCGCGCTCGTCGAGGCGATGACGATCGCGGCCTTCGCCACCGGCTGCGCGCGCGGCTTCGTCTACCTGCGCGGCGAGTACCCGCTGGCGCACGCGCGGCTCGCGCACGCGATCGCCGCAGCGCGCGCCGCCGGGCTGCTCGGCGCCGACGTCGGCGGCCACGGCTTCGCCTTCGACCTCGAGATCCGGCGCGGCGCCGGCGCCTACATCTGCGGCGAGGAGACCGCGCTCTTCGAATCGATCGAGGGCTACCGCGGCGAGCCGCGCTCGAAGCCCCCCTTCCCGGTCGAGTCCGGCCTCTTCGGCCAGCCGACCGTGGTCAACAACGTCGAGACGCTCGCCAACGTGCTGCCGATCGTGCTGGACGGCGGCGCGGCCTACGCCGCCATCGGCACCGCCGGCTCGGCGGGGCCGAAGCTCTTCTGCGTCTCGGGCAACGTCGCCCGCCCCGGTCTCTACGAGGTCCCCTTCGGCACCACGCTCGGCGAGCTGCTGGCGCTGGCCGGCGGCGTCGCGGAAGGGCGCGGGCTGAAGGCCGTGCTGCTCGGCGGCGCAGCGGGCGCCTTCGTCGGCCCCGAAGCGCTGGCGGCGCCGCTGACCTTCGAAGGGACGCGCGCCATCGGCGCCACGCTCGGCTCCGGCGTCGTGCTGGTCTACGACGAGCGCGCCGACCTCGGCGACGCGCTGCTGCGCATCGCCGAGTTCTTCCGCCACGAATCCTGCGGCCAGTGCGTCCCTTGCCGGGTCGGCACGGTGCGGCAGGAGGAGCTCCTGAAGCGCCTGCGCGACGGGCGGACGCTCGTCGATCGCGACACGGAGCTCGCCCTCTTCCGGGAGCTGGCGCAGGCGATGCGCGACGCCTCGATCTGCGGCCTCGGCCAGACCGCGAGCTCCGCGATCGAGTCGGCGCTGGCCCGCCTCGATCCCTTCCCCGTCCGGAGCGCCTGAGCCAATGTCGACCGACCCGATCTGGTTCGTTCCGCCGCCGCCGTCGCCGACGATCCCCGCGGCGCCGCCCGAGCCGGCGCGCGCGCCGGTGGCGATCGAGATCGACGGCGTCGCGGTCGAGGTGCCGCAGGGCGCGACGCTCCTCGACGCCTGCCGGTCGATCGGCAAGGAAGTGCCCACGCTCTGCTACCTCGAGACCCTGACGCCGGTAAACGTCTGCCGCGTCTGCGTCGTCGAGGTCGAAGGGGCGCGCGTCCTCGCTCCCGCCTGCTCGCGCCAGGCCGAAGCCGGCATGAAGGTGCGCACCCGCTCGCCGCGCGTCGACCTGTCGCGCAAGCTGGTGCTCGAGCTGCTCGCCTCGTCGGTCGATCTCTCGACCGCGCCCGGCCTCGCCGACCTGATCGACGAATACGGCGCGCGTCCCGCGCGCTTCGGCGCCGCGGCGGCGACGGTGTCGCAGCCGGTCAAGGTCGACAACGACCTCTACGTCCGCGACTATGCGAAGTGCGTCCTCTGCTACAAGTGCGTCTCGGCCTGCGGCGAGGACGCGCAGAACACCTTCGCCATCGCGGTCGCCGGCCGCGGCTTCGACGCCGGCATCTCGACCGAGCGCGACGTGGCGCTCCCCACCTCGGCCTGCGTCTACTGCGGCAACTGCATCGCGGTCTGCCCGACCGGCGCGCTGATGGCGAAGCCGGAGTTCGACCTGCGCCAGGCCGGCGCCTGGGACGAATCGATGCAGACGCAGACCGACACCATCTGCGCCTACTGCGGCGTCGGCTGCACCCTGACCCTGCACGTGCAGGACGAGCGCATCGTCAAAGCGACCTCCCCCTTCGAGAACTCGGTGACCCACGGCAACCTCTGCGTCAAAGGGCGTTTCGGCTTCGAGTTCGTGCAGATCGGCCGGCGCGGCTGAATTCCCGCCGGGCCCGCGGGTCATCGGCTTGACCGAGCTCAAACGACCGTTTCATACTGTCGTTTCACGATGCTGCCGTCGACCTCCCCCAGCTCCCACCGTGAAGGTCTCGAAGGCGCCGAGACGCGCGAGCGCCTGCTCGACGCCGCCGAGGAGCTCTTCGCCGAGCGCGGCTACCACGCCTCGTCCGTGCGCGACATCACCGGCGCCGCCGGCTCCAACGTCGCCGCGGTCAACTACCACTTCGGCGGCAAGGCGGAGCTCTACCGCGCCATCTTCCTGCGCCGGCTGGCCGCCCTGCGCGAGCGGCGCGGCCGCGCCATCGACGAGGCCATCCGCAGTGGCGGCGACGACCTCGAGCGCCTGCTGCGCGGCTTCGCGTTTGCCTACCTCGAGCCACTGGTCGACGGCGCGGTGGCGAAGCGCTGGGCGCGGCTATCGCTGCGCGAGCTGCTCGATCCGCAGCTCTCGCCGGACCTCTTCTTCGACGAGATGGTCGAGCCGACCCACGCCGCGCTGGCGGAGGCGCTCGCGCGGGCGCTGCCGCGCCTCGGCCCCGAGCTCGCCCGGCAGTGCGTGCAGTCGCTCGTGGGACAGTTGACGCATCTCCGCCTTCTCAATGGATACTTCGCTTCCGCGCCGACCGCTCGAACGGCGCGAAATTTCGACCTCACGCGGGCGATCGATCACGCCGCGCGCTTCAGCGCCGCCGCGATCCGGGAGCTCGCCGGACGTGACTGACGCCTTCTGCTCCGCCGGAGAAACGACTCTCATGCCTCGATCACGGTCCCTCCGCATCCCGACTCTGGCGCTCGCCGCGGCGCTCGCGCTCGCCGCGGGCGCCGCGCGGGCCGCCTCCGAGCCGCCGCTTCCCCCGGCCTCGCACCTGCTCTGGGCGCCGACCGACGCCGAGCGCCTGCCGGCCTTCACGCCGGCGCCGCCGGCGGTCGAGCCCCAGATCGCCCCGGGGACCAAGGTCAGCCTCGGAGAGGTCCTCGACCTCGCGCTGCGCAACAGTCCGCGCACGCGCGCCACCTGGCTCGCCGCCCGCGCCGCGGCGGCCGAGATGGAAGTCCAGCGCGCCGAGTACTACCCGACGCTCGACCTCTCCGGCGCCTGGGCGCGCGCCCGCTCCGAGCCGCTCGGCGGCAAGGGCTTCGAATACCTCCGGACCACCTACGGGCCGAGCGCGGCGCTCTCCTTCCTGCTCTTCGACTTCGGCGGCCGCAGCGCCGACCTCGGCGAGGCGCGCTTCGCCCTCCTCGCCGCCGACTGGATCCACAACGCCGAGATCCAGGCCGTGATCCTCGAGGTCGAGCAGACCTACTACACCTACCTCGGCGCCTCCGCCACGCGCGAGGCCGTCCTCGAGTCGATCCGCGAGGCCGAGTCGAATCTGTCGGCGGCCGAGGAGCGCCGCGCGGCCGGTGTCGCCACGATCGCCGACGTCCTGCAGGCGCGCACCCTGCTCGACCAGGAGCGCTTCGCCCTCGCCCAGATCGACGGCAGCCTGATGTCGATCAAGGGCGCGCTGGCGACGGCGATCGGCGTCCGCCCCGACATCGAGGTCGAGCTTCCGCAGCTGCCGGCCGATCTGCCGCTCGACGCCACCTCCGCCACCGTCAGCGAGCTGCTCGACAGCGCGCTCGCCGAGCGGCCGGACCTCGCGGCGGCGCGCGCGGCGGCTCTCGCGGCGCGCGAGCGCATCCGCCAGGAGCGCTCCGACGGCCTGCCGACGCTCGGCCTGTCGGCGACCGGCAGCAGGACGCAGGTTCCCGACGACGGCGGACCGGCGGCCGACAACTACCAGCTCCAGCTCTCGCTGCGGGTGCCGCTGTTCGACGGCTTCGAGCGCCGCAACCGCGTCGCCCGCGCGACGGCGGAAGCGGAGGCCCGCGAGGCGCTCGTCGAGCAGCTCGCGCAGCAGGTGCAGCTCCAGGTCTGGACCGCCTACTACGACCTCGAGACCGAGGCGAAGCAGGTCATCGCCGGCCGCTCGCTGCTCGACAGCGCCAGCCAGTCCGCCAGTGTCGCCGAAGCGCGCTACCGCGCCGGCGCCGGCAACATTCTCGATCTGCTCGCCGCCCAGCGCGCCCTCGCCACGGCGCGCGCGCTCGAGGTGCAGTCGCGCGCCTCCTGGTTCCGCGCTCTCGCCCAGCTTCGACACGACATCGGCCGGCTCGACCCGCCTGTAGCGGCGGCCGACGACGACGCTTCCCGGGGAAACTCATGACCGCTTCCAGCAACGACGGCCGCGGCCGTCGCACGCGCTCCGCCGCACCGCTCTTCTTCGTCGCGCCGTTCGCGCTCGTCGCGGCCTGCTCGAAACCGGCCGCGCCGCCGCCGGCGCCCGCCCTGCCGGTGACCACCGCCGTCACCTCGGTCGCCGACGTCCCCGTGCAGTGGAAGGGAGTCGGCGCCCTCGAGGCGGTGAGCAATGTCGAGGTTCGCGCCCAGGTCGGCGGCGTCCTCGACAAGGTCCACTTCGTCGAGGGCCAGGAGGTCCGCCGCGGCGACCTGCTCTTCACGATCGACCCGCGCACCTTCCGGGCAGCCCTCGACGCCGCCGAGGCGCAGCTCGCACGCAACCAGGCGCTGGCCGACAACGCCGCCGCCGACGCCGCCCGCTACGCCGACCTGGCGAAGAAGGAGTACGTCACCGCCGAAGACTACGAAGCCCGGCGCTCGAACGCCGCCGCGCTCGCCGCCTCGGTGGCCGCCGATCGCGCCGCCGTCGAGCGCGCGAATCTCGATCTCGGCTACTGCACGATCCGCGCGCCGCTCGCCGGCCGCACCGGCAGCCTCGGCGTCTACGCCGGCAACGTCGTGAAGGCCAACGACACCGCGCTCGTCGTCATCCAGCAGATGGACCCGATCCGGGTCCGCTTCGCGGTGCCGCAGCAGCTCCTCGCCGAGGTCCGCGGCTCCTCGGCGGCCTCCACGGCTGCCGTCGACGTCTCCGCGAGCGGCGGCAAGCGCTACCGGGGCGAGCTCTCCTTCATCGACAACGCTCATCGACGCCACCTCCGGCACGATCGTGCTCAAGGCGACGCTCGCCAACGCCGGCCACGAGCTCTGGCCCGGCGAGTTCGTCGAGGTCGCGCTGACCCTCTCGCACCCTGCGCGGCGCCGTGGTGGCGCCGAACACCGCCATCCAGACCGGGCAGCAGGGAAGCTTCGTCTACGTCGTCGATGCCGACAACAAGGTGGACATCCGCCCGGTCGAGCCGGGCCCGGTCTCCGGCGAGCTCACCGTCATCCGCTCCGGGCTCGCCGCCGGCGAGACCGTGGTCACCGACGGCCAGCTCCGGCTCTTCCCCGGCGCCAAGATCGACGTGCAGACGCCATGAACCTCTCCGAGATCTTCATCCGCCGGCCGGTCATGACCACGCTGGTCATGATCGCGATCCTGGTCTTCGGCCTGATGGGCTACCGGCAACTGCCGGTGAGCGACCTGCCGAACGTCGACTTCCCGACCATCCAGGTCAACGCCTCGCTGCCCGGCGCCAGCCCGGAGACGATGGCGACCTCGGTCGCGACGCCGCTCGAGCGCCAGTTCTCGACCATCGCCGGGCTCGACTCGATGACCTCCTCGTCGGGCCTCGGCTCGACCTCGATCACGCTGCAGTTCGCCCTCGCGCGCAACCTCGACGCCGCGGCGCAGGACGTCCAGGCGGCGATCTCGGCGGCGACCCGCCAGCTGCCGCCCGACATGCCGACGCCCCCCACCTTCCACAAGGTGAACCCGGCGGAGCAGCCGATCCTCTACCTGGCGATCACCTCGCCGACGCTGCCGCTGTCGAAGCTCAACGAGTACGCCGACACGCGCATGGCGCAGCGCATCTCGACGGTGAGCGGCGTCGCCCAGGTGTCGGTCTACGGCTCGCAGAAGTACGCGGTGCGGGTGCAGCTCGATCCCGCGCAAGCTCGCCGCGCGCGGCATCGGCATCGACGAGGTCACCAGCGCCATCCAGGGCGCCAACGTCAACCTGCCGACCGGCGTGCTGAACGGCCCCGACCGCGCGTTCACCGTGCAGACCGAGGGCCAGCTCACCAGCGCCGCCGCCTACCGCCCGCTCGTCGTGGCCTGGCGCGACGGCCGCCGGTGCGGCTCGAGGAGCTCGGGCGCGTCATCGACAGCGTCGAGAACGACCGCTCCGGCGCCTGGTTCGGCAACAAGGACGGCCAGCGCCGCGCCATGATCCTGGCGGTCCAGCGCCAGCCCGGCACCAACACGGTCGAGGTGGCCAGCGCGGTGCGCGCGCTGCTCCCTCCTTCCGGGCGCAACTGCCGGCATCGGTCGAGCTCATCGTCCTGTTCGACCGCTCGCAGTCGCATCCGGGATTCGGTGAGCGACGTCAAGTTCACCCTCTACCTGTCGCTGATGCTCGTCGTGCTGGTCATCTTCCTCTTCCTGCGCAACCTCTCCGCGACGCTGATCCCGGCCATGGCCCTGCCGATGTCGATCGTCGGCACCTTCGCCGTCATGGTGCTGCTCGGCTACAGCCTCGACAACCTCTCGCTGATGGCGCTGACGCTCTCGGTCGGCTTCGTGGTCGACGACGCCATCGTCATGCTGGAGAACATCGTCCGCCACATGGAGATGGGCGAGTCGCCGTTCGAGGCCGCGCTCCACGGCTCGCGCGAGATCGGCTTCACCATCCTCTCGATGACGCTGTCGCTGGCCGCCGTCTTCATCCCGGTGCTGTTCATGGGCGGCATCCTCGGGCGGCTCTTCCACGAGTTCGCGGTCACCATCGGCGTCGCGGTGCTGGTCTCCGGCTTCGTCTCGCTGACGCTGACGCCGATGCTCTGCAGCCGCTTCCTGCGCCATCACGCGCCAGGAAGCGAGCGGCACGGCGGCTCTACCAGCTCTTCGAGGACGGCTTCGCGAAGCTGCTCGACGCCTACGCGCGCAGCCTCGACTTCTTCCTGGCGCGGCGACGCCTGGCGATCGGCGTGCTGGCGCTGGTGATGGCCGGCACCGTCTGGCTCTTCGGGCGCATCCCGAAGGGCTTCCTGCCGAGCGAGGACACCGGCTCGATCTTCGCCTTCACCCAGGGCGCCGAGGGCACCTCCTTCGAAGCGATGCGCCGCGACCAGCTGGCGGCGGGCGAGATCGTGCGCGCCGACCCGCGCGTCGAGCAGTTCATGAACTTCGTCGGCCGCGGCGGCGCGTCGCAGGGCACGCTCTTCATGCGCCTCAAGCCGCGCCACGAGCGCGACGCCTCGGTCGACGAGATGATTCAGCAGCTGCGCCCGAAGCTGGCGAAGATCCCGGGCTGCAGGTCTTCCTGCAGAACCCGCCGCCCATCCGCATCGGCGGCCAGCTCAGCAAGAGCCAGTACCAGTACACGCTGCAGGGCTCCGACACCGACGAGCTCTACAAGGCGGCGACCGAGCTCGAGAGCCGCCTGCGCACGGCTCCCGGGCTGCAGGACGTCACCACCGACCTGCAGATCAAGAACCCGCAGGTCGCCGTCGCCATCGACCGCGACCGCGCCGCCAGCTCGGCGTCTCGGTGCGCCAGGTCGAGGACGCGCTCTACTCGGCCTACGGCACCCGCCAGGTCTCCGACATCTTCGCGCCGGAGAACCAGTACCAGGTGATCCTCGAGATCGCGCCCGAGTTCCAGCGCGACCCGGCGGCGCTCGACGACCTCTACGTGCGCTCCGCGTCGGGACGCTGGTGCCGCTCGCCGCCGTGGCGCGCGTCTCGCGCGACGTCGGCCCGCTCACCGTCAACCACCTCGGGCAGCTGCCGTCGGTCACCCTCTCGTTCAACCCGCGCCGGGCGTGGCGCTGGGCCAGGCGGTGGCGACCGTCGACGCCGTCGCGCGCCAGGTCCTGCCCGCGACGATCAGCACCAGCTTCCAGGGCACCGCGCAGGCCTTCCAGTCGTCGACCGCCGGCCTCGGGCTCCTGCTGCTGCTCGCGGTCCTGGTGATCTACATCGTGCTCGGCATCCTCTACGAGAGCTTCATCCACCCGCTGACGATCCTCTCGGCGCTGCCGTTGGCGGGCTTCGGCGCGCTGCTGACGCTGCTGATCTTCCGGGTCGAGCTCTCGCTCTACGCCTTCGTCGGCATCATCATGCTGGTCGGCCTGGTCAAGAAGAACGGCATCATGATGATCGACTTCGCGATCGAGGCGAGGAAGCGCGGCCTGACGCCGGTGGCGGCGATCCGCGAGGCCTGCCTGGTGCGCTTCCGGCCGATCATGATGACGACCATGGCGGCCTTCGTCGGCACGCTGCCGATCGCGCTCGGGCTCGGCGCCGGCGCCGAGTCGCGCCGGCCGCTCGGCCTGGCGGTGGTCGGCGGCCTGGTCTTCTCGCAGCTCCTGACGCTCTTCATCACGCCGGTCTTCTACATCTACATGGAGAGCTTCCAAGGGTGGCTCGGACGGCGGCTGCCGAAGCTCGCGCACGGCCTCGACGAGAACCCCGAGCTCGAGCTGCCGCTCGGGGAGCCCGCGACGCGGGAAGAGTCGACGCGCCCGGGCGTCGAGCCGGCCGCCGGGTCCGCGCCGGGCCTCAGGCCGGCCCTGCAGGCGCGCGAAGACTGAGCGGCGTCGCGCGACTGCGGCGCGCGAAGACGAAGCGGCCGGGGACGGCTTTCGCCGCACCCGGCCGCGGGCTTCGTCGATCGACTTCTCGACCCGCTTACTGGTACGTCACCACCAGCTGCGGACGGTTGCCTGCCGTGGAGTTGTTGCCTGAGTAGAAGCCGACGTAGTCGTTGCCGCGATCGTCGTTGTCGTCGAGGGCGAACGCGACGCGGACCTGGGTGGCGCCGGTCTTGTTGATCGCGGCGAGGCCGGCAGCGTTGAAGGTGCAGGTCGACCAGATGCCGTTCGAAGCGGCATTCGACAGCGTGCAGACCGCGGTCGCCGCCGCTGCGGCCTGGAAGTCGCCCGCCGCCAGCGCCGTGCTGCCGCCGAAAGCGCTCGAGACGTCCGCCACCATCGAGCCATGGGTGGTGAACGGGTTGGTGCCGGTCAGCGAGCCGCGCAGCAGGCGCAGGGTGACCGACTGGACGACGGCCCCGTCGGGAATCGCCGAAGTGTCGAAGGCGACGACGCCCTTGTACTGCTTGTCCTTGTTGTCGTCGCCGACGCGGATGGCGCTGGTCGTCGACGCCGTGCTGTTGGCCGAGCCGCCGCTGTTCGAGGTCTCGGACGACTCGAGCAGGTAGCCGTCCTGCGCCGCCACCGAGGTGAAGGTCGTCGTGGTCGGGCCGCCGCTGGTGCAGGACGTGGTGACCAGGGCCGAGCAGCTCGCGTTGCACGACAGCGTGCCGCCGGCGAAGCCCTGGCTGACGCAGGTCTCGCCGCCGAGGTCGCTGCCGTCGCAGATCTCGCCCGACTCCTTCAGGTTGTTGCCGCAGACCGCGCCGCCGCCGGCGGCGCCGAAGTCGACGACCGCGAAGCCGACGTTCTCTTTCTGGGCATTGGTCGACGAGCCGGGGTAGAAGTGCCGGGTGTCCGTCCAGGCCAGATAGGCCTTGCCCTGCTCGACGTCGAGGCCCATGTACTCGCCGTACTGATTGGGGTTGTAGTTCGGGTTGTCGGTGGTGTTCTCGTCGGAGTAGGAGATGCCGCTGTTGTTGAACTCCGCCGACGCGGCGCTGGCCTGGACGTTGGCTTCGAAGGAGACGCCGCAGTCGGTCGAGCGCGCCGCGTAGAAATCGACCTTGCGGTTGTTGGTGTCGTTGCGCGCGTCGTGCCAGGCGACCACGACGTGGCCGTTCGACTGGTCGACCTGCAGGAAGGGATGGAACTGCGTGCGCCCGGCGAGGCCGCCGTCGTTGATCCGCAGCGCCGACGACCAGGTCGAGCCGCCGTTGGTCGAGCGGCTCAGCCAGACGTCGTTGTCGGCCGCGCTGCCGGAAGCGAAGTCGCTGAACGTCGCGTAGAGCGTGCCGTCGCAGGCGCCGCCCGAGTTGTCGACGTCGATGGCGCCGAAGGGGTTGATGCCGCGGTAGTTCTCGACCGCCGGCTTGTTGTTGCTCGAGAAGCCGACCAGGTTGAAGTCGCGGATCATCACCGGCGACGACCAGGAGACGCCGCCATTGGTCGAGCGTGTGTAGAACATCTGCTCGTTGGTGCAGGACGCCCCGCAGGTCAGCGAGTCGAAGATGACGTGCACGGTGCCGTTCTTCTGCACCGCGATCTCGCAGGCGAGGTCGACGCCGCCCGACGGCGCCGAAGGCAGGTCGACCTCGGTCCACGTCGCGCCGTTGTTGCTCGAATAGGCGAGCTTCTCGTTGTTCGAGCGGTCCCAGCAGGTGTAGTGACGGCCGTAGTAGGGGCTCGAGGGAGTGATGTCGATGGCGTAGAAGTTCTTGTCCTCGAGCGTGCCGGTCGACCAGCCGTTCTTGATGATGCCCTGCTTGGTCCAGGTGGCGCCGCCGTCGGCCGAGCGGGCGACGACCATCGAGTACTTCGTGCTGGCCTGCGACGCGCAGAGCAGCATGTAGTTGAGGAAGACCTCGTTGTTGTCGTTCCAGAAGAGCGCCGGGTCGGAGCCGTAGACCGAGGCGGTACAGGTCCCGAGGCCCATGACGTTGTTCGACGGCGCGCAGGTGTAGTTCCAGGTCGTGCCGCCGTCGCCCGAATAGAAGACCGAAAGCGTCTCCTCGTTGTTGCAGGCCGCGCCGGCGGTGCCCCAGGTGTTGGCCGCGGCCACCATCTGGTTCGGGTTGTTGTGGTTGACGGCGATCTGGATCTCGCCGTCGTAACCGTCCGGCGCCGGCACGTCGGTCGCGGCGACGTTGCGGTTGCTGCCGACGGTGGCGCTCGACGTCAGGGCGGAGACCGCATCGGCTCCGGTGTCGGCCGGCCAGCGCGACAGGATCCGGTCGACCTCCGCGTTGCCGTACTGGCCGCGCGCGGTCGCCTCGTGGAGCTCGACCCAGCGGACGTGCGAGCGCTGCAGGAAGCTCGGCACCGCGATTTCGTAGTGGTTCACTTCCATGTCGATCTGCAGGTACTCGAGGGGCGACAGCGGCATCGCCCGGAGGAATCGATCCGTCGCCGCCGCGTCCTTCATGCGCCCCTGGCGTCCCGGATCGAGTGCCAGAAGATCGGGGTTGTTGCGCACCGCCTGGTAGAGCGGCATCAGCCTGGCCATCCGTTCGACGGCGTCGTTGCCCTGAGCGGCTGGTGGCGCGGCGAACGCCGCGGTCACCGACAGCAGGCCAGCGGCCAGCGCGAAGGCGCAGAGAGCTCCGCCCTTCCGAACTCGACTCGACATCGAAGTCCTCCTTGGGTCCCTTCGCGGAACCGTTTCACCCGGGTGAAACGACAGTGCGTGTCGCAAACGACGGGAAACAGGGTAGCACCGGCGGCCGCCCGCCGAAATACCCTGGGAGACAGCAGGCCGGGCGGCATCGAAGCAACCCGAAGACCCTTCCGGTCAGTGGTTTAGTCGAGCTCGACGGAGACGACGCCGTGCCGGCCGCGGACCGCCGCGTGCCCCAGGCGATGCCCCGGGAGCGGTCCTTCCGCCGTCCGCCGGCGCAGCAGCTCGCCGAGCGGCACGCCCTCGAAGCCGCGTTCGCGCGCCGTGGCGAGGAAGCGCGCGAAAGCCTCGGCGTAGGGTCCACCCTCGAGCTCGGCGTGCAGGGTGATCACCTCCCACGGGCTGCCGTGCTCGATCGCGTCGAGCATGGTGGCGAAATAGGCCTCCGCCTCGTCGTGAGTGTCGCCGAGCGCCTCGTCGAGCGTCGCCAGCGTCGAGGGCACCTGCGGCGTCGCGAGCTCGCGGCCGCCCACGACCGGCAAGAAGGGCGCGCGCCCGCGACAGTCGCTCGCATAGTCGAGCTCGAAGGTCTCTTCGTGCAGGAGAGCCGCGTCGCTCGACAGCCAGGCCGGCGCCGCGTAGGTGCGGGGCGGCCGGCCGAAGATCGAGCAATAGGCGGCGTGACCGCGGTCGAGGTGCTCGGCGACGCGCGCCGGCGGAAAGCGCAGCAGGCCGTCCTGCCAGGCGCGATGGTCCCAGGCGTGGACGCCGGTCTCGTGCCCCTCCTGTTCGAGCCGGCGGGCGATCTCCGGGAAAGCGGTGGCGATCGGCCGCGACGGCAGCAGGGTGCCCGACAGCACCGTGCGCCAGCCGTAGACGTTGACCGCGCGGGTACGCGTCATCTTGAGCAGGAAGCCGGGGCGCAGCAGGTTGAAGACCGCCCGGCCGGCGCGGTCGGGGCCCATCGAGAGGTAGAAGGTGGCGCGCATCCCCGCCGCGGCGAAGATCTCCGCCAGCTTCGGCACGCCGTCGCGCATGCCGTCGTGGGTGTCGACGTCCACCCGCAGGCCGAACCGCCCTCGCGTCACGGCGTCAGCGGGTGATGCCGGCGCGCGCTTCGGCGTCGAGGTTGTCCCACTCCTCGGCGAAGGCGTCGAAGGTGCCGCGCAGGCAGTCGTCGAGCGAGACCTGCGGATTCCAGCCCAGGATGGTGCGCGCCCGCTTGATCGAGGGCTTGCGCACCAGCATGTCCTGGTAGCCGGAGCCGTAGAAGCGGTCGGCGCCGACCGATTCGATGCGTGGCGGCACGTAGTCGGGGCGGCCGCTGCGGCGCTCGGTGTAGATCGCCGCCAGCCCCTCGCCGAGCTCGCGCACCGAGCACTCGTTGTCGGGATTGCCGAGGTTGAAGATGCCCTGGTTCGACTTCTCGCCGCCGTCGGCGAGGATCCGCATCAGGCCGTCGATGCCGTCCTCGACCCAGAGGAAGCAGCGGCGCTGCTGGCCGCCGTCGACGAGATGGATCGGCTCGCCGCGCATCAGGCTGTAGATGAACTGGGTCGCCACCCGCGACGAGCCCTCCTTCGCCGCGTTGATGTCGTCGAGCTTCGGCCCGATCCAG
The DNA here is from genome assembly GCA_963699245.1 of Thermoanaerobaculia bacterium. Taxonomy (GTDB): domain Bacteria; phylum Acidobacteriota; class Thermoanaerobaculia; order Multivoradales; family JAGPDF01; genus JACTMI01. Next base: position 1,832,126 of record OY969426.1, read on the forward strand.
TTGAAGGGGCGGAAGAGCGTGTAGCGCAGCCCCTCCTGCATGCCGTAGGCGGCGATCACGCGGTCGAGCAGCTGCTTCGAGCAGGCGTAGATCCAGCGATGCTTGTGGATCGGCCCGAGCACCAGCGGCGACGTCTCCTCGTCGAACTCCGCGTCGGGGCTCATGCCGTAGACCTCGGAGGTCGAGGGGAAGACGAGGCGCTTCTTGTAGCGCACGAGCTGGCGGATGACCCGCAGGTTCTCCTCGAAGTCGAGCTCGAAGACGCGCAGCGGGTCGCGGACGTAGATCGCCGGCGTCGCGATGGCGACGAGCGGCAGCACCACGTCGCACTTCTTGACGTGGTACTCGATCCACTCGCGGTTGATCGCGATGTCGCCTTCGACGAAGTGGAAGCGCGGATGCCCGATCGAGTGCCCGAGCTTGTGGGCCGAGAGGTCCATGCCGTAGACCTCCCAGTCGGTCGACTCGAGGATGCGATGGGTCAGCGCGTTGCCGATGAAGCCGTTGACGCCGAGAATCAGGACTTTCACCGCGGGCTCTCCGTCTCTCCGAGCCGGGTTCCGGGGGCGAGCTCCTCCGCCATCGCGAAGGCCGCCGCCGGCAGCTCGGGGCTTCCCTGCCGCTGCAGGGTGATCAGTCGCAACGAACCTTCGCCGGCCGCCACCACGATGCCGTCGCCGTCGACGGCGACGATCGTGCCGGGAGCGGCTCCCGCCGGCGCGGCGAGCGGCCGCGCCCACCAGACCAGGAGGTGCTGGCCGCCGAGCGTGGTGAAGGCACCCGGATAGGGGTGCGTCACGGCGCGGACGAGGTCGTAGATCTTCGCAGCCGGCCGCGTCCAGTCGATGCGGCCGTCCTCCGGCTTGCGCCCTCCGAAGTAGGAGGCCAGGGCCGGGTCCTGCGCCGTCTCGCGCGCGACGCCGTCGCGCAACGCCGGCAGCGCGCGGTCGAGCACCCGGCGCGCGGCGCGCTCGAGCTTGCCGAACAGGGTGAACGCGGTGTCGAGCTCGCCGATCGCGACCCGCTCCTGGTCGACGATGGCGCCGTCGTCCGGCTTCCGCGTCATCCGGTGGAGCGTCACCCCGGTCTCGCGCTCGCCGTTGACCAGCACCCAGTTGGCGGGTGCGCGGCCGCGGTAGCGCGGCAGCAGCGACCCGTGCAGGTTGTAGCCGCCGCGCGGCGCCGCGTCGAGGACCGCCTGCGGCAGCATGTGGCGGAAGTAGAAGGAGAAGAGGACGTCGGGCGCCCAGCCGGCGAGCGCCTCGACGAGGCCGGGCTCCTTCGGGTCGTCGCGCAGGAGGATCGGCACGCCGCGCTCGCGCGCCAGCGCCGCGACCGAGGGCCACCAGACGTCCTCGCGCGCGTCGTCGGGATGGGAGACCAGGCCGCGCACGTCGTAGCCGTGGCGCAGCAGCGCCTCGAGGCCGAGCCGGCCGATGCCGTGGTAGGCGAAGGCGACCGCCTTCACTTCGGCAGCTCCGGCCGGTCCGAGCGACCGTCGCGGAGCGTCTCGCGCACCACGTAGCGCGGCCGGCGCCGCACCTCGGCGTAGATGCGGCCGACGTACTCGCCGAGCAGGCCGATCGCGAACAGCTCGACGCCGAGGAAGAAGAAGACCGCCGCGAAGAGGGTGAAGATGCCGCTCACCGCCCACTCGGGTCCGTGCAGCAGCCGGCCGCCGATCAGGATCATCGCCGCCAGCATGGCGAGGAGCGCCATCCCGACGCCGATCGCCATCGACAGCCGCAGCGGCCAGTTCGAGAAGCTGGTCATGAGGTCGAACTGCAGGCGGACGAGCTTCCAGAGGCTGTACTTGCTCTCGCCGCGGGCGCGCTCGGCGTGCGCCACCGGGATCTCGGTCACCCGACCGGCGAACATGTCGGCGAGCACCGGGATGAAGGTCGAGATCTCCTGCGAGGCGCAGAGCGCCCGCACCACGTCGCGGCGATAGGCGCGCAGCATGCAACCGTAGTCCGAGAGCTGGACGCCGGTGGCGCGCGCCGTCACCCAGTTGACGACCCGCGACGCCGTGCGGCGCAGCAGGGTGTCCTGCCGCTTCATGCGCACCGAGCCGACGACGTCGTAGCCCTCCTCCACTTTGGCGACGAGCTTGGGAATCTCCTCCGGGGGGTTCTGCAGGTCGGCGTCGAGCGTGACGATGATCTCGCCGCGCGCCGCTTCGAAGCCGGCGAAGACCGCCGAGTGCTGCCCGTAGTTGCGGTTGAAGTCGACCACCACGAGATGCGGGTCGGCCTGCGCCCGCCGCGACAGGATCGCGTACGAACCGTCGCGGCTGCCGTCGTTGACCAGCACCGCCTCCCACGGCCGGCCGATCCCCTCCGCCGCGCGGGTCAGCCGGTCGAGGAGCTCCTCGAGGTTCGATTCCTCGTTGTAGACCGGAACGACCAGCGAGAGATAGGGCGTGGCCACGGAATCCTCCGCCTTCAGCCCCGGTGGTGCGCCAGGAGATCCTCGATCGCGGCGACGACGTGGCGCACGTCGCCGTCGTTCATCATCGGGAAGAGCGGCAACGAGAGGATGCGATCGGAGGCCCACTCGGCGTTCGGCAGGTTGCCGACCCACTGCGGGTACTTCTGCGCGTAGTAGGGCTGGGTGTGGACGGCGCGGAAGTGCAGGCCGGTGCCGATGCCGCGCTCGCGCAGGCCGGCCATGAAGGCGTCGCGCGTCATCCGAGCGGAGTCGAGCACCTTCGGCACGTAGAGGTGCCAGGTGTGGAAGTGCTCGTAGCCCGCGACGCCCGGCCGCTCGAGCTCCTCGATGCCGGCCAGCAGCTCCTGGTAGAGCTCCGCCAGCGCGATGCGCGCGGCGTTGAACTCGTCGACCGAGGCGAGCTGGTGGATGCCGATCGCCGCCTGCAGGTCCATGAAGTTGTACTTGAATCCCGGCATGACGACCTCGACCTGCGGGGTGCCCCCCTCCGCGTAGCGGTTCCAGGCCGACTTCTCGAGGCCGTGGAAGCGCAGCGCGCGCAGATGGCGGGCGAGCTCGGGGTCGCGCAGCGTCAGCATCCCCCCCTCGGCGGTGGTCATGTTCTTGATCGGATGGAAGGAGAAGACGCCGAGCCGCCCGTCGAGGCCGACGTGGCGCCCCTTGTAGCGGGTGCCGACGCCGTGCGCCGCGTCCTCGAAGATCCACAGGCCGTGCTGGCGGGCGATCGCGCCGAGCGCGTCGAGGTCACAGGGAGCACCGGCGTAGTGCACCGGCAGGATGCCGACCGTCCGCTCGGTGACCGCCGACTCGACCAGCGCCGGGTCGATCTGCAGCGTGGCGCGGTCGACGTCGACGAAGACCGGCTTGCCGCCGAGCACCTCGATCATGTTGACCGTCGCCGTCCAGGTGATCGGGGTCGTGATCACCTCGTCGCCCGGCTTCAGGCCGAGCGCCATCAGGCCGATGTGGAGACCGCCGGTGGCCGAGGAGAGGGCGAGCACTTCCGGCGCGCCGACGTAGGCGGCGAAGTCCTTCTCGAAGCGTTCGGCCTTCGGCCCGGTGGTGATCCACCCCGACTTCAGGCTGTCGACGACCTCGTCGATCTCGACCTGCCGGATCGTGGGGCGCGAGAAAGGGAGAAAGGTGTCGCGCTTGACGAACGGTCGGGACATCGGGGGATTCTCCCTCGCCCCCGCCGCCTCCCGGCGCGCCGGCGCCGCCGGAACGGAAACCGGGGGGATCACTGGGGCTCTCGCGGACATTGGGCCGGAGCGACTTTCCGGCGCATCGCCGGACGCTCCGAGGATCGGGCAAACACTAACACGCCGCTTCCGGCACGCCCGATCTCAGGATGCTCCCGCCGTGGCGTCCGCAGCGTGATTCCGGAAGAGCAGATACGGACCGTCCGCCGGCCCGACCGGGTGCTCGAGTCGCAGACCGTTGCGCTGGAGGCCCGCCAGGTAGCTCCGCTTGACGACCAGCCAGACCGTGCGCTCGGAGCCCCAGAGCGAGCGAAAAGTCTCGAGGTCGGGAAAGCGAGCCCGCCGCTGCCCGGCCGACAGGTGCCCGATGCCGAAGTCGAGCTCCCCCGTGTAGTCGACGACGTCGATCGGGCGCCGGAGCTCGGCCGCCAGGTCGTAGAGGGCGTCCTTGCGCGAGAAGAGGAGATCGCCGGGGCGCAGCTGCGCGCGCAGCACCGGCACCAGCGCGGTCGAGGAGCGCTCGGCGACCGCGCGCGGCGCGTAGGCGGTCACGCCGGCGAGGAAGAGGACGCCCGCGCCGGCGAGCGCCGTCGCCGTTCGCCGCAAGGGGCCACGACCGACGAGGAGCGTGCCGACCGACGCCGCGAGGGCGAGCAGCGCGAGCAGGAGCGTCCCGGCATGGAAGTCGTCGCCGCCGGGCAGGCGCGGGATCCGCCCCGCGCCGGCGCCGGCCAGCACCAGCGCCAGAACCCCGAGCACGATCGCGCCGGCCCGCAGCCAGCCGCCGAGCCGCCTCGATTCGACTTCGGAGCGCCCGGCGCTGGTGACGCGCAGCGCGACGAGGATGGCGAGCGGCGGCAGCGCCGGCAGCACGTAGCCCGAGAGCTTCGACTTCGAGGCCGAGAAGAAGAGGATGACGAAGCCCGCCCAGACGGCGAGGAAGAGGAGCTCCGGCCGCTCGGCGCGGAAGGCGCGGTCACGCAGCGAGCGCAGCCTGCCGAGCGCCGCGAGGAGCAGCGGCGTCCACGGCGCCATGCCGATCGCGACGACCGCGAAGAAATACCAGAAGGGCTGCTGGCGGCCGGCGATCGGCGTCGCGTAGCGCAGGAAGTGCTCGCGCACGAAGTAGAAGTCGAGGAAGTCGCCGTGCCGGCGCGCCATCAGGACGTGCCAGGGGGCGGCGACGACGAAGAGCAGGAAGAGCGAGCGCAGCCAGGGAACCCGCTTCAGGATCTCCCACCTGCCGCTCGCGAGCAGCCAGAAGAAGACGATCGCGCCCGGGATGACCAGGCCGATCAGCCCCTTGGTCAGCACCGCCAGCGCCGCGCCGACCGCGGCGACGTCCCACCAGATCCGCCGCGCCCCCGGGCGCACCGCCTCCCAGAACGCCATCACGGTCAGGGTGACGAAGAAAGTCACCGTCATGTCGAGCGTGTTGGTGCGGGAGAGCGCGAAGTGGAGCGGCGAAGTGGCGAGCACCGCCGCCGCCAGCAGGCCGGCCGCCGTCCCGCCGAGGCGGCGGGCGAAGAGGCCGGTGGCGAGCACGGTGGCGAGCCCGAAGAAGGCGCAGGCGAGTCGCGCCGCCACCGGCACCGGGCCGAGCAGCGCGATCGCGGCGGCGTTCAGCCAGTAGTGGAGCGGCGGCTTCTCGAAATAGAGCACGCCGTCGAGCCGCGGCGTGACGAAATCGCCGCTCTGCACCATCTCGAGCGGCAGCAGGGTGTAGCGCCCCTCGTCCGGCAGCGTCAGCGGCACGCGGCCGAGGCCGGCGAAGCCAAGCACGACGAGCGCGCCGAGCAGCCACGACGCCCCGGAACGGCGAGCGCCGGTCACCGCCGGGATCTCCTGCCTAGAGGTAGCCGAGAGATCGGAGACTCTCCTCGGTCGCCGCGTCGACGCTCTGTCGCCCACGCGGGAACTCCAGGCTGAGGCGGCGATTGGCGCGCTGGAAGTCCTCGATGCGCCCGAAGAGCGACCGCAGGAGATCCGGCTCCGTCTTGCCGAGGTCGCGGCGCTCACCCGGGTCGCCGGCCAGATCGTAGAGCGCCCAGGGGTCGCCGGAGGTTTGCCGCTGCAGCTTGTGCGTCCCCGACCAGATCGCGACCCGCCGCCGGTGGCCCTCGGCGAAGACCGGCCGTTCCGGCAGCGCGCCCCCCTCGAAGAGCAGCCGGAGGCTCAGTCCCTGGAGATTCGCCGGACGCTCCGCCTCGCCGACCAGGTCGAGGATGGTGGGCATGAGGTCGACGCCGGAGACGGGCGTCGTCAGGCGGACCGCCGGGCGCGGCGCGCCGGGGAGCCGGTAGATCAGGGGCACGCGCATCTGCTCCTCGTGCAGCTCGCCGCCGTGCTCCCATTCGCCGTGCTCGAGAAACGCCTCGCCGTGGTCCGCGGTGATGATGATCAGCGTGTTGTCGAGCGCCCCGCGGTTGCGCAGCTCGGCGAGGAGCTCCGCCAGGCGATCGTCGGTGTAGCGGATCTCGCCGTCGTATTGGTCGACGTAGTAGTCGAGCAACCCCTTGTCGTCGTCGCTGCGCAGGTAATCCGCGATCCTGTGGCGCTCGCTCCGGGTGAGGCGGCGTGCCCCGAGATCGCCCGCGGCGCGTTCGGGATTCCAGTAGCGGCGATCGTAGGGCGGCGGTGGACCGTAGGGACCGTGCACGTCGCGGTAGTGGAGGTAGAGAAAGTACGGGCGCCCGGGGTGCTGGTCGAGAAACGCGAGCGCTCGCGTCTGGATTCGCACCGCGGTCTCGAACCTCGCCCAAGTGGGCAGCGCCGCGTCATCGGGAAGGATCTGGTCGTCCCAGAGATCGAATCCCTGGCCGAAGTTCAGGCCGCGCACGAGAGAAGGATTGGGAGCGAACGCCGCAGTGGCCCAGCCGCGGTCGTGCAGGATCTCGGCCAGCATCCGGAAGCGGTCGCACAGCCGGTCCTCCTTGTCGAAGACACCGTGCGTCCCCGGATAAGAGCCGGTGAGCATCGAGGGCACCGAGGCGCGCGTGAAGTTGGCCGTGGCGCGCGCCTGCTCGAAGAGGAAGCCCTCGGAAGCGATCCGATCGATGGTCGGCGAAGTATCCCGCCGGTAGCCGTAGGTGCCGAGATGATCGGGGCGGAGCGCGTCGATCACCAGCAGCAGGACGTTCATCGGCGCCGGTCTCGGCTTCGCCGCCTCGCGCGTGCAGCCGCCGCCGAGCCCGAGAACCACCATAGCCAGGGTCACAGCGCTCGCGGCCGATCGACGCATCGGCAAAGTCTGACATAGCGCGCCTCGACGACGAAAAAGGAAGGCGCTCTCGGAGCCGGCACGGCTCCCATTTCCGCCCAGGAGTCACACCCCGGCTCAGAACTGCCGGCCGAGCCGGGCGTAGAACTGGGTGTGGCCGCTTCCGGCGCTTCCGAAGCCGAGGTAGAAGGGCCCGAAAGCGGAATCGTAGGCCAGCATCGCGGTCGCCGTGTAGACCGGCTCCTCGAGCAGGTCCTCCGGCAGCAGGGCCACGTTGGCCCCCTCCAGGAAACCACCGACGTAGACATTCTTGCCGAAGCGATAGTAGTAGCCGAGGCGAAGCAGGCCGTAGTTGTCGCCGCGCAGCTCGCGCGACGCGTAGCCCGAGAGCGAGAAGAGCCCGCCGAGCGTGAACTGGTCGTAGAGCGGCAGGTCGCCACCGGGGCTGACGCCGCCGTTCAGGCCGCCGAACAGGGTGTGGCGGCCGCGGGTCCAGAACTCGTTCGAGTTCAGCTCGATCCTTGTGTAGGTGTCGTCGCTGCCCATGCTCTCGAGCCCCCGGAACGCCGTCAGCCGGAGCAGCCCGCCGTGTCTCGGCACCGTTCCGCTGTCGAGCCGATCCACCGTCCCCACGAGCACCGCGCCGGCGCGGTTCAGCGTGTCGCCTTCGACGAGGTCGAGCTCCGGCGGGATGACGCCGCTCTCGCGGCGCGGCGTCGCGAAGGACCAGTCGGCGCCCAGGCGCAGCTCACCGTAGCGGCCGAACTGGTGGCCCAGGTCGATCCGGGCCTCCTCTTGCCGGACCTCGAAGTTGGCGACCGGCTCGCCGTCCACGTAGTAGGGAACGTCGAATCGCTTGTAGAGAAAGAGCGGCTCGACGAACCACCCGCCGCGGAAGCCGAGCGGCTGGTAGAAGCCGGTGCTGGCGATCGAAGTCGAACCGAACTGGATCTCGGTCTTCCACTCGGCCCCCATCGCGTTGATGCGCGTCTTGTTCACCATGGCGAGGAGCGAGAGGTTGTTGTCGCCCTGGCCGTTCGACTCGAAGCCGAGCCCGGCGCGCAGGTAGGTCGGTCCCCAGGGCTTCTCGCGCAGGCGGTACTCGACCGCGGCGCCGTCGCCGTCCGCAATCAGCGCGACGTCGACCGTCTCGAAGTCCCCCAGTCCGAAGATGCGCGAAAGGTCGTCGCGGGCCTTTTCCGGCGAGAACGGCGTTCCCGCCTTCATGCGGACGAGGGGCGCGAGAACCCGCGCGTCGACCCGCTGGTTGCCGACGATGCGCACAGAGGTCACCATCGGAATCGGATCCGGCACGCGGTGGCGAGCTGCCTTCCACTGCCGATACTCCTCCTCGCTGAGCGCGTAGGGCTTCAGGCGCTCGACCAGCTTGCGCGCCTCTTCCTCCCCCTTGGCGATGATCTCCTTCCCTCTGTCGAACTGGAGCATCCCGAAGCCCGCGACGTCGGGCGTGATCACCACATCGGCGGAGGCCAGCCGGGGAGCCATGTTGGCCCGGGTCATCAGCCCCGTCGTCTGGTTGAGGATCGTGAGGAACGAGCGGCCGACCTTGTCTGGGGCGAGCAGCGGCGAGCCGATGTCGATCGCGATCACCACGTCGGCGCCCATCGCGCGGACGACGTCGACCGGGACGTTGTTCGAAATGCCGCCGTCGACGAGCAGCCGCCCGTCCATCTCGACCGCCGTGAACATGGTCGGAATCGCCATGCTGGCGCGCAGCGCGCGGCCGAGGTCGCCATGGTCGAGGACGACCATCTCGCCGGTTCCGATGTCCGTCGCCACGGCCCGGAAGGGGACCGGCAGTTGGTCGAAGTTACTCACCGTGCGCACCGGCAGGGTCAGCGTGCGCAGCAGGTAGTTGAGCTTCTGGCCGGAGCGCAGGCCGGTCGGGTACTTGAGCCCCCCTTGCCGAGGCCGAGCTCGAGGTCGGGGATGTAGCGCACGTCGTCGTTCTTGCGCCGGAAGACGAGGTCCTGGCGATTCGGCTCGTCGGTGAGCGCGTCCGCCCAGTCGATGGTGAGGATCGCGTCGGTGAGCTGGTCGGGATCGAGGCCGGCGGCATAGAGCCCGCCGATGATCGAGCCCATGCTGGTGCCGGCGGCGTAGTCGACCGGGATCCGCATCTCCTCGAGCACGCGCAGGACGCCGATGTGGGCGCATCCCTTGGCGCCGCCGCCCGAGAAGGCGATGCCGATCTTCGGACGCTGCGGCGGCTCCTGCGCCAGGAGCGGGGTGGACAGGACGATCACGGCGGCAACGAGGAGGCAGTACCTCTGGATTCGCAATTGTGCTCGGCTCCTTGCGCTCAGTATGCCGACTACTTCGCGGCCTGCTCTGCGTCCTGCGGCGCCGCGATCTGCCAGCGGTCGCGCACCTCCCAATCGAGCTCGCGCGCGCCGGACTTGAAGGCCGGCGACGCTTCGCCGACCACCCACAGGCGCCGGGTCTTCGTCGGCTGAGAAGCATAGAGCCCCGCGAACGCTCGCGCCGCCTCGGCGACGTCGGAAGTCCAGAAGATGGCGTCGGTCAATGCGACCGCCACCAGGTCCCCATTCACCGCCAGCGCGACCGGCATCCGCGCGCCGGGAAGGAACGCCTTCAGCGGATTCATCTGGCGGTGAAAGCGCAGCATGAGCGCAATCGACGAGACGAGGTCGGCGCCCTCTTCGCGGCTCTCGACGTCGATGCCGCGCGCGATCAGATGCTCCCGGCCGTCGACTCCCGCGAGCTGGTCGAGCGCCGTGACCAGGATGGTCTGCTGGCTCAGGCTCATGAACGGGTTGTCCTCGAACGCGCGAGCCGTCTGCTCGGTCAGTCCGGCGGCGAGCAGCTTCTTGCGGTTCTGCAGGCGCAGCTCCCAGGGATCGGTCTTCCAGACCACGTCCATCGTCCGGCGTATCTCGCCGGCTCCCGGGATGCCCGGCAGGGCGACGAACCTCATGCCGAAGTTAGTCAGTCCTTCGACGCGGGCCACGCTGGTCACGGCTCTGCGAAGCAGCTGGTTGTCGGTATAGGGGTCGACGCCGAGCTTGGCGTACCAGTTGAGCTCGGCCTTGGAGATCTTGAGATAGTCGAGGGCGGCCTTCTGGGCCTGCTCCTTGGTCGACTTGTCGGACTCCTTCTTCTCGCCCTCTCCCTCCTCGTCCTTGCTCGTCAGCTCCTTGGCGTCGTGGTACCCCTCTTTGATCTGGAAGTTCGTCTTCTTCACCCACCGGCCGACGCCGGAGGGGATCCCTTTCAGGGTCTCGGCCGGCTTGTCGATGACGGCGGAAACCAGCTGGACGGGAGCGGTCACCGAGTTCTTGACCGCGTCCTTGAAGACGTCGCTCTTCTGGACCTCCTCGAGCTGCGCCAGCGCCTGGATTTCGCGAATTCGGGAGGCCACCTGGACCCTTCCGCGCGCCGGCCAGCTGCCGAAGCGGCTGGTGACGGTGTAGGTGGTGGCGAAGCCGTCGGTGGTCGCTTCGGGCTCGACCTTCCAGTCAGGGCCGGCCAGCTGTGCGGCGGCGAGATAGTGGTCGGTCCGCAGCGGACCCAGGCTCTCGAAGCCGGCGGCCAGCGCCGCGACGGCCAGGAGAGCCAGAAGAAGAACCACGAGCCGATCCAGCCGCAAACGCAAGAAAGCGTTTCTCATCGTCCCCTCCCCGGGAGGCGCTCTGGACCGCCGGGAAATCGACCGCGTCGCACGGGCACCAAGGCGCCATTCGATCCCATTCCTCGACCTTGACGGTATTGGACAATGGTACCAGTCGCCGCTGCGGCTGGTCCGGTCCGGCCCAGGGACCGCGACCAAGGTCCAATCGACGGCGGGCGGCGCTGCTTCTAGGGTATGGCGAGGAACCGGACACGCGGACCGCCGCGCGGCGCCGCCGGTGTCGAGGGCCATGCGGGGCGATCCCGCTGGCAGGACAGATACAGGAGACCCTGCAATGAAGATCGGAAGAATTATCGTCGCAGCGGCTCTGGCGTTGACCGCTTTCGCCGCGAGCGCCCAGACCGTGCAGCAGAAAGTCAGCGCCGAGAAGGGCAAGGGCATCCAGGCCGCCCAGCTCGCCGAGCTCGAGGCCACGATCCAGGCGATCAATCTCGAGACCCGCGAGGTCGTGCTCAAGACCGCCGATGGCAAGGAGGCGACCGTCGTCGCCGGGCCGGAAGTCAAGCGCCTGGCCGACCTCAAGGTCGGCGACAAGGTCAGCATCCAGTACTACGAGTCGCTCACGCTGAAGCTCGACAAGGTCGCGACCTCGACGTCGACGAGCACGGCCTCCGCCGAGCAGCGCGCCGAGCCGACCGAGCTGCCGGGCGGCATGAAGACGACGACCACCATCGTCACCGCCAAGATCACCGCGGTCGACGCTGCGGCCTCGACAGTCACCCTGGTCGGCCCCAAGGGGCGCTCGGTCACGCTCGACGTCGACCCGGAGATCCTCACGCGCGTCAAGGTCGGCGACCTGGTCAGCGCCGAGTACACCGAAGCGCTCGCCGTGTCGGTGTCGCGCGTCGAGAAGAAGTAGTCGCGAGCTTGGAACCGCGCCGCTGACGGTCCCCCCGTCGGGCGCCGAGTCTCAGACGGGACCGTCTCCGCGAGGCGGTCCCGTCGTTGTCTCAGAGCCGGCTTCTACCGCTCGAACTCGGCTTCGACCTTCCCGGTCCGGATGGCGCGCCGCAGCGCCGCGTAGTCCTTTTCGTTCTGGTTCGCGTAGGCGACGGAGTAGGCGGCGATCGCCTCGTCGAAGGTGTCGCTCTTGCCCATGTAGCCGCTCAGGAGGAGCGAGCAGCCCGAGCGCGCGTGCGAAAGCGCCAGCGCACGACCGCACCAGGTGGCGTACAGGTCCATCTCATCCCGCCCGAAAGTCTCGACGCGGACGCTGATCTTGATGTCCCGCAGCTGGCGGATGAAACAGTCGAACTTGAATCGGATCCCCGCGGTCCAGCCGAGGAACATGTCGCTCGCCGGCTGCATCAGCTTGTAGCCGTTCACGACCCGCTGGCCGTGATTCGCGAAGGGGCTCTTGCCGGCGAAGGGCTCGAGCACCGACGCGCGCGCCTCCTTGATCTGGAGGAAGAGGGGGTCTCCCTCACCGGCGGTCAGCAGGGCCACGAAGCAGGCGGTCCCCACGCTGCCGACCCCCACCACTTTGGCGGCGAGGTCCCGGAGCTCGAAGCGATCGAGCAGGGCGCGGTGGGAGGGCGAGAGACTCTCGCGGTAGTGCGCCAGAGATTCGAGCATGGGTTTCGGGATCACTCCCGGCACATCCCCCTCGATATGGAAGATGGTCGGAGGCTGGTCGCGGATCAGGGGCTTGTCCCCCTGCTGGTCCACCAGCTTCGGAAAGGTGTCTTCGGCGATGCTGTGGCCCCGCTCCTTCTGCAGACGCTTGAGAGCGCGCTTGCGGATGGCCGGGTCCTTGATGCCCGCCACCAGGTCGTCCATGTCGAGCGCGGTGTACCAGAGCTCCAGGGTCTGCATCTCGCTGAACCCGGCCATCGACTCGCGGTAGGCGCGGACGCAGGTCAGGACCGACTCTTTCGCCACCTCGTCACCCAGACCGTTGTTCCGGCAGGCGACCAGGAAGCTCGCCGCGAGGCGCTTGACGTCCCACTCCCAGGGGGCCGGCAGCGTTTCATCGAGGTCGTTGATCGAGAAGATGACCCGCCGCTCGGGCGTCGCGAAGCCGCCGAAGTTGCTGAGGTGAGCATCCCCGCAGCACTGGACGCGCAGGCCGGAGACCGGCGTCGAGGCCAGGTCGGTGGCCATCGTCAGCGCCGCGCCCCGGTAGAAGGTGAAGGGCGAGACGGCCATGCGTCCGTGGCGGAGCGGGAGCAGCTTCGGAATCCTCCCCTTCTCCGCCCGCAGGACCAGCTCGACGGCATCGGGGCGGCCTTTCGATGCCTTCCAGGCGGCGTGCGTCACCCTCGGGCAGCCCTCACGCAGCGCCTTGCCCATCGCATAGGCCTCATTGCGGGTGAGGCCCTTGACCGTCGTGATCTCTCTTCTGGAAGCGGCCCTCGAGGTCGCGGCTCGCTGCTTCTTCGTCGCCATGGTCTTCTCCAATCCTCGGACCCGAAACAATTCGCGGGCGCGAAAGCCGGGAGCGGATGCGACGCATGGCACCCGCCCCCTTGCTGTTGCAGTGAATCCTCAGCCCTGACGACGGACGCCGAGCGCGAGGCCGGCGCCGAGCAGACCGAAGCCGATCCAGCCCAGCATCGGCAGTGCGCTGCCGGTCTTCGGCAGCACCTTCGCCGGTTTGGCCTCCGGAGCAGGAGCCGGGGCCGCGGCCGGTTCCGGAGCCGGAGCGGGCGCCGTGGCGACCTGCTCGGGATTCGACGGCATCGCTTCGACGTCGGACATGGTCACCGTCACCGCGGCCGGCACATTCTCGAAGCGGACGGCCTTGTAGGTCATCCCTTCGCGCAGGTCCCGGAACTTGATCGGCTTGCCGTCGACGTAGACGACCATTCCGGCCGGGATGCCGGTGAACTTCTTGATCTCCTGCTTGTCGTTGCGCACGATGACCGTCGTGCCCGACAGCTTGAGGATCACGCCGCTGCGCTCTTCGGCGACCTTCTGCGTCTGGGCCATGGCCGCCAACGGCGCCAGAAGCCCCGCCACGACCGCGACCGCCACTACGACCTTCCAAATGCTCTTCATGACTCTCTCCCTCTCAGGGACGCCCCTCCATGAAGCGTCCCGCCTGACTTCTGCGCTCGCGCCGCGATCCCACGCTAACGGGGGACCTCGATGCGTGCCTCCTGCACGCGCCGCACGGCGGCGCGCACGATGAACCGCTCGGGCGCGCTGCCCGAGTAATAGAAAGGGAAACAGGTGACCAGCGTCAGGGTCGGCTCCGGCGTCGGTCCGAGCACCCAGACGTCCTCCGGACGGACGATCAGGGTCCGCTCGACGGCGTAGCGTTCGGTTCTGGAGAGTGTCTCCAGCTCGATCTCGTCGCCGACGGCGATGTCCTTCAGCCCGCGGAAGAATCCGTCACGGTGCCCCGCGATTCCCACGTTGCCCTGCTCCCCCGGCAGCACCGTGTCCGCGATGAGTCCCGCGCCACGATTCAGGGTGAGATCGTCGGTTCCTTTCCAGACCGGGACCTCGAGCCCGAGGCGGGGGATTCGGAGAACGGCGACCGGCAGGCCGAGGTCTTCTTTCTGGCTGGCCTTCCAGGCCGCCACGCGCTTCTCGGCCCAGAGGCTCAGATTGGGCTCGGCACTCGCTTGGGGAGCGGCGCGCGGCGGGATGGCGTCGCGCGGCGGGACGATGACGCGCGAGGCGCGGGCCTGCTCGAACCGCTCGAGACCGGACCGGCTGGCGAGAATGGAGTCGAGATAAGCCGCGCCCACGAAGGCGAGCAGGAGCGCGCCGATGGAGAAGAACAACCAGCTCAACCACCGGCTGCCACGAGCGCGCGACGAGCCGGCCCCGGGCGAGCGCGGAGCGCCGGTCGGCCCGTCGCGCCGGCGGAACCGGACGACACCTGTGCGCCGAGGCTGCCGCGAGGGCTCCTCGATCATGTCGGCGCTCTCATCCGAAAAGGGGGGTCGCGTCAGGTCGATGCGACCGCCACCCCTACTTCGCGGCGACCAGCCCCGAGGCCTTCAGCTCCTTCGAGACGGCCGCCGCGAGCTCCTTGACGAAGCTCTCGACGTCGGACGGATTCATCGTCCTGGTCTGCCCCGCCCAGACCAACTTGTTCTGGCGCAGGTCGTAGACGAGAGTCTCGATGTTGACGTAGGTGTCGGTGCGGATTTCGGTGCCGCCGTAGGCACCGTAGGGAGCGCCCCAGCCATACCGGTAGTAGCCGCCGTAGAAGCCTCCGTAATAGGGCGATCCATAGGAAGGAGTCGAGGAAATCTCTTTCTCCTTGCCCATTGGCCGGATGACGACGATCCCGGCGGCGCCGGAGGCGTCGATCGCGATCTTCGCCTTCGACTCGTCCTTCACGTCGGCCTCGGCGACAAGGGTGTAGGCGGGCACACCGACCAGTCCGCGCCGGGTGAGCTCATCGGCGAGATTGGCTTCGCCGCTGCGCCGGAGTGAGGGGGACTCGGCCATCACCAGCGCGATCACCTTGTCGCCCGGCTTGAAAGTGAGCGGCTTCGCGTCCGGCGCCTTCCAGCTCGAGGTGAAGCTCGTCGTGGCGCAAGCGGCGAGAGCGAGAACTGCGGTCGCAAGGCTCGTCAACTTCGAAATCCTGGCGTTCATTCGGTCTCCCCGGCCGACCGTTCGTCGGCCTTCATCAGAAAATTCTCCGGTAACGGCCTCGGTCGGCGCCGGGCCGACGGCCTCAGTTCTTCGCCGGCGCACCCGCATCCCCGGTCTCGTCCCCGTCCTCGACGGCGAGGAGCGAGTCCGCGGTCGGATGCCACGAATCGTCCGCGTCGTACTGCCTCATGGCGCTGGCGATCTTCTCCGTCTCCGGCCCGAGATCCTTCTCGAACACGATGCCCTGCCGGTTGACGAGGAAGGTCATCACCCCCGAGTTGCCGTGCTTCGCCGGCCAGGCGATGGCCGCGAAACCGCCGGTCATCAATCCCTTGGCGTTGAGATAGCTCTTCTCTCCCCCGGGCGCGTTCTTTCCCTGTGCGGTCAGGATCCGGTAGAAGTAACCCTGATAGGGCCTCGGCTCGCCGCTCTCGCGTCCGGCGGCCGCCTCGGCAAGCAGATCGCCGAGCGGGCTCGGCGCTTCGCCTTCCACCGCCGGCCAGTAGAGGCCGTCGTGCTTGCCCTCGTTGCTGAGGAAGCGCTGCGCGAAGGCGGGAGGGTTGCCATCGCGCCCCGTCGCCGCGTACTCGAACTGGGCATCGACATACGCGTGCATCGAGGCGAGGGTCGCCAGCTCGTAGTAGCCGATACGCCGGTTGAGCAGCTCCTCGCGCCCCTTCGCGGTGTCGAAGCGCCAGCGGTCGCCGCTCTTGACGAGCGGGATCGGGAAGGGCCACCCGTGGTTGCCGAGCAACGCGATGAGCGTGTTGTCGTCCTGCTTCTCGAAGGCGACCTTCTTGGCGATCAGTTGCTTGACTCGCGCCGCCTCGACCTTGTCGGCCGCCGGATCTCCGGTGCGAAAGAGCTCCAGGCTGCCGGGACCGAAGATCTCCTCGACCCTGGCCTTGTCTCCCTTGCCGGCCAGATCGTGCAGCGTCTGCAGGGCCGATTCGGGCGTCGCGAAAGTTCCGGGCTCCGGCCGCCTGCAGGCCGCAGCCGAGAACAGGATCACAGCGAGCGCCACGCGAATGAACGGTGTCGTCACGGATTTCATCTCTCGTCTCCCTTACCGCCGCCGTCCGCCGCCACCGCCCCGCGAGCCGCCATAGGAAGCAGTACCGCGGCTGGCTGAACCGCGGCTGCTCGAGGCCCGCGCTGCGTTCGCGTTGGCGGAGCCACTGTAGGCGCTGGTGCGCCCCGAGCCGCTGCCGTAAGACGAAGCGCTCTTGCCTCCGCTGGACGACGAAGCGCTCTTGCCGCCGCCGCTCTGCGCACGCTCCTTCGTCGCGGCGCCCTGTCCGCTGCCACCCTGCGGACGCTCCTTTGTCGTGGCGCCCTGGCCGCTGCCGCCTTGCGGACGCTCCTTCGTCGTGGCGCCCTGGCTGCCGCCACCCTGGGGGCGATCCCTCGTCGCCGCTCCCTGGCCTTCGCCGCCCTGCGGACGGTCTTTCGTTGCAGCGCCCTGGCCGCCACCCTGGCCCTGGTACTTTCCTCCGCCCTGGCCGCCACCGGCGGAGCCGCTCGGCGTTCGCGCCTCTCGACTTCCTGCACTGGCGCCGGAATAGCCGCGCGCCTGAGCCTGGGCCTGGCCCTGGGAGACCCGGCTCGTGCCGCTCTTGGCGCCGTACTGCCCCGCGACGTTCGAGTTCTGGTAGTTGACGCCCTTGCGGTGGCTGGCGTCGTGCTGCCAGGAGCCGTTGCCGTTGTAGTTGCCGCCGCGGTTGATGTTGGTGTTGTTGTTGAAGTTGTTGTAGCGGTTGACGTTCACATTGACGTCGCTGTGGCCCCAGCCCCAGTTGCAGTTGCCCCACATCGCCGCGCCGACGGCCATCCCGACGCCGAAGGTGATCAGACCGGCGCCCGGCGGGTAGTAGGGGTACATCGGCGGGTAGTAGTAGGGGGGCGGCGCCCAGCCGGCATAAACCACCGTCGGCGAGTAGGTCGGAACGTAGACGACCTCGGGCGCGGGAGACTGGATGACGATGATCTTCTCCTGCGTGACCGTCACCACCTGCTGCTCGGTGGTCTTGAGGTTCCCCGAGTCCTTCGCCTTGCCGCGCATCACCTGGACGGTGTCGAGCAGCTCGGTCTTCTGGCCCAGGAAGGCGTCGCCGAGGTCCTGCGTCCAGTCGAGGTTCTCGCTCATCCTCGACAGCACGTCCGGGAGCGTGCAGAGCGACTTGACGCTCGGATCCCAGTCCTGATCCTTGAGCTTCGTGTCGAGCGCCGCATCCTTGAGACCCGGATTCGCCTTCATGAAGCGCTCGGCCTCGACGATCTCGAGGGGATAGGTCGAAGCCATCAGGATCTGCATCAGCAGCGAGTCCGCATAGAGCGCGATCGGCGCCACCAGCGCCTCGAGTTGCTCTTTCGAGAACGTCTCGGCCGCCGCCGCGGGCGCCGTCGTTGCGGCCGCGGCCGGAGCGGCAGCGCCGGCGGGAGCGGCGCTCTGCTGCGCGAAGGCGAGCTCGCCTCCGCCGCTGATCGCCGCGCAAAGCAGGAGCGACAGATACCGTGCTCCGCGAGAATGTTTCATGGTCGCTGCCTCCGATCGCCCGGGCGCCGTTCCGGCTCCCGTCTTGCTTTCCCGTCCTGCTCGCCGCGGAGCTGCGGCCCGAAAGCCGCAGCTCCGGCGGCGCCTATGACTGCTCGACCGCGGACCGCCGAATGCGGGAACGGCGATCCGCGACCGCTGAACTCGCGATCGCTACTTCGCGCCGTACGGATTGCCGCCGAGCGCGTTCGAGATGTCGGCGATCGCCTTCTGGGCGCGCACGCTGTTGCCCGCCGCGTCGAGCGGCGGCGAGACGACCGCGATGCCGAACTTGCCCGGCGAGACGGCGATGATGCCGCCGCCGACGCCGCTCTTGGCCGGCAGGCCGGTCTTCCAGAGCCACTTGCCGGAGTCGTCGTAGAGTCCGGCGGTCGCCATCACGGCCAGCGTCTCGGGGACGAGCTCCGACTTCATGACCTGCTTGCCCGTCACCGGGTTCTTGCCGCCGAAAGCGAGTGTCGCCGCCATCATCGCCAGGTCCTTCGCGTTGACGCTCACCGAGCACTGCTCGGTGTAGATGTCGGTGGCGCGCGCCGGCTCTTCCTTGATGTAGCCGTAAGCGAGCATCAGGTAACCGATCGCCTGATTGCGCTGGTTGGTGGCGGCCTCGGAGTCGAAGACCTCCTTGTCGATGCCGAGCGGCCGGCCCGCGAAGTCGCTGTAGAAGCCGAGAATCTTGTTCCAGATCTCGGCGCGGTCCTTGCCCTGCACCATGCTGGTGGCGGTGATGGCGCCCGGATTGACCAGGGCGTTCATCTCGGGGCCGCCGAGCAGCTTCTGGGAGATCTCGACCGACACGATCGAGTTGAAGCGCATGCCGGTCGCGTCGGCGCCGATGCGATTCAGGATGGCGTCCGCTCCCTGGTCCTCCATGACCTTGGCCATGGTGAAGACCTTGGAGATCGACTGGATCGAGACCTGGCTCTTGACGTCGCCGGCGGTGTAGACCTTGCCGTCCCTGGTCACCAGGGCGATGCCGTAGATCTTCGAGTCGACCTTGGCGAGCGCCGGGATGTAGTCGGCGTTGGCGCCTTCCTGGATGTCCTTGTACTTCGTGTAGGCGGCATCGATCGCCGCCTGGTATTCGGCCGGCGTCTGCGCCGCGAGGGGCGCCGCGGCGGCCGCGAACAGCGCGGCCGCGACCGCGAGGACCGAGAGCTTGCCGATGCGGCAGCTACCCTTGACGTTCATCTTCAGCTACCTCCGAGGTGATGGTCGAAGTTGTACTTGACCGAGAACTGGAAACGCAGATCGTTCGACGAAAAGCCGTCCTTGAAGTTCTCGCGCCGGCCGTACTGGATCTCCGGGCCGAACATCACGCCCTTGGTCGGGTAGAACAGCAAGTTGGCGAGCGCGTAGTCGCCCTTCTTGAAGGCATCGGGGGACTGCCCGTTCGAGTTGGTGATGTCGAGGTACGAGTAGCCGATCGTGCTCGACATCTTGCTGCTCCAGTTGATGTCGTAGAACGCCACGATGCCGAGCACCGGCAGCAGGTTGCCGTCGAGCGGCTTGCTGGCGTTGCCGGTGAGCTTGGCGCCGACATCGACCGGCGCGTCGTTCATGTAGTTCTCGATCCCTTCGCCGTAGACCACCTGCAGGCGCAGGACATCGCTCTTCCGAGACTTTGATGTTCGAGCTCAGGTTGAGGCCCCAGCCGGTACCGCTCCCCGACAGGTCGTACTGGTCGGCGAGCGTGTCGTCCCACTTCATGTAGCGGACGATGCCGGCCAGCTCGACGTAGCCCCAGTCGGCTCCGTGCCGGTACTCGGCCGAGAGGTCCGGGTAGGGGAAGCGCGCCTTGAGGTTCTGCACCTGGACGCGGTCGGCGTAGTCGCCGGCGTCACCGGAGGCACCCGGACGCTCGAGGGCGACGGTCAGGCGCGAGTCGCCCTGGATCGGCATCCAGCGGATCTGCACGTTGCGGAAGAAGACCATGCCGTTCGGGCCCCAGTACTCGACCGAATTGGGGAAGACGTCGGCGTCCATGAACGGGCTCCAGGTCTGGCCGGCGCCGAACTGGCCGAGCTCGGCGTAGGCGTGGCGCAGGCGGAAGGTCGTCTGGCCGGCGTCGGCGCCGGTGCCGAAGAGCTCGAACTCGAAGATCGTCTTGACGTCGCCGAGGTCGGTCGGCATGTTCGCCTTGAAGCCGAGGCGGCTCTGACGCACACCCGCGAAGGTGTGGCCGTCCTTGCCGTACTGGTTCTCGTACGACGGCAGCTTGGTCGGCCGCAGGACGTCGAACCAGTTCGGGTCGTTCTGCCCGTCCTGGTAGCCCATGTCGAGCATGGCGAAGCCGTAGATGTCCATCGTCGCCTTCTTCTCCGCCGGCGCCGCGGTCTCCTCAGCCATCATCGGAGCCGCCACGAGCAGCGAGAGAACGGCCGCCCCGGCGAGCCGGGACCACGCTGCGCCCGGCCTGCGCCGGGGAACTTCCTTGCGTTCGAATCTCATCTTCGATGCCTCCTCGTTTCCTTCGCCGAATCGGCGAACTTGGGACGCCGTCACGTCGCCGGCCGGAAGAAAGCCGGACGTCCGGCGCGTACCTGGTTACCGGACGTTCTTCGCTTCCCAGGCGCGCACTTTCATCCGCGCCTCGTCGAACAGCCGTTCGTAGTTGCCCTTGCGCAGCTTCTCGCTCGCCTCCGGAGTGAGCTGGGCGAACAGCGGCGCGTACATGTCGTAGATCTTCAGGTAGCTCGCCTGGTCTTTCGGCGCCACTTCGTCGGTGCCGAACAGGAAGCGGTCGGGGAACTTGTTGATCAGCGCGGCGGCGCGCGCGATCGACTCCGGCGTTGCAACGAGGTACTTCGCCGCCTCGGTCCACGAGATGTCGAAGTACACGTGGGCGAGGGTCGGGTCGGCCAGCGCCTTCTCGATCAGCGCCGCCTGGTTCTCGATCGGCCGCACCACCCGGCCGACGCCGCAGTGCGCCCAGATGATCTTCGCGTCCGGGTGCCGCCGGAAGAGCGCTCCCATCTGCTGGATCGCCCAGGGCGCCTGGTCGGCCTTCGGGTAGGGCACGTCGATGTCGTTGTGCAGGATGACGACGAGGCCGACCTCGCCCGCTGTCGTCGAGAATGCGGTCGAGCGCCGGGTCGGTCAGGCTGGCGGTGTCGCCGGCGATCTTCGAGGAGACGAACTCCTTGTGGATGGTGAACTCGCCGATCCCCGAGAAGACGCCCGGGAAGGTGGTCAGCACGCGCCGGATGTGATCCGCGGCATACATGTCCGCCGGGTTGAAGCCGGTGATCATCGGATCGAAGCGCGCCTGCTGCTCTTTCGTCAGCGACCGGTACGCCATCGCGATGAAGGCGTCGGTGAACGAGTAGTAGTAGAGCGGCGAGTCGGTCTGCAGGTAGTAGGTCGGCGCGAAGTCGCCGGTGTTGCGGTACGACCACTCCTGCTGCAGCGGGATGCCGAAGAGCGTCGACCGCCCGACCTTGTCGCCCATGATCTTCAGGAAGTCGTGAATGTCGGTGCCTTCCTGGATGTAGTTCGTGAGGTGGAAGTGGTCGTCGTGGACGAGGTAGGCCGGCGCCGGCGCCGACGCGGAGGACTGCCCGGCAGCCGGCACCGCTGCCGTCACGAGGACGGCAGCGCCGGTCACGAGCAGCACGCCGAGCGCGCGCGGAAGAGAGATCCAGTTGTTTCGCATGAAATCGGCTCGCTTTCCCTTCGCGTCCCGGCTCAGAAGAAGATCGAGAACGCCGTCGACCCCACGAAACCGTCCAGGCCGCCGGTATAGAAGCCGAAGACGCTGCTGACCGGCGAGTGGTTGACCTGCATGAGCTGCAGGTTGAGGCGGTGGTTGCGGGTGTCGAAGGGATAGAAGTTCGCGCCGACGAGGTACTCGGAGCTGTTGCTTGAAGCCGGCATCCTTGTCGCCGTAGATCTGCGACGTCGCGGCGTAGAGCTCGAGCCTCTTCGGGACCGGGTAGAAAGCCGCCTGGAGGTAGAAGCCGGTGTCGACGATCTCTTTCACCGGCAGCGCGCCGTCGGCCACGAAGCGGTCGAGCTTGCGGCGGTAGAGCTCGGCCTGGACGAAGATGCCCTTGTACTTCATGCCGGCGTCGATCGCGACGATCTGGTAGTCGGCGGTGTCGATCGTCACGCCGGGAGCGAGCGAGCCGGTCTCGAAAAGGTTCACGCTGTCGGCGAGGCGCAGCGTGGTGTTGTCGGGATTGCCACCCGTGCGTGCTGCGGAAGCTCTGCTCGGGGCTCTGCGTGTAGGAGGCGCCGAAGCGCGTCGCCAGCTTCTCGTGGTGCTCCCAGTCGCCGTAGCCGCCGCGCGGACCGAACTCCTTGCGTCGTCGGCATCCACCAGACCGTCGCGCCGGAAGTGAATTTCCGGTCGAGCTGCGCCGCTTTCACGCCGAGCGCGCTGTTGTTGTTGGTGAGAGCCGCGGTGTACCAGAGGCCGGGCAACGCCTCGCCCTGGGCGAAGAGGCCGGTGCCGAAGTAGGGCCGGAAGAACTCGTCGGCCATCACCCGGTCGTTGGCCAGCCAGTAGGGATGCGAGCCGAGCGAGCGAGCGCGAGCCGGGGTTGCCGACCATGCCCGCCGTAAAGGCTGAACTTCTTGCTGAATTGATAGCCGAGATTGGCGAAGATCGCCCGCTGGTCGGTGGGGTTCACCGTCCAGAGGGTGATGTTGTAGATCAGCTTGGGACTTCCCATCCAGCCTTTGAAGAACAGCATGATCCGGTGCGCTTGCAGGTCGTTGCGTGGATCGACCGGGCGCACGTTGCCGAGGTGGTCGATGAAGACCTGGTCGTCGTCGTTCTGGTTCATGTAGCGGGAGAGGGCGTAGCCGCTGATGGCCAGCTCGCCGAGCTTGGTGCGGCCGACGAGGAAGCCGCTGCCGGGAGTGAACTCGCCGAGCATGGGTTCGAACGCGGGCTCTGTCGGCTTCTCTCTCTCCGCGGCGGGAACGCTCTCCGGCGCCGAGGGCGCAGGTTCGGCCACCGCTTTACGTTCGACCGGGGCGGGCGCCGCGACCGCGGGCGGCGCAGCCCGCTGCGAGAGCCCGAGCACGAACTCGCCGCCGCAGCCGTCGGCGACCCAGACTCCCTGGTCGTCGTAGCCCCAGCTCTTGCCGAGCAGGCAGGAACCACTGCCGAGCGAGCGCGTCAGCGCGATGCCGCCCGAGACGTCCGCCGGACAGTGCTGGCGCCCGCCGGGTTCAGAGACGCAGACGAGCGGCGCCGGCGCGGTCTGCGCGAAGGCACCGGCTGCCGTCGCCAGCGCCAGCGCGATTCCGGCGAGCCCTGACGTCGGCCGCCGCGAAGAACAATCCCGATGCGAAGACAACATACGGTCACCTCGTTCCATTGGGTACGTCCGGGTCCGTTCGCCTTCGCGCTTTCGGAGCCCGCGTGCTTGTTTCGTTCTTCGACCAGAGAGCCTTTCCGCCGCCGAGCACCTCGTCGACCGCCGGCAGGAGGTCGCGGCCGAGCGCCCCCATCAGCAGGCACCCCTCGACTCCCGACGCCGCGGCCGCCGTGGCCATGGCCGGGTCGTCGTCCGCGACCAACAGGAGGATCCGCAACTCCCGATGCGACCCCTTGAGTCGCGCCGCGAACTGCATGCCTCCCGTCGCCACGAGGGCGATGTCGAGCACCAGCAGGTCCGGCCGGAGCGCCTCGAGACAGGCGATCAGGGAGCGCTCGTCGGCGACCAGCACCACCGAGTCGAATTGCGTCGCGAGCAGCCCGCGAATGCCCTCGCCGAGCCCGCCGTGCGCCATGGCGAGCACCGCGCATCCCCCGCGCTCGCCCTTCTCAACGACTGCCTCGCCATTCCTCGACACGACGCTCCTGCTGAACCTCCGTGATCATCGGCTGGAGGCAGGGAGAGGAGATACGGGAAAACTACGGAGTGGCGGCCCGGAAACTTCGGTCCGGCGCGCGCGACCGGCGATCAGATCTCGACGATGCCGTGCCGGATCGCGAAGTGGACGAGCTCGGCGCTCGTTTTGATGGCGAGCGACTGCATGAGCTCGTACTTGTGGGTCTCGACGGTACGGGCGGAGATGCCGAGCCGCGCGCCGATCTCCTTGGCCGTCAGCCCCTCGGCGAGGTGGCGCAGGATCTCGTGCTGGCGCGGCGTCAGCGCCGCGACCGGGTCCTCGCCGCGTTGCGGATCGCGACCCGAGGCCTGCAGCAGGGCGCTCGTCACCTGGGGCGAGATGAACGTCTGGCCGGCGAGCGCGGCGCGGATAGCGAGCACCAGCTCGTCAGGTGCCGCGTGCTTGAGGACGTAGCCCGAGGCGCCGAGCGCAATCGCGCGACGCGCGTAGGCGAGGTCCTGGTGCATCGTCAGGATGACGACGCGAATAGCCGGCAGCTCCTGGCGCAGGCGGGCCAGGGCCTCCATGCCACTCATCTGCGGCATCGAGATGTCGGTGATCACGACGTCCGGCTTCTGCGCGGCCGATTCACGCAGCAGCGCGACGCCGTCCTCGACCACCGCGAGAAGATCGAACTCATGGGCGAGGAGGGCCTTCAGACCCTCGGCCACCATCCGGTGGTCGTCAGCGAGGAGAATCCGCGGCCTGCTCAAGCCGCGCGCTCCGTCAGCGGCGCCCAGGCTCGCACCTTTGTTCCGTGCCCCACCTCGCTCTCGATCTTGAGCCACCCGCCGACCAGGTGGAGCCGCTCACGCATGCCGACCAGACCGATCCCGTGCCGGGAGCCGAGAGAGTCCGGGTCAAAGCCCGCGCCATTGTCGGCCACCAGGAGCTCGATGCCCCCCGCTTTCGGTTGCAGCCCGATCTCGACGCGCGTGGCATGCGAGTGCTGCTGCACGTTGCGCATCGCCTCCTGGGCGACGCGATAGAGGCCCAGCCCTACGTCCGCCGGCACGCCCTCGGGCACGTCCTCGAGGTGAAGGTCGACGGCCACGAAGCCGGTCTCGGCGAAACGCTCGGCCTCCGAGCGCACGGCCTCTGCCAGCCCGAGATCATCGAGAATCGACGGATGAAGCCGGCGCGACAGGGCATGGACGTCGTGACCGAGGCGCGACAACTCGACGCGCATCTCCTGCAGCCTGTCGGTGCCCGCCGCGGTCGCTCCCAGCCGCTCGACCTGCGCCGCGTCGATGGCGAGACGGGCAAGCCGCTGCGTGACGTCGTCGTGCAGCTCGCGCGCCAGCCGGCGCCGCTCCTGCTCGTAGGCGGTCAGCAGCCGGCCGTGCAGCGCCCGCACCTCCAGCTCCGCCTCGCGGCGCCGGGCGCGATGCGCGAGGAGATAGCCGATCAGGATCGCCTGCAAACCGGCGACCGCGAGGATGCCGAGAAACGGCCATCTGTACGCCTTCCACGTCGAGCCGCTAACGAAGAGGACTTCGCTGCCCTGCGGCAGGCGGCTCTTCGGAATGTGCCACTCCTCGAGCTCGCGCGCGTCGAACAGGAGTGCCGTCGGGCCCACCGGCGGCAGCCGGACCGAGGCCGGCGGCTCGCCCGCCAGCAGGCGCGCTGCAGCGGAGGCGATCAGGCTTCCTGTCTGCCGCAGCGGCATCAACCGACCGCCGACGACCCCGAGGCCGAGCTGGCTGTCGAAGAGGCCGAAGATCGGCGCTTTCGCGGCCGCATGGATCGCGGCGAGGGCCCGATCCTGGGGGTAGGGCACGCCGTCGCGGTCGACGAGGTACAACGCGAAGTAGATGGCGCTGTTCGGCGGGAGCGCGGCGACGCGGTGCCGGATCTCGTCGAGCGGAAGCCCCTCGAGCCAGCTGATCCGCAGGCGCTTCTCGTAGGGAGCGAGAAGGCGACCGATCTCGGCGCGCCAGAATCGCTCGAGAGGCGAGCTGCCGATGATCACGACGAGGTTCTCGGTGTGCGGGAGAAGTTGGAGGGCGGTCTCGACCGGCGCCGCCGGATCGTTCTCGAGCGCGACCGTCGCTTCCCTACCGCCGAGGTTCGACGGATCGAAAGCGCGGACATCCGTCGCGGCATAGAGCAAGCGGCACGCCGGTGAAGAAGCGATCCCGGTAGCGCTGCGCGAAGCGGGTCGCGGACCCGCCCAGTGTCACCACGAGATCGACGCGTCGGGTCGCGAAGAGAGTCGTCAGGTAGTTCAGGAAGGGCTCCAGCTGCTCTTCCCCGTCGAATCGCGCGGGATCGAGGGGAACCTCGTAGAAATCGAGCGGCTCGGCGGAGCGCGAGTGCGAGCTCGGACTGGAAGGTGGCGTCGATCTGGGTGAAGAGCGAGAAGTCGCCCCCGAAAGAGGAGAGGATCAGCACGCGGCGAGGCTGCCTCGACGCGGGCGCCGGCTCGCCAGCAGGTTGAGCCGCGATGGCCGGCGCCAGCAGGATCGTCCAGAGCAGGGCGACCAGCAGCGACGCCCGCCGGGAACGGCGGGCGAGGTCGCCAGCGACGGCGAGGCGGGCAGGGCGCATGGGCGTCTTCTCGATCAGCACGCCTCCCAAGGCGCGCGTCTGCTCCTGTCACCCTAGAGGCTGCGCCGCCCGTCGTCGATTGGACCTTGGTCACGCCGCCGGCTCCGTAAGATCGCGTCTTCCGGACCCGTAGATTTCCGGGGTCACGCCCGGACCGGCGCGTCTTAGGCTCGACCGGCCTCCCGTAGACTGCGGGTCAGCATGGCAGGCGCCCGGAGCGAGACATGACTCAGACGGCCAACGAACGCGGAGAGGCCGCCGCGCGATTCGTCCACCGGCCCGGGCGAGCCTGCCTCGGCCTCCTGCTCGCCCTCGCCGTGGGCATGGCTCCCGCAGCGGCGCGGGCGCAGGCTGCGCCCACCGCGGAGCCAGAGAAGGCTCCGGCGGCGACGACCGCTCCGGACGCCGTCGAGGAGTTGGCGCGCCTGGTCGAAGCGCAGCGCCGGCTGATCGAGGCGCAGCAGAAGACCCTGGCGGATCAGCAAGAGCAGCTCGCCGCGCAGGAGAAGCGCCTGGCCGAGCTCGAGAAACGGCTCGACCAGGCGAATGCGCTCGCCCTGTCGACGCACAACGAGCTGAACGAGATCCAGCAGCAGCCGCCCCAGGAGTCGGTGAGCGCCGCCGTCGAGCAGCGACAGGCCCGGGTCGAGCAGACGGTGCAGCGCGTCCCCGAGATGGCGGTCCAGAACCTCCAGGAGGAGTTCCCCGGCTCCTTCCCGATCCCGGGCAGCGACGCGGCGCTGCGGATCGGCGGCCGCGTTCGCATGGTCTACATCGACTCGTTCGACCCGATCGGCAGCGACGACCGGTTCATCACGTCGTCGATCCCGATCGCGGGGAGCGAGGAGGCGGGCAAGACCTCGCGCGGCGAATTCTCGGTGATCCCCACCCGTTTCAATTTCGATTTCCGGACGCCGACCGGCGTGGGGTACATGCGCGCCTTCATGGAGGCGGACTTCGCCGGCGGCAGTGGAACTCTCCGCCTGCGACATGCCTTCGGACAGTGGGGCGACTGGCTCATCGGACAGGCCTGGTCGACGTTCTCCGATCCCGAGGCCGAGCCCGACGGCATCGACTTCGAGGGCCTCAACGCGATCTCGATGACCCGCCAGCCGCAGGTCCGCTGGACCCACGCCGTGCGAGAGCGGCTGAAGCTGGCCGTTGCCGTGGAAGAGGCGAACCCTTCCCTGACCGGCGCCCAGGGGGTCAACCAGGTTCCCGACCTGGTGGTGCGGCTGCGCTGGGATCCGGAAAAGACGCCCCTGCCGTTCGGGCTGCTCAGCGAGGGAAGCCACATCCAGACCGCGCTCCTGATGCGGGAGATCCGTGGCGAGGTCGAGAACCCGGAGACCGGCGCGCGCGAGATCCGGTCCACCTGGGGTTACGGCTTGAACATCAGCGGCGTCCTGCCGGTGCGCGGGTCGAAGGAGCGCGACCTCGTGCGCTGGGCCTGGAACGCGGGCCGGGGAATCGGCCGCTACATCACCGACCTCGGCACGCTGGGAGGCCAGGACGCGATCTTCGACGCCGAAGCCGACGCGCTCGAAGCGCTGCCGGTTGCGTCGGCCTACCTCGGCTATGAGCACCGGTGGCAGCCGCGCCTGCGCTCGACGCTGACCGCCGGCTATGTCTGGGTGGAGAACCTCGACTTCCAGCCGCCGGAGGCCCTGCACCGCACCGAGCGCTTCTCGCTCAACCTCGCCTGGTCGCCGATCCCGCGTCTCGATCTCGTCGCCGAGTTCCTCTGGGGACGCCGGTTCAATGTCGACGGCGAGAGCGGCACGGCCGGCCAGCTCCAGCTCGGCGGCGCTTTCCGGTTCTAGTCCCGCGGCACTTCGCGGGGGCTGTTCCGGCAGAAGCCCGAGGGATGCCGCGGACGCCGGCCGAATATCATGGCGTGCGCTCGGTGGCGCGGCGAAGCCGGAGGTGGCGGCGATGAAGAATGGAGAGATCCTCGAAGAGGCGCGCCGGCTGGCCGCGCCGTTCCGGGTCGACGGCGGCAGGAAGTTCGAGCTCGACGAGTTCGATCCCGGCGGAGACCCTCGGCCTCGACTCGGAGGACAAGCCGCGCGCAAGGAGGCGCTGGCGGCCGGCGTCGAAGCGCTCTCCGAGCTGCAGGACAAGCTCTACGCCCAGGACCGCTGGGCGGTGCTGCTGATCTTCCAGGCGATGGACGCCGCCGGCAAGGACGGCGCGATCAAGCACGTGATGTCGGGCGTCAACCCGCAGGGGTGCCAGGTCTTCTCCTTCAAGGCGCCGACCAGCGAGGAGCTCGACCACGACTTGCTCTGGCGCTGCTGGAAGTGCCTGCCGGAGCGCGGCCGGATCGGCATCTTCAACCGCAGCTACTACGAGGAGATGCTCGTCGTGCGCGTCCACCCGCCGATCCTCGCCGGCCAGAAGCTGCCGCCGAAGCTGGTGGGCAAGGAGATCTGGGACGAGCGCTTCGAGGACATCCGCGCCTTCGAGCGCTACCTCGGGCGCAACGGCGTCGTGGTGCGGAAGTTCTTCCTCAACGTCTCGAAAGAGGAGCAGAAGCGCCGCTTCCTCGAGCGCATCGAGAAGCCGGAGAAGAACTGGAAGTTCTCCCCCGCCGACGTCGCCGAGCGCGAGCACTGGGACGAGTACATGCACGCCTACGAGGAGGCGATCCGCGCCACCGCGACGCCGGAGGCGCCCTGGTTCGTCGTGCCGGCGGACAACAAGTGGTTCACGCGCATGGTCGTCGCCGCGGCGGTCGATCGATGCACTCGCCGGGCTCGACCTCGCCTACCCCGAGGTCGGCCCGGCGCAGAAGAAGGAGCTCGCGGCGGCGCGGCGCGCACTCGAAAGCGGCGAGCGCTGACGCGCCCGCTCGCGCCGGCTACCGTCTCCGGCCGCCACCGCCGCGCGGCGCCGAGGCGCGGTAGTTCCCGTAGCGCTGGCTGCCGGTCGAGCGCGCCCCGTACTGGCGGTCGAGCTGCTGGGTCCGCGAGCGGTCGCTCACCCCCGACCAGTTGCCGCCGCCGTCGACCTGGCTCCAGTCCCCCTGCCCGTTGCGCTTGTAGACGTTGCCGTCTTTCGCGCCGTAGATGTCGTCGCCGGCCCGCACCACGGCGCCGTTCTCGCCGCGCACCCAGCCGGCCGAGCCGGACTGGCCGGTGTTCGGGTTGTAACCCCCGACGCGGCCGGCGGTGACCTGGCGGCCGCTGTCGACGTCGCCCATCGTCACCCGTCCGCCCGCGACGGTGGCGCCGCTCTGCGTGTTGTGGACGGCTCCCCGCCCGCCATAAGCGTACTGGCCGGTGTAGATGTTGCCGACCGCGCCGCGCTGGCCGGCGGCGAGATTGCCGGTGCGCGAGTTGTAGGCGGCGCCGACCTGCGAGCGCCAGGCGTTGCCGGTCCAGGCGTTGTAGCCGCCGGAGTAGCGCGACACCGAGCTCACGACCCCCATTGCCGGTAGATGTTGCCGGTCGTCCCCGCCCAGCCGCCCGGCCCCCAGGCCGCCCAGCCGCCGCCGGGACCGACGACGGCGCCGCCGTAGTAGGGGTAGTAGCCGTAGTAGGCCCCCCAGTAGGGCGGGTAGTAGGGCGCGTACCAGCCGCCCCAGTACCCCCACGCCCAGCCGACGCCGTAGCTGACCGCCCAGCCGCTCCAGGGCGAATAGGTCATGGCGGAGCCGTAGCCGTAGGTCGCCGGGCAGCCGTACCAGGTCGCTTCCGACCCAGGGATCGCAGACGTAGCCGGTGCCGTAGATCACGACGTCGTCGGCGACCACGGTGCCGTAGTAGCCCGGGGTGTAGCCGACACCACGGTCTTGTCGTCCGCGGCGTAGACGCGGACATAGGTCACGTAGTGAATCGGGCTCGAGGCCGGAATCGTGTAGATCGCGTCCGGGACCTTCGCCGCGACGCTCCAGGGACCGTTCATCGCCGGCGCGACGAACCAGACGCCGTTGTAGAGCGCGTAGAGCTCCTTGCCGGCGCGAACGATCGGCGTCGCCGAGTTCTTCACGTAGACGAGCGACGTCCCCTCGATCGTCACGAAGCGGGGCTCGCCGTCGATCGTGGGCTCGAACTTCGCCTCGGCGCGCGTCACTTCCGAGGTCTGCGGGATGGAGTCGGCGATCTTCGCTTCTTCCGCCTGCGCGGTGCCCGCGACGGAAGCCTTGACGTTCTCCTTCGGGCTGTCGTCCGGGATCCTGCCGAAGTCCGCCGCCAGCTTCGCCTGCGGCACGAAGCTCCAGGGCCCCGCCAGCGTCGCGGCTTCGAACCAGCGCCCCGAGAGCAGGACGTAAGCAGCGCTTCGAGTCGCTCGTCCGGAAGAGGTTGCCCGTCGTGTTCTCCGCGTATTCGAGCGCCGTCCCCGGGATCGCCTGCCACTTCGCCGCGCCGTCGAGGACGACGAGCTCCGTGGGCGCGGTCACGAGCAGGATGTCGGGAACCGGTCCCTTGGCGAGGGTCGGCTTGTCGATCGGCCGGCCGTCGGTGTCGACCTCCTTCGCCGAGCCCCCGTCGAGCAGGTCCGCCGGCTGCCGGGCGAGCGTCGCCGTCACGGCGTCCCCGATCTGCGGCGGCGCGATCGCCAGCGGCTTCCAGGGTCCGGCGAGGTTGGGCGCCGCGAGCCAGCCGTCGAAGAGGCGCAGGTAGAGAGCACCCGCGCCGTCCTTGAGGATCAGCGGCCGCGTGTTGAGCAGGCGCTCGTAAGAGGAAGCCTCGACCTTCCGCCAGACGGGAGCGCCGTCGACGGTGACGAGCAGGGTCGGGCGCTCGGCGAAGATGATCGTCGGCGGGTCGTTCTTCACCGGCAGCGACGTGGCGGTCGGTCTTCTTCTCGTATTCCAGCGCCGCCTCGAGCCGGTCGAGCGCGACGATGCGGAACGCGTTGCCGAACCGGTTCTGCAGCACTCCGAGCAGTCGCGCCTTCGCCTTGTCGGCGTTCGGGAGACTGGCTCCCGTCATCTGGAGCTCGTCGACCACCACCAGCCGCGACTCCTTGTCGACGCGCGTGCGCGCCTCGAACTCGACGACGCCGTAGACGCGGCGCTCGCGTCGCCCTTCTCGGTGATCTCGAGCGCGCAGTGCGCCGGCGAGCTTCTGGCCGTTCCAGGAATCGACCTGCGGCGGGTAGATCGCGATCGTGTACCCCTCGGCCTCGAAGGCCCGCGGCCAGGGATCGGGATCCGGCTCCTCGAGCGGCGCGGTTTCCGCATCGGGTGCGCTCGCCGCTGCCGGCGCGGGAGCCTGCGCGTTCAGAACCGACGCAGCCGGGAGCGCCGCGAACAGGACGCCCAGCCCGAGGGTGCAGATCCAGAGCTTCGATCGCATGGTCTCTCCCCGAAAGACAGGCCGTCCGCCGCGGCGTGACGGCACGTCCCGGTCGCCTGCCGCGCCGCGAGGCGGCACGACCCCGGGGCGCATGGTGTACGTTGAGTCTTTCCTGTCCCCCTGGAGAGCGCGATGAGACCTTCGTCCAACGACCTGACGCGCACCGTCCTTGCCGTCCTCTTTCTCTTCCTGCTGATCGGCGGCGCCTTTCAGGTGGTGCGCCCCTTCCTCGCCGCGCTGCTCTGGTCGGCGACGATCGTGATCGCCACCTGGCCGCTGCGCGTCACGCTCGAGCGCTGGCTCGGCGGCCGGCGCAAGCTGGCGGTCACGGTGCTCGTGCTCGCCCTGCTCCTCCTCTTCGTCCTGCCCTTCTTCGCCGCGATCGGCGCGCTCGTCACCAACGCCGACGAGATCACCCTCCGCGCCAGGAGCTACTTCGCCAACGGCCTGCCCGCCGCCCCGGCCTGGCTCGCCCGCCTGCCGCTGATCGGAGAGAAAGCCGCCGCGTTCTGGGGCAGGTTCGCCGGCTCGCCGCTCGGCGAGCTCACCAGCAAGGTGACGCCCTATCTCGGCAACATGGCCTCCTGGTTCGCCGGCAAGGTCGGCGGCCTCGGCAAGCTCCTCGTGCAGTTCCTGCTGACGGTGGTGCTCTCCGGCGTTCTCTGGAGCTCGGGGGAGAAGTGGTCCGCCTTCCTCCTGCGCTTCGCGCGCCGCCTGGGTGGCGACGAGGCCGGCAAGGCTGTCGTCCTCGCCGGTCAGGCGGTGCGCAGCGTGGCGCTCGGCGTCGTGGTGACGGCGCTCGTGCAGACGGTGTTCGCCGGCATCGGACTGGCGATCGTCGGCGTGCCCTTCGCGTCCGTCCTGACGGTGGTGATCTTCATCCTCTGCATCGCCCAGCTCGGCCCGATCCTGGTGCTGCTGCCGGCGGTCCTCTGGGTCTTCTCGCAGGACCGCACCGGCTGGGGAATCTTCCTGCTCGTCTGGACGCTGGTCGTCAGCACGATGGACAACGTCCTGCGGCCGATGCTCATCCGCCGCGGCGCCGACCTGCCACTGCTGCTGGTCTTCGCCGGCGTGATCGGCGGCCTGATGTCGTTCGGCCTCGCCGGCCTCTTCATCGGCCCGGTGGTCCTCGCCGTGGCGAAAACGCTGCTCGAAGCCTGGCTCGCGACCGGGCAGGCGGAGGACCGGTCTTTCGAGCCGGCCTCCTGAGGACGATGGCCTTGCTCGCGCCGCTCCTGCCCCACCGAGGCGCGGCGCGTAGTTTTTCGGAGTCACAAGCGTTGGCGAACCTCCTAAGCTGGTCACCTCGAGGTTTGGCTCCGGACCGGCCGCTGGTCGCTCAACCGCCGATCCGCCGAGGAGAAGGCTCTGTGACTCCGACGCCCTGGAAAGTGCTCTACCTTCGCGATTCGCCGAAGTCGACGAACCGGATTCACCACCTGCGCGCGACGCTCGTCCGTCCGCCTGGCGCCTGAGGCAGCTTGCGGAATGTCGGTACGCGCGCGAAGCACGAGCCACCTGCGTCTCGCGAACGCGAGCGACGCTGCCAGGTCCTCGCCCGAGACCCTCGAGGAGTCGCTCGCGTTCGAGCAGCTGATCGCCGAGCTCTCCACTCGCTTCGTCCATCTGCCGCCGGAGGCGGTTGACGGCGCGATCGTCGAGGCACTGCGCCGCGTCTGCGTGCCGCTCGACATCGATTTCAGCGTCCTCTGGCAGTGGTCGGCCGAGACCCCGGGACTCATCGAGCCCACCCACGTCTATCGTGCCGTCGAGGGGCTGGAGGCAGCGGAGCCCTTTCGGCAGGAGCACTTCCCCTGGGTCGAAGGCGAGATGCGGGCCGGACGCGCGGTGGTCCTGCCGTCGATGGACGATTTTCCTCCCGAAGCCGGGCTCGATCGGGAGAACGCCCTGCGCATCGGCCTGCGTTCGAGCCTGACGCTGCCGCTCGCGACGGGTGGCGAGCCTCTAGTCGGCGCACTTGCCTTCAACGCGCTGCGCGCTCCTCGCTCCTGGCCGGAGCCTCTGGTGAGGCGGCTGCGTCTCATCGGGCAGCTCTTCACCCACGCGCTCGCCCGCGCGCGTCGCGACCTCGAGCTGCAGGAAAACCGCGAACGGCTGGCGCTGGCGGCGGACTCCGCCGAGGCGGGGCTCTGGACCCTCGAGTTTCCGACCGGCGCCATCTGGGCGACTGAAAGGACGCGTGCGATCTTCGGCTTCTCGCCCGAGGAGCCGCTTTCGATGTCGCGCGTCGAAGCCTCGATCGAGCCCGAAGACCGGGAACGCGTCCTCGCGGCCATCGAGCACGCCAGGATCGGCGGCGATCTCGTCGGCCTCGAGTACAGGATCCGGCGGGCAGGCGAGAGCCAGGTGCGCTGGATCGCGGCGCGCGGGCGAGTTCGTCTCGACTCGGCCGGCGAGGCGAAACGCCTGACCGGGTTCGTCATCGACGTCAGCGAGCGGAAGCAGGCCGAGGAGGCCCTGCGCGCGAGCGAAGCGCGCCTCGAAGCCGGCGCCGAGCTCGCCGGATTCGGGTACTACGAAGTCGACTATCGCGCAGGCATCGCGTTCTTCGACGCCCGGCTGCGCGCCCTTCTCGGCGTGCCTCCCGACTGCCAGCAGGGAATCGAGCCGATGGAGTTCTTCCTCGCGCGGGTGCACGCCGAGGATCGCGGGCGCCTGCTCGAGATGCGCGAGCGGCTTCATGACGGGAGGCTGAAGGACGCCGCCGTCGAGTACCGCTATCTGCATCCTTCGCAGGGCGAGCGCTGGATGCGGCACGTCGCCCGCGTCTCGGAGCGAGACTCCGAGGGCCGCGTGCAGCTGGCCTGCGGCGCGATCTCGGACACGACCGAGCGGCGCCGGCGCGAGGAAGCGCTGCGGCAGTCGCTGGCCGAGATCGAGCGCCTGAAGGACCGCCTGCAGGCGGAGACCGACTACCTCAAGGCCGAAATTCAGGCCACCCCGGCGCA
Organism: Thermoanaerobaculia bacterium; assembly: GCA_963699245.1. Taxonomy (GTDB): domain Bacteria; phylum Acidobacteriota; class Thermoanaerobaculia; order Multivoradales; family JAGPDF01; genus JACTMI01. The sequence goes on from OY969426.1 coordinate 1,866,461, forward strand.
GAGCGAGATCACCGGCAAGGGCCCCGCGATCCGCAACGTGCTGCGGCTCGTCGAGCAGGTGGCGCCGACCGACTCCTCGGTGCTTGTGCAGGGCGAGACCGGCACCGGCAAGGAGCTCGTGGCGCGCGCGATCCACCGCCTGAGCCGGCGCAACCGGCACCTCATGGTCAAGGTCAACTGCGCCGCCCTGCCCGCCGGGCTCGTCGAGAGCGAGCTCTTCGGGCGCGAGCGCGGCGCCTACACCGGCGCGCTGACCCGCCAGATCGGACGCTTCGAGATCGCCGACGGCTCGACGCTCTTCCTCGACGAGATCGGCGAGCTGCCGCTCGACGTGCAGGCGAAACTGCTGCGCGTGCTGGAGACGGGCGAGTTCGAACGGCTGGGCGCCCCGAAGACCCTCAAGGTCAACGTGCGCGTGATCGCCGCCACCAACCGCGACCTCGGCGAAGAAGTGCGCCAGGGCCGCTTCCGCGGCGATCTCTTCTACCGCCTCAACGTCTTCCCGATCCGCGTGCCGCCGCTGCGCGAGCGCCCGGAAGACATTCCCCTCCTCGTCTGGGCCTTCCTCGCCGAGCTCTCCTCGCGCATGGGGAAGGAGATCACCCAGGTTCCGCGCAAGACGATGGAGGCGCTCCAGCGGCGCGCCTGGCCGGGCAACGTGCGCGAGCTGCGCAACCTGATCGAGCACGGAGCCATCCTGACCACCGGCAGCACGCTCACGATGCCAGTGCTCGACGAGGTCGCGACCGGCGCGCAGATTCCGCAGACCCTGGCTGAAGCCGAGCGAGATCTGATCATGCGCGCTCTCGAGCGCGCCGGCGGCCACGTCAAGGGAGTCCACGGCGCGGCGGCGGCGCTCGGCATCAATCCGGCGACTCTCTACAGCCGGATGAAGAAGCTCGGCATTCCCCTGCCCCAGCACCGAGACAACGGCTCAGCCTGACGTCATCGATCGGGAGCGGTGTGCTGCCCCCGCCCGGCTGAGCGCACCCCCCCCCCGATCGCGCGATGAGTCGAGATCTCGTCCTCGAGACGAGATCTCGTCCTCGTCGTCGCGAGGAATCGCGCGACGCGCGTCTCGCGTTCCGATCGAATCTCCCCGACGACTCAACGAGTTGAGTCCGCGCGCCGCGCCGCGCGCGCTCCTGGCACCGATCGCGCACTGAAGAAGCGCGAGCCCGCGCGAGAGCTCCCCATGAGCCTCTCCCGCGAGGGCAACGAGATTCGTCCAGGCGACCGGGCCTGGCATCGAACCCAGCGCCGTCACCGCCGATCCGGTGAGGCACCAAGAGGAGTCGACCGATGAAAAAGAAGCTGATGGAGATGCGCCCCGTAGACGACTTCGTCACCCGGAACACCCCGGGCCTCAAGATCTGGGACGAGGTGTGGGGCGGAATGCAGTGCGCCTGCCACGTCTTCGCCCCCGGCACGGACTTCACGGAGATTCTGAAGGGCAAGGGACTGGAGCACGATCTGTGCGGTGTCGAACACTGGGCTTACATCTTGAAGGGCTCGGTTGAGGTCATCTACCTTGACGGGACCGTCGAGGTCTGCCGCGCTGGGGAGTGCTGCTACTGGCCAGCTCCGCACAACTTCAAGTCGGCGGAAGGGGCCGAGATCCTGCAGTTCAGCACCGCTGGAGGTTTGGCCGAGCAGGGCAAGAGAATCCAGGAGTTTGTCGCGAAGTCACATGAAGAAGTAGCGGCGCGCTGCTCAGGCCAGCCGCTGAACTTCGATTCCGACACGAGCCGATACCGGTTTCCGTGATTCCGTCGTCCGGGCGGCGCGCTCCGGCAGAAGCCAGTGCGCGCCTCCCGGACTCCTCGAACCCTGCGGCGGAGGAGCGGGAGCACGGCCTTCCAGAGAGTGCAACCCGAGAGACGAAAGGAGCAGTCAACATGACCACCGAAACGATGCAGAGCCCCACGGCCGGTACACTCAAGATCGGTCCGACCGGCAGAATCCATACCAAGAACACCCGCGGCGCCGCGTTCCACGGCATGGGCGCCTTCGTGGGCGTCGGCAAGACACAGCGCGCGCACGTCTACACGGCGGCGAAGCTCCCCGTCGGCCCGGAGGAGTACAAGCAGATCGACCCGGTGAAGCTCGCGAAGGAGCTCGGCGTCGACCTCTGCGCGGTGAACAGCGGCCGCTTCTGGATGATGGACGAGACCGACCTCGCCGGCGGCGACGTGGTGGAGTTCCACGGCCTGCCCATGCGCTGGGCCGGCGACATGACCGGGGCCGAGATGGTGGCCCAGATGCAGAACGCCTATGCGCCGAACCTGATCCAGCGCAACACCATCTGGACGTGGCACGCCGGCAAGCGCGTGCACCTGCTGCGCGAGCCGGGCGGCACGGTCTGGGTGCTCCAGGAGTACACGAAGGCGGTCGATCCGAGCCTCACGCCGGACAATCTCGACACCCTCGGCAAGAAGTTCAAGGACCTGCCGAAGGACTGGAAGTTCGAGGTCAAGGTGCTCGACAAGGAGCTCCGGCTCGACACCGGTCATGCCGGCGGCTGGGCGGCGATCCTCCGCGACGAGTTCCACTGCACCTACCAGGGCTGCGGCTACGGCGCCGACAAGAGCGCCAACTACATCCCGTAGGCCGCCGTCGCCGTCTCTTGCGCCGGACCGGTCCCGCGCCCCGCTGCGGGGCCGGTCCGCCAGTCAAGGAGGATCCTCGTGAGCACCACGCTGCCACTCGCTGCCCTCTGCCTCGCAACCGCATTCGTCGCGCCCGCCGCGACGCTCGCGCAGCCTCCCGGGAGCATGGCGCCCGGGGGCGCCGCTCCGGAAAGGAAAGTCGACATGTCGAGCCCAACCGCGCCCGTCGCGACGGGGGGCCTCGCGTCCGCCGGCGCAGTCGCCGTCAGCCGTCTGCCGAAGGCCAAGCTGACCTCCCTCGGCCTCTACGTCACCGCCGCGCAGGCCTACGAGATGTGGAAAGCCGCGCCGGACGACGTCAAGGTCATCGACGTGCGGACTCCCGAGGAGTTCGCCTTCGTCGGCCACCCGCAGATGGCCTGGAACGTTCCCATCGCCTTCGTGACTTACGAGATGAAGGACGGCCGGTTCGTCTACGCGCCGAAGATGAACGCCGAGTTCGTGCAGCTGGTCCGCGCGATCGCCCGGCCCGACGAGGTCCTGCTCGTGACTTGCCGCTCGGGCGGCCGCAGCGCGATGGGGGTCAACCAGCTCGCCGCCGCCGGCTTCACCCGCGTCTACAACATCGTCGACGGCGTCGAAGGCGACACGATCGACGACCCCGACAGCGTCTACAACGGCAAGCGGATGAAGAACGGCTGGAAGAACTCCGCGCCCTGGGTCTACGACATCGATCCGGAGAAGGTCATCCTCGAGGCAGGCACGTCGAAGCCGGCGCCGTGACCGGCGCCGAGCCGGCGGCGGAGACGACGATGGCCAGAGGACCGCATGAAGCGCACGCTGAGGGGCGGCAGGCTCCTGCGCTCCGTCGCCGGGGTCGTGGCAGTCGCTCCCCGTCTCGTCGTCGCGCTCTTCCGGCCGAAGAACTCCGGCCGCCCTGCGCGAGAAGGTCGTGCTCGCGGTGACCGCTGTCAACGGCTGCCGCCTCTGCGCCTGGGGCCACACGCGCTGGGCGCTGGCCGAGGGCGTGCCCCTCGAGGAGATCAACCAGCTCCTCGCCGGCGCCCACGAGGGGCTTCGCGCCGCCGACCCCGCCGAGGCCGCGGCGATCCTGTTCGCGCAGAGCTACGCGGAGCGGCTCGATCGCATCGACCCGGAGGCGCTCGCGAACCTGCGCCGGCATTACGACCGCGCGCAGGTGGCCGAGATCGTCGCCGCCGTGCGCGCCATCACCTTCGGCAACCTGCTCGGCAACACCGTCGACGGGCTGCTCGATCGCGTCACCGGCCGCGCCGGCCGTCGAGAGGAGCAGCGATGAACGAATCCGGCACTGCCGTCCCCGCTGGCACCGACGCGAGCCTCTCGACCGCCTGAGCGACTCTCTCGCTGGTCAGCGGCGGGCCGCTCTTCCGGCTCCTCTGCCGCCTGCGGATCTCCGGCGAGGCGCTGGAGATGCCGCAGCGGCGCGTTCTTCTCGCGCTGCTGCTCACCTGGGTGCCGATGCTGATGCTCTCCCTGCTCGACGGTCGGCTCTGGGCGGGAGACGTGGGACTGACGTTTCTCAAGGACATCGAGACCCAGCTCCGCTTCCTGCTCGCGGCGCCGCTGCTGATCCTGGCGGAGGTCGTGGCGCACAGAATCCTGCCGCCGATCGTCCGGACTCTTCCTCGACCACGGCCTGATCCGGGAGGAGGACCGCCCGCGCTTCGACGCCGCCATCGCCTCCGCACTCCGGCTGCGCAACTCGATCGTGCCGGAGCTCCTGCTCCTTCTCTTCGTCTACGGCGTCGGCATGCCGTTCGTCTGGCGCAATCAGATCGCGCTCGACATGAACAGCTGGTTCGCCATCGCCGCCGGCGGCAAGCTCCAGCCGACGCGCGCCGGCTGGTGGCTCGTGCTGGTGAGCATGCCGCTCTTCCAGTTCCTCGTCGCTGCGCTGGTACTTCCGGTTCTTCATCTGGGGCCGCTTCCTGGCCCACGTGGCGCGGATCGGGCTGAACCTGGAGCCGACGCATCCCGACGCCACGGCCGGGCTGCTGTTCCTGGCGCGGAGCGGCCGCGCCTTTCGGCTGGTGCTTCTCGCACTGGGGACGGTGCTCTCCGGAATGATCGCCAACCGGATCTTCCACGACGGCGCCAAGCTTCTGCAGTTCAAGGTCGAGATCATCGGCACCGCAGTCGTGCTGACGATGCTCGTGCTCGCGCCGCTCGTCGTCTTCTACTTGCAGCTCCGCGCGGTCCGCCGACAGGGAATGATCGACTACGCGCGTCCTCGGCCAGGCCTACGCGCGCGAGTTCGACCGCAAGTGGATTCGCGGTCCGCTACCCACCGACGAGCCGCTCCTCGGCAGCGCGGACTTCCAGTCGCTGGCCGACCTCCACAACGGCTTCGAGGTGGTGCGGGGCATCCGGATGGTGCCGTTCACGTCGAAGAACGTCACGTCCCTCGTGGCCTACATCCTGCTTCCCGTCGCGCCGCTCCTGCTGACGATGGTCTCGGTCGAGGAGCTGCTCGACCGCATGCTCAAGGCGCTCTTCTGATGGTTTCGCCCCAGAGGTTCGGCGAGTCGTGCAGATGAGCTCCCGGGCGACGTTCGTTCTCGCGGGATTCGTCGCGAGCTTCGCGCCACTCCTCCTCGCGGGCACGAGCGCCCGGGCCGAGGAGGCTGGAGATGCGGACAGCTTCGCGAAGCGCGACGCGCTCACCGGCGACTGGGGCGGCGAGCCGGACCTGGCTGAAGAAGCACGGCGTCACCATCGCGCCGCGGCTCTCCCAGTTCTACCAGGGGATCACCGCGGGCGACGGCGAGCAGGGCTTCGAGTACGGCGGCAAGACCGACCTGAGCGTCGGCCTCGATCTCGGCAAGCTCGGCTTCTGGGACGGCTTCTCGATGACCGTGCAGGCCGACTTCAACTTCGGCGACACCGTCAACGGCCGTGGCGGCATCCTGATCCCGCCGAACACCGCGCTCAACTCGCCGGGGATCGACGGCGCCGACGCCTTCGACGTCTCGAGCCTCTACTTCGGCCAGACCTTCGGCAAGGGCGCCGCCGTTCTGATCGGGAAGCTGAACATGATCGAGGTCGTCGCCTCCAAGCCGTTCATGGGCGGCGCCGGCATCGACTCGTTCTGGAACCACACCTTCACCGCGACGCCCTCCGGCACCGTGCCGCCCTACCTCCTCGGCGTCCTGGGCTCCGTCTTCACCGACCGCGCCACCTATCGGCTCTGGGTCTTCGACCCGAACAGCTTCGCGAACCGTCTCGGTGCCCGACGAACGCGTTCTCCGAAGGCGTCAGCTTTCGCGCCAGCATCGACTACAACGTCACTCCTGGCGGGCGCAAGCGGGCACCAGGGCGTCACCGCGTTCTACAGCACGAAGGACGGCACCGACCTCTCGAAGCCTCGGCGACATCCTGCTCCCGACGCCTGACCCGGCCTCGGTCGCGGTCAAGAATCGCGCTGGTACTTCGCCTACTGCTTCGACCAGACCCTGCGCCCGTCGGCCGGAGAGGCCGACGAGGGCTACGGAGCTGTTCGGCAACGTCGGCGTCTCCGACGGCAATCCGAACGGATTGCGCTGGTCGACCTACCTCGGCATCGGCGGCAAAGGGCTCTTCGCCGGCCGGCGTCAGGACGCGCTGGGGCGTCGCCTGGTACTACGACGGCATCAGCAGCTACGTGAAGGACGTGCTCCCGATCGCCGACGAGCAGGGTCGTCGAGCTCTTCTACGACTTCGCGCTGGCGCCCTGGTTCTCGCTCGGCGCCGACCTGCAGATCATCGAGCCGGGCATGGCCGACTCGACCGCCGTCGTCGCGGGCGTTCGCGGCGTGATCCGGTTCTGAACAGGAGACGGTCTCTCATGCGCATCGTCCGGCTTCTTCCCGCCTTCGCGTTCACCGCCGCGCTCTTCGCCCTCCCCACCGCCGCACGGGCCCAGGACGACGAGGCGGCGAAAGACGTTGCCCAGGCCAACAACGCGCTCGCGGCCGCCACCGCGCTCAACTTCCACGACTACTACATCGGCGAGCAGACCGAAACGGGCGAGGAGGCGAACCAGCTCTATGCGCGCCTCGCCCAGCCGTTCTCGATCGGGAAAACGAACTGGCTGACGCGCATCTCGTTGCCGCTCAACACCTACCCCGTGGCGCCCGACTTCGAGCAGCAGACGGGCCTCGGCGACCTCAACATCCTCGCGGCCTGGCTGGTGGACACCGGCAGGCCCGGGCTCACCTTCGGCATCGGACCGCAGATCACGATGGACACCGCCACCGAGGACGCCACGGGCAGCGGCAAGTGGTCGGCCGGGCTGGCGAACTACGTCTTCTTCGTGGCGTCGCCGAAGCTCCAGGTCTTCTATCTGCTGACCTGGCAGGCGAGCTTCACCGGCGACGACGACCGGGACGACGTGAACGTCGTGGCCTTCCAGCCCGGTCTCGTCTACCAGCTCCCGCGCGGCTTCCACCTGCGCTCGACGGCGATCTGGACCTGGGACCTCGAGCACGACACCTACAGCGTGCCGCTCGGATTCGGGGCGGGCAAGGTGATCCGAACCGAGAAGCGGGTCTACAACATGTTCCTCGAGCCGCAATGGTCGATCGCCGACGACGGCGCGGGCTGGCCCGAGTGGCAGCTCTTCGCCGGCTTCAACACGACGTTCAAGTGAGACCTCGTGAACCAGGGAGGGAGGCGGAGATGATCGTCGGGACACTCAGAATGCGGCCGCTGCCCGACCGCCGCGGCGAGCTGCTGGAGATCCTGCGCTCGGTCCAGAGCCGCGTGCTCGCGCAGCCCGGCTGCGCCGCCTTCCATATCTACGAGGAGCAGGACGCGGACGCCGCGATCGTGCTCCTCGAGCGCTGGGAATCGGAGGAGGCGCTCGACCGGCACATCCGCTCCGAGGCCTACCGCCGCATCCTGGCGGCGATGGAGTTGTCGAGCGACGCTCCCGAGATCAGCTTCGAGTCCGTCTCCGCCAGCGAAGGCATCGAGAAGATCGAGCGGACGCGCGTGCCGCGCACCGCTTCATGACGCGCATCCAGCCAGCAGGACAGGGAGGTCTCACCATGCTCCACCGTCGAACGATCCGGCCCGAAGGCGATGCGCGACTGAGTGGAGCCCGCCGACTCATCGTGGCACTCGGACTCGGCGTCGGCTGCCTGGCCTTCGCCACCGCGGCGTCCGCCGCCGATGCGGCGGCCCAGGCCTCCGCCGCGCCGGCGCCACTCGGTCAACTCCCCTTGGGACAGGTCTTCACGATGCTGTTCCTGATGCTCGGGCCGTTCAAAATCATCGGGCCGTTCTTCAAGATCACCCAGGGCGCGGACGCCGCGGCGGACCCGCCAGATCGCGGTCTGGGCCACGCTCTTCTCGGCGCTCGCGCTGCTGATCGCCGGCCTTCTGGGCGAGAGCATCCTGAGGAGCTACGGCATCCCGCTGCCGATTCTCGCCCTGGCCGGCGGCATCATCCTCTTCCTGGTGGCGCTCCAGAGCGTGCTCGCGCAGTTCCAACCGGCCCAGCCGCATCCCGCCGACCCCTCCGTCGCGCCCGAGCCGGTGATAAAGGTGGCGATGGCGCCGCTCGCCTTTCCGACGATCGTCACGCCCTATGGCATCGCGGCGGTCGTCATTCTCGTCGCCATCAGCAAGGCCGCGACAGATCAACTGGCCATCGGCGCCGCGGTGGTCGCCATCATGGTGTTGAACCTGATCATGATGCTCGCCGCCCGGCGCTTGAAGACCCTGTTCGCGATCGCCCTGCCGATCTTCGGCGCCGTTCTCGGCGTCGTGCAGGTAGCGCTCGGCCTCGCCATCATCGACAACGCGCTGCGCCAGCTCGGGGTGTTGTGAGGGACGGACGACGAGGAGCCGACATGACCACGATGGACTCTCCGGAGAAGACGAGATGAGCATCAAGGAGCTGATCGAAAAAGTGTTCGACAAGTACTTCCTCGGTTCCGGAACGCGGTCGATCCGGCCGGAGAGTGAAGTCGCCGGGCTGATCCGCGACGGCGCCTTCATCCTCGACGTCCGCACGGCCCTCGAAGCGAAGAAGGGGATCGTCCCGGGAGCCACCAACATCTCGATGCTGCAGATCGAGCGCCATCTGAGCGAGTTGCCGCGCGACCGGACCATCGTGACTTACTGCGAGACCGGCGGGCGGGCCGGCAAGTCCCGCGACATCCTCGAGCGCAACGGCTTCAAGGTGATCAACGGCGGCGGCTACGAGACGATCCGGAAGATCGTCCTGAAGAACCAGTCGACGGCTGCATAGCCGCCGGGCGGATGGAAGAGAGGAGCCGAAGATGCCGACGACGACCCTGCAGGGCAAGACACTGAGCACCGTCGAGCTGAACTGGAAGGAAGTCTTCTACACCAACTGCGGCATGGTCTCGGCCAGCAACGTCGATCAGGAACTCACCTGGTGCAGGACCGACTTCGCGGCGATCGGTGTCGACTACGCCCACTTGCTCAGCCGGCGCGAGAACGACTGGTACCCGCACTACATCCACAACCTCGACAACCTGCTCCGCTTCGGTGGTCTCTACCCGCCGCTTCACGTCGAGGCCGACATCCACTTCCCGACGCGACCGAGCTCCAGGCGGCGTCGCGAAGGCTGGAATGACGGCAGCGGCACAGATGCCGAGAGAGGAACTGACAGGAAGAGCGTCGGGCTTCCCTGGGGCCGCAATCTCAATCCGGATCTCCTGTGGGAGAGCGCCAAGCAGGAAAGGTAGAGGCGACGCGCGAGATCGAACCGTAACGCGAAAAGGAGAAGAGAGATGAGCAGATGGAGAACTTGGCTGCTGGCAGGAGGGCTCGCCTTGGGCGTGATGGCGCAGCTTGGAGCCGCCCCGGCGTCGGGCGCGAGCGAGTCCCCGGCCGTCGATCCGGCCGCCATCCGGATCCTCGAGGAGATGACCGATCACCTCGACGGGCTGATCCGGTTCAGCGTGAAGACCGAGAGCACCATCGAAGAGCTCCATGCCTCGGGGCACGTCGTGGACTACGACTTCGCGGCCACCGTCACCGTGGCGCGGCCGAACCGGCTGCGCGCCGAACGGATCGGCGGCCTGATGAACCAGGCCTTCTATTACGACGGCAAGACCCTGACGCTCTACAGTCCCGTGGCGAACGTCTACGCGGTCGAGCCGGCCCCGGGGACGGTCGAGGAGACGATCAACTTCGCCCGCGAGACGGTGGGCATCCTGCTGCCGGCCGCCGACCTGGTCTATCGGGAAGCCTTCCCCCATCTGGTGAAGGACCTGACGCTCGCCGTGGTCGTCGGCAAGGCGATCGTCGGCGGCGTCCGTTGCGACCAACTGCTCTTCAGCCGGCCGGGGGTCGACTTCCAGATCTGGGTGGAAGAAGGCCACGACCGGTGGCCGCGAAAGTACGTCGTCACCGAGACCGACACGCCGGCGCGGTTGAGCATCGCCACGTTTCTCACCGACTGGAACCTGAATCCAGCGGCGGAGGAAGCACTGTTCAAGTTCGTGCCGCCCAAGGGAGCCAGCGCGACTCGATTCATTCCCTACGGCACCACCGAGAGCCTCACCGACGGGAGGAAGCCATGAATCCGAACTCGAAGCTCGCCGGCGCGCTCGGCGCGCTGCTCGTCCTCTCCCTGGCGATCACCTCGCCCGGGTTCGCCTTCCGCGGGCGGGGAGCCGCTTTCGTCGTCGGCGCCGCCGTCGGCTCTTCGAGCGCCTCGGCGGCCGAGGCCGAAGCCGCCGCGGCCCACCAGCAGGCGGCCGCCTCGCAGCAGCAGGCGGCGGCGGCCCAGCAGCAGGCTGCTGCGGCGCAGCAGCAGCTCGCCATCGAGAAGGAGAAGACCGCGGCGGCGCAGAAAGAAGCGGAGCTGGCCAAGCAACGGGCCGTGGCTCCCGGGACGCCGTTGCCGCTCGGGACGGTCGTCGCGGTGTTGCCCGACGGATGCACTCCGACGCCCTTGGGCGAGAAGAACTATTACTACTGCGGCGGGAACTTCTACGAACCCGTCTTCGAGGGCAGCAACCTGAGGTACGTGACGACGAAGCCGCAGTGAGGTCGTCGTCGAATTCCAGCAACGCAGATGGCCGGGTCAATCGACTGCAGCCGCCTTCACCGCCGGTCCGGTGACGCGCCAAGGAGACGATGATGGACAACACCAATGCAGCACTCGCCGGGATCCGGGGCGCGCTGCGCGCCGCGACGATCGTGGCGGCGCTCGGCCTCGCGGCCGGCCCAGCAGTCGGCCAGGCAGGAATCGATCCAGACGCCGACCAGGTCCTGCACGCGATGACGAGCTACCTCGGCGGTCTCCCGGCGTTCAGCGTGAACGCCGACGTGGACGTCGAGTACATCGACATGGCCGGCCAGAAGCTGCAGCTCGACAGCTCGGGAAGCCTCCTCCTCGTACGGCCCGGGAGCTACTACGCGCAGCGCCGCGGTCCGTTCGGGAGCTTCGAGCTCTTCATCGACGGCAAGAACGCGACGCTGAGCAACAAGGAGCGCGGTATCTATTTCCAGATCGCCGTGCCCGGAACGGTGGACGCGGCAATCGACGCGCTGCGCGTCGAGACCGGGCTCGATCTCTCCGGCGCCGACCTGCTCTACGCCGACGCCTACGCCGGACTGCTCACCGACGTTACGAGCGGCGTCGATCTGGGCAGCGCGTGGGTGAACGGGGTCGAGTGCGAGCACCTGGCGTTCCGGGCGGCGAAAGTCGACTGGCAGATCTGGGTGCGAACGGGCGACCAGCCGCTGCCGATGAAGTACGTCATCACCACGAAGTGGATGACCGGCGCACCGCAGTACACGGTGAAATTCGACGAATGGAACACCCGCCCGACGATCCAGGCCGATCGGTTCGCCTTCAAGCCGGCGGCCGGCGCCAAGCGGCTCGAGTCGCTGCAAGCCAACGAGATGGGTGAAGTGGAGATCCAGGGGGCACAACGATGAACGTTCGAACGAAGCTGCGCAGGTCGAGTCTGGTCGTCGCCGTGCTCGGCGTTCTCCTGGCGGTGGACGCCTGGACTCCGGGGGGCATCATTTCGGGCAGGGCCGAAGCGATCCGGGGCCGCCCGGCGACGCCGGGCAGCGTCGCCGGCGTGGCGCGCCGCACGACGCGGCGCTGCATCCGTCGCTCGACGATCTACATCGCCACCCTGCCGCCGGCCTGCACCGTCGTCGTCGTCGAAGGCGCGAGCCTTCACTACTGCGGCGGAACGTACTACCAGCCGTACGGCACTCAGTACGTCGTCGTGTACGTGGACTGAACAGGCCGGACGGCACCGCTCGGAGATCCGCACATGCGCCGCATCATCGCGCTCCTCTTCCTCGTCGCGGGCCTCGGCTTCGCCGCCGCGGCCCGCGCCGGGGAGCCGGTGCACGAGATCTGGCCCGAGCTCGACCTCTGGCTGAAGCGGACCGAGCGGCATCCGCTACTCGTCCTTCATCTCGCTGTCGCGCCGCGAGGTGACCGACTACCGCGAAGGCACCTTCATCCTGCAGGCGGACTACGGCTGGAAGCTCCGCAGGTTCCCCGGCCTGCGCCGCCGGCTGGCGGACGAGGCGGAGGCGGAGGAGATGAAGCCCCTGCTGCTCCGTGGCGGCTACCTCTCAGGCCGCAGCCTGGAGGATGACGGCAAGGAGTACTCCGAAGACTCCGCTCTCGTCGAGGTCCATGTCCGAACGCCGCTGAGGGTCGGCGTCCTCCTGTCGAACCGCCTGCGCACCGACCTGCGGTTCCTCGGCGCGGATCAAGAGTTCTCGTGGCGGCTGCGCTACCGCGTCATGGCCGAGAGGGAATTCCTGCCGCACGGCGTATCGCTCGTGCCCTATGTCTCGCTCGAGCCCTATTACGACAGCCGGCACTCGCGGATCAGCCGACTGCGGGCGGTCGCTGGAGCGAGTGTCGGCTTCAGGAAGCGCTTCGCCCTCGAGGGAAACCTCACGTTCCAGAAGGATGACGTCTCGACGCCGGAGCGTCTCGCCGCCCTCAACCTGATCCTGCACGTGCACTTCTGAGTGCCTGCCCGATGACTTCTTCAGCGTTTCGCATCACCCGCTTCGACCGCCCTTCCATGCAGCGAATCCACCGATCCAATTCAGGGAGCCATGCCATGAATCGAAGCTTCTTCAGATTTCTCGCCGTGGCCGCGCTGGCGGCCACAATCGCCGTTCCCGCGCAGGCCGCCGACAACGACTGGCAGTGGAGCCTCACCCCCTATCTCTGGGGATCCAATCTCGGACTCGACGTCTCGATCAACGACCAGGACGCCGTCGAGAAGACGATGAACGTCGGCAATCTCCTCGACAAGCTCGACTTCGCCTTCGAGGTCAACGTGCAGGCGCAGAAGGGGCGGCACGGCCTCTGGCTCGACGCGAGCTACTACAACCTCGGCGACGACGACGTCGTCCGGCCGCTCGCCGGACATGCCGGCAGTGAGATCGTCGCCGACGGCGACCTGCGGCTGCTGCTCGCCGATTTCGGCGGTCTCTACAACCCGCGCGGCGACGGCAGGGGCTTCGCGGTTCTCTACGGCGTTCGCATGCTCGACACCGACCAGAAGATCAAGGTGCGGATCGACACGCCCTTGGGCTCGACGCCGACCCGCACCTACAACTCGGGGAATACCGGCTTCGACGCCCTCCTCGGCGTGCGCTGGGTCAGCGCGCTCTCCGATCGCTGGCTCTTCAACTTCCGGGCCGACGCCAGCACCGGTGACAGCGAGTACACCTGGAGCGGCCTGGCCGGGGTCGGCTACACCTACGGCGCTTCCGATCAGTACGCCCTGCTCGCGGGTTACCGCTACCTGAAGATCGACCTCAAGGAGAAGGACGCCCACGCGGAGGTCGAGAGCCGGCTGGAGATGTACGGACCGTACGTGGGATTCCGCTTCGTCTTCTGAGGGAGCCCGTCTCGCACACGGCGCGAAGGAGGAAGCGGAAGCCGTTGTTGGTGAGGTCGGCCGAGCAGCCGCCGGCCTCACCGTGATCGTCGCCAACCGCGAACGACGGCAGGAAACGCCCGGTGCCGCGGAGCATCAGGCGATTTGCCATTGGGCCCAGGGTCCAATCGCGGCGGACCGCGCCAGCCCCCGCTGGTCAGGCGGTCCGCAACGTGGCGTTCGGCGTCGTGGTGCGGGAAACGGAAGCCGCGCCGGGCGGCGAGCAGGTCGCCGCCCGACGGGCCGTGCTCAGCCGGGGAAGCGAAGGAGGTCGACCAGCTTCTGGACCCCCTTGACCTTCGTCGCGGCCGCCACGGCCAGATCGTGGCGTGTCTTGTCGGGCACGTTGCCGCGAATGCTGACGAACCCTTCACAGGCCTCGACTTCGACGGCGCTCGAGTAGGTCCCGATCTCCCGATGCAGGGCGTCCTTGACGTTCGACTCGAGGCTGGTGTCCGCACTCTCGTCGATCAGCTTGCCGGCACCGAACACACGCCCCTTCACCGGCTCGATCTCGTTCTCGACCTTGGTCACGCCGGGGACGTAGAGCGCCACTTCCTTGGCGAGCTCCTTGGTCGACTTCTCGTTCACCTGCCCGCTCAGCACGGCCTTGCCGTCGAAGAAGGCGACGCGGATCGGCTTGGCGTCCTCCCCGAGCTTGTCGACCAGCGTCGAGCTGATCGTCTTCTCCATGTCGGCGTTCGGCGTGGCGAAGGCGGAACTTGCCGCCAGTGGCAACAGAGCGGCGAACAGCGTCAGGAGAGGAAGCATTCGTTGTCTCATCGTCGAGCTCCTTGAGAAAAGCATCCTGCGACGCCCGCTCGGAAGAGCAGCTGAAGCCGGAGCGATGCGGGCAGTATGGAAGCCCGCAGCAGCCCGATTCCATTGGACCTTGGTGCCACGGCGGCAGGCACCGACCGACAGCGATCGGAAAGCGACTCGCGGGCGCGCGCGAGCCGTCTCTCACCCCGCGCCGAGGTCGCTATGATGTCCTGGCATGTCAAGGGCCGAGCCCGCGGGAATTTCCGTCGAGCGCCTCGAAAACCAGCTCGAGTTCGAGACGCTGATCGCCGATCTCTCGTCCCGCTTCATCAGCCTGCCTCCCGGCGAAGTGGACCGCGAGATCGAGGAGGCGCTGCGCCGGGTCTGCGAGCTTCTCGGCATCGACCTCGCGGTGCTCTGGCAGTGGTCCGCGCGGACCCGGAGTCATCCTGCCGACGCACTTCCTACCCTGCCGCGACGACGGGCGACCCGCCGAGCCGATGCGCCAGGATCAGTACCCCTGGACCTGAAGCAGATGCTTGCCGGACGATCAGGTCGTTTCTCGACCTTGGAAGAACTGCCAGCGGAGGCTGCGCGTCGACCGGGCGACGCCCGCCTCGTTGGCATCCGTCGAACCTCACCCTGCCGCTCGCGATGGGCGGCGAACCTCCCATCGGCGCCTTGGGCCTCAATACCCTGCAGGAGCAGCGCGACTGGCCCGACGAAGCTGGTGCAGCGGCTGCGACTGGTCGCGCAGGTCTTCACCAACGCGCTCGCGCGCAGGCGCCACGAGCGCCGCCTGCAGGAGAGCGAGGCGCGTCTGGCGGCGGGCGCCGACCTCGCCGGCCTCGCGTTCTACGAAGTGGACTTCGGCGCCGGCGTCATGTTCGTCGACGACCGGTTTCGCGACCTCTGCGGTGTTCCCCCGAGCCGCGAGCAGGGCCTCCAGGCGCTGGAGTTCTGGATGGAGCATCTGCATCCCGACGACCGCGACACGCGTGCTGGACCTGCGCCGAGCAGCTGCACGACGGGAGACTGGAACGACGCTCTCCGTCGAGTATCGCTACCTGCATCCGGCCGCCGGGGAGAAGTGGATTCATCACATCGGCCGCGTCGCTCAGGCGCGACGCCACCGGACGCGCGGTCAGGACGTTCGGCGTCCTCCGCGACATCACGGAGCGCAAGCGAGCCGAGGACGAGCTGCGCGATCTGAGCCGGCGCCTGATCCGCGCCCACGAGGAGGAGCGCGCGCTGCTCGCGCGCGAGCTGCACGACGACGTGACGCAGCGGCTCGCCGTGCTGGCGATCGACGTCGGCCGCGCCGAGCTCGCCGCGCCGGACGGAGCGCAGGCGGAGGCGATGCGGTCGGTTCGCGAGGGGCTGGTGCGCCTCAGCGAGGACGTCCACTCCCTGGCGTACCAGCTGCACCCGTCGGTCCTGGAGGAGCTCGGCCTCGTCGAGGCGCTGCGGGCGGAATGCGAACGGCTGGGCCGCCAGGGCCGGGTCGACCTCTCGGTCGAGCTCGAGCCGCTTGCCCGCGGTCGTCGGGAAGGACGCGGCGCTCTGCCTGTTCCGCGTCGCGCAGGAGGCGCTGAACAACGTCGTACGCGCACGCCGGCGCGCGCGCCGCGACGCGTCGCCCTGCGGCCGATGGACGGCGGCCTGCTCCTCGCCGTCCGCGACGACGGCGTCGGCTTCGATCCGGCGGCTCCGCAAGCGCGGCGGGAGCCTCGGCCTGGCGAGCATGCGCGAGCGGGTGCGGCTCGTGAACGGCACGCTCGACATCGAGAGCGCGCCCGGCCGGGGCACGATCGATCGTCGCCTGGGTTCCCGCCGCGGAGCAGGAACGCGATGAGCGCGCCGCACCGCCCGCGAGTGCTCCTCGCCGACGACCACCTCCTGGTGGCCGAGGCGCTGAAGAGCCTGCTCGCCCCCGAGTTCGACCTGGTGGGCGTGGTGGAGGACGGGCGCGCGCTGGTCGAGGCGGCCGGGACGACTGCGGCCGGACGTCATCGTCGCCGACGTCACCATGCCCCAGCCTCAACGGCATCGACGCCCTGGTCCAGCTGCGCCAGAGCGGAGACCGGGTGCCGGTCGTCTTTCTCACCATGCACCGGGACGTGAGCTTCGCGCGGCGCGCGCTCGACGCCGGCGCCGTCGGGCTTCGTGCTCAAGCACTCGGCGCCGGCCGAGCTGGTCACCGCGCATTCGCGCCGCGCTCGCGGGCAAGACCTACCTGACGCCGCAGCTCGCGGGGGAGGTCCTGGAGGCGATGAAGCAGGGGCCGGAGCGGGCGCGCGATCCGGTCGCGTCGCTCACGCCGCGGCAGCGGGAGATCCTCCAGCTCCTGGCGGAGGGGCGTTCGGCGAAGGAGATCGCCTCGAGCCTCGCGATCTCGGCCCGGACGGTGGAGTTCCACAAGTACCAGATGATGGAGACGCTGGGACTGCACACCAACGCCGAGCTGATCCACTTCGCCATCAAGCACGGCCTCGTCGAGCTCTGACTTTCCCCTCAGCCGCGCCACGACCTGTGGCTCGCGGCGGTTGACTCCTCCTGCCGGTCCGGGCGACAGCGGCCTAGGGAGTTTGCTAGCCGCGACCCCCGCAATCTTCCGGGCTCTCAGCGCTCCGAGTTCCGACTAACCTGAGCTCGAAGTCCGGCGCCGAGCGCCATTGTGACGATAGCGGCCGTCGGGAAAAGAGTGCGTCAGTGCCCGAGATCCCTCTCCGTTGCGTTCTGCTGGCCGACCGCCATCACGGCCTCACGGAGGCCGTGCGCGGCCTGCTCGAGACGGAATTCGAAACCATCATCATGGTAGCCGACGAGAGGTCGTTGATCGAGGGCGCCACCCGGTTTCGGCCCGACGTGGCCGTTGTGGACCTGGCGCTCGCCTCCGACAGCGGCCTCGGCTGGCTGAGCAGCCTCCGGCAGCGCTGCCCCGATGTGAAGCTGATCGTCCTCAGCGTCCACGATGAGCCGAGCGTGCGCAACGCGACGATCGCCGCGGGCGCCGACGCTTTCGTAGTCAAGCGGTCGATCGCGACCGATCTCCTGGCCGCCATCGATGCCATTCGTTCGCGGTCGGAGATTGCGCGAGGAGCGGTCGATATCTGATGAATGCGACGGTTCTTCCGGGGAATGAGCCCCAAGACAAAACGTCACCTAGGAGCGAAACCACATGGCCAAAGAGAAGAAGGCGATCAAAGAGACGACGCGCGAGAACACGAAGCTCAATGTCGTTCCCTTGAACTGGAAAGAGGTCTACTACACCAACTGCCCGCTAGTCTCCGCGTCCAATGTGGACGAGGGACTGGGCCTGACCAAGAAAGAGTACAAGAAGATCGGCGTGAAGTTTGCCTACATGCGCTCAACCCCTCTGAGCGACTGGTATCCGCACTACATCCACAACCTGGAGAACCTCATCCGCTTTGGCGGGCTGTTCCCGCCCATCGAAGTGCACGCTGACATCCGCCGGACCCGGCTCCTGGGCGTCACGCAGATGCCGGCCGAAGGCGGAGTGATGATGGTGCGTGCTAAGGACGATATCTACCGGATGGCCGATTTGAAGGGCAAGAAGATCGGCCTTTCGAAGAGCCTGAACAAGATCAAAAACGATTGGTGGCGCATTCAGGAGCATCAGGGTATCGAGCTCATGCTCCGGATGAACGGCATGACCATGGACGACATCCAACTCGTCGAGTTTCCCTATGCGGACGACTGGTACAACGATCCGGCGATGATGGGCTCGATCATGGAGCTCTCGATTGACCTGTGGCTGAAGCGCGACCACAAGCACGACCTGGCCTTCCGTCCGCTGGAGACCGCGCTGGAGAAAGGGGTCATCGATGCGATGTACTTGCAGACCAAGCCGCTCCAGCAGGTCTCCGAGGCGACGGGCAAGTTCGCGGCGATCGAGGATCTCTCCCGCTATCCGGACTGGCGCCTGCAGGTGGCCAACATTCCCGCGGCCATCACATGCACCGACGTCATGGCCGAGAAGCACCCCGAACTCGCCGTCACGTTCATGAAGGGCATGATCCGGGCCGGGCGCTGGGCCAATGAGAACAAGCGCGCCGCGGCGGAAATTCTCGACCAGCAGACCTTCTACAGCGACATCGAGCACACTTACCAGGGCATCCGGGACGTGGACCTCGTGCCGAACCTGTCACCTCTGAACCTGGCCGCTGTCGAGATCGGCAAGAACTTCATGTTGAGCCACGGCTACATCAAGAACGACTTCGACGTGCAGAAGTGGGCCGCGCCGGAGTTCCTCGAACAGGCGGCCAAGGAACTGCTCGAAGAGCAGTGGAAGAAGACGACCCAGGCCAAGCTGCCGGACGTGACGAAGCTGTTCGAGGAGTCCCGACGGGTCGGTTAGGCGATCGGACGATGGCGGCAACAGCCTGCGCTCGTCGCCCCCGGCGTGCCGTTACGGCCCGCCGGGGGATCTCTCCGGCAAGCCGAGGGTCGCACAGCCAGCTCCGATCATCCTGTTTGCGGTCGGATGATCCTCTTACGAACAAAGCCGATTCGAGGTGCCGCACATGTTCAAGACCGCCCTGCTCGCAGTTCTCGTCATCCTGGGGCTCGTCGCAGCGACCGCGTGGCACTACCGGCCGCAGATCCTGGATCTCCTCTGCGGCACGACGCCGCCGGCACCGACTGCAGAGATCGCAGATGCCCTCGCCCGCGGCGCGCTCCCGCTCGACGTGCGCATGTACGTCGAGACCCGCAAGAAGGGCGCCGAGCTCGTCCCTGGCGCCAAGAACGTCCCGCTGCTCCGCCTGACGCGGATGTTGGACGAGCTGCCCCGCGACCGCACCATCGTCACTTTCTGCGTTTCCGGCAAGCGGGCGGGGAAGGCGGCGGACATGCTGAACGCTCGAGGCTTCAAGGCTCTCAGCGGAGGCGGGATCGCGAACGTGAGAGCGATCCTGAAGGGGGTCGAGTCTTCGCTGCGCGAGCGACCGCAGAATCGGCCCCGGAGCAGATGAACGATGAAGGAGCCCACGACGAACGGAACAAGATGCAACCCGACCATGCGATTCCATGAACGCCACCGACTCCGGGCCGGCCGCGCCGCGTTGCTCGCGGCAGCCCTAGCCGTGCTCGCGGGTACCGCGAGCGCGCAGCAGGGTCCAGCCGCGAGCGACGTTGCCCAGGCGAACAATCCCCTGGCGAAGTTCACTGCGTTCAACTTGCACAACTACTCCATCGGCGAGCTCACCGAGCCCGACCAGAGCGCCAATCAACTCTGGGCGCGGCTCGCGAAACCGTTCTCGATCGGCGAATCGACGTGGCTCCTGCGTGCCTCGCTCCCCGTCAACTCTTACCCCGCCCCGCTGACGCTCGAGCACCAGACGGGGCTCGGGGATCTGAACGTCTTTGCGGCCTGCCTCATCGACACCGGAAACCCCTCGATCGCTTTCGGCATCGGGCCACAGGTCACCGCCCCCACCGCGAGCCAGAACGCGCTGGGCAGCGGCAAGTGGTCGGCGGGTCTCGTGAACACCTTCTTCCAATTCGGCTCGCCGAAGATCCAGTACGGCTACCTGTTGAGCTGGCAGGCGAGCTTCGCGGGCGACGACGACCGCGCCAGGGTGAACCTCGGCGCCTTCCAGCCTTTCCTCTTCCGGCAGCTCGGCGGCGGCACCTACCTGCGCTCGACGGCGGTCATGACGTACAACTTCGAGAACAGCGGCTACAGCGTGCCGATCGGGCTCGGCATCGGCCAGGTGATCCCCCGCGAGAAGGCGGTCTACAACTTCTTCATCGAGCCGCAGGTGTCGGTCGCGGACCATGGCGCCGGCTGGCCGAAGTGGCAGATCTTCCTCGGCTTCAACACGCAGCTCAAGTGAACTGAGAGGCTGAACATGACGGAACCCCCTGCCGACATTCCCAAGGCAAAACAGACGGTCCTGGCGCTCTATCTGACGGCGAAGGAAGCCTACGAGAAATGGAAGGCAAGCCCCGATGAGGTGAAGGTTCTCGACGTTCGTACCCCGGAAGAGTTCGCCCTGATCGGGCACGCCGAGATGGCCTGGAATGTCCCCCTGGGGTTCATCACCTACCAGCGAACGGGGGGCAGGACGGAGCACGGCGTGCGGATGAACCCGGCCTTCCTCGGCGAGGTGCAGAAGCTGGCGGCGCCGGCCGACACCCTGCTGGTCATGTGCCGGTCCGGGGGCCGCTCGGCGATGGCGATCAATGCGCTCGCGGCCGCCGGCTTCACGAACGTCTACAACATCACCGACGGGCTGGAAGGGGACAAGGTGGAGGACCGCGAGAGCGTCTTCGTCGGCAAGCGGATGCGCAACGGCTGGAAGAACGCGGGGCTCCCCTGGGATTACAGCTTCGATCCCGAGCGGATCCTGATCGGGGACGGCGCCTCCAAGCGGACGGATCCCGAGACATGAAGGCGCCGCCGCGCCAAACACTCGCGCTCCGCGCCGTAGCGATCGTGGCGGCGCTCGACCTCGCTGCCGGACGAGGAACGGCTGGAAGAGTTCGGGGCTGCCCTGGACGCAGGACGTCACGCTGGAGCGCGTGGTAATCCCCAGGGGCCGGAACCGACACTGAACGTGACGTTCGGATTCGGCGCCGCCCAAGAGGGATTCTCGATGCTGAGAACGAAGGGAGGGATCGTGGAACAGTTGCCATTCGTCTTCACCGTGACCTTCATGCTGTTGGGGCCGATCAAGATCATTCCGGGGTTCGCGGGATTGATGCGGGACTCGGACATCCGCTTCCAGCGGCAGGTCGCGAAATGGGGCGTGGCGATCGCCGCCGCGCTCTGCGCCTTCGTGGTCCTGGCCGGTGGGTCGCTGCTGGGGAAGTACCACATTTCCATCGACGCGCTGCGAATCTCGGGAGGTCTCGTCCTGCTGATCGCCTCGCTGCAGGCCATTTTTGCGAAGAGCGCGCCCCCGGGAGCACCAGCCGGCACCCCGACAGCGATCCAGCTCGCCGCCTCCCCGATTGCCGTCCCCATCATCGTGCCGCCCGCGGGCGTCGCCGCGCTGCTGATCTTCGTGATGCTCGAGCCGCAGTATCCAGGCATCACCAAGGCGGTCGCCCTCTGCCTCGCGATCATGATGGCGCTGAATTTCCTGGTGATGCGATTTATCGGTCGGGTCGTTCGAATCCCCGGCCTCGCGATCACTCTGACCGTGCTCGGCTCCGTGCTGGTGTTCATGCAGCTGGGCCTGGCCATGGAAATGATCCTTTCCGCTCTGAAGAGCCTGGGAATCGCCGGGGCCGCGTGATGGCGGAACCGGGAGCGGGGCGCTGCAGCCGGCCGGTGGCGCCGAACTGAGGTGCGAAGAATGTCATCGCGCAGTAACGAAGCGACTCCGGAAGAACTGCTGGACTTCTCTCTCGTAGCGGGCGGTCCGATCTACCAGCTCTGGCGGAGCGTACGGCTCGCAGACGAAGGACTGCAGCTGGTGCGGCGGCGGATCTTGGCGCTGGCGTCGCTGGCGTGGGTCCCGCTGTTGCTGCTGTCGATGGCCGAGGGACATGCCTGGGGCAGCGGCGTGACGCTGACATTTCTGAAGGACCTGGAAACTCACGCCCGCCTGCTGATCGCGCTGCCCCTGTTGATCCTGGCCGAGGCCAAAGTGCACCGGCGAGCGTCCAGGATCCTGCGGAACTTCATCGACCGGGGTCTCATCCCTGATGCGAAGCGCCCGCAGTTCAGCGCCGCGCTGGCTTCAGCGACGCGGCTGCGCAACTCGGTGCCGGCGGAGCTGCTGCTGATCGTGTTCGTCTACGCCATTTCCATGCCCTTCATCTGGCGCGCGCAGGCGCCCCTCGGCATGAGCAGTTGGTGCTTTGCCGCGGAAGGCGAGGAGTGGCGACTCTGGCGCGCGGGCTGGTGGGCGGCATGGGTGAGCATGCCCCTGTTCCAGTTCCTGCTGGTGCGCTGGTATTTCAGGCTGTTGATCTGGGCGCGCCTCCTCTGGCAGGTGTCGCGCATCCGGCTCAACCTCATGCCGGCGCATCCGGACGGTGTCGCGGGCCTGCACTTTCTCAACCTCGTCAACCGTGCCTACTCGTACGTCCTGCTGGCTCAAGGAGCGGTGCTCTCCGGGCTGATGGCGAACCGGATCTTTTCTGCCGGTGCCGGGCTGATGGACTTCAAGGTGGAGCTCCTCGGTACGGTCGCCCTGATGGTGTTCGCTGTCCTCGGGCCCCTGCTCGCTTTCACGCCGCAACTTCGCGCGGCTCGGCGCCACGGAATGGAGGATTGCGGAGCGCTGGGACAGGCCTACGCGACCGACTTCGACCGCAAGTGGTTTCGCGGTGGCGCTCCGGCCGGCGAGCCCTTGATCGGGAGTCCGGACATCCAGTCGCTCGCTGATCTGAGCAACAGCTTTCAGGTGATCCGAAGGGTGGAGTGGGCGCCGTTCAGTCTGAAGACGTTGATGGACCTGGCGCTGACGACGCTCCTGCCGGTGGCGCCGCTCCTGCTGACGACGTTCTCGGTGGAAGAACTGATCACGCGCGTGCTGAAGGTGCTCTTGTGAAGGCATCGAATCCAGCGACCGAAGCACGAACGGCGGTCAAGGCGTTGCGCTCGGACCGGCGAAAAGAGCGAAGGGCCCGACAGGGTTTGAGGCCGCTCCCGATGTCCCGCTGGCCGGCGATCGTTCTCTTCGCCCTGCTGCCGCTCGTCCTCGCGAGCCCGGCGAGCGCGGATCCCGGATCGACGGCCGCACCCCCCGACACCCTCGACGAATACCGGCTGACGCTCTTCCCGAGCTATCCCATCAACGAGAAGTGGACAGGCTTCGGGTACGTGGGTCTGGTCTCCAAGCAGGACGCCGACTACGACGCGTACTACCTCGGGAGCGGCGCCTTCTATCGGCCCACTCCGGCGATCCAGATCTGGGCCGGCCTGATCAGCGTCTACACGGACTTCGGCGCCAAGAGCGATCTTCTCGAGTTGCGCCCGTTCACCGGCATCAAGTTCATGGGGTCGAACGAGGCGACGCGATGGCGTTTCTACAACTGGACCCGCTACGAGTTGCGTGAGACCCAGACCCGCGACACCGGCGACTGGATCACCGTGCACCGGCTCCGCAACCAGACCCGCCTCGAGATCCCCCTGACATCCGCCGCGAAGGCCTGGCTGCCAAAGTCCTACTACCTCTTGGCGGACGTCGAACCCATCTATCGATCCGATACGGGCCAGATCGACCCACTGCGTCTGCGTGCCGGACTGGGCTATGTCGCGAATTCTCGACTCCTGGTCGAGTTGCAGTTCTACCTGCAGTACACCCGACCTGGCGGAGCGAGCCTCGAGCACACGGACAACATCTTCCGGCTGAACTTCAAGCTTCTCAACAAGGAAGGTGTGCTCTCGGGCCTGGGGGGGGACCTCGACGACTAGGCCGTTCGGTGCCTCGCGGCGTGGCGACCGCCGAGGTGCCAAGCGGGACCAAGGTCCCATCGCGGCGAAGCCGTCCGCACCCCTAAGATCTACTGGCGAGACATTCCTTTCGTCGGAGAGAACTCTCGGGGGACGAGAGCGCTCGCGTATCCAGCGTGTCGGCACGAGTCCGACGATCCCGTGGTACGAGGAGAGTCCCATGAAGCAGAGCCTTTCGAAAGTCCTTCCGGCGGTCGCCTTCGGCGCGGCAGTCACCCTTCTGATGCCGGCGCCTGGCCGGTCGGTTGACGGCGACGCCGGTCAGCTGACCAAGGAAGACGCCGCCAAGGCCTTCCCCGCCAAGCCGCCCTACTCGCCCTATGCGGGCCGCGACTTCCCGACCCGCCCGTTCTTCGGCGACACGCACCTCCACACCTCGTTCTCCATGGACGCCGGCGCGGCCGGCGCGCGACTTGACGCCCGCCGACGCCTACCGGTTCGCCCGCGGCGAGGAGGTCACGGCCTCCTCGGGGCAGCCGGTGAGACTCTCCCGGCCGCTCGACTTCCTGGTCGTCGCGGACCACTCGGACGGCATGGGCTTCTTCCCGCTCCTGATGGGAGGCGATCCGACCCTGCTGGCGACCGAGCAGGGCCGCAAGTGGTACGACCTGATCAAGGGCGGCAAGGGGGGCGAAGCGGCCTTCGACATCATCCAGAGCTTCAGCGCCGGCAAGATGCCCGAGGGCTTCCCCGTCCCCGGCACGCGCTCCTATCGGTCGGCGTGGCTGGAGGAGATCAAGGCGGCCGAGGCCTTCAACGATCCCGGCCGCTTCACCGCCTTTATCGGCTTCGAATGGACGGTCAACACCGGCGGCAACAACCTGCACCGCAACATCCTCTTTCGCGAGGACGGGACGAAGGCGAGCCTCGTCGATCCGTACACGACGCTCCCGCCCCTCGGCAGCGACAACCCCGTGGATCTCTGGAAGTGGATGGCGGTCACCGAGGAGAAGACCGGCAGCCCCGTGCTGGCAATCGCCCACAACGGCAACCTGAGCAACGGCACGATGTTCCCGGTCGTCGAGGCGTTCGGCAAGCCGATCGATCGCGGCTACGCCGAGACGCGCGCCCGCCGGGAACCGCTCTACGAGGTGACCCAGATGAAAGGCGACGGCGAGACCCACCCCTACCTGTCGCCGAACGACGAGTTCGCCGATTTCGAGCGCTGGGACAAGGCCAACCTCGCCGTGACCCAGGTCAAGACGAAGGAGATGCTCGAGTTCGAGTACGCCCGCGCGGCGCTCAAGAACGGCCTGCTGCTCGAGCAGAAGCTGGGCGTCAATCCCTACAAGTTCGGCATGATCGGCTCGACCGACGCCCACACCGGCCTCGCCGCCGTGGAAGAAGAGAACTTCTTCGGCAAGGTGACCATCAGCGAGCCGAGCCCGGAGCGCCTCTCGGGAACCTTCATGACCAACCCGAAGATCGGGGTCACGATCAAGGACTGGGAGGTCTCGTCCTCGGGCTACGCCGGGGTCTGGGCGAAGGAGAACACGCGGGCGGCGATCTTCGACGCCATGGAGCGCCGCGAGACCTACGCCACCACCGGCACGCGCATGGTGGTCCGCATGTTCGGCGGCTGGGAGTTCGAGGCCAAGGACGCGATCGACCGCATGCCGGCGCGCATCGGTTACACCAAGGGCGTGCCGATGGGCGGCGACCTGAAGTCGGCGCCGGCGGGCAAGGCGCCGACCTTCCTGGTGGCGGCGCTCAAGGATCCGATGGGCGCCAACCTCGACCGCTACCAGATCGTCAAGGGCTGGCTGGACGCCAAGGGCGAGCTGCACGAGAAGGTCTACGACATCGTCTGGTCCGGCAACCGCAAGCCCGACCCGAAAACCGGCAAGCTGCCGTCGGTGGGCAGCACGGTGGACGTCCAGAACGCCACCTGGACCAACAGCATCGGCGCCCCCGAGCTGATCGCGGTCTGGAAGGATCCGGAGTTCGACCCGGCGCAGCGCGCCTTCTACTACGGCCGCGTCATCGAGATCCCGACGCCGCGCTGGACGGCCTACGACGCCAAGCGCTTCGGCGTCGAGCCGCTGCCCGGCACCAAGATGATCGTCACCGAGCGCGCCTACACCTCGCCGATCTGGTACACGCCGTAAGCGGAAGCACCCTCGCGGGAGCGGGCGTCGAGTGCCCGCTCCCGCCGACCCCCGCTGCTAGTCTCCGCAGCCGATGAAGTTCAAGACTCTTCTGAGAGAGCCGCTGCTGCACTTTCTCGTGCTCGGCGTGGCGCTCTTCGGCTGGTACGAGTGGCGCGGCGGCGGCGGGCCCGGGTCGACGCGAATCGTGCTCGGCTCCGGGCAGATCGAGCACCTGGTGGCCGGCTTCACCCGGACCTGGCAACGCGCCCCGACCGAGGTCGAGCTCAAGGGCCTGCTCGACGACTGGGTGCGCGAGGAGATCGCCAGCCGCGAGGCGATGGCGATGGGGCTCGATCGCGACGACACCGTCATCCGCCGGCGGCTGCGCCAGAAGCTCGAGTTCCTGGTCGAAGACGCCGCCGGAGCGACGCCGCCGACCGAAGCGGAGCTCGCGGCCTGGCTCGAGAATCACGCCGCCGACTATGCGGTCGCGCCGAAGATCGCGCTGCGCCAGGTCTTCGTCAGCACCGAGCGGCACGGCGCCGCGGCGCCGGCGGAAGCCGAACGGTTGCTCGCCGAGCTGCGCCAGCGCGGAGGAGACTCGCCCGTCGAGCAACTGGGAGACGCCTCGATGCTGCCGCAGGAGCTCGAGCTCAGCTCGCGGGACGAAATCGCGCGGGTCTTCGGCGACGCTTTCGCCGACGCGGTCTCGAAAGCGGAAAGCGGGCACTGGTTCGGTCCGGTGTCGTCCGCCTACGGGCTGCACCTGGTCTTCGTGCGCCAGCGCCAGGAGGCCCGCCGCCCGGCTCTCGACGAGGTCCGCACCCAGGTCGAGCGCGACGTGGTGAGCGCGGCCCGCAAGAGCCAGCTCGAGAAGATGTACGCGTCGCTGCTCGAGAAGTACACCGTGGTCATCGAGCCGCGGCGGCCCGAGAAAGCGGCGACGCCTTGACCGCTGCGCGGCGCGCTGCGGCCGTCGCGCTGTTGGTGGCGCTCGCCTTCGCGGCGGGGCCGCTGGCGGCCCACGAAACCCGGCCGGGCCTGCTCGAGATCACCGAGACCGGGCCCGCGACCTACGGCCTGCTCTGGAAACGGCCGTCGGGCGGCGAGGTCGAGATCCAGATCGCGCCGGTGGTGCCGGACGGCTGTCACTTCGTGACGCCCGACCGCCAGCAGCTCACGCCCGGCGCCGAGATCGTGCGCGGCACGCTCGAGTGCCCGGACGGACTGGCGGGCAAGACGCTGCGGATCGGCGGGCTCGAGACCACCATCACCGACGTCCTGGTGCGCTTCCATCGCGCCGACGGGCGGCTCGAAAGCCACATGCTGCGGCCGGACGAGCCCGCCGTCGTGCTGGGCGGCACGACGACCGGTGGCCAACGGGCGATGGGCTACCTGCGGCTCGGGATCGAGCACATCCTGCTCGGTGTCGATCACCTGCTCTTCGTGCTCGGCCTGCTGCTGATCGTCGCCGACCGCTGGATGCTGCTGAAGACGATCAGCGCCTTCACGCTGGCGCACTCGATCACTCTCGCCATCGCGACCCTCGGCTACGCCTCGGCGCCGGGGCCGCCGTTGAACGCCGCGATCGCGCTCTCGATCCTCTTTCTCGGCCCGGAGATCGTGCGGCGCTGGCGCGGCGAGACGAGCTTCACCATCCGGCATCCCTGGGTGGTCGCCTTCGCTTTCGGCCTGCTGCACGGCTTCGGCTTCGCAAGCGGGCTCGCCGCGATGGGCCTGCCCAAGGCGGAGATCCCGCTCGCCCTGCTGCTCTTCAACGTCGGCGTCGAGATCGGCCAGCTCTTCTTCGTCGCCCTGATCGTCGGCCTCGAACGCTCCTTCCGCACGCTCGAGATCCGCTGGCCACGGTGGGCCGAGGCGCTGCCGGGCTATACGGTCGGAGCGCTGGGGGCGTTCTGGACGATCCAGCGGGCGTTCATCCTGTTCGTGGGCGCGCGATGAACGAGAAGCGCCGCTCCGCGCGGAGCCCGCGGCCGGCCCACTTCCTGGCGCTGACGTTCTTCTTCCTCGCCCGCGCCGCCTTCGCGCACGAGCAGGTCGGCGCTGCGGCGGGCTTTCTCACCGGCCTTCGCCATCCGATCTCGGGGCTCGACCACGTGCTGGCGATGATCGCGGTGGGCCTCTGGGGCGCGCAGCTCGGCGCGCCGGCGATCTGGGTGCTGCCGGTCGCCTTTCCGATGATGATGGCCTGCGGCGGCTTCCTCGGGCTGATCGGTGTGCCGCTGCCGGGAGTCGAGATCGCCATCGGTCTCTCGGCGCTCCTGTTGGGCGCGATGGTCACTCTCGAAGCGAGACCGCCCATCGCACTGGCGGCTTTGCTGGTCGGTTTCTTCGCCATCTTCCACGGCCACGCGCACGGCGCCGAGCTGCCAGCCGGCCAGAGCGGGCTCACCTACAGCATCGGGTTCGTGATGGCGACCGGCTGCCTGCACGGCGTCGGCATTGCGATCGGCCTCGTCCACAGGTGGGCGTGGGGGCGGGTCTTCTTGCGCACGGCGGGCGCGCTGGTCGCACTCGCTGGCCTTGGATTCGTCTGGAGGGCGCTGACGTGAGGGCGATGAGCGCTCCGCTCACTTGCCGGGCGATCGCCGGCGTCGCCTTCGTCGCGGCTCTCGCGTCGCCGTCTCCCGCCTCCGCGCACCTGGTCACCACCGGACTGGGGCCGGTCTACGACGGCATTTCGCACCTGCTGGTCAGCTTCGACGACCTGCTGCCGGCGTTGACGCTGGCGCTGCTCGCGGGCCTTAATGGAGCGACGGCGGGCCGGCGCGCGCTCTTCGTGCTGCCGGGTGCCTGGCTGGCGGCCGGATTTGCCGGTCACGCGTTCCGCCTGGGGCCCCTGCCGGGAGTCGTGGCGGCGCTGTCGCTCCTGATCGTCGGCCTCCTGACCGCCCTCGATCGCCGCCTGCCGCCGGCGGCGGTGACGGCGGTGGCGGCAGCGATCGGGGCGCTGCACGGCTGGTCGAACGGCGCCGCGCTGGCGCTCGACGGGCGCGAGGCGCGGGCGCTGCTGGGCATCGGCGCGGCCCTCTTCGTGCTCGTCGCGCTGGTGGCCGCCTTCGTCTGCCGGCTCGAGCGGCCCTGGTCGCGCATCGTCGTGCGCGTCGCCGGCAGCTGGGCCGCCGCGATCGGGCTCCTGATGCTGGGCTGGGCAGCGCGCTAGGGCTTCGAGACTCGATTCACCTGCGACCGATCATCTGCCGGATTTGCGCCGCCTCGGGGCGCGACGGATCGATAGCAGCCATCCGGTCCGCGAGCGGTCCGACTTCGGCGAGACGGCCGCGGCGCAGCAGAAAGTCGGCGAGCGCGAAGATCAGGTCGTAGCTCGACGGGTCGCTCGCCACCGCCCGCCGCAGCATCGCTTCGGCCTCCGTGTCGCGCCCGGCCTGTGCCAGGGCGAGACCGGCGTTGTAGGCGGCGCGCGCGTTCGACGGCATCGCCGCCGCCGCCCGCGCCAGCAGCGTCGCCGCTTCGTCGATCCGGCCGCTCTCGGCGAGCAGCAAGCCGAGCGAGTAGGCCGACTCGGCCTGCTCCGGGTTGGCGGCGACGACCTCGCGCAGCAGCTTCTCGGCCTCGCCGTTCTTCCCCTGCCGCGCCAGCAGCAGCGCGAGGTTCACCTTCGCCGGGAAGAAGAGGTCGTCGACCGCGATCGCCCGCCGGTACGCCTCCTCGGCCTTCGCCGGCTCGTTCATCCGCTCGTAGAGCAGCCCGAGGTTGTGCCCGCCGTGCGCGAAGTCGAGGGAGTACTCCATCGCCTGCACGTAGTCGGCCGTCGCGGTGGCGAGCGCCTCCTGTTGGTAGGGGCGCAGGAGCGAGGTGGGAGCTCCGGCGAGCTGCGACGCCGCCTCGAGGCGCACCGCGCGAAAGGGATCGGCGAGCAGAGGAGCGAGCCGCGCGACCCGCTCCGTCTCGTCCGCGATCGGGGCCTCCGCGACGGCCGTCCGCCGCAGCAGCGGCTCGTCGTCGAGGAGCGCCTGTCGGAACGCCGCTGTCACGTCGGGACCGGAGTAGCGGCCGAGCAGCGAGAGAGCCGTGGCGCGCACCAGCGTCGGCGAGAGCGTGTCCCCCGCGAGCCGGAGCAGATCGGCCTTCGCCGCCGGGTCGACCCGCCGCCCCGCCGCGATCACGGTGCCGTAGTGCGGTTTGCGCGCCGTGCCGTACCACTTGTCGTACGCCTCGCCGACCCAGGAGAGCGGCTTGTCGGCGTGGCAGCCGGCGTTACTGCACGCGTTCGGCACGCCGATCGCCTTCGTGAGATCGGGGCGCGGGATCCGGATGCTGTGATCGGCGCGCCAGTGGACGACCATGAAGGGCGCCTTCGGCATGTGACAGGAGGTGCAGAGCGCCCCGGCGCTCGGCTTCCCCTGCCATTCCTTCTGGTGGAAGTGGTGGCGCGCGTCGTCGTAAGCGGCCGCCGAGTGGCACTGCAGGCAGACGCCGTTGCCCTCCTTGCGGAGCTTGAGCGTGTGGGCGTCGTGGCAGTCGGTGCAGCGCACGCCCATGCGGTACATCTTGCTCTGCACGAACGAGCCGTACTCGAAGTCCTCATCGAGGATCTGGCCGTCGGGGTAATAGAGCCCCTCGTCGAGGAGCGTCGGCAGGTGGTTGTCGAGCAGCTCCGATCGGCGGTGGTCGTAGTCGCCGAGCTCGGTGCGCCGCGAGTGGCAGGGGGCGCAGAGCTCGACCAGCGCGCGGTTGGTGATTCCCGAGGTCTTCATCACCAGGCCGGCGTTGTCGAGCGGCTCGCGGCCCATCGGCGGCACGTCGGCCCACGCTACGTGGCGCGAGCCGGGACCGTGGCAGGCCTCGCAGCTGACATCGACCTCCGACCAGGTGGTCTGGTAAGCGTTCGTCTTCGGGTCGTAACCCTTGACGAGGTTCGTCGAGTGGCACTCGGCGCACATGCCGTTCCAGTTCTGCGCGTTGCGCGTCCAGTGCAGCCAGTCGGAGGGCGGGATCCGCTTGCCAGGGTAGAGGAAGAACCAGCGCCTCCGCTCGGTGTCCCAGGCGACCGAGAAGGCCTGCATCCTTCCGCCGGGGAAGCGAATCAGGTACTGCTGGAGAGGCTCCCAGCCGAAAGTGTAGGCGACCTCGTAGGTCGTCGGCTTGCCGTCCGGCCCGTCGGTCTCGATCAGGAACTTCTTGCCGTCGCGGAAGAAGCGCGCCCGCATGCCGTCGCCCTCGAAGCGAACGCCGGAGAAGTCGCCGCGCACCGTCTCCGGCGTCGCCTCGGTCATCGCCCGGTCATGGTGCGAGCCGCTCCAGGCCTTGCTCGCCGCCTCGTGGCAGCGGGCGCAGGCCCGTCGCCCCACGAAGGTCGCCTCCGCCGCGACCCGGCTGCGCGGCGCGGGCGCGCGCAGCGCTTCGCGAGCAAGATAGATGGGGCAGGACGCGACGACTACCGCGGCGGCCGAGAGCGCGGCAAGCCGCCAGCGCGCGAGGGTCTCCATCACGAGCTCAACCCCGGGTGACCTGCGACGGCTCGAAGCTCGCGCGGCGGATCGCTGCCGAGACGTCGACCTTCACGATGCCGTTCTCGATCCGCACCGCGAAGAGGTCGAGCGGACGGGGCGCCGGCGGCGCCAGCACGACGCCGCGGATGTCGAAGACGGAGGCGTGACAGGGGCAGGCGAAGCGCCCATTGGCCTCGTCCCAGGGAACACTGCAACCGAGATGCGTGCACTGGCGATGGAGCGCGAGGAAGCCGCCATCGGTCAGCCGCACCAGGTAGAACTTCCCCGCCGGAAAGGCCGTCACCGAGCCGGGAGCGAAAGCATCGATCGGGCCGGCGACCACCAGGCTGCCGGTGCTCGCCGGCTCGCGATGGCGCGGCTTGAGGAAGGAGGCGAGGATCCAGATCGTCTCGCCGAGCGCCACCGCTCCGACGCCGAGCCACGCCAGGCGAAGGAAGGAGCGACGCCCGGTCGCTCCTGGCGGAGACTTCAGCTCCAACGACTCTCCAGCTGTGCGCGGGCCGTCGCTGCCGCTTGTCACTCGACTACGCCGTCGCCTCGTGCGCCACGCTCTCGGCGCGCCGCAATCTGACTCTGACTTCCACGCGCGACCCGAGCCGGTTGATGATCGACATGAGGCGATCGACGGTGAACCGCCCGAGGTCGGCATTGCGAATGCGCGAGAAATCGGCCGCCGCGATCCCGGTTCGGCCATGCGCCGCGCGGGTACTCAAGCCCTCCCGGTCGAGGGCCTTGATGATCTCGGCGGCCAGGATGGCCTTGAACTGCAGGAGGTCCGCATTCTCCTGCCCGAGATCGCGAAAGACATTGCCGCTGCCCCGAACGACTTCCAGCTTCTCGCGTTTCATCGCGACATCTCCTTCAACCGCTTCAATCGGTCCCTGACCAGGTCGACCTCGCGCTTCGGTGTCTTGATCCCCCGGGCCGATCTCTTCTGGAATGCATGGATCACCCAGATCTCCTCGGCGATCTGCACGGCGTAGACCACGCGATACGCATCACCCCGAAATGCCAGGGCAATCTCCAGGACTCCCGTGCCCATGCCGCGCAGCGGCTTCGCGATGTCTGCCTTCCCGCCTTCGGCTGCGATCGTCAACGCGATCAGGCAGATCGCTCTGGCCCCTTCCGGAAACGATTCGAAGTCCTTCAGCGCCGCTCGAATCCAGGAGATGGGGCGTGTCGTTCGGGTCATCGGCCGTCCGTCGCTTCACTCCCCGGCAGCTGGAGTGTAGTCATATTTGACAACGATCGTCAACAGGGACCAGCTGAACAGGGGGCGTTCGGAGGCGCCAGGAAGCTCGCGGCTTTCACGGCCACACCAGGGCCATGCCCGGTCCGCGCAGGAAGATCCCGGTCAGGGTGAGGATGGCGAAGGCCGTCGCGAGGAAAACGAAGAGCGCCTGTGTCGCTTCGAGCCGCGTCGCGCCCCAGCGCGACCGCAGGACACGAAAGCCTCCGGCGCAGATCGCGACCAGTGCGGCGACCGGCACCAAGCCGCGCGTGACGAGCCCGGCTCCCCCGGCGACGCGCTGATCGAGGAGCACGAAGAGCAGGGTCGACGAGCCCCCGGCGATGACTGCCCAGCCCGCGGTCCGGCGGCCGAGGGGAGAAAGAAACCAGGCGCCGCGCGGCTCGTCGCTCCCCCAGCGGAGATAAGGAAGCGCGAAGAGCGCGAGCGCGCCGAGCGCCGGCACGACGACGACGGCGAAGAGCGGGTGCAGGTGGACGAGCAGCTCCTGGAAGCCGAGGAAGTACCAGGGCGCCTTGGTCGGATTGGGCGACAGGCCGGGATTCGCCGCCGGACCGAGCGGCGCGCGCACGAGCGCCGAGAAGAGCGTCACCGCCGCCAGCAGCACGAGCGCCGTCGCCATCTCGCGCCAGAGCAGGTGCGGCAGGAAGGCGACCTGCTCCGGCCTCCCCTGCTCGTCGCGCACGGCGTCCGGCGGCACGATGACGCCCTTCGCCCGCCGCACGCGCCAGAAGTGGAAGCCGGCGCCGGCGAAGAGCAGCACCGGCAGCCACTGGGTGTGCAGCGCGTAGTAGGTCCCGAGCGTCGCCGGGCCGATCTCGTCGCCGCCGCGCAGCAGCCCGGCGAGCGCCGGTCCCGCGAGCGGAACGTAGCCCGCCATGCCGGTGACGATGGTCACCGCCCAGTAGGCGAGCTGATCCCATGGCAGCAGATAGCCCGTGAAGGCCGAAGCGGCGATGGCGCCGAAGAGAACGAGGCCGACGACCCAGTTGAGCTCGCGCCCGGCGAGGAAGCCGCCGGTCAGGAAGACACGCAGCAGGTGGAGGGCTGCGACGAGGACGAGAAGGTTCGCGCTCCAGTGGTGGACGGCCCGGATGAAGGCACCGAACAGGACTTGCGTCTGGAGCCGCTCGATCGACGCGTAGGCGTCGCCCGGCACCGGCGTGTAGACGAACATCAGGAGCGAGCCGGTGACGGCGAGGATCGAGAGCAGGACGAGCGCCACGCCGCCGAGACCGAAGGTGTGCGTGAAGCGGATCGTCGCCGCCGGGACCCGCACCGGGCGGAGATGGAGGACGAAGGTGCCGACCACGGTGCGCGCTCCCCCGCGGTCGCCCGCCGGAAGCGCGTCTCGATGCTCGGTGTTCGCGGCGACCTTACTCCTCGTCGCCCCCTTCGAGGCACTCGCCGGAGGGTCTGCCGTCATCGGTCGAACGATACTCCACGCTGTCGTTCTGCAGGAGGATGGAGAGGCGCTCGCACCGGGTCGCGTGAAGAAAGACATCAAGCCGCTGACCGCGCATTTGGTCCGAAGGCCGCAATCGTCGACCCGGAACGAAGATCGCGCCCGCCATTGCGGCAGGCGCGATCCGGTTGATCCGGCATGCTGCTCGAAATCTGCGGCGTCAGTTGTTGCCCTGGGGCGGCGCCGAGAGCTGCTCCATCACCCGGTCGAGACTGAAGCTGCCCACCTTCTGGCTCGGCGGGAACTCCTTGAACGTCGCCAGGAACTGCGCCACGTACTGCTGCGCCGGCACGAGCAGGAACACCCGGTCGATCATCCAGTGCTGGTAGTCCATGGCCGTGTGCTGGGCCTCCTCGAACGGATCGGAGCGGAGGTTGAAGATCAGGGGCACACGCCTCTCTACGAACGGTTCCGCCCAGGCCTCGAAGCCATGCGCGCGTTGTTCCTGGAACACCATCTTCCACTGGTTGAAGCGCAGCGCCACGAGCGACCCGTCATCGTTGAAATAGAAGAACTCGTGGCGCGGGTCGGGCGCTCTGCCGGCAAAGGCGTCGGTGACGTTGTAGCCGTCGAGATGGACCTTGAAGGTCTTGTCGCCGACCTGCATCCCCTTGAGCAGCTGCTCCTTCACGTCGGGAACGCCGGCCGCCGCCATGAGCGTGGGGAGCATGTCCATCTGCGAATAGATGTCGTTGCTGATCGTTCCGGGCTTGATAGTGCCCGGCCACCGGATGAGGGTCGGCACGCGGTAGCCGCCTTCCCAGTTCTCGTTCTTCTCGCCGCGGAAGGGCGAAGTGCCGCCATCGGGCCACGAGAATTTCTCCGCGCCGTTGTCGGTGGAGTACATCACGATGGTGTTGTCGTCGAGGCCGAGCTCCTTGAGCTTGTCGAGCAGCTGGCCGACCATCGCGTCGTGCTCGACCATGCCGTCGGGATAGACACCCAGGCCGGTCTTGCCTTCGCTCTCCTTCTTTAGGTGGGTGAAGATGTGCATGCGAGTGGAGTTCCACCAGAGAAGGAACGGCTTGCCGTCGGCCTTGCGCTTCTGCAGGTAGTCGAGCGAGGCGGCGGTGACCTCCTCGTCGATCGTCTCCATGCGCTTGATGGTGAGCGGGCCGGTGCTCTCGATGCGCTGCGTTCCGTCCGGATTCGCCCAGGCGTGGATCACACCGCGCGTGCCGAATCTCTTCTGCAGCGCCGGATCCTTGAAGTAGTCCGGATTCTCCGGCTCCTGCTCCGCGTTGAGGTGGTAGAGCGAGCCCATGAACTCGTCGAAGCCGTGCGCGGTGGGGAGGGACTCGTCGGAATCCCCCAGGTGGTTCTTGCCGAACTGCGCGGTCGCGTAGCCCTGCGCCTTGAGCAGCTGGGCGAGGGTGACGTCACGAGCCTGCAGCCCTTCCTTGGCGCCCGGCAGGCCGACCTTGAGGTTGCCGGTCCGGAAACCGCTCTGCCCGGTGATGAACGCGGATCGCCCCGCGGTGCAGCTCTGCTCGCCGTACCAGTCGGTGAAGAGAGCGCCCTCCTTGCCGATGCGGTCGATGTTGGGCGTCCTGTAACCCATCATCCCCTGGTTGTAGGCGCTGATGTTCCAGTAGCCGATGTCGTCCCCCCAGATGATGAGGATGTTCGGCTTCTTGGCCGCCGGCTTGGCCGCGCCCTGCGCGGCGGCGGGAACGGAAACAGCGACACCGAGGCTGAGCGCCGCGGCGAAAACGGTCCAGAGCTTCGATTTCATCGGGTCTTCTCCTTTGGGAATCTCTTATGGCGACGCCGGAGATGGCGCCGGCTCGCCGGAGCCGGGCGCGACCTCGGCGGTGTAGGCGATGAGGGCATGAGCTCGTGTTGGGTGGCAGCACCGCCAGCATGGACGAGGCGACGGAGCCGGCGCTATGGGACCTTGGGACTACCTTCCAGGGCGGGTCGCAGGCGACCACTGGAGCCCGGCCGGTTCAGGGCTGCGGGCCCCATGCCTTGAGCTTTCTGGCGGCCGTTCCGAAAGGCCCCAGCTGATAGACGGCCGCGCCCGCCGGCGAGAACGTGAACGGCTCGAAAGGCTCGGCGATCATCTGGTCCAGATAGGCCACCGGCGCGTTGCCCGTGCTGACATGCGGATTGAAGCGCTCGCCAGCTCCGATCTGCTCGAACGTCGACACGTAGCGGATGAGGCCCGCGTCGATGGCGGGATCGGCATGCGGCGCGGTGAACGCTCCGATGGGGCCGGTCGGAACCAGGAACGGCCTCGCGGCGGCGAGGATGTCCGCCTGCAACCGGGCGAGCGGCCCGGCCGGCCTGGCGACGATGCCGGCGACTCCGAGCCCGCCGCCGGCCGCGATGTAGTACCGCTTCGTGGCCTCGAGCTGCATCGCGCTCAGGTCGGCGGCGGCGAGCACCCGCTCCTCGGCGGCGTAGAGCTTCTCGAGGTCGGCGCTGCGGGCGAAGCACTGCAGCATCGTGATGTGCGGACGATGCGACGCGTCCAGGGCGAAGCCCTGCGGGTAGGCTTCGAGCAGGCGGGCATTGTCGGCTTCGGCGTGGCGGAGCATCGTGGCATCGGGCTCGAGCAGAATGTCGATGGCGACGACCTCGGGCAGCGGCTCCGGATAAACGCTCTTCCAGTCGTCCTTCATGCTGACGACGGTCCACCCGTCCTTCTTCGCGTGCTCCTCGAGCGCCGGCGTGAAGTATCCGAGCTTGACGTCGGGCAGGCCACGCGCCGGGCCGTAGGCGAACTCGCGCGCCGCGTCGTCGTGCAGCACCAGCAGCTCGAAGCGCGCGCCGTCGCCTCCCTGGGTGTACTCCAGCATCTGCTGGTCGCCCACCGAATTGCCGAAGGCGGCGAGCGGCCGGCGGCCGATGTGCTCGTAGATGCCGACCGGCTTGCCCCCCTTGTCGTCGTTGAAGTTGAGCTCCGGCAGGCGCACGAGCGCCGGCTTGCCGTCGCGCAGCTCGAACTTCGTCTTCACGCTGCTGCCGACCACCTGCTCCGGCGGGATGCCATAGACCCGTTCGACCCAGGGGCGCATGAACTCGATGCCGCCGCCGGAGACGATGTAGGTCTTGAAGCCGTTGGCGCGCAGATAATCGAGAACCTCGAGCATCGGCTGGTAGACCATGTCGGTGAAGAGCCGGCCGGTCTTCGGGTGCCGTGCCGTGGCGATCCATTCCCTGACGATCTGCTCGAACTCCTCGGACGTCATGCCGGTGTGGGTCGCCATGAAGAGCTCGAGAATGGCGTGGTCGCCGGCGGCGGCAGCGGCCTTCAGATCGCCTCTTAACAACGAAGCGAAGGGTTCCTTCTCCTTCCATTCGGGGTGCTGCAGCGCGAGCGCCTGGACACGGTCGAGCGCGAAATAGAGCTGCACCGGCACCGGCTGCTCGCTCCAGAGCGTGCCGTCGTTGTCGAAGACGGCGACGCGCTCGGAGACCGGCACGAAGTCGGGCGCGCCGGGTTTCGTCACCTTCTCGACGAAAGCCACGATCGACTGCTTGGCCGGGCCGTCGTTCCACGAAGAGAGCGGATCTTGAGCGCTGGCAAGCGTCGCTGTCGAAAGAATCGCACCCGCGATCAGCACGGTGAATCGGGAACCTGCTTGCTTCGTTCTCACAATGGATCTCCCTCTCATTGCAGGGCGGTAGTTGCCCTGACTGCAGTGGGTCGCTCTGGATCCAACCAGCGGTCGGCTGCCAGGGGACCTTGGGTCTACGACCAGAGCGTCGACGCCCCGGCCTGCCGGTCCCATTGCCCGCCTACTGTGCCGGAATCGTGATCAGCGGCAGCTTGTCGTTGTCGCCGGTTTCGGCGAGCGTGAAGAAGAACATGACGGCCGTGAGCGCGCGCTTGGTCCGCCAGTCGCCTTCGTCGACCCAGAACCAGTGCCCCCGGTACTGCACGGCGGCGTAGGCATCCACCGGCTTCTCCTCGCCGCTGTGGATCCGCACCGTGGTCGTCCGTTCCTCTCCGTTGGCGTCTGAAGGCGCGGGCGCGGCGCGATGGGCCTCGAGATCCGCCTGCGGCACGTCCACATAACTCGAGAACGCGCTCAGAATCTGCAGCATCGACCGGCTGTTCACCGCCAGCTCGCCCTCCGCGCCGCGCATCGGTGAATAGGTGAGCACGAGTCTCGACGCCTCCGCCGGCAGTCTCAACAGACGCCGGATCTCCGCCGACTTCTCGCGGATCTCCGCGGACTCGTCGTCCCGGCGGAAGAAGAAGACGGCGGTCGCGCCCTTCACCTTGTCGACTTCGACGCGCATTCCCACCGCCCCGGCCGCCTGC
The DNA here is from genome assembly GCA_963699245.1 of Thermoanaerobaculia bacterium. GTDB lineage: Bacteria > Acidobacteriota > Thermoanaerobaculia > Multivoradales > JAGPDF01 > JACTMI01. The sequence goes on from OY969426.1 coordinate 1,904,780, forward strand.
ACTTCGCGCAGCAATTGCAATGCGCGCAGGAACTCCGGGTCCGCGTCGCGGACGGCGCCACCGGCCGTCGAACGATTGCGCACGCCGTTCAGTCCCTCGACGGTCAGCCCGAGGACGAAGTCCGCCGCGTATCCGGACTGAAGCATGAAGAAGATGTTCTTCGGGTCGATCGGCGTCATCAGGCTGCGCAGGAACTTCTCCCCAGTCAGCGGCACGTAGGTAATGGTCGGCCGGTCGGTGTAGATCGCCTGGCCACCGGCGCCCACGGAGTTCCCCTGGATCGCGTTCCTGGTCGAGACCACGCCGTTGACGCTGACTCCCATCTGCATCGAATAGCCGGCGACGATCGACGAGACGTCCACGAACACCGGCAGGTCTATGTAGCGCAGCTTGACGATGTTGAGCAGCGTCTGCTGCTTCCAGGAGTCGGCGATCGCCGTGCTGTAGTCGAAGCGATCCACGACCACGGTCTTCGGGCCGAGGTGGGCGCAGGCGGCCAGGTTCAGACCGACGATCGCGACGGCACCAAGGTCGTGAAGGCGCGAGGCACTCATGGCTTACCCTTTCTGCCGCACGAGAGACTCAGAAAGAGGGGATTCACCGAAGTATCCGGAGAGAGCTGCTTGACACCGTGCGACGGGCGCGCAGCGGTCGTTACTTGCCCGGTGTGTACCAGATGGGCGACGTGTACGCCCGGTCGGTGACCGTCATCGGCACGTAGTCGGGCATCTTGATGCCGTAGCGCTTCTGGTCGTAAGCCGTCCAGCGCGGCGACGGGATCTGGATGACGCGGATGTAGTAGAAGGCGCGCTCCGCGGCATCGAACGCCGGGTCTTTCCAGTACGCGGAGAGGGACGCGGCGCCGATGGTGTTGGTGTAGGACGCATTCGCCACGTCGACGGTGCTGCCGACCGGCGTCTTGCAGCGGCCATCCGGACCGATCTGGCGCCCGCCGGAGAGGGCGACGTCGAAGATGCGCTCCTGCGACTTGCCGTCCTTACCGAGCCACCCCTTGATGACCTGGATGCGGTCGAGGTTCGGTCCGTCCGGATCGCGCATCGCCTGCACCATGAAGACGGGAGCCCTGCCCGCAGGGGCCTGGGTCAGATTGCCACCCATGGGCACGCCATGGGCGTACCCATGGGCGGCGAAATCCGGACGATCGCGGTCCGCGGCCGCGAAGTCCCAGCCGGCGAAGACGCGGACGGTCGGCCGGTCGCCGGTCGTGGCATAGACCTCCCGGCGCTTGAGCGCGTCCCAGATCCCCTCGCGGGTGTTCTCGCGTGCCCAGACGCCGCCCAGTCCTGCGGCCTGCTCGCCCCAGACCGACATCAGGGGACCTTTCTTCGGATCGTTCTCCACCATCGCGAGCGGCGTCTTCCAACGGTCTGGCGACGGCAATCCATTGGCGAACTCACCGAAGAAGTTGTCTTCCCGCGTGGTCACCACGCCAATGTGGGCGTCGTTGCCGCCGATCAGGCCGGCCTGGTACGGATTGGCGCCGAGCTTGGCGTCCAGCTGCAGTCCGAGCTCGAGCGCCGAACGGACGTAGTTGCCGCGCAGCACACCGTTCTCGGCCGGCACCATCTTGCTGAAATTGATGTCCCAGTGTTCGAAGTTGGCGAATTCGTCGGTCGGGGAAAGGATGGAATGTGTCTCGCCGTCCCCCTTGATCTGGGTCGCCTCGAGGAGGGGCTCGTGGCTGGCGCGCGCTTCGGCGTAGGCCCGGTCCATCGGCTTGCCGTCGAAAGTCTCCGCCGTATACATGGTGCCGTTGCTCAGGTTGCCGTTGTGCGGAATGGCGAGCACCTGGCCGCCCGTCTTCTTGGCGTAGGCGTCCATGTACTTCCAGAGCTCGGCCGGGTCCTGGCTGTCGAACGTGGAGAAAGGAACCACCTGGTTGACGCGATCCGCACCGTCGCGAAAAACCACGGTGCGATGCAGGTTGTTGCCGCCCGGAGCGCAGGTCCACTCGAAACCGTGCAGCGTGGTGAAGACCCCCGGCTGGTTCCACTTCTCGGCCGCCTCGGTCGCGTGCGCCCACGCCGCCGCAGTGACCTTTGAGGCGTCGAAGACGGGCTTGCCGCTCTGCATCGAAACGACCGCTTCGATGGCGGCTTTGACCCCTTCCTGGGGGCTCGTCTGGGACATCTCGTACCACCGCTTGCCCTGCGGATTGGCGAGCAACTCGGGGCTGCCGGCGCGAATCTGGTCGGAAATGCCCATGTACTCGGCATGGTCGGTGATGGCGACCCAGTCGAGCGGCCGGTCCTGCTTGAAGCGCTGGCCGTTGTCGAGGACGACTTCCCCGCCGGTGGCGACCCGGAAGAGGTCGTCGGGAGTCGTCGTCACCCCGAACATTCCGGAATCGAAGGAGTAGCCGGTATGGACGTGGGCGACGCCCCAGAAGACGCGGTTGGGAAATTGCTGCTCCGGGTAGGGCGAGTAGTCGGGCTTCTGCGCCGCGACCGGCTTCCGCGCCGTGTCGCTTGAAGGGGCAGGCTGAGCCGCTGTGGCCGGAGTCATCGCGCCGCCCATTAGCACCATGCCGACGCCCGTCAGAACTGTCAAGGTGGCGTGATGCAGCCGCGTACCAAATTGCATTGTGGGTCCTCTCTCGCTGCGTCGAACGAGCCGTTTCGCCCCAAACCCTTCTGCCAGCATGGGGCCGGGTATTCGCCCCGGGCAATTGGACCTTGGTGCCGATCTCAGCGATCGGCCGAGCAGCTGGCCGTTCGGCATCGAACCCGAGCGCCCTGCTGACGCCGCCTCGGCGGGTTCGTCGCCACCCGGCGCGGGTAGCTCGCCGGCCTACTTCGTCCGGGACTGGACCGCCTGTTTCGCCTCGTCCCGCCGCGCGCGCTGCTCGGTGATCAGCCTGTAGGCGATGTAGTACTTGTAGATGTTGGAGACGTAGGTGACCGTCTCCCGGCCGATGCGCTCGGAGGCGATCTGCTCCACGTTGCCGAACCAGACGTTGGGGTCGAGCCCCCGCTTGGCCGCCTCGCTCGCGCAGCTGGCGGATCCGGGCCGGCCCCGCGTTGTAGGACGCGAAGGCGAACAGGCCCTTGTTCAGCCTGTCCATCGGCTCGTCCTTGTAGTAGCGGTCGATCATGAACCGGATGTACTTCACCCCGGCGTGAATGTTGGCCTCGGTCTGGGTGATGTCCCCGACCCCCAGCTCCTTGCCGGTGGCCGGCATCACCTGCATGACGCCGACCGCGCCGACCTTGCTCTTGACGCTCTGGTCGAGCCCCGACTCCTGGTAGCCCTGCGCCGCCATGAGCAGGTAGTCCATCTGGTACTGGTCGCTGTACTTCTTGAAGTACTGGGCCAGGTCCAGCGAACTTCTTCCGCTCCGCTTCGGAGGTGGCCGATTTCGCGAACTTGGTGTCGGCGAGGTAGCGCTTCATGATCACGTTGCCGAACGCGGTCCCCAGGCCGTTCTTCGCCAGGAATCGCGTTCAGCTCGGCGGCGAGCAGCGGGCTGTTCTTGCGAATCGGCACGCCGAGGCGTGGCGCCGGTGCGCAGGGCGACCGTCGCGTGGACGGTGATGTTCGTGAAGATCTGCTTCCAGAACTCCGCCAGGTAATCCTGCACGACCAGCACCGGGATGATGCCCGCGTTGGCCATCTCGAGCAGGTCGTCGTCCTCGAGGTTCCCCGGGACCTCCCGGATCACGACGGGAGGCCGGCCCTTCGCCTTCAGCTTGTCGTTCAGGGCGACGAGGCTCTGCCAGGCGCTGCTCTCCTTGCGGGCGTAGACATCCTTCCCGGAAAGATCGTCCGCCGAGGCGATCGCCGGGGCGCCGGGGCCGGTCACGACCACTTCGCTGACATTCCTGCGGACGGGATTGGTGAAGTCCACGATCGCCTGCAGCTCCGGCCGGATGATGACCTGCGCCACCACCAGGTCGACCTTGCCTTGGGTCAGCGCCGCGCCCATCTGGTCGCGCGGCAGCGGCACGAAGACCACGTTGATCTTCGTCGCGGGCCTGGTCTTGAGCTTCTTGTTCAGGTAGTCCTCGAAGGCCACGCCCATCTCGTACGGCCGCGCCGCGCTGCACGCCCTTGTCGACGAAGTAGAAGGTCCGATTGACGGCGACTCCCACGCGGACGAGCCGGCGCGCCACCATCTTGTCGAGGTCGCCGGTGAACGCTTCGGAGAGGTGGGCGCGGACCTCCTCCGGCAGCGCGGTCTCGTAGGCGGGCGGCGGCAGGGGCGCGTCCGCGGCGTCGGCCGGCGCGGCGGCGGAGGCGGGGGCTGGCGGCGCGGCCGGGGGCTTGCCGCCACATCCGATCGCCGTGGTCGCTACGAGCGCGAGCGCGAAGGCGCACAATCGCTGATGCGAAAGGGATGATCGCAGTCGGCTCAACATGACGATACTCCTCGCGTGCAGTCGGGGCGAACTCTTCGCTGCAAGGGGATTCAGTACCGGCTTCGCGCCCCCCGCTGCGTGGCAGCATGGAACCTATTAGCCGCGACGGGCCATTGGACCTTGGGGCTACCGCTCGACGAGGCGACTCCGAGACGCTCCCTGCTCCTGGGCACGCAGCGAGGAGGTACGCTTCTCGAACGGAATCCGCTCGCCGCGCTTCCGCGGCTCCGGAGGCGACGATCGCTTGAAGCTGTCCGACCGCCGATTCACCTGGTTGCTCCTGGCGCTCACGGCGATCGCCGTCGTCGTGTCGCTCCCCGGCGCGCTGCGGGAGTCGCTCGCACGCGGCGAGATCTACCTCTTCAGCTCGCGCCTGTTCGCCGACCTTCCGGCCCGGCTCGCCGGGCCCGGGCGGTTTCGCTTCCTCCTGCAGCCGCTGGTCTCCGCTCTGCTGGGAGTCCGTGACGGGCGCAATGACGCGCGGGGCGGAAGACCGCCCTTCCTTCTCGCGCTCGTCGCTCGATCCGGCGGCCGTCGCGAGCTGGCGCGCAGCGCCCTCGCCACGGTCGCGAACATCTTCCTGATGGCGATCCTGCTCGACCTCGTCGCCCAGTGGCTGATCCTCGGCGTGGCCTATCCCGCCGCCGCCCTGATCGTCGGACCGCTGCTCGTCTTCGTTCCCTATTCGCTGGCCCGGGCCTTCGCCAACCGGCTGGCCCCTCCCGGCCGGCGCCGGCGCGCCTAGAAACCGATCAACCGCGCGACCAGCTTCTGGGCCAGCTCGGCCAGCGGGTACTTGAACAGCAGCAGGGGCGCCAGCGGCAGCAGGGCCGCCATGGCCAGCTGGGTCAACAGGCGTGAGCTGATCGGGACCCACTTCATCTCGCGCACGATGTTGACGCTGTTGGCCAGGTCGGCCAGGGACTGCAGGTCCGGGGTCCCGAGCATCGACTCGCCGGGCGCGGGGTCGCCGCTCTCGAGCCATTTCCGCTCGAACTCCTTCACGTAGCGCCCGGCGAAGCCCATGTAGTCGGACATGCCGCGGGTGCGGCCAGCCCACAGCTTGTCGGTGAAGACGAGCAGCGGGCCCAGGAACAGGGCGGCATCCATCGCCAGCAGCAGGGCGAGAAACGGGTAGACCGCCGTCATCGTCACTGCGCCCGCCGACAGGTCCTCCGCCAGCGCGGCGCTCTCGAGCACCGAGATCGCCGCGACCAGCGGCGTGAACCGCTCGTGGACCGAGGACAGGGTCGCCAATCCACCGGCGCCGTCCGGGTGGCCGGGGATGAGCTGGAGGTCGAGCCGCGACACGCGCCAGAGGAACCAGCACCAGAGCCCCAGCGCGCCAGATCCAGCGCAACAACAGGAACCGGAAGAGGACGAGGCGCCGCACTGAAATAGATCCAGCCGGCGATCGACGGCGCCGCCGGCCCGGCTACCGCTGCTCGCTCCGAAGTGCGGCACCCGGGTGTCCGAAACCGCCAGCAGCACGGCGGCGAGAAGGCCCGCGGCTTCCGGCCACCAGGCGTCGGCCCACCGGCGGATGCGGGCCGCCGCGGCGTCGAGGGCCGGCAGCTCGCCGGCCGGCACGATGCCGGAGTCGGTGATCCTGTCGACGAACGCGGCCATCCGGGGGGTCACCCAGGACTCGCAGACGAACATCAGGGGAATGACCACGAGCAGGCGCGCCGACGCGCCGATGGCCGAAAGGGAGAACACCCGGTCCGCGATGCCCTCGAGGAGAGCCAGGATCACGACGACGATCCACATCCCGCCGCCGAGCGCGACGCCGAGCAGGACCGTATGGGTGCCTTGGCGCACCAGGCCCAGTCGCACGCCGAGCCGATGCAGCGGCCCGCCGAGCAGCGAGAAATTCTCGAGGGCTTCGCGCATGTCGTCCGGAATCGCGGTCATCCTCTCCTATCTTGGCGCCGGCGGGTGGTCGGTGACGACATCGACAACCTGCAGAGGAGGCGTCTCCGCATTGGAGATGCCGAGCCCCTCCTTCTCGATGCTCACCGCCGCGCGGGCGATCACGAGGCCGGTGCCGTGCTGGCCGGAGGCGTCGACCGTGAGCTCGAGGAAACCGAAGGGGTGCTCGAGCGAACCGCGCGGCTCGCTCTTGTCGTAGAGGTGGATCGGAAAGTCGCTGAAGACGCGAAGGCGACGGCGACCATCCGCGAGGTCCACGACCCGGATCACCCGCACCTCCGTTCCGGCCAGCTTGCCGATGTTGACGAATCCCTTGGCGGGGAGCGTCCGCATCGCGTCTCGCAGGCCCGCTTGTCCGCCCTGGCGAAGGCTCTCGAGGAGCTTCGCGACCTCTTCGTCGCTCGACAGCTGCCAGACGCGCAGCGTGATCCGGTCGGCGGTCAGTCCGGGGTTCATCCCTGCCGGGAAGACGACTCGCCCGGTCCAGTCCTGCGGCAGCGGCATCGCCGGCTGCGCGACTCCTGGCCCGGCGGCGAAGAGCACCATCGCGAGAGAGAGCAAGGCGAAGCGCAGGCGACGGATGCTTCGCCGGTCGCCGTCGACGGAACGTTTCGCGAATCGCGACTTGGAAACCATGGGGCGCCTCCCGGAGCCAGCTCCTTCGAAGTGTGCTGCGACGCTGCGGTCGTCCGGAGCGAATTGCCGCTCGTCCCGGACGGCCGATGGTTCAGAAGCCGATCTTGACTCCGAAGAACGGGCCCATCAGGCCGAGGCGCGTCTCGATCTCGGCCCGGCGGTCCTTCTCCTTCAGCTCGATTCTCATGTAGCGGTAGCCGATCAGCATCGCGTGCTGGTGCGAGCTGCCGAAGGTGTAGCCGACCGCCCCGAGGCCGCTCCAGGTCATCTCGGTGCCGCCGGTGCTGTAATCGCCCCGGACGTTCACCAGCCAGCGATCGCCGGCCTTCGCGACGTAACGCACGCCGACCAGGCCGTCCCAGAGCGTTCCCTTGGTTTCGTACTGCGCGGTCTTCGCCTTCGGCTGCAGCGGCGTGTCGAGCCAGGCGTCGATCGTGAGCTTCTTGGAGAGGGCGCGTACGCCGTAGATGAGCGCGAAGCCCAGGCCGTCGCCGCTCGGGTTGTAGATGCCGCCGGCGTCCACCATCGTCTGCTTCAGGTCGGCGCGGGCGCCGAGCACGTTGCCGACCGGGCCGGAGAGCGTGCGATGGCGCTCGTCGCCGCCGAGGTTGAAGTAGCTCACGTCGAGCAGGAATCCGTGGCGCCCGCGCATGCCCTGCAGGTCGACCTGGAAGGCGAAGTCCAGCTTGTCGACGAGGTCGCTCACGGAGACCTTCTGGTCGATGAAGTCCTTGTCGTTGACCGACACGTCGAGGCCGATCTGGCTCGCCCAGAAGTAGGGCGTGAGACTCCACTTCCAGTCGCTCGCCGACGCCGTGCCCGGCAGGGCGAGGACCAGGGCCAGGACGCCGAGTCCGAGGATCGCGCTTCTCACACTCTTCGATGTCATTGCCTTCTCCTTGGTCAGGGTTTGTCCGCCGGAGGCAGGTGCCACTGCTCCTTCGGCACGATCTTTGGCTGTTCGGGGTCGCCCTCGTAGGCCGGGGTCATGATCTGGACGCCGTACTCGTTGAAGACGTCGAGGATGTTGCGGTGGAGTCCGGTGTAGACGATCGCCATGGCTTTCGCGTCGTCGCAGAAGACGTTGATCTCGTAGGTCACCGCGAAGTCGCCGAGCGCGAGCTGGAGCACGAAGGGCGCCGGCTCGGCGCGCAGGCCGGTCGTCCGCCGCGCCGCCTCGAGCAGCATCGCCTCGACCTGCCGCCACGAGGTTTCGTAGCCGATGCCCACCGTGGTGTGGAGGACCAGCCCCGCCGTCCGCGCCAGCGTGCTGTAGTTGACCACTTCGCCATTGAGAATCAGCGAGTTCGGAATGACGACCTCCTCGTTCTTCACCGTGCGGAGATAGGTCGCCTGCAGGCGGACCTTCGCCACGTCCCCGACGGTGCCGCCGATCTTCACGCGGTCCCCCTCGCGAAAAGTGCGCCGGTAAGTCAGCGAGTAGCCGGCCAGCACGTTGGCGATCACCGACGAGGAACCGAGCGAGAAGACGATGCCGGCGAAGACCGAGATTCCCTTGAAAGCGTCCGACGACGAGCCGGGGACGTAGGGGTAGGCCACGACCAGCGCGCAAGCCACGATCGCGAACCGGACGAGCTTGTAGGTCGGGTCGGCCCACTCGGTCTCGAATCCCGACAGCACGACCTCGCCGCGGCCGACGGCGGCAAAGAACAGACGCACGAGGCGGAGGATCCAGCGGACGATGAAGAAGAGCACGGCCAGGAATACGAGATCCGGGATCTGATCGAACCAACCCCTTGCCGAGCACCGCGAGGGGCGCCAGCAGCCAGTCTTCCAGCCGCAACGCGGTGCCGCGAGTCCACGGCAGCTGCCCAGGACATAGCGCAGGTAGAGATAGGCGGCGACGAACAGGAGAACGCCGCCCACGAAATGCAGGGCGCCGTGCAGCAGCTGCCAGAGGCGCTCCGCTCGCACGAGCTCGAAGGAGCGGATGGTCACCGCGCGCACGCGGTCGCGATACCGCGCCTCCAGATGCCGGTGGAGCCAACGGTTGGCGCGCACGAAGACGAACAGCGCCGTGAGAGCCGCCAGCGTGGCGGCGCTCATGCGCCACGCCGCGGCCGTCAGCGCCTCGTGGGTCCGCGCCGCGCGGCAGTCGACGATCGCCTTGCGGATCGCTGCCTTCCCAGACCTCGGCCATGATTTTCCGCGCCACCCCTTCGATCTCGGCGTCGGTGTCGACGATGCGCGCGATGCGACGCTGACCGGCCAGAATCTCGGTCTGGAGGTCGCTCTCCTCGACGGAGATCCGCGCCGGATCGAAGCTCGGGTCGGCGGCGATTTCGAGAATGGCGCGCTGGATGATCTCGGCTCGTCTGGCGGCCGGGAAGGCGTGAATCCCGTTCACCTCGAAGAGGGTCCTGCCATCGATCACGACCGGCGCTCGATCGTGGAGCTGCTCCTCGACCGGCGTCTCGCGCGTCTCGACCTCCGGCGGCTGTGCCAGAGCCACACCTGAGAGGCCTGCCAGGACGAGAAACGGTCCCGCGAGTCTGGTCCAGTGTCGGCGCATTCCTATCCCCAATATCCCGGAGGAAAGCATCCCCGACCTCCATGCGCACCGATAGTTGGACCTTGGTGCCAGTCGGGAAACGCCCTCGGCACCGGTCTCCGCAACAGCGGGTGCCCGGTCCGGTCCACGAGAGCTAGCGGCCGGTGACCCGGCCGCTCCAGCGGTACTGCCAGGCGATGCCCAGCAGGTCGAAGTTGTTGCCGGTGCGGGCCGACACGCCGCTGCTGGCGTAGAGCTTGAGGGAGTTGCGTGCGCCCATGGGACGGGCATAGGTGGCGCCGAGGCGCCAGTTCTCCTGCAGGTCGTTCTTGCTCGTGCCGTCGAGCGTGGTCTCGCCGCCGGTGAACCAGGTGACGTCGAAGGAGGCCCACTTGCCGCCGGGAAAGTTGTAGATCACGTGCCCCTGCGAGGAGTAGATCGGATCCTGCTTGCGGGTCTTGCCGCCGTAGAAGTCGTCGTTGTCGGTGAACAGGGTCGCGGCCGCGGCGAGCTCGAGCGTCCAGGCGCGGCTTGGTCTTCGAGACGCCGACCTCCGTCTTGACGGTCCAGCGGTTCATGCCGAGATTGACCAGCCGCGTCTCGTCGTACTGGCCGGCCGGTGGCGTCACCTGGACGCTCGCGCCGACGATCAGGTTCTGTCGATAGCTCCTGAACTCGCTCGCGTCGAGGGCCGGCGCGCCGTACAGATTCACCAGAAGCCGGAACGCCGGATCGGCGAAGCCGCTGATCTCGCGCTCGACGGGCTCGCCCGCCCAGAGCGCGTGGCCCGAAAGGAAGGTGTAGGGCACGATGAGGTCGAACTTCGCCGACTTGCCCCAGAGATCGAGGAACCGCGCGTAGCCCAGGACGCCGCTCGAGGTCCGGAGCTCCGGATCCGTCAGTGGCACGGCCGGGTCGGTCGACAGTCCGCCGTCGGTCACGGCGTATCCCAGGATCAGGAAGCTCGTGCCCACCGGCGCGTTGGAGTAGTTGCGCGGCTCGATATTCTGTGCCGCGAGAGGCGAGGCAGCGATCGCCGCGGCGAGAGCACCGAGCGCCACCAGCGCCAGAGCAGGCCAGCGGATCGGAGTCCTGTCTGGTCCGTCGGTCATTCGGGACTCAGCTCGGGCACTTCCTCGCCGGGACCGATGCGCACTCCGGTCCAGGTGCCCGTCGCCGGCTCGCCGGTCGAGAGCTCGAAACGCAACCAGGTTCCCGCGAGGCTCTCCTGTCCCTCGTCGACTTTCGCCGTCAACGAGGCGTCGCGACCGCCGCGCGAGTCGACGCGCACGAGATCCAGGAGGCCGCCGACGTACGAACCGGCCACCGCGCCGTGCCGGCCGTTGCTCAGCCGGTAGTCGCCGCGGACGGCCGTTCCGTCCGCTTCGAGCCGCATCAGGCCGGTGAGATTCCCTTCCGGCAGCTCGATGCGCCAGAGGCCGCCGGGAACCGGCACGTCCCGCGCCGCCTGGCGCTCTTCCTCCACGCGACGGCCGGCCTCCGCCAGCCGGTCCATGGCGTCGTAGACGCGGCGGCGACTGTCGCTCGTCTGTCTCGCCTGGCGGTACACCGCGTCGAGGGCCACCGCATAGCGGTCCTCCAGCGCACGAAGCTCCTTCGTCGTGGCGTCGGGACTGGCGACCGCAGCCTCGAGCTTTCTGGCCGCAGCCACGACGTCGTCGACGAGACGCTGTTGCTCGTCCCAGGCGCCTTCGGCCGCGGCCATCTCGGCCTCGAGGCGTTTCGCCTCCGCCGCGAAGCGAGCCGCCGCGCTCTCGGCCGCCAGCGCGGACAGAGCTCCGAGCGCCAGCAGGATCGCCGCGCCGGCCAGGACGGGCAAGCTCGGCTTCCGCTTCACGGGGCGCCTACTTGTCGCGCACGACGACGTTGATCAGGCGGACCGGCTCGGTGCCGTAGGTCTTCATCACCAGCTTGTCGCCCTCGACCGCGAACTGCATGGCGCCGATGAGCCGCCCTTCGCCCTTGCCCTCGGCGTCGACCTCGACCTCGATCCAGCCGATCGGGTAGTCCGCGGTGCGAGTGTTGCGCATGATCTCGAAGCCCGACATCGGCCGGTCGGTGGCCATGAAGATCTTTCGCCCGCCCTTCTCGGTCGGGACCGAGATGGCGGCGCGGATGCGGTAGCCGAGGGTATTGGTGAAGCTGCAGGTTCCGACGCTGGGGTTGTCCTCCTGCCACTTGGCGACGAGCGCTTCCTGGCCTCCCTTGGCAAAGACTTCGCGCCACATCGCGCGCTCTTCGTTCGTCGAATAGCGCTCGAGAGTCGCGCTGAAGAAACTGGTCTTGCGGACGCCGCCGTCCATGTGGATGGCATTCGCCTTGATCGTCTCGGCGCCCTGCGCCGCGCCCGCGAGCAGCAGCGCGGCGGGAAACACGATCGCTCGAAGATGCTTCATCGTCGTCACTCCTCCTGCCTCCCGGACCGCGCGAAGCGGTTCCGTTCGACTGCCACGCGAGCCCGACCTGGAATCCTCTCGAAAGCGGATTCCGGACGCTCGCATCGAACCTTCCGGATGATTGAAGCACGGCGAATCGCACGGCGACATGGGACTTTGGTCCCGGGCCGCATGGGCACCAGACGCTGCGCTACTTGGTAGAGGGCGCTGCCGAGATCGCCTGCGCGACCGCGTCGAGCAGCTCGCTGCCGTCGAACGGCTTGCGCAGAAAGCTGCTCGCCCCGAGGCGGTGGGCGCGTTGGCGCGATTCGGCGTCGTCGAAGGCAGTGATGAAGATCGCCGGAGTCTTCGTTCCGGCGGCGCGCAGCCGCTCGAGCAGCTCGAAGCCAGAGACCCGGCCGAGGTGGACGTCGAGCACCAGGCAGGCGGCTTCGTCGCCGACGCCGGACTCGATCAGTTCCTCCGCCGAAGCGAAGGCGCGCGTCTCGTAACCGCCCGACCCCAGCAGCCGCGGCAGCGCGCGGCGCACGGAAAGGTCGTCGTCGACGAGCGCGATCAACTTGGAAGCCATCGTGGCGAGAGTAAGTTGCCGCCGCGAATGAAACTATTGGACCTTGGTCCCGAAATCGGGAGCCCCGCCTCCGCTGACGCCGCTCCGGCGGCGCGGGCTAGCGAGCGGCGCCGGGATTCGCCGGCGGCGTGGCGGGAAGGCCGAGCCTTCCGGCCATGCGCACCAGCTCGGCCAGTGAGCCGGCGGCCATTTTTTCCATCACGCGGGCGCGATGCACCTTGACCGTTTTCTCGCTCGTCCCCAGCCTGGCGGCGACCTGCTTGTTGAGGAGGCCGGTGACCACGAGCTCCATCACCTGTCTTTCGCGCGGCGAGAGACTCGCCTGGCGGGCCTCGAGCTCGGCCAGCCCGTCGCGCTCGGTCGCCTCTTCGCTGCTGCGCGCGAGCGCGGTGGTTACCGCGGCGATCAGGTCCTCGGCGCCGAACGGCTTGAGCAGGAAGTCGACGGCGCCGCGCTTCATCGCCTGGACGCTCGACGGCACATTGGCGTGACCGGTGAGGAAGACGATGGGGATCGCGTGTCCCGCTTCGCGGAGCCGACGCTGAAGCTCGAGACCGTCGATCCCCGGCATCTGCAGGTCGAGCACCAGGCAGGCCGGCCCGTCGTGCGGGCCGCGCGCCAGGAACTCCTCGGCTGAGGAGAACGCCTCGGAGCGGAATCCGGACGCGGTCAGCAGGCGGGCCACCCCGCGCCGCGCCGAGAGATCGTCGTCGACCACGAAGACGATCGGCTCGCTCACGCGGCGGCTCCTTCGCCCGCCGCCGGCAGCGTGACGGTGAAGGTCGCGCCGCCGGAAGGATTGTTGCTCGCCGCGATTCGGCCTCCGTGGCTCTCGACGATCGAGCGGACAATCGGCAGCCCCATGCCCATGCCGTCGGGCTTGGTGGTGAAGAAGGGCTCGAAGAGACGGGCCATGGCTTCGGTGGAGAGCCCGGTTCCGGTGTCGTGCACCTCGAGCCGAACAGTCTGCCCGGCGCCGCGCGCGGTTCGCAGGCGGAGGCGCCGCAACTCCGGCCTGGCATCGGCCATGGCGGCGATGCCGTTGAGCACGAGGTTGATCACCACCTGCTGGAGATGAACGCGATCCCCGAGGATCTTCGGCAGGCCGGGCGCCAGCTCGAGGTCGAGCGCGGCATCGCGCAGAAAGAGGTCCTGCGTCACCAGGCCGGCGACCTGCGTGATCGCTTCGTTGAGATCGAGCGGCTTGAGCTCGAGCGGACCCTTGCGCAGCAGCGCCCGCAGTCGGCGGATCACCTCGCCGGCGCGCTGTCCGTCGGCCGCGATGTCGGCCAGCGTCTCGGCGAGGATCTCGGGCGTCGCCGTTCCTCCTTCGAGGAAGCGCTGTGCCGCCTGGGCGTTGCTGAGGATGCCGGTCAGGGGCTGGTTGAGCTCGTGCGCGATCGCCGCGGAGAGCTCGCCGACGGTCGCGAGCCGCCCGTAGTGCGCGGTCTCGGCGCGCAAGCGCAGGGTCTCGCGCTCGAGCCGGCGCCGTTCCGACAGATCGACGATCGACGCGAGCACCATCCTGCCGTGCCCGGTCTCCAATGGCTGCAGGGTGACCTCGACCGGTATCTCGTGCCCGTCCTTGTGGCGCCCCCGGAGCTCGCGTTCTTCACCGAAGCGACGCCGCTGCGGGCTCTCGAGGAAGCGCTGGTTGAGTTGCTCGTGGTGAGCGCGCAGAGACTCGGGCAGCAGGGTCTCCACGGGCTGGCCGACGAGCCCTTCCCGCTGATGACCGAAGATCCTCTCGGTCTCGGCGTTGACCATCTCGATGTGTCCGGCAGCGTCGACCAGGACGGTCGCCACCGGCAAGGACTCGATCGCGGCGCGAAACCTCTGCTCGACCCGGCGCCGCTCGGTGACGTCTTCGATCTCGACCACAGCGCCCCCCTCCGAGCGGCCGAGCTCCGCGACGGTCATCTCGAACCAGCGCCCCTCCTGCTCGTCATAGCCCGGATACTCCAGGCGCCGGATGGATTCCTGGCCCGACAGCACGACCGCGAGCGAATCGACCGTTCGGAAAGCGTCCGCGCGACCGCGCTCGACGGCGCCGCGGACGGCGATGAGGTAGTCGTCGCCGACGTCGAGCGGCGCCTCGCGGTGACGTCTGGCGAATTCGCGCCAGGCCCGGTTGACCGACAGGATTCTCCCGGCCCGGTTGAGGACGGCAACCCGCGTCTGGAGAGAATCCACGGTCACCTGGTGAATCTCCCGCGCGCGTCGCTCGTCGGCCTCCGCTCTCCTCCGCGCGAGACGCTGCACGACGATTCCGATCAGCAGGAGCGTCTGCACCGCCAGACCCGCCAGCATGGCCGCGATCCACCGGCCGTGCGTCTGCCAGATCGATGGAGCCTCGTACAGGATCCGGCTCCCCTCGGGCAGGCGCGAGCGCGGAATGCCCCAGCGCGCGAGCTGTCTCGCGTCGAAGGTGAGCTGCGCCGGCGGCGTCTCCACGATGCCGACCGAATTCGCAGACTCCCCGGAGAGCAGTCGTGCCGCCTGCGCGCCGATCTGCGTGCCGAGCGCCACGAAGTCGAGCCTGCCGTCGCCGACAGTGCCGTTGCCGATCCAGTGCGCGGCGATGCTGAAAATCGGCGCGCTCGCCTTCTTCGCCAGCCGCTCCAGGACGGACATCGGCGTGAAGCTGGCGCCCGTCCGGTCCTGGTAGACGCCGACGTAGACGACGACGGTGTGCTTCGGCAGCTGCGCCACGCGCTCCTCGAGCTCGGCGACCGGCTCCCCCACCCACCACTCGAGGCCGACGCGCGACGCGTAGGGCGCGAATTCCCGGCGGATCTCGGGCTCGAGCTGGCGCTCGCGGGGTCCGCTGCCGAGGATGACGACGGCCCGCCGGGTCTCCGGCAGCAGCTCGAGTGCCTCGCCCAGCTCGCGCTCGAAGCCGTAGTGGCTCACGACTCCGGCCGGCTCGGAAGTGCCGAGCCCGGCGAGGTCGCTCCTCTCGACATGGCCGAACATCCACTTCGCCCCCGGAAAGAGAGTCGCTCGCGAGGCGACGACGAATCGCAGCGCGCCGCCGCCGAGGGCAACGACGAGGTCGGGGGGCCGGCTCGCGTACTTCTCGCGCAGCAGGTTCTCGACGAGCTTCTGGTATTCAGCCGAATCCGAGTAGACGAAGTCCAGATCCTCGAAAACGAGATCGAGGTCCCTCGGAAACGCGTCCAGCAGGCGTTCGCGCAGAGCGATCTTGAGCAGGTTGACGCCGGGCGAGACTGTCGGGTCGGCGTTCAGCACGAGGACCCGCCGGGGCGGTCCGGTCTCGGCGGCGGCCACCGTTGCGCAGCCCATCGCCAGAGCGACGCCTGCCCGGCAAAGAAAGCTCCAGCGCAGCGCGCGCCGGCTGCGCTCGTGTCGACCGTCAGTCACCCGCGCATTCTAGACCTCGCTCGCTGCCCTCCCGGCGCCCGAGCCGGCGAGCGACGCGGGTCGGAGGGCGAAACGGGCACGAGAAAAGGGCCGGCGAGTTGCCTCGCCGGCCCCCGGATTCGACGGAACGAGCGGACTCGTTCCGGAACGATCAGTACATGCCGCCGCCCATGCCGCCCATGCCGCCGGGCATGCCGCCGGGGCCGCCGCCCTTGTCCTTCTCCTTGATCTCGCTGATCATCGCCTCGGTCGTGAGCATCAGGCCGGCGATCGAGGAGGCGTTGAGCAGCGCGGTCTTGGTGACCTTGGCCGGGTCGATGACGCCGGCCTTGACCAGGTCCTCGAACTTGCCGGTCGCGGCGTTGAAGCCGACGTTGCCCTTCTCGGCGAAGATCTGGCGCACGACGACCGAGCCCTCGTCGCCGGCGTTGGCCGCGATCTGGCGGGTCGGCTCCTCGAGCGCGCGGCGGACGATCTTGACGCCGACCGCGACGTCGCCCTCGGCCTTGACCTTGTCGACCGCGTCGATGGCGCGCAGCAGCGCCACGCCGCCGCCGGGGACGATGCCCTCTTCGACGGCCGCCTTGGTGGCGTGCATGGCGTCCTCGACGCGCGCCTTCTTCTCCTTCATCTCGGTCTCGGTCGCGGCGCCGACCTTGATCACCGCCACGCCGCCGACCAGCTTGGCCAGCCGCTCCTGGAGCTTCTCGCGGTCGTAGTCCGAGGTGGTCTCCTCGATCTGCGTGCGGATCTGCTTGACGCGGCCCGCGATCGCCTCGCGGCGCTTCTTGTCGTCGGCGTCGGTGACGATGGTGGTGTCGTCCTTGTCGATGACGACCTTCTTGGCCTCGCCGAGGTCTTCCCACTTGACGTTCTCGAGCTTGATGCCGAGGTCCTCGGAGATCAGCTTGCCGCCGGTGAGGATGCGCGATGTCCTCGAGCATCGCCTTGCGGCGGTCGCCGAAGCCCGGCGCCTTGACGGCGCAGACCTGCAGCGTGCCGCGCAGCTTGTTGACGACCAGCGTGGCGAGCGCCTCGCCCTCGACGTCCTCGGCGATGATGAGGAGCGGCTTGCCCTGCTGGGCGACCTGCTCGAGGATCGGCAGGAGGTCCTTCATCGAGCGAGATCTTCTTCTCGTAGAGGAGGATCTTGGCGTTCTCGAGCACCGACTCCATGCGCTCGGCGTCGGTGACGAAGTAGGGCGACAGGTAGCCGCGGTCGAACTGCATGCCCTCGACGACCTCGAGGGTGGTCTCGAGGCCCTTGGCCTCCTCGACCGTGATCACGCCGTCCTTGCCGACCTTCTCCATCGCCTCGGCGATGATCTTGCCGATCTCCTGGTCGTTGTTGGCCGAGATGGTGCCGACGTGGGCGATCTCGTTGCCCTCGACCGGCTTGGCCAGCTTGTCGATGTGCTCGACGACGGCCTTGACCGCGAGGTCGATGCCGCGCTTGAGCTCCATCGGGTTGGCGCCGGCGGTGACGTTCTTGATGCCCTCGCGGTAGATCGCCTGGGCGAGCACGGTGGCGGTGGTGGTGCCGTCGCCGGCGACGTCGGAGGTCTTGGAGGCGACCTCGCGCACCATCTGGGCGCCCATGTTCTCGAGCGGGTCCGGCGAGCTCGATCTCCTTGGCGACGGTGACGCCGTCCTTGGTGATCGTGGGCGAGCCGAACTTCTTCTCGATGACGACGTTGCGGCCCTTGGGGCCGAGGGTGACCTTGACCGCGTCGGCGAGCTTGTTGACGCCGCGCAGGATGGCGCCGCGCGCCTCCTCGGAATAGATGATCTGCTTGGCTGCCATTGGAAGTTTTCCTCTTTCGGAGAGTGCGGTTCGGTTACTTCTTCTCGATGACGGCGAGGATCTCGTCCTCGCGCACGATGACGTACTCGTCGTCGTCGATCTTGATCTCGATGCCGGAGTACTTGCCGATCAGGATGCGGTCGCCCTTCTTGACGTCCATCGGCGAGCGCTTGCCGTCGTCGTTGACCTTGCCGGGGCCGACGGCGATGACCTCGGCCTCCTGCGGCTTTTCCTTGGCGGTGTCGGGGATGATGATCCCGCCACGAACCTGCTCCTTCTGTTCGAGACGCTTGACGACCACGCGGTCGTGCAGGGGACGGATATTCACGGCGCTTCCTCCTTGGTCCGTTCCGATGGGTGTCGAATCGCCGTCGGTTGTTAGCAGTCGACGGCGGCGAGTGCTAAATCTAGACGCCGGCGCCCTGTTTGTCAAGCAAACGGGCTGGAATCTTAGCGTCTATTAGTCAGATCTTCGGCGAATCCGGACCACCCCGGTCGGCCGAAGCGCCAGCGGCCAGATCCGACCCATTCCACCGTCCTCGCCAGACAGGAAACCGTTTCGGGCCGCCCGGCGGTCCGCTTGGCCGAAAGGACGACCTCATGCGCCTCACCCGTCTCGCCCTTGCCGGACTCTTTCTCGCCTCGGCCGCCATCGCCGAGAACAGCCTGGTGGTCAACTCGACCGCCGCGCTCAACGGCACCACCAAGGGGCTGCAGGTGACCTGCGATCCCGCCGGCACCAAGGCGGTCTACGTCCAGACCGACCAGCCCGCCTCGGAGAAGCACTACAAGGCGACCTTCTTCCTGCGCGCCAACAACATCGCGCTGAAGAGCGGCACCAGCATCCGGATCGCGTTCCTGCAGACCAACCTCGGCAACCGGGTGAACGTGGACATGCGAAGGGCGAGCAACGGCGACATCTACCTCGATCTCACCTGGCGCACCGAGGGAATGAGCTCGTTCTCGAAGAAAACGCTTCTCTTCACGAAGGCGTCCGCGAAATCGGCGACCCGCAAGGTGATGCTCGAGTGGCAGACCGACAACTCCAACGGCGCCAGCAACGGCTTCATCAAGCTCTCGCGCAGCACGAGCAACTTCTCCACCTTCTCTTCCGTTTCGGCGACCGCGATCGACAACGACACCATGCGGGTCGACGCGATGAGGATCGGCCTGCTCGCCAGCTGGAAGAACTGCTCCGCGAAGAGCTCCTTCCACTTCGACGAGTTCGACTCGATCCGCTGAGCGGCTGGGCCGTTCGGACAGGAGGCCGGGAGCGGCGGGACCGCTTCCGGCCTTTTGCTTTTCAGACCAGGCGCAGCAGGTGGCCGAGCTTGTCGCGCTTGGCGCGCAGGTAGGCGCGCGTCTCGGCGGTCGGCGGCACTTCGAGCGGCACGCGCTCGACGATCTCGAGGCCGAAGCCGGCGAGCGCGACGTACTTGCCCGGATTGTTGGTCATCAGCCGCATTCGGCGCACGCCGAGGTCGTGCAGGATCTGGGCCCCGACGCCGTAGTCGCGCTGGTCGGCCGCGAAGCCGAGCCGCTCATTGGCCTCGACCGTGTCGTGCCCCTTGTCCTGCAGCTCGTAGGCCCGCAGCTTGTTGAAGAGGCCGATGCCGCGCCCCTCCTGCAGCAGGTAGAGGAGCACGCCGCGCCCCTCCTCGCCGATGCGGGCGAGCGCCGTCTCGAGCTGTTCGCCGCAGTCGCAGCGTGACGAGCCGAGCACGTCGCCGGTCAGGCACTGGCTGTGGACGCGCACCAGCACCGGCTCGTCGCCGCTGACGTCGCCGCAGACGAGAGCGAGGTGCTCCTCGCCGGTAAGCTCGGCGCGGTAGGCGTGGAGGATGAAATCGCCGAAGCGGGTCGGCAGCCGCGGCGAGGCGACGCGACGGACGATGGTCTCGGTGCGCAGCCGGTAGCGGATGAGCTCGGCGACGGTGAGGATCGGGATGCCGTGCTGGCCCGCGAAGGCCATCAGGTCGGGGACGCGAGCCATCGTCCCGTCGTCGTTCATGATCTCGCAGATGGCGGCGGCGGGCACGAGCCCGGCGATGCGCGCCAGGTCGACCGAGGCCTCGGTCTGGCCGGCGCGCTTCAGCACGCCGCCGCGCTGCGCGCGGAGCGGGAAGACGTGCCCCGGCCGCAGGAGGTCCTCGGGGCGGGTCGCCGGATCGGCGACCGCGGCGATAGTGGCGGCGCGATCGGCGGCCGAGATGCCGGTGGTGATCCGGCCGCGCGCCTCGATCGAGACCGTGAAGGCGGTGCCGAAAGGCGAGGTGTTGTCGCGCACCATGAGCGGCAGGTCGAGCGCGTCGCAGCGTTCCTCGGCGAGCGCGACGCAGATCAGGCCGCGGCCGAACTTCGCCATGAAGTTGACCGCCTCGGGCGTGATCATCCCGGCGGCGATCGCCAGGTCGCCCTCGTTCTCGCGCTCCTCGTCGTCGACCAGGATGACGAAGCCGCCGCGGCGAAAGCGCTCGGCGGCGCTCTCGACGGAGGCGAACGGGGAGGGTTCCGGGGGGAGCTGGGACATCGCGGGGGCGGACCGGAGGGGGCCCGGCGGCCGCCGCAAGTGTAGCAGCCCGCCGCGCCCTCCCTTCCCGCCTCAGAAAGTGTTGCCGAGGCTCACGAACCAGACGTACGGGTCCTCGTAGGGCTCGCGGTCGAGCTTCCAGCCCACCTCGACCCGCAGCGGTCCGACCGGCGAGCCGTAGCGCAGCCCCACTCCCGCACCCCACTTGACGTCGGCGGCGCTGAAATCGGCCATCTCGCGCCAGACGTTGCCGCCGTCGACGAAGAGCTCGCCGGAGAGCGCGCCGACGAGCGGGAAGCGGTACTCGGCATTGAGGAGCGCGAGCGCACCGCCGCCGAGGGGCACCGGAGCCTGGCCCGGGTCGATGTGGAGAGTCTGGCCGGGAATGCCGAGCTCGTCGCGCGCATAGGCGCGGTGCGTCGTTCGTCCGCCGGCGAAGAAGAGCTCGGCGACCGGCACGAGGTCGATGGGCTCGAGGTCGCCCTCTCCGCTGCCGTGCGGTATCAGCCAGCCGCCGCGCAGCGAGAACGCGAACGTGCCGCCCAGCAGGTGCAGGTAGTCGGTCAGCTGCGCGAAGAGCTTGTCGAAGTCGGCGGTGGCGTCGCCGACCGGCGACGCGTGCTCGAGCTGCATCGAGGCGCTCCAGCCGCGACTCGGGTCGAGAGGGTCGTCGCGCCGGTCCCAGAGCAGGGTCGGCGACACGCTCGCCACGCGCGCGTTGCGGCTCTCCCGCGGAATGACCTCTTCCGGCTCGTCGGTGTTGAGGTCGACGATGCGGTATTCGGCGAAGAGCCCGACGCGGAGGTGCCCGAAGGTGCGCTCGAAGGCGATCTGGGCGCCGCGCTTCGAGTCGTCGAAGGTCGGCCGGGTTTCCTTCTGGCGATAGAGCGTGGCCTTCAGCTGGACCGGCCAGCGGCCGAGGTAGGGCTGCTGGAAGACGCCGCGGTAGAGGTAGTCGCGCTGCGCCACCAGGGCGTCGAGCTGGAACGACGCGGCGCGCCCCCAGAGGTTGGAGTGCGAGTAGCGGAGCAGGCCGCGCGCCCCGGCCTCCGTGTCGTAGCCCGCACCGTAGGCGATCCCTCGCGACTTCCCCTCCTCGACCTCGACCAGGACCTCGCTGGCGGCGAACTCGCTGTCAGTCGCCGGCAGGCG
The DNA here is from genome assembly GCA_963699245.1 of Thermoanaerobaculia bacterium. Classification (GTDB taxonomy): domain Bacteria; phylum Acidobacteriota; class Thermoanaerobaculia; order Multivoradales; family JAGPDF01; genus JACTMI01. The sequence goes on from OY969426.1 coordinate 1,926,097, forward strand.
GACGTCGACGCGCGAGAAGATGCCCAGCCGGTAGAGCGAGCGCTGCACGTCGAGCATCGCGTCCGAGGAGATCGGGTCGCCCGGCCGGAGGTCGACGAAGCGCCGCACGAGCGGCGTCGGGGTGCGCGAGTTGCCGCGCACCAGCACGACCTCGACCACGGAGCGCTCCCCTTCGAGCACGTCGAAACGCACGTCGGCGACGGTCTGGTCGGCGTTCCACGCCGGTTGGGCATCGACCAGGGCGGATCGGTAGCCCGCCTTCTCGAGCAGGTCCCGCAGTGTCTCGATGCTGCTCTCGACCAGCAGGCGATGGTAGGGACCCCCGGCCACCAGCGGGAGCTTCGCCTTCGCCTGCTCCACGCCCAGCGCGTGCAGGCCGACGATCTCGATCGTGCCGGTCGTTCGCCGCGTCCCCTCGCGGATCGGAATCGTCAGTCGCAGGTGGCGAGGCCGCGGCTCCTCGACGCGGGGCGCGTCGATCTGGACGCGGTCGAAGCCCGCCAGGGCGTAGAACGAGCGCAGGTTGGCGAGGTCCTCTCCCAGCTCGTCGTCGACCAGGCGGCCGCTGGCCAGCAGCATCCGCCGGCGCGGCGCGGTCGCGAGCAGCGCGGTCAGTCGCGACGCCGGAAACGAGTCATTGCCCTCGAAACGAATCTCGTCGAGCCCGTAGCGTTCGCCCGGCACGATCTCGATGCGCACCTTGAAGCGCCCGTTCTGCAGGCGGTGCGTCTCCCGCACCTCCACCCGGTAGTGGCCCTTCTCCTGGTAGTCGCGTTTGATCTGCCCCAGCGACTGCAGCAGCAGCGCCTCGTCGTAGCCGTCTTCATCCAGGAAAGGCAGCAGGCCGCGCTTCGCCAGCGACTTCTGGTCGCCGCCCACGAGCTCGAAGTCGAAGGGCGGGCCGAGCTCGGCGCGGAAGGCGAGCGCGATCGTGCCGTCGTCGGCCGGCGTCTGGCGCGCCGGCTCGACGCGGCACTGGCGGAAGCCGCGCCGCACCAGGAAGCGGGTCAGGCGCTCGGCATCGTCGCGCACGATCAGCCGCCGGAAGGGCTCGCCGGGGCGCGAGCGCAGCGCCGCGGCGAGATCCGCCGGGCGCTGGTCGCCGGCGCCCTCGAAGGAGATCGCGCCGACGCGGGTGCGCCTGCCGGCCTCGACGCGATAGGTGACCTCCACCGAGCGGCGATCGGGCTGCGGCGCCACGTCGAGGTGCACGGACGCGGCGAGCCAGCCCTCGTCGGCGAGCGCGTCCTGGAGCGCGTAGACGCCGCGCAGCAGGCGGTCTTCGCGCAGCGGCTGGCCGGCGCGCTGCGGCAGGCGCGCCCGCAGCTTCTCCGGCGACAGGCCGGTGTCGCCGTCGATCGCGAGGCGCGTCACCTGCAGGTCCGCCCGCAGCACGATCGAGACCTCGACGCCGTCGCCGAGCGGCGTCGTCAGCACTTCGACCTCGGAGGCGAGGCCCGACAGCCGCAGGTTGCGGAGCGTCCGGCGGACGCTCTCGCGATCGAGCGGCGCGCCGGAGCGGATGGCGACGAGCGAGGTCAGCTCGCGCGGGTCGAGACGGGCCTCGCTGCGGACGACGACCCGGCGCACCGGCAGCGCGGGCTCGGCGAGCGCGGGCGCCGCGGCAAAGAGCGCCGCCAGGAGGAGAACAGGAGCGTGTGCGCTCAGAACCGCGACTCCCACCGCGTATCGACCGAGTAGGACTCGTTGCCGTTCTGGGTCAGGACCAGCACGAGCTTGTCGCTCACCCGCCATTCGACCTGCAGGATCTGCTGCGCCGTCGACGAGGGATCGACCGAATAGGTAAGCGCGAGGCGGCGCGAGATCCGCTTGCCGACCGTGACCCGGGCGGTCGACACCGTGTCGCCGGAGGTCAGTGGCTCGACCCTCACCTGATCGAAGCCGAACAGGCGCCCCACCCGCGCGCCGACGAGCGACGCGGCCTGGCCGTAGAGCATCGCCTCGGCGGAAGCGCTCGCCGTGCGCGCGCTCGGGTCGGTCGTGTCCACCTGGCTGGCTCTCGACGCCGTTCCCTCCCAGCCGAGCGAGCCGCCGGTCGAGAGCAGCCCGAGGATCTCCAGGTCCGGCAGTGGCGGGTCGGCGGCGAACGAGGTCACCGGCCGCGAAAGCAGGCCGCCGACGTTCAAGGTGACGTCGTACTCGCTGATCCGCGTCCGCATGACGATGTCGAGCTGGGGATCGATGCGCGTCGAGTTGGCGAACGCGAGGTGACCGCGCTCGATGGTGAAGGTGTTGCCGTTGTAGGTCACCTTGCTCGTGGGAGCCGTGGTGACGTCGCCGAACAGCACCGGCCGCGCCAGCGAGCCGCGCAGCGCGAGGCTGGCCGAGCCGGAGAGGTCGGCGATGTTGTTGCGCACGCGCACCGCGTCGGGCGCCGCGATCGCGATGTCGAGCGCGGTCGAGGAGAGCAGCTCGTCGGTCTCCGGCAGCAGGACGCGGCCGCGCGCCAGCAGGCGCTCGAGCAGCTGGGTCGGCGAGAGGTCGATGTTCTGGAAGTAGAAGATGCGGTCGAGCCGCGCCTGCCCCGCGATCTGGCGGCCTCCGCGCGTCGAGGTCAGGGTCAGGTCGGCGTCGCCGCGCAGCTGCCAGCCGGCGGGCCAGCGCACGCTCAGGTCGCGCGCGGCGGCCTCGAAGCGGTAGTCCTTGATCGCGCCGGCGGTGAGGTTGACGCGGCCGCTGGCGGCGAGCGTCCCGCCGGCGAACAGTCCGGTCAGCCCATCGAGCACCACCGCCTGCGGGTAGAGCAGGACGAGCGCCTGGCCGCGGTCGAAGCTGTGCGGCAGTCCGGGCGGAATGAAACGGCCGTCCCGCCATTCTCCCTGCCCGCTCCAGGCGGGGTGCGCCGCGGTGCCGCGCAGGTTCGCCAGCAGGCCGAAGCGGCCGCCGAGATCGAGGCCGCCGAGGAGCGGGCCGGCCCAGGACGCGGCGAGATCGGCTTCGACGTGGAGATCGAGCACCGCGTCGGCGGCGAGCCCGATGCGGCCGCCGATGAAGACCTCGTCGTCCGCCGCGCCGACCTGGAGGTAGACGCTGTCGAGCGCCAGGCTCTCGCCGTCGAAGCGGGCGACGAGCGGCTCGCGGCTGCGCACCGGCTTTCCCTGCCAGGTGAGCGCGAGCTCCGGCACCCGCAACACCAGGGTCGGCGGGGCGGCTCGCGGCCAGTCGGCCTCGAGCTCGGCGCGCAGGCTCCCTTCGAGGTCGGGCACCGGGGCGCCGGTCACCAGCTCGGCGAGGCTTCCGGCGTGCTCGCTGGCGAGCTCGAAACGGAGCGTCGAGTCGGAATCCGGAACGAGATCGCCTCCCCCTTCGAGCCGCGCCACGCCGGCGAGATCGAGGCGCGCCGCGAGCTTGCCCGCCGCCCAGTCGACCTGCAGCGTGGAAGTCGGCTCGGCCGGCAACGCGCGGCCGGCGATCGTCACCTGCTCGAACGTGCCGCCGAGCGCCAGTTCGGGCTTGCCGAGGGTGCCGCGCAGGCGCCCGGAGAGTCGCAGCACGCCACCCAGCTTGCCGTCCCCCAGCGCGTCGAAAGGCGCGCGGTCGAGCGTCAGCGACGCCGGAGCGAGCGTGATGTCGAGCCCTTCGTCCTCGAGGTTCAGCCGGCCGCTCGCGACGAGCGTGCCGGCGTCGAGCTCGAGCGCCGCCGACTCGAGATCCAGCACCTTCGTGTCCCAGCTCCACTTCGCGTGCAGCCGCGGCGCGTCGAAGCCCGCCACCCGCGCCGGGGCGACCTCGACCTCGCCGTCGCCGCGCAGCGCCGCGAGCGAGCCGAGCAGATGGAGACGGCCCTTGGCGCGGCCGCTCACGGGCAGCTCGAAGGGGAGCCAGGGCGCGGCCTCCTCGAGCGGCCAGCCGTCGGCCTCGACCGTCAGGTCGAGCTCCGGCCGGTCGTCGAGCGGCAGCGTCCCCGCCAGCGTGAGCCGGGCGCCCGGATTCTCGAGCGTGAGTTGCGAGAGGACGACCGTCCGCTCGTCCGCGGTCAGCGTGCCGGTGGCGCGCGTGGCGCGGAAGCCGCGTGCCTCGAGCCCGCCGCCCGCGAAGGCGACCGAGGCGGCCACCGCATCGCCCGCCAGATCGACCCGCACGGTGAGCTCGGCGGTGCCCGCGCTCGGCACCCAGATCTCGCGTGCGTCGATGAAGGGAAGGAGCCGCACCAGGCCCCCGACCTCTTCGCTGCGGGCGGCGAGGTCGAAGCCGCCGCGCCGGGTCAGCAGGTCGACCTGCCCGCGCCCTTCGACGCTCTGGCCGCCGGCGCTCCAGCGCAGCGGCGCGAGATCGACGACGCCACCGCCCAGCCGGACGCCGACTTCCCCGACGGCGCTCGCGCCGCCGTCGGCGCCGGGCTCCGGCCCGATCGCGAAGGTGCCGCTCCCCTCGCCGCGCGCGGCGTCGAGGAGCGAGAAGTCGTACCGGAAGTCGCCGCTCGCCGCGCCGCGCACCTGCCGGACGGGAACGTCGAAGCGCTCGAGGATGGAAGTGAGACCGGCGCCGTCGAGCCGCATCGCGAGCCGCGCCGGGTAGGTGTCCGCGAGGTCGACCGCGAAGCTGCCGCGCAGCGCTCCGCCGGCCCACGAGCCCTCGCCGACCGCCAGCTCGAATCCTTTCGGCCCGCCCTGCACGTTGCCCGCGACGCCGTCGAGCGCGAAACCGACGACCTCGAGGCGGGGCGAGCGCAGCTCGCCGTCGACGCTCCACTCGCGCCCCTTCCAGCGCACCTCGCCGTCGAATCCGAGCTCGCCCGCGAGCTCCCCCTTGAGCCAGCCGAGCCGGTCGAGCAGCGCCGCGGACGTCGCGACGTGGGTCTGCAGCACGACGGGCGCGGGCGCCGTCAGCCCGATCGTGCCTTCGGCGCGGAGGTCGAGCTCGCGCTCGCGGACACGGACGTGCCGGAGCGCCAGGCGTCCTTTTTCCAGCCGCACCCCCGCCGCCACCGACACCTCGAGCGGCTGCGCGGCGGGCAGCCGGAGCTCGACCTGCTGCGCGGCCACGTTGCCGTCGAGGACGCCGCCGCCGGCGCCGACGAGACGAGCCAGCACGGCGCTGGCGTCGAGCGCGAGGGGCACCACCTGCTCGTCGACGCGCACGCGGCTGTCGTCGATCGACAGCCCGCCGATGCGCACCGCCTGCCCGCCGCCGCCGCGTGCGGCGAGGCGCGGCAGGTTGTCGGTGCCGTCCTGCCGGAAGACGAGCGAGAGGTCGAGGCCGCGCAGCGCCACCCGGCGCAACTCGGGCACCCGCGAGCGCAGCCCTTCGAAGTCCGCCTCGATCTCCCCTTCCGCGAGGCGCAGCAGCGCCGGCTCGCCGGGGCGATCACCGGCGATCTCGACGCCGAAGAGCGCGACGCGCAGCGGCAGGAGCTGGAACTCGAGGCGCTCGATCGTGACCCGCCGGCCGAGCGCCTCGGAAAAGCGGGCGGCGGCGAACTCGCGCGCGCGCGAGCGCGCCAGGTCGGAGTCGAGAAAGACGCGCGCCGCGAGGACGAGGATCGCCAGCAGCGCCAGCAGCCAGACGAAAGGGCGCACCACGAAACGGCGCCAGCGTCCGGCCGCCATCGGCTACTCCCCCCAGTGCAGCTTGCTGCGCAGGCCTTCGAAGATCGAGCGGGGCTCGGCGGTGCGCACCAGGCGCACCGGCTCGGGGTGGCGGCGCAGGCGCAAGAGGTCGCCGTGCGCCATCTCGATCCCTTCCTGGCCGTCGATGGTGAGGAAGACGCTCTCGGACGGCGTCTCGAGCCGCACTTCGATCACGCTGGTGTCGGGCACGACCAGGGGCCGCAGGGTCAGGGTGTGGGGGCAGATCGGCGTCAGGACGGCCACCGGCAGGAGCGGATGCAGGATCGGGCCGCCCGCCGAGAGGTTGTAGGCGGTCGAGCCGGTCGGCGTCGAGACCACCAGGCCGTCGGCGCGGTAGCGCGCCACCGCGCGGCCGTCGACGTTGACGCTGAGCTCGATGATGCGCGACAGCGCCGTCTTGGCGATCACCGCGTCGTTCAGCGCCAGGAAGCGGTGGCGCTGGCCGCTCGGCCGCTCGAGCACTGCCTCGAGCAGCGAGCGCTCCTCGAGCGCGTAGTGCCCGGCGAGGATGGCGAGCAGCGCCGGATAGAGCTCCTCGCGCGGCACCTCGGTGAGATAGCCGAGGTGGCCGAGGTTGACGCCGAGGATCGGCGCCCCGCCGGCGTAGCGGCGCGCCACCGAGAGCATCGTGCCGTCGCCGCCGAGCACGACGACCAGGTCGCAGGGCTCGCCCGCCGCCAGCGGACGGAAGTCGACCGCGGCGCTCTCTGCGCTGCCGGCGTCGAGCTTGACCTCGTGGCCGCGCCGGACGAGCCAGACCGCCAACTCCGCCGCCACCGCCGAGGCGCGCTCCTCCTGCTTGGCGACGATGCCGATGACCGGGAAGGCGTCGTTCACGCCGCCCTCCTCAGCAGGGCGAACGCCTCGCGGTTCCCCTCGGCGCCGGCGACCGGCGAGTCGAAAGTTCCCTCGAGCTCGAGGCCGAGCGCCGCGAGCTCGCGCGCCCGCTCGGCGACGACGCCGCTGCGCAGCGCCTCGTCGCGCACGATCCCCCCTTGCCGACGTTCCCGCGTCCGACCTCGAACTGCGGCTTGATCAGCACGAGCATCCTCCCGCCGGGCGCCAGGTGCGGCAGCAGCGCCGGCGCGACCTTGCCCACCGAGATGAACGAAACGTCCATCACGATGAGGTCGAAGGGCTGCTCGAAGGCATCGGCGGCGAGGTGGCGCGCGTTGACGCGCTCGACCACCGTGACGCGCGGGTCGTTGCGCAGCTTGAGGTCGATCAGGCCGTAGCCGACGTCGAGCGCGGTGACGTGCGCGGCGCCCCGCTCGAGCAGGCAGTGGGTGAAGCCGCCGGTCGAGGCGCCGACGTCGAGGCAGGCGAGGCCGGCGGGATCGAGGACGAAGTGGTCGAGGGCGGCGGCGAGCTTGCGGCCGGCGCGCGAGACGAAGGGCTCGGCGGGAGCCAGGACGCCGCAGGGCCATGTCGGCGGCGACGGCGGCGCCCGGCTTGTCGATGCGGCGCCCCTCGACCTCGACCAGGCCGGCCATCACCGCGCGCCGGGCCTTCTCGCGCGATTCGAAGAGCCCGCGCTCAACCAGCAGCTGGTCGAGACGCACCCGGAGCTCCGCTGCGTGGCGAGGCCTCTTCGCCACGTTCGGCGGACTGGGCGGCGAAGAAGCGGCGGAAGCGGAAGTAGAGCGACTCGGCGTCGAGCCCGAGCGTCTTGCGGAGGACGTCCTGCGAGCCGTGCGGCACGAAGCGGTCAGGCACGCCGACCACCAGCGTCTCCACCCCTTCGAGCTCGAGCTCCGAGATCGTCTCGAGCGCCGCGGCGCCGAAGCCGCCGGCGATCATGTGCTCCTCGACGGTGGCGAGCCTGGCGCCGGGAAGACCGAGCTGGGTCAGCTGCGCCTTCAGCAGGTCGCGGTCGAGCGGCTTGACGAAGCGGGCGTTGACGAGACCGAGCTCGATCCCTTCCCTGGCCAGCCTCTCGACCGCTTCCAGCGCCGGATGCACCATGGCGCCGATCGCCCAGACGACGCCGTCGCGGCCGCGCCGCAGCACCTCCGCCTTGCCGATCGGCAGCTGGCGGAACTCGGCGTCGAGCGGCACGCCGATGCCGTTGCCGCGCGGATAGCGCAGCGCGGTCGGGTGGGGCTGCTCGACGGCGGTGGCGAGCATGTGCTGCAGCTCGTTCTCGTCCTTGGGCGCCATCACGATGGTGTTGGGGAAGATGCGGAAGTAGGCGAAGTCGAACAGCCCGTGGTGGGTCCAGCCGTCGTTGCCGGCGATGCCGCCACGGTCGAGCGCGAAGACGACCGGCGCGTCCATCAGGCAGACGTCGTGGAAGATCTGGTCGAAGCCGCGCTGCAGGAAGGACGAGTAGATCGCGACCACCGGCCGCATGCCGCCGAGCGCCAGGCCCGCCGCCAGGGTCACCGAGTGCTGTTCGGCGATGCCGGTGTTGAGGAAGCGGTCGGGGAACTTCTCCGAGAAGGGGACGAGGCCGGTGCCGTCCGGCATCGAGGCGGTGATCGCCACGATGCGCGGGTCGTGCTCGGCGAGCTTGACGACCGCCTTGCCGAAAACCGACGGTGTAGCTCGGTGCGCTCGGCGGCGTGGTCGACTTCGCCTTCTGGATGCCGGCGACCGGGTCGAAGGGCGACGGGCCGTGGTACTCGACCGGCTCGTCCTCGGCGTACTTGTAGCCCTTCCCCTTCTGGGTGATGGCGTGCACCAGGACCGGTCCGTCGATCTGCTTCGCTTCCTCGAGCGCGGTGAGCAGCGCCGGGATCGAGTGGCCGTTGACCGGGCCGACATAGCGGAAGCCGAGCTCCTCGAAGAGGGTGCCCGGAGTGAAGATCTGGCGGATCCCCTCTTCGAGTCCCTTCGCCACCTCGAGCATCGGGTCGCCGATGCCCGGAAGGCGGTGCAGCATCGCCTTGATGTCGTCCTTGAGCTTCGCGTAGCGCTGCCCCGCCATCAGCGCCTCGAGGTACTTGGTCAGCGCGCCGACCGACGGGGAGATCGACATCGAGTTGTCGTTCAGGACGACGATCAGCCGGTTGCCGACGTGGCCGGCCTGGTTCATCGCCTCGAACGCCATGCCGGCGGTCATCGAGCCGTCGCCGATGATGGCGACGACGTGGTGCGACTCGCCGCGCAGGTCGCGCGCGATGGCGAGCCCGAGCGCCGCCGAGATCGAGGTCGAGGCGTGGCCGGCGGCGAGCACGTCGTACTCCGACTCGCTGCGCAGGCAGAAGCCGGAGAGCCCGCCGTACTGGCGCAGGCTCATCATCCGGTCGCGCCGGCCGGTGAGGATCTTGTGCGGGTAGGTCTGGTGCCCGACGTCCCAGAGCAGCAGGTCGCGCGGGGTGTCGAAGATGTAGTGGAGCGCGATCGTCAGCTCGACCGAGCCGAGGTTCGACGAGAAGTGTCCGCCCGTCTTCGAGACGATGCGGACGATCTCCTCCCGCAGCTCCTCGGCGAGCGGCTCGAGCTCCTCGCGGGAGAGCCGGCGGAGGTCGGGCGGGTTCGGGACACGGTCGAGAATCGACATGATCAGCGGGTCCTCTCCGTGAGGAAAGCGACCAAAGAAGTCAACAGTTTAGCATCGGTCGGCAGAGCTCCGGCGAGCTCGCGCGCCTCGTCCGCCAGCGCCGCCTGGCGCTGGCGGGTCCCCTCGACACCGTAGAGCTCGGGAAAGGTCAGCTTGCGCGCTCTGGCATCCTTGCCCGGCGTCTTGCCGAGCTCCTCGCGGGTGCCCTCGACGTCGAGCAGGTCGTCGCGCACCTGGAAGAGGAGCCCGATCGCGCGGCCGAGCCCGGCGAGCGCGCCGTCCACTCCGGCGTCGACTCCGGCGTAGAGGCCGCCGAGGCGCAGCGCGGCGCCGAGCAGCGCCGCGGTCTTGCCGAGATGGATGCGCTCGAGCGCCGCCGCGGCGTCCGCCGGCCAGTTGGCCTCGGCGGCGAGATCCTCGACCTGGCCGCCGATCATGCCGCCGGTGCCGATCGCCCGGCCGACCAGCACGACGGCGCGCGCGCGGCGCTCCGGCGCCACTGCGGCCGGCTCCTCGGCAAGCGTGGTCAGGCCGAGGGTCAGCAGCGCGTCGCCGGCGAGGATCGCGGTCGCCTCGTCGAAGGCGCGATGGAGCGTCGGCCGGCCGCGCCGCAGGTCATCGTCGTCGAGCGCCGGGAGGTCGTCGTGGATCAGGCTGTAGGTGTGAATGAACTCGAGCCCGGCGGCGCCGCGGACGAGCGTCTCACGCGGCGCGCCGAAGCCTTCGGCGACGAGCAGCGCGAGGATCGGGCGCAGCCGCTTGCCCCCGGCGAAGACGCTGTGGCGCATCGCCTCGTGCAGCCGCGCCGGCCACTCGGAAGCGGCGGGAAGCAGGGCGTCGAGCTCCCGCTCGACCTCGGGCCGCACCCCGGTCGCGAAGCGCGCGAAAGCGTCCGCCGGAGCTGTCACCCTTCCTCGCCGTCGACCGAAAGCGAGTAGGGCAGCGCCACCAGGCCGAGCAGCAGGCGCTGCACCTCGGTGTCCCCCCAATTGTTCTCGAACAGTGCCGCGATGCCGAAGGCGACGAGGGCGCCGAGCACCCCGAGGTAGATGTCGGCGCTCCGGCCGCGGCGGCGGAAGCCCTTCACCGCGGCGAGCGCCGCCCCCCGAGCAGCGCCATCATCACCGCCAGCGCCGGGATGCCGCGCTCGGCGGCGAGCTGGAGATAGGAGTTGTGCAGGTGGGGGATCAGCAGGCGCGGCGCGGTCGGATGCCGGTAGAGCGAGTAGATGCGCTTCACCTGGTCGGGGCCGACGCCGAGCAGCGGCCGCTCGCCGACCATGCGCAGGCCGGCCTGCACCATGCAGATGCGGTCGTAGCTCGAGGCATCCGTCAGGTCGGTGATCGACAGCACCCGCGCCACCACCGGCACCGGCGCGACGATGAGGAAGAGCCAGACCACGACCGGCGCGAAGACGATCCGCTTCGGGCGCGCCAGCGCGACGAGCACGGCGAGGGCCGAAACGAGCGCCACCCAGGCGTTGCGGGTCAGGCTGGCGAAGAGGGCGACGTTAATGAGCACCAGCACGCCCCAGGCCACGACCGGCCAATCGAGCCACGCGGACGGGCCGCTCGTGGCGTCGCGGCGCCGACGCTCCAGCAGGCGCGCCACCAGCATCAGGTCGAGCAGCAGGAGGAACCCGGCGAAGGTCATGTAGTGCGAGAAGGGTCCGCGGATGCGGCGCTCGAGGTCGCCGAAGCCGGTGGCGAACTGGGCCAGTCCCGCGAGCGAGAGGCCACCTCCGACGAGGATCAGCGCATCGACCAGCCAGCGCACCGTCCGTTCGCCGCGGATCAGCGCCAGCACCAGCGCCAGGGTGGTGAAGTTGAAGATCTCCGACGAGGCGCGCCAGCTCGCGCTCCAGTCCGGCGAAGCGAGGATCGCCGCCAGCAGCAGGACCAGGTAGGCGCCGGCCAGTCGCAGCGGCGCGTGGAAGGACTCGGGCCACGAGGTGCGACGGCTCCATTGACCGGCCACCCAGGCCAGCACGGCCAGCGCGAGCAGGATGCCGGAAAGGGTGATTGCCCAGGCGGCCAGGAGATGGCCGACCACGAGCGCGGTCGCCACGCGATCGGCCGCCGGCGCCGGGAAGCCCCAGAGCCCGCCGCCGGCCGCGGACGCCTCGGGAGAGGCGTCCCGTTCGGTCAGCGGCCGATCTCCGCGCCGGGGAGGGCTTCTTCGACGAGAAGGACCGGAATGTCCGAGACGATCGGATAGACGAGGCCCGACTCGGCGCAGTAGAGCCCTTCCTCGACGACCGGCTCTTCGTCGCGAAAATGCTCGCGGTAGCGCTCGACGAGCCGGCGCCGCAGCTCGGCGGGCAGCGCGACCGGCTCGAGCCTGCCGCGGCTCTTGGGGCAGACCAGCAGGTCGAGCAGTTCGGGATCGATGGTCATGGAAGCGCGCTCCGGGCGGGTCCGGAAGCATATCGCTGATACCATTTGCGGCCCAGTTACCGCCTTTTTCGAAGGCCCGAGAACCCCGTGTCCGAACGCCCGCCGATGCCCGTCTCCCCCTGCCGCTCCTGCGGCGCGCCGCTCGATCTGGTCCTCGCCGATCTCGGCAGCTCGCCGCTCGCCAACTCCTATCTCTCGGCCGCGCAGCTCGCCGAGGACGAGAAGTTCTACCCCCTCTGCGTGCGGGTCTGCGAGCGCTGCTGGCTCGCCCAGCTCCCCGAGCAGGCGACGCCGGAGGAGATCTTCGGCGACTACGCTTATTTCTCCTCCTACTCGACGAGCTGGCTCGAGCACGCTCGCCGCTACGTCGAGGCAGTGAGCGCGCGCTTCGGGCTGGGCACTGAGTCGCAGGTCGTCGAGATCGCCTCGAACGACGGCTACCTGCTGCGCTGGTTCGCCGAGCGCGGCGTGCCGGTGCTCGGCATCGAGCCGGCCGCCAACGTCGCCGAGGCGGCGCGCGCGATCGGCATTCCGACCGAGGTGCGCTTCTTCGGCGCCGAGGCGGCGCGCGACCTCGCCGAGCGCGGCTTTTCGGCCGACCTCCTGCTCGGCAACAACGTGCTGGCCCACGTCCCGGACCTCAACGACTTCGTCGCCGGCCTCGCCATCCTGCTCAAGCCCGACGGCGTGCTCACGATGGAGTTCCCGCACCTCGTCCGCCTGGTCGACGAGAACCAGTTCGACACCATCTACCACGAGCACTTCTCCTACTTCTCCCTGGTGGCGGTCGAGCGCGTCTTCGCGGCGCACGGCCTCGAGCTCTTCGACGTCGAGGAGATCCCGACCCACGGCGGCTCGCTGCGCGTCTTCGCCCAACGCCGCGGCGGAGCGCAGGCGATCGGCCCGCGGGTCGGCGAGCTCGCCGCGCGCGAGCGCCGGCTCGGCGTCGAGACTCGCGCCTGGTACGACGCCTTCGCCGAGCAGGTGCGCGAGACGAAGCGCAAGCTGCTCACCTTCCTCATCGAGGCGAAGCGGGCCGGCAAGTCGATCGCCGGCTACGGCGCGCCGGCCAAGGGGAACACGCTGCTCAACTACTGCGGCGTGCGCGAGGATTTCCTCGACTACACGGTCGACATGAGCCCGCACAAGCAGGGAAAGTTCCTGCCGGGCACCCGCCTGCCGATCCACGCCCCGGCCCGCCTCTTCGACACCCGTCCCGACTACGTCCTCATCCTGCCGTGGAACCTGCGCGACGAGATCGCCGGCCAGTGGTCCGGCATCCGGGAGTGGGGCGGGCGCTTCGTGGTGGCGATTCCCGAGGTCACGATCCTGCCGTGAGGTTCGTCGAGCTCGGCATCCCCGGCGCCTGGCTCGTAGAGCTCGAGCGCCGCGCCGACGAGCGCGGCAGCTTCGCCCGCACCTTCTGCGCGCGCGAGTTCGCGGCCCGCGGCCTGGCGACCTCCTTCGTGCAGACCAGCCTGTCGACCAATCTCCGCCGCGGCACCCTGCGCGGCCTGCACTGGCAGGCGGCGTCGCACGAGGAAGCGAAGCTCGTGCGCTGCGTGCGCGGGCGGATCTACGACGTGCTGGTCGACGTCCGCCCCGGATCGCACATCTTCCGGCAACATCTCGGCCTCGAGCTTTCGGCGGCGGCGGGCAACGCGCTCTACATCCCCGCCGGCGTCGCGCACGGCTTCCTCACTCTCGAGGACGACAGCGAGGTCCACTACGCGATGGACACCTTCCACGCCCCGGAGTCGGCGCGCGGCGCGCGCTTCGACGATCCCGCCTTCGGCATCATCTGGCCCGAGCCGGTGGCGGTGATCTCCGAGCGCGACCGCAGCTGGCCCGGCTTCGAGGCCTGACGATGCCCGGCGCCCTGCCGCTCTCGACCGGTGCCGCGCTGCACGCGCTCGCCGCGCGCCTCTGGCGCCTTCCGCGCTCGATCACCGGGCCGGGGATGCGCGAGACGCTCGCCATCCTCGGCGAGTCGGCGCCGATCCGGATCGACGGCGTCCCCTCGGGCACGCCGATCCTCGACTGGGAGGCGCCACAGGAGTGGATCTTCCGCAGCGCGCGCCTGACGGCGCCCGAAGGCCGGGTCCTCGCCGACGCGGCGACCCAGAACCTGCAGGTGCTCAACTTCAGCGTCGGCTACCAGGGCCGGGTTAGCCTCGAGGAGCTGCGGCCGCACCTCTTCTCGCTCCCCGATCGCCCGGAGCGCATCCCTTACCGGACGAGCTACTACCGCGAGAACTGGGGTTTCTGCGTTCCCCACCGCGTCGTCGAAGCGCTCCTGCCCGGCGACTACGAGGTCGCGATCGACGCCGAGCACCGCGACGGGCGGCTCGAGTGGGGCGAGGCGCTCCTGCCCGGCGAGACCGCCGAGGAAGTCCTCTTCTCCACCCACTGCTGCCACCCGCAAATGGCGAACGACAACCTCTCGGGGCTGGTGGTGATGACCGCGCTCGCCGCCGAGCTCGCGGCGCGGCCGCGGCGGCGGTTGACCTACCGCTTCCTCTTCGTTCCCGGCACGATCGGCGCCATCGCCTGGCTGGCCACGCACGAGGCCGAGGCGCGCCGCATCCGCCACGGCCTGGTCGCCGCCGGGCTCGGCGACGGCGGCGGCTTCCACTACAAGAAGACGCGCCACGGCGCCGCGCCGGTCGACTTCGCGGTGCCGCGCGCGCTCGCCCGGCTCGGCGAGCCGGTGACGGTCGAGCCCTTCGTCCCCTTCGGCTACGACGAGCGGCAATACGCCTCGCCCGGCTTCGACCTCGCGGTCGGCTCGCTCACCCGCACGCCCTGGGGGCGCTACCCCGAGTACCACACCGACGCCGACGATCTCGACTTCGTCCGGCCCGCGGCGCTCGAGCGCTCGCTCGCCGCCTACCGCGCCGTGGTCGACGAGCTCGAGTCGAGAGAGGTCTACCGGAACCTCCGGCCCAAGGGGGAGCCGCGGCTCGGCCGCCACGGCCTCTACCGCGCGATCGGCGGCGACGAGGCGGGGCGCGAGCGCGAGCTGGCGCTGCTCTGGGTGCTCAACCTGTCGGACGGCGAGAACGACCTCGCGACGATCGCCGAGCGCGCCGCGATGCCAGAGGCGGCGATCCGCGAAGCGGCCGCGGCGCTGGTCGCCGCCGGCCTGCTGGCGCGCGACTGACCCGGCGTCAGGCTTCGGCGGGGCGCGGCGAGCGCGGCCGGATCTCGATGCCGCCGCGGGCGATCACCTTCGAGTCCGCCGGCACGTCCTCGGTCACCAGCGCGTGCGCGCCGACGAAAGAGCCGTCGCCGACCCGCACCTTGCCGATCACCGCGCAGCCGGCGCCGAGCGTCACCCGGTCGCCGACGACCGGCATGTCGCCGATCCGCGCCGTGGTCGGCGCGCCGAGGGTCACGTTCTGCATCAGCAGGCAGTCGCGCCCGATGACGACGCCGTTGCCGACCACGATGCCGGTGCCGTGCGCGATGCGCAGTCCGGGACCGATCGCCGCCGCCGGCGCGATGTCGACGCCGGTCAGGAACTGACAGTAGCGGGCGACCGCCGGTCCGAGCACCGGCCAGCGGTGGCGCTTGAACCAGCTCGCCAGCCGGAAGAGGACGACCGCCTGGTAGCCGGTCTCGAACAGCAGCGACTCGATCACGTACCAGGGGAAGCCCTTGGTCTTGATCTCGCGCAGGCGGCGCGTGTCGGCGCGGAGGTTGTCGAACATCGCGGTGGAATCGAAGCTGCGGTAGGGTAACAGAGGAGCCGAAACCGCCGCCGTGCGAGAGATCTGGGGCCTGTTCCCCGCCGCGGGAAGCGCCACCCGGCTCGGGCGCCGCCGCGGCCCGAGCAAGGAGATCCTGCCGGTCGCCGCGGCCGACGGCGGCGAGCGGCTCGCCTGCCAGGACCTGCTCGACAACTTCCGCCTCGCCGGCGCCGCGCACGTCCTCGTCCTGCTGCGCCAGGGGAAGTGGGACATCCCGGCGCGGCTCGGCGACGGCGCCGAGTTCGGGCTCGAGATCTCCTACCGCGTGCTGGCGCCGACCCGCGGCGTGCCCTTCACCCTCGCCCGCGCTGAGCCCCTGCTCGGCGACCGCCTGGCGGCGCTCGGCTTCCCCGACATCCTGGTCACGCCGCGCGACCTGCTGGCCCGGCTGGTCCGCCACCGCGAGCGGACGCAGGCCGACATCGCGCTGGCGCTCGCCCCCTGCGACCGGCCGGCGGCTTCGGACCTCGTCGACGTCGACGCGCGGGGACGGGTGCGGCGGATCGAGATCAAGCCGGAGCGGACGACCCTCAAGTGGACCTGGGCCTTCGCGCTCTGGACGCCGCGCTTCGGCAAGTTCCTCGTCCGCTGGTGCGCGGGCTTCCAGCCGCGCTCGGCGCGGCTCGGCCGCGAGCCCCACTTCGGCGACGTGCTGGTCGCCGCGCTCGCCGACGGCTTCACCCTCGAGACTCTCGCCGTGCCCGAAGCGCGGCTGCTCGACATCGGCACACCCGAGACGCTGGCGCAGGCCGCGCCGCGGAGCTGATTCCGGCCGGGCGCCGGCGAACGGACCGATTCAGAGATAGCCGAGCGCGCGCAGGTTGGCTTCGAGCTCCGGATCGAGCTCGGCGCGCTCGGTGGGCAGCAGGGTGCGAAGGCGCGCCCAGGCCGCGGCGAGGTGTCCTTCGAGCCAGGCGCGGCGGAGCGGACGGGCGCGCGCCAGGTCGTTCTGCTCGCCGGGGTCGCTGCCGAGAGCGTAGAGCTCGAGCGGCCGCCGCCGCAGCGCGATGTTGGCGCGCACGTTGACCAGCAGCTTCCACTGGCTCCGCGTCACCGCGTCGATCGCCTGGTCGCTCTTGCGCAGCCAGGCGAATGAGGGGCGCACGCCGGCCTCGCGCTCGGGCGCAGCGAGCGCCGCGACGACGTCCCGCCCCGGCAGGTTCGGCGGCACCGGCAGCCCGGCGAGCGAGAGCAGCGTCGGCACGACGTCGATCTGCTCGGCCGGGTCGGAGGGCGCCACCGTTCCTGCTCCCGCACCGCCCGGCAGGCGCAGGATGAAGGGGACGCGCAGCTGCTCCTCGTAGAGTGACAGGCCGTGGGTCCAGCCGCCGTGCTCGTGGAACTCCTCGCCATGGTCGGAGAGCAGCAGCACAGCCGTCGAATTGCGCAGACCGGAACGATCGAGATAGTTCATCAGCTTGCCGAAGCTGGCGTCGTTACCGGCGATCTCGGCGTCGTAGAGAGCCATCAGCGCTGGCCGGTGCCGCGCCACTTCGGCCGCTGACAGCACAGGAAGCCGGTAGATATCCTCCCGCGTTCCGAGGATCCGGTCGCGCACGGCGGGCGCGAGCAGTTTGCGGAACTTCCGCTGCGGCGTGTAGGGGTGATGCGGATCCGTCGTGTGCACCACGAGGAGGAACGGCTGCGCGGGATCGCGGTGCTCGAGCCAGTCGAGCACGTGGGGAGTCATCTCCTCCGACTGCACTTGAAGCTCGGGTGTCCGCCGCCTCTCCGCGAAGTACTTGAAGAAGCTCCATCCGCGCGCGAACCCAAGGTGAGCCGTGACGTTTCCGTTCGAGGTGAAGAACGCGGTCTGCCAGCCGGCACGGCCGAAGAATTCGGAAACGAGCGGAATGCTTTCCGCCAGCCTGTCGTAAGTCTCCTGCACGCCGTGGGTGATCGGCGCAAGGCCGGTCAGGATGGTCGTCATCGCCGGTCGCGTCCACGAGCTCTGGGCTCTTCCCTCGCGCCAGCGGATCGCCTGGGCAGCGAAGCGGTCGATCTCGGGCGAGGTCGGTCGCTGGTAGCCGTAGCAGCCGAGATGATCGGCGCGCAGCGTGTCGATGACGTAGACGACCACATTGGGGCGGGACGAGGCGACGGGCGGCGCGGCGACCGGCGCCGGCGCCTCGAGCGCCGGCATGTGAATGGCCGCGCCGCGCAGCCGCACGCTCCCCCGCACTCCTGTCGCGGCGAGCCGCAGTGACACCAGGCGGTGGCGCCCATCGGAGGGCGTCAACCGGAGCTCGCTCGGCGCCGCATTCAGCGTGCGCTCCTCGACGCGATCCTCCTCTTCACTCTCGATCCGCGCCAGCAGGCGCGCCCCGCCCTCCGCTTCGAGCGCGCTCCAGGCGAGAAAGCTCCCCGGCGGCAGCTCGAGCGCCCACTCGAGCGCGGTGTGCAGGGGGAGCTCGATGCTGCCGTCTCGCGCGTCGACGCGCGGCTTCGCGTCGACGTCGCGCCGGCCGCCCGAGAAGACGAGCTCGCTCCACCCTGCCGCCCACGGGTTGTCGCCCGGCTGCTCGTGATGGCGGCGATAGCGCAGCTCGAGGAAGTTCTCGCCGGGATGGAAGTCCGCCGCCGTCAGCGCGACCCGCGTCAGGCTCGGCGCGACGCCGATCAGGCGATTGGCGACCTCGCGCCCGTTCACCAGCAGGCGGACTTCCTGCGGCGGGTCGTCGTGGAACGGAAAAGACCAGCCGCGCAGCTCGAGCACCCTGTCGCGCGGCTCGACCACGTCGAAGCGCAGCAGCGAGCTTTCGGCGCCGGCCCAGACGAAGTTTCCCTCGGGACTCGTCTCGTCGGCGCCCCATCCCGACCAGAGCAGCGGCCGCGCGACGCTCGCGCCGAAATCGACGCGGTCGGTCTCGATGATCGGCAGCGCCGCCGTCGCGAACTCGGCGAGCGGCAGCCGCCGCGGCGGCAGCGGCTCGGGAGCTTCGTCGGCGCAGCTCGCAAAGACGAGGGCCGCCAGGCCGAGCATCGTGAGCCGCGACTTCATCGCAGATCGAGCGGCTGCCCTTCGACCGGCAGCTCGACCGGGCAACCCGCCGTCGCGAGGAGCGCCGAGCTCAATTCCGCCAGCGCCGCGGGTGACCGGTGAGGATGGTGGTGCACCGGCACCAGCCGGCCGACGGCCGCTTCGCGCGCGAGCAGAGCGACCGGAGTGGCTGACGAGTGCCCGGTGCGCCCGGCGTCGTCGCGCGCCGCTTGCGCGTCGTCGAGCCAGACCTCGTGCAGCAGGGTGCCGACGCCGCGCACGAAATCCGCCGTCGCGCGATCGAGGATGGTATCGGTGACGTAGGCCAGTTGATCGCCGATCCGCACGCCGACCGAGCCGCCGGGGTGCTTCTGCGCCCGCACCCGCACCGCGAAGGGCCCGATCTCGAGCGCCGCGCCGGCGAAGGGGACGACCTCGACCGCCATCGGCCAGCGATGGATCGGCACCGGAAAGAGCGGTGGAGAGAGCAGCCGGTCGAGCGCCTCGCTGCCGAAAGCGGTGAGCGGCGGCGCGGGCGCGAAGAGGCGCAGCGGCAGGCCGCCGACGAGCCCCGGAAGGTAGGAAAGGCCGATCACGTGATCGAGGTGGTAGTGGGTGAGCAGGATGTCGAGCCGATCGACGCCCGCGAGCAGCTCGCGCGCCGGCGCCTCGGCGAGGCGGGCGACGCCGCTGCCGGCGTCGAGCAGCAGCGCACTGCCCGGGGTGGCGACGAGGAACGACATGGTCTGCCGCCCGAAGCTGGGCAGGTAGCCGTTGGTACCGAGGGGGAGGAGCCTGACCGGCAGGGTGGCGCTCACGCGGCGAGCCGACCGCCGCGCCAAGGACGCCCGCGAAAACCGGAATCGCAGTAGTAGCCGAACGGAGAGGTGCGCATGTTCTGGGTCCTCGGGTCCGGCCGCGGGAGGCGCCGATCGGTTCATTCTACCCGCACGGCGTAGTATCTCCGGCCTCGTGAAGCGATTTCCGGCGAAGCTGTTCGTGCTCCCGGCGATTCTCCTGGCTCTCGGGTGCGGCGCTCGAAGCTCCGACGTCCCGGAGTCGAGGCGGCTTCGCGCCACGCGCGGCTTCGTCCTAATCTCGGTCGACACCCTGCGCGCAGACGCGCTCGGAGCGTACGGCTCCAAGCGAGCCACGACGCCCTTTCTCGACAAGCTCGCCGCCGAGCGGGCCACGCTCTTCGAGAACGCGTTCACCGCCATTCCGTCGACGCTGCCCTCGCACATGTCGATGTTCACCGGGCTCTACCCGTCCGAGCACGGCGTGACTCCCCCGTCGGGCGTACTGGCGACTTCGATCCCGACGCTCCCGATGCTGATGAAACAGGCCGGTTTCCACACCTTCGGCCATTCCGAAGGCGCTTTCGTGAAGGGCACCTACGGCTTCGCGCGGGGCTTCGACAGCTGGACCGACACGACCTACTCGGCCGACACCGACATCGAGCGCACCTTCGGGCGCGGTATCGCCGAGCTCGAGAAGGTCGCGCCGGGCGAGCGCTTTTTCCTCTTCCTTCACACTTACAGCGTGCACGATCCCTACGAGCCGCCGGATCGCTATCGCGACCTCTTCTGGAAGGGAGCGGCGCCGGCCGGCGCTTTCGCGCCGACCGGCCGCAATTTCGTCGCATTCAACAAGCGGCCCTCCGACGGTCCGCCGGAAGCGGCCGCCTACTATCGCGCGCTCTATGACGCCGGCGTGCGCTACGTCGACGACACCGTCGTGCACCTCTTCGCCGAGCTCGATCGTCGCGGCCTCACCGACGACACCACCGTGATCTTCACGGCGGATCACGGTGAGGAGTTTCTCGAGCACGGCAACTACGTCCACTCGCAGGCCTATCCCGAGTGCCTGCGCATTCCCCTCCTCGTCGTTCATCCCGACCTGAAGCGCGGCCGGCGGGTCTCGCACCTCGCCCAGACCGTCGACCTCTTGCCCACGCTGGCCGATCTCGCCGGCTTCGCGCCTCCGCCCGGACTTTCCGGCCACTCGCTCGTGCCGCTGCTCGGCGACGGCGCCGATGCCGGGCTCGCGGGCCGCGCCTACGCGCAGGTCGAATCGCACGCCTTCCGGGTTCGCTCCGTGCTGATGCCGGTATCGAGCCATCTCTATCAGTTGCTCTTCTACAGCTACGCGCGGCTGGAGCCGGACGGCTTTTGGATGGCCCGCAAGGCCGTCTTCGACGCGACGCCAGTTTCGGGCGCTTTCGAGTTTCGGGCCGTCGCTTTTCGGTATCCGCGGCGGGCGACCGTTTACGCCGACGGAAACGAGGTCGCGCGGCTCGAGATCGACACGCAGTGGAAGACCTACCGCGTCGAGCTGCCGGCGGAACGCCGCGTCACGATTACGATCCAGACACCCCGGTGCACCGCGCCGAAGTCACGCGGCGCGGGCTCCGACGAACGCTGCATCTCGATCAAGCTCGACGGCGTGCCGCTGCAACACGCCGAGCTCTTCGACCTTTCGACGGATCCGGGCGCGCACAAGGACCTCTCGCTCGACCAGCCCGATCTGGTCCGGACGCTCTTCGCCGAGCTCCGCAAGTATCCGGAACGGGCGCGCGCCGCAGCCGGATCCACCGACCTGACCGACGAGCAGGTCCGCAACCTGAAGGCTCTCGGCTACCTGCAGTAACTCCGGAAGGCCGGCGCCGCGCTCACGCCCCGACCGTCGAGGGGACTTCGGCGGTCCAGCGCAGCGCGGCGTCGACTTCGCCCGCGGCGAGCAGGTGGCGGATCCAGGCGAGGCGCTTGTAGCGCGGTCCTTCGAATTCGGCGCGGGTCATGCCGGCGCGCTGGTAAGCGGACGCCAGCTCCTGCGCGCCGGAGCGCGCCGTCCAGCGGAAGCGCAGGCCGGGGAGCGTGGCGAGGAGCTTGGCGCCGCTCACCCGGTAGTTGCGCGCGTCGGGCGCGGCGCCCTCGGCGAAGGTGACTTCGGTGCCGGGAAGGGTCTCGGCGACGATCTCGGCGAGCTCGCGGATGCGGTAGTTCTCCCCTTCCGGCACGACGTTGAACGCCTCGCCGTGCACCTTCTCGCGCGGCGCCGCGAGCAGCGCCAGGAAGGCGAGCGCGATGTCCTCGGCGTGCACCAGCGGCCGCCAGGGGGTGCCGTCGCTCTGCAGCACGATCTTGCCGGTGGTGACGCCCCAGCCGACGAGATTGTTGAGCACGAGGTCGAGGCGCAGTCGCGGCGAGACGCCGTAGGCGGTGGCGTTGCGCAGGAAGACCGGCGAGAAACGCTCGTCGGCGAGCCGCGTGAGCTCCTCCTCGAGCCGCACTTTCGAGATCGCATACGCGGTCAGCGGCTGCAGCTCGGCGCTCTCGTCGAGGATCGAGTCGCCGGAGGCACCGTAGTTGCTGCAGGAGGAGGAAAAGAGGAAGCGCGTCACGCCCGCCTCGCGCGCCAGCCGCGCCAGCTGCAGCGACCCCTCGAGATTGATGTCGTAGGTGAGGTCGGGGTTGATGTCGCCGAGCGGGTCGTTCGACAGCGCCGCGAGATGGATCACGGCGTCGAAGCCTTCGAGCTCGCCGCGCGTCACGTCGCGCAGGTCGCGCCGGATCGAGCGCCAGGGCCCGGCGGGGGGCTCGCCGCCGAAGGTGCAGGGCGCGAAGAGATCGCTGTCCAGGGCGACGACCTCGTGCCCCTCCGCCGCGAGCAGCGGAACCAGGACGGAACCGAGGTAGCCGTGATGGCCGGTGACGAAGACACGCATGGATTCGGACCTTTCGCCCGGCCGGGAGTCGCGCCGAGGCGCGGCATTCTACCTGCGCTAGAATCGGGACGGAAAAAGTCCGGTATCATTCGACGCGAGGCAACGACCCTTGTTCTCCGCCCCCGAACCCGAAATCGAGCTCGCCCGCGACTGCGAGGCGATCGTCATCCCCCACGGCTACAAGACCCAGCTCCAGAAGGGGACCAAGCTGCGCGTCATGCAGCGGCTGGGCGGGTCGGTGACGGTGACCGCCGAGTTCGGCGGCCTCTTCCGGCTCGACCCCGAAAGTTACGACGCGATCGGGCTCGAGGCGCCGGCGGCGCCCGACCCGGCGGCGACCCCCAGCCAGCCGCTCGAGGAGCGGGTCTGGGAGACGCTGCGCACCTGCTACGACCCCGAGATCCCGGTCAACATCGTCGAGCTCGGGCTGATCTACGACTGCACGATCGACCCGCCGGCCGTCGGCAAGAGCGTCGTCCACATCAAGATGACCCTGACCGCCCCGGGCTGCGGCATGGGTGAGGTCCTGGCGCGCGACGTCGAGACCCGCGTCGGCCAGCTCCCCGACGTCGAGAAGGCCGAGGTCGAGGTGGTCTTCGACCCCCCCTGGAACCAGAGCATGATGAGCGACGCCGCTCGCCTCCAGCTCGGGTTCTTCTGAGAGCGCCCGACGTAACATTTCGCGCCCTCCTCTGTAGTACAGGGAGAGGACGCCATGCCCCCCGAGCTCGCCCCCCACTTCCCCGACGTGCAGGTTGCGGTCTCCAGCCGCAATCGCTGGGCGGTCGCGGCGGCGGTGCGCCAGGCGATGCGTCGCGCCGGCAAGGACCGCAGCGAGATCGACCGCTTCGTCGCCGAAGCGGTCGCCGCCGAGACCCCCGACCGGCTGAGCGACGTCTGTCGCCGCTGGGTGCGGGTCCAGCTGCCGGCCTGATGGCCTTCGGCGGCTAGACTCCGCGCATCGCTCCGCTCGACCCCGCTCCCCTCGACGCCATCGACCCGCTCCCCGAAGGCGGTCGCCGCCGCTTCCTCGACCGCGGCGGCTGCCGGCTGCACGTCGTCGAGGCGGGATCTCCGGAGGCGCCGCCGGTCCTCCTCCTGCACGGCTTTCCCGAGTTCTGGTGGAGCTGGCGGCGGCAGATCCCGGCCCTCGTCGCGGCGGGCTACCGGGCGGTGGCCCCCGACCTGCGCGGCTATCACTTCAGCGACAAGCCGCGCGGCCTCGCGCCCTATCGCCTCGATCGTCTGGCCGGCGACCTGCGCGCGCTGCTCGACGATCTCGGCCCGGCGCCGCACCCGGTGGTGGCGCACGACTGGGGAGGCGCCGTCGCCTGGTGGGGAGCGCTCCTCTTTCCCGAGCGCATCGCGCAGCTCGCGCTGCTCAACATCCCGCACCCCGCCGTGATGCGCCGAGCGCTGCGGCACGACGCGGCGCAGCGCCGCCGCAGCCGCTACATCCTCTACTTCCAGCTCCCCTGGCTCCCCGAGCGCAAGCTGCGCGCGCAGGGGTTCCGCGCGCTCCGGTCGATGCTGCGGCGCACCAGCCGGCCGGGGACCTTCAGCGAAGCGGAGCTGGAGCGCTACGCGACCGCGGCCGCCGCTCCCGGCGCGCTCACCGCGATGCTCGCCTGGTACCGCGCCGCCCTGCGCCGGCCGGCGCCGCGGCCGCCGACCCTGCGCGTGGCGCCGCCGGTGCGCCTGATCTGGGGGGAGCAGGATGTCGCGCTCGGCGCCGGGATGATCGCGCCCTCGGCGGCGCTCTGCGACCGGGTCGAGGTCTGCCGCATCCCCGAGGCCGGTCACTGGGTGCAGCACGAGGAGCCCGCGCGCGTCAACGCGCTGCTGCTCGATTTCCTCGCCGCAAACCCGGTACGATCGTCGCGCTCCGGCGCCTGAACGGCCCCCGGGCCACCGGCATCCCGTCATGCGACGCATCCTCGTCACCGGCGCTCTCGGCCAGATCGGCTCGGAGCTCGTTCCCGCCCTCCGCGAGCGCCACGGCGCCGACGCGGTCGTCGCCAGCGACGTCCGCATCCCCGCCGCCGGCGGCGACCCGCAATGGCCCCTTCGAGGTGCTCGACGTCACCAACGCGCGGCAGCTGCAGGACCTCGTGCAGCGCTACGACGTCGGCACGATCTATCACCTCGCGTCGCTGCTCTCGGCGACCTCCGAGGAGCGGCCGCAGATGGCCTGGGACCTCAACCTCGGCGGCCTCTACCAGGTGCTCGAGGTGGCGCGCGAGAACCGCGCCGCGGTCTTCTTCCCGAGCTCGATCGCCGCCTTCGGCCCGTCGACGCCGCGCACCGGCACGCCGCAGGACACCCTGCAGCGGCCGAACACGATCTACGGCGTCACCAAGGTCGCCGGCGAGCTGCTCGCCGACTACTACGCCAAGCGCTTCGGCGTCGACGTCCGCGGCCTGCGCTTCCCCGGCCTCATCTCCTACGTGGCGCCCCCCGGCGGCGGCACCACCGACTACGCGGTCGCCATCTTCTACGAGGCGCTGCGCCACGGCAGCTACAGTGCTTCCTCGCCCCGACACCCGGCTCGACATGATGTACATGCCCGACGCCGTGCGCGCCATGCTCGAGCTGATGGACGCCGACCCGGCGCGCCTCGTGCACCGCAACGCCTTCAACATCACCGCCACCAACTTCACTCCCGAAGAGGTCGCGGCGGAGATCCGTCGCCACCTCCCCGACTTCCGCCTCGACTACCGCGTCGACCCGGTGCGCCAGGCGATCGCCGACAGCTGGCCCGAGTCGCTCGACGACTCCGCGGCGCGCGCGGAGTGGGGGTGGAAGCCCGACTACGACCTGCCGGCGATGACCGCCGACATGCTCGAGAAGCTGCGCCTCAAGCTCTTCACCTAGGAGCGCCCCGATGCCCCACGCGCGATTCCTCGCGGCCCTCGCGGCCGAGCTCGCCGCGCTCGACGCGCGCGGCAACCCGAAGCGCCACGAAGCGGTGATCACCGAAGTCGTCCCGGCCGCCGGCGGGCGCGGCCCGCGCTACCGGCTGGCGGGCGAGGGAGACAAGGACTTCCTCAAGTTCAACTCGAACAACTATCTCGGCATGAACCTGCGCCGCGAAGTGATCGCGGCCGAGGAGCACGCCTCGCGGCAGTTCGGCGCCGGCCCGGGGGCGGTGCGCTTCATCAGCGGCACCTACGCGCCGCACGTGGCGCTCGAGGCGAAGCTCGCCGCCTTCCACGGCCGCGAAGCGGCGATGATCTTTCAGCTCCGCCTACGCGACGATGATCGGCACTTTCGTGCCGCTGGTGACGCCGGAGACCGGCCTGGTCTCCGACGCGCTCAACCACAACTGCATCATCAACGCGCTCAAGCTGGCGCGGCCGAAGGAGAAGCGCGTCTACGCCCACAACGCGGTCGCCGAGCTCGACGCGCGGCTCGGCGAGCTCGCGGCGGCCGGCTGCCGCCGCGCCCTCGTCGTCACCGACGGCATCTTCTCGATGCGCGGCGACCACGCGCCGCTGGCCGAGATCGTCGCGGTGGCGAGGAAGTGGAACGACCGCTTCCCCGAGGACGTCGTCGTCATCGTCGACGACTCGCACGGCGTCGGCGCCTACGGCCCGACCGGGCGCGGCACCGAGGAGCAGCTCGGCGTGCCGGGCGAATCGGACGTCCTCATCGGCACCCTCGGCAAGGCGTTCGGCGTCAACGGCGGCTACGTCGTCGGCTCGCGCGTGCTGATCGACTTCCTGCGCGAGAGCGCCCCGACCTACATCTACTCGAACCCGATCACGCCGGCCGAGGCCGCCGCCGCGCTCGCCGCGGTCGAGCTGCTCGACGGCCCGGCGGGCCCCGGCCTCATCGCCCACCTGCGCGCGGTGACGAGGCAGTTCCGCGACGGCCTCGGTGGCGCTCGGCTACGAGACGCTGCCCGGCGAGCACCCGGTGGTGCCGCTCTTCGTCCGCGACACGCCGAAGACGGTGGCTCTCGTGAAGCATCTGCGCGAGCACGGCGTCCTCGCCACCGGCCTCAACTTCCCGGTGGTGCCGAAGGGGGACGAGACGATCCGCTTCCAGCTCTCCGCCGACCACACCGCGCTCGACGTCGACCAGGTGCTCGGCGTTCTCGCGAGTTTTCCCGGCCGCTGAGCCCGCAGCGGTAGAATCCGCCGCAACGCGGCAGGACGCCGGGCCCGACCTTCTCTCGAACCCTGAAAGGGATGCCGATGACCTCTCCCCGACCCACTCTCCTCTCCGGCGGCCACAAGGGGGCCGAGGCCGAGTTCGGCCGCGCGGCCAAGCGCTGGGGGATCGACCAGCAGACGCTCTCTTTCGAAGGGCACGACATGGAGTGGCCGGTCGGCGTGCGCGTCCTCTCCGCCGCCGAGCTCGAGGAAGGGGACGTCTCGATGGAGATCGTCTCGCGCCGCATGGGGCGCACCTACCACGAGGCCGAGAAGATCCGCCGCGTCGTGCAGTCGATCTTCCACATGGTCAACGGCTCCTGGCAGGTCTTCGCGATGGGCTGGATCCAGGCCGACGACACGGTCAAGGGGGGCACGGGCTGGGCGGTCGAGCTGGCGAAGTTCTTCAACCGCCAGCTCTGGGTCTTCGACCAGGCGCGCCACGGCTGGTTCGCCTGGCGCGGCGGCCGCTGGGAGCCCGACACCCCGTCGATCGGCGACAAGACCTTCTGCGGCACCGGCACCCGCAACCTGACCGAAGAGGGCAAGGCCGCCATCGGCGAGCTCTTCCGCCGCAGCTTCGGCGAAGCGAAGAGCTGAGCCTCGGCCGCGCGCGCCGGTTCAGGCCGCGCGCGGGTCGATCTCGCGATCGATCTTGCGGCTCGACGCCAGCTCGGCGCGTCGCAGGTCGTAGACGAGCTGCAGCGCGAGCCAGCTCTCGGCGTCACCCCCGAAGTAACGCGCCAGCCGCAGGGCGGTGTCCGGCGTCACGCTGCGCCGCTCGCGCACCAGATCGTTGATGCGCGGCGCCGGCACACGAAGCGCCATCGCCAGCGCGTGAGCGCTCATGCCGAGCGGCGCGAGGTACTCCTCGCGCAGGATCTCGCCGGGATGAATCGGCCGCATTCCGTTCTTCGCCAAGTGACTCCCCCGTTCAGTGATAGTCGACGATTTCGACGTCGTGGGCATCCTCTCCGGACCACCGGAAGCAGACGCGCCACTGATCGTTGATCCGGATGCTGTGCTGCCCCTTCCGACGCCCGCGCAGCGCCTCGAGCCGGTTGCCGGGCGGCGAGCGCAAGAATCCGATCGTGCGCGCCGCGTGGACCATCGCCAGCTTCCGCTCCGCCTGGCGCCGGATCGCCAGCCACTTGCGCGGGCACCTGCCCGCGAACAGAGCCTCGGTCTCCCGGTTTCCGAAGCTCTTGATCACCTTGGAATTTTAACTACGGGCGCCGTATAACGCAAGCCGTTAGGCGCACTGCGCGAGGAGAAGAGAGGGGCGGGCTCGTCGTCTCCGGGCGGCGCCCCAGAAGCGACCCGCTCGCCGCGTCGCGGCATCGTTTTTTGCCGCACCTTGACGTAACCGGGGATCGGTGGGAACCTTTTCCCATGATCGCCGAGACCGAAGCGCCCCCCGCGGTCCGCCGGCCCGAGCACCTTCGACGGCTCCCCGAGCTGGCGCGCCGCGTCGTGGCGAGCTCGCGGCAGAAGATGGTCGTGCTCTCGCCCTTCGACCTCGAGCCGGTCGGCGAGGTGCCGCGCTCGACGCCCGAGGACGTGGCGCGCGCCTTCGAAACCGCCCGCCGCGCGCAGGAGGCGTGGGCCGAGCGCCCCTTCGCCGAGCGCGCCGCGATCTTCCAGCGCTTCCACGACCGCATCCTCGACCGTCAGGACGAGGTGCTCGACCTGATCCAGCTCGAGAGCGGCAAGGCGCGGGCCAGCGCGCACGAGGAGGTGGTCGACGCCGCGATCGTCGCGCGCTACTACGCGCGGCAGGCCGGCAAGGTGCTGGCGCCGACCGGGCGCCGCGGCCTCATCCCCGGCATGACCAACGTGCACGAGTACCACCATCCGCGCGGCGTCGTCGCCATCGTGGCGCCCTGGAACTACCCGCTCTCGATGGGGATCACCGACGCGATCCCCGCTCTGCTCGCCGGCAACGGCGTGGTCGAGAAGCCCGACTCGCAGACCCCCTTCACGCTGCTCTGGACGCTCGACCTGCTCGTCGAGTGCGGCCTGCCGGCCGAGCTCCTGCAGGTCGTCTGCGGTGCCGGCACCGTGCTCGGGCCGGCGCTCTTCGCCGCGGCCGACTACGTCCAGTTCACCGGCTCCACCGCGACCGGCCGGACGATCGGCCGCGCCGCCGGCGAGCGCCTGATCGGCTGCTCGCTCGAGCTCGGCGGCAAGAACCCGATGCTCGTCCTCGCCGACGCCGACCTCGACGACGCGGTCGCCGGCGCCGTGCGCAGCTCGTTCGCTTCGGCCGGCCAGCTCTGCGTCTCGACCGAGCGGCTCTACGTCCACGCCTCGATCGCCGAGCGCTTCCTCGCCGACTTCGTCGAAGCGACCCGGGCCCTCAAGCTCGGTCGCGGGCTCGACTGGAGCTACGACGTCGGCTCGCTCGTCTCGGAGAAGCAGTTCGGGACCGTTTCGAAGCAGGTCGCCGACGCGGTCCGGAAGGGCGCCAGGATCGAGTGTGGCGGCCGCCCGCGCCCCGACCTCGGCCCCTTCTTCTGGGAGCCGACGATCCTCTCGGGCGTCGAGCCCGGCATGACGCTCTACGACGAGGAGACCTTCGGCCCGGTCGTCTCGGTCTACCCCTTCGCCTCGAACCACGAAGCGATCGAGCGCGCCAACGACACGCGTTACGGCCTCAACGCCTCGCTCTGGTCGAAGAACGTCGAGCTCGCCCGCCGGATGGCGACCCGCCTGCGCTGCGGCACGGTGACGATCAACGAGACCTACGCCGTCGGCTGGGGCTCGGTCGACGCGCCGATGGGGGGCTTCAAGGACTCCGGTCTCGGCCGCCGCCACGGCGCCGAGGGGATCCTCAAGTACACCGAGTCGCAGAACGTCACCGTCCAGCACGGCCCCGCGCTGGCGCCGCCGAAGAGCGTGCCGCCGGAAGCGTTCGCGAAAGGGCTCAACAGCGCCCTGCGCGCCATGAAGAAGCTGCCCGGACTCTGAGGGTGAGCGAGCTGCGATGAAACGCGTCTTTCTCACCGGTTTCCCCGGCTTCCTCGGCAGCGAGCTGGTGCGCCACGTGCTGCGCCGGCCCGGCAAGCCCGGTGTCCTCTGCCTGGTGCAGGAGAAGTTCGCGCCGCTCGCCGCCGAGCGCGCCCGGGCGATCGCGCGCGAGGAAGGGATCGACCCGAAGCGGATCGCGCTCGTCACCGGCGACATCACCCGGCCCGGCCTCGAGCTCGACGACGCGAAGAAGGTCGCCCGCGACGTCGGCGAGATCTTCCACCTCGCCGCGGTCTACGACCTCGCGGTCAAGCGGCCGCTGGCGATGCGGATCAACGTCGAGGGGACGCGCCACTTGCTCGACTTCGCGGAGAGCTGCCCCTCGCTCGAGCGCCTGCAGTACGTCTCGACCTGCTACGTGTCGGGACGCTGGGCGGGCATCTTCCGCGAGAGCGACCTCGAGAAGGGGCAGCGCTTCAACAATTTCTACGAAGAGACCAAGTACCTGGCGGAGATGGACGTGCGCGCCCGCCAGGCCGACGGCATGCCGGTGACGATCTACCGTCCCGGCGTCGTGGTCGGCGACTCGCGCACCGGCGAGACCCAGAAGTACGACGGGCCCTACTTCATCCTGCGCTGGCTGCTCAAGCAGCCGACCGTCGCCGTGCTGCCGGTGCCGGGGGGCGCCGACCGGATGCGGGTCAACCTGGTGCCGCGCGACTTCGTGATCGGCGCCATCGCCGCGCTGTCGACGCTGCCGGCGGCGTCCGGCCAGTGCTACCAGCTCGCCGACCCCGACCCGCCGACCATCGACCAGGCGATCAGCGGCATGGGGCGCGCCACCGGACGGGTCATCGTGCGGATGCCGATCACCGTCGCGATCGCCAAGGCGGCGATCGACTGGGTGCCGGGGGTCGAGCGGGTGATGGGCATTCCGTCGAGCGCCATCGACTACTTCGCCCACCCGACCTATTACGACACCAGCAACGCGACGCGCGACCTCGCGCCGCTCGGCATCCGCTGCCCGAAGTTCCTCGACATCCTGCCGACGCTCGTCGACTTCCTCAAGCGCCACCCGGAGATCGGCTCGGACGCGATGATCTGAGGCGCTCGGCGCCCGCGCCTACTTCGCCGCGGCGACGGCGAAACCGACCCGCAGCTTCTCCCAGCGCAGCACGACGTGGTCCCCCTCGATGACGAAGTCCATCGCCTCGACCAGGTCGCCCGTCGCCGGCGCGACGGTGACGCGCAGCGCGTCCTGCGCCGCGTCGTACTTGAAGGCGCCCCACTGCTGCGCGGTCTTGTTGAAGATCACCGTCCAGCTCTTCTCGGCCGGAATCGTGAAGAGGGCGTAAGTGCCGGCGGCGAGCTTCTGCCCCTCGATCAGGACGTCCTTGTCGAATGAAATCGTGGTCGCCTCGTTGGCGCCGGTGCGCCAGACCTGGCCGTAGGGGACGAGCGAGCCCCAGATGGCGCGGCCGTTGACGAGCGGACGGCCGTACTCGAGGACGACGTTGACGCCGCCGACGGCGCCGGCGGTGCGGCCGTTCTTGCTCGGGCGCTTGGCGTCGTCGGCGCGCTGGGCGAGGACCGGCGCCGCGACCCCGGCGAGCAAGGCGACGAGGGCGATCAGGAGGGGAAACGAACGGCGTCGAAGCATGGAGCTCTCCTCTGCTGAAGATGAATCGGACCGGCCAGAGCGGCACGGAAACGGCGAACGATAGCCGATGTAGCTAGGATCGTGCCGTGCGCGCCATTCGCTTCCATGCCCACGGCGGCCCCGAGCAGCTCCGCCTCGACACCGTCGACGATCCGCAGCCTGGTGCCGGGGAGATCCGCCTCGCCGTCGCCTTCGCCGGCATCAACTTCATCGACGTCTACAACCGCAGCGGGCTCTATCCGGTGAAGACGCTGCCGGCGATCGCCGGCCGCGAGGGTGCCGGCATCGTCGATGCGGTCGGCGCCGGCGTCGACGGCTGGCGGCCCGGCGAGCGTGCCGCTTTCTTCGACGCGCCGTACGGCTACGCCGAGCGCGTCGTGCTGCCGGCGGCGCGCGCTCTCGCGATCCCCGCGGCGCTGTCGCTCGAAGCCGCCGCGGCCCTGCCGCTGCAGGGGATGACCGCCGACTATCTGGTGCGCACGATCGGCGCGGTCGGACCCGGCGACCTGGTCGTGGTGCACGCCGCCGCGGGCGGCGTCGGGCTCCTCGCGGTGCAGATGGCGAAGGCCGCCGGCGCCACCGTCGTCGGCACCTGCTCGAGCGCGGAGAAGGCGGCGCGGGCGCGCGCCGCCGGCTGCGACCACGTCGTCCGCCACGGTGCCGCCGATCTCCCCGCCGAGGTGCTGCGCCTGAGCGGCGGGCGGGGCGCCGACCTGGTGCTCGACTCGATCGGCCAGGCGACCTTCGCCGACTCGGTGAAGGCGACGCGCGCCCGTGGCACGGTCGTGGTCTACGGCCAGTCGAGCGGCATGATCGAGCCCTTCTCCCCCCGGCCGGTGCTCGGCAGCCGCACGCTGGTGTCGGCGACGCTCGCCGACTACGTCCGTGAAGCGGGCGAGCTCGCCGAGCGCTGGCAGAGGGTCGCCGGCGCCGCGGCAGCCGGCAGCCTGCGGGTGGCCATCGACTCGATCCTGCCGCTCGCCGAGGCGGCGGAGGCCCACCGCCGGCTCGAGTCGCGCGCCACCTCGGGCAAGCTGCTCCTCGCCGTCGGCGCGACGGCGGCCTGAGGCTCAGCGCAGGTCGAGCGAGCTCTGGAGATACGACGTGGTGTCGCCGACCACGTCGCGCACCGAGAGAGCGAGGTTGGTCGGGCCGCGGCGCAGCTTGAGGTCGAAGGGGATGCGCAGCACGGCCTTCGCGAGATCCGCCGCCAGCGCCGAGCGCCGCACCGTCACCGCGCGCCGCTGCACCGGCGCGGAGCGCCCGCGGTCGTCGCTCACCGCGAGGGCGATCTCGAGGTTCACGGCGCTGTCGTCGCCCGGCGTGAAGACCAGCCTCGAGGCCGGCACGAGGATGCGCAGCGGCAGCTCGATCTCCTCCTTGCCCGCCGCCTTGAAAGGAGCGACCTGGATCTGCAGGTCGAGCGGATTCTCGCCGGCGCCGCCGAAGCGCAGCAACGCCATCAGCCGATCGCCGCGCTCGGCGCCCGCCGGCCGGTCGACGAAGGCGTCGCGGTGGCGCACGCGCACCCCCTCGCGCCGCACGCGCACCTCGATCACGTGCGCCTTGCCGTCGGCGGGGCCGCCCGGCGTGAAGCCGAGCGAGTAGGCGGTCGTAATGTCCTCGGCGAGCTGCTCGACGAGCGGCTCGAGCTGGTTGGAGTTCAGCAGCACGCGGCCGCCGGTGTCGGACGCCAGGGTCTGGAACGGGTCCTGGTCGTTGCCGCGCGCGACCATCGCGTTGCCCGCGTCGAGCCCGCCGGTGAAACCTCCGGCGTCGGTGGGAACCGGCAGCCCGCCGGCCTGGTAGGTGTAGAAGGTGACGCCCGCCCCGTTGGCCGCCGCGCTCACCTCGTGGAGGTCGAGCGCCAGGTTCCCGAAGTTGTGCGTCCCGCCGTTGCCCATGCCGCAGAGCTGGGTGATGAAGAGCTCGGCGTCCTGGCCCGGCTCGAGCGGCAGCGCGTCGGCGACGTAGAGCAGCGCGCGCCGTCCGGGCAGGCCGGCGAGCGAGGCGGTCAGGTCCTTGAGCGCGTTGAAGCTGTCGAGCGCGTCCTGGCGCTGCGGCCCGGCGTAGCGCTCGACCGCCGCCTGCATCTGGTCGACGTAGGTGCACTTCCAGCGCCCGTAGAGGTCCTCGATCTCGGCGAAGACGGCCTGGCGCGCCGTCGCTCCGAGCAGTCCCGACGCCGAGCGTTTCGCCTCCTCGGCGAGCACCTCCGCGATCGGCCGGCGGCGGTCTCCCGGCGCCCGCAGCACCTGCAGCGAGCGATCGAAGCGCACGATGCCGACGTCGACCCCGAGCTTCTCCTGGTCCTCGAGCAGGCCGTCGAGCTCGGCGAGGACGCGATTGCGGTGGGCCGGAATGAGGTGCAGGTCGTCGAGGAAGACGACCAGCCGCGGGCGCGGCCCGGCGTTTACGGATGAGGCGGCCGCGACGGGCTCCGACGGCGCCGCCGGTTCGCCGGCCGCGGGCGCCGCCGCCGGCGGCGCGGCGAAAGAGCGCGTCGAGCGCGCGAAGTTGGTGATCTCGACCGGCTTGCCGTCGACCAGGAGCTCGAAATCCCCCTTCTCGAGACCGTCGACCGGCACGCCGTCGCGGTCGACCACCTGCACGTCGACGTTGACGACGCGGACCTCGACCGCGGCGCCGAAGCTGCCCTGCGGGAGGTCCTGGGCGAAGAGGGAGCCGGCGAGACCGGCGGCGAGGAGAGCCGGGATGACGGAAAGGGCACGCACGGCGCCCTTCGGAGCAAGACGGATGCCGGGCCTTTGCCGGGCGCTCACTCGAACTCGCGCACCGGCGCGGACTGCTCGTCCCCCACCCGGCCGACCCGGATCTCGGCCCGGAAGTAGTTCTCGCCGCGCACCGGCGCTCCCGCCAGCCGGCGCAGGTAGCCGATCTGGCCGATGTGGGTCAGGGCGTCGGCGATCGGGCCCTGGAAGAGACGCCCGGCCGGATAGCCGAGCGCCCGGCCGGAGGCGAGGCGGGCGTCCAAGGCGGTGAGACGGAGGAAGAAGCGCTCGACCTCGCGCTCCCAGGAGATCGGCGTCGAGTCCTGCCAGAGGTGTTCCCCCTCGGCAAGGTGGAGCGCCCAGTCGAAGAGGTCGCCGACGTGGGCGAGGATCTCGAGCGGCGTGCGGCTGCCCGGCGCTGCCCGGAATTCGGCGAACCCGGGCGGCGCGTCGCGCAGCGCCTTGCCGCCGCGATAGGCGACGGTCGCGACGGTGTGGCGGAGCAGCTCGAGCGCGGGATCGCGGGAAGTCATCCGGCCGTCCTCCGTGGAGAGGCGCGATTCTCTCCCACCCCCGGGCCCCGGCGCGAGTTGCCACCCGCTCCCCGATCCGACATCCTTGCGGACGATGAACGACGGACCCAGCCTGGTGCAGATCGTCACCGCTCTCGCGGGAATCGTCGTTTTCGCTTTCCTGATCCGCCGCGTCGTCCAGCGCCGGATCGACCAGGCGGTGGCGGTGGCGCGCGCCGAGGGCGAAGCCGCCCTGGCGCGCAGCGAGTCGGAGCTGCGCTCGCGGCTGGTCGAGGCCGAGACCCGGCTCGACGAGGAGCGCCGGCAGGGAGCCGAGAAGGTCCGCCTGCTGGCGGAAGCCGAGCGCAAGCTGGGCGACGCCTTCGCCGGCATCGCCTCGCGCGCCCTCGCCGCCAACAACGACTCCTTCCTGACCCTGGCGCGCCAGGCTTTCGAGAAGCTGCAGAGCACCTCGCAGGGGGATCTCGACCAGCGCAAGCAGGCGATCGAGTCGCTGCTCACGCCGGTACGCGAGCAGCTGGCGCGCTACGAGGTCGGCGTTCGCGAGCTCGAGAAGTCGCGCGAGCAGGCCTACGGCACCCTCTCCGAGCAGTTGCGCGGCCTCGCCGTCTCGCAGGAGGGACTGGTGCGCGAGACCGGGCGGCTGGTCACCGCGCTGCGCCGGCCCGAGGTGCGCGGCAACTGGGGCGAGGTGCAGCTCCGCCGCACGGTGGAGTTCGCCGGCATGCTCGACCGCGTCGACTTCCTGCCGCAGGCGTCGGTCGACGTCGAGGAGGGGCGGCTGCGCCCCGATCTGCTCGTCCGCTTGCCGGGGGGCAAGCACGTGGTGGTCGACGCCAAGGCGCCGCTCGACGCCTACCTCGCCGCGGTCGACGCGACGACCGACGAGGAGCGCCGCATCGCTCTCGTCCGCCACGCGAAGCAGGTGCGCACGCATCTCGCGCAGCTCTCCGAGAAGCGCTACTGGGACCAGTTCGACGACGCGCCGGAGTTCGTGGTGCTCTTCCTGCCCGGCGAGGCTTTCTTCTCGGCGGCGCTCGAGCACGATCCCGGCCTGCTCGAAGACGCCTTCCAGCGCAGCGTGCTGATCGTCACGCCGGCGACTCTGGTGGCGCTGCTCAAGACCGTCTATTACGGCTGGCGCCAGGAGTCGCTGGCCGCCAACGCGCGCGAGATCTCCGACGCGGCGCGCGAGCTCTACGACCGCCTGCGCAAGTTCGCCGA
Source organism: Thermoanaerobaculia bacterium (assembly GCA_963699245.1). GTDB lineage: Bacteria > Acidobacteriota > Thermoanaerobaculia > Multivoradales > JAGPDF01 > JACTMI01. The sequence goes on from OY969426.1 coordinate 1,961,324, forward strand.
CCACCTGGGCGGCGTCGGCAAGGGGCTCTCCGGCGCCGTCGCTGCCTACAACAAGGCGATCGGCTCGTTCGAGGCGCGTGTGCTGCCGCAGGGCCGCCGTTTCGAGGCGCTCGGCCCGGCTGCTGGCCAGGCGCTGCCGGCGCTGCCGGCGCTCGACGCCACGCCTCGTCCGCTCGCCGCCGGCGACGACGACTCGGGCGACTGAAGCCCGCCGAGCCGGCGCCCCTCACCACGCGGAAGGGTGGGGCCGGCTCCCCCGCCGGTGCGGTGCAATCGGCTTTCGCGACGCCCACCATCGAAGCAGGACCCCGGCCCAGCACACCTCCCGGCCGGAGGAGGTCCGAGATGGAAAAGCCCGTCAACGTCGTCTCCCGCGGCGTCGCGCTCTCTCCCGGCATCGAAGGAGAGATCCGCGATCGTGCCGCTCAGCTCGAACGCTTCTACCCCCGTCTCATCGGCTGCTCGGTCGTCGTCGAGGGCCCCGGCCAGCGGCACCAGCGCGGCGGTCCTTACGATGTCCAGCTAGATCTCAGCGTGCCCGGCGGCGAACCGATCCTGATCAGCCGCCAGCACCAGGAGCGCCTGGAGCGCGCCATCGACGACGCCTTCGACGTCGCGGTGCGCCGGCTCGAGGATCTCGAGCGGCTGCAGCGCGGCGACGTCAAGGTGCACGAGGCGCCGTCTCGCGGCCGCGTCACCCGGCTCTTCCCGGAGCAGGACTTCGGCCTGCTCGAGACGCCCGAGGGGCGCGAGATCTACTTCCACCGCAACAGCGTGCCGAGCGACTTCGACGAGCTGACCCTCGGCACCGAGGTTCGCTTCCAGGAAGAGGCGGGCGAAGAGGGGCCGCAGGCAAGCGTCGTCGTCGTCGAGACGTGACCGCCGCGCGGCGTGCGCGCTTCGTCTCCAACGCCGAGATCGCCGCGGCGCTGGGCGAGATCGCCGACGCGCTCGAGATCGAGGGGGCGAACCCCTTCCGCGTGCGCGCCTACCGCAACGGCGCGCAGACGCTGCAGAGCCTCGGCCGGCCGGTCGCCGCGCTGGCCGCCGAGGGGGGCGCCGCGGCGCTCGCCGGGCTGCCGGGGATCGGCGAGAGCCTCGCCGCCAAAATCGTCGAGATGCTGGCGACCGGCGAGCTGCGCCAGCTCCGGCGGCTGCGGCGCGAGGTTCCGCCCGCGCTCTCGGCGCTCCTCGGCGTGCCGGGCCTCGGCCCGAAGCGCGTTCGCCTCCTGCACGAGGAGCTCGGCGTGCGCGACCTCCGCGATCTCGAGCGCGCGATCGAGAGCGGCAGACTGCTCGAGCTGGGCGGCTTCGGCGCCAGGAGCGTCGAGAAGCTGCGCCGGGGAGTCGAGGTGTTCCGCCGCCGCACCGGACGATTCCTGCTCGTCGACGCCGAGCCGGTGGCGGAGGCGCTGCGCGAACGGCTGACCGCCGTGCCGGGCGTCCGCCAGGTCGAGGTCGCCGGCAGCTACCGGCGGCGCAAGGAGACGGTCGGCGATCTCGATCTGCTCTGCGCCGCCGACCGACCCGCGCTAGCCGCCGAGGCGTTCGCCACCTTCGACCCGGTCGAGGAGGTCACCGCGCGCGGCGCGACCCGCGTCGCCGTCCGCCTGCGCGACGGGCTGGCGGTCGATCTCCGCCTGGTCGAGCCGCGCGCCTTCGGCGCCGCGCTCCTCTACTTCACGGGTTCGAAGGAGCACAACGTGGCGCTCCGCGAGATGGCGCGCGAGCGCGGCCTCAAGATCAACGAATACGGCGTCTTCCGCGGCGAGCGCCGGATCGCCGGCGCGACCGAGGAGGAGATCTACGCCCTCCTCGGCGCGGCCTGGATCCCGCCCGAGCTGCGCGAGAACCGCGGCGAGATCGCGGCGGCGCGCACCGGCCGGCTGCCGGAGCTCGTCCGGCTCGCCGACCTGCGCGGCGACCTTCAGATGCACACCACCGCCACCGACGGCCGCGACGGCATCGGCGAGATGGTCGCGGCGGCGCGCGCGCTCGGCCATTCCTACATCGCCATCACCGAGCACTCGCACGCCGTGCGGGTGGCGCGCGGCCTCGACGACCGCGCCGTCCGCGCCCACGCCGCGCGGCTGCGCGAGCACTCGACGCCCGGCCTGCGCGTGCTCGCCGGCGTCGAGGTCGACATCCGGCGCGACGGCGCGCTGGATCTCTCAGACGCGACCCTCGAGGGGCTCGACCTCGTGGTGGCCAGCGTGCATTCGGCCCTCGACCTGCCGCGCGCGGCGATGACCGCCCGCATCGTGCGCGCCGTCGAAAGCGGCCTCGTCCACGTCCTCGGCCACCCGACCGGCCGCCTGATCGGCGAACGCGAGCCCTGCGAAGTCGACATCAAGGCGGTGATCGCTGCCTGCGTCGCGCACGGCGTGGCGCTCGAGATCAACGCCCATCCGCACCGGCTCGACCTCGACGACGTCCACGCCCGGCTGGCTAAGGAGATGGGCGCGCGCCTGGTCATCTCGACCGACGCCCATGCGACGGCCGAGCTCGGACTGCTGCGCTTCGGCGTCGACGTGGCGCGACGTGCCGGCCTCGAGCGGGCCGACGTGCTCAACACCCGGCCGCTGCGCGGTCTGCTCGCCGCGCTGGGAACGAAGAAGAGGCGAAACGCAGCCTGAAGCCTGCCAACGCGCCCGTCCGGGCGAGGAGGAGAGAAGTGAGTCATCAGCCCGATATCCGTGAAGTCGCGATTCCGGTCGACGGCGGCGTCCTGCACGGCACGCTCGCGCTGCCGGCGGCGGCCGAAGGCCTGGTTCTCTTCGCGCACGGCAGCGGCAGCAGCCGCCACAGCCCGCGCAACCGCAAGGTGGCCGGCGCGCTCAACGAGCGCTGGCTCGGTACCCTGCTGTTCGACCTGCTCACCGACCGCGAGGCGGAGGTCGACGTCATGACCGCCAGCCTGCGCTTCGACGTCGAGCTGCTGGCGCGGCGGCTGGCCGCCGCGACCGACTGGGCGGCGAGCTATCCGGCGACCCGCGAGCTGCCGATCGCCTACTTCGGTGCCAGCACCGGCGCGGCGGCCGCCCTGGTCGCCGCGGCGCGGGATCCGGAACGCGTGTGCGCCGTGGTGTCGCGCGGCGGCCGGCCCGATCTCGCCGACAAGTTCCTCCCAGCGGTCAAGGCGCCGACGCTGCTGATCGTCGGCGGCGACGACGAGCCGGTGCTCGATTTGAACCGCGACGCCATGCTGCGGATGACCGCGCCGGTCGAGCTCGAGGTCGTGCCGGACGCGACCCATCTCTTCGAGGAGCCCGGGGCGCTCGAGCGAGTCGCCGAGCTCGCCGCCGAGTGGCTGCGCGAGCGGCTGCGCGCCGTGCGCGAGGCGGTGACCGGGGCGGCGGTCTCCTGACCGCCGGCTGCATCCACGCGATGGCCGCTCCTTCGCGCGCCGCGTCTCAGGACGCCGGCGCCGCCTCGATTCGCGCCGCGCGCGGCGAGCGGCGCGCCCGGGCTGCGCCGAGGATGGCGATCGCCTCCTCGTCCTCCACCTGCCGGAAGTCGTCGAAGAACTCGCCGACGGCGAAGAACGGGCTCGGCGAGGCGAGACAGACCACCTCGTCAGCGTGCTTACGCAGCTCGTGAAGCGATTCGCTCGGCGCGACGCCGATCGCGGCGACGAGGCGCGCCGGCCGCTGACGGCGCACCAGCTCGAGCGCCGCCTGGAGGGTCGCGCCGGTGGCGATGCCGTCGTCGACCACGATCACCGTCCGCCCCCGGAGGTCGACCGCAGCGCTGCCCGGCGTGTAGCGCTCGCGCCGCTGGCGCAGCATGGCCAGCTGGCGCGCCGCCTCGGCCTGGATGTAGTCGTGCGGCATGCGCTCGAAGACCACCGCGGTGCGCAGCGAGATCGCGCCGCTCTCGTCGACTGCGCCGACGGCGTACTCGGGGTTGCCGGGGGCGCCGATCTTGTGGACCAGGACCACGTCGAGGTCGCCGTCGAGCTCTTCGGCGAGGATCCTGCCCATCGGCACCGCGCCGCGGGGCACGGCGAGCACCAGCGGGTCGAGCCCGCGATAGGCCCGCAGCTTCGCCGCCAGCTGACGTGCGGCGTCCTCCCGGTCGCGAAAGATCATGGCGTCCTCCTCCCGGCGGGAACAGCGCCCTGATGACCGTAGTCCCCCGGGCGGGGAGAGGTCCAAGCCCGGCCGGGCTGGCCAGCCCGTCCCGCGGGGCGGTCGCCGACCGCGGCGGCATCCCTCCGGGCGGGCCCCCGGCGGGAATTTGCCAGCGGCGACACGGGTTGCGGCCTTCGAGCGCCCTATCCCGCCCCTTGCTAGTGTCGGCCCGCAGCGAAGCCGGCCCCCTTCGACAGGAGTCCGCGTGCGCCCGAATCAGGAGCTCCCGACATCGTGAAGCACGGAAAGACCCGCCGCCCGCGGCGGCTCCGCCGTTCGTTGATCGCCCGGCTGGTCGCGGCGTCGGCGCTGGTGGCCGGCGCCGGCAGCGCCGCGGTCGCGAAGGCGAGCACCGCCGCCGCGCGCCACGATCTCGAGGGCCTGCGCCCCGAGCTGCTGGCGCTCGCCGAGAGCGCTGCCGATCGCTACGTCGCCGGGCACGCCGTGGCGCGCCCCGGGCTCCTGACGGTGATCGACTACTCGCTGCCCTCGACCGAGCCCCGCCTCTGGCTCATCGACCGCACCAGCGGGCGCGTTCTCCGCCGCCTGCTGGTGGCGCACGGCCGCGGCAGCGGCGAGAACTACGCCACCCGCTTCTCGAATCGCGACGGGAGCCTCACCTCGAGCCTCGGCCTCTTCCTCACCGAGGAGCCCTACGTCGGCAAGAACGGCTATTCGCTGCGGTTGCGCGGGCTCGAGCCGGGAATCAACGACCGCGCCCGCGAACGCACGATCGTCCTGCACGGTGCCCCCTACGTCAGCGCGGCCTTCGCGCGCGCGCACGGCCGGCTCGGCCGCAGCTGGGGGTGCCCGGCCGTCGAACCCGAAGTCGCGCGGCCGCTGATCGAGGAGATCCGCGACGGCTCGTTCCTCTTCGTCTACGGGCAGGATCCGGACTGGCTGGCTCGATCGCCGCTCCTGGTCGCCAACGCGAAGGTGGCGGACGGCGCCGGCACCGCCGGCACGCCGTAGCGACCGCGAGGACCGCCGCCGGCCTCAGCCGGCGCGGCGCCGCCGCCGGCCGCGCCGGAAGTGCCGCCGCCCGCGGTGGCGGTCTGCAGGTCGGTGTTCGGGTTCTTGACCTTGTCGCTCTCGGCGAGGCCGGAGACGATCTCGATCTGGATGCCGTCCGAGAGGCCGGTGACGACGTCGCGGCGCTCGAACTTCTGCGGCGCGACCTCGACTTCGACGAACGGCTTCTCGCCGTCGAACTGGAGCAGCGCCTCGTCGATCGCCAGCACCTGGTCGCGCTTGTCGAGCACGATGTCGGCGTTGGCGCTGTAGTTGGCGCGCAGGAAGAGATCCTGCTGCGCCTCGACCGCGGCGCGGATCTCGAACTGGATGGCGCCGTTCTCTTCCTTCCCCTTGGGCGCGATGTGCTCGAGCTTGGCGCCGATCTTCTTGTCGGGCAGCGCGCCGACCGTGAGCACCAGGTCCATGCCGGTGCGCAGCTTGCCGACCTCGCTCTCGTCGACCTTGCCCTGGAAGATCATGTCGCTCATGTCGGCGAGCGCGGCGATGGTGGTGCCCTCGTTGAAGTTGTTGGCCTGGATGACCGAGTTGCCCACCTTCACCGGCACTTCCAGCACCATGCCGCCGACGGTGGCGCGCACCAGCGTCGTCGCCGCCTTGGCGACCCGCGCGCTGGTGCCGGTCCGGATGATGTCGAGCGCGCTGCGCGCCGCGGCGAGCTCCTCGCCGGCGTCGTCACTGGCCTTCTGGGCGGCGTCGTAGGCGGAGCGCGACACGGTGCCCTCGGCGAAGAGATCCTTCTGGCGCTTGAGCGTGCGCTCGGCGTCGGCGAGGGCGATCTCCGCCTTCTTGAGCCGCGACTCGGCGTCCGAGAGCCGGCTCATGTCGGGGATGACCCGCACTTTCGCCACCTGGGCGTCCTTCGAGATCAGCTGGCCCTCCTCGACGTAGAGCTCGTCGATGATGCCCGAGACCAGCGGCTTGATGGCGATCTCCTCGCGCGGCACGATCGAGCCGGTGGCGACGGTCTTCTGCACGATGTCGGTCCGCACCGGGCTCGCCGTCGAATAGACGACCGGCTTCTTCTGCGACTTCTTGTAGAGGAAGAACCCGGTGCCGACGACCAGCAGCACGAAGCCGATACCGAGCAGGATGCCGAAGAACTTCTTCATGAAACCTCCGAAACGGGAGCGGACGGCGGCCGCGGTCTACTCCGAGCGCAGGGCGACGACCGGAGTCACCGCCACCGCGCGCCGGGCCGGAATGAGGCCGGCGACCGAGCCGGCGAGAATCGAGGAGCGAGATCGCTTCGACGGCGTCGGAGAAAGAGACGCCCGGATCGATGAACATCGACGGGCCGCCGGCGCCGCCGCCCTGCGGCAGGAGGCGGGCGACGACCTCGAGCAGGCCGACGCCGACCGAGAGGCCGAGGAAGCCGGCGACGGACGTCAGCACCACCGCCTCGAAGACGATCTGCCCCATGACCTTCCACGGCGTCGCCCCGATGGCGCGGCGCAGGCCGATCTCCTTGGTGCGCTCGCGGACGACGATCAGCATGATGTTGGAGACGCCGATGGCGCCCGCCGCGAGCGTTCCCACGCCGACGATCCACATCAGGGCGCGGATGCCGCCGAAGAGCCCCTGCAGCTTGGCGAACTCCTTCTCGAGGTTGAACGAGCCGATGCCGCGCCGGTCGTCCGGCGCCACCTTGTGGCGCGAGCGCAGGATGTCGAGCACCTTGGTCTCGACATCGGCGGCCGAATACGCCGTCCCTGGCGGTCACCGCGAACCAGTGCACCTCGTTCTGCGCGTTGAAGGCCTGCTGGTACGTCGTGAAGGGGATGTAGATCGTCTGCGCGTCGCGCTCCCCCTGGTTGCCGGTCTGGCGGCTGCGGAAGACGCCGACCACCTTGAACCAGACGCCGTTGATCTCGATCGCGTCGCCGATCGGGTTCTCGTCCTTCTCGAAGAGGGTCTCCTCGGCGCGGGTGCCGATCACCGCCACCTTGCGCTTCTCGTCGAGGTCGAGCCGGTTGAGCAGGCGCCCGCGGTCGAGCACCATCGACTGGATGGTGAAGATCTCCGGATAGTCCCCCATCACGGTGAACGAGCCGACCTCGCCCTTGCGGCGCGCCGTGGCGCCGCCGCGCCAGCCGCCCATCTGCAGGCGCGGCGCGATGACCGCGGCCTCGGGGACGAGGCGGCGCAGCTCGCCGATGTCCTCGTTGGTGAAATCGATCGAGCGGCCGGCGTCCATGCCGGCGTAGGGCTTGGAAGTGCGCATCCCCCAGACGAAGAGGCTGTTGGTCGCGGTGCCCGAGAAGCCCGCCATGACGCCGTTGTTGAGGCCGTTGCCGGAGCCGAGCAGCACGACCAGCAGGAAGATCCCCCAGAAGACGCCGAAAGCGGTGAGGAAAGTGCGCAGGCGGTTCTTGCCCAGCGCCGCCGCGATCTCCTGCCAGTGGTCGAGATCGAACATGAGGAGCTCCTAGTCTTCCCGCAGCGCCACGACCGGCTGCACCGAGGCGGCGCGGCGCGCCGGGAAGAACCCGGCGACGCCGCCGGCCACGATCAGCAGCACGGTCGCCCAGCCGGCGATGTGGAGGTCGACGTGGGGGTCGCGGAAGAACGAGGCCTCCTTGGGCAACAGCTCCGAGACCGTTTCGAGCACCGCGACGCCGAGCACCAGGCCGAGGTAGCCGGCGACCGCGGTGATCAGGATCGACTCCTTGAGCACCAGGCCGACGATCGAGCCCGGCGTGGCGCCGATCGCCTTGCGGATGCCGATCTCGCGGGTGCGCTCCTTGACCGCGACCAGCATGATGTTGGAGACGCCGACGACGCCGGCGAGCAGGGTGCCGATGCCGACGATCCAGATGAAGATGCGGATGCCGTTCATCAGGCCGAGAAAGCGCTGGAAGGTCTCGACGATGTTCATCAGGAAGACGGCGCGCTGGTCCTCGGGGTCGAACGTCGTGGTTCTGGGCGAGGATCTCGCTTGGTCTCCTTCGCCATCCGCTCGCTCTCGGCGAGCGTCGCGTCGCCGGTCGTGTAGAGGATCTGGTTGATCCGGTTCTGCGCCGTTGAACGTGCGCTGCGCGGTCGAGATCGGCAGATAGATGAGCTCGCGCTCCTGCTCGGAGCCGTCGTCGTCGAAGACGCCGACCACCTTGAAGGAGATGCCGTTGATCCGGATCTCCTTGCCGATCGCCGGCGCGTCGTGGAAGAGCGCGTCCTTGACCAGCGTGCCGACGACCGCGATCTTGCGGAAGTCGCGGATGTCGATCGCGTTGATGTAGCGCCCCTGGAGCACCTTGGTGCGCTCGAGGATGCGGTGATCCGGGTGCACGGCGCGGATGGTGAAGCTCCCCCACTCCTGGCCGTAGTTGACCTGCTGGTTGCCGAAGATCATGAAGCGCGCCGAGGAGTACTCGACGCCCTTCACCCGCGTCGTCACCTCGCCGTAGTCCTCGTTGTCGAAGCGCACCGAGCGCCCCGGCTGCATCCCCTTGTACGGCTTCGAGGTCTGGCCGCCGGAGACCCAGATCGAGTTCACCGCGTCGTCGCGGAACTGGTACTCGACGCCCGCTTCGAGAGCCCTTCGCCGGAGCCGAGCAGCACGATCAGCATGAAGATGCCCCACGCCACCGCGAAGCCGGTCAGCACGGTGCGCAGCTTGTTGCGGCGCAGCGTCTCGAGGATCTCCTGCCAGGTGTCGACGTCGATCAAGCCGGCGCTCCCGGAGGCTCGGATCCCGGCGGACGCGGGCGCCGCCGAAGCGATCGCCGCCATCTCGCCTGCCTCGGCGGCGCCGATCTCGGCGGCGGGGTCGTGGCGCTTGATGGCGCGGTCCCAGTCGATCTGGCCGTCGATGAGGTGGATGATGCGGTCGGTCATCCCGGCGATGTCGCGCTCGTGGGTGATGATGATCACCGTCACGCCTTCGGCCTGCACGGTCTGCAGCACCTTCAGGATCTCGAACGAGGTCGCCGAGTCGAGCGCGCCGGTCGGCTCGTCGGCGAGCAGCACTTTCGGATGCGTGATCAGGGCGCGGGCGATGGCGACGCGCTGCTGCTGGCCGCCGGAGAGCTCGCGCGGCAGGTGCTCGGTGCGGTCGGCGAGCCCGACCTTGGCGAGCAGCTCGCGCGCCATCTCGTTGCGCCGGCGGCGCGGCACGCCCTGGTAGTAGAGCGGCAGCGCCACGTTCTCGGCCGCGGTCTTGAACTGGATGAGGTGGAAGGACTGGAAGACGAAGCCGATGAACTGGCTGCGCAGCTGCGCGGCGCGGGTCTCCGACAGGTCGCTCATCAGCTCGCCGCCGAGCCGGTAGGTCCCCTCGTCGTAGCGGTCGAGCAGCCCGAGGACGTTCATCAGGGTCGACTTGCCCGAGCCCGAGGCGCCCATGATCGACAGCAGCTCGCCGCGCCCCGATGTCGAGGTCGATCCCCTTGAGGACGTGGAGCTTGTTGGCTCCCATCCAGTAGCTCTTGTGCAGGTTGCGCAGCTCGATCATCGGCTGACGAGACACTTCGGCCATGGCGCTGAAAGCTCCCATCTTCAATACGCAGAAACCTGATTTCGGTTCATGGAGTTTCCGGCCCGCCGACCGGCCGCCGTCCGGTCTCCGCGGCCGCCGTCAGGTGCGGTGCGGACCCTTGCCCGGGGTCCAGACCGGCACCGGAAAGGGGGTGACGATCCCGGCGCCCTCCCGCGCCGGCCGCGAGCGCGCCGGCCCCTCGCGCTCGACCTCCTCGATGCGCACGATGGCGTGGAGCGGCAGGTGGAGCCGTTTCGCCTCGCCGAACTCGGTGCGCAGGCTCTCTTCGGACGGGTCGACTACCAGCTCCGAGCGGGCACCGAAGACGAGATCCTCGACCTCGATGAAGCCGAAGATCCCCCCCTGGCCGACCTGGCGGGCGTAGAGCTCCACCACCTGCCCCTGGTTCTGGAAAACGACCTTGTAGATCGAGCGTTTGCGCGACATCGCGGGCGATCGTAGCAAAGGGCGCGCCGGCTCCCGGAAGGAGCCGGTCGCGCCCTCCCTGCTGCGGAAGGCTCCAGCGGCGCAGGCCGCTCAGTAGCGGTAGTGCTCGGGCTTGTACGGCCCCTCGACCGGGACGCCGATGTACTCGGCCTGCTTCGCCGACAGCTCGGTCAGCTTGACGCCGAGCTTGTCGAGGTGGAGGCGCGCCACCTTCTCGTCGAGCTTCTTGGGCAGGACGAAGACCTTGCGGTCGTACTTGTCGGCCGTTCTCGGCCAGGTCGACCTGCGCCATCACCTGGTTGGTGAAGCTGCACGACATCACGAAGGAGGGGTGGCCGGTGGCGCAGCCGAGGTTGAGCAGGCGCCCCTCGGCGAGCACCAGCACCGAGTGGCCGTCGGGGAAGACCCACTCGTCGTACTGCGGCTTGATGTTGATCTTCCGGATGCCGGCGATCTTCTTCAGGCCGGCCATGTCGATCTCGTTGTCGAAGTGGCCGATGTTGCCGACGATCGCCTTGTCCTTCATGCGCGCCATGTGCTCGGCGGTGACGACGTCGAAGTTGCCGGTGGCGGTGATGAAGATGTCGGCGGTGCCGACCACGTTCCTCGAGCGTGCGCACCTCGTAGCCCTCCATCGCCGCCTGCAGCGCGCAGATCGGGTCGATCTCGGTCACGATCGACGCGGGCGCCCTGGCCGCGCAGCGCCTGGGCGCAGCCCTTGCCGACCTCGCCGTAGCCGCAGACCACCGCGACCTTGCCGGCCAGCATGACGTCGGTGGCGCGGTTCAGGCCGTCGACGAGCGAGTGGCGGCAGCCGTAGAGGTTGTCGAACTTCGACTTGGTCACCGAGTCGTTGACGTTGATGGCCGGGAAGAGGAGCGTGCCGGCCTTCTCCATCTCGTAGAGGCGGTGGACGCCGGTCGTCGTCTCCTCGGAGACGCCGCGGCATCGCCGGGCGACGATGCGGTGCCAGCGCTTCGGGTCCTCCTTCTGGATCTTCGCGAGCAGCGCGAGGACGATGGCGAACTCCTCGCTGTCGGCGGTCTCCGGCGCGGGCACCTTGCCGGCCTTCTCGAACTCGAAGCCCTTGTGGATGCAGCAGCGTCGCGTCGCCGCCGTCGTCGACGATCTGCGTCGGGCCGCTGGCCGTCGCCGAAGTCGAGGGCGCGCGAGGTGAAGTCCCAGTACTCCTCGAGCGTCTCGCCCTTGTAGGCGAAGACCGGGATGCCCGGCCGGCTTCTCGGGCGTGCCGTGCGGGCCGACCGCCACCGCCGCGGCGGCGTGGTCCTGGGTCGAGAAGATGTTGCACGACACCCAGCGCACCTCGGCGCCGAGCTCGGCGAGCGTCTCGATCAGCACCGCGGTCTGGATCGTCATGTGGAGCGAGCCCATGATGCGCTGCCCCTGCGAGCGGCTGCGCGGCGCGGTACTCGTCGCGCACCGCCATCAGGCCGGGCATCTCCTGCTCGGCGAGGCGGATCTCCTTGCGCCCCCACTCGGCGAGCGAGAGGTCCTTCACGAAGTAGTCGAGCTTCTTTTCGGCGGCGACGTTGAGTCGTCATGGTTTCCTCTCTCTCAGAAAAAAATGAAAATCTTCCACTGAAGGAATGGCTGGATTCGACGTTCGCGGCTCATCGGGCTGTCGGCTCCTGCCCGGCGTCGGCCCGGCGCGCTTCGTCGCCGTGGCGAGCAGCAGGGCGGGGCCCTTGGCTTCGGCCTCGGGGGCGAGCGGCGCGCAGGTCGTCGGCCTCGAAGCCCGGCGTCGCGCGAGCAGCGCCTGCAGCTCGTCGGCGGCGAAGCCGTTGCGAAGCTGGCCCATCTTGCGGCGGAACTCGTCGCGGTCGTGGCGCAGCAGGTCGACGATCACGGCGCGGCCGCCCGGCTTCAGGATGCGCGCCATCTCGGCCGACCGCCGCCGCCGGCTCGTCGACGTGGGTCAGGGCGAGCAGCAGCAGCGCCGCGTCGCAGCTTCGCGTCGGCGACCGGCAGCGTCCGTCGAGGTCGGCGCGCTGGAGCTCGACGTTGGCGAGGCCGCGCGCGCGGCGCTTCGCCGCCGCCAGCATCTCCGGCGAAGCGTCGACCGCGACGACCCGCGCCACGCGCGGCGCGAGCCGCACGGTGAGGTCGCCGGCTGCCGCAGGCGAGGTCGGCCACCACCCAGTCGCGCGGCAGCAGGGCGGCGATCGCCGCCTCGGTGAAGCGGCGGCCGTAGAGCTCGGCGCGCAGCGTCTCCCACTGGTCGGCGACGCCGGCGAAGAAGCCGCGGCTGCCGTCTGTCCGCTCGGCCAGTCGGCGCGCGAGCCGCAGCCGGTCGTGCTCGAGGGTCGGCCAGCCCGCGATGTCCTCGCGCGGGCGATCTCCCAGAGCGAGCGCGCCGCCGCCGGCAGCTCGCCGTTCGCCATCGAGTAGAGATTGGCGGTGCGCTCGCTGCGCGACGACGACCCACCCCTGCTCGGCCAGCACCTTCAGGTGGCGGGAGACGCTCGACTGCGGCAGCTGGAGGATCTCGGCCAGCTCGCCGACGCCGAGCTCCTCGCGCTCGAGCAGCGCCAGCAGGCGCAGCCGGGCCGGGTCGGCGAGGGCGCCGAGCCGGGCGAGGAGCGGGTCGGGGGTCGGGGCGGGAGCTCGTTTCATTCGAGAATCCGGATGAAAGCATGAAACTGCCGGCCGGGTCAAGCGGTCCTTCCGCGGCTAGCATGCCCGGCATGAGCGGATCGGGAGCGGGAGAGCGATCGTTCGCGGGCAGGGTCGTGCTGCTGACCGGAGCGTCGGCCGGCATCGGACGGGAGCTGGCGCTGCAGCTCGCGCCGGAGCGGCCGAAGCTGGTGCTGGCGGCGCGCGACGCCGCCCGCCTCGAGGAGGTCGCGGCCGAGTGCCGGGCACGCGGCGCCGAGGCGCTCGTCGTCCCCACCGACGTCGGCGACGAGAGCGCTTGCCGGCGCTCTGGTGGCGAGGACGCCTCGAGGCCTTCGGCGCCGCTCGACGTCCTGCTGCTCAACGCCGGCCAGGACATGTGGAGCCGCCTCGACGAGCTCGCCGACCGCTCGATCCTCGAGCGGCTGATGCGGGTCAACTACCTCGGCTACGCCTGGCTCGCGGCCGAGGCGCTGCCGGCCCTGAAGGCGAGCCGCGGCCGCATCGTCGTGGTGTCGAGCCTCGCCGGCCTCACCGGCGTGCCGACGCGAACGGGGTACGCGGCGACCAAGCACGCGCTGCACGGCTTCTTCGACTCGCTGCGCGTCGAGCTCGCCGGCACCGGCGTGACGGTGACGCTGGTCTGCCCCGACTTCGTCGTCTCCGAGATCCACCGCCGCGCCTACGGGCCCGACGGCCAGCCGCTCGGCGAGACGCCGATGGCGGAGGCGAAGATCATGACCACGGGAGCCTGCGCCGGCGCCATCCTGCGCGCGGCGCGCGCGCGCAAGCGGCTCGTGCTCCTCTCGTGGCGCGGGAAGGTCGGGCGCTACGTGCGCCTCCTGGCGCCGGGCCTGATCGACCGCATCGCGGCACGAGCCGTGGCCCGCGGGCACTGAGCCGTCCGCCCCCGGCGGGGGTCTACAATCCAAGGCGTGATGGCGATCGCGCGGACCCTGCCGCTGCCGGCGCCGAAACCGGCCGAGAAGATTCTCTTCGCCGGCGAATCGGTGGCCGTCTGCAGCTTCCGGTGCCCTCCCGACGATCCCCTCTTTCCGGACTCCGGTCCTTCCAACGCCGACACGATCGTCTTTCCGCGCAACAGCGTGCGGGTGCTGCGCGAGGGAGGACTCGACCGGGTGATCTCGGTCAACGAGGTCTCTTTCTACCGGCAGGGCGAGAGCTACCGGCGGCGCGATATCGATGGCAAGGGCACGATCTGCAACTGGTACGTGCTGGCGCCGGCGGTGCTGCGCGAGATGCTCGGCCTCCTCGATCCCGCCGCCCGCGACGACGAGCGCCCTCGTTTTCCGGCGCCGATCGCTCCCGCCGACGCGCGCAGCTTTGCCCGGCAGCGCCGCATCGTTCGTCACGTGGAAGGAAGCGGGCCCGTCGACGCGCTCTGGGTCGAAGAGTCGGTGCTCGCGGCGGTCGGCCGCGTGCTGGCCGCGGCTGCCGCGCCGGCGAACCTCCACGAGCCATTGCCGGTGCGCCAGACGGAGCTCGCCGAGGACGCCAAGCTCCTGCTCGCCGCCACCGCGACCGAGAACCTCGCGCTCGCCGAGCTGGCGTGCCGGCTCGAGCACATCGGAGTTCCACCTAGCGCGAGTCTTCCGCCGCCACACCGGCGCCTCGCTTCATCAGTACCGGGATCAGCTCCGGCTCCGGATGTCGCTCGACCGCCTGCTCGACGGCGACGCGGACCTCGCGACGATCGCGGTCGACCTCGGCTACTCGCACCACAGCCACTTCACGACCCGCTTCCGCCGTGCTTTCGGCGTGACGCCGTCCGCCTTCCGCCACCGGCGGACGACCTAGAGGACACCCGGCTCCGGAACGAAAACGACCGCCGGGGTCGCCCCCGGCGGTCGTCAGGCGAACGGCTGCGGTGCCGCGATCAGTTGAAGGTGATCTTGGCCCCGAGGCGGAAGATGCGCGGGCTCAGCACTTCCTGGACGTGGTCGCCCGTGAGCGAGCGATCCCGATTGCGGCTGCGGGTCGGGTAGTCGAGGCGCAGGTTGCGCTGCAGCACCGTCGAGGTGTTGAGCGCGTTGAAGACGTCCGCGCCGATCGTCAGGCCGACCTTGTCGAACTTGAACTCCTTCTCGATCCGCAGGTCGAGAACGTGGACGTCGTCGTTCTTGTAGTCGTCCGGACGAGCCGTCGCCGACGTCAGCACGTCACCGGCGCCCGGGAAACCGGCGCGGCCGGCGCGGATGAAGTAGTTGTTGGCATAGCCCTGGCGACCGTTGAGCGCCGCGGCGACGTTGAAGCCCCACGCCTTCTCCGGCGCCACCTGGTACATGCCGGACATCGAGTAGGACCACTGGCTGCTGATGCAGATGCCGGCCTTGGCGCCCGACCCGGCGCCGACGCAGGTGACCACGCGGTCGCCGTCGTTGCCGCCGCCGACCGGATTCTGCGGCGCGTTGGCGGCCTCCGCCGATGGGACGTTCCATTTCCAGTCGTTCCACGAAAAATTGCCGCGCGCCATCCAGCGGTTGGAGAGGCGCTTGTTGAAGGTGAACGACAGGCCGAGGTAGTCCTGCGACGAGTCGCTGTTCTCGAGGAAGGTGCCGCCGCGCGACGCGACGCCGGAGCGGAGCGAATAGACCGGAACCTGGCGCGCCTTGCCGTCGGGCAGGACGACCGTGTGGGTCTCGGTCACCTCCCAGTCGTCCGAGCGGACCTTGCGCCCGATGGTCGGACCATTGGCGACGGAGTACGGATCGCCGTCGAACACCAGGAGCTCGGTCTCGAGCAGGTCGTTGATCTTGCGCCAGGTGACGTTGAAGCCGACGACGAACTCCGGCAGCAGCGCGTGCTCGACGCCGAGCACGAGCTCGTC
Organism: Thermoanaerobaculia bacterium; assembly: GCA_963699245.1. Taxonomy (GTDB): domain Bacteria; phylum Acidobacteriota; class Thermoanaerobaculia; order Multivoradales; family JAGPDF01; genus JACTMI01. The sequence goes on from OY969426.1 coordinate 1,976,895, forward strand.
GGTCGTCGGCGCCTTCAGGCCCGGGTCGACGCCATAAGTGGGAACGACCTGACGGGTGTTCGGATTGTAGTTCGGTCCGTGACCGCTGGCGTTGGGGAGGACTTCCGACCGATCGATCTTGCCGTTGCCGTTGGTGTCGTAGGCGTAGAAGCCGACGTACGGCGCCGGATAAATCGGGTAGGTCTGACCGACCGCCGCGCCAGAGAGCTGGTCGACGAAGCGGCTGTAGCTGGCTCGCAGGAGCGTCTTCTTCTCCGCGCCGAGAGCGTAGGTCAGGCCGAGGCGGGGCTGGATGTCCTTCCAGTCGTCGAAGCCCGGGCTGCCCCCCGGCGTGCTGTAGGCCGGCAGGAAGGCCTCGAAGCCTGGCACCGCGCGCGTCGATCCTGCGGCCTGCTCACCGCTCTGGACGTCGTAGCGCAAGCCGATGTTGGCGGTCAGGTTGCCGCTCGTGATGGTGTCCTGGACATACGTGTTCTCGTACTTGACGTCGTAGTTCAGGATGCCGTCGGCGATCACCGAGGTGTAGAAGAGGTAGTTCGTCAACCCGCCGCCATTGAGCGAGAGGTCGATGCCCCAGCCCGGCCAGCGAGAGAAGGAGCGCACCTCGGCCTTGCGGTAGTTGGCGCCGAACTTCAGCTCGTGGTTCAGGTTGCCGGTGGCGAAGAAGTACGAGCCGTCCGCCTTGTACTGATCCTGGGGACGAGCGGTCTTCGCGTCGACGTAGGTCTGGGTCCAGACGCTGGTCGACAGATTGAGCTGGGCGTTGGCGTGATCGTCGCCGATTCCCCCCTGCGGGGTCAGGTAGAACCCCCCGGAGACCTCGGAGTACATGCCGGTGAGGAAGAAATTGGACCCGAAGATGTGGGTGTCCTCGAGCTTCATGACCGTCGGCCGCTCGTTGAAGAACTTGAACAGCTTCGGATCCGACGACAGGCCGCCCTGGTTCCAGGTGGTCGGCTGGGTGCGCAGCGGGCTGGCATTGCGCCCCTGCTTGGTCTTGTCGTTGTTCGAATAGAACACCGACGCCGAGTTGTTGGTGGCGATCTGCCAGTTCAGCTTGCCGTTGATCGTCTCGAGCTGGGTGTCGTCGGCGAAGTCCGAGACCGTCAGCAGATTGATCTTGTTCTTGCCGTAGCTGCCCCAGATCCAGAGCTTGTCCTTGACGATCGGGCCGCCGATCTCGGCGCCGTAGTCCTCGACCTTCACGATCCGGTTGCCGGCCTTGAACGCCGCCTGGGCGCTGTTCTGGTTCCAAGGGCCCGCCTGGGCGAAGTCGCCGGCCGAGGGATCGAAGTCGGACTGCCAACTGTCCTTGTCGGTGATGTAACGGCCCGAGCCGCGCCACTCGTTGGTGCCGCGCTTGGTCACCATGTTGATGCCGACGCCGCCGGTGCGGCTCGCCGCGTCGGAGCCGCCGGTGGAGACGTTGATCTCCTCGAAAGCGTCGAAGTCGTAGTACGACGACGAGCTGCCGATCGCGCCGACGTCGGTGATCTCGACGCCGTCCACCGACCAGGTCGAGTTGCGGCCGTCGTCGCCGTTGCCGACGTAGGTCGACTGCTGGCCCGATTCGTTGCCGCCGACGTTGATGCGGTCGACGAGCACGCCCGGGGTGGTCGCCAGCATGACCCAGGGGTCACGGGCCGAGGGGATCTTCTCGAGCTCGGTCTTGTCGACCGTGGCGCCGGTGGAGATCTTGCGGCTGTCGAGCAGCGGCGATTCGCCGGTGATCGTGATCACGTCGGCGACTGCGGCGTTCATGGTCAGGTTGAGCGTCGTGTTGCGGCCGACGTTGACCGTGACCTCTTCGTAGACCACCGGGCTGAAGCCGTCGAGGGTCGACTCGAGCTTGTAAACGCCCGGCGAGACGCCGATGAAGCGGAAGTTGCCCTCGGCGTCCGTGGTGGCGACGACCGGCAAACCGCCGCCCGAGAGCGTGGCGGTGACGCCCGGGAGCGCCTGCCCCTTGTCGTCGGCCACGCTGCCGAAGACATTGCCGGTCTGCAGCTGCGCGAAGGCCGTTCCGCCCAGACCGACCAGAAGAGCAACGAACGCCACCAGCTGGCGTCCCCATCGACTGCCGATTCTCATGCGCGATCCCCTTTCGTCTCGCCCGCCTCCTCCATGGAGCCGGGGTCGCGAGAGAGGGTGCAGGCCCGGTACCGGAAAAGGCCTGCCGGCGCCCGTCAGGGACGAACGACGGCGGACAGGTGGACCGGCGTCGATCGAAGGATCACCAGCGACCGGCGGCGCGATCGGGCCGGCGGGTGACGGAGGGCGAGCCGGCTCCGGCGAGCTGGATTCCGTCGCGCAACGATTCAGATGGATGGACTGCGGAGGAAGCCGGCTCGCTCGACTCGAGCAGTGCCGCCAGCTCGCCGCGTTGCGTCCGGCTCATCCGCACGGTCGCGCCGCTGTCGAGACGCACGACACAGGCACCTTCGCCGGTCGTGCGCATTTCGCGCACGCGATCGAGGTTGACGATCGCCGACCGGTGGATGCGCGCGAAGCGCGCCGGATCGAGCCGCGCGGCGACGGCGCCGATGCTGCCGCGGTAGAGGTGCGCGCGATCGACCAGGTGGAGCCGCAGGTAGTTGCGCTCGGCCTCGATCCAGACCACCTCGTCGACCGGCACGATGACGATTCTCCCCTTGCCACGGATGACGAAGCGGCGCAGCGGCGGAAGGCTCGCGCCCCGCGCCGCGCCCGGGAACGGAATTCGGCTCTCGGTGTCTTCGAAGGGTTCGTCCACGGCCGGAGATCGTAGGGCCGTCCCGGCCTGCCGGCTTTCACGTTCCTGCTCGGAGGGAACTGCCCGGGAGGGTCGGCGCCGGCGAAGCGCTCGGGGTCCAAGGAGGAGGAGGAGGTTCGGACCCCGCGCGCGTCATCCGCCGCCGGCCCCCCCGCCCGGATGCCACCCAAGGAGAGAGGATCGAGGGCAGCAGCACGATAGGGCCCGGCAGCGCGCCGCGCTGTGAGCGTCTGCACCTGCGCGTGGTGGCGCCGGTCGCTCCGCGGATGCGACGGGATAGCATTTCCCGCATGCCCGCCGCCGCGACGCCGAGCTCCGCCGCGCCGCGCGACGTGCTCGTCGTCGGCGGCGGCGTCATCGGCCTCGCCTGCGCGCTCGAGCTCCGGCAGCGCGGCGCCGCGGTCACGCTCCTCGAGCGCGATCGCGTCGGCGAGGCCTGTTCCTATGGCAACGCCGGCTGGCTGACCCCGGCGCTTGCCGTGCCGCTGCCGGCGCCCGGCCTGGTCTGGAAGGCGACGAAGTGGCTGCTCGATCCCGAGAGTCCCTTCTACATCCAGCCGCGCCTCGACCTCGGCCTCGCCGCCTGGCTGCTCCGTTTCCTCGCCGCCACCTCTCGCCCGCGCTACGAGCGCGGCACGGCGGCGCTCGTCGAGCTCTGCCGCTGGAGCGTCGACCGCTGGGAGGAGCTGGCGCGGCGCACTCCGGTCCCCTTCGGCTTCGAGCGCGCCGGCCTGCTCGCCATCTACGAGCATCCCCAGGCGCTCGCCGCCGGGCGTGGCGCCGCCGAGCTGGTCGCCCGCTTCGGCGTTCCCTTCGAGGCCTGGTCGGCCGAGGAGATCCGGGCGCGTGAGCCGGCGGTGATCGGCGCGCAGGTGGGGGGCTACTTCTTCCCGCAAGACGCGCATTGCGAGCCCTTCCTCGCCGTCTCGGCGCTCGCCGTCGAGGCACGCGCCGCCGGCGTCGAGGTGATCGAAGGGGCGGAGGTCTACGCGGTCCGCCGCGCCGGCGACCGCGTCGTCGAGCTCGAGACGACCGCCGGAGCCTTCGCGGGGCGGGAGATCGTCGTCGCCACCGGCGCCTGGTCGAAGCGCTTCGGCCGCACGCTCGGCCTCGACCTGCCGGTGCTCGGCGCCAAGGGGTATTCGCTGGTGGTGCCGCGGCAGGAGCCGCATCCGACCCGCTCGCTGATGCTCGCCGAGCGCAAGCTGGCGCTCAACCCGCATCGCGACGCGCTGCGCATCTCGGGCACGCTCGAGCTGGTCGACGAGGATCTCTCGATCACCGCCCGCCGGGTCGGCGCCATCGTGCGCGCGGCGCGCGGCATGGTGGCGCTCCCCGATCCGCTGCCGCCGCACGAGCTCTGGCGCGGCCTGCGCCCCTGCACGCCGGACGGCATGCCGCTGATCGGCCGGGCGCGCGGGCTCGCCAACGTCTGGCTCGCCACCGGCCACCAGATGACCGGACTCAAGACCTCGCTCGGCACCGGCAGGCTGCTCGCCGAGCTGATGGGCGGCGAGAAGCCGACCTTCGACCCGGCGCCCTTCCGCGCCGACCGCTACTGACCGGCGAGGAGATCGTCGAGGAGGGCGCCGGGCGCGCGCTCCTCGGGCTCGGCGCCGCGGCGGAAGATCCGCGCGCCGCGCAGGCCGCCGAGCGCGCCGCGCGCGCCGTCGACGCGGATCCAGCCTCCCTCGCGCAGGCCGACGACGATGCGATCGTTCTCCTCGAGGTACTCGACGAGGCGCTGCTCGCGCGTCTCCCCCATGTGGGTCGAGCCCGGATCGGGATCGAGGTAGTGCGGATTGATCTGGAAGGGGACGAGGCCGAGCGCCTCGAAGCCCATCGGCTCGACGATCGGCATGTCGTTGGTGGTCCGGATGGTCGGGCCGGCGAGGTTGATGCCGGCCGAGGCGCCGAGGTAAGGAACGCCGGCGAGCGCGCGGCGCCGCAACGGTCCGAGGAGGCGGCCGCGCTGCAGAGCGCGCAGCAGGCGGAAGGTGTTGCCGCCGCCGACGAAGAAGGCCTCGGCGCTCTCGATCTGACGGTTGCCGATCGTGTCGGCCGCCAGCTCGTCGACCTCGATGCCCTCCTGTGCGAGCCGCTGGCGGAACTTCCGCGTGTAACCGGCGCGATCGCGCAGCGCGAAGGGGACGAAGAGGATGCGGCGGGCGCCATCGAGCCGCGCCAGGATCTCCCCCATCGCGTGATCGAGGTAGCCGCCGCCATGCTGCGTCGAGTTCGAGAGCAGGAGGAGCCGCCGCATGGTCACCACCCCGGCGAGGCCGAGCAACCGGCCGATGCGATGCGGCAGCTCGGTGTCGGCCGCGAAGCCGGTCCAGCCGGCGATCGCGCCGGGGGGACCGTAGGCGAAGAGGGGCACCGGCTCGCCGGCGTGCTTGTTGCTCGCCCAGACGACCGTCAGCTCGCGCGCGGTCGAGTCGGCGTCGATGACCAGCCCGCCGGTCGAGTGGTCGGCGGTGACCAGAACCAGCGTCTCGCCGTCGCGCGGCGGCGAAGCGCGACCGCCGCCTCGACCGCCTGGTCCAGGTGGAGCACCGCGCGCGCCATCGCCTCGAGATCGCGCGCGTGCCCCGCCGTGTCGATCCCTTCCTCCTCGAGCAGCAGGAAGAAGCCGTGGCCGCGGCGCTTCGCCTCCGCCGCGGCGAGCTCGATGGCCTTCGCCGCCATCTCGCCGAGCGTCGGGTGGGCCGGCGACTCGCCGAGCTTCGAGCCCGGGAAGAGCGCCCAGAGCGGCAGGCGATCGGCTCGCGCCAGCGCCGCGCGCATCGGTGACGACGGCGATGCCCCGCGCGCGCGCTTCGGCGAGCAGGTCGCGCCCGTCGATGCGCGAGCCCCCCTGGGTCAGGCCGGAGAACTGCTCGCGCCCGCCGCCGGCCAGCAGGTCGACCCCCGAGCTCGCCGAGCTGATCGATGATCGCGCCGTAGTCCCGGCGCGCCGCGACGTGCGTGGCGAAGGCCGCCGGCGTCGCGTCGAAGACGGTCGACGTGGTGACGAGGCCGGTCACGAAACCGGCGCCGCGCGCCGCCTCGAGAATGCTCGGCAGGCGGCGCTTGCCGTCAGGGGCGGTGCCGACGCGACCGATGCGCGTCTTCTCGCCGGAGGCGAGCGCCGTCGCCGCGGCGTCGGAGGAGGTCACGATCGCCTCGGCGGGGTCGGTCGCGAGGAGCCCGAGACCGGCAGCCGATCCATCACGAAGCGCCCGTCGGGTCCGTAGGCGCGCAGGCGCGCGGCGGCGATCTGCGCCAGCCCCATGCCGTCGCCGATCAGCAGGACGACGTTCTTCACCGGCCGCTCGGCGAGCGCCGGCGGCGCGAAGGCGCTCGGCGTCGCCAGGCCGCCGACGGGCGCGCGCTCGATGCGCGCGAGACGCGTACCGGAGTCGCCCAGCGAGCGGCCGGCGACGAAGCCGCCGCCGAGCGCCGCGGCGAGCGCCAGCGCGGAGAGCGCGATCTTCAAGCCGGCCGCGCGAGCCGGCCGTCGAGCTCGAGCGTCGCGGCGGACGCCTTCATCGCTTCGAGCACGTTGCTGACGTGATCCCACAGGGCGAGACCTCCGGCGAAACATTGGCGCGAGAAATCGGCGGTGGCGGCCTCGACGTGCGGGCGGTCGACGCCGGCGGCGAAGATCTTCTCTTTCCACCGCTTCTGGATCGACTTGAGCTCGACGTCGCGGATGTCCTTGGTCGGCCGCACCAGCGCCGCGGCGACCAGCAGGCCGGTCACCTCGTCGCAGGCGAGGAGCGCGTAGTCGAGCGCGCTCTCCCGCGCGACGCCGGTCGCCTCCTCGTTGTGCGACGCGATGGCGTGCATCACCTCGGCCGGGCAGCCGCGCTCGTGCGAGGAGCGGCAGTCCCTCTTTCGGGTGCGCCTCGAGCGTCGGGTGGATCTCCCAGTCGTAGTCGTGCAGCAGGCCGGCGAGGCCCCAGAGCTCGGGGTCGCCCCCCAGCCTGGCCGGCGTAGTGGCGCATCGCGGCCTCGACCGCCAGCATGTGGCGGCGCAGGCCCGGCTGCGCGACGTGCTGCTCGACGAGACTCCAGGCTTCGGCGCGATCCATCGCTCCCTCCCGCGTGCGAGCGGAGCGTAACGGGGGGCGCCTCGCGCGGCAACCCGCGGTCGTCGCGGCCCGGGCGGCAGCGTAGGAGAATGGGTCTTCCTTCGAGGAGCCCGCCATGCGTCTCCGCATCGATGCCGCCGCCATCCTGCTCGCGCTCGCCGCCGCGCCGCTCGCCGCCGCGCCCAGCCTCGACGCGCTGCTCTCGCCCGCCTTCCCCTCCGAGCTGGTCGCCGCCCGCGACGGCGGCGCGGTCGCCTGGCTCGAGCTGGAGCGCGGCGAGCGCAGCGTCTGGACCGCGGCGGCGCCCGCCTGGGCGCCGCGCGAGCTGAAGCGCTTCGCGAGCGACGACGGCCTCGAGCTCTCGGCGCTCGCCTGGTCGGACGACGGCCGCTGGCTCGCCTTCGTGCGCGGCGGCGACGAAGGGGGCGCGCCGGCGACCAACGTCGCCTCCGAATCCCGCCGGCGCGCAGGCCACCGTCTGGCTGCTCGACGCGAGCGGCCGGAGCGCCGGCGCGCGCGATCGGCGAGGGGGGCGAGCCGGTCATCTCGCCGCGCGGCGATCGCCTCGTCTTCGTGCGCGGCGGTCAGCTCTGGTCGGCGCCGCTCGCGGGCCGCGGCGCGGAGAAGGTGGAAGCCGAAGCAGCTCACGCATCTGAAAGGTGAGCAGAGCCAGCCCCGCTTCTCCCCCGACGGCACGCGCCTCGCCTTCGCGAGCAGCCGCGACACGCACGGCTTCGTCGGCGTGCTCGATCTCGCCGCCAACCGGATCACCTGGATGGATCCCGGCGTCGACACCGATCTCCTGCCGACCTGGTCGCCGGACGGCAAGGCGCTCGCCTTCCTGCGGCTGCCCGCCGAGGACGCTCCGGCCGCCTTCCTGCCGCGCCGCACCGCCCCCGAGCCCTGGTCGATCCGCGTCGCCGATCCGGCGACCGGCACGGGGCGCGAGCTCTTCCGCGCCGCGGCCGGGGACGGCAGCGCTTTCCACTTCTTCGAAACCCAGGGGAGCGATCTCTGGTGGAGCGGCGACGACCGGATCGTCTTCCCCTGGGAGCGCAGCGGCTGGATGCACCTCTGGTCGGTGCCCGCGGCGGGGGGCCAGGCGGTCGACCTGACCCCCTGCGCCTGCGAGGTCGAGCACGCGACCCTCGCGCCCGACCGCCGGGGCTTCGCCTTCACCTGGAACGAAGGCGCTCTCGACCATCGCCGCCTGGCGCGGGTCGCCACGGCCGGCGGCGCCATCGAGCGCCTCGACGCCGGCGAAGAGCGCTTCGAGTTCACCCCGGCGCCGCTCGCCGGCGGCGCGGTCGCCTTCCTCGAGTCGGCGGCGCGCCAGCCGCTGGCGGTCGCGCTGCGCGGCGCCGACGGCGCGGCGCGCGCGCTGCGTCCGGCGGCGGTTCCGGCGGGCTTCCCGGCCGCCGGGCTGGTGACGCCGCGCGAGGTCGTCTTTCCGTCGACCGACGGCCTCGCGGTGCACGGCCAGCTCTTCCTTCCCGCCGGCGCCGGCGCGGCGGCGAAGCTCCCGGCGCTCGTCTTCGTCCACGGCGGGCCGGTGCGACAGATGCTCGCCGCCTTCCACCCGATGGGCTACTACCACCAGGCCTACGCGGTGAATCAGTGGCTCGCGAGCCGCGGCTTCGCGGTGCTGTCGGTCAACTACCGCTCGGGAATCGGCTACGGGCTCGCCTTCCGCGAGGCGGACGGGGTCGGCGAGGCGGGCGCCAGCGAGTTCCAGGACGTGCTCGCCGCGGCCCTCTTCCTGCGCGCCCAACCGGAGGTCGATGGGGCGCGCCTCGGCATCTGGGGGGGCTCCTACGGCGGCTACCTCACCGCGATGGCGCTGGCGCGCGCCTCGGGGACCTTCAAGGCCGGCGTCGACTATCACGGCGTGCACGACTGGAACCTCGAGTTCCCGAACCCGCCGTTCGACCGCCGCTACGTCGCCACTGCCGCCCGCCTCGATCGCGCCTTCACCGCCTCGCCGATGGCCGACCTCGCCACCTGGCGCTCTCCGGTCCTGCTGATCCACGGCGACGACGACCACAACGTCCCCTTCGTCGAAACGGTGCGGCTGGCCGAGGGGCTCCGCAGACAGGGCGTCGACTTCGAGACCCTCATCCTCCCCGACGAGATCCACGGCTTCCTGCTCCACCGCACCTGGCTGCGCGCCTACACCGCCACGCTCGATTTCTTCGAGCGCCGGCTCGCGCGTACGGAGTAGGCTGCGCGGCGATGTACCTCGAGTTCTACGGTCTGCGCGAAGCCCCCTTCTCGCTGACCCCCGACCCCCGCTTCCTCTTCCTCTCCGAGCGCCACCGCGACGCCCTCGAGCACCTGCTCTACGGGATCCGCGAGCGCAAGGGCTTCATCCAGCTGACCGGCGAGGTGGGGGCGGGCAAGACGACGCTCTGCCGCGCCGCCCTCGAGCGGCTCGGTCCGACGGTGCACACCGCGCTGGTGCTGAATCCGCTGCTGTCGAGCTCGCAGCTCCTGCGCACGATCCTGGTCGAGCTCGGCATCGAGCCGCCGGCGCGCGCCGACCGCGCCGTCTACCTCGAGCGGCTGAACGAGTTCCTCCTCGCCCAGGTGCCGCGCGGGCACGATGTCGTGCTCTTCATCGACGAAGCGCAGGACCTGCCGAGCGAGCTGCTCGAACAGGTCCGCCTGCTGTCGAACCTCGAGACCGACCGCCAGAAGCTGCTGCAGATCGTGCTGCTCGGCCAGCCCGAGCTGGCCGAGGTTCTCGACCGGCCGGGGCTGCGCCAGCTCCGCCAGCGCATCACCGTGCGCTACCACCTGCCGCCGCTGTCGCGCGACGAGACCGAGCTCTACGTCCAGTGGCGGCTGCAGGTCGCCGGCGCCAACGGCCGCCCCTCGTTCACCCCCTGGGCGATGCGCGGCGTCCACCGCTACTCGCGCGGCATTCCGCGCCTGATCAACGCGGTCTGCGACACCTCGCTGCTCGCCGGCTACGTCGAGGGCGCCGGAGAGCTCACCGCCCACCACGTCCGTCGCGCCGTGCGCGAGCTCGAGGGGAAGCGGTCGTGAGCCTGGTCCGCCAGGCGCTCGCCAAGGCCGAGCGCGAGGCCGCCGCGCGCACCGCGCGCGAGAAGGGATTGCCCGAGAGTCTCTCGGCCGCCGGCCAGCCCTGGCGCGCACCGCGCCGGCGCTCCCCGGCGGCGACCGCAGCGGTCATCGCCCTCGGGCTCGGAGCCGCCGCCGGCGCCGGCTACTGGCTCTCCCGCCCCGCGGCGCGCGCGGCTCTCGCTCCCGCCGCCCCGCCGAGCGCGCCCGCGCCAGCCGCGCCACCGGCGGCGTCGGCGCCGTCGCGCAACGCCACCGGCGCCATCGATGACGCCGCCGCCGGCCGCCGAACAGGAACCCGCGGCGCGCCCGCCGTCGACTTCGCCGGCGCGGACCGCGAAGCCGGTCGAGGCGCCCGGCGCCGAGAGCCTCGTCGTCCGCGAGCTGCCGCTCGCCGACGGCCGCAAGCTCGGCCTCGGCGGCATCGCCTGGTCGGAGGTCGCGCCGCTCGCCTACCTCAATGGCCGGCTGGTCGGAGTGGGCGAGAGCGTCGAGGGCTACCGCATCGCGCGCATCGAACGCGATCGCGTGCATCTCGAGAAGGAAGGGCGCGCCGTCGTCCTGCTGCTGCGCACCGCGCCCTGAGCGCGGCCGGGCTCAGCGCCGCGCGCGGTGGACGCGGGCGGCGTCGATGGCGATCTTGCGGCGCCCCGCTTCGGAAGGCTTCGCCTCGGCGTCGGGATCGAACTCGAGCGGGTTGACGACCTCGGCGAAGACGTCGCGCAGCGCGCGGGCTCCCGTGCGGTTCTCGAGCGCGGCCCGCTCGGCGAGCAGCGCCGCCGCCTCCGGCTCGAGGTCGAGGTCGATGCCGAGCGCCTCGAAGTAGCGGCGCGAGCGCGCGTAGGGGGAATCGACCGAGCGCAGCAGGATCTCTTCGAGCACCGAGCGGTCGAGGTCGTTGAGCACCACGACCTTGTCGAAGCGGGCGAGGAACTGCGGCACCATGCCGTAGTCGAAGAGGTCCTTCATCTTGAGGAAGTCGACGAGCGCGAAGTGGGTCTCGAGACGCACGCTGCCGTCGGCGCCGCGCACCGCCTCGGTCTTGATGCGCGCTCCGGAGCCCGACTTGGTGACCCGGAAGTAGACCTGGTCGTAGAGCCCCTCGAAGGCGCCGCCGCAGACGAACATCATGCCGCGGGTGTCGATCTCGACCAGCCGCTCCTGCTCGACGCCCCCCTCGAAGGCGCGCAGGCGGTAGGCGAGCTTCTCCCCTTCCATCAGCGTCAGCAGCCCCTGCTGGAGAACGACGCCGATCGGATTGGGGCGGCCGAGGACGAGGGTCGACATCTTGTCGATCTCGTCGACGCAGACGGTGGCGCGCCCCATGGCGCGGGCCAGCTCGTCGAAGCCCGGCTTGTCGCCGACCACGGTGCGGGCCCGCTGCTCGACCGCCGCGAGCAGGCGGTCGCCGCGGAACTCCGTGCGATCGGAGTCGACCAGGAGGTTGGCGTTCAGGATCGTGACGGCGCGGAACGCCTCGAAGCCCGGCGTCTGGTCGTAGAGGCGCTGCAGGTTGTTCATGATCGTCGTCTTGCCGGTGCCCGACGAGCCGATCAGCAGGATGTTGCCGGCCACCTCGCCGAGCACGTGCTTGTGCACCGCCACCGCGACGAAGCGCAGCGCGCGATCCTGACCGAGCACGCCGCGGCGCAGCTCGGCGAAGATCTCGCGCGGCCCGGGCAGGGCGGCTGGGCGCGCCGGCGGGGAATCGGCCTTCATGTTCCGGATCCTAACGTCAGACGCCGTGCGCCAGCGCGTCGGCGCGGCGCGCGATCGATCCGAAGCCGGCCGCGCGGGCGCGCGCCGCGAGCTCGGCCGGGGCGTCGCCGCCGGCGAGCTCGGCCTCGAGCAGCGCCCCTTCGAGCTCGAGAGCGGCGAGGCCCGCTTCGAGCGCCTGCGCCCGCGCCCCCTCGACGATTCGCCGGGCCTCCTCGCGCCGCCCCGCCGCCAGCTCGACGCGCGCCGCCGCGAGGCGCAGGTCGACGGCGACGGCGAGCGGCAGCCGCGGCGCGAGCTCGGGGGGCGCCTCGAGCGCCCGGCGGGCGGCCGCGATGTCGCGGCCAGCGGCGAGCGCCCGCGCCGCCAGCGCGCGCGCCGCGCCTTCGATTTCGGGGGTCCGCTCCTCGACGGGCGCCGCGAGCAGCTCGCGCGCGGTCGTCGCCACGCCCGCGGGGTCGCTCGCCAGGTCGAGCCGCGCCAGCGCGAGCCGCACGCGCGCCGTGCCGGCCCGCTCGCCGAGCTCCCGGCGCAGCGCCAGCGCCTCGGTGAGGTCGCGGCGGGCCGAAGCCTCGTCGCCACGGGCGCTCTCGACGTCGGCGAGGCCGGCGAGCGCCGACGCCAGCGCGCTCTTTGCTGCGAGCTGGCGCGCCAGGTTGCGCGCCGCGCCGAAGAGGTCCCCGGCGTCGTCGAGATGGCCGCCGTCGAGCCGCGTCTGCGCCAGCCCGTTCAACGCCACCACCTCGCCCGGCCGCTGGCCGGTCTCGCGACGGAGCGCGAGCGCCTCGTTCCAGGCCTTCTCGGCGTCGACGAGCTCGCCGCTCCGCCGGCGCACGCCCCCCAAGCTGCCGAGCGCGGCGGCGATGCCGCCCCGGTCGGAGCTCGCGCGCCAGATGCCGAGCGCCTGCTCGGCCCGCGTGCCGGCCGCCTCGAACTCGCCGAGCTCGGTCAGGCAGACCGCGAGGTTGTTGGCCGCGAAAGCGGCGCCCACCTTGTCGCCGGTCTCCTCGAAGATCGCCAGCGCGCGCTCGTAGCTGGCGCGCGCCGCTTCGTTCTCGCCGCGCGCGCGCGCCAGTACGGCGAGGTTGTTGAGCGCCGCGGTCTCGGCGCCGCGGTCGCCAAGCTCCCGCGCCGTCGCGAGCGAGCGGTCGAAGGCGGCGCGCGCTGCCGGCACGTCGCCGAGGTCGAGCAGCACGCCGCCGAGCGCCCCGTCGGCGGAAGCGGCGGCGGCGCGATCGCCGAGCTGCTCGAAGAGCGCGCGGCCGCGCTCGAGCGCCGCGCGCGCTTCGACGCCGCGGCCGAGATTCCTCAGGGCCCAGCCGCGCGCCACCAGCGCTTCGGCGGTGAGCCGCTGCGCCCCCTCGGCCTCCGCCTTGCGGGAGGCGCGTTCGCTGGCCTCGGCCTGGCGGCGGAAATCGGCCAGCGCTCCCGCGGCGTTCGCCTCGGCGAGATCGATGCGCGGGTCCTCGCCCTCGGGCGGCGGCAGATTGCGGAGAGCGAGCGCGGCGGCGAGCGCCTTGTCGGGCTCGCCGGCGCGGGTGCGGCAGGCGGCGACGCCGAGGCCGTAGGCCGCGACGTCGGGGTAGGCGGCCCACAACCGCTCCCAGATTCCCGCCGCGGCGCTCCAGTCGTTCACCGCCTCGAAGTAGCGCGCGTCGACCACCAGCCGCTCTTCCGGCGGCAGGCCGGCCGCCAGCTCGCGCGCCTTCTTCCCCTCCTGCTCGGCGCGCGCCGCGTAGCCGAGCGAAGCCCAGGCGCTGGCGAGCGCCGAACGGGTGAGCGCGTTGCCGGGATCGGCCGCCACGGCCTGCTCGAGCAGGTCGCGCCCGTGCGCGAGGTCGAAGGCGCGCAGCGCCTCGAGCCCCTGGGCGTAGAGCCGGGCCGCTTCGGGCGAAGTCGGCAGCGCGGCGCGCGCGACGTTCTGCTCCGCCCGCGCGCCGAGCTTCTCGCGCAGCGTCGCGCCGGCGCGCGCCACCAGGTCGAAGAGCTGCGCTTCGCTGCCGTTCTCGCCGACGGTGGCGAGCGTCTCGTCGGAGCGCGCGTCCTCGAGCCGCAGATCGAGCCGGAGCGCGCCGCCGTCGGCGATCGCGGTGTAGCCGCCGAGCACCAGGTAGTCGGCGCCGAGCCGGCGCCGCAGCCGCTGGCGCGCCTCGGGATCGAGCCGGTCGCGGCCGGCGAGGTGGAGCTCGTCGACCGCGCTCGCCACCGCGTCGCCCGGCAGCACGCGCAGCGTGTCGCCCCGGCCGAGCTCGGTTCCGAGCATCTCGGCCAGCGCGGTCGACAGCCAGGCCGACTCGGCGCGCTCGGAGAGGTTGCGCAGTCCGACCACGGCGACCGCGCGGCGAGCCACCGCCGGCGCACCGGTCGCCAGGCGCTCGCGAATCGCCCGCACCCGCAGCCACCCCCAGGCCGAGGCGCCGGCGAGCAGGACGAGCAGGAGCGCGGCCACCGCCGCCTTGCGCCGGTCGCGGCGGGGCGCGGTCGAGACGGGCGCTGGAACGGCAGCGGGAATGGAGGGCGGCGCGGCCGGCTGCGGCGCCGGCGCGAGAATCGCGCTCGCTTCGCCGTCGAGAGCGCGCGCCACCGCGGCGACGTCGCGGAAGCGCGCCTCGGGACGCCGCTCGAGGCAGCGCAGGATCGTCGCTTCCCAGACCGGCTCGAGCCCCGGCACGAATTCACGCGGCGACGGCGGCGGCTCGGTCAGCCGTCGCGCCGCGGTGACCAGCGGATTCTCGCCGTGGAAGGGGAGCTCGCCGGTCACCATCTCGAAGAGCACGACGCCGAGCGCGTACTGGTCGGCCGCCGCGGTCACCGGCGCGCCCTCGATCTGCTCCGGCGCCATGTAGGCGGGAGTGCCGATCACGCTGCCGGTGGCGGTCAGCGTCGCGTGGCTGCCGTCCTCGCCGCCGCCGCGTGCGATGCCGAAATCGGTCACCACCGCGCGCTCCCCTTCCCGGCCGGGCACCAGGAAGACGTTCTCGGTCTTGAAGTCGCGATGGACGATGCCCGCCTCGTGCGCCGCCGCCAGCGCCGCCGCCAGCTGGCGGGCGATCGGCAGCGCCGCCGCGGTCGACAACCGGCCGGCGCGCTTGAGGCGCGTCGCCAGGGTCTCGCCTTCGAGCAGCTCCATGGTGAAGAAGATGACGGGCTCGGCGCCGGGAGCGCCCTCGTGGAAACCGACGTCGAAGATGCGGCAGACGTTGGGATGGGTGACGCGGCGGGCGAGCTGGATCTCGCGCTTGAAACGGTCGACCGCTCCCGCTTCGTCGGCGGCGCGGGCGTGAATCGTCTTGAGCGCCACGCGGCCGCGCAGCTCGAGGTCCTCCGCTTCGAAGACCTCGCCCATGCCGCCGCGCGCGATGAAGCGCACGACACGGTAGCGGTTGGCGACGAAATCGCCGGGCGCGAAGATCCCCGGGCGCGGCTCGCCGCCGCCCGCGCCGCCGATCGACGTCGTCGGCAGGTGCCGCCCGGCCGGACCGCTGGGATCGGGGCCGGCGGGAGGAGCGATCGTCCCTTGCGAGGTGTAGGCGGATGCGGTCGGGTGGACCGGCGCGCCGGTCGTCGCCGGCGCCTTGCGCGCGTAGCGCTGGCCGCACCCCGGACAGGTCAGGGTCGCGGTCGCGTTGGCGAGCGCCTCGGCCGGAATCGGGATCTCGCCCCCGCACCGCCGGCAGACGATGACGCGGCTCACACGCGGCTCCGGGCGGGAGGGGTCGTCGCCATCGGGTTCACGGAAGTTGCGCGGATTGTAGTCGAGTGCGGTCCGATCGCCGGTGGAACGGCGACTAGAATCCCCCCGTGAGCGCTCCCTCGCCCGCCGTCCCCCTGGTCTTCGCGGCGCGCACCCTGACGCGGCGCTACCGGCTGGGGGACGTCGCGGTGACGGGAGTCGACGCCGTCGACCTCGAGATCGCGGCCGGCGAGGCGGTTTTCGTCGCCGGCCCTTCGGGGAGCGGCAAGTCGACTCTCCTCCACCTGCTCGGCGCGCTCGACGTCGCCGACTCGGGCACGCTGACCGTCGAGGGGCGCGACCTCGCGGCGCTCTCCGAGCGCGAGCGCACGCTGCTCCGCCGCCGCCGCCTCGGCTTCGTCTTCCAGGCCTTCCACCTCGTGCCGGTGCTCACCGCGCTCGAGAACGTCGAGTACCCGCTGGCGATCGACGGCGTGACGCGCCGCGAGCGCCGCGAACGCGCCGCGGCCATGCTCGAAGCGGTGGGGCTCGCCCACCGCCTCGCGCACCGCCCCGACCGCCTGTCGGGGGGCGAGCGGCAGCGCGTCGCCATCGCCCGCGCCCTCGTCCACCGCCCGGCGGCGATCCTCGCCGACGAGCCGACCGGCAATCTCGACTCGGAGACCGCCGCGGCGATCCTGGCGCTGCTCGAGGGACTGCATCGCGAGCACGGCACGACGCTCGTCGTCGCCACCCACGACCCCGCCCTGCTGGCGCGCGCCCCCCGCAAGCTGACGCTGCGCGACGGCCGGCTGGTCGAGGACGCGCGTCGCCCGGAGGCGGCGTGACGTTCCTCCTGCTCGCGCTGCGCAACCTGGCGCGCAACCGGCGGCGCACGGCGCTCTCGCTCGCCATCGTCGCCAGCGGCGCCGCCGCGATCATCCTCACCGCCGGCTTCGTCCGCTTCTCCTTCGACGGCCTGCGCGAGGCGATGATCCACGGCGGCCTCGGCCATCTCGAAGTGACCGCGGCCGACGCGGTCGCGGCGCGCGCCGCGGGCGGGCTCGACCGTCCGGCGAGCACGCGGCTCGATCCGTGGCGCCGGCTGCGCGGCGAGCTCGAGAAGCTGCCGGGCGTCGTCGCGGTCGGCGCCAACCTGCACGTCATGGGGCTCGTCCAGCGCCCCGGCGGCGCTTCGGTCTCGTTCGTCGGCGTCGGCGTCGAGCCCGACCGCGAGCGCCGCATGGGCTTCGAGACCCGGCTGCGGGCCGGCGAGCCTCTGCCGGACGCGGCGCCCGCGCCCGGCGAGGACAGCGCGCTGCTGGCGCGCGGCCTCGCCGAGTCGCTCGGCGCGCAGGTCGGCGACACCGTGACGCTGCTCGCGGCCGATCCCTCCGGCCTCCTCAACGCCCTCGACGTCCGCGTGCGCGGGATCTACACCACCGGCGTCGCCGAGCTCGACACGCGAATGGTCAAGCTGCCGCTCGCGACCGCGGCGCGGCTGGCGCAGACCGAGGCCGTCTCGGACCTGCTCGTCGGTCTCGACCGCACGGAGCGCACCGAGGAGACCGGGCGCGCGGTGAGCGCTCTGCTCTCCCGGGAAGGACCGGGGCTCACCGTCGTCCCGTGGACGGCGCGCGCCCCCTTCTACGGCCAGGTGCGCGATCTCTACGCCGGCATCTTCCGCTTCCTCGGCGCCATCGTCGTCCTGCTCGTCGTGCTCGCCGCCACCAACACGCTGGTGATGACCGTCTTCGAACGCCTGCGCGAGCTCGGCACGCTGCGCGCGATCGGCACCACGCCGGGGCAGATCGCGGCGCTGCTGCTCGCCGAGGCGCTCTGGCTCGGCCTCTTCGGCGGGCTCGCCGGCGCCGCCGGCGGCGGCCTCGCGACCGCGCTCCTCAACGCCGCGCACCTGAAGATGCCGCCGCCCCCGGGCGCCGTCGACCCGATCGACCTCCAGCTCGCCTGGGTTCCCGAGGCCTTCCTCGGCGCCGCCCTGCTGATGCTCGCGGTGCTCGCCGTCGCTTCGATCCTGCCGATCCGCCGCGCGGTGCGCAGCCGCATCGTCGACGCGCTCGGCGCTGTCTGAGGCGCGCCCTGCTCTCTCGCCGGCTGTTCGTCTCGGCGCTCGTTCTCGCGCTGCTCTCCGCCCGGCTCGCCGCGGGAGAAGCCGACGCCGGGCTCCTCGCCGCCAGCGACCCCTTCGCCCGCCTCCCCGCCGAGCTGCGCGCCGAGGCGCGGCTCGTCACCGCGCCTGGCGCCTCGCCGCTGCCGCTCGAGATCTGGCGCCGCGGCGACGACCGCCTGCTGATCCGCTTCCTGGCGCCGAAGGATCGCGGCAAGTTCCTGCTCCGTCGCGATCGCTCCTTCTTCCTGCTGGCGCCCGGCGCGCGCGCGCCGGTGGCGCTCGCGCCGGCGCTCGGTCGCTCCGGCCCGGGCGCGATCGACGAGCTCTTCGCGGCGCGCCCGTCGCGCGACTATGCGATCGGCGCCACGACCGCGACGGGGAATCTGGTGACCTTCGATCTGGTGGCGAAGCCCGGCCTCGCGCTCGCCGCGCCTCGCTTGCGCTGGGTGGTCGACCGCGAGCGGCGGCTGCCGGTGCGCGCCGAACTGCGCGCCGACGACGACCGCGTGCGGCGGGTGATCGAGTTCAAGGCGTGGAGCGCCGGCCTGCCGCCCGAGCCGCGGCGGCTGGTGATCAAGGACGTGGCGCGCGGCGGGGCGCCGCTCGAGGTCGAGCTGCTGGCGGTCGAGGCGCGGCCGGTCGCGGAGGCGCTCTTCGACCTCAGCGACGGCTCGGCGCGGGCGGCGTTGCCATCGCCGGCGTCACGGTGACCTCTCCGGCGACGACCGGCGCGCCGACCCGTTCCGCGAACCAGGCCACTCCTTCCAGCACGAGGTCGACCACCACCCGGTAGCGCCCCGGCGCCGCCGGCCAGTGGATCGGCAGCTCCATGTCGAGGCGCCCTCCGGGCGCGACCGGGTGGGGCAGCCGTACGCGCGCCTCGCTCGCCGCGCCGCCGTCGAGCGCCTCGAAGCGCACCGCGAGATAGACCGCCAGCGGCGCGTCGGAATCCCAGCTCCAGCCGCCGCGATGGCGAAGCGCGAGCGGCACTCTCGTCTGCCCGCCCGCGGGCGCGCTGGCCGGGAGCTCGGCGCTCAGCACCTCGCGGCCGAAGCCATCCGCCGGGATGCCGCGCTCGCCGAGGTAGCGCACTTCGGCGCTCGCCGGCGACCCGTCGGGCGTCTCGAGAGCGATGCGGAGCAGCCGCGCGCGCGGAGCTCCCGGCATGCGGAACCAGAAGCTGTGCCACCGCCAGGCCGGCGAGGGGTGGACGATCGCCAGCCCGCCGGAGGTGCCGCCGGGGAGCGGGGTGAGCGGCACGCGATCGCTGTCGAGCCAGTCTCCGACCATCAGCGTGGCGCGTGGCGCGTCGGCGTGGACGAGGAACTGCAGTGGCCGCCCCGCCCAGCCCGTCGCCAGCTCGACCTCGGCCGGCGGCGTGCCGCTGTCGACGAAGAAGCTGCCGCGGTCGACGCGGGCGAAGGGGTCGACGAAACGCAGGAAGTCTCCCGACCAGTAGCGATCGCGGCGCCCGTCGATGGTCGAGGCCACCGACTCGTAGGGAAGCCACCGGAAGAGGCCGGCGTAGGCGTGATTCTGGCTGCTCGGATCGAGCTTCGCCGTGCGCGCCACCGAGAGCGCGGCGGAGAGACCGAAAGCGGCCGCGACCAACCAGGCGACCGCGATCGCGCGCCGCGACGGCAGCCGGCGCGGTGCGAAGAGGAGACAGGGATAGGCGGCAAGCAGGTAGCGGTTGCCGATGCAGGTCTCGCCGCCGAAAAAGTTCTCGGGCCACCAGACCAGGTAGAAGCCGGCGGCGAGCGCGAAGCCGGCGAGCGCCGCGCGGCCCGCCCTGTCGCAGCCGCGCGAAGCCGCCCAGAGCAGCGCCAGGGCGGCCGGAAAGTAGGCCAGCAGCCCGGCATGCCGCCCGAAAAAGAAATAAAAGGCGGCGTAGGCGCTCCGACGCGGCGTCAACACGGGCACCAGTCCGAGGTCGGAGGTCGCCAGGTTGCGCTGGACGTCGAAGCGCTTCGCGGGCGAGGTCGGCGTCGTCGCCCGCGCCTCGATCGGGTAGCCCGTCGTGGCATCGAAGGTGGAGCGGATCGACTTGTAGGGGCTCGCCGTTCCGCTAAGCGCGACCGTGGCCAGCGCGACGACCCCATAGGCGGCGGCGCTAGCGACGGCGGCGGCGAGCGCCCGCCCCGGTCGCCGCGCCGCGAGCGCAGCGAGGACCGGAACGGCGGCGACGGCGACGTTCGGCTCCCGCAGCGCGACCAGCAGGCCGAGCAGCGCCGCGCCGGCGAGGCGGGCCGGCGCACCGTCGAGCCAGCGCGCGACCGGCGCCCGAGCGCCCGCGCCGCCCAGATCGCCGCCGAGCGCGAGGGCGAGGCCGGCGGTCGCCAGCGCCACCTGCAGCGACTCGGTCATCTTCCAGGCGAGGTAGGGCAGCACGATCGAAGCGCCCGCGAAGAGCAGCACGCTGTCGAGCGCGCGGTCGCCCGCTTCGCGCCGCCGCAGCGCCGCTGCGGCGAGCGCCAGCGCCGCCGCCACAGCGGCGACATTGAAGACGAGCAGGCCGCGCTCGCCGAACAGGACCTCGAAGGGCGAAGCGAGAAGCGGATAGAGAATCGGCTTCGAGTAGGAGACGCCGCTCGGCGTCCGCTGCAGGATGAGCCCGGGCGGGCGCTCGGGACGCGAGAGCGCCCAAGCTTCGTCGCGCGCGTCGAAGCGCAGGTCGTGGTCGCGCACCAGCGACGCCGTCATCGCCGCGAAAGTCGCTTCGTCGCCGCGCAGCTTGCCGGCGTTGTCGCGCCAGACGCCGAGCAGCGCCACCAGCGCCGCGGCGGCCAGGAAGGGCGCCAGCGCGGCGAGTCGCCGCAGGCGAGAGGGGTCCGCGAGGTGTCTCGTCATGCGCTCCGCCCCCGGAATCGAGGGCGCTGCGAGACTACCGGAGGCGCCTGCGGCGACCAAGGATCGAGCGCTCGCCGCGATAGGATGCCCCGCTAGATGAGCCGTTCCGTCTCGCTCACCTTCGGGGCCCTGGCGCTCTTTCTGGTCCTCTTTCCGCTCACCCTGGTCAAGCCGGGGTTGCCGCTGACGCTCAAGTCAGACGAGCCGGCTTACTACCTGATGGCGCTCTCGCTGGTGCACGACCACGACCTGCGCTGCGACGACCGCGACGCGCAGCGCCTAGCGATGGAGTTCCCCTACAACAGCGCGCGCAACCTGATCCTCGCCTCCGACGACGGCTGGAAGTCGGCCTATTTCGGCAAGCCCTATCTCGTCTCGTTGGTCGTCGCTCCCGGCGTCGCGCTGTTCGGCGCCGACGGCTTCATCGCCACCAACATGGCGCTGCTGCTCCTCTCGGTCTGGCTCGGAGCGCTCTACCTGCGCCAGTTCAACTCCGACGCGATGGCGCTCTTCTTCTCGGCCGGCTATTTCCTGCTCTCGAACGCTTTCGCCTACGTCTTCTGGCTCCACGCCGAGGTGCTCTGCATCGCCGCGGTCACCGCCTGCCTCTATTTCGCCTTCACCGGCGCCAGCGAGGCGCCGCTGCGTGGCCGTCTCGGCGGTCTGTGGCGCAGGGTCTGGAACCCGGCGACCCGTCCGGCGCTTTCGGGCGCGGTGCTGATGGTCGCCGCCTACAACAAGCCAATTCTCGCGATCGCCGGCGTGGCCGCCTTCGTGCTGGCCTACCGCCGGCGGGGCGTGGCGCGGCGCACTCACCTGGCTCGGCGGCGCCGTCCTCGCCGGAGCTCTCTTCTGCGCCATCTCGCTGGCGCTGATCGGGCACTGGACTCCCTACCTCGGCGTCGAGCGCCAGGGCATCGACCTCGACTCGTTTGACCGCATGCCGGCGATGGCGCCGCCGGCTCCCCTCGAGGGGAGCATCGGCGCCCGCAACTCCTGGGCCTGGGTCTTCACCGAGTTCATCGGCGTCGACAAGCATCTCGTCGAGAACACCGGCTACTTCCTGGTCGGCCGCCACACCGGCCTCTTCGTCTACGCGCCGTTCACGCTGCTCTCGCTGCTGCTGTTCTTCGCCTTCTCGCGGCGCTCGCTCGAGCGCTGGGTCCTGCTCGGCTCGCTGGCGGCGATCGCGCTGGCGTTCATGACTCTGATCTGGTTCAACTGGCACGGCGGCGGCGGCTTCATCGGCAACCGGTACTTCGTCAACGTCATGCCGGGGCTGCTCTTCCTGGTCACGCGCATCGCCCCCGACTGGCTGCCGCTCGTCGGCTACGCGCTGGCCGGCCTCTTCGTCGGCTCGATCGTCTTCACCCCCTTCGGCGCCAACGTGCCCGAACCGACCCTGCAGGCGCACGTGCGCAACGCGCCCTTCGCCCTGCTCCCGTTCGAGCGCACGCTCTCGCGCCAGATTCCCGGCTACCGCGCGCTGCCCGGTTCGGGAGGAGTCTGGTTCTTCGGGCGCGACGACCAGTTCCGCGTCGTCAACGATTCGATCTGGGTGGTCGGCGGCCAGACGGTCCACATCCAGGTGCGCAGCGACAAGCCGATGGTCCGGCCGGTGTTCGAGGTCTCGACTTTCTTCGCGCCCAACCGCGTGCGGATCGACCTGAGCGGAGCGCGCCAGACGCTGCTGTTCGACGCCGCGCAGCCGCCGCGCAACGTCACCCGCTTCGAGCTGCGCCCCGGGCAGGGCAAGAAGGAGACGGTCGACGGCTTCAGCTACTACTGGCCCTACGACCTCACGCTGCGCATCGACAAGCAGACGTGGCGGCAGGAGACGGTCCGCTTCCGCGAGAGCAAGAAGGGGCGCGCCGGCCGCGCCACGCCCGCCGAAGGCGTCGTGCTCCCCGACTGGGCCGACAACCAGATCAACGTGCTGGTCGGCGCGACGGTGACCTACCTAGGCGAAGCCGACGACCTGGAGAAGGACGTCTATGCGATCGACTGGGCGGGGCTCGAGGTGCCGGCCACGATGCCCGCGGGGCGCATCGTCACCTTCCGCGGCAAGGTGCGCAACGCGAGCCCGGCGGGCTGGGAGGCGATCGGCGCGACGGCGGTCGACATCGGCTACCGCTGGCTCGACGCCGCGGGCACCGAGGTGCCGGTCGACACCTCCCGCATCACCTTCGCGCAGCCGGTGCCGCCCGGCGCCACGGCGCCGGTCGTGCTCGAGCTGACGACTCCGCGAAAGCCCGGCACCTACACGCTCGAGCTCGACGCGGTGCGCGAGCGCATCGACTGGTTCTCGCATCGCCGCCCCGGCCAGCAGCTGCGCCGCAGCGTCGAGATCATCCCGGCCGGAGCGCCCGGCGCGCCCGGCGGGCGCTGAGCCGGACGCCGTGAGCACCGCCGGCGGCCTCCTGCGCTCGGGCCGCGCCGCCACCGCTGCCCAGATCGTCCGCATCCTGGCCCTCCAGGCAACTCACATCTACGTCCGGCGGCACGTGCTGCCGGCCGAAATGGGGATCTGGAACTGGCTCGAGCCGCTCTTCCTGCTGCTCGCCACGCTGCGCGACCTCGGGTTCCCCTCGCACGTCGTCCGCCTGCGCCCCTGGCCGCTCGGCACGCTGGCGCGCGTCGAGCTCGTCTGGGGCGCCGTGCTCGGCGCCGCCGTCTGGACCGGCGCGCCGCGCATCGCCCAACTGTTCAGCGAGCCCGGCCCGGCGCTCGTGGCCGGCATCCGCGTCCTCGTCGTCTTCTTCCTGCTCGAAGGGTTGGCGGCGATCTCGCTCATCTGGTTCGAGGCCAACCTGCGCATCGAACGGACCTTCGCGGCCGAGCTGGCGCGCACTTTCGTCTACTGTGGCGTCGTGCTCGCCGCCGCCGTGCGCGGCGCCGGCTTCTGGTCGTTCGTCATCGCCCAGATCGCCAGCCAGGCGGTCTACGCCGGCGGCCTCTGGTTGCTGGCGCGGCGGGAGATCGACCTCCATCACGAGCCGGGCACGGTGCTCCCCATGCTGCGCTCGAGCCTGCCGATCGCCGGCATCTGGTTCCTGGCGATGGCGGTCACCTACGCCGACTTCTTCGTCGTCGGCAGGCTCTTCGACCGTCACGCGCTCGGCCTCTACGCCTTCGGCTACGGCTACGCTTTCCTGGTGACGCGCATCCTGCAGCTGCCGATCGGGCGGAGCCTCTATCCCGCGCTCGTCGCCTTCGGCGCCGAACGCCACGAGCAGTTCCGCGCCTACCGGCTGGCGACCGGTGCTCTTTCTCGGCATCGAGGTGCCGGCGGCCTTCTTCCTCGCGCCAACGCCCAGCTCGCAACGCTGCTGCTCGCCGGACGGGAATATCTCGACGCAGCGCCCTTTCTGGCGCTCCTCGCCTTCGCGCCGATCGTCGATCCGCTCGGCCGCTTCGGCGGCGAGCTGCTGGTGTCGCGCCGCCACGACGCCGCGCGCTTTACCTCGCTGGCGCTGCAGCTCGCCGGGCTGGTCGGCGGCGGCATCGCGCTGTCGCTCGCGCTCGGCTCGCCGTTCGGAATGGCGTGCGGCAAACTTTCTTCCAGTCGGCTCTCTGGTCGTGCTCTTCGTGCTCTCGCGCGGCGGCGACCGGCAGGAGATCCGCCGCCTGGCGCGCGAGCTCGCCGAGGTCTATCTCGTTCCGCTGATTCCGTTCGCGCTGGCGCTGGCCGCGACCCCGCCACCACCACTGGCTGCGGCTCGCCGCCACGACCGTCGCCGGCGCGCTCTCGCTCGCCTGGCTCTGGCGCCGCCATCGCGCCGAGCTCCAGGCCTTCTTCGGCGGAATCCCTCCCGCCTGAGCCGCGCTCAGTAGCGCAGGTCGGACGGCGGCAGGCGGCGCGGCAGCCGGTGAGCGATCGCGCTGCGGACCGCCTTCCAGAAGAGCCAGAGCGCGGAGAGCGCCGGCCGGCGGTCGAGGCGGGCCTCGAACCGCTCCACCCAGCGCGCGCGATCGAGGCGACGCGCGTCGAGCTCGACGTCCATCCGCTCGCGCGCTTCCTCGCTCCAGAAGCGGCGGTAGTAGCTCTGCTGCGGCACGCGATCGCCGGTGGCGCCCTCGCTCCGGGTGGCGGCGACGAAGAGCGCCACCTGGCGGCGGCCGAAGCCGCCGTAGCGAGTAGCCGTCGAGCGCGCCGGGTCGGTAGCGGCGGATGCGCCAGGGGGGCGACTCGAAGCGGGAGCGAAACCAGTAGGGCTCGAACTCGAACCAGTACGACGCGTCGATCGTCCAGCCGTTCGCCTCGTAGAAGTCGTTGAACCAGGTCGGGCAGAACATCACGAAGCCGTGGTCGACGTGGTTGTGCGACGGGGCCTGGCCGTGCACGACCCGTCCCCCCGGCTTGAGCAGGGCGTGGACGTTGGCGAGCACGTTGGGAAGGTGGAAGACGTGCTGGATCGTCCCCGACTCGAAGACGCAGTCGCAGGTGCCGTGCCAGTCGGCGGGCACCGGATGGTTGAGGTCCCAGAACGTAGTCGGCCTTCTCCCAGTCCGAGACGTCGAGGCAGGTGACCTCGTCGAAGCCGAGCCGCCTGAAGAGCGTGACGTCCGCGAGGCAGCCGAGCGCGGCGAGCCGGGGGTCGTGCGAGAGCTCGACGCGATCGACCCTGGCGAGCTCCACTCCCTGCTCGCGGGCCCACCTCGCCAGCTGGTCGTCGCGGAAGAAGACCGACATGCGGCCGAGCTGCAGCACTCTGCCCGAGAAGGGCCGGCGTTTCGCTTCATCGAGCAGCAGGCGGACGGTGCCGCGCGGAATTCCCACGTCAGTGCTCCACTTCGGCTCGCAGCGCCGCGACAGTGCGGCGCAGCCCATCCTCGAGGCCGACGCGCGCCCGCCAGCCGGTCGCTGCCAGCGTCGCCGCCACGTCGGCCCGGCGGACGCGCTCGAACGGCCGGTCGGGGAGCGCCCCGATCGCCGGCGACGGCCCGCCGCAGAGCGCGCAGAGGCGTTCGACGACCGCGCGCACCGTCACCAGCTCCCCGCTGCCGAGGTCGAGCCGGCGCCCTTCGAGGCCCGCCGCCTCGGACAGCCGCTCGAGTCCTGCCGCGACGTCGTCGACGTAGACCCAGTCGACCGGCCGGGTTCCCGACGAGAGCGCCGGCGCCTCGCCGGCGAGCGCGGCGCGGATCGCCGCCGGCACGACCTTGGTCCGGTCGCGCTGGCCGGGCCCGTAGACCATGTAGATGCGCGCGTGGACGACCGGCAGTCGATAGAGCGCCGAGAAGAGCTGGCCGTAGAGCGTCGCCGCGGCTTTCGACGCCGAGTAAGGCGACGACGGCGCCTCTCCCGGCTCCGGCTCTTCCATCGAGCCGGCGAGAATCGTGCGGCCGACGCCGAATTCTTCCGCCGCGAGCAGCAGGTGAACGGTCGAGAGGAAATTGTCGCGCAGGGTCGGGAGGACGAAATCGCGGTCCCCGCGGCCGCTCACGGCGCTCGCCAGGTGAAAGAGACGCGCCGGACGCACGCCCTTCACCACCTCGCGCACGCGCTCGGCGTCGCCGAGGTCGGCCGCGTGCCAGACCACGCCGTCGCCCGCTGTCGGCGGATGGCGCGAGACGCCGTGAACCTCGGCGCCGCCGGCGAGCAGCCGGCGGGCGAGGGCCGCGCCGATGAAACCGGTGGCGCCGGTGACCAGAACAGGAGCGGACGACACGACGAAGAAGCCTACCGCAGCGCAGTGCCCTCCGCCTGGAAAGGACCCGCCGCGTCCGGCTGGAAGAAACGGTGCTGCGGGACGGCAGGGCGCAGTGCGATGCCGACGGCGGCCCGGCGGCGAAGAACTAGAGCCGCACCCGGACCGCCGGCCGCGGGCGACGAAGCTGGCGCAGCGGACTCGCCAGCCACTTGACGGTGGCGAGCCCGCTCTCGATCCACTTCGGCATCCGATCTGCCTCGAGAGGCGCTGCGGATGGCGCCGCGCTCCCCCACCGCTCCGGCAGGACGCCGCTCTCCGCCCAAGCGGCCCCTTGCGCGCGCGCCGCCGCGAGGCCCTGTTGCGGCACGCGGTTCGTCGTCGCGCCTTCGACCTTGGTGGCCACCGCCCAGACCGCGTAGGGACGGCCGCCAAGACCGCCCATGCGGAAAGCATCGAAAGCTCCCGGGCGGTAGTCGTGCACCCACCAGCGCGGCGGACGGAACCGGCCGCGCAGCCAGAGCGGCTCGAACTCGCACACTTCGAGCGCTTCCTGGCGCCAGCCATTGGCCGCGTAGAAGTCCGCGAACAACATCGGCGAGTGCATGTAGAGGCCGATGTCCATGTGATTCGTCGACGGCGAGCCGCCGTGGATCACGCGCCCGCCCGGAGCGACTAGGCGGGCGACGTTCTCCCATGCCTGCCGCTGGTCGAAGACGTGAACCAGCGAGCCGGGCTCGAAGACGACGTCGAAGCGCCCCTCGAGCTCGGGCGGGATCGGCTGATTCAGGTCGTGGCGGTAGGTGGGCTCCTCGTCGAGGAAGAGGTCGACGCTCTCCACGCGCTCGAAGCCGAGCGCGCGAAAGAGCGTGCGGTCGGAGATGCAGCCGAGTCGCGCGAGTTGAGGATCGTGCGAGAGCTCGACCTCGATCTTGTCGCGCAGCCGGTAGCCGTCGCGCCGGGCCCAGCGCAGCAGCTCGGGCCAGGTCAGGTAGACGAAGCAGCGCCCGACCTGGAGCACCGAGCCGGAGAACGGCCGTCGGGAACCCTCCTCGAACATCATGCGGACGACGGGTCGCGGGATGCCCATGATCTCAGCCGAGCCAGGTCGGGAAGCCGTGTGGCGGCAGGAGGGAGGGGGCGCTGCGGTCGAGCTCGAAGCGAGGATTGCGGCGGCGAGGCGGACCTGCCGGGTCCCTCTCCTCGGCGGTCGGTCCACGCGGCTCGATGCTGCCCGTCGAGCGCCGCTTCCTGCCGACCCGCTGCCCTCGGGAGCGGCCGCGCATCTCGAGGCGTGCGGCGTCGCCGGTGCGCAGCGCGAACACCTTGTCACCCGCGTCGTTCGCCTTGCGCTCTCGCTCGGGGCGTTTCCGGCAGGAGCCCGGGGGCGTCCGGGCCAGCGCCCGCACGCGATGCGGCCGGCGCTGGACTTGCTCTCCGAAGTGGGAGCGCGGGATGGAATCGCCGGCCGAAGATCCGGCGAGCGAAGGACGAGCCAACTCACCTCTCCAGGCGATCCGGGCGGATGCCGCGGGCTGAAGGTCCGCGCTCCGCTCCGGCAAGAGGGCGGCGGGCGCCAGCATCAGCGAGACCAACAGCGAGAGCATGACGATCGTTACGCTAGCAGGTTCAACCCGGCGGCGGATGCTACGCACCCCGCGGCGGCAATTCAAGCCGGGATCTCGCACCTTGGCGCGGCGAAACCGCCGGCGACCGCGCGGATGCCCGCCCCGCTTCCAAGCCTCTGAGCCGAAAGGGCCCAGCCAGCGGCTGTGATACCTTCACTGCTCCGATGCCGCCGGTCCGGTTCGCCGCTCGTGCCCGCCGCGCGCTGGCCCGAATCACGCGGCGGATTCGAGGTGTCGAGCGCCGTGTGATCCACTTCACACCGGCCTCCGCGCCGGTCGGCAGGGCGCTCTTCTCCTACATCGTCGACCCTTTTCTCCTTCCGCTCGACGCTCCCCTTCCCACCTCCCACACCCACTACTGGGAGTCGCGGGAGATGGTGCGAATCCTCGTCGGGCTCGGCTTCGCCGTCGACGCGATCCACTGGACCAACGCCTCCTTCCGACCGACCGCACGCTACGAGCTCGTCGTCGACGTGCGGCGCAACCTCGAGCGGCTCGCTCCGCTGCTCGATGCCGACTGCCTCAAGGTGATGCACATCGAGACAGCTCACCCCTCCTTCTACAATTCCGCCCAGTGCGAGCGGCTCGCCGCCCTCGAGCATCGGCGCGGCATCGTGCTGCCTCCCTACAAGATGATCGAGGAGAACCGCGCGATCGAGAGCGCCGACTGCGCCACCATCCTCGGCAACGAGCGGACGCAGGCGACCTATCGCTTCGCCGGCAAGCCGCTCTATCCGCTGCCGATCTCGCAGCCCGTCCTTTACCCGGCGCCCGCCGGCAAGGATCTCGCCGCTGCGCGCCGGGAGTTCCTCTGGTTCGGCAGCGCCGGAATGGTGCACAAGGGGCTCGACCTCGTGCTCGACGCCTTCGCCGAGCTGCCGGATCACCGCCTGACCGTCGTCGGCCCGGTCGACCGCGAGCGGGCCTTCGAGCGCGCCTACGCGCGGGAGCTCTACTCCACCTCGAACGTCCGCGCGAGCGGCTGGATGGACATCGCGAGCCCCGAGTTCCTGGCGCTCGCCCGGACGACGCTCGCGCTGGTCTATCCGTCCTGCTCGGAGGGGCAAAGCGGCGGCGTCGTCACCTGTCTGCACGCCGGCCTGTTGCCGGTCGTCACTCCGGAGGTCGGCCTCGACGTCGCGCCGGAGTGGGGCGTGGTCCTGGCCGAGCCGACGGTCGACGCGATCCGCACGGCCGTCGTCGCGCTCGGTGAGCGCCCGCCCGGCGAGCTCGCCGCGATGGCCGACGCCGCCTGGAGCTACGCACGCCGGAACCACACGCGCGAGCGCTTCGCCACGGTTTACAGGGAGCAGATGCTCGCCATCTTCGGGCGCTTCCGCCCCGCCCTGCGGGCACGGATCGCGGCATGAACGCGACAGCGCAACTGGTCGTCCTCTCGCCTCATCTCGACGACGGCGTGCTCTCGTGCGGCGGCCGCATCTCCCGCGCCGCCGCGGAAGGGAAGCGCGTCGTAGTCACGACGATCTTCACGCGCGACGAGCCGCTGGATCCTCCTTCGGAGCTGGCACGCGACCTCCGCCGCTGGTGGAAGCTGCCGCCCGGCGAGGTCATGCGCGCCCGACGCGCCGAGGACATCGAAGCCTGCGGCCGCCTGAGGGCCGCCGCGGTACACCGGGACTTTCCGGAAGCTCCCTATCGCCTCGATGGCGCCGGTCGCCCGCTCTACCCGACCCTGGCCGCGCTGTTCGGAGAGCTCCACCCCGCGGACGAAGCGCTGGTCGCCGAGTTGGCATCTCTGTTCGCGGCGGACGATCCAGGGAGCACGGTCATCGGACCACTCGGCGTCGGCCATCACGTCGATCACCAGATCGTGCACCAGGCTCTCGCGCGCGCTCGCCCGGCGGCACGCTTCTACGAGGAGTTCCCGTACACCGAGTGGAAGTGGTTCGCGGTGCGGCGCGCCCTGGGCCGTCCGTCCGAATGGCAGGCGGAGACCCTGGCGCTCGAGCCGCACGAGGTCGCGGCTCGCCTGGCGGCGATCGAAGCGTACGCCTCGCAGGTGCCCACCCTCTTCCGCAGCGCCGGCCGTCTGCGCCGGCAGCTGCGCCGCTCGCTGCGCCGGACGGGCGGCGAGCGCCTCTGGCGGAGAGTCGCCGTTTGAAGGTCCTGGTCACCGGCGGCGCGGGCTTCATCGGCGGGCACCTCGCCGAGCGGCTGCTGGCCGAGGCGGGTGTCTGGAACGTCGGCACCGGGGTCGAGACCGACGTCCGGACCGTGCATGCACACCTCGCCTCTCGCCTTGCCCCCGGCCGGTCGCCCGGGCGCGCACCGGCGCGTCCGGGCGATCCGCGGCGCTCCGCGTTAAGCTCCGAGAGTTTCCGGCGCGACTTCGGCTGGCGCCCGCACGTCTTCGTCGCGGACGGACTGGCCCGGACCGCAGATGCCCACCGGCGCGACCTTCTCGAGGAACCGGCATGAGCCAAGCTCCGCCATCGAAGCGCGATCTTCCGGTCGTCATCCTCTGCGGCGGCCAGGGAACCCGCCTCCGCGAGCACACCGAGAACGTTCCCAAGCCGATGGTCGAGATCGGCGAGCACCCGATCCTCTGGCACATCCTCAAGCTCTACGGAGCGAAGGGCTTCGAGCGCTTCGTGCTCTGCCTCGGCTACAAGGGGTGGGTGATCAAGGAGTACTTCCTCCGCTACCACGAGCGGCGCCGCGACTTCACAGTGGCGATGAAGGGGGATCCGCCGCGGGTCGACTTCCTCAACCAGGTCGGCGAGGAAGAGTGGCGCGTCACCTGCGCCGAGACCGGCGCCGACTCGGGCACCGGCGGCCGGCTGAAGCTGGTCGAGAAGTACGTCGACAGCCAGACTTTCCTCTTCACCTACGGCGACGCGGTCGGCACCGTCGACCTCGACGCCCTGCTCGCCTTTCACCGCGCCCACGGCCGGGTCGCCACCGTCACCGGCGTGCACCCGACCTCGCGCTACGGCGAGATGAAGGTGCGCGACGGCAAGGTGATCGAGTTCAACGAGAAGCCGACCGTCGCCGAGGGCGTGGTGTCGGGCGGATTCTTCGTCTTCGAGCGCCGGGTGTTCGACTACCTCGGCGACGACCCGAAGGTCTTCCTCGAGCTCGAGCCGCTGCAGAAGCTAGCCCGCGACGGCGAGCTCGGCGTCTTCGTCCACGAGGGCTTCTGGCACCCGATGGACACCTACCGCGACTGGCTCCATCTCAACGAGCTCTGGAAGAGCGGAAGGGCGCCTTGGAAGACCTGGGACCGCTGAGCGGGCGCGGCCCGGCGCCGGCGATCTCGCTCGTCGTTCCCGCCTACAACGAGGAGGAGAACCTCCCCGAACTGGTCGCGGAGATCCGCGCCGCGCTCGACCCGGTCGAGCAGAGCTGGGAGCTGCTGCTGGTCGACGACGCGTCGACCGACGGCACCCTCGCGGCGATGAAGACGCTCGCCGCCACCGAGCCGCGCATCCGCCTGCTGCGCCATCGCCGCAACGCCGGCCAGTCGGCCGGTCTCGCCAGCGGCTTCCGGCGGGCGCGCGGCCGCGTCGTAGTGACGCTCGACGCCGACCTGCAGAACGACCCGGCGGACATACCCCGCTTGCTCGAGGAGCTGGCGCGGGGCTGGGACGTCGTCTCCGGCGTGCGCGTCGACCGCCGCGACACCTTCGTGCGCCGCGCCTCCTCGAAGATCGCCAACTCGGTCCGCAATTGGGCGACCGACGAGGCCATCACCGACGTCGGCTGCTCGCTCAAGGTCTACCGCGCCGAGTTCCTCGCCCACCTGCCGATGTTCACCGGCATGCACCGCTTCCTGCCGACGCTGGTGCGCTGGAACGGCGCGCGCGTCACCGAGATCCCGGTGCGGCACCGGCCGCGGCTGCACGGCGTCGCCAAGTACGGCATCGGCAACCGGCTCTTCCGTGCCCTGGCCGACCTCTTCGCAGTGCGCTGGATGCGCACCCGCTGGATCGACCCCGCGAACTCCGAGGAGCTGCGGCCTTGAGCCGGGACATGCTCTGGATGGCCGTCGGCTTCGGCGGCCAGGTGCTCTTCTTCGGCCGTTTCTTCGTGCAGTGGATGGCTTCGGAGCGCGCCAAGCGCTCGGTGGTGCCGAACGCGTTCTGGTTCTTCTCGGTGGCCGGGGGCACGGTGCTGCTCGTCTACGCGATCCATCGCCGCGAGCCGGTGTTCATCGCCGGCCAGACCGGCGGCCTGCTCATCTACCTGCGCAACCTCTGGCTGATCCACCGCCACCGCTGGATCCGCGTCAAGGACGAAGCGGCTTGAGCTGGGGGCGGCGGCTGCTCCTCGCGGCGCTCGCGCTGGCGATCTTCCTGCCCGGCATCGGCGCGCGCGATCTCTGGAATCCCGACGAGCCGCGCTACGCCGAGGTCGCGCTCGAGATGCGAGCGACCGGCGACTGGTTCGTGCCCCACCTGAACGGCCGCGTCTACTCGGAGAAGCCGCCGCTCCACTTCTGGGCCATCGCGCTCGCCTCCTCGATCCCCGGCGTGCCGATCGAGGTCGCGGCGCGGCTGCCGGCGCTTCTCGCGGTCATCGCCTCGCTGCTGCTGGTGGTCGAGATCGGCCGCCGCCTGTTCGATCCCGGCACCGGCCTGCTCGCCGGACTGATCTTCCTGTCGGCGAGCAAGATTCTCTGGCAGGGGCGCATCGGCCAGATCGACATGACACTCACCGCGCTGATGCTGGCGGCGCTGCTCGCCTTCGTCCGCGGCATGGTCGAGCGCCGCCCCGAGCTCCATCGCTGGTTCTTCTTCTTCGCCGGCCTGGCGACGCTCGCCAAGGGACCGGTCGGCCTGCTGCCGCCGCTCCTCGGCATCGCGCTCTTCGCGCTCGCGACCGGACGGCGCGACCTGCTGCGCGAGATGCGGATCCCGACCGGGCTGCTGATCTGGGCGGCGGTGGTGCTCGCCTGGCTGGTGCCGGCGGGGATCACCGGCGGCCGCGACTACCTGGCGACCATCGTCCTGCGCCAGAACGTGACGCGCTACGCCGAGCCCTGGCATCACTTCCAGCCCTGGTACTACTACCTCGAGGCGATCGTCGTCGACTTCTTCCCCTGGTCGTTCTTCCTGCCGGGGGCGGTCTGGATCGGCCTGCGGCGGACCGCCGGCGAGAGCCGACGCCACGTGCACTGGCTGCTGGCGAGTGCGCTCGCGACGCTCGTCTTCTTCAGCATCTCGCCCGCCAAGCGCACCGTCTACATCGTACCGATGTACCCCGTGCTGGCCCTCGCCATCGCCGCGGCGTTCTCCGAGATCGAGCGCGACTGGCCGCGCCTGCGCCGTTCGCTCACGCTGCCCGCCGCGCTGCTCGCGCTGCTCACCACCGCGCTGCCGATCGCCGGCTGGTGGATCTTCCGTCGCCCGCCGGAGCGGCTGGCCGGGCGCGTGACGACGCTGCTCGAGGAGCTGAAACCGATGGGCAGCGGACTGCTGGTCGAGTTGCTGGTCCTCTCGCTCCTTCTCGCGGTCGCGGCGCAGCTCGCGCTGGTCGCCGCGCGGCGCGGCCGGCCGCGGCTCGTGGTGCTCGCCTGGACGCTCGGCTTCGGGCTCTTCGGCGCGCTCGCCGCCGCGCTCGTGCTGCCGCGCTTCGACGCCGTCAAGTCGGCGCGGCCCTTGTCGGCGAAGCTGCTCGAGCTGGCGCCGGCCGGCGAGCCCTACGCCGTCTGGCCGCGGCTCGACGCCACCTTCCTCGTCTACACGCAGCGCCACCAGGTGGAGCTGCTGACGCGGGAGGATCTCGACGCCTACCTGCGGCGGCCGGGACGGATCTGGCTGCTGATCAATCGCACCGAGCTCGGCAAGCTCGGCAACGCCCTGTCGGGGATGGCGGAGATGGCGCGCGACGCCGACCGGCGCGACGGTTACGTCCTGATGGCGAGCTCGCCGCCCGCCTCCTGATCAGGAGACGTCGGCCGGTTTCTTCCAGGTCGCCGAGTCGTCGTCGAAGGCGGGCAGCCGGACCTCTTCGCCCCTCGCCGCGCGGATCCTGTATTCCCACAGCCGGGCGTACTTCAGGAAGACGCCGAAGGCCTGCAGCACGCAGAGCACGAAGCCGTGCACGCCGTCGAGCACGCCGAGCTGCAGGAAGTAGGTGCGGACGAAGCGCCACCAGGGCCGGAAGACGAGCTCGACGAAGCCGGCGCGGCGGCCGTCGCGAAAGGCCTGGGCGGCGCCCCACTCGGCGTAGTTGAGGAACTTCGGGAAGTACTGGTCGAAGGTGCGGAAGGTGTAGTGCAGGAAGGCGTTCCGCAGCACCGGCACCTGGCCTTCGATCTCGAGGTCGGCGTGCACGCGCCGGTTCGGGATAGCGCCCCTTGTCGCGGCGGAAGAGCCGCACCACCTTGTCGGTCGACCAGCCGGAGTGGCGGATGACCTCGTCGATGAAGATGTTCTCGCGGCGGATGTAGTAGCCGTTGACCGGCGGATCGGTCGCCAGCACGCTCAGGATCTCGCGCGCCAGCGCCTCGGGCACCCGCTCGTCGGCGTCGATGATCAGGACCCACTCGTGCTGCACGCGGTCGATCGCCCAGTTCTTCTGCGCCGCCGAGCCGAAGTACTCGCGCTCGAGGACGTTGATCGGGTAGCGGCGGGCGATCTCGAGCGTGCGGTCCTTCGAGAAAGAGTCGACGAGCAGGATCTCGTCGGCCCACAGCACCGACTCGATGCACTCGCCGACGTTCACCTCCTCGTTGAAGGTGGTGATGATCACCGAGACCTTGTGCCGGCCGGGCGCCTGCGCGCAGGTCGGCGAGCGCAGGGGGCCGGGCCATCGTCACTCGTCTCCGGCGGCGACCAGCAGGCGCTCGATCGCCCGCGCGCGGCCGCTCGTCTCGTCGACGTCGACCACCGCTGCCGGCGAGCCGCACGTCGCGCTTGGCGACCTCGAACGTCGACGGCGTCTGCAGCAGGAAACGCTGCAGGACGCGGTCCGGCTTGAAGCCGATGACGCCCTCGTAGGGTCCGGTCATGCCGGCGTCGGTCTGGAAGGCGGTGCCGCCGGGCAGCAGGCGCTCGTCGGCGGTCGGCACGTGGGTGTGGGTGCCGACGACGAACGAGACGCGTCCGTCGAGGAAGATGCCCCATCGCCTGCTTCTCCGAGGTCGCCTCGGCGTGGAAGTCGACCACCACGACCTTCGCCCGGCCGTCGATCTCGCCGAGCAGCCGCTCGGCCGCCCGGAAAGGAGAGTCGAGCTGGCGCATGAAGACCTGCCCCTCGAGATTGATCGTCGCCACCGGCACGCCCGCCGCGGTCTCGCCGAGATGGAGGCCGCGCCCGGGATTGCCGTCGGGATAGTTGGCCGGCCGCAGCAGGCGCGGCTCGCGCGCGAAGATCTCCCCGATCTCCTTCTTGTCCCAGACGTGATTGCCGCTGGTCATGCAGTGGATCGGCAGATCGGCGAGCTCGGCGAGCACGTCCGCCGTCACGCCGAAGCCGCCGGCGGCATTCTCGACGTTGACGATGACGTAATCGGCGCGATGCTCGTCGACCAGGCGCGGCAGCAGCCGGACGAGCGCGCGGCGCCCCGGCTTGCCGACCACGTCGCCGACGAAGAGAACCTTCACTTGGCGTATTCCACGGCCCGCGTCTCGCGGATCACGGTGACGCGGATCTGGCCCGGATAGGTCAGGTCCTGCTCGATCTTCTTCGCCAGGTCCTTGGCCAGCCAGATCGCCTGCTCGTCGCCGAGTCTTGCCGCGAGTCGACGATGACGCGGATCTCGCGCCCGGCCTGGATCGCGAAGCTCTTCTCGACGCCCTTGAAGGAGCTGGCGATCTCCTCGAGCTTCTCGAGCCGCTTGACGTAGGTCTCGAGCACCTCGCGGCGGGCGCCCGGGCGGGCCGCCGAGAGCGCGTCGGCCGCGGTGACCAGCACCGCCTCGATCGTCTGCGGGTCGTAGTCGCCGTGGTGGCAGGCCATGGCGTGGATGACCTCTTCGCTCTCGCCGTACTTGCGCAGCAGCTCGATGCCGAGCTCGAGGTGGGTGCCCTCGACCTCGCGGTCGATCGCCTTGCCGATGTCGTGCAGCAGGCCGGCGCGCTTGGCGATCTGCACGTTGGCCTTGAGCTCGGCTGCCATGGTGGCGGCGAGGAAGGCGACCTCCTTCGAGTGGTTGCAGGACGTTCTGGCCGTAGCTGGTGCGGAAGCGCAGCCGGCCGAGGAGCTTGAGCAGCTCCGGGTGCATGCCAGGGATCTTGAGCTCGAGGAGCGCCGCCTCGCCGTCCTGCTGGATGCGCTGGTCGAACTCGCTCTTGACCTTCTCGACCACCTCTTCGATGCGCGCCGGATGGATGCGGCCGTCGGCGATCAGCCGCTCGAGCGCGACGCGGGCGATCTCGCGGCGGAAGGGGTCGAAGCCGGAGAGGATGACCGCCTCGGGGGTGTCGTCGACGATGAGGTCGACGCCGGTCGCCATCTCGAGAGCGCGGATGTTGCGCCCTTCGCGGCCGATGATGCGCCCCTTCATCTCGTCACTCGGCAGCTCGACGACCGATACCGTGGTCTCGGAGACGTAGTCGGAGGCGAGCCGCTGCACGGCCATGGCCATCAGCCAGTGCGCCTTACGGTTGCCCTGCTCGCGCGCCTCGTCCTCGATTCGCTTGACCAGGTGGGCGGCCTCGAGCCGGGCGTCGTTCTCGAGCGAGCGGACCAGCTCCTCGCGCGCCTGCTGCGCCGTGAGGCCGGCGATCTGCTCGAGCTTCGTGCGCGCCTCGCCCGCCAGGCGGTCGGCCTCGCCCGCCCTCTCCTCGACCGTCTTCTCGCGGCCGGCGAGCGTCTTCTCGCGCCCGGCGAGCTCCTTGTCGCGCTGGCCCTGCTCCTCGAGCCGCTTGTCGAGCGCGTCTTCTTTCTGGGTCAACCGCTTCTCGACCGCTTCGAGCTCCTGGCGTCGCTTGCGGGAGGCGTTCTCGAATTCGGTGCGCGCGGCGAGCAGCTTCTCCTTCGCCGAGAGCTCCGCCTCGCGGACCTTGGCTTCGCCTTCGCGCTGGGCTTCCTCGAGCAGGCGCTCGGCGCGGCGGCGAGCGTCGGCGAGCTCGGCCTCGCCCCGGCGGCGGACAGAAGACCAGCCAAAAGCGACGATCGCGAGGGCGACCACGGCCGCACCGGCGATCAGCAGAATTTCCGTCATGGCTCCACCCCCGGCGGGAAGGAGCGAGTCAGGCGGGACGGCTGGAGCCCGGGAGCTCCCCCGAGCGGCCGTGTGAGCGAGGCGTTTAGAACCTGAAACGCGTCAGGTGGGTGTTCTCACGGCGGGCCTTCAGCGTCCCGGTCGATGCCGGGCAGGCACGGGCGCGCAGAATTCGAACTCCCGAAGTGGATCTGTTGGTTCTACAGTGCATCGGCTCATCACGTACCGCTCAGGGGATTCCCCGATTCTCGTCTTTCGCCGCCGCTCGCGGGCGCTTGCGACCGGTGCGCTCGCCTGTGAGCACCCGATCGAGCTTTCCCACCAGCTGCGCCACTCTCGCCTCGATCTCGCCCCGTTCCCCGTTCGACTCCCTGCGGTTCCGGGACAACTCGTCCGCCAGGTTGAGCGCCGCCAGTATCGCCAGCCGGCCCGGGTCCGCGTTGTTCACGTGCCCGGCCAGCTCGCGCATGCGGCGATCCACTTCGGCGGCCAGCTCCGTCAAGTATTCCGGCTCCTGCGCCCCCCGAATGAGATAGGGAACCCCGAAGATCTCGACTTCGGTGGTGATGGCCCCTTCGTGCTCGCTCACCCGCGCACTCCCATCCGGTCGGGCTTTTCCGGCCGGTTCCGATTCGGCGCGACTATACCACCCGGCGGGGCGGGCTTCCGGCGCGGAAAGGCGCCTGACGGGGCCGGCTCAGCGGTCGCGTCGGGTCAGCAGGAGAGCGGATTCGAGCAGGCCGAAGATCCCGAGCTGGAGGCAGAGATCGCGGACGCGGCGGCGCAGCGCCGGCTCCGGCCGCAGCCGGCGGACGAGGAGCGCCACGTTCGCCGCCAGCAGCGCCGTGCCGCCGCCGGCGGCGGCGAGACCGCCGAGAAACCACCGCCCTTCGTGCGCTTCCGGGACGTCGAAAAGGAACGGAACGGCGAGGGCCAGCAGCCCGCCGCAGGCGAGGGCGAAGGTGCCGATGGCGACGAGGCGCGCCGCGACCACGACCGCTTCCGGCTCCCGGGACCCGTTCAGCTCTCGCCGACCAGGCCTTCGAGCCGGCGCACGAGCTTCTCGACCCGGCGCTCGATCTCGGCGCGCTCGGTCTGCCAGGCGGCGCCACCGCCGTCTCGGACCAGGGTCAGCTCGTGCTCGAGCTCCGCGATGCGCTGCTCGAGCTCGGCGTTGCGCTCGGCGAGAGTGCCGAGCTTCTCGGCGACTCCGGCGATGCGGGATTCGAGGGCGTCGAAGATCTCGAGACTCATGCTCTCTCCCTGGCGTCGGCGCGCGACACGCCGAAGCGGCGCTCGAGCGCCGCCCCCAGCGCGGCGTGGGCGGCGTTGACCTCGTCCTGGGTCAACGTGCGCTCGCCCCCGTGGTAGTCGAAGGTGATGGTGGTCGCGACGGCACCCGCCGGCACCCCGCCGCCCTGATAGCGGTCCTTGAGCCGGAAGCCCGCCAGATTCGGCACCGCGACCTCCGCGATGGCGCGCGCGAGCTCCGCCCAGCCGAGCGTGAGCGCGTGAGTCAGCGTCAGGTCGGCCACGATGCCGGGCAGGCGCGGCGGTGGCTCCACCGCGCGGCGCTCACGGCCGGCGCGCAGGGCGGCAACCACGAGCTCGGCGGCGTAGAGCGGAAAGGGCGTCTCCGCCCGCTCGAGTTGCCCGAACCAGCCGCAGGGGCGGCCATCGGCGCCGAGCCACTCGCCGCCGGTGCCGGCGACGACGCCCGGAAGCTCCGTGGCGCGCACCGGCGGCGGCGGCGCGCCGAACTCGGCGAAGAGCGCCTCGCCGGCCCCCTTCAGGCTGAGCACGTCGAGCTCCGGGTGGCGGTCCCAGGCGCCGCCCGAGCGGCCGCCGGCGACCAGCGCGGCGGCCTCGATCTCGGCGGCCTCACCGCCGGGGAAGAGATGCCCGAGCTCGAAGAGGCGCACGCCGGCGGCGCCACGGTTGGCGTTGAAGCGCGCCGCCTCGACGAGATTCGGAACCAGCGAGCGGCGCAGCACCGCGTAACGCTCCGAGAGCGGATTGGCGAGCGCCAGCGGGGCGCCTTGGCGCGCCAGCGCCGGCCAAGCGGCGTCCCAGGCGCGGTCCTGGAAGGCATAGTGGATCGTCTCGGCGAAGCCGATGCCGGCGAGCAGCCGTCGCACCCGCATCGAGCCCTCGTGCTCCTCGTTCGATCCCTCGTCGACCCCCCCGAGGCGCGGCAGCGTGGCGGGAACGCGGTCGAAGCCGACGTGACGCTGGACCTCCTCGAAGAGATCCTGCGGATAGGCGATGCGGCCGGGCCGACCGCGCCGGGGCTCGAAGTCGGCCTCGCGCCAGGCCGGTACCGTGCCCTCCCAGAGCCGCTCGCCCGTCGCGCGCGGCGCGAAGCCGAGGCCGGCGAGAATGCGCTCGATTTCTTCCGAGCCGATCGGAAAGCCGCCGAAGCGCTCGAGCGCCGCGCCGTCGAGCCGCCAGGCGGTCGGCTCGGGCCGGCGCGCGACGGCGTCGATCGCCGGCTCGTCGATGGCGCCGCCCGCGAGCTCGACGATCAGTGCGGCGCAGCGCCGCGAAGCCTCGTCGCAGGCGTCGAAGTCGGCGCCGCGCTCGAAGCGATGCGAGGCGTCGGTGTGGAGCGCGAGGCGCTTCGAGCCGATGCGGATCCGCCGGCGGTCGAAGTGCGCCGACTCGAGCAGCACCTCGCGGGTGCGCGGCGAGACCTCGGTGGCTGCTCCGCCCATGATCCCCGCGAGGGCGATCGCGCGGGCGCGATCGGCGATCACCAGCACCTCCGGGTGGAGCGCGCGGTCCTTGCCGTCGAGCGTCATCAGCCGCTCGCCGGCGCGGGCGCGGCGAACGTGGATCTCGCCCGCCGGGATCGTCGCCAGGTCGAACGCGTGCAGCGGCTGGCCGAGCTCCCAGAGGACGTAGTTGGTGGCGTCGACGACGTTGTTGATCGAGCGCAGACCGATCGCCTCGAGCCGCCGGCGAAGCCAGGCGGGAGATTCGCCGATCGTCACGCCGCGAACGATGCGCGCCACGTAACGCGGGCACCCTTCGGCGTCCTCGAGGCGGATCGGGCCGGTCGCGCCGTCGCTCGCGGCGGCGGCGAGCGCCGGCATCGCCGGCGCGCGCAGCGGCAAGCCGAGCGCCACCGCCAGCTCGCGCGCGAGCCCGAAGTGACACATGGCGTCCGCGCGGTTCGAGGTGACCTCGACATCGAGGACGGCGTCCGCGCCGCCCGCCGCGGCGATCTCGCGGCGCGACTCGACCGCCAGGCCGATCGCCGTCAGCTTGATCGCGACGGTCGCCGCGTCCGGCGGAGCCGCGGCACCCGTGTCGAGGTAGTCGGCGAGCCAGGAGAGAAGGAACTCCATCGCTTCAGCCCCGTACCTGGCGCAGCAGGCGCTCGTCGCTCTCGAAGAGCGAGCGGATGTTGGGGATCCCCCACTTGTTCATCGCCACGCGATCGAGCCCGAGTCCGAAGGCGAAACCCGAGTAGCGGTCGGGATCGATGCCGCAGTTCTCGAGCACCCGCGGATCGACCATGCCGGCGCCGAGGATCTCCATCCAGCCGGTCTGCGAGCAGGTCGCGCACCCCGAGCCGCGGCAGATCTGACAGGTCACGTCGACCTCGCACGACGGCTCGGTGAAGGGGAAGAAGCTCGGCCGCAGGCGGATCTCGGTAGTGGCCGAGAAGAGCCGGCGGCAGAAAGCGAGCAGCGTCCCCTTGAGGTCGCCGAGCGTGATCCCCTCGGCGACGCAGAGCCCCTCGACCTGGTGGAACATCGGCGAATGGCGCAGGTCGTTGTCGTTGCGGAAGACGCGCCCGGGGCAGATGACGCGGATCGGCGGCTGGCGCGCGAGCATGGTGCGGACCTGCACCGGCGAGGTGTGGGTCCGCAGCAGGCGGCCGTCCTCGACGAAGAGCGTGTCCTGCGCATCGCGCGCCGGATGGTCGTCGGGGAAGTTGAGGAGGGCGAAGTTTAGCCGGTCGCTCTCGACCTCCGGGCCCTTCGGCGACGCTGTAGCCGAGGCCGCGGAAGATCTCCTCGATCTCGAGCGCGACGAGGGTCACCGGATGGAGCGAGCCGGTCGGCGGGCGCCGGCCGGGAAGCGTCACGTCGACGCGCGCGGCGGCGCGGCGCTCCTCGGCCTCGCGCGCCGCGAGCTCGTCGCCGCGCGCGGCGAGCGCCGCCTCGACGCGCTGCTTCAGAGCGGTTGAAGCCCTGGCCGTAGGCGCGCTTGTCGGGGCGCGCGGGATGAGCTCCTGCAGCGCGCGCAGGCGTCCCTGCTTCGCGCCGAGCCAGGCGACGCGCAGGGCTTCCCACGCGGCGCGGCCGGGCGGCCGCGGCGATCGCGGCTTCGGCCTCGCCGGCCAGCCGTTCCAGCTCCTCGGGAGTCGGGACCGGCGCGCCGCTCTCGGTCTCCGGTCCGGTCACGCTCAGGCTCGCGCGGGCTTCGCCTTCGCCGCCTTGTCGAGCGCCTGCCGGGCCAGGTCGGCCAGGTCGGCGAACGGCTTGGGATCCGCCGCCGCCGCGAGCTCCGCCAGGACCTTGCGGTCGAGCGCACAGCCGGCGAGCTTCAGACCGGAGATGAACCGGTTGTAGGAGAGCCCGTGCTGGTGGGCGGCCGCGTTGATGCGGACGATCCAGAGCGAGCGGAAATCGCGCTTCTTGGCGCGGCGGTCGCGGGTGGCGAACTTCTCCGCCCGGTCGACCGCCTGCATCGCCATGCGGTAGGCGTTCGACTTGGTGCCGAAGAAACCGCTGGCCTTCTTGAGGACCTTCTTGCGCTTCTGGGCCCGCTTGGGGCCACGCTTGGCGCGGGGCATGTTCCGAACCTCGTTCTCTCGCCAGCCGGGCTCCGGGTGGAGCGGCTGAGCGGCTAGGACCGTGGCGCCGCGGCGCCACGGTTTCCACCGCGCCGGACAGGTTCGATCCGGCGACGGCGGAAGGGTTGCTCTGGACTACGAGATGAGCAGCTTGACGGCGGCGCCGAGCTTGCCGGTCTGCTCGACTTCGGCCTTGAGGCGACGCTTCCGCGTGCGGCTCTTCTTGGTCAGGATGTGGCGCTTGCCCGACTGGTGGCGCAGCACCTTGCCGGTCGCGGAGAGCTTGAAGCGCTTCTTGGCTCCGCGATGGGTCTTCTTCTTCTGGGACTTCTGGGCCTTCTGAGCCACGGTGGGCTCCTCCCCTAGTTTTCCGCCGGAGGGAGACTGTTCCCCGCGGCGGAGGCCGGCTTCTTCGAGGGTACCGGCTTCTTGTTGGGGCCGAAAACCAGGTGCATCCGGTTGCCGGCCATTTCGGGGGTGCTCTCGGGCAGCCCCCGTTCGCCGATGTCGGCGGTGAACTTCTTGAGGAGGTTCAGTCCCAGCTCGGGCTTCGACATCTCACGGCCGCGGAACTGCACCGTCGCCTTGACCTTGTCTCCCTCTTCGAGGAAGCGGAAGGCGTTGCGCAGCTTCACGTCGTAGTCGTGGTCGTCGATATTGGGCCGGAACTTGACCTCCTTGATCTCGAACTGGCGCTGCTTCTTGCGGGATTCCTGGGTCTTCTTCTTCTGCTGATAGAGGAATTTCCCGAAATCCATGATGCGGCAAACCGGCGGACGGGCTTCGGGAGCGACTTCGACCAGGTCGTAACCCTGCTCTTTCGCCATGCGCATTGCCTGATCCGTTGGGACGATGCCGACCTGCGATCCATCGCCGTCGATCAAGCGGACTTCCCGAACTCGAATCGCTTCGTTGATGCGTGCCGTCCTGTCGATGCGCCGCTCCCTCCTTCGGAGCTTTGAAAGCCGGAGCCTTCGCGCGGTGCCGGTCCATCCGGCGGCCGCCCGGCTTCCTCACAGCCCTTGAAACTACGGAATCCTAACCGAATCGGCCGCCGGCGGCAAAAGGGCCAGCCGGCCGGCATTCTGGCGACGGAGCCGCTCGACGAAGCCGTCGAGCGGCTGGGGACCGAGGTCCTCGCCGCCGCGCAACCGCACCGCCACCGAGCCCGCGGCCTGCTCTTTCTCGCCGACCACCAGCATGTAGGG
The DNA here is from genome assembly GCA_963699245.1 of Thermoanaerobaculia bacterium. GTDB lineage: Bacteria > Acidobacteriota > Thermoanaerobaculia > Multivoradales > JAGPDF01 > JACTMI01. The sequence continues at coordinate 2,019,604 of OY969426.1, forward strand.
AACCTTTTCGACCTGCGCCTGGCGGATCTTGTAGCCGAGCTTCTCGTTGGAGTCGTCGAGCTCGGCGCGCAGGCCGGCGTCCGCGAGTCGCGCCGCGACCGCCTTGCCGTAGTCGAGGAACCTCTCGGACAGCGGCAGCACCCGCGCCTGCACCGGCGCCAGCCAGAGCGGGAAGGCGCCGGCGACGTGCTCGATCAGGATGCCGAGGAAGCGCTCGACCGAGCCGAGCATGGCGCGATGGATCATCACCGGCGGGCGATAGGAGCCGTCCGCCGCGACGTACTCGAGCCCGAAGCGCTGCGGCAGCTGGTAGTCGAGCTGGATCGTGCCGAGCTGCCACCAGCGCCCGAGGGCGTCTTCGATCTGGAAGTCGATCTTCGGGCCGTAGAAAGCGCCGTCGCCCGCGTTGACGGAGAACTCGACGTTGCCGAGCTCGTCGAGCTTCGACGCGAAGGCGGCGCGCAGCCCCTCCTCGGCGCGATCCCACTGCTCGTCCGCGCCGATGCGCTTCTCGGGCCGGGTGCCGAGCGCGATCCGGAGGCGACGGAACTCGAACTGTGCGGTAGATGCCGAGGATGAGGTCGACGCAGAGCGCGACCTCCCCCGGCGACCTGCTCGTCGGTGCAGAAGATGTGGGCGTCGTCCTGCGCGAACGAGCGCACGCGGGTGAGGCCCGAGGTCACGCCCGAGCGCTCGTAGCGGTGCAGCCGGCCGAAGTCCGCGTAGCGGATCGGCAGGTCGCGGTAGGAGCGTTTGCGCGTGCGGTAGATCAGGCAGTGGGTCGGGCAGTTCATCGGCTTGACCGCGAACTGCCGCTCGTCGACCTCGGTGAAGAACATGTTCTCGACGTAGTTCGCGTAATGCCCCGAGGTGTGCCAGAGCTCGACGTCGAGGATCTGCGGCGTCACCACTTCGGTGAAGCCCGCCCGGTTCTGCAGCTCGCGCACGAAGCGGATCAGCTCGTTGTAGACCGTCGCCCCCTTCGGATGGAAGAAAGGCGAGGCCGGCGCCAGCGGATCGAAGCTGAAGAGGTCGAGCTCGACGCCCAGCCGGCGGTGGTCGCGCGCCCGCGCCTCCTCCTGCGCCTTCTCGTACTCGGCGAGCTCCCGGGCGGACGCGAAGGCGGTGCCGTAGATGCGCTGCAGCTTTTCGCCCTGCTCGTCGCCCTTGAAGTAGACGCCGGAGGCCTCGAGCAGCTTCACCGCCCCGATCTGGCCGGCGCGCTGCACGTGCGGCCCGCGACAGAGGTCGACGAACTTGCCGTGGCGGAAGAGAGTGATCGTGTCCCCTGCGGGGATGTCCTTCAGGCGCTCGAGCTTGAGGTCGTTGCCGAGGGAGGCGAAGAGCCGCTCGGCCTCCGGCGCGCGAGATCTCGACGCGCTCGAAGGGCGCGTTCTCGGCGAGGATCTCGCGCATCTTGGCTTCGATCGCCGCGAGGTCCTCGGGCGTGAAGGCGCGCTCGAAGCGGAAGTCGTACTGGAACTTCTCGCTGTGGTCCTTGCGGCCGGCGTCGTAGAGGGCGCCCGGCCAGAGGCGGGTCACCGCGTCGGCGAGGACGTGCTCGGCCGAGTGGCGGACGAACTCCCCCGCCTCGGCGCTCTTGGCGGTGAAGGCCGGAAATGGCCGCCGCGGACGAGCGGCGCCCGCAGGTCGAACGGCGCGCCGTCGAGCTCGGCGCCGACGGCGTCCTGCGCCAGGCGCGGCCCGATGCCGCGCGCGACCTCGAGCGGCGTCGTGCCCGCCGGCACGGCGCGGTTCGAGCCGTCGGGAAGGGTGAGGACGATTTCCGGCTGCGACATCGGCTCTCGGGTGCGGGGAAGCGGCGGCGCGCTCCGCCTGGCGGACGGCGCGCTACCGCGGGGTCGACTGGTAGGCGCTCTCGGACTCGAACCGAGGACCTCTACCGTGTGAAGGTAGCGCTCTAACCAGCTGAGCTAAGCGCCTGCGTCATTTCAACATTCTCTGCGGAGCGGACGGGGGCGTTGGTAGGCCCGAGTGGGCTCGAACCACCGACCTCTACGATGTCAACGTAGCGCTCTAACCAACTGAGCTACGGGCCTGAATCTCAACGACTTCCCGCGGGCCGCGCCGAGAAGCGGAAAGCTAACAGAGGGCGCGCCGGGCGGTCAAACCGCGGCGGCGCTCTCAGCGCGGCGGCCGGCGCTCGCTCCAGCGCGCGACGAGCCGCGCCGCGCGGCGCAAGTTGATCGGCCAGCGCCGCCACCGTGCGCGGTGCGGAGCCGCCGCCAGCCCGGGCAGGGTCCGGCCGAGCAGCTCGATCCAGCGCTCGGAGAGCGCCGGGACGTCGTATTCCGCGGCCCGTTCACGTCCGTGCTCGACCATCCGCCGGTAGAGCCCGGGCTCGGAGCGCAATCGGTCGATCGCCGCCTCCGCCGCCGCCACCGAGTCGACCTCGAGGTAGTCGAGCTCGCCGCGCCGGAGCTCCCGGTAAGCGAACTCGGCTCCGAGCAGGGCCGGCGTGCCGGCCAGCCAGGCGTTGACGAGCTTCGTCGCCGGCTTGGACCAGTCGGTCTTGCGCTCCGGAGGCCGCACGGCCACGATCAGATCCACCGCCGAAAAATCGGACCAGGCGAGCGCCGCGCGGTCGGTGGCGACGCCTTCGTAGGGGCGCGAGTCGTCGACCCATTCGATCCCGCGCTCGGCGAGGAAGCGACGCCAGCTCTCGGCGCGAAACTCGGGGTGGAGGTTGGCCCGGAAACCCTTGTAAGCGACGGTGCGGATTACGTCACCGCGCGCCGGGTCGCGCGGTACCAGACCGGGCTGCGGCCAGAGCGGCATGACGAGGCGCCGGCCCGGCTTCGCCCAGCGCCCGTTCTGCAGGATCTCGAACTCGGCCGCCAGCGCCTCACGATTGTCGGCGCGGATCCCCACCAGCACCGGGGCGCCGCCCCGCGGCAGGCCGCGCCGGATCGCCCCGTCGTGCTTCGCATGAAAGAGAACCAGCCCGTCGACCGGCACCTGGTCGACCAGCTCGCAGGCGAAGCCCGCCCGACGCAGCCGCAGAAAGGTCTGCAGCACCCAGGCGCGCTCGCCGCGGCGGAACAGGGCCGGATCGCGGTCGGGATCGAGGCGAGCCAGCGGCGCGAGATCTTCTTCCCCGGGCAGGAAGAAGCGAACTGGAAGGCGGGGCGACGGCAGAATGCTCGAAACGAGGGGCATGGCGCGGCCGGCGAGAGGCGACGCGGCGACGCTACCATCCGGCCGCCGCCGCTCCGGCGCCGCCCTCGCGGCGGCCGTGGCTCGTCCACCGTTCGAGCGATCCGTCCCTTCTGCGGAGCCTTTCGTCCCGTAGCACCGCGTCTCGACCCAGACGGAGGGTAGATTCTGGCGGTGCCCTGGACCGCTTCCCGCCGGCGCTCTCTCGCGCGCTGGCTCCTCGCCTGGCTGGCGACCGGCCTGCTCTTCGCGATCGTCAACCCGCCGCGGAGCTGGCGCGAAGTGCCGCCGAGCTTCGTTGCCCTGACCAGCAGCGCGATCTGGTTCGTGCAGTACTTCCTGGTCCTCGGCGCGCTCGCCTGGGCGACGGAACGGCTGCGCCGGCGCCTGCCGCTGGTCGAAGGGCCACGCCGGAATCTCTATGCGCATGCCGCGTTCTCGATCCTCTTCGCGGTGCTGCATTCAGGGATCACCGCCATCCTGTTGGCGCTCGAAAACCCGCACCTCCCCTTCGGCATCCGCTACCGCACCGACTTCGCCGACGGCTTTCCCCGCTTCTTCCATCACGAGCTGCTCTTCTACTGGCTGATCCTCGCCGTCGGCGAGGCGGTCGCCTATGACCGGCGGGCGCGCGGGCAGCGCATCGCGCACCACAACCTCGAGCGGCAGCTGGCGCGCGCCCGCCTCTCAGCGCTCGAGATGCAGCTCCACCCTCATTTCCTCTACAACACGCTCAACTCGATCGCCGAGCTCGTCTACCAGAGCCCGGCGGGCGCCGACCAGGCGCTCTCGCGGCTGTCGAAGCTGCTCGAGCGGGTCCATCACCCTTCCGGCGAGCAGCTCGTCACCCTGCGCGCGGAAGTCGAGTTCCTCGAGCAGTACCTGGAGCTCGAGAAGCTGCGCTTCGAGGAGCGGCTCGACCTGCGCCTCGACTTCCCCGCCTCGCTGCTGGGCCTCCGCGTTCCGTCGCTCATCCTGCAGCCGCTGGTCGAGAACGCCGTTCGGCACGGCGTCGCGCGCATCGGACGGCGCAGCGTCCTTTCGGTCGCCGCCCATCGCGCGGGCGACCGCCTGGTAGTCGAGATCGAAAACGAGACGCCGACGCACGAGGCATCGCCGCCGCCCCGCGGGCGCCTCGGCGGGCTCGGCCTGGTCAATACCAGCGCGCGCCTGCGCCAGATCTACGGCGACGGCGCGCGCCTGGCGATCGGCGCCGACGACGGCAGCCGGCGCTTCACGGTCAGGCTCGAGCTGCCGGTCTCCTTTTTCGCCTCGCCCGAGGCGGACGGCTCCCCGCGCGCTGCCGAACGGGCCCCCGGCTGGGGCGCGGCGAGTCCGGCGCGATGACCGTCGCGATGGCCGTCGCAACGGGCACCCCCCCGGCGCTGCGGACCCGGCGCTCCTGGCTGGCGCTGGCGATCTTCGCCGTCGTCTTCTTCACCAGCCGCCAGGTGACGAGCGATGCCGTGGCCATGTTTCCTACGAGCTGGACGGACGCGCTGCTCGACAAGGGAAGCTACTTCCTCGCCATGGCGCTCGTCGCCCTACTGCTCGTCGCGGCCTCTCGCCGCGTCGAAAGCTGGCAGTCCCGGCGCGGTGCGCTCGCCGCCTGGTGGATCCTCCTCGCCGTGCTCTCGACGCCGCTCTTCGCCGCCGTGCTGACGGTGATCCGCGCGCTCCCGACCGGCCTGGAGCCCCCTCTCGCCGGCTGGATCGGCTCCTGGGCGACCCACTTGCGGGGCGCGAGCTCGACCTATCTCATCCTCGTCACCTGCGTCCTGGTCGGCGACTGGGGCTTCCGCACCTACGACACGTTCGTGCGCGAGCGGGTCGCCGCCGCCCGCCTCGCCCAGGAGCTCGAGCGCGAGCAGCTCGCCGCGGTCTCGATGCGCCTCGATCCCGACTTCGTGCTGGGGGCCATCGCCTCGATCCGGCTCCGGCTGGCGAGCGATCCCGCGGCGGCCGAAGACCTGCTGCTCGAACTGAGCGACCTGCTGCGGCGCGTGCTCGAGAGCGACCCCGACGGCCGCTGGCCGTTGCGCGAAGAGCTCCGCTTCGCGGCGGGTTACCTCCACCTCGCCACCGCCGGCATCCGGGGCGGCGAGCAGCTTCCGTTCCATTTCGATCGCGAGGCCGAGTCGGCCGAGGTCCCGACTTTCCTGCTGCGGCCATGGCTCGAGTCGGTCGTGCGGCTCGCCCGGCTCGATCCCGCGGCACGTTTGATCGCCGAGAGCCGGAGCGGTGCGCTCGGGAGCCGGCTGACGCTCGAGCTCGCCCTGCGCGCCGAGGAAGGCACGGCGATTGCTACCAACAACGACGACCGCGCCGCTGCACTGGCACACATCCGGGAACGAGTCGCCACGCGGCACGGGGATTCCGTCCGCTTCGAGTCGCCGGTCGACGCCGGATCCGTCCTCGCCGTTCGCCTCTCGATCGTCGCGGAGGAAGAAGCGAAATCCGAACACGCCATGGCCGCCGGACCGTCCGGAGAGGTGATATGGAAACGCGCCTGAGAGTCCTGATCGCCGACGACGAACCGCTCGCCCGCCGCCGGCTCCATCGCCTGCTGAGCGACGAACCCGGCGTCGAGGTGATCGGCGAATGCTCCTCGGCCGCCGAGGCGCGCGCGTTGCTCGAATCCGAAAATCCGGATCTCCTCTTCCTCGACGTGCAGATGCCGGGCGAGGACGGCCTCGAGCTCGCGCGCACGCTGCCGCGCGAAGGCAGCCCGGTCGTCATCTTCGTCACCGCTTTCGACCAGTACGCGGTGCAGGCTTTCGAGGTCCACGCGCTCGACTACCTGCTCAAGCCGATGTCGGCCGAGCGCCTGCGCGAAGCGCTGGCACGGGCCCGCGAGCAGCTGCGGCGTCCGCGCGGCGAGGACCTCGACCGCCGCCTGCGCGAGCTCATCGAGGACCTGGCGGCCAACGACCGCGGCTTCGACCGCATCCTGGTGCGCAATCCGGGGCGCATCTCCTTCGTCAACTCGGCCGACGTGCACTGGATCGAGGCGGAGGGAAACTACGTGCGCCTGCATCTCGCCCGCGAGCGCCACCTCGTACGGCAGAAGATCGGCACGCTCGAGAAGCGGCTCGACCCGCGCCGCTTCCTGCGCATCCACCGCTCGGCGATCGTCAATCTCGAGCGCGTCAAGGAGCTGCAGCGGCTGCCGGGCGGCGACTACGCGGTGCTGCTCGACAGCGGCACGCGGCTCACCATGAGCCGCAGCCACAAGGAGCGTTTCGAGGCCGCTGTGGGACGCGGCATCGACGACGCCGATTGAGCCCGCGGCGCCGCGAACGGCCGCCGCCGCGACGCAGATCGCCGTCTCTCCGATTCAAAGCCCTGGACGCCCGACCGCGGGACTGTCGCCGGGCGAGGCGCGCCGACTGGCGCTGATCCAGGGACGAATCGCCGCGGAATCACGACCAAGCGTGCTCGCGGCGGCGGCCTCAGCATCAAGGCCCGATTCATTCCTCCGAATCGACCCGTGCGCCCCATGACGGGAGCGTTTCGGCACCGGCACGGACCGCACTGCATCTGCGCGACGCAACCTCCCGGCAGCACGGCCGGTCACCTCTGTCCCCGTCTCCGCCCCGTCCGGCACTCCGCTTGCCCTTTCCGTCCCCGACCCACAGCTCCATGCGTGGAGCGGAAAGGAGTAGGGAATGAATCGAAGCACTTGGAGGTGGGCGCTCGCCCTCGCGCTCGCGCTGCTCGCGAGCGGGACGGCCGTGTATGCCCAGATCCAGACCGGCAACGTGTTCGGCAGCGTGGTCGACGACAAGGGGCAGGCGCTCCCGGGCGTCACCGTCACGCTCTCGGGCGGCGGTTTGCCGGTCGTCACCACCACGGACGCCGAGGGTAACTTTCGCTTCATCGGCGTCTCCCCGGGCACCTACAAGCTCGAGTCGACCCTCGACGGCTTCAGCCCGGTCGTCTACGAAGAGGTCACGGTCAACGTCAACCGCAACACGACCCTGAACCTCACCATGAACGCCGCGGTCGCCGACGTGATCACGATCACCGGCGAATCGCCGCTGCTCGACACGCGCAAGATCGCCACGGGCGCCACGGTCGACAAGACCGAGCTCGAGAAGATCCCCAGCGCGCGCGACCCCTGGGTCATCCTGCAGACCACCCCGGGCGTCCTCGTCGACCGCGTCAACGTCGGCGGCAACGAGTCGGGCCAGCAGTCGACCTACGTCGGCAACGGCGACGACGGCCGCAACTCGACCTGGTCGGTGGACGGCGTCGAGATCACCGACGTCGGCGCGATCGGCAGCTCGTCGTCGTACTACGACTTCGACGCTTTCGAGGAGATCAACGTGTCCACCGGCGGCTCCGACGCGGCGAGCCGCACCGGCGGCGTCGGCATCAACATGGTGACCAAGCGCGGCACCAACGAGTGGCGCGGCTCGGGCCGTTACATCACCGACAAGGACAGCTGGCAGTCCAACTTCGATCCGTCCACCGGCGATTTCGCCGACGCGGGCCCGTGGAACCAGAACCAGGCCCAGAGCGTCTTCAAGCAGGGCAACCGGATTCAGAAGGTCGAGGACTACGGCGCCGAGGTCGGCGGTCCGATCGTCAAGGACAAGCTCTGGATCTGGGGCAGCTACGGCAAGAGCAAGATCAACCTGCTGACCGTGTCGGACTTCGCCGACAACACCCAGCTCGAGACGGTCAACGGCAAGCTGAACTGGCAGATCGCAACCAACAACTCGGCTTCGGTCTTCTACTCGAACAACGACAAGGCCAAGCAGGGACGCAACGCCAGCCCGACGCGCACCCAGCCGACCACCTGGAACCAGGGCGGCCTGTCGTCGGATCCCAATCTCTTCGGCTTCTTCAACGAGCGGCCGACGATCATGAAGTTGGAGGACACCCACATCTTCGGGTCCAACTTCTTCCTCACCGGCATGTACTCCGAGGTCTCCGGCGGCTTCTACCTCACCCCGCAGGGCGGCATCGGCGACGCGCACGACAACGCCACGCTCAACCTGTCGACCAGCGTGTGGACGAAGACCTACGTCGACTACCGGTCCTCCCGTCCGCAGGATCAGTTCAAGGCCGACGGTTCCTACTTCTTCTCGACCGGCAACCTGAACCACGAGCTGAAATTTGGCGGCAACTACCGCAAGGCCGAAGTCCGCTCGATCTCGCGCTGGCCCGGCTTCGGCGTCGACTACGGCGTCGGCTCGACGACGTACCTCATCTACACCTCGGCCATCGCCGACGGCATCCTGAACTACGACGTCAAGTACACGAACTTCTACGTTCAGGACACGCTGACGACGGGCAATCTGACCGCCAACCTCGGTCTCCGCTACGACATTCAGAGTGGTGAGCAGACGGCAGGCTCGACGCGGGCCGTGCCGGGCTTCGAGTCCTACCTGCCGGCCTACAGCACGCCAGGCGGCAGCCCGGGCTTCGGCGACTGGAAGGACCTCCAGCCGCGGCTCGGCGTGACGTATGCCCTGGGCGCGGAGAAGAAGACGCTCCTGCGGGCCAGCTACTCCCGCTTCGTCGACCAGCTCTCCGGCGCGGCGGTCGGTCAGACCTACCCGATCTACCCGGCGCCGTACGTCGGCTTCTACGCCTACGACACCAACGGCAACGGCAAGATCGACCCGACGGAACTCTCGCCGGGCTACTACGGCTGCTCGCTCCCCTGCGGCCACGGCCCGAACTACAACCCGAACAATCCGGGCACCCTGGTTCCGGCCAACGCCGTCGACCCGAACCTCAAGGCGCCGTACACCGACGAGCTCGTGCTCGGCGTCGAGCACGCCCTGCTCCCGGAGTTCGTCGTCGGCTTCAACATGACCTACCGGAAGGTGAAGGACCTCCTCGAGACCGAAATCCTGGTGTTCGACGGCGATCCGTACTCGGGCGCCAACGCGACCTCGAGCGGCCGAAAGGCGGTTCCCAGCGACTGGGTCGTTTCGACCACCCACGTCGTGACCCTGCCCGACGGCTCGGTCAAGAACGTTCCGATCTACAGCCTCCGGCCGGGCGTCCGCACCCGCGCCGGCGCCTTGCCGACGGGCTCGATTCTCGAGAACAGCGATTCCTCGCAGGACTACCTCGGCCTGTCGTTCACCTTCAACAAGCGCCTCTCCAATCGCTGGATGGCACGCGGCAACGTCTCGTGGAACGACTGGAAGTGGAACGTTCCTTCGAGCGAGCTGGCCGACAACAATCCGCAGGCTCCGGTCGGCGGCGGCAATCGAGACGGCGACCGGGTGGTGACCTGCGTCGGTTCCGGCTCGGGTGCCAAGGCCGGCATCTGCATTTCGAGCCAGTGGTCGTACTCGATGTCCGGCATGTACCAGGTCGCGCCGGACAAGGCCTGGGGCTTCAACGTGGCCGCGGCGCTCAACGGCCACCAGGGCTATGCGAATTCGTACTTCATCCGGGCCCGCCGGTCGGGCTACACCTCCTCCGGCTTCCTCACCGGCGTGACCGGCCGTCCGGACGACTACAAGAACGACGACGTGCACGTGCTGGACCTGCGGATCGAGAAGGAGTTCAAGTTCGACCGCGTCGGCCTGACCATCGGCGCCGACGTGTTCAACGCCCTCAACGCCTCGACGGTGCTCCAGCGCAACCTGCGGCTCGACTACTCGACCCGCACGGACGCGCGCGACGCCGCGACGACGGGCGACCACGTGGTCGAGGTTCTCTCGCCACGCATCTTCCGCCTCGGCGCCAAGATCACCTTTAACTGATCGCGGCACCGCAGCAGCTCGCCTGACGACCGCCGGGGGCAACCCCGGCGGTCTTTTCTTTTCGGGGGCGCCTCAGCCGGCGTGGACGGCGAGCAGCCAGCCCTTGAGGTATTCCCCCTCGGGGTGGAAGAGCGAGACCGGGTGATCGGGTCCGGCCGCGAGCGGCGCCAGCATCCGCACCCTCACCCGCGCCTCGACGGCGGCCGCGAAGAGGATCTGGCGGAAGAGTTTGGCGTCGACCGCTCCGCTGCAGCTGAAAGTCAGCAGGAAACCGCCCGGCTCGACGCGCCCGAACGCCAGCCGATTGAGGTCCTTGTAGGCGCGCGCCGCCCGATCGAGGTCGGCGCGGCGGCGCGCCAGCGGCGGCGGATCGCAGACCACGACATCGAAGCGCTCCTCTCGCCGGCGCAGGTCGGCGAAGACATCCGCCGGCACCAGCTCGGCGCGCTCCGCCGGCAGAGCGTTCGCCGCCAGCTGGCGGCGCGCCAGATCCAGGAGCCGATCCGCCGATTCCACCAGCACCGTCCGGGTCGCCCCCGCCCGCAGCGCCTGCAGCGAAAAGCCGCCGCTGTGCGCGAAGAGGTCGAGCAGCGATCTCCCGGCGCTCAGCCGCCCGGCCAGGCGGCGGTTCTCGCGCTGGTCGCAGTAGAAGCCGGTCTTCTGCCCGCCGGCGAGCTCGGCGACGAGCTCGAGGCCGTCCTCCACGAAGGGCGCCTCGCTGCGCGGCTCGCCGCGGATCCATTCGTTGGCGAGCACGAGCCCTTCGAGCCGCCGCGCCGCCAGGTCGCCGAGGTGCAGAATGGCGTCGTCCGGGAAGACATCGGCCAACGCCGCGTAGGCCTCGTCGCGCAGAGCGTCGAGGCCGGCCACGGTCATCTGAGAAACCAGCACGCCGCCGAACCGGTCGACGCTCCAGCCGGGCAGACCGTCCCCCTCGGCGTTCAGCAGCCGGTAGCCGGTGGTCGTCGCGCCGACGAAGGGTTCGCGCAGGCGGCTCGCTTCCCGGATCCGGCGCCGGAAGAAGTCGCGATCGACGCGCGCCGGCCTCCCCTCGAGCAGGCGCACGCGCAGGTGCGAGCGCGGCGAGTAGAAGCCGACGCCGAGCGGTCGGCCCTGCGCGTCCGAGACCTCGGCGATCGCCGGACCCGGCTCGCCCTCGGCGACCCGTTCCTCGGCGATCGCACCCGAGTAGATCCAGGGGTGACCGTCGCGCACCGGGCGATCGCGCCCTGGCGCCAGCCGGACTTGCGCCCGGTGCGGCGCCGGGTCAGGAAGCGACACGCAAGCTGGCGTAGCTCACCGACTTGCGATCGCCCTGGGCGACGGTGACGCGCAGGGTGTAGGTGCCCGCGGCGGCGCTGCCCGGCGATACGGTGAGATCGAAGCGCTCGAGCCCCGGCTGGTCGGACGCCGTCCGCGCGCCGGCGGCGACGCTCGCGTCGGCCACCGTCTTGCCGTCGACGCCGATCAGCTCGCCGCTCACCTGCGCGGCGCCAGCCGCGAGGCCGTAGACGTTGAGGACCATCCGGCCGCTCTTGCCGCGGCCGATGGCGGCCATCGGATCGGGCAGGAAGAACTCCTGTCCGGCCGCGAAGGGGAACGGGAGCCCCTTGGTCTTCTCGGCGCTCGCTGCCGAGCGGACGACCAGCCCCTGGGTCATCGGCGTCGGTATCACCGGAGAGACCGCCACCAGCTCGCCCGGCCCGAAGGCGGGCACCTCGATGGCGCTGTGCTCGAGCCAGTAGTCCCCCTTGTCGCCGATCCGCACGAGGGTGCGCAGGGCGTAGCTGCCCGGTGGCAGGCGCAGGTCGCCGACGAAACGGAGCGTGGCGCCCTGCAGACGGGGACCGACCTGGGCGGCGTCGAGCTGCAATCCCTGCGCGACGAAATCGACGATCGCGCCGGCAGGATCGAAAGCGTAGGCGTAGACCGCGAGCGGGATGCCGGCTCCCGTCTTCGCGCCGAGCAACGCGCTGCCGGGTACCTCCAGCACCACCGGCACGTGCATCTGCCGCCCTTCGCCGCGGAAGACCGGCGCCGTCACAGCGGCGTCCAGCGCGCCTCCGGGCTCGCCGGAGAGCAGGAGCTGCGCCGTCTCCATCTTCTGCTCCGCGCCGCCACGCTGATCGAAGGGCTTGGGCGCGAAGTAGCCGGGGCGCGCCACGACTTTGGCGCCGCTCGGTCCGTTCCTGAGCTTCACCTTGAGGTCGTGAAACTTGCCGTCCCACTTCAGGTCGTCGGGCTGGATGGTCAGGACGTAGGTGACGCTCGTCGCCTCGAGCATCTTGTTCATCGCCTGGCCGAGGTCGTTGAAGTTGTCGTAGAACTGACCGCCGGTGTCCTTGGCCATGGTCAGCATGGTGTCGCGCCCGGAGGGACGCGCGAAGCCGGTCGCGTCGCCGCCGGCCGCCATGCCGCCGATATCGACCGCCTGGATGGCGCAGTCGGCGCGGCGGAAGGTGATCAGCATTTGTTCGAGCTGGTTGGTGAGCTGCGTATTGCCGAAGCGCTCCTCGGAGTTGACGTTCCAGGTCTCGCCGCTCTCGACAGCCGCCGAAGCCGCCGCCTCGACCGACGGGTCGGTCGAGCCGACGAGAAGGGACGAATCGAAGCCCTGCGACAGCAGCACGACGTACTTGCGGCCGACCAGCGTCGACATCAGCTGCGCCATCGAGCCGAAGCCCTGGGTGAACGCCTTCACCTCGTCACCCTTGACCTGGCGCGCCGAGGCGCGCTCGGTGGCCGCGAAGTCGCGCAGGTTGTCGAGGAACATCTGATCCTTCTCCGCCGCGCCGATCCCCTGTCCGCCGGCACCCCCCGACGGCGCCGGATTGTTGCGCTCGAGCGCGGCCAGCTGCAGGCCGAGCGGGTCGGGCGCGCGGTTGCGCAGTTCGACGACGCCGAGGTTTTCGACCGCGGCCTCGATCTGCCGGCGGTCGCTGGTGAAGCCGAGGATGAGCTTCGGCCCCTGGCTGTAGCTCCAGTTCGCGACGCCGACGAGGTCGCTCGGATGCAGGTTCTTGATCACCAGGTCGCGCGCGGCGCCGCGGGCGCGGGTCATCGCCGCCGGATCCGAGTTCGAGAGATCGAAGAGGAGCAGGAAGTAGCGGCGGCCGGCGGCCGGAATTTCGGTCGAGACGGCGGCCGGGCGCCCGTGGTCGGTCTGCGCGACGGCCAGGTCGACGACGTCGAAGCCGACGATCGGCCGGCTCTTGCGTCCTTCGCTGACTTCGAAGTTCTCCTTGGTCAGCCCTTTGACCGGCTCGCCGTCGACCAGGACCTGGACCGGAATCTCGACCGCGACGACGTTGGTCTCTTCTCCGAAGCGGGGACTCTGCGAGAGGGCGGCCGAGGCGGCGGCGACGGCGACGAGGCTCCAGGCGGCGATGCGAACGGGCGATTTCATCCAGGCTCTCCCTTCCCGGCGCGCTTCCGCGCGCCCGGGCTCAAGTGTCGATGCGCAAGCTCGTTTCGGTCGAAGCGATGGCCTGGCCGCTGCGGCGGTCGCGGATCTGCAGCCGCAGGCGGCTGACTCCCGCCGGCCGGCCGGCCAGGTCGAGCTGGGCGAGCCACTGCCGGTAGCCGGCGACGCCGGTCTCGCGCCGCTCGGCGGCCAGAGCGGCGGGTTGCTCGCCCGCCTCGCTCAGCCAGCTCGCCACCACTTCGATGTCGTCATCCGTCAGGTTGTAGCCGGCGAGGAAGAAGCGCGGCCGCTCGCCGGTCTTGAAGCGCGCTTCGGCGCGCGGAACGAAGGGCTCGCCGCCGACGACGAACGGGTAGATCACGCTGCCGTCCGGGCTCGCCTCGCGCTCGCGCACCAGGTTCCAGCGCCCGGGCGCGTCGAAGAAGAAGGGTGGCAGCAGAGCCGGGTGCGCGCTCGCGTAATCGGGTACGCGCAGCGGCATCACCGCGACGCCGAGGCGCCCGCTGTCGTCGTCGCGCACCAGAACCCGGAGCTGATAGTTGCCGGTCGGCAGCTCGACGTGGCCGTAGTACTTCAGGCCGCCGCGCGCCAGCGCGTCGCCACCCGAGCGCGTGTCGATGCCGAGCTCGCGGTGGAAGAAAGCGCGGAACTCGCCGTCGCTCGTGGTCGCGTAGGCGTAGAGATCGAGCCGGTAGCGCGACGCCTTGGTGGCGAGCAGGCTGGCGCCGTCGATCTCGAGGATCACCGGCACATAGGCCGGCCCGGCGCCGGCGCGGAAGGGCGCCGCGAGGATCGACAGCCCGATCTCGTTCCGCGGCTGCGCCAGCGCGATCGCGTCGGCGGTCAGCAGGTCCCGCTCGAGCGGGTGAATCTCCTGGTAGGGACGGGGCGCATACCAGCCGGCGCGGGAGAAGACCTTGTACCCCTTGCCGCCGACGAGCTCGACCGCCAGTCGGCGCCAGGCGCCGTTCATCGGCACGTCGTTCGCCTCGAAGGTCAGCACATAGCTGACCTCGGTGCGCTGGAGCACGTCGCGCATCTGCCCCGCCAAGTCGTTGGCGTCTGAGAAGAACTGCCCGCCGCTCTCGTTGGCGAGGAAGAAGAGCCCGTCCTCGCCCTGGCTCCGTCCGATGCGCTGCCCCTCGCCCGCGGCGCGCAGGCCGCCGATGTTGACCGAGTGCACCACGCAGTCGGCGCGCTTGAGCTGCTGGATCATGCGCTGGGAATCGTTGAGCAGCGTCGTGTTGCCGTAGCGCAGGTCGTTGTCGACGCGCCAGATCTCCCCCGCGTTGGCGTTGAAGCTCTCCTGGCCGACGTCGGGATCGGTGAGGTCGCTGCGGCCGAGCAGCAGCCGGCTGTCGAATCCCTCCGAGAAGAGAAGGATCTGCTTGCGCCCTTCGATGGCGGCGAGGTAGCGCCCCAGGTCGCCGAGGTCACGCATCCAGTTCGACACGCGCGAAGCCTCGTAGCGCCGGCCCTCGCGCGCCGCCACCTCGGCCTGGATGGTCGCCGTCTCGCCGCCGATCTGCTCGATCTCGCGGCGCGTCTCTCCGGCGAGCCCCTCGCGCGAGGTGGCGGCCTCGGCGCCGGTGGCGCCGGCGAAGGGAAGCAGGAAGCGCAGCGGATCGAGGGCGCGGGCCTCGCTGGTGCGGTCGAACGACAGGCCGTCGATGGCGCGCGCGACCTGCGCGCGGTCCGGAGTGAAGGTCACCAGCAGGCGCGGTCCGGTCTCGATCGAGAAGGTCGCCACCGCCACGAGATCGCTCGGGTGGAGGGACTCGAGGACCATCTGGCGCGCCGCGACGCGGGCCTTGCCGACCGCGATCGGGCTCGAGAAGCTGAGGTCGAACAGCAGCAGCACGTGGCGGGGCTGGAGAACCGGCGGCGCCGGAGCGGCGCCGGGCGACGCCTCGCCGGTCGAGACCGCGAGGTCGACCACTTCGAATTGCGTGATCTCGCGCGGCTTCCCGTCGTCGACGATCCGGAAGTCCTTGCGCTCGAGCCCGCGCACCGGATGCCCCTCGCGGTCGCGGACCTCGACCGGGATCTGGACCTCCACGACGTCCATGCGCTCCTCGAAATTCCGCGGCTCCGCGGCCGGCTTGGCCGGCGCGGCCGGAAGCGGCAGCGAGCCGAAGGCGACCGCCGACGCCGCGAGGGCGGCGACGGCGGCGAGAAGGCGGCGACGACGCGGGAATCTCATTTGCTCAGCATGGCCAGCAACTGCCGTGCCTCCGGATGCGTGGCGTCGAGCTTCAGCGCCCTCTCGACGTGGTAGCGGGCGCGATCGAGGTCGCCGACCGCGAGGTAAACCTGCGCCAGTCCGACGTGGACCTCGGGGAGCTCCGACTCGCGGCGCAGGGCCTCGACCATGTACTCGAGCGCCTTCTGCGTTTCGCCGCGCGCCAGCGCCTCCTGGCCGCGGTAGAGGTAGAAGAAGGGGTTCGAAACCTTGAGCTCCTCGAGGTGGGCGAGCAGGGGCTCGGCCTCGTTTCGCCGTCCGGTCTGCTGCAGGAGGCGCAGCAGGTTGGTCATCAGCGCCGGATTGTCCGGCTCGACCTCGAGACCGCGGCGATAGGCCGACTCGGCGCCCGCGGTGTCTCCGGCCCGCATCCGGGCCACGCCGAGATTGTTGATCGCCTTCGAGAAGCGCGGCGCGATCTCGGTGGCGGTGCGGATCAGCTCCGCGGCGCGGGCGGTGTCGCCGTCGAGGAGCGCCTCGGCGCCGAGGTTGTTGTAGAAGTGCGCCGTCGCCGTGACGTCGTCGATCGGCTGGAAGTCGCGGTAGGACTTGGGGCTGTAAGGCATGAAGTCGTAGGTGCGCAGGTGGCCGGCGACGTTCATGCCGGCCACGATGTGCCCCTGGCTGAGCACCGTTCCCTGCGCGTAGCTCCAGCGCTGCGCGTCGACGACCTCGACGTAAAAGGCGTTCAGGCGGTTGGCGCGCGCGATGCCGACGAAGAGATTGACGAAGGAGAGGCAGTTGCCCTCGCGCGCCTTGAAGGTCGCCACCGCGTTGCGGGTCGGCCGCAGCCGGTACTGCAGGTCGAGATCGTAGAAGACGAAGTCGACGATGTCGGCGGCACGCCGCTCCTCCCCGCCGCTCGGCTTGAGCCGCGTCGCCAGGTAGTCGCGCAGGCTCTGGTCGAGCTCGAACGGGACGCCGATGGCGTTCGCCCGCTCGGCTCCGAGCCGCTTGGCGAGCTCCTGGCGCAGGTAGGCGGTCGAATCGAACGGCTGATACTGGGTGCATCCGCCCGCGAAGAGAGCAACGAGCAGGAGTGCACGAGCGACGCGCATGAAGCGGCAAGTGTGTCCGCCGCCCGGCCCGAAAGCAACTGTGAAATCCGGCGGTTGGGGCCGCCCCGCGAAGCGGAAAATCGGACGGCGATGGCGGCAAAATCCAGGAATTTGAACGGGTTGGGACGGATTGCCGAATTTCGGGGAAATTCTGATAGAAACGCGGGACCAAACTGAATTCCGGAACTCGTTGCCTCCACAGCAATTGCCGGTCACGGGTTCCTACCTGTTCACGGTGGTATCAGAGTTGCTCGTCACTCGGACGGAGCTTCACGTCCCAACAGGTCTTCCGACCTCGAAACGAAAGGAGGTGGCGCGGCACCCCGGCTTCGAAAACAATCGCGAGTTTCGATGTCGCAGTGAAGCGTCGTAGTTCTGTTCAACCCAAGGATGGAGGTTTTCAATCGATGAATTGGCTTTCTAACTTCAAGCGCACCGTCGCGGTCGCTGGTCTCGCGCTCGTCGCGCTGAGCGGAGTTGCCTTCGCTCAGATCCAGACCGGCAACGTGTTCGGCAGCGTCGCCGACGACAAGGGCGCGGCCCTTCCCGGCGTGACCGTCACCCTCTCGGGCGGCGGCGCTCCGGTCGTCACCACCACGGACGCCGAGGGCAACTTCCGCTTCATCGGCGTCTCCCCGGGCATCTACAAGCTCGAGTCGACCCTCGACGGCTTCAGCCCGGTGGTCTACGAAGAGGTCACGGTCAACGTCAACCGCAACACGACCCTGAACCTCACCATGAACGCCGCGGTCGCCGACGTGATCACGATCACCGGCGAGTCGCCGCTGCTCGACACGCGCAAGATCGCCACCGGCGCCACGGTCGACAAGACCGAGCTCGAGAAGATCCCCAGCGCGCGCGACCCCTGGGTCATCCTGCAGACCACCCCGGGCGTCCTCGTCGACCGCGTCAACGTCGGCGGCAACGAGTCGGGCCAGCAGTCGACCTACGTCGGCAACGGCGACGACGGCCGCAACTCGAGCTGGGCGGTCGACGGCGTCGAGATCACCGACGTCGGCGCGATCGGCAGCTCGTCGTCGTACTACGACTTCGACGCCTTCGAGGAGATCAACGTCTCCACCGGCGGTTCCGACGCGGCGAGCCGCACCGGCGGCGTCGGCATCAACATGGTGACCAAGCGCGGCACCAACGAGTGGCGCGGCTCGGGCCGTTACATCACCGACAAGGACAGCTGGCAGTCCGACTTCGACCCGTCCACCGGCGACTTCGGCAAGGCCGGCCCGTGGAACCAGAACAAGGCCCAGAGCGTCTTCAAGCAGGGCAACCGGATCCAGAAGGTCGAGGACTACGGCGCCGAGGTCGGCGGTCCGATCGTCAAGGACAAGCTCTGGATCTGGGGCAGCTACGGCAAGAGCAAGATCAACCTGCTCACCGTGTCGGACTTCGCCGACAACACCCAGCTCGAGACGATCAACGGCAAGTTGAACTGGCAGATCGCCCAGAACAACTCGGCCTCGGTGTTCTACTCGAACAACGACAAGAACAAGCAGGGCCGTAACGCGAGCCCGACCCGCACGCAGCCGACCACCTGGAACCAGGGCGGCCTGTCGTCGGATCCGAAGCTGTTCAAGTTCTTCAACGAGCGGCCGACGATCATGAAGTTGGAGGACACCCACATCTTCGGGTCCAACTTCTTCCTGACCGGCATGTACTCCGAGGTCTCCGGCGGCTTCTACCTCACCCCGCAGGGCGGCATCGGCGACGCGCACGACAACGCCACGCTCAACCTGTCGACCGGCGTGTGGACGAAGACCTACATCGACTACTCGTCGTCCCGTCCGCAGGACCAGTACAAGGCCGACGGCTCGTACTTCTTCTCGACCGGGAACCTGAACCACGAGCTGAAGTTCGGCGGCAACTACCGCAAGGCCCAGGTCCGCTCGATCTCGCGCTGGCCCGGCTTCGGCGTCGACTACGGCGTCGGCTCGACGACGTACCTCATCTACACCTCGGCCATCGCCGACGGCATCCTGAACTACGACGTCAAGTACGAGAACGCCTACATCCAGGACACCCTCACCACCGGCAACCTGACCGCCAACATCGGTCTGCGTTACGACGTGCAGAAGGGCGAGCAGACGGCCGGCTCGCTCCGTGCGGTGCCCGGCTTCGAGTCCTACCTGCCGGGCTACAGCTACGGCGGCGGCAGCCCGGGCTTCGGCGACTGGAAGGACCTCCAGCCGCGGCTCGGCGTGACCTACGCTCTCGGCGCCGAGAAGAAGACGCTCCTGCGGGCCAGCTATTCGAAGTTCGTCGATCAGCTGTCCGGCGCGGCCGTCGGTCAGACCTACCCGATCTACCCGGCGCCGTACGTCGGCTTCTACGCCTACGACACCAACGGCAACGGCAAGCTCGACCCGTCGGAGATCTCGGGCGGCTACTATGGCTGCTCGCTCCCCTGCGGCCACGGCCCGAACTGGAACCCGAACAACCCGGCCGTCCTCGCGCCGGCCTACGGCGTCGACAGCAACCTGAAGGCGCCCTCGACCGACGAGCTGGTGCTCGGCGTCGAGCACGCGCTGCTGCCCGAGTTCGTCATCGGCTTCAACGTCACCTACCGCCAGATCAACGATCTGCTCCGGTACACGACGCTGGTGTTCGACGGCGATCCGTACTCGGCCGCCAACGCCCCGACCATCGGCCGCAAGGTCACCGCGGCCGACTGGGTCGTCAACACCACGCACACGGTCGTGCTTCCTGACGGCAAGGTCCGCCAGGTGCCGATCTACTCGCTCCGGTCGGGCGTGAAGTCGCGCGGCGGCAGCTTCCTCGAGAACGGCGACGCTTCCCAGGATTACCTCGGGCTGGCGTTCACCTTCAACAAGCGCCTTTCGAACCGCTGGATGGCGCGCGGCAACTTCTCGTGGAACGACTGGAAGTGGAACGTCCCGTCGTCGGAGCAGGCTCTCGCTCCGCAGAACCCGGTCGGTGGCGGCAATGACGGCGATCGCGTCGTCACCTGCGTCGGCTCGGGCTCGGGCGCCAAGGCCGGCATCTGTATCTCCAGCCAGTGGTCGTACTCGATGTCGGGCATGTACCAGGTCGCGCCGGACAAGGCCTGGGGCTTCAACGTCGCCGCGGCGCTCAACGGGCGCCAGGGCTACTCGAACAACTACATCATCCGCGGACGGCGCTCGGGCTTCCCGCTGAGCTCCATTCTGACGTCGGCCACCGGCCGTCCGGATGACTACAAGAACGACGACGTGCACGTGCTGGACCTGCGGATCGAGAAGGAGTTCAAGTTCGACCGCGTCGGCCTGACCATCGGCGCCGACGTGTTCAACGCCCTGAACGCCTCGACGGTGCTGCAGCGCAACCTGCGCCTCGACTACCCGACCCGCACGGACTCGCGTGACTCCGCGACGACGGGCGACCACGTGGTCGAGGTTCTGTCGCCTCGCATCTTCCGTCTCGGCGCCAAGATCACCTTCAACTGATCTAGGCACCGCAGCAGTTCGCCTGACGACCGCCGGGGGCGACCCCGGCGGTTTTTTTATTTGGCCGGGCGGACGCTAGACTTGGGCGGTCGAGAAGCCCGCGCGCCAGCCAGCAAGCCGCGCGCAAGGAGATTTCCCATGCCCCACTTCCGCACCCCAATCCGGCTCGGCGCCGCCCTCGCGCTGACCACCGCCCTCGCCGCTTCCGCCCAGGACTGGAAGGGGCGCGGTCGCGTCAACGGCGAGATCACCGACGAGGCCGGCCAGCCGGTCGCCGGCGCTTCCATCACCATTCGCCTGCAGTCGGCACCCGAACAGGGCCCGCCGCCGCTCAAGACCGACAAGCGCGGCAAGTTCGGCTATCTCGGCCTGACCGGCGGCGCCTGGACGGTGCACATCGAGGCCGAAGGCTACGTACCGAGCGAGGGCGTCGTTTCGGTCAGCGAGTTCCAGCCGCCGCCGCCGCTCCGCATCACGCTGCGCAAGCCGGAGGTCGTCGAGGCCCCCAAGCCCGACCCGAAGTACGCCGCCGCCCAGGCGGCGATCGACGCCGGCGACGCCCTGCTGCGCGACAAGAAGGGCACCGAGGCGCGGGCCGAATACGAAAAGGCGCTGCCGCTGCTCGAAGGCAACAACCGCGTCATCGTCCTCAAGCGCGTCGCCACCTGCCAGATGATCGAGGGCGACGACGCCGGCGCGGTCGAGACCTTCAAGCAGGTCCTCGCCGAGGCGCCGCAGGACCCCGACGCGCTCCGCCTCATCGTCGATCGCCTGATCGTGCTCAAGCGTGACGCCGAGGCGCAGCAGTACATGGCGATGCTGCCCGAGGGCCAGGGGGTCGATCCCAACACGCTGCTCAACATGGGGATCAACCTCTACAACGACAACAAGCTCGACGAGGCGATCGCGAAGTTCGACGCGGTCATCGCCGCGCGCCCCGACCATGCCGAGGGCTACTACTACCGCGGCCTCTCGATGCTGGCCAAGGGCAAGATGGCCGATGCCAAGGCCGACTTCCAGAAGGTCCTCGCGATCGATCCCAACGGCCAGTTCGCCAACGACTGCCGCGGGTTCCTGAAATCGCTGTGATCCGGGGGTCGGTGACCCGGCTCCCGCTGCTGCTCGCCGCCGCCTGCCTCGCGCAGGCGGCGTGCGGCGGCGGCGAGCCGCCGCCGACTCCGGGCGCGCCGGTCGTCCTGATCTCGATCGACACGCTGCGCGCCGACCGCCTGCCGATCTACGGCTACAAGGCCGGGCGGACGCCGGCCATCGACGCAC
Organism: Thermoanaerobaculia bacterium; assembly: GCA_963699245.1. GTDB lineage: Bacteria > Acidobacteriota > Thermoanaerobaculia > Multivoradales > JAGPDF01 > JACTMI01. Next base: position 2,040,975 of record OY969426.1, read on the forward strand.
TGGCGACGGACGGCGTGGTGCTCGAGCGCGCCTACACGACCTATCCCCTGACCCTCCCCGCGCACGCCAGCCTGCTCTCGGGCCGCTATCCGCAGCGGCACGGCGTGCGCGACAATTCCGGCTTCCGCTTCGACGCCGCCGCCACCCCGCCGCTCGCCGAACTGCTGCGCCGGCGCGGCTACGCGACCGGCGGCTTCGTCTCGGCGTGGATCCTGCGCGGCGCCACCGGCCTCGCGTCCGGCTTCGATGTCTACGACGACGAAATCGACGCTTCGACGACCGGCCTGCACGACGGCCAGCGCCCCGGCGCCGACACGCTGGCGCGCGCCGTCGGCTGGCTCGACGGGGCCGCGTCGAAGCCCTTCTTCCTCTTCCTCCATCTCTACGAGCCGCACGCGCCGTATAAGCCCCCCGAGCCCTTCGCCTCGGCCCTCGCCGACCCTTACGACGGCGAGATCGCGACCGCGGACGACCTGGTCGGACGCCTGGTCGCCGAGCTCAAGCGTCGCGGCCTCTACGACAAGTCCCTCGTCGTCCTGGTCGCCGACCATGGCGAAGGCCTGGGCGATCACGGCGAGATGCGCCACGGCGTGCTCCTCTACCAGGAGACCGTGCGCGTGCCGATGGTCCTCAAGCTGCCGCGCGCGGCCGACCGCGGCACGCGCCGGGGCGAGGTCGCGAGCCTCACGGACGTGATGCCGACGGTCCTCGGCCTGGTCGGCGCCGAGACGCCGCGGGGCCTCGACGGCGTCTCGCTCTTCGCACGCGCGGCCGCCGGCCGCCGCCTCTACGCGGAGTCCTGGTACCCGCGCCTGCGGCTCGGATGGAGCGAGCTCCGGCTGCTCGTCGACCAGCGCTGGGCCGCGATCGACGGACCGGCGCCCGAGCTCTACGATCTCGCGGCCGACCCGCACGAGCGCGTCGACCGCGCCGCGAGCGACCGCGGCGAGCTCGCCGAGCGGCTCCGCGCGCTGAAGTCGCTCGACGTGCCGCCCGCTCCCCCGCACGCCGCCGACGACGAGGAGGCGAAGCAGCTCGCGGCGCTCGGCTACCTCGGCGGCTCCGCGGCCGCGACGAAAGGGCCGCTTCCCGATCCGAAGACCCGCGTCGCCGTGCTCGGCCGGCTCGAGGCGGCGCTCGATCGCGCTGCGGTGCAGGACGACGCCGGGGCCGTCGCCGCGATCGAGCAGCTGCTGGCCGAGAATCCCGGCATGGTCGATCCGCTTCCCTTCCTCGCCCGCTCGCTGATCCGGCTGGGCCGCAAGCAGGAAGCCGCCGCCGCTTACCGGCGCGCCCTCGCCGCCGGTCCCGATCCGCAGATCGAGCTCTCGCTCGCGCACCTGCTCGCCGAGCAGGGCGAGCTCGACGAGGCGGCGCGGCTCGCCGAGAGCGCCGTCGGCGGCGATCCCCGGCGCGCCTACGAGACACTGGTCGGGATCGCCGACCTGCGCCAGGACCCGGTGGCGGCACAGCGCTGGGTGGACCGCGCCATCGCCGCGGGCGACGCCGGCGAGCCGATCCGGCGCCGCCAGGCGCGCCAGCTGGCCGAGCAGGGACGCGCTGGCGAGGCGGTGGCGCTGCTCTCCCCGCTCGCGGCGGAGGCGGGCGCCGACACCCTTGCGGTGCTCGGCCTCGCGCAGGCCGACAATGGAGAAGTCGAAGCGGGACTGGCGACGCTCGAACGCGCCCGCCGGCTGGCGCCGACGGACGGCGTCGTGCTCGAGAACCTCGGCGTCGTCGCGCTGCGCGCCGATCGCGTGCCGCTCGCGCTCGAGGCGCTCGAAGACGCCGCGAAGACGGCGGGCGGCGGCGGCTCGGCCTGGAACTCGCTCGGCGTGGCGCGCTACCGCGCCGGCGACCCGCGCGGCGCGATCGCCGCCTGGCGGCGCGCCGCCGAGCTCGATCCGGTGCTCGTCGACGCGCTCTTCAACCTCGGCCTGGTGGCCGCCGAAACCGGCGACCGTGCCACGGCGCAGGAAGCGCTGCGACGCTACCTCGCCGGCGCCCCGGCCGATCGCGGCGCCGACCGCGCCCGCGCCCGTGAGATCCTCGCCCAACTGGGAGCCCGACCGTGAGATTCCTCCGCTTCTCGTCCTGCGTGATCGCGCTCCTCGCCCTCGCCGCCTGCGGCCGCCTCGGCGGCAAGGTGGGGACCTATCCCGACGCGCCGATCATCCTGATCTCGATCGACACGCTGCGCTCCGATCACCTGCCGGACTACGGCTACCAGCGCGGCTCGACTCCCGCCATCTCGTCGCTCGTCCAGCAGGGCGTGCTCTTCGAGCGCGCCTACAGCCACATCCCGCTCACCTTGCCGTCGCACCTGACCATGTTCACCGGTGAGTACCCCGGCATCCACGGCGTGCGCGACAACCTCGGCTATCGCTTCAAGGCGGCCGAGCGTCCCTACCTGCCGCGCACGCTGCGCGACGCGGGCTACGCCACCGGCGGCGCGATCTCCGCCTTCGTGCTGCGCCCCGAGACCGGGGTCGCCGACGGCTTCGACTTCTTCGCCGGCGATGTCGAGCTGCGCGTCAACGAATCGATCGGCTCGAGCCAGCGGCCGTGCGGCGAAACGCTCGACAAGGCGCGCCCCTGGCTCGACCAGCGCGGCGACAAGAAATTCTTCTTCTTCTTTCACATCTACGAGCCGCACACGCCCTACGACCCGCCGGCCGAGCTGGCGGCACAGTTCGCGAGCCCCTACGACGGCGACATCGCGGCGGCCGACCAGTGCGTCGCCAAGCTCACCGCCGACCTGCAGCGCAAGAAGATCTGGGAGCGCGCCATCGTCATTCTGGTCTCCGACCACGGCGAGGGACTCGCCGAGCACGGCGAGCCGGAGCACGGCATCCTGCTCTATCGCGAGGACCTCCAGGTGCCGTTCATCGTCAAGCTCCCGGGCGAAGCGCTTCGCGGACGCCGGGTCGCCGACCCGGTGCAGCTCGTCGACCTCTTCCCGACCATCACCGCGCTGGCCGGCCTGCCGACCCCGCCCGGCCTGCCGGGCAAGCCGGTCTTCGCGCTCCCCAAGGAGCCGCGGCCGATCCTGGCCGAGACCTGGTATCCGCGCCTCCATCTCGGCTGGAACGAGCTGACCTCGGTCATCCGCGGCAACTGGCACGGCATCTTCGGACCCGACCCCGAGCTGTTCGACGTGGTGGCCGATCCGGGCGAGCGCCAGAACGTCCGCGACTCCGAGCGCCGCAACTTCGCCGAGCTGCGCGAGATCGACAAGGCGACCCGCCATCCGTTGAACGCGCCGATGGCCGAGGACGCCGAGACCGCCGCGAAGCTGGCGGCGCTCGGCTACCTCGGCTCGACCGCTTCGGTATCGGAGGGACCGCTGCCCGATCCGAAGTCCCGCGTGCACTCGCTCGGCGACTACAACCGGGCATTGCAGGCGGTCACCTCTCAGGACTTCGCTCTCGGCCTGCAGCTCGCCCAGAAGCTCGCCGACGAGAACCCGATGATGATCGACGCCTGGGACCTGCTCGGCCTCGCCAACTCGCGGCTCGGCCGCATGCAGGAGGCGCTCGCCGCCTACAAGAAGGCCATGGAGCTGACCGGCGGCACGCCGCACCTCGCCATCTCGATCGGCAACGTCGAGATGGAGATCGGCAACCTCGACGAGGCCGAGCATCACTTCCGGCTGGCGATCGACTCGAGCCCGGCGGCGGCGCACACGCTGCTCGCCGGCGTCGCGCGATTGCGCGAGGACTATGCCGCCGCCGAGCGCGAGGCCAAGGCGGCCCTCGAGGCTGGCGGCTCGAAGACCGGCCCGCTCCTGCTGCTCGCCCAGGTCTACCGCGACCAGGGGCGCCTCGAGGAGGCGCTCAAGCTCACCGAGGAGGCGCGGGCGGCGCTCGGCAGCGGCGACCCGAAGCACTCCGGCCTCTACCTCGTGCGCGGCGACATCCTGAGCCGCCTCGAACGGATCCCCGAAGCGATCCAGGCTTTCAACACCGAGATCGAGCGCTTCCCCTGGGATCCGCGCGCCTACAGCCACCTGGCGGCTCTGCTGGTCGCCTCGGGGCACCCCGAGGAGGCGGGCAACGTCTTGCGCGCGCTGGTCGAGCGCAATCCTGAGTCCCCCTCCGCGTATGCCGAGGCGGTGCGCAGCATGCGGGTGCTGGGGGATCCGCAGACCGCGGGCAAGCTCCTGGCGCGTGCCCGCGATCGGTTCCCGACCGACCAGGCGCTCGCCAAGCTGTGAGCGCTCGCCGTCTCGCCGCGCTCGCCGCGCTCGCCGCCGGCCTCTTCGGCGGCGCCTGCTCGCGCCAGGAGCCGGCCGCCGCGCCGGCCGCGACGGGAGCGGCGCCGGCGAACCGGCCCGATGTCGTCCTCGTCACCATCGACACCTGGCGCGCCGACGCGGCCGGCTTCGCCGGCAACGCCCGGGTGGCGACGCCGCTCCTCGATCGCCTCGCGGCGACCGGGCGCGTCTATCCCGACACCCACGCGCACAACGTGGTAACGCTCCCTTCGCACACCAACATCCTCACCGGCCTCTACCCCTTCCAGCACGGCATCCGTGACAACTCGGGCTTCAAGCTCGACCCGGCGATCCCGACGATGGCGACCCTGCTGCACGGCGCCGGTTACGCGACCGGCGCCTTCGTGGCCGCCTTCCCCCTCGACCGCCGCTACGGGCTGGGCAGCGGCTTCGACGACTACGACGACAAGTTCAAGCGCGGCTCGGACACCGCCGCCTTCGTCCTCGCCGAACGGCGCGGCGACGAGGTGGTCGCCGCCGCGCTCGCCTGGTGGAGCGCGCACGCCGACAAACCGCGCCTGCTCTGGGTTCATCTCTACGACCCGCATGCCGGCTACGACCCGCCGGAACCCTTCGCGACGCGATACCGCGCCATGCCCTACCTCGGCGAGGTGGCGGCGACCGACAGCTTCCTGGTGCCGCTGCTCGCGCCGCATCTCGACGGCCGCGAGCGCCCGGCGCTCGTCGTCGTGACCGGAGATCACGGCGAAGCGCTCGGCGACCATGGCGAGCTGACGCACGGCCTGTTCGCCTACGAGGCGACGCTCAAGGTCCCGCTCGTCCTCTGGGGCTCCGGCGTCACGCCGGGGCGCGACGAGCGCGCCGCCCGGCACATCGACATCCTGCCGACGGTGCTCGAGAGGGTCGGCGTCGAGCCGCCGCGCCGGCTGCCGGGCCGCTCGCTGCTCGAGCCGCCGGCGGCGGTCGACAGCTACTTCGAGTCGCTGTCGACGGCTCTCAATCGGGGCTGGGCACCGCTGCGCGGCCTGCTGCGCGACCACCACAAGTTCATCGAGCTGCCGCTGCCCGAGCTCTACGACCTCGGCTCAGATCCCGCCGAGGCGAACAACCTGGTGGCGCCGCGCACGCAGCTCGCCACCGAGCTCCGCCAGGCGCTGCCGCGCGAATCGACCTGGCCGCCCGAGCGCGGCGCCACGACTTCCGAGGAAGAGGCCCGCCTGCGCAGCCTCGGCTACGCCGTCGGCTCGGTGCCGCCGAAGTCGACCTACGGTCCCGAGGACGATCCGAAGAATCTGATCGGCATCGACGCCATGATTCACGACGTCATCGATCTCTACTCGCGCGGCCGCTACGTCGAGGCCGTGGCGAAGGGGCGGGAGCTCGTCGCCCGCCGCCCCGATCTCGCCGAGGGCTACGAGCACCTCTCGCTCGCCCTGCGCCAGCTCGAGCGCCTCGACGAGGCGATCGCAGTGCTCGAGGAAGGCAAGCGCAAGGCGCGCGCCCGCGACTCCCTCGACAGCCAGCTCGGCATGGCGCTGGCGGAAGCGGGGCGGCCCGAAGAAGCGGTGCGGGTCCTGACGCCGCTCGCTCCCGCGCGCGACCCCGACACGCTGCGCACGCTCGGCATGGCGCTCGCCGACGCCGGCCATACGGATCGCGCCGTCGAGGTGTTGACGACGGCGCGCGAGCTGGCGCCGAACGATCCCGAGATCCTCACCGCGCTCGGCATGGCAGAGCTCCATCGCGACCGCGCCGCCGAAGCCGCGCGCTGGCTGCGCGAGGCCCTGCGCCTCAACGACGGCCTCGCCAGCGCCTGGAACGCGCTCGGCGTGGCTCTCTACTCGACCGAGGGCCCGGCGGCCGCGGTGGCCGCCTGGCAGAAGGCGATCGCGCTCGACCCGCAGCTCTGGGACGCGCTCTACAACGTCGGCCTGGTCGCCAACAGCCTCGGCGATCGCGCCACGGCGAAGAGCGCGCTCACGCGCTACGTGGCGACAGCTCCCCCCGAGCGCTTCGCGGCCGAGATCGCCAGGGCGCGCCAGATCCTCGCGACGCTCGGCGGCTGAGAGAGCGCCCGGCCTCAGCGGGCGCGCGCGTCGAGGCTGGAGAGAAAAGCCTCCGCCTCGCCCCGCCGCCCCGCCCGCTCGGCATTCCGCAGCAGCAGCGCTCTCCCCGCGGCGAGCCCCGGCGCCCGTTCGAGCAGGTCGCGCAGGGTGCGATCAGCGCGGTCGAAGTCGCCTTCGCCATGCGCCACCGCCGCGGCGAGCAGGAGATCCTCCGCGGCCGGCGGCGCGCCGGCGCGCGCCCGCGCTTCCCCGAGCGCCTCGCGCGCCGTGGCGAGATCGCCCGCTTCGACCGCGAGAAAGCCGAGCAGGCGCCACGCTCCGATGTCGGCGGGGGCGAGCCGCGCCGCCTCGCGCGCGTCGGCGAGGCCGGCGCCGAGATCGCCGGTGGCGCCGTCGAGGCGGGCCATTTCGAGCCACGGCCGCGGATCCGCGGCGTGGAGCTCGCTGACGCGCCGCCAGAGCTCGCGCGCTGCACGCGGACGGCCCTGCTCCTGCTCGAGCCCGGCGAGGCGCTCGAGCACCGCCCCGAGACCGGGATTGATCGCCAGCGCGGCCCGAAACTCCTCCATCCCGGCCGCGGCGCGGCCGCTGGCGACGAGGATCTCCGCCAGGTGAACGTGGTGGTCAATCGAAGCGGGATCGCGTCGCACTGCCTCGCGCAGCAGCGCCTCCGCTGCGACGAGATCGCCGGCGCGCTGGCGGAGCCGGCCGAGTCCGTCCGGACCGAGACCGGAGCGCGGATCGGCCGCGTCGGCGCGGCGAAACGCCGCCTCGGCCTGCTCCCGCTCGCCCAGCCGGAGCCACGAGTTACCGCTCAGTCCCCACTCCTCGCCGAACCGGTGCGTGGGCTCGTGGCGCCGCGCGTGGGAAGCCGCGAGGACCACGAGGCCGAGCAGCGCGAGGCGCGCCCGGCGCGCCGGCGAACCGGCGGCGGCCAGCGCGGCCGGCGCCGGTGCCGCCAGCATCGCCCACGCCAAGCTCATCGGCAGGCGATAGCGCAGTCCCATCAGCGCGACCAGCACCGGCAGAGCGAGCGCGGCGAGGACGAGGAGAGGGAGCCGCAACCGCGAACGCTCTCGCCAAGAGGCGGCGACACCGACCGCCGCCAGCGCCAGCAGCAGCCCGAAACCGGGCAGCGCCGCGAGCAGGCGAGACTGCTCGCGAAAGAAGAAGTAGCTGTGGTTGTCGCGCGGCTCCTCCGCCTGCAGGAGCCAGAGCGCCTTGCTGCCGACGGCGCTCAGCAGCCCGACCGGGTCCGCCGCCGCGCGCGCCAGCGTCTTGCCGAAGTAATAGGTCTCGAGGTCGCCGACGCGGCGGATGCCGTCGCGAATCGGCGCGGCCTCGACGCGATCCCAAGCGCCGCCGACGCGTGCGTTCTGGATGCCGCCTCCCGCCGGGTCGTTGCCGATCCAGAGATTGATGGCGCCGAATCCGCGCACGAAGAGCAAAGTCCCGGCGGCGCGCGAGGCGAGCGCCACGGCCGACGCCACGACCAGCGCGACGCCGACCAGGAAGGCCGCGTGCCGCCGGCGGCGAGCGCGCGGCTCGGGCGCCGAATCAGCGAGCTCGAGCCAGCCGACCGGCAGCAGCACGATGGCCGTCGGCCGCACCGCCACCGCCAATCCGAGCGCGAGCCCGGCGGCGAGCGCCCGCCGCGGACGCTCGCGCGCGGTGCCGGAGAGCGCGGAGAGGAAGAGAAGCAGAGCCGTCAGCAGCAGCGTCTCTTCCCAGAGCGCGACGTCGACGAGCACCAGCGGACCGTGGAGCGCCAGGAGCAGCCCGGCGGTCCAGGCGGCCGAGCGGCGCCCCCAGAGCGTGAAGGCGAGCCGCGCCGCGAGCGCCACGTTCAGGGCGCCGAGCGCCGCCTGCGCGAGCCGCGCCGCGGCGACCGATCCCCCTCCCAGCTTCAGGAAGAGCGCCAGCAGAAAAGGGTACGGGAAGCCGTGCGTCGGATAGGACGGCAGCCGCCAGTCGCCGCCGACGATGCGTTGCGCCCAGCCCACGATCTCGGCGGCGTCGAGCTGCGGCGCCCGAAAGAGCGCCGTCGCCTCGAGCTCGCGCGCCACCACGATCCGCACGCCCCAGGCGAGCGCGGCGAGGAGCACCAGCTCCCAGGCGCGCAACGCCGCGGCGGCCGGCGGTTGTAGACTCGCTCCCCGCTCCGCCCGCCCGGCGGTCGCGAACGACTCTCGCTCCCGAGCCGAATCGACGATGCCGCCGCGCCCGTTTCGCCGCAGCTTCACCTCCCGCGCTCTCGCCGCCGCCGCGCCGTTCACGCTCGCGATCCTCGCAGCGTTCGCCACCGCCGCTTGCGGGCGCCGGGACGAGCCGGGCCCCTTCCGGGACGTGCCGATCGTCCTGATCTCGATCGACACGCTGCGCGCCGACCACCTGCCCGCCTATGGCTACCAGGCGGTCGCGACGCCGGCGATCGACGAGCTGGCGCGCGACGGCGTCGTCTTCGAGAACGCCTACAGCCACTACCCCCTGACCTTCCCGTCGCACAGCTCGATGCTCTCGGGGCTGCTGCCGCCGAACCACGGCGTACGCGACAATCTGGGCTACAGCTTCGATGCCACGAAACATCCCGACCTGGCGACGCTGCTCGCCGGAGCGGGCTACGCGACCGGCGGCTTCGTCTCGGCCTTCGTGCTCCGCCGTGACACCGGGCTCGCGGCGGGGTTCGCGACCTACGACAGCGACATCTCGATCGAGCCCGGCGCCGCGCTCGACAGCGGCCAGCGCCCCGGCGCCGAGACCACCGAGCACGCCATCGCCTGGCTGCGCCAGCACACCGCCGGCCCGACGTTCCTCTTCCTCCATCTCTACGAGCCGCACACGCCCTTCACGCCCCCCGAGCCCTGGAAGAGCCGCTATGCGAGCTCCCCGTACGACGGCGAGATCGCCACCGCCGACGCGGCGGTGGGCAAGCTGCTCGCCGAGCTGCGCGCGCTCGGGCTCTACGACCGTGCCATCGTCATGGTGGTCGGCGACCACGGCGAGGGGCTCGGCGACCACGCCGAGCTCCACCACGGCGTCTTCCTCTATCGCAGCACGCTGCACGTGCCGATGATCGTCAAGCTGCCGAAGGGAGAGCGCGCCGGCAGCCGGGTGGCCGCGCCGGTCGGCCTCGTCGACATCGCGCCGACGCTGCTCGGCCTCGCCGGCGTGAAGAGCGACGCGTCCTTCGACGGCCGCTCGCTCTTCGCGCGCCCCGACCCGGCGCGCGCGATCTATGCCGAGACCTACTATCCGCGCCTGCACTACGGCTGGAGCGACCTCAAGGCGGTCTACGAATCGCGCTGGTCGCTGATCAACGGCCCCGACCCCGAGCTCTACGACCTCGCCGCCGACCGTGACCAGGCGCGCAACGTTCTCGCCGACAATCGTCGCGAGTTCGCGCGCCTGCGCGACGTCGGCGTCGCGGTCGACAAGCCGCTCGTCGAGCCGGAGACGGTCGACGCCGAGACTGCCGCCAAGCTCGCCGCCCTCGGCTACCTCTCGGGCCCGCCGGTGCGCAGCTCGGGGCCGCTGCCCGACCCCAAGTCGCAGCGCCACCTGCTCGAGCCGATCGAGCGCGGCACGACCGCCTTCAACGCCGGGCGCTACGACGAGGCGATCGGCGACTTCCGCACCGCGCTCGCCGCCAATCCGAACATGTACGACATCTGGCTCTTCCTCGCCCGCGCGCTCGCCAAGGCCGGGCGCGACGCCGAGGCGGAGAAGGCGTGGGAGAAGACGCTCGAACTGTCGGGCGGCAGCAGCGACCTCGCCGTGCTCGTCGCCACCACCAAGTTCCGCCTGCGGAAGTTCGAAGAAGCGCGCGCCCTGGCGGAGACCGCGCGCGCCACCCGCCCGAAGGAAGCGGACGACCTGCTGGCGCAGATCGATCTCGCCGAAGGGCGCACCGCCGATGCCATGGCGCGCATGGAACAGGCGGCGCGCGAAGGACACGTCACGGAAGGGATCGGCTACCACCTGGCGATGGCGCGGCTCGCCGCCGGCGAGCCGCAGCAGGCGATCGACCTGCTGGCGCCCTTCGCCGCGACCGGCGAGGTGCCGACCCTCACCGTCTACGCCTCGGCTCTCTCGGCGGCAGGCCGCAACGACGAGGCGCTCGGCGTCCTCGAGCGCGCCCGCGCCAGGGATGACAAGCCGGCCAAGCTGCACGAGACGCTCGGCATCGTCCTGCTGCGGCTCGGGCGAGCCGCCGAGGCCCGCGCCGAGCTCGAGCGCGCGCTGGCGATCGATCCGAAGCTCCCCGACTCCTGGAACACCCTCGGCGTGGCGCTCTTCCAGCTCGCCGGTCCCCGCCCGGCGATGGACGCCTGGCGCCGCGCCCTGGCGCTCGACGCCACGCAGTACGAGGCGCTCTTCAACCTCGGCCTGGTCGCCTTCGAGAGCGGCGACCACGCCGAGGCCCGGCGCACGCTCGAGCGTTTCGTCGCCACCGCGCCGCGGGAGCGCTACGGCGACGACCTCGCCCGCGCCCGCCAGCTGCTCGGCCAGCTCTGAGCCGGCCGCTCGGCTAGAATCCCCTCCCGCCTTCCCTATGTGGCTCCTTCTCGACGCCGGTACCGGCTCCGCCTCCGCCTCCGCGATGGGTCCCTGGACGGGCCTCGGCCTCGGCCTGCTGCTGATCGCGGTCAACGGCTTCTTCGTCGCCGCGGAATTCGCGCTCGCCAAGCTGCGGCCGACCCAGATCGAACCGCGCGTCAAGAAGGGCGAGCGGAGCGCCCGTCTCGTCGACCACATGCTGCACCACCTCGACGCCTACCTCTCCGCGTCGCAGCTCGGCATCACGCTCGCCTCGATCGCCCTCGGCTGGGTCGGCGAGCCGGCCTTCAGCTGGCTGGTGCGGCCCTTGCTCGCACGCATTCCCGGGGTGACCGAGGCGGTGGTCCACTCGGCGAGCCTCTCGCTCGCCTTCGTGACGATCAGCGTGCTGCACATCGTGGTCGGCGAGCAGGTGCCGAAGACGCTCGCCATCCGTCTCCCCGAGGCGACCTCGCTCTGGATCGCCATCCCGCTCTACATCTTCTACTGGATCGCCTTCCCGGCGATCTGGCTGCTCAACAAGACGGCGAACGCCTGCCTGCGTGCGATCGGCATCGCGCCGGCGAGCGAGCACGAGATCGCTCACACCGAGGAGGAGCTCCGCCTCCTGCTCGCTTCGCACAGCGGCGCGCGGCTGGCCGAGGAGAAGCGCGACCTGCTCGACAACGTCTTCGAGCTTTCGGAGCGCATCGTCCGGCAGGTCATGGTGCCGCGCGGCGATGTGGTCTGGCTCTCGACCACGCGTCCGCTGGCGGAGAACCTGGAGCTGGCGCGAACGAGCGGCCACACCCGCTTCCCGCTCTGCGAGGGAGACCTCGACCGCATCGTCGGCCTGGTGCACATCAAGGACCTCTTCCGCGCCGACAGAGTCCCCGACGACCTCACGAAGATCGCGCGGCCGGTGAAGTTCGTTCCCGAGACGACGCCGCTCGACAAGCTGCTGGCGCGCATGCGGGCCGAGCGCCTGCACCTCGCCGCGGCGCTCGACGAGTACGGCGGCGTCGCCGGCGTCGTGACGCTCGAGAACGTGATCGAGGAGATCGTCGGGCCGATCCAGGACGAGTTCGACACCGAGAAGCCCGAGCTGGTCGCCAAGGGGGACGGCGTCTACCAGGTCTCCGGCGCGATGCTGGTGCTCGACCTCGAGGACGAGCTCGGCCTCGAAGTCTCCGATCGCGACGAGGACACCATCGGCGGCGTCGTGCTCTCGGAGCTCGGCCGCCGGCCGCGGGTCGGCGACCGGGCCGAGCTCGGCCCGCTCAGGCTCGAGGTGCTCGACGTGCAGGGCAACCGCGTGCGCACCCTGCGGCTGACGCTCGCGCCGCCCCCGCCTGCCGCCGAGAGCTGAAGCTCAGCGCAGCCGGTCGGCGAGCTCGGCGAGCCTGGCGGCGCCCTCGGCCACCGGCACCGGAACCTTGACCCGGTCGCGGCGCAGCGAGAGCTCGACCTGGCCGGCGGCGAAGGACTTCCCCCCCACCACCGCGCGCAGCGGAATGCCGACGAGGTCGGCATCCTTGAACTTGACCCCCGGCCGCTCGTCGCGATCGTCGAGCAGGACGTCGAAGCCCCGCTCCGCGAGATCGGCGGCGAGCGCTTCGGCCGCCGCGGCCGAAGCCGGGTCGTTCGGCGTCAGCGAGACCACCAGCACCTCGAACGGCGCCAGCGGCAGCGGCCAGACGATGCCGTCAGCGTCGTTGTTCTGCTCGATCGCCGCCGCCACCGTGCGACCGATGCCGAGGCCGTAGCAGCCCATGATCATCGGGTGCTCGCCGCCGCTCTCGTCGGTGAAGGTGCACTGCATCGCCTGCGAGTACTTCGTTCCGAGCTTGAAGATGTGGCCGACCTCGATGCCGCGCGAGACCTGCAGCGCCGCGCCGCACTTCGGGCAGGGGTCGCCGGTTCCGACCAGCGCGAGATCGGTCCATTCGGCGAGGCCGCGAGCGTCGCGCTCCCAGTTGACGTTGACGAGGTGGGCGTCGGCCTCGTTGGCGCCGCAGGCGAAGTTCGAGAGCTCGCGCACCGAAAGGTCGGCCAGCAGGCGGACCCCCGGCCGGAGGCCCACGGGTCCGGCGAATCCGACCGGCGCGCCGGTCGCCTGGCGCACCCGCTCCTCGGAGGCCAGGCGCAGATGGAGCGCGTCGGGCAGCGCGTTCTGCAGCTTGACCTCGTTGACCTCGCGATCGCCGCGGATCGCGACCGCGACCGTCTCCCCCTTGTCGGTCTCGTAGAGCAGCGTCTTGACGAAGGTCTCGGGGGCCGCGCCGAGGAACTCCGCGACCTCGGCGATGGTGGTCTTGCCCGGCGTCATTTTCTTCGTCGAGCGGCCGCGCCGCGCCCGCCGACGCCGGCCAGGGACCGCGCTCGGCCTTCTCCTGGTTGGCGCCGTAGCCGCAGGCGTCGCAGTGGATGACCGCGCTCTCGCCGGTCGCCGCAGTGACCATGAACTCGTGCGACGACGAGCCGCCGATCGTGCCGGTGTCGGCCTCGACCATCGTGTAGTCGAGCCCGCAGGCCTCGAAGATCCGGCAGTACGCGTCACGCATCGCCTCGTAGCCCTCGTCGAGGCTCGCGGGCGTCGCGTGGAAGGAGTAGGCGTCCTTCATCAGGAACTCGCGGCCGCGCATCAGGCCGAAGCGCGGGCGGATCTCGTCGCGGAACTTGGTCTGGATCTGGTAGAGGTTGAACGGCAGCTGCCGGTAGCTCTTGACGTCGCGGCGCACGAGGTCGGTGATGACCTCCTCGTGGGTCGGCCCGAAGCAGAAGTCGCGGTCGTGGCGGTCGCGGATGCGCAGCAGCTCCTTGCCGTACTTCTGCCAGCGCCCCGACTCCTGCCAGAGCTCGGCCGGCTGCACGCTCGGCATCGACAGCTCGACCGCGCCGGCGCGGTTCATCTCGCGCCGCACGATCGCCATCAGCTTGCCGAGGCTGCGCCAGCCGCTCGGCAGGTAGGTGTAGATGCCGGCGGCGACCTTCCTGATCAGGCCGGCGCGAACGAGGAGCTGGTGGGAGACGACCTCGGCGTCCGAGGGCACCTCGCGCGTCGTGTGGAGATAGAAACGGGACCAGCGCTGGAACTGCGTCATCGCTTCGGCTTCCTTTGCACGCGCTCGAGCAGACGCGCCGAATCCTTCATGCACTCCATCATCCGCTCCTCGAGCGCGCCGACGCGGGGCTCGATGCTGCGCGCGCGGCCGAGCGCGGCCCGCGCCTTGTCCTCCTCGCCGGCGGCGAGGAGCGCCATGCCGAGGTGGGTGAGCGTGGTCGCCGACGGCCCGAGCTCGTTGGAACGCTCGAGGCAATCGACCGCGTCCGGGTACTCCTTGCGCTTGTAGTGAACCCAGCCGAGCGCGGCGAGCGGGAACTGCTTGAGCTCGTCGGGGGCGAGGTCGAGCGAGTGGCGCGCGAGATCGAGCGCCTCGTCGAGGTCCTCTTCCATCTCCGCCAGGTTGTAGGCCATCTCGTAGTAGGCGATGGTACGCGCGAAGTCCGATTCCGCGCTTTCGAGCAGCGCCCGGCCGATGCGGTTGCCCTCGCGGAAATTTCCCTGGCTGCGGAGCGCCGCGATCAGCGCCGCCGAGGCGGTGGCGCGCAGCATGTCGCCCGGGTTGAGCTCGAGCACGCGGCGCGCCGAGGCGGCGAGCTCGTCGGGGCGGTCGAGCGACAGGCAGAGCATGGCGTAGCGACATCAGGACGGTCGGATGGTCGGGCTCGAGAGCCAGCGCTTTCTGGCAGCAGGCGAGCGCCTTCTCCCCCTCGCCCCTGGCGGCGTGCTTCTCCGCCTTGGCGAGCCAGCGGCTGGCCTCGGCGCCGACCTCGGGCAGCGGCGCGCCGCTGCGGCCCGACAGGAACTCCACCAGATCCTGGTAGCGCAGCCGGCGCGGGTTCAACCGCTGGGCCTCGCGGAAGGAGGCGAGCGCGCGGCGGTGCCAGTGGCGGTCGAGGCAGGCGAGACCGAGCAGGTAGTGCGCTTCCTCGAAGGCGGGATCGATGCCGGACCGCCTCGTTGAGGCAGAAGATCGCCTCGCCGGCGCGGCCCATCTCGTAGTGGCAGTTGCCGAGCAGGTAGAGCGCCTGCGGCACCGCGTCGAGCTCGCAGGCGCGCTGCAGGTAGGCCACCGCGCGGCCGAGCTCCCCCTTGGACGCACAGATCGCGCCGAGGCAGAAGTGCGGCAGGAAGGCGTCCGGGTAGATCGCGACGGCGCGCTTCAGGAGCTCCTCGGCGCGCGCGGTCTCGCCCCGTTCGTTGCGGATGACGCCCGAGAAGACGAGCGCCTCGAACTGGTCGGGGCGCGCCTCGAGGACGCGCACGAAGTAGCCGAGCGCCTCCTCGCTCTCCCCCTCGTTGAAGGCGGTCTCGGCGAGCAGCAGGGTCAGCTCGTAGTTCTTGCGGTCGAGCCGCGACGCCTGCTCGAGCAGCTGGCGGGCGCGGTCGGGGTCGAAGGCGTAGAGGGCGACCTCGGCCTCCTCGAGCAGCTGCGCGAAGGCCTTGCGACGCTCGCCGCCGTAGAGCGCCAGGATGCGATCCTTGACCGCGCTGAAGCGCTCCCGCTTCTCGAGCGCGCGGAGCTGGAACTCCATCTTCGACTGCCAGAGGTCGCTCCACTCGTCGTGCGAGACGAGGCGGCGGCGCTCGAGCAGCTCGCGCAGCGTCGCGAAGCCGGTCTGGCCGACCAGCAGGTTCTTCTCCTGCTTCTGCACCGCGCCGACCAGCCGCTGCAGGGTCTCGGCGGTGCGCTTGACCGCCTCCTCGAGGATCGAGACGCGCTCGAGCAGGTGCTCGTCGAGCGAGAAGTCGGCCTCGCGCTCGCCGACCAGCTCCTGCGACTCCTCGCTCGGCGGACCCGAGAGGACGAGCAGCTTCTGCTGGCAGCGCCCGCAGAGCTCGCGGTCCGCGGAGTTCGCGGCCCCGCAGGCCTGGCAGAGCACGACGCCGCCGGAGCCCGTCGTGTCGGTGGACTCAGCTCCGCGCGGCGTAGTCATAGAAGCCGCGTCCGCTCTTCCGGCCCAGCCAGCCGGCGTCGACCATCTTCACGAGCAGCGGGCAGGGGCGGTACTTGTCGTCGCCGAGCCCTTCGTGGAGGACGCGGAGGATGTCGAGGCAGACGTCGAGCCCGATCAGGTCGGCGAGGGCGAGCGGCCCCATCGGGTGGTTCATGCCGAGCTTCATCACCTCGTCGATCGCCTCCGGCTTGCCGACGCCCTCGGCGAGGCAGTAGATCGCCTCGTTGATCATCGGCATCAGCACGCGGTTGGAGACGAAGCCGGGGGAGTCGTGGACTTCGACCGGCGTCTTGCCGAGCTTGCGGGTCGTCGCCTCGACCAGCATCGCAGGTCGGTTGCGAGGTCTGCAGGCCGCGGATGATCTCGACCAGCGTGCATCACCGGCACGGGGTTCATGAAGTGCATGCCGATCACGCGATCGGGGCGCCGGGTCTGGGCCGCGAGCCGGGTGATCGAGATCGAGGAGGTGTTGGTGGCCAGCACGGCGCTCTCGCCGACCAGGCGGTCGAGCTCGACGAGCACCTGCCGCTTGACGTCGAAGCGCTCCACGACGGCCTCGACGACGAGGTCGGCGCCGGCGAGCTCGGTCAGCGTCGAAGCCGGCCGCAGCCGGGCGCGCGCCGCGGCGCTCGCGTCGGCCGTGAGCTTGCCCTTCGCCACCAGCCGCTCGAGGCTCTTTTCGATCCCCTGCAGGCCGCGCTCGAGTGCCGCCGGGACGATTTCCACCACGACGGTCGGGAAGCCCGCCATCGCCGCCACCTGCGCGATTCCCGCGCCCATCGTGCCGGCGCCGACGACGCCGAAAGTACGGATCTCCATGGCGGCCTTCCTCTCGCCCGCGAGCCTACGAACTCGCGGCGCCGAGGGCAAGCAACGAGCGTCGTCAGAAGGAGCGGGGAGCGAAGGCGTCGTGCGTCGCGAACCAGTCTTCCTGGCGCCCGAATTTGGTGCGCAGCGCCGCCCCGACGCCGACCAGCGTCGCCGCCGACCAGAGCACGACGCCGGCCCAGGGAACGAACTTGGCGGCGCCGAGCAGCAGGAGGCCGAACGCGGCCTCGTGCAGCACCGGCACGCGCCGGCGCCCGAGCGCGCCGAGCGCGCCGCGGCCGAGGGCGTGGAAGAGCGCCACGGTTCCCCACAGCTTGGCGAGGAGCGCGGCGAGGGCGACCAGCAGGAGGAGCGGCAGCGCCAGCGTCACCGGCAGCACCGCCGAGAGCAGGAGCCCGGTGAGGAGCAGCGCGAGCACGGCGACGAGTCCGCTCGCGAAGCAGAGCAGCGGCTCGCGGCGGATTTCGTCCGAAGCGGCGCCGAGCGGGCGGGCGCCGGCCGCGAAGAGCACGAGGGAGAGCGCCAGCCACGCCGCGAGCAGGCCGAGCTTCGCCGCCAGCACCACCGGCGAGCTCTCCGGCAGGCCGAGGCTCGGCCCTTCGAGCAGCGTCAGCCAGGCGCGCGAGAAAGTCGGATAGGCGACCGACCGCCCCTCGATGCGGGCGCCGGGCGCGACCGAGAGGCGGCCGCCGAGCACCTGCACGTTGCCCGAGAGCACCGCCGTCGGCGCCAGCGTCACGTCGCCGCCGAGCACTGTCACGTCCCCTTCGACGTGTCCGGAGATGCGAGCCGAGCCGTCGAGCGCGGTGACGCCTGCGAGCGCCTCGCCATCGACGACGACGTCGCGCCCCACCGCCACGATCTGATGGCGCGCCACCGCGCCGGCTTCGAGCGACAGCGCCGGCTCGCGCCCGGCGGACGCGTTGCCGCTGTCCGCGCCGAGCGCGACCGCCAGCGCCAGCGCCGCGATCATCGCGGCGGCTTGGCGGCGGAGGGCGCCGGGCGGGCGCGCAGCAGGCGCCAGAGGAAGTAGTTGGCGCCACCGGCGAGGGCCAGCGCCGCGGCCCAGTTGATCGCGGAGCCGCCGAGCCAGGCGCCGATCGCGCTGCCGAGGCCCTGCCAGGAAGCGGCCGCGAGGCCGCTGCCGGCGACGAAGGCGGCGCGCAGCAGGTCGACGAGAACGGCGAGTGCGCCGGTCGTGCCGGCGCGCGGATCGAGCTCGGCCGCTCCCAGGCCGAGCAGCGCCGCCGAGGCGCCGCCGACGAGGGCGAGCAGCGCCAGCGGAATCCGCCAGGCACGCATCGTCTTCGCTTCCCACGGCGCCGGCTCGAGCGCCGCCAGGACTTCGCGCGAGAAGCCGGGGCGCACGGCGACGCGCGCCGCCGCGAGGCGGGAGACGACGACGGCGGCGGCCGCCTCGCTGCGGCGGCAGGGGTCGCACGTCGCGAGGTGGCGCGCGAGCTCCTCCCGCTCGCCCGCTCCGAGCTCGCCGTCGGCGGCGAGGTCGATCCACTCTTCGTAGCGCTCGTGCTCCATCGCCCTCATCCCCTCTCCGCCATCCGGTTCGCCGGCGCCAGCGTCTGCTTGAGCATCTGGCGCGCGCGGAAGAGCTTGTTCTTCACCGTGCCGAGCGGCATCCCCTTGCTCTCGGCGATCTCCTCGTAGGCCAGCTCGCCGTAGTGCCGCATCACGATCAGCTCCCGGTACTCCCAGGGGAGCGACTCGATCGCCGCGCGGACCTCGGCGTCCCTCTCGCGCGCCTCGAGCCCGGCGAGGGCCCCCGGCGTGTGATCCTCGACGTCGACGGCGTACCCGCCGTCTTCCCGGCTCTCGTCGGCCGGCCCGATCGACACGGTCCGGAAGCGCCGCCGCCGGATCTGGTCGATCGCCGCGTTCTGGGCGACCCGGAAGAGCCAGGTCGAGAAGCGGTACTGCGGATCGAAGCGATCGAGAGCCTGGTACACCCTGACGAAGACCTCCTGCGCCAGATCGTGCGCGTCGTCGGTCTGACGTACCAGGCGATGCAGGTAGTTCACCAGCCGCCCCTGGTAGCGCTCGACCAGCTCGGCGTAGCGCTCCCGGTCCCCGGCAAGGACCGTCCGCACCAGCTCTTCGTCCGTCATCGGCTCGGGCTCGCGCGGCATGAGAAGTACGGGGGGGCCCGCTCCCGGGTTGCAGGGGCCTGCCGGCGACGGGACGAGCCGGCGCGGCGCCGACTCCCGGTCCCGACCTCCGGCCGACCTGCGGGGAGCGGAAATCCTACCGGAGAGAGCCCCCGGTGAGCTCGCGCACCCGCAGCAGCCGGTCCCCCTGGCGAATGTCGGCCAGCACCGCCGCCCCGTCGATCAGCCGGCCGAAGACCGTGTAGCCGCCGTCGAGATGGGGCTGCGGGGAGAGCGTCACGAAGAACTGGCTTCCGCCGGTGTCCGGCCCCGAGAGCGCCATGCCGAGAGCCCCGGCGACGTAGCGCCGGCGGTTGATCTCGTCGCGCAGGGAGTAGCCCGGCCCCCCCCAGCCGTCGCCGCGCGGATCGCCCCCCTGCACCACGAAGTCCGGCACCACGCGGTGGAAGACCTGGCCGTCGAAGTAGTGCTGGCGCGCCAGCTGGAGGAAGGAGAGGCAGGTGAGCGGCGCGTCGGCGGTCGCCAGCTCGAGCGTCAGCGTTCCCCGCTCGGTGTCGATCGCGACCCGCGCCGGCGCCGCCATCTGGCGCAGGATGACGCGGTAGGCCTCGAGCTCACGCCGGGTGTCGACCTGGCCGAGGGCGGGTCGCGGCTCGCCGAGCTCGACGAGCGCGGCGCCGGCGGCGCGCCGGATCAGCCAGTCCGGATCCCCCGCCAGACGGAGGAGCGCCGCGACCACCGCGGGGCGCTCGGCGGCGCTGGCGGCGCCGCGCTTGGCGAGCACCGCGATGCCGGTCGTTCGTACGTCGCTCTGGGCACCGTCGGCGCGCGCCGCGTCGATCGCCGCCGCCACCTTCGCCGTCGGCAACGCCGGTGAATCGGCGAGCGCGTCGAGCGCCGCCGCCCGCACCGCCGGGTCGGCATCGGCGAGCGCGGCGAGGAGCGTGTCGGTCGCGCCGAGCCCGGCGAGCGCGGTGAGCGCGGTGAGCGCCGCCACGCGCACGGCCGGAGCGCGGTCGCGCGCGAGCTGGTCGAGGGTGGCACGGTCCCCGAGCTTCGCCGCCGCGGCGGCCGCCTGCGCCCGCAGGTCGCGCTGCGGGCTCGCGGCGGCCGCGGCGACCAGTTGGTCGAGGCCGCCGACTCCACCCGCCGCGAGCGAGCCCAGCGCCAGCTCGCGCTCGCGCGGCTCGCCGTTCGCGAAAGCGGCGCGCAGTGCCTCTTCGAGCGCTCGCTGCGGCAGGAAGGCTCCGGCCGCCTCGAGCGCCGCGGCGCGCACTCCCGGGCGGACATCCCTGATCTGCCCGGCGAGAGCGTCCCCCCACGCGAGCGGCGGCAGCGCCTGCGCCCTGCCGAGGATTCGGGCGCCGGCGCGCATCGCCTGGATGCGGGGCGAGGGGCCGGCATCGGTGAGCAGGGGCATCAGCACCGCGAGGTCCGCGAGCTCACCGAGCTCGCCCAGGCCGCGCGCCGCCCAGGCGCGGATCTGCGGGTCGCGGTCGGTCAGCAGGGTGCGCAGGGTCGCCAGCCCTTCCGGCCGCGCCGCGCGCGCCAGTCCGTAGGCGGCGCCGCGGCGGATCTCGCCGTCGGCCGAGCCGAGCGCGTCGCGTGCGGCTTCGACCATGGCGCTCTCGGGAAAGCGGAAGAGGAAGGGAGCGAGCCGCGCGCGCCGCTCTTCGGGCGCCAGCGCGGCGAGCGCCGGCGTGAGCTCCGCGAGCGGTACGGCGAGCTTGCCGAGCGCCTCGACCGCGAGTTGTCCGAGCTCGCGATCGGCATCGGCGGCGACGGCGAGGAGCGCCCCCTTCGCCTCCGGGCGCGCCGAGCTCGCCGAGCGCGAAGGCGGCGGCGCGCCGGGTCTCGCCGTCGGGATCGATCAGCAGCCCCTGCAGCAGGCTGCGGCCGCGCGGATCGCCGATGCGCCCGAGGGCGGTGGCGAGCTGCCGCCGTTCCG
This sequence comes from Thermoanaerobaculia bacterium, assembly GCA_963699245.1. GTDB lineage: Bacteria > Acidobacteriota > Thermoanaerobaculia > Multivoradales > JAGPDF01 > JACTMI01. Next base: position 2,061,735 of record OY969426.1, read on the forward strand.
CCACGCCGGCGCGCAGCATCGACTCGAGCGCCGCCGGCTCGTAGAGCCGCCGGTCTTCGAGCAGCAGGAGCATCGCGCGCGCCTCGAGAGCGGCGTCGGCGGTGGCCGCTGGCGCCGCCGGCCGGGAGGCGGGGGCGACGGCGGGCGGCGCCGCGCTGCAGGCGGCGAGGAGCGCGGGCAGAAGGAGCGTCGGCAGGCTGTCGCGAAGGCGGCTCATGGCGGCATGCTAATCCGGTAGGCTCGATCGGGTGTCGGCCACCCGCCTCGAATTCGCCGCTCTCACCCGTCGCTTCGGCGCGCTCAAGGTGCTCACCGGCGCGAGCGGCCGGGTGGAAGGCGGGGGCGTGCTGGTCGTGCGCGGCGCCAACGGCTGCGGCAAGTCGACCCTGCTGCGCTGCCTGGCTGGCCTGATGCGCCCCGACCGCGGCACCATCCGGGCCTGGGAGGGCGGGCACGAGCTCGACGACGACGCCCGCCGCTCGCGGGTCGGCTTCCTCTCTCCCGATCTGGCCTTCTACGACGAGCTCTCCGGCAGCGAGAACCTCGCCTTCGTGGCGCGCCTGCGCGGCGTGCCGGCCGAGCGCGGCGAGGCGCTGCTCGCGCGGCTCGGACTCCCCGCCGGACGGCTCTACCACGCCATGTCGTCGGGAATGCGACAGCGCCTGCGGTGGGCCTTCGCTCTGCTCCACGATCCCGGCATCCTGCTGCTCGACGAGCCGTTCCAGAATCTCGACGCCGAAGGGGAAGCGACGGCGCGCGCCCTGCTCGCCGAGCGGCTCGCCGCCGGCGCCCTCGCCATCGTCGCCAGCCCCGCCCCGATCGACCTTCCCGCGGTGACCGATGAGCTCCGGCTGGGCGGCTGAAGCGGCGGCGGTCTTCGCCAAGGACTGGCGCTGCGAGCTGCGCACGCGGCACGCGGTCGCCACGCTGGCGCTCTTCGCGGTCACCACCCTGATCGTGGCGAGCCTGGTGCTCGGCCCGATCGGCAACGACCCGGCGCAGGCCGAGCGCGTCGTGCCGGTGCTGATCTGGCTGATCCTGCTCTTCGCCGCCGCGGCCGGCCTGCCGCGCGCCTTCGTGCACGAGGAGGAGAGCCGCACCGCCATCACCCTGCGGCTCGCCGCCCGCCCCTCGGTCGTCTTCGCCGGCAAGCTCCTCCACGTCGTGACCCTGGTCGGCGCCCTCGAGCTCCTGGTGGCGCCGCTCGCGGTGGCGCTCTTCGACCTCTCGGTCGCCCGGCCGCTCGGCTTCGCCGCCGCGCTCGCCGCCGGCGGGCTCGCCATCGCCGCGGCGACCACTCTGCTCGCTGCGATCGTCGCCCAGGGGCGAGGGGCCTCGACCCTCTTCGCGGTCCTGGCACTCCCTGTGCTGCTCCCCGCCCTGGCGCTCGCGGTAGCCGCCGCGCGCGCCGCGATCGGCGGCGTTGAAGATGGGCAAACGTTGACACTACTGGTCTTGTATGATGGTTCGGTCGTCGTCGCAGGTTTCCTTCTCTTCCCGACAATCTGGCACCCATGAGACGCGCACTCGTCACTCTTCTCTGGCTCTGGATGGCGGTCGTCATCTGGGCGGCCTTCGCCTGGGCGCCGCTCGCCATGGGCTTCAAGGGCGAGTCGAGCCGGATCCTCTTCTTCCACGTCCCGATGGCCTGGGTCTCGTTCATGGCCTTCATGACCGCCGGGGTGCAGAGCCTGCGCTACGTGGCGAGCCGCGACCCGCGCTTCGACCGCAGCGCGGCCGGCGCGGTCGAGATCGGACAGGTTTTCGCCCTCCTCGCGACCGTCACCGGGGCGATCTGGGCCCGCATCATGTGGGGCTCCTACTGGAACTGGGATCCGCGCGAGAGCGCCATCGTCGTGGCGCTGCTCTACTACGCCGCCTATCTCGCCCTGCGCCAGGCGATCGCCGACGACCACACCCGGGCCCGGCTGGCGGCCGCCTATGCCATTCTCGGCCTGGTGGTGGCGCCCTTCCTCTATTTCGTCCTCCCCCGGCTCGGCTTCACACTCCATCCCGAGCCGGTGATCAATACTCAGGGCAAGATGGACGTCGAGTCGCGAATGCTGACCGTTCTGATCGCCTCTTCGGCCGGTTTCACCGTACTGTTCTACTGGATGCTGTCGCTGCGCAGCCGGCTCGCCGCCGTCGCCGCGCGGCGTCTCGAGGAGGGAAGCTGATGGGAGGCCCGACGTGGGTGATCGCCGTGAATCTCATCATCTGGACGGGACTCGTCCTCTGGCTCTTCCGGCTCGACCGGAAGATTCGCGAACTGGAGCGTGAGTCATGAGTCGTCGCCAATGGACCGTGATCGGGATCGCGCTGCTGGTCGGATTCGCGGGCTTCGCCTTCGCCGCCTTCCGCACCAGCCTGACGCCGTACGTCTCGTTCGCCGAGGCGCGTGACGCGAGGCGCGTCGTGCAGGTCGCCGGCGCGCTCGAGAAGTCGAGCCCGCCGCACTTCGAGGAAGCGACCTCGACGCTCCACTTCGCGCTCAAGGATGCGCAGGCCGGCGGCACCCTGGCGGTGCGCTACAACGGCCTCAAGCCGGCCAACTTCGAGGACGCCATCTCGATCGTGGCGATCGGCCACTGGGACACCGCGACCAACGAGTTCGAGGCGCGCAAGCTCCTCGTCAAGTGCCCCTCGAAATACCAGGGAGCCGAAGTGAAGAGTTACGGCTCGTGAGCGCCCTCGCCGGCTTCTACCTGCCGGGCGCCGTCACCCTCTGGTGCGCGGTCGCCTTCGCGCTCGCGACGCTCTGGGGCTACGCCGACCTCGCGCGCGGCGACGAATCGGCGCGCGCCTTCGCGCGCCGCGCCTACCGGCTGTACGCGCTGTCGGTCGTTCTCTGCGCCTTCGTGATGATGCTGGCGCTGGCGCGGCGCGACTTCCGCATCGACTACGTCTACCAGTACTCGGGGATGGATCTTCCCTTCCGCTACCAGCTCGCCGCCTTCTGGGCGGGACAGAAGGGGAGCTTCCTGATCTGGCTGCTCTGGGGCTCGCTGATCGGCGTCCCGCTCCTGCGCACCTGTGGCAAGCAGGAGCCGGCGGTGATGGGCATCTTCACCCTGGCGCAGATGGGCGTGCTCTTCATCCTGGTGCGCGAGAACCTCTTCCTGATGCTCGACCACGCGCCGCTCGACGGCCAGGGGCTCAACCCGCTGCTGCAGGACGACTGGATGGTCATCCACCCGCCGATCATGTTCATCGGCTACGCGCTGGCGGCAGTGCCGTTCGCCTTCGCGATGGCGGCGCTCTGGTCGCGCGACACCTCCGAGTGGGCGGCGCGCGCCTTCCCGTGGGCGCTGGCCGGCTTCCTGGTGCTCGGCTGCGCCATCCTGCTCGGCGGCTACTGGGCCTACAAGACGCTCGGCTGGGGCGGCTACTGGGGCTGGGATCCGGTCGAGAACGCCTCGCTCATCCCCTGGCTGTTCGGCACCGCTCTCGTGCACGGGCTCTATCTCGAGCGAACGCGCGGGCGCTTCCGGCGCGCCAACCTCGTGCTGGCGAGCCTGGTCTTCATCTCGGTGCTCTACGGCACCTTCCTGACCCGCTCGGGCGTGCTCGCCGACTTCTCGGTGCACAGTTTCGTCGATCTCGGCATCTCGGGATGGCTGATCGCGCTGATGGCGGTCTTCATCGGCATCGCGATCTTCCTGCTCGCGACGCGGCTCAAGGACGTCAAGACGGCGCCGAACGAGGATCCGCCGCTCTCGCGCGGCACTTTCCTCGTGCTCGCCACGACGACGATCCTCGGCTGCGCGCTGCTGGTGACGATCGGAACGTCGTCGCCGCTGCTCACCCGCTTCCAGGCCCAGCCGTCGCAGGTCGGGCCCGAGTTCTACAACCGGGTGAACTTCCCGCTCGCGCTGCTCGCGGCGTTCCTGCTCGCCATCGTCCCCTATCTCACCTGGAAGGGTGAGATGTCGAAGAAGCAGCTGCTGCTCAAGATCGCGCCGGGGCTCGGCGCGGGCTTCCTCGCGGCGGTGGGGTCGCTGGTCGCCGGCGTCGTCGATCCGCTGCACCTGTTCTTCATCTTCCTGTCGATCACTGCGCTGGCGAACAACCTGCACAAGTTCATCGAGAAGACCCGCGCCCAGGGCTTCGGCGCCGGCGGCGGCTATCTCGCGCACGTCGGGGTCGGCATCCTGTTCATCGGGATCCTCGCTTCGTCGGCCTACGACGAGAGCCGCAAGCTGACGCTGGTGCAGGGGCAGCCGGCCAAGGTCGGCGACCTGACGCTCACCTTCAACCGCTTCCTCGGCCGCACCGCGACCGAGAAGGAGCGCGCCGAGGTGGCGGTGACGCGCGCCAACGGCTCGACCTGGCTCGCTTACCCGAAGATCTTCGTCAACGACCGCACGCGGCAGCTGATGGTCCACCCCGACGTCAAGAGCGGGGTCTTCGCCGATCTCTATCTCTCGCCGCTCGAGTACGACCCGGGCGACGCCGGCGGCCAGGTGCGCCAGGTCGAGATCTCGAAGGGCGAGGAGACCACCTACGGCGACCTCACTCTCCGCTTCGTCGGCTTCGACCTCGAGAAGGACGGCAACGCGCTGGTCAAGATGACGACCGGCGAGCTGGTCACCATCGGCGCCAAGGTGCAGGTCACGCAGGCGGGCGTCACGCGCGAGCTCGAGCCCCTCTACCGCTTCTCGCGCAACGGCCAGGCGGAGTTCCCGCCGCTCGACCTGCCGGGGGGCGGCCGTATCGCGCTCGCCGGCATCAACGCCTCGCAGGGGCAGGCGCGCTTCTACGTGCAGCTCGCCGACGCCGCCGCGACGCCGGCCCGCCTGTCGCTCGACGTGACCCACAAGCCGCTCGTCCAGCTCGTCTGGTGGGGCGTCTACGTGGCGCTCTTCGGCGGCCTGCTCGCCGCCGTCGCCCGCGTCAAGCAGCTCAAGGTCCTCGAAGCGATCGCCTCCCGGCAGAGCGCCGGCTAGCCCGCCTTCGTCCGTCCGCGCGCGTGGGAGAATCCCCGCGTGCGAACGGACCCCGTTCACGTCGTCGGCGCCGGCCTCGCCGGCAGCGAGTGCGCCTTTCAGCTCGCGAGCCGCGGCGTGCCGGTCGTGCTGTACGAGATGCGGCCCGTGCGGCCGACGCCGGCCCACCACACCGACCGCTTCGCCGAGCTCGTCTGCTCGAACTCGCTGCGCAGCGACGACCCCGAGCACGCCGCCGGCCTGCTCAAGCGCGAAATGGAGAGCTTCGGCTCGCTCGTCCTCGCGGCGGCGCGCGAGCACGCAGTGCCCGCCGGCGGCGCGCTGGCGGTCGACCGCGAGCGTTTCGCCGCGGCGATCACCGAGCGGCTCGCCGGGCTCGCGGGCGTCGAGATCCGGCGCGAGGAGGTCACCGCGCTGCCGGAAGGCGATGTCGTCCTCGCCACCGGCCCGCTGACCTCGCCGGCGCTCGCCGAGCTGCTCCGCCGGCTGTGCGGCGAGCACCTCTACTTCTACGACGCGATCGCGCCGATCGTCGACGGCGAATCGCTCGATTTCGGGCCGCTCTTCGCCGCCTCGCGCTACGGCAAGGGGGGCGGCGACGACTACTGGAACGTGCCGCTCGACCGCGCGGGCTACGAGGCCTTCCACCGCGCCATCGTCGAGGCCGAGGTGCTGCCGCTGCACGACTTCGAGCGCGCGCTCTTCTTCGAGGGGTGCCTGCCGATCGAGGAGCTGGCGCGCCGCGGCGTCGACACGCTGCGCTTCGGTCCGATGAAGCCGGTCGGCCTGCGCGGCCCCGACGGCCGCCGCCCCTGGGCGGTGGTGCAGCTGCGGCAGGAGAGCCTGGCGACGAAGCACTTCAACCTGGTCGGCTTCCAGTCGCGCATGAAGTGGCCCGACCAGCAGCGCGTCTTCCGCCTGCTGCCGGGCTTCGCCGCCGCCGAGTTCGTGCGCCTCGGCCAGATCCACCGCAACACCTTCGTCAACTCGCCGCGCTGCCTCGACGCGCACTACCGGCTGCGCGCGGCGCCGCGCGTCCGGCTCGCCGGCCAGATCACCGGCGTCGAGGGCTACCTCGAGAGCGCCGCCACCGGCCTCGCGGTGGCGCTCTAGCTCGTCGTCGAGCGGCGCGGCGACGAGCCCCGGCGGATGCCCCCGACGACCGGATTCGGCGCCCTCGTCCGCCACCTCACCGAGAGCGATCCGGAGCACTTCCAGCCGGCCAACATCAACTACGGCCTCTTCGAGCCTCTGGCGCCCGAGCCGGCGAAGGGCGAGCGCCGCGCCGCGTACGCCGACCGGGCGCGCGCCGACCTCGCGGCGTGGAAGATGCGATGCGGGCTCTGATCACCGCCTTCGTCGACCACCTCGAGCACGAACGCGGCCTCTCGCCGCACACCGTGCGCGCCTATCGCGGCGACCTCGACGGACTCGTCGATTTCCTCGCCGTCTACTTCGAGACGCCGGCGGAGAAGATCGATCCGGCGGCGATCGACGTCGTCGCGCTGCGCGCCTTGCTCGCCGCGCTGACCGCGCGCGGCCTCGGGCGGCGCTCGCAGGGGCGGGCGCTCGCCGCGGCGCGCGCGCTTCTTCCGCTGGGCCTGCCGGGTCGGGGCAGCTGGCCGCCGATCCCGCCGCGCGACTGCGCACGCCGAAGGCGCCGAAGACGCTGCCCGACCACCTTCGCCCGGGCGAGATCGAGGCGCTGCTCGAGGCACCGCGGGGCGACGACCCCGCCGCGCTCCGCGACCGCGCCATCCTCGAGCTCCTCTACGCGACCGGCCTGCGCGTCTCGGAGCTCGTCGCGCTCGACTGGAGCGACGTCGAGCTCGGCGAGCGCACGCTGCGCGTCGTCGGCAAGGGGGACAAGGAGCGCAGGTGCCTTTCGGCCGTCCGGCGGCGGCGGCGCTCGAGCGCTGGCGCGCCGCTTCGCGCGACCTGCCGGCGCGCAGCCTCGACGACGCCAGCGCGATCTTCCGCAACCGGCCGGCGGACGGCTGACCGACCGCTGCGTGCGCCGCATCCTCGATCGCTGGGTCGGCGCCGTGGCGGGCGCGCGCGGCATTCACCCGCACACGCTGCGCCACACCTTCGCCACTCACCTGCTCGAGCAGGGGGCCGACCTGCGCGCCATCCAGGAGCTGCTGGGCCACTCCTCGCTCTCCACCACCCAGCGCTACACCCATCTCGACATCGACCGCCTGCTCGCGGTCTACCGCGACGCCCACCCGCGCGCCCGCGAGGAAGCCGCGGCCGACTCCGGAGAGAAAAAGCCATGACCGCCGACGTCGCGCTCGTCACCTACGAGAAGCTGCCGGAGCTCGATCCCGACGACCGGGTGCTGCCGCCGGCGCTCGCCCGGCGCGGTCTCGCGGTCGACGTCGTCCGCTGGGACGATCCCGGCTACGCCTGGGAGGAGGCCCGCCTCGTCCTCTTGCGCAACCCGTGGGACTACTTCCGGCGGCTCGACGAATTCCTCGCCTGGGCGGAGCGCGTCTCGGCGGTCACCCGGCTCGAGAATCCGCTTCCCGTCCTGCGCTGGAACCTGCACAAGGGGTACCTCGTCGAGCTCGCGCGCCGCGGTGCGCCGGTCGTGCCGACGGCGCTCCTGCCCCGCGGCTCGTCGTGCGACCTCGCCGCCCTCGCGGCCGAACGGGACTGGCGCGCGCTCGTGGTCAAGCCGGCCGTCTCCGCCGACTCCTGGGAAACGCATGTGCTGCGCGCGGACGGCATCGCCGCCGGCCAGGCCATCGTCGACCGCCTGCTGCCCGAGCGCGACCTGCTCGTCCAGCCCTTCCTCGACGCGGTCGAGAGCGAGGGGGAACGCTGCCTCGTCTTCCTCGACGGCCGCTACTCGCACGCGGTGCGCAAGAACGCGCTGACCAAGGGGGGGCGGTGGGCCGGCCTGCCGGAAGGGGCGCCGGTCGAGGCGGCGGCCGACGAGATCGCCGCCGGCGAGAAGGTCCTCGCCGCTTCGGGGCTCGGAAGCCTCCTCTACGCCCGCGTCGACCTGATCCGCGACGCCGCCGGCAGCCCGCGGCTGCTCGAGCTCGAGCTGGCGGAGCCGACGCTCTTCCTCGCCGACGCGCCTGCCGGACTCGAGCGGCTGGTCGATGCGATCGTCCGCCGCGTCGCGGCGCGCGACTGACCGGGACTCGCCAGCGCCGGGGACACCTGCTACCCTAACCGCGATTTCCCGGGGAAGGAGGACCGCATGGGTCGGGAACCGGCATCGCCGGCCCGCGCGGCCGGGATGAGCGGCGACGACGGTGCGGTCGATGTCTTCCGCTTCGCTTTCGAGGAAGCGCCGCAAGCCATCGTCGTCGCTCAGGACGGCCGCCTCAGGCTGGTCAATCGCGCCGCCGAGCGTCTGTCCGGACGCTCGCGCGAGGCCCTCCTCGGCCTTCCCTTCACCGAGCTGATCCACCCCGACGACCTCGAGCGAATCGAAGGTCTCTACCAGGCGCGGCTGGCTGGCGATCGCGCCGAGCGCGTCACGACCTTTCGCATCCTCGACCTCGACGGCACGCCGCACTGGGTCGAGGCGCACTCGCGGCCGAGCCTCTGGCAGAAGCGCCCGGCGGTCGTCACCTTCCTCGTCGAGGTCACCGAGCGCGAGCGCGAACGGCAGGCTGCCGCCGATCTCGAGCGCCTGCTGTCGCGCATCGCACAGATCGCCCCCTACTTCATCTTCGTCTACGACTACGACCTCGGCCGCGACCTCTACATCAATCGCGCGGTGCCGCAGGCGCTCGGCTACTCGGACGAGGAAGCGGCGGCGCTCGGCGCCTATCCGTTCGAGAGGCTCTGTCATCCCGAGGACTACGCGCAGGCGCTCGAGCGCGACCAGCGCTGGGTGAACGTCCCCGAAGGGGCGATCGACGTGGTCGAGTTCCGCATGCTCAACCGCGCCGGCGAGTGGCGATGGTTTCGCAGCCTCAACACCCCCTTCCAGCGCGACCCGACGGGCCGCGTGCGCCAGATGCTCGGCGTCTGCCTCGACATCACCGAGCTCAAGCGCAGCGAAGAGGCGCTGCGGCGCAGCGAGAAGCTCGAGAGCCTCGGCCTCCTCGCCGGCGGCCTGGCGCACGACTTCGGCAACCTGCTCACTCCCATCCTCGGCCACGCCGAGCTGCTCGAGCGCAAGCTCCCCGCGGACTCTCCGGCGCAGGCGAATCTGCGCGCCATCCGCACCGCCGCCGAGCGCGCCGGCGAGCTCGTCCATCACCTGCTGGTGGTCTCCGGCCGCGGCGCCTTCGAGCCGCAGCCGGTACCGCTCGACGCGCTGATCCTCGAGGTCGCCGCGATGCAGGAGGCGGTGCTGCCGCCGGAGGTGAGCCTGCGGGTCGAGATCGCCCCCAACCTCCCGGAGGTCGCCGGCGAAGCGACGCAGCTGCGCCAGGTGCTGCTCAACCTGGTCGGCAACGCCGTCGACGCGCTCGCCGAGCGCGGCGGCACGATCGTGGTGCGCGCGCTGCCGGTCGACGTCGACGAAGCCCAGGCCTCGGTGATGGAGCTGCGCGAGCGGGTGGCCAGCGGCCCCGCGGTCCTGCTCGAGGTCGAAGACGACGGCCCCGGCATGGACGCCGCGACGCGCGCCCGCCTGCTCGAGCCCTTCTTCACCACCAAGCCGAGAGGGCGCGGGCTCGGGCTGGCGTCGGTGGTCGGCATCATCCGCCGCCATCGCGGCGGGCTGGCGGTGGACTCCAATCCGGGGCGCGGCACCATTTTCCGCATCCTCCTGCCGCTCGCGCGGCGAAGCGAGCTCGCCCCCTCCGCCGCGGGCTGAGCCATCGCCGGCGCCCTGGGGCGCCCCGAAGCTCCCGGAGGCGGTTGATAAGCTGGCCGCCATGGAAGCGACGCACGCCACGACCGTGCTCCTCGTGCGCCGCGACGGCGGCGTGGTGATGGCGTCCGACGGCCAGGTGACGCTCGGCAACGCCATCCTCAAGCGCGGCGCGACCAAGGTCCGGCGGGCCGGCCGCGGCCGCGTGCTGGTCGGCTTCGCCGGCGGCGCCGCCGACGGCCTGGCGCTCTTCGCCCGCTTCGAGACCAAGCTCGAGGAGTCGAACCAGAACCTCGAGCGCGCCGTGGTCGAGCTCGCCAAGGACTGGCGCACCGACCGCGCGCTGCGCCAGCTCGACGCGGTGATGATCGTCGCCGACCTCGAGCGGAGCTTCCTCGTCTCCGGCCAGGGGGACCTCATCCAGCCCGACGAGGACGGCCTGCTCGCCATCGGCTCCGGGGGGCAACTTCGCCCTCGCCGCGGCGCGCGCGCTGCTGCGCCACACGGCGATGCCGGCGCGCGAGATCGCCGTGCAGGCGATGAACATCGCCGCCGAGCTCTGCATCTACACGAACGACCGGCTCACGGTCGAGGAGCTCTGAGCCGGTGCGGGCCGCCACGCGCCCCGAGGCGCTCGACGCGCTGACCCCGCGCCAGATCGTCGCCGAGCTCGACCGCTTCGTGGTCGGCCAGGCGGCCGCGAAGAAGGCGCTCGCCATCGCGCTGCGCAACCGCTGGCGGCGCCAGCAGCTGCCCGCCGAGCTGGCCGAGGAGGTCGTGCCGAAGAACATCCTGATGATCGGGCCGACCGGCGTCGGCAAGACCGAGATCGCCCGGCGCCTGGCGAAGCTGGCGCGCGCGCCTTTCCTCAAGGTCGAGGCCTCGAAGTTCACCGAGGTCGGCTACGTCGGCCGCGACTGCGAGTCGATGATCCGCGACCTGACGGAGATCGGCGTCGCGATGGTGCGCGAGGAGATGCGCGAGGCGGTGGCCGAGACCGCGCGCCAGCGCGCCGAGGAGCGGCTCCTGGCGCTGCTCGTCCCGCAGCCGGCGGCCTATCCGGCGACGCCGGCCGACGATCTCGCCGCGACGCGCGAGAAGATGCGCGAGCTGCTGCGCGCGGGCGCGCTCGAGAGCCGCGAGGTCGAGCTCGACGTCGAGGAGTCCACCGCGCCGAGCCTCGAGATGTTCACCCCGCAGGGAGTCGAGGAGGTCGGCCTCAACCTCAAGGAGATGATGCCGGGGCTCTTCTCGCGCCGGCGCCGCGAGAAGATGACCGTCGCCGACGCCCGCCCCGTGCTGATCGCGGAAGAGGCCGAGAAGCTGATCGACCGCCAGGAGGTCGCCCGCGAGGCGCGCCGGCGGGTCGAGCAGTCGGGCATCGTCTTCCTCGACGAGATCGACAAGATCGCCGGCCGCGAGCGCGGCCAGGGGCCCGACGTCTCGCGCGAGGGCGTCCAGCGCGACCTGCTGCCGATCGTCGAGGGGACCACGGTGGCGACCAAGCACGGCGCGGTGAAGACCGACCACATCCTCTTCGTCGCCGCCGGCGCCTTCCACGTCGCCAAGCCCTCCGACCTGATCCCCGAGCTCCAGGGGCGCTTCCCGATCCGCGTCGAGCTGGAGGCGCTCACCGAGGAGGACTTCGTGCGCATCCTGACCGAGCCCGAGAACGCGCTGACCAGGCAGTACGCGGCGCTCCTCGCCACCGAAGGCGTGCGCGTCGAGTTCCGCCCCGACGCCGTCGCCGAGATCGCCCGCTTCGCCGCCGAGGTCAATCGCGCCACCGAGAACATCGGCGCGCGACGCCTCGCGACGCTCCTCGAGAGGCTGCTCGAGGAGGTCTCGTTCAACGCCTCCGAGATGGACGGCGTCGAGCTGGTCGTCGACGCTTCCTTCGTCCGCAACGCCCTCGCCGAGCTCGTCAAGAACCAGGATCTCTCGCGCTATGTGCTCTGAATCGATTCGCCGCCTCCGCTCTCCCGCTGCTCGTCGCCTTGTCGGTCGCCGCCTGCGGCAAGCAGGGGGATCCGACGCCGCCGCCGCGCGCGATCCCGCAGCCCGCGAAGGATCTGGTCGCCACCCAGCGCGGCGACCAGGTACTGATCGGCTTCTCCTACCCCGCCTCGACCCTGGCCGGCCTGCCGCTCGCCGGGCTCGACTCGCTCACGGTGTACGAGATCCTCCGTCCGCTCCCGCCGCCCCCCGCCGCGCCGGTGACGGCGGCGTCGCCGACGGCGACGGCGGCGACGACTCCCGCAGCAGCTCCGACGACCGCTCCGGCGACGCCGGCGGCCCCGGCCACGCCGCCGGCGCCAGCGCCGTGCGCCTGCGCCCGCGACGACTCCGACGCCGGCGCTTCCGGCAACGCCGGTCGCGGCTGCGCCGGCGGCGGGAACGGCGGCCGCGGCCACGACTCCCGCGGTGCCGAAGCCGCCCGCGGCGGTCGAAAAGGTCGACTTCACCGACGCCGACTACAAGAAGGTCGCCAAGCCGGTGTTGACTCTCGTCCCCCCGCAGCTCGACGAGGCGCTCGTCGGCGGCCGCTTCCGGATCCGCCTGCCGCTCGCGGCGACCGCGACGACCGACGGCCAGGAACGCATCTACGTGGTGCGCACCGAGGCCAAGGGAGGCGAGCTCTCGCCGTGGTCGAACGCCGTCATCCTGACGCCGCAGATCGCGCCGCCGGCGCCGTCGGATCTCACCGCGACGGCGACGAAGGATGGCGTCGCGCTGAGCTGGAGCTCTCCCGCGGGGATCGCTGGCCTGGCGGTGCTGCGCCGCGAGTCCGCCAATCCCGAATGGGGCGAGCCGCTCGCCGTGCTCCCCGCCGACGCCGCCGAGTATCTCGACCGCCGCGCCGCGCTCGGCACGCGCTACGTCTACACCGTGATCAGCCGCACCGCCGCGACGCCGCCGGCCGAGAGCGCGCCGGTCGCCGAGCGCGAGGTCGACTATCGCGACGTCTTCGCCCCCGCCGCGCCGTCGAGCCTGCGCGCCCTCGGCATGGCGGGCGAGGTCCGCCTGGTCTGGGAGGCGAGCCCCGATGGCGACGTCAGCGGCTACTTCGTCGAGCGCGCGGCGGGCGAGGGCGACTTCGTCCGCCTGACGCCGCAGCCGCTCGACGCGCTCGAATACTCGGACGCCGCGGCGCCCGCCGGCACGCCGCTCAGCTATCGCGTCCTCGCGGTCGATCGCGCCGGCAACGCCTCGGAGCCGTCGGCGGTGGCCACCACCCAGGGCCCGCTGCGCTAGGAGAGCGGACGCGATGACGCCGAGCTTCGCCCCGGTCGACGAGCAACTGGCGCTGCTCCGCCGCGGCGCGGTCGACCTGGTCTCCGAGGAAGACCTGCGCCGCAAGCTCGAGCGCTCGCGGTCGACCGGCAAGCCGCTCGGGATCAAGACCGGCTTCGATCCCTCGTCGCCCGACCTCCACCTCGGACACACCGTCCTGCTGCGCAAGATGCGGCACTTCCAGCAGCTCGGCCACCGCGTCGTCTTCCTGATCGGCGACTTCACCGGCATGATCGGCGACCCCACCGGCAAGAAGGCGACGCGCCCACAGCTCACGCGCGACGCGCTGATGGCCAACGCCGAGACCTACGCCCGGCAGGTCTACAAGATCCTCGACCGCGACGCGACCGTCGTGCGCTACAACAGCGAGTGGCTCTCGCCGATGGGCGCCGAGGGGCTGATCCGCCTCGCCGGCAAGTGGACGCTGGCGCGCATGATGGAGCGCGACGACTTCCGCAACCGCTGGCAGACCAACCAGCCGATCTCGATCCACGAGCTGCTCTACCCGCTCGTGCAGGGCAAGGACTCGGTCGAGATGGCGAAGATCCCGGAGGTCGGCTGCGACGTCGAGCTCGGCGGCCACGACCAGATCTTCAACCTTCTGGTCGGCCGCGACCTGATGCGCGAGGAAGGTCAGGAGCCGCAGGTCTGCCTGACGGTGCCGCTCCTCGTCGGCCTCGACGGGCACGAGAAGATGTCGAAGTCGCTCGGCAACGCGATCGCGGTCGAGGATCCGCCGCGCGAGATCTACGGCAAGACGATGTCGATCCCGGACGCGCTGATGTGGGACTGGCTGCTCCTGCTGACCGACGTCGAGCAGTCGGAGATCGCGGCGCGCAAGGGCGCCGTGGCGCGCGGCGATCTCCACCCGAAGAGCGTCAAGCAGGAGCTGGCGCGCACTCTGGTCGCGCAGTTCCACGGCGCGGCGGCGGCGGCCGAGGCGGAAGCCGAGTTCGAGCGCATCTTCGCGGGCGGCGGCACCCCCGACGAGATCCCGGCGGTCGCGCTCGCCGCCGGCCCGACGCTGGTCGAGCTGCTTGTCGCCGCCGCACTGGTGCCGACCCGCAACGAGGCGCGGAGGATGCTCGAGCAGGGCGCCGTGACGATCGACGGCGAGCGCGCCGGCGATCCGCGCGCGACGCTCGCGGCCCGCGACGAGCCCTATCTGGTCAAGGTCGGCAAGCGACGGTTCGCGCGCCTCACGCTGCGCTGAGATCCTCCCACCCCGACGGGCGGCGCTCCCTCCACGGTCGAGCGCTACGGTGATCCCGCTGGCCTCCTGCCGGCTTCGTAGAAGGAGGAAGACCCCATGCGCGCTCTCGTCGCTCGCGACCTGATGAATTCCGACATCCTGAAAGTGCGGGACGACCAAAGTCTCACCGACCTCGCCGAGTTCCTGACCGAGAACGAGATCTCGGGCGCTCCCGTCGAGGACGTCGAAGGCCGGCTGGTCGGCGTGGTTTCGCTCAGCGATCTCGCGGCGGCGATCACCGGCGAACGGGACCAGGCGGTGCTCGACCACTCCGCGCCGAGCTTCTTCGTGCGCAACTGGGAGGACAAGTTCAATCCCGAGGACCTCGCCGGGCTGCGCATCGCCGAGTCCGAAGCGACGGTCGGCGAGATCATGACGCCGGCGATCTTCGCCGTCGACGAAGAGGCGCCGGTCTCGCAGATCGCCGAGAAGATGATCCACTCGCACGTCCATCGGCTGCTGGTGATGCGCAACCACAAGGTCGTCGGCATCCTCTCGACATCCGACCTGCTCGGCCTGCTGGTCGACACTCCCGAAGCGGCGGTCTGAATCCGGAGCGGGTGCTAGGCTTTCGCGCGTCGAAGAGGACGCGCGTGGAGACGACTCGCCGCAAGTTCCTGATCACCGCCTCGCTCGCCGGCGCCGCGCTGATGTTGCGGTGCCGGAAGGGGGATTCGCCGCCCGCGGCGCGCTCGGACGCCTTCCGCGCCTCGACTTGGATCAAGCTCCACCCTGACGGCCGGGTCGAGTTCCTGCTGCCGAAGATCGAGATGGGCCAGGGGATTGCGACGGCGCTGGCGGTCATTGTCGCCGACGAGCTCTGCATCGATCTCGATCGGATCGACGCCCGAATCCCCGCCACCAACGAGGTCGGCGGCGCCTTCCGCGTCCTCGACACCGGAAGCACCAAGAGCGTCCGGCTGATGTGGCCGATGCTGCGCAAGACCGCAGCGACCGCGCGGGAGATGCTCGTCGGTGCCGCCGCCGAGCGCTGGCAGGTCGCGCCCCGCGAGTGCCACGTCGAGTCGGGCGTCGTCGTCCACCCCGCGAGCGGCCGCCGGGCTCCTTATGGCGAGCTCCTCGCCGACGCCCGGCGGCGCCCGAGACCCAAACGCCCACGCTGGCTGCCCGCCGACCGGCTCCGGCTGATCGGCCGGCCGCACCGCCGGATCGAGGGACCCGAGATCGTCAGCGGGCGGACCCGCTACGGCTGCGACGTCCGGCTGCCGGGGCTGCAGTTCGCCGTCCTCGCCCGCCCTCCGTCGCCGGGAGCGAAGCTTCTCTCCTTCGACAAAGAGGCGGCCCTCGCCGAGCCGGGCGTCGTCGCGGTCGAGCCGATCGGCGATGCGGTGGCGGTCGTCGGCGAGACCAGCTGGGACGCCATGCGCGGCCGCCGCGCGCTCGGTGCGAAGTGGAGTGCTTCGGAGGCGGAGAGTTTCTCTTCCGAAACCTTCGAAGCGTCGACCCGCGCCGCCTTCGAGGCGCCGCGTACCGCCAAGTACGACCCGAAGGCGCGCGAGATGGCGGCGGTCGAAGTCGTCAGCTCCGGGGAGCCGCTGGCGTCACCGCGCGCCGACGCGAAGGTGCTCGAAGCGGAATATGCGACTGCGTTTCAGGCGCACGCGCCATCGAAACGCCGAACGCTACCGTCTGGATCCGCGACGGACTCTGCGAGATCTGGAGCGGAACCCAGGCGCCGGGCAACATCCTCGAGAAGCTCCGGCGCCGGGGCAAGCAGGAAGAGCGGCGCATCGTCGTCCATCCCCACCGGATCGGCGGCGGATTCGGGCGCAAGGAGGAGATCGACTTCGCCCAGGAGGCGTACTGGCTCGCCGATGCCATCGGCGGCGGCCCGGTGCAGCTGCTCTGGACGCGCGAAGACGACCTGGCCCACGACAGCTTTCACCCTGCCACTCGCCACCGCTTGTCGGCCGAGCTCGACGCCAAGGGCGTGCGGCGCTGGCGGCATCGCCTCGCGGCGCCGTCGGCGGAGAAGCAGTGGGCCTTCGGGTCGTCGCGCCGCTTTGGCGTGATCCCGAAAGGGGAAGCCAAGGGCGCCTGGGACCTGCCCTACGCATTCCCCAACCTCCTCGTCGAGTACGTCGACCCGCCGGTCCCGATCCGCCTCGGATTCTGGCGGGGCATCGAGATCAGCTCGAACGTCTTCGCGGTCGAGAGCTTCATCGACGAGCTGGCGCACGCCGCGAAGCGCGATCCGATCGAGTTCCGGCTCGCGCAGCTCGGCGAGTCGGTCCCCTCACAGGGTGTCAAGACGCGGTTCGCCCTCTCGCGCCTCCGCGCCGCCTTCGAGCTCGCCCGCGACAAGAGCGACTGGCGGCGCCCGCTGCCGGCCGGCAGCGGGCGCGGCATCGCCGCCTGCGTCTTCGACGGCCACAGCGCCGCCGTCTCCGTCGCCGATGTCACCGTCAGGAAAGGCGAGCTGCACATCGACCGCATCGTCTGCGCCGTCGAGTGCGGCATCGTGGTGAATCCCCTCGGCCTCGAAGGGACGGTCGAGAGCTCGGTCGCCTGGGCCCTCTCGGCGCTCGGCTCGGAGATCACCTTCGAGAAGGGTCGGGCCCGGGAGTCGACCTTCGTCTCCTATCCGCTGCTGCGCTTCAACAAGATGCCGAAGGTCGAAGTGCACGCCGTCCCGAGCCACGAGGATCCTTCCGGCGCCGGGGAGATTCCGGTGCCCACCATCGCGCCCGCGATCGCCAACGCGATCTTCGCCGCCACCGGCCGCCGCCTTCGCCGGCTGCCGTTGCGCCCCGAGGACCTGAGATGAGCTCGAAGCAACGCTTCACGCTGACCGTCAACGGCGAGCGCCGCGAGGTCGAAGCGGCGCCCGGCACGCCGCTGCTCTGGGTGCTGCGCGACCGTCTCGACCTGACCGGAACCAAGTACGGCTGCGGCATGGGTCTGTGCGGCGCCTGCACGGTGCTCGAAGGGGCGACCGCCCTCCGCACCTGCACGCTGCCCATCGAGCAGGCCGCGGGCCGCGCCTTCACGACAATCGAGGGGCTGTCGCCGGAGGTCTCCCACCCGGTCCAGCGCGCCTGGCTGGAGGAAGACGTCGCGCAGTGCGGCTACTGCCAGGCCGGGATGATCCTGCAGGCCGCGGCGCTGCTCGCCACGAACCCGCGGCCGACCGACGAGGAGATCGACGGCGCGCTCTACGGCGTCCTCTGCCGCTGCGGCACCTACCTGCGGGTGCGCCGCGCCGTCCATCGCGCCGCCGACCTGATGGCGTCGGCGCGCCGCCCCTAGCTCCGCTTGCGCCGCGGCGCGCGCCGCTCTATCCTGCCAGTCGATCGCGAGGGGTGTCGGGCGGCCGCGCGCGCCGCCGGGCTGAGATCAGACCCTTGGAACCTGAACCGGTTCAGACCGGCGGAGGGACGGCGATGACCGAGTTGCCCACCAATTCCTTCGGAGTGCCTCTGCCGCGCCGGCAGTGGATCGAGCGCCGCGTCGGCGAGCCGGAGCCGGCGCAGGCCCCGACCCAGCTGCGCTACGCGCGCGCCGGCATCGTCACCGAGGAGATGAGCTGGGCGGCGCGGCGCGAAGGGGTCGATCCGGATCTCGTGCGCCAGGAGGTGGCGCGCGGCCGCGCCATCATCCCGGCCAACATCCGGCACCTCGAGCTCGAGCCGATGGTGATCGGCAAGGCGTTCACGACCAAGATCAACGCCAACATCGGCAACTCGGCGGTCTCGTCGACCGTCGAAGAGGAAGTCGAGAAGCTCACCTGGGCCGTGAAGTGGGGCGCCGACACGGTGATGGACCTTTCGACCGGCAAGCGCATCCACGAGACGCGCGAAGCGATCGTCCGCCACTCGACGGTGCCGATCGGCACGGTGCCGATCTACCAGGCGCTCGAGAAAGTGCAGCGGCAAGGTCGAGGAGCTCTCGATCGACGTCTTCATGGAGACGCTGCGCGAGCAGTGCGAGCAGGGGGTCGACTACTTCACCATCCACGCCGGCGTCCTGCTGCGCTACGTGCCGCTCACCGCGAAGCGGGTCACCGGCATCGTCTCCCGCGGCGGCTCGATCCTCGCCAAGTGGTGCCTCGCCCACCACCGCGAGAATTTCCTCTACACGCACTTCGACGACATCTGCGACCTGATGCGCCAGTACGACGTCTCGTTCTCGCTCGGCGACGGCCTGCGTCCGGGCTCGATCGCCGACGCCAACGACGCGGCGCAGTTCGCCGAGCTCGACACGCTCGGCGAGCTCACCGACCCGCGCCTGGGACCGCGACTGCCAGGTGATGGTCGAGGGACCCGGGCACGTGCCGATGCACCTCGTCAAGGAGAACGTCGACCGCCAGCAGCGCATCTGCCACGAGGCGCCCTTCTACACGCTCGGGCCCCTCGTCACCGACATCGCCCCCGGCTACGACCACATCACCTCGGCGATCGGCGCCGCGATGATCGCCTGGCACGGCACCGCGCTGCTCTGCTACGTCACGCCGAAGGAGCACCTCGGGCTGCCGAACAAGGAAGACGTCAAGCAGGGGGTGATCGCCTACAAGATCGCGGCGCACGCCGCCGATCTCGCCAAGGGGCTGCCGGGCGCCCGCGACCGCGACGACGCCCTCTCGAAGGCGCGCTTCGAGTTCCGCTGGGAGGACCAGTTCGCCCTCTCGCTCGATCCCGAGACGGCGCGCGCCTTCCACGACGAGACGCTGCCGCAGGAAGGGGCGAAGGCCGCCCACTTCTGCTCGATGTGCGGACCCCACTTCTGCTCGATGGAGCTCACCCAGCAGCTGCGCGAGTTCGCGGCGGAGAAGGGGCTGACCACCGAAGCCGCGATCGAGGCGGGCCTCGACGAGAAGGCCCGCGAGTACCGCGCCGGCGAGCTCGTCCAGCTCGGCGCCCGCCGCGACTAGGCCGGCCCCGGCGGCGGGCTAGAATGCCGCCCATGCGCCCCCAGGTCTCCTCCCGCGGCCGCGCCATGCCGGCCTCGCCGATTCGCAAGCTCATGCCGGTGGCCGACGAGGCCCGGCGGCGCGGCGTCCACGTCTACCACCTCAACATCGGCCAGCCCGACCTCGAGACGCCGGAAGCGCTCCGCTCGAAGCTCGCCAAGGTCGACAAGGTGATCGCCTATTCCCCGTCAGGCGGCACGCCGGAGTACCTCGCCGCGCTGCAGACCTACTACCGCAACCTCGGCATCGAGCTCGGCGTCTCCGAGCTCGTCGCCACCACCGCCGGCAGCGAGGCGATCCTCTTCGCTTTTTTCGCCACCACCGGCGACGGCGACGAGGCGCTGGTCTGCGAGCCCTACTACACGAACTACAACTCCTACGCGACGATGGCCGGCGTGCGCCTGGTGCCGCTGCGCACCCGCGGCGAGGACGGCTTCCACCTGCCGCCGCGCGAGGCCTGGGAGCGCGCTCTCACCTCGCGCACCCGGCTCGTCATCCTCTGCAACCCGAACAACCCGACCGGCACCGTCTACAGCCGGGAGGAGATCGAGATGGTCGCCGCCTTCTGCCGCGACCACGGCCTCTTCCTGGTCTCCGACGAGGTCTACCGGGAGTTCGTCTACGACGGCCGCCAGGCGGTCTCGGCGCTGACGCTCGCGGGGTACGAAGACCTCGTCATCGTGGTCGACAGCCTGTCGAAGCGCTACAGCGCCTGCGGCATCCGGCTCGGCTGCCTCGCCACCCGCAACGCCGAGGTCCACCAGGCGGTGCTGCGCATGGCGCAGGGGCGCCTCTCCCCTCCCGGCCTCGCGCAGCTCATGGCGACCGGCATCCCGGAGCTCGGTCCCGCCTACTACGCCGCGATGCGCGACGAGTACCAGCAGCGGCGCGACGCTCTTTATGCCGGCCTGACGAAGATCCCCGGCCTCTTCCTGCGCAAGCCCGAGGGTGCCTTCTACTTCGTGGCGCGTCTGCCGGTCGACGACGCGGAGGAATTCGCGCGCTTCCTGCTCGCCGACTTCTCGCACCAGGGCGCCACCGTCATGGTGGCGCCGGCGCCCGGCTTCTACGCGACCCCCGGGCTCGGCCGCGACGAGGTGCGCATCGCCTATGTCCTCCGGCGCGAGGACCTCGAGCGCGCGGTGGAAGTCTTCGCCGCCGGCCTCGCCGCCTACCGCAAGCTGCGCGGCCTCGACCGGCCGGACGCCGCCCTCCCGCAGGTCGAAGAAGCCGCCCGCTTCCAGCGCCCGCTGGTCTGATCCGGGGGCTCGCCATGGTCGGCGACCTCCTCGGCGATTTCCTCATCTATGGCGCCAACGGTTTCACCGGCGAGCTCATCGCCCGCGAGGCGGTGCGCCGCGGGTTGGCGCCGATCCTCGCCGGCCGGAACGCCGACGCGCTCCGGCCGCTGGCGACGGAGCTCGGCCTCCCCTTTCGCGTCGCGGCGCTCGACGATCCGGCGGCGCTCGCCGCAGCGCTCGCCGGGGTCCGCGTCGTGTTGCACGCTGCAGGACCCTTCGTGCTCACGGCGCGCCCGATGCTCGACGCCTGCGTCGCCGCTCGCGCGCACTACCTCGACATCACCGGCGAGATCGCGGTCTTCGAGGCGATCTTCCGCCGCGATGCCGAGCTCGCCGGCGCCGGCCTCGGCGCGGTGCCGGGAGTCGGCTTCGACGTCGTGCCGTCGGACGCCCTCGCCGCCGAGCTCGCCCGCGCTCTGCCGGGCGCCGAGCGGCTCGACCTCGCCTTCGCCAGCCTCGGCGGAAGCTGGAGCCGCGGCACGCTGGCCACCATGCTCGAGGGACTGCCGGCGGTCGGCTGGGAGCGCCGCGACGGGCGCCTCGTCGAGGTGCGCCCCTTCGGCGCGACGCTCGACCTCGAGCTGCCGGGGATCGGCCGCCGGCGCGCGGTGCAGATTCCGTGGGGCGACCTCGCGACCGCCTGGCGCACCACAAGGGTTCCCAACATCCGCACCTTTGCCGCGCTGCCACCGCGGGTGATCCGCCTGGCGCGACTGCTCGTCCCTCTTCTCGGTCTGCTCGGCCGGCCGGCGATCAAGCACCGCCTGCAGGCGATGGTTCGCCGGCGCGTCACCGGCCCGGACGCCGAAACCCGGCGGACGGCTCGCGTCGCGCTCTGGGGGCGAGCCACGGCGCCCGACGGGGCTGCGGTCGTTCGCTCGCTGGAGGTATCGGAGGGCTATACCCTGACCGCGCTCGCCGCGGTCGAGTGCGCGCGCCGCGCGCTGGCGGGCGAGCTCGCGCCGGGCGCCTGGACGCCGACGCTCGCCTTCGGTCCCGGCCTGCTCGCCGCCATCCCCGGCACGCGCTGGACTTCGACCTGATCCGGTTCGTCAGGTGCCGGCCGCCAGCGCGATCACGCCGTCGCTCGCCAGCGCTTCGATCTCCGCGTCGCTGACGCCGGCGCGCTCGCGCAGCACCTCGCGCGTGTCGGCGCCGAGCTCGCGCCCCGCCCACTCGGTCGCCGCCGGCGTGCGCGAGAGCTTCGGCGCCACCGCCGGCAGGGTGAGCGGCCGGCCGTTCACCTCGAGCCGCTCGAAGAGCTGCCGCGCCCGGTAGTGCGGGTCGGCGAGCATGTCGGCGACCGAAAAGATCGTCGACGCCGGCACCGCCGCCTTCGCGAGCCGTTCCACCACCTCGCCGGCGGCGAGCGTCCGCGTCCAGGCGCCGATCGCCGCATCGAGCTCCGCCTGCCGCGCGACGCGCACCGGATTGGCGGCGAGCGCCGCGTCGGCGGCGAGGTCGGCGCGCCCGATCGCCGTCATCAGGCGGCGGAAGTTGGCGCCGTTGTTGGCGCCGATCACCACCGAGCGGCCGTCGGCGCAGGGATAGGCGTTCGACGGCACGACGCCGGTGATGGTCGTCCCCGAGGGGCCGCGCACCGTGCCGAGGCGGTCGAACTCGGGCACCGTGCTCTCGAGCAGCGCGAAAACCGCCTCGAAGATCGCGACGTCGACGAGCTGGCCGCGATGCGCCGGGTCGGCGTCGCGCGCGCGCAGCGCGAGCAGGATTCCGAAGGCGGCGAAGAGGCCGGCGAGCGAGTCGCCGAGCGAGAGGTTGGCACGCACCGACGCCTCACCCGGCATGCCGGTCAGGTGGCGCAGGCCGCCGAACGCTTCGCAGACCGAGGCGTAACCCGGGCGCCGCGAGTAGGGGCCGCTCTGGCCGAAGCCCGACACCCGCGCGTAGACGAGCCCGCTGTTCTCGACGCAGAGGATCTCCGGCCCCAGCCCCCACTTCTCGAGCGTGCCGGGCCTGAAGTTCTCGATCAGCACGTCGGCCTGGCGCGCCAGCCTGCGCACCAGGCTCTGCCCGCGCGGCGCGGCGAGGTCGATCGCCACCGCGCGCTTGTTGCGACCGAGCGA
Source organism: Thermoanaerobaculia bacterium (assembly GCA_963699245.1). GTDB lineage: Bacteria > Acidobacteriota > Thermoanaerobaculia > Multivoradales > JAGPDF01 > JACTMI01. The sequence continues at coordinate 2,084,328 of OY969426.1, forward strand.
ACGCCACCAGAGCGAGACGCCGTCGTCGGGGTCGAGGCCGCGCCAGCTGCGGATCGGATCGCCGCCCTGCGGCGGCTCGACCTTGATCACCTCGGCGCCGAACGCGGCGAGCAGCTCGCCGGCGAACGGCCCGGCCAGGATCTGGCCGAGCTCGAGCACGACGATGCCCTCGAGCGGGCGGCGCGGCGGAGGCTCGGCCATCTCGCCCCGTCCTCAGGCCGGCAGCGCGACGTCCGCCGGGCGCCCGGACCGGCCGTAGACGACGTTGAAGAGCGGCACCGCCATCAGCGTCGTCACCACCGCCATCAGCACCAACATGGTGAAGAGCGTCTGGGTGATCAGGCCATGCTCGTAGGCGATGTTGAGCAGGATGAGCTCCATCAGGCCGCGCGCGTTCATCAGCGCGCCGATCGCGACGGCGTCGCGCGACGACTCGCCGCACAGGCGCGCCGCCACTCCGCAGGCGATCCCCTTGCCGAAGATCGCCGCCGCCAGCACGAGCGCCGCGATCGCCCACAGGGTCGGGTCGGAGAGCAGGCCGATCGCGGTGTTGAGCCCCGAGTTGACGAAGAACATCGGCAGCAGCAGGACCGTGGTGAGCGGCGCCATCTGACCCTCGAGCCGCTCCTGCAGCGGACCGCGCGGCAGGCAGGCGCCGAAAACGAAGGCGCCGAAGACGGCATAGATGCCGAGGCTGTCGGTCGCCCAGGCGGCGAGTGCCAGCAGCGCCAGCGTCGCCGGGAGGACCAGCGGCTCGCGCGCCGGGCGCCGGCCGAGGAAGCCGTAGAGCCGCGCCAGCGCCGGTTTCCCCGCCAGGAACATGCCGAACAGGTAGACCGCGCCGCCGCCGACCGCCAGCACGACGATCGACAGCTTGCCCGAGAAGCCCGACAGCACCGCCGCCAGCAGGCACCAGGCCGCCGCGTCGTCGAGCGAGCCGGCGGCGAGCGCCAGCGTGCCGAGCGAGGTTCCCGCCAGGCCGCGCTCGACGATGATCCGCGCCAGCATCGGGAAGGCGGTGATCGACAGCGCCGATCCGAAGAAGAGCATCGCCTGCCAGTCGGCGACGCCGGGGGCGAAGAGCGCGAAGCGGTCCTTAAGCAGAACAGCGAGGAGGGCGCCGAGCGCGAACGGCGTCGCGATGCCGGCCCACGACACCGCCACCGCGCTGCGCAAGCGGTGGCGAATGAGCTCGACGTCGAACTCGAGGCCGATCAGGAACATGTAGAGCACGAGGCCGATCTGGGCGAGAACGTAGATCATCGGCTTGGTCGGCGCCGGAAAGAGCCAGGCCTGGAGACGGGGGGCGAGAAGGCCGAGCAACGACGGTCCCAGCAGGACCCCGGTGACCATTTCCGCCACCACCTGCGGCTGGCCGAACGGACGGATCGCCCAGCCAACCACCCGGCAGGCCGCCAGGATCACGGCGATCTGGAAGAAGACGCAAACGGAGATCTCGAAGGGCGTCATGGGGGGCGCGCGGGACCGGCGAAGTCTATGGGATCGAAGCGGCGGCCCGCGTCAGCCGCGGAGTGCCGCAAAGGCGCCGAGGAAGAGGAGCACGAAGATCCCCATCCCGGCTCCGACCAGCAGGCGATAGCGGCCGCGCCCGACCACCAGCGCGAGACCGGCCTTGAACAGCGAATTGGCCGCCATGCCGATCGCCAGCGCCTGCGCGGCAATCCCCGCCGCAGTGCCGCTCGCCGCCATGCGGCTCATCGAGTAGGTCAGCGCGTCGAGATCGGTGAGGCCGAGCAGCAGCGCGCCGCCGAACAGTCCCCCCGAGCCGAAGCGCGCGCGGACGAAATCGAGCGCCACGGCGACAGCGGCGAAGAGCGCCGTCATCTGGATCGCGGCGCCGAGCCGCAGCGGATTGGTCGGCACATAACTCTCGCCGCCCTTCCCGGAGGGCACCGGGCGCCGCCAGGCGACACCCGCCGCCAGGACGCCGAGCACGATCGGCAGCGCCACCACGGGCGCCACCGCACGCGCTACCGCGACGTTGAGAACCGTCGAGAGCACGGCCACCCGCGCCGGCATCACCGTCGAGGCGGCGAGCGCGCCGGCGGCGAGTGCGACGCCCGCCTCCGGCCGCGAGCGGCTCTCGCGCGCGAAGGAGAGCGTCACCGCGGTCGACGAGATGAGACCGCCGAAGAGCCCCGCCACTCCCCAGCCCCGGTGCGGCCCGGCCAGCCGCAGCGCGAGGTAGCCGGCGAACGAGAGCCCGGCGAAGACCAGCACCATCCCCCAGAGCCAGCGCGGCTGGATGCCCGCCAGCCAGGCAATGGGCTCGGTCGGCAACAACGGCAGGACGACGAGCGCCAGCACCGCGAAGCGTGCCGCCGCAGCGATCTCCTCCGAGCGCAGGCGCTCGACCGCCGCGTGCATGCGGCTCTTCTCGACCAGGACGAAAGCGGTGGCCGCGAAGAGCGAGCTGGCGATAGTCAGCCGGCCGGCGCCGGCGAGCGCGCCGGCGGCGAGCACCAGCACGCCGGCGACCTCGGTCGTGGCGTCGATGGTGCCGTGCGAGGCGGAGACGAAGTAGGCGAGCGCGACGAGCAGGACGCCGCCCGCGATCGCCGCCGCTCCCGCCGCCCAACCCGTCTCGGCGGCGAGCAGCGACGCGCAGCCGCCGAGCAGGCCGAGGAGGAGAAAGGTGCGCACGCCGCCGAAGCGCGAGTGGTCGCGCTCCTGGCGCGCCGACCACTCGCGCTCGATGCCGACCGCGAGGCCGCCGAGCCCGGCGACCGCCAGCGCGACAAGGGCGTTCTGGTCGTTCATGCGGATTCCGCCCGCACCGGCGCCGGGCGCCTGGCCGCGGCGAGGACGCCCGCCGCGGCGAGCGCGAGCGCGCCCGAGATCGCGTTCAGGCGCACGTCGCGCCAGTCGAAGTGACGATTGGGAAGGAGGCCCTGCAGCAGCTCGTCGCCGAGGCCGGCGAGCGCGGTGAGAGCGAAGGCGAGCCCCGCGGCGCGCCCGGCGCTCCGCGACGCCACCCGCAGGCCCTGCCGGAGAAGGAGCGCCACTGCCCCGTACTCTACGAGATGGATGCGCTCCTGGGCGTTGGCGAAGACGCCGGGCAGCAGCGCGAAGCCGGCGTAGGCCGCGACCACCGCCGCCAGCGTGGCCCATTCCCGGCCGCTCGCGCCCCCCCGCCGGAAAGCGAGGACCACGGCGGCAAGCGCCGCGAGTCCGAGCGCGGCGATCGTCAGCCGCAGCAGATTGCGCTCGCGCAGGAAGTCGAGCGCGAACTGCGCCGGCCAGGCGGAGACCCAGATCGCGGCGACCAGCCCCGCCGCCGCCCGGCGATACCGCGCCGCCGATCCCGGATCGCGGCTCAATCCATGTTCTTCCTCAGGATGGTCGGGATCTCGTAGTCGTCGATCGAGACACGTTCGGCCCGAAGCCGCTCGGGTCGTCGCCGCGCGATGGCGCCGGCGAGAACCTTGCTTGTAGAACGGAATCGACTCGGCCGGGGCCGGCGGCTCGGCCGGCGGCAGCGGACGCGCGGACGGCGGCGGCCAGGCGGCGGCGGTGGCCATCGGCGCCGCGGCGGCGCGCTGCGAGGCGGCGGCGATCGCGGCCGGCGAACGGCGCCCAGGTCTCGCCTGCCGTAGCGGAAGCCGGTGGCGATGACGGTGACCTTCATCTCCTCCTCGAGCGCCTCGTCGATCACCATGCCGGTGATGATGTTGGCGTCGGGGTCGACGGCGGCCTGGATGATGCGCGCCGCCTCGGCGACCTCGTGCAGCGCCAGGTCGCGGCCGCCCGAGATGTTGATCAGCACGCCCTTGGCGCCCTCGATCGAGGTCTCCTCGAGCAGCGGCGACGAGATCGCCCGCTGCGCCGCCTCGAGCGCCCGGTTCTCGCCCTTGGCGATGCCGGTGCCCATCAGCGCCATGCCCATGCCGCTCATGATCGGCGCGCACGTCGGCGAAGTCGACGTTGATCTCGCCCGGCACGGTGATCAGGTCGGAGATGCCCTGCACCGCCTGGCGCAGCACGTCGTCGGCGATGCGGAAGGCCTCGGCGAGCGGCGTGCCGCGCTCGACGAAGGAGAGCAGGCGCTCGTTGGGGATGGTGATCAGCGTGTCGACCGCGCCGCGCAGCTCCTCGACGCCGCGCTCGGCGTGCGCCATGCGGCGGCGCCCCTCGAAGCCGAACGGCTTGGTGACCACCGCCACGGTGAGCGCGCCGATCTCGCGCGGCGAGCGAGGCCAGGATCGGCATCGCGCCGGTGCCGGTGCCGCCGCCCATGCCGGCGGTGAGGAAGATCATGTCGGCGCCGTCGAAGCATCTCGAGGATCCGGTCGGTGTCCTCGAGCGCCGCCTTCTTGCCGACCTCGGGGTCGGCGCCGGCGCCGAGCCCGCGCGTGATCTGGCTGCCGAGCTGGAGCTTGACCGCAGCCATGCACTTCGACAGCGCCTGGATGTCGGTGTTGGCGGCGATGAACTCGATGCCGCGCAGGTTGGCCGCGATCATCCGGTTGACCGCGTTGCCGCCGCCGCCGCCGACGCCGATCACCTTGATCTTGGCGGGCACGGAAGTCGGCCCCGTCGCGGCGCCGCGCGCTCGGCCTGGCTTCTTGTCGTCGAACAGGATCATGGTCGATCTCCTTGCAGGTCGCGGAAGCCGGTTTCAGAGCAGGTCCGAGAAGACGCTGCGGAGGCTGCCGACGAGATTCTTCATGCGGAAGCCGCTCGTTGCGGGCCGGCCGCGCGGCGTTCGAGTCGGCGGCGGCGGCCCAGCGCAGCAGGCCGGCGGCGGTCGACCAGGTGGGCGAGGTGAGGACGTCGACGAGGCCGCCGAGCCCCTGCGGCAGGCCGTAGCGGACGCTGGCGTCGAACACCTGCGCCGCCAGCTCGAGCAGCCCGTCGAGCTGCGCGCCGCCGCCGGTGAGCACGATGCCGCCGCGCAGCGAGCCGTCCCAGCCGCTGCGCGCCAGCTCCTCGCGCACGAGCGACAGCATCTCCTCGCCGCGCGGCTGCGAGGATCTCGCAGATCTCGCGCCGCGGCACGACGCGCGGCGCGCCGCCGGCCACCGTCGGCACCGAGATGCCCTCGTCCTCGTTGACCATCGAGCGCAGGCAGCAGCCGTCCTTGAGCTTGATCTTCTCGGCCTCGGCGTAGGGCGTGCGCAGCACCATCGCCAGGTCGTTGGTGAAGTGGCCGGCGCCGACCGGCAGGACGCCGGTGTGGCGCGGCTCGCCGTCCTCGAACAGCGCCCAGCCGGTGGTGCCGGCGCCGATGTCGATCAGCAGCACGCCGAGGTCGCGCTCGTCCGGGGTGAGCACCGCCTCGGCGATCGCCAGCGGCTCGAAGACCATCTCGCTGACCTCGATGCCGGCGCGGTTGACGCAGGTGAGCAGCGTGCTGCGAGCGCGCCGTCTGCCCGGTCACCAGGTGCGCCTGCACTTCGAGCCGCGAGCCGAGCATGCCGAGCGGGTCGGAGATCCCGCCCTGCTCGTCGACCACGAACTCCTGCGGCAGCGCGTGCAGGATCTCGCGATCCGAAGGGAGCGCCGCCGACTGCGCCGCGTCGAGCGCGCGCTGGATGTCGGTCTTGGCGATCTCGCGGTCCTTGCGCGTCACCGACGCCACGCCGCGCACGTTGATCGAGCGGATGTCGGCGCCGGCGATGCCGACCGTAGGCGCGCGAGATCTCGACGCCGGCCATCACCTCGGCCTCCTCGCTCGCGGCGCTGCAGCGCCTCGACCGTCGCCTCGAGGTTGGCGATGTTGCCCGCGCCGCATGCCGCGGTTCGGCGCCTGCCCCCGGCCGGCGACCTCGAGCCCGCCGCGCGGGTCGCGCTTGCCGATCAGCACCGCGACCTTCGACGAACCGACGTCGATGCCGACGAAGTAATCCTCTGCCTTGGCCATGCTCAGGACCTCTCTGCGCTGGGTTGAAAGATGATTCGCCGCTCGAATCGCAGGTCGACCTCGTCGACGCCGGCGTAGCGGCGCTCGAGCTCGGGGACCAGCGGACGGAGGACGGGAAGGCGCGCCCGGAGCGTTCCGGCCCGCACCACGAGCGGGAACGGCAGGGCGCCGAGATAGAGACGGAAATCCTCGTCGGAGAGCACCTGCGACCTCCGACAGCGTGGCGGCCCAGTCGGGAGCCGCGTCGCGCAGCTCTTCGGCCACCGTCGACCGCGCCGCCGAGGTCGACGGCGCTGGCGGCGCCGACGCTGACCAGCAGCAGGCCGGCGTCGTCCTCGCCCGGCCGCCAGGGGGCGATGACGCGGCCGTCGCGGTCGAGCACGGTGAGCGTGTCGCCGGCGCGCAGGAGCGCCGCCGGCTGGCGCTCGGTGACGACGAGCCGCAGCGCGTTCGGCGGCCGCTTCTCGATCGTGACGCCCGGCCACCCAGGGATGGGCGCGCAGCCGCTGCTCGACGGCGTCGAGCGGCAGGCGCCAGAGGTTCTCCCCTTCGAGCGGCGCCAGCGTCGACTCGACCCACGCCTTCTCGACGTGGCGGTTGCCGCTGATCTCGAAGCGCGACAGCGCGAAGCTCGGCGAAGCGAAGAGCCAGATCGCGAGCCCGACCGGCGCCGCGACGAGGACGAGGGCGCGCGCGAAGGGCCCGGCGAGCGCCAGCCAGGGGCTGCGCCGCCGCACCCGCACGACCGACGACGGCCGGCGGAAGGGGAGCACCTTCCCCTCGAGCGAGAAGAGCTCGCGTTCCGCCATCAGGAACCCTCGCCCACGAGCTGCTGGCCGAGCCGGTAGATGTCGCCCGCGCCGAGCGTGAGGACGACGTCCCCCGCCGAGACGCCGGCCAGCAGGCCGCGCACCTCGCGCCAGTCCGCGCAGTAGTCGACGCGCGCGTGCCCGGCGGCGCGCGCCGCGCGCGCCACCAGCTCGCCGGTCACGCCGGCAATCGGCTTCTCGCGCGACGGGTAGACGTCGGTGACGATGACGCGGTCGGCGGCGAGGAGCGCGCGGCCGAACTCCGCCGCGAGGTCGCGCGTGCGCGAGAAGAGGTGCGGCTGGAAGACCGCGTGCAGCGCGCGGCGCGGATAGACCTGCCGCGCCGCCGCCAGCGTCGCCGCGACCTCGGTCGGGTGGTGCGCGTAGTCGTCGACCACCTCGGCGCCCTGGAACTCGCCGAGCCGCTCGAAGCGGCGGTGCACGCCGCCGAAGGCGGCGAGGGCGCGCGCGATGGTCGCCATCGGGATGCCGAGCGCCAGGCCGACGCCGATCGCCGCCAGCGAGTTGCGCACGTTGTGCAGGCCGGCGAGCGGCACGGCGACGCGGCCGAGCTCGCCGGCGCGACGGTCGCGCGCCGTGAAGCGGCTCCCCGACGGGTCGCTCTCGAGCCCGCTCGCCACGCAGGTCCCAGTCGCCGTCGAGGCCGTAGCTGAACACGCGGCGGTCGGCGAGCTTCGGCAGCAGGTCGCGCACGTTCGGGATCGTCGGCGCAGGCGATGACCTGGCCGAAGAACGGGACGCGCGAGGCGAACGTCGACGAAGGCGTCGCGAATCTCGTCGAGGTCCTCGTAGGTGTCGAGGTGGTCGCGGTCGATCGACGTGATCACGGCGAGGATCGGCGCCAGCGTCAGGAAGCTGCGGTCGAACTCGTCGGCCTCGACCACCAGGTAGTCGCTCGCGCCGAGCCGGGCGCCGGTGCCGGTGACGCGCAGCCGGCCGCCGACGATCACCGTCGGGTCGAGTCCGGCTTCGACCAGGATGGCGCCGACCAGCGACGTCGTGGTCGTCTTGCCGTGCGTGCCGGCGATCGCGATGCCGTACTTGAGCCGCATCAGCTCGGCCAGCATCTCGGCCCGCCGCACGACGGTGATGCCGCGGCCGCGCGCCGCCTGCACCTCCGGGTTGGCCGCCCTCGATCGCCGACGAGATGACCAGCAGGTCGACCCCCTCGAGGTGATCCGGCGAGTGGCCGTACTGGACGTCGATGCCGAGCTTCTCGAGCCGCTCGGTGGTCTCGCTCGCGGCGAGATCGCAGCCCGAGACCTCGAGGTCGTACTGCGCCAGCACCTCGGCGATGCCGCTCATGCCGGCGCCGCCGATGCCGACGAAGTGCGCGTGCCGCAGGCCGGCGAGGCGATGGAAGATCATCGCGGCTCCCCCGCCAGCGCCTCGACGCGGTCGGCGATCGCCGCCGCGGCGCCCGGGCGCGCCAGCTGCGCGCGCCGCGCGCCCCATCGGCGAGGAGCGCCGGCCGGTCGGCGAAGAGACGCCCGATCTCGGCGGCGAGCCGCTCGGAAGTCAGCTCGCCGTCGGCGACGACGGTCGCCGCGCCGCGCCCGCGCGAGCTGACGCGCGTTCGCCTCCTGGTGGCCGCCGGCGAGCTCGAGCGGCACGAGCAGCGAGCGCACGGCCGGCGGCGGCGATCTCGGCCAGCGTGATCGCGCCGGCGCGCGAGAGCACCAGCGTCGCGCGCCGCCATCGCCGCCGCCATGTCGTCGACGAAGGGAACGACCTCGACGCCGGCGGCGCCCGGCAGCGTCGCGCTCCAGAGCGCGCGGCTCTCGTCGAGGTTCCTGGCGCCGCACTGGTGCAGCACCTCGAGCTCCGGCAGCGTCTCCCGCACGCTGGCGACGGCGGCCGGCAGCGCGCGGTTCAGCTTCCGTGCCCCCTGGCTGCCGCCGAGGACCAGGAGCCGGGGCGGGGCGTCCGCGCGCGAGCGGCGGGACGGCGAAGAACTCGGAGCGGATCGGCACGCCGGCGACGAAGCTCGTGCAGCGCAGCTCGCGGCCGGTCGTCTCGTAGGCGGTCGCCGCGGCGGCGGCGAAGCGGGAGAGCCAGCGGTTGGCGGCGCCGGGGCGCGCGTTCGGCTCGACGAGGAGCGCCGGGCGCCGCGCCCAGCGCGCGCCGACCACCGCGGCCGCCGAGGCGTAACCGCCGGTGCCGACGACCGCGTCGACGCCGTTGGCGCGAATGAAGCGGCGCGCGGCGCGCGCCGAAGCCGCGAGCGCCCGCGCCGCGCCGACGCGCGCCACGACCGAGCGGCCGACGAAAGGACGCGCCGGCAGCGCGACGAAGTCGACGCCGCCGCGCGCCTCGACCAGGCGCCGCTCCATCCCCGCCGGATCGCCGCCGAAGCTCACGCGCCACCCCCGGCGGGCGAGCTCGTCGCCCACCGCCAGCGCCGGGAAGACGTGCCCTCCCGAGCCGCCTCCCGAGAGCAGCACGTGGCGCCGCGGCGCGCCGCCGGAGACGGGACCCTGGGTCTCATCCGCCATGCTGGGAGACGTTGAGCATCACGCCGCAGGCGGTCAGCGAGACCACCATCGACGATCCGCCGTAGGAGAGGAAGGGGAGCGGAATGCCCTTGGTCGGCAGCAGCGCGAGGGCGACCGAGAGGTTGATCAGCGCCTGCAGCCCGATCACGGCCATGAAGCCCCAGCCGAGAAAGCGGCCGAACGGATCGGGCGCGCGCATGCCGGCGCGGGCGCCGCGCCAGATCAGGAGGCCGAAGAGCAGCAGGACGCCGATCGCGCCGATCATGCCGAGCTCCTCGGCGACGATGGCGAAGATGAAGTCCGAGTGCGGATACGGGCAGGAAGTAGAGCTTCTGCACGCTCTCTCCCGGCCCCAGGCCGGTGACGCCCCCGGAGCCGATCGCGATCAGCGACTGCAGCGCCTGGAAGCCGCTGCCGAGCGGATCCTTCTCCGGGTCGAGGAAGGCGAACAGGCGCGCCCGGCGGTAGGGCTCGAGGTAGATCAGCAGCGCCCCGAGCGGCGCCAGGATCCCGGCCCCGATCGCGAGCCAGCGCCAGGAGAGGCCGGCGAGGAAGAGCAGCGTCCCGGCGGTCGCGACCAGCAGCACCGCCGACCCGAGGTCGGGCTGCAGCGACGATGAGGCCGGCGAGCAGCGCGCTGGCGGCCGCGATCGGCACCAGCAGCTCGCGCGAGTTGACGCGGTCGCGCTTGCGGTCGATCTGGTAGGCGAGGAAGGGGACGAGCGCCAGCTTGGCGAGCTCCGACGGCTGCACCGAGACGCCGGCGATGAAGAGCCAGCGCCGCGTCGCGTTGAGCTCGGGCGCGAAGAGCACCGCGACCAGCAGCACCACGACGCCGGCGAGCAGCGTGTAGACGACCTGCGGCTTCTTCAGCCAGCGGTAGTCGACGTGCATCACCGCGAACATCGCCGCGAAGCCGACCAGGGCGGCGATCGCCTGCCGGACGAGGAAGGGGTTGATCACCGCGCCGCGCGCGTGCGCCATCGGCGCGCTGGCCGAATAGACCATCACCAGGCCGAGGCCGACCAGCAGTCACCACGACGCCGAAGAGGACGCGATCGAAGGCGAGCTTCTTAGCCATGCTTCGCCTCCGACGGACGGGCGACGAGCTCGCGCACCAGGCGCTGGAAGGCGCGGCCGCGGTCGCCGAAGTCGCGGAACTGGTCGAAGCTCGCGCAGGCCGGCGAGAGGAGGACGCTCTCGCCGGGGAGCGCGCGCTCGGCCGCCTCGGCGACCGCGGCGGCGAGCGTGCCGCTCTCGGAGATCGCGACCGCGCCGGCGAGCGCCTTCGCCAGCGCCGGCGCCGACTCGCCGATCAGGTAGACGCGGCGCGCCTTCTTCGCCGCCATCCCGCGCAGGTCCGCGAAGTCGGCGCCCTTGTTGCGCCCGCCGAGCACCAGGTGGACGCTGCCGTCGGCGAAGCCCTCGAGCGAGCGCAGCGTGGCGCCGATGTTGGTCCCCTTCGAGTCGTCGTAGAAGGCGACGCCCCCCAGCTCGCGCGACCCGCTCCATCCGGTGCGGCAGCCCGCGGAAGGCGCGCAGCGACGCGGCCAGGCTCTCGGCGCGGCGCGCCGGCCTCGAGCGCCAGGAGCGCCGCCGCCATCGCGTTCTCGACATTGTGCGGCCCGGCGAGCGGCAGGTCGGCGAGCGCGAAGAGCGGGCGGTCGGCCGCGTCCGGCCGGCGCTCGACGACCCGCCCGCCGGCGACGAAGCAGCCGTCCGCGACCTCGCCTTGGCGCGAGAAGAGCCGGCGCCGCGCCACGACCGGCGTCGCCGCCGACGTCGGGATCGTCGGCGTTGAGCACGGCGAGGTCCGTCGCCGTCTGGTTCAGGAAGATCCGGCGCTTGGCGGCGAGATAGCCCGCCAGGTCGCCGTGGCGGTCGAGATGGTCGGGCGGAGAGGTTGAGCAGCGCCGCCGCCCGCGGCCGGAAGGTGTCGATCGTCTCGAGCTGGAAGCTCGACAGCTCGACGACGAAGACGCGTCCCGGCGGTCCGTCGACGACGGCCGCGAGCGGCGTGCCGATGTTGCCGCAGACCTCGACCGCGCAGCCCGGCGCCGGCGAGGAAGGCGCCGGTCATCGCGGTGGTGGTCGACTTGCCGTTCGAGCCGGTGATCGCGACCAGCGTGCCTTCGAGCCAGCGCCAGGCGAGCTCGACCTCGGCGATCACCGGCACGCCCGCGGCGCGCGCCGCGGCGAGCAGCGAATGGGTCGCCGCGACTCCCGGGCTGGTCACCACGACGTCGATGCCGGCCGGCAGCGCCGCGTCGTCGCGGCCCAGCCGGAGCTCGACGCCGGGATCGGCCGCCAGCTCGCCGAGACCGAGGTCGGCCGCCGCCCGCCGGTCGGACGCCACCACCGAGACGCCGTGCGCGCGCAGCAGGCGCGCCGCCGCGGCGCCCGACAGCCCGAGGCCGAGCACGTAGGCGCGCCGCGCGCGCGTCGCATCGTAGCGGGTCGCTCATCGCAGCTTCAGGGTGGAGAGCGCCACCAGCGCGAAGAGCATGGCGAGGATCCAGAAGCGGACGATGATCTTCGGCTCCGCCCAGCCCGAGAGCTCGAAATGGTGGTGCAGCGGCGCCATGCGGAAGATCCGCTTGCCGCGCAGCTTGAACGAGCCGACCTGCAGGATCACCGACAGCGCCTCGAGCACGAAGAGGCCGCCGACCACCGCGAGCAGGAGCTCCTGCTTGGCCATCACCGCCACGATGCCGATGCCGCCGCCGAGCGCCAGCGAGCCGACGTCGCCCATGAAGACCTCGGCCGGGTGGGCGTTGAACCAGAGGAAGCCGAGCGCCGCGCCGGCCAGCGCGCCGCAGAAGACCGTCACCTCGCCGACGCCCGGCACCGCCGGCACCTGCAGGTAGTTGGCGACGACGCGGTTGCCGGCGACGTAGCAGAGGATGGCGTAGGTTCCGGCCGCGATGCCGGCGGTGCCGATCGCCAGACCGTCGAGCCCGTCGGTCAGGTTGACCGCGTTCGAGGAGCCGACCAGCACGAAGACGGCGAACGGCACGTAGAGGACGCCGAGGTGGACGATCAGGTCCTTGAAGAAAGGAAAGGTCAGGTCCGGCGAGAAGACCTGCGCCGACGGCAGGTTCGGCAGCGCCGCGCCCGCCGCCGCGGCGACCGCCACCTGGGCGAGGAACTTGGCGCGCGCGGTCAGGCCGAGGTTGCGCCGGCGGCGCACCTTCAGCAAGTCGTCGGCGAAGCCGATGGCGCCGAACAGCGCGGTTACCGCCACCGCCAGCCAGACGTAGAGGTTGGTGAGGTTCGCCCACAGCAGCGTCGACGCGAGCCAGGCGAAGAGGATCAGCAGCCCGCCCATGGTCGGCGTGCCGGCCTTGACCTGGTGGCTCTGCGGACCGACGTCGCGGATGTTCTGGCCGACCGAGAGGCGGCGCAGCGTGCGCGACGAACCAGGGGCCCGCAGAGCAGCGACAGCAGGAGCGCCGTCACCACCGCCGCGGCGGCGCGGAAGGTGATGTAGCGCACGACGTTGAAGGGCGCGAAGACGTCGCGGAAGGGGACGAGGAGGTGGTAGAGCACCGGTCAGCTCCTCGCCCCGGCGGCGGCGCGATCCGCCACCGCGCGCTCGATCTCTTCGCGGTCCGAGAAGGGGAAGCGGCGGTCGCCGACGATCTGCTCGCGCTCGTGCCCCTTGCCGGCCACCAGCACCGCCCAGCCGCCGCCGGCCGCCACCGCGAGCGCGCGGCGGATCGCCTCGCGGCGGTCGGGGACGACGCGGTACGCGAGGTTGCCCGACGCGCGCAGCCCTTCCTCGACCGCCGAGATGATGGCGAGCGGATCCTCGCTGCGCGGGTTGTCGGAGGTGACGATCGGCAGCTCGGCGAGCGTGCCGGCGACGCGTGCCCATCAGCGGGCGCTTGCCCGGGTCGCGATCGCCGCCGCAGCCGAAGACCACCGCCACGCGCTGCCCCGAGAGCTCGCTGCAGCGAGCGGATCGCCGCCTCGAGCGCCGCGTCGGTGTGCGCGTAGTCGACGACCGCCAGGAAGCCCTGCCCGGCGTCGACCGGCTCCATCCTTCCCGGCAGCGGCCGGGTCGCGGCGAGGCCGGCGGCGATCGCCGCGTGCGGCAAGCCGAGCGCCTCGCCGGCCGCCGCGGCGGCGAGCACGTTGAGCAGGTTGTAGCGGCCGAGCAGCGGCGACTCGAACCGCAGCGGTCCTCGCGGCGTCGCGAGCTCGCCGCGCATGCCCTGCGCGTCGAGCGTCACGCCGGCCGGCGCCACGGCTCCTGCCGCTGCCGAAGGTCGACCGCGTCGGGAAGCGACGCCGCGAGGCGGCGGCCATAGGGATCGTCGATGTTCACCACCGCGCGGCCGCCGGGCGTCGAGCTGCGTCGAAGAGCTGCGCCTTGGCCGCGAAGTAGTCCTCGAAGTCGCGATGGAAGTCGAAGTGATCGCGCGAGTAGATTGGTGAAGACGGCGGCCGTCGAAGCTCGCGCCGGCGACGCGCCCCTGCGCCAGGGCGTGCGACGAGACCTCCATCGCCACCGCCGCTGGCTCCGAGGTCGCGCATCTCGGCGAGCAGGCGGAAGAAATCGGACGCTTCCGGCGTCGTGCGCTCGCCGGGCTGCGGAGCGAGCGCCCGGGAAACGGTAGCCGAGCGTGCCGATGCGTCCGCAGGGCAAGCCCGCCGCGTCGAGCATCGCGGCGCATCAGCTCCACCGTCGTCGACTTGCCGTTGGTGCCGGTCACGCCGACCAGGCGCAGCGCGCGATCGGGGTGGCCGTAGAGGGGCGCGGCGAGCGCGCCGAGCAGGCGCGCGCGGCGCCGGCGGCGACCAGCCAGGGGATGCCGGCGTCGACCGCCGCGGGGCGCTCGCTGTCGGCGATCACCGCTACCGCGCCGCGCTCGATGGCGTCCGCCGGCGAAGCTCGCGCCGTCGTGCTTCGCGCCGCGCCAGGCGACGAAGAGGTCGCCACGCGCCGACTTCGCGGGAGTCGTGACGAACGCCGAAGACCTCGGGGTCGTCCCCGAGGTCTCCGATGAGCGCCAGCTCGCGCGTCGAGCTCCGAGAGCCTCATCCGCCGGACCCCGTGTCGAGCTCGAAGAGGACGCGGCTCCCCGCCGCCGGCACCGGCGCTCCCGGCGGCGGACTCCTGGCGAACGACCACGCCGCGCCCCTGCAGCACCGGCACCAGGCGCAGGCTCGCGGCCGCCGCCACCGCTTCGCGCGCGGTGCGGCCGCCGAGGTCCGGGAAGGTCCCGGGCGCGACGACGACGGGAGCGGCCCGCGGTTCGGCCTCGGCCTGCTGCTCCGGCGTCGGCGCTTTCCTTTTCCTTGCTTTCGTCGCGCGCCGAGCTCGAAGGGCCAGAGCTCCGGGCGATCGCGCTCCGGCCGCACGCCGCGCGCCGAGCAGCGCGCGCCGCGCGATCTCGCCGAAGACCGGCGCCGCCGCCTCGCCGCCGTGGTAGGTGCCCTTGCGGATCGTCGATCACCACGGCGCCGACGAAGAGCCGGGCGGTCGCGCGGCGCCCAGCCGGCGAAGCTGGCGATGAACTCGTTCGGCAGGTAGCCGCGCCCCGGCACCGCCTTCTGCGCCGTGCCGGTCTTGCCGGCCGCCGGGTAGCCCGGCGTCGCCGCCGCCTTGCCGGTGCCGCCCTCCACCGTGACGCCGGCGAGCAGCTGCCGCGAGCGCCGCGTCGGTGCGTGGCCGAGATCGCCTCGCCGCGCACCAGCGGCTCCGGATGCAGGCGGCGCAGCCCTTCCGCGGAGCCGATGCCGTCGACGACATAGGGGCCGATCAGCCGGCCGCCGTTGGCGACCACCCCGAAGGCCGAAGCGAGCTGCAGCGGCGTGATCGAGATTCCCTGGCCGAACGCGATGTAGGCCTTGGCGAGACCCGGCCAGCGGTCAAGCGGCATCAGCAGGCCGGGGCTCTCTCCCGGCAGGTCGAGGCCGCTCGTGCGGCCGAAGCCGAAGCGCCGGATGGTGTCGTAGAAATCGGGCGTCGGCACCCGCAGCGCGGTCTTGATCGCGCCGATGTTCGAGCGACTTCGCGATCACCTCGCGGAAGGAGAGGTTGCCGAACGGGCTTGCCAGTCGTTGATCCGCACGCCGGCCAGCGTGATGCCGCCCATCTCGCAGTCGAAGCGATCGTCGAGGCCGACCACGCCCAGCTCGAGCGCCGCCGCCGCGGTCACCATCTTGAACGTCGAGCCCGGCTCGTAGGCGTCCTGGATGACGCGGTTGCGCCGCGCTTCCTCGTCGGCGGCGCGGAAGTCGTTGGGGTCGAAGGTCGGGCGCGAGGCCATCGCGAGCACCGCGCCGGTCGCCGGATCGAGCAGCACGGCGCTGCCGCTCCTGGCGCGCAGCCGGTCGACCGCCGCGCCGAGCTCGTCCTCGACGATCTGCTGCAGCGCCGCGTCGAGCGTGAGATGGAGATCGGCACCCGCCACCGGCGCCGCCGACGGCAGGTCGGGCGGGATCGCCAGCCCCTGCTTGGCGTCGCGCAGCACGGTGCGCCGTCCCGGCTTGCCCGCCACCACCTTGTCGTAGGCCGCCTCGAGCCCGGCGAGGCCGTGGTTGTCGGTGCCGACGTAGCCGAGCACCGACGAGGCCAGCTCGCGCATCGGGTAGTAGCGCTTGCTCTCCTCGAGGAAGTAGATGCCCGGGATCCCGAGCGCCTTGACCGCGTCCGCCACCGGCGGGTCGAGCTTGCGCGCCACCCAGACGAACTCGCGGTCCTGGGCGAGCTGCCGCTCGAGCTTGCCGCGCTCGACGCCGAGCACGCGCGCCAGCCGCTCGGCGGCCTGCTTCGGCTCGCCGACCTCGCGCGGCACCGCGAAGGCCGATTCGACCTCGACCGAGACCGCGAGCTCGCGGCCGCGCGAGTCGTAGATCGTGCCGCGCGGCGGGTCGAGCTCGATCACCCGCTGCTGTTGTCTCTCGGCGCGCCGCACGAACTCGTCGTGCCGCGACACCTGCAGGCTGAACAGCCGGCCGGCGATCGCCGCCATCCAGAGCGCGGTCAGGACGGCGAAGATCCACAGCCGGCTCTTCACCGGATCTCCTCGAGGAAGAGGACCTGATCGACCTTCGGCGGCGCGAGGCCGAGCTCGCGGGCGGCGCGCGCCTCGAGCTGCTCGGGCGCCACCAGGTGCGCCGCCTCGAGGCGGAGCTGGCGCTCGACCTGGGCGAGCTCGTGGCTCCGGCGCTCGAGCCGCTCGATGCGGTAGCTCACGCGCAGCGTCTGCAGCTGCAGCCAGGTGTAGCCGAGCAGCGCCGCGCCGAGCGGCAGGACGGTCGCCACCACCCAGGCGAGCTCGCGCAGCCGGCGGCGATCGCGCTGCCGGACGAGGTACGCGTTGACGACCGGGCGGCGGACCGCGTAGGCGCCGGGCAAGGCCTCAGAGTCTCCTCGCGGCGCGCAGGCGCGCCGAACGGGCGCGCGGATTGCGCGTCACTTCGGCCTCGGAGGGCGTCACCGGCTTCCGGGTGAGGATCTCGAGCAGGCGCGTTTCGGAGGAAGTGCGGCCGGTGATCGGGTCGACCTCGCCGCGCGCCAGGTCGCGGAAGCGGTTCTTGACCACGCGATCCTCGAGCGAGTGGTAGGAGATGACGACCAGGCGGCCGTCGCGCTCGAGCATCGCGATCGCGGCGTCGAGCATCTCGGAGAGCGCCGCGAGCTCCTGGTTGACCTCGATGCGCAGCGCCTGGAAGACGCGCGTCGCCGGGTCGATCCGGTCGTGGCGGCCGCCGCGCGCGCGCTTGGCGCCGCGCACGACCTCGGCGAGCCGGCCCGTCGTCGTGATCGGCTGGCGCGCGCGCTCCGAAACGACGGCGCGCGCCACCCGGCGGGACTCCGGCTCTTCTCCGAGCGTGCGAAAGATGTCTTCCAATTCGGCCTCCGTCATCGACTCCACCAGTTGAGCTGCGGTCGGGCCGCTCCGCGACATGCGCATGTCGAGCGGTCCGTCGGCACGAAAGGAGAATCCGCGCTCGGCGCGATCGAGCTGCAGCGACGAGACGCCGAGGTCGGCCAGCACGCCGGCGACCCGGCGCTCGCCGAGGTGCGCCCCGAGGTCGCGGAAGTCGCCGGCCACGATCTCCACGCGCTCGCCGAAGCGCGCGAGGCGCCGCGCGGCGAGCGCGCGCGCCTCGGGATCGCGGTCGACGCCGACGAGGCGCGCCGCGGGTCCGGCTTCGAGGATCGCCTCGGCGTGACCGCCGAGCCCGAGCGTCGCGTCGACGAAGAGGCCGCCGCGCGCGGGAGCGAGCCACTCCACCGCTTCCGCGAGCAGTACCGGGACATGGCCGGCATCCAACGGGGCTCCCCGGTCAGATCCCGCGCTCGGCGAGCGCGCGGAAGTCGTCGTCGGTGAACGGACGCTCGGCGAGGCGGCGCTCGAAGCGCTCGCGGTTCCAGATCTCGAGGTGATCGATCTGCGCGGTCACCACCACCTCGCCCGCCATCGCCGCGCGATCGCGCAGGATGGTCGGCACGAGGAGCCTGCCCTGGCCGTCGAGGCGGAGCTGGGCGCCGAAGTAGTTGGCGCGCTCGAGGAAGCGCTGGCGGACCGGATCGGTCGACGGCAGCGCGCCGAGCCGCGCCTCGATGTCCTCCCAGACCGGCAGCGGATAGAGCAGCGCCTTCTCGCCGGTGACGGAGGTGAAGAAGAACTCGCCGCCGTATCGCTCTTCGAGAAAGCGACGGAAATCCGTCGGGACCTTCAGGCGGCCCTTGTCGTCGATCGTGGCAACGGTGCTTCCTCGAAACATCCTGGACTCTCGGGCTCCGGTGGTACAGCTCGCGAGTGTAGGAGCTTTTCCCACTTTTGTCCATTTTTTTCCACCATCCGGTGCGCCTCGACCGACAGGTGGATCTTCTTCTTTACGCTGGAATTACGACCGCGAGAGAGGCGGTGGCGCGGTGCCGTCGGCGGGCGGCGGCGGAGCGCTCCCGGTCGCCGGCGGCGCGGCGCTTTCGGCGGGCGGCTGAGCGTCGCTCGCCGGCGTCGCCGGCGCGCCGCTCTTCGCCGGCACGCCACGCATCAGCGTGCGTACCGGATCGCGATCGCCCACCGTCGCGCTGCGATAGCCCTCGGCCTCGGGGGGAAGATGCTCGACGATGTAGGCCTTCTCCGCCAGGTCGTCCAGCAGCTGCTGGCTGCGCAGCTCGAACTGCTGGTCGCGCATGCGGCCGAGGATCTCCTCGCGCACCGAGTCGAGCGGCTTGACGCTCGCCGCCTTGATGCCGATCAGGTGGACCACGTGCAGGCCGCCGCGACCGGCCGTCGGTGCGGCGACCGCGCCCTCCGCGAGATCCCAGGCGAGCTTCTCGAGGCTGGCGTCGAGCGTGCCGCGCTCGATCCAGCCGTGGTCGAGCACCAGCACCTTGTCGGCGAGCCCGAGCCCGTTCACCGCGTCGGCGACGCTCTTGCCGCCCGCCACCGCCGCGCGCACCTTCTCGGCGACCGCCTGCCGCTCGTCGGCCGTCGCGCCCGCCTCGTCGCGCACCACCGCCTCCTCGACGTGGCGCTGCTCCGCGATGTCGAACTCCTTCGGATGCTCGCGCCAGTAGCGCGCCACTTCCTCGTCGTCGACCTTGACCTTGGGCGAGACTTCGCGCTGCACGACCTCGTTGAAGAGGATGTTGTTCGCCATCTTCTGCTTGAACGCCTCGAGCGTCGTGCCCGACTGCGTGAGCGCCTGCTGGAACTCGGCGTCCGACTGGATGCCGAACCGCTTGCGGGCGTTCTCGACCGAACGCTGGATCTCGTCGTCGCTCGCTTCGAGGTGGAGCTGCTGCGCGCGCGAGAGCACCAGGAGCTCGTCGAAGATCTCCTTCATCGCCGCCCGTCCGCTGTCGAAGACGAGCTGGCGGCGCTCGTCGGCCGGAATGTCCTTGGCCTCGGACAGCATCTCGACGCGCGCGTTGCGCCGCGCCTTGTACTCGTCGAGGGTCGCGATGCGGTCGTTGACGCGCAAGACGACGCGGTTGAGCTCCTCGGCCCCGGCAGGCAGGGCGAGGACGAGTCCGACCAGACAGGCGCTAGCGATTTTCATACGGCCTCGCGACGGGAAACTTGCCCTTGTAGGCGAAGGGGAGGTTGCGGTCGAACACCTCGACAGCATAACGGCTCTGCGCCTCGGCCAGCAGGCGGTCGAAGGTGCGGTCGGCGCGCGCGCCGCCCAGCCGGCGCAGAATTTCGTCGCGCACCTCGTCGAGCGTGCGCTGGCGCGCCGGCAGCTTGCGGCCGACGCTGAACAGGCGGTAGCCGTCGTCGCCGGGGATCACGTTCGAGACCTGCCCTTCGGGCAGCGCGAAGACGATGGCGGCGACGGTGGGGGGCAGTTCCTCGCGCGCCAGGGCGCCCTGGTCGCCGCCGCGCTCGGCCGCCGGATCGGCCGACAGCCGGCGCGCCACCGCCGCGAAATCGGCGCCGGCGAGGATCTCGCGCCGCGCGCGTTCGGCGGTCAACCGGTCGTCGGTGCGAATCGTCCGCAGCTCGACGCGCTCCGGAGCGCCGAATTCGGCGGCATGCTCGGCGTAGTACGAGGAAAGCGCGGTCTCGGTGATCGGCGGCGCCGGCTCGGCGGCGAGCAGGCGATCGACGGCGGACGCCGCGGAATCGCCGGCGGCGACCAGACCGCGGTCGGCCGCCAGGCGCGCCAGCAGCCGCTCGTCGAGAAACTGGTCGAAGAGGCCCGACAGCGCCTCGCTCTCGAGCCCGCCGCCGGGCTCGCCGAGATTGCGCTGGAGATAGCCCGAGAACTCCGCGTTGCGCACTTCGACGCCGCCGAGGCGGGCGACCACGTCCGGCCCCGGCAGCGGCGGCGCCTGGTGGCAGGCGGCAGCGGCCGCGGCGGCGGCGATCGCGAGCGCCGCGAGCCGGAGGCGGCGCGCGCTCATGCCGCGAGCTCCGCCAGCACCTGCTGGGCGAGCGCGAGGAGACCCGAGCCCTCCGGCACCGGCAGGGTGAGCACCCCGAGGGGGAGAAAGCCGCGCCGGGCCGCTCCGAGACGAAGCGGATCAGCCGGTCGACGTCGACCCGTGCGTCGCGCCGCAGCCGGAAGGTGAGCTTGCCCGCCGCCCACGAGACCGCCTGCACGCGCAGCGCCTCGGCGCGCCGCTTGAGGTCGGCGACGTCGAGCAGCATCTCGACCGCCGCCGGCGGCCGGCCGAAGCGGTCGGCGAGCTCGGCGTGCATCTCCTCGCGCGAGGCCTCGGCCGCGGCGAGCTTGCGGTAGATCTCCATGCGCAGGTTCTCGTCGGCGATGTAGCTGCGCGGAATCGACATCGGCACCGGCAGGTCGAGCGTCGTCGACGGCCCCTCGTCGATCGTCTCTCCCTTGATCTCCTTGATCGTCGCCTCGAGCATGCGCAGGTAGGTCTCGATGCCGAGCTCGGCGATGTGGCCGCTCTGCTCGGCGCCCAGCAGGTTGCCGGCGCCGCGGATCTCGAGGTCGCGCGCCGCGATGCGGAAGCCGGCGCCGAGCTCGGTGAACTCGCGCAGCGCCTCGAGCCGGCGGCGGGCGTCGGGCGTCAGGGCGCGGTCGTTCGGCACCAGCAGGTAACAGTAGCCGAGCTCGCGGCTGCGCCCGACCCGGCCGCGCAACTGGTAGAGCTGGGCGAGGCCGAAGCGGTCGGCGCGATGCACGATCATGGTGTTGACCGACGGGATGTCGATGCCGTTCTCGATGATCGTCGAGGCGAGCAGCAGGTCGTACTGGCGGGCGGTGAAGGCGTGCATGCGCCGGTAGAGCTCGCGCTCGTCGAGCTGGCCGTGGCCGACCACGATGCGCAGGTGCGGCAGCAGCTCGCGCAGCTTCGCGGCGCGCTCCTCGATCGACTCGACCCGGTTGTAGACGTAGTAGACCTGACCGCCGCGCGACAGCTCGAACTCGATCGCCTCCCGCACCAGATCGTCCGCGTAGGGGAGCACCGCCGTCTCCACCGCCATGCGGTCCTTCGGGGGCGTCTCGATGACCGAGATGTCGCGCACCCCGGCGAGCGAGAGCTGGAGCGTGCGGGGCAGCGGCGTCGCCGACATGGCGAGGACGTGCACGTCGCGCTTGAACTGTTTCAGGCGCTCCTTCTGGGCGACGCCGAAGCGCTGCTCTTCGTCGACCACGAGCAGCCCGAGCCGCCGGAAGACGACGTCCTGCGACAGCACGCGATGGGTTCCGATCAGGATGTCCACCTTGCCGTCCGCGACACGCTGCTTGAGCTCCGCAAGATCCTTGCCGGTGCGCAGCCGGGAGATGCGCTCGATGATCACGCCGAAGCCGTCGAAGCGCTCCTGGAAGCGCTCGAGATGCTGGTCGGCGAGGATCGTCGTCGGCGCCAGCACGGCGACCTGGTAGCCCGAGTCGACCGCGCGGAAGGCGGCGCGCATGGCGACTTCCGTCTTGCCGAAGCCGACGTCGCCGACCAGCAGGCGGTCCATCGGCTTGGCCTTCTCGAGGTCGGCGAAGATGGTCGCGATCGCCTCGCCCTGGTCGGGGGTCTCTTCGAACGGGAACGCCGCCGCGAATTGCCGTTCGAGGTCGGTGTCGCCGGCGAGGATCGGCGCCCGCGCCAGCTGGCGCTCGGCGTAGAGCTTCAGCAGCTCGTCGGCCATCTCGCGCAGGGTGCGCTGCACCTTCGCCTTGGTGCGGTTCCACGAGGTGCCGCCGAGCTGGTCGAGCCGCGGCGAGATCCCTTCGATGCCGCCGTACTTCTGCACCAGGTGGAGCCGGTCGATCGGCACGAAGAGCCGCTTGCCGCCGGCGTAGGAGATCTCGATCGCCTCGCTCTCGGGCGCCGCGGCGGCGACCGCGCCGCGCAGGATCGGCGGCAACAGCGGCGACTCTTCGACCGCGGCGACCGTGCGCAGGCCGACGAACTGTCCGATGCCGTGATCGGCGTGCACGACGTAGTCGCCGAGCCGCAGGTCGCGCAGACCGGCGAGGAAGGGACCGTAGCGGGCGCGCTGCCGGCGCGCGGCGCCGGCGGCGCCGCGCGCCACCAGCTGGCTCTCGCCGTAGAGGGCGACGTGCGCCGCCGGCAGCCGGAAGCCGCGCTCGAGCTCGCCCTCGACGAGCTCGACCCCGGCGCTGCCGAGCGCCACGCCGCGCCCCTCGAGCAGCTCGCCGAGCGCCGCGAAGCGCTCGCCCGGCGCCACCAGCAGCACCCGCTCGCCGCGCGCCCGCGCCGCCTCGACGTCGCGCGGGAAGCGCGGCAGCTGGCCCTGGAAGAGATCGGTCGGCAGGGCGCCGAAGTCGACCGCCCCGGCGCCGCCGAGCGGCTCGATCACGAGCGCCGCCGCATCGAGGAGCGCGCGCAGCGTCGCAGCCGGATGCTCGAGCAGCTCGGGCGCGACCGCGAAGCGGCCGTGCTCGCGGCGCAGCTCGAACTCCCCCTGCAGCCGCCCGGCGTGGTGCTCGATCTCGGCGGCCACCGCGCCCGGATCGAGCACGACGACGAGGGCGTTCGGCAGCACCTCGGCCAGGGTCAGCGTGCGCGGCGTGACGAGCGGGAGGAAGTTCTCCCAGCCCGGAAAGCCGCGCCCGTCGGCGAGCGCCGCGAGGTGCTCGGCGCTCTCGAAATCGACCCGCTCGCCGATCAGTGGCGCGATCGCCCGCCCGAGCGCCCGCGCCTGCTCGGGTCCGGCCGGAAAGAGCCCGAGCGGCAGGACGCGCAGCGTCGCCAGTCCCACGTGCGAGCGCTGGCTCTCGGGATCGAAGCGGCGCAGGCTCTCGATCTCGTTGCCGAAGAGATCGAGCCGCACGGGGGCCGGCTCGCCGGCCGCCCAGAGGTCGAGGACGCCGCCGCGCAGCGCCAGCTCGCCGACCTCGCTCACCAGGTCGACGCGCCGGTAGCCGAGCTCGGTGAGTCGCCGCGCCAGGCGGTCGGCGTCGATCGCGCCGCCGGCGCGCAGCTCGATGGCGTCGAGATGGCGGGGATCGGGGAGACGCCGAAAGAGCGCCCGCGGCGTGACCACGAGGGCGCCGATCTCTCCCGCCGCGGCGCGGAAGAGGCCGGCGAGCTCTTCGGCGCGCACCGCCAGCGAAGCGTCCGCCTCCTGGTAGGGGGAGAGCGACGGCGCCGGGAAGGGGGCCGCTCCCTCCTCCCCCTCGGCCAGCCGGGCGCTCTCGAGCCAGGCGCGCGCGTCCGCTTCGTGCGGCACCACGACGAGAAGCGGCCGCCCGGCATCCGTCCCGAGCCGGCCGGCGACCCAGGCGGCGGCCGCGGCCGGCAGCCGCGTGGCGATGCCGCGCCCGGCGGCGACCGCGGCGGCGAGCTCGCGACAGGACGCGCTCCCGGCCAGCGCCGCGGACAACTCCTGCCAGAGGGGGTCGCGCTCCATCCGGTGGAGTCTATGGCCCGCCCGCGCGGGCGGTTGTCCCCTTCGCCCGCCGCCGGTAGCATGCCCGCGATCGTTTCGGAGCCCGTGAAGTCAGTCGAGCCAACAGAGCCGGAGGAGGCCTCGTGCGCGAGTTGGACCTGTGGTCGATGTTGTTCGTCTTCATGCTGTCGACGTTCATCGGATTCGAGGTGATCCGGAGCGTCTCCCGCTTGCTGCACACCCCCCTGATGTCTCTGACCAACGCGATCTCGGCGATCGCCATCGTCGGCTCGATCCTGCTGGCGGGATCGAAGCACGACCCGATGTCGACCATCCTGGGCACCATCGCGGTCGCCGCCTCGATGACCAACATCGTCTCCGGATTCCTGATCACCGACCGGATGTTCAAGATGTTCAAGAAGCGTGAGGAGCCCAAGTCATGAGCGGCGCCTGGACCGAGCACGTCATCCAGGCCGCCTACCTCGCGGCCACCGCTCTCTTCATCTTCTCGCTCAAGTGGCTGTCGCATCCGTCGACGGCGCGGCGCGGCATCGTCTCCGGCGTCCTCGGCATGGCGGCGGCGATCGGCGGCACGCTGCTCTATCCCGAGATCGTCGACTACCGGTGGATCGCCGTCGCGGTGGTCGTCGGCATCGCCATCGGCGTGCCGCTGTCGCGCGTGCCGCTCACCGCGGTGCCGCAGCGGACCGCCCTCTCGCACGCCTTCGGCGGCCTCGCCGCCGGCCTCGTCGGCGTGGCCGAGTTCTACCGCTGGCTGCACGCCGGCGGCGGTGAGCTGACGCCCTTTCGCACCACCGCCCTGATCGTCGAGGTCCTGCTCGGCTTCCTCACCCTCACCGGCTCGCTGATGGCGGCCGGCAAGCTGCAGGAGGTCAAGTGGATCCCGCAGCGGCCGGTGACCTATCCGATGCAGAACGCGAGCAATCTCGCCCTCCTGCTCGTCGGCGTCGGGTGCGGCATCGCGCTGGTGATCAATCCGACCCAGTACAGCTACCTCTTCCCGGTCGTGATCGGCGTCTCGCTCGCCTTCGGCGTGCTGCTGATCATCCCGATCGGCGGCGCCGACATGCCGACGGTGATCTCGCTGCTCAACAGCTACGCCGGCCTCTCGGCGGTGGCGATGGGCTTCGTGCTCGACAACAAGCTGCTGATCACCGCCGGCGCGCTCGACGGCTCGTCGGGCTTCATCCTCTCGGTGATCATGTGCAAGGCGATGAACCGCAGCTTCACCAACGTGCTCTTCGGCGCCTTCGGCCAGGTGCAGGCGGCCGGCGCCGCGGGACCGCAGGGGAGCTACAAGGCCGCCACCAACGAGGACGCGGCGCAGATTCTCGCCAACGCCCAGAAGGTGGTGATCATCCCCGGCTACGGCATGGCGGTCTCGCAGGCCCAGCACCGGGTGCGCGAGCTCTACGACATCCTCACCGCCAAGGGAGTCGACGTCCGCTTCGCGGTCCATCCCGTCGCCGGCCGCATGCCCGGCCACATGAACGTGCTGCTCGCGGAGGCCAACGTCCCCTACGAGAAGCTGGTCGAGATGGAAGAGATCAACCCCGACATGCCGCAGGTCGACGTCGCCCTCGTC
The DNA here is from genome assembly GCA_963699245.1 of Thermoanaerobaculia bacterium. GTDB lineage: Bacteria > Acidobacteriota > Thermoanaerobaculia > Multivoradales > JAGPDF01 > JACTMI01. The sequence continues at coordinate 2,109,440 of OY969426.1, forward strand.
ATCGGCGCCAACGACGTCGTCAACCCGGCGGCGCGCACCGACAAGAGCTCGCCGATCTACGGCATGCCGATCATCGACGCCGACAAGGCGCGCGCCTGCCTGGCGATCAAGCGCTCGAAGAATCCCGGCTTCGCCGGCATCGACAACCAGCTCTACTTCGAGGACAACACGCTGATGGTCTTCGGCGACGCCAAGAGCGTCGTCCAGGGCATCGTGCAGTCGCTCAAGGGAGAGGGCTCGTCGTTCCACTGACCGGAAGCCCCGACGACGCGGCGCCTTCCAACGGGAGGACGGCGCCCGCGCCGCCTGCGGCCGGCAGCGTCCGTTTTCTGATCCGGCTCGGCCGCGCCCTGCACGAGGCCGGCTTCCAGGCGCCGGCGCTCGAAGCCGCGCTGGCGGGCGTCGCGGCGCGACTCGGCGTCGCGGCGCACTTCTTCATCACCCCGACTTCGATCTTCTCCGCCTTCGGCGACGACGAGGCGCAACGCGTTCACCTCGAGCGCGTCGAGCCCTCGTCGGTCGACCTCGGCCGCCTGGCCGACCTCGACCGCCTGGTCGGCGACATCGAACGCGGACGGATCGGCCCGCACGAGGGCGCGCGCGCCATCGACGCCCTGGCCCACGCGGCGCCGCGCTACGGGGCGCTGCTCACCGCGGCGGCCTTCCCGGTCGTCTCGGCGACCTCGGCGGTCTTCCTCGGTGGCGGGCCGGCCGAGATCTTCGCCGGCGGCGTGATCGGGCTCCTCATCGGACTGCTGGCGCCGCTCGTCGGCGCGCGCGGCCGCATCTCGCGCGTCTTCGAGCTGCTCGCCGCGGCGGTGGCGGCGGCGGCGGCGATCGCGCTCTCGCACGCGCTCGGCGGGCTCTCGGTCTCGCTCGCCGCGCTCGCCGGGCTGATCATCCTGATTCCCGGCTTCTCGCTCACCGTCGCGCTCTCCGAGCTCGCGCAGCGTCATCTCGCCTCCGGCACCGCGCGCTTCGCCGGCGCCCTCGTGGTCTTCCTGGTCATCGGCTTCGGCGCCGCGCTCGGCACGCAGGTCGGCACGCTGCTGTTCGGCGCCGCCCAGGCCGCGCTGCCGCAGCCGCAGCCGCCGTGGGCCGAGCCGCTGGCGTTGCTGGTGGCGCCGCTGGCGCTGACCGTCTTCCTCCGCGCTCCCCTTCCCGAGACGCCCTGGATCCTGCTCTCGGGCGCGCTCGGCTACGGCGGCGCACGGCTCGGCGCGCTGGTGCTCTCGCCGGAGCTCGGCGCGGTCGGCGGGGCGCTGGCGGTGGGACTCTTCGCCGGCTTCTACGCGCGCTGGCGCGACCGGCCGGACTCGATCGTGCTGGTGCCCGGCATCCTGCTCCTGGTGCCGGGGAGCTTCGGCTTCCGCAGCTTCTCCGAGCTCTTCGCGCGCGACGTCCTGCCGGGGCTCGAGTCAGCCTTCCGCATGCTGGTGGTCGCCATCTCGCTGGTCGCCGGACTGCTCGCCGCCGCCGTCTTCGCCCCCGCCCGCCGGCGCTGAGACAGCGACCGGCTCGAAGCGGTCGGCGACGCGGACCGCGAACCAGGCAAGCAGCATGCCGGCGTAGCCATCGAGGGCATAGTGCCAACCGGTGGCGATCGATCCTAGGAAGGTCAGCAAAGTGGCTCCGGCGAAGATCGGAACCAACCGCCGTGCGTAGCGTCGTGACCAGAGCGTGAAGAGCCAATGGGCTCCCACGTGAAGTGAGGGCATCGCCGCAACCCCGAAGTAGGGATTGAATTCGCGCAGCGAGCCGCCGCGTCCGGCGACCATCCGGCCATAGTTTTCCCACAGAGCTCGCTGGGTCGCCATCGCCTTGGGCATCTGGGCCCGGATCTGATCGAAAACCTCGGAAACAGTGAAGCAAGGGCCGACCGCCGGCAAAGCGAAGTAGAGCCAGGCGCCAGTGAGCCAGAGTAGCGCGCAGGCGAAGGCGAAGTTGCGGCGCTTCGCAAGGTCATCGGACAAGAAGATGTAGGCAAGTGAAACCAGCACAGTGGACACCCAGGCGCCATAGTAGATATCCAGCCAGTGTGCGACTCGCGTGCCTTGTAACAACTCGGCGGCGAAGATCGATGGCGAGAACCCAAGGTGCACGATACGGTCGATCCTCCAGAGCGCCGGGTCGAGCACCGTCGTGCGCAGCAGTGGCACGCAGACCTTGAGCCACTTGTAGCCGAAGGTCATCGCCATCGCCGCAAACCAGACTCGCAGCCAGAGCAGCATGGAGGGCCAGGTCGCAACGGCCTGCAGCCAGGCGCGTGGTGAGCGACGAGTGATCAGGCAGGCGAGAAGCTGGGCTGCGATACCGAGCACCAAAATGCGCGGCAGTTGCTCGATCATCGGCACATACGAGTAACGGAGCGACTGCCAGCCCATGCGTAGGTTGCTCAGGCGCAGAAAAACGACGATGACGAGCGTCACTCCGTAGGTGTAGATCTCGAACGGCGCGAGCCAGCGACCCAGGCGATTCACGGTTTCGTGGCGCTGCCCGAATGCGAGGCGTCGCCGGACACGACCGGCTCGAAACGATCGGCCAGCCGCACTCCGAGCCAAGCGATCAGCATGCCGACATAACCGTCGATCGCGTAGTGCCAGGCGGTGACCAGCGAGCCGAGGAAGGTCAGGCCGGTGGCGAGCGCCAGGAACGGAAAGAGGCGCGGCTCGTGGCGTCGCGCCCATAGCGCGAAGAGCCAATGCGAGCCCACGTGCAGGCTCGGCATCGCGGCAATGCCGAGCACCGGCTGAAAGTGCTCGAGCACGCCCTCGCGCCCGCGTACCATGGCTATGTAGTTCGCCCACAGCACTTTCTGAGCCATGACCGCGTCGGGAATCGCGTCGCGGACCGGGCCGAGAATATCTGGCGAGGCGTAGCACGGCCCGAGCGCCGGCACCACCATGTAGATAACGGCGCCGAGAGTCCACAAGACACCGTTGGCCAGCAGGAAGTTACGCCGCTTGTCCTCGCGCACCGTGGCGAAAGCCCACGCGAACATGAGTATGAACGTTAGAATCCAGAGGCTGTACCAGCCATCGAGCAGGCGTGCCACGGGCGTGCCGGCAACTAGCTCGACTGCGAAGACGGACGGCGAGATCCCGAAATGGAGCCAGCGATCCAAGCGCCAGAGAACTTCGTCGTAGAGCTCCGTCGTTCGCACCAGAGGGACGGAGACCTTGAGCCAGACGTACGCGTACGCGAGCACGAATGCCGCCAACCAGACGCGTAGCCAGCCGATCCACCACGCCAGCCGCAACATCGCACCGATGTGCGCGCGAAGCGAAGCGCGATGCAGAAGGGTGGTAACGAGCTGCAGCCCGACTCCCCAGGCAAGAAGCAACGGTAGCCGGCGGAATTGCCGCGGGAAAAAGTAGACGATGGTGTTCCAGCCGTAATGAAGTCCTTCCGCGCGCAAGAAGAGGAGGCTCGCGACGGCCGCGGAATAGATGAATATCTCGCCGCGCACAGGAACGGCCAGCGTGCGTGCCAGGAAGCTGCGGAGCGCCGCCGAACGCCCCATCACCTATTCGAGCTCGAGCAGCGGGTCGCCGCCTTCGACGGCCTGCCCCGGGCGCACGTGGACGATGCGCACGCGGGCCGCGCGATCGGCCTGGATCTCGTTCTGCATCTTCATCGCCTCGAGCACCACCAGCGGCTGGCCGGGCTCGACCGTGGCGCCCGCCTCCACCGAGACGATCACGACGCGCCCGGGCATGTAGGCGGTGACGACGTGCTTGCCGCTGCGCTTGCTCTCGCCGTGCGCCTCGGCGGCGAGGTGGGTGAGCGGGTCGACCAGCTCGACCAGGGTGGTGCGGCCGCGCCAGCCGACGCTCCAGCTCTCGTCGCCGGCACGGAAGACCGCCGCCTCGTGACTCTCGCCGTCGACCAGCAGGCTGCGCACCCAGGGGCCGAGGGCGCGATGGTCGACCTCGTAGCGCCGCTCGCCGACCCTGACGTGGAAGCAGTGGCCGTCGCGCTCGACCGTGACGCGCTCGACGCGCTCGCCGACGCGCGCGATCAGCTCCACGAGCCGCTCCGCAGCGCCGCGCGCCGCGCCGCCAGCCGCCAGAGGCGCCGGTGCGAGGTCTCGCTCGCCACCGCCGCGGTGCGCTGCGCGCGCTCGTAGTGCGCCAGCGCCGCGACCAGGATCGGCAGGTCCGAGCTCTGGTCCGGCGGCGGCAGCAGCTCGCCCGCCGTCAGCCGGCGGTCGAGCCAGTGGATGTCGAATTTCGCGGCGCGGAAGTCTTCGTCGGCGAGCAGCGCCTCGAACAGCGGCAGGTTCGAGCGCAGCCCCTCGATGCGCGTCTCGGCGAGAGCGCGTGCGAGCCGGCGCAGCGCCTCGGCGCGGTCGCGCCCCCAGACGATCAGCTTGGCGATCATCGGGTCGTAGTGGATCGAGATCTCGGCGCCGCCGTAGACGCCGCTGTCGTTGCGCACGCCCGGGCCCTGCGGCAGGCGCAGGCGCGCGATCCGACCGGGAGAGGGCGCGAAGCGGCGGTAGGGATCCTCGGCGCAGAGCCGGACCTCGATCGCGTGGCCGCGCAGGACGACGTCGTCGAACTCGGGGCCGAGCGGCTCGCCCTGCGCCACCGCGAGCTGCGCGGCGACGAGATCGAGGCCGGTGACCAGCTCGGTCACCGGGTGCTCGACCTGCAGGCGCGTGTTCATCTCGAGAAAATAGAAGGCGCCGTCGGCGGCGAGCAGGAACTCGCAGGTGCCGGCGTTGGCGTAGCCGACCGCCTTCGCCGCCGCCACCGCCGCGTCGCTCATCTGCCGCCGCAGCTCCGGCGTCACCACGGTCGACGGCGACTCCTCGACCACCTTCTGGTGCCGCCGCTGCAGCGAGCACTCGCGCTCGCCGAGCGCCACCACCTTGCCGTAGAGGTCGCCGAGCACCTGGATCTCGACGTGGCGCGGGCGCTCGACGAACTTCTCGAGGAAGACCGCGTCGTCGCCGAAGGCCGCTGCCGCCTCGGCGCGCGCCAGGCGATAGGCCTCGGCGAGCTCGCTCTCGGCGCGCAGCACCCGCATCCCCTTGCCGCCGCCGCCGGCCGACGCCTTGAGGATCACCGGGTAGCCGATCTCTTCCGCGGCGCGCCGCGCCGACTCGAGATCGGGCAGCGGGCCGTCGGAGCCCGGCACCACCGGCACGCCGGCGGCGATCATCCGGCGCCGCGCCTCGACCTTGGAGCCCATGGCGTGGATCGCCTCGGGCGAGGGACCGATGAAGGCGACGCCCTTTTCGCGGCAGCGCAGCGAGAACTCGGCGCGCTCGGAGAGGAAGCCGTAACCCGGGTGGATGGCGTCGGCGCCGATCTCGACCGCGAGGTCGACGATGGCGTCGAGCCTGAGATAGCTCTCGGCCGACGGGGCCGGGCCGATGCGGTGCGCCTCGTCGGCCTGCAACACCGCCAGCGACTCGCGGTCGGCATCCGAATAGATCACGGCGCCGCGAATGCCCTGCTCGCGCAGCGCGCGCAGGATGCGCACCGCGATCTCGCCGCGATTGGCGATCAGGACCTTGCGGAATTTGCGCCGCGGAGGGGCCGCCGACATGAGCCGGGCGATGCTAGCACCCGCTCTCAGGCGGTCCGGCGCCGCGCGGCCGCCGCGACCAGCGCGACGAGCGCCGCCAGAGACACCGCTAGCGCGGCGCGCAGAGGCCGGCGGTCGATCCAGAAGCGGACGCGATGCTCGCCGGGCCCGACCTCGACCGCCAGGCGGGTGAGATCCGCGATCCGCACCTTCGCCGGCGCGCCGTCGACCTCGACTCTCCAGGTCGGCAGCCAGGCCCGGCGCAGCACGACGAACCCTCCGCCGGACGAGCTCGCCGCGAGCTCGATCTGCTCGGGCGCGAAGCGCTCGAGGCGCACCTCGCCCCCCGGCGCCTGGCGCGGCGCCCCCTCCCCCGCCACGACGGCCGCGCGCCGTGGATCGAAGCCGGGCGCGAAGACCTGCTCCAGTCCCGCGTTGACGCTGGCGGCGAAGCGGACGTCTCCCACCAGCTGCGCGTCGGCGAGCGCCTCCCGGATGCGGTAGACGTAGAGCGGGTCGGCGGCTGCGGTGCGCTGCAGGAGCTCGACGCGGTCGAGCGCCGCCAGCGCGAGCGGGCGCGGCAGCAGCAGGACGTCGACGCCGGTCGCGGCGAGGATCGCCACCCGCTGCGGATCCTCGAACTGCCGCATGCCGATCGCCACTGCCTGCTCGAGGAAGGAATCGAGGCCTTCCGCCGAGATATTGAGCTCGTAGCGCCGCCCGGCCGCGACGCCGGCGAAGCCGAACGCCTCTTCCTGCGCCCGCCGCCAGAGCCAGAGGCTCCGCCGGTCGGGGAGGTTCGGCGACATCGGGTAACTCTTCACGAACATGTCGACGGTGCCACCGTGCGCCAGTACGGCGTCGCGCGGCAGTTCTTCGAGAATCGCCGGCGGCGAGCGGAAATGCGCCGTTTCGTCGGTCGGCACCAGGCCGCGCAGGAGCAGGAGCTGCGACGCCGCCTGCAGCGTCAGGAGCAGAGCCGCCTCGAGGGCAGGTCGGTGGCGGCCGAGCGCGCCGGCCGCGACCAAGGCGAGCGCGAAGAGCGCCAGCGCGGCGCCGAAGAGGGCGCCACCCGCCCACTCGCGCCGCAGCGCAGGCAGCAGGGACTCGCTCGCGCCGACGGCAAAGAGGGTCTGAAAGGGCTCCTGGAGAGCATTGCCGGGCAGCGCGCAGAGGAGGAAGAGCGCGACCTCGAGACCCGCGAGCAGGGCGAGCGCTCGCCCGAGCCCGCGCCGCTCCCCGGTCAGCGAGTCTCTCCCAGCCGCGTCCGGCAAGCAGGCTGGCGCCGAGCGCAGCGCCGAGCGCGAGCTTGACCGGAAATCGCAGCAGGCCGCCGCCGGGCAGCCAGGCGAGGAGCGCTCCCGCCCAAGGGCGCGAGAATCCGAGCAGCAGCCCCAACGCCACTACCATGAGCGCCTGGCGCGTGCGCTCTCGCCCCGCGGGCGCCGGCGACCATCGCCGCCAGGGCCAGCAGGCCTGGCGCAAGCGAGTAGTAGAGCGGCGGCGCGCCGCCAAAGTAGGCGTCCGACCAAGTGCCAACGCGGTCGGGCCGGCCGAAGAAGAGCGGCAGCAGGAGGTCAACCAGCGCACGCGGATCGGGCGTCGTCTTGACCAGCGAAAGCGGGTCGTAACCCCAGAAGCCGCGGTACGAGCCGGGCAGGAGGCGCGATCATCTCGACCAGCTGCGGCGCCGCGACCAGCGTGCCGAGCCCGAGCGCCGCGCGACGGCGCGCGCCCGGGGGAGTGCCGCGCGCACGCGGCCAGGCCGAGCACCACCGCCCAGCCGAGCGCGATCGCCGCGATCAGCGGATCGCCGGCCAGCAGCTCGAGCGCCCAGATGCCGCCGAAGCGCGGCGAGCGCGCGGCGCGACGGCTCGCCGTCGCCCGCCGCGAGCAGTGCCGCCGCCAGCGCCGGCGCCAGCGCCACCCCGGCGACCGCGTTGTAGAGATTCATCTGCGACAGGAAGTAGCCCGACGACGCGAAGCAGACCGCCGCGGCCCAGGCGCCTTCGCGCCCGAGCCCCCAGCGGCGGCCGAGCCAGTACATCGCGGCCAGCGCCACGATCGCGTGCAGCCAGAAGTGGGCATTGAGCTGCCAGAGCGTCGAGCGAGAAGAAGAGCAGCAGGTTGTCGGGATAGAGCGGCAGCGCGTTCGGATTGCCGAGCAGCCCCTGCCCGCCGGCGCGCAACGGATCGATCAGCGGCAGCTCGAGGGAGCGCAGCGCGGTGGCGAGATAGGCACGGAGCGAGAGATGGGTGTTGAGCACGTCGCGCAGGATCAGCGTGCGCGCGCCGGAAGCAAGCGGCCAGATCGCGACCGCGGCGACGAGCGCGACCGGCGCCACCCAGAGGGCGGAGAATCGCCTCACGCGTCCCTCTGCGGACGGACGAGCGCGACGAGCGCCGCCAGTGCTGCGGCCAGTGCCGCCCCGAAGGCGATCATCTCCGGCCACACCGCGACGTAGAAGCGCACGCGCTGCGCGCCCGCCGGCACCTCGGCGCCGAGCAGGACGAGATCGACCGGCAACGTCGGGAGCGAACGGCCGTCGGCGAGCTCGGCGCGCCAGATCCCCTGGTAGGCCCGGAGCACGCCCACGACGCCCCCGTCCCCCTCGACGTCGACGACGATCTCGTCGCTATTCGCGCTCAACTCGCGCACGGTGCCGTTCGCACCGTGGGCGTATCGCCCCGGCACCACCGCCTCGTCGTCGGCGAGCGCGCCGCTAGCCACCAGCGCGAAGGCCTGCGGCGGCGTCGCCGCGACGCGCAGGCGCGTCGGCCGGAAGGCGAAGGGGCGCGGCCCGTCGATGCGCGCGAGACGGGCCGGAACGCCGAAGAGCTTCGCCTCGGCGACCGTCGAGAGCCCGGCGACCTCCGCCGGCGCGTCGCGCGCGACGGCGTCGACACCGAGCCGGCGCAGCCAGCGCACCCGCGCCTCCCAGCTCGCCAGCGCCAGGTTCTTCGCCAGGAAGACCTGGAGCGGCGCCACGAAGCCGTCGAGGTCGGGGGCCAGCGGTGCCGCGAGCCCCGCCGTCACCGCTTGGCTCGGATCGAGCAGCTCGCGGTCGAGCCGCCGCCGCGGTCCCGTCGCCTGCACCGACTGCGGATAGGGCGGGCGCGCCTCCCAACGCGGAAAGACGCTCGGCACCGAGACGACGCTCGCGCCGGCGGGTAGCGCGCGCGCCCACGCCGCAGGCTCGCGATAGGGCGCCGTGCGATCGGAAGCGAGCAGCGGCGCGAGCCCGACGAGCGCGACGAGCTGCGACGCGAAGACCCACGCCGGACGCGCCGTCGCGAGCCCGCGCGCGGCAACGAGCAGGAGCGCTCCCGCGATCGCGAGCCCCCACCCCCACGCGCGCGCCTCGTAGGCGAGCTCCGCCGGCGACGCCGAAGGTGCGAAGAGCGCGCCGAGGCCGGCGGCGACTCCCTCCTGCCGCCAGAGCGCGACGCATCCGGCGAGCCCGAGAAACGCGCCCGCCGCGGCGAGGGCGCGGGCCCGGCCGCGATCGCCGAGCGCGCGCTCGAGCCCCCAGCCGGCGAGCAGCGCGCCGGCGATCGTGAAGGGAAAGAGAACCTTCTGCGGATAGCGGAAGAGCCCCTGCGTCACGGCGAGCAGGAGCCCGGGGGAGAGCCCCGCCGCCCAGCCGGCGACGAGCGCCGCCGCCGCGGCGGCGGCCCAGGCGGTCTGCCGGCGCACCGCGACGAGCGCCAGCGCGGCAGCGACGACGCCCAGCGTCAGCGACGAGATGTAGGGCTCCCAGGTCAGCAGCCCTGTAGCCCAGTGGCCGCGCGGCGGCGCCAGCGTCGGCGCACCCCAGGGCAGCGGCAGCACGAGCTCCACCAGCCGCCAGGGCGAGAGCGCGTTGGTCGCCACCTGCTCGAGCGGCAGGCCGTGCGCGCCACGGTAGGTGCCGGGAAAGATCCGCGCCGTCGCCACGATCTGCGGCGCGGCGACCAGCAACGCGAGCAGCGTCGCCCCGGCCAGCGCGCGCAGGCGGGCGCTCCAACCCGTCCCGGCGTGCGCCACCGCGAGCAGAGCCAGCGGTGCGGCGAGCGCGGCGGTGATCGGCTCGCCGCCGAGGATCACCATTCCACCGGCGAGCCCAGCGATCAGGGTGCCGCGCCGCCCGCCGCGCGCCAGGCCGGCGAGTACGATCGGCATCCAGGCGGCGACCGCGAGCAGGTTGTAGAAGCTGAGCGCGGTGACGACAAATCCGGAAGCCGCGTAGACGAGGCCGGCGAAGAGCGCCCCCTCCTCGCCCTGGCCGAGCTCGCGCGCCAGCCAGCGGGCGGCGAAGAAGGCCAGCAGCCAGTGCAGGAAGAAGTGCGCGTTGAAGGCGCTCCAGAACGGTAGCAAAAGATAGAGCAGGTTGCCGGGATAGAACGGCAGCGCGTTCGGGTCACCGCGGAAGGGCTGGCCGAGCGCCCACTCGGGGAGGAAGGCCGGCAGTCGGCCGCGCGCGAGCTCGGCGGCGCCGAGCCACTTGAGCGGCAGGTGGGAGGTGAAGACGTCGCGGAAGAGGAGCGTTCGCCGGCCGAGCAGGAAGGGCGCCGCGAGCGCTCCCCAGAGCAGAACGACGAGCGCCACCCGGCCCCGCGTCCCCCACCAGCGCTCCCGTAAGATACGGAGCATGTTCGGCGCGCTCCTCCGCTCGCTGCGTCCCGCGCAATGGGTGAAGAACTTCTTCGTCCTCGCGCCGGTCGTCTTCGCCCACCGGCTCGACGACCCGAAGCTCCTGCTGCGCGCCGGCCTCGCCTTCGCCGCCTTCTGCTGCGGCGCGAGCGCGATCTATCTCGTCAACGATCTCCGCGACCGCGTCGAGGACAGCCGGCACCCGCTCAAGCGGCTGCGGCCGATCGCCTCGGGGGAGCTCGGCGCCGGCGTCGCCATCGCCGCGGCGACGCTCCTCGCGGCGGCCTCGATGGCAATCGCGTTCGGCCTCGGCAGCCTGTTCGCGCTCCTGCTCGCCGCCTACCTGACGCTCAATCTCCTCTACTCGATCGGCTTGAAACATATCGTCATCCTCGACGTGATGTCGATCGCGGCGGGCTTCGTCCTGCGCGTGCTGGCGGGCGCGGCAGCGATCGACGTCGAGGTCTCGCGCTGGCTGCTGCTCTGCACCTCCTTCCTGGCGCTCTTCCTCGCCTTCTCGAAGCGGCGCCACGAGATGATGTTGCTCGCCGACGGCGCGGTCGGCCAGCGCCGCGTGCTCGAGCAGTACAGTGGCCCCTTCCTCGACCAGATGATCAACGTGGTGACGGCGTCGACCGTCGTCTCCTACTCGCTCTACGCGGTGGCCCCCGAGACCGCCCTGCGGCTCGGCACGCCGTACCTGGTGTGGACCGTCCCCATGGTGCTGTTCGGGGTCTTCCGCTTCCTCTACCTGCTCTACCAGCGCCCGAGCGAGCGCAACCCGACCGAGGCGATCCTGGGCGATGCACCCTTCATCGCCAACGTCGTGCTGTGGGGAGGCCTCGTGGTCCTGCTGATCTATTTCGGCTGAACCGGCGCGACGCCGCCGCGCCAGGTGCGCCCGATCCAGACGCCCGCAAACGGCGAGCGCCATTCGAGAGTCGGTATCTGCGGCGCATTGCCAGACTGGCGCGCCACGACCAGCCGGTCGGCCGGTTGCAGCTTCGAGACCCAGGGGAGAAAAGCCTCGTCGGCCCCGTTTCGGCGCTGGACGTCGCGAAAGACGGCGAGATCCGCCGGCGGCATCAGCCCCGGTTCGAATCCCACCGCGTAGCGGAATTCGGCGCGCGGGTTCTCGAAGAAAGTGTCGTAGAAGAGGGCCATGCTGTTGCTGTAGAGGATGCCGCCAGGGTCGGGAAGCCAGCCCGCGAGCGCCGGATCCTCGAGCCGGAGATGACGCTCCCCCGAGAGGTCCGACCAGCGGTCGTTGCGGTTGGTAACCACTGCTGCGATGAGCACGGCGGCCGCGACTGCCAGCGCGCCCGCCCGGCGGCGCAGGTCGGCGGCGTGCGCCATCCACGCCCCCTCGAGCTCGCGCGCCGACCAGACCAGCAGCGCCGGAATCCCCCAGTCGGTCCAGAAGCGAGCGACGAAGAGCCCCAGCACGGCGCTCGCCGCCGCGACCAGGAACGCGGGATCGTCCCACGCCGCTCGCGGGCGCCGCCGCCAGAGAAGGAGGAGCGCCGCCGCCAGCAGCGTCACCGCGGCGGCGCCGCCCGGCTGGAACTCGGTCGCCAGCATGCGCGTCCGCTCGTTCGAGCCGAATGACCAGAACAGGTGCGCAATCGCCTGCGCGAGGTAGCCGCGCGGCGAGCCGGTGAGCGCCGCGCCGACGAGCGTGCCGGCGATCCACGCCGCGCCGATCCGCATCGCGACGCGCCACTCGCGCGCCGCGACGAAGGCGGCGAGCGGCAGCAGCCAGAGGTACCAGCTGCTGTGCATCCAGACGACGAGCGCGAAGCCCGCGCCGAGCGCTCCCCAGGCGAGCCAGGGGGGGCGCTCGCCGCGCAGCTTCTCCCAGCACGCGAGCAGCAGCGCGAGCAACGCCATGGCGGCGACGAACGGGCGCCCCATCAGCACGCGCGGAAAAAAGCCCGGCTCGAGCAGGGCCACCGCCGCGAGTGCCGCGAGCCACGCCTCCGGGAAGGCGAAACAGAACAGGGGCGCGACGAGGAAGAGCGCCGCGAGCGAGACGATCGCGAAGTCCGCGAGCGCGCGCGGCGACTCGACGCCGGCGCGGTGAACGGCCCCGAGCACGGCATGCCACCCCGGGTGTTCGTCGAGCCGCGCGTCGGCACGCAACAGCACGATATCCGTCCACGGCTTGCCGGAGATCGCCTTCGCGACGTGTCGCCGCACGTCGTCCTTGGGCAACCAGCCTTCGGCGACGACGCGTAGCGGCACGACGAGGAGCATGCAAAGCGCCAGCGCGCGGAGTAGGCTGGCGCGCCGGCGCGCGACAGAAGCAGCAAGTTCGATTGCCATCGTGCTGGATCCCCTCAGTAGGCCCCTCGCCCGCTCAGCACCGCTCCCGCCGTGCGCGCCAGGATGTAAAGATCGAGCCAGATCGACCAGTTGCGGATGTAGTAAGTGTCGAACGACTCCTGGCGCTCGAGCGGCCCGGCGCTGCGCACCGAGACCTGCCAGAGGCCGGTGATGCCGGGGCGCACGCGCGTGCGCAGCTCGAGGAAGTCGGGCGAGAACTGGGCGAGGTGGTAGTCGGGGAAGGGACGCGGCCCGACGAGGCTCATGTCGCCGCGCACCACGCTCCAGAGCTGCGGCAGCTCGTCGAGGCTGAAGCGGCGCAGGAGCGAGCCGACCCCCGGCACCAGGCGGGGATCGCGGCGCAACTTCATCTGCTCCTGCCACTCCTGGCGCAGCGCCGGATCGTCGCGCAGGGCCATCTCGAGCTGCTCCTCGGCGCGCGGCACCATCGTCCGCACCTTGGGGACACGGATGCGACGTCCGAGCAGGCCGACGCGCGACTGGATGTAGAAGGGCGGCCCCCAGCTGCGCAACTCGACCGCGACCACGGCGGCGAGCGTGAACGGCGCGGCCAGCACGAGCGCGATCGAGCCGAGCACCAGGTCGAGCGCCCGCTTGACCGCCTGGTTGCGCGGGTCGAGCAGGTTGTTCGTGTATTCGAGGCCGAGGAAGCCGCCGAGGTTGTGCACCCGGATCCCCTCGACCGGCAGGTCGTCGAAGGCGCGCACGAAGAGGACGCGGTGGAAGATCTGCTGCAGCCGGTCGAGCTCGGCGCCGGGCGAGGTGCCGTCGCTCGCCAGCAGCGCCACCGCCGCTCCCGTGCCGGCGCGCGCCGCGCGCTCGTCGTTCCACCAGGGGAGCGCCATCTCGGGCGGCAGCTCCGGCAGCTCGCCCGGACCGAGCCAGAGGATACCGCGCGGCGCGTAGCCGAGCTGGCGGGTCCAGCGCAGGTTGTCGATCACCTTCTCGATCCGCTCCACCCGGTCGCCGGCCACCACCACCGGCTCGGGCCACCAGCCGGTGCGCGCCAGGAAGCCCAGGGCGACGAGGCGCGCGAGCGGCACGACCACGATCGCCAGCAGGAAGGCGATCGCGAAGGTGAGCCGCGAGTAGACGTACGGAACCTTGAGGGCGAAGCTGAGCGCCGCGACGACGAGGAAGGTGACGCCGGTGACCCAGGTGAGGCGGCGCAGCGTCTCGACCGGCCCCAGCCCGGTGCCGGGATAGAGCCCCGCCTGGGCATAGCCGGCGAGGAAGAAGAGCGGCAGCGGCCAGAGCTGGAGGTAGAGCTCGAGCGCCTGCTGGCGCATCGGCAGCGCCCAGAGCAGCCAGGCGAGGCCGCCGCTCGCGGCGAGCGCCGCGAGGTCGGTCGCCACCATGACGCCGACCCGCGCCTCGCGCCGCCAGAGGCCGGCGCCCGTCCTCCCGTCGCGCCGCGCGCGCTGGCCCGAGCTCGTCTGCTCCATTTCGCGGTCGTCGGTCCTAGTCCGCCGCGATCCGGCCGGCGAGATAGCCCCGCCGCTCGAGCTCGACGACGATCTGCTCGACCGCCTCCTCCGGCGTCAGCCGCGAGGCGTCGAGCACCAGCTCGGCGTCCGCCGGCTCTTCGTAGGGATCGGAAATGCCAGTGAACGAGCCGATCACTCCGGCGCGCGCCTTGGCGTAGAGCCCCTTGACGTCGCGCTCTTCGCAGACCGCGAGCGGCGTCGACACCCAGACCTCGAGGAAGCCGCCGAGCGGCTCGATCTCGCGCCGCACCTCGCGGCGCACGGCGGTCGTAGGGGGCGATCGGCGCGCAGATCGCCACGCCGCCGTTGCGGGTGATCTCGGCGGCGACGAAGCCGATGCGGCGGATGTTGAGGTCGCGGTGCTCGCGCGAGAAGCCGAGCTCCGAGGAGAGGTTCTTGCGCACGATGTCGCCGTCGAGCAGCGTCACCGACCGGCCGCCGATCTCGAGCAGCTTGAGCTCGAGAGCGCGAGCGATGGTGCTCTTGCCGGCGCCCGACAGGCCGGTGAAGAAGAGCGTGAAGCCCTGGCGCGCCCGCGGCGGATGGCGCCGCGCCAGCTCGCGCGCCACTTCGGGAAAGGTGAACCACTCCGGGATCTCCGCTCCCTCCTCGAGCCGGCGCCGCAGCTCGGTGCCGGAGAGCGACAGCGTGCGCGGCCGCGGCTCGCCGCGCCGCTCGAGCTCGTCCTGCGGCAGGAAGCGGTCCTCGTCCGGCAGGAAGACCATCTCCTGGAAGGGGACCATCTCGATGCCGATCTCGCGCTCGTGCTTCCGCACCAGCTCCTGCGCCTCGTAGGGACCGTAATAGGGCCGCCCGGCCTTGTCCTTGCCGGGGCCGGCGTGGTCGCGACCGACGATGAAGTGGGTGCAGCCGTAATTGCGGCGCACGATGGCGTGGAACACCGCCTCGCGCGGCCCCGCCATGCGCATCGCGATCGGCAGCAGCGCGAGGCGCGCCGACTCCGGCGGATAGCGGTCGAGCAGCGCCTGATAGCAGCGCACGCGCGTGAAATGGTCGACGTCCCCCGGCTTGGTCATGCCGACCGCGGGATGGATCAGCAGGCGGCCGCCGATCTGCTCGGCGGCGCGGCGGGTGAGTTCGAAGTGGGCCCGGTGCATCGGGTTGCGGGTCTGGAAGGCGACGACCTTGCTCCAGCCGCGCCGTGCGAACTCGGTGCGCAGCTCGTCGGGCGTCTTCCGCAGGTCGACGAAGTCGAAGTGCGGCGGCAGGCGCAGGACTTCGAGCGCGCCGCCGACCGCGAAGTTGTTGGTCCGCCGCAGCAGGTGCTCGACCCCCGGATGGTCGGAGTCGCGGGTGGCGTAGACCGCCTCGGCCTCGGCCATGCGGTCGTGCTCCCAGACCTCGTCGACGGTGAGCACCGCGAGCGGCAGCCCCTCCGGGTCGCGCAGCACGAGCCGCGAGCCGGTGGCGAGCTTCGCCGCCAGCTCTTCCTTGACGTCGAGCGTCACCGGGATCGGCCAGAGCGCGCCGTCGGGCAGGCGCATCTCGCGGCAGACCGACTCGACTTCTTTCCGGCTCATGAAGCCGGCGAGCGGCGAGAAGCCGCCGACCGCCAGGAGCTCGAGATCGCAGAGCTGGCGCGGCGTCAGGTCCCACGAGGGGAGGCCGACGAGCTCCGCGCGCAGCTCGGCGGCGCGGGTTGGGGGGCAAGAAGGGCGACTGGAGACTGCAGGCCGTTCGTCGTCAAGAATCCTCGCTGGCGGTCCGCGCCTTCGTTGGATCGTCGTTGCGCCGCGCTCCGCGGGCGAGCGCGGCACGTTCATGTATTCTCCGATCCGGTCCCGAAAGCAGAACGCACAACCCGACACTCGGTCAATCCTTTTCTCCGCCGTGAGATTCGCTCCGCGCCTCCAGGCCTCTGATCCTTCGGCCGGAGCGCGCCCGTGAGCATCGCCATCGTCACCGGCTCGGCCGGACTCATCGGCTCGGAATCGGCTACACACTTCGCGCGGCAGGGGTTGGAGATCGCCGGAATCGACAACGACCTGCGCGCCCACTTCTTCGGCCGCGAGGCCTCCACCGCCTGGAATCGCGCCCGCCTCGAGCGCGAACTGGGGAAGGCCTACCACCACCACGATTTCGATCTGCGGGACGCGGGCGCGGTGGACCGCCTCTTCGCGACGCTGGGCGGCTCGATCTCCCTCGTCGTTCATTGCGCGAGCCAGCCCTCGCACGACTGGGCGGCAACGCGAGCCGCTGACGGATTTCGCGGTGAACGCCACCGCGACGCTCCATCTGCTCGAGGCGACGCGCCACTTCGCTCCCGGCGCCGTGTTCGTTTTTATTTCGACCAACAAGGTCTACGGAGATCTGCCCAACCAGCTGCCTCTGGTCGAGCTCGAGTCGCGCTGGGAGCTCGAGCCGTCCCATCCCTTCTACGGCGGCATCCCGGAGCGAATGTCGATCGACCAGTCACTGCACAGCCTCTTCGGCGTCTCGAAGACCGCCGCCGACCTGATGGTGCAGGAGTACGGGCGGTATTTCGGCTTGCGCACCGCCTGTTTCCGCGGCGGCTGTCTGACCGGTCCCCACCATTCGGGCGCCGAGCTCCATGGCTTCCTCGCCTACTTGATGAAGTGCGCGATGACCGGGCGTCCCTACACGATCTACGGGCACAAGGGAAAGCAGGTGCGCGACAACATCCACAGCTCCGACCTGATCACCGCGATCGACGCCTTCTTCCACGCTCCCCGCACCGCCGAGGTCTACAACATCGGCGGCGGCCGCGACAGCAACTGTTCGCTGCGCGAGGCCATCGCGCTCTGCGAGGAAATCACCGGTCGCGAATTCGCCGCCGCCTACCGCGACGAGGCGCGGGTCGGCGACCACATCTGGTGGATCAGCGACACGAGCCGTTTCCGTTCCCACTTTCCGGAATGGAGGATTCGAGTCGACGTTCCTCGGATCCTCGCCGAGATGTACGAGCTGAACAGGGACCGGTGGCTGGGCGAGTGATTCCCGGTCCCCGGCGGTTGGAAGGGCCCGGCGATGCCGCTAGCATGCCCGACGAAACGCATGCGCGCCCGACGACCCGATCATGAGAATCCTTAGCCACCGCGGCCTCTGGAGCGAGCCTGCCGAGAAGAACACTCTCGAGGCCTTCCGGCGCTCCTTCGAGAGCGGCTTCGGAGCCGAGGTCGACGTGCGCGACCAAGGGTCGGGGCTCGTGGTTTCGCACGATCCGCCGCTTCCTTCGGCGCTGCCACTCGAGCAGGTCCTGGAGCAGCACCATCGCCTCGGACCGGAGCTTCCGCTCGCCCTCAATATCAAGGCGTGCGGTCTCGCCTCGCCGCTCGAGGCCATGCTCCGCCAGTTCGCCGTCGGCGACTACTTCGTCTTCGACATGGCCGTGCCGGACGCGCTCGATTACGTACGACGCGGAATGCCGGCCTTCACGCGGGTGAGCGAGCACGAAGGAGCTCCCTCGTTCTATCCCCAGGCAAGTGGCGTCTGGATCGACTGCTTCGAGCGCGACTGGATCGATGCCGACGCGGTCGAGGCCCACCTTCGCGCCGGCAAGTCCGTGGCCCTCGTCTCACCGGAGCTGCATCGCCGCCCCTACCAGGCCGTCTGGACACGGTGGGCCAGAATGGGCTGCGCGCATCACCCCGACCTCTACCTCTGCACGGACCACCCAGGCGCCGCGCAGGAGCTCTTCGCGATCCCGGAGCGCACCCGATGACTACCACCGACGACTCTGCGCGGCCGGGCCGGATCCGGGCCGTCGTGTTCGACATGGACGGCGTCCTCGTCGACGCCAAGGAATGGCACTTCCTCGCGCTCAACCGCGCCCTGCGCCTCTTCGGCTACGAAATCGACCGCTACGACCATCTCGTCTCCTACGACGGCCTGCCGACTCGGCGCAAGCTCGAGGTTCTCTCGCGCGACAGCGGGCTGCCGGCCGCTCTCCATTCCTTCATCAACGAGATGAAGCAGCAGTACACGATGGATCTCATCCACGCCCACTGCAAGCCGACCTTCCATCATGAATACGCGCTGTCGCGGCTCAAGACGGCCGGCTTCCTGCTCGGCGTCGCCTCCAATGCCATCCGCCAGACCGTCGAGCTCCTCATGGAGAAGACCAGGTTGCGCCCCTACATGGATGTCATGCTGAGCAACGAGGACGTCAAGAGATCAAAGCCCGATCCCGAGATCTACCTCGCGTCGTTCGCCAAGCTCGGAGTCGAGGCGAAGGAGGCGATGGTGGTCGAGGACAACGAGAACGGCATCGCTGCGGCGCGGGCGGCCGGCGCGCACGTGATGGTGGTCGACTCTTGCGCCGCGGTCAACTACGACAACATCCGGGCGCACCTGCAGCGCTTCGAGCGGGTGGCGTCATGAACGTCCTCGTGCTGATGGCCGGCGGCGACTCCCGATTCGAGGAGGCGGGCTATACCTTTCCGAAGAACCTGATCGAGATCGACGGCGTCTCGCTGGTCGAGCGCGTGGTGCAGAACCTCGCCGGATTGCGTGCGCGCGGCTGCCGTTTCCTCTTCGCGATCCGGCGCGACGAGAGCCAGAAGCACCACACTGCGGAGATGATCCAGCTGCTGGTGCCGGAGTCGACGATCCTGCTGGCCCCGTCGCTCACGGGCGGCGCCGCCTGCACCACGCTGCTGGCGGTCGAGCACATCGACAGCCAGGAGCCGCTCCTCATCGTCAACGGGGACGTGGTGCTGGACGCCGACATCCCCGCGATCATCGACGATTTCCAGCAGCGGGGGCTCGACGGCGGCATCGTCGTCTTCCGCTCCGCTCACCCCCGCTGGTCGCACGTCCGGTGCGACGCCGAGGGCCATGTCGTCGAGGCGGCCGAGAAGCGCCCGATCAGCGACCTCGCCACGACCGGGCACTACTTCTTCCGCGAGGGGCGTGACTTCGTGCGCGCCGCCAAGGAGGCGATCCGCAAGGACGCGCACGTCAACAACGCCTTCTTCGTCTGCCCCTGCTACAACGAGCTCGTGCTGGCCCAGAAGCGCATCGGTGTGCACACCATCCCGACCGAGCACTACCATTCGCTGGCGACGCCCGAAGGGGTCGAGATGTACGCCGAGTTGCTGCAGGGCCGGCGGCGGAGCTGAGCGTGCAGTTCGCTCACCTGTCGGAGATGGTGAAGGGTTGGTTCGTGGGCGATTTCTCCCCCACCCTCCACAAGACCTCAGAGGTCGAGGTCGCCATCAAGCACTACCGGTCCGGCGAGATCGAGGAATGGCACGTTCACCGGATCGCGACGGAAATCACCGCCGTGGTCTCCGGCCGGGTGCGGATGGGCGGCCGGGAGCTCGGGCCGGGCGCGATGATCCGCCTCGAGCCCGGCGAAGGGACCGACTTCGTGGCGCTCGAGGATTCCGTCACGGTCGCCGTCAAGCTTCCGTGCGTGGCCGGCGACAAGTACCCCGCGAACGAATAGTGTGCCCGGGATGCTGAACATCGTGATCCCGATGGCCGGCCGCGGCCAGCGCTTTCGCGACGCGGGATTCGAGCTGCCGAAGCCGTTGATTCCGGTTCATGGCGTCCCCCTGATCGAGCTCGTGATCGGCAACGTGCGCCCGCGCCGGCCTCACCGCTTCATCTTCCTCGTTCTCCAGGAGCACCTCGAACAGCACGACGTCGGGGCGCGCCTGCGGGGCTGGGCGCCGGGCGCCGAGGTGATCCCGGTAGCCGGCGTGACCGAGGGCGCCGCCTGCACGGTGCTGCTCGCCGAGGGGCTGATCGCCAACGACGACCCGCTGATGATCGCCAACAGCGACCAGTGGGTCGACCGCCCAATCGACGACTACCTGGCGGCGATGGACGAAGGAAACTGGGACGGCTTCATCATGACGATGAAGGCCGACCACCCAAAGTGGTCCTACGTCGGCTTTCGCCCCGACGGGACGATCGACCGCGTCGTCGAGAAGGAAGTCATCTCCAATCAGGCGACCGTCGGCATCTACAACTTCCGGCACGGGCGCCAGTTCACCGCGGCGGCACGCCGGATGATCACCGATGACCTGCGTGTCAACGGCGAGTTCTACGTCGCGCCCGTCTTCAACCAGCTCGTCGGGCAGGGCGCGCGCATCGGCTGTTTCGACGTCGGCGCCGAGTACGATGGCATGTACGGACTGGGCACCCCGTATGACCTGGACCGCTTCCTCGGTCTGGAAGTCTCGCGCCGTGCCGCGGCAGCCCGCGGCGCCGCGCCGTGCCCATGACCGAGCCGCTACCCCCGGAGCCGCCGGCCACGCCGCATCGCGCCCCGATCCGCATCCGCCCCGACGTCGGCTGGCCGAGCCTCGGACTGGGCGAGGTCTGGCGCCACCGCGACCTCGCCTGGAGCTTCACCGGGCGCGAGCTCAAGCTGCGCTACCGGCAGACCGCGT
Source organism: Thermoanaerobaculia bacterium (assembly GCA_963699245.1). Classification (GTDB taxonomy): domain Bacteria; phylum Acidobacteriota; class Thermoanaerobaculia; order Multivoradales; family JAGPDF01; genus JACTMI01. Next base: position 2,129,827 of record OY969426.1, read on the forward strand.
TCGGCGTCCTCTGGTTCGTGCTGCAACCGCTCATCCTCGCCGCGACCTTCTCTTTCGTTTTCGGCTCCGTGGCCCGGATGCCGAGCGAGGGGGCGCCCCGCTTCGTCTTCACCTTCGCCGGAGTCCTCGGCTGGAACCTCTTTAGCCACATCGTGACCCGTGGCGGCGACTCGCTGGTCCAGAACGCCTCGCTGCTGTCGAAGGTCTTCTTTCCGCGCGAGCTGCTGCCGCTTTCGATGGTTCCTCTCGGCCTCACGGACTTCGTCGTCGCGCTCGCGTTCTTCGCGGCGCTGGCGGCCGCGGGTGGCATCCACCCGACGGTCGCGCTGCTGACGCTGCCGTTCTGGGTCGTCCTCGTCTGCGTCCTCGCGAGCGGTGTCGCCCTGCTGATCTCGGCGCTCACCGTCTGGTACCGGGATATGCATTTCCTGGTGAATCTCGGCCTCCAGCTGCTGCTCTACCTGAGCCCGCTCGCCTACTCGCTCGCGAGCGTCCCGCCGCGCTTCCGCCCCTTTGCCGCTGCCAACCCACTCGCTCCGATCCTCGAGGGATTCCGCTGGTCGCTGCTCGGAATCGGCGGCGTCTCAGCGGGCCAGGTCCTCTACTCCACGGCGTTCGCCCTGAGCACATTCATCGCCGGGCTGCTGGTCTTCCGGGTTCTCGAGCGACGGTTCGCCGATGTCGTCTGAGCGGCGCGTCATCGAGGTTCGCGGCCTCTCGAAGGCCTATCGCACCGGCATCGCCACCGGTATCGGCTCGATCCGGGAGGCGCTGACCGACTGGGCCTCCTCGCCCCGCACGGCAGGCGGCGGACAGACACTCTGGGCGCTGCGCGACGTCAGCTTCGACGTCGACCAGGGGGAGGTCCTGGGCGTCATCGGCGCGAACGGCGCCGGCAAGTCGACCCTGCTCAAGATCCTCAGTCGGATGACCGCGCCGACCGCCGGCGAGGCCGTTCTCCGGGGCCGCGTCGGCAGTCTGCTCGAGGTCGGCACCGGGTTCCATCCCGAGCTCACCGGCCGCGAGAACATCTCCCTGAGCGGCGCCATCCTCGGCCTGCAGGAAGGCAGATATCCGCCGCCATTTCGACGAGATCGTCGAGTTCTCCGGCTTGGAGCACCAATTCCTCGACACGCCGGTCAAGCGCTACCGCAGCGGCAAGTACACCCGCCTCGCCTTCGCCGGTCGCGGCGTTTCTGCAGCCGGAGATCCTGCTCGTCGACGAGGTCCTAGCGGTGGGCGACATCGAGTTCCAGCGAAAGTGCCTCGGCCGCATGAAATCGGCCGCCGAGGGCGGCAGGACCGTCCTCTTCGTCAGCCACAACATGGACGCGATGTCCGCCCTCTGCTCGCGAGCCATCCTGCTCGAGAAGGGGCGCCTGACCGCGGACGGACCGACGCACGAGGTGATCGCGAGATACCTGCCGAAAGCGAATCGCTCGGAGCTGACGCACTGGCGCGGCGACGCCGGGGACGACTCTGTTCGCCTCCGCTCGACCCAAGCCGAGACCTTCGACGGCGGCCCTTTCCGTACGGACATCGGCATCCGGATTCGTCTCGTCCTCGAGCTGATCCGTCCCGTCTACGGACTGATATGCGGCATCGAGCTCCTCTCGAGCGAGCAGAAGGTTATGGCCTACTCTCTCTTCGACGATCGAACGGAGCCGCCTCCCGAAGAGCTACCCGCCGGTCCGCTGGCACTCGAGTTGGTCATCCCGGCGAACTCGCTCGGCGCAGGCCAGTTCGTGATCCGCTTCGATGTTGGAATTCACAATAGACGCAGAATCATCGAACACGAAGGGAGTCTGCTTCTCCAGGTCTTCAACCCTTCCGGCGTTGCGCGCCGCTACCCAACCGACCGCGCTCGTCAGGTGCTCCGTCCCGACTGGAGCTGGCGGAAGATCGAACCGCAGTCGCTCGAGGACTTCCATCGTAACGAGAGGCAAGATGGCGTTTGAGGACGGCGATGGACCGCTCTCTCCGCTGGTGCGAGTACCCTTCGGCGTACGCGGACGGGAAATGGCACTGGTTTCAGCGCGCAGCCATACTTCGCGACGTCGCTCAATTGCGTCCACGAACCCCGCGTCGCCAATGTCACGGCCCGGACCTGGCGGAGACATCGGCCGACCATTGCGGCCACCCGGATTAAGGACCGCGGCTGGACCCTCGGAATTCTAACCAGCGGCCCCTTCCGAGCGCGTGCCACATGGTCCGAGAGATCCAGTCGCTCGGCCTACCCGACTACGAGGTCATCCTGCGCGGGCCGGATCCCGGCAAGATTCCCGCTAATTCGAACTTCCGCCGCATCGATTCCATCGCCCCGAGCCTCGGGACTGGATTATGCGCAAGAGGAACCTGCTCGCCAAGGCGGCCCGGCTCGAGAACCTCTCTCCGCTTCACAACCGCATCAAGATCCCTCCGAATTTCGCGCGCGCCGTCGCGCTCTTCGGACTCGCTCCGGGCGCTACGTCCTTCCCCCAGGTTCTTCCTTCCGGATCCGATCGAGAGAGCCGTGCTCGCTGCCGAGCGCACGCTCGGCTCAACATCGTCATTCTTCCGATTCGCCACCGCCTGACATTGGTCGCCTGCGAGATCGACCGGCGCCTTCTTGAGGCTCTACCCCCGTTCTGTTCTCGCGCAAGCATGCGTCCAACGACTCGGAGCGATCCCTCGTCAACTTCTTCCTCAGAGACTAGGTCCGACCGCAAGGCGCGGAGGCTGATCTCTATCCCGATTTCTCGGCGACTGAAGTAGTCTCTGAAGAAATCGGGACCGTCTTGTGGCGAGGTACGACCGGTCTAGCAAGGGCGATCTGGAGCCGACACATGCCCAAGAATGTCCTCTACCTTGCAGAGAATGCGATCTCGCCGATTCAAGGCGGAGGAATCGTAGTGTGCGCGACGTTCCGCGGACTGCCACCCGCAAACCTCCTCGGGTTCTACACCTACACCAACATTACGCCTTCTGCCGAGTACTCGGAGCGCTTTCATTCGCTCAGAAGCCCGGCAGAGGCCGCGGCATCGATCTTGCCCGGTTCGCCGTTGAGCGTCTTACCTCCATCGAGGCTTCGACGCCTGCTGATCGCTTGTCGCAGACAGCTCAAGGCGATTGAGAGGCTTTTCGCGATTCGTACCGGCAGCTCCGATTGGCGCCTCGTGGATACGCAGGTTCGACGGGAGGGGTTCAGGCCCGACCTCGTCTTTTCCGCTCCCTTGTCGCTCCGCATGCTGCAGCTAGCCGTCAAGACCGCGTCGGCTTATTCGGTGCCGCTGGTCTTGCTAGACATGGACGACTGGATCGCCCAGGAAAGCTCGCAGCACGCGCCGTTCAGCAAGGCATGGCGAAGGAGGATCGCGGCGACGATGTCTCGAGCCAAGCCGCTCGTGGCCTACGCCTACAGCAACAGCCAGCGACTGGCCGACAAATTAACCCGCGAGTATGAGATCCCGCACCAGACCATGAATAATGCGTGTGCCGACCTGCTGCCCGGAGAGCCCGTCTGGAGCCCGCCGCCCGCACGCAATCGAACCATCATTTCCTTCGCCGGAGCTCTCAACTGGCACCTGCAGGGGCAGACGCTCAAGCGTGTCGCCGAAGCGGTTTCCGAGCTCCGGCTCGAGCGCGACGTCGAGCTCCGGATCTTCACGCCTTGGGAGTTCGCGCCGATCGCAAATCTCATCTCGGTTCCTGGCGCGGTGACTTACGGTGGGTTTCTCCCGCCGAGCGAGCTGGTGTCGATCTATCTCGATTCCGATTACCTTCTCGCGACAACGACCTTCCTCGAAGAGGAAATCCACCTCTTTCGTCACTCGCTGGCGACTAAGCTCAGCGACTACCTCTGCGTCGGGCGCCCGGTGATTTCCGTCGGTCATCGTGACTGGGCGGTCCATGACTATGTTGAGGAGCACTCCTGCGGGCTCGCAGTCCGGACGCCGGACCGGCTCGAGATCAAGCGGCGACTCCTTCAAGCGCTCGATACTGCGAGCCCGGAGCGTCACGCGAACGGTCGTCGCAATCGGCACCTCTGGGAGCGCGCCCACGACGTGAGAATGATGGCCGCGGCCCTTCGCGAGCTTCTCGAGATCGACACACCCGCGAGCGGCTGAGCCTCCGAGATGCCGGTCGCCGTTCTCATGGACCGCACTGGGTCGCCTGGCTTGCCTCTCGTTGGCTTTCCGGGCTAGCTTTCTGTGATGCTCAGAATGGTTGTCTTCGGCGATCCGTCGACGCTTGGACTGCCCGCCGTTGGCAGCGTGCGCAGCGCCGCACTTCCCCCAAGAGCAAGGTTGACGACCGGGTGGGCCAGGAGGGTGGCGAGGAAGCTCGATGGCCGCCTACGCATTCGAGAGCGGCTTCGAAGTGCGGGAGCACCTCCTGCTGGCGCGAGCCTCGGAAAGATCTATCTTGAACAATGGCTGCGCAACGTTCGCAGCGCCTTGGGTGACGACTGTCGGACCGTGATCTTTGCCGACACCAAGACCAACGAACTTGCCGGCGTCGAGTACCGCGATCGAGGCGGTCGGAGCATGACGCGTTGCATCGTCAACGAGCTCGACGGCACCTCCTTCGACTGCGCAATCAGGATTCCGCTCTGCCTGATGCCGCGGCCTGATCACCTTAGACTGATGATGGAACAGCTCCATCACTCTCCTGCCGCTTTGGTCTTCTCCGAGTTCGACCGAGAGGGCTTGTTCGAGATGGACTGCTTCTCTCGGTCCTTATTCGAGCAATCCAAGAAGTTCGCTTGGGTCGAGGATCTCCGAGGTCGAGGTAAGTCCGTCGAGTACTACCTCGCCAGCTCCGTGCCGCGGTCCATTGACTGCGTCGCCATCGGGCAGGACGCCGAGGAGTTGGGAGAGATTGTGCAGTGCCGACACTGGTTCAATCCCGTATTGGTCCGCAACCGCTGGACCTATTGCTCCGAGAAGTACGACTACCTGCTCGACTCCTTCCTTCTCAATCCGGAGCACCGCTTTTTCCTCGATAAGGAAGTGCTCGAGGTCGGTTGCTGGGAGGGGGCCTTGGGTTCACAAGCGCTCTCCGCCGGGGCACGCTTGGTGCATTTCACCGACTCGCCTCTGCGCGATCTCGACTGGCGGTTTCCGTATCCAACTCAGAATCTCGAAACTCCCGATTACTCAAAAACTGTTGGCGAAAACATCGGCTCTCTCCCTCTTGTACTCGCCAATCGCGATCGTGCGCGGGTCAGGTTCAGTCGAGCGAACGTCTACACCCTCGGGCACGATGTCGGCTCCACCTACGATGTGACGATCTTCGGCGGAATCCTGTATCACCTGTACGATCCGATGTTAGCGATCCGAGAGGTCTGCAAGGTTTCTCGAGAGAAAGTGGTCCTGGGGACCTGGGTGATCGGTGGGCGTGAGCCCCTCGCTTATCTCCAAGTTCCTCTGGAGAGCGATAGCTACGATACGACGACCTGGTTCTACTTGAGCATCCCGATGCTTCAACAGCTCTTTGAATTCAATGGCTTTCCAAGGAGCGCGGTTCTCGGGGGAAGAGTCGGCCAGCTGCTACAAGCAGATCGGTCGCTCGTCGAGTATCGGTACTTCGTCTTCAGCCGGGCCTAGCGGAGTTCGGGGAGTGGCGGGCCGAGCTAGGAAGGATCGATTGCGACGCTCGCCGACTCCTCGCTTCCACGCCCGTCCCTGGAAGGAAAGCCTTGCAGCTTCGGCACCTCGTCGTCGCCGCAGCGCACGAAGAATGCTTCGCGTACGGTCTCGCTGTTGACGAAATCGTGCCGGAGGCGTGCGACCACAGCTTCCTCCGGCTGAGCCGGCGCGCTCGGCGCCGGACCGCCCGTCGCGAACAGCCTCGGGAGCTGCGACTCGACCTCGACGTAGTAGCGGATGATGTTAACGAACGGACGCAGCCCTTCGGTTCCGGTCGAGTTCGGCGCCAAGCCCGCACGCAGGCGAACGACGAGGTCGCGTAGGCGTTCACGCAACGTGGCGTGCCCATCTTGGGCGCGCTCGTACTCGACGATCCAAGTCGCTACCAGACAGTTTGGAAAATTGTAGACGTTCCGCGTCAGCAATTCGAACAATGAAGCAACGCCCCGTCTCTCCTGCGGCGTGAGCCGGGCGATGATCTGGAGAACGAGCTTCCAGATCGCAGACAGGCCGGCGCCGCTGTCGAACTTGGTGCTCGGCAGCGGCGCCATTCCATCGATCAAGCTCAGCTGCGCGGCGATTCTCTCGACATACTCCTGTCGGGAGCGCCCGATCACGGGCTTGAAGCCCTGGGGAAAATGCTCCTTCAACCACGCCTGCGTCGCCCCGGACTGCGGGAGCGAGCGCCGGCTGCCGTCGGCGAGCAGGGCCTTATCGATCCGCGTGAGCGCGAGGGGATGAGGCGTGAGCGACTCGAAAACCGCGAAAGGATTCACCCGGTGCGGGATGCCCGCGCGCTGGCAGTCGAGCCCGAAGGCGATGTCCTCCCATTCGCAGTGGTAGAGAGACTCGTCCTGCCGAACGAGATTCCAGACCGCCTTCTTCACAACGTAGACGCCGCCGCATGCGAACGCCGAGGGGGCATAGTCGTCGTAGCGCAGGTAGAGCACTTCGGTCGGATCAAAGATGCGGCTCGCGACCATCGACGGGAGCCGCCTGCTCTCCGCAACGATCTGCCAATCCGCGTAGCGATGGAAGCAGGATCGACTCGCCTCGGGAAAGTAGACCTGCGGAAAGGTGAGGACTCCGAAAACGTCGCCGTATCGGCGCATGGCTGCCAAGAAATCAGGAGGAAACCGAAAACGATCGTGAAGGAGGCAGACGTTGCCAAAGGTCGCCGCCTCGACGATCAGGTTTTTCTTCCGCGAGATCCAGCCGCGCGGCTCGGGGCGCTCGAGGTCGATCTGACGCACGCGGCGTGACACAGCTATTCCTGAGGGCAATGGCCCGCAAACGACGATCTCCGAGGGCTCGGGGACCGAGGCGAGGATGTCCTGAATCATCTGCGCAGCGATCGGGGAATCGCCTGCGGTGAGAAGCCCGAAGGTCCAGCCTTCGGCGGCCGCACCAGGCGCCCGCGAACCGGCGCGACGCCGGAGCACTCGAGCCCGACAGCCGTCGGCGCGCTCAACCGCTACGTCGTCTAGCGAGGGCCGATAGCAGGCGCGATCGAGAATGTCCGCGCCGAAGGCTGCGCTCGGCGCGCACGCTTCCTCGGAGTCCACGTCGATCCAGAGCGCGCCCGCAGGCAGAGCGTGCAGCACCTCCCAAAAAATCAGCGGCGCGAATCGCGAGCGCCTCAGCCCGACCGTGGCGACCAGCGACGGCGCGCGCTGGAGCGGTCTCCCCTGCAGCAAGAAGAAGTTGTCGACTGCCATCTCGGGAGCGACGACCTCGAGCCGGGAGGCGAGGCCGTTGGGAGGCGGCGCGAAGGAGAGGTACAACAGTCTGCCCGCACTCGATTGCGGGAGCAAGCGGCTGACCAAGCGCTCGAGCGCGCCAGTCTCTGTTGGCGGTTCGCGATCGGCGAACACGCCGTTGACGCGCAGCGCCTTCACGGTACCCTGCCTTGTGCGGCGAGCAGTTGGTGGTGCTCGACGAGATCCGAGACCCACATCCAGTCGTCGCCCCAGGCGCGAGCGCGCAAGGCGAGCTCTCGTGAATCTTCGGCTCGAAGTCGGCGGGCGTATCGGTGGCGCCCTGCGCGGGTGACGAGAACGTCGGCGCACTCGACCACGACGTGTCCTTCGCCTCCATCGGCCTCGGGAAGCAGCGGAAAGGGAAAGTAGCGGCCCGCCGCGGCGAGCGCGCCGCCTTTGATTCTCAGGATCGACCAGGGACCATGCTCGCTGAGTTCCACGAACCGGAGTGGAGCACGCTCGCCGAAGCGCGATGCCAGATCGCGCAAGACAATTCGACTCTCGATCGCCACATACACCGGCACCGAGGTCGCCGATTCGAGCGTGGCGGCGAGGATCTCTCCCGTCTCATTCGCCGTGCCGCGCGTGTCGATAAAGCAGGGCACGCCCTTGGACAGAGAGCGGATATAGGCCGCAGCGCTCCGCGGTTCGGCGAATCGATCCCAGAGTCCTCGCCATGAGACCCAGCCCACGTTTCCAACCTTCGGATTCAAGACCTCGCCGCGTTTGACGCGCTCCGGCTCAAGAGTCGCGTTTCAGGAAGCTCTAGCTCTGCGGCGCTGCGCCAGAAGAGGCTGCCGCCTTCGGCCTCTCCGATGCCGGCAGAGCCCAACTCCACTCCTGCTCCTCGACCACCTTCAGTTGGTCCTTGATGTAGTGCTTCGGATCAGTGACTCGCGACGCCAGAGTGACCGTCTTGCACTCCTCGACCCCGAACATCTCGCCGTAGTCTTTGTGGAAGCCGTCGCAGATCGGCTCGAGCGAGCACCTCTTGCAGGGCGGCAGCTTTGTATATGGGTGACAGGTCTTCGACATCAGCACGCGCGCCTCGCGATTCAAGGCCTCCAGCTCGGGCAACGGCTCGTACGCCATGAGCCTCTCGCGAGCGAACTGCCAGGCCCTTTCCAGCGTGTGGCCTGTCTTTCCCGTGATCGGCGGCGCGCTCCTGTCGACGTCCGCGTGCTGAATGACAGGCAGGCCGTTACCGTTCTTCTTGGTCTTTGGCGCTCGGCCCATGATCATCTTCTTAGCCTGCGAGCGCGCCGTTTCGAGCACCTTGCGGACAGCGCCATTGTCGACCGATTGCACCATCTCGGCAGAAGCCGTCGCCATCCAGCGCAAGCGGCGCGCCCAGACGGTGTCGCGCAGAGGGATCGGGGGAACGAGGGGGAGAGCAGCCTGGCGGAGATTCGGGATACTGGTCCAAGCTTCTGAACCAGCGTCCCATTCGTGCAAGTCGTAGACGATCTGCTGGAAGTTTTGACTGAACTTGCGGTGTCGCTCCTCGAACATGCAGAACGGCAGGTAGCGGACGTTCACCTCGAGGCCTGCGGCGTCGAGCTTGTCGAGAACTGGCGTCAGGTACTCCATAATCTCGGTGTAGCGCGCCACGTTCTTGGCGCTGCGCTTGCCGCCAGCGGCCTGGTCGATGAACGGATTGAAGGCGATGAAGTTCATGACACGCGCGCCGTGCTTGATCGCTACGTCGGCGATGTCGTTGAGCTGCGGAAGCACCGGCTTGGAGAGCACGGTGTTCATTCGGAACGGGACGCCCACTTCGTTCAAATTCTCGAGCGCCTTCATCTGGCGCGCGCTTCCGCCCGGGAAGCCGACGATCTCGTCGTAGACGTCGCCCAAGCCCTGGATGCTGAACAGCAGGTCGTAGACACCTGCCTCCTTCAGCTTCTGGCAATTCTCCTTCTTCGAAAGCGCGATGCCGTTCGTAATCAGCGTCGGCTTCAACCCGATCTCGTCGCAGTAGCGCACGAGCTCGTAAATGCCCGGCCAGATCGTGGGCTCGCCGCCCTGGATGTCGATCGAGTTGTTGCCGTAGAAGTCGACGAGCGTCTTGCAGGCTTTCTTCGCCTTCTCGAGCTCCATAAATGCGTGTTCGGGATGCGACTTCGTCTCAATCTTGTCGAGGAAGTAGCAGAAATAGCAGCGCAGGTTGCATGTCTGCCCAAGCCACATCACACCGCGGCGGTTGATTACCCGATGGCTAGTCCGGACGTAGTTGGCCATTTGCCGATTGTAGCCCCAACTTCAAGAAGCTGCAGCAGGCGAGCTCAAGAGGAGCTCGTACGCGCTTTGGTGGGTGGAGTGGTTCACACCGTCGTGGGCCCTCCAATCGTCGCCGGGCGGCGTCGACCAGATCTCGACGGGAGATCCGCATCGAAGGCTCCGGTGAATGCCAGGGTTCGAGCGGGACACCTCGGCGGCGACTGGCTCGTGCAATCTGCCTACTGCTACTCTTCCCCACTCCGCGGAGAACGCCTTCGGTGTCGAATACCCGACTGCTTTGCTTCCTGATCTTGAGCACGCGGGAGGCTGCCGCCAGATGAGCGCCGCCGCCTTCGCGGTCTTGCTCCAAGGCCCATTCTTCGGCGACTACACCGTCGCCACCTTTGCGCAGCTCCGGAAGGTCTACCCGTCCTCGATTCTCGTGCTCTCGACATGGGTCGGCGAGGTACCTCCCGGTTCGCAACAAGCTGGCAAGCTCGATAGCCTAGGCGTCTACGTAGTGTCCTCCGAACGACCATGCGTGGCGGGGACGCAAAACACCAACCTTCAACTGGCCAGCACCAGGGCTGGCCTCGACTTCCTCGCAGCGTCGAATGTTGACGTTGTCTTCAAGAGCCGGACGGACTGTCGGGTCGAGGCGGACATGTTGGCGCTCTACGACGAAGTCCAGGCTCGCTATCCCGTCAGGGAAGGAACCACGCAGTCCGCACGGATCATCCTCGCTCGGTCGTACACGCGTCGCGGATTGCCGTACCACGCTGCCGACATGGTCATGGTGGGCCCGCTCAAGAGCCTTCGAATCTACTTCGACGCGCCGCACCGCTCCGAGACAGAGACGCACGCGGCGATCTTTCAGGGGTGGCGTGCATTTAGCTTCTACGATCGGCTCTTTTCCGCGAAGGGTGCCGCCGCTCACGTCGAGCAATACCTCTGCATTCACTACCTAGAGAGGATCGGCTGGCAGATCCGTTACACGGTCGCCGATTGGCACGAGGTCTTAGCGCGCCTCTTCTACGTCGCCGACGATCGGCAGATAGGGTTCCGTTGGAAACGCAATCCTGGGCGCTGGGGTGCGGACGGCCGCTATGACAGCGACTACATCGTCAACCGCTCGCTCCAGATCCACTCTTCGCTGCTTTGCCGAAGGGTGAGGAATTCGGATTGGCTCGAGATCTACGCCGGAAAGCGACCGCGGCTGGACGCCGGGAGCCCGACCTGGCTCCTGTGGACGGCCAACGCCCTCCGCTTCCTCGCCGATCTGCCGCGCTGGACGCTGGGCTGGCTGCGGCGGTTGCGGATCGGGCGCTAGGCGAAGGATCCAGTCGCCAAGTTCCAGAGCACGGGTCCGCTACTTCCTGTCACCTCGCTGCGAGACTCCTGATCTCGCAATCGCTCGTCGATCGGCTCGCTAATGGCGAACTAGCTCGAAGAGAATCCGGCCACCCGGGGCCTTCTGACCGGCTTCATTCGCAGAAAGGGCGACTCGAAGTAGCGAAACGACATCGCGGCTACCGCGCACGTGAGCGCCAGCCACGTCACGACTTTCGCGAAGACGGGACCCGGCATCGCGTCTGCGACGATCCGACCGACGAGCATGTGCCAGATGTACAGGCCGTAACAGTGCCGACCGAACCACGCCAGAGGCTCGGCTGAAATAATTCCCGACCAATTCGTCGAGGCCAGTAGCCCAACAAGAAGCACCCCGATGCAGATCTCGAGCGCTCCGTAGGCCAGATACCTCGGAAGGCTCGGGCCACCGAAGAGCTCCCACTTGTGCAAGAACAAGAAGGCGAACACAACCGCCGCCCCCGGGGATACTCGTCGACAGAAACTGCGGCAGGTTGGGAGAGCCCGACAGCAGCTCTTATGATCTGCTCAAACAACGACCAGTCTCTGAGGTCGGCGTGAGTACCGCGTCTCGAGCGCGCGACATGGAGCAGGGGTAGCACCAGGCGAAACGGAGGCCGATGGCTACGCCGCGCAAGATAGTGACTCGCCTTCCGCAGCTGGACTGCCTGAGGACACTCGCGGTCCTCATGGTCATCGGCGCTCACAACTTCGTCCTGCGGCAGCGCGCTGGATGGTTGAATCCGCTTGATGCGGCTCTCGAGACTGGCGGGCCGTCGGGTGTCGAGCTGTTCTTCGTACTCAGTGGTTTCCTGGTAAGCGGCCTGCTTTTCCAAGAGTATGCGCGCAGCGGAGCGATCGATCTTCGGCGGTTCCTTATCCGGCGAATGTTCAAGATCTGGCCGACCTACTACGTCTTCTTGGGGATAACTACCGCAGGAATCATCTGGGACGGTGCCATGCCCCTGCGGGCGCTGTCAATCGTAGGGGCGAACTGGTTTCACATCCAGAACTACTTCCCGGTCGCCAATCTCGGAACCTGGTACATGGTCCACACTTGGAGCCTCGCGGTGGAGGAGCACTTCTATCTCGTTCTTCCAGCCGCTGTCTGGCTCGCGATGCGCTGGAGAGGTAACTGGCAAGCGCGGCTAGAAATCGCGCTCCTCGTCTGCCTGGTCGCGCTGCCGCTCTGCCGGCTCGCCACTTGGAGCCAACCCTTCGACCGGGACCGCTGTCTCTTTCCGACTCACCTTCGGGCGGATGGACTCATTTGGGGAACGCTCCTGGGACTGATCTACAACTTTCGGAGGGAACGAATCGCCCCGATGCTAGCCCGGCCGGGGCTCACGTTCGCTGCAGGCGCTGCGCTGGCGACTTTCGGGATGACGCTCACTCCGGACGACCACGTGGCGGCTTGGCTTTTCAAGTGGACGATCCTCGGTCTCGGTTACTCCGGCGTCGTACTCGGGGCGGTGGCGACACCGACGGCGGCCTATGGCTCGGCTCCAGCTCGTGCCGTCGCCTTTATCGGCCGACATAGCTACTCGATCTACCTGTTTCACTTGGTAATCGGGTTGAATACCGCACGGTGGATCTTCTCGACAGGAATTCTCGCCTCGTCTGAAACCGCACGGTGGCTCCTGGTGATGGGCGGATTCGCCGCTTCAGCAATCTGCGGTGGAATCGTCGCTAGCCGACTCGTGGAGTTTCCGGTCCTCGCGCTGCGTGATCGCCTGTTTCCAGCGCAGGTCGACTCGAAAGCGGCCTGACGACCGGCAACCTGTTTGATCCACCCGAGTCGCTCGAAGCTTCTTTCGCAACTCGACAGCGCAATCCGCCTCCCATTCGGCTTCCGGCCTGCGCGATGAGACTGCTGCAGTAGGTGGGATCGGCTCTCGACTCTCAGCCAGCCGCTCGTCCGCGTTCGCCGATCGGGTCGAAGACCGCGAGCAGCGAATCCCGGTGAACACGCAGCCACTCAACAGCGTCGCGAACAATGAGCGCTGCTGAGCGACGTGGCGTCCAATTGAGATCGTCGTGCACGCGCCGCGTATCCGTCAGGTAGAGCGGCACGTCGGCGGCGCGTGTCGCCGCCAACGGGATGATCGGGACGCGACGGCTGGTCGCTTCTACACAGAGCTCCGTCAGCTCGGCCAGCGAGACCGACACATCTAGGCCGCCGCCGACGTTGAAGGTGCGCCCCAACAACTCGCTGAGCCGCACGATCTGCAGGTCAACAAGTTCTGCTAGGTCCTCAACATGCAGCAGGTCGCGTACCTGCTTGCCGGTGCCGCCGTAGCCGATGTAGGTGAGCGGCCACCCGAAGAAGTGGCTGGCTGCCCAGTGCATCACAATGCCTTGATCGATGTGTCCCATCTGCCAAGGTCCGGCAATCACGCCGCAACGGTTCACCACCGCGCGCAGGCCATAGGCCGCGACGTACTCAGCAATCAGCAGTTCCGAGCAGAGCTTGGTCGCGCCATACATCGAGCGCGCCCCGGCGAGGGGAAAGTCCTCCGCGATCCCGTGCTCCGAAAGACCGGGAATCGGCGGCGCTCCCTCGAGATCGAGCTCGAACCGCGTCGCCGTCTCGCGCAGCGGCAGCCGCGAAAGCGCCTCGATCGGATAGACCCGGCTCGTCGAGAGGAAGAGGAAGCCGGCGTTGTGCCGCCGCGCCAGCTCGAGGCAGTGGATCGTGCCGCCGAGGTTGGTGTCGAGCACGTAGGCGGGGGAGCCGTCGAGGCCGGCGAGGACCGAGGGCTCCGCCGAGCATTCGAGGAGGAGATCGATCGCGCCCACCGCCGCGAGGTCGCTCGCGATGCGAACGTCGCCGTGCACGAAGCGCACGCCGGCCGCCGCCAGGCGCGGCAGCGTCAGCTCCGAGCCGCGGCGCTTCAGGTTGTCGAAGGCGGTGAGTTGCCAGTCCGGATGGCGCTGGCGGAGCGCGAGCGCCAGGCTCGAGCCAACGAAGCCGGCGCCTCCGGTGACCAGGACCCGCATCGGCAGAGCGTAGCCAATCGCCCCGGCGTTCGCTACCCGCCGGGCTCGCCCGAGAGCGCGGCGAGCGCCTGGCGATAGACGTCGAGCAGGGCGGGCGCCAGCCGGCTCCAGGCGTACTTCTCTTCTGCCACCTGGCGGGCGCGGCGCCCCAGGCGCGCGCAACGCTCGGGATCGAGGAGGAGATCGGCGATCGCCGCGCCGTAGGCCGCGGGCTCCTCGCCCGCCAGGCTGCCGACCTCGTCCTGCCGGAAGATCTCGACCAGGTCGCCGACCGGATTCGCCACGACGGCGCGGCCTGCGGCGAGATAGTCGCCGAGCTTGATCGGGCCGCGCGCCCGATTCATCAGGTTGTCGGACATCGGCAGCAGGAGCACGTCGGCAGCCCCGAGGAAGGTCGGGATCTCGGCAAAGGGACGCTGGCCGAAGTCGGTAATCGCCGGGGCGAGCCCCAGGCGCGCAGCGAGCCCGGCAGCGTCGCGATTGCTGGGGCCGACGAGCAGCAAGCGGGCCTCCGGCACGCGGGCGCGGACGGCCGCGAAGGCGCGGATCACCAGATCCAGGTCGTACTGGACGAAGCCGACGAAACAGGCGACCGGTCCCCCGGCGGCGAGGCCGAGCGCGCGGCGGCACTCCTCCCGGTCGCGCATCTGGACGGTTCGCACGTTGGCGCCCGACGGCACGTAGTGGACCCGCGACGGCGGCAGCCCGAGCCCCACCGCCCGCTCGCGCAGCGTGCGGCTGGTCACCGTCACCGCCGCCGCGCGATGGCGGAAGGACTCCTCGAGCCAGGTCTCGAACGGGCGGAAGGCGACCCGCCCGAGCCAGCTCCTGCGCTGCGAGATCGCTCCCCCGTCCCCTCCCCAGCAATCGGCCCAGTCGCTCACCCAGGGGATGCCGCGCCGGCGCGCCAGCGCGAGAGACGGAGAGAGCACGACCGGCCGGCAGTCGAAGCCGTGCACGAGATCGAAGGGCTCGGCGAGAAAGCGGCGGCGGCGCCAGAGCGTGTCGAAGAGATCCCAGCCGGTGCGGGCGAGCCCGACGCCCCAGTCCGGGGTCTCGACGATGCGGACGCCTTCGAGCTCGTAGGTCTCCGGCCGCAGTCGGCGGCGCGCGGAGATGGTGGCCAGCGTGACGCGGTGGCCGAGATCCGCCAGCTCGCGGCCGAAATAGAAGGCGCGGTAGAAGGTGCTGCGCCAGACGACGTTGTGATTGAGCATCAGGATCCGGAGCGCTCCGGATCCCTGCCCGGACGGAGAGCTCACCGCGCCAGGTTGAAGAGGAGGCGCGTGCCGCGCTCGGCGCGCCGGTAGACGCCCGCGACGCCCTGGTCGCGGGCCACGCGGCCGAAGTACTTCATCTGCCGCGCCACCCAGGCCGGGTCCTTGAGCCGCGCGCGCAGCCAGACCGAGGGCGCGCGCAGGGCGAAGGATTCGACGAACTCGGGACTCATCGAGGCGTAAGTGAGCACCGACGAGCGCGCGCCGTCGAACTTCGACCAGTCGCGGTCGTCGATCTGGCCGGCCGCTTTCGCGTTGCGGTAGTGCTCGGTGCCCGGGAAAGGAGTCGTGGTCGAGAACTGGATCGAGTCGACCGGCAGGCTGCAGCAGAAATCGAGCGTGCGCTGCATCGTTTCCGGCGTGTCGGCCTCGAGTCCGAAGGTAATCGTGGCGTGCGTCTTGATGCCCCGCGCGGCGCACCAGCCGACGACCTTGCGCACCTTGTCGATCTTGACCGGCTTGCGCAGCTTCTTGAGCACGTCGGGATCGGCGCTCTCGACGCCGAACTTCATGCCGATGCAGCCGGCCTTCGCCATCGCGTCGATCGACTTCTCGGTGACCGCCATCGCGTCGCCCATCACCGACCAGGCGACCTTCAGGCGGCGCCGCTGGATCTCCTCGCAGAGCCCGACGACGTGGTCCTCCTTGACGGTGAAGATGTCGTCGTCGAAGTAGATCTCGCGCGCGCCGTAGCGGCGAACGACCTCCTCCATCTCGTCGACGATCCGCGCGGCCGAGAAGGTGCGGTACGGCCCCTGCTCGTAGATGACCGAGATCCAGAGGCAGAAAGTGCACTTGAAGGGGCAGCCGCGGCTCGAGTGCATCTGCACCGCGGGACGGCGCTGGCAGAAGCCGTCCCAGTAGGGCCACATCGAGGGCGCCGCCGGGGTCGGGAAGAGATGCCGCGCCGGGAAGGGAAGGTCGTCGAGATTCTGGATCGGAGCGCCGGGAGGACCTTCGCGAACGACCCGCTCCGCGCCCGAGCCGACCGCCCGGACGAGACCCGGAACCGCCGCGAGCTGCGCTTCCCGCTGCGCGGGGTCCGCCATCTCGGCCCGGATGGCCGCCAGCGCGTTCATCTCGTACTCCCCCTTCAGCACCCAGTCGACCGCCTCGCAGGAGGCGAGCGTTTCGCGCGCGAAAGTGGTGACGTGCGCTCCGGTGAGCGCGATCGTCGCCCCCGTCGCCTGCTTCAGCCGCCCGGCGAGCGCGAGGTCGAGCTCGATTGTCGGCGTCGTCGCTTCCATGACGATCAGCGCGGGCGCCGAGGCCTTGCAGCGGGCCAGGAACTCTTCTTCGGGGAGGTTGAGCGCCACGGCGTCGAGAACGTCGACCGGGATCGACTCGCGCTCGAGCAGGGCCGCCAGGTAGGCGAGGGAGAAGGGAAAGGGGACGTAACGCGCCGCTTCCCCCGGGCGCTTGTCGATCGAGAAGGGCCAGCGGCTCCCCGCCTTGACGTAGAAGAGCTCGCGGCCGTTCGACTGGCCGTCGACGGCGACACGGGCGGGCGCGTTCGCGAGCAGGACTTTCATCTCGGCGGGGATTCGACCTCTATTCCTATCGCAGTCGCAGCCGGGAGGGAAATCGGCTTTCTCGCTGGCTCGAGCGCCCGGCGGCTCTCCCTATAATGGCCCGGCCGTCCTCCATGAACGAGCGTACTCCTTCGGATGCCGCACGTGCGGCGCGCGCGGCGCGGCAGCGGCCGCTGTTCGTGCTGACAATGCTCGGCCTGCTGCTCACGGTCACGGTCGTTCCCGCTCCGTTCACGATCGACGAGAACCACTACCTCACGAGCGTCCTCGACCTGCGCGAAGGTCGGCTCACGGTTGCGGGAACCGAAGGACTCTCGCCCTCGGTCGAGCTTCTCTGGTTCGACCCCGAGGCGCCGCTTCGACGCGCCGTCGCGACGCCGGTGACGACCACGGTGCCGCCGCTCTATGCCTTCGTCGCGCTTCCTTTCTCCTATCTCGGCTGGCGTGGCCTCGTGGCACTCAACACGCTCGCCTTCCTCGCCGCCGCCGCCGCCGTCTTCGCGCTCGCCGGAAGCCGCGCCGCCAATCCGGCGACGCCTTGGCTGGCCGCCGCGGCCTTCGCCCTCGGCGGCTACTCGATCGAGTACGCGCAGGGGCTCTGGCCGCAGATGCTCGCCGTCGCACTCACCACCGCGAGCTTCGCGCTCGCCGCCCGGCTGCGCACCGCGGGCCACGCCGACTGGCCGGCGGCGACGAGCGGCCTCGTGGCCGGGCTGGCGGCCGGCGTGCGCTACCAGAACATTCTCTTCGCCGCCGCCGTCGGGCTCGGCATTCTGCTCTTCGCCGAGCGGCGTATCCGGCGGTCGTTGCTCTTCGCGTTCGGTCTGCTGCCCGCGGTTGCCGCGAGCTCGTGGATGAACCACCTGCGGCTCGGCTCGTGGAATCCGATCAGCAAGGGACAGCACTACCTGCCGAACCTGGACGCCGCCGCCGGGAGCGCCGGCGGGGGAGACGCCGCGAGCTTCTGGTCCGACTTCGGCCGCATGGCGTGGTGTCGCCTCGTCGACTACTCCGCCTGCCCGCCGCTCGGCGGCGAGCACGTGTCGTATCTCCACCGCGACCCGGTCGTTGGCACCTGGCTCGTCGACGGCGCGGTCAAGAAGGCGTGGCTGCAGTCGGCGCCCTGGCTGGCGCTCGCCGCGCTGGCGATCGCGGCCGCTTGGCTCGGGCGCGGCGGCGCGACGACCGCGGAGGGCGCGCGGCGCCGCGAGCTGCGCGCCATGGGCCTCGTAATCCTGCCGGTGCTGGCAGCGTTCGCGGCGGCCGGAACCGGGCGCACCGACGGGCTCGGCTACAACCAACGCTATTTCCTCGAACTGGTGCCGCTCGCGGCCGTGGCGTTCGCTTGGGCGCTCGAGCGCTGGCGACTGCCGGCGCAAGCGCTGGTGGCCGGCGCGGTGGTGGCGGCCCTCCTGCTGCGCGCCGCGCTCGCCGAGCCCTTCGACCTCGAGGTGCGGATCGCCGCGCTCGTCTACGGCCCTCTGTTGCTCGCTACGGCGCTCGCCGCGGTCTGGATCCTGGCGCGGTGCCGCCCGCACGGTCCGCGTCGCGCCCTCGCCGCGCTCACCGGCGCCACGCTCGCCTGGGCGCTCGTCGCCCATCTCGGCGACGACCTCGCGGCGGCGCGCGGCCGGCGGGCGCGCAACGAGGTCAAGATGCGCCTGCTCGATCGCGCTCTTCCCGTCGCGGGGCCGCTAGCGCTGGTCACGCTCTGGAGCAGCAAGAACGCCGCCGGCGCCCTGCGGCTCGACCGCGACTTGGTGATTCTCGAGACGCGACTCGATGGCGGCGCCGACACGCCGAAGCTGGTCGGCGAGCTTCTCGCCCGCGGCCGGCGGGTCTTCCTGCTTGCCAACGACTTCGGCGCGCCGGAGCTCTCCCGGCTCGCCGGCGGCCGGCCGTTCGTGCTGCGCGCGAGCGCCGATCTCGTGATCGCCGAGGTCGTCGCGCCCCCTGCCGGCGAAGCGCCCACTCAGAAAAAGTAGGGGTAGAAGCCGGGACCGGGCGGTCCCGTCTCGGGGATCCAGACTTCGCCCGTGCGCGGCAGCCAGAGCAGGTAGGCGCGCGGACCCTCGCCGTCGACGCGCACCCGATGCGCCCCGGCGGTGAGGGAGAAGGGCTCACGTTCCGCTCGCGGCTCGCCGTCGATCGTCACGCGCCGGCCGGCGAGTGGCTCGCCGCGCTCTCCGACGACGAAGTAGCGCGCGGCGCGAGGTACACCCACCTCGAGCTCCCCCTCCGGGGGCGCTCCGGCCGCCGCGACTCGCACGCCCCAGAGCATCACCGGCCCGCGATAGCGCTGGAAGTGCGCCGCCACCCAGGAGATGACATTGCGCGGCAGCTCGTCGAAGCGGAGGTCGGGGATCCAGGCCACGGCGCCCGCCGCCTCGATCGCCGGCACCATGTCGCGCGCCATCTCGGGGCGCAGAAGCTGGCGCATGGCGCGCGAGTGATACCAGTAACGATAGGCGGCCGGGCGGAAGAGATAGCCGCCATTGTCGTCGAAGACAGCCTCCTCCGGCGCCGTCGCGGCCAGGAGTGTTTCGAGGTGCGCGAGCTGTGCGCGATTGTCGCGCCGCATCTCGAAGCGCCACCACCCCGCCTCCTGCACGAGCGCGGCGAGGACGAGCGCGGCGACCAGGCCGCGGCTCCAGCGCGCCGGCGCGCGGTCGATCGCCAGCGCCGCGAACGGCGTCAACGCCGGGAAGAAGGGAATCAGATTGTAGGGCCAGGAGAACGGAAGCGTGAAGAGCGAGATCGTCGCCGGCAGCGCCGCCGCCGCGATCGCGAGCTCCGCGACGGCCATCCCGCCGGCCGGCCTGCGGGCTCGCTCGCCGATCGCGAGCACCAGGCCCGTCGTCGCCACCAGCGCCCAGAGCGGCCAGACCGCGACCGCCTCGCGCAACGTACCGGCGACCGAACCGGTGGTGGCGTCGAGCTGCCACTGCAGCGCGAGGGTGACGTTCTGGTCCCAGAAAGGAGCGAGTGCTCCGGCACCCGCGAGAACGAGCAAGACGGCGAACGCCGGCGTCGCTCCGCCGGCCAGAAAGGCGAGGCGGCGCCGCCCGCGCACCTCCGTTCGGTCGCCTGCTTCCATCGGCGCCCAGAGCCCCAGCAGCGCCAGGCCCCAGACATAGTGCGCTGACTTCTGGGTCGCGAGGAGAGCGCTCGCGATCAGCGCTCCGGCAGCGAAGGCGCGGGCCGGACCGGCGGCGCGGGCGAGCAGCGTCGCGGCGCCGACGAAGCAGGCCGCCGCGAGCAGGTCGGGGCGAATCTCGAGGGCGCGCGTGACGAAGGCGGGATAGGCGAGCAGGAGCAACGTGGCCGCTGTCGCGGCGCGCGGCGAAGCGCGGGCGCGGCAGAGCCGCCAGGTCGCGACGACGAGCACGGCGAGCAGAGGCAGCACGGCGAAGCGCGTCGCGACCATCGTCGCGGCGCGCTCGGGCAGCACTCCGACAATCGGAGCGAGCAGTACGTAGAACAGCGGCGTGTGGTGGTCGAAGAAGTCGCGGTACGGCACCTCGCCGCGCGAGACGAGCCAGGCACAGCGCACGAAGACGAACTCGTCCATCTGCAGGAAGCGCCGCAGCGCCAGCGCCACCGCCGCGCTGCCGGCCGCGACGAGCGCCAGCGTCAGCAGTGCCCGTTCCGCGACATCGCCGCCGCTTCCGGCGCGCTTCATGGCGCGAACGACTCGGCCTCGCGTCGCGCGGCGCGAGCGTAGAAGGGCGCGGCCGAGGCGCGCGGCGGTTCGGTGAGCGCCAGGATCAGGAAGCCGTCGTCGACCGCGGCGAGGTATTCGACGGCGACCGACCCGGCGGCGAGATCGATCGTCTCTTCCGGCCCGAGCTCGCTCCCGCCGATACGCAACCGTGCCGCCTCGTCGCCGCCGGCCGCGACGAAGCGGTAGCGGCCGGGCGCGATGATCGGGAGCTCCTGCCGCTCACCCTCCCTGCCGTGCAGGCGCCGGCCCGCCACCAGCACTGGCCCGAAGTAGGGCTGGTAGTTGGCGCGCCAGAACTCCCGCAACGGGCGGGGGAAGGCGTTGAGGACGCCGGTGCCGATCACGAACTCGACCGGCAGCGCCATGAACTCGCCGATCAGGTCGTGCGCCGCGCGCTCGCCCCCCTCGCCCGTGAAGCGCGCCAGGACGTCGTAGCGGAACATCGGCTCGAAGGGGCGGGCGTCGCGCCGACAGAAAAGCGCGCCCTCGGCCTGAAAACCAGCGGCAGCGACAGGGAAGTTGCGGTCGACGAAGGCGAGGCTCTCACGCTGTACCGCCTGCGTGTCGGCGAGCAGGCTGGCGGCGAAGGCGAGACCGGGAACGACGAGGGCGAGCGCGAACGCGGCGATCGCCGTCCGTCGCCAGGCGGGAGCAAGAACCTCGATCGCGTCCTCGAAAGCGATGCCGAGCGCCAGGGCGGGAAACAGGCCGAGCGTCATCCAGAAGTGAGCAAAAGCGCCAGCGTGGACTACGGCGACGACCAGACCGGCCGCGAGCAGCGCCCCGGTGGCGACGAGCCGGCCGGGAACGGCGCGCCGGCGAGCCGCGCGAAGAATGGCGCCGGCGACGAGAGCGGCGAGCGCGAGTTGCGGCAACATCGTCGGCGCCATGCCGCGGTAGATTGAGTAGCCGTAGACACGTCGGTAGTAGTCGAAGGCGTCCATGCGACCGGCGACCGCAGTCGGCGGCGAGAAACGGAGAAAGGGCGCGCCGCCGAGCCAGAAGGTGAGCAGCACGACGCCGAAGACGCCCGCCGCGGCGACCGTCGCCAGCACGCTGCGCCGGATGGCGCGGGCGCGGCTGGCGCCGGGCTCGAAGGCGATCCGCCAGAGCGCGACGATCGCCGCCAGAAGGGCGATGTAGAGCACGCGCGGCGTGAACAGGAAGCCGATCCCGAACAGCAGCCCCGCTGCCGGGGCGCCCCAGGGCCGGCGCCGGCTCGCGACGAGCAGCAGCGCGGCCCAGATTCCGCAGAGCATCGCCACCTGGTCCGTCCGCACCTGGAGCGACGAGCGCAGAAACGCGGGAGCGAGCGCCAAGCTGGCCACGCCGGCAGCGGCGCCGGCCGCGGGCAGCGGCCGCTCGCGCCGGAGCTCGCAGAGCAAACGGTAGAGACCGGCGAGTGCGAGCACGGTGACGGCGGTCCAGACCAGCCGCGTCGTGTGGACGATCTCGATCGCGTCGCGGCAGCCGCGGACGATCGGCACGAAGAGGATCTCCGCCGCTCCGGGCCGGCTTCCCGAGCGAAGAGCGCCGGTGCGCCCGAGGACTTCCGCCCGCGCGAAGAGCCCGAACTCGTCCCAGCTCACGCTCTCGGTGAAGAGCGCCGCGACGTGCAGGGCGACGAAGAGCAACGCCGTCAGGGCCATGGCCAACTCGAGAAGCTCGCGGCCGTGTTTGCGCGCGGCGCTCTGCACCTTCGTCGGATCGAGGGACATCGAAGCCGGGATTGTAGCCGTCGCCGGCGCTTGCACCCGATTCGCGGTCGCCCTCCTTGACCGCGCGCGAGGGGCGGTCTACCCTGCCGCGCCATGCTCCGCCCGCCGCGCGGCGACTCCCCCGCGCCCGCGATGTTCGCCGCCGCCGGCGCGCTCTGGGCGCTCTTCCTCTTTTTCACTTTCGGCTTCGCCGCGGGGACCGCGCCGGCCGGCGCGGGGGGCTGGGCGGCGCTGGCGCTGCTGGTGGTGGCGCTCGGCGCGGCGCATGCCGGCATCGGCGGCGCGCTCGCCGCCCTCTGCGGCCGGCGCTCGCGGCGCTGGCTGAACTGGGCCGCGGCGCTCGCGGCCGGCGCGCTCTACGCGCTGCTCGTCCTCTCGGTGGTGAAGCTGGTCGTCCTGCGCAGCCATCTCGAGCTCGTCGACCTGCGCTTCCTCTCCGCGAGCTTCGGCCAGATCTTCTCGGAGGGAACCGGGGCCGAGCGCCGGCTGATCGCCGCAGCGCTGGCCCTGCCGCTCCTGATCGCCCTCGCGGTGCGCGGCCTCGGGGGGCTCCTGGCGCCGCGGCTGGCGGGATGGAGCGCCCGGCGCTACGGCGCGCTCGCTGCCGCCGGCGTCGCCGGCGCGATCGCGACCGGCGCCCTCGCCCCGCCGGCGCGGCGGCTCGCCGCCGAGTTGGTGCCGGAGACGAGGCTCGTCGTGCATCTCTTCCTGCCCGGCGAGTTCGCGGGCGATGACGCAGGCCTCCCCGACCCGGCGCTCCAGGCGCGCCGGGAGAGCTACCGGGCGGGGGAGTTCCAGCGCTTCAACGTGCTGATCGTGATGCTCGAGTCGATCTCGCCCGACCGTCTCTTCGGTCCCCGCGCCCGCCCCGCATCGACCCCCCGACTGCTCGCTTTCGCCGACCAGTCGGTCGTCTTCGACCAGGCCTGGGCCACCGCGACGCACTCCGACTATGCGCAAACCTCGATCCTGGCCTCGCTCCATCCACGCAAGTTCGACCACTCCGATGGCTTCTCGCAACTCGACTACCCGCGCACCCTGCCCTGGGATCTGCTCGGGCCGCTCGGCTACCGCAGCGGGGTCTTCTCGTGCCAAAACGAGAAGTGGGGAAACATGATTGCGTTCCTGCGCACGCCGGCGCTCGGGACTTTTCGCGATTCGCTCACCTTCCCGGGGGCGCCGCGCCATGGCAAGGGGCGCGAAAGCAAGGCGTTCGAAGAGACGGTCGTCGGTGCCTTCCTCGACTGGCTCGACGCCGGCCGCGAGCGCCCCTTCGTCGCCTACCTGAACTTCCAGGCGACGCATTTCTCCTACGAGATTCCGCCCGGCGCGCCGGCCATCTACTCGCCGAATGCGATCGATTTCCCCGCCACCTTCCTCGGCTATCCGCGCGAGCGGACGCCGGTGATGCTCAACCGCTGGCACAACGCGCTCGCCTACGTCGATGCGCAGTTCGGGCGCCTGCTCGACGGCCTCGCGGCGCGCGGGATCGACCGCGACACCGTCGTCCTGGTGGTCGCCGACCATGGCGAGGCGTTCTACGACTACGGCCAGGCGACCCACGGCACGACGCTGCTACCCGACCAGTTGCAAAGCGTCCTGATGCTGCGCTTCCCCGCCGTGCTCGCCACGGCGGAGACGGCGCCGCGCCACGTCTCCGCGCCGGTGTCGCTGCTCGACGCGCTGCCGGCGCTCTACCGCGCGCTCGGCCTTCCTCGCCACGGCAACTTCCAGGGGCGCGACGACATCCTGGAAGCCGGCTACAGCGGCGCCGGGCGGCCGATCCTCGCCACCGTGCAGGGGCTGACGCGCGAGGACGGCGTGGTGCGCGACGGCTTGCTCTACTTCGTCGACTGGGACCGGCGCGAGGCGGGGCTGCGCGCGATCGCGCCCGGCGCGGCGGGGACCGATCTCGGGTCCGAGCGCCCCGAGCAGGCGACCGCGCTGCGCCGCGAGCTGCGCACGCTGCTCGGCCGCCAGCTGGGCTACTACGAGCGGCGGCTCTGGCGCGACGGCTGGTTCCCGCCGCGGCTGCCCTGAACGGAGTCCGCGCCTTCAGCGGCCGTAGAAGGAGCGCACCGCGGCGACCACCGCCTCGACCTCGCCGGCGGTGAGCTCGGCGAACATCGGCAGGCAGAGCACCTCGGCGGCGGCGCGCTCGGCGTGCGGCAGCGCTCCGGTTTCGAGGCCGAGCGCCGCGAGCGCCGGCTGGCGATGGAGCGGTGATGGATAGTGCACCGACGAGCCGACGCCGGCCTGCTTCAGATGCTCGGCGAGCGCATCGCGCCGCGCGGTGGCGATCGTCATCTGGTGGACAACGCACTCGTCGTCCGGGTGATCGGCCGGCAGCCGCACGTCGCCGACGCCGGCGAACCCCTCGGCGTAGAGCGCCGCGAGCTTGCGGCGCGCCGCGTTGTCGCCGTCGAGCAGCGGCAGCCGCAGGTTGAGCACCGCCGCCTGCAGAGAGTCGAGGCGCGAGTTAGTGCCGATCCCGACGTGGTGGTAGCGCGAGCTCTGGCCGTGGTTGGCGGCGAGCTGGACCTTCCCGAGCAACTCCTCGTCCATCCCCGACACGGCGCCCGCGTCGCCGTAAGCGCCGAGGTTCTTGGTCGGATAGAAGCTCCAGGCGGCGAGCGTGCCGAGCGTGCCGACGCGGCGGCCGCGGTAGCGCGCGCCCTGCGCCTGCGCGGCGTCCTCGAGCAGCCAGAGGCCGTGCCGGCGGCAGAGCTCGACGACGCGGTCGGCGTCGAACGGGCGGCCGTAGAGATGGACGCCGACGATGCCGACGGTGCGCGGGGTGACGCGCGCCGCGCAGTCGTCGACGTCGAGGTTGAAGGTGCGCGGGTCGATGTCGCAGAAGACCGGCGTGCCGCCGGCCAGCACCACCGCCTCGGCGGTGGCGAAGAAGCTGAAGGCGGGGACGATCACCTCGTCGCCCGGGCGCAGGCCGAGCGCGCGCAGCGAGACGGTGAGCGCGTCGGTGCCGTTGGCGACGGCGACGACGCCCCGGGCGCCGAGAAAGGCGCGGAAGGCGCCCTCGAATTCCTTCACTTCGGGGCCGAGCACGTAGGCGTTGGCGTCGAGCACCCGGCGCCAGCGCTCTTCGAGCGCCGGCGCGATGCGGGCGCGGGCGCGGGAGAGATCGAGATAGGGAACGGCGGTCACGGTTGTTTCTCCTTGCGGGTCCACGGGGTCGAATAGACGACGAGCTCGTCCCGCCCCATGACGATGTTGTCCTTCATCCTAATGCGGAGGCGGGGGGGAACCGCGCCGGCTCGCGCTCGAGCCGCTGGAACCAGCCCGGGAAGACGACCACGTACTCGGGGCGGCGGCGCTCGATCCAGGCGAGCATCGCCTCCTGCCAGGGGGTGCCGGCGCGCGCCGCCGCGGCGAGCAGGCGCTGGCGCTCGGGGTCCGCGATGCCGCCGAGGTCGAGCAGCGGATTGGGGATCGAGTAGCCGATGCGGCCGATGTCGACCACCGCGACGAGGGCGTCCGGGGCGGCGTTCGCGGCCAGCCAGGCCGCCGCGGCGCCGTCGCTGCGCTCGACGTTGTCGCGCGCCTGGAGGACCAGGAGCGCCATGCGCGCCGAGCGGACGAGCGGCGGCGCGACGAGGAGGACGAGTGCCAGCGCGCCGACCGGCACCGTCACGCGCCGGCCGAGCTCGACGCGGCGCGCGCCGCCGAGAGGCAGTTCGTCGAGCGCCAAGACGCCGAGCAGCACGACGCAGGGCTCGAGCGGGAAGAAGTAGCGGCCGAGGTTGCCGAGATCGACTTCCTGCCGGCTCGACAGCATCGCCATCGCGACCGGCATCGCCGCCGTCCACAGCGGCAGCAGCAGGCCACGATCGCGCCCGGTCCGGTTGCGGCGCAGCAGCACGAGCGCCCCGCCGCCGGCGAGCAGCGTCGCCAGCGGCTGCGACTCGAAGAGGACGTCGGCGATCCGCCGCAGGTCGCGCAGCACCGGCAGCCAGCGCGGCGGGCCGGGCGACTTGGCGCCGAGGGTGGTCGGAAAGGGGGAGCCCGACATCGCCTGGAAGGCGAGCGCGACCGGGATCACCAGCACCGCCGCCACCGCGAGGCCTGCGAGAGCGCGCCGCGCGCGCCGGCGATCGAAGCGCCACCCTGACGGCGCGGCAACGAACGACGCATCGACGAACGCGAGCAGCGGCAGCAGGAGCGCCTCCGGGCGGGTCAGCGCGGCGAGGCCGAAAAGGAGAAACGCGACGGGCGGCCGCGACAGATCGCTCCGCTCGTCGATCTGGCGCGAGAGGCCGGCGAGCAGCAGGGCAGTGAAGAGCGCCACTTCCATGCCCGAGGAGACCGCCCAGACCAGCCCGTCCGACAGCCCGGCGACAATCGTCGCGAGCGCCGCGCGGCGGCGCGAGAGCCCGAGCCGGCGCGCCAGACCGAAGGCGGCGGCGAGCAGCGCGACGTGGGCGGCGAGGCCGGCGAGCTTGGCCCACGCGGCGGCGGGACCGGGCAGCGGCGCGAGCAGGGCGAGCAGCGCCGTCCACAGAGGCGCGGTGGTGCCGGCGACGAGGGTTCCCGCGCGATAGGCGAGACCGTGGCCCGCGGCGAGCTCCCGCGCGAACTGCAGATGGATCCAGGGGTCGTCGAGCGGCAGCCCCGCGAGGTCGCCGTCGACCCAGGCCTCGGCGGCGAGCACGGCGAGCGCCGGCAGGAGCGCGACCATGACCGCGCCGAGTCGCCAGCGCCGTTCGGCGCGGCGTTCGGCGTCGGGAGCGGAGCGCGTCACGGGAGGGCTCGGGAGATTCGCGGCGGCGTCGATCGCGCCGAGACTACACCGCGGTCCCGCAACGCCGATGCTAGATTCGCGCCCTCGCATGGCTTCTCCGCCGCGCTCGCCGGTCGCCGGCGCCATCCGCACCAGCGCCCGCGTCGCTCTCTGGGCGAGTCTCGCGCTGACCGCCGCGGCCGGCTTCCTGCTCGGGCGCTACTCGCGGCCGATCCCGCCGGCGGGCTTCGCCAAGGTGCCACAGGAGCAGGCGCTCTTCGCCGGCATCGATTTCCTCGACTTCCCGGAAGTGCAGCTCCTGCAGCGCTACGTGCAAATTGACACTTCTGATCCCCACCCGGACGAAGTCGCTGGGGCCGAATTCCTCGCCGCCCAGCTCGCCGCGGCCGGTATTCCGTCGACGATCGAGCGCTTTGCCGACCGGCGAGCCAATCTGTGGGCCTTCGTCGAGGGCGAGGACCCGCGCGCCCTGGTGCTATTCGGCCACCTCGATGTCGAAGCGGCCATCGAGAGCGATGGATGGAAATATCCGCCCTTCGGGGGCGTCATTTTTGGCCCCTGGATCTACGGCCGCGGCATGTACGACATGAAGAGCCTGACGATCGCCCAACTGATGGCGATGGTCGACGCGGCGCGCGCCGGGCGCAAGCCCAAGCGGTCGCTGCTTTTCCTGCAGACTTCGAGCGAGGAAGAGGGGAGCGCGACCGGTACGAAGTGGATCCTCGACCACCACCCGGAATTGGTGGCGCGGATGGACACCGTGCTCTCGGAGGGGGGGGTCATCGAGGCCACTAGTCCCTCCGACGTCAAGTATTGGGGCATCGAGTTCGCGCAGAAGCGCTTCGCCTCGTCGGTCTTCTGCGCTCCCGACGCCGAGACTCTCCGGCTCCTGGCGCAGAGGCTGGGCAAGCCCGGAGCTGCCGACCCGTCGCCCGACATCCCTCTCGCGATTCATGCGTTTCTGGACTCGTACGGGCCGTCTCGCACCGATCCCGGGCTGTCGTCATTGCTCGGCGAAATGGATCGTCTGCCGCTCGAGCGCGACCGCTTCGACAACTTGACGCCCTTTCTCAAGGCGCTCCTCCGGGACGAAATCTGGCCTCTCCGAGTCGAACCGGCGGAAGGCGGGGGATTCGCCCTTCGGGTATCGCTGCACTTGATGCCCGACTCTGATTTCGACAGCGCGGTCGGGCGGCTGGCGCCCGAATGGAAGATCGCTGGCATCGCTCATACTCCGTTCCGTCTCGAGAGCCGCTACGGCGCTTCGCCCACCGAGCACGCCGACTTCAAGAGCCTCGTATCGACAGTGCGGAAGCGCTACCCGGCAGTCGCCGTCGGTCCCTACTTTCTGCCCTGGGCGGCAACCGACTCGCGTTACCTGCGCGAGCGCGAGATTCGTTCCTATGGTTTTTCCCCTTTCCCCGTCGTGGTCTTCGATACGCTGCAGATCGCGAAGGCGAACGAACGGATGCAGCTTCCGGCTTTCCGAGCCGGCATCGAGCTCTATCGGGAGGCTGTTCGCAACCTCGTAAATTGACAATTTTTGCCGTTCGATCTGCCATTGGTTGGCATGCAAACTTCGCTGATTACGCTAAACGATTGAGAACAAACGCTCTGTTCTTTGGCACTGATCGTGCTCGCACCATTATCGAACAGCCTGCGGAATTGGCCGTAGGACGAGACCCTGAACGGGTGAGGAGACCGGATGCTCAAGAAACTCCGGAACCGCCAGCGGGGCTTCACGCTGATCGAGCTTCTGATCGTGGTGGCAATCATCGGCATCATCGCCGCCATCCTGATCCCGAACTTGATCGACGCCCTGCAGAAGGCAAAGCAGAAGCGGACCGTGGCCGACATGCGCAACGTCGGTACGGCCATGATGTCCTGGGTGACCGACGCGGCCTCGGCTGGCGCTGCCGGTGCGCTGCAGTGGGACTCGAACAACTACACGAACA
This sequence comes from Thermoanaerobaculia bacterium, assembly GCA_963699245.1. Taxonomy (GTDB): domain Bacteria; phylum Acidobacteriota; class Thermoanaerobaculia; order Multivoradales; family JAGPDF01; genus JACTMI01. The sequence goes on from OY969426.1 coordinate 2,158,770, forward strand.
TGACCTTCGCTGCACTCGAAAGCACGCTGCACCCCACGGGCAGCACGTTCTTCTACATGGAATCGCCGCCGGCGAAGGACGGCTGGAAGCACGATTATCTTTACGGGTTCAACACGGCCGGCAACGTACTCGCGTCCCAGGTCTTTGCGATCGGTTCGTTCGGCAATGACGGCACGGACGGCGGGTCGATCACCGATCTCGGCACTCCGACGGCCGGCCCCTTCACACCGACCGACTACGCGCAGAACATCATCTGGGCGGACGGTTTCTTCGTCCGCTGGCCGGGCTCGACCTAAATCGAGGCCGAGCCTCACGCTTGTCGCGAACGCCGCGGATCTTTTCCGCGGCGTTCGTTTTTTGCGCGTTTCTTCGCTGGTGCGCCGCGCTCGCTAGACTCCGCGGCGTGAGACGTCTCCCGGCCGGCGCCGCGCTCCTCGCTTTGCTGCTCGCGGCGCTCGCCGCTCCCGCCGCAGCAGCGCTGTCGCCCGCCGCCAGCGCGCTGGCCGACTATCTCCGCATCGACACCTCCAATCCGCCCGGCAACGAGAGCGCGGCGGTCGCGTTTCTCGAAGTGCGCCTGCGCGCCGCGGGGATCGCGAGCGAGCGCCTGACCAGCCCCGCCGGACGGACCAGCCTGCTGGCACGCCTGCCGGCGACGGTGCCGAACGCGCCGGCGGTCGTGCTCCTCCATCATCTCGACGTCGTGCCGCCCGGAGAGGGCTGGACGGCGCCGCCGTTCGCGGGCGAGGTGCGCGAGGGCGCGCTGGTCGGGCGAGGCGCCGTCGACTGCAAGAGCCTCGGCATCGCGCAGCTCGAGGCTCTCCTCGACGCGGCGCGCCAGCCGGTGCGGCGCCGCGCGCTGCTCTATCTCGCGGTGGCCGACGAGGAGAACGGCGGCGGCGAGGGGATGGGCTGGCTGGCCGAGAAGCGGCCGGAGCTCTTCGCCGGCGTCGAGGCGGCGCTCGGCGAGGGAGGGCTCAACCGGAGCGTGCTGGGCAAGACCTGGTTCTGGGGACTGGAAGTCGCCCAGAAGCGCGCCTACTGGCTCGAGCTGACGGCGCACGGCCGGCCGGGACACGCCTCGAGCCTCAACCCGGACAGCGCCGCCCACCTGCTCATCCGCGCGCTGGCGCGCCTGCTCGATCTCCCTCCCGAGTGGCGCGCCGAGGCGCCGATGGTCGCGTACCTCGAGGGGCTCCATCGCTACGATCCCCCCTTCCAGCGGCCGGAGGTGCGGCCGCGCGAGATTCTGGCCACCGGCGCGCCGGCGAAGTGGTTTCCGCTGCCGCTGACCGGCCTGCTGCAGGACACGATCCAGGTAACCCGCCTCGTCGCCAGCGACCGCACCAACGTGGTGGCGGCCGAGGCGCGCGCCGAGATCGACGCGCGCCTGCTGCCTTCGACCAACGCCGAGGCCTTCCTCGCCCGCGTGCGCGCGGCGCTCGGCAAGGGAATCGACCTGCGGGTGACGCTGGCGACGCCGCAGGCGCCGTCCTCCGGCACCAGCAACGCGGCGTGGCGCACGATCGCCGCCGCGCTGGCGCCCGAGGCGCCGACCATCCCGGTGATGATCCCGGGGATCACCGACGCCCGTTACTTGCGGGCGCGCGGCATCGCGGTCTACGGCTTCTCCCCCTTCGAGCTCGAAGTGAGCGAGCTGCGCCGCGTGCACGCGCCCGACGAGCAGATTCCGCTCGACGTCTTCGACCGCGGCGTCGAGCGCATGCGCCGCGTGGTGCGCGCCCTGGTCGCCGCCGCGCCCTGACCGGCGCCACGCGGAGCACGGCGCGAGCCGCGGCATACAATCCCGCCGCCGTGCCTCCGTTCGAATTCTTTCTCGTCGCCGCCGGGCTCTTCGGCCTGATCGTCGGCAGCTACCTCAACGTCGTCATCCACCGCCTGCCGGAAGGGATCTCGACGGTGACGCCGCCGTCGGCCTGTCCGGCCTGCGGCGCGCAGATCCGCGCCTTCGACAACCTGCCGATCGTCTCCTGGCTGCTGCTCGGCGGCCGCTGCCGCGACTGCCGCGCGCCGATCTCGCCGCGCTACCCGCTGGTCGAGGCGGCGACCGGGCTCGCTTTCGCCGGCGCCGTCTGGCGATTCGGCGCCAACGGCCGCGCCGCCGCCGCGGCGCTCCTCGCCGCGCTGCTGATCGCCCTCGCGTTCATCGATCTCGACCACTTCCTCCTGCCCGACAAGCTGACCCTGCCCGGCATCGCGGCGGGGCTCGCGGCGCAACTGCTGCTGCCCGGCGGCTCGCTGACGCGAGGACTGGTGGGCGCTCTGGTCGGCGCCGGCCTGCTGCTGGTCGTCGCCGGGATCTGGGAGCTCGTGCGCGGCGTCGAGGGGATGGGGCTCGGCGACGTGAAGATGATCGCCATGCTCGGCGCCTTCCTCGGCGTGTCCGGCGTGCTGGTCACGCTCGTCGTCGGGACGCTCGGCGGCTCGCTGGTCGGTCTCGCGCTCGTCGCCCGCCGGCGGAGCGACTTCGCCGCCAAGCTCCCCTTCGGCGTCTTCCTCGCCATCGGCGGTCTGGTGGCGCTCTTCGCCGGGGAGCAGATCGTGGCGCTCTATCTTGGGATGCCCGTCGCCGGAGGGCGGCCGGGGTGAACGTCAGCCGCCCCCGGCTCGACCTGCGGCGCGAAGCGCCGATCCTGCTGCCGGCGACGCTGGTGCTCTTCGCGGGCCTCGCTCTCGCCACTCTCGGCGCCTACCGTGCCGCCGTCGACCGCTTCGCCACCGAGCGCGCCGGCGAGGCGCTGGCGCTGGCGCAGAAGCTGGCGGCGGACGCGCCGCGTGCCCTCCCCTTCCGCCTCGACGCTCTCCAGCGCTCCCTGCCGCCGGGCGCGGGGCTGACGCTGCTCGGTGCCGACGGCAGGCGCCGCGGCTCGGCCGGCGCGATCAGCGACGACGAGCTGCCGGCGGCGCTGCTCGCCGAGGCGCGCCGCGGCGCCGCGGTCGCCTTCGGTCCCGAGCGGGCCGGATTTCCGGCGGTGGTCGCCTGCGCGCCGCTCGCCGTCGACGGCGAGGCCTACCTGCTGCGCGTCGACCTGCCGGCGCGCGCGCTCGCCGCCCAGCGCCGGTCGGTCGCGCTGCTCACGCCGCTCGTGCTCGGGCTCTCGCTCGCCGCCATCGTGCTGGTCGCCCTCTTCCTGCGCGCCCTGCTGCGCGCCGAGGCACGAGTCCGCCTGACCGAGGGTCTGGCGCAGCTCGGCGAGCTCTCGGCCGGCGTCGCGCACGAGTTGCGCAACAGCGTCGCGGCGATCTCCGGCTGGGTGGCGCTGGCGCGCCGCGAGCCGCTTCAGCCGGCTGCCGCCGACTGCCTCGAGGAGATCGATCGCGAGAGCCGCCAGCTCGCGCGCGTGGTCGGCGACTTCCTCACGTTCGCGCGCCCCGGCAGCCGCCGGCTCGAGCGCGCCGACCTCGCGGCGATCCTGCGGCGCGCCGCACAGGCGCCGGAAGGAGGCGTCCCGGTCGACCTGCGGCTCCCCGCCGGCGAGGCGACGCTGGCCGGCGACGAACAGCTGCTCGAGCGCGCCTTCCGCAACCTGGTGACCAACGCGATCGAAGCGACCCGCGAAGCCGGCGCCACCGCGCCGGTCGAGATCGAGCTCACGCCGCGCACCGGCGGCTGGCAGGTCGACGTGCGCGATCGCGGCGCCGGCATCCCGCCCGCGCTGAAGGAGCGTCTCTTCGAGCCCTTTGCGACCGGTCGCGCCGAAGGGGTCGGGCTCGGGCTGGCGCTGGCGCGCCGCATCGTCCTGTTGCACGAGGGGACGATCGAAGCCGCCGACCGCGAAGCGGGTGGCACCCGGTTTCGCGTCGAGTTGCCGGCCGACATTTCGGATACGAAAGGTAGCTGAAAGGACCCCTGCCCGGCACCTCCAGCAGGCCCGTGCTGGCGGCTGGAACGTCTGTGGAATCTTACATTTATCCCGACGACCGGCAGGCCCGAGAATGGGCGGCACGCACCTTGCGGCAGCAGGAGCGCAGCTCGCAGACCAGGGCCGGGCGTCCGCCGCCGTGCGACGCCGGCCGAGAGGAGTCGATCATGCCGAAGGCCTTCCGCCCCGAGGGGCGCGCCGCGCAGGCGGGTTTCTCGATCATCGAGGGAATGATCGCCGCGCTCCTGCTGCTCATCGTGATTCTCGGCATCCTGCCGCTCGTCACGCGCGGCATGCTCAACAACCTGCAGGGCAACGACGCGAGCAACGAGACCAACGCCTCGGTCGACGGCATCGAGCGGCTGCTCTCGCTCCCCTTCGACAATCTCGCGATGGAAGTTCCGGCCGGTCAGATGTCCTTCGTCTCCACCGATTACTACCTGCTCGACGGCAACAGCTGGGCGACGACCATCCCCGGCGGCGACTCGGCGCAGTATGCGCGAGTCGCGACGGTCGAGCAGTTCGGCGCCGCCGACCTCGACACCGACAACCAGCTCGACACGCCGCTGGTCGGCGGCACCGCGCCGGGCTTCGTGCAGCTCAAACGGGTCACCATGAATATCGAGACCGGTCGCCACTACCTCACCGCCGCGAGCGGCTATCGCGTCATCGCCGTGCAGACCTACTGAGGACGACCATGCGCTCCCGCTTCAGTCGCTCCCCCCGCCCGCCGGCCGCCGCACGGGGCTTCTCCCTGATCGAGCTCCTGGTCGCGATGCTGATCGCGGTCGAGATCCTGGTCGCCGGCGCGCTCGTCTTCGACTTCAACAACCGGATGGCGCAGGTCCAGACCCAAATCACCGACCTGCAGCAGTCGCTGCGCATCGCGCAGACCGACATGGCGCGGCTGGTGCGCATGGCGGGGCGCGGCGGGCTCCCCTCCGAGCTGGCGCCGGGCGCCGTTTTCAATCCGTCCGACCCGATTCCGGCGCTCAGCGGGCTGGCGCTCGAGGTGCGCTCGAACGTAACGAGCGCGAACCATTTCGTCGGGCGCGGCACCACCGTTTCCCCCGCCGCCATCGACGGCACCGACATCCTGACCATCCGCGGCTGCCTGTCGACTTCGGTCTACCAGCTCAACCCGCTGGAGTTCGAGTGGGATCCGGACGACGACGGCGTCGCCAACCAGGCCTCCCTGGTGATCAACAAGATCAGCGTCGCCGGCGTCCGCCAGCCGCTCAAGCCGCTGCTCGACGAGATCAACGCCTACCCGTCCGGGCCGGGCATCAAGGGGAAACTGATCCTGGTCTCGCCGGAGTCGCGCTCGGTCTACGGCATCGCCGAGATCACGGGCGTGCCGACGGTCGGCGGCTCGGCCTCGGATCCCGATTCGCTCACGTTCACCACCACGCTCAAGCTCGACACCAACTCGCCGCTCAACCCGATCGACACCGACCTGGTGGTGCCGGCCCGCCGCTTCCCGCCGAAGATGACCGCCTCCTACGGCTGCTTCCTCGAGGAGTACCGCTACTACGTCTACGAAAAGGCCGGCGACGCGCTGACGCCGCAGTTCCCCCGCCTGGCGCGGGCCCGCTTCGAGCCCGGCACCGAGGAGCCTTACCAGGGAGACAGCGCGAACTTCCAGCTCGACCTCGCCGACGGCGTCTTCGACCTGCAGGTGGCGCTCGGACTCGACACCGACTACCCGAGCACGGTCGCCTCCACCCCCGGTTCGTTCGGCGACGACTCCGACAACATCGGCGTCGACGACACCGTCTTCGAGGGTCCGGTCGGCGACTCCGCGCAGCGGGCGCAGGACGACTGGCTCTTCAACGATGCCGCCGACGTCCCGACCGACACCCAGTACACGACCCACGGCGGCACCACCCAGGCGGGCCTGCCGGTGCAGGTCTACTTCGTGCGCCTCTCGACCTGGGCGCGCACGCGAAGATCCGACCCGAGGTTCGTCGCGCCCACCTACACGCCGGTCGAGGACGAGACCTTCAACCCGACCTACTGGTCGACCGACGCGCAGCAGTTCCGCAAGCGCGCGCTCACCACCATCGTCGACATGAGGAACATCTGATGAGCGCCCTTCGCACCCTCCGCCCGTCGCACGGTTCCGCGGACAGCGCCGCCGAGCGCGGCAGCGCCTACCTCTTCGTGCTGCTGATCCTGCTCGTGCTGACGGTGATCGGCCTGTCGCTCGTCGTCATCACCCAGACCGAAGCGCAGATCGGCGGCGCCGAGAAGAGCGCCAGCCGGGTGCTCTACGGCGCCGAATCGGGGCTGCGCATCCAGTTCGCGCTGTCGCGCTTCGCCGCCACGCGGCCGCGGCGTCTGAGCCTCGACGACAAGGTGCTCGGCGCGACGACGCTGCAGGAGACGGTCGACGTCTCGCCCTTCTACCCGATCTACAGCGGCCCCTGCAATCTCTGCTCGGTCAACAAAGGGGGCGAGCAGTACTTCGCGATCAACTACGTCGTCAACGCGCAGGGCCGGCGTGTCGGCGTCGCCGGCAGCGTGACCGCGCCGCAGGCGACGCGGCTGCTCTCCGAGATGTTCTTCGTGCAGCCCGAGAAGGAGCCGCGCGTCGACGAGTCGATCCGCACCTACGACCCCTCGGTCACCGTCGACGACCCCGAGGTCGAAGGCCTCGAAGTGCTCCAGTACTGACCGCAGACCGACGACCATGATCGCCCGAACCCAGAATTCCACGAGCCCGAGCGGAGGAACCATGCGCGCTCTCCCGATCGCCCCCCGAACGACCCGCGGCCTGCTGCTGGCGGCGCTAGCGCTGCTCGCCGCCGCGCCGGCCGCGCCGCAGAGCCTCGGCGACCGGCAGCTGCTGCGCACGTCTTCCGGCAACCCCTACCTGATGATCCTGTTCGACAACTCGGCGTCGATGAACTGGGCGTCGAGTTGCTCGGCGCAGGACATCACCGACGGCAAGTGCAGCTACCTGTGCGACGGGCAGAACTGCCCGGTGGCGCGCGGCGGCGACGATCCGAACTCGAAGCTCTACCAGGCCAAGCAGGCGCTCTACCAGGTGATGGGGGACGTTCGAAGGCATCAACTACGGCTTCACCAGCATGAACCAGGACAACCTGACCGTGCGCGCGAAGCACTGGCTCTACGAGGTCACCGTCGGTCGACCGGCGACGATACGGCTCCCGCCGATGCCCGCCGTCGGCTGGCAGGAGGTCTTCGGCGCCCAGACCGGCGGCTCGGGGGCGACGGCCTTCGACATGCGCTGCGACCGCAAGACGCCGGGCACCGACGACTCGCAACGCGGCGCTCTACGAGACCGGCTGCTACATGACCAGCAAGGACGCGCCGGTCGGCCAACACGACCGGACCAGTGGACCCTCGAACAAGCTCAAGCACCTGCCGAAGGGCGGCGCCAGCGGCACGGCGACCACGAAGTACTACTGGTCAGTCCGGCACGACCGGCAGCAAGCCCTACTACCGCGTCCAGCTACGGGGCCTCGGTCGCGCGATCGGCTATGCCACGACGAACACGCTTCGCCATGACGGTGTCGATCGAGAGCTGCGCGTCGAACAAGGTCAACGCCGACGAGGTCACGACGGCCTCGGTCGCCTGGGCGAACGACGGTCACAACGCGCCGTCGACCTACACGAAGGTCGGCCCCTTCCTCTTCTGGGAGGGCGCCATCGCGCAGGGCAAGAACAGCACCGACCACACCCGCGAGTCGAACTTCGGCGGCCAGGTCGACGGGCTCGACAAGGACACCTCGTCCTCGCGCGGCACAGCGACGCTTCGGACCTCTACGCCGACCAAGACCTGCCGCGGCTGGGAGCCCAACGGAACGTACGAAGGCCAGGTCGGACCGATCACCGAGGTCGATCCCTACCCCGACGCCTCCGGCTACGACCTGCGCCGAGCCGACGACCTCGGGAACCTTCGACCCGCCCGGCACGACCTACGACTCGCTCTTCACCTACGGCGACATCATTCCGCTCGACTGGAACCAGGACAACAAGCCGGAGGTCCTCGACCGGCTGAATCCGCGGCAGCGGCTACGGCCAGGCCGATTACTTCCAGGACAGCTACTCGGGGGCGAGAGCTTCCTGCGGCTGGTGAACGACAACCGCAAGCCGCTGCTCGGCATCGGCTCCTCGCCGCTCGCCGGCTGGTTCTCGATGTTCCGCCAGTGGTACTCGGGGTGCGGCGATCCCGGCAACTGCGACGGCACCGGCTGGGCGGACATCGCCGCCCAGAACGACCCGAACTGGAACTGCCGCAAGAAGTACGTGCTGATGATCACCGACGGCGGCGAGTCGTGCGACGGCAGCACCGCAGGAGCCGGCCGAGGACTACTACCAGGACAACATCGGCGAGTTCCCGGACGGCTTCTCGAAGACCGCCGACCAGTGCCGCTACCGCGCCTCGCTCAAGTCGCAGGAGGACATCGAGACGCTGGTGATCGGCTTCGGCACCGAGTACAAGAACAAGCTGCAGTGCGCCAACACGCCGGTCGTCTTCGTCTACAACAAGGAAGACCTTGTCGACCGAGCTCGAGGCCTTCTTCGGCAAGATCAAGGAGGAGGCCGCCGCCTTCGCTTCCGCCGCCGTGCCGACGGTGCAGGCCAACATCATCGACAAGATCTACCTGTCGAGCTTCGTGCCGCTCAACGACGCGTCGGTCTGGCCGGGGCACCTCGACACCTTCCTCAAGCCGCTGCAGGTCGACAACACCGGCCTGCCGAACACCGCCATCAAGTGCGTGCCCTTCGCGACCGACCAGACGCAGTCGGGCTGCTGGGCCTGGGACGGCGGCGACTCCCAGCCGGCGTGGTCCGGCGAGGCGGGCTACAACCCGCAGGGTCTGCTGCTGCAGTCGCCGCTCCCGAGCGCGATGGTGCGCTACAACAACAACACGCTCCAGATCGGCACGGGAGCCGACCAGCGCCGCGTCTTCTTCGGCGTGCCCTCCTCGTCCGGCACGCTCGGCCTGCGGCAGTACTTCCGCTATCCGACCACCAACGCCGAGCAGGCCAACTTCGAGTACGCCTGGAACATGTCGAACGCGGGGGTCGGCAACAACGGCAACAAGGGCGACATCGCCGACGTCGTCGAGTTCACCCTCGGCCACAAGCAGGGCCTGATCGACAACCCCGACGACCCCTCCAATCCCTTCCACGTCGAGTACGTGATGGGAGACATCTTCCACTCCAACCCGGTGGTGGTGAATCCCCCGGCCGACTTCGACTACTTCACCAACGACTTCTACTGGAACACGCCGCTCTGCGGCCAGACCCTCGCCCAGACGCAGGCGCGCGGCGCCAAGATCTCCTACACCTACTTCTCGAACAAGAACATCTGCCGCCGGATCATGATCTTCGCCGGCTCGGACGACGGCCAGTTGCACGCCTTCGACGCCGGCCAGATCCAGACGCTGACCGACCCCGCCTCGCAGGTCGACTGTCTCCTCAACGTGCCGCCGGCCTCGTCGTCCTTCGCGGCCGGGCTCCACGACAACAGCCCGCTCGGCGGCGGCTACGACTTCGGCACCGGACGCGAGATCTTCTCCTTCATCCCCGACGCCATGATGCCGGTGACCAAGGAGCTCTCCGAGCTCTCCGAGCTCACCACGCAGTACGGCATCGACGGCACGGTGCGCATCGCCGACGTCTTCGTCGACCCGGTGTTGACGAGCGGCAACGCGACCTGCACCGACCGCGAGTGGCGCTCGATGCTGCTCGGCACTTACCGCGAAGGGGGACCGGGCATCTTCGCGCTCGACATCACGCAGCCCGACACCATCGATGCTTCGACCAACGTGCCGGCTCCCGCCAGCGGCTCGCCGGCCTACGTCCCCTCCTGCACCGAGGCGCCGGGCGGCGCCCTGCCGGCGAACTGCGGCCCGCTCCCCTTCCCGGCGCTGCGCTGGGAGTTCACCGACCCCGACGTGAACGGCGTCGCCGGCACCGACGACGACGGCAACGGCGAGGCCGACCTCGCCGAAGGCTGGAGCCGGCCGGTCAGTGGGAGGATCCGGGTCTGCACCGCGAACTGCGGCCAGCCCGACGAGCAGGACGAGGACCGCTACGTGGCGATCTTCGGCGGCGGCCTGCCGGAGAATCCGCTCAACAACGAGTTCGAGGCGGCCGGCAACTGGCTCTACATCCTCGACGTCGAAACCGGCAAGCTGCTCTACAAGCGCGGCGGCTCCGGCGCCGGCGCGATCGGCAACCCGATCGCCGGCGCGGTTCCGGCCGACATCACGGCGGTCGACTTCAACGGCAACGGCTACATCGACACCCTCTACTTCGGCACCACCGCGGGCTACGTCTACAAGACGAACCTGGGGGAAGGCCCGTTCGAGCTCGACGCCGACGGCCGCATCCAGGATCCGAGCGGACACGACGGCGCGTACTCCCCCTTCCAGATCTTCTCGACCGGCGGCAAGCCGATCTACCTCGAGGTCACCGCCGTCTGGGTGCCGAAGCTGCGCGCCAACGCGCTCCTCTTCGGCACCGGCATCCGCCAGAACCTCTGGACCTTCAACAACGACACCGGCCGCTTCTACGCCATCGTCGACCAGGACTGGACGGACGACGACGGCGGCGGCAACTTCGACGGCGTCATGCAGGAAGCCTGCGTCGGCTGCCCGACGCCGCTCAACGAGAGCAAATACGTGGGCATCGACCCGACGAGCACCGCCGCGGTGTCCAACTACCTGTTCGGCGCCGGCTCCGACCTGCCGGGCTGGTACTTCACCCTGCTCGCCAACGAGAAGCTGATCACCGAGCCCTTCTCGCTCTCGGGCATCACGGTCTTCACCGTCTTCTCGCCGGTCCAGACCGAGGAGGACACGGGCTGCGGCTTCGGCGGTGAGAGTAAGATCTTCGTCGTGAACACGGTCTCCTCGAAGGGCTATGCGCTGGCCGCCGGCGCGACCACCTTCACGCGCTACATGACCGCGCCGACCTTCACCACCCAGCCCTTCGTCGAGTCGAGCGCCACCAAGAACGTCGCCACGGATTCGACCGCCAACGCCGACAGCTGGACCGACGAGCTGCGGGAGATCAACGCCGACCTCAAGAAGCTCTTCCCGGTCGGCGCCCGCTTCGCCAACTACACGCTCGACATCAAGACCGTCCGATCGGACACCAAGATCTACTTCATCGCGCCGGTGCCCGTGGCGATCGAAGGCCACAACTGGAAGGAGTTCTGACGATGCGGACCCGCGGCCTCGCCCTCCTGCTCGCTCTCGCCGCCGGCGCCGCCGCCGCGCACGCCGACATCCTGGTGACGCGCGACGGCGCCCGGGTGACCACCCGCGGACCGTGGAAGGTCTCGGGGCGGCAGGTGATCTTCACCTCCGACAGCGGGACGCTCTCGGCGCTGCGCACCGACGAGGTCGACCTCGACCAGTCGGCGCTCGCCACCGCCCAGGCGGCGCAGGCGGCGAAAGAATCCGTGACTCCGGCCGCCCCCGCCGCGCCCGGCGAGCCGGTGCTGCGGCTGACCGAGAAGGACATTCCGCCCATGGCCGAGGGAGAGGACGGGGAGGAGGGCGCGGCGAGCGAGGAGAAGCCGGCGGCGCCCTCGGTGCCGCTCGAGGTCGCCTCGTGGGACCGGCTCGACATGCCGAACGGCGACGGCATCGAAGTCTTCGGCACGGTGCGCAACACCGGCGCGGCCAATGTCGTCGCTCCCGGCATCACCGTCGCCGTCTACGGCGAAGGGGGCGGCCTGCTCGCGACCAGCGACGCGTCGGTCAACCAGAGCTCGATCGCGCCCGGCAAGAGCGCCAACTTCCGCGCCCCCTTCCCGGGGCTGAACGACTTCGCCGCCATCAAGTTCCAGTTCAGCGGACGGGGCTACGAGACCAACCAGCCGGCGCGCGCCGAGAGCGACGACCAGGCCGTCGACGTCGCGACCGAGTCCGCCGAAGCGGCGGCCTCCGAGTCCGCTCCCGCCGAGCCCGAGTCGCCGCCCCCCGGCCGCTGACCGGGCGGCCGGCCGCGCTCACTCGCGGTACTTCGGGAAGCCGCCGAGGTCGAGCGCCTTCACCCGCCGCAGCAGATCGCGATAGCTGATTCCCAGCCGCCGGGCGGCGGCGCGCTTGTCGCCGCCGCTCGCGCGCAGCGCCGAACGCAGGCGCTCGGGCTCCCCTTCCTCCTCGGGCGCCGCGAGCAGCGCGGCGATCTCCGCTTCGCCGAGCGTCTCGCCGCCGTGCAGGATGACCGCGCGCTCGAGAACGTTGGCGAGCTGGCGCACGTTGCCCGGCCAGCTGGCGGCCGCCAGCCGCGCCAGCGCCGCCCCGGAGAGCGCCGGCGCCGGCTGGCGGTGGCGCTCGGCGATGCGGGCGAGAAGCTGCGCCGCCAGCAGCGGGATGTCCTCGCGCCGCTCGGCGAGCGACGGCAGCGCGATCGGAAAGATCTCGAGGCGGTAGAGGAGGTCGCCGCGAAAGCGCCCCGCGGCCGCCATCGCCGCCAGGTCGCGGTTGGTCGCCGCCACCACCCGCGCGTCGGCACGCAGCGTCTCGCCGCCGCCGACGCGCTCGAAGCCGCGGTCGTCGAGCACGCGCAGCACCTTGGCCTGCACGGCGAGCGGCAGCTCGCCGATCTCGTCGAGGAAGAGCGTGCCGCCGTGCGCCAGCTCGAAGCGGCCGGCGCGGCGGCGGTCGGCGCCGGTGAAGGCGCCGCGCTCGTGGCCGAACAGCTCGGTCTCGACCAGCGTCTCGGGGATCGCCGCGCAGTTGACGGCGACGAAGGGCCCGCCGGCGCGCGGCGAAAGCGCGTGCAGGGCGCGGGCGAAGAGCTCCTTGCCGGTGCCGCTCTCGCCGGTGAGGAGCACGGTCGTCTCGGTCGGCGCGACGCGCCGGAGCATGCGGAGCGCGGCGCGCAGGCGCGGATGGCGGCCGACGATCGGCGCCGCGCCCGGCACCTCGAGGCGGTCCTCCTCGTTCCCGGTCTCGACGAGCGCGCGGACGAGCGCGAAAAGCGTGTCGAGGTCGACCGGCTTCTCGAGGAAGTCGGTGGCGCCCCGCTTCATCGCCTCGACCGCCGCCGGCACGCTGCCGAAGGCGGTCATCACCACGACCGGGGTCTCGGCGCGGCGGCGGCGCGAGCTCGCGAGAACGTCGAGGCCGCTCCCGGCGGGAAGCTTGAGATCGGTGAGAACGAGATCGAAGGGCTCGGCGCCGGCGAGCGCGCGCTCGGCTCCGGGCAGGTCGGCCGCCGTCGTCACCGCGTGCCCCTCGCCGGCCAGCGCGCGCTCGAGCATGCGGCGCAGCGAATCGCGATCCTCGACCACCAGGAGGCGGGCCATGACAGGTCCGCTCAGCTCAGCGCCGCGCCGCGGCGACCGCGGCGGCGAGCGCTTCGTCGTCGGCCGGGTCGACGGTGCGCAGGTCGAGCAGCAGCCGCCCTTCGCGCAGGTAACCGACCACCGCGGGCTCGCCCGTCCGCAGGCTCGCCGCCAGCGCGTCGTCGCCCGGCAGGGCGAGCGCCTCGCCCGCGATCGGCGCCTCGGGCGCCGAGCCGCCGCCGAGCTGCGCGTCGGCGGGAACGATCGCGGCACCGATCCGCGCCGCCAGGCGCTCGAGCCGCGCGCGGTGCGCGGCGGACTCCGGCCAGAGCCCGTCGACCGGCAAGGGCGCGCCGGCGAGATGGCGCCGCAACACGCCCTCGAGCGCCGCCGCCGCCGGACGGCCGAGCCGGAGGGCGCGATAGAGCGGGTGGCGCCGGCAGCGCTCGACGAGATCGCGCTGGCCGACCAGCAGCCCCGCCTGCGGCCCGCCGAGCAATTTGTCGCCGCTGCCGCAGACGAGATCGGCGCCCGCCGCGAGCAGCTCGACGAAGCTCGCGTGGCCGGCGAGCTGCGGCGCCGGATGCGGACGCAGCAAGCCGCTTCCCTCGTCGACCACGAGCGGCAGGTCGGCGGCGTGCGCGATCGCGGCCAGCTCGGCGACCGGCACCTCGGAGACGAAGCCGCTCATCCGGTAGTTGCTCGGCTCGACCTTGAGCAGGGCCGCGGTCGCCGGCCCGAGCGCGCGGGTGTAATCGGCGCGATGGGTGCGATTGGTCGTGCCCACCTCGACGAGGCGCGCGCCCGAGGCCGCCAGGATGTCGGGGACGCGGAAGGAGTCGCCGATCTCGACCATCTCGCCGCGCGAGAGGAGCACTTCGCGCCCGGCTGCCAGCGCGGCGAGCGCCAGCACCATCGCCGCGGCGTTGTTGTTGACGACGAGCGCGGCCTCGGCGCCGGTCAGCGCGACGAGCAGCGCCGAGAGCCGCTCCAGCCGGTCGCCGCGCCGGCCGGTCGCGAGATCGAGCTCGAGATCGCACGCCGCGGTGAGAAGACCCGGCAACTCGTTCGCCACCTCGCGCGGCAGCGGCGCGCGGCCGAGATTGGTGTGCAGGAAGACGCCGGTGGCGTTGATCACGCGGCGGAGCGGCCGGCCCACCGTGGCCTCGAGCTCGTCGCGGAGATCGGCGGGGAACGCCGCGAGGCGCCGCTCGACGTCGGTCGCGGGCGCCCCGGCGAGCTCCTCGCGCAGGCGGGCGAGCCAGCGGCGCGCCTGGACGACCAGCCGCTCGCGCCCGTAGACTGCCGAGAGATCCGCGATCCGCGGATCGGCCAGCAGCCGGTCGAGAGCCGGCAGCCGACGCCGCGGGTCGAGAGGAGGTACCGAGCTCATGGGACTGCCGGCCATTCTAGGGGATCGCCGCACGTGAACCGCCGCCCCGCGGCGGGCACGGCGGCCGGGCGCGCCGACGCCGCCGAGCGAGCGGCGGCCGCGCCGCCGACGGCGCGCCGCCCCGGCGAGCCGGCAGCGCCGGCGCCGAGCTTCGAGGGGCGCCTCGACGCGCTCGAGAAGGCGATCGAGCAGTTCAGGATCGAGGCCGAGCGCTACTTCAACGGCGGCCAGGCCCTGCCGCCCGAGGAGACCCGCCAACGCCTCCTCCGCCAGCTCCAGGAGCTGCGCGCCGTGCCGATGCGCGGCGCCGCCGACCAGTTTCGCTACAGCGGGCTCGAGGCCCGCTTCAACTCGCTCTCGGAGCTCTACGGCCGCCGCCTGCGCGAGCGCGAAGAGGGGCGCTCGGCCATCACACCGAAAGCGGTGCCCGCCGCCGCGCCACGCCACGACGCGCGCGCCGGCATCGTCTTCCGCGAGCAGCTCGAAAGCGTCGCGGTCGAGGCGCTGTGGGCCACCCTGGTCTCGGGACCGGGAGGCGCGCGTCTCGAGCTCGAGAGCTTCCGCGGCTACTTCGCGCGCCAGGTGACCGAGATCCGCGCCCGCACTGGCGCCGCCGCGGTGCAGTTCCGGGTCGTCGAGGAGGACGGCAAGATGAAGCTCAAGGCGAAGCCGATCGCCGCGGAGGAATCGTGAGCCGCCGCGGCGCCGCCGCGCTGGCGCTCGCCATCCTCTGGCTGCCGGCGCTGGCGGGCGCGACCGCGGCGCGGCCGGTCGCCGATCCGGCGCTCGTCCAGGTCGAGCTGGCGCACGCCCTGCGGCAGGCCGGCGACCGGCGTGGCGCCGACGAAGCGCTCGACCGGGCGCTCGAGATCGACCCGCGCTGCGGCGCCGCCTGGATCGAGCGCGGCCTGCTCGAGGAGAGCAAGGGCTCGTCGTATTTCACCCGGGCGCGCGCCCGGCGTGCCTTCGCCCGCGCTTTCGAGCTCGATCCGGGACTCGCCGATCCGCTGCGTCATCCCGAGATCATCGGCAGCCGCGCCGCGCTGGCGGCGACCGTCGAGAGCTGGCGGCGGCCGCCGAGCGCGGAGGCCGCGGCAACACCCGTGGCCGCCGCGCCTTCGACGCCCGCGACGCCCGCCGTTCACTCGCGCCCCGTGGCGCCCGCCGCCGCCCGCTCCGCGCAGGTCCTCGGCGCCGGCGATCTCGCCGGCTCGAGCCCGGTCAATCAGGCGCTTCCCGCCGGCAGCGGCGCGCCCGCGCGCAGCGCTCCCGGCCGCCGCGGCGCCCGCCTGCAACGGTTCCACCCGCCGCCGGTCGCGCAGCCGGAGCCGGAGCCCGAACAGGAGCCGGTGATCGAGAACGAAGAGGCGCCGCCGCCCGAAGAGAGCGGCGACCCGGCGAGCGACGAGCCGCCCACCGTGCAGACGACGGACGAGTCGGGCGAGGAGCCGCCGCCGGGCCTCTACTGACGCGGCGACGCCACCAGCTCGAGCCCGCCCTCGATCCAGAGAGTCGGTGAGCCGAAGAGCGCTTCGCCGGGAACGAACTGCAGGTCGCGACCGACGCCGCGCACGCCGCCGAGCCAGCCCGACAGCCGCCCGGCCAGCCGGCAGGATCCGAGACCGCCGGTGGCGCGCCCCGCTTCGATCGCGAAGCCGGAGACCGGCACGGCGAACTCGTCGCCCTCCACCCGCACGCCCCCTTCGCAGGCGATCAGGTAGGCGCCGCGCGCCATGCCGGCGAGCAGGTCCGGGACCGCCACCCCCGGCTCGGGCGCCAGGAAGAGCTCGGTCGGGCCCCGCCGCGGCAGGTCGCGCCAACCGTGCCGGCGCGAGCAGCCGGCGGCGCGGGCCGGCGACTCCGCTTCCCACCAGGCGAGCAGCGGTTGCACGAAGCGACCGCGCTCGACCAGAGTCAGGGCGCGCGTCGGCACCCCTTCGCCGTCGCACGGCGCCGCGAGCAGGCCGTCGGCGCGCCCGCCGTCGTCGACCAGCGTGACCAGCTCGCTGCCGAAGGTCGCGCTCGCGGCGAACCGCTCGCGCGCCGCGCTGCCGACGAGGCTCGGCGCCAGCGCGGCGACGAGGCGCGCCGCGACCGCCGGCGCGAGCAGCAGCCCGCCGGCGGTGGGCTCCCCCTCCGCGAGCGCCACGAGTCGATCGGCGATCCGGCGCGCCAGCGCCAGCGGCTTGAAGTCGGCTGCCGAGCGCGCCACGAACTCCGCTTCCAGCCGCCGCGCACCGCGCGAAGCCTCGACGCGCACGAAAGCCGAGCGGGCGCGGAAACGCGCCGCGATACCGGTCGACGAGCCGATCGCGCTCTCGCTCGCTCCCTCTTCCAGCCGCAGCGGGCCGAGCCGCACGCCGGGGACCTCGCGCTCGAGCTCGCGCGCCAGCCCGGCGAGCAGCGCGCGCCCCTCCGCCTCGGTGGCGAGCGGCGCGTCGAGCCCGCGCGGCGGCTGCCAGCGCCCGCGCGGCAGCGCCGGCGGCAGTCGCACCGGCTGCGGTGTCATGGCGGGCAGCCGCGGCGTCTCGGGGAGCGCGCCGCTGCCGGCGAGGAAGCAGGAGCGCGCGCCGTCACCGGCGCGGATCGCCCAACCCGCCTCGGTCGCCTGATGCGACGACTCCCCTTCGGCGGAGCGCAAGTAAAGGCGGCTTCGCCCCTGCTTCTCGAAGATCTCGAGCTCGGCGGCGAGACGCCCGCGCTTGGCGCCGAGCAGGACGCGCCCGCGCGCGCCGAGCTCTTCGCTCACGGCTCCACCTCCAGCCCCGCCACCGCCATCGCCGGCACCGTCGCCCACACCGCCTTGCGCTGCCCCGCCTTGGCGCACCAGCCGGCGCCCGTCGCGATCCGTTCGGCGCCGAGCCCGACGACGCCGTCGAGCAGCGTCGCCACCCGCCCGCGCACCCGGAAGGGGCCGACCGCCTCCTCCGCCACGCCGCCGCGCAGCCGCCGCGCGCCCGGCACCTCGAGCGTCACCTCGCCGGTCGTGGCGTCGAGAGTGCCGGCCTGGATCTCGCCGATCACCAGCCCCCCTTCGGCGAGCGTCGCCAGCGCCTCGCCGCTCGACTCGCCGGCGAGCAGCTCGAGGTGATGGGTGCGCGGCAGCGGCAGCGAATGGCGGTCCGACCGGAAGCCGCAGCCGGGCAGAAGCTCGCCGTGCCGGCGCGCCCAGGCGCGATCGGCGATCGGCTGAGCGACGCAGCCGTCGCGCAGCAACCAGCGGCGCGCCACCGGCACTCCTTCGTCGTCGAACGTGCGCGCGACGCCGGCGGGCGCCGAAGCGGGATCCTCGAGCACGGCGAGCGTCTCTCCGCCCAGGCGCTGGCCGATCGCCGCGTCCGGATTGCCGGTGAGCGCCAGCAGGTCGGCCTCGAGCGCGTGCGCGATCCCTTCGTGCAGCGCCACGGCCGCCGCCTCGGGGAGGAAGAGGAGGGGCGGATGTCCGGCTTTCGGCGGCGGCGCCTCGCGGGCGCGGAAGCGACCGGCGAGGCGTTCGGCGAGCATCTCGGCGGCGCCGTCGTCGAGCGCCGGCGCGAGCAGGCCGCAGCGCCCCCAGGGCAGCGTCACGTCGACGCTGCCGAAGCGCTCGCGCTCGCGCGCCGAGGCGGTGCGCTCGCCGATCGTGCGCACCTCGCGCTCGTGCCAGCGCACGACGACGCGCATCGGAAAACCGATCCAGCGGCGGCGCAGCGCGCGCTCGAGCCGGCCCGGGAAGGCCGCCATCTCGGCGAAGGGGATCTCGTCGCCCGCGTCGTCGCCGGCGGGGAGCTCCGGCAGTGGCGGCAGGGTCGGCGGCAGCACGCGCGCCACGGCGCGCAGCGCTTCGGCGACGTCGCGCGGCGCGATGCCGTCGCGCGACGCGCTCCAGATCTGGTCGCCGCGCGCGAAACGCGCCGCCAGCCCCTCTTCGTGGCGCAGGCGGAAGCCGAGATGCGCGTCGGCGGGGGGCAGCTCGGCCTCGCGCCGGCGCTCGAAGAAGAGCTCGGCGAGCTCCTCCGCTCCGGGTGCGATCAGCGCCAGAGCGCGCGCCACCGCCGCGGCATCGAGTCGTTCGAGCGACACGCCTCAGCCGCCCGGCAGGATCTCGACGACGAGGTGGCTCGACCCGCCCGCCGCGGCCCGGCCGGTGACCGTCAGGAGACGGCTGCCGCGCCGCCACCGGCCGCCGGCCTCGGAGCGGAAACCCGCGGCGCGCAGCCGGCCGGCGTAGGCCGAGACCGCCGCCTCCGGCGTCCCTTCGACCTCCAGCGTGACGCTCGTGGGACCGAAGTCGATCAGGCTCGACGGCTGCGGCAGCGGCACGTCGCGCGGGAAATCGGCCGGCAGTGCGCCGGCCATCGCGCCGCTCTCTCCGACCGGCCGCGCCACGGTGTCGGTCGCGAGCGTCGCCGCGGCGTCGGGCTTGGCGGTGACGTCGACGGTGGCGAGCTCGGCCGACGGCTTCGCCGCCGGAGACTGTCCGCAGGCGACGGCCAGGAGCGCGGATGCGATGAGCCGGGCCGCGCGGCGTCCGCTCATGCCGGGCCGGATCCGGCGCCGCGCGGACGGTAGAGCACCACCTGCACCCGTTCGAGCGTCGCCAGGCCGTCTTCGATCCAGGGGTCGAGCAGGGCGAGGAAGCGCTCGATCTTCTCGCGCTCGTCGACGATCTCGACCACGATCGGAAGATCCTCCGAGAGGCGGAGGATGGAGGCGCGGTGAATGCGCGAGTTGGCGCCGAAGCCCTCGATGCCGCGCAGCACGGTGGCGCCCGCGAGCCCCTCGGTGCGCGCCCGCTGCACGATCGCCTCGTAGAGCGGCATGCCGTCGCGGCGGTCCGACTCGCCGAGGAAGAGCCGCAGCAGGACCTGTTCGCCTTCGAGTCGCATCGCCCGCCTCCTCAGATCGCGCGCGCCAGCGCGGCGCCGAACCAGACCGCGGCGAGGCCGAGCACGAGGCTGCCGGCCGCGTTGGCGAAAGCGAGCGCGAGGTTGCCCTCGCGCAGCAGGTGGAAGGTCTCGAGACCGAAGCTCGAGAAGGTCGTGAAGCCGCCGAGCAGGCCGGCGAGGACGAACGTGCGCAGCGCCGGGTCGCCCGCCAGCCGTTCCTCGAAGAGCGTCGCGAGGACGCCGATCAGCAGGCAGCCGGTCAGGTTCACGGCCAGCGTGCCGACGGGAAAGAGCGCCGCCGCGCCGCGCGCCGCGGCGGTCCGCCCCTGCACCCATCCCGCGAGCGACCAGCGCGCCATCGAGCCGAGCGCGCCGCCGAGCGCCACCGCCGCGAGCATTCGCATGGCTTTCGAGTTTACGCGAAGCGGGCGAGCCGGCCGGTGATCTCGGCGAGCGAGCGGATGTCCCCCTCGGCATCGCCGGAGCGCGCCAACAGGAGCGCTCCGAAGCCCGCGCCCTGCGCCCCCTCGAGATCCTCGAGCCGGCGGTCGCCGACGTGCAGGATCTTCGCCGGCGGGAGGTCGAGCCGCCGCGCCACGGCCGAGAAGAGGCTCGGGTGCGGCTTCTCGAAGCCGACCGCGGCCGAGAAGACGAAGCTCTCGAAACGGCCGGCGACGCCGAGCGCCTCCAGCACGCCCGGCAGTCGCTCGTCCCAGTTCGACGCCACGACGAGGCGCAGGCCCGCCGCGGCGAGCGCTTCGAGCGCCGGCGGGACGTCCTCGTAGAGCCGCCAGGCGTCGCCGCGGCCGAAGTGGTCGAAGAGCTCCGAGGCGGCGAAAGCCGACGGGCGGCCGGCGCCGGCGAGCGCGCAGACGCGGTCGAGCACGTCGCGCCAGAAGCCGCGCGCGCCGCGCGGATGGTGGGCGAAGCGGTCGCGCGCCGGATCGGCGGCGCACGCGAACTCGCGCCAGGCCTCGACGATGGTGGCGCGGATCGCCTCCGGATCGAGCTCGATGCCGTGCCGTTCCAGGATGCGCGCGTAGTCGCCGCCGAGGTCGCGCGCCGCGAAGAGCGTGCCGGTGGCGTCGAGGCTGACCGCTTCGATCAAGGCGCGATCGCTTTCCCCGGGCGCCCGAGCGCGTGGAGGTAGAACGCCGCGACGACGAGGGCGTGGCGGATCTCGCCCGCGGCGACCAGGCCCGGGATGTCGGCGAGCGCGGCGCTCTCGACGCGGATCTCCTCCTCGCCGTCGCCGGTCGGCTCGCCCATCCGCTCGAGCCCTTCGGCGAGGAAGGTCGAGCAGCGGTTGGTCAGGAAGGCGGGATTGGGATCGACCTCGCCGAGCAGCGTCCAGCGCGCGGCGCGGTAGCCGGTCTCCTCGAGCAGCTCGCGCTCGGCGGCGGCGCGCGGCGTCTTCCCCCTCCACCATGCCGCCCGGGATCTCGAGCGTCGGCGCCGCGATGCCGAAGCGCCACTGGCGGACGAGCAGCACGCGCTCCTCCTCGTCGAGCGCGATGACGTTGACCCACGGCGGCGCCTCGAGCACCATCGCCTCGCGCCGGCTCTCGCCGTCGTCCGCCGCCAGGTGCTCCCGCCGCAGCTCGAAGAGGCGGTGGCGGACGAGCGTCTCGGCTTCGAGCAGGTTCCAGCGTCGCATCGTGTGCAGCCTAACCGAGCGCGCTGCGATAATCTGCCCGCGAATGAACCCCACCGCGCGTCTCGTCGCGGCCGCCGCCTCGTTCGCGGCCTGGCTGGTGCTTCTCTTCTTCGGCTGGCTGCTGCACGGTGCCGTGCACCTGCTGGCGCTGGCCGGCCTGTTGCTCGTCCCCTGGCGGGCGGGCGCATCCCTTCCGGAGGAGTCCGAATCGTGAAACTGCTCGGAATCGTGCTCGTCGCCGCCGGCATCCTGGCGCTGGTCTACAAGGGGGTCGATCTGCCCGGCGAGAAGAAGGGCGTCAAGATCGGCAGCTTCGAGGCCGCGGTGCAGAAGAAGGAGCACGTCGCGCTGCCGACCTGGGTCGGCGTCGTGGCGATCGTGGCCGGCGCCGGACTCCTGATCACCGGCTCGCGCCGCTGAGTCACCGCCGCCGCTGACGCGCCTACTGGCGCCAGGACTCGACCGGATTGCGCAGCACGCCGGCGCCCGGGACTTCGACCTCCACCACGTCGCCGTCGGCGAGCGGGCCGACTCCCGCCGGCGTGCCGGTGAGGATCACGTCGCCGGGCTCGAGCGTCATCATGCGCGAGCACCAGACCACGAGCTCGACGATCCCGAACAGCATCTCGCCCACCGTCGCGCGCTGACGCTCGGCGCCGTTGACGCGGGTCGCGACGGCGAGCGCCTCGAGGTCCGGCTCGACCGCGATCGCCGGACCCAGCGGGCAGAAGGTGTCGAACGACTTGGCGCGGCTGAAGCGGTTGTCCTTCTTCTGCAGGTCGCGCGCCGTGACGTCGTTGGCCGCGCAGACGCCGAGGATGCCGCGCGCCGCGTCGGCGGCGCCGGCCCGGCGCAGGCGGTGGCGCACGACGACCGCGATCTCCCCTTCGTACTCGACCCGCTCGCTCTCCGGCGGCAGCACGATCGGCGCGCTCGGGCCGATCGACCGCGCCGGGGGACTTGAGGAAGATCATCGGCTCGACCGGCACCGGATTGCCGAGCTCGAGCGCGTGCTCGCGGTAGTTGCGGCCGACGCCGATCATCTTGCCCGGCTCGACCGGCGCCCGCAGCGCCTCCTTCGCGAGGTCGACCGCGCGGCCGAAGCTCCACTGCGAGGGGGGAACGGCGAAAGGGTCGGAGAAGAGCAGCCGCGCGGCGGCGGCCGACTCGCCGGCGGCGAAGAAGCCTTCGGGACCGAAGCGGAAGAGGAGCATGGGGCGATTCTAAGCGCCGCCGCCCGGCCGCCGCTTCTCGGTCTCGGCGAGGCGCAGCCCGCGCCCGCGCCGAGAGCGGCGTGACCACCAGGCCGCCGGTCAGGTCGTTCAGGTCGACGTAGATCTCGGTCGCGAAGACGCGCGTCAGGTTGGCGTAGGTGAGCGTCGCCGCGGTGGTTCCCTCGGCGAAGATCGCGCCGTCGCGCAGCAGCAGGACGCGGTCGCAGTACTCGGCGGCGAGATTGAGGTCGTGCAGCACCGCCAGCACTCCGCGGCCCTCGCCCGCCAGCTCGCGCAGGCGATCGAAGAGCTCGACCTGGTGGCGCAGGTCGAGGAAGCTCGCCGGCTCGTCGAGCAGGAGGAGCGGCGTCTCCTGCGCCAGCGCGCGCGCGAAGAGGACGCGCTGCCGCTCGCCGCTCGAGAGCGTGCCGACGGCGCGGTCGGCGAAGGCGCCGGCGCCGGCGCGCTCGAGCGCGGCGCGGGCGATGGCGAGGTCGCGCTCCGACTCGAAGGCGACCCCGCCGAGGTGCGGATGGCGGCCGAGCAGGGTGATCTCGAGCGCGGAGAAGGGCAGCTCGTGCGCGGGCTCCTGCGGCACCACGGCGACGCGGCGGGCGCGCTCGCGCGGCGCGAGCGCGGCGAGCTCGTCGCCCAGCAGGCGCACCGAGCCGCTCGCGGGGCGCAGCGCTCCCGAGAGCAGCCGCACCAGGGTCGACTTGCCGGCGCCGTTCGGACCGAGCAGGCCGACGATCTCGCCGCGCCCGATCGCGAGGCTGACGCCGGCGACCCCGCCGCCGCTCGCGTGGCGGAAGACGAGGTCGCGCCCCTCGAGGAGCGGCGCCCCTTCAGGCATCGCGCCCCCGCCGCCGCAGCAGCCAGAGGAAGAAGGGACCGCCGACGAGCGCGGTGACCGCTCCCACCGGCAACTCGCGCGGCGCCAGCGCGGTGCGCGCTACAAGGTCGGCGAGCACGAGCCCCGCCGCGCCGGCGAGCGCCGAGAGCGGCGCCAGCAGGCGGTGGTCGGGGCCGAGCACCAGCCGCAGGAGATGCGGGATCACCAGCCCGACGAAGCCGATCAGGCCGGCGCGCGAGACCGCGAGGCCGGTCAGCAGCGAGCGGCGACGAGCACGGTCCGCTTCAGCCGCTCGACGTCGACGCCGACGAGGAGCGCTCCCTCCTCGCCGAGCGCCAGCGCGTTGAGCTCGCGCCCGCGCAGCGTGAAGAGCAGCGTCACCGCGAGGACCGCCGCGGCGCCGAACGCGAGCTCGCCCTTGTCGAGCGGCGCGATCCTCCCCATCAGGTAGAAGACCAGCGCCTGGAAGCGCTCGCCGGCGGCGAACGCCTGCAGGAAGATGAGCAGCGCCGCCGAGGTGGCGTTGAAGATCGCGCCGGTCAGCAGCAGCGTGAAGAGATCGGTGCGCCCGCCGACCCGCGCCAGCCGCTCGAGCGCGACGAGGGTCACGAGGGCGCCGGCGAACGCCGCCGCCGGAATCAAGCCGCCCGCTGCTCCCGCCACCAGCGCCAGCGCACCGCCGAGGCTGGCCCCTCCCGAAACGCCGAGCACGTAGGGATCGGCGAGCGGATTGCGCAGCAGGGCCTGGAAGCCGACTCCCGCCTCGGCGAGCGCCGCGCCGACGAGCGCCGCCGCCAGCACGCGCGGCAGCCGCACTTCGAGCAGCAGCACGCGCGCCGTCTCGCGGGAGAGGCCCGCGAACCCGCTCCAGCCGAAACCGGCGGGTCCGGCCAGCGCGCCGAGCGCGAGAGCGACCGCCAGCACGGCGAAGCCGGCGAGGAGCGCGACGAGAAGGCGCCGCGGCGAGAGCGGCGCGCGGGCGCGCCTCACGGCGGCGGCCCGCCGACCAGCGGCGCGAGATCGCGCGCCGTCGGCGCGCCGAAGAGCTCGGGGTGCAGGACGCGCGCCACGAGCTCGGCCATCTCGACCAAGCGCGGCCCGGGCACCGCGAGGCGCGAGGGATCGAGGAACCAGACCCGGCCCTGCGCGACCGCCGGCACGAAGCTCCAGCGCGCCCAGTCCCCGGCGCGGGCGCCGAAGGGGCCTCCGGCTCCTTCGTCGGCGACGTCGAGGATCACCTCCGGCGCGCGCGCCAGCATCGCCTCGAGCGACACCAGCGAATAGGTCGCGCCGACGTCGGCGGCGAGATCCGTCCCGCCGGCGATCGTCACCAGCTCGTCGAGATGCGAGCCCGGACCGGCGACGTAGAGCGGCTCGCGGCCGACGACGACGAGGACGCGCGGCCGCGGCGCGCCGGCGACGCGGGCGCGGATCGCTTCGAGGCCGCCGCGCAGCCGCGCCTCGAGCGCGCGCGCCTCCGCGCGCCGATCGACCAGCTCGCCGAGCGTCGCGATGGCGGCGAGCGCGCCGTCGAGCGTCGAGGTGTCGACCTCGACCACTCGCACGCCGAGCCGCTCGAGGCGGCGGCGCCCCTCCCGCCCGGCTTCGGACGCGGTGGTGACCAGCGTGTCCACCCCGAGCGTCAGGAGAGCCTCCTCGCTCGGCGCGTCGTAGGAACCGAGACGCGGCCGGCCGGCGAGCTCGGGGGGCCAGCGCACCCAGTCGCCGACCGCGACGATGCGCCCGCTCTCGCCGAGCGCCGCGATCGTCTCGGCCGCCGACGGGGAGAGAACAGCAAGCCGCGCCGGAGCCGCCGCTGCGGCTCCGCTCGCCGCGGCGAGCGCGAGCGCCGCGACGAAGGGGCACGCGCGCTTCAACGTGGAGCGCGCCATGCCACTCCGAGCACCCAGCTCCGCCCCGGCGCCGGGAAGCCCGCCGCTTCCTCGTAGTCGCGATCGAGCGCGTTGACGACGCGCACGAAGGGCTCGAAGGCTCCCGCGCCGCGCCACGACGCCGCGAGATCGACCGCCGCGTAACCCGGCAGCGCGACGCGGCCGACGTCCTCGCGCGCGCCGACGTAGCGCAGGGTCGCGCCGGCGCTCCAGCGCGCGGCGCTGCGCCAGGCGACGAGCTGCCCGCTGCGCCGCGGCCGGCGCGGCAGTGGCGCTCCGGTGTCGAGGTCTTCGCTGTCGAGCAACGTACCGCTCGCCCGCAGCGTCCATTCCTTCCAGCGCCCGTCGAGCCCGAGCTCGACGCCGCGCGCGCGGGCGCGGCCGACGTTCTCCGGCCGGCCGCTCGCGAAGTCGTAGAGGATCAGCTCGTCGAGCCGGTTGGCGAACCCGGTGACGGTGGCGCGCAGCGGGCCGCGCTCGAGCTCGAGACCGAGCTCGGCGCTCCGGCCCCGTTCGGGCCGGAGATCGGGATTCGAGAAGCCCGGGTAGTAGAGATCGCCGAGCGACGGAGCGCGGAACGACTCGCCGTAGCTGCCGCGGAGGCGCAGGCCCGCGAGCGGCGCGAACACCAGCCCGCCGCGCCAGCTCGTGGCGCCGCCGAAGGCGTCGCTGTCGTCGCGCCGCACCCCGAGCTCGCCGGCGAGCTTGCCGCGCGCCCCTCCTGCCTGCGCGAAGGCCGAGCGCGTGCGCTCGCGGTCGTCGGCGAGGCCGGGGCCGAAGGCGCTCGCGGTGGTCGCGCTCTCGCGCGCCACGTCGACGCCGCCCCCCGCCCAGAAGCCCTCTCCGAAGCTGCGGCGGAGAACGGCGCGCGCGGCGTCGCGACGCGCGTCGGTCGACGACGCGGCGAAGGGGTCGGCCGGATCGGCGAGCGTGAGCTGGTGATCGGCGCGCGACAGCGTGGCGTCGAGCCGCCACTCCGGCGAGGTCCAGTCGAGCGGCAGGGCGACCAGCGTGTCGCAGCCGGTCTGCCGCCGCGCGGGCGAGGGCGCGCCGAAGAAATCGAAAGGCAGGCCGATCGTGGCGCGGGCGCGCCGCGCGACGAGCCCCGCGTGCAGGGTCTCGCCGCGCGCCACCTCGACGTGACCGGCGAGCTCGTCGCCGTTGAAGAAGTCATTGGCGAGCTCTCCGTCGCCGTCGCGCCAGTGCCCCGAGAGGTCGACGTGGAGCCCGTCGCGTCCCCAGCTTCCCCAACCGCCGGCGCGCTGGTAGGCGTTCGTCCCCCCTTCGGCGCGCACCCCGGCGGCGGTGCCCGGCGCGCGGCGCGTCACCAGTTGCACCACGCCGCCGAGCGCGCCGGAGCCCCAGAGCGCCGAGAAGGGACCGCGCACCACCTCGACCCGCTCGACGCCGTCGGTCGCCACGGCGCTCCAGTCGAAGCCGCCGAAAGCGGGGTCGTTGAGCGCCACGCCGTTCCAGAGCACCAGGGCCTGGTTCGACCCGGTGCCGCGCACGAACAGGCTCGCCGCCTTGCCGGGCGAGCCCAACTGAGTCACGGCGAGGCCGGGCAGGGTGCGCAGGAGATCGACCGCGTCGACGGCGCCGCGCGCGGCGATCTCGTCGGCGGTGACGACGTCGACGGTCGAGGGGAGCGAGGCGGCGCTCTCCGGCTCGAGGCTCGCGGTGACGACGAGCGACTCCTGGACGATCGGAGGGTTGACGGCTGGCGGCAGCGTGGCGGCCCGGATGCTGCTCCCCCCGAGCAGCGCGGCCGCCAGGAGGACGACGAATCGAGGCATGAGCCCCTCCCGGCAGAAAGAACGACGCCCCGCCGCGGGAGGAAGGGAGGCGGGGCGTCGGTCGCCCGGGAGGGCGTGAGGCCGGACCTCTCCCCACACCCCGGGGGCGATGCGTCGTACGGAGCCGGCAGGTCTCCTGGCTTCCGGATCGTCCTACTCCCGGGCCTTCCCGCGCGCGAAACCGCAGTCCTTGCGATCGCTCGCGCTCAGTGGCGCTTCCGGTTTCGTTCCCGGTGACAGTGGCGGGGGCCGCGCCGGCGCTTCACCGGCTTCCCTCTTGCGGATCGAGCGCTCGCGCGCCGATCACCGCTCCGTTTCGATTGTCAAAAAAGGCTCCGCACCGCGCGGAGCCCGGAAAGCGTTCCTTCGCTCCCGTTCAGCGGGACGGCGGCTCGGCGGGCGGCGGCGCGGGCGCCGGCGCCGGCTGAGCGTAGATCGGGCCGCCGGGCGTCGCCGGCGGCAGCACGTACATCGTCGGTGGCGAGGCGTTCGGCTCGTAGATCGGCTCGCCCGCTCCCGCCGCCGCCGAAGCCGCCGAAGCCGCCGCGGCGTCCGCCTGGACGGCGGCATCGGCTTCCGCCGATCCCGCTTCCGGCGCGTCGTTCGGGGCGCGACCGAGCATCATCGTGGTGTCGTCGAGCATGTGGCCGTAGCCGGCCGCCTCGACGTCGGAGTCGACTCGGGCGATGTCGTTCTTGACGAGCGAGATCAGGTTGCCGACCTCGTCGAGGAAGATCACCTTGGAAGAGTCCCAGCTGGCGTCCCTCGGCTCGTAGCGCGTCTCGAAGGTGTCACCGCTCTTCAGGTGGATCGTGTAGACGGCCGCCGACGCCGGCAGGGCGACGAGCGCCGCGACGAGCGTCCAGGCGATGGCGCGCAGCAGTCGGACCATGGCGGACCTCCCTCGGAAACCGCGCAAGGATAGCACGCGGCCCCCGGAGAGCCCGCTGTGAAGGGCTCCGCTCACCCCTTGGCGGGGGGCATCTGCAGGGTGCGGAGGTACTCGACGAGGTCGCCGATCTTGCGCCGCACCTGCTCGCGCCGGGCCGGGGTGTCCTCCTCCGGCCAGACCAGGGCGTCGCCCCAGATCGGCATGTCGCGCGGCCCGTGCGCCTTGACGTCCTCGCGACCGTCGATCTTGCCGGCGACCGCGTCGAAGTCGAAGACGCCGCCGTTGTGCGTGGCGATGGCGGTGAGATCCGACGGCGGCCGGACCAGGCTGGAAGCGATCGGCCCGTCTCCCTTCGCCGTCACGCCGTGACAGTTGGCGCAGTAGGTCTTGTAGGTGCGCTGCCCGCCGGCGGAAGAGTACTTCTCCGCCGCGGAAGCGACGCCGAGCAGCGCGACGCCGGCGACGAGCGCCAGGGCCGGAAGAACGATCGAACGGGATGCGGCCATGCGAACCTCCCGGGAAGAGACTTATCCCCCAGTTTTCAAGCTAACAAGCCTCGCGGACCGCCGCCCACACCCGGCGGGGTGGAGCCGGCCGACGCCGAAGTGCGGCGGGCGACAGGGCGAAGAGGGGCGCGACGACGGGCGATGTTTGGAACAATGGGCGCCGGCGTGAGCATTGAGAGAACCGACTCTGCGGCAATCCACTGGTCGCCTCCGCGTCCGCTCCGATGACCGCCGCTCTGCCCTTCCGTCTCGCCGGAACTGCTTTCGTGCTCTGGCATCAGCGCCGCGATCGCGTCCAGCCCTGGTGGCCACTCGAGCGCACCCTCGCCCTCCAGAACCGACGCGTGCGTGCCATCGTCCGTCACGCCTATCGCCACGTCCCGCACTACCGCGACGCCATGGACGGTCTCGGCCTTCGCGTCGAGGAGCTCGCGACCGCCGCCGACCTGGCGCGACTCCCGCTGATCACCAACGCCGACCTGGCCGCCGCGCCGGAGCGCTTCCAGGCTGCCCCGCTGGATCGCACGACCGCACTGGAGCTCACCACCACTGGCACCTCGGGGCTGTTCAAACGCATCCTCCACGACCGCCGCAGCCTCCTCCTCGCCCTCGCCGCCGGCGCCCGTCAGCGCGCCGTCCTTGCTCAGTTGCTCGGTCACCGCGGGCCGTATCGCGAGCTCGTCTTCCAGCGCCCGGGCTCGACGACACCGCTGATCCGCGCCGCCCTGGAGCGCCACACGATCGTGCCGAAGCGTTTCGATCTCGAGCGTCTCGTGCAGTCGCCCGAGCTGCCGCTGGCGACGAACGTGGCCACGCTCAACCGCTT
Source organism: Thermoanaerobaculia bacterium (assembly GCA_963699245.1). Lineage (GTDB taxonomy): Bacteria > Acidobacteriota > Thermoanaerobaculia > Multivoradales > JAGPDF01 > JACTMI01. Next base: position 2,187,834 of record OY969426.1, read on the forward strand.
CCGCCCCGAGGTCGTGTCCGGGTTCTCGTCGTATCTCGGCGTGCTGTTCCGCTGGGCCTGGGAGCACGGTGCCCTGCAGCACCGCCCCGCGGTGATCACCCACGGCGGCGACACGATGAGCCCGGCTGACGCCGAGCTCATCGAGCGCACCCTCGGAATTCCGCTGGTTGCGTCGTACCAGGCGTGCGAAGCCCTCCGCGTCGCCTACCAGTGCGAGGAACGGGCCGCCTACCACCTCTCGCTCGACTGCGCCGCCCTCCGCATCGTCGGGGACACGGGTGAGGATGCGGCGCCCGGCGAGAGCGGTGAGGTCGTGGTGTCGAATCTCCTCGACCGCGCCACCGTTCTGCTCAACTACAGGCTCGGCGACCGCGCCCGCCTGGCCGCCGCGCCGTGCCGGTGCGGGCGGACGCTTCCCTGCCTGGAGGCCGTCGAGGGTCGCAGCGAGGACCTGCTGCTCACTCGCGACGGCGAGGTCGTCCACCAGTCCGTGCTCCTGCCGGCGTTGTACGACGTCCCCGGCGTCCACCAGGTCCAGGTCGAGCAGCTCACTCCGGGTGCTGCGGTGGCCCGCGTCGTGTGCGCCCCGGGCGCGGCCAGCGCCCTCGTCTCGGCCGGGATCGCTCAAGCCTTGCAGCGGCTGCTCGGCGGAGGGCCAGGGCTCGAGATCGAGGTCGAGGCGGTCGAGCGCCTCGCCACTACCCCGGGCGGGAAGATCCGGGCTGTCATCTCCCACTGCCCGCCTGCGGTCGCGCTGTCCCGTGGAGTCGACGCGCGGAGGTGATCAAGCCCCCTTCGTCGACCTTGCGTTTCCAGGCGTCCTGCTTCGGAAGGTTGGGTGGTGCGCCCGACAGGATTCGAACCTGTGACCTACAGCTCCGGAGGCTGTCGCTCTATCCAGCTGAGCTACGGGCGCGCGAGGCAGGCATGGGGTGAGTGAGGGGACTCGAACCCCCAACGGCCGGAGCCACAGTCCGGAGCTCTACCATTGAGCTACACTCACCGCGAAATCTGTCAATGAAAGCTGGTCTGCCTGGAGGGACTCGAACCCCCGACCCGCGGCTTAGAAGGCCGCCGCTCTATCCAGCTGAGCTACAGGCAGCCTGAACTCTGCTTCGCGCCGGTTTGTCGCGTTCGCCCTGGACCGACCTCGGTTGGCGGGGATATCGGGGCGCCCAGATTTGAACTGGGGACCCCCTGCGCCCAAGGCAGGTGCGCTACCAGGCTGCGCTACGCCCCGACCGATGCGGCAGTCTAAGGGCTGATTCCGAGGGGTGTCAACGAAACCGCGGACCGTCAGCCCGCGATGTCCTCGCCGCCGTCGACGTTGATCACGCATCCGGTCAGCCATTGCGCGCCGGGGCGCGCGAGGTCGACCAGGCAGCGCGCGACGTCCTCGGGCGTCGTCAGCCGGCCGGCGGGGTTGCGCGCCATGGCGCTCTCGATCAGCGCTTCGTTGCCCGGGATCTTGCGCAGCGCCGGCGTGTCGGTGACGCCGGCCTTGACCGACAGCGCCGTGATGCCGTGCGGCGCCAGCTCGAAGGCGAGCTGGCGGATGTGCGACTCGAGGGCGCTCTTCGCCGCCGACACCGCGCCGTAGGCCTTCCAGACGATGCGGTCCCCCGCCGAGGTCATGGCGAAGATCCGCCCGCCGCGGACGAGCAGCCCCGCCGCGAAGAGCTCCTGGGTCCAGTAGACGAGCGAGTGCGCCATGACGTCGAGCGTCATGTCCATCTGCTGCGGCGAGATCGCCTCGCGCTCGTCGACGGCGACGAAGGGCTTGAGGGTGCCGAAGGCGAGCGAGTGCATCAGCACGCCGACCGGCCGGCCGCCCGCGAGGCGCTTCATCTCGGCGACCAGCTCGCCCCGCTTCTCGTGGTCCGCCGCGTTGGCGTTGAAGAAGTGGGCTTCGGCCCCCGCGGCGGCGAGCGCCGACTTGATCTCCTCGACGTGCTCGAGCCCCTGCCGGCGATCGAGGTGGACGCCGAAGATGTCCCAGCCGGCGGCGGCGAACTCGCGCGCGGCGGCCTCACCGAAGCCGCTCGACGCTCCGAGCACCACCGCCCAGCGGCGAGAGGTTGCGCTCACGATTCCTCCTGGTGCTGCATCCGTTCCCGTGGCTCGACTGGCGGGGAACCGGCCGATTCTAGCCGTCAGGCGAAAAAGACCGGCGTACGGGGGGGAGGAGCCTCGGAAACCTCGACCACGTCTCCGCCGCCGGTGCGCATGCGGCCGCCGCCGAGATCGAGCACGCAGAGATTCCGTCCCAGCCGCTTGGCGGTATAGAGCGCGCCGTCGGCGAGCTCGACCAGCTCCTCCGGACCGCGCACCGGCAGCTCGGGGAAGGCGGCGACGCCGAAGCTCATCGTCAGGGTGTGGCGGCCGCCGCCGGCCTCGAGCTCGATCTCCTCGATCCGCCGCCGCAGCCGTTCGGCGATCTCGAGCGCGATTTCCCCGCTCGTCTGCTCGAGCACCAGCACGAACTCCTCGCCGCCGAAGCGGGCGCAGAACTCGCCGCCGCGATTGGCGGCGACGAGCACCCGCGCCACCGCGCGCAGCGCCTCGTCCCCTGCCGGGTGGCCGTACTTGTCGTTGATCTTCTTGAAATGGTCGAGATCGCAGATCACCACCGCCAGCGTCTCGCCTTCATCGCGCGCGCGATCGAAAGCGGCCGCCAGGCGGCGCTCGAGCGCGCGGCGGGTGCCGGCGCCGGTCAGCCGGTCGGTGGTCGCCTCGCGGTCGAGGAATGCGGCGCGCACCGCCGCCGCCATCTGCGGCACGAGCGCCTCGAGCGCCCCCTCGGTCGACGGCTCGATCTGCCGCGGATCGCACCAGAGGCGCAGCCGCGCCCGGCGCTCCCCCTCGCCGAACAGCTCGTGGTCGAGCACCCGCCAGGCCTCGCGGCGATGGAAGCCGGGCAGGGCCGGCGGCCAGGCGGGGGGATCGGGATCACCCGATTGCGGGAGGCCGTCGGCCGCCGCCGAATAGCGCACTTCGCCGCTCTCCGGGCTCGCCAGCTCGAGGCTGGCGTGGAGATAGGGAGCGATCGCCGCGCATTCGCCGAAGATGCGCCGCGCGAGGCGCGCCAGCTCGGCGCTCTCGGCGGCGAGCGAAGCGCCGGCCCGGTGCAGCTTCTCGGCCTCGGCCAGCGTCCGGCCGGTCGCCTCGGCGCGCGAGTGCTGGCGCGCCGCTTCGAGCGCCAGCAGGGCGAAGGCGGCGCAGGTCGCGCCGCCGAGCTCCGCGCCGCCAGCGCGGCGCACCGCGACCGCGATCAGGCCGAGCGCGAAGCCGGCGAGGTCGAAGCCGAATGGGAGGAGAGCCGCGAAGCCACGGCGCCAGCTCTCGCGCCGCGCCCAGCGGCGATAGCCGAGCTCGAAGACGATCGCCGGCAGGAGCGCGGCGAGGGCGGCGAGCGGGCCGGCGGCGGCGAGAGCGGCGACGCCCTCGCCCCCGGCGCGCCACCAGACGCCCCCGGCCGCGAGCGCGCCGAGCGCCGCGAGCGCGCCGCGCTCGAGGGCGCGCGTCCAGCCGCGGCGCTCGGGCCGCGGCCCGTCGCGCCGCCGCCCGAGCCGGCGATGGAGCAGCTCGGCGAGGAGCGCGCCGGCGAGCGTTCCCGCCGCGGTCGCCGTCGCGCCGGCGCTCTCGATGCCGGCGGCGATGCCCAGCGCGCCAAAGGCGAGCAGAGCGCCGCCGTGGGGCCGGTGGGCCGCCGCGACGCCGACCAGCGCGGCGACCGCCAGGGCTCCCCGCCAGCCCGAGGCGAGCGCTTCGGCCGGCGCTCCGCCGCCCAGCGCGATGCCGGCGAACGCCAGCGCGAGGCAGCCGGCGAGCAGGGCGGCGGGAGCGAGCCGGCGCGGGTTCACGCGCGCGACGCGCTCCGCGGCGACGGCCGCGAAGAGGCGGAGATGAATCTCGGCAAGGGGAATGATTCTAGTCTTGCCGCCAGCCGAGCGATGACGAACCCACCTCCATCCCAGGCCGCCCGCTGGCGCGCGCTCGCCGTCGCGCTGCCGGTCGTCGTCGCCGCGCTCGCGGCCCGGCGCGAGCTGGCGCCCGACGGCATCGGCACCGACGACGCGCACATCTTCCTGCGCTACGCGGCGAATCTCGCGCAAGGCGACGGCTGGGTCTGGAATCCCGGCGGCGTGCGCGTCGACGGCACCACGTCGGCGCTCTGGACGCTCGTCGCCGCCCTGGTGCGCTCGTTCACCGCGCCCGGCTACGACGCCCTCTTCGTCGTCGCTCTCGCCGTGGTCGTCGTCGCGCTGGCGCTCTGGCTCGACGAGCTCGTCGCGATCGACGGAATCTCCGGATCGGGGGCGGCCGGTGGCGCGGCGGCGCTCGCCGCGGGTCTCTATCTCGCCGCGGTGCCGTCGTTCGCGATCTGGACCGCGGCCTCGCTCATGGACGGCGGGCTCTGGTGCGCGACGCTGCTCCTGGTGGCGGCGACCCACCACCGGCTGGCGCGCACGCCGGAGAACCGCACGGCGCGCTGCGCCGCGATGGCGGCGGCGGCGCAGGTCGCGCTGGCGCTCGCCCGGCCGGAGTCGCTGCTCGTCGGTCCTCTGCTCCTGCTCGCCGCCGCAGCGGCGGCCCGCCGGCCGCCCCGGCTCTGGCTCGCGCCGCTCGTCGCCGCGGCAGGAACGCAGGCGGCGCTGGCGCTCGGCCGGCGGGTCTACTTCGGCTGGCCACTCCCCAACACCTATTACGCCAAGGTCGACGCCGAGCTCGCGCCGCGCCTCGCCTCGGGTCTCGAGTGGCTCCGCCACGCCGCCGCCGACCTGCCGGTCACGGCCTTCCTCTGGCTGATCGCCGCGGTCGCCCTGCCGCTCGCGCTGGCGCGTCGCCGCGAAGCGTCGGACGACGTCGCGCTCGCCCTCGCCGCCGCCGGCGTCCTCGCCGGTCCGCTGGTCGTGCTGCTGGAAGGGGGGGACTATTTCGCGGGGCAACGCCCTCTCGTTCCGCTGCGCCCCTTCGAGGCGGCGCTCGTCCTGCTGCTCGCGGTGCGCCTCCTCCCCGCCGCGTGGCCGGCGCGGCGGCGATGGGGCGTCGCCGCGCTGACTCTCGCCGGCGCAGCGGCCATCGCTTTCTCCGCCAACCCGATTCGCTGGGGGACACTCGCCGTCGCGAGCCACCATCGGGTCGACTTCGAGACGGCGCGGCGCGGCTTCGACGAGGCCGCGCGCCTCAACCGGCTCGTCGCGCCGCTCGCCGACAAGCCGGTCGTCGGCGTGCTCGCGGCGGGCGCCTTCCCCCTGGCCTACGCCGGCGCGAGCCGCGACCTGCTCGGCTTGAACGACCCCGCGATCGCCCACGCCTCACGCCGGCGGCGCGGACTGCCGGGGCACAGCGCCTTCGACGCCGGCGCCTTCTTCGCGGCGCCGCCGGAGCTCGTACTGGCCGGAGCCTCGACCTGCGAGGAGAGCGTCGCGGCCCGCCTGGCCCTGCGCCAGGCTTTCCGGTTCGCGCTCCCCGGGCTCGACCTCGATCCGCGCTTCACCTCCGCCTACCGGCGCGTCCGCCTGGCCCGGGCCGGGGATGGCGCGCCCGGCTTCTGCGCCTGGGCGCGCCGGGACTGGCTCGCCCGGCTGCCCCCGGGCCTGGTGGCGACCCCTGTCGAAACCCCGCCCCGGGGAGCGGGGCCGTGGCCTTAGAATCCGCGCATGGCCCGCTTTCGCCCCCTCCACGCGGTCGTCGTCGTCACCATCGTGCTCGGCGCAATGGTGGGCGCCGAACGGCTCCTCTCCGGCAACACCAATCGTTACGAGCGGGTGACCCCCGACCGCTCGGGCAACGTGATCCTCGACACGTCGTCGATCCAGCCGCTCGAGGTGCGTTTCTACCGATTCCTCAACGCGGGCAACCAGGAGGTCCGCTTCCTGGTCGGCCGCGACGAGCGCGGCGTGCTGCAGGTCGCGTTCGACGCCTCGGACAACGACTTCAAGATGAAGCGCGGCTTCCACGCCGAGGACGGCTGGATCGTCAACAACAAGTGCACGACCAGCTTCCACCTCTCGGAGATCAACGACCATCCGAGCGGCTGCGCGCCGGTTCCCCTCGCCCACCGGGTCGACGGCTCCCGGCTGGTGCTGGCGGAGAACGACATCCTGAACGGCTGGCGCTACTTCCGCTGAGCCGGCCCGGGCGGGTTCCGCCAAGCCTCGGACTGTCATAGACTTCGCCGGTTTCCGCGAGAGGCCCTGGGACACTCCATGTCATCCGAGCTGGTGCTTTACCAAGAAGAGTTCCAACGCCTCGACGCGGCGCTCAAGAAGCTGCGCCAGGACGCCAACGCGCGGGCGATCTTCCTGATCGATCGCACCGGCCAGCAGATCGCCAACGCCGGCGAGATCGAGCAGTTCGACACCACCAGCCTGGCCTCGCTCACCGCCGGCAACGTCGCCGCCACCGACGGCCTCGCCAAGCTGATCGGCGAGCGCGAGTTCTCGGTCCTCTTCCACGAGGGGCAGCGCGACCACATCCACATCTCGATCGTCGCCAAGCGCGCCATCCTGCTGGTGATCTTCGACGAGCGCTCCTCGCTCGGCCTGGTGCGGCTGCGCGTCAAGCGCGCCAGCCAGGAGATGGAGCAGATCTTCGAGGAGATGCTGAAGAAAGGGCGAGCGGTCCGCCGGACCGGTCGCTCCCGCGAGTCCCTTCGCCGAGATCACCGACGAGGACATCGACGCCCTCTTCTCCGAGTAACCGGACCTTCTCCGCGAAGCACGGCACCAGCCCCGCCGGCCATGACGTTCATCAACTACGCCAGCTCGCGAGATCAACTGCAAGATCGTCTATTACGGTCCCGGTCTGGGCGGCAAGACGACCAACCTGCAGTACATCTACAACAAGACCGCTCCCGAATCGAAGGGCAAGATGATCTCGCTCGCCACCGAGGCGGACCGGACGCTCTTCTTCGACTTCCTGCCGCTCGACCTCGGCTCGATCCGCGGCTTCACGACCCGGTTCCACCTCTACACCGTCCCCGGCCAGGTCTTCTACGACGCCAGCCGCAAGCTCATCCTGAAGGGGGTCGACGGCGTCGTCTTCGTCGCCGACAGCCAGGAGGAGCGGATGGAGGCCAACGTCGAGTCGATCCGCAATCTCGAGGAGAACCTGCGCGAGCACGGCTTCGACCTGCCCGGCATGCCGTACGCGCTGCAGTTCAACAAGCGCGACCTGCCGAACGTCGTGCCGGTCGAAGAGATGTACCGGATGCTCAACTTCAAGCGCGAGCCGACCTTCGAGGCGGTCGCCACGACCGGCGTCGGCGTCTTCGACACCCTCAAGGCGGTCGCCAAGCAGGTCCTGGTCGAGCTGCGCAAGAAGTAGCGCGCGCCCGATGACCCCCGGCGCGCCCGCGAGGCGCCCCTGAACCCGGCTTCCCGCATTCCCTCCGCCGCGGCGCACGAACGCGGCCTGCGCGTCGTCGCGATCGGCGGCGGCACCGGCCTCGCGGCGCTGCTCTCCGGGCTCAAGGGGCGGGTCGGCAACGGGATCGCCGACGCTCTCCGCGATCGTCGCGGTCACCGACGACGGCGGCTCGTCGGGGCGGCTGCGGCGAGACTTCGGCCTGCTGCCGCCGGGCGACATCCGCAACTGCCTGGCGGCGCTCGCCGACGACACCGACCTGCTCGACCCGCCTCTTCCAGTTCCGTTTCGAGGCCGGCGAAGGGCTCTCCGGCCACAGCTTCGGCAACCTCTTTCTCGCCGCGCTGACCGAGCTGACCGGCGACTTTCCGCAGGCGATCGTCACCGCCGAGCGGATCCTCTCGGTGCGCGGCCGCATCCTGCCGGCGACCCTCGCTTCGGTCCACCTGCGCGGTCACGCGGTCTCGGGCCGGGTGTACGAAGGCGAGTCCCTGATCGGCGGCTCGCGCGAGAGGCTGGAACGCATCGAGCTGGTGCCCGCGGCGCCCGCCGCCTATCCGCCGGCGCTCGGCGCGATCCGCGAAGCCGACCTCGTGCTGCTCGGCCCCGGCTCGCTCTACACCTCGATCCTTCCCAACCTGCTGATTCCCGAGCTCACCGCCGCGCTGCGCGCCACCGCCGCGCCGGTCGTGCTGGTGATGAACCTGATGACGCAGCCCGGCGAGACCGACGGCCTGTCGGCGCTCGATCACCTCGCGGCGATCGAGGCGCACCTCGGCCGCGGGCTGCTCGACGCCGCGCTCGTGCATGCGGGCGAGCTCGCCGCGGAGCGCCTTCTCCCCTACCGCGCCGAGGGCGCCGCGCCGCTCGCCGCCGACGCCGGCGAGTTCCGCGCCCACGGCGTCCGCGCTGGTCGCCGCCGATCTGGTGTCGCGCGCGGGGCTCGTGCGCCACGATCCGGATCGGCTGGCAGCGGCCATCGTCGACCGGCTGCCGGCCGCGCTCGCCGAGCGCTGAGCCGGGCCGCCGGCCGCCGCATTCGCTACACTTCGGGCTCCGAGGCCCGCCCTGCGGCGCGCCTCGCCGCGCGATGACTCCCTCCTCCCCCTCTTCCATCGCGGCCCGGCCGCGCGTCGCCGTCGTCCTCGCCGCCGGCAAGGGGACGCGCATGCGCTCGGAGCGCGCCAAGGTGCTGCACGAAGCGGGAGGGCAGCCGCTGCTCGCCTGGGTGCTCGACGCGGCGCGCGCCGCCGGCTGCGAGCGGATCCTCGTCGTCGTCGGCCACGGCGCCGACGACGTGCGGGCGGCCTTCGGCGGCGCCAGCGACCTCGTCTGGGTCGAGCAGCGCGAGCAGCGCGGCACCGGCCACGCGCTGGCGACCGCGCTCCCGCACGTTCCGGCCGAAGCTCTCCTTCTCGTGCTCTCGGGCGACGTCCCCCTGGTTCGCCCGGAGACGCTCGACGGCCTGGCGGAGGCCGCGGGCCGCGGGCTGGGGCGCGATGGCGGTGGCGACGCTCGAGCGGCCGGGCTCGCTCGGCCGCGTGCTCGGCGACGGCGCCGGCGGCCTGCGCGCCATCGTCGAAGCGCGCGACGCCTCGCCCGAGGAGCTCCAGCTCCGCACCATCAACTCCGGCCTCTACGCCCTTCCGGCGCCCGAGATCGGCGCCTTTCTCGACCGGCTGCGCCCGGACAACGCGCAGGGAGAGCTCTACCTGACCGACGCCGTCACCGCGGCGGCGCGCGAGGGCCGGCCGGTGGCGCTGGTCGAGCTCACCGAGGCCGACGAGGCGCTCGGCGTCAACGACCGGCTCGAGCTGGCGCGCGTCCACGCGCTGCTCACCGCGCGCACCGTGCGCCGCCTCGCCCTCGCCGGGACGACGTTCCTGGCGCCCGAAGCGACGGAGGTCGGCCCCGAGGTCGCGATCGGCGCCGATTCGATCGTCCATTCCGGCGTCACTCTCGGCGGCCGCACGACGATCGGCAGCGGCGTGACCGTTCACGCCGGCTGCTGGGTGCGCGACTCGGAGATCGCCGACGGCGCGACCCTCTTTCCCTACTCGGTCCTCGACGGCGCGCGCGTCGGCCCGGAATGCCGCGTCGGCCCGTTCGCGCGCCTGCGGCCGGGGACGGTGCTCGAAGCGGGCGCGCGGGTCGGCAATTTCGTGGAGGTGAAGAAGTCGACGCTCGGCGCCGGCGCCAAGGCGAACCACCTCGCCTACGTCGGCGACGCCACGGTCGGCGAGGGGGCCAACATCGGCGCCGGCGTCGTGACCTGCAACTTCGACGGCGAGAAGAAGCACCGGACGACGATCGGCGCGCGCGCCTTCGTCGGCTCGGACACCATGCTCGTGGCGCCCGTCAGCGTCGGCGACGACGCGACCACCGGCGCCGGCTCGGTGATCACCCAGGACGTGCCGGACGGCGCGCTGGGCATCGAGCGCACGCGCCAGCGCAACGTCGACGGATGGGCGGCGCGCAGGCGCAAGAAGAAGTAGAGAGGGGAAGAAGACAAGATGTGCGGAATCGTCGGATACGTGGGGCCGCGCGAGGTGGTCCCGCTGCTCATCGAGGGGCTGCGCCGCCTGGAGTACCGGGGCTACGACTCGGCCGGCGTCGCCGTGGTCGACCGATCACACGCTCGCCAGCCAGCGCGCCGAAGGGAAGCTCGACCGCCTGGTCGAGAAGCTCGCGCGGCAGCCGCTCGTCGGGCCGCTACGGCCTCGCCCACACCCGCTGGGCGACGCACGGCAAGCCGATCGAGAAGAACGCCCACCCGGTGGTCGATTCGAAGAACCGCATCGCCATCATCCACAACGGCATCATCGAGAACTTCCTCGTCATCAAGAAGCGCCTGATGGCGGAAGGCTGGACCTTCTCGACCGACACCGACACCGAGGTGGTGGCGAACCTCGTCTCCTCCTACTTCGACGGCGACCTCGCCGCCGCGGTGCGCCGCGCCGTCGTCGAGCTCGAGGGGATGTACGCCTGCGCGCTGATCGCGGCCGACAGCCGCGAGGAGGAGATCGTCGCGGTACGCCAGGGAACGCCGCTGGTGCTCGGCCTCGGGCGAAGGAGAGCAGTACCTCGCCTCGGATCCTGCCGCGCTTCTCGCCTACACGAAGAACGTCGTCTTCCTCGACAACGGCGACGTGGCGCGGCTGACCCGCGACGAGATCACGATCTGGAACCGCGCCGGGGCCGTCGTCGAGCGCCCGGTCCTGCGCCTCAACTGGGATCCGATCCAGACCGAGAAGGGCGGCTTCAAGCACTTCATGCTGAAGGAGATCCACGAGCAGCCGCAGGCGGTGCAGGACACCTTCGGCGGCCGGGTCGACTTCGAGACCGGCGAGATCGCTTTCGACACCCTCGAGCTGCCGACGCAGCTCGTCACGGGCCTCTCCAGAATCCAGCTCCTCGCCTGCGGCACCTCGTGGCACGCGGCGCACATCGGCAAGTTCCTGATCGAGGAGCTGACCCGCATCCCGGTCGAGGTCGACTACGCTTCGGAGTACCGCTATCGCGACCCGATCGCCGACCGCTCGGTGCTGGTCTGCGGCATCTCGCAGTCGGGCGAGACGATCGACACGGTGTGGGCGATGGAGGCGGCGAAGGAGCGCGGCGGCCACCTGATCGCGCTGACCAACGTGCTCGGCTCGCAGGCGACCCGCATCAGCTCGGGAGTGATCTACACGCACGCCGGACCCGAGATCGGCGTCGCTTCGACCAAGGCCTTCACCACCCAGCTCGCGGCGCTCTATCTCTTCGCGCTCTACCTGCGCCAGCAGCAGGGGCGCGAAGTGCCGCGCGACCTGCTCGCCGCGCTCGCCCACGTGCCGCAGGCGATCGCCGAGACGCTCGAGCTCGAGCCGGCGATCGACGAGCTGGCGCGCGAGTTCCAGAACGCGACCGACTTCCTCTTTCTCGGCCGCGGCATCCACTACCCGATCGCGCTCGAGGGGGCGCTCAAGCTCAAGGAGATCTCCTACATCCACGCCGAGGGCTACCCCGCCGGCGAGATGAAGCACGGACCGATCGCGCTGATCGACGAGACGATGCCGGTGGTCGCGGTGGCGACCGGCCGGCGCGTCTTCGAGAAGGTGAAGAGCAACCTGCAGGAGGTCAAGGCGCGCGACGGCATCGTCATCGCGGTGACCGACCACGACGAAGAAGAGCTCGACGGCGTCGCCGACCGCGTCCTGCGCGTGCCGACCCTCTCCGAGCACCTGCAGCCCATCGTCAACGTCGTGCCGCTCCAGCTCCTCGCCTACCTGATCGGCGTCCGCCGCGGCGCCGACGTCGACCAGCCGCGCAACCTGGCGAAGAGCGTGACGGTCGAGTGAGTCGGCGGCGATCGCCTCGGCGGGACAAACGGGGCACTCGGCGGCGCGAGGCCGCGACCTTGTCCCAGTCTAGGGGCGCCGGAAGCCGCAGTCTGCCGTAACTCCAACGATGAGCTTCCTCGTCCTGTTCGCCGCCCTGCCGATCTGCTCGATTGGTACAGGCCTCCTGGTCGTCCGCAGGCTTCGGTGGAGCCGCGCGGAGAAGCTCGCCGCAGCAGTTGGGGCGAGCCTCGTCATCCTCTACCTGGTCACATTCGCGCTCTTCGAAGCCGGTGCCCCGGCACGCCCGTCGGCCTGGGCGCTCTTCGTGCTCTCGCTCACCGCTGCCATCTGGGCTCGTAGCGAGCTGGCGAGGTTCTCCGCCTGCCGCTCGACGCGTCGCATACTGCTCGGCTTCGCGACCATCTTCGCTGCCGTCCTGCTCTTTTCCGCCTCAATTCGCACCTTCTCCGGCGGCGGCTGGTACCGCGACTGGTACGAGCAGTTCGAGCGCGCACACGTCTTCCTCGATCGCGTGACTCCGATCAAGGCTGCTCTCGAAGGAGGAAGCCCGCTCCCGGCGCGCCCTCCCCTCATGAACGTCGTCGCGGCGCACTTCCTCGCGCTCGGTGACGGCTCCTTCGCGACCTATCAGGTCGTTGCCGGTTGGCTCAGCGCGCTGGCATTCCTGAGCGGTGCACTCATGCTCGGAGCATGGGGTCACCGTGATCGACGGAGCTTCGGCTTGTTCGCCTGCCTGTTGTTGCTCAATCCGAGCTTCATCCAGAATGCGACCTACCCCTGGACCAAACTCGCGAGCGCGTTCTTCGTTCTCCTCGGCACGTTTCTCTATTTCCGCGGCTGGCGGAAGAACGACGCATCCCGAATCGTCGCCGGCGCCGGCGCGCTCGCTGCCGCAAGTCTCGTGCACTACTCCGCCGTTCCGTACGGTATCTTTCTCGCCGTTCACTACCTCAGCTCGCTCGTCTGGCGGACGCAGCGGCGTCGGCGGCTCGAGCTGCTCGGCTCTCTGGCCGGCGCCGGTCTGCTCGTCGCAAGCTGGATCGTGTGGTCGGATCACACCTTCAGCCCGATGGCGACCGTCGCCTCGAACACGACCTGGCAGGAAGCCGCGAGCCTCACGCCGCGTCAGAATTTCAAGAAGATAGAGCGCAATCTGGTGAACACTCTGGTTCCCCATCCGCTGCGTGTCCCTGCGGCCGAAACGCGCGAGTTCCTCGGCAACACCGGTTCGATCGGTTACGTTCACGATTACTTCTTTCTGCTCTATCAGCACAGCGCTCTTCCCGCGATGGGTCTGGTCGGAGGATTGGTGGCATTCGCGCTCTGGTTGAGCGAGACGTGGCGAGCTCGAGAGAGACGGACCGGCCGCTCCAGCGCCGTCGCACGTTTCTGGTGCGGATCGCTCGTAGCGTCCTTCGTTATCGGCATCGCGGCATTTCCCGAGTTGGACCTCTACGGGCTCGTCCACATTGCGCTTCAGCCGATCACGCTCGTCGGCCTCGGCTTCCTCGCGTCGCGGCTCGCGCGCTTACCCATGTGGACGCGCGTCTGCGTGCTGGCAGGCGCAGCTATCGACGCGACGCTCGGCATCGCGCTCCATTTCTGGGCGCAGGCGCGGGACGTCGCTCGGGTGGCGACGGCGAACGGGCTGCCCGCGGCGAACGAATGGGCGCTTGCGCACTCCGGATCGCGCGCGCTCCGAAACACCGGGCTCAAGCTCAAGCATCAACTTGACTATCTCGGCGATCTCGCCACGATTCCCGGCACCCTTCTGCAATCCTTGCTCGCTCTTCTGCTCCTGGCCGCTCTCGCCGCCTTGGCGCGGCAAGTCTTCTGGCCGAATCCGATTGCTCGGCCCAAGGCGATCGCACGGGCGCGTCCCGCTGGAGGGAGCGGCTGAGGCGGGCCAGTCGGGCGTCAGGACTGCGACCAGCGACGACGGGCGCGCCGCAGCGCTCGCGCCAGGTCGTCCAGCAAGTCACTCAGCCGCTGGGCAGGCGAACGGGGTGGAAACACGATCTGGTGGCGGTCGAACCGCGCGCGCAGCCACGAGCCGCGCCGCGGAGGTCGCCCCTTGTCGCGCCGCGAGCTGATCAGGACCTCGTTCCAGAGGTGAACCATGAGGGAGTCGGCAACACGGGCCTCAAGCTCGGCGCGACATGCCGGGGAGAAGAAGCGGCCCGCCTCGCTCCAATGTACTGGATAGCAGCTCGTGGGCTCGCGCGCCAAGGCGCAAAGCCCGAGTTCCGCAGTCGAGCGCTCCAGCAACGTCGCGCCGAGCTGGCCAAAATCACGCGGCGTCAGGCCTGCGCCTTTCTGCTTCAGTCGCTGGGCGACGGCCCGGCATTCGCTCGCGCAACGCCGCGCCAAGGCGTGGCCGGCAGGCGAGCGCAGCGCTGCACTGCCGACCTCGCAAGGTTTCGCTCCCGTGCGCTCCAGGGCCATGAAGATCTCGAAGTCCGGGATCTCGGATCGCAGGCAGACCATGTCGAGGTCGACCCACCAGCCGCCCAATCGCGACAGCAGCTCGAAACGGAAGAGGTTGGAGAAAGCGACGAAGCCGCCTTGGACATCGTAGCCCTCGAGGACGAAGGCTTCCTCTCGCGGGAGAATCTCCTCGGCGGGGGCGAGACGGACGCCGGCCGGCGCCAGCAGAGTGCGGTCGTAGGTCCAGAGCACGAACTCGTGACCGTTGTCGAGAAACGATCGCAGAGAGAGTTGTTCATAGGGCGAGAGCGGCGGTCCGTGCCAGAACGACTGGAATTCCTGCGCTCGCATGACGCCTCTCGACGCGCGCGCGATCAAACCGCGCGCGCGCGCCACACTGCCAGGGGCGAGCTCCCGGCGAGGATCACCTTGAGCAGGAATCTCCAGCCGCGATCGCCGCTCAGGATCTCGATTCGCGGCAGATCGAGAGCATCGGCTCCGGGCGTCACGAGACCGGGCCGGGCCGTGAAAGCGGCGCGAAATCCCGCCGCGCGGGTGGCGGCGCGAACTCGCGCATCGGCTCGTCCGTAGGGATACGCGAGCGTGATCGGGCGATCGAGCCCGAGTGCTTCGAGCTCGTCCGCCAAGCCCGTGAGCTCGCGGTCCAGTTCATCGTCCGGGAGCTTGTCGAGCGCCCGGTGAGTACGTCCGTGAGCGCCGATCGCGACTCGGCACTGGCTCAACCGACGCAACTGCTCGGCGTCACAGAGCGCGAGCTGGGGCGACCCGCTGCCGGAGTCCCATTTGTTGGTCCCGCCGACCAGTCCCCCGACGACGAAGGCGATCGCCGGCAGTTCGAGCTCCCGCAGTACCTCGAGGGCTGCGCTGGCCAGATCCGAGTATGCATCGTCGAAGGTGAGCAAAACCGCCCGGCGCGGCAGGCCCGTCCGCCCGTAGAGCGCTTGCAGAAGCGCCGCCTGATCGATGAAGTGGAAACCGAACCGCCGCAAGCTGAGCAACTGTTTTCGCAGCTCACCAGGTGGCGTGCCGAAACGGGCGAGCTCCGGCGGCCCCGCGCTCAGATCGCGGATCGCGTGATAGGCGAGGATCCGCACCGGCCGGCGCCGTGGGAAGCCTCCCGCGTCGCGCACGCCGCGAAAGTACTCGTGGGCATGAATCCAGGAGAAGAGCTCGCGCAGGGGCGAGGCTCGATACCGTGTCCGAGCAAGAAGAGCAGCGGTGGCTGCACGAGCCGGTAGACGAAGCGGCCGATCCAGCGGTCGAATCTTCCCTGTCGCCAGTCGGGCTTGACCACGAAATCGGGCATGTCCGGGTGCTTGCGCAGGAGCTCGACGCTCGCCGCGCCGACCTGCCGTTGGCGCCGCAGGTAGCGACCGAACTCGACGTCGTAACGCTGCCAGGAGACCGCGCGCGGCGCGAATACGATTCGACCGCCGTCGCGCTCGAACCTGAGACCGAAATCGGTGTCCTCGCGGCCGTAGCGCCCCGCGCGGTTGAAAGAAACGTCGAAGCCTCCGAGCGCTTCGAATCTGCGACGTGTTACCGAGACCTGGCCGGTCAGGAAATTCGAGCCTGGCAACGGCTCCTGTCGCGCCGCGAGCGTCTGGAGGCGGTCCTCGGCCCAGCGTTGCCAGTTCCGGGTGAGAAAGTTCCGCGGAGCGTCCGGATGCACCGGCATGTGTCCGAGGACCGCCACGTCGCTCGTCGACTGTTTCCGATCGTGCTCGACCAAGAGAGCGGGATCGGCCTCCATGTCGTCGTCGAGAAAAAGGAGGATTTCGCCCTGCGCTTCCGCGGCACCCCGGTTGCGCGCCGCCGCCGCTCCGGAATTGGGCTGCTCCAGCACGCGGAGGGGAAATCGGGGCGACAGCTCGCGCAGCGCCGAGGCAGTGCCGTCGGTCGAGCCGTCGACCACGACGATCACTTCGAACGGGCCCGGAAAAGTCTGCCGCTCCAGAGCGCGGACGTTCGCGACCACCAGATCGTGCCGCTGATGGGACGGAATCACGATGCTGAATCGCGGCCCCTCCGCGGAAGCCGGCGAGCGGTAGGTCATTCAATCCCCGGGTCGACCTGCGTTGCGGCAAACTGCGCAAGAATACCAACCGCCCATCATGCCTGCTGATCGCGAAGGCACGCCGAATCCACCGCCGTCCGGCGAACGCTGGCCGCGATTCGAACTCGTCATCCTCTTCTCGATTCCCGCGTCGATCACCCTTCTCCCTCTGGTGACCACGGGAGCCGCGGTGCTGCCGCCTCCGGTGTGGATCGGCTGGGCGGCAGTGGTTCTCCTCGCCCTTGCGTGCTGGCATCCGGGCGAGCCTCGCCCGAGTCGCGATCTCGTGATCGCCGCGCTGGTCGGCCTATCGTCCGCTTCAGCGTTCTTCGCGCCGGGTCAGGTCGAAGGGCACGACACGGTCATCCATCTCTGGGGAGCCTGGGCCTATCTCCAAGCCTGGCACGCCGGCGATCTTCTACCGATATGGCTACACCAGCTCGGCCTGGGCCAGCCGATGCCGCTCTTCTACGGACCTCTCCCTTTCTGGGTCATGGCTCCATTCGCTGGCTTCGGTGGTGGCCCCGCCGCCATGTTCTCGGGCAGCCTGATACTGGCTTCGGTCGTCTCCGCGCTGTCGGCATGGTCGGCGGTCGCAGTCTGGACCCACGATCGTCGCGCCGCGCTCGTCGCCGCAACTGCCTGGACTTTCGCGCCTTACCGGCTGCTCGATGTCAACTATCGCAATGCGCTGGGCGAAGCATGGTCGCTCGCACTGCTGCCGCTCGCCCTGCTCGCCTTCGAGCGGCTGCTCGACCGCTCCAGCCGGAGGCGGATTGTCGCCGCTGCGGGCGCCACGGCCCTGATCCTCGTGGCGCATCCGCTCTCGCTTCCGATGTTGGCGATCGCTGTCGCCGTTCTGGCGTTGGCGCGAGTGCTTCGCCACCGTTCCAGGGCGCCGGCGCTCTGGGGCGCTGCCGCGCGCAGCCTCGGAGCTGCAGCGGCAGGCATCCTGCTGGCCGGGTTCTTCAGCCTACCGCTCGTGCTGGAGAGCCGCTTCATCAATCTGCGACCGGCGCTCGAGGCCGACGGCGACTTGCGCTTCGCGACTCACGGCCTGCACGTCGGACAGCTGTTCGCGCGCGAGCTCTGGGGCGACCTGCTCTGGTCACACACCGACGCCGAATCCGCGCTGGGCCAGCGCGACATGCCCTTCTATTTCGGCGTCGTCCTGGCGGCGGCCATCGTCGGGGCCGCGCTGCTTGGCTTCGCCGGCAGGAGCGAGGATTCGCAACCGCTGCTCGAATTGGCCGCGCTCGGAAGCGTGATGCTTGCTCTCACCCTCCAGGTCGTCGCGCGCTCACCCCTGCGACCGCCGGGAATCGAAATCCTTCAATTCCCCTGGCGAATGCTCGGGCCAGCGAGCGCGGCGGCCGCACTCGCACTGGGTCTGCTGGTGGCGAGGGCCGGACGACGCTCATCAAGGCAGGGCGCCATCTGCGCGATCGTCTGCAGCTTGGCCGTCCTCGTTGACGGCTTCCCCTCGTCGGGCGCCGTAGCGCGGTTCGCTCCGTGGTCGGGGCTCTCGAATGCGTCGGTCGTCCGCTTCCTGCCCGGCGTTCAGCGAACGAGCCCTATCCCTCATCCCTGGCCCCTGCGCGCGATGGGCATTCTCCTGCCGCCAGAGAAATGCTGCGCCGACGTCGGCGAGTACTTCTCCGAGTATCACGAATACTTCACTCCTGCTTCGCACGTCGGCGCGCGATTCCACATCGATCACGACGTCGGACTCACGTTGAAGACGGACGGCGGGGCGGAGCGAAACGAGTCCTTCAGCTACGCGCGTCGCCTGAAGAAAGATCCGGAAGAGCGCGAACCGCTCGTTGCCCGCCGTGGCAAGGGACGCATTGTCGTCGAGTTGCCGGATGACCTCGGTGGACAACTCGAGATCTCCGAACAGTACTTTCCGGGTTGGCAAGTCGACAGCTCCGGGAGCTGGCGCGAGGCCGCATCCTCGGAGCAGGGGCTACTCGTCACCGGCGTTCCGCCGGGGCGCCGCGAGGTGCATTTTCGTTTCGACCGCTGGCGATGGGATCGCACCCTGGGCTGGCTCGCGAGCGCCGCGACCGCCGTCGGGCTTCTGCTGTTCGCCGGAGTTCCCGATCGGCGAATCTAGCGACGTGCGCGGGAGAGGAGTGGTACCGGGCGAGCGCCTGCTACTCGCCTGTGCGATCGATCACGCCTATGCGTTGCCGCTCGCCGTGATGCTGCGCTCGGTGGCCGACAACCTCGACCCATCCGTCGGCTCCGAGGTTCACGTCGTCGATTTCAGTCTGAGCAGCGAGGATCGGCGCCGGATCGAGCGGAGCCTGCCCGAGCGCATCCGGATCCTCTGGCGTGATCCCTGGCGCTCGCCGGCGACTGTCCTGCCTACCTGGGGCCGAATGCCCCTGACTCCTTACCAAAAACTGGGACTCGAAGAGTGGCTCCCGCGCCAGGCCTCGCGCGCCCTCTGGCTCGACGCCGATACCCTCGTCCAGACAGATCTCGCGAGACTCTGGCGAGAGAGTTTCGACGGCGCCCTCGCGCTCGCCGTCCGGGATGCCCGGGTGCCCACCGTCTCCTCGCGCTTCGGAATCGCCGCCTTTCGCGAGCTGGCGCTGCCGGCCGAAATGCCCTACTTCAACACCGGCGTCATGTTGATCGATCTCGCCGGCTGGCGGCGAGAGGGCATCGCCCAGCACGCGCTCGGCTACCTCAAGCGCTACGGCCGCCAGGTCGTATTCTGGGATCAGGATGTGCTCAACGCCACGCTCGCCGGAAGGTGGAGGATGCTGGACGCGCGCTGGAACCGTGACGCCGTGCTGACGCGGCTGCTCGAGGCGCGGGCGGGTTCGCGACGCACACCCGGTTCCGCCGCAGAGAGAGCGTGGATTCTGCACTACTCCGGCTCGTTGAAGCCCTGGAACTTCCGGCCCGACGACCCTTCTTCGGATCGCTTCTTCGAATACCTGGACCGCACGGCCTGGTCCGGCTGGCGCCCGGAGTCGTCTCCGCTGCGCGCTCTCGTCCGCCGCTATGCGACCTCTCCCGCGAGGCGCTGGCTCTATCCGCTCGAGTCCTGGGTGACTGCTGTCGTCCTGCGCTGCACCCGCTCCTATCGCTCCGCCGGCTGAGGTTCCCGGCGCGTGCGGCCGAGCGCGAGAGAGAGAAATCGCCGCGTCCGGCGCAGCCCGTAAGAGAGCAGGAGACGCAGCGGCCGGATCACGTAATAGATCGGCCATGGCGCGCCCGGCAGCGGCAGCACCTTCCAGTCGCTCTCGTTCGGGGTCAGCGCGAAGCGCAACCGGTCGCGCCAGCGCTCGGTCCCCCGCCACCTCAGATCGCTGAGTTCCAGCCAGTCGTCGGCCGACACGGGGGCGCGCCGGCTCAGCAGGCTCCACTCGATCTCCTGCGCCAGCGCATTCGCCACCGGGTCGGCGCTGAGGGTCGTCAGCGTGCCTCCGGGCACTTCCGCGCCGGTGAGACGATGCGCAAGCAGCAGTCCGATGCTGAGCATGCGGCGGATCCCTAGTTGGGACGCCCGCGTAATCAATCGATCCCAGTCGAGAGTCGGGCTCTTCGCGAGGAGATGGCCCAGGTCGGAGATCCAAGCGACCCGCGACCAGCCGTGCTTGTGAGCGTGCTCGCAAAGAACCAGTAGCAGCGTGTCGCTGCCGATCGTCGCGACTTCGCACCCGCCGAGCTTGATCATCTCGCGGCTCTGCCAGAGTGACTCGAATGCGATCGACGGCAGCTCGTGCGAGAAGAGCCGGCGATGGAGATCGACCTGCACGCGGCGCCCGCGACTGTCGAAAGTCAGTTCGTGGCTGCGCTGGCGAACCTTCGAGAATTCGTCGCGAAGAGGCTCGTAGCCCTCCTGCCCGAGTAGATCCCTCGCCGCGGGAAAGTCGCGCCAGCGCACCAGCAGATCGAGGTCCGACCAGGTCCGCGCCTCGACCGCGCCGTAAGCGGCGACGGCCAGCGCTGGCCCTTTGTAGGTGAGCGCTGGAACTCCGGCGTTCGCGAACAGGCGCAGCAGTCGGACGAGCTCGGCGGAGCGATAAACGCTGCGCAACGCGATCGACCTCGCCTCGCCGCGCAGTTGCTCCCGCGCATCCGCTCCGGCGGGGTCGAGCGCTCGCCCTTCAAGCGCTCGGGCAAGCAGCGGGACCATCCCGTGCGCGTGCGCCGCGGTCCTCAGTGAGGCCCAGTCGGGCGCCTGTCCAAGCGCCAACTCGATGCGCCGGCAGCGCGCCGCATTCGGCTCGACGCTCGCCGCCGCCAAGAGCAGCTCGAGCTCCACTTTCCGCCCGGAGCTCACGCTTGCTCACTCCCCGATTCGAAGATCATCGAGTAGTCGCGACTTGTATCGGCAGGCTCTCCCACCCTCTCGCCGTCGACCGTCACCCAGCAATGGCCGAGGACCCGCCCGGCCACCTTGCGAACGCCGACCACCAGACGGGGTGACGCGCCCGTCTCGCCGAGAAACCGGAATATCAGCAGGCTGCGCTGCAGACAGCCGGAGTCCGGCGGGGCCAGAGGGCCGTAGAGCGCGTGCGCCAACGCGAGAACGCGTTGTCGGTCGGCCGCGTCGTGCCGCGAGCGCGCGTGTGCGCTCCGCGTCATCAGCTGGACGAGTCGCGGCAGCGACAGGAGGTACCGTAGAACTTGCAGAGCTATCGCCCACGTCAGCATTCTCGCGCCGAGCCAGAGCATTCTCACGAGCTCGAGCCAGCGACTCCCGGAGGCCGGGCCGATCCGGCCGCCCAGCCGCCCGGCGCTCATCGTGGCAACGCCAGTCCGTCGTGAGCGCGGGACTGCTCGATCGCGCTACGAACTCGCTCGAGAATCGCCGGCAATTGTTCGAGACCCGATCGGAAGCGCAACTCGAATACCGGAATCCGAGCCAGGAGCGAGAGATACTGCTTCATCATGCGCTCCTTGCGTTCGCCATCTTCGAGCGTGAAGCAGTAGGCATGGGCGAGCACAGCTGGGAAGGCCGCGCCGGTCGTGAGACGGCGCAGCTCGGCGGGCGATGCCAGTGACTCGTCACGCTCGAGCACGACGAGCGTGGCGAGCGGCGCGCGCTCCGCAAGCGAGAGCGGTTCTCGGCTGTCGCATCGGATGTCGGCCAGCCGGGAGGCCGCCGGAAGGCCGAAGTGAGCCGCGGAGGCCGGCCGGAGGCGAAGCGAGAAAGGCACTTGGAGGGTGAAGATCTGCCCGACACCGCGAACGTCGAAGACAACCGCGTCATCCGCCCAGAGCTCATACCCCTGCTTGCCCAGCGCACAGGCCAGCGTCGACTTTCCGGTCTCTTGGCGAGCGCAGAGGGCCGCGACGCCACCTGGCGCGCGAACTGCGCTGGCGTGCAGAACTTCGAAGCCGGAATCCTGGAGCACGAATGGAAGGACGGTACGGAAATACTGATCGGCGACGACCTCGGCGGCCGCTCCGCGCGCGGGGACGGCGACGACTTCGTCGCTTCCTGCGCCGAATTCGAATGTGGCGATCCGGGGGAGCTGAAGTGTGCAACGACCTGCGGACCGCTCAGCGAACGCGACCGGCCGGCCGGCGACGTCCTGCCAGACCTCGACGCCGGGACGGGAGGGGTCGGGCGGGACTCGATCGCGCTCCGCAGGCGGCCGTATCGTCAGGAAGAACATGCTGATGGCAACCCACCCGGAAACAGAAGGAGGCCCGGAACGCGCGACCCTCTCGTCGCGCCCGGGCCTCCGTCAAGATGGCAACTGTCTGAACCGCCGCTGGGCGGGGGAAGGTCTTATTCGAGACCCGAAGGCTTGCCGGCGTCGCCGGAATCCTCCGTGGCTGCGCTCGCCTTCCCGGCACCGCCGCGAATGACCTCAGCCACATGTCCGAGCTCGATTAGTTCGGGCGCTTCCCAAGCCTGTTTTGGGACCTGTTCCTCATTCTTCCGAATTTCCATGCTCCTCCTCCTGACGACCGGTTTCTGAACTCACCCTGCGTGCGCTCGACACCACGACTCGTTCGAGAGCACATACCAGAGCCGTGCACTCGCGTGCAACCTGCGATCGTCGATTGACCTCATTATAGACCTCCGCGCCATCTCAAAGTCAACAACCCCCAGATCTGCCAGGGCGACCGGACCACCCACGGCATTCCAAGCCTCCCGCCCTTCGGCCAGGACGCGCTCCCGAAAGAACGAGGTCGCTCCGACTTTCCTCTGGCGATCGAACCCCAGTTCGGGAAAGCGCCGCGCGAGCGTCTCGCGGATCGGGCCCTTGCTCCGTCCGGAGGAGAACAGCAGTTTGGGCGGAAACCGGTAGAGGAAGTCGACCAGCTCAGAGTCGAGCAGGGGGGCGACGATCGGTACCCCCATGCGCCGGCTCCCCTCGTAGACCTCCTCGTATTCGAGTGTCACCATCGGGTGGTCGAGCGAATCCTGGAGCGCCACCTCGTAGGGGCTGAGATCGGAAGGCTCGGGCAGATAACGCTCCGCCCGCCGCTCGAATTCACGTCGCAGTTCGGGATCGGGCGCGATCCAGGCGGGAGGGAAGGAGGCGATGTGGCGCCGCTTGCGAGCGAGGACCGCGCGCGGCCCGAGCGGACCCAGCGCACGGACCGCAGCCGCGGCGAGCACCGTCCGGAGTCCGTACTTCCAGGCGATGAAGTAGATCGATTTTCCGATTCCGAGTGGATACGACTGGTAGTGGTTCCACCACATCCGGTACAGCCCCCCGAGATCGCCTGCGCGCACCAGATCCGCAGCCAGGAAGACCGAGACCCCAAGCCACTCGTCGCCGCCATGTCCGGTTAGGATCGAGCTGCGCCCCTGCCGCTTCGCTTCCTCGCCGAGCGCAAGGTACGCACCGCGCCAAAGGGAGAGCACCGGTAACGGAAAAGTTCGGCTGATCGCGAAGCCGGATTGCAGCAATCTTCCGCCCGGGACGATCTCGTCCAGGCCTCTGAGAATCTGCTCCAGGCCAAGTCGAGAGGCGACGGCGCGCTGGATCGGCTCCTCGTTGGCGTTCTTGTCCGGGAAGACGAGCGAGAGCGCAAAGGGCGCCTCCAAACCGCGGGCCCGCGCTTGCTCCGCAGCGATCGCGGCCACGCTCACCGAATCGAGACCACCACTGAGAAATATCGCCGGCGGCCCCTCGTCCAGGCATCGCGCCACCGCGCGATCGACCAGGTGATCGAACTGCTCGTAGAGCTCCCGGCGGTCACCGACCGGAACCGCCCCGCTGCCCGGGTGCCAATAGCGCTCGAGGCTCGACGTTCCGCGCTGCTCGAGCAGCCGGTGTCCGCAAGGCACGCGGAAGATCGCCTCGTAATGGGTTTCGCGTGCGTCGTGCGCCCACCAGGCAATCCGTTCGGCGATGTAAACGCGGTTGAGGCGGCGTGAGGTCCGCGGGTGCAGCAGGAGGAGGTCCGCCGAGGTCGCAAAGAGAGTTTCGCGCCCGGTCCGGGTGAAAAAGAGCGGATAGATGCCGAGACGGTCGCGAGCTGCCAAGAGTCGCTGTTGGGCGCCGTCCCAAAGGACGATTGCATAGGTGCCACGGAGCCGAACCAGCAAGCTCTCGCCCCAGCGCTCGTAAGCGCGGGCCACGAGCTCGGCGTTGGTGATCACCTCATCAGCCGCGAGATCGAGCGCCGCGAGCAGCTCGGGCCGGTCGTGCAGCACGCCCTCGAAGACGACGCCGATGGCTCTCCACGACGCTGAGCCCGGCAGCGGCGAGCTCGACTCGCCGGCGAGCTCGAGCCCGACCCCGCTCCCTGGAACGCGCATGATCGTGCGGCGAACCGGCAGTCGCGCGATCCGTCCGTCGGAGTCCGGCTCGCCGACGATCGCCAGCCAGGAAAGAGCGGGTCCGCGACGCTCTCTCTGCGCCGAGAGGGGCGGGGGGAGGGACTCGGCCTGCCTCACCGCAGAATCCGCTTGCGCCTCAGCTCCAGCAAGTGCCGGTCGATATCGTGCGCCAGAGTGGATGCCTCCACCGCATATTCGGCGAGCAGGGCGCGCTCGATCTCATGGCGTCGGCGACCCTCCTGGATCAGCTCGAAGATCCGGGCGGCCGTTCCCTGCAACTCGTAGATCTGGTTGGCTTCGAGCTGCACGAGAACGAAGCTGTCGCCGATGCGCTCTGCCACCACACCTGCCGCAAGGTTAAGCTCGACAAGCAGCGACTCGTCGGCGTGGTCGTTCGAGTTCCTCATCCGCAGTCTCTTTCCGATCTCTCGCCGCCGGAGTGGCGGCTTAACCAGCGGCACGAAGGCCGCCCGCGCCGCCAGAACCCGCCGGAAGCTGCCTCGGAACCTTTGGTGCGCAGTATTACACTAACATGCCGTGCGACACGGGAGCGGCCTCGAATCGCTAGAGTGTCCGTGATGCCAGGTCCGCTCGTCACCGTCGTCATCCCGGTGCGCAACGGCGTCGACTTCGTCGCCGATGCGATCGAGAGCGTCCTCGCACAGGCCGACGTCGAGCCAGAAGTCCTCGTGATCGACGACGGCTCGACCGACGGCACCTCGCGGATCCTCAAATCGTTCGGCGCACGAGTCCGCACCTTTCGCCAGGCGAATCGTGGACTCCCGTCGGCGCGCAACGCCGGCATTCTGCTGTCGCGCAGCGAGCTCCTAGTATTCCTCGACGCCGACGATCTTCATCCTGAGCACTACTTGCGCCGCTTTCTCGATGCCGCCGCCGCCTCTCCTGCCGTGGATGTCTTCCACTGCGGATGGAGCGGCATCGACTTCGCGGGCCATCCTCTCTATGCTCAGGAGACGCCGCTGCCGCTCGACACCGATCCCTTTCACGAGCTCGTCCTGCACGGCTCACCGCACATCGACGCGCTCTGCCTACGCCGCTCGGCGCTACCCCGCGTCGGCCTCTTCGAACCTCGGCTCCGCCTCCAGGAGGACTGGGACTTCTGGCTGCGGTTGGCGGCCGCCGGACTGGCCTTTCGAGGCGTGGCGGGCAATCAGGCCATCGTCCGCCGACGCGCCGAGAGCATGTCGCGCAGCGCCGGCGGAGAGCTCGCACTGACCGGGCTTGCTGTGCTGGAACTGCACCTTGCAAGACATGGGCGATGCCCTGCCTGCCCACGAGCCGATGAAGGGGTCCGGCGGTGGCAGCGACTGGCCGTACGTTCGGCGGCGCGAGATACTGCACAACGCATCGGATTGCGGGGTGGACTGGGCCGCTGGGCCGGGACGATCCTGGTGGCTGCGCGGCGGCCGCGCCTCCTACCCTCTGCTCTCGCCGAACTCGCAGCGGGATTCCGAGGAGCCTGATGCCCCCTTCGCCTTGCCCCCGCGGCCGAGGAGCGCGCCCCTGATCGACTTCGAGCACGACCTCAACCCCGAGCAGCTCGCCGCCGTCACCCACGCCGGCGGACCGCAGCTCGTCATCGCCGGCGCCGGCTCGGGCAAGACGCGCGTCATCACCTACCGCATCGCCTGGCTGGTGCTCGAGCAGGGGGTCGACCCGGCGTCGATCGTCGCGGTGACCTTCACCAACAAGGCCGCCGGCGAGATGCGCGACCGCGCCGAGCGGCTGCTGGCCACCTGGCCGCTGCCGACCTTCCTCGGCACCTTTCACCGCTACTCGCTGCGGCTGCTGCGCGCCTACGGCGACCGGCTCGGCCTGGCGCGCGACTTCGCGGTGCTCGACGAAGGAGACCAGCGCTCGATCGTCACCCAGGCGATGGCGGCGGAAGGCGTCTCGGAGACCGCCTTCCCGCCGCGCGCGATTCTCTCGGCGATCTCCTCGGCGAAGAACCGGCTGCTCTCGCCGGAGGTCTACGAGAAGTCGGCGCACGACGTCTTCACGCAGCGCGTGGCGCGCGTCTACCGGCGCTACGAGGCGCTGCGCAGGAAAGCGGCCGGCGTCGACTTCGACGATCTCCTCGTCGACGCGGTGCGCCTCTTCCGCGAGCACCCGGATCTCGGCGCGCGGCTGCGCGGGCGGGTCGAGCACCTGCTGGTCGACGAATTCCAGGACACCAACCACGTGCAGTTGAAGCTCGTCGAGGAGCTCGCCGCCCCGCAGGGCAACCTCACCGCGGTCGGCGACGAGGACCAGGGGATCTACCGCTGGCGCGGCGCCGATCTCGCCAACGTCCTCGAGTTCGAGCGCCACTTCCCGGGCGCGGTGGTGCGCAAGCTGGAACGCAACTACCGCTCGACCGCCACCATCCTCGACGCCGCCAACGCGGTCGTCGCCCACAACACGATGCGGCGCGGCAAGAAGCTGTGGACCGACGCCGGCCGCGGCGACTCGATCAGGCTCTTCCGCGAAGGAGACGAGGGCGAGGAGGCGAAGCGGATCACCGAGGAGATCGGGCGGCTGCGCGCGCGCCACGAGCTGTCGGAGCTCGCCATCCTGGTGCGCACCAACGCGCAGACCCGCGCCTTCGAGGACGAGTTTTTCCGCTCGCGCATTCCCTACACCCTGGTCGGCGGCGTGCGCTTCTACGAGCGGGCCGAGATCAAGGACCTGGTCGCCTACCTGCGCGTGCTGCGCAACCCGCGCGACAACTTCTCGCTGCTGCGGGTCCTCAACCAGCCGCCGCGCGGCATCGGCAAGACCACCGTGGCGCTCGCCGAGGAGCGCGCCGCCGAGGAGACGGGAGGCGTGCTCTGGGATCTCCTCGAGCTCGACCGGCTCGATCGCTTCCCGTCGCGCGCCGCCGCCGCGCTGCGCGGCTTCCGCGACCTCGTCCGCGGGCTGCGCGTCACGGCCGCCGACCTGCCGCTGCCGGCGCTGCTCGACGAGCTGCTGGCGCGGACGAAGTACGCCGACATGTTCCGCCGCGACAACGAGGAGGACCAGGCGCGGCTCGAGAACCTGCGCGAGTTCCTCTCGGCGGCGCAGAGCTTCACCGAGTCGAAGGCCTACGGCGCCGGCGAGGACGAGGACCTGCTCACCGCCTTCCTCGACCACGTGGCGCTGGTGTCGGATCTCGACGGCTTGCCCTCGGAAGGGGACACGGAGCGCGGCGTGACGCTGATGACGCTGCACGGCGCCAAGGGGCTCGAGTTTCCGGTCGTCTTCCTGGCCGGTCTCGAGGACGGGCTGCTCCCCCACTTCAACACCCAGGGACGGCCCGAGGATCTCGAGGAAGAGCGCCGCCTCTTCTACGTCGGCATGACGCGCGCGGCGAAGCGGCTCTACCTCTCGACCTGCCGCCGGCGGCGCGTCGCCGGCCGCTACCAGGACCAGCGCGAGTCGCCGTTCCTCGCCGAGGTGCCCGCCAACCTGCTCGAGGTCGAGGAGAGCCCGTCGCTCCACGCCACCGACCGCACGCGGCCGATCGACGAGTTCTTCGGCCGCGCGGCGCGCCCGGCCTACGCCGAGGCGGCGCCGGCGCGCGGGCCGCGCCGCGGCCACCGCGTGCGCCACCCGACCCTCGGCTCCGGCGTCGTGCTGGAGATCGAAGGCGAAGGAGACGACGCCAAGCTGACGGTGTTCTTCGACCGCGCCGGCAAGAAGCGGCTGGTGGCGCGCTACGCGAGCCTCGAGCTGATCTGAGGGCGGCGGCCGTTCAGTCGGTCGCGGCGGAGAGGATGTCGCGGCGCAGGACGGCGTAGAGCCAGTTGTCGATGCGCTCGTCGCCGAGCACGAAATAGCTGCGCAGCAATCCCTCGCGCGCGAAGCCGACCCGCTCGAGCACCCGCTGCGAGGCGACGTTCTCGACCGAGCAGCGCGCTTCGATGCGGGCGAGCGGCGTCTCGCTGAAGAGCTCGGCGAGGAGCTGGGTGAGCGCCACCGGCATGATGCCGTGCCCCTGCCAGGCGGTGGTGAGCGCGTAGCCGATCTCGGCGATGCCGTGGTCCCAGTTGGCCACCGCCAGCGTCACCCAGCCGACCGGGTCCCCCTCCGACAGCACGATCCACTGGAAGCGGTCGCCGCGGCCGCGATAGAGCTCCTCGGTGCGCTGGCGGGCGAGGTCGCTGCGCAGCTCGGCGAGGGTCGCCTCGGCGAGCGGCTGGTGCCGGCGCACGGTCGGCTCGCCGCGCCAGCGGAAGAGCAGCGGCGCGTCGGCCGGCAGGGCCGGCCGGAGCGCGATGCGCAGCGGTCGTTCGGTCGGCAGGATCGCCATGAGTCGCGGCCGCGAGTCTAGCCGCTCTCGCCGCTCCCCCTCCATTCGTGGTATCTCCCGCAGCGGCCGCCATGCACGTCCGCCTCACGCTCGCCTACGTCGGCACCCGCTACGCCGGCTGGCAGCGCCAGGCGAACGCCCTCGCCGTGCAGCAGGTGCTCGAGGAGGCGCTCGCCGCGCTGACCGGCGAGGCCGTTCGTACCGTCGGCGCCGGCCGCACCGACGCCGGCGTGCACGCCGACGGGCAACTCGTCTCCCTGACTCTCGGTCGCGACTTTCCCGTGGAGGGGCTCGTCCACGGCACCAATCACTTCCTGCCCCCCGACATCCGGGTGCTCGCGGCGCGCGTGCCGCCCGAGGGATACGACGCCCGCCGGGACGCCGTCGCCAAGCTCTACCGCTACCGGCTCGACCGCCGGCGGGTGATCCCGCCGGCGAGCGCCCCCTTCGCCGTCGCGGCGCCGCCGGGACTCGACCCGTCGTTGCTCGCCGCCACGGCACGCCTGCTGGCCGGCGAGCACGACTTCTCGGCCTTCGTGCTCGCCGGCGCCGCGACGAAGACGACGGTCCGCCGGATCCACGCCGCGAGCTGGCAAGAGGAGGGCCCCGAGCTCGTCTTCCGGATCAGCGGCGAAGGGTTCCTGCGCGGCATGGTGCGCGCTCTCGTCGGCACCCAGCTCGAGGTCGCCACCGGCGCCCGCCCGCCCGCGGCCTGGGGCGCGCTCCTCGCCGGGGGGCGGCGCGGCGAGGCCGGGCCGACGGCGCCGGCCGCACGGTCTCTGCCTCGAGCGCGTCGACGACGCGCTCGGACCGGCCGGCGAGACGCAATCGCTGTGGTAGCTTTTCGGGTTATGCCGCCGCCGGGCTTTCTCGCCGAACCGGGCTCGCCGGAAGCCGCCCTGCTGGCGCAGATCGACCTCGCCCGCCTGCCGGCCGCACGTCGCCATCATCATGGACGGCAACGGCCGCTGGGCCAAGAAGCGCGGCCTGCCGCGCGTCGAGGGGCATCGCGCCGGCGTCGACGCGGTGCGCGACACGGTCGAGAGCGCCGCCCGGCTCGGGCTCGGGCACCTCACCCTCTACGCCTTCTCGGTCGAGAACTGGAAGCGTCCGCGCGCCGAGGTCTGGACGCTGATGAACCTGCTCAAGGAGTACCTGCGGCGCGAGCTCGAGACGCTGATCGAGAACGACATCCGCTTCGAGCCGGTCGGCCGCTGGCGCGAGCTCGACCCTTCGGTGGTGGCGGCGCTCGAGCGCGCCATCGCCGGCACCGGCGCACTGCCGGGGCATGCGCTTCAACATCGCGCTCAACTACTCGGGGCGCTGCGAGATCGTCGACGCCTGCCGCAAGATCGTCTCCGACTGGGCGGCGGGCAAGCGCGTCGAGATCGACGAGGAGACGATCTCGCGCTCGCTCTACACCGCCGGGCAGCCCGACCCCGACCTGCTCATCCGCACCTCGGGCGAGCTGCGGGTGTCGAACTTCCTGCTCTGGCAGATCGCCTACGCCGAGATCTGGGTGACGCCGGTGCTGTGGCCCGACTTCCGCTGCCACCATCTGCTCGAGGGGATCCTCGACTTCCAGCGCCGCGAGCGCCGCTTCGGCGCCGTCGGACCGTCGACCGCCGGCGCCGCCGATTCCGCGGAAGCGGTCGATCCGAGCCCGGCGGTCGACGCCTGAGCGCCGCCGGCCGGCCGCGATGAAACGGCTCCTCACCGCAGCGGTCCTCGTGCCGCTGGCGCTCGCCGCGATCTTCCGCCTCCCCGGCTGGGCCTTCTTCCTGCTCTGCGCCGCGCTGATGACCGGCGCCGCGGTGGAGTTCGCGCGCCTGGCGCGGGCGGCCGCGCCCGGCGCACCCTGGTGGGCGCTGCCGGCCGCGGTGCTCCCCGCCGCCGCCCTCTTCGCGCGCGCGCTCGCTCCCGGCGTCGTGGCCGACGGCTTCTGGCTGCTCGGCGCCGGGACGCTCGCGGCGGCCGCGATCGGCGCCCTGGTGCTGCTCTTTCGCACGCCGATCGAGCAGTCGCTGGTCGCGGTCGGCGGACTCGCCTTCGGCATCCCCTACTTCGCGGTGCCGGTCGCCGCGCTCTACCGGCTGCAGCAGCACGATCCCTGGGTGCTCTTCCTGCTGCTCGCCATCGTCTGGCTCGGCGACACCGCGGCTTTCTACCTCGGCACCCGATTCGGCAGGCACCGGCTGGCGCCGGTCGTCTCGCCGAAGAAATCCTGGGAAGGCGCCGTCGCCGGCCTGCTCACCTCGATGCTTTCGGTCGTCGTCTGGTGCCTCTGGCGGCAGGGCGCGATCGACTTCACGCTGCTCGCGATCGGCACCGTGACCGCGATCGCCAGCCAGCTCGGCGATCTCGTCGAATCGCTGCTCAAGCGCGGCGCCGGGGTCAAGGATTCGGGACACCTGCTGCCCGGTCACGGCGGTCTCTGGGACCGCATGGACGCGATGCTGTTCGCCGCTCCGACGCTGCTCCTGCTGCTCTGGCTCGGCGGCTACGAGGTCGGCCCCTGAGACAGCGGCTCGCTCTGCTCGGCGCCACCGGATCGATCGGCCGGAGCTGCCTCGAAGTCCTCCGCCACCACCCCGACCGCTTCGAGCTCGTGGCGCTCGGTGCGCTCGGCACCCGTCCCGCCGAGCTCCTCGCCGCGGTACGCGAGTTCCGCCCGCGCGCCCTGGCGGTGGCCGATCCCGTCGCCGCGGCGGCAATCGAGCGCGAGCTCCCCGCCGGCGTCGCGCTCGGCGTCGGCGAGGCGGCGCTCGTCGAGCTCGCGCTGCATCCCGACGTCGACCGCGTGGTGGGTGCCATGGTCGGCGCCGCCGGGCTGCGGCCGGTGCACGCCGCGCTCGCCGCGGGGCGACCGGTGGCGCTCGCCAACAAGGAGTCCCTCGTCGTCGCCGGCCGGCTGCTGACCGAGGCCGCCGCGGCGAGCGGCGCGGCGCTGCTGCCGATCGACAGCGAGCACGTCGCCCTGCACCAGGCCCTGCGCGCGGGGCGGCCGCAGGAGGTGCGACGCCTGGCGCTCACCGCTTCGGGCGGGCCTTTCCTGCGTCGCGACCGGGCGACTTTCGGCGCCATCCGCAAGGAAGAAGCGCTGCGCCACCCCACCTGGACGATGGGCGCCAAGATCACCATCGATTCCGCCACCCTGGTCAACAAGGGGCTCGAGCTGATCGAGGCGCACTGGCTCTTCGGCGTGCCGGCCGAGCGCATCGAGGTCGTCGTCCACCCGCAGTCGATCGTGCATTCCTTCGTCGAGTGGTGCGACGGCAGCTGGATCGCTCAGCTGGCGCCGAACGACATGATCTTCCCGATCCAGTACGCGCTCTCCTATCCCGAACGCTGGCCGAATACGTTCGCGCGCCTCGAGCCCTCCGCGCTCGGTACCCTCGAGTTCCTGCCGCTCGACGACCAGCGATTCCCGGCGGTCGCCCTGGCGCGCCAGGCACTCGCCGCCGGCGAAAGCGCGCCGGCGGTCTGGAACGCCGCGAACGAGGTCGCCGTGCACGCCTTCCTCGCCGACCGCATTCCCTTCCCGGCGATCGTCGAGGTCTCGCGCCGCGTCCTCGAGGCGCACGCGCCGCGTGCCGTCGCCCACCTCGACGACGCTCTCGCGTGGGATGCGCAGGGCCGGCGGGAAGCCGAGCGCGTCATCGCGGCCCTCCCCGCCGCGCGATAGGCTCGGCGGGACGATGTTCGGCTTCCTGACCACTCCGCTCGCTTTCCTCTTCCTGCTCGGCGTCGTGATCTTCGTGCACGAGTCGGGACACTTCCTGGTCGCCAAGGCTTTCGGCATGCGCGTCCTCGCCTTCTCTCTCGGCTTCGGCAAGCGCATCTGGGGTTTCCAGCGCGGCGAGACCGAATACCGGATCGGGGCGCTGCCGCTGGGCGGCTACGTCAAGCTGGCCGGCGAGGAAGCCGAGGAGACGACGGCCGATCCGCGCGACTTCCTCAACCGGCCGCGCTGGCAGCGCATCCTGGTCTACCTGGCCGGCCCGACGATGAACGCCGTCCTGGCGATCCTCCTGGTCTGGGGGCTCTTCGTCGCCGGCATCGACATCCCGGCGCTGCAGAGCATCCCGACCGTGGTCGGCGAGATCGAGGCCGGTTCGCCCGGCGCGCAGGCGGGCTTCGAGAGCGGCGACGAGATCGTCGCGGTCGAGGGGCACGCGGTCGACCGCTGGCAGGACGTCGCCTTCGCGGTGATGACCTCGATCGGCCGCCCGGTCCATTTCGAGGTGCGGCGCGACGGCGCGACGGTGACGCTCACCGCCATCCCCGCCAAGCCCGCGGGTTACGACTTCGGCGACATCGGCGTCTATCCCAAGCTGCTCGCCAAGGTCGGCCAGGTGATGCCCGGCTCCCCCGCCGAGCGCGCCGGCTTCACGCATGGCGACGAGATTCGCGCCGTCGACGGTCGCCCGCTCTCGAGCCCGACCGAGTTCGTCGCCTACGTCGGCGACAAGATCGGCCAGAGCGTCGACGTCGAGATCCTGCGCGGCGGCGCCCTGCGGCACCTCGCGGTCGTCCCCGCCGACCAGCAGGGGAAGGGAAAGATCGGCGTCCTGCTGACGCTCGAGCAGCGCTTCCCGCCCGGACGGGCTTTCGTCGAGAGCGTGCGTTTCAATGCCGGCATCGCCGAGCAGAGCCTCTCGGTCATCGGCAAGATCTTCCGCCGCCAGGTCGAGGCGAAGAGCGCCCTCGCCGGACCGCTCGAGATCGCTTCGCAGAGCGGCGCCGCCGCGCGCACCGGCTTCAAGAGCCTGCTCTACCTGATGAGCGTGATCTCGGTCTCGATCGGCCTGCTCAATCTCTTTCCGATCCCGATCCTCGACGGCGGCCAGATCGCCATCCTGCTCGTCGAGAGCGTCGCGCGGCGCGACCTGTCGACCGCGGTCAAGATCCGCATCAGCCAGGTCGGCTTCGCGCTGATCGTGCTGCTGATGGCGACGGTGCTCTACTTCGACGCCTCGAAGCTGATCGCCCGCCTGCTCTCGAAGGGCTAGCCCGCCAGCAGCTCGCGCAGGCGCGCCAGGTCGCGCGCGTGCCCCCGCTCGTCGTCGCCGATCGGCGTCTCGAGGATCATCGGGGCATGCGCCAGGGTGGGCTCAGAAATCAGGCGGCGGAAGCCCTCCAGCCCGATCCTGCCCTCGCCGATGTTGGCGTGGCGGTCCTTCTTCGAGCCCCGCTCGCCGACCGAATCGTTGAGATGGATGCAGCCGACGCTGCCGAGCCCCAGGGTGCGCTCCGCCGCGGCGAGAAATTCTTCCACCGCTGCCGCCGAGCCGACCTCGTAGCCCGCCGCGAACGCGTGGCAGGTGTCGAGGCAGAAACCGAGGCGGGCGCGGCGGCTGGCGCGCTCGCGCATCGACGCGAGTTGCTCGAAAGTGTGGCCGAGCACCGTCCCCTGCCCGGCGGTCAGCTCGAGGAGCAGCGCCGGGCCCTCCTCCGGCAGCTCCGCGAAGACGGCGTCGAGCGAGGCCGCGACGGCGTCGATGCCGCCGTCGATGCCGCGTCCCATGTGCGCGCCGGGATGCACGACCAGCGCGTCGACGCCCAGCGCCGCGCAGCGGCCGAGCTCGTCGGCGAGCGCGGCGCGCGACTTGGCGAGGATCGCCTCGTCGGGCGCCGCGAGGTTGATGAGATAGGCGGCGTGCGCCACCACCGGCGGCTCCCCCTCGCCGGCGCGCGCCGCGCGGAAAAGACGGGTCTCGTCGCCGGTCAGCGCCTTGCCGCGCCACTGGCTGGCGTTCTTGACGAAGATCTGGAGCGCGGTGGCGGCGATCTCGCGGCCGCGCTCGAAGGCGCGCGGGAGGCCGCCCGCAGTCGACACGTGGGCGCCGAGCGCCGGGGCGTTCATGGCGCGCGAGCCTACCCGAAAGGCCGCGACCCCTCTGCTAGACTCGCGGGTCGTGCTCGGGCGCCTGCTCCGCATCTCGGCTCGGCTCGCGCGCTGGCTCTTCTTCCTCGTCATCTTCGTGATTTCCGCCTACCTCGCCTTCAGCGCCTGGATCCGCCGCGGCGTCACGCCGGTGCCGCAGCTCGCCGGCCAGAGCGAGGAGGCGGCGAAGTCGGCGCTCGCCGCCAGGGGGCTCGATTTCCGCGTCGCCGAGGTAGGCCGCTGGAGCTCGAACGTCGCCGCGGGCAGCGTGCTCGAGACGAGGCCGGCGGCGGGAAGCGCGGTCAAGCAGGGGGCCGAGATCGAGCTCGTGCTCTCGCGCGGCCCGCAGCGGATCAGCGTTCCCGACCTGACCGGCAAGGCGGTCTCGGCGGCGCGGCTGACGCTCGAAGGAGAGGGGCTCGCGACCGGAGCGACGCTCGCCGTCTTCTCGAGCCGCGGCCCGGCCGGGACGGTGGTCGGACAGGATCCGCCCGCCGGCACCGAGCTCGGCGGCGGCGCCCCCGTCGCCCTGCTGGTCGCGCTCGAGGGCGCGCCGCCGGCCTGGGTGATGCCCGATCTCGTCTCCCGCCGCTACGAGCCGGTGCGCGCGTCGCTCGAAGGCAGCGGCTTCCGTTTCGCGAGCGTCACCTTCGAGCCCTACGAGGGCGTGCCGGCCGGGACCATCCTGCGCCAGGCGCCCCTGGCGGGCCATCCCCTGCACCGCAGCGACGCGATCGCGCTCGTCGTCGCGGGCACCGCGGAAGCGACCCCATGATCGAGATCGCGCCGTCGATTCTCTCCGCCGACCTCGCCGACATCGCCGGCGGTCTCGCGATCGCCGAAGCCGGCGGCGCCGACTTCGTTCACGTCGACGTGATGGACGGCCACTTCGTCCCCAACCTGACCTTCGGCCCGCCGGTCGTCGCCGCCATGGCGCGCCGCACGCGCCTGCCGCTCGACGTCCACCTGATGGTGTCGAATCCGGATCGCCTGCTCGACGCCTATCTCGCCGCCGGCGCGGCGCGCGTGGCGGTGCACTTCGAGGCCGCGACCCACCTCGACCGCCTGCTGACGGTGGTGCGCGCCAAGGGCGCGCGGGCCGGCGCCGTGCTCAACCCCGCATCGCCGGTCGAGTTGCTGGTCGACGTCTTGCATCTGTGCGACTTCGTGCTGCTCATGTCGGTCAATCCGGGCTTCTCGGGCCAGAGCTTCCTGCCGCACGTGCTCGACAAGGCGAGCCGCCTGGCGGCCCTGATCGCCGCCCGCGGCCTGCCGACGACGCTGGAGCTCGACGGCGGCGTCTCGCTCGACAACGCGGAAGCCTGCGTGCGCGCCGGCATTCGCACGCTGGTCGCGGGCTCCGCCGTCTACGGCGCCAGCGATCCCGTCGCCGCCATCCGCCAACTCCGCACCGCCGCCGAACGGGGGCTCGCTTGAACCGACGCACCATCGCGCTGCTTCTCGCCGTCGCCGCCCTCGTCGCCTGTCGGTCCGGCCGGCACAAGGACGATCCGATCCTTCGCCTTTCGGCCGCGGAGTCGCTGACCGAAGGTCGGCGGCTGCTCGATGGCAAGAAATACAGCCAGGCACGCCCCTACTTCCAGCATGCGTTCGAGGTCGAACCCAACTCCGCCGCCGGACGCGAGGCGCTGCTGATGGTGGCCGACACGCTCTACCTCGAGGGGGGCGACGCCAATTTCGTGCAGGCGGAGGCGAAGTACCGCGACTATCAGAACCGCTTCCCGACCAGCGTGCGCGCTCCCTACGTGCAGTTCCAGATCGCCAATTCGCTCTCGCAGCGGATCGCGCGCCCGGATCGCGACCAGGCGGCGAACCGCAAGGCCGTCTCCGCCTACGAGGATCTGCTCCGCCTCTACCCGACCAGCGAATACGTCGCGCCGGCGCGCCAAGGACTCGAGAAGGTCCGCGCCAGTCTCGCCGAGCACGAGTTCCTGGTCGGCCGCTTCTACTACCGCTTCGGGCTGCCGGCGGCCGCCGCCGCGCGGCTCGAGGGAGTGATCGATCAGTACCCGCAGTACCCGGAGCGCGACAAGGCGCTCTACGTGCTCGGCATGGTCTATCTCGAGCTCGCCCGCCCCGACGACTCGCAAGCCACCTTCGCGCGGCTCCGCAACGACTTTCCGGCCAGCAAGTGGGCCGCCATGGCGCCGGTGGCGGTGAAATGAACCGGCGGCTGTCCCTCCTCGCCGTGCTGGGCGCGAGCCTGGCGTGCGCCACGGCGCCGCGCTTCACCTCGGAGCGCGAGCAGGAGGAGATCGCCGATCGACTCGCGACGCTCGAACGCAGGTCGGCGGACGCGACGCGCGAGATCGCGGCGCTCGAGAAGCGGCTGAGCACGCTCGAATCGGGCCGCGCCGGCGCCGTCGCTCCCGCGGCGCCGACCCCCGCGCCGATCGCCGTCACGGCGCCGGCACCGGTTCCGAAGCACGCGGAGGTTCCCGGCCACATCGAGGAGAGCGACCTCGGCGAACCGGTAGTCGGAGCTGCACCGGCGACGCCCGAGGGCGCCGACTACGAGGAAGGGCTCCGTCTTCTGCGCGCCGGGTCGTACGCCGCGGCGGAGACGAAGCTGCGCCGCCTCGCCGACGAACACCCCGACTCCGATCTCGCCGACAACGCATGGTTCTGGATCGGCGAATCGCGCCTGGCACGCGGCGACGACGCGGGCGCGCTCGACGCCTATCGCACGACTCTCGAGCGCTACCCCGAGGGGAACAAGGTGCCCGACGCGATGCTCAAGCTCGGTCAGACGCTGCTTCTCAGCGGCGATCGCGCGTCGGCGCGCGAGGTGTGGAGCGAACTGGTGCGCCGCTTTCCGGCCACCGCCGCGGCGGAATCCGCCCGCGCGCGCCTGGCCGAACCCTGACCGATCTCCTAACCCGCTCAAAAGACGCGGGTTCCCCGTGCAGGCTGCCCTTGACACTGTGCAAGTGCCCAAGTACCCTTGCCAGCGAAGTCCAGTGATTGGCGCCCGTTCGTGCATCTGAGACCCCTGGGAGGTCCCGCTATGGCGCTTCGCCTTCGCCTCTGCGCGCTTGCGTGTCTGACTCTGACCGCCGCCTTCGCCATGGCGGCCGACAAGCCGCCGAGCCCGCTTCATCTGGTCGGCGATCACTGGACCGCGTGGAATCCGCCCACCGATCTGCCGGCGGACGCCAAGATCCACGTCGTCGAGAAAGGTGACACCTTCTGGGCGCTCGCCCAGACCAACCTCGGCAATCCCTATCTCTGGCCGCAGATCTGGGAGAAGAACCAGTACGTGCTGGACGCGCACTGGATCTACCCCGGCGATCCGCTCGTCGTCGGCGTGCAGGTCGTGCCCGCCGAGCAGGTCGGCGCCACCGCCGCGCCGGTGAGCACCGAGCCGGCCGCCAGGCCCGCAGCGGCGCAGGCACCGGCTCCCAGCGCAGCCGACAATCGCGCCGCCGCGCGGCGCGCCATGGCCGACGCCCGGCGCAACGAGCCGGTTCCGCTCGGCAGCGAGAGCGACATCTACTGCACCGGTTTCATCGGCGAGAAGGACGAAGCGCTCCCCTGGCGGGTGAGCGGCTCCGAGTACGAAGCGCTGACGCCGCGCCTCAATGCGGTGCAGAACTGGTCGGTCGCTCAGGGCATGTTCGGGCAGACCGAGACGCTCAAGTACGAGCTCTCACAGGGTGACGTGGTCTACCTCGAGGGCGGACGTCGCGACGGGCTCATGCCCGGCGCGGTGCTGGTCGCGGTCGAGCCGCAGGACGAGGTGCGGCACCCGGTGACCGGCGACAAGGTCGGCCGCTTCTACGCCTACCAGGGGCGCGTGCGCGTCCTCACGGCGCAGGAAGATCGCTCGATCGGCGAGATCGTCCAGAGCTGCGGCGGGGGGCTGCACGTCGGTTCCCTGCTGCGCAAGTTCGAGCCCGAGCCGGTTCCTCTCGCGCGGCGCCAGGCGCCCCGCCCGGTCAACGACCCGACCACCGCCGACCTCGGCGCGGCGCCGGCGATCGTCTTCGCCGACTCCAGCCTCTTCACGCTCGGCCAGGATCACGTGGTCTTCATCGATCGCGGCGAGTCCGAGGACGTCTTCCCCGGCGACATGTTCACGATCTACCGGACATCGTTGACCGGTCAGCCGCCGGTTCCGGTGGGCGAGCTGGCGGTGCTCTCGGTCCGCCCCCACTCGGCGGTCGCCAAGATCATCGACTCGCGCTACCCGGTCTACCTCGGGGATCGCCTGGAACGCCGCTAAGTAGGCATCAGATCAACGGTTTGTACCCGGGGGGCAGGGTCGGGTATACTCCCCCGACGCGAGGTTTCGCCGTGCCGACTCGAATGACGCTGAATGGACAACTGACCGAAATCGTGGACGAGCTGGTGCACCAGGGGGTGACCCTGGAGCAGGCTCGCCAGGAGTTCGAGCGCCAGTTCATCATGGCGTCGCTGCGGTCCAACGACTGGAACTACTGCCGATCCGCGCGCAGCCTGGGTGTGCATCGCAACACGCTGCGCAACAAGGTGTCTCACCTCGGAATCCCGACCTCCGAGGGTCGCGGTCGCTCGCTGGGCGGCCGTCCCACCTTGAGGCGGCCGGTTCCAAAGGCCTAAAACACCTCAAACAAACCGCTTCACCCGACAATCTGGGTTTTTCGTGACCGCCCGCCGGCCGGGGTCGAGCTTCGCCCGCCCCGCCTGCGTCCGGTCACTCGGGGGTTCCCCCAATGCTTCAGACTCGACTTCCGTCCATCTCTCGCCCGCTCGCCCTCGCGGCCGGGCTCCTGATCGCCCTCCCGCTCTGGAACGCCATCGCGGCCAGCTCTTCGCTGGTGCCCGAGGCCTTCTGGCGCACTCCGGTGAAGGCTCCGCTGAGCCGCATCACCCCCTCGCCGGCCCTCGTGGCGCTGCCGATCGCGGCGGTGCCCGATCCGGCGCGGATCGTCGCAGCGACCCGCCGCCATGTCGGCCGGCTCCCGTACGGCGCCGAAATGGCGGCGGTCGCCCGCGCCGCCGGGCTCGATCCGCTCCTGCTGGCCTCGATCGTCGAGGCGGAATCGTCGTTCCGCGCCGACGCCGTCTCGCCGAAGGGTGCCCAGGGGCTGATGCAGCTCATGCCGGTTCATTTCGAGGCCGGCCAGCAGGGGCTCGACCCGGCCGCCAATCTGGAGCTCGGGGCGCGCCTCTTCGTCCGCCTGCTCGATCGTTATGACGGCGACCTCGAGCTCGCGCTCGCCGCGTACCACGCCGGTCCGGGCGCGGTCGACCGCTTCGGAGCGGTGCCCCCGTTCCGGTCGACGCGCGCGTACGTGCGGCGGGTTCTGGCGCTCTATCTCGAGCATCAGACCGCTGTTGCCGAAAGTGTGTCGATCGATCCGGCGGCCGAGACAGGCCGGAGTGCCGGCGCTCAGCGCGGCTTCTGAGAGGCGTCGCCGTCGGGCGAATCCTGATCGTCGTCGCCCTTCAGGCCCTTCTTGAAGTTCTTGATTCCCTCGCCGAGGCCGCGACCGAGCTGCGGGATCTTCGAGGCTCCGAAGAGCACGACCAGGATGAGGAAAATGACGAGGAGCTCGGGGAGACCGATGCGACCCATCGTGGGACCTCCGTGGTCCGCCGTGGCGCGGGAGAGTTCCCACGCCGGAAGCGGCGCGAGTCTAGCAAATCGACTCCCAGGCGAGAGCCGCGGCGCGCTCCCAGGCACCGTCCGCGGCGAGGATGCTCGCGCGCGTCTCGGGCAGCTCGGCGAGGTGGGGAATGGCGCGAGCAAGCGTCTTGCCGACCAACGGGAGATGGCGGCGAAAACCGCGCTCGGCGAAGCGCAGGTAGGTTCCCGCCGCCTTCAGCGTGCGCTGGGCGACCGCGCGGCCATAGTCCGCCGCGCGCGGTCCGGTGAAGCCGTGGCCCGCGGCGAGGGCGCGCTCGAGCTCCGGCGAGGCGAAGAAGCTGTCGTTGAGCAGCGACGCCAGATCGTAGGCCGCGGGCCCGAGACGGAGATCCTGGAAATCGAGGATGATGACGCCGCCCTCGCCATCGGGGACCAGGTTGCGCGCCATCAGGTCGCGATGACAGGGCACGAGCGGCTCCCGCGCGGCGCGGCGGCAGAGCTCCTCGAGCGCCGCGAGCATGCCGTCGCCGGCGAGCCCGTGCGGTGCGAGCAGGAGGCGGATCGTCGCTTCGAGCTCGCGCCAGAGGAGCCGGGCGTCGAGCGGCGGCGAGCCGAGCGCCACGACCGGCTCGCGCGGCAGCGCGGCGATGCGCCGTGCCGCCTCGAGCGCGGCGTCGAGCTCGCGCGGCCGCTCCTCCCACGACGAAGCGCTCTCGTGAAGCGTCGCCGCGCCGACGTCCTCGAGCAGCGCGAAGCCACTCTCCGGGTCGTCGAGCTCGATCGCCGGCACGCGCACGCCCGCCTCGCCCAGCAGCAGCGCGGCGGCGGCGAATCGCTTCTGTGTGGCGGCGAGCTCGCGCGGGTAAAACGCCGCGATGAGCGTGCCCTGCCGGCCACGCACGCGCAGGCGGAAGTACTGCCGGGTCGAGACGTCGCCGGCCAGCCGCTCGACGCTCGTGGCGACGACGCGGTGGCGCGCGAGCCAGCTCGCGAGACGCGCCTCCACCGCGGCGGCGGACTCCTCGTCGACCTCTTCTCCCGGCGTCATCGCGGCGTGGCAGCTCCGACGCCGAAAAATACCTCATCCGCCGGTTTGACTCCCCCGGGCCCCGCTCCCATAATCCCGCCGCGGAGAACGAACCTGAAGACGCGCATCGATCCCGAGTCTCGCCGTCGCTCGCTCCAGCGCGCGATCGAGAGAGCGCTGCTCGACGCGATCTCGGAATCGCCGGCGGTGCATCGCGCGCTCGCCGACCTCGAGCGCGCCGGGCTCGAGCTCCGGCTCGCGCTCGAATGCCGCGAGACGGCGCCGGCGCGCCGCGCCGCCGCCCGTCCGTCGCGCGAGCACGCCGCCGCCGACAACGCCGGCTTCCGCATCGACGGCGAGGACCTCCGCTTCCTGCGCTCGATCGGCATCGACCCGACGCGCTCGCGCCGCTCGCGCCGGCGGAGCTGAGTCGTGCCGCCGGCCGTCGCCGAACGGACCGACATCCTCGGCCTGTCGCTTTCCGAGCTCACGGCGACGGTGGCTCCGTGGATCGACCGTCCTTTCCGCGCCAAGCAGATCTGGTCCGCGATCCACCAGCGCGGACGGACCGACTTCGCGCAGATGACCGAGCTCTCCGGGGCGCTGCGCCGCGAGCTCGCAGAGCGGCTTACCATCGCGCTGCCCGGATGCACGGCACGCGAGGAGGCGGCCGACGGCACCACCAAGTACCTGTTGCGCCTCGCCGACGGCGCTTCGATCGAAACGGTCGACATTCCCGACCGCGAACGGCGCACGCTCTGCCTGTCGAGCCAGGCCGGTTGCGCGCT
The DNA here is from genome assembly GCA_963699245.1 of Thermoanaerobaculia bacterium. Classification (GTDB taxonomy): domain Bacteria; phylum Acidobacteriota; class Thermoanaerobaculia; order Multivoradales; family JAGPDF01; genus JACTMI01. The sequence goes on from OY969426.1 coordinate 2,229,412, forward strand.
CGCCTGTTCCTTCTGCGTCACCGGTTTCTGGGGCGCCGGGCGCAATCTCACCGCCGGCGAGATCGTCGGCCAGGTGGCGATCGTGCGCGAGCTGGCCGGGCTGCCGGAGGGATTGAATCTCGTTTTCATGGGCATGGGCGAGCCGCTGCTCAACTTCGAGCACCTCGAGCGCGCCATCGATCTGCTCGGCGAGACGATCTCGCGCCGCCGCATCACCGTGTCGACCGCGGGCGTCGTTCCCGGCATCGATGCGCTGGCGCGGTGGCCGAAGCGCCCCAACCTCGCGGTCTCGCTGCACGCGCCGGACGACGAGCGCCGCAACCGGCTGATGCCGGTCAACCGCACCTGGCCGATCGCCGAGCTGCTCGCGGCCCTGAAGCGCTTTCCGCTCGAGCCGCGGCGCCGCATCACGATCGAGTACCTTCTGATCGACGACTTCAACCTCGCGCCGGCCGACGCCGACGCGCTGGCGCGCCGACTGCGCGACATCCCGGTCAAGTTCAATCTCATCCCGCTCAATCCGGATCCGGTACTGCCGGCCTGGATGCGTCGCCCTTCCGAGCGCCACGTCGACGCCTTCCGCGACCGGCTCGAGGGCCACGGCTTCACCGCCACGGTGCGTCGCCAGCGCGGACACGACGTCGCCGCCGCGTGCGGGCAGTTGCGCGCCTTCGCGCGCGAGCCGCGCGGCGTGCGTGCTCGCGGCGCGCGCAACTCGAAAGGTGTGGAGGGTTCCGGACCCAACGGGTGACCGGAGACACTGCGCTCGAGCGCGAGGACCTCTAGTGTCTTCGCTCCGTGCCTCGTCACTCGACCTCCATCGTCGCCCTCCTCGCGTTCGGGATCGGAAGGGCCGCCGTCGCGATCACGGTTTCGGGCGCGAGCACGCCGCCGCCTTCCGGCGGAACATCGCTGTTCGCTTCGGACTTCGAATCCGGCGCGCTCGGCGACTGGAGCGTCGCCGCTCCCTGAGCCGCGCCGGCGCGCTCAGGCCCGGCGCCAGAGCAGAGCCAGGTTGCGCCCCGCCGCGGCGCCGTCGCGACGGTAACTCGACAGCAAGCGCGTATGACAACGCGTGCAGCGCTCGACGACACGGATCGTCCCGACGCCGGCGGCGGCGAGCTGGGCGGCGACCGCGCGCTGCAGGTCGAGATGCGGACGTCCGCCCGGCAGCGGCTCGAGCCGAACCGGAGCGCCGCACGCCTCTTCGACGGCGCGCGCGACGTCCTCGCCCACCTCGTAGCAGCAGGGTCCGATCGCCGGACCGATCCAGGCCCGCAGGTCCACATCGCGGCCAAGCCGCTCGACGCCGCGCGGCACCACGCCGGCGACGATTCCCCGCCAGCCCGCATGGATCGCGGCGCCCTCGCGGCCGACGACGAGCACCGGCACGCAGTCCGCGGTCGCGATCACGGCGGCGACGCCCGGCCCGTCCACCACGAGCGCGTCGCCGGCGCCGCATTCACCCGCGCGCGCTTCGCGGACCCGATTGCCGTGCTCCTGCCGCAGCCAGGCGCTCGCCACGCCTTCCGGCACCAGATCTTCCGGCAGGCGGCCGCCCCGTTCGGGCGCGCCGCGGCCGACGAACAGGGCACGCCAGCCGTGGTGCTCGAAACTCCATACCGGCAGCCCGCCCACGATCGCCGGCTCGTCCTCCGCCCGCTCGCCGACCTCTCGCATCGCGCCCCGGATCTTAGACGGCGGCGCGAATCGCTGTAATAGAGTCGGGCGCGCTCGCCGGCCAATGATCCGTTTCTTCAACGTGACGAAGCGCTACCCGAGCGGCCAACTCGCGCTCGACAACGTCTCGTTCGCGATCGAGAAGGGGGAGCTCTGCTTCCTCACCGGCGCTTCGGGCGCCGGCAAGACGACGCTCCTGCGCCTGATCTTCCACGAGGAGAGCCCGACCGACGGCCAGATCGTGGTCAACGGACGCAACGTCTCGGCCCTGCCGCGCCGCAAGATTCCCTACCTGCGGCGCACGATCGGCATCGTCTTCCAGGATTTCCGCCTCATCGAGCGCCGGACGGTGTTCGAGAACGTCTCCTTTCTGCCGCGCATCCTCGGCATCGACGCCGGCCGCCAGCGGCGCCAGGCCTACGAGGCGCTGCGCCGCGTCGGCCTCGCCCACCGCATGAACGCCTTTCCGCGCCAGCTCTCCGGTGGCGAGCAGCAACGCGTCGCGATCGCGCGCGCGCTGATCAACGAGCCCGAGATCCTGATCGCCGACGAGCCGACCGGAAATCTCGATCCGGATCTTTCGCGCGAGATCGTCCGGCTCTTCCTCGACATCCACCGGCGGGGTACGACCCTGATCTTCGCGACCCACGACCGCGAGCTCATCCAGCGCGTCGGACACCGCGCCATCACGCTCGCCCAGGGGCGCGTCGTCGAGGATCGCCGGCTGCCGGCGGGATCGCACGAGGCACCGGCCTGGGCCGCCGATCCGGAGACGGCTTGACCTTCCTCACCGCGCTGCGCCATTTCGTGCGCGAAGCCTGGGTCGGCATCGCGCGGAGCTGGCGAGTCAGCCTGCTCGCCATCTTCACCATCGCGGTCAGCCTCTTCCTCGCCGGCGCGTTCCTGCTGGCGAGCCGCAATCTGGCGCACGCCGTCGCTTCGTGGAAGGAAGAGGCGCGTTTCGTGGTCTACCTGGGGAGCAAGGCCGGCGACGCCGACCGCCAGGCGGTCGAGGCGAAGCTGAGATCGAGCCCCTGGGCGCTCGAGGTCCTCTACGTCTCGCCGGAGCAGGGGGCGGCGAGATTCCGCCGCGCTTTTCCCTCGCTCGCCGAGCTGGTCGACGACGCCCGCTACGGACGCCTGCCGGCGTCCTTCGAATGCCGTTTCCGGCCGCTCGCGAGCGGCGAGCAGGCGGCTTTCGAGGCGTGGTCGAAGGAGCTCGCCGCGCTGCCCGCCGTCGAGACCGTCGACGACGACCGCGACTGGATCAGCGACGTCGAGACGATCCTGGCGGTGGTGCGCGCGGTCGGCTCGGTGCTCTCGGGCGTACTGCTCGGCGCGGCGATCTTCACCATCGCCGCCGTGGTGAGGCTGACGTCGTTCCTCTACCGCGACGAGATCGCCGTCATGCGGCTCGTCGGCGCCACCGAGTTCTACATCCGCGGTCCGTTCTACGTCGAGGGGATCCTGCAGGGTCTGCTCGGCGCCACCGCCGCCGTCATCGCTCTCGACGCCGTCCACCTGGCGCTGCAACCGCGGCTCGACGAGCTCGCTGGTGCTCGCGATCGTGGCGCGCGACTTTCTGCCCGTCGCGGAAATCGGTGCGATCCTGCTGTTCGGAGGACTGTCGGGACTGGTGGGCGCGATGGTCTCGCTCGGCCGCGAGCGCGCAGCGAGCGAAGCGGGCTGAAGCTCAGGTCGACTGTACGATCGCGACGACGCGATCGAGGAAGCTGCGCGCCTGCACCGGACCGGCATGGGCCGAGACCAGCTTCTCGTCCGAGCGCACCAGGTCGAGCACCGCGTCGACGCCGCGCCCCGCCTCCATCTCGGCGCGGCAGAGCCGCAGCGCTCCGTCGAGGTCCGCCGTCCACTCGCCGCCGGCGAGCATCTGCTGCGCGACGCGGTGGATCTGCTCGGCGGCCGACGCCAGCTCGCCCGTCGAGGCGCGCTGCAGCCGCTCGACCGGAAGCTGGCGCAGGTCCTCGCGCAGCGCGAGGACGCCGGAGGTCAACAGGCCGTAGATCACCTTGCAGACGTCGAAAGCGCCGAGCCCCAGGCCGGCGGCGATCTCCTCGATCGAGCGCCGTTCGTCGATCTTGGTGATCACCGCCCACTCGGGGGGCGTGAAGGAAACCGAGACGCGGCTCGCCTGCGGCGCGAAGACCGGCACCATGCGCGTCGAGCCGATCTTCTTCGACAGGATCTTCCACTCGTCGATCTGCCGCGCCGCCTCCATCAGCAGATTGGTGTTCGACTTCTCGATCGTGACCGTGTCGGTCTCGACCTCGGGCGAGAAGTTGAAATCCCCCTGACTCCAGCGCGCCAGCTCGTAGACCGCCTGCTCGCCGACCAGCGTGCCGGAGAGCGCGTGCACGATCTGGCCGCGGCGCAGGAAGATGCGGCCGTTGTCGCTGCCGTTGCGCAGGGTGAAGACGCCGGTCTTGCCCGACACGGCGACCAGTTGAATCACGTCCGGCAGCGGCAGTTCGCGGAGAGATCCCTGAAAGGCCATGTGAACGGGGCTCCCGATCAGGTCTCTCGACAGGCGAACAACCGTCCCGTGCCGCGATGGCGGCTCCGGACTCTGTCGCTGGCGTCGACGCTGCGGATGATGCTCACGGTTTGAGGCTCCGGACAGTAGCACGCGCTCCGGGGAGGGTCAAGCCAACGGCGCTTTCCTAAGGCCTTCGACCACAAGCGCTTAGACGCGTTCGCGCCGCCCGCTTCGCGACCTAGCGACGCGCCTCGGGGAAGGTGAGCGAGCCCGCGATGGCGATCGCCAGCGCATCGGTGGTGTCGCTCGCCAGGCGGTCGACGGCGATGCCGAGCTGGAGCGCGACCATGCGCGCCACCTGCGTCTTGTCCGCCCGCCCCGAGCCGGCCGCGGCGCTCTTGATCGCTGCCGGCGAGAGCTCGACGATCTCGACCGCGGCCCGCGCGAGGGTCGCGAGCAGCGCGCCGCGCGCCTCGGCGAGGACGATCAGCGAGCGGGTGTTGGCGCCGTGAAAGACGCGCTCGACGGCGACTCGCTCCGGCCGGTGTTCGGCGAGCACGTTCTCGATGCCGCCGACGATGTCGCGCAGCCGCTCGGCCAGCGGCAGCTCGGGTCGCGGCGAGAGCCGCCCCCAGGCCACGGCGCGCAGCGCGGCGCCCCGACGCTCGACGACGCCCCAGCCGGTATGACGGCTGCCGGGGTCGAGACCGAGCACGCGCAGGCCGGCGGGAGTCGTCATGGCGAGCCGGAATCCTAGCGCTAACCCTCGGAAAAATAAGCGGATGATGCGATGGTCGTTTGACTCTCCGGGGATCGGAGTGTTAGAAAGTCCGCAGAATCTTCCGGAGCGCCCGCCATGTCGTGGATCGTGGTGTTGGAGTCGGACGGCCGTCAAACCGAGAGCCTTCGTGACGGGCCTCGGCGAGGATGGCTGGCAGGTCGAGACCGCTTCGACTCTCGAAGCGGCGAATGCGGCCCTGGCGTCGCTGGCGCCGCAGCTCGTGCTGGCGAATGTCGAGATCGCCGGCGCGGCGGAGCTGCTGCGCAAGGCTTCGCGCGCACAGGGGGGGCCGGGTTCCATCGCGCTCGTCGCTCCCGGTGCCTCCGGCTCGGCCGCCGCGGCGGCTGCCGACGAGAAGCTGCAACGCCCGTACTCCGACAACGACCTGCGGCTCCTCGTCCGCAAGCTGGCCACCTCCGGCCGCGCCGCGAAGAGCCATCCGCTGGCCGCCGAAGGCGAGCGGCTGACGCGGCAGGAGCTCTTCGGCGACCTGCTCGCCGAGGTCGAGGGACAGGCGAGCGCGCCGCGCCCCGCGCCCAAGCCGCGGCCAGCGACGCCACGCAAGGAAGACACCGCCGTCGACGACCTGCTGTCGAAGACGCTCTCCGGCCTCGAGGTCGGCACCGGCACGAAGAAGTCCATGGCGCCCAGGCCAGCCGCGCCGCCGCCCGTCGCGGCGAAGCCGGCACCGCCCGTCGTCGAGCCTCCGAAGGTCGCGGCTCCCGCGCCGGCGCCGCCAAAGCCCGCGCCGCCGCCGGCAGCGCCGCCCAAGCCGGCGGCCCCGGCGAAAGTCGCCGCGCTGCCGGCCAAGGAGCCGACATCGAAGCCCGGAGTGCGCCCCGCCTCGCCCTCGGTCGACAGCCTGATCGACAGCGTCCGCCCCGCGGCGAGCGAGCCCGCCGTCCGCAAGGCGTCGAAGGGCATCGACCTCTCGTCGCTCGACGCGTTCGCCAGGGGACCGGCGCGCGAGAAAGCACCCGCGGCGCCCGAGAGCTTCGCCACCCAGAAATGGCGATCCCGGTCGCGATCCGCGGCCGAGCGCCTCTCCTTCCGAGTTCGGCCAGTACACGCTGCTCGAGCGCATCGCGCTCGGCGGCATGGCCGAGGTCTGGAAGGCGCGCATGAAGGGCGTCGAGGGCTTCCAGAAGACGGTGGCGATCAAGAAGATCCTGCCGCACCTCACCGACAGCTCCGACTTCGTCACCATGTTCATCGACGAGGCCAAGCTCGCCGCCCAGCTCAACCACACCAACATCATCCACATCTACGACCTCGGCAAGATCGGCGACGACTACTTCATCGCCATGGAGTACGTCGACGGGCAAGGACCTGCGCTCGATCCTCAACACGCGCGCGCCAGAAGCAGCAGCCGCTGCCGCTCGGGCCTCGCGCTGCTGGTCGCCTCGCGGCTCGCCTCGGCGCTCGACTACGCGCACCGCAAGAAGGACTTCGAAGGGCGCGAGCTCGGGCTCGTGCACCGCGACGTCTCGCCGCAGAACGTGCTGATCAGCTTCGAGGGCGACATCAAGCTCTGCGACTTCGGCATCGTCAAGGCGGTGTCCAAGGCGTCGAAGACGCAGATGGGCGCGCTCAAGGGCAAGCTCCAGTACATGTCGCCCGAGCAGGCCTGGGGCCGGCCGGTCGACGCGCGCTCCGACATCTTCTCGCTCGGCTCGCTGCTCTTCGAGATGCTGACCGGCCAGCGCCTGTTCGCCGGCGAGAGCGAGATGTCGGTGCTCGACGCGGTGCGCGAGGGCCGCGATCCAGGCGCCGCGCGATCTCGACCCGCGCGTGCCGCTCGAGGTCAACGCGCTGGTGCTGCAGGCGCCTGGCGCGCGAGCCCGAAGGACCGCTTCCAGTCCGCCGGCGACATGCAGCGCGAGATCGACGGCATCCTCGCGTCGCTCAAGCCGACGCCGACGCAGCACGATCTCGCGCAGTTCATGCAGCGCCTGTTCGGCACCGAGGCGCGCCCGGCCGCCGCCGGCCATGCCGGCCCGCGCCGCCGCCCCGGCGCCGGCCGTCGCGCCGGTTCCGCGCGGCCGCTTCGGCTCCGGCCGCGCGCAGCGCGGCACCGCGTTCCGGCCGTGACGCCCGCCGCGCCGCGCCCCGACGCCGCCCTCGAGGCCGCGGGCGGTGGCAAGTCGATGCTCTGGATCGGTATCGGCGCCGCGGCGGTGATCGGCGTCGTGGCGATCCTGTGGTCGGCCGGTCGAAGAACACGCCGCCCATCGGCAACGCCCGACGGGACCGCCGCGACCGCTCCGTTCCGGCACCGCGACGGCGCCGACGCCAGCGCCCGAAGCTGACCGCGCCGGCGGCATCGGCAGGCGCAGAAACCAGGCCCGCCGTTCCGGCCGCCACGACGGCGACCAATGCCGACGCCGAGCGCACCGCCGCCGAGGCGAAGAAGCGCGAGGAAGAACAGCGCAAGAAGCTCGAAGCCGAGCAGGCGAAGAAGGCGAGTCGCCGAGGCCGCGAAGACGGCGACCGCGGCGGCGGCCGCCGCCGCGCCGGCGCCGAGCCCCGCGCCCGGTCGCCGCCGGCCCCGCGCCGGTGGTCGAGACGCCGGCGCCCGCCGAACCCGAGCCGACGCCGGTGCGTGCGCCCGAGCCGGCGCCGGCCCCGGCGCCCGCCCCCAAGGCACCGAGCGTGCGCGAAGGAGACCTCGTCTCGCCGGGCCCCGGCGTCAGGTCTCCCGTTCTTGTCTCGCTCTCGAGACCGCAGTATCCTCCGATCGCACGCCGGATGAAGGTGGAGGGAACGGTGGTTCTCTCCCTGCTCGTGGACGAGAACGGACGGGTCGCCGACGTCCGCGTCGAGAGCGGAGTGAGCCAGAACGTCGGTCTCAACGAGGCCGCCGTCGCCGCCGCTCGCACCGCGACCTTCCAGCCGGCGACCAAGGATGGCGTCCGGGTCAAGATGTGGCACCAATTGAAGGTACCCTTCAAGCTGTGAAGGAGATCGAATGAGTCTGAACGACCAGCAGCGGAAGTTCTACGAGAACACCCTGACCGTCACGAAGCAGGAGATCTCCGACCTCGATCGCCAGATCGAGGAGGAGCTCGCCAAGGTCAAGGAGAAGCTCGCCCAGCTGCAGAACGCCAAGAAGGCGGCGCGCCAGATGTACGACGCGGCCTGCCTTCGTCTGGGCATTCCGAACGATCTCGAGGCCGAGGAAGAGGGCGCCGCCGAGATCTGAAGCGGCACCCGGCGCACGCTCCGAGGCGTCGCTCGCCCTGAAGGCGCGCGGCGCCTTTGTCGCTTTCTCGGGCTCGCCGTTCTCCCGGTTCACTCCTGCCGATGGCCTGGTTCAAGAAAGACAAGCGGCCGAAAGCCGTGCGCGACGATCGCGCGCGCTCCACGGTGCCCGAAGGGCTCTGGACGCGCTGCGACGGCTGCCGCGAGGTCGTCTACACCAAGGAGATCGAGCAAGCAACCTCCACATCTGCCCGAAGTGCGGCCACCACTTCCGGCTCGATGTCGCGGCACGGCTCGCGCTGCTGCTCGACGAGCGAGCCGCAGGAGCTCTTCGACCGGCATCCGCCCGACCGACCCGCTCGGTTTCGTCGACACGAAGCGCTACGTCGACCGGCTCACGCGCCTACCAGAAGGCGCTCGGCGTCGCGACGCGGTGATCGTCGTCGAGGGCGAGATCGAGGGGATCCCGGTCGTGCTCGCCGCCATGGACTACCGCTTCATGGGCGGCTCGATGGGCTCGGTGGTGGGCGAGAAGCTCGCCCGCGCCGCCGAGCTCGCGGCCTCGACGCAGCCGCCCGCTGGTCGTCGTCTCGGCCTCCGGCGGCGCGCGCATGCAGGAGGGCGTCCTGTCGCTGATGCAGATGGCCAAGATCTCGGCGGCGCTCGCCCGCCTGCGCGACGCCGGCATGCCCTACATCTCGGTGCTCACCGACCCGACCACCGGCGGCGTCACCGCCAGCTTCGCCATGCTCGGCGACCTCAACATCGCCGAGCCCGGCGCGCTGATCGGCTTCGCCGGCCCGCGCGTCATCGAGCAGACGATCCGCCAGAGCCTTCCCGAAGGGTTCCAGCGCAGCGAGTTCCTGCTCGAGCACGGCTTCCTCGACCTCGTCGTGCCACCGCGCCGAGCTGAAGGCGACCGTGGCGCGCTGTCTGCGCCACCTCGCGGCCGAGTGGCCGCCGAGCCCGGCCTGACGCGGCTGCATCGCGCGCGCGCTCGAGCGCCCGGCATCCGGCTCGGCCTCGACACCTTTCCGCGCGCTGCTCGCCGCGCTCGGCCACCCCGAGCGCCGCTTCCCCGCCGTCCTCGTCGCCGGCACCAACGGCAAGGGCTCGACCGCGGCGCTGCTCGCCGTCGATCGCCCGCGCCGCCGGCCTGCGCGTCGGGCTCTACACCTCGCCCCACCTCGAGCGCGTCGAGGAGCGCGTCCGCATCGACGGGCGCGAGATCGCCGCGGCGCCGCTCGCCGCTCTGCTCGAGCGAGGTCTTCTCCACCGCCGACGCAAACGGCACCGACGCGCCGACCTACTTCGAGGCGATCGATCGCCGCCGCCTTCCTCGCCTTCGCGCGCGCGCGGCGTCGAGCTGGCGTGCTCGAGGTCGGCATCGGCGGCCGGCTCGACGCCACCAACGTCGTCGAGCCGATCCTCTCGCGTCGTCACCGCGCATCGCCCGCGACCATCGGGAGCACCTCGGCGACACGCTCGCCGCCATCGCCCGCGAGAAGGCCGGCATCTTCCGCGCCGGGGTGCCGGCGCTCGTCGCCGAACAGGACACCGAGGCCGACTGCCGCGCTCGCCGCGGAGGCGGCGCGCATCGGGGCACCGCTGCACCGGGTCGCGCGCGAGACCGCGCTGGGCAGCATCGAGTGGCGCGGACTCGCCGGCCACCGGCTCGAGCTCGCGAGCGGCGACCGGCGCTACGCCCTCGAGCTCGGGCTCGCCGGCGCGCATCAGCTCGGCAACGCGGCCACCGCGGTGCGCGCGGCGGAGCTCCTCGCCGCAGGCAGACCGCCGCATCGACTCCGCCGCGATCGCCGCCGGCGTCGCCGCGTGCGCGCTGGCCCGGACGTCTCGAGAGCGTGCGCCTCCCCGGCCGCGTCACCCGGGTGCTGCTCGACGCCGCGCACAACCCGGACGGCTGCGCCGCGCTGGCCGCTTTCCTCGACCGGCTCGGCGAGCCCTTCGATCTGCTGTTCGGCGCGCTCGCCGACAAGGAGGTCGGCGCGATGCTGCCGCCGCTCTCGCGCCGGGCGCGGCGGATCGTCCTGACCCGCCCCCGCTCCGAGCGGGCGCTGGCGGCGGCCGAGCTGCTGCCGCACGTCGCGAGCAGCGGGGGGGCGACGGTCATCGACGAGCCCGCGGAGGCGCTCGCCCGGGCGCTCGTCGGCGCGCCGCCGCTGCTGGTCGTCGCCGGCTCGCTCTTCCTGATCGGCGAGATGCGCCGCCTGCTCGGCGAGCGCTACGGCGCGACGTTCGCCGGCTGAGGCGGCGCGCTCATCTTGCGCGCGATGCGCATCGCCATCTCGAGCGCCTGCTCGTAGTTGAGTCGGGGGTCGACCTGGCTGCGGTAGTCGCGCTCGAGCCCGTCGTCGGCGAGGCCGCGGGCGCCGCCGATGCACTCGGTGACGTTCTCGCCGGTGAGCTCGAAATGCACGCCGCCGAGGTGCGTGCCGTGCGCGGATGGATGTCGAACGCCTGCCTCGAGCTCCGCCAGGATGTCCTCGAAGCGCCGCGTCTTGCGTCCGGAGGGCGTCGACTCGGTGTTGCCGTGCATCGGATCGCAGCACCAGAGCACGCTCTTGCCGCTGCGGCGCACCGTCTCGAGGAGCGGCGGCAGCCCCGCCGCGATGCCGCGCGCGCCGAAGCGGTGCACCAGCGTCAGGCGCCCCGGCTCGTCGGCGGGGTGGAGCAGGTCGAGCAGCCGCGCCAGGCGGTCGGGGGTCGTGGCCGGACCGACCTTGACCGCGATCGGGTTCGCGATGCCGCGGAAGTACTCGACGTGGGCGCCGTCCGGATCGTTCGGTGCGCATCCCGATCCAGGGGAAGTGCGTCGTCAGGTCGTAGAAGCCGGGGCGGCGCGGCACCCGCCGCGTCTGCGCTTCCTCGTAGAGCAGGTGGAGCCCTTCGTGGCTGGTGTAGAAATCGATCCGGTTGAGCTCGGCGACCGGCTGGCGAGCGAGCGTCTCCATGAAGCGCAGCGACTGGCCGATCGAGCTCACCAGGCGCCGGTACTCCCCGGCGTGCGGCGAGTGCTCGACCCAGCCGAGGTCCCAGTACTCCGGGTGGTGCAGGTCGGCGAAGCCGCCGTCGACGAGGGCGCGGATGAAGTTGAGCGTCAGCGCGGCCCGCTCGTAGCCGCGCAGCAGGAGCTGCGGATCGGCGACGCGGTCGGCGAGAGTGGCGCCGACACGGTTGATCAGATCGCCGCGGTAGGTCGGCAGGCGCTCGCCGTGGACCTCCTCGGTGTCGGCCGAGCGGGGCTTGGCGTACTGGCCGGCGAAGCGCCCGACGCGGATGACCGGGCCGCCGCGTGCCGTAGACCAGCACGACGCTCATCTGGAGCAGGATCTTCAGCTTTGCCGCGATCGCCGGCGAGGTGCACTCGGCGAAGCTCTCGGCGCAATCGCCGCCCTGCAGCAGGAAAGCGCCGCCGCGCGCCGCCTCGGCGAGCTGCGCCTTGAGCGCCTCGATCTCCCAGGAGGTGACGAGCGGTGGCAGCTGGCCGAGCTCGCCCACCGCGCGATCGAGCGCCGCGGCGTCGGGATAGGCCGGTTGCTGCTGCGCCGGGAAGCGTCGCCAGGAGCCGGGCGACCAGTCGTCGCCCGGTCGCTCACGCTGCGTCGTAGAGCGGGAAGCGGCGGCAGAGCGCGCGCACGCGGTCGCGCACCGCGGCCAGGCGGCCTTCGTCGGCGGGCGCGTCGAGAACCTCGCCGATCAGCGTCGCGATCTCTTCCATCTCGGCCGTGCCCATGCCGCGCGTGGTCACCGCGGCGGTGCCGATGCGGATTCCCGAGGCGACGAGAGGCGGGGCGGGGTCGTAGGGGATGGTGTTCTTGTTGACCGTGATCGCCGCCAGATCGAGCGCCGTCTCGCACTGCTTGCCGGTCAGGCCGCGCGCGCCGACGTCGGCGAGGAAGAGGTGGTTGTCGGTTCCTCCCGAGACGATGCGCACCCCGCGCGCCGCCAGAGCCGCCGCCAGCCGCGCCGTGTTGGCGACGATGCCGCGCTGGTAGGCGCGGAACTCTGCGGTCGCCGCTTCGCCCAGCGCGACCGCCTTGGCCGCGATCACGTGCATGAGCGGTCCGCCCTGCACGCCCGGGAAGACGGCGCGGTCGACTTCCTTGGCGTACTTCTCGCGGCAGAGGATGAGGCCTCCGCGCGGCCCGCGCAACGTCTTGTGGGTGGTCGAGGTGACGAAGTCGCAGTGCGGCACGGGTGACGGGTGGAGGCCGGCGGCGACCAGGCCCGCGATGTGGGCCATGTCGGCCATCAGCAGCGCGCCCGCCTCGTCGGCGATCTCTCGGAAGCGGGCGAAGTCGATCGTCCGGCTGTAGGCCGAGGCGCCGCAGATGATCAGCTTCGGCCGGTGCTCGAGCGCCAGCCGCTGCACCTCGTCGTAGTCGATGCGCTCGCTCGCGCGGTCGACTCCGTAGGCGACGACCTCGAAGTCGCGCCCCGAGTAGGAGAGCCGGTGGCCGTGCGTGAGGTGCCCGCCGCAGGCGAGGTCGAGGCCGAGCAGCGTGTCGCCCGGACGCAGCATCGCGAAGTAGACCGCCATGTTGGCCGAAGTGCCCGAGTGCGGCTGGACGTTGGCGTGCTCGGCGCCGAACAGGGACTTGGCGCGCTCGATCGCCAGCGACTCGACGCGGTCGACCACTTCGCAACCGCCGTAGTAGCGGCGGCCGGGATAGCCCTCGGCGTACTTGTTGGTCAGCACGCTCCCGGTCGCCTCGAGCACCGCGGGGCTGGCGAAGTTCTCGGACGCGATGAGCTCGATGCCTCTCGTTCTGCCGCCGGCGTTCCTCGCCGATCAGCGCGTGGAGGACCGGGTCCGACTGCGCGAGCGGGGTTCGGTTCACCGGGAGTCTCCGTCGAGCTTGTGGACGCGCCGCGTCGTGGCGCCCCCCTTCGTAGACGCCGTCGAGGAAGGCCTCGACCAGCGTCTCGGCGAGCGGCGGAGCGACCAGGCGCGCGCCGAGCGCCAGCACGTTGGCGTCGTTGTGGGCGCGCGCCAGCCGGACGGTGGCGAGGTCGCCGGTCGCCACGGCGCGCACGCCGCGCCGGCGGTTGGCGGCGATCGCCATGCCGACGCCGCTGCCGCAGACCAGCAGGCCGCGCTCGGCCGTGCCGTCCGCGACGCGCTCGGCGACGCGCGCCGCCCAGTCGGGATAGTCGGTGGACTGGAGGTCGAAGGTGCCGAGGTCGTCGACCTCGTGGCCGCGCGCGGCCAGGAAGACCCGCAGGTGCTCCTTGAGGTCGAAGCCCGCGTGATCAGCGCCGAGCGCGATGCGCATCGCCGGGCGCTCCGCCCCGCCTCAGCTCTCTTCCGGGCCGCTCTCGGGAGCGCCCTCTTCGTCCTTGGCGGGCTTCTTGGCGGCGGGCTTGCGCGCCGGCTTCTTCTCGCCTTCGGCGCCTTCCGTCTTCTTGGTGGTGCGGCGCGCCGGCTTCTTGGGCTCGGCGGCGGCGGTTTCCTCGCCGGCCGGTTCGGCCGCCTTCGCGGCCCGCTTCGAGCTCTCGGCGCGCGCCACCGCCTGACGCTTGGCGAGCTCCTCCTGCCGGCGCTGCTTCAGGCGATCCTGCCGGCGCTGCCGGCGGCGGCGAAGCTCACGATCTTTCTCACGCATCTGTCGGTTCCTCTGGAGATCCTTCCGGCGCCAGCCGCACGTGCCGGTCGCCCCGCGTTGGTCGAGCAGTCTAGCAGCAGGCGCCCCGCGCCACGGCCGGTACTCCCGGAGCGCTCAGGGCAGGGTGAGCAGCGCGCCGTAGAGATCGATCGCGTACCAGAGATTGGCGACGCGGAGATTCTCGTCGGGAGCGTGCTGGTTGTCGTCGTGGTTGGCGACCGGCACGATGACGCAGGGCTGGCCGAGCACGTCGGTGAAGAGATAGAGCGGCAGCGAGCCGCCCATGCCGGGCAGCAGCACCGGCTCGCCGCCGGCCGCCCGCGTCGCCGCCGCGATCACCTCGCGCACGATCGGCAGGTCCATCGCGGTGCGTGCCGCCGGGTAGCCCGTCTCGCGCACCACTTTCGCCACCTTCGGATGCGCCAGGCGGGTCGCCATGTCGGGATCGTCGCGCACGATGAAGAAGCCATGGCGCCGGATGTGCTCTTCGATCTTCTCCTGCATCGCGACCGGATCGTTCCCCTTGACGAGGCGGATGCCGAGGTTCGCGGTGGCGGTCGCCGGGATGACGTTCGACGCCAGCGCGCCGACGTTGGCGCTGGCGAGTCCCTGGATGGTGAGCGAAGGGAGCATCAGGCGCTCGGCGAGCGGCGCACCGTCACCCTCGGTCGCGGCGAGGCCGAGCTCCCGACGCAGCGCCTCGTCGTTCGTCGGAAGCTTCGCGAGCGCCGCGCGCTCGGTCTGCCCGAGCGGCGCGATCCCGTCGTAGAAACCGGCCACCATCACCTTCCCGTCGTCGTCGTAGAAGCTCGCCAGCAATTGCGCCAGCAGGCGCCCCGGTACCGGCGCCCAGTTGCCGTAGTGGCCGCTGTGGAGACCGTGCGACGGGCCGTAGACGGTCACCTCGAGCCCGGTGACGCCGCGCACGCCGAAAGCGAGCATCGGCCGCCCCGTCGTGTGGACCGGGCCGTCGAGGAAGAGCCAGGTGTCGATGCCGGCCAGCCGGTCGCGGTACCTGTCGAGAAAGGCACCGAGGTGGGGCGAGCCGGCTTCTTCCTCCCCTTCGAAGAAGAAGACCAGGTTCGAGGTCGGGGCGATCGCCGCCGCGCGCAGCGCGGCGAGGGCCGGAAAAAGCGCTCCGAGCGGCGCCTTGTCGTCTCCCGCCGAGCGAGCGTAGAGCCGCCACTCGGGATCGACCGTCTCGCCGTCGGCGGGGAGCGGCCGCGCCACCCCGCCGGCCTCCCGCGCCCGGGTCAGCAGCGTCGGCGTCCAGGGAGGAGTCGCCCATTTCGTGGCATCGGCCGGCTGGCCGTCGTAGTGAACGTAGAGCGCCAGAGTACGTTTCGCTCCCGGCACGTCGAGCCGGCCGAAGACGATGGGCGGCGCCCCGTCGAGCTCGAGCAGCTCGGCGCGCGCTCCGAGCTGCTGCAGGCGCTGTCGCAGGAGCTCGGCGTTGCGGCGGATGCCGGCCGTGTCGGACGCGACGTTGGGCAGTGCCAGCAGCTCGGAGTACTCCCGAAGGATGGCCGGCCCGTGGGCCTCGCGCCAACTCTTCGCGGCGGCGAGACCATCCGCATCGGCCGCAGCGGCCGCAGCGGTGTGTGCCAGAAGGAGCGCGGCGAGCAGCGTCAGCCGTTTCACAGCGGGATGTTGCCGTGCTTCTTGGGCGGGACGCTCTGCCGCTTGCCGGCGAGTTGGCGCAGCGAGCGGATGAGCACCGGCCGCGTCCGACGCGGCTCGACGACCGCGTCGACGAAGCCGTGCTCGGCGGCTACCCAGGGGTTCGAGAACTTCTTGCGGTATTCGGCGATCAGCTCGGCGCGCGCTTCGGGCGCCTCCTTGCCGGCCTCCGCCAGCTCGCGGCGGTAGAGGATGTTGACCGCTCCCTCCGGGCCCATCACCGCGATCTCGGCGGTCGGCCAGGCGAGATTGACGTCGGTGCGCAGGTGCTTCGAGGCCATGACGCAGTAAGCCCCGCCGTAGGCCTTGCGGGTGATCACGGTCAGCTTCGGCACCGTCGCCTCGGCGTAGGCGTAGAGGAGCTTGGCGCCGTGCTTGATGATGCCGCCGTACTCCTGCTGCGTCCCCGGCAGGAAGCCGGGAACGTCCTCGAAGGTGACGATCGGAATGTTGAAGGCGTCGCAGAAGCGGACGAAGCGCGCTCCCTTGAGCGAGGCGTCGATGTCGAGCACGCCGGCGAGGTAGGCGGGCTGGTTGGCGACGATTCCCACCGACTGGTTGCCCAGCCGCGCGAAGCCGACCACGATGTTGCGCGCGTACTCGGCGTGGACCTCGAGGAACTTCTCGTCGTCGACGATCGCCGCGATCAGGCGCTTGACGTCGTAGGGCTTGTTGGGGTCCTCGGGAACGAGGCTGTCGAGCACGGCAGCTTCGCGGTCGGGGTCGTCGTCGGAGCTGCCGAGCGGCGGTGCGTCGAGGTTGTTCGACGGCAGGTAAGTGAGCAGCTCGCGGATGCCCATCAGGCAGGCCGCGTCGTTGCCGTAAGTGAAGTGCGCGACGCCGCTCTTGCCGGCGTGGGTGTGCGCGCCTCCGAGGTCCTCCTTGGTGACCTCCTCGTGCGTCACCGTCTTGATGACGTCGGGGCCGGTGACGAAGAGATAGCTGGTCGATTCGACCATCAGGATGAAGTCGGTGATCGCCGGCGAGTAGACCGCGCCGCCGGCGCAGGGGCCGAGGATCGCCGAGATCTGGGGTACCACGCCCGAGGCGAGCGTGTTGCGCAGGAAGATGTCGGCGTAGCCGCCGAGCGAGACGACCCCTTCCTGGATGCGGGCGCCGCCCGAGTCGTTCAGTCCGATGACGGGCGCGCCGTTCTCGACCGCGAGGTCCATCACCTTGCAGATCTTGCGGGCGTTGGTCTCCGAGAGCGAGCCGCCGAAGACGGTGAAATCCTGGGCGAAGAGGTAGACGAGGCGCCCGGCGATGGTGCCGTAGCCGCAGACGACGCCGTCGCCCGGAATCTGCTGCTCGTCCATGCCGAAGTCGCGGCAGCGGTGGGTGACGAGAGCGTCGATCTCCACGAAGGAACCGGCGTCGAGCAGCAGCTCGACCCTCTCGCGCGCGGTCAACTTGCCGTCGCGATGCTGCCGTTCGACGCGCTCGCTGCCGCCGCCGGCGCGGGAAGCGTCGAGTCGGGTGCGCAGTTCGTCGACGATGCGGGAGCTCATGGGAAATCCTCGGAAAGCGTGCCGATCCTATCCCCGCCGCGGGCGCCGTCGTCCGCGGACGCTTGCCGCGCGCCGCCCGGGCGCGGCAGGATGACGTACCGATGGCCGCGCTGCTCGTCCTCCCGTTCGCGCTCGCGCTCGGCACCGTCGCCCTGGTTCTCGCCCGCGCCCGCGCGCTCGCCCGGCCGCTCGCCGCCGGGCTCGACGCCGAGGCGCCACTCTCCGAGGCGGAGCTCCTCCGGCTGCGCCGCTGGGAGCGCCGGCTCCGCCGCGCCGTCCTGCTGGTCGCGCTCGCCTACCTCGCCGTCCTCGCCGCGTGGCTCGCGGGAGCCGACGCCGGTCCGGCCCAGCCGGCCGGCGCGCTCTTCCTGCTCGGAATCGCCTGCCTGCTCGGCGCCGCGATCCAGTTCTCCGAGCGCTGCCCGCGCTGCGGCTACAACCTGGGCTTCCAGGCGCGCCTCCTCCTGCCCGAACGCTGCGAACGCTGCCGCGCCCCCTATCGCTGAGCCTTCGCCGGCCGCGCGCCTTGCCGGTCCCGCCGGCGCTGGGATAGGCTTCGCCGGGTCGCTCGTCAGCCGTCTTCCGGCGCGCGGCCCCGCCTGGGGTCGACCCGGGATTCCTCCGCCGGATTCGAGCTTCGGACTCGAGGGCTCATGGGGATCGAGCGCAAGGACTCCCGCGCGTGGCTGAGGCTCTCCGGGCTCGGATTCGAGCTCGCAGCCTCGATCGCCGGCGGGGCGCTCATCGGGTGGTGGCTCGACCGCCGGCTGGGTTCGTCGCCGAAAGCGCTGATCGCGCTGACCGCAGTCGGTGTCGTCGGCGGCTTTTACAACCTGATCCGAGCGGCACTGGCGGCGACGCCCGAACCGCCCTCCGGGGAAGAACGGACGATGACGTCGGTCGCCCGCGCCGCCTCCGGGTGGGCCGCTCAGAGCGGCGGGGCGATCGCGCTCCTCGCTCTCGCCGGCTGGCTGCCGACCTCGCGGCTGGCGGGCGAAGCCGGGCGGATCGCCCTCGCCGCCGGCTGCGGGGTGGCGCTCTTCGGAGCACTCCTCGGCGCGGCGCCGGTGCTGCTGGCGCTGGTGCGCGGCGGGGCCGAACGGCCGCACGTCACCGCCGGCTGGGCGATGGCGATGCGCTCCGGAGCGACGCTAGCGGGTGCGCTGGTCGCGACGCTCGGAACGGGGATCGCGCGGGTGCCGTTCCTGGTCTGGGTGGCGCTCGCCTACGGAGCGCTGCTGGTGGTGGAAACGCGATGGACGGTTCGCTGGCTCGCCGCCGGCGGGGCGGAATGAGCGGAACGGAACGAGAAGGCGGAGCGGAGTCGATCGATGGCCTCGAACAATCCCCTCGAACACGTCATCCAGCACCCGATCACGCAGATCGAGGGCGATCTCGGGTTCCTGACCCCGGCCCACAAGATCACGGTCCTTTCCGACCAGATCCTGATGATGATCGTCGCGGGGCTGCTGCTGACGCTCTTCGTTCCGATGCTGGTCCGCCGCCGCGCCGGCAATGACGCGATCGGCCGCCTGGTGCCGACCGGCTGGGCGAACTTCTTCGAGGCGATCTGCCAGTACCTGCGCAAGGAAGTGGCCGAGCCGGTGCTCGGCGAGCACACCGACCGCTTCATCCGCTACGTCTGGAGCGCGTTCTTCTTCGTGCTCACCGTCAACGTGCTCGGCCTGCTGCCGGTCCCGCTGCTGTCGCGCTACGTCGGCTTCCACGTCGGCGGCACCGCGCACCGGCAACATCTGGGTCACCGCGACGCTCGCCGTGCTGACGCTCGCGATGATGGTCATCGAACGGCCTGCGCCTCGGCGGCATGGCCTACGTCAAGCACTTCTGCCCTGGTCCGATCTGGCTCGCGCCGCTTCTCGTGCCGGTCGAGCTCATCGGCCTGCTGGCCAAGACCTTCGCCCTCGCCGTCCGTCTCTTCGCCAACATGATGGCCGGCCACATCCTGCTCGGGGTGCTGGTCGGCCTGGTGCTGTCGGCGGGCACGGCGCTCGGCACCGGCGGCGGTCTCGGTATCGCCGTCCTCGTCGTCGCCGGTGCCACGCCATCAGCCTGCTCGAGGTCTTCGTCGCCTTCCTCCAGGCCTTCATCTTCTCGTTCCTCACCGCGCTGTTCATCGGCATGTCGGTCAACGTGCACCACGACCATGCCGAGGGCGCCGAAGCTCATCCCGCTCACCACTGAAGTCGAGCCACGCAATCCGGAAACCCCCATCAAGGGAAGGGAGATCGTCATGAACCGCAAGAACATCCAGAAGCTACGCCCTGACGCTCGGCGCCATCGGCGTCGGCATGCTGGTCGCTCCGGCCGCCTTCGCCCAGGAGGGCGGCGCGAGCGGCGGCGGCCTCGGGCACCGCGCTGGCCAACCTGGGCGGCGCGATCGGCGCCGGCCTCGCCGTCATCGGCGCCGGCATCGGCATCGGCAAGCGTCGGCGGCTCGGCCGTCGAGTCGATGGCCCGCCAGCCCGAGGTCGCCGGCCAGATCAACACCGCGATGATCGTCACCGCCGCCATGATCGAAGGCGCCGCGCTGTTCGCCGTGCTCGTCGGCTTGCTCGCCGCGATCAAGTAGAGACCGCTGACCAATCGGGTGCCGCCGCCGCCATTGCGCGCGGCGGCGGCGGCCGAGGAGAATCTCGATGAAGCGTTTCAGTCTGCTGTTCGCCGCGGCGGCGGGCCTCACGGCCGCGCTCCCGGCATGGGCCAGCGAAGGGGGCGAGCCGGGCGGCGTCTTCGCCGGCGACATCGGCAACGCCCTGTGGACCCTGGTCATCTTCGCCGTGGTGATCTTCGTGCTGGGCAAGTTCGCCTGGCGCCCGATCCTCGACGGCCTGACCGCGCGCGAGAAGTTCATCCGCACCGCCCTCGAGGACGCCCAGCGCGACCGCGTCGAGGCCGAAGCGCGGCTCAAGGAGTACGTCGACAAGCTCAACGCCGCGCGCAGCGAGGCCACCGCCATCGTCGACGAGGCGCGACGCGACGCCGACGTCGTCAAGCGCCGGATCGAGGAGGACGCCTCGGCCGAAGCGGCGAAGATCGTCGAGCGCGCCAAGCGCGAGATCGGCCTGGCTCGCGAGACGGCGGTCAAGGAGCTCTACGTCGCTGTCGGCGAAGCTGACGACCGACCTGGCCGGCAAGATCCTGCGCGCGCGAGATCAATCCGCGGGATCACGAGCGGCTGATCCGCGACTCGATCGACAAGCTCGCCGGCGGGGAGGAACTGAGCGCGACATGGCCGCCGCCCAGGAGAAGCACCTCGCCGTCGCCCGCGTCTGGGCGGACTCGCTCTTCGCCCTCGCCGCCGAGAGCGGCCGCGAAGACGACCTGCTCGGTGAGCTCGAAGGGTTGGTCGAGCTGCTCGACCGTCAGCCGGCGCTCGAAAATCTGCTCGCCAGCCCGCGCGATCGACACCGAGGCCAAGCGCGCGCTGATCGAGAAGGCCCTGCGCGGCCGCGGCAGCGACCTGCTGGTCGACGCGCTCCAGGTGATGCGCCGCAAGGGGCGGCTCGTCCTCCTCCGCGCGGTGGCGCAGACCTACCGCGCCGAATGGCTGGCGCAGCGGCACAAGGTCGAGGTCCGGGTGACGAGCGCCGTCCCGCTCACCGAGGAGCTGCGCGAGGCGCTGCGCCTCGCCGCCGCCGAGCGCACCAACCGGCAGCCGATCCTCGTCGAGCGGGTCGACCCCGAGCTCCTCGGCGGGCTGGTGGTCGCGATCGGGGACGAGAAAATCGACAGCTCCGTCTCGACCGAGCTCGCGACGATGGAGATCGCACTGCTCGAGCGCGCGTCGCGCGAGCTGATCTCCGGCAAGTCCTACTTCACGGAAGGTCAATAGGGAATCTCAGGGAGAAGTGCCCTCATGAAATTCAGGGTCGACGAGATCTCGTCCGTCATCACCGAAGAGATCCGCAGTACCAGAGCGAGATCGACGTCGCCGAGGTCGGGCGGGTGCTCGAGGTCGGCGACGGCATCGCCCGCGTCTACGGGCTGTCCAACGCGATGTCCGGCGAGATGGTCGCGTTCGCCAACGGCGCCATCGGCCAGGTCTTCAACCTCGAGGAGAGCTCGGTCGGCGTCGTCATCCTCGGCGACTACCTCGAGATCAAGGAGGGCGACGAGGTCCGCCGCACCGGCGAGCTGCTCTCGGTGCCCGTGCGGCGAGGCGATGATCGGCCGCGTCGTCGACCCGCTCGGCCGCCCGCTCGACGGCCTCGGCGTCGATCGAGACGCCGCATCGCCGGCCGCTCGAGTACAAGGCGCCCGGCATCGCCGAGCGGCAGCCGGTCAACGAGCCGCTGCAGACCGGCATCAAGGCGATCGACTCGATGATCCCGATCGGCCGCGGCCAGCGCGAGCTGATCATCGGCGACCGCAAGACCGGCAAGACCGCCATCGCGATCGACACGATCATCAACCAGAAGGGCACCGGCGTCGATCTGCGTCTACGTCGCGATCGGCCAGAAGGAATCGACCGTCGCCGGCCTGGTCGAGAAGCTGCGCGAAGCGGGCGCGATGGACTACACGATCGTCGTCTCGGCCGGCGCCTCCGACCCGGCCCCGCTGCAGTACATCGCCCCCTACGCCGGCTCCGCGATGGCCGAGTACTTCATGTACGAGCAGGGCAAGGCGACGCTGTGCATCTACGACGACCTGTCCAAGCAGGCCGCCGCCTACCGCCAGCTGTCGCTGCTGCTGCGCCGCCCGCCGGGCCGCGAGGCGTACCCCGGCGACGTCTTCTACCTCCACTCCCGCCTGCTCGAGCGCGCCGTCAAGCTGCGCGACGAGTACGCGCGTGGTGCCGAAGGACGACGCCGGCCGACTCGACGAACCGCGCGCTCGCCGTGAAGCACCCGCAGGGCCTGGCGGCGCCGGCGGAGGTGCGGCCGGACGACGTCAACGGCCTCTACCACCGCCCGCACGGCAAGCACCGCGCCGAAGCCTTCCTCGCCACCCTGCCCGACAACGAGAAGTACCGGGTCCACAAGTTCCCGGACTCCGGCGGCTCGCTGACGGCGCTGCCGATCATCGAGACGCTCGAAGGCGAGGTCTCGGCCTACATCCCGACCAACGTGATCTCGATCACCGACGGCCAGATCTACCTCGAGCCCGACCTGTTCTTCGCCGGCGTCCGGCCGGCGGTCAACGTCGGCATCTCGGTGTCGCGCGTCGGCGGCAACGCCCAGATCAAGGCGATGAAGAAGGTCGCCGGCTCGCTGCGGCTCGACCTCGCCGCCTTCCGCGAGCTCGAGGCGTTCGCCCAGCTCGGCACCGACCTCGACGCCGCCACGCAGCGGCAGCTCGACCGCGGCCAGCGCATGGTCGAGCTGCTCAAGCAGCCGCAGTACCGGCCGCTACGTGACCTTCGAGCAGGTGGTGTCGATCTTCGCCGGCACGCAGGGCGTGCTCGACGACCTGCCGCTGGCGCGAGGTGCTGCCGTTCGAGGCCGACGATGCTCGCGCACGTGCGCAACGAGTTCCCCGAGATCCTCGACGAGATGCGCAAGACGCGGCGACCTGCCCGAGGCGCTCTCGAAGAAGCTGCTCGAGGTGCTGGTCAACTTCAAGAACGCCTGGCGTGGCGAGAGCCGAAGCAGTCCGGCCGTGAGCGCCGATGGCCAATCGCCGCGTCCTCGTCAAGCGCCGCAAGTCGGTCCGCAACATCCGCAAGATCACGCGGACGATGCAGCTGATCGCCACGGCGCGCTTCCAGGCGGCGTTCAACCGCGCCGTCGCCTGCCCGGCCCTACACCGAGAAGCTGGCCGAGCTGGTCGGCCGACCTCTCGCGCGCCGCCGGCGGGATCGACCACCCGCTGCTGAAGAGCCCGAAGCCCGAGGCGCCCGTCGCGCTGCTGGTCGTGACCTCGAGCCGCGGCCTGTGCGGCGGCTACAACGCCAACGTGCTGCGCATGGCCGTGGCGCGACTCGAGGAGCTGCGCGCAGGCCGGACGCCCGGTCGAGCTGCGCGCCTTCGGCAAGAAGGGCATCGCCTACTTCCGGTACCAGAAGGAGGCGATGGCGCGAGCAGAACGTCTCGGTCGGCGACACGCCGCGCTTCGAGCAGGTCGAGCCGGTGGCCAACGCGCTGATCGACGCTTCCTCGCCGGCCGCGTCTCCGGGTCCACGTCGCCTACATGCGGTTCTACTCGGCCGGTCGCCAGCGGCCGGAGATCGTCCAGCTCCTGCCGCTCGTGCCGAGCCGGCGCCGCGCCGACCGGCGGCACCGGCGCGCGTCGATCGAGTACGAGTTCCGCCCGGACGCCCGGACGCCTGCTCGCCGAGCTGCTGCCGGCCACGGTCCGGATCCGCCTCTTCCAGGCCTTCCTCGACGCCGCGGTCTCCGAGCAGATCGCCCGCATGGTCGCGATGAAGGCGGCCACCGAGGCCTCCGAGGAGATGATCAAGACGCTGACGCGCCAGTACAACCGGGCGCGCCAGACCCAGATCACGATGGAACTGCTCGACATCGTCGGCGGCGCCAACGCGCTCGCCTGACGAAATCTCGCGAAAGGCTCGACGTCCATGTCCACCACCAGCACCGGCACCATCACCCAGGTCATCGGCTCGACCCTCGACGCGCAGTTCGCCGAGGATCAGATGCCCGCGCTCTACAACGCGCTCAAGGTCGAGGTCGAGCGCACCGTGCTCGGCGAGACGACGCGCGAGACGCTCTGGTGCGAGGTCGCCCAGCACCTCGGCGGCGGCCAGGTCCGCGCCGTGGCGCTCGGCTCGACCGACGGCCTGCGCCGCGGCCAGGAGATCCTCGACACCGGCGCGCGCGGTGACGGTGCCGGTCGGCCTCGAGACGCTCGGCCGCGTCTTCAACCTGGTCGGCGAGCCGATCGACGACCGCGGCCCGGTGACCACCGAGGCGCGGCGCACCATCCACCAGTCGCCGCCCGAGCTCGACGAGCTGTCGCCGAAGACCGAGATCTTCGAGACCGGCATCAAGGTCATCGACCTGCTCTGCCCGCTCGTCCGCGGCGGCAAGGCCGGCCTGTTCGGCGGCGCCGGCGTCGGCAAGACGGTCATCATCCAGGAGCTCATCGCCCGCCTCGCCCGCTACCACTCCGGCTACAGCTGCTTCGCCGGCGTCGGCGAGCGCACCCGCGAGGGCAACGACCTCTGGCTCGAAATGCAGGAAGCCAAGATCGGCGACACCGGCAAGTCGGTCATCGACCAGACGGTGATGGTCTTCGGCCAGATGAACGAGCCGCCCGGCGCCCGCCTGCGCGTCGCGCTCTCGGCGCTGACCATGGCCGAGTACTTCCGCGACCAGACCGGCGCCGACACGCTGCTGTTCATCGACAACATCTTCCGCTTCACCCAGGCGGGCTCGGAAGTCTCGGCGCTGCTCGGCCGCATGCCGTCGGCGGTCGGCTACCAGCCGACGCTCGCCACCGAGATGGGCGAGCTGCAGGAGCGCATCACCTCGACCAAGCGCGGCGCGGTCACCTCGATGCAGGCGATCTACGTGCCGGCCGACGACTTCACCGACCCGGCGCCGGCCAACGCCTTCACCCACCTCGACTCGACGGTCAACCTCGAGCGCTCGATCGCCGAGAAGGGCATCTACCCGGCGGTCGATCCGCTCGCCTCCTCGAGCCGCATCCTGGCGCCGGAAGTCGCTCGGCGAGCGGCACTACGAGGTCGCCCGCCGGGTGCAGCAGATCCTGCAGCGCTACAAGGACCTGCAGGACATCATCGCCATTCTCGGCGTCGACGAGCTGTCCGAGGACGACAAGCTGATCGTGCGCCGCGCGCGCAAGATCGAGCGCTTCTTCTCGCAGCCGTTCTTCGTCGCCGAGCAGTTCACCGGCTTCCCGGGCATCTACGTCAAGCGCGAGGAGACGATCCGCAGCTTCGAGGAGCTGTGCGACGGCAAGTGGGACCACCTGCCCGAGGGGGCCTTCATGTACGTCGGCACGATCGAAGAGGCCGCGGCGAAGGCCGAGAAGATGAGCTGAGGCGATCGTGGCCGCCACTTTCCAGCTGAGCGTCGTGACGCCGGAGCGCGAAGTCCTCGCCGTCGAGGCGAGGTTCGTCGCGCTGCCGGCCTACGACGGCGAGATCGGCATCCTGCCGCGGCGGGCGCCGCTGCTGACCCAGCTCGGCGCGGGCCTGCTGCGCGTCGAGGAGGCGGCAGGCGCGAAGCGCGAGCTCTTCGTCTCGGGCGGCTTCGCCCAGATGGTCGACGACAAGCTGACGCTACTGACCGAGGAGGCGCGGGAACCGGAGACGATCACCGCTGAGGCCGCCGTCCGGAGCCTCGCCGAAGCCGACGCGCTCGTCGCCCACAGCGACGGCGAGTTCGTGAAGAAGGAGCGCGCGATCACCCGCGCCCGCGCCCTTCGCCGCCTCACCCGCTGACGCGCCGCTTTCGGCGGGGGGCTTCCCCCGCCGCTCGACCGGCTCCGGTCAGAACGACGTGCCCATTCCGTCCGACGACCGCCGATTCCCCATTCGAGGAAAGAAACCTCCCGCTTTCGGGAGAGCGGCCGGTGCGGCGATGGCACCTTTGATGCTTCGTCGCCCTCCTGCCGTCAGCACCCGCGAAGGCTCGTCTCCGCGGGCGCCTGCGGCAAGGAGGGAGTTTCCGTGAAGAAGGGCGCAGTGCTTCTGCTGTTGGGGGCCGTCGTGATGTCCGGTGCCGCGCTGGCGAGCGAGACCGCGAAGAGCACGCAGTCCGCCGCCAAGCCCGCCGTGAAGGCCGCCGTCAAGATGGAGATGGCGAAGGGCTCGATCAGCGCGATCGACGCTGCCAAGAAGACCGTCACAGTCAAGGGTGCCGCCGCCTCGTGGACCTTCGAGACCGAGAGCGCCACCAAGTTCGTCGCCAACAAGAAGGCCGGCGCATGGGGCGACCTCAAGGTCGGCGAGCAGGTCTCGGTCCAGTTCGAGACGAAGGGCGCTCAGAAGATCGCCACCAGGATCATCGTCCAGAGCTGACGAGCCTCTTCGACCGCATCCGGGGTCCCGGCGGGGAGGTCGCCCTCCCCGCCGTCTGTTTCCTTCACGCCGCCGCCGGCTCGAGCACCACCGCCGTTCCGTAGCAGAGCACCTCGGTGACGCCGTCCAGCACCTCGGTGGCGTCGTAGCGCACGCCGACGACTGCATTGCCGCCGAGCTGGCGGGCGTGGTCGAGCATCAGTCCGAAGGCCTCGGAGCGCGCTTTTTCGCACAGCTCCGTGAACAGCGTGATGTTGCCACCCACCAGCGTCTGCAGTGAGCCGCCGATCGTTCCGAGGATCGAGCGCGAGCGGACGGTGACGCCGCGCACGACGCCGAGGCTCTTCGCCACCTTGTAGCCCGGAATCTCGAAGGTGGTGCTGGTCCAGCGCCAGGTCTCCTGCTCCATGTCGTTTCTCCGATCGTGAGCGCGGGGACGCTCCGTCCCCGGGTGGTATGTTGACAGCGGTGACGAGCGAGTACGACCCGCTCTTCGCGCCGCGCGCCGAGGGGCCCGAGAGCCGCGACCTGATCGAGGTGCGGCGCCTGTTCGCCGCCGCCAGCCGCCCCTACCTGAGCACCGCCCTGCCCTGGTTCGTCTGGAGCTTCGTGCTGCCCGGCGCGGCGATCGCCGCGGACCGCCTGCGCGCCGCCGCGTCGCTGCCGGGACAGCTCGCGCTCTGGTCGGCGGCGATCCTCGCCGGCGGCAGCGTCGAAGCCTGGTTTCTCCTGCGTCATCGCCGCCGGACGGGCGGCGGCTCGCCGCTCGGCTCGTGGGCGATGACTTTGCAGGGCAATCTGTCGCTCGTCGCGGTGGCGCTCTCGATCGCGCTCCTCGCCGCGGGCGAGCCGCGGCTCCTGCCGGGTCTCTGGCTGCTGCTGCTCGGCCATTCGCTCTTCGCCCTCGGCGGCCTCGCCTTCCCGCCGCAGCGCGCCGCCGGGATCGTCTACCAGCTCGGCGGCGCTGCGGCGCTGCTGCCGGGAGTGCCGGCGCTCGCCGTCTTCGCGGTCGCGACCTGCCTCGGCAATCTCTGGATCGGAGTGGGAGTCCTGCGGCGGAAGGCCGCCGAGAGCGGCGCGCCCGCTCAGCGGCCAGCGACGTCGGCGCGCCGGTAGGTGCGCGAGCCCGACAGGCGATCGGCGAAGGAGCGGCCGCTCAGAGCGAGCAGGCCGGGGAGCCCGGCGAGGAGCCAGGTGATCCAGGTCGCGAACCAGCGCCGCGTGGTCTGACCGAAGGAGAGCGGCTCGTCGCGCGCCGTCCGCGCCACCAGCCCCGACCAGCTCATGCCCGGCGTCGCGCCCCAGAAGGCGAGCGGCACGACCACGTAGAGATAGCTGAAGGCGAGCAGAAAGAGCGCCAGCGCCGGCACCTGTGCCGCGCCGACCGGTGCGCGCATCAGTACCGCGCCGAGCGCCGCCGCGAGCGTCGCCGCTCCGAGGATCGCGAGGTCGGCGAGGTCGCCGCGCAACCGGGGCGACAGGCGCGCCGCCGGCGGCTCGGGCTCCGGCGCGGGCACTGCCACCGGACGGGAGCGCCGCGGCGCCTCGACGACGCGCGGCGCCGGCTCGTGCGTCGGCTCGGGCAGCCGCTCGGCGAGCACGTGCTCGACTTCCTCTTCGCTGAACAGGGGCAGCGTCTCGGGCGGAGCCGCCCGGCGTCCCGCGCTCCGGCCCGCGCCCGGCGCCACCTGCGGCGGAGGCGGCGCCTCGAGCGGCAGGTCGAAGAGGCCCGGCTCGGAGTGCCGCTCTTCGTTCATCGCAGGGTCAGGTACTTGACGAAGACGCGATAGAGAAGATCGGGATCGCGACGCTCGTAGGTCGTCGCGAAGCGCTCGAGCCGTTCGAGCATCGGGTCGTCGCGGTCGAGCGAGCGCGCCTCGCGCAGGCGGTCGCGCGCCCCCGCGATGTTGCTGCGCTGCAGCTCGGTGACGCTGAGGTTGTAGTAGGCATCGACCATCAACCGGCGAACGTCCTTGTTTCCCGGGTCGGCCTCACGCTGGCGCCAGAGATGGCCGAGCACCATCTCGTACTCGCCGTCGCGAAAGAGCTGGAGGTCGCGCGCCAGCGGCGCCGTGCGCTCGGCCGCGGTGGCGGCGAGCTGGCGCGTGTCGGCATCGAGCGGCGCGATCGCCCCGCCCTCGGTGAAGAGCCGGCTGGCGAGGAGGTTCTCCCCCTCGGCGAGCGCGGCCCGCGCGCGGTCGATCGTCTGCTGGCGCTGCGCGGCGCGCTCCGGCGACACCTGCGGCGTCTCCTCGTCGGCCGAGAGCTTCTCCCATTGCGAGATGAGCGACTTCGCTTCCGCGTAAACCGGATCCTGGGCGGGAATGCGTCGCAGCTGCGCGATGGCGAGCGCCGTTTTCCCTTCCTGCTGCAGCTTGCGCGCCTGCTCGATCGCCGACGCGCTGCTCGGCGGCGGCGCCGCCACCGCGCGCGGCGCGTTCGGGAAGTACCGATCCCAGTGCGAGTAGAGGTACCAGCCGCCGGCCGCGAGCAGCGCCAGCACCGCGCCGCCGATGCCGAGGAAGCGCGGCGAGGGCCGCGCGCCCCGGCGCGCCTTCATCGCGTAACCTTCGACCGCCGGCTTGCGCGCCTCGCGCTTGGCGCCCGGATCGGGAGGCACCAGAATCTCCTCGCTGTGCGGCCGCGCGGCGGCCGGAGCGGCGCGCTGGGGGACCTCGGCCGCGCCCGGAGGCGGCAGCGGCGCGAAGCCGCCCGAGGCGGCGCCGCCCCGATGCTCCTCGATCTTGTCGAGATACTCGCGCGCCAGCACGTACGAGGGCTGCGCCGCCAGCACCTGCGTGAACGCCTGCTTGGCGCCCACCCAGTCGCCGGCGTCGAAGCGCGACACGCCGCCGTGGAAGATCTCCTCCACTTCGCGCTCGCGCTCGGCCTTGAGCTGGCGGGCGCGCTCGATCCGGCGCGCCGCCTCCTCGTTGTCGATATCGATCAGGAAGATCCGCGACCAGGCGTCGATGGCGCCCTGGTACTCGCCGCGCTCGAAGGCCGACTCCCCCTCGTCGAGCAGCGCCTGCACGCGTCCGGGCACGTCACCGTCGTCCTCGCCCGGTTCACCGGGCGGCGGGGCGACGCCGAAGTCGGGCTCGAAGGCGTGCGCAGCGTTCGCGAAGTCCGGCGCCGTTCCGAAATCGGGCGCCGCCGTCGAAAAGTCGGGCGGCGGAGGCGAGAAGTCGGGAGGCGAGGTCGCGAAGCCGCTCGCTGGCGGCGGAAGATCCGGCGCCGCGGTCGAGAAATCGAGCTCCGGCAGATCGAGGCTGCCGGGCGACGCGCCGAACGGCTCGAAGCTCGGCGGCGGCGTCATCGCGAAGGCGGTCGCCGGAGCGGGCGGCGCGGAGGCGGCGGGCGGTGCGCTCGCGGCCGGCGGCGGGACCAGCGCCGGGCTCTCGGGCTCGTCCCAGTCGATCTTGAGCGAGGTCGAGACCGAGGAAGCGGCGGCACGCAGGCGCTCCACCTCGGCGAGACCGGGGTGCGTCGGATCGAGCGAGCGAGCCTTGTCGAGCAGACCGGCCACGTCGTCGAGACGGCCGGCGCCGATCGCCCTGCGCGCCGCCTCGAGGACGTCGCGGATGAAGGGCTCGGCTTCGAAGCGCGACTGGGCCTGCGCGACCAGGTCGCGCAGCTTGGAATCGCCGGTGACCGCCGCGGCCTGGGCCTGGGCGGCGGAGAGGAGCTCCTCGAAGCGCCGCGCCTCGAGCAGGCGCGCGAACGTCGCGATCAATCCCGCCGACGCCGCCGTCACGGTCGAGCCGCCGCCGCGCGGGGCGACCAGGTCGCGGAAGCTCTCCGGCGGCCGGCCGGCCGCCAGCATCTGCTGCAGGGTCTTGGCGGGCTGGAACTGCGGGTCGAGCCGCAGCACGAAATCGCAGCCGAGCAGCGCCTCGTCGCGGTTGCCGTCGCTCGCCGATTCGACCGAGTGCCGGTACGCCTCGAGGATGCGCGCCTGGATTTCGGGCGCGAGGGTCGGGTTACCCGGATAGCTCATGGCGTAGGGGTTGTCCCAATGGGGTCGCTCTCGATGCTAGCAAAGGCCCTCCGGGCCCTCAACCGACTTCCGACGTCGCGCCGGCAGCTCCCGGCGCGCGCTCGAGCAGTCGCGCGGCGAGCCGGCCGGCCAGCCCCGAGAAGGAGCCGGAGGACATCGTCACCAGCACGTCGCCTGCCCGGGCCTCCTCGAGCAGGGCCGCCTCGACCCCGTCGACGCTCGCCTCCGCCGTGGTCGGCACGCCGGCGCCGGTGAGCTCCGCGGCCAGCCCGGCGAGGTCGAGTCGGTCCTCGGGCGCCAGCCGGTCGCGGTGGAAGATCGGCGCCAGCACGACGCGGTCGGCGCCCCGGAAGGCGCTGCGGTAGCCGTCGAGGAAGAAGGCCCTCCCGGCGGTCAGGCTGCGCGGCTCGAAGGCGACGACCAGGCGGCGGCCGGAAAAGCGCTGGCGAAGGCTGGCGAGCGTCTTGGCGACCGCCGTCGGGTGGTGCGCGAAGTCGTCGAGCACCAGGATGCCCCCCGTCTCGCCGACCACCTCCTGTCGTCGCTTGACACCCCGGAACCTCGCGAAGGCGCGCGCGATCGTCTCCGGCGCGAGACCGTCGCGCCGCGCCGCCGCCCAGACGGCGAGCGCATTGGTCGCGTTGTGGGCGCCCCAGACGCCGAGCCGGAGCGGGAACTCGCCGCCGTCCCGCTCGCGCACGGTGAACGTCGCCCCCCGTTCGTCGCCGGCCGGCGGCGCCGCGAAAGCGACGTCGTTCTCCCTTCCCGCCCCGTAGAAGACGACCGGCGCGCGGCTCGCCGCGGCGAGGCGGCGCAACTCGGCGTCGTCGCCGCAGGCGACCAGCGCGCCGCTGGCGGGCACGAGCGCGATCAATCGCGCGAAGGCCTCGCGGAAGGCCTCGGGCGAAGGGTAAAGGTCGGCGTGGTCGTACTCGACCGAGGTGACGATCGCGGACTCCGGGCGGTAGTGGAGGAACTTGGCGCCGCGGTCGAAGTAGGCGGCGTTGTACTCGTCCCCTTCGATCACGAAGCGGTCGCCGCCGCCGCGATGGAAGCTGGTGCCGAGGTCGAGGGGAATGCCGCCGACCAGGAAGCCGGGGTCGCGCCCCGCGACGCTCCAGGTCCAGGCGGCGAGCGCCGTCGTGGTCGTTTTGCCGTGCGTGCCGGCGACCACCAGCGGTCGCCGGTCGGCGAGGAAGAAGCGCGCCATCGCCTCGGGCATCGACAGGCGCGCGATGCCGAGCGCCTCGGTCGCCACCGCCTCCGGATTGTCGCGCCGAACGGCGTTGCCGATGATGACCAGATCGGGCCGCGGCTCGAGATGAGCCGCGTCGTAACCGACGAAGGGGACGATGCCGCTCGCCTCGAGCAGCGTCGACATCGGCGGGTAGAGCGGGCCGTCGGTGCCCGTGACGCGATGCCCGTCGGCGGCGAGGAGCGCCGCCAGCGGCGCCATCCCGGTGCCGCCGATCGCGACGACGTGGATGCGGAGCGGCGACGAAAGAGTGCGCAACGAGGGATCGCGGAGGAAGAACGGTCAATATAGCATCGCGGTCGAGGGACTCCGCGATGCTCCGAGCACTTCCGTTCGCGTTCCGTTGCACCCTGATCGCCTCGCTGGCCACCGCGCCGTTGGCCGCCCAGACGGCGACGCCGCCCGCCTCGGCGCCAGCGACCCCGGCGACCCCTGCGACACCGGCGGCGCCCGCCGCGCCGGCGAAGAAGCCGGTGATCGTCGCCGCGGAGACGATTCACGACGCGGGCAAGGTGCGCCGCGGCGATCCCATCGACGTGACCTTCACGCTCGAGAATCGCGGCGACGCCGACCTCCTCATCAAGAGCGCCGATCCCTCGTGCGGCTGCACGGTCGCTTCGTTCGACAAGAAGATCGCGCCCGGCGCCAAGGGCTCGGTCCGCGCGCGGGTCGACACCTCGGACTTCGCTGGGAGCATCACGAAAGGGGTCACCGTGCTGTCGAACGACCCCGCCAACCCCCGCCTGGTGCTGACCATCAAGGCCGAGGTTCAGGCCGACGTCCTCCTGGCGCCGACCTACGCGCGCCTCCTGCAGGTCCAGACGCTCGACCCGGCGAAGGCCGAGGTGCGGCTCTGGTGCGAGGACGGCACGGCGCTCGAGATTCGCGGCGTGCACGCGCCGGAGAAGTGGATCGTGGCCTCGGCGCGGCGCGCCGAAGGAAGCGAGATCGACGCCGACCGGCCGACGCCGCAGTGGATCGTCACCGTCGCGCTCACCCCCGAGGCGCCGCTCGGTCCGCTCGGCGAGTCGATCGAGCTCGACACCAACCACCCGCGCCAGGCGAAAGTGCATCTGCCGCTCTCCGGCTTCGTCCGCCCGCTGCTCGCCGCCGTCCCCGAGGTCGCCGATTGGGGGACGCTGCCGCCCGCCGCCAACAAGTCGCGCTTCGTGCTCAAGCTGTTCAACTTCGGCCAGAGCGCGGTCGAGGTCAGGAGCGCGACGAGCGACCTGAAGTTCGTCACGGTGACCGTGTCGCCGGAGGATCGCGGGCGCCGCTTCCGGGTCCAGCTCGATCTGGCGCCCGACGCGCCGAAGGGAAAGTTCGAAGGGAAGCTGCGGCTCGAGACCTCGAGCACGGTCATGCCGGTGATCGAGGTTCCGTTGCGCGGCAGGGTCGGCTAGCTAGCGCCCCTTCGGCGGCCCCCAGAGACCGCGTTCGCTCTTCGGCGGCGCCGGCTGGCGAACTCCCTTGGCGCGCACCTCTTCGACCGCGGCGAGCCGCTCGGCGACCGCCGCACGCTGGGCGTCGCCGAGCCGCGCGACGCCGGCGAGCGCCAGGTCGAGCAGCGTGTCGAGCTCGGCGCGCGCGAAGCTGCGCCGCTCCCCCGTTCCCTGCACCTCGATCAGGCGACCATCCACCGAGCCGACGACGTTGAGGTCGACCTCCGCCGCCTGGTCCTCCGGGTAGTCGAGGTCGAGCAGCGCGACGCCGTCGACGAGGCCGACCGAAACCGCCGCCACCTGCGAGACGACCGGCCAGGCCGACGAGGTCGCCGGCGAGGTAGATCTTCGAGAGCGCGAGGACGGCGGCGACCCAGCCGCCGGTGACCGCGGCGGTGCGCGTGCCGGCGTCCGCCTGCAGGACGTCGCAGTCGAGCGTCAACGTGCGCTCGCCGAGCCGCGACAGGTCGACCGCCGCGCGCAGCCCGCGCCCGATCAGGCGCTGGATCTCGGCGGTTCGCCCCGACGGACGCCCCTGGGTGACCTCGCGCTGCGTGCGCGTCGCGGTGGCACGCGGCAGCATCGAGTACTCCGCCGTCAGCCACCCCTTGCCCGAGCCGACCAGGAAGCCGGGGACGCGGTTCTCGACCGACGCCGTGACCAGGACGCGCGTGTCGCCGGTCGCGACCAGCACCGAGCCCTCGGCGAACTTCGAGACGTCGATGTCGATCGCGGTCGGGCGCAGGTCGGTGGCTCCCCGGCCGCCGCTTCTCGAGGTCCGTTCGTTGCTCATGGCTCTCCCCCTTCGGCGTGCAGGTCGACCAGCTCGAGCGTGTCTTCGCGCCCGAGGATCGTCCGCGCCAGCCGGCCGAAGCGGCCGGCGTCGTCGGTGACGTAGTGGCGATCGGGCGCCGCGCGGCGCTCGGCGAGCGCGCCGCGCGCCGCGAGGTCGCGCTTCACCTCGGCGGCGACCGCCGCCGCGGAATCGACGAGCGCGACCTCGGCGCCCATCACCCGCGCCAGCAGCGGCGCGAGCAGCGGATAGTGCGTGCAGCCGAGCACCAGCGTGTCGATCCGCGCCGCGACGAGCGGCGCCAGATACCGGCGCGCCACCGCTTCGGTCACCGGATCGTCGAGCCAGCCCTCCTCGACCAGCGGCACGAAGAGCGGACAGGCCTGCACGAAGATCTCGAGCTCCGGCCGGGCGGCGGCGAGCGCGGTGCTGTAGGCGCCGGAGCGGATCGTCGCCTCGGTGGCGATGACACCGACCCGGCCGCGCGAGCGCCGGGCCGCCGCCAGAGCGCCGGGAGCGATGACCCCCCAGAGCGGCAGCGCCGGCGCGAGGCGCGGCAGCGCCAGCGCCGACGCCGTGTTGCACGCCACCACGACGCCCTTGACGCCGCGCGCGGCGAGGAACTCGAGGTTCTTCTCAGTGTAGCGGGTGACGGTCTCTTCGGACTTCGTGCCGTAGGGAAGCCGCGCCGTGTCGCCGAGATAGAGGATCGTCTCCTCGGGCAGCGCGCTGGCCAGTGCCGCCGCGACGGTGAGGCCGCCGACGCCCGAGTCGAAGACGCCGATCGGCCGCGGATCGCTCACTTCGCCTCGAGCTCGTCGCGCGGCCCGAGCGGGCGGGACGTGTCGACGTGACCGCAGAGCGAGAGCCGCTGCGTTCCGTTCCAGAGCAGCGCGACGCGCGCGATCCCCGGCTCGTTGCGGATCACCGTGTGCACGATCGAATAGACGCGCTGCATCTCGAGCGTCGAGCCCGCTCCCGGCGGCTCGGCGCCGTCGGCGGCGCGGAGGTCGATGTAGAGCGAGCCGTCGCCGGCGAGCACCGTCGCGCCAGCCTCGACCGGCAGCGGGAAGACGGGCGAAAGATCCCCCCCTCCGGCGCCGCGAGGAGCGCGGCGACGAGGGCGTGCACCCGCGCGCGCGGCTCGGGCGCGCTCGCGAGCTCGACCTGCCGCGCGCCGAGCTTGCCGGCCGGTCCGGGAAGCCACAGGGTCACCGTCCGGCTCTCGGCGGGAGTCTCCGGCGCCGTCTCCGCGGCGGGAGCTTCCGCCGGCGCCGCGGCCCGGGCCGGCGCCTTCGCGCGCCAGCTGCGGACGAGCCCGACGACCAAGAGGACCAGGGCGAGCGCCACCAGCGCGCCCGTGGCGCGCCGGCTCATCGCGCCGCTCCGGGCGCCGGTCCGGGGGTCGCTTCGTACTCGGTCTTGAAGCGCGCCACTGCGCGCACGAGAGTCGCCACCAGCTCGTCGCGGTAGGCCGGGTCGCGCAGCTTCTTCTCCTCCGGCGCCGACGAGATGAAGCCGAGCTCGATCAGCACCGCCGGCATCGCGGCGCCCATCAGCACCCGGAAGGGAGCCTGCTTGACGCCGCGATCGGCGAGCGCGAGCTGGCGGTTGAGCTCCTCCTGGATCAGCGTGGCGAGCCGCTGGCTCGCCGCGAGATGGCGGCTCTGCGCGAGATCCCAGAGCATGAGCTGGACGTCGAACTCGTCGGAGCCGGGGGCCGCCGGCGACTCGCCGACGACGTTCTCGAGGGCGGCGGCGTCGGCGGCGCGCTGATCGCTCGCCTGCAGCGAGAGGAAATAGGTCTCGGCGCCCTGCGCGTCGCCGCGCGCGGTCGAGTTGAGGTGGATCGAGAGAAAGAGGTCCGCCTTGTTCTGGTTGGCGAAGGCCGAACGGTCGTCGAGGCCGACATCGGCGTCGTCG
The DNA here is from genome assembly GCA_963699245.1 of Thermoanaerobaculia bacterium. Taxonomy (GTDB): domain Bacteria; phylum Acidobacteriota; class Thermoanaerobaculia; order Multivoradales; family JAGPDF01; genus JACTMI01. The sequence goes on from OY969426.1 coordinate 2,264,764, forward strand.
GTGCGCGTCATGGCCACGCGCACGCCGAGCTCGCGCGACAGCCGGTCGGCGAGCGAGCGAGCGACGAGGAGCGTGAGCTCCTTCTCCATCGTCCCGCCGGGGCCGATGGCGCCGGTTTCGGTGCCGCCGTGGCCGGGGTCGATCACGACGGTGCGAATGCCGGGCCGCTCGGGAGCAATGGCGCCGGGCGCCGCGGCCGGCGGAGCGGTGGCCGCGCTGGAGCGGAAGAGATCGAAGACGATGCGATCCGGGCTGGAGAGCCGGTAGCTCTCGGCGTCGACGCCGGGCGCGACGTCGACGCGGATGCGGTCCGCCGCCACGCTCACCGCGCGCAGGAGCGGATCGTCGATCCGCTTCGGCGCCGGCGGCAGGAAGCGGTCGCCGGTCCCGACCACGTCCCAGCCGCCGGCGCGCTTCTCGATGCGCGCCCGCGGTGCCTCAGGGAAACGGAGCACGACCGTGGTGACCGCCTCCAGGTGGACGACCGAGACGTCGACCGGCAGGTCCCGGTTCTCCGGGCGGCGCGCCGTCAGGCGCCGCGCGCCGCTGTCCCACGAGGCCGTCACGCCGGTCGCGAGCCCCCAGGTCTGCTGCACGAAGTCGACCGGCACGAAGGCCACGCCCCCCTGCGCCACCGGCGGCTGTGTGAGTGGCAGCAGGTCGGTGCCGCGCGTCACCATGGGACTGCCGGGGGCGAGCACGAAGGTCGCATCGCCGAGCACCAGCGAGAAGCTGGCGCCGAAGGCACCGACTTCGAGCTGGCCGCCGAGCCTGTCGACCAGCTCGGGCAGCGCGACGAGCACGCCGCGCGGGGTTTCGATCCAGGGGAGGGGGGCCGAGCCGCCGGGCGCGACCAGCGTGCCGACGCCGGAGGCGACGAGCGTCACCTGCGTTTCCGCCGGAGCGTCCGGGGGTGCCTCCTGAGCGAGGAGCACGGAGCCCGCGAACAGGGCGAGCAGGGCCCCGACGTAGGCCATCCGGGTCACGGCGGGCGAGAATACCACCGCGGCTCGACGCCCCCCGCCGAGTCGTGGAAAGATCGTTCGACTCGCGCCGCATCCGGAGGAACCGAGGTCATGGAGATTCGCCAATTCCGCGTCGTGCTCAAGGCGCGCGACTTCGATCGCACTTGCCGCTTCTACGGAGAAGTCCTGGCGCTGCCGCGCCTGCAGAGCTGGGACCGCGAGACCGGGCGGGGCGCCCTTTTCCAGGCCGGCACGGGCGCCATCGAGGTCCTGGGGCGTCCGCACGGCATCGACACCGGCCGCGACGAAGCGTTCGACTACCAGGGGCCGCAGCACAAGCTGCAGATCGTGCTCACCGTCCCCTCCGCCGAGAAGGCCTACGAAGAGCTGATCTTCCGCGACCGGAACATTCCGGGCGGTCTCCATCCGGAGAGCGACGGCACGATGGTTTTCGAGTCGCACGACCCGGACGGGGTGAAGGTCCTCTTCCGGCAGACGCGAGGCTGAAACGACCGGGGATCCCCGGTTTGCCTCACCAGCGCCCTTCTTGGTAAATTCCTCCGCCGTTGGCGCGTTCGTCTAGGGGTCTAGGACGCTGGCCTCTCACGCCGGTAACAGGGGTTCGAATCCCCTACGCGCTACCACCTCCCCCGATTCGCCCGGCTGACAGTTCCTCGAGGTAGCGGGTCTGCCCGGGATCGAACCGCCCGGCGGCCCTCTGCCGCGACCAAGGTCCAATCGCGGCGCGGCCGCTTCTCCTCCAAGATCCTCCGGCGCGTCTCACGACGCTCTCGCGCGACGCCGAGAGGAGACTCCGATGGCAAGAAGAGCCCTGCTGATCCTGGCGCTGGCGCTGGCCGGCGCGACCGCGATGTCCGCCGCAAGCGTCGAGACGCGGCACGACCCGAAGGCCGATTTCTCGCGGTTCCACACCTACGTCTGGAAGACCGAGAAGGGGCCGACGGCCCCCGACGTCGACCTGCAGATCCGCGCCGCGGCCGAGGCCGAGCTCGCCGAGCGCGGCCTGAAGAAGGCGAAGGGCGAGGAGAAAGCCGACCTCGTGCTCATCTACAACGCCGGCCTCTCGGATTCGCTCGTGCCCGGAGGCTTCGGAGTGGGGCTCGACTGGTGGGGCGGGTTCATCGGCGTCCCCACCGGCGAGTCGAACGTCTCGGCCGGCATCGTCTTCTTCCTCCGTCGCGCCGAGACCGACGAGCTGCTCTGGGCCGGCTGGCTGGTGCAGAAGGCGACGAACGACTACGCGCCTATCCTGCTCCGGCAGAAGGCGCCGAAGTTTGCGAAGAAGATCCTCTCCCGCTATCCGCCCGACTGAGCCGCGCGCTCACTCGGCAGCGAGAAAGCGCGCTGCAGCGGCGGCAGGAGCGCCAGCGAGGCCCACGGGACGGTGACCGGCCGCCGATGCCGGCAGAGCTCACCGGCCCCGCTCGTGGCGTTCGCGGTAAGCCGGCGAGCGGATGATGTCGAGCACGACGCCGGCGATGTCGCCGCGGCCCATGCGGTCGAGCTCGGCGCGCCAGCGGAGCTGGTCGAGCGCCGCGGCCTCGACTCCCAGCAGGTGCCGGTGAAGGGCGAGCAGGCGCTGCTGGTTGCAGGCGCCCCGCGCGTAGACGTCGATCTCGCTCTCGCGGCTCTCGGCGATTGCCTTCGCGGCTTCGAGCAGTTGCGGGAAGCCGCCACGCGAGACGCTATCGACCCAGATGCGCGCGCCGGAATCCGGCTCGCGCAGCAGAATGCCGCGGAAGAGCTCGGCCACCGCCTCCTCGCCCCAGTGGTAGGGCGCCGGCACGATCTCGACGCGGATCGAGCCGCGCGCGAGCCCGGGCTCCTCGAGCGCCACGCGCTCGGCGAGCTCCCAGCGCACCACGAGAGGTTCGCGGCGGTCCCGGCGGCCTTCGAGCGCAGTGAGCTCGACCCACCCCTTCTGGATGTCGGCATCGTGCAGCGACGCTCGGTCGTCACCGCGCTCGACGCTGTAGCGGGCCGCGAGATAGACGCGCTCGTTGGCCGGGTTGGTCTTGTCCGGCGCCACCACCCGCAGGATCACGGTCTGGCCCTGCTCGAGGCGCAGAGTCTGGCCGTCGCTCAGCAGCGCGGATTCGTTGTGCTCGCGCGGCGTCCAGACGGCGACGCGGACGTCCTTGATGCGCTGTCCGTGGCGTTCGCCGGCCTGCTCGCTGTGTGTCTGGGCCGGGACCGCGACGGCGGCGAGCGCCGCGGAGGCGGTCAGGAAAACGGTCAATACGCGGGTGCGGGTCGTCATGGGCTGCCTCCTGAGGCGCTGCGAAATCCTGTCACTGAGGTCCGAGCAAGGTCCACGCCAAGCCTGGCGGTGGCTCAGCCTCTGGCGCCGCACGAAGGCGATCGCTTCCGGGACCCGAGCTGAGGAAGGCTTCCGGAACGGCCGGGCCCAATCATTGCAGTGCTACAGGAGTGCAGGTGAGCCACTTCGGGAGTCCGACCATGAAGACGACTGCAAGATCAGCCATTTCAAGCGGTTGGGTCCTCGCACTCACCGCGCTCCTGGTTTCCCCGACTTTCGCTGAGGCCCGGCCTCGGCAGGGGTCCTCGAGCGCGCACGGCAAGACGGTGAGCCACAGCAGCTCCAGCTCCCGATCCGTCGCGCCGCAATCGACGCAGCGCTTCGAGCGCAGCGCTCCGCAGCGGTCGGTGGAGGCGGCGCGCCGCCCGGCGTCGTCGCCGCGCAGCGTGCAATCCCGCCAGCCCGAGAGCTATCGCGCGCCCCAGCAGCCCTCCTGGTCGCGCCCGGAATCCGGTCCGCGCCAGCCGGCTTACCACGGCCCGTCACAGCCCCGCACTTCGGCGCCGCGGGCGCCGAGCACGCCGCGCGCATTCGAGCAGCCCGGGCATCCCCAGGTCGGTGAGCGCCAGCGCCAGGACGACCAGCGCGGCTGGCGATCGACGCCCCGGACCCAGCAGCCTGTCGACGGCGGTCGCTATTCCGGCCACGAAACCAGGCGTTCCACCGATACCTACGGCGACCGCTATTCCGGTCGCGACACCCGACGCTCCACCGATAACTACAGCGATCGCTACCGGCGTTATGACAGCCAGTACAGCGGCCACCGCACGCAGCAATTCGATGGCCGTGTGCGGCGCATGGAGCACGGCACCGGCGGCTATCGCGTCTGGCTCGACAACAGTGATCACTGCTTCTGGATCCCGGATGCCCGGTTCCTGCTCTTTCCGCTGCGCCTCGGTATCTCGGTCAGCTTCGGCGGCTTCTGGAATCCCTCCGGCTACTACAACGTCTACGACTACGGTCCGTACGGCGGCGGGAGCTACGGCGGCGGGTACTACGGCAGCGGGTACTACAGCAGCGGGTACTACAGCAGCGGGTATTACGGCAGCGGATACGGTGGTAGCTATTCCTCTTCGAGCACCCTCCAGGGCTACGTCGATCGGTTCGATCCCACCGCTGGCACGTTCGTTCTGCGTGACGACTCTTCCGGCCGCGACGCCACCGTGTTGATGAGCGGCGGCGACCCGCAGTTCCGCTACCTGCAGCCCGGCGACTGGGTCGCGCTCTCCGGCGTCTGGACGCTCAGCGGGTTCTTCGAGGCCTATCGGATCGACAACCTCGCCCAGCGCTAGAGCGCACCTGAAGGGATTCGGGCCGCCGTCCTCGCACGCCGCGAACGGGGGCTCGAATTCGCTTCGTGGCTGGAGGCTTCGGAGCGAGTTCGACCCAGCGCGGCGCGTGGGTCGGCGCGGCGGCGAGACGGGTTATCGTTCCGCAATGTCTTTCGCTCCAGGCATTCCCGAGCGACCGCTGCGCGTCGCCATCGTCGGCGCCGGCCCCTCGGGCTTCTACACCGCGGCGGCACTCCTCGCGCGTCTTGACCTCGCCGTCTCGATCGACCTGATCGACCGCCTGCCGCCGCCTTACGGGCTGGTGCGCTACGGCGTCGCGCCCGACCATCCGAAGATCAAGGAGGTCGTGCGGGTGTTCGAGAAGCTGGCGCTCGACCGCCGCGTGCGCTACCTCGGCAACGTCGAGTACGGCCGCGACCTCACGCTCGCCGACCTGCGTCGCCACTACGACCAGGTCGTCTTCGCGGTCGGCGGGCAGAGCGACCGCCGGCTCGGCGTGCCGGGCGAGGACCTCGCCGGCAGCCACTCCTCGACAGCTCTCGTCGCCTGGTACAGCCGTCACCCCGATTTCCTCGACCTGCCCGTCGACCTCGGCGTCGAGGCGGCCGCGGTGGTCGGACTGGGCAACGTGGCCATCGACGTCGCGCGCGTCCTCGCGCGCGACCCTGACGAGCTCGCGAAGACCGACATCTCCGACGACGCGCTCGCCGCGCTGCGCGCCAGCCGCATTCGTGACGTCCATCTCCTCGTGCGCCGCGGCCCGGTACAGGCCAAGTGCTCGCCGGCCGAGCTCAAGGAGATGGCTCACCTGAAGGACGTCGATCTGCTCGTCGACCCGCGCCAGCTCGAGCTCGATTCCGCCAGCGAGGCCGAGCTCGCCGGGGATCGCGAGGCGCAGAAGAATCTCGAGATCCTGCGCGCCGCGGCGACGCGCGGCGCGACGGGCGCGGCGCGACGCATCCATCTCCGCTTCCTGGTTTCGCCGGTCGAAGTGCTGGGCGAAGGAGGGCGCGTCACCGGCATCCGCCTCGAGCGCAACCGGCTCGAAGCGGGGCGCGGCGGCCTCGCGGCGCGCGGCAGCGGCGAATTCGACACGCTGCCCGCCGGTCTCGTCGTGCGCGCGGTCGGCTACCGCTCGCTGCCGTTGCCCGGCATTCCGTTCGACGAGCGCGCCGGCATCGTTCCCAACGCCGCCGGACGGGTGACCGATCCGGCGAGCGGCGCGCCGCTCGCGGGGCTCTACGTCGCGGGCTGGGTCAAGCGCGGTCCGAGCGGCCTCATCGGCAGCAACAAGCCCGACGGGGTCGAGACGGCGACGGCGATGGTCGAGGACCTGCCGACGCTCGCTCCGGCGGCGCAGCCCGAGCCCGGCGCGGTCGACGCGCTGCTGCGGTCGCGCGGCGCGCGCGTCGTCGATTTCGCCGCCTGGCAGCGGCTCGACCGGCTCGAGGTCGAGCGCGGCAAGGCGCTGGGACGCCCGCGCGTCAAGCTCGGCGCCGTCGCCGAGATGCTCGCCGCGCTCGACGGGAACGGCTGAAGCTCAACGCTTCTCTTCCTGCGGCGGGTAGGCCGTCAGGTAGACGTAGGCCGCCTCGAGCTCCTCCGGCGACAGGTAGTCGAAGCGCGGCATGCGCCCGTGCGGGCTGCCGGTCTGCGGCGAGCCGGCGCGTACCTTGCGCACGAACTCCTGCACCGAGAGCTTGTCGGTCATCGCCGAGAGCGGGATCACGGTGAGCTGATCGGCGGGCTGGCGCCAGGGACCGGGCACCGCGTCGTGGCAGATCTGGCAGGTCGCCTTCACGATGTGCTCGCCGACCCGCATCGCCGATTGCTCGACGGTCGCCTTCGGCTCCTTCTCCGGCGCGGTGAGGGCGCGCAGGTGCCCGATCACGAGGTCGACCTCGGCCCCCTGCAGGTGGCCGAAGGTCGGCATCACGCGCCCCCCCTCGACCAGCCGGTGACGGACGCGGAGCTCGCCCCCGGGCTCGCCGGTCGGCGCCGCCGGCTTGTCGAGCGCGCCGAGCAGCGGCGGGATGCCCGAGCGGGAGCCCCTGCCGTCCGGGCCGTGACAGCCACGACAGTCGAGCCGGAAGAGGTCGGCGCCGGTCAGCCGGAAGCCGGACTCGATCCAGTCGCCCGGCGCGCGGCGCGCCGGCGTCGCCGGCTCGACCGCTTCCGATTCTCCGGCGCGCCCGAACGCCGTCCAGTCGACGCCGGTCTTCAGGCGCGCGATCAGGCTGGGCCCGGAAGCGGGCGTGATCTTCGGCCCGGCGGAATCGGCAGCCAGGCTCGGCGCGAGCGCTGCGCACAGAACGAGGCCGAGGCCCCCGAGCGTCGTCGCTCGCCGATTCCACATCCGTCGCCTCGCGCTCCGATCGGGCATGTCGCTCCCTCCCTCGACTGTCACGTAGGGCGCAGTCTATCGAGGAGCCGGTGGCGGTTGGCCATCCGGCCGGGTGGGTCGGCGAGGAGGCCGGGGCTCGCAGGTTGCGGCGAGCCGCGATTGACCCCGGGTGGAATCGGAGCTAACTTCGACCGGTTCGCCAGCGCTCACTTCTTCCCTCCCGCCGAGAATCGATCGCGCGACGGGGCAGCGGCGCGGCGACGACTTCGATTCCGTCCCGTCGACCGGGCGGAAGGAGGGCGACGATGATCCTCGACCGGCGTCAAGACCGAAGCATCCTTGTCTGTGCCCTGGTCGGCGCGCTGCTGGCCACTTCCGGCCGATCCCAGAACGTCGGCGGGCGAGCCGACCGCGAGCCGGCGACGCATGACGACCTGATGGCGCGCGTCGCCGACCGTGACCCCGCCTTCGGAGGCGCCTTCGTCGACCCGGCGACGGGCACGCTCACCCTCTACTCCTGGAACGACACCGCCAGCGGTCAGGCGGAAGCCGTCGACGCGCTGCGCGCCGTCCTGGGCGACCAGTTCGCGCCCGGTCCGGTGCGCGTCATCCACGGCAACTACGGCTTCCGTGAGCTCAAGCAGTGGAGCGACCGGTTGACCGGCGTGCTGGCGATGCCCGGCGTCGTGCTGACCGACATCGACGATGCCCGGAACCGGCTCACGGTGGGCGTCGAGAGCGCCGCGGCCGGCTGGAAAGTTCGCGACCGTCTCGGCGCGCTCGGAATTCCAGGCGAAGCGGTCGACGTGGTCGAACGTCCGGCATTCCATCTCCAAGTGGTCACGAACCTGCGCTCCAAAGTCCGTCCTCTCGTCGGCGGTATCCAGTTGGGCTTCAGCCTGAACGGCTCGCAGTACGTCTGCACGAACGGCTTCAACGCCGTGCGCGGCGGCGTCGCCGGCGAGGTCATCAACTCCCACTGCTCGGGCGTCCAGGGGGGCGTGCAGGGGACGATCGAGAACCAGCCGGCTTCGCCTTCCCGGATCGGTGTCGAGACCGTCGATCCCACCTATTACACCGGTAATGGCTGCCCGGTGGGCAAGGTCTGTCGCCGCAGCGACACGGCCTTCGTGCGTCGGGACGCTGCGGTGACGGCCACGCTCGGGCGCATCGCGCGGCCCGCTCTCGGCCTCGTGGCCTGGAACCTGGTCGATACCTTCCGCATCGTCAAGGAGGTCGCCCCGCTCGTCGGTCAGGCAGTGACCAAGGTCGGCCGCACGAGCGGACGCACCGCCGGCAAGGTGACCGCCGTTTGCACCAACATCAGCGTCACCGGCACGAACATCGTCCAGCTCTGCCAGGGGCTGGCGACGCTCGGCTCGCTCGGCGGCGACAGCGGCTCGCCGGTCTTCCAGATCCTCAACAAGCCAGCCGCGAACGACGTCGGGCTCGCTGGCATCCTCTGGGGCGGCGACGGCGCCGGCATCTCCGCGTTCAGCCCGATGAGCGGTATCCAGCGCAGCACCGCCCCCGCCGAGCTGGGACCGGTGACGACCTGCGCCGCCGGCTTCACCTGCTGAGCGCCGCGCCGGCGCCGCAGGATTCCGGCGCATAGCGGGTTCCACTCCTGACGACGCCGGCATCCCGCCGGTCGCTCTGGAGAGGAGACGCGACAATGCGCTGGAAGCACCCGATGATCTTCACCCTCGTCGCCGCCCTGCCGGCGATCGCCGCCGCCCAGCCTGGGCCGGGCGGCTGGGGACACCGCGCCGGCTTCGATCCCGGCCGGATGGAAGACCGGATGGACGATCGCGCCGAGCACCTGGCGAAACTGCTCGACCTGACGCCGGAGCAGCAGGCCGCCTTCGAGAAGGCGCGCGACGAGGGGATGTCCGCGGCGCGCGCCAACCTGGACAAGGCACGCCTGCTCGGTGACGAGCTCCGCGTGCTGCTCGACGGCGATCGTCCGGACGCCGCGGCGGTGGGCGCCAAGGTCATCGAGCTTCACCAGCTGCGGCAGCAGATGCGGGTGACGCGCGCCAACGCCGAGGCCGAGCTCGAGAAGCTGCTCACGACCGAGCAGCGCTTCGCCTTCCGGGCCTTGCGCGAGCTGCGCGAGGAGCGCTTCGAGGGCGGTCCCGGCTTCGGCCACGGCCCCGGCTTCGGTCGCGGACCTGGCGGCCCGCCCCCTCCGGCCCTCGACTGATTCGCCCCTCCGGCGGGCCGGCCTTCGGGCGGCTCAGGCGTGACGGATCCAGCGCCCGAGCTCGCGGAAGGTCGGCCGCTTGCCGTACATCAGGATCCCCACCCGGTAGATGCGCGCGCAGAGCGCGACGAGCCCGACGACGAAGCCCGAAGTCAGCAGGTAGCCGAGCGCGATCTGCCAGGCGGGCGGCGTCTTGACCGCGATGCGCAGCATCATCAGGAGCGGCGTGAACGGCGGCACCAGCGACAGCACGACGGCGAGCGTCGAGTCGGGGTCGTTGATCACCGGCATCATGAAGACCACCGGCGCGACCAGGAAGGGAACGACGACGCCCGTGAAGGGCTGCGCCTCCTGCGTGCTGTTGGTGGCGGCGCCGATCGCGGCGTACATCGACGCGAAGAGGAAGAAGCCGAGCAGGAAGTGGAGCAGGAAGTGGACGAGCACCATCGGCGCCACCTGCGGCACGCCGTCGAGCAGCCCCCCCGCCATCGCGCCGATCAGGCTCGGCGCCGAGAAGATCCCGATCGCCGCCGCCCAGACGGCGAGCTGGGTGAGCCCGGCGGCGCCGATTCCCGCCAGCTTGCCGATCAGCAGCTCGCTCGGCGTCGTGGACGCCAGCAGCACCTCGACGATGCGCGAGCTCTTCTCCTCGAGCACGCCGTTCATCACCAGGCCGCCGTAGATGGCGACCACCGTGTAGAGCAGGAAGAAGAGCAGGTAGGCGAGGTAGAAGCCGGCCATGCCGGTCTCGGCCTTGGTTCCTTCCTCGGTGACCTTGAGGGTATCGAGGTCGACGCCGCGCGCGAGCTCGGCGACCCGCGCCGAGTCGTAGCCCGCCGCCGCGAAGCGCGCCTCGGAGAAGATCCGCGTCAGCGCCTGCTCGAGTCGTCGCTGGGTGAGGAAGTTCGAGACGCTCGCGGCGTGGTACTCGACCCGGCTCGAGGCGAGGTTCGCGGGCGAGATCCAGATCCACGAGTCGATGTCGCCGGCGAGGACCTGCGCGTCGAGCCTGGCCTGTTGCGCGGCGGCGTCCGCTTCGGCGGGCGCCACGCGGACCTCGAAGCGGGTGATGTCGACCTCGCGCCGGCCTTCGAGCTCGCGTTCGACCGTTTTTCCTGCCGGCGGCGCCACCGGCGCGGCGAGCTCCTTCGCCACGCGCTCGCCGAGATCGCCTCCGGTCGCGTCGACAATCGTCATCCGGTGGCTCGCCTTCGTCTTCATCAGCAGCAACGAGGGGAGGAAGACCAGCGCGCCCATCGCCAGCGGCAGGATCAGCGTCGCGATCCAGAAGCCCTTGCTGCGCACCCGCGTCAGGTACTCGCGGCGCACGATCGTCAGGATCCGCTCAGTTCGCATCGCGCACCGCCTGGACGAAGATCGATTCGAGATCGGGTTCGAGCGACCGGAACGAGCTGACGCGCAGGCCGCGGGCGACGAGCGCGGCGAGGAGGTCGGCCGGTAGCGCGCCGGGCGCGAGCTCGAAGCGGGCCGTCTCTCCCGCCACCGTGGCGAGCGCCACGCCCGGCAGCTCCGCCAGATCCCCGGGCGGCCGCTCGAAGTGAGCCTCGACGGCGCGCTCGCCCCGCTCGCGCTTGATCGCCGCGAGATCCCCGGCCAGCACCACCCGGCCGTGGGCGATCAGCGCGATCGCGTCGCAGAGCCTCTCGGCGTGCTCGAGGATATGGGTCGAGAAGAGAATGGTTCGGCCGCGCTGGCGGAAGTCGGCGATCAGGTCGCGGAAGAGCCCCTGGTTGACCGGATCGAGGCCGGAGAAGGGCTCGTCGAGCACGAGCAGCTCGGGGTCGTGGATGACCGTTCCGGCGAGCTGGATCTTCTGCTGCATCCCCTTCGAGAGCGTCTCGACCTTCTTCTTCGCCCACGCGCCGAGGTCGAGCCGCTCGAGCCACTCGCGGGTCAGCTGGCCGGTGCGGCTGCGGGGGACGCCGTTCAACTCGGCGAGGAAGGCGAGCTGGTCCTCGACCGTCATCTTCCGGTAGAGGCCGCGCTCTTCGGGCAGGTAGCCGATGCGGCGGGCGTCGTCGGCCTGGCGCGGGCGGCCGAACAGGTGAACCTCCCCCTCGTCCGGGGCCAGGATGTCCATCAGCATCCGGATCGTGGTGGTCTTGCCGGCGCCGTTCTGGCCGAGCAGGCCGAAGATCGTCCCGGACGGGACGGCGAGCGAGAGGCCGGCGACGGCGACGTGCCCGTCATAGGCTTTGCGAATGCCGAGCAGCTCCACGGCAGGCGTCACGGCGACGCTCCTTTCTCGGACAGCAACGCGCTTTCTGCCCAGAGGTACGTCTGGCAGCGTCCCGGGTTCCGGGCCCGCCAGGCCCACGGCCGGGGCAAAAAACTCTCAGGGGCCTGTAATCGTATCCTTAGCGAAACGTAGCCATTCCGGGCCGGCGTCCGGCCGAGCCGGAGACCACCCCTATCCCGAGGAGGAAGCAGCCCATGCGTTGGATGAAGACCCTCGCCCTGGCGATGCTCGTCGCTTCGCCGCTCGCGGCCCAGACGGTCGACGAGATTCTCGACAAGCACTTCGCCGCGCTCGGCGGCAAGGACAAGATCGCCGCCGTCCAGTCCGCCAAGATCCACGCCAAGCAGGTTTTCGGGCCGCAGGAGGTGCCGGCGACGATCTCCTGGAAGCGCCCCTCCAAGATCCGCATGGAGTTCACGCTGCAGGGGCTCACCGGCGTGCAGGCCTACGACGGCACGAACGCGTGGATGGTCATGCCCTTCCTCGGCAAGAACGACCCCGAGGCGATGACCGGCGACGACCTCAAGGACATCATCGACCAGGCCGACATGATCGAAGGGCCCCTCTTCAACTACAAGGAGAAGGGGAACACCGTCGAGCTGCTCGGCAAGGAAGCGATCGAAGGAACCGACGCCTGGAAGCTCAAGCTGACCCAGAAGAACGGCGACGTGTCGACGATCTGGCTCGATGCCGACGCCTACCTGCAGATCAAGAGCGAAGGCAAGCGCAAGCGCGGCGACCAGGAGATGGAGTTCGAGCAGTCCTACGGCGACTACAAGGAAGTCGGCGGCATCCTCTTCGCCCACTCGATCGAGTCGAAGCCCAAGGGCGCGCCGCAGGGCGCCACCATCACGCTCGAGTCGATCGAGCTCGGCGTCGACCTCCCGGATTCGCTCTTCGTGATGCCCCCGAAGCCGGAGGCCCCCAAGCCCGCCTCCGGGGCCCGGGGGTGAGGCGATGACGGGTCACCGCTTCGCCGGCCGCGTTCTCGCTGCCGCCCTCGTCGCCGCCGTTCCGGCCCTGCCGGCCCTGGCGGCGGACGAGGTGAAGATCACCTCCGACACCTTCGGCGGGCTGCAGGCGCGCGCGATCGGCCCCGCCACCATGAGCGGCCGCGTCGCGGCCATCGACGCCGTGCCGGCCGACCCGCTGACGATCTACGTCGGCGCGGCGACCGGCGGCCTCTGGAAGTCGAACGACGGCGCCAACACCTTCAAGCCGGTCTTCGACAAGTACACGCAGTCGATCGGCGCCGTGCGCATCGACCCGACCGACCCGAAGATCCTCTGGGTCGGCACCGGCGAGTCCTGGGTCCGCAACTCGGTCTCGATCGGCGACGGCGTCTACAAGTCGACCGACGGCGGCGACAACTGGACCAACGTCGGCCTCAAGGACAGCGAGCGCATCGCCCGCATCCTGGTCGACCCCAAGGCGCACGACACCGTCTTCGTCTGCGCTACCGGGCACCTCTGGAACGCCAACGAGGAGCGCGGCGTCTTCAAGACGACCGACGGCGGCAAGACGTGGAAGAAGGTCCTCTACGTCGACTCCGACACCGGCTGCTCGGACCTCTCGCTCGACCCGCAGGAGCCCTCGGTGGTCTACGCCGGCATGTGGACCTACCGGCGCTACCCCGACTTCTTCAGCTCGGGCGGCAAGGGCTCCGGCCTCTACAAGTCGACCGACGGCGGCGAGACCTGGAAGCGGCTCGACGCCGGCCTGCCCAAGGGCGAGGTCGGCCGCGTCGCCGTCGCCGTGGCGCCGTCGCGCCCGTCGACCGTCTACGCGGTCGTCGAGTCGAAGCAGAAGGGCAAGGAGCGCGAGGACGACAAGCAGACCACCGCGCTCTACCGCTCCGACGACGCCGGCGCCAACTGGACCGAAATGAACAGCTCGTTCGGCGTCCAGGTGCGCCCCTTCTATTTCGCGACGATCATCGTCGACCCGCAGGACTACAAGCGGGTCTACAAGCCCGGCCTGACGCTCTCGATCTCGATCGACGGCGGCAAGAGCTTCAACAGCCTCTTCACCGGCGGCCAGGGGAGCTACCACAGCGACATCCACGCCATCTGGATCGACCCGCGGCGGCCGAACGAGCTGCTGATGGGCACCGACGGCGGCATGTACATGACGAAGAACCGCGGCGCCGACTGGGTCTTCGCCCGCAACCTGCCGCTCGGCCAGTTCTACAAGGTGGCGGTCGACAACCAGGATCCCTACCGCGTCTACGGCGGCCTGCAGGACAACAGCTCCTGGGTCGGGCCGTCCGAGAGCTGGGGCGGCATCGAGAACAAGGACTGGACCTCGCTGTCGGGGGGTGACGGCTTCGCGACCTTCCCCGACGCGATCGACCCCAACTTCGTCTACACGACCATCCAGGGGGGCGTCGCGACCCGCGTCGACCTGCGGACCGGCGAGTCGAAGGACATCAAGCCCTACGCCGACAAGGGCGAGAAGGAGCTCCGCTTCAACTGGAACGCGGGCTTCGTTCCCTCGCCGACCGATCCGAAGACGATCTACATCGGCTCGCAGTTCCTGCTGCGCTCGCGCGATCGCGGCGACAGCTGGGAGCGCATCTCGCCCGATCTGACCACCAACGATCCGAAGCGGCAGCGCCAGAAGGACTCGGGCGGCCTGTCGATCGACAACTCGACGGCCGAGAACAACACGACGGTCTACACCATCTCGGAGTCGCCCAGGGACGCCAACGTCATCTGGGCCGGCACCGACGACGGCAACGTGCAGCTCACCCGCGACGGCGGCAAGAGCTGGACCAACCTGATCGACCGGATTCCCGGCGCGCCGAAGGGCGCCTGGGTGTCGCGCGTCGTCGCCGGCCGCTTCGACGCCGGCACGGCCTTCGTGACGATCGACGATCACCGCCGCGGCGACATGAAGCCCTACCTCTGGCGCACGAAGGACTTCGGCCAGAGCTGGGAGTCGCTGGTGACGCCCGCCATCGAGGGGTACGCCTGGGTCGTCGCCGAGGACACGGTGGCGCCGAACCTGCTCTTCCTCGGCACCGAGTGGGGGCTCTGGATCTCGATCGACGGCGGCCGGCAGTGGGCGCGCTTCGAGGGCGGCCTTCCCGCCCGCGTCGCCGTGCACGACCTCGCCATCCAGGCGCGCGAGAGCGATCTCGTCATCGCGACGCACGGCCGCGCGGTCTACATCCTCGACGACCTCACGCCGCTGCGCGCGCTGTCGGCCGAAACGATCCAGAAGGACGTCGCGCTGCTCCCCTCGCGGCCGGCCGAGCAGCGGCTCCGCCCGCAGATCGGCTCCTGGTACAGCGGCAACGACGAGTTCGTCGGCGACAACCCGTCGGACGACGCCTCGATCGTCTACTGGATGAAGAAGCGCCACCTCTTCGGCGACCTCAAGGTCGAGGTCTACGACTCGGCCGGCAAGCTCCTCGCGACCATTCCGGGAACGAAGCGCGTCGGCATCAACCGGGTCGGCTGGGCGACATCGCTCAAGCCGCCGAAGATTCCGCCCGCCTCGTCGATTCTGTTCGGCGGCTTCCTGGGCCCGCGCGTTCCCGAGGGCACCTACAGGATCAAGCTGATCAAGGGCAAGGAGACCCTCGAGAGCACGGTCACCCTGGTCCCGGATCCGCGCAACCCGCACTCGGCCGAGGACCGCAAGCTCAAGCAGGCGACCGACATGCGTCTCTACGGGGACATCGAGCGCCTGGGCTACGTCGGCGACCAGCTGGTCGCGCTGCGCGACGGAGCGAAGAAGGGGGCCGAGAAGGTCAAGGGCGCCGACAAGACGAAGCTCGAGGCCTTCGGCAAGGCGGCCGACAAGCTGCGCGGCACCTTCGTCGCCGGCGGCGACGGCTACATCGGCGGCGACGAGAAGCTGCGCGAGTTCCTCGGCACCCTCTACGGCAACGTGGTCGGTTACGAGGGGCGGCCCAGCCCGGCGCAGATCGCCCGCATGGAGAACCTCGAGAGCGAGATCGGCGACGTCGAGAAGAAGTTCGCCGATTTCGTCGCCAGGGACGTCGCGGCGGCCAACGCGGTGCTCGCGAAGGCGAAGCTCGAGCCGCTCAAGGTGGCGACGAAGGAGGAGTGGAAGAACAAGGACCAGGCGCCGGCCGCCGGCGGCTCGACAGCGCGTCTCGACGAGGAGACGGTCGAGCAGCTCGACGCCCAGGCGCCCTGGATCCGCGCCATGATCGCGAGCTTCCGCATCGAGCTCTGATCCGGCCTCACTCGCAGGCGACTATTCGAGGCCCCCGGAGCGATCCGGGGGCCTTTCTGTCTCGTGGATGGACATCCTCCCCCGCCGTTCCCAGCCATTCCTCCCTGCTAAAGGCCCTGAAAACCGACCCTCCCGGGCGGTCATGAGAACCGCCCGAAACGGCAGTTGACATCCTTCCTGTTGCCGAGGAGGATGTCCACAGTTGTCCATGAGAGACTTCAGCGGACCGATGACATGAAGCTCCTCGTTCGGGATGCCGCACGGTTGCTGGATGTCTCCGAGAAGACGATCTACCGCTGGATCAAGCAGGGCTCGATCCCCGCCTACCGGTTGAACGAGCAGTACCGGTTCAATCGCGCCGAGCTCCTCGAGTGGGCGACCTCGCGACGGATCTCGCTGTCGCCCGAGATTTTCCGCGAGGAGGAGTCCGAAGCCGCCTCGCTGCCGCGCCTGACCGAGGCGCTCCGGGCTGGCGGGATCCACTACCGGATCGGCGGCGACGACAAGGCGACGGTGCTGCATCACGTCGTCGAGACCCTGCGCCTGCCCTCCGAGGTCGACCGCGAGTTTCTCTACGCGGTGCTGCTGGCGCGCGAGGCGCTGGGATCGACCGCGATCGGCGACGGCATCGCGATTCCCCACGTGCGCAACCCGGTAATCCTGCATCTCGAGCGGCCGATGATCACCCTCTGCTTCCTCGAGCGGCCGATCGACTTCGGCGCTCTCGACGGCCGGCCCGTCAATGCGCTCTTCACCCTCACCAGCCCGACCGTGCGGGCGCATTTGCACCTGCTGTCGCGGCTGAGCTTCGCGCTGCGCGATGCCGTGTTCAAGGACGCCGTCGTCCGCCAAGCGCCGCGCGAGGAAATCCTGGCCGCCGCGGAGCGCTGCGAACGCAGCGTCGCCCTCGCCGCGGCGCCGGCACGATGAGCGCGTCCGCGACAGCGGCGAGCTCCGTCGCGCTCCCGCTGCTGATCGCCGCCGGCCTGCTGTTCGCCGCCAGCGGAGTCCCCGGCCTGCTCGCCGGGAGGCACGCGCGCTGGGGAGCGCGCCTCGCCACGGCGACGACCGTCGTCGCCTCGCTGCTCGGCCTCGCAGGCGGTGGACTGGCGCTGGCGGGAGCCGGCGGCGCAACGCTCCGACTGCCGTCGCCGGTGCCCGGCTTCGCCGTCGTGCTGGAGGCCGACGCGATCAGCGGCTTCTTCGTCCTGCCCGTCTTCCTGGTCGGCGGGCTCGGCGCGCTCTTCGGCGCCGGCTACGCCTCTGCCCGCAGCGACGCGCGCAGTGGCCGTCGCCTGCGTTTCTGCTACGGCCTGCTGCTCGCCAGCCTGACTTTCATCCCGCTGGCGCAGGACGGGATCGGCTTCCTCGTCGCCTGGGAGGTCATGGCGCTCACCAATTTCTTTCTCATCACGGTGGAAGAAGGGGATCCCGCCGTTCGCCGCGCCGGCTGGATCTACCTGCTCTACAGCCATGTGACCATCCTCTGCCTCTTCGCCCTGTTCGTGCTCGAGAAGCAGCTTCACGGCGATTTCGCCTTCGGCGCCATCGGCGCCGACGCGCCCGTCGCGCTGCGCACGGCGATCTTCGTGCTGGCACTCGTCGCCTTCGGCATCAAGGCGGGCGCCATGCCGCTGCACTCCTGGCTTCCCGCCGCGCACGCTTCGGCGCCCAGCCACGTCTCGGCGCTGATGTCGGGAGTGGTGATCAAAGTCGGCATCTACGGACTGGTGCGGACGCTCGGCCTGATCGACGCGCCTCCCGTGGCGTGGGGAGTCACACTGCTCGCGCTCGGCTCGCTCGCCGCCTTCTTCGGCGTCGTCTTCGCCCTCGCTCAGCACGACATCAAACGCCTGCTCGCGTACCACAGCATCGAGAACATCGGCATCATCCTGCTCGGGCTCGGCGTGGCGCTGCTCGGGCGCTCGCTCGCGCGACCCGACTGGGTGATGCTCGGCCTCGCCGGCTGCCTGCTCCACGTCTGGAATCACGCGCTGTTCAAGTCGCTGCTCTTCTTCGGCGCCGGCTCGGTGGTGCACGCGACGGGCAGCCGCGACCTGGAATCGGCCGGCGGCCTGGCGCGGCGGATGCCCGCCACGACGCTCTTCTTCTTTGCCGGCTCGGTCGCGATCTGCGGGCTGCCGCCGCTCAACGGCTTCGTGAGCGAGCTCTTCGTCTATCTCGGCCTCGTGCGCGCCGCCGTCACGCCGGGCACGGCCTGGGTGGCCCTCGCCGTGCCGGTGCTGGCCGCCACCGGCGCGCTGGCGGTCGCCTGCTTCGTCAAGGTCTGCGGCGTCGTCTTCCTCGGCACGCCGCGCTCGGCGGCGGCGAGTGGAGCGCACGAGTCGCCGCGGCTGATGCTGGCGCCGATGGCCGTGCTCGCCCTCGCCTGCTTCGCGATCGGCGTCGCGCCCGGACTGGCCGCTCCGGCGCTCGACGCGGGCCGCGACGCTCTGGGCGCGACGGCCGCTCCCTCAGCTCGCCGGGCTCGCGCCGCTCGGCTGGATCTCCGGCGCCGCGGCAGCGCTGATTCTCGGCGTGGCGCTGCTCGTCGCCCTTCTGCTGCCGGTATGCCGGCGTGCCCGCCAGCGGCAGCCGGCGCTCCCGACCTGGGACTGCGGCTACTCCGCGAGCTCGCCGCGACTGCAGTACACCGCTTCATCCTTCGCCGAGATCATCACGTCGCGCTTCGGCTGGGTGCTGTGGCCCCGCGTCCACCGGCCTCGCCTCCAGCAGCTCTTCGCGCGGCCGGCGAGCTTTCACAGCGAGGTCGAGGACTCGGTGCTCGATCGCCTCCTGGTGCCCGCGGCGCGCCGCGCGCTCGACCTGACGGCGTCGCTGCGCGCACTGCCGCAGGGGCAGCTGCAGCGCTACATCCTCTACATCCTCGTGCTCCTCGTTCCGCTGCTGGTGTGGGCGCTGGCGGGCGGGCGATGAGAGGCGCGGCGATCGTTCACCTCGCCCTGCTGATTCTGCTGCCGCCGCTGTTGCTGGGAGTGATCCAGCGCAGCCGCGCGATCTGCACGGGCCGCCGCGGTCCCGGCCTGCTGCAGCCCTACTTCGATCTCGTCAAGCTCTCGCGCAAAGAGGTCGCGCTCTCCGCCGACCACGACCTGGGTCTTCCTGCTCGCGCCGGCGATCGTGATCATCTCGACGCTCACGGCCGGTCTCCTGGTGCCGCTCGGATCCTCTCCGGCGCCGGTCAGCTTCGACGGCGACTTCGTGCTCTTCGCCTACCTGTTCGGCCTCGGCCGCTTCTTCACCGCCGTCGGCGCGCTCGACACCGGATCACCGTTCGAAGGCATGGGCGCGTCGCGCGAGGTGGGATTCGCCTGGCTGACGGAGCCGGCGCTCTTCTTCGCCTTCCTCGCCCTCGCTCGCCTCTCCGGCTCGCTACAGCCTCGGTGGCATGCTGCGCGCGATGGAGGGGGGCGCCTGGCTCGACCGCACGGCGCCCCTTCCTGCTCACCGCAGCGGGGCTGCTTCGTCGTGCTGCTCGCCGAGTGCAGCCGGATTCCGGTCGACGACCCGGCGACCCACCTCGAGCTGACGATGATCCACGAGGTGATGGTGCTCGACCACAGCGGTCCGCTGCTGGCGCTCGTCGAGTACGCCTCCGCGGTCAAGCTCTTCGTGCTCGGCGCACTGCTGCTGCAGGTGACGGCGCCGGCTTCGCAGGTCGCGGGCTGGCCGGGCCTGACTCTCTTCGTACTCGGACTCGTCGCGATCTCCTTCGGCATCGGCGTCCTCGAATCGACGATGGCGCGCCTCCGGCTCCTCCACGTTCCGACGCTGCTGATCGCGGCGGTGCTGAGCTGCGGCTTCGCCTTCCTCCTGCTGAGCACTGGAACGCCATGACTTCGCTCCTCAGTACACTGGTCGCCGCCCTTCTGCTCGTCAACCTGGTCGCGCTCGGCACCAGCCGGATCGGCACCGTGGTACGCGCCGTCGGCGTGCAGGGCGTGCTGCTCGGAGTCCTCGCCATCGCGGCGCACGGCGAGGTCTCCTGGCGGGTGCTCGCTCTCGCCGCCGCCAGCATCTGCCTCAAGGGGTGGCTGATTCCGGTCATTCTCTTCCGCGCCCTGCGGCAGGTCGAAATCAAGCGCGAGGTCGAGCCGTCGCTCGGCCTGCTCCCCTCGCTGTTTCTCGGCGCGCTGGCGACCGTGCTCGCCGTCGCGGCGGGGAACCGGCTGCCGGTCGCCGAGCAGCAGCTCGCGCCGCTGCTGATTCCGGCCTCGCTGGCCACCGTCGCCACCGGCTTCATCCAGCTGACCACGCGCCGCAAGGCGATCAGCCAGGTGCTCGGTTACCTGATCCTCGAAAACGGCATCTTCGTCTTCGGCCTGCTGCTTGATCGAGGCGATGCCCTTCCTGGTCGAGATCGGCGTGCTGCTCGACCTCTTCGTCGGCATCTTCGTGCTCAGCATCATCATCCACCACATCAACCGCGAGTTCGCGTCGCTCGACACGCGGCGACTGTCGCTGCTCAAGGAGTAGTCGATTCCACCCCTCCCGGTGCTCCTGCCGCTCGCGATGGCCGTCGCGGTGTTCCTGACCCCGTCCAAGATCTGGCGTCCGCGCCTGCTGGCCGGGACGGCCGTGGCGCACGCCGTGGCGACCGGAGCGGCGCTCTCCGTACCTGCCGCGGCGGCCGGCGCGGCGAGCGCCGGGTGGCTGCGCCTCGACGCCCCGGGCCGCCTGCTGCTGGCGCTGGTCAGCGTTCTTTTCCTGGCCTGCGCGGTCTACTCGACGGGCTATCTGCGCTACCGGGTCGAGCGCGCCAATCGCCGATTCTGCGCCTGCATGCTGGCCGCTCTCGGCGGCATGAGCCTGGTCGCCTACGCCCAGCATCTCGGCCTGCTCTGGGTCGGCATCGAGGCGACCACCCTGGCGACGGCGCCGCTGATCTATTTCAACCGCACCGCGAAGTCGATCGAGGCGACCTGGAAATACCTGGTCATCTCGTCGGTGGGCATCGCGCTCGCGCTGCTCGGGTCGTTCTTCGTCGGTTACGCGGCGCTGCTCGGCGGAGGTGAGGCGTCGCTGCTGTTCGGCGACCTGCTCTCTTCGGCGGCAGTCCTCTCGAAACCCTGGCTGCGCGCTGGCTTCACGCTGCTCCTGGTCGGCTACGGCGCCAAGCTCGGCCTGGTGCCGATGCACACCTGGAAGCCGGACGCCTACGGCGAGGCGCCCGGCGTGGTCGGCGCCGTGCTGGCCGGCGGACTCACCAGCTGCGCCTTTCTCGCGCTCCTGCGCCTGACCCAGATCACCTCCGCGGCGGGCGAGGGCGTCTTCGCCCACCGCTTGCTCGTCGTTCATCGGCCTCGCCTCGATGGGCGTCGCGGCGGCTCTCATGCTGGGGCAGCGCGACCTCAAGCGGATGCTCGCCTACTCGAGCGTCGAACAAATGGGGATGCTGGCGATGGCTGGCGGTCTCGGCGGCGCCGCCACCTTCGGCGCCCTGCTGCATCTGGTCAACAACGCCTTCGGCAAAGGCGCGCTCTTCCTCGCGGTCGGTAACCTGCATCGTGCCTTCGGCGGCAAGACGACCGCCGAAGTGCAAGGCGCGATGCGGCGGCTGCCGCTCTCCGGCACGCTCTTTATCCTCGGTCTCTTCGCCGTGACCGGATCGCCTCCCTTCGGTCCGTTCGTGAGCGAGATCTTGATCCTCGATTCGGCGCTCTCCGCCGGGCGCTGGCTGGTGGGCGGCCTTTTCCTTCTGTTTCTTCTCATCGCTTTCGCCGGCATGGGCGCGACATCGCTCGCCGCGCTGCAGGGACGTCCGCCGCGCGCCGCCCGCCGCTCGATCTATCGCGACAGCGCCGCGACCTTCGGACCGCCGCTCGCCCTGCTCGCGCTGGTGCTGCTCTTCGGCCTCCGCCTGCCCGCGCCGGTGCACGATCTGATCGCGGATGCCGCCGCGGCACTCGAGGTGGGACGGTGAGCGTCCTCTCCCGACTCGTGCGGCTCGACAACGGCGGCTCGCTGCCTCTCGCCGCGCTCCCCGGGCTCGAGTGGGACGACTTCGCGCGGGAGCTCGTCGGCGGCGTCGAGCGCGGCGGGCGGGTGGTCTCTTACTTCGGAGCGCGCGGACCCGACCCCGGCGAGCGGCCGACGCGGCTCTACCTGGTTCTCGCTCACGACGCCTCCTCGACGCTCGCCGTCGGCTTCACCGAGCTCCGCGCGGCGAGCTGGCCCTCGCTCTCGCCACAGTGCCCGCAGGTCCATCTCTTCGAGCGTGAGATCGCCGAGCAGTTCGGGCTCCACCCGGAAGGGCACCCCTGGCTCAAACCGGTGCGCTTCCAGCCTCCGCTCTCCGCAGCGGACGGCCCTGCCCGGCGTACGGGGCAGATCGTCGCCGGAATCTCCGATTTCTACCAGGTGAGCGGCAACGAGGTTCACGAGGTCGGTGTCGGCCCGGTGCACGCCGGGGTCATCGAGCCCGGGCACTTCCGCTTCCAGTGCCACGGCGAGGAGGTTTTTCATCTAGAGATCAGCCTCGGCTACCAGCACCGCGGCGTCGAACGGGCGCTCGCCGCCGGTCCCGACCGGCGCTCGCTTTCTTACGCCGAGACTGCCGCCGGCGACACCACGATCGGCCACGCGACGGCGTATTGCGAAGTCGCCGAAGCGCTGTCGGCGGTGCGGCCGCCGGCGCGCGGCTCGGCGCTGCGCGCCATCGCGCTCGAGCTCGAGCGGCTCGCCAACCACGTCGGGGATCTCGGCGCCCTCGCCGGCGACATCGGCTTCCTGCCGACCGCTGCGTACTGCGGCCGCATTCGCGGCGACTTTCTCAACCTGACGGCGGAGGCCTGCGGCAGCCGCTTCGGCCGCGGCTGGCTGCGACCGGGGGGCTCGCGCTTCGACCTCGATCCGCCGCGCGTGGCGGCGATGCTCGAGCGGCTCGAGCGCGCCTTCGCCGATTGCCGTTCCGCGGTCGAGCTGCTCTGGGAGACGCCGTCGGTGATGGAGCGGTTCGAGGGCACCGGCGTCCTCCCTCGCGAGCGGGCGATGGAGCTCGGCGTGACCGGACCGGCGGCACGCGCCTCGGGAATCGACCGCGACACCCGCCGCGACCATCCCACCGGCATCTTCCGCCTGCAACACGTCCCCGTCGCGCTCGCCGATTCGGGCGACGTCTTCGCCCGCGCTTTCGTGCGCTGGCTGGAGATCCAGCGTTCGTACACCTTCGTGCGCGACCTGCTCGGCGCCCTGCCGCAGGGCGCCATCCTCGCCGGCGCCGGCGGCAGCGCGCCGCATTCGCTGGCGGTCGCCCTCGTCGAGGGGTGGCGCGGCGAGCTCTGCCACGTCGCCCTGACCGGGGAGGACGGGCGCTTCGAACGCTACAAGATCGTCGACCCGTCGTTTCACAACTGGAGCGCGCTCGCGATCGCGCTGCGCGGCCAGCAGATCTCGGATTTCCCGCTCTGCAACAAGAGCTTCAACCTCTCCTACTGCGGACACGATCTCTGAGCCCGGGACGGATCGAACGGCGATGATCAAGCTTCTGCGCGCGCGGCTCCAACAAGGCCAGCGGACGATCGCCTATCCGGACGGACCGCCGCCCGACTTACCGGACCGCTTTCGCGGCCATCCGCGCTTCTCCCCCGAGAACTGCGCCGACCACTGTTCTGCCTGCGCCGAAGTTTGCCCGACCGGCGCCATCTCTTCGCAGCCGGCGCTCGGCGTCGACCTCGGGCGCTGCCTGTTCTGTGGCGAGTGCGCGGCCGCTTGCCCGAACGGCGCCGTGACCTATGGCGGCGACTACCCGCTGGCTGTCCGCCGGCGCGAGGACCTGCTCGTCGATGCTGGCGCGCCGGTGCGCCTCGCGGCGGCACTCGAGGCGACGACGCGGCGCCTCTTCGGGCGCTCGCTCAAGCTGCGCCAGGTCAGCGCCGGGGGATGCAACGGTTGTGAGTCCGAGATCAACGTGCTCTCCACCGTGGTCTGGGACCTCGGGCGCTTCGGCATCCAGCTGGTCGCCTCGCCCCGGCACGCCGACGGGTTGATCCTCACCGGGCCGGTCAGCGAGAACATGCGGCTCGCGCTGCGCAAGACCTGGGACGCGGTGGCGCCGCCCAAGATCGTCATCGCGGTCGGCGCCTGCGCCATCTCCGGCGGGCCGTACATCGGCCATCCGGAGGCGCACGACGGCGCCGACGCCGTCGTCCCGGTCGACCTCTACGTGCCGGGCTGCCCGCCGCACCCGCTGACCATCCTCGACGGGCTGCTGCGACTGCTCGGGCGCCTGGAGACGGAGGGCGCGCGCCGCTGACTCAGGCGCGCGTCGAGTGGAGGCCGGGCGCCTCCTCGCTGCCGCTGGCGTAGGCACGCGCGACTTCGAGCGCACGCTCGAAAGACTTGCCGATGGCGAGCGATCCCGGCACATTCCGCCAGTGCGCCTTGGCCAGCGCCCGCAGCGGTTGCGGCTGGATGCCGGCGAGCACGACCACGATACCGGCGTCGCGCAGCTTGCCGACCGTCGAATCGAGGGCCACGAGGCCGCTCGCGTCGATGACCGGAACGAAGCGCAGATCGAGAACGACCACCTTCACTCCCTTGCGGGCGACCGTGCGCAGCGTCGTCATCGCCTTGTTGGCGGCGCCGAAGAAGAGCGGACCGGCGATCTCGTAGAGCAGCACGCCTTCCGGCATCGGCACGTCGAGATCGAGCTCCGCGACGCTGACCAGCTCGGCCCGCGAGACCTCCGCCATGCGCCGCATGAAGAGGAGCGACGCGAAGACGATGCCCACCGTCACCGCCACCACCATGTCGAAGAGCACAGTCAGGCCGAAGCAGGAAAGCAGCACCAGGATGTCCGAGCGCGGCGCGACGCGCAGCATGTGCGCGAAGTGCTTTGCCTCGGCCATGCGCCAGGCGACCTGGAGCAGGAGCGCCGCCAGCGCGGCCATCGGCAGGTAGCCGAGCGCCGGCGCGAGGAGAACCACCGCCGCCAGCACGAAGAGGGAGTGGAACGCCGAGGCGAACGGCGATCGCGCGCCGGCGCGCACGTTGGTCGCCGTGCGGGCGATGGCGCCGGTCGCCGCGATGCCGCCGAAGAAGGGGGAGAGCACGTTGCCAACGCCCTGCGCCACGAGCTCGGCATCGGGGTCGTGCTTCTTGCCGGTCATGCCGTCGGCGACGACCGCCGAGAGCAGCGACTCGATGGCGCCGAGCATGGCGATCGCGAAGGCCGAAGGCAGCAGCTCGCGCACCAGCGCGAAGGAGAGGACGAGCGGCGCGCCGTCGGGCCCCGGCAGGCGCCAGGGCAGGAGCGGCAGGGGCGGCAGCTGCGGAATGCCATGCCGGGTGACGCCGTCGACGATGTAGGAGAAGCGGCTCGCGATCGTCGCCACCGCCGCACCGGGGTCGATTCGCGCCAACAGGAGCGCCGTCCCGGTGCCGAGCAGCAGCGCGACGAGCGGCGCCGGCACGCGCCGGGAGACGCTCGGCCAGATCAGCAGCGCCGCCAGCGTGACGCCACCGACCAGCGCGTCGCTCC
The DNA here is from genome assembly GCA_963699245.1 of Thermoanaerobaculia bacterium. Taxonomy (GTDB): domain Bacteria; phylum Acidobacteriota; class Thermoanaerobaculia; order Multivoradales; family JAGPDF01; genus JACTMI01. The sequence goes on from OY969426.1 coordinate 2,289,883, forward strand.
AGCGCAAGCTCGGCAGAGCGTCGGCGAGCGCCAGCGCCCGGTCGACGAAGTGCTCCGGCATCTTGTCGACCGTGAGCCCGAGGAAGTCCTTGAGCTGCAGCACGCCGATCACGACCGCGATGCCAGCAGTGAAGCCGGTCGTCACCGGATGGGGAACGAACTCCACCAGGCGCCCGAAGCGCGCGAGCCCCATGGCGACGAGCAGCAGCCCGGCGAGCAGGGTCGCGACGCAGAGTCCACCGAGCCCGTAGCGCGCGGCGATCGGCGCCAGGATGACCACGAAGGCCGCCGTCGGCCCCGCGACCTGGACCTTCGAGCCGCCGAGGAGCGCGATGGCGAGGCCGGCGACAATCGCGGTGTAGAGGCCCTGCTGCGGGGCGACCCCCGAGGCGATGGCGAGCGCCATCGACAGCGGCAGCGCAACGATGCCGACCACGACGCCGGCGAGCAGGTCGGCCTTGAGATCGTCGGCCCGGTAGCCCTGCGCGAGGGCGCGGCGCAGCGCTACCGCGACTCGCGGACCGGAGGGGCGGGGCTGGACGGAGGAACTGGAGAGCGTCGAGGACACCGGCGCCGGCCATTCTAGTCCCTGCCGCCGGCCCTCGCGGCGCGGCGGCGATTTCCCGTAGAGTCGCCGTCATCGTGCTCAGGCTCGTGGCGACGTTGCAGCGCTGGACGGGTGATCCGGAGCATCGCCGCCGCGTCGCGCTGCTCGCGGAGACGCCGCTGTTCGCCGGCCTGCGCAAGCGACTGCTCGGCCGCATCGCGGCGCGCCTGTTCGCCAAGGATTACGTCGCCGGAGAGGTCGTCTTCGAAGAGGGCGAGCCGGGTCGCGCGCTCTACATCGTCGACAAGGGCGCCGTCGAGGCCTATCGCCGGACCGCCGAGGGAAACGAGGTCCTTTTGGCGCGCTTTGAGTCGCCCGCCGCCTTCGGCGAGCTCGCCCTGGTCGACGACCTGCCGCGCTCCGCCACCACGCGCGCCGTCGTCGACTGCCGGCTGCTGCTGCTCTACCGGACTCATTTCGACGAGCTTCTCGAGGGCGACCGTGCCGTCGCGCTGGCGCTCTCGCGCCGCCTGCTCGTCACGCTCGCTCGCTACGTGCGGGCCCGCGGCGGCACCTACCCTCCGCCCGGCGCGACCGCCGGCGGCGCGCGATGAGCGCCGCGCCGGCGCTCCCGGGTCCGCGCTCCTGGCTCCTGCCGCTCGGCCTGATCGCCGGCGGGGCGGCGCTCTATTTCCTTCGCGGTCTGGCGCTCCCGCTGCTGCTGGCCACCCTTCTCGCTTATGCCCTGGATCCGCTGGTCGAGCCGTGGGTCGAGCGCGGCGTCAGCCGGGGCGCAGCGGTCGGCGCTCTCTTCGCGATCCTCCTCCTGTCGGCGGCGGGGCTCCTCTCCTGGCTGGTTCCCGCCGGGCGCGAGGAGGCGGCGGCCTTCGTCGGTGACCTGCCGAACCTCGGCGCCCGGCTCGAGGCGACCACGCAGACCAGCCTCGACGAGCTCTATGCGGCCCAGCCCTGGTTCCGCCAGGTCGTGCCGTCGCCGTTGCCGGGCTGGACCGAGCGCGTCCTCGAGCGTCAGAAAGAGCATCTGGGCGAGCTGGCGAGCCACGCCGGCGCGATTCTCTTCATCGGCGTGCTGACCCCGGTCTTCGCCTTCTTCCTGCTGCGCGACGGCCGCAAGGTGCTCGACCGGGCGATCGCGGTGCTGCCGGCGGACCGCATCGAGACCAGCATGGCGATGTGGTGCGAGATCTACCGCATCCTCGGCCGCTACCTGCGCGGCATCACGATCGAGAGCCTCGTCGTCGGCGTGCTCGCGACGATCGGCCTCGCCCTGCTCGGCGTGCCGGTGCCGCTGGTGCTCGGTCTCTTCACCGCCATCGTCAACCCGATCCCCTACGTCGGCGCTCTCGCCAGCCTCAGTCTCGCCAGTCTGGTGGCGCTCGGCAACCATCTCGGCGTCGGCAAGGTGGCGGCGATCGCGCTTCTCTATCTCGGCATCCGCCTGGCCGACGACTTCGTGATCGTGCCGCTGACGGTCGGCGGCAGCGTGCACCTCCACCCGTTCGTGGTTATCCTGTCGATCCTCGCCGGCGAGGAGCTGCTCGGGATCTTCGGCATGGTGATCGCCGTGCCGACGGTGACGATCGCGAAGGAGATCGCGCGCCTGCTGATCGAGCACCGCCGGCGGCGGCCGGCCGCCGCGGCCCTCCCCGGCGCCGATCATCTCGTCTGCTGAAGCAGGCCGCGCGCGGCAGGGACCCGTCCTGAATCCTTCCTCGCGACGCGCGACGCCGCGCCTGAACACAACGAGCCTCGTGGGCCAGCTGCGCCCGATCGCCTTCTACAAGACGGTCGAGATCGCCGGACTCGGCCTGTTCAGCGTTCTCCTCCCCCGCTACCTCGGCCCCGAGCTCTTCGGCCGCTTCGCCGTCGTCCTCTCTCTGACGGCGCTCTGGACGATCACCTCGAGCCTCGGCGCCTCCTATATTTTCGGCCGCTTCGTGCCCGAGTACGCGATCAGCGGCGCGACCCACCGCGTCCGCGCGCTCTTCATGCACGTCATCGGATCGCGCCTGCTCCTGGTCGCCGTCGGCGCGCCGCTCTTCGATCTCGTTCTCCGCCGCGCCCTTCCCGAGGCCTCCCCGCTCGCGCTCGCGCTCGCCACCGCCGCCTTCGCGGCGATGACCCTGGCGTCGGCCCTGTTCAGCGTCTTCTTCGGCTACAACCAGCTCGGCGCCTCGATGGGTCGCGAGGCTTTCGGGCGCTTCGCCCTCCTCGGCGCGCTCTTCGCCTTCGGCGCCAGCGCCGGCCTCGAGCGTGCCAACGGCGCGCTGCTGCTGATTCACGCTGCCGGCGCCGTCGTCGGCGTCTACCTCTGTCGCGGGCTCTTCGTCTTCGACCGCTCGATCCTCGATTGGCGCCCGGCGCTCTTTCACCTGCGTTTCGGCCTCGCCCTCTTCGCCGCCGATCTGTTGCTGCGCGCGCCGTGGCGGCTCGGCGAGGGCGCGCTCGCGCTGGCCGGCGTCGCGCGCCCCGAGATCGCCTACTTCAACATCGCGCTGTCAGCCGCGGCCGCGTTCGGCCGGCTGCTCGAGAGCGTCGCCACCCTGCAGATCCCGGAGCTCGGCCTCAAGCACGCCGCCGGCGAAGGCAGCCACCGCGATCGCAGCCTCGGAGTCGCGCTCAAGCTGCTCCTGGTGGCGAGCGTCCTCTTCGTGCTGGCCGTCTTCGTCGCCGGCCCCTGGGCGGTGCGTCACCTGTGGGGCGAGCGCTTCCTCGGCGTCGTGCCGAACCTCCTGCTGGTGGCGCCGGCCACGCTCGCCCTGCCCTTTGTCCGCACCATGCTCGCGCTCGCCGTCGTCGAGAGCCGCCTGCTGCGGAACTTCGAGCTCGGCCTCGCCGGCCTCGCCGTCTTCGTGCCGGCGGCCTGGCTGCTGGTGCCGCGCTACGGCGGGTTGGGAGCCACGGGGGCCCTGCTCGCGGCCAGCTTTGCCTCCGGCCTCGCGGCCATCCTCCGCCTGCGCTCGACCGGCGTTCTGGCGGCGGCGCGCTCGGGGCGCCATCTGCTCGCCGCCGGCGCGGCGGCGGGTGTCCTCCTGCTGACGCGAGGTACGCCCTTCGGCGCCATTGCGGCCGGCCTCGCCTACGGCACGCTGGTCCTCGCTCTCGGGATTGTGCGGCGCGGTGAGCTCGCTCTGCTCGCCCGCCAGATCCTCGGCCACCGCGGCACCGACTGAGGGGCGACCGTCCCTTACGACCTGTCCGCGCCCGTGCGGAAGCGGAAACCGGCGTGCACCAGCCGGGGACCGCTGACCTCGCGGTTGTCGGGGGTCCAGCGGTTGATGTACCGGTTGTCGAAGAGATTCTCGACGCCGGCAAAGAGCTGCCATCCCCCGCGGAGGTCGCGCGACCAGCCGAGATCGACCAGGGTGTGCGCGGTGAGGAACTCGGTGTTCTCGGCGTCGTCCCAGGCGTCGCTCACGTAGCGGCCCCGTAGATAGAAACTTCCGAGGCGTGGCTCGCGATACTCGACCGTCGCGCTCACCTGCTCGTCCGGCGCCCGTTCGACCTGGTTGCCCTCGAGCGCCGGGTCGCTGGAGTTCTCGATGACGCGCGAGCGCATCAGGGTCGCGTCGAGCACCAGCCGCCAGCGCTCCGCCGGCCGGTAGTCGGCGCCGAGCTCGAGGCCGGTGGAGCGGATCCGGCCGACATTGCGCCGCTGAAGGCAGCGGCTCTTCGGCGGCAGCGCTCCGCAGGGCTCGAGGACTCCCCCCTCGGCTCCGGTAGTGCCGACGAGGATGCGCTGCATGAGATCCTTCACTTCGTTGTAGAAGCCGGTCAGGCGCAGTGCCGTGCGCCGCGACGGCGTGTAGTCGACACCGAGCTCGCCGCCCACCAGCCGCTCGGGAGCGAGCTCCGAGTTCGGCATGGTGACCGATCGGCCGCCGCCCGAAGAACCCACGAAGAGCTCGGTCGGCGTGCCGTAGCGGAAACCGGTATAGGCGGCGCCGCGCAGCCGGGTCGTGGCGCTCGGCGCAAAGACGACGCCAAGGCTCGGATCGAAGGCCGTCACGGAATGGTCGGCGATCGGGTCGGAGCCGGTGACCTCGCCGGTGGGAAGCGCCGAGCGCACTGAGCTCGCGTCGCCGCTCCAGGCGTAGTCGAAACGTGTGCCGAGCTGCAGGCTCGTGCGCTCGGAGAGCGTGACGCTGTCCTGAACGAAGGCGCCGGCGAACCGCTGCTGGCCGCGAATGTCGTAGCGCTTGGTGTAGCTCGTTCCGTCCCAGGCGACGTTCTGTTGCTGCTCGACGGCGTCCTCGATCAAGTCGACGCCAACAGTCAGGGCGTGGCGCGCGAGCGCGACCGACCAGCTCGCGCTCAGGCCGGTCGAGCGCGCCGGCTGCGAGTAGATGTCTCTCTCCGGGACAACCGCGGTGCGCTCGTCGTCGACCATGCCACTCACGGACTCGAGGTGGATGGCGCGATGAAAGAGCTGCAGCTTCCACGACCGCTCCGGGCTGAGCAACTGGTCGAGGGTCAGCGAAGCCGAGGCTTCCTTGTTGCGGTCGCGGTCGGTCGGCAGTCCGTGCCCGTGGTAGTCGTCGTAGACCATCGTGCGCAGCGTCCAGGCGGTGCTCGCCGACGCCGAAAATCCGAGCCGGCCGTGCAGCGAGTCGTAGCGACGGAACTTAGCCTCGTCGATCGGGCCACGGTCGTCCGGATGCACCACGACGTAGCCGTCGGTGTCGAAGTGGTTGCCCGCGATCCATCCCGACCAGCGTCGGCCGACATCGGTGTAGAAGACGTTGAGGTCGGCGGTGGCGCGGTCGCCGAGTCGGGCCATCGTGCCGAGCTCGCGCGAGGTGGGGGCACGGGTGATCATGTTGACGACGCCGGAGAGCGCCAGGTTGCCCCAGGCGCTCGAGCCGCCGCCGCGCACGACCTCGACGCGCTCCACGAGCTCCTTGGGCACCATGCTGAACTGGACGAAACCCTCGAAGGGATCGACGATCGGCAGCCCGTCGACCAGCGGCAGCGCGCGGCTCTGCGTCGAGCCGATGATGCCGCGGAACGAGATCCCCTGGTCGCGTCCTTGCGCCACGAGGTTGCCGATGTCGCGCGACAGATTGATGCTCGGTGTCTGGCGCAGCAGGTCGAGCAGGCCGCTGTCGGGCGCGCTGCGGATCTCCGTGGCCTCGATCACGCTCGAGTAGAGAGGGAGGGTCCCCGCCTCGTGCGGCGCGCGCGTCGCGGTCACCAGGATCTTCTCGTGCCAGACGCTCTCCTCTTGTTGCGGCTGGCCCGGCGCAGTCGCCGCGGGCGGCGCCGCGGCCTCGCTCTGCGTGGCGGCGCCGGCGATGGGCGCGGCCAGCGCCAGCAAGGCGGCGGCAAAATGGCAGAACGCAACGTGGCGCGAACGGACGGAACTCATCGGGGTTTCTCCGGGGATGCGCGAGCGGCGATTCAGCCGCTGCGCGGGTCGTCCCGCCACGGCACCAGACGGGCGGCAAGGGCATTGACGAGCAAGCGGAAGAGGAAGCCGAAGACGGCGATGACGAAGATCGTCGCGTAGAGCTCCTCGGTGCGGTAGGTCTGCCACGCGAAGAAGAGCATCGAGCCGAGGCCCGTCTGCGCCGTGATCAGCTCGAGACCGATCGTGGCGCCGAGCGCACGGTTCAGCGCCATGCGCGCCCCCGCGAGCGTCATCGGCAGGCTGCCGGGCAGGACCACGCGCCAGAAGATCCGCCACCGGCTGGCGCCGTGCAGCCGGGCGACATCGTAGTAGTTGCGGTCGAGCGCCAGCACGCCCGCCATCGTATTGATGACCATCGGGAAGAAGGCCGAGATCGCCACGACCAGCGCCTTCGAGAAGAAGCCGAGGCCGAAGATGAGCAGGATCAGCGGCAGCAACGACATTTTCGGCACCGGATGGAGCGCAGCGATGAAAGGGTCGATGACCGCGCGCAGGCGTGGCGAGTAGCCGAGCAGCAGGCCGAGGCCCAGGCCCGCCCCGCCCCCCCACACGAGAGCGACGGCCATGCGCGCTACCGTCGCGCCGACGTGCCGCGCCAACTCCCCCTCCTCGGCGAGGGTGATCAACCGCGCGAAGATCGTCGAGGGAGCCGGGAAGAAGAGGACCGGGATCGCGCCGTGCCGGGCCGCGAGCTCCCAGGCGCCGAGCAGGACCACGGTGATGGCCGGCGGCAGCCAGCGCAGCATCCCGTCGCGGCCGTTCACGCGCTCCCCCCGGGCGACGCCGCGAGCCCGCGCCGCACCTCCGGCTCGATCGCGCTCCACAGGCGGCGTTCGATCTCGACCACCTGCGCGTGGCGGCGATCCTCGAGGTCGCGCGGACGCGGCAGCTGCACGGGAACGTCGAGCAGGATCCGCCCGGGGCGGGCTGACATCACCAGCACCCGGTCGCCGAGCATCACCGCCTCGGCGAGATCGTGCGTGACGTAGAGGATGCGCGAGCGATGCTCCTGCCAGAGCCGCAGCAGCTCCTTCTGCAGCACCAGCTTGGTCAGCGCGTCGAGCGCCGCCAGGGGCTCATCCATCAGCAGCAGTTGCGGCTCCGCCACGAAAGCGCGCGCCAGCGCCACCCGCTGCCGCATGCCGACCGAGAGCTCGTGGGGAAAGCTTCCGGCGAAGGGCTCGAGACCGACCTGGCGGAGGAGGTCCAGAGCGCGGCGCCGCTTCTCGGCGCGCGGCAGCGAGCGGAACTCGAGCCCGAAGACGACGTTGTCGAGCACCGACATCCATGGAAAGACGCAATGGTCCTGGAAGACCAGGGTGCGCGAAAGCCGCTGCTCGTCGGCGGCGAGCCCGACCTCGACCTCGCCGGAGGTCGGCCTGAGGAGCCCGGCGAGGATCTTGAGCAGTGTCGTCTTGCCGCAGCCGCTCGGGCCGACGAGGCAGACGAACTCATCGGCCGCGAGGTCGAGCGAGACCTCCTCGAGCGCCGCGGTCGAGCCGGCGCGGGTCGGGTAGACGAACGACACGTCGCGGCAGCGGACGCGTGGCTCGGCGGACATCGCGCTCAGGCTCCCCTCTTCCGCGCCGCTTTCAGGGCCTCGAGGAAGCCGCCGTCGACCAGCCGGTCGGCCGGCGAGATCTCGTCGACCAGGTGGCTGCGCAGCGCCCACTCCTGGAACTCGGCGAGCGTATCGGGGTCGGGGCGCGGGTCGGCTGGCGTCGGCGGCCAGCACATCTCGCGCAGCTCTTCGTCGTCGAATTTCGTCCAGCGGGCGAGCGCCTCGACGTTGCGCACCGACTTGCCCTCCTCGCGCAGGCGGCGAGCCGCCTCGAGGTAGGCGGCGAGAAAACTCTCGCCGAGATCGCGCCGCTCGTGCAGCAGCCGGGCGCCGAACATCAGGTAGCCGCTCTGGTGGCCGGGCAGAACCTCCGCGACCCGCTTCCAGACCCGAGCCGCGCCCGTGCGCGTCATGCGGGTCGTCCACGGCTCGGTGGCGCTCGCCACGTCGATGAGCCCCCGTGCGAAGGCATCGCCACGCACCGAGGCCGGCAGAGCGATCTCCTCGACGTCTCCCATCGTCAACCCGCCCAGGGCGAGCAGCCGGCTGAAGTAGTACTGGTTCGACCCCGTCCTTTCGCTGGTGATGCGCAGGCCGCGCAACGACGCGGGTCCCGTGACGCGCCCCGAATCGAGCAAGCTCGAGCGCACCAGGAAGGCGTCGTGGGCGCACCCGGCGGGGTCGTAGAAAGTGCGCGCTGCCACCAGGCGGATGTCGGCGCCGCGCTGGATCACGTTGAAGCATCGCGCGTTGAGTGGGGCGCACGAGCCGACGTCGACCTCGCCGCCGGCGAGCGCCGGAAGCGCCGCCGAGGTCTGGTTGAGAAGCACGATTTCGACGTCCAGGCCGTGGGCCGCGAAGATCCCCTGCTCCTTCGCCACGAACTCGACGGCTTCCGAGAGATAGGCGCCAGCCGCCACGCGCACTTTCTCGAGATGCGTCGGCGGCGGCGCACAGGCGGCGAGCACCGCTCCGAGGAGGACGAGAGCGAAGAGGCGCCAGGCCGCGAGGGCCGGCCGGCAGTGCCCGCTCATCGCCGGTCCACCGCCCCCGCCGACGCTGATTCCCGGCGGGCCGACTGGATCGCGAAGAGCTTGCCGCGCGCGCTCATCGGCGGCGCGACGCGGTCGACGCGGATCGCGCCGGTGTGGCTCCAGAGGCGGAAGGCGAGGTCGGCGCTGATGCTGGCGCGCCGCAGGCCCTCGCGCAGCGCTTCGACGACCGCGGACTCGTCGGCGATCGGAATCGACGGGCTGATCCGCAGGCAGATGCGGGTGAATCCTTCGCCGTCCTCTTCCTCGACCAGCTGGTAGTCGAGCGCCGACCCGCCGAAGCGCTCGGGCAGCTCGCTCTCGAGCACCTGCTCGAGGTCGCTGCCGATGAGCGTCACTCCCTCGGCGGTCAGCTTCTTGTAGCTGCGCACGTCGCGCACGTGGAGATGGAGCCCGAAGGCGTCGAGCGGGCAGCCACAGCGCCGCTCCTCGAGCACGCCGAAGTCGTCGGTCTCGACGTTCATCAGGACGCGTGGAGAGCTCGCCAGAAGCCCGGTGACGAGCAGCGGTTCGACTTCCTGGCCGACGATTTCGCGCCGACCCTGGACGAGCGCGACGTGCGGCGTCATGACGTGCTGGTCGTTCGGGCCGATCGGGTTCATGCAGGCCGCGCCGATCATCCCCGCCTCTTTCATGTGGTAGCTGCTGAGCGTCCGGGCGCCGGCGGCGGCGATCCCTTTCGCCTTGGCAGGCGTCAACGGCTCGCCGGCGGTCCAGAAGACGACGCCCGCGAGATCGATCCCCTCGGCGCGCGCCGCGAGCGCGATCCGCAGCGCCATGCTCGGCGTTGCCTGTACGGTCGCCGCGCCGCGGGCGGCGACGGCGCCGGCCGCCCAGCGCGCCACGCGGACGGCCTCGCCGGCCGGCAGCGGCTCCGGGCGGGGGATCGGGAGACCGTAGAGGCGCGCCATCGTCATCACGAAGCCGTGCGCCAGCCGGAAGCGGAGCTCTGGCCGGCGCGGCGGCGACAGCACCGGCGTGAACCAGCGCTCCGGCAGGTCGGCTGTTCCGCCCCCTTCGAGCGCTCCGCCGAAGCGCGACGATTCGGGAAGCGTGCCGACGATCACCGCGCGCGGCGGCCCCAGCAACCCCTGCGCCCGTCGCACCGCGAGACGCACCGCCGACTGAGCCGCCTTGTGCTCGAAGTTGACTGGATTGCGCACCCGCGCTCCCGTCGAGCCGCTGCTCCACCCTTCGAGATGGCGCTCGACCCCGGGGGAGAAGAAATCGCTCGGCGCAACCGGGAGCTCGCGGCCGCCGGCCACGATCGGCTCGCGCCCCTTGAACTGCTCGAAGCGGACGTAGACCCCTTCGGCGCGCAGCCGGTCGAGCGTCCCCTCGACCCCGAGCTCCGGCAGGATCTTCCTCAGGTCGCCCAGCTCGCACCCCGCCTGCCGGAGGAGTGGCAGGTAGGGGCTGCGCGGATGGGCGTAGATCGAGTGCTCGAAGAGCCGCAGGAGACTCGCGGCGCGTGCCGCCTGGCGCTCGTGGAGCTCGGCGACCCCCTGGTCCGGGGAATCGACCCGGCGGAGAAAGCCGGGGAGCGTCCGGGCGAGCCGGACGTACATCTGGAGATCTTGGAACAGGGCCATCGCGATGGTGCGGGCGCGCGCTCGTCGGAGATTGGAAAGGGGCTCGGGAAACCGCTGCAAACTATCATCCGGTCCGGGCGCGTCGAAGGCGCCGGCCTGCGACAGAATCCGGCCCGCCATCCGAACGAACGTCGCCGACCCGCTTCGCCGAGGCCCCGACTGAGCCCTGTCCGCCGCGCTGCGCTCCGCATGAACCCGACCGGCCTGGTCGGGCAGCTGCGATCGATCGCCTTCTTCAAGGGCCTCGAGGTCGCCGGGCTCGCGCTGTTCAGCGTGCTCATGCCGCGCTACCTGGGGCCCGAGCTCTTCGGCCGCTTCGCCGTCGTCCTCTCGCTCACCGGCCTGTGGATGACGACCTCGAATCTCGGTGCCCGCTACGTCTTCGGCCGCTTCGTGCCGGAGTACGCCGCCGGCGAGGAGAGCCACCGGGTCGGCGCTCTCTTCATGCACATGGTCGGGTCGCGACTCCTGCTGGTCGCCCTCGGCGCGCCCGTCTTCGCGTTCGCGCTCCACCGCGCGCTGCCCGAGGCCTCGGCGCCGACCCTGGCGTTCTCGACCGCGACCTTCGTCGCGATGACCATGGCTTCGCCGATGTTCAGCATCTTCTTCGGCTTCAACCAGCTCGCCGCATCGATGGGACGCGAGGCCTTCGGGCGCTTCGCGCTGCTCGTCCTGCTCTACCTCGCCGGAGCCAGCGCCGGGCTCGAGCGCGCCACAGGCGTGCTGCTCGCGACGCAGGTCGGCGCGCTCGCCACCGGCGTCTACCTCTGCCGCGAGCTCTTCGTCTTCGACCGCTCGGCGCTCGAATGGCGCTCGGCGCTCTTCCACCTGCGCTTCGGTCTCGCCGTCTTCGCGGCCAATCTGCTGCTGCGCGTGCCGTGGCGGCTCGGCGAGGGCGCCCTCGCCTGGGCCGGCATCGCGCGCGCCGAGATCGCCTACTTCAGCATCGCCCTCTCGGCTGCCGTCAGCTACACCCGGCTGCTCGGCGGGCTGACCACCCTGCAGATTCCGGAGCTCAGCCTCAAGCAGGTCGCCGGCGAGGGCGCCGACCGGGATCGCAACCTCGGCATCGCGCTCAAGTACCTCAACGTCCTGAGCATGCTGTTCGTTCTGGCAAGCTTCGCGGCGGGCCCCTGGGCGGTTCTCCACCTGTGGGGAGAACGCTTCCTCGGCGTGATCCCGAACCTGCTTCTCGCGGCGCCGACGACCCTCTCGCAGCCCTTCGTCCGCACGGCGCTCTCGCTCGCCGTCGTCGAGCGCCGGCTGGCGCGCAACTTCGAGCTCGGGATCGCCGGTTTCGCCGCCTTCCTGCCGACGGCCTGGCTGCTGGTGCCGCGTCTCGGCGCGCGCGGCGCGACGGCAGCGCTGCTCGCCGCCAGCCTCGCCTCGGCGCTCGTCGCCATTTTCCGCCTGCGTTCGACCGGAGTGCTGACCGCGGCGTGCTCGGGCCGCCACCTGATTGCCGCGGGCATCGCGGCGGGGATCCTGGCGCTGACGCGCGGCGCGCCAGTCGGCGCGATCGCCGCGACGCTCGCCTATGGCGCCCTGCTCTTCGCTCTCGGGATCGTGCGACGCGACGAGCTGGCGCTGGTCCTCGCGCAGTTCCGCTTCCGCCGCCGCCCCGCCGTCTAGCCGACGGCGACCGCCGCGCGGCTCCGTTTCGTCGAGGCCTCGGCGCTCGCCGCCGCGGCGAGCCCGCGCTCGAGGTCGCGCCAGAGATCGCGCGCGTCCTCGAGGCCGACCGAGAGACGCAGCAGGCCGGGCGAGATGCCGAGCCGCGCCAGCGCCTCGGGCTCGACCAGCCGGTGAGTCAGCCCGGCGGGCTGCTGCACCAGGGTGTCGGTCGAGCCGAGCGACACCGCCGAGGTGATGGTCTCGAGCGCCGCGAGGAAGCGGCGCGCTCCCTGGTGGCCGCCGACGACCTCGAAAGCGAGCACCGCGCCGGGGCCCGCCATCTGCGTGCCGACGATGCCCTGCGGATCCTGCCCGGGCAGGCCGGGGTAGCGCACGGAGAGCACCGCCGGGTGCGCCGCCAGCCGGCGCGCCAGCTCCTGCGCCGCCGCCTGCGCCGCGCGCACGCGGATCGGCAATGTCGGCAGGCCGCGGTGCAGGAGGTAGGCCGCCATCGGGTGGAGGATGCCGCCGGTGAGGATGCGCACCGGCCGCAGCCGCCGCGCCCAGGCCTCGCTGCCGGCGACCACGCCGCCGACCACGTCGCCGTGCCCGCCGAGATACTTCGTCGCGCTGTGCAGGACGAGCGCCGCGCCGAGCGCCAGCGGCCGCTGCAGCACCGGAGTGGCGAAGGTCGAGTCGACCATCACGGGCACGCCGTTCGCGGCCGCGACGACGGCGCGGATGTCGACCAGATCGAGCGTCGGGTTGGCCGGCGTCTCGACGAGAACGAGGGCGGTGTCGGGCCGCATCGCCGCGGCGACGCCGGCCGGGTCGACGAAGGTCGTTTCGAGATCGAGCAGGCCGGAGGCGAGCAGGTGGTCGCTGCCGCCGTAGAGCGGCCGCACCGCCACCACGTGGCGCCGCCGCGGGCCGTCGCCGTTCTGCGCCGCGGCGAGGAGCGTCGCGGTCAGCGCCGCCATGCCGCTCGCGAAGGCGACGGCGCTCTCGGCGCCTTCGAGCTCCGCCAGCGCCTCCTCGAAGCGCGCCACGGTCGGGTTGTGCAGCCGCGCGTAGACCGGCGAAGGCGCCGAGGCGCCGCCGGCCGCGAGCTCGTCGAGGCTGGCGATGGCGAGATCGAGATCCGGCAGCGGATAGGTCGAGGAGAGATCGAGCGGCGGAGCGTGGACTCCGAGACGGGCGAAATCGCGGCGGCCGGCATGGGTTGCGGTGGTGTCGAAGAACTCGTCTTCTTTCCGAACCATGTTCGTCTCCTCGCTTGACGAACAGTATGAATCCGGTAACTATTCTGAGTCCATCGAATTGTCTGCGGAGGAACACCGTGAACGAGCCGCTCGACCGAATCGACTTCGAACTGATCGCCCACTTGCAGAACAACGCTCGGCTGAGCAACAAGGAGCTCGCGGCGCGTGTCGGGCTCGCCCCCTCGAGCTGCCTCGAAAGGGTGCGGCGGCTCGAGCGCGGCGGGATTTTTCGCGGCTTCCACGCCGAGGTCGACCCGCACGTCTTCGGCATCGGGCTGCAGGCGCTCGTCTTTGTCCGCCTGATCCGCCACTCGCGCGAGAAAGTGGAAGCCTTCCGCCGCTACGTGCTCGATCTCCCCGAAGCGGTGGGGCTCTTCCACGTCACCGGCAAGTTCGACTTCATGGTCCGCGTCGCGGTGCGCGACGCCGATCACCTGCGCAACCTGACGATGGACGCCTTCACCACCCGCTCGGAGGTCTCGCACCTCGAGACCCACCTCATCTTCGAGCACGTGCGGAAGCCCGGCTTCCCGCTCCTCGTCGAGGTGAAGGGAGAGCCGCGCGAGACGCGCAAGCCGGCCAAGCGGCGGCGGCGGGTCTAGGGAGCGCCGGCCTCGGCGGCGCGCCTCGCGGGGCGCTCCGGCGCCGGCCGGCGGTCGTCGACCAGCAGATGCAGGAGGGCGAGGTACGGATGCCGGGTCAGCATGTGCGGTCCCGCGAAGCGCATCACGTCGCGCACGCGCTCGCGCATCTCGGGCCGGTAGCAGTGCACCTTGCAGTGCGCGCAGGTCGGCTTGTCGTCGCCGAAGGGGCAGCGCGTGAGGCGGAGCCGGGCGTAGTCGTGCAGCTCCCGGCAGTCCGCGCAGAGCGCGCCGCGGCGCCCGCCGTGACGCTTGCCGCAGGTGATCGCGATCATCGCGGCGACGGTGCGCCACTCGCGGCGCAGCCGGCCGCGTTCGAGATCGTTGTCGTTCATGTCGCCTCCGAGAGCGCCGGCAGCGGCCGGCGCGCGCGCCACCAGGACTCGACCAGTAGCGCCGAGGCGAGCGTCACCGCCGCCACGACGCCGAGGATCGCGACCAGGCGCAGGTAAGGCAGGCCGTGCGCCCGCCGCAGGTCGACCAGACGGAGCATCGTCCGCACCCATTCGAGCGCTCCGAGCGCCAGAACGAGCTCGAGGACTCGAACCACCCACCGCCGCCGGAGGACGAGAAGAAGCGGCAACCCCAGGACGGCGCCGGCGAGAGCGGCCTCGCCGGCGCGCGAAAAGTGGGCGGCCAGGACGCCGAAGCTGAGCAGCACGGGGACGAGACGCACGGCCTGCATGAGGCCATTCGACGCCCAACCCGACACCCGCGCTATGACGACCGTCAGGAACGGCCGAAGTTCGGCGCGGCAGGGCGCCGCGGCACCGACCTCAACGCAGCGCGCCGCAGCGGAGCACCAGCACTTCGAGCCAGTAGCTCCGGTTCTCGACCCGCGCGCGGTGACAGGAGCGCCGGCGGAGCGCTTCGAGGCGCGCCGCCTCGCGCGGATATCGCTCCGGCGCCGCGAGGAACCGCCCCGATCCCCGGCTGGTGAGCAGCACCGCGTCGATCGCCGTGAGGTCGATCCCGGCGCTTTCGCCGACGAACGGCACCGTGGTGAGCGCGAAAGCGCCGGGAAGGGTCCAGGGCGCGTAGCCCTCGACGAGGAGGGCGCTCCCCGGGCGCACGTGGGCAGCGAGCCAGGCGCGCGCCGCCGCGCGTTCGTCGAAGCGCTGTGCGCCGGCCCAACCCGCCATCCACCAGACCCGCGGCGCCGCGAGCGCCAGGAGCACGGCCGCGACGCAAACCGCAGCCAGCCGCCGCGGTAGCCGCTCGCGGGCGCGCTGGGCGAGCGCCGCGGCGCCGAGCCCTGCCAGCACCGCGAGCGCCGGAAGCAACGGCAACAGGTTGCGCGAGAAGTGCACCGTGAACGCACCGAGAAAGAGGAGATAGGCGCAGGTAAAGATCGACAGCACCAGTGCCTCGCGGCGGAGAGAGGTGCCGAGCAGCGCCGCGCCGGCGAGCGCGAGGGCCAGCCCCTCGCTCGATCCGAGCGCGCCGAGCAGCGCGGCGAGCGCGGCGCCTTCGTGGCCCGGGTGGCCGCTGGCGTAGTGCGAGCTCTCCGCCAGGAGGTCGTGCACGAATGCGCGCGGGGTCAGCAGCGCGTAGGGCGTGCAGAGCGCGAAAATCAGCGCGCCGGCAGCGCCGGCGAGGACGAGCGGCCCGAGCCACACCCTGAGCCGCGCGGCAAGGCCCCCTTCGCTCGCCGGCGGGAACCCGTTGAACAGATGCGCGACCACCACCGCGACCGCCACCAGCGCGGCGTTGTACTTGACGCTCGCGGCGAGCCCGACGGCCGCGCCGGCCAGCAGGTAGCTCCGGCGCCCGGGAGCCCGCAGGACACCCAGAGCCGCGGCCAGCGCGCCGAGCGTGAAGAGCGCGGCGTAGGTGTCGGGCGTGACGAGCGGAGCGTTCTCGATCGCGAGCGGCGACAACGCCAGCAGGGCGGCGGTGAGCAGCGCGGCGCCCCGGCTCCCCGACAACCGGCGGGTCAGGAGCGCGGCCAGCCCGCAGGTGGCGACGGAGGCGGCCACGGTGAGCGTCCGGCCCAGCACCAGCACCGACGGGTGCGCGAGAAAGCCGTCGCCCATCGCCTGCACCTGCGGGCCGAGCGCGACGCCTCGGTCCCACACGCCGGCCAGCGTGCCGCCCAGTCGCAGCAGGACCTGGGCGGCCGCCTGCAGGTAGAAGAAGAGCGACGGGTAGTTGAAGAACTGCGGATTCAGCGTCGCCCCCGCGGCGAGCCGATCGATCACCACGAGATTGGTCGGTTCGTCCGGGTGGTAGAGGTACGGCAGCCCGGCGCCGACGCCCCAGAGGCGCGCGGCGAGCGCCGTCAACAGAAACGCCCAGAGCGCCGCGAGGAAGCTCCTTTCGCGGGTCAACTCCGGCGTCCGGTCCGAATGCGTTCCGATGGAAAACAGCCCCCGGACATCCTCCCCCTTGTTCCCACCCGGGTTCCAGGGGGTGCGGACGGGGCTCCGCCCGGCGGCGAGATGGCCGGCGAGAGACGCTCGGAAACTCCAGGGGAAAAAAGATGGTGCAGCCAGGAGGAGTCGAACCCCCAACCTACAGATCCGTAGTCTGTCGCTCTATCCAGTTGAGCTATGGCTGCACGGCAACCTGCGGACGCGGAAGCCTAGCGAAACCGGGGCGGCGCCGCAACTTTAGCCCGCCGGGCGCGGGGCGTCCGTAGAATGGCGGAATGCCGGCTCAAACCGGCCGCGGGCGCAAGGCGCTCGGGGCCGCGCTCCTCGCCGCCCTGCTGGTAGCAGCCGCCTGCGCGCGAGCGCCGGGGGCGGAGCGGCGCTGGAACGTCGTCGTCGTCCTGGTCGACACGCTGCGCGCCGACCGGCTGTCGCTCTACGGCTACGAGCGGCCGACCAGCCCGGTGCTCGACCGCTTCGCGAAAGAGCGCGGCGTCGTCTTCCGCGACGCCTGGGCGAATGCCGGCTGCACCTTTCCCTCGGTCAACTCGATCCTCACCGGAGCCTGGCCCCAGCGCTTCCTCGCCGGGATCGACAAGAACGGCATGGGGATCCCGGCCACGGTGCCGACGCTCGCCGAGCGGCTGGCGGCGCGCGGCTGGGCGACGGCGGCGGTCTCGGCGAGCATGATCGCGCGCGCGACGCCGTCGGGTATCAACAGGCTGGGCGGTTTCGGCGCCGGCTTCGCCGCCTTCGACGAGCGCTGCCTCGACGAGTCCGCGGCTTGCGTCAACGAGCGCGCCACCGCGCTGCTCGGCGCGCTGCGCGAGCCCTTCCTGCTCTATCTCCACTATCTCGATCCGCACCAGCCCTATCGCCCGCCGGCCGGCGAGGAGCGGCCCTTCTCCGCCGCGTCGCGCGCGGCGGCCACGAGCTGGGCGCGGCGAGGCGACCCGGAGACCATCTACCGCAAGCTCTATGGCGCCGATCCGAAGTCGGATTTCTCTCCCGCCGCGGCGCGCCACCTGTCGGATCTCTACGACGACGAGATCCACTACCTCGACGGCAAGCTCGGCGAGCTTCTCGCCGGGCTCGAGCGGAGCGGCCGGCTCGATCGCACCCTCGTCGTCCTGCTGTCGGACCATGGCGAGGAGCTGCTCGACCACGGCAACTGGGGACACTGCCGCGACCTCGCCTACTCGACGATCCTCGCCACGCCGCTGGTGCTCGCGGTGCCCGGTCAGCCGGCGGGCGAGCGGCGCACGCCGGTCGAGAACATCGACCTCGTGCCGACGCTCCTCGACCTGCTGGGCGTCCCGGCAGCGCCGCCGGCCTTCGACGGCGTCAGCCGGCGCGCCCTGATCGAGCACGGAGACGGGGCGGCGCCCGCGGCGCCCCTGCTCTTCGCCGTCCAGGGAAAAATGCGCGCCGCCCGCGATGCCCGCCGGCTGCTCCTCTTCGATCTCGCCAGCGGGCACGAGACCCTCTTTCCGCTCGACCCTCGGGACGCGGCCTGGAAGACCGGCGCAGCGCCAGGAGCGACCGCGGCGGAGCTGCGGCGGGGGCTGCTCGACTGGATCCGCCGGGTGGAAGGGGAAGGGAGCGCCGCCGAAGCGCTGCGCCACGCCGAGTCGCTCGAGCGCGATCTGCGGGCGCTCGGGTACCTGTAGAACCGCCGGCGGCGGTCTATTCGATGAGGCCGTCGAGCGGCGAGCTGGCGTTGGCGTAGAGCCGGCGCGGAATCCGGCCGGCATGTCGCGCCAGCCATCCCGCCTCTACCGCCAGGCGCATGGCGCGCGCCATACGAACCGGATCCTTCGCCTCGGCGACGGCGGTGTTCATCAGCACGCCGTCGGCGCCGAGCTCCATCGCCACCGCGGCGTCGGAGGCGGTGCCGACGCCCGCGTCGACGATCACCGGCACCTTCGCCTGTTCGAGGATGATGCGCAGGTTGGCGCGGTTGCGGATGCCCATCCCCGAGCCGATCGGCGCCGCGAGCGGCATCACCGCCGGGCAGCCGAGCTCCTCGAGCCGCTTGGCGACGATCGGGTCGTCGTTGGTGTACGGCAGGACGACGAAGCCCTCGGCGAGCAGCACCTTCGCCGCCTCGAGCGTCGCCTGGGTGTCGGGAAAGAGCGTCTTCGGGTCGCCGATCACCTCGAGCTTCACCCAGTTCCAGCCGCCGAGCTCGCGCGCCAGGCGCGCGGTGCGGATGGCGTCCTCCGCCGTGTAGCAGCCGGCGGTGTTCGGCAGCAGCAGGACCTTGTCGAGATCGAGCCGGTCGATGAGCGAGCCCTTGCCGAGCTCCTCGAGGTTGACGCGGCGCAGCGCCACCGTGACCATCTCGGTGCCGGAGGCGGCGAGCGCCGCGTTCATGGTGTCGAAGTCCTTGTACTTGCCGGTGCCGAGGATGAGGCGCGAGCGAAAGGCGCGCCCGGCGACGACGAGCGGCGCGACCTCGAGCGACGGATCGGTGGAGACGGAGCTCATGCCGTCGATTGTAGTCGAGCGCTCCGGCTCAGGCGGAGACGCTCTCGGCGGAGCGCGCCGGCGCGCCGACGATGCGATTGTGCGCGTCGACGAAGACGACCGTCGGCTGGTGGCGGCGCGCCTCGGCTTCCTCGAGCTCGGCGTAGGTGACGAGGATGACGAGGTCGCCGCGCGAGACGAGGTGCGCGGCGGCGCCGTTGAGGCAGATCTCTCCCCGCCCGGGGGCACCGGGGATCGCGTAGGTCGAGAGGCGGTTGCCGTTGGTCACGTCGAGCACGTCGACCCGCTCGTTCTCGAGGATGTCGGCGGCGGCCATCAGCTCGGGATCGATCGTCACCGATCCCTGGTAGTGCAGGTTGGCGTCGGTCACCGTGGCGCGGTGGATCTTGGACTTCATCATCGTGCGGCGCATTTCTCGTTCACTCCTTCAGTCCACGCGAAGACGGATGTTGTCGAGCAGGCGGATCGTGCCGACGCGGGCGGCGACCGGCACCACGACCTCGCCGTTCAGATGTTCGAGCGGCCGGAAGCTGTCGGCCGCGACGACGGCGGCATACTGGAGCTCGACGGTCGGCTCCTCGGCCACCACCCGGCGCAGCGCGGCGACGACCTTGCCGGCGCTGCGCTCGCCGGCCTCGATCAGCGCGCGCGCCACTTCGAGCGCGCGGTGAAGCACCGTCGCGGCGCGGCGCTGGGCCGGATCGAGGAAGACGTTGCGCGACGACATCGCCAGGCCGTCGTCTTCCCGGACGGTCGGTCCGGCGAGGATCTCGAGGCCGAGATGGAGGTCGCGCACCAGCGCCCGCACCACCGCGAGCTGCTGGGCGTCTTTCTCGCCGAAGACCGCGACGTCGGGGCGCACCAGGCCGAAGAGACCCGCCACCACCGTCGCGACGCCCTCGAAGTGCCCCGGACGGAACTCCCCTTCGAAGCGCTCGGAGGGCCCGTCGACGCGCACGCGCGTGGCCGCGCCCGGCGGGTAGATGGTCTCCACTTCCGGCAGGAAGAGCAGGTCGCACCCCGCCTCGGCGAGCCGCGCCGCATCCTGCTCCGGCGTGCGCGGATACTTGTCGAGATCCTCGTTCGGCCCGAACTGGGTCGGGTTGACGAAGATCGAGACCACGACGCGCGAGGCGTGCTGGCGCGCGATGCGCAGCAGCGAGAGGTGGCCGGCATGAAGCGCGCCCATGGTCGGCACGAAGCCGATGCGCGCTCCCTCGCTCCGCCACTTCGCGACCGCGTGGCGCAGTTCCCGCTCGGACTTCAGGGTAATCATGCGCCGTAGAGTCGCTCGAGCACCTGCGGCTTCGGCGCGCTCGGATCCTCGAAGCTCTCTTCGAGCGAGGGGAAGGCGCCGCTCTTGACGTCGCTCACATAGGCGGCCACGGCTTCGCGCGATCGCCGTCCCGAGCTGCGCGTATCGGCGGACGAAGCGGGGCGCGATGCGCTCCTCGATGCCGAGCAGGTCGTGCCAGACCAGCACCTGGCCGTCGCAGTGCGGGCCGGCGCCGATGCCGATGGTCGGAATCGTCACCGCCTCCGTCACCTCGCGGCCGAGCTCGGTCGGGATGCACTCGAGGACGAGCGAGAAGGCCCCCGCCGCCTCGACCGCACGGGCGGCGTCGACGACCGCGGCGCGCGCCTCGGCGCCCCGCCCCTGCACCTTGAAGCCGCCGAAGCGGTGGATCGACTGCGGGGTCAGGCCGATGTGCCCCATGACGGGGATCTCGGCGTCGACCAGCGCTGCGAGCACGTCGATGCGCGCCCCCTCGATCTTGACCGCCTGCGCCCCACCCTCCTTGACGAAGCGGATGGCGTTGGCGACCGCCTGGTCCGGGCCGAGGTGGAAGGAGCCGAACGGCATGTCGGCGACGAGCAGCGCGCGGGCGAGGCCGCGGCGCACGGCGCGGACGTGGTGAAGCATCTCGTCCATCGTCACCGAGAGGGTGTCCGAGTGGCCGAGGACGACCATCGCCAGCGAGTCGCCGACCAGAACGATGTCGGCTCCGGCCGCGTCGGCGAGACGCGCGCTCGGGTAGTCGTAGGCGGTGATCATGGCGAGGCGGTCCCCGCGCGCGGGGGCCTCGCGGATGTACGGCACGGTGATCTTCTTCGGTTCGTTGCCCATGGCGCCTCCGAAAGCGAAAAACCCTTCCGCTCCAACTGGAGGGAAGGGTTTCGCGGCGCCCTGGATCGGGACCGGCCACTCTCCCCGGGTGTGCGTCCGTCGGCAAGAAACCGACCGGATCGCGCCCCGGCGCAGGCCGCCCGCATTCGGCGAGCTTCTCTTCCCGTCTCGGTCCCGCACGTACGCGGGATCCCAGCGGCCCAACTAGTGTAGCAAAGACGTCAACGTTTGGCGGCGACGAAATATTCGGTGCCGCGCACCGGCCGGCGGAGCTGGTCGAGCAGCTCGTCGAAGTCCTCGCCCTTGGAAACCAGGTTGAGGTGCCGGGTGTCGACGACCAGCAGCGGCGAGCGGTTGTAGTAGTGGAAGTAGTGGTTGTAGGCGTCGATCAGCTCGGCCATGTATTCCGAGGAGATCTCGCGCTCGAAGCCGCGCGCCCGCCGGCGGATGCGCGCCATGCAGGTGTCGACGTCGGCGGTCAGGTAGAGCACCAGGTCGGGCACCGGCACGTTGGGCTCGAGCGTGGCGTAGAGCTTGTCGTAGAGCGCCAGGTCGTCGTCGCCGAGCGTCAGGTAGGCGAAGATGCGGTCCTTCTGGAAGGTGTAGTCGGAGACGATCAGGCGCTGGAAAAGCTCCTGCTGCACGATTTCCTGCTGCTGCTTGAAGCGCGACAGCAGGAAGTACATCTGGGTCTGGAAAGCCGCCCCCGGCTTGTCCTGGTAGAAGTCGGGCAGGAAGGGATTCTCGACGTCCTCGAGCACCTTGACCGCCTCGAAGCGCTTGACCAGCCGGTCGACGAGCGAGGTCTTGCCGACGCCGATCGGGCCATCGACCGCGAGATACCGGAATGGAAAGGACTCGGCCACCAAGCGCTGTCCGCGAAGACGCGGCGAGGCTAGCACAGCGCTCGCGGCGGAAGTGCCGCGTTCGCCACCGAATCGCTGCTGGGCAGCGCGGTCGATGGGCGAAGCGCGCCCTATGCGGCGCGCGTGATCGGCCGAGCGCGCGCTACGCCGCGCGCGTTATGGGCCAAGCGCGCCCTACGCGGCGCGGGTAATCGGGTTATAGAGCGTGTCGCGCTCGACCGGCCGGAAGCCCGCCTCGCGGATCACCCGCTCGAGCTCGGGGATCGGCATCGCCTGCACCGTCTCGGCGCCGGCCATGTGGTAAATCGTCTCGCGCACCACCGTGCCGTCGAGGTCGTCGGCGCCGAAGCTGAGCGCCACCTGCGCCAGCTTGGGCGTGACCATCACCCAGTAGGCCTTGATGTGCGGGATGTTGTCGAGCACCAGGCGCGCGGTGGCGAGATGGCGCAGGTCGTCAAGCCCGGTCGTGTGCCAGCGCAGCCCCATGTAGTTGTTCTCGGGGTGGTAGGCGAGCGGGATGAAGGCGTTGAAGCCGCCGCTTTCGTCCTGCAGGGCGCGCAGGCGCATCAGGTGGTCGACCTTGTGCACCGGCTTCTCGACGTGGCCGTAGAGCATCGTGCAATTGCTCTTCAGCCCCATGGCGTGCGCGACGCGATGCACCTCGATCCACTCGTCGGCGTCGAGCTTGCCGTCGCAGATGATCTCGCGCACCTCGGGGTGGAAGATCTCGGCGCCGCCGCCCGGCAGGCTGCCCAGTCCCGCCACCACCAGCCGCTCGAGCACCGCGCGGATCGAGAGCTTCTCGCGCCGCGCGAACCAGCCGATCTCGATGGCGGTGAACGCCTTGAGGTGCGCCTTCGGGAAGCGCTCCTTCAGGCCGCGCAGCATCTCCTCGTACCAGCTCATGTCGAGGTCGGGGTGGAGGCCGCCGACGATGTGGAACTCGCTCACCTCGTTGCCGCCGGCGTCGCCCGCGTTCTTCCAGACTTCCTCGAGCGACATCTGCCAGGCGTGCGGTTCGTCCTTCATCGCCGCGAAAGAGCAGAACTTGCAGTTGTAGGTGTAGACGCAGACGTTGGTCGGATTGATGTGGCGATTGACGTTGTAGTACGCCACGTCGCCGTGCATCTCGCGGCGCACGGCGTCGGCGAGCTTGCCGAGGTGGAGAACGTGCGGCGTCTCGAAACAGAGCAGCGCGTCGGCCTGGTCGAGGCGCACGCCGTCGCGCACCCTGGCGGCCAGCGGACGGAGGGCTTCGGGAAAGGTCGAGGGGTCGATCGCGGCGCGCATGGAACGCGGATCCTACCAACTCAGAGCAGCGTGACCGCCTTCGTCGCCGCTTGCACGACGAAGACCCGCTCGTGGTTCGCGTCGTGGTCGGCGGGCACCACGAAGAAGCCGGCACGCTCGGGCTGGTAGCCCTGCGTGGTGCCGACCAGCACCTCGCCGTCGGCGAACTCGACGCGGATCTTGCGCCCCACGACCGTCCGGGCGAGGTCGAATTGATTGGAGTCCTGCCGCCCCGGATCGCCGATGAAGTCGCGCACGAAGAAGAGCGCCTTGAGCTCGGAGAGCCGCACGAGGTCCACCGCGACGCTGGTATGAATGTGCAGCGTGTCGCGCGTCGGCAGGAAGTCGGTCGTCGTCCCCTTCACCGTCCGCCCGTCGCGAAAACGCGCTACAACCCGGTTGCCCGCCATGCCCCGCCCCCCAGGCGCGCAATATAGAGCATCCGGCCGCTTGCGGAGCGGCTGCTAGGATCGGGTCAAACCATGGCAAACAATCGCCTTCATCGCCTCGCCCTGGCCAGCTCGTTGGCTCTCTTGGCGCCCGCCCTGCGCGCCGACCCGATCGACGACTACCTGCGCTCCGCGATGGCCGAGCGCCGGATCCCCGGTCTCGCGGTCGGCATCGTGCGCGACGGCAGGATCGAGACCCGCTTCTACGGCCTCGCCAACGTCGAAACGCCGGCGCCGGTCGACGAGCACTCGATCTTCGCCATCGCCTCGCTCGACAAGCAGCTCACGGCTTCCGGCCTGGTCAAGCTGGTGCAGATGGGGAAGGCGTCGCTCGACGATCCGCTGGCGAAGTACGTCGAGGGCTTCCCCGACGGCATCCGTCTGCGCCACCTGATCTCGCACACCTCGGGCCTGCCCGACGTCGTCGGCGGCACGATCGAGGGGCGGTCGTTCACCGACTACACGACCGAACAGCTGCTCGCCACGATGCGGAACCAGACGCCGGTCGCGCCGCCGGGCGAGGGCTATCTCTACTCCGACGCCAACCTCGTGCTCGCCCAGCTGGTGACCGAGAAGATCGCCGGCGAGCCCTGGTGGGACTACATGCGGCGCGAGATCTTCGCGCCGGCCGGAATGACCAGCGTCGTCTCGCTGGCCCCCTCGACGCCGATTCCGGGGCGGGTGGCGCCCTACACGCTCGACGGCGACGGCAAGCTGGTGCGCGACCGCCGGCTCGACATCGATTTCGGGCCGCTCTTCTGCGATCTCGGCATGACGACCGGCGACTTCGCGCGCTGGCTCGCGGCGCTCGATACCGACACGCCGCTCGCCCGCCCCAGCCGCGAGGCGATGTGGACGCCGGTGAAGCTCGCCGACGGCCAGCCCGGCGGGGAGTTCTTCCAGTGGCGTCGCTACGGCTTCGGCTTCGGCCTCGACACGCTCTTCGGTCGGCGCGTCGTGGTGCACTCGGGGCACAGCGGCGTCGGCATGGTGAAGCTGCCCGAGGAGCGCCTGTCGGTCGTCGTCTTCACCAACCTCGAGCACCCGGCGGGAAGCGACCCGGTCGGCCTCGCTTACGGCGTCGTCGGCCTGCTCCGCCCGGACCTCAGTCTCGCCGCGCTGCCGCCGGCGGCCGATCCCGATCCGGCGCGCGGCGCCGCCCTGCGCGCCGACTACGAGCGTTTCGCCGCCGGTGACCCCGACCTCGATCGCTACGCGCCGCGGGCGCGCCCGCTCGCCTGGGGAGGCGCCGGCGGGCTCGCCGGCCGCATGGCGCGGATCGGCAAGCTCACCGGCTTCCATTTCCTGCGCGAGGAGCGGACCGAGGGGCGCGTCGAGCTCCACTACCGCGCCGACCACGAGCGCGGCAGCGTCTGGATCTCCTTCCTGCTCGATCCCGACGGCCGCATCGCCACTCTGCGCTGGCTGCGGCTCTGAGCCCGACGGTCCCCCAGGGGCCGTTTGCGGCGCGAATTACTCGAGGAGCTTGATCGACGCCACGGTCAGCGTGTCGCCGTCGAGCGCGCCGCTCACGTCGACCCGCAGGTGGTCCTTCTTGCCGCTCGCCTTGAGCGCCGCCAAGGCCTTGTCGCTCCCCGCGCTGTCGAACTTGTAGTACTTGCCGTCGACCATCACGCCGTAGCCGCTCTTGGCGCACATCAACGCGCAGTCGCGGGTGTGCGCGTCGGGATCGGACTGGACGGCCGCTTTCTTCGAGCAGTTGAGGTCGACGAGCGAGACGTTCTTCCAGTCCTTCGACTCGGAGGCGAGGGCGGGAAGGGCGAGGACGGCGGCGAGAGCGAACAGCTTTCCGGCGAGCTTCATGCGGATCTCCTTGTCTTCTCTCGTTGGTACGACTTCGAGGTCGTCACGGATGGGCCGGCGCCGCGAGCGCGGCGATCCTCTCGCGCAGGAAGGCGACCGCCGACGGGTGCACGGCGTGCGGGAAGCCGGGCTCGCGGTGGGTCGTGACGACGCCGTTCATGGCGCGGAAGCTCGCCGCGCTTTCCTCGACGCGCCGCCAGGGGACGTGCGGGTCGGGGTCGCCGGCGGAGAGGTGGACCGGCGTGCCGGCGAGGTCGCCCACGCTGGCGAACGAGGTGCCCGGCGGACCGATGCGTCCGCCGGTCGCCGCGACGAGCGCGAGATAGCGGCGCGGGTGGCGCGCCACCCATTCGCTCGCGAGACAGGCCCCCTGCGAGAAACCGAAGAGGAGGATCCGCTCCGCCGGCAGGCCGGCGGCCTCCGCCTCTCCGACGGCTTCGCTAACGCGCGCGAGCGCCGAGGAGAGCCAGGGCTCGTTCTCCTCGAAAGGCGCGAGAAAACTCTTCGGATACCAGGTCGAGTGGCGCGCCTGCGGCGCGAGGAGAGCGACGTCCGGCTGCCCGGAAGCGAGCTCCGCGGCCGCGAACTCGAGCATCCCGTCGGCGCTCGCCCCCCGGCCGTGCAGCGCGACGATCGCCGCGCGCGCCGCCCCGAGCGGCGCGCCGGCGGCGAGCAGCGGCTCCCCCTCGTGCAGCCTCAAGCGCGCTCGGCGACCGCCGCTTCCAGCGGTGGAAGAGCGGCTTCGATCGACGGGCGGGCCTCTTCGAGCCAGGGAGGGAGGACGAGCTTCTCGCCGAGATGCTCCGGCGCCTCGTCGACCGCGAAGCCGGGGCCGTCGGTGGCGAGCTCGAAGAGGACGCCGCCGGGCTCCTTGAAGTAGACCGACTGGAACCAGAAGCGGTCGATCACCGGCGTCGGATGGCGCTCGGCCGCCTCGACCCGCGCGCGCACCGCGGCCTGGTGCTCGAGGTCGTCGACCCGCCAGGCGAGGTGATGGATGGCGCCGACGCCCCACGCGCCACGGCGCTCCTCCGGCATCTCGCGCAGGTCGAGCCAGGCGCCGGAGACGTTCGCGCCCTCCGCCGCCACCACCCAGCGCTGCCAGCCGTTCTCTTCGCCGAGCAGGCGAAAGCCCATGGCCTCGCGCAGGAAAGCGGTCGTCGGCGCGAGCTCGCGCTCCCAGGCGCGCGCGCCCTCGAGGCCGCGGATCTGGCGCTCGGCCGGCACCGGCGAATCGCTCCAGGCTTCGAACGGGCGCGCCGCGGCGCCGACGCTCTCGACCAGCGCCACCGGCATTCGATGCGGGTCGCGCAGCAGGAGCGTGCGATCGCCGAAGCGCTCGCCCGCCGCGTCGGTCTCGACGCCGTAGCGCTCGAGCCGCGCCGCCCACCAGTCGAGGCTGCCGGCCGGCACCGTGAGCGCCACTTCGGTCGCCAGGCCGTGGCCGCGGCGCGACGGCGCCATCCGGTCCCAGGGAAAGAAGGTCAGGTCGCTTCCCGGGCTGCCGGCCGCGTCGGCGTAGAAGAGGTGATAGGTGCCGGGATCGTCCTGGTTGACGCTCTTCTTGACCAGCCGCATGCCGAGCACGCCGGCGTAGAAGTCGAGGTTCTCCTGCGCGGGGCCGGAGATGGCGGTGACGTGGTGAAGACCCTGGATCGGTCGCGGAGCGCTCATGGTGTCCCCCCTGGCGAGACGTACCGGAGCAACGGCTGGCGCGGCAGGGAAATTCCGCCGGCTCCCCGGAACGGAAAACGGGGAGGTCTTGCGACCTCCCCGTCATGGCTTGCGTGGGCCGGCGCGGTCCCGGAACCCCTGGGGCTTGGTACCCGGCGCCACGTTCGGCGCTCGGGTCGCGCATGGTGTTTCCGCTACCGGCCCGCTGGCTGGCCGCCCCCGGGCCACCGCGCGTCGGCGGCTCCCGAGGGCCCTGCGTGGTCCGGTGGCGTCGTCATGCCGGCCTCCGTGTCGTGATCGATGGCGGGGACGGTACGCTCGCCCCCGGAGGCTGTCAAGCGTCCTCTCCACGTTGCGACAGCCGTGCCAGCGGGCCCCCCGGTCGGGTATCCTCGCTCCCTGCCGCAGCTCGGCCGCCGCGAGGAGCCCGTCCCGATGATCGCGACCCATCCGCCGCTCGTTCTCGATCCGCCGGCCGCCCCGAACCAGGGGCTCGGCCAGATGGCGTCGACCCTCGTCGGCTCCGAGATCCTGCGCATCGCGAAGGAGGTCCGCGAGCTGCAGGCGAGCGGCCGCCCGGTGCTCAACCTGACGGTCGGCGACTTCTCGCCGCGCGAGTTCCGCATCCCGCGCGAGCTCGAGCAGGCGATCACGCGCGCCATCGCCGCCGGGCAGACCAACTATCCGCCCTCGGACGGCGTCCCCGAGCTGCGCGCGGCGGTGCGCGAGTTCTACCGCACGACGCTCGGCCTCGACTATCCGGTCGACTCCGTGCTCGTCGCCGGCGGCGCGCGGCCGGTGATCTGGGGGACTTACCAGACGATCGTCGATCCGGGCGAAAAAGTCGTCTACCCGGTGCCGTCGTGGAACAACAACCACTACTGCCACCTGGTCGGCGCGCGCGGCGTCGCCGTCGAAACGCGGGCCGAGAACGGCTTCCTGCCGACCGCGGAAGAGCTCGCGCCCCATCTCGAAGGCGCCGTGCTGCTGGCGCTCAACAGCCCGCTCAACCCGGCGGGCTCGGGCTTTCGCCGCGAACAGCTGGCGGCGATCGCCAACCTCGTCGTGGCGGAGAACCGCCGCCGCCCCGCTGGCGCTAAGCCGCTCTACCTGCTCTACGACCAGATCTACTGGCTGGTGGCCGCCGCGAGCGCGCCGCACGCGACGCCGGTCGAGCTGGTGCCCGAAGTCGCGCCGTACACCATCTTCGTCGACGGCATCAGCAAGGCCTTCGCCGCCACCGGCCTGCGGGTCGGCTGGGCGGTCGCGCCGCCGTACCTCATCGCGCGCATGCGCGACCTGCTCGGCCACGTCGGCACCTGGGCGCCGAAGCCGGAGCAGCTCGCCACCGCCGAGATCCTCGCCGACCCGGCGCTCGCGCAGCGGCTCGCCGGCAGTGTCCGCGACGGCATCAACGCGCGGCTCGGCGAGCTCGACCGCGGCCTCGCCTCGCTAGCCGCCGCCGGCCATCCGGTGAGCCACCTGCCGCCGGCGGGAGCGCTCTACCTCTCGGTGCACTTCGACCTCATCGCACGCTTCGGCAACAACCGCGGCATCCGCCAGCACCTCCTGCACGAGGCCGGCTTCGCGATGGTGCCGTTCCACGCCTTCGGCACGGGCGACGCGAACGGCTGGTTCCGGCTCTCGGTCGGCGCGGTCGGCGTCGACGAGATCGCGCCCGCCATCGAGCGGGTCCGCGTCGTACTCGAGCGGCTGCGCGGCTGACCGACGCCCGCTGTCACCGATTCGTCACGCGCCCGGCGTCTTCCGGCGGGCGCAACTCGACGTAGAATTCCTTCGAGGTGGGGAGTAGCCGCCCGGACCCCCGTCCGGGCGGGGCGATCGTCAATACGAGGAGAGATCCTCCGGTCGCCCCGAGTCGAGTCCGGCCCCGGCAAGACCACCACGACACGCGAGTGCCGTGGGGTCGCCTTTCGCGATTCGCGCCGGCCGCGCAGGAGATCGAACGATGGAATCCGCCCCGCTGTCCCTCTGGATCGGCTTCAACCTCTTCGTGCTGGCGATGCTGGCGCTCGACCTCGGCGTCTTCCACCGCAAGGCGCACGAGGTGAGCCTGCGCGAAGCGACCGCGTGGAGCGTCGTCTGGATCGCGCTGGCGCTCGCGTTCAACGCCGGCGTCTGGCACTGGTTCGGGGCGCAGAAGGGGACCGAGTTCCTGACCGGCTACCTGATCGAGAAGTCGCTCTCGGTCGACAACATCTTCGTCTTCGCGCTGGTGTTCTCCTACTTCGCGGTGCCGCCGAAGTACCAGCATCGCGTGCTCTTCTGGGGAATTCTCGGCGCGCTCGTGATGCGCGCGATCTTCATCGGCGCGGGCGCAGCGCTCCTCGCCCGCTTCCACTGGATCGTCTACCTCTTCGGCGGCTTCCTCGTCCTTACCGGCCTCAAGATGGCCTTCGCGCCGGCCAAGGGGCTCGAGCCGGAGAAGAACCCGGTGATCCGTCTCGTCCGCCGGCTGATGCCGGTGAGCGCCGAGTATCACGGCCAGAGCTTCTTCTTCCGCCAGGGCGGCAAGCTCGTCGCGACGCCGCTCTTCCTCGTGCTGGCGCTCGTCGAGACGACGGACCTGATCTTCGCGGTCGACTCGATCCCGGCGATCTTCGCCGTGACCACCGATCCGTTCATCGTCTACACCTCGAACGTCTTCGCGATTCTCGGCCTGCGCTCGCTCTATTTCCTGCTCGCCGGCGTGATGCACAAGTTCCATTACCTCAAGATGGGGCTCGCGGCGGTGCTCGTCTTCGTCGGCGTCAAGATGACGATCGTCGACCTCTACAAGGTCCCCGCGGCGGTCTCGCTCGGAGTGATCGCGACGCTGCTCGCGATTGCCGTCGTCGCCTCGCTGCTCAGGCCGCTGCCCGAGCCTCTCGCGCCTTCCGGCCCCGCCGGCCACTGACATCCCCCGCGAAACCGGAGATCCGTCATGTTCCGCAACTCCTGGCGGGTCGGCGCCCTCGCCGGCGTCGACCTCAAGATCCACGTCACCTTCCCTCTCGTCGTGGCCCTCGGCGCGCTCCAGTGGTGGAGCGCCCACGGCGCCCCGGGCGCCCTCTTCGGCGCCTTCCTGACACTGGCGCTGTTCGCCTGCGTCGCGCTGCACGAGCTCGGCCACGCGCTCGCCGCGCGGCGCTACGGCATCGCGACGCGCGAGATCGTCCTCTTCCCGCTCGGCGGCGTGGCCCTTCTCGCCCGCGCCGCGCGCCGGCCGCGCGAGGAGTTCTGGATCGCGGTGGCCGGTCCGGCGGTCAACGTCGTCCTCGCCGCGCTGCTGGCGGTCGCCTTCGGCCTCGCGCCGGCGGCCCTGCCGAACGAGGCGGCGGGGCTGCTGCGCGCCGCGCCGGGGGGTCCCTCCCTCGCCACCTTCCTGCACTGGCTGCTCGGCGCCAACCTGAGCCTCGTCGCCTTCAACCTCCTGCCGGTCTTCCCGATGGACGGCGGACGGGTGCTGCGCGCGGCGCTGGCCGCCCGCCTCGGATGGCAGCGCGGCACACGCTGGGCGGCGGGCATCGGCCAGGCGGTGGCCGTCGCGGGCGGCGCGGCCGCCCTGCTGTCGGGGCAGATTCTCCTGGCGCTGCTCGCGGTCTTCGTCTTCCTCGGGGCGGGCCAGGAGCGCGTCGCCGCCGACGCGCGCCATGTCCTCGACACGCTGCGCCTCGCCGACGTCTACAACCGGCACGCGCTCGTGCTGGCGCCGGGCGATCCGCTGTCGCGGGTGGTGCAGTATCTGCTGACCAGCTACCAGCCGGACTTCGCCGTCGTCCACGGCGGCCAGCTGACCGGGGTCGTCACGCGCGAGCGGGCGCTGGCCGCGATCGCCGAGCGCCGCGAGGAACAACCGGTCGGAATCTGGATGGAGCGGCGCGTCCCGCGCTTGCCGTCGACGCTGACCCTCGAGGAGGCGCAGGAAAAGCTCGCCGGCGCGGACGCCGCGTGCGGCGCCGTCGTGGATGCGGCGGGGGGCTTTCTCGGCCTGGTCAGCACGGCCGACCTCGCCGAGGCGCTCGCGATCGCGTCGGCGATCGGCGCGGCGCGCGCCGACCAGCCGTTCGCCGGCTCGGAGCGCGCGGCGTGAGCGCCGGACGAGAACGGCGCCGCGCGGCCGCGCTGGCGCTCGCGGGGGCGCTCGTGGCCGTCGGCGGGCTCGGTGCGGCGCTCGCCGAGCCCTCCTTCCGCGTCGAGCTCGAGGCCGGGCCGGCCTGGCAGGTGCGCAACGATCTCGCCGTTCCGGGCGACGGCGGGACCTATCTGCGGCTACCGGACGCGCCCCGGGTCACGGCGATGCGGGCCGCTCTGAGGTGGGACTTCGGCGAGCGCTGGTCGCTGCGGCTCCTCGCGGCGCCGCTGTCGACCGAGACCTCCTTCGTCGAGGACCGGCCGGTCGACTTCGCGGGCGTCGAGTTCCCGGCCGGCGAGCCGCTCCGGCTCGACTACCGCTTCGATTCCTACCGCGCCACCCTTCTGCGGCGCTTCGATCCGGAGGGGCCCTGGTCTTGGCGGGTCGGTGGCACGCTCAAGATCCGCGACGCGAGTCTCGTTCTGCGCTCGCCGACCACCTCGGCGCGCAAGAGCGATCTCGGCGCCGTGCCGCTCCTCCATCTCGGAGTCCGCCGCGAGGCCGGCGCCCGCCTGGCGTTCGACGTGGAGCTCGACGCGCTCGGCGCTCCCCAGGGCCGGGCGATCGATGCCGCGCTCCGCGCCGAGTGGCGCGCCGGCGGGCGCGTCACGCCCTATCTGGGAGTGAGGGTGCTCGACGGCGGCGCCGACAACGACGAGGTCGTCACCTTCGCCACCGTCCGCTACCTCTTCGCCGGCGTCCGCTTCGCGTTCTGAGGCGGACGCCCGGCGACGTTACTTGCGCTTGGCGAATCCAGTGACGACGAGCGTGCCCGAGCGCTGGTCCTTCTTGAGCTTGACGATCTTGGCGCGCTCGGCGTCCTGCAGCAGCTCGGTGAAGGTCGAGTAGCCGTAGTAGCCCTCGTTGAACGAGGGCTTCTTGCGCTGCATCGTCTGCTTGATCAGCGAGCCGAAGAGCACGTCCTTGCCCTCGCGCTGCAGGGCGAGGACCGAGTCGATCAGCAGCGTGAAGGCCTCGGCCTTCTTCTTCGTGAGGCCGGTCAGCTCGGGGCCGCGCTCGCGGTCGCGCCAGACGTCCTCGTAGTAGATGAACTCGTCGCAGTTGTCGACCAGCAGGTTCGAGGACGAGTTCTTGACCCCGATGCCGATGACGTACTTGTTGTTCTCCTTGAGCTTGGAGACGAGCGGCGAGAAGTCGGAGTCGCCCGACAGCACGACGAAGGTGTCGAGGTGCTCCTTGGCGTAGCAGAGGTCCATCGCGTCGACGACCATCTTGATGTCGGCCGAGTTCTTGCCGGTGTAGCGCCGCTGCGGGATGTCGATCAGCTCGATCGCCGCCTCGTGGAAGGCGACCTTGAACTCGCTGTAGCGCTCCCAGTCGGCGTAGGCGCGCTTGACGATGATCTTGCCCTTCTCGAGCAGGCGCTCGAGGACGAGCGAGATGTCGAAGCGCTTGACCTCGCTGTCGCGCACGCCGAGGGCGATGTTCTCGAGGTCGCAGAACATGGCGATCTTGCGTTCCTCGGGCTGCGACGAGGCGCGCGGCGACGCGGCGACCGGCAGCGACTCGAGGATCTCGCGGGCGACGCTCTCGTAGTCGTCGTCCTCGTCGTCCTCGTCGTCGTCCTCGTCGTCGACGGCGCCCGGCGCGGACTTCGCGGCGGCTTCGTCACCGTTGCCGGCGCCACCGCCGCGACGGCGGCGGCGGCGGCGGCGGCGGCGGCGGGGCGCTTCTTCACCGTCGCCGGGAGCTTCCGGCGCGGCTTCGGCGCCGTTCTCGGCGCCTTCGTCCTCGTCACCGGGCTCGGCCGGCGTCGGCGTCAGCAGGTCGGCGATGGTCGGCGGGCCGGAGGGCTCGTCGCGCGACTCGCCGGTTTCGCCCTGGTCGCGGAGCTCGTCGGAATCGGCGGCGGGTGGGTTGGCGTGAGTCCTCTCGGACTCGCTGCCCGGAGGGCGCAGCCACCAGGGACTCATGCGCACACCTCGGGGGGGAGGGACTTCGTCATCGGGAACAACTCCTTCGCGGGGGTGAGAATCGGGGATCCGGCGCGCACGGGGCGCTGAATTCCGGAGTTCGAGTGTAACAGAGGGCCCCGCCCGGCCCCCGCCGGAGGCCTGCGGAGGAACCGGCGGCGCCGCGCTTACATCGTGGGGTGCTGGTGACCGCCGCCGTCACCGCCGCCGGCCATCAGCGCGCGCCAGACGAGCGCCGCCGCTGCCACCAGCGGCACCGCCACCCGCAGGAAGCGCTCGGCGCGCGGCCATCGACCGGTCCAGGCGGCGCCGAGCTGAACGGTGGCGAGGCCGGGGACGCCGCCGAGGGCGAAGAGCCCCATCACCAGCGCGCCCCCTGCCGGCGAGCCGGCGCCGACGGCGACCAGGAACATCCCCCAGAGCAGGCCGCACGGCAGCAGCGGCGTCGCCGCGCCGAGGGCGAAGGCGCGGCCGACCGGTCCGGCGGCGGCGCCGGCGCGCGCCAGCCTGCCGGCCCAGGGGGCGAGGGCCGAGAGCGGCGGCAGCCGGCTGCCGAGATCGAAGGCGCTGACCACGAAGCCGAGCGCCATCAGCCAGGGGAGGACCGGCTGCACCCGGGCCGCCAGCGCGGTCGCGACGCCGAGCCCGGCGAGGCCGAGCGCGGCGCCGACGAGGGTGTAGGCGGCGACTCGTCCGGTGTGCCAGGCGGCCATCGCGGAGCCTCGCCCGGCGCCCCTGGCCAGTCCGCCGCCGGCGACCCGGCGGAAAGGAAGCGCGGCGCTGGCCAGCGGTCCGCACATCAGCGCGCAGTGCAGGCTGCCGGTCAGTCCGGCGGCGAGGATCGCCAGGACTCCCGCCCCATGGAGTGGGGATGTTTCGATGAATTCCCCTTTAGGCTTCCGAATTCAAGCCCGGCCAGAGCAAGTGTAGATCACGGGATCGATCGATGAGCACCGACCGCTGCCAGCACTGTCATCGTCCGGTCCCCGCCGGGGCGGCCAGCGCCCCCTTCTGCTGTCGCGGCTGCGAGGCGGTTCACGCCCTGCTGATCGCCGAGGGGCTCGGCCGCTACTACGAGCTGGCCGGCGACAGCGTGGCGCCCTCGCCGCCGCCGTCCGAGGCGCCGTCGAGCCATGCCTGGCTCGAGCCTCTGGTTGCCGCGGCGCGCGGCCAGCGCCAGTCGGGAAAGGCGGGCGCGCCGCTCTGCGAGCTCCGCCTCGACGTGCAGGGGATCCACTGCTCGGCCTGCGTCTGGCTGCTGCAGGAGACCTTCCGCCGCCGCGCCGGAGCCGGCGAGATCACCGTCAACCCGGCGCTCGGCCAGCTCCGGCTCCGCTTCGACCCGGCGCGCTTCGAGGTCGAGGCCTGGGTGCGCTCGATCGAGGCCTTCGGCTACCGCTTCGGTCCGGCGCGCAAGACGCCTTCGAAGCGCTCGATCGAGCTGCCGCTGCGGCTCGGCATCTCGGCCGCGCTCACCGTCAACGTGATGCTCTTCTCGGTCAGCTTCTACTTCGGCCTGGCGCCCGACGAGCCGCAGGTCTTCCGGCTCTTCTCGCTGCTCTCGCTGGCGCTGTCGTCGGGCGTCGTCGCGGTCGGCGGCTGGCCCTTCTTCCGCTCGGC
Source organism: Thermoanaerobaculia bacterium (assembly GCA_963699245.1). Taxonomy (GTDB): domain Bacteria; phylum Acidobacteriota; class Thermoanaerobaculia; order Multivoradales; family JAGPDF01; genus JACTMI01. The sequence continues at coordinate 2,324,365 of OY969426.1, forward strand.
GCTGCAGGCGCTGCGCCGCGGCGTGCTCCACCTCGACCTGCCGATCGCCCTCGGCATCGTCCTCGTCTTCGCCTCGTCGGTGGCGCGCATGCGGCACGGCCGCGGCGACTGGGCCTACTTCGACACCCTCGACATCTTCATCACGCTGATGCTCGCCGGGCGCTTCCTGCAGGAGCGCCTGCTGGAACGCAACCGCAAGCTACCTGCTCGAGGACGACGGCGCCGAGGGCATCGTCGCGCACCGCGTCGAAGGAGACCGCCTGGTCGCGGTCGCCGCGCCCCGGCTGCGCGCCGGCGACGCGCTGCTGATCGCGCCGGGCGAGCTGGTGCCGGTCGACGGCATGCTGGCGAGCCCGGCCGCCAGCATCAGCCTCGACTGGATCACCGGCGAGTCCGAGCCGCTCGCCGTCGCGGCCGGCGACCGGCTGCCCGCCGGCGCCTTCAACGCCGGCCGCGCCGCGGTCGAGATCGTCGCGGCGAGCGACTTCGCGGACTCGCCGCTCGTGGCGCTGCTGCGGCAGCCGCCAGACGCGCGAGAGCGCCGGCGGCCCGCACGCCCGCCTCTGGGACCGCCTGGCGCGCGTCTGGGTCGGCGGCGTGACCTTCGTCGCGCTGGCGGGCTTCCTGCTCTGGCTGCCGGCCGGCGCCGACAAGGCGCTCGACGTCGCCGCCGCCCTGCTCGTCGTCACCTGCCCCTGCGCCATCGGCATCGCGCTGCCGCTCGCCTACGAGCTCACCTTCCAGCGCCTGCGCCGCGCCGGCGCCTTCGTGCGCGCGCGGCGACCTGCTCGACCGCCTGCCGCGGGTGCGCCGCATCCTCTTCGACAAGACCGGCACGCTGACGCTCGGCCGGCTCGAGCTCGCCGCGCCCGAGGCGGTCGTGGCGCTGGGCGCCGCGGCGCGCGACGTCGCCTACGATCTCGCGGCGCGGTCGACCCACCCGGTCAGCCGCGCGCTCGCCACCGCGCTCGAGCGGCGCGGGAGCGCGCGTTCGACGCGACGGCGCGAGGTGACCGAGGTGCCCGGCGCCGGCGTCGAGGGGCGCTGCGGCGACGGCGCTCTGGCGGCTCGGCCGGCGCCGACTGGGCGACGACAGGTGGCGCGGCGAGCGACGCCGGCGCCGTGCTGTCGCGCGACGGCGCGCCGCTCGCGCGCTTCGCGACGCGCGAGGTGCTGCGCCCCGACGCGCAGCGCGAGCTCGGCGCTGCTCGCGGCGCAGGGCTTCGAGATCTGGCTCGTCTCGGGCGACGACCCGGCGCGCGTCGCGCTGCTGGCCGCGCGCGCTCGGCATCGCCGCCGGAGCGCGCCGTCGGCGGCCTGTCGCCCGAGGAGAAGGCCGCCGCTCGTGGCGCGGCTCGACGCCGAGCGACACGCTCTATCTCGGCGACGGCGTCAACGACGCGCTCGCCTTCGACCGCCGCCTACGCCGCCGGCACGCCGGCGATCGACCGGCCGGTGATGCCGGGCAGGAGCGACTTCTTCCTGGTCGGCGAGGGGCTCGCGCCGCTCGCCGAGATGCTCGCCGGCGCCCGGCGGCTGCGCCGCGCTGGTGCGCCGCCTGCTCGCCGCCTCGGCGATCTACAACGCCGGCGTCGTCGCCGCGGCCCTGGCCGGACTCGATCTCGCCGGTGGTGGCGGCGGTCGTCATGCCGGTGAGCACGCTGTCGCTGGTCGGCGCCGTGGCGGCGCTCTGGCGCCGCGGCGCGAACGTCTCCCGCGGCGCCCGCGCGATGGCGCCGGCGGAGGTGGCGCCCTGATCATTCTCGTCCTGCAGGTCTTCGTGAGCCTGATGCTGGTCGCCGGCGCGGTGGTGCTCTTCGTCTTCACCGTCCGGCAGCCGCACGCTCGAACACGCCGATCGTCTCGCGCTCGCGCCGCTCGAGGACGACGCCGACGCAGCCGCCCCGAGCCCGACTGCGAGGCGCCGCCGCGGCCGAACAAGGCGGGAGACGCCGTGATGCGCCAAGTCGCGCATCGAGTACGACGACGCGATCGTCCGCGACTTCATCTTCGCCTCGATCCTGTTCGGAGCCGTCGGGATGCTGGTCGGCGTCCTGATCGCGCACCCAGCTCGCCTGGTGGCAGGCGAACTTCGGCATCTCGTAGCTGACCTTCTGGCGCCTGCGCCCGCTGCACACCAACGCGGTCATCTTCGCGTTCGTCGGCAACATGATGTTCGCCGGCATCTACTACTCGACGCAGCGCCTGCTGAAGGCGCGCATGGCGTCCGACCTGCTCTCGCAGATCCACTTCTGGGGCTGGCAGGCGATCATCGTCGCGGCCGCGATCACGCTGCCGCTCGGCATCACCACCGGCAAGGAGTACGCCGAGCTCGAGTGGCCGATCGACATCGCGATCGCGCTCATCTGGGTGGTCTTCGCGATCAACTTCTTCTGGACGCTCGCGAAGCGCAACGAGAAGCACCTCTACGTCGCGATCTGGTTCTACATCGCGACCATCGTCACCGTCGCGGTGCTGCACATCGTCAACAGCCTCGCGCTGCCGGTCTTCGCGCTGCAAGAGCTACTCGGTCTACGCGCGGCGTGCAGGACGCGCTCGTGCAGTGGTGGTACGGCCACAACGCCGTCGCGTTCTTCCTCACCACGCCGATCCTCGGCATCATGTACTACTTCCTGCCGAAGGCGGCCGAGCGGCCGGTCTACTCGTACCGGCTCTCGCATCGTCCACTTCTGGGCGCTGGTCTTCATCTACATCTGGGCCGGGCCGCACCACCTGCTCTACACGGCGCTGCCCGACTGGGCGCAGACGCTCGGCATGGTCTTCAGCCTGATGCTCTGGGCGCCCGTCCTGGGGCGGCATGCTCAACGGCCTGCTCACGCTGCGCGGCGCCTGGGACAAGCTGCGCACCGATCCGGTGCTCAAGTTCTTCGCCGCCGGCGTCACCTTCTACGGCATGGCGACGTTCGAGGGCCCGCTGCTCTCGATCAAGAGCGTCACGGCGCTCGCGCACTACACCGACTGGATCATCGGCCACGTCCACGCCGGCGCGCTCGGCTGGAACGGCTTCATGGCGGCCGGCATGTTCTACTGGCTGATCCCGCGGCTCTACGGCACGCAGCTGCACTCGAAGAAGGCCGCCGACGCCCACTTCTGGATCGGCGACCTTCGGCATCGTCGCTCTACATGGTCGCGATGTGGGTCGGCGGGCATCACGCCAGGGCCTGATGTGGCGCGCCATCAACCCGGACGGCTCGCTCATGTACCCGAACTTCGTCGAGACGCTGCTCGCGCATCCGGCCGATGTACATGGATGCGCCTGCATCGGCGGCACGCTCTACCTCGTCGGCTTCGTGCATGATGGCCTGGAACCTCGTCGAAGACGGTCGCGCGCCGGCAAGGCCGTCGACGCCGAGGTCGAGGTCGTCGTCGACGACGAGCCGACGCGGCCGAGAGCTCGCGTGGGCGCCGATGCGTCTCCGGCCGGCCGGTCTGGTCTCATCGCGGTCGTCGCGCTCGCGCGCTCTTCGGCGTTCGGCCTCGTCGCCAGCGCGTGCGCGATCGCGCTCGTCGTCGCTGGTCGCCTCGTGATCGGCGTGGTCGGCTGCGTCGCTGATGCAGGCCGCGAGGCAGCGACCGGCGAGCCGGCGCTGGCACCGCATCCTCGAGGGGCGCGCCGCTCATCTTCACCGTGCTCGCGCTGATCGCGGTCCTGGTCGGCGGCGTCGCCGAGCTCGCTGCCCGACGATCCTGGTCAAGCAGGCGGTGCCGACGACCGGCGCGGCGCAGAAGCCCTACACGCCGCTCGAGCTCGAGGGCCGCGACGTCTACGTCCGCGAGGGCTGCTACATCTGCCACTCGCAGATGATCCGGCCGATGCTGCGCCGAGACGCTGCGCTACGGCGAGGCCTCGCGCGCCGAGGAGTTCATCTACGACCACCCCTTCCAGTGGGGCTCGCAAGCGCACCGGGCCGGACCTCGCAGCGCGAGGGCGGCAAGTACCCGAACCTCTGGCACTACCGCACATGATGGACCCGCGCGCGATCAGCCCGGGCTCGAACATGCCGACCTACAGCTGGCTGGCGAGCGGGCGCATCGACACGCACGCTGGCGCGCAAGAAGCTGGCGCTGATGCGGAAGCTCGGCGTGCCCTACACCGACGCCGACGTCGACGCGCGCCGAGGCCGACGCAGCGCGCGCAGGCCGACGACGATCGTCGCGGACCTCGCGGCGAGCGGCGTCAAGGTCGACTGGAACACCGAGATGGTGGCGCTGATCGCCTACCTGCAGCGGCTCGGCCGCGACCAGGGCGTGGCGCCGACCACCGCGCCGGCGGTCGCTGCCGCCGGACCGACCGCGACCCCGCCCGGCGCCGCCGCGAGCCACTGACTGTACCGCGAGTTCTACTCCGCCCTGACCTCGACCGCCCTGCCGCTCGCGGCGCTGGGCTTCTTCGTCGTCGTCTTCCTGCTCGTGCTGCTGCGCACCTTCCTGATGCGGCATCGCGAGGACTACGACTCCGTGGCGGCGCTGCCGCTCGACGACTTCCGAAACCAGCGATTCCAGCGAGGTGCAACCGTGAGCGCTCCCGACGATCCGAAGCGCGTCGTCCACGTCTACGACGGCATCGAAGAAGACGACAACCACCTCCCGAACTGGTGGCTCTTCATCCTCTACGCGACCATCGTGTTCGCCTTCGGCTACTGGTTCGTCTTCCACACCACCAAGATGCGGCCGGCTGCCGCGCGAGGCCTATCAGCGCCGAAGTCGACGCGCTGCTGGCGGCGCGCATCGCCGCCAATCCGACCTCGACCGAGGCGCTGCTCGCGCTCGCGAAGGATCCCGAAGCGTGGCGGCCGGCGCAAGAGGTCTTCCGCACCACCTGCGCCGCCTGCCACGGCCCGGAGGGCGAGCGGCATCATCGGTCCGAACCTGACCGACGGCTACTGGATCCACGGCACGGCGCCGGCGGATATCCTGAAGCCGGTGCGCGAGGGCGTGCCGGCCAAGGGCATGCCGGCCTGGGGGCCGATGCTCGGCCCCGACCGCGTGCGCAGCGCGTCGGCCTTCGTCCTCACCCTCAAGGGCAAGAACGTCCCCGGCAAGGCGCCGCAGGGCGAGATCGTCGAGTAGGCGGAGCGGGAAGGAGCGCAGGATGAGCGACGCGACGAATCCGGCCGGGCCCGCGCCGATCCTCGGGTCGATGCGGCCCGACGGCTCGCGCCTCAAGGTCCACCCGGCCGACGTGCAGCGGCCGGTGCATCACGCGCGCGGCGCATCGTCTTCGCGCTGCTCATCGCCTTCTACGTGGTGGCGCCGCTCGTCCCAGATCGGCGGCCACCCGGTGATTCAGCTCGACGTCGAGCACCGCCGCTTCTTCCTGTTCGGGCGACCTTCAACGCGCAGGACTTCTGGCTGCGTCGTCCTGCTGACGCTCGCCTTCGCCTTCGGGCTGCTCTTCGTCACCGCCTGGCGCGGCCGCGTCTGGTGCGGCTGGGCCTGCCCGCAGACCGTCTTCCTCGAGGGGCTCTACCGGCCCATCGAGCGCTGGCTCGACGGGCCGCGCGAGCGCCGCCTGAAGCACGACCGGCCAGCCCTGGACCGCCGGGCAAGGTCGCCGCGCTTCGCGCTCAAGCACCTCGCTCTTCCTCGCCGTCTCGCTCGCCGTCGCGCACACCGCGACGGCGATCTTCGTCGGGCCGCGCGAGCTCCTCGCGATGATCCGCGAAGGCCCGGCGGCGCACGACCTCGCCTTCCTGCTGACGATGGCCTTCACCGCCGTCCTCTACTTCAACTTCGCCTGGTTCCGCGAGCAGTTCTGCGTCGTGCTCTGCCCCTACGGCCGCCTGCAGTCGGTGCTGCACGACGCGACTCGGTCACCGTCGCCTACGACGAGAAGCGCGGCGAGCCGCGCGGCAGGCTGACGAAGAGGCGCCGGCGCGCGCCGAGCTCGGCGACTGCGTCGACTGCCAGCGCTGCGTCGTGGTCTGCCCGACCGCGATCGACATCCGCAACGGGCCTGCAGATGGAGTGCCTCGCCTGCCTGCAGTGCGTCGACGCCTGCGACGAGGTGATGGGCAAGGTCGGGCGCGCCCCGGGCCTGATCGGCTTCTATCCGCAGAGCCGGCTGGCCGGCGGCGCCCCGCGCGTGCTGCGGCCGCGCCTGGTCGCCTACGCGGCTCCTCTTCCTCGCCGCCAGCGCGGCGCTCGCCGCGAGCCTCCTGCTGCGCACGCCTTTCGAGTCGAACGTGCTGCGCCCGCGGGGCGCCAACCCGTTCGTCCTCGACGGCGAGATGGTGCGCAACGTCTTCGAGATCCACCTGGTCAACAAGGGGCCGGCGACGGCGCGCTTCCGCATCACGGTCAGCTCGCCGGTCGAGGCCGAGATCGCGATCACGCGGCCGGAAGTCGAGCTCGCCTCGCTCGCCGACACCCGTGTCCCCATTTCGGTGGCGATCGAGCGCGACGAGCTGCACGGACCGGTCGAGCTCACGGTGACGGTCGACGAGGTCGGCACCTCCGAGACGCGGACCCTGCCGGTGCGCTTCCTGGCTCCCTTCGCGGCGCCGGAACGGGACTGATCGCCGCGTCGCGCGGCTTGCCTCGCCCGGAAGGGCGTCGTACCATCGCCGCCGATCCGCAGCACCACAGCCGCCGCTCCCTCTCGAGGAGGACTGCATGGCAGGAACGCCGGGCAAGAAGTTCGAGCCGTTCGTCGCCGACGACGTCCAGATGGCGGAGTTCACGCCGAAGGCGATCATCCTGGGCGCGATCTTCGGCATCATCTTCGGCACCGCGACGGTCTACCTGGCGCTGCGCGCCGGCCTGACCGTCTCCGCCTCGGTGCCGATCGCGGTGCTGGCGATCGCGGTCTTCAAGCGCTTCGGCAACTCGACCATCCTCGAGAACAACATCGTCCAGACGATCGGCTCGGCCGGCGAATCGGTCGCCGCGGGCGTCGTCTTCACGGTGCCGGCGATGATCTTCCTCGCCGACGGCAACCAGTACTTCCGCTACGGCACGATCTTCGTGCTCTCGGCGGTCGGCGGCACGCTCGGCGTGCTGTTCATGATCCCGCTGCGGCGCGCGCTGATCGTCAAGGAGCACGGCAACCTCCCCTATCCCGAGGGCACCGCCTGCGCCGACGTGCTGATCGCCGGCGAGCGCGGCGGCAACCTCGCCAAGATGGTCTTCGCCGGCGTCGGCATCTCGCTGCTCTACAAGTTCCTCTACGGCATCCTCGGCCTCTGGAACGAGACCGCGACCTGGTTCCGGACCAAGAAGGACGGGATCATTCCCGACGCCACGCTGCAGAGCGACGTCACGCCCGAGTACCTCGGCCTCGGCTACATCATCGGACCGCGCATCGCCGGCGAGCTGGCGGCGGGCGGCGTGCTGGCCTGGCTGGCGCTGATTCCGCTGATCTCGATGTTCATTCCCGAGACGCGGCTCATCGACGACCTGACCAAGCTCGGCTTCTCGGAGGGGTGGCGGGCTTCGCACGCGCACGCCGAGTGGATCTACCGCGCCTACATCCGCTACATCGGCGCCGGCGCCGTCGCCTGCGCCGGCGTGATGACGCTGCTCAAGACGCTGCCCACGATCGTCTCGGCCTTCCGCGAGTCGGTGAAGTCGATCCGCGGCGGCGACGCTGGCGCCGGCCAGAAGCGCACCGACCGCGACCTCGGCATCAAGCCCGTCCTCTTCGGCTCGATCGCCCTCGCGCTGCTGATCACGGTCCTCCCCAACTTCCCGCACGGCGAGTTCCCGGGCTCGCTGCTGATGGGCCTGCTGGTCGTCGTCTTCGGCTTCTTCTTCGTCACCGTCTCGTCGCGCATCGTCGGCATCATCGGCACTTCGTCCAACCCGATCTCGGGCATGACGATCGCCACGATCATGGCGACCTGCGTGATCTTCGTCCTCGTCGGCCGCACCGGCGACGCCTACCAGCCGGTGGCGCTCTGCGTCGGCGCTCTCGTCTGCATCGCGGCGGCCAACGCCGGCGCCACCTCGCAGGACCTGAAGACCGGCTACCTCGTCGGCGCCACGCCGCGCAGCCAGCAGATCGGATTCATCATCGGCGTGCTGGCCTCGACGGTGGCTATCGGCGGCACCCTCTTCCTGCTCGACAAGACCTATGCCGCCGGCGAGCTGCACGGCATCGGTGGTCCGGCGCTGCCGGCGCCGCAGGCGACCCTGATGGCGACGATCATCAAGGGGCTGCTGGCGCAGAACCTGCCCTGGGCACCCGTGCTGATCGGCGTCGCGATGGCCTTCATGGCGCAGATGATGGGCGCCCACGCCCTCTCCTGGGCGGTCGGCGCCTACCTGCCGCTGTCGACCACCTTCCCGATCTGGATCGGCGGCATGGTCAAGGCGATCGGCGACAAGGTGTCCAAGCGCAAGGAAGAGAGCGAGCTCTCGTCCGGCATGCTCTACGCCACCGGCCTCGTCGCCGGCGGCTCGCTCGGCGGCGTGCTGATCGCGCTCGTCGCCTTCATCGGCGATTCGGTGCTGCACATGGAGCAACCGACGCTGCTCGAGAAGCTCGATCTCGGCGGCGCCTTCTACGCCGCGTTCAAGAACGGCCCGGTCTCGGGCGGCGTGCTCTGCGCGCTCGCCTTCGCGGTGCTCTGCGTGCTGCTCTTCCGCAACTCGCAGAAGCAGCTCGAGTGATCCGCCCGGTTCCGGTCGAGGAGGCGCTCGCCTACGTGCGGTCGGGCGACCGCGTCTTCGTCCACACCGCCGCCGCCGCGCCCCGCTGCTGGTCGAGGCGCTGGCGGCGCGCGCGCCGGAGCTCTCCGAGGTCGAGGTCGTGCCATCTCCACACCGAAGGCCCGGCGCCCTACGCGGCGCCGGGCATGGAGAAGAGCTTTCACGTCCGCTGCCTCTTCATCGGCCCCAACATGCGGCAGGCGCTCGAGCGAGGGGCGCGCCTCCTACGTGCCGGTCTTCCTCTCCGAAGTGCCGGCGCTCTTCCGCCAGGGGGTGCTGCCGCTCGACGTGGCGCTGATCCAGGTCTCGCCGCCCGACCGCCACGGCTTCTGCTCGCTCGGCGTCTCGGTCGACGCCTCGCACGCCGCGGTCGAGTGCGCGCGGCGGGTGATCGCCCTCGTCAATCCGCAGATGCCGCGCAGCCACGGCGACGGCCTCGTCCACGTCACCCGCTTCGCGGCCACGGTGACCACCGACGAGCCGCTGCCCGAGGCCGCGCCCCCGCCCTCGGCCCGGTCGAGCGCGCCATCGGCCGCCACGTCGCCGAGCCTGATCGAGGACGGCGCCACGCTGCAGATGGGCATCGGCGCCATCCCCGACGCGGTGCTCGCCTCGCTACGCGACCACAAGCGGCTCGGCATCCACACCGAGATGTTCTCGGACGGCGTCGTCGACCTGGTCGAGCGCGGCGTCGTCACCGGCGAGGAGAAGCGCGTCCATCCGGGCAAGGTGGTCTCGAGCTTCGCCATGGGGACGCGGCGGACCTACGACTTCCTCGACGACAACCCGCAGGTCGCGATGCTCGACTGCGCCTACGTCAACGACACCTCGGTGATCCGCCGCAATCCGAAGGTCGTCGCCATCAACAGCGCCATCGAGGTCGACCTGACCGGCCAGATCTGCGCCGACTCGATCGGGACGCGGATGTACTCGGGCGTCGGCGGCCAGATGGACTTCATCCGCGGCGCCTCGCTCTCCGCCGGCGGCAAGCCGATCATCGCGCTCCCCTCGACCACCAAGCGCGGCGAGAGCCGCATCGTCCCCTTCCTCAAGCCGGGGGCCGGCGTGGTGACGACGCGCGCCCACGTCCACTTCGTAGTCACCGAGCACGGCGTCGCCGACCTGCGCGGCCGCTCGCTGGCGGAGCGCTCGCGCCTGCTGGCCGCGATCGCCCACCCGGACCACCGCGAGGCGCTCGAGCGCGCCTCCTTCGAGCGCTTCGGACGCCTCTGAGCCGCTGACCGGCCCGTCCGCTCGTTCCGTGGCGGCGTAGGATCGAATCGATGGCCCGACTCGCCCTCCTCGTCACCGGCGCCTCCGGCATGGCGCTGCCGCGCCACTTCCTCGCTGTCGTCGCGAATCACCCGGCGGTGGAGCGCGTGCACCTCGTCGTCTCGCGCGGCGCCAGCCAGGTCCTGGCGCACGAGCTCGGCGCCGAGCGCACGGGCGCGCGGGATCTCGTCGACGCAGCCGGCCTCGACGCGAGCGCCGCGGCGAAGATCGTCCTCCATCGCGACAACGAGCTCGACGCGCCGATCGCCTCGGGCTCGCAGCGCCTGGCCGGAACGGTCGTGCTCCCCTGCAGCTCGGGAACACTCGGCGCCTTCGCCACCGGCGTCGCCGACACGCTGATCCATCGCGCCGGCGCGGTGGCGCTCAAGGAGCGCTGGCCGCTCCTGCTTGGATTCCGCGAGACGCCACTGGCGCTCGTGCATCTCGAAAACCTGCGCACCCTGACCTACGCCGGAGCGATCGTGGCGCCGCCGATCCCCGCCTTCTACATCGGCGGCGAGGAGATGCCGCGCTTTCTCGACGCCTACGCGCAGCGGCTGCTCGATCTGCTCGGTCTCGGCCCGGAAGGGCCGGGGATGCGCTGGAACCCCGCCTGAGTCAGCGCCCGAGCAGGGCGCGGAACTCGGCGTCGTCGCGCAGCGCGTCGAACTCGGGCTCGATGGCGGCGCGCGCGCGGTTGAAGCGCGGATGGGCCGCGATGGCGCGCCCGAGCTCGGCGAGGGCGTTCTCGCGTTCGCCGCGCAGGGCGTGGATGCCGGCCGCGTAGTAGCGCGTCGCCGCGTCGTCGGCCCCCATCGCCACCCGGCGCTCGAACGCCGCGAGCGCCGCGTCGAGGTGCGCCGTCGCCTGCTGCGTCGCGCCGAGGGCACGCCAGGCGTTGCCGAGCCGCAGGTTGAGCTCGACCCGGATGCGGCCGCGCAGCGCGTGGTCGAGCTGGGCGAGGAAGGCGAGCTCCTGCTGGAAGGCGGCGACCGCCTCCTGCGGCTTCCCCTCGAGCGCCGCGACGTGGCCGCGTCGCATGTAGGCGCCGACGATCTGCTGCCCTTCGCGGCCCGAGAGGAAGCGCTCCTGGAGCGCGATGGCCCGCTCGGCGGCCTCGCGCGCCGGCTCGAGCTCGCGCGCCAGCGTGCGGCAGTGCGCGAGCTGCAACCAGTACCAGCCGGCGAGCGGCTGCAGCTCGACGGCGCGCTCGAACTGGCGCGCCGCGCCGGCGAAGTCGCCGCGGCCGAGCAGCAGCGCGCGGCCGTAGCCGCCGACGATCGAGGATTCGTCGGGCGCCGCCGCCAGCGCCTGCTCGATCGCCGCGATTCCCTCCTCGTCCCTTCCCGCCGAGACCAGCGTGGCGCCGAGCTCGCGCCGCGCGCGGGCGTGCGAGGGCGCCAGCGACAGCGCGCTGCGCAGCGCCGCCAGGGCGCGCTCGAGGAGCTCCGGCGCGCCGAGGTAGTCGGCCTGCTGGGCGCGCGCCGCACCGAGCTCGACGAGCGCGCGGACGTAGCGCGGGTCGAGCTCGACGGCGCGCTCGAAGAAGAGAATCGCGCGGTCGAGCCCCTCGTAGGTCTCGCTGCGCAGGTTGAGCAGGCCGCGGGAGAGCGCCTCGTAGGCGGCGACGACGCGCGTCTCGTCGGCGGCGGCAGCAGACGGCGTGCGCGCCGAGAGCCCGCGGGCCACGGTGGCGGCGAGGCGGTCCTGCAACGCGAAGATCTCCTCGAGCGCGCCATCCTCCTTGAGCGTGCCGGCGGCGGCGCCGGTCGCGACGTCGAGAAGCTGGCCGGTGACTCGCAACCGGTCGCCGGCACGCTGCAGCGCGCCGGCGACCGCCCAGCGCGCGCCGAGGGCGCGGCCCAGCCGCTGCGCGTGCAGCGCCAGGCTCTCGGGCCCCGCCTGCGCCAGGCGGCGCGCCGCCTCCTCGACGCGGTCGCGCGGCACGACGGCGAAGCCGGGCAGCGCCGCGAGCTCGGAGGCCAGCGTCTCGACGATCCCGCCGCCGATCCAGTCGTCCTCCGGATGCCCGGAGAGATTGGCGAAGGGGAGCACCGCGATGCGCTCGCTCCCGTCTTCCGGCGGCGGCGGCGCGACCGGCGCGCCGCGGCGGATGGCGTCGAGAGCGGCGACCACTACCTCGGCGCTCGCCGGACGCTCGTCGCGCTCCTTGGCGACCAGTGCTGCGACCAGGCGTGCCAGCTCGTCGCGGCGGGGATCGCCGCCGGCCGCGGAGACGAGCGGCGGCGGCTCGCGATGGAGCACCGCGTCGAGCGTCTCCGCCCAGCTCGCGGCACGGAAGGGGTGCGCGCCGGCGAGCAGCTCGTAGAGCACGACTCCGAGGGCGTGGAGGTCCGCGCGGCCGTCGATCGGCCGGCCGAGCGCCTGCTCGGGAGCCATGTAGAGCAGCGTGCCGGCGATCTCGCCGGCGGCGACCGCACCGCTCGGCCTCGTCGCCGGCGGCCGCGTCCAGGTCGAGAGGTCGGCGAGACGCAGCGAAAAGGCCGCCGCGACGCCGAAATCGACCACCTTGACCCGACCGGCGGCGTCGACGAGCAGGTTGGACGGTTTGATGTCGCGGTGCACGAGGCCACGGCCGTGGGCGGCGGCGAGCGCGCCGGCGATCTGCGCCGCGACGTCGAGGAGCTCGTCGAGCGAGCGTTCCTGCCTCTTCGCCCAGAGGTCGAGCGGCTCGCCGGCGACGTATTCGAAAGCGAGGAAGCCGATGCGTGTCCCGTCGCTCTCGACCTCGTCGACGTCGTAGACGACGGCGACGTTGGGGTGATTGAGCGCCGAGGCGGCGCGCGCCTCGGCCAGCAGGCGCGAGCGCCGCTCGCCGTCCCCCCCTCGCTCGGGCGCAGGATCTTGATCGCGACCGGCCGGTCGAGGCGGACGTCCTCGGCGAGATAGACCTCGCCCATCGCCCCCTCGCCGAGCCGCTCGAGGATGCGGTAGTGCGACAGCGTCCGCCCGATCATCTCCATCCGCCCCTCGTCTCCGGGGGAGACTAACGGCAGGCACGGGCGCGGAGCCAGCGCCGCCCGCCCGCCGTTTTCGAGCCACCGGGGGGTGAACCGGCGGAACGGCGACGCGGGACGCCGGGGCCGGGAGGCCGGGCTACCCCGCGGTCCGGTAGATTGCCCCCCCGTGAGCTCCCTCCCGTCCCACAGCTGGCGCCGCCTGGGCCAGGGCCTGATCTTCTGGCTCGGACTGGGGCTCTTCTTCGGCAGCCAGAGGCCCTTCGCCTCGGCGCTGGTCGGCGGACGAGACGTCGAGTGGCGCCTCGTGCTCGCCGCCTGGGTCGTGCACTGGCTCGCCTGGGGGCTCTTCTTTCTGCCGGTGAGCCGGCTGGCGCGGCGCTTTCCGCTCGCCCCCTTCGCCTGGCGGAACCTCGCCGTGCACGTGGTCGCCGGCCCGATCGTCTCGACGCTGCAGCTCTTCGTCATGGAGCTCGGCGTCTACCCGATCGAAACCGGCCGGCTCGACGCCGCCGGCTTCACCGGCGAGCTGGTTCGCGAGCTCGGCGCCCACTCGCACCTCAACCTCGTCACCTACTGGGCGATCCTCGGCGCCGTCCTCACCTTCGACGCCTTCCAGCGCTCGCGCGCCGAGCAGCTGCGCGCCGCGCGCCTCGCCGAGATGCTGGCCCAGGCCGAGCTCGCCGCGCTGCGCATGCAGCTCCACCCCCACTTCCTCTTCAACAGCCTGCACACCGCCGCCGAGCTGGTGCACGAGGATCCGGCGGCCGCCGAGAAGAGCCTGCTGACCCTGGCCGAGCTGCTGCGCCGCACGCTGCGCGCCGGCGAGCGGGGCGAGACGACGCTGGCCGAGGAGCTCGAGTTCCTCGACGGCTATCTCGACCTCGAGCGCGTGCGTCTCGAGGGGCGCCTCGCCGTCAGCTATCGCGTCCCCGACGAGCTGCTCGCCGCCCGCCTGCCGAGCCTGCTCCTGCAGCCGCTGGTCGAGAACGCCATCCGTCACGGCATCGCCCAGCGCCCGGCCGGCGGCGAGATCGTGCTCGCCGCCGAGCGGCTCGGCGCCGAGCGCCTGCGCATCGATCTCGAGAACGACACCGTCGCCCTCCCCCGCCCGAGCTCGGGCGAGGGGATCGGCCTCGCCAACGTGCGCGCCCGGCTCGCGCACCTGTTCGGCGATCGCGGCGCGCTGTCGACCGGGAGAGTCCAGCCGGAGCGTTTCCGCGCCCGCCTCGAGCTGCCGCTGGAGCTCGAAGCGGCCCCCCGAACCTCGCCTCGCGCCGTTCCCGCCGGAGCCACGACATGACCTCGCGCCCCCTCACCGCTCTCGTCGTCGACGACGAACCCGTCGCCCGCCGCCGCCTGCGCCGGCTGCTCGCCGCCGAGCCCGACGTCGAGGTGGCGGGAGAGTGCGCCTCCGCCGCCGAGGCGCGGGAGACGCTGGCGCGCCGCCCGGTCGACCTGCTCTTCCTCGACATCCAGATGCCCGGCGGCGACGGCTTCTCGGTCCTCTCGGAGCTCTCCGCCCCGCGGCCGGCGGTGGTCTTCGTCACCGCCTTCGACGAGCACGCGGTGCGCGCCTTCGAGGTCGAGGCGGTCGACTACCTGCTCAAGCCCTTCGACGGCGAGCGCGTCGCCGCGTCCCTCTCGCGGGTGCGGCGCCGGCTGGCCTCGGGGGCGCCCTCGGCGCTCGACGCGCGCGAGCTGCGCCAGCTCGTCGACCAGATCGCGCGCGGCAAGAGCTACCGCTCGCGCATCCTGATCCGCTCGGTCGGGCGGGTCTCGTTCGTGCCGGTCGAGGACGTGCACTGGTTCGAGGCCGACGGCAACTACGTGCGGCTCCACACCGGCAGCGGCAGCCCGCTGGTGCGCGAGACGCTCGCCAGGTTCGAGCGCGAGCTCGATCCCGAGAAGTTCGTGCGCATCCACCGCTCGGCGATGGTGAACCTCGCCTGCGTGCGCGAGTTGCTGCGCGAGGCGACCGGAGACCACACGCTCGTGCTCGGCTCCGGCGCCCGGCTGACGGTGAGCCGCTCGCACCGCGAGGCCTTCGAGCGCGCCATCGCGGGACGGCTCGACGCCGTCTCCGCCTGACGCCCGCCTTTCTTCGCACCGATAGACGGCAAAGGGCCGCCGGATCGCTCCGGCGGCCCCCTTGCTTCGGCTTCCTGCCGGAACCGCGATCAGTTGAAGGTGATCTTGGCGCCGAGACGGAAGATGCGCGGGCGACAGGACTTCGGCACGTGGTCGCCCGTCGTCGACGCGTCGCGCGAATGCGGCTGCGCGTCGGGTAGTCGAGGCGCAGGTTGCGCTGCAGCACCGTCGACGCGTTCAGCGCGTTGAACACGTCGGCGCCGATCGTGAGGCCGAAGCGGTCGAACTTGAACTCCTTCTCGATCCGCAGGTCGAGCACGTGCACGTCGTCGTTCTTGTAGTCGTCCGGACGGGCCGTCACCGAGGTGAGCACGTCGTTGGCGCCGGGGAAACCGGAACGGCGGCCGCGGATGAAGTAGGTGTTCGAGTAGCCCTGGTGGCCGTTGAGCGAGCCGCGGCGACGTTGAAGCCCCAGGCCTTGTCCGGCGCGACCTGGTACATGCCCGACATCGAGTACGACCACTGGCTGGAGATGCAGATGCCGGCCTTGGCGCCCGAGCCCGAGCCGACGCAGGTGACGACGCGGTCGCCGTCATTGCCCGCCGCCGACCGGGGTCTGCGGGTTGTTGGCCTGCTCCGAGGACGGGACGTTCCACTTCCAGTCGTTCCACGAGACGTTGCCGCGCGCCATCCAGCGGTTCGAAAGGCGCTTGTTGAAGGTGAACGACAGGCCGAGATAGTCCTGCGACGAGTCGCTGTTCTCGAGGAAGGTGCCGCCGCGCGAATTGACGCCCGGCGCTGAGAGCGTAGACCGGCACCTGGCGGATCTTGCCGTCCGGCAGGACGACCGTGTGCGTGGTCTTCGACGATCCAGTCGGCCGCGGTGGCCTTGCGACCGATGGTCGGCGCGTTGGCGGCGGAGTACGGATCGCCGTCGAAAACCAGCGTCTCGGTCTCCAGCAGGTCGCTGGTCTTGCGCCAGGTCGCGTTGAAGCCGACCACGAACTCGGGCAGCAGCGCGTGCTCGACGCCGAGCACCAGCTCGTCGGTCGACGGCGCCTTGAGGTTGGAAGCGACCGCGTTGGTCGGCACGAGCTGTCCGGTGTTGGGGTTGTAGTTCGGGCTGTGGCCGCAGGGGAGCGAGCAGCCGTAGTAGCCCGGCGAGAGCTCCGTCGGGTCGATCTTGCCGTTGCCGTTGGTGTCGTAGGCGTAGAAGCCGACGTACGGCGCCGGGTAGATCGGGTAGGTCTGACCGACCGCCGCGCCCGAGAGCTGATCGACGAACTTCGAATAGCTGGCGCGCAGCAGCGTCTTCTTCTCCGCGCCCAGGGCATACGTCACGCCGAGCCGCGGCTGGAGGTCCTTCCAGTCGCCGAAGCCCGGGCTGCCGCCCGACACGCTGTAGGCCGGCAGGTAAGCCTCGAAACCCGGCACCGCACGCGTCGACCCTGCCGTCTGCTCGCCGCTCTGAATGTCGTAGCGCAGGCCGATGTTCGCGGTCAGGTTGCCGCTGGTCAGCGTGTCCTGCACGTAGAGGTTCTCGTACTTGACGTCGTAGTTCAGGACGTTGTCGGCGATCGCCGAGGTGTAGAAGAGGTAGTTGGTCGAGCCGACCGAATAGTCGACGCCGAAGCCCGGCCAGCGAGAGAGCGAACGGACCTCGGCCTTGCGGTAGTTGCCGCCGAACTTCAGCTCGTGGTTCAGGTTGCCGGTCGAGAAGAAGTAGGAGCCGTCGGCCTTCAACTGGTTCTGCGGGCGGATCGAGTAGTAGTCGACGAAAGTCTTGGTCCAGACGCCGGTCGACAGGTTGAGGTTGGCGTTGTCGTGACCGTCGCCGATGCCGCCCTGCGGGGTCAGCGAGAAGCCGCCGTCCGACTCGGAGTACATGCCGGTGAGGAAGAAGTTGGACCCGAAGATGTGGGTGTCCTCGAGCTTGAAGACGTCGGGCCGCTCGCTGAAGAACGAGAAGAGATCGGGGTCGCTGGGCTTCGGGCCCTGATTCCAGGTCGTCGGCTGGGTGCGGGTCGGGCTGGCGTTGCGCCCCTGCTTGGTCTTGTCGTTCTTGAAGTAGAAGACCGAGGCGGAGTTGTTCTGCGCGATCTGCCAGTTGATCTTGCCGTTCCAGCTCTCGAGCTGGGTGTTGTCGGCGAAGTCCGACACGGTGAGCAGGTTGATCTTGTTCTTGCCGTAGCTGCCCCAGATCCAGAGCTTGTCCTTGACGATCGGGCCGCCGATCTCGGCGCCGTAATCCTGGACCTCGACGATGCGGTTGCCGGCCTTGAAGGCCGCCTGCGCCTTGTTCTGGTTCCACGCCCCGGCCTTGCCGAAATCGCCGGCCGAGGGATCGAAGCTCGACTGCCAGCTGTCCTTGTCGGTGATGTAGCGGCCCGAGCCGCGCCACTCGTTGGTGCCGCGCTTGGTCACCATGTTGAGCCCGACGCCGCCGGTGCGCGAGCCGGCATCCGATCCGCCGGTCCCGACCTGGATCTCCTCGAAGGCGTCGAAGTCGAAGTAGGCCGACGAGCTGCCGATCGCGCCGACATCGGTGATCTCGACGCCGTCGATCGACCAGGTCGTGTTGCGGCCGTCGTCGCCGTTGCCGACCAGGCCCGACTGCTGGCCGCTCTCGTTGCCGCCGACGTTGACGCGGTCGACGAGCACGCCCGGCACGGTCTGCAGGATGACCCAGGGGTCGCGCGCGGTCGGGATCTTCTCGAGCTCGGTCTTGTCGACCGTGGCGCCGGTGGAGATCTTGCGGCTGTCCAGGAGGGGCGACTCGCCGGTGATCGTGATCACGTCGGCGACCGCGGCGTTCATGGTCAGGTTCAGGGTCGTGTTGCGGTTGACGTTGACCGTGACCTGCTCGTAG
Organism: Thermoanaerobaculia bacterium; assembly: GCA_963699245.1. GTDB lineage: Bacteria > Acidobacteriota > Thermoanaerobaculia > Multivoradales > JAGPDF01 > JACTMI01. The sequence continues at coordinate 2,342,248 of OY969426.1, forward strand.
ACGACCGGGCTGAAGCCGTCGAGCGTCGACTCGAGCTTGTAGGTGCCCGGGGAGACGCCGACGAAGCGGAAGTTACCCTCGGCGTCCGTGGTGGTGACGACCGGAGCGCCGCCGCCCGAGAGGGTGACGGTCACGCCGGGAAGGGCCGCGCCCTTGTCGTCGACCACGCTGCCGAAGACGTTGCCCGTCTGCAGCTGCGCGGCGAGCGGCGCGGTGACCGTCGCCAGGGCGACGAGCGCCAGGAGCGCGGCGAGCGCGCTCTTCTTCCAGAGTTGGTTCATTCGATGAAACTCCTTTCTGCCCCGCGGGGCGAACGACGAACCGCTCTCCGGATGCGCAAGAGCAGTGCCTCGCGGGGGCGAATCGCGGCGGGACGGGGATCGGCGGCAGGGGGCGCGGGCCTGGCGGCAGGGGGCTCCTGCGAGGCGTCGGAACGACGATGCGGCGCGCGCGCCGCCGCACGGTTCGCGGGCCGCGCTCTCTACGTCTTCCTGGATCAGCCGGTGGCGCGCCGGCGAGCTTCGCACCGCCGCCGCGACCGGCGGCAGCGGCGCGGGTCCGCTCACGGCAAGACGCCGGCGCCTCGCCCCGCGCTGCGGAAAATTGAACGTTCGCGGGTGCTGGTCAGGATCCTCGGCGAGCGATCCCGCCGGCGCTCAGCGTCCGAGCGGCGCGTTCCAGTCGAGCACCACGGTCATCGGCGTCGCCGTGCCGGCGCCGGAGGTCGCGAGCGTCAACAGCCGTTGTCCGTCCGGCGTCGCCACGTAGTGATTCCGCGCCGCGATGGTCGAAAGCGGCAGCGGGAAGAGCGGCTCGGGGATGCCGGCGTCAAAGGCCGGCGAGGTCCGGACGTCCACCCTCCAGAGGCGGCGATCCGCGCCGTAGTAGTAGAGCTTGTCCCCCTTCGGCGTCCAGAAGGGCTCGACTCCCCCCTGGGTCGAGACCTGCCACTTGCGCCCCGGCTCCGGAAAGGCCTGCACGTAGACTTCGGGGCGTCCCGACTCGTTCGACTGGAAGGCGACCCATCGTCCGTCGGGCGAGAACATGCCGCGCATGTCGTTGAACGGGGTGACGACGTAGGGCTTTCCGGCGCCGCCCGCGGCGAGGTCGGTGACGTGGATGTCGAACTCACTGACGCCGTCGGTGACCTTCTGCTTGACGTAGAGCAGGTGACGGCCGTCGGGCGAGATCGAGGTGACGAGCTGTCGCGGCGCCGGCGGGATCAGGACGCTCTCTTTCGGGGCGTCGAGTGAACGCATCACGATCGACCAGCCGGCGCTCCCCTCGTCGCGGGTGAACAGCAGGCTCTGGCCGTCGGGCGTGAACATTGGCGCGTACTCGGGCTTGGGGTCGGTCGTGAAGCGCGAGCTGACCCCGCGCTTCAGGTCCCGCAGCCAGATGTCGGTGTTCTTCCCCTCGTCGCGATTGACCGCCAACCAGCGTCCGTCAGGGGAGAGGGCCGGACTGAAACCGGTTCCCGGATCCTCGGCGCCGGCGGGCGGACGGCCGGTGAGGTCCGTCCAGGTCAGCCGGCTCTCGTCGGCCTGGCCGGCGCGATAGACCAGCACGCCGTTTCTCGAAGCCGAGAAGTCGGCCAGGCCGACGCTGCTGACGCCGAGCCCCTCGGCGACCGGCACCGGCTCGCCGAGGATCCTGCCATTCGAGGTGTCGAAGCGCTGCGCGACGAGAGTCTTCTCGCGCACGAAGAGGATCGACGCCGGTGGCGCGAACTCGACGCGCGAGAGGCCGCCGACGACGCGCTCGAGCTCCTTCTTGTCGAGCTCGGCGAGCTGCACGCCGTTGTCCGCCTCGGCGCCGCCGAAGGTGATCATCAGGAAGTGCTTGCCGTCCGGCAGGAACTGCGGCCAGGCGACCTGGTAGGCGTGCTCCCCCTTGGCGCCCGCCTGCTCGACGCGCGGCACGCCGCCCGCGGCATCGACGCGCTGGATCGGATCGTTCGGCCCGCCGTCGAAGAGGATGACGCCGTGTTGGCTCCAGGTGCCGTCGCCGCCGGTGATCGTCGTGTCGCAGATCTTCTGCGGCGGGCCGCCGTCGACCGGGATCTTCATCAGCTTGCCGTCGTTGAAATAGGCCAGGAAGTGGCTGTCGGGCGACCAGAACGGCCGCACCGCGGTGGTGACCCCATCCGTGCCGGCCAGCGGCCGCGCCTCCAGTCCCTCGAGCGCGCGCAACCAGATCTGGTTCTTCCCCTGGGTGTCGGTGCCGACGAAGGCGATCTGGTGGCCGTCGGGGGAGACCTTGGGCGAGCCCATCGCCGTCAGCGCGGCGGGCTGCGCGATCTCGAAGCGAACGACGCGCGGCGGCGCCGGGGCGCGGCGGAGATAACCGACCGTCACGGCGGCGGTCGCCAGCGCGAGCAGCGCGGCGAGCCCCCAGGCGAGCTTCTCGCGGTTCTTGCGGTGGTGCGCCACCGGCGCCGGCACGCCGACCTGCGAGCCCCCCTCGGCGATCCACGCCAGCTGCAGCCGCACGTCGTGCGCCGTGTGCCAGCGCTCCTTCGGGTCCTTCGCCAGACAGGTCGCGATCACCCGGTCGAGCGCCGGCGGAGCCATCGGTGCGGTCGACGAGACCGGCGCCGGCGTCGAGTGCATGATCGAGCCGATCAGGCTCGCCTGGCTCGAACCCGCGAACGCCTTCCGCCCCGTCGCCATCTCGTAGAGCACGCAGCCCAGCGCGAAGAGGTCCGTCCGCTGGTCCGCTTCCTTGCCCTCGAGCTGCTCCGGAGCCATGTACTGGAACGTCCCGAGGATCATTCCCTCGCCGGTCAGCGACACCGACAGCTGCTCGGTCTGCAGCCGCCCGAGCGCCGTCTGGCTCGTCGGCGCCGCCGCCGCGTGCAGCTTCGCCAGCCCGAAGTCGAGCAGCTTCACCCCGCGCTCGGTGACGAAGATGTTGCCCGGCTTCAGGTCGCGGTGGACGATCCCCGAGTTGTGCGCCTTCTCGAGCGCGTCGGCGATCTGGATGCCGAGCCGCAGGACCTGGTCGATCGGCAGCGGCCCCTTGGCGAGCCGGTCGGCGAGCGATTCGCCGTCGAGCAGCTCCATGACCAGGAAGTCGACGTCCCCTTCGCGGCCGACGTCGTAGAGGGTGCAGATGTTGGGATGCGAGAGCGACGAGATCGCCTTCGCCTCGCGCTCGAAGCGCGAGCGCAGCTCCTCCGAGGCCGACAGGTGCTCGGGCAGCACTTTCACCGCCACCTGGCGGTCGAGACGGGTGTCGTTGGCGCGATAAACCTCGCCCATCCCGCCCGCGCCGAGCGGCGAGACGATTTCGTACGGTCCCAGGCGGGCGCCGGCGGTCAGGGTCATGCGAACTCCTCGTTTCCGCGCACGATAGCCGAACCGCTCCCGCCGCGCGAGCGGACCTGCGAGAATCCCGCCGATGGCCCGCCTCGTCGCCCAGCTCCGGATCGTGCTCGAGATGATCAAGTTCGAGCACACCCTCTTCGCCCTCCCCTTCGCCCTGACCGGCATGATCCTCGCCGCCCACGGCCTGCCGGGGTGGCGGGTGCTGGGGTGGATCCTGGTCGCGATGGTCGGCGCGCGGTCGGCGGCGATGGGGTTCAACCGGCTGGTCGATCGGGAGATCGACGCCGCCAATCCGCGCACCGCGACGCGCGCGCTGCCGGCCGGCCTCGTGACGCCCGGCTTCGTCGCGGCCTTCGTCGCGGCGTCGCTCGCGCTGCTCGTGCTCGCCGCCTGGCAGCTCAATCCGCTCTGCGTGAAGCTGGTCGCCGTCGCGATTCCGGTCCTGCTCGGCTACAGCTACACCAAACGCTTCACGTGGCTCGCCCACGCGACGCTCGGCCTCGCCCTCGCCGGCGCGCCGCTCGGCGCCTGGATCGCGGTCACCGGCGCCTTCGCGCCGACGCCCTTCGTGCTGGCCGCCGCGGTGCTGGCCTGGGTGGCCGGCTTCGACGTCCTCTACGCGCTCCAGGACGAGGCCTTCGACCGCGCGCGCGGCCTCTTCTCGGTGCCGGCGCGCTTCGGCGCCCGAAGCGCGCTCTGGATCTCGGCCGCGCTCCACGTCGTGGCGCTCGGCTGCCTCGCGGCGCTCCCCTGGGTTTACCCTCCCGGCCTCGGGGCGGCTTACGGCGCCGGTGTCGCGGGGTGCGCGGCGCTCCTCGGCTGGCAGCATGCGATCGTCCGGCCGGGGGACCTGTCGCGGCTGAACGCGGCCTTCTTCACCGCCAACGGCGTGCTGGCGCTTTGGCTCTTCGCCGCTACCGCGGCCGACCTGGCGCTCGGCTAGGCTTCGCTCCCTCCGATGAGCCGGGAAAGTTTCCACCTCGGGCGCCTCGCCGTCCACTACAAGCTGATCACCCCCGAGCAGCTCGCCAAGGCGCTCGAGGAGCAGGCGAAGAGCGAGTGGGACCAGAACCTCGGCGACTTCCTCGTCGCCAAGGGGCTGCTGACGCCGGCGCACGTCGAGAAGCTGCTCGAAGTCCAGAAGCAGATGCTCGAGAAGCAGCGCGCCGACGAAGCGGTGCGCAACTCGGCCTCCGGCGTCTTCCAGCTGCCGCCGGCGGCCGCGCGGCCGACCGGCGCCGCGCGCGTCGAGCGCTCGGTCGACCGGCTGCTCGACTACGCGGTGCGGCAGGGAGCGAGCGACCTCCACCTCGCCGCGGGCGAGAAGCTGCTGCTGCGGCGCTTCGGCAACCTGACGGCGGTCGGCGAGAAGAGCTTCAGCCGCGAGCAGGTCGAGGCCTTCGCCAACGAGCTGCTCGACGCCGAGAAGCGCGCCGAGCTCGCGAAGACGGGCCAGGTCGACTTCTCGACCACGCTCGCCGGCGTCGCCCGCTTCCGCTGCAACGCCTACCGGCACCAGAACGGGACGAGCATCGCGATGCGGGCGGTTCCCTTCCAGGTGCCGTCGCTCGCCGACCTCGGCCTGCCTTCGACGCTGGCGCGCCTGACCGACTACCACCAGGGAATCGTGCTGCTCACCGGACCTGCCGGCTGCGGCAAGTCGTCGACTCTCGCGGCGCTCCTGCGGCTCGTCAACGAGGAACGGCGCGACCACATCGTCACGGTCGAGGACCCGATCGAGTACATCCACGCGCCCGCCGCCTGCTCGGTCAATCAGCGCCAGGTCGGGCGTGACACGGCGAGCTTCGCGCGCGCCCTCAAGGCCGCCCTGCGCGAGGATCCCGACGTCATCGCGATCGGCGAGCTGCGCGACCTCGAGACGATCTCGCTGGCGCTCACCGCCGCCGAGACCGGGCACCTGGTGCTGGCGACGCTGCACACCGCCGGCGCCATCCAGACCATCGACCGCGTCATCGGCGCCTTCCCGCCCAGCCAGCAGTCGCAGATCCGGACGATGTTCTCGGAATCGCTGCGCGCGGTGGTCTCGCAGCGCCTCGTCGCCCGCGCCGACGGCGCCGGCCGGGTGCCGGCGATCGAGGTGCTGCTCGGCACTCGCGCGGTGGCGAACCTGATCCGCGACCAGAAGACCTTCCAGATCCGATCGATCCTGCAGACCGGCGCGTCGCACGGGATGATGATGCTCGACGCCTCGCTGGCGCAGCTCGTGCGCGATCGCGTGATCACCCGCGACGAGGCCCTCCGCCACGCCGACGACCCGAAGCTCATCCCGGCGGCCTGATGGCGACCCCGCGACTCCACGAGCTGCTGCGCACGACGCGCGAGAAGGGGGGCTCGGATCTCCACCTCGCCGCCGGCATGGAGCCGCGCATGCGGGTGCACGGCGCGCTGGAGCCGGTCGGCGGCTGGCCGACTCTGGGCGCCGACGAGATCGCGGCGCTGCTGCGCGAGGTGGTCAGCAAGGAGCAGTGGCAGGAGTTCGTCTCGAGCGGCGACCTCGACTTCGCGCTCGCCGTGCCCGGCGTGGCGCGCTTCCGCGCCAACTACCTGCGGCAGGAGCGCGGTCCCTCGGCGGTGCTGCGCACCATTCCCGAGAAGATCGCCTCGCTCGAGGAGCTCGAACTTCCCAGGGTGCTCGGCCAGCTCGCCGAGCTGCAGAGCGGGCTCGTCCTGGTGACCGGGCCGACCGGCTCCGGCAAGTCGACGACCCTCGCGGCGATCATCGACCGCATCAACCGCACGCAGTCGAAGCACATCGTGACGATCGAGGAGCCGGTCGAGTTCGTGCACAAGGGGAACCTGTCGGTCTTCTCGCAGCGCGAGGTGGGGACCGACACCGAGAGCTTCGCCTCGGCGCTGCGCGCCGCGATTCGCCAGGACGCCGACGTCATCCTGGTCGGCGAGATGCGGGACCTCGAGACGATCTCGCTGGCGCTGCGCGCGGCCGAGATGGGGCTGCTCGTCTTCGGCACCCTGCACACCAACTCGGCGGCCAAGACGATCGACCGGCTGATCGACGTCTTTCCGGCCGAGGAGCAGGCGCAAACGCGCGTTTCGCTCGCCGAGTCGCTCGCCGCGATCGTGGCGCAGCTCCTGCTGCCGAAGATCGGCGGCGGGCGGGTGGCAGTCAACGAGATCCTGCTCGCCACGCCGGGGCTTCCCAACCTGATCCGCGAGGGCAACCTGCCCATGCTGCAGACCGTCATGCAGTCGGGCAAGACGATCGGCATGCAGCTGCTCGACGAGGTGCTGCTCGACTACGTGCAGAGGAAGGTCGTCACCGCCAAGGACGCCTACCTCAAGGCCACCGACAAGTCGCGCTTCGAGCCGCTGATCGCCGAGGCCTAGTCGCCGCCAGGCGCCGCGGCCGCGCGCGGCTTCGCCCACAGCTCGTACTTCGCGAGGTCGAGCGTGAAGACGTAGTCCTCGAACAGACGCAAGTTGAGCAGGCCGTCGTAGATCGAGTCGTGCGCGATGGCGTCGAGGTGCACGGGGCCGAGACCCGGCACCGACAACGTCACGGCTCGGGGCTGATCGGGCGACAGCTGGATGCCGAGCTGCTCGAGGGCATGGGGCGAGAGGAGAACCGGATTGGTGTTGCCGATGTCCCATTCCAGCCAGAGCGGGCCGCCGGGCGCATCGACGGCGACGAAGAGGTCGAGACTCGCCCCGCCGGCCTGGCGTGAGGTCCGCACGCGCAGCTTCGACGCGCCGCGAATGCGATCGCGCAGCGAATCAGGAGTCTCGAGGGTGAGCGTTCCGCCCGCGAGGTCGATGGTGATCGCATGCCCGTCGAACAGGTCGAGCCCGACGAGCCCGGCGACGGGAGGCGCGCCGCCGAGCAGCGACATCAGGTCGAAGACGCCCACCTCGCGCTCGCTGCGCCACGAGCCTGCCTCGACGATGCGCGCAGCGCAGCGCTGGACGTGCAGCGCGGTACCGTCGTTGCGGAAGCCGGTCAGGCGGCCGAAAGGCCGGCAGCCGAGCTCGCGGGCCACTTCGGGCGTCAGCATCGTGATCCCGCCGCCGGTGTCGAAGATCATCTTCTCGTCGTGTCCGTCGACGCGCAGCGTGAGCGTGCGGAGTCCGGCGATGTAGGGGTCGAGCAGAAGGACCTGCGGCCTTTCTCCGGCGCTCGTGGCCACCGGCCGAGGCGCGGTCGCGGAGCAGCCGGCGACGACGAGCACGAAGAGCGACGACAGCGACAGCGGACGCGGGATTCTCGGCATGGATCCCTCCGTGCGCGAGCTTACGCAAGGAGTGCCCAGGAAATTCGCCGCCGTGACGAGCCGGTCTTCGGTCGCCTCCGGATACACTTTCGCCCGATGAAGGAGGAATCGGCATGACTCGCCGTCCACGACTCCGCTTCGCCCTCCTCGCAGCCCTGTTTGCCGTCGTCAGCGCGGCCCACGGCGCGCCGACGAGCGACGCCGACTACGCCGCGAAGATGCAGCACGAGCACCAGCACGACACCACGGCGCCTTCCCCCGCCGCGGCCATCGAGCCGCGCCAGCCGGTCGAGGGGCACGAGGTGACCTACGGCACGCTCGACGGCGTGGCGCTGCGCGGCTACGTCGCGCACCCCGCGGCGGGACATGCGGGGCTTCCCGGCCTGATCGTCATCCACGAGTGGTGGGGGCTGAACGCCAACATGCGCGCCATGACCCGGCGGCTCGCCGGCGAGGGCTACCTGGCGCTCGCGGTCGATCTCTACGGCGGCAGGAGCGCCACGACCAGCGACGAGGCGACGGCGCTGATCAACGCCGCGATGAAGGACCCGGGCAAACTGATGGCGAACCTCCGCCTGGCTGCGGATCACCTGCGCAGGGAGGAGAAAGTGCCGAAGCTCGGCGTGCTCGGCTGGTGCTTCGGCGGCGGCTGGTCGCTCCAGATCGCGCTCGATCTCGGCGCCGGCATCGACGCCGCGGTCGTCTACTACGGCCGCACCGTCTCCGACCCGGCGGAGCTGGCGAAGCTGAAGGCGCCGTTGCTGGGCCTGTTCGGCGAGCTCGACCAGGGCATTCCGGTCGCCGGCGTGCGCGAGATGGAGTCGGCGCTCACGAAGCTCGGCAAGCGCGCCACGATCGTCGTCTACCCGAACGCCAACCACGCCTTCGCCAATCCGACCGGGCCGCGCTACCAGGCCGAGGCGGCGGAGGACGCCTGGCGGCGGGTGACCGCCTTCCTCGCCGCCGAGCTCGGAGCCGGGGCGCGCTGAGAGCGCCGGCCGGCCGCGGCGGCCCCCGGTCTCCCGAAACTTCTAGAGGTAGCCGAGCGCGCGCAGGCTCTCGAGCTCTTCTTGCGACAGCTTGCCGCGCGAACGGGGCGGCAGCGCGCGCTGCCGGCGGAGATGCGCCGCGAGCGCTTCTTCCATACGCCGGTGCAGTGCCGCCGCGCGAGCGCCCTCGCCGGCCGAGAGGTCGCGCGTCTCGCCTGCATCGACCCCGACCCGGAAGAGCCCCAGCGGCGGGAATTGCGGCCGCTCCTTGAGGTCCGTGCGCAGGATCATCTTGTAGCCGTCCGAAACGATCGCCATCTGCCCGGAGTCGCCGCGCGGCACGAGAAACGCGAAGATGTCGGACGGCTCCGGCGCCGCGCCCGGCGACAGCCATCCCGTCACGTCGCGCCCCGAGTTCCAGCGCGCCTCGCGCCGCCCGGCGAGAGCCAGCAGCGTCGCCGGCACGTCGACCAGGCTGACCGGAGTCGAGATCCGCGTGCCGGCGTGCCGACCGCCCGGAAACCGCACGATCCAGGGCACGTGCAGCACGCTGTCGTAGAGATTCTTGTTGTGCTCCCACTGCCCGTGCTCGTGGAACTCCTCGCCATGGTCGGAGACCACCGCGACGACCGTCCGCTCGAGCAGGTCGCGCCGGCGCAGCTCGTCGACCAGCTTGCCGATCCACGAGTCGACCCAGGCGATCTCGCCGTCGTACTGCGGTACCAGCCGGTCGCGCTGCGCCTGCCAGGTCTCGTTCTTCGGCGGCGGAGCGGGTGAAGGGGGAGGCCCGAACCGGCGGTCGAAGGGAGGCGGCGGCAGGTAACGCGAGTGCACGTCGTAGTCGTGCACGAAGAGGAAGAAGGGACCCTTGCCGAGGCGATCGAGCTGCTGGAGGGTTCCCTTGTAGAGCTCGGCCGAGAGCGAGAGCTTCTGCCATTGCCGGGTCTTCGTGTACAGGCTGCGATCGTCGTAGTTCTCCCACCCCTGACGGAATCCATAGGCCCGCCGCAGGTAGGGGACGGTCGAGACGATCCCCGCGCTGCGATAGCCGAGTCCGGCGAGGACTTCCGGCAGCAGCGTCTGCGCGTCCGGCAGCCGGTGGCGCGTGCTCACGACGCCGTGCTCCGAAGGATAGAGGCCGGTGAAGAGCGAGGCGTGCGACGGGAGCGTCCATGCCGCCGTCGAGTAAGCGTGCTCGAAGACCACTCCCTCCCGCGCCAGCCGGTCCAGGTTCGGGCTGGTGTCGCGCTCGTAGCCGTAACAGCCGAGATGGTCGGCGCGCAGCGTGTCGATCGAGATGAGCAGGAGGTTCTGCCGCTCCGGCGCTCGCTCCGACGCGCCGCCGCAGCCGAGGGCGAGGAGGGCCGCAGTACCCGCCGCAGCGATCAGCGCGCCGCGCCCGGTCGATTGCACCCGCTTCACGCCGGCTCGCTCGTCGCCCGCCGCGAGGACAGGGTCACCAGGAGGAGCGCCGCGAGCGGCCCGGTGGCGCGAACGAGATGAAAGATCGCTTCCTTCGACTCCAGGCGCGCGAAGGGAGACCAGAAAGCGGACCCCTCACCGAGCGCGAAGGCTTCGATCGCCACCAGAGTGCCGCGCCAGGCGCCGACGACGAAGAGCCCGCCGCGGCGGAAGAGCGCCAGCGCGGTCGCCTCGCGCAGGACCACGGTGAGGACGATGGCGCAGGCGAAGGGCGCGGCGGGCGCCGTAAAGCCGGGGAGGAGGGCGGGCAGCGCGAGCAGCGTGCCCGCGGCGCAGCTCGCGAGCGCCGCCTCGCGCGGCCGCCCGGCGCGCGCCATCGTCGCCCAGAGCCGGGCGCGCAGCGCCCACTCGCTGCCGAGCGTCGCCGCCGCGATGGTGAGCGGCAGCGCGACCGCGGTGAGCAGCAGCCGGAGCGCAGGGTGCGCCGAGGGAACGCGCGCCACGGTCGCCCAGCCGAGCAGCGCACCGGCGACGAGCGGCGCGAGATCGAGCAGGATCGCGCCCGCCAGCACCGGATGGAAGCGCGCCGTGCCGGCGATGCGGACGCTTTCCCCTTCGCGCCCCGGTTCGCGTGGGAGCAGCAGCGTCGCCGCCACGCTGGCCGCGAAGGGAAGCGCGAAGAGGAGCGCGAGCCGAGCCGGCCAGCGCCCCTCGACCGGCACCTGGCCGAGCGCCAGGGTGACCAGGGCGCCCAGGGCGATCAGCAGGGCGGTCAGAAAGCGGGAGCGGGGAAGCATGCGACGAGCGGATTCTAGTCGGAGAGCCGGCCCGCGCCACGCTAGGCTTCGTCGCGATGACGGCGAAGCCCGGCTCGCGACCGGTTTACTCGACCGCCCGGGGGCGGCTCTGTCCGAAGTGCGGCTGGCCGGTCGCGGATTGCCGCTGCAGCACGAGCTTCGATGAAGCGCTTCCCGCCCGGCTGGTGGCGAAGCTGCGCGTCGAGAAGACCGGGCGTGGCGGCAAGATGGTGACCGTCGTCGACGGCCTGCCGAGGAACTCCGCTTTCCTGGCCGAGCTCGCGGCCGAGCTCAAGCGCTCCTGCGGCACCGGCGGCGCGGCGAAGGCCTCGACGGTCGAGTTGCAGGGGGACCACCGTGAGCGCCTGCGCGCGCTGCTCGCCGGCAAGGGGTGGGAGGTCAAGGGGTGACGGACCGGACCGACTGGGTCGTCCTCGTCGACGAGGAGGACCGCGAGCTCGGCGTGGCACGGAAGAGCGAGGTGCACCACGCCGCCACGCCCCTCCACCGCGCCTTCTCGCTCTTCCTGTTCGATCGCGACGGGCGGACGCTCCTCCAGCAGCGCGCCCTCACCAAGCGCACCTGGCCCGGCGTCTGGTCGAACGCCTGCTGCGGCCATCCGGCGCCGGGCGAGGCGAGCGCCGATGCGGCGGCGCGGCGCTGCCGCGAAGAGCTCGGCGTCGCGCCCGAGCGCCTCACTCTCCTGCTGCCCCGCTATCGCTATCGCGCCGAAGCGGACGGCGTGGTCGAGAACGAGGTCTGCCCGGTCTTCGTCGCCGCGGCCGAACCGGCGGCCATCGCGCCCGATCGCGCCGAGGTCGAAGCGTGGCGCTGGATGGACTGGCGAGCGTTCCTTGCCGGGCTTCCCGGCGATTACTCCCCCTGGTGCGTGGAAGAAGCGCGGCTGCTCGCCGCGAGCGGCGGGCTCGGACCTTTCCTCGGCACCCTGCATCGAGCGCCGTGATCTCGCCGGGGGAGTCCCGGCGCACCGGCGCCGGGCAGCTCCTAGAGATAACCGAGGGCGCGCAGGCTCTCGAGCTCTTCTTGCGACAGCTTGCCGCGCGAACGGGGCGGCAGCGCGCGCTGCCGGCGGAGCTGCGACGCGAACGCTTCTTCCATGCGCCGGTGCAGCGCCGCGGCGCGCGCGCCCTCGCGGGCCGAGAGGTCGCGCGTCTCGCCCGCATCGACGCCGACCCGGAAGAGACCCAACGGCGGAAACTGCGGCCGCTCCTTGAGGTCCGTGCGCAGGATCATCTTGTAGCCGTCCGAGACGATCGCCATCTGGCCGGAGTCCCCGCGCGGAACGAGAAAGGCGAAGATGTCGGCCGGCTCCGGCTGCGCGCCCGGCGACAGCCATCCCGTCACGTCGCGCCCCGAGTTCCAGCGCCCCTCGCGCCGGCCGGCGAGCGCCAGCAGCGTCGCCGGCACGTCGACCAGGCTGACCGGAGTCGAGATCCGTGTGCCGGCGTGCCGTCCACCCGGAAACCGGACGATCCAGGGGACGTGCAGCACGCTGTCGTAGAGATTGTTGTTGTGCTTCCAGTTCCCGTGCTCGTGGAACTCCTCGCCATGGTCGGACACCACGGCGACGACCGTCCGCTCCAGCAGGTCGCGCCGGCGCAGCTCGTCGACCAGCTTGCCGATCCACGAATCGACCCAGGCGATCTCGCCGTCGTACTGCGGCACCAGCCGAGCGCGCTGCGCCTGCCAGGTCTCGTCCTTCGGCGGCGGATCGGGCGAAGGGGACGGCCCGAACTGGTGGTCGAAGGGGGCCGGCGGCAGGTAGTCGGAGTGCACGTCGAAGTCGTGCAGGAAAAGGAAGAAGGGACCCTCGCCGAGTCGGTCGAGCTGCCGGAGAGCGCCACCGAAGAGTTCGCCCGAGATCGAGGCCTTCCGCCAGCGCCCCGAGAAGCCGTAGAGGCTGCGATCGTCGTAGCTCTCCCACCCCTGAACGAATCCGAAGTTCCGCCGCAGGTAGGGGACGACCGAGACGATCGCCGCACTGCGATAGCCGAGCCCGGCAAGAGCCTCCGGCAGCAGCGTCTGCGCCTCCGGCAGCCGTTGCCGGTCGCTCACGACGCCGTGCTCCGAAGGGTAGAGGCCGGTGAAGAGCGAGGCGTGCGACGGGAGCGTCCATGCCGCCGTCGAGTAAGCGTGCTCGAAGACCACTCCCTCCCGCGCCAGCCGGTCCAGGTTCGGGCTGGTGTCGCGCTCGTAGCCGTAACAGCCGAGATGGTCGGCGCGCAGCGTGTCGATCGAGATGAGCAGGAGGTTCGGCCGCTCCGGCGCGCCGCCGCAAGCGAAGGCGAGGAGGGCTGCGCCCGCCGCGACCGCGGCGAACCAGCGCGGCCGCGCCGCGCCCGACCGCGGCGCGAGCGGCGGAGAAGGCGCACGAAGCGCCGGGTGCACGATCCTTTTCAGCACTCTTCGTCGAGCACGGTGATCGTGTCGGGAGCATTCGGCACGATGCAGAGGAACTCGAAGGGCTCCTCGATCACTTCGTAGGAATGCGGCAGGCGGGCCGGAATGTAGAGGGCGTTGCCGGCCGAGACTTCGTGCACCTCGTCGCCGACCGTGACTCGCGCTCGGCCGGTCAGCACGTACTGCTCGTGCTCGACCTCGTTGGTGTGGCGCGGCATGCCGCCCCCTTTGCCCATGATGAAGCGGCGCAGGGCGAAGTTCGGCGCGCCGTCACCGGGGCCGACCAGCACCTGCACCTCGGTCGAGCGGCCAGCGGCGACGCTCTTGCGTTCGACACTTTCGGCTCGCTTGACGGCGGCCTGCTTCGAATCAGGGTGGGACATGGTCGGGTCTCCGCGGAGGTGGATCGGGATGGTACGCGATGCGTGTCGCGAGTTCGAGCCCTTGCTCGGTTGCGGCGACGCCCGCCGCGTCCGCCCGCCGACCTCAGAGATAGCCGAGCGAACGCAACTGCTGCTCGAGCGCGCTGGAAAGCTCGAAGCGCTCGGGCGGATTCCGCTGCAGGAGCGCTCCGAAGCCGACCCGGGCCTCGCGCAGGTCGAGAAGGAGCCGGCTGCCGATCGCCTTTTCCGCCCGCGCGAGATTGCGGCGCTCCCCGGGGTCGGCAGTCGTCTCGTAGAGCTCGAAGCGAGTCTGTCTGCGGCGTTCACCGCGCCGGTTCTCGAGCAGCTTCCACGGCCCGCGCACGATCACATCGAGCTTCTGGTGCAGGCTGGCGAACAGGTCGCTCTCAGCGAGGCTCGCCAGGTCGCCGGAGCTCGTCCGCAGCAGGTCGCGTCCGCGTCGATCCGCCGGCGGATCGACCCCCGCCTGCGCCATCAGCGTCGGCAGCAGGTCGACCAGGCTGACCGGCGAAGCGACGCGACGGCCCGCGAAGCGGCCGTCGGGAAGGCGGATCACGAGCGGAATGCGCAACGACGTGTCGTAGAGATTCTTGTGGTGCGATTTCTCGCCGTGCTCGAAGAACTCCTCACCATGGTCGGCGGTGATGACGAAGAGCGTCCGCCGGTCCAGATTGCGCCGCTTCAGCTCGGCATCGAGCCGGCCGATCCACTCGTCCACCCAGCGGATCTCGCCGTCGTAGAGGGCGACCAGGTGATCGAGGTCGCGCGGCACCATCGTCGCCGAGACGCGAGCGTCGTGCTCGACATTGCGGCCGTCGACCGCGCCGCGATAGTCGGGATCGAAGGCCCGATCCCATGGCGCCGGGGGAAGGTAGTCGTAGTGCACGTCGAAGTAGTGCAGGAAGAGCAGGAAACGCCCGCCTTCGAGACGGTCGAGCAGTTCCATGGCGCGGCGGTGCACGGTCGGAGAGGTGATCTTTTCGTGCGCCGAGGCGGCGCGCGGATCGAAAGTGTCGCCGCTGACCAGCGAGTCGTCGTAGACCTCCCACCCGCGCGCGAAGCCGAATCCGCCATGCAGGTAGGGCCCCGACACCACCGCCGCGCTGCGATAGCCGCCGCGCGCGAGCAGCTCGGGCAACAGGGGGATCGTCGCCGCCAGCCGCTGACCGTCGACGATGACCCCGTGCTCGGCGGGATAGAGCCCGGTGAAGAGCGAGAGGTGGGAGGGCAGCGTCCAGCTCGTGGTCGAGTAGGCGCGCGTGAAGACGATCCCCTGGGCCGCGATGCGATCGAGGTGCGGGCTGGTCGGGCGGCCGTATCCGTAGGCGCCGAGGTGGTCCGGCCGCAGGCTGTCGATCGAGACCAGAACGATGTTGGGAGCTGAGGGAGCCGGCGCACAGGCGCCGAGCGACGACGCCAGGAGGATCGCCGCGACGAGCCGCAGCCATCGAAGTCGTCCCGAGCGGGTCGCGCCCGCGCGCCCGAGCCCGCGCGCGCCCGGCCGGAATGCACAGCTCACTCGGGCAGTTTAGCGCGCGCCGCCGGCGCCCGCCGCGTCCGCCCGCGGCCGTCAGAGGTAGCCGAGCGAACGCAATTGCTGCTCGAGATCGTTCGAGATCTCGAGGCGCTCGGATGGATTCCGTCGCAGCAGCTCCCCGAATCCGACGCGGGCCCGCTGCAGGTCGAGCAGGAGCCGGGCACGTAGCGCCTTCTTGCGAGGCGCGAGGTTGCGCCGTTCCCGAGGGTCGGCGGTGGTCTCGTAGAGCTCGTAGAGGAATGAACCGCGCCGTGGACGTCCGGTCACCATCATTTTCCAGGGCCCGCGAACGATCGCCTCGGAAATCATTTGCAGACCTGCGAACAGATCGCTCTCGGGAAGGCTCGCCAGCTCGCCGGATCTCGTTCGCAACAGGTCGCGTCCGCGGCGCTCCGCCGGCGGATCGACGCCCGCCTGCGCCGCCAGGGTCGGCAGCAGGTCGACGAGGCTGACCGGCGAGTCGACGCGGCGGCCCGCGAAGCGGCTGTCGGGGAGGCGGATCACGAGCGGAATGCGCAACGACGTGTCATAGAGATTCTTTCGGTGTCCCTTGTGACCGTGTTCGAAGAACTCCTCACCGTGGTCGGCGGTGATGACGAAGAGCGTCCGCCGGTCCAGGTCGCGCCGCTTCAGCTCGGCATCGAGTCGGCCGATCCATTCGTCCACCCAGCGGATCTCGCCGTCGTAGAGGGCGATCAGGTGCTCGAGATCACGCCGCGCCATCTTCGGTGAGATGCTCGGGCTCTTCTCGACATTGCGGCCGTCGATCGCGCCACGATAGTCGGGATCGAAGGCCCGATCCCATGGCGGCGGGGGAAGGTAGTCGTAGTGCACGTCGAAGTAGTGCAGGAAGAGCAGGAACCGGCCGCCCTCGAGACGGTCGAGCAGCTCCGTGGCGCGGCGGTGCACCGTCGGAGAGGTGATTCGTTCGTGCGCCGAAGTGGTGCTTCCCGGCTTGAAGCCGTCGCCTCTGACGAGCGAGTCGTCGTAGACCTCCCAGCCCCGCGCGAAGCCGAATCCGCCATGGAGGTAGGGCCCCGAGACCATGGCCGCGCTGCGATAGCCGCCGCGCGCGAGCAGCTCCGGCAGCAGAGGGATCGTCGACGCCAGTCGCTGACCGTCGACGATGACTCCATGTTCGGCGGGATAGAGCCCGGTGAAGAGCGAGAGGTGGGAGGGCAGCGTCCAGCTCGTGGTCGAGTAGGCGCGCGTGAAGACGATTCCCTGGGCCGCGATGCGATCGAGGTGCGGACTGGTCGGGCGCCCGTATCCGTAGGCGCCGAGGTGGTCCGGCCGCAGGCTGTCGATCGAGACCAGAACGATGTTGGGAGCTGCGGGAGCCGGCGCGCAGGCGCCGAGCGACGACGCCAGCAGGCTCGCCGCCGCGAGCCGCAGCCATCGAAGTCGTCCCGAGCGGGTCGCGGCCGCGCGCCCGATCCCGCGCGCGCCCGGCCGGGATGAACAGCTCACTCGGGCAGTCTAGCGCGCGCCGCCGAAGCGGTCGCCGAAGAAATCGCCGGGATTCCATCGCGGCCGCTCGGGCGCGCCGCCCACCGCGCGCACCAGGTCGGTCACCGTCGCGGTGAAGCGCTCGACCGTCTCCCAGTCGGCGCCGAGCTTGGCGTCGTCGCTCGGCCGGTGATAGTGCAGGCGCTGGAACTCCATCGCCGCCTTCCGTTGCGCATCGCCGCCGTCGAGCGTCGCGTAGCCGCTGTCGAGGAAGAGCGCCGGCACGCCGCGGCGCACGAAGGGGTACTGGTCGCTGCGCACGAAGACGACTTCCTGCGGGAAGGGATCCCTGCCCAGCCGAAAGCCGTGCGCCGCGGCCGCGCGCGCCGCCAGCCCGCCGAGGCTCGAGTGCTCGGCGCCGTAGGCGATCAGCTCGGCCAGCGGCGTCAGCAGGAGCGGCATGTCGACGTTGACGTTCGCCACCACCGCGTCCGCGGGCACCGGAGGATGCTGCGCCAGGAAGTCGGCGCCGAGCAAACCTTTCTCCTCGCCGGTGACCAGCGCGACCAGCACCGAGCGGCGCGGCCGGAGCGCGGCGGCGGCGAGGCGCCGCGCCGTCTCGAGCACGATCGCGCTCCCCATGGCGTTGTCGTAGAAGCCGTTGTCGATCGTGTCGCCGTCGACCGCCGGGCCGACGCCGAGATGGTCGAGGTGGGCGGTCAGCACCACCACTTCGCCGCGTAGCGCTGGATCGGAGCCCGGCAGGAGCGCCAGCACGTTCGGACTGGTCACTTCCGAGATCTCGTTCTCTTCGCGCACGCCGAGCCGGAGCGGCAGCGCGCGCGGCGCCGCTTCGCCGCGGTCTTCGGCGTCGAGCAGCGCGTCGAGCCCGACCCCGCTCCCCTCGAGCAGCTTCCGCGCGCCGGCGGGAGAGAGGGAGGCGACGAATCCGAGCTCCGGAAAGGCGTCGGCGAGCGTGCCGTCGGGATGCTTCCAGCGCAACGATGGACGGTCGCCGAGGAGCATCCTCCGTTCCCAGGGCACGCGCTTCTCCTCGGCGCGGCTCGACAGCAGGAGCACGCCGGCCGCGCCGTGGCGCGCCGCCGTCTCGAGCTTGGTGCGGCTCGCCGAGTAGTGCGCCAGTTCGTCGATCGGGAAACTCGCCGGCGCGCCGCCGAAGATCAGCACCAGCTTGCCGCGCGCGTCGAGGCCGGCGTAGTCGTCGCGGCCGAGCCCGGGCGCCTCGACGCCGTAGCCGGCGAAGACGACCGGCGCAGTCAGGTCGACCGTGGCTTGCGCGACGCTCGGCGAGACCAGGTAGTCGACTTTCCATTCGAGCCGCGACGCGCTCCCCGCCCCGTGCAGGGTCACCGCGCTGCTCCGTCGCGCCGAGCGCGCGAAGCGGATGCGCTGTTCCCAGCTCGCGCCGTTGCCCGGCGCGAGGCCGGACTCGGCCAGGCGCGTCGCGGCATAGAGCGCGGCAATCTCGTGCCCGCGGCTCGCGGTGTCGCGCCCCTCGAGCCGGTCATCGGCGAGAAAAGCGAGATCGGCGCGAAGTCCGGCGAGCGGCTCGAGCGCCGACGCGGCCGCGCCGAGCGCCGGAGCCAGCAGAACAGCGAGGGCGGCGACGAGGCCGCGACGGGCGGTGCGCACTTTCCTGCCTCCTATCGTCGTCCGGCGAGCGCCCAGCCGATGCCGGCGAGCACCAGCAGTCCGGCCGCGGCGAGCCGCGGCGTGAGCCTCTCACCGAGCATCAGCACGCCGCCGAGCGCCGCCAGCGCCGGCACCGCGAGCTGCACGAGACCGGCGAGCAGCGGCGTCAGGCCGCCGAGCGCCGCGTACCAGACGGCGTAACCGAGCCCGGAGGTGATGCCGCCCGAGATCGCCGCGAGCAGCAGGCCACGCGGCGTCGCGTGCAGGCCGGCGCCGGCCGCGAGCGGCAGCGCCGCGGCGGCCAGGGCGAGCGGCAGCGCGCGCGCGAAGTTTCCCGCCGTGGCGAGGAGCGGCGAAGGCGCGCCCCGTCCGCGCAGCGTGTAGAGACCCCACGAGACCCCGGCCACGGCCATGCCGGCGAGCGCCCATGGCGCCGGCGCCTGCGCTCCGGGCGTGGCGAGGACCGCGAGCCCGCCGAGCGACAGCGCCATGCCCGCCCCTTCGCGCCAGCGCAGGCGATGACCGGTGGCGAGCCCGCCGGCGAGCAGCGTGAGCTGCACCGACGAAAAGAGGACGAGCGCGCCGACGCCGGCGTCGAGCCGGACGTAGGCGAGGGAGAAGAAGAGAGCGTAGGCGAAGAGGGCGAGCGCCGATGGCCAACTCCCCTCGCGCAGCGGATTGCTGCCGCGGACCATCACCAGCAGCGCCAGCACCGCGACGCCGGAGCCGATCCGCGTCGCCGTGAAGCTCGCCGGATCGATCGCCGCCGAACGGAGCGCGGCCCGGCAGAGCCACGAGTTGGCGGCGAAAGCGACCAGCGCGGTCGCGGTCAGCGCCGCGGTCCGCGCCGCGACGCCGGGACGCGGCGGCGATGCGCTAGTCGTGGTCAGTGCGGTCCGCCGCTGCGCTCGGCGGCCAGGCGTCGCACTTCGGCTTCGAACTCCGGGTGCTGCGTCAACACGCGGTCGAACTCCTCCTGGTCGAGAGTGTAGAGGTCGGAGTAGGTGGCGGCGCGAGCGGTGGCGTTGCGCACCTGCGCGCCGAGCAGGGCGACCTCGCCGAAGAAGTCACCGGTCGTCATCCGCTTGAGCAGCTGCCCGTCGGCGCCCAGGATGTCGATGTCGCCGTGGCTGACGAAGTACATCGTCTTGCCGGTCTGGCCGCGGCGGAAGAGGATCTCCCCCGGCGCGCAGACGGTCGGCCGCAGCGCCACCGCCAGGTCGCGCAGCAGCTCGTCGCTCGCGCCGCTCAGGAAGGGGACTTTCTCGAGGATCGGACGGTGGAGGTGAAGCGAGACCTCCACCCGCAGGCCGCTCGGCAGGTCGTCGAGCAACTCGGAGTCCCCCCACCCGAGGCGCGATTCCCAGAGATAGCCGTAGTAGCCGAGGATGCGGTGGCGGAGCTCGGCCGGCACGCCGCGATAGGCCATGAAGGCGTGCGCGCGCTCGACCCGCTCCTGGAAATGGAGCTTGGCACGGTCGAGGTTGGCGATCAGACCGGCCACCGAACCGATGACGTACGAGAAGACGCCGACACCGAGCACCATGACCAGCATGGTGTAGAGGAGCTCCGGCGTCGTCGACGGCGTGACGTCGCCGTAGCCGATCGTCGAGAGCGTCGTCATCGTCCAGTAGAGCGCCTCGAGATAGTGCGGCACCGGCTTGACGTACTCCGCCGGGGCGCGCAGCGCCAGCCAGCCGCAGGCGATCCAGTGCGCGAGCAGGCCGAGCCAGAAGACGAAACGGCCGAGCCGCAGCACGCCGGGGTGGAGGTCGGCGCCGCCGACCCGCTCGGTGAAGCGATAGACGCGATAGAGGGCGGCGAGCCTCAGCAGGGCGAGCGCCGCGAAGCGCGAAGCGAGCGCCGCGGGAGCGAAGGCGAGCAGCCCCGGCAGGAAGGCGAGCACGTCGAGCGCCAGCTCGCGCCGCCAGACGCGTAGCTGGAAGAGCCGCATGCCGGCGGTCTCGCCGGTGGTGATGGCGCGCTTTCGTGCGACGGCGCGCGCGATCTCGATGGCGAGCACGGCGCTCACGGCGAGGTCGATCCAGAGCCGGCCGCCGCCCTGAGCCCACCCTTCGGCCAGCCGCAGCGGCGCTTCGGCCGCCGCGAAGACCACGACCAGCGTGGTCAGCGCCTCCCAGAGACGCGCCGTCATGCCCTCATCGCGCCGGCTGGAGGTCGGCCGCGACCGAGCGGTAGAGATCGAGGGCGCGCGCCGGCGTCTCGCCGCCGTGCACCACCGCGCGCACCGCCTGGATCATCGCCACCGGCGACTCCGACTGGAAGATGTTGCGCCCCATGTCGACGCCGTGGGCGCCGCGCTGGATGGCGTTGTACGCCATCGTGAGGGCGTCGAGCTCGGGAAGCTTCTTGCCGCCGGCGATGACGATCGGCACCGGGCAGCAGGAGGTGACGGTCTCGAAGCCCTCTTCGACGTAATAGGTCTTGACGTAGTGCGCGCCGAGCTCGGCGCAGATCCGCGTTGCGAGCCGGAAGTACTTGGCGTCGCGCACCATCTCCTTGCCGACCGCGGTGACGGCGAGGGTCGGTATGCCGAAGCGGGTGCCGGCGTCGACGAGCTTCGTGAGGTTCTCGATCGACTGCGTCTCGTGCTCGCCGCCGACGAAGACCTGCACCGCCATCGCGGCGACGTTGAGGCGCGCCGCGTCCTCGACGTCGACCGCCAGGCGCTCGTTCGAAAGCTCCTTGAGGACGCTCGGCCCGCCCGAGGCGCGCAGCACGATCGACTTGGTGGTCGAGGGCGGGATGACGCTGCGCAGGATGCCGCGCGTCAGCATCAGGGTGTCGGCGTACGGGATCAGCGGCACGATCGAGAGGTCGACCCGCTCGAGCCCGGTGGTCGGGCCCTGGAAGTAGCCGTGATCGAAGGCGAGCATCACCGTGCGTCCGCTCTGCGGATCGAAGATGCGCGCCAGGCGGTTCTTCATCCCCCAGTCGTGGTGCGCCGAGCCCTTGAGGAAGAAACCGTCCGTCCGCTGCGGGACGCCGGCATGGAACTCCCTGTTGTCCTTGATGCCGTCCAGATCGGCCATGACCCTTCCCTTTTCCCGTGGCGGTGCCCGCGCGGGCCCCCGCCCCGTCTCCGCGGGACAACCGAGGAAGCGTAGCACCGCGCGTCCGGCTCCCTCCTCGCCCCGTCGCCCGGCCGCGACCGATTTGTCGCCGAGCGCGAGTAGCATCCGCGCGGGAGGCTTCGCCATGGCCCGAATCTTCGAGGACAACACCCGCACCATCGGTCGCACGCCGCTCGTCGAGATCCGCCACCTGAGCCGTGGCGCGCACGCCCGGGTGCTGGCGAAGATCGAGGGGCGCAATCCCGCCTACTCGGTCAAGTGCCGCATCGGCGCGGCGATGGTCTGGGACGCCGAGGAGCGCGGCCTGCTCACGCCCGGCAAGGTGATCCTCGAGGCGACGAGCGGCAACACCGGCATCGCCCTCGCCTTCGCCGCCGCCGCGCGCGGCTACGGCTGCACGCTGACCATGCCGGAGACGATGACGATCGAGCGCCGCAAGGTGCTGGTCGCCTTCGGCGCGCAGCTCGTGCTGACGCCGGGGCCGCTCGGCATGCCCGGCGCCATCGCCAAGGCCGAGGAGCTCCTGCGCCGCGACCCCGACCGCTACGTGCCGATGCGCCAGTTCGAGAATCCGGCCAACCCCGCGATCCACGAGCGCACCACCGGTCCCGAGATCTGGGAGGACACCGACGGCGCGGTCGACGTCTTCGTCGCCGGCGTCGGCACCGGCGGCACGCTCACCGGAGTGGCGCGCCACTTCAAGGGGACGCGCGGCAAGCAGGTCCTCACCGTCGCCGTCGAGCCGGCCGCCTCGCCGGTCCTCACCCAGACGCTCGCCGGCCAGCCGCTGACGCCCTCGCCGCACAAGATCCAGGGGATCGGCGGCGGCTTCGTGCCGCAGAACCTCGACCTCGCGCTCGTCGACCGCGTCGAGCAGGTGACCAACGAGGAGGCGATCGCCATGGCGCGGCGGCTGGCGCGCGAGGAAGGGATTCTCGCCGGCATCAGCTGCGGCGCGGCGATGGTCGCGGCGCTGCGCGTCGCGCACGAGCCCGCCTCGGCGGGCAAGACGATCGTCGTGGTTCTCCCCGACTCGGGCGAGCGCTACCTCTCGGGAGCGCTCTACGAGGGGCTGTTCGCCGAGGTCGAGACGGCGACG
This sequence comes from Thermoanaerobaculia bacterium, assembly GCA_963699245.1. GTDB lineage: Bacteria > Acidobacteriota > Thermoanaerobaculia > Multivoradales > JAGPDF01 > JACTMI01. The sequence goes on from OY969426.1 coordinate 2,364,690, forward strand.
GCGACGCCGCCGGTGGGCCCGTGAGCGACAGCGGGATCGCTCTTCCCGTCGACGGCATGCTCGCGAGCTACCGCCGCGACGCGCGCGCCCGCCACGTCGGCCGCCGCGAGCTGCCGTCGCGCGACGAGATCGTCGAGATCGTCCGGCTCCTCCTGCAGCTCTTCTACCCCGGCTATTACGGCCGGCAGGATCTGACCGAGGAGGACCTCGCCGTCCACCTCGAGACGCTGCTGGCGACCCTGCGCGAGAAGTTCCTGCGACAGATCGAGAGCTCCCTCGCCTGCGCCAGCGACGACGCCGGCGAGCCGGCCGACGCCTGTGGCGAGAAAGCGCGGGTCGCGACGGCGGCGCTGCTGTCGCGGCTGCCGGCGATCCGCGACGCGCTGGTGCTCGACGCCCAGGCGGCCTACGACGGCGACCCCGCCGCGCAGAGCCTCGACGAGATCATCCTCGCCTATCCGGGCTTCCTCGCCGTCACCGTGCACCGCGTCGCGCACGAGCTCTACGCGCTCGGCGTGCCCCTGCTGCCGCGCATCCTCAGCGAGTGGGCCCACACGCGGAGCGGCGCCGACATCCACCCCGGCGCCACGATCGGGCCGCGCTTCTTCATCGATCACGCCACCGGCGTGGTGGTCGGCGAGACGGCCCGCATCGGCGCCGACGCCAAGCTCTACCAGGGGGTCACCCTCGGCGCGCTGTCGCACCCGCGCGACGCCGAAGGGCGCGTCGTGCGCGGCACCAAGCGCCACCCGACGGTCGGCGACGACGTGACGCTCTACGCCAACGCGACGATTCTCGGCGGGGAGACGATGGTCGGTTCGAACAGCGTGGTGGGCGGCTCGGTCTTCCTCACCCGCTCGGTTCCCGCCGGCTCGCGGGTGGCGATCAAGCCGCCCGAGCTGGCGGTGCGGGGCAGCGAGCCGGTGGCGCTCGATTTCGAGATCTGAGGCGCGCCTCAGTCCTCGACCTTGAGCACCGCCAGGAAGGCCTCCTGCGGGATCTCGACGTTGCCGACCGACTTCATCCGCTTCTTGCCCTCTTTCTGCTTCTCGAGCAGCTTCCGCTTGCGCGAGATGTCGCCGCCGTAGCACTTGGCGAGCACGTCCTTGCGCAGCGCCTTGACGGTCGAGCGCGCGATGACGCGGCTGCCGATCGCGGCCTGCAGCACGACCTCGAAGAGCTGGCGCGGGATGAGCTCCTTCATCTTGTCGACCAGCGCCTTGCCCTTCGGGTACGCCTTGTCGCGGTGCACCATGATCGCCAGCGCGTCGAGCGCTTCGCCGTTGACCAGCACGTCGAGCTTCACCACCTCGCCCTTGCGGAAGTCGGCGAGCTCGTAGTCGAAGCTGGCGTAGCCGCGCGAGACCGATTTCAGCTTGTCGTAGAAATCGTGGATCACCTCGGCGAGCGGGAAGTCGTACTCGATCAGCACGCGGTCGGTCGACACGTACTGCAGAGCGCGCTGCACGCCGCGGCGGTCCTGGGCGAGGGCCAGGATGCCGCCGACGTACTCGTCGCGGGTGACGATCGTCGAGCGGATGTAAGGCTCCTCGATCGACTCGACTTTCGAGAGGTCGGGCAGCTGCGCCGGCGAGGAGATCTCGACCTGGCTGCGGTCGGAGAGGTTGACCCGGTAGCGCACGCCGGGAGCGGTGGTGATCAGGGCGAGGTTGAACTCCCGCTCGAGCCGCTCCTGGATGATCTCCATGTGCAGCAGGCCGAGGAAGCCGCAGCGGAAGCCGAAGCCGAGCGCCACCGAGCTCTCGGGCTCGAAGGTGAACGAGGCGTCGTTCAGGCGCAGCTTGTCGACCGCGTCGCGCAGGTCCTCGTAGTCCTCGGAGACCACCGGGAAGAGGCCCGCGAAGACCATCGGCTTGACCTCCTGGAAGCCCGGATAGGGGTCGGTGGTCTGCCGGTCGGGGTGGGTGACGGTGTCGCCGATCTTGGCCTGGATGAGGTCCTTGATGTTGGCGTAGATGTAGCCGACCTCGCCCGGCCCGAGCGCGTCGGTCTCGCGCGGCTTGGGGTGGTAGGTGCCGAGCTCCTCGACCGTGTAGACGCGGCCGGTGGCGACGAAGCGGATCTTGTCGCCGCGCCGCAGCACGCCGTCGGCGACCCGCACGAAGCAGGCGACGCCGCGGTAGACGTCGTACCAGGAGTCGAACAGCAGCGCCTTGAGCGGCGCCTCGGCGTCGCCTTTGGGCGGCGGAATGTCGGAGACGATCCGCTCGAGCAGCTCGTCGACGCCGATGCCGCTCTTCGCCGAGACCAGCACGGCGTTGGTGGCGTCGATGCCGACCACCTGCTCGATCTGCTCCTGCACGCGGACCGGGTCGGCCGACGGCAGGTCGATCTTGTTGATCACCGGCAGCAGCTCGAGCCCGCCGTTGACGGCCAGGTAGGCGTTGGCCAGCGTCTGCGCCTCGACCCCCTGCGCGGCGTCGACGACGAGGAGCGCCCCCTCGCAGGCGGCGAGCGAGCGCGACACCTCGTAGCTGAAGTCGACGTGGCCGGGGGTGTCGATCAGGTTGAAGACGTAGTGCTCGCCGTCCTTCGCGTGGTAGTCGAGCCGCACGGCGCGCGCCTTGATGGTGATGCCGCGCTCGCGCTCGAGGTCCATGTCGTCGAGCAGCTGGGCGTGCATCTCGCGCTGGCTGACGGCGCCGGTGCGCTCGAGGATGCGGTCGGCCAGGGTCGATTTCCCGTGGTCGATGTGGGCGATGATCGAGAAATTGCGGATCTTCGAGGTCGGATGCATGGCGAAAAGGGGCCCGATCGGGCCTCTCCGGCCGGCGGCGGGACCCGCAAGTCTATCGAAAGAAAGGCGCTTCGCACCGGAGACCGCCGCCGACAAGCTGCTTGACCGGTGCCGCCAAGGGACTTGACATTCCGGGACGAAACGCTCAATATCCGCCGCCAATCGCAACACAGAACCTTCTGCATCGCTTTGGCTCGCGAGCCGAACGACACCCGCCTGTCGTCGACCTCGCTCCAGTTTGGCCGGGGGACCTCGGGGTCCAGATCGCGCCTAAGAGAAACAAGGCGGATTTCCAACAAGGAGACGGTATGCAGAAGAAGCTCGGAGTGGTCGCTGTCGTGGGTCTGACCCTTGCCGCGGGCGCCGCCTATGCGGGCACGGTCCGCGGCGGCGAGCCGGAGCTCGTTCCGACCGGCAAGGGCTGGGGTGAGCATCACGCTCAGGGACAGGCCAAGGGGCGTCAAGCCCGACCGGTGCAAGTCGAACGGCATCAGCTACCACGGCGGTGCGGTGATGACCAACGCGGCCGGCACCGACGCCTACTACATCTGGTACGGCGACTGGAGCGGCAACACCGCCGCCCAGAGCCTGCTGACCGACCATCGATCAGCGGCATCGGCGGCTCGTCCTACTTCAACATCAACACCACCTACTACGACGCGGCGGCGAAGAAGGTCGTCAACGACGTCAACTATCTCGGCAGCGTCAGCTGCTCGGCGTACCTCGGCACCAGCCTCTCGGACGCGCAGATGTTCACCAGTCGTCCAGAACGCGATCGCCGGCAACGCCAACTGCAGCGGCACGCTGGCCAAGAACGCCAACGCGGTCTACTTCGTGCTGACCGCCGCCGACGTCACCGCGTCGTCGGGCTTCTGCACGCAGTATTGCGGCTGGCACACCCACGGCTCCTACTCGGGCAGCGACATCAAGTACTCCTTCGTCGGCAACCCCGAGACCAAGTGCCCGACCTCCTGCTCGGCCGTGACCGCCGCGACCGCTCCGAACAGCAATCTCGCCGCTGACGCGATGGCTTCGATCATCGCCCACGAGCTCGAGGAGGCGGTGACCGACCCGGACCTCAACGCCTGGTACGACACCCGCGGCTACGAGAACGCCGACAAGTGCGCCTGGACTTTCGGTTCCACCACGACCACTCGGCGGCCGCGTCTCGAACATGAGCTTCGGCGGCAAGAACTGCTACATCCAGCAGAACTGGGTCAACGCCAGCGGCGGCTACTGCGCCAAGAGCTACTGAGTCGAAGGTTTCTCGCGGTCGCTGCCGCGACCGGACGAATTCCAGGCCCCCGCGCGAGCGGGGGCCTTTCCTTTTCAAGCGGCGTAGTCGGCGAGGCGGACCGGCAGCCGGCGGCCGCCCCAGCGTCCGGCCTGGGGCTCGAAGATGCCGGCGATGGGCGCGCCGCAAGCGGCGCAGTGCCCGTCGGCGTCGAGCCGCCAGCGGGTCAGCTCGTACCAGTCGCGGCCAATCACCTTCTCGCCGCAGCGTGGGCAGAAGGTCGAGCCGCCGTCCTCGTCGTGGACGTTGCCGGTGTAGACGTAGCGCAGGCCGTGCTCGCGGGCGATCTCGCGCGCGCGGGACAGGGTGGCCGGCGCGGTCGGCGGCACGTGGCGCATCTTCCAGTCGGGATGGAAGGCGGTGAAGTGCAGCGGCACGTCGGGGCCGAGCGCGTCGGCGAACCACTCACATTCGGCGGTCAGCTCGGCGTCGGAGTCGTTGAGGCCGGGAATGAGGAGTGTCGTCACTTCGAGCCAGACCTTCGTCTCGTGCCGGAGATAGACCAGCGTCTCCTTCACCGCCTCGAGATGGGCGCCGCAGACCGTCTTGTAGAACTCCTCGGTGAACCCCTTGAGATCGACGTTCGCCGCGTCCATGTGGGCGAAGAACTCGGCGCGCGGCTCGGGGCAGATGTAACCCGCCGTCACCGCCACCGGATGGATGCCGGACTCCCGGCAGGCGTCGGCGACGTCGATCGCATACTCGAGGAAGATGGTCGGGTCGTTGTAGGTGAAGGCGACCGAGCGACAGCCGAGCTCGCGCGCCGCCTTCGCGATCGTCCCGGGCGTCGCTTGGTCGGAGAGCCGGTCCCACTCGCGCGACTTCGAGATGTCCCAGTTCTGGCAGAAGGTGCAGGCGAGATTGCACCCCGCGGTGCCGAAGGAGAGGACGCTGGTGCCCGGCAGGAAGTGGTTGAGCGGCTTCTTCTCGATCGGATCGACGCAGAAACCGGAGGAGCGCCCCCAGGTCGTGAGGACGATCTCGCCGGCCGGATTGGCGGCGCGCACGAAGCAGAGGCCGCGCTGACCGGGACGCAGTCTGCAGAAACGGGGGCAGACGTCGCACTGCGTGCGCCCGTCGTCGATCCGGTGCCAGTAGCGGGTCGGTACCGAGCCCTCGAAGGATTCGACCTTCTCGCCCATGTTTTCAGGATACGCGCCTCGCCGGCGGGCTGTCCCACCCGGCGGCGCGGGGCGCTCGCCCGCGGGGACCCCGATGACCGAGAATGCCCCCATGCCCCCCGCCGAGCTCCCGGAAGCCCTGCTCGGGCTCTGTCGCGCGCTCGCCGCCGCCGGCGGACGGGCCTTCCTCGTCGGCGGCTGCGTGCGCGACCGCCTGCGCGGCGTCGCGAGTCTCGATTTCGACCTCGAGGTCTTCGGCCTGCCGGCCGACCGGCTGCGCGAGCTGCTCGCCGCCCACGGCGGCCTCAACGCGGTCGGCGAGGCCTTCACCGTCTACAAGCTCCGCCTCGCCGGCGCCGACGAGCTGCCGCCGATCGACGTCAGCCTGCCGCGGCGGGAGTCGAAATCGGGGCGGGGTCACAAGGGCTTCGTCGTCACCGGCGATCCCTCCCTCTCGCCTGCCGAAGCGGCGCGGCGGCGCGACTTCACGGTCAACGCCATCTCGCTCGACCCACTCTCGGGCGACCTCGTCGACCCCTTCGACGGCCGCGGCGATCTCGCGCGGCGCCTGCTGCGCGCCGTCGATCCCACGACCTTCGTCGAGGACAGCCTGCGCGTGCTGCGCGCGGTGCAGCTCGCGGCGCGCCTCGAGTTCGCGATCGAGCCCGCGACCGCCGCGCTCTGCCGCGGCATCGATCTCGCCGACCTGCCGGCGGAGCGGACCTGGGGGGAGGTCGAGAAGTGGCTCGACCGCGCGCGCCGGCCGTCGCTCGGCTGGCAGGCGGCGCGCGAGCTCGGCGTGGTCGCGCGGCTCTGGCCCGAAATCGCCGCGCTCGACGGCTGTCCGCAGGAAGCCGAGTGGCACCCGGAGGGGGACGTCTTCGTGCACACCGGGCTGGTGCTCGACGAAGCGCGCCCGCTTGCCAACGACCTGCCGCACCCGCAGCGGCTGACGCTGATGCTCGCCGCCGTCGCGCATGATTTCGGCAAGCCGGCGACGACGCGCCTCGAGGCGGGCCGGATCCGCTCGCTCGGCCACGAGGAAGCGGGAGTCGCGCCGGCGCTCCGTTTCCTCGAGCGGCTCAACGTCCAGACCCTCGGCGGCTACGACGTCCGCGCCCAGGTCGCGGCGCTGGTGCAGTTCCATCTCTCGCCGACCCATTTCTGGAACGCCGAGCAGAAAGGGCAGAAGGTCGGCGACGGCGCCTTCCGCCGGCTGGCGCTGAAGGTCGACCCGGAGCTCCTCTACCGGCTGGCGCTCGCCGACACGCGCGGCCGGGGGAGCGCGCCGCCCTCGCCGGCGCCCGACTGGCTGCGGGCGCGGATGCAGGCGCTGACGCTCGCCGCCGGCGGGCCGCGCCCCCTGCTGCTCGGCCGCCACCTGCTGCCGCTCGGCGTCGCTCCCGGCCCCGAGCTCGGCGCAATCCTGCGCGCCGTCTTCGAGCGCCAGCTCGACGGCGAGGTGACGACGCTCGAGGAGGCGATCGCCGCGGCGCGCGAGGAGCTCGAGCGCGCAGCGCCAGCTCAGCCGGCGCGCCCGGCCGGAAACTCCTCGACCAGGTAGCGGGCGAAGCGGAGCGTCGGCGACCAGTAGCCGGCCGGCAGGCCGGCCTTGCGCTTGAGGTGGGCCAGGAAGTCGGCCGGCGCCGGCAGCTGCTTCCAGACCACCGGGAGAAAAGTCGCGCGACGTCCGCTCTCCTCGAGCACCAGTCCGTCGAGGCCCGGCCGCAGCCGCGCCAGGAGCTCGGCCTCCGAGCGCACCGGAAGCGGCACGGCCGGCGTCAGCACCGAGATCTCGACCTCGAGCTCCCCGAGCTCCTCCTCGTCGAGCGGCGTGAAACGGTAGTCCTCGAGCGCCGCCGCCCGGGCGTTCGAAGCGACGTCGTCGGCCAGCGGACGGCGCGCCTCGAGCGAGCCGATGCAGCCGCGCAACTCGCCGCCGCGATGAAGCGAGACGAAGGTGGCGCCCGGCGCGGCGAGGCGTCCGCGCCGCAGCGACTCGGGGACCTGGTAGGGACGGCCGGTGGTCGCCGCGGCGAGCGCCTCACGGGCGATTTCGCCGAGCGCTGCCCGCTCGGCGGGGGTCAGGTGCTTCTCAGGCGAAGGCATAGGCCCCGTAACCGACCACCCGGTCGTTCGGTCCCGCGGTCTCGCCGGAGTGGCGCTGGTCGAGCAGGCGCGGCACGAGGGCGTGCGCCCGCGCCGCGACCAGCAGTCCGCGCAGCGGATTGCGGCCACAGGCGTCGTCGGCGCCGATCCGCTCCGGCGCCAGCTCGAGCACCGCGCGCGACGTGGCGCCGTCGCGCCGCGTCGCGGCCGGCGCGTCGAGATAGTGCGAGAGGTCGGTGCTGACGACGACCAGCGTCTCCCCGCCTCCCCAGAGACGCTCGAGCACCTCGGCGACCTCGTCGGGCGTCGCCTCGCCGACCACGAGCGGCACGAGCGTGAAGTCGCCGAGGGCGCGCTGGAGGAAGGGGAGCTCGACCTCGAGGCTGTGCTCGCGCTGGTGCGCGCGGTCGCTCGTCAGGACCTGCGGCAGATCGGCGAGCGCCGCGAGCGCGGCACGATCGACCTCGATCACGCCGAGCGGCGTCCGGAAGGCGTCGCTCGCCGGCGCGGCGAGACCGTCGAAGCCGACGTAGTGCGACGGGCCGAGCAGGACGACGCGGCGAATCTGCCCGCGCATCTTCTCGAGCGCGCGGAAGGCGCTCGCCGCCACCGGTCCCGAGTAGACGTAGCCGGCGTGCGGCGCCACCAGCGCCTTGGGAGGCGGCCCGGCGGCGGGCGCGGCGGCGGCGAGGAGGGCGTCGACTTCGGCGCCGAGCTCACGCGGATCAGCCGGGTAGAAGAGACCGGCGACGGCGGGGGAGCGGATCGAGCGGGCAGTCATGGCGAACAGGGCCGAGGATAGACCCGTCGCCGGGCGGTGAAACCCCCTCGCCGGGCGGGACCGGCGCCGCGACCGCCGGATAAGCTCACCGTGCGACGATTCCGCGACGGAGTCGCGCGGCGCGGAGGCGGTGATGCCGACCCGATCGAGAGTCTCTTCGTCCCGCTGGAGCCCGCGCCAGGCGCGCCGCGCCGCCGGCGAGGCCCGTCCCGCCGCGCTCGGCCTGCGGGTGTACGGCTCGCGCCTGCTCGGCGCGGACGCTTCGCTCGTCTTCGCCGGCGGCGGCAACACCTCGGTCAAGGCGACGGTCGAGAACCTCCACGGCGAGCCGGTGGAGGCGCTCTTCGTCAAGGGGAGCGGTGCCGACCTCGCGACGGTCACGGCGCGCGACTTCGCGGCGCTGGAGCTGGCGCCGCTGCGCCGGCTGCTGGCTCTCCCCGCGCTCTCGGACGACGAGCTGTTGCGCGAGCTCCAGCGCGCGCGCCTCGATCCGGCAGCTCCGCGGCCGTCCGTCGAGACCCTCCTCCACGCTCTTCTTCCCCATCGCTTCGTCGATCACGCCCACCCCGACGCGATGCTCGCCTTCGTGGCGAGCCGCGATGGCGCGCGGCGAGCCGCGGAGCTCTGGGGGGAGGACTGCCTGATCGTCCCCTACGTTCCGCCCGGCTTCGCGCTGGCGCGGCGTTGCGCGGCGCTCTGGCGGGAAGCGACAGAGGCTGGTCGGAGCCCTCGGGGCATCGTTCTCCTTCACCACGGCCTCGTCGCTTTCGCCGACGACGCCCGCGAGAGCTACGAGACGCTGCTCGAGCTCAATGCCCGCGCCGCGCGGCGGCTGCCGCGAACGCGCGCAACGGCGCGGCGGAGGACGCTCCCCCCGCCGCTCGACGCGCTCGCCACGGCGCGCCTGCGCCGCGCCCTGTCGCGCGCCGCCGGCAAGCCGCTCCTCCTCGCTCTCCGCGACGAGCGCGAGGTGCGGCGCTATGTCGAGCGCGCCGATCTCGCCCGCGTCTCCCAGCGCGGCCCGCTCACGCCCGACCACCTGCTGCGCACCCGGCGGCTGCCGATGATCCTCGGCGGCCGCGACCTGGCCGAAATCGACGCGGCGGTCGAGCGCCAGGCGGCGGCGCGCCGCGAGGAATTCGAGCGGCGGCGGGGCGGGCGCGCCCTGACGCCTCTCGATCCCGCCCCGCGCGTCGTGCTCGTTCCCGGTAGCGGGCTCTTCGGCGCCGGCGCGTCGGCACGCGAGGCGGCGACCGCGGCCGAGCTCGCCGTCCGCACCGCCTGGGGAATCGGGCGCGCCGAGGCTCTCGGCGGCTACCGCCCGCTGTCGGCTGCCGCCCTCTTCGAGTTCGAGCACTGGGCCCCCGAGCGCGCCAAGCTCGCGGCGGCCGCCGCCGCACCGCCGCTCGGCGGGCGCATCGCGCTGGTCACCGGCTCGGCGGGCGGGATCGGACGGGCCGCGGCCGAAGCGCTGCTCGCGCAGGGGGCCGCGGTCATCGGCGTCGACTTGCGGGAGACGGAGCTCGCGGGAGACTTCGCGGCGGTGGTCGGCGATGCCTCGTCTCCCCGCCTGCTGCGCCGCGCCGTCGAGCTCGCGGCCCGTCGCTTCGGCGGCCTCGACATTCTGGTCTCGAACCTCGGCATCTTCTTCGCCGGGCCGCGCATCGAGACGCTCGCCGACACCGACTGGCGGCGCACCATGCACCTCAACGCCGACGCGCATCTGACGCTGCTGCGCGAGACGATTCCGCTGCTCCGGCTGTCGCCCGCCGGCGGCGCCGTCGTGGTGGTGGGCTCGAAGAACGTGCGCGCGCCGGGACCGGGCGCCGCCGCCTACTCGGCCTCGAAAGCGGCGCTCACCCAGCTGGCGCGCGTCGCGGCGCTCGAGCTCGCCGGCGACGGCATTCGCGTCAACGTCGTCCATCCCGACGCCGTCTTCGATACCGGCGTCTGGACGCCCGAGCGGCTCGCCGAGCGGGCGCGCAACTACGGCCTGTCGGTCGCCGACTACCGGAAGCGGAACCTGCTGCGGCGCGAGGTCACCGCGGCCGATGTCGGCGCGGTGATCGCGGCGCTGGCCGGCGATCTCTTCGCCAAGACGACCGGCGCCCAGATCCCGATCGACGGCGGCAACGAGCGCGTCGTCTGACGCGGCGGGCGCCCGCAGGCACGCCGCCGGTTACCTGCGGCGAATATTGGGTCTAGGCCTGCTCGCGGCGCAGGACGACCAGGGTACGGTCGTCGTGGTAGGGCACGCCGCGCACGAACTTCTCGAGCGCGCGGTCGATCGCGGTGGCGATGTCGGCGAGCGGCGCGTTGCGCTGCTCGCGGCAGACCTCCTCGAGCCGCTCGAGCCCGAACTCCTCGTCGTCCGGCGCGACCGCTTCGACGATGCCGTCGGTGTAGACGACGAAGAGATCGCCCGGCCGGAGATCGACGTGCATGGCGCTGAAGTTGCCCTCCGGCAGCAGCCCCAGCGGAACGCCGCTCGAGCCCATCCGCTCGATCTCGCCGGCGGAACGGACGAGCAGCGCCGGATTGTGCCCGGCGTTCGTGTAGCTCAGGTGGCCGTTGGCGAGATCGACCGCCGCCACGAAGCTGGTGGCGTACTTGGCGGGGGGCGTGCGCTGGTAGAGCAGGCGCGACACCTTCTTGCAGAGCGCCGCGACCGCCATGCCTTCTTCGATCGGCCCGGCCGACAACGCTTCGAGCGAGGCGGTCAGCAGCGCCGCCGCCATGCCCTTGCCCGACACGTCGGAGACCATGATGAAGAGCTCGCCGTCGCCGCGCTCGGCGACCTGGTAGTGGTCGCCCGAGACGAAGCGCGACGGGAAGCTGGTGCCGAGGATCGACCACCCCTTCGGCGTCGGCAGGTGGCGCGGCAGCAGGCCGAGCTGGATCGAGCGGGCGAGCTGCAGCTCCTCCTCGAGCCGCCGGCGCTCGACCGCTTCCTGGGTCAACGCGACGTTGCGGATGCGCAGCGAAGCGACCGCGGCGAGCGAGGTGAGCAGCTCGAGGTCGTCTTCCGTGAAGGGGCGAACGAAGGCGCGCGAATCGAGCGCGATCATGCCGAGCGGCCCCTCGTCGTCGAAGAGGGGTGCCGCGATCAGGCTGCGCACGCCCGACATCCGCATCGAGGCCGCGGCGCCGAACTTGGCGTCGGCGGCGACGTCGCAGACGATGGCGGCCTGGCGCTTCTCGACCACTTCCTCGAGCAGAGTGCGCGAGACCATCGCGTCCCCCTGCGAGCCGGGTGAGCGGCGGGCGGCGGCGCGACGGTACTCCCCCTTGGCGTCGCGCAGGACGACGACTCCCTCCTCGGGGCCGAGCGCCTCGAAGGCCTTGGAGAGAATCATCTCGAGCAGCTCGTCGAGGGCCAGCGAGCGCGCCAGAGCATGGTGGACCTCGTTGAGCAGCTCGAGCCGCGCCGCGCGCCGGCGCAGCGTGGCGACGTCTTCGGTGGAGTGTGCACCGGAGAGCGAGTCGCGCAGCAGGTCGTCGGCGCTGCGGTAGAGCGACTGCCCCGGCGCGATCGAGGAAACCGGCGCCGCGGACTTCTTCTTGCCCGCTTCGGCGCCCGCCATCGTGATCGTGCTCTGGCCGATGGCGACCTCGTCGCCCGGCGACACTTTGGTCGGCCGGTCGAGCGGCTGGTTGTTGAGGCGAGTACCGCCGCGCGAGCCGAGGTCCTCGACCATCCAGTCGTTGCCCTGGCGGAAGAAGCGCGCGTGTTTGCGCGAGACGGCGCGGTCGGGGACGACGACGTGGCACTCCTCCGAACGGCCGAGGAGAGCCTCCTCGCCGCTGACCTCACGCTCGAACGGAATCGCCGGCGGCGGAGAGACGATGCGGATGCGCAACACGCGGGCCGAAGTCTAGCAGCGCCGGGACGAACGGCGCTCCGGCGGATCTAGGACGCCGGGCTCCCGAACAGCGCCGCGATCGCCGGTCCGAAGGGGGGATCCAGCACACCCTGCTCGGTGACGATGCCGGCGACCAGGCCGGCCGGCGTCACGTCGAAAGCGGGATTGAAGGCGCGGGCGCCGCGCGGCGCGATCTCGACCCCGGCCAGGACGGTGACCTCTTCCTCGGCGCGCTCCTCGATCGGAATGGCGCCGCCGTCCGGCAGGCGTGGGTCGAAGGTCGAGAGGGGAGCCGCGACGTAGAAGGGAACTCCGTGCCGGTGGGCGAGCGCCGCCACCGTGTAGGTGCCGATCTTGTTGGCGAAATCGCCGTTCGCCACGATGCGGTCGGCGCCGACGATCACCCGGTCGACCAGGCCGCGCGACATCAGGCTGCCGACCATCGAGTCGGTCACGATGCGGAAGGGGACTCCGAGCCGGGTCATCTCCCAGGCGGTCAGCCGCGCCCCCTGCAGCAGCGGCCGCGTCTCGTCGACCCAGACCTGCGCCAGCCGGCCGCGCCGGAAGGCCTCGCCGAGCACGCCGACCGCGGTGCCGATGCCGCCCGTGGCGAGCGCGCCGGCGTTGCAGTGGGTCAGGGCCCGATCTCCCGGCGCGAAGAGCTCGGCGCCATGGCGCGCCATCTTCCGGTTGCGCTCGATGTCGTCCGCGTGCACCCCCTTCGCCCAGTCGAGAAGGTCGGCGACTGCCTCGATCTGGGGCTTCGCGGCGACCCGCGCGAACGCACGCGCCCCCTCTTCGAGCGCCCAACGCAGGTTGACCGCGGTCGGGCGGGTCGACATCAGCAGCGCGGAAGCATTCTGGAACCGGAGCGCGGCCTCGGGCTCGGGATCGTCCGGGTCGAGCATCGCCACCACCAGGCCATAGGCGGCGGCGATGCCGATCGCCGGGGCGCCGCGCACCGCGAGGCGGCGAATCGCCTCGGCGACCTCCTCGACCCGCGTGCAACGCAGCCACTTCTCCTTGTGGGGCAGCCGCGTCTGGTCGAGCAGCTCGAGGGCTCCCTCCGACCAGCGCAGCGGCGAAAACTCCTCGTGCGCGCTCACCGACCCATCCTAACGCCGCTGGTAGACTCGCCCTCTTTCGCCGCGGCGTCGCCGCGCGCCCATCGTGAGAGGAGAACCGCCGTGAAAGGCGACTGGAAGAAGCGAGGCTTCTCGACCCGTGCGATCCATGCCGGCCAGCACCCCGACCCGACGACCGGTTCGGTGACCGTGCCGATCTACGCCACTTCCACCTACGTCCACGACGCGCTCGGCGAGCACAAGGGATTCGAATACGCGCGGGTGCAGAACCCGACCCGCGCCGCGCTCGAGGCCAACGTCGCGGCGCTCGAGGGGGGGCTCACCGGACACGCCTTCGCCTCCGGCATGAGCGCCATCGCCACCCTGATGACGCTGGTCAAGGCGGGCGAGCACGCGGTCTTCTCGCGCAACGTCTACGGCGGCACCTACCGTTTCCTGACCCAGGTGCTGTCGCGCTACGGCGTCGAGTCGAGCTGGGTCGACTCGCGCGATCTCGACGCGGTGCGCGCCGCCATCCAGCCCAGGACGCGCCTGCTCTACGTCGAGACGCCGACCAACCCGATGATGGAGATCACCGACCTGGCCGGCGCCGCCGAGCTGGCGCGCGCGCACGATCTCGTCTTCGCGGTCGACAACACCTTCATGTCCCCCTACTTTCAGCGCCCGCTCGAGCTCGGCGCCGACGTCGTCGTCCACTCGACCACCAAGTTCCTCAACGGCCACTCCGACTCGATCGGCGGCGTGCTGGTGGCGAAGCGGCCCGAGCACGGCGAGTGGTTCGCCTTCGTCTCGAAGTCCGAGGGGGCGATCCTGTCGCCCTTCGACAGCTTCCTGGTCCTGCGCGGCATCAAGACGCTCGGCGTACGCATGGAGCGCCACGAAGCGAACGCGCGCGCCGTGGTGGCGGCGCTGGTGGCGCATCGCAAGGTGCGCAGCGTCCTCTGGCCGGGGCTGCCGACCCACCCCGGACACGAGGTCCAGAAGCGGCAGGCGAGCGGCTTCGGCGCGCTGCTGACCTTCGATCTCGGCAGCTTCGAAGCCGCCAAGCGCTTCCTCGACCGGGTCGAGGTGATGTCGCTCGCCGAGAGCCTCGGCGGCGTCGAGACCCTGACCTCGCATCCGGCCTCGATGACCCACGCCTCGGTGCCTCCGGCCAAGCGCGCCGAGCTCGGCATCACCGACGGCCTGGTGCGGATCTCGGTCGGCATCGAGGACGAGGCCGACCTGGTCGCCGACGTCGAGCAGGCGCTCGCCGCCGTGTAGGTGTAGGCTGGCGGCGCAGTTCCCCCCTCCCTCCACCTTCCACCCCGTCCAGGACCCCCGATGAGCACCGCACTCGCCCTTCCGCTCGTCATCCAGGGGGGGATGGGCGTGGGTGTCTCGGACTGGAGGCTCGCCAATGCCGTGTCGCGCCTCGGCCAGCTCGGCGTCGTCTCCGGCACCGGGCTCGACACTCTCTTCGTGCGGCGCCTGCAGGACGGCGACCCCGGGGGGCACCTGCGCCGCGCGATCGCCAGCTTCCCGCTCTGGAAGGTCGGCTCCGAGGTGCTCGAGCGCTATTTCCGCCCCGAAGGACGCCGCCCGGGCTCGCCCTACAAGGCGCTCGCGATGTACGACCGCACCGTGTCGCGACTGCGCGCGCAGGTGACGGTGCTCGCCAACTACGTCGAGGTCTTCCTGGCGCGCGAAGGGCACGACGGAACAATCGGCATCAACCTGCTGACCAAGATCCAGATGCCGAACCTGGCTTCGCTCTACGGCGCGATGCTGGCCGGCGTCGACTACGTGCTCATGGGCGCCGGCATTCCGAAGGAGATTCCAGGGGCGCTCGACGCGCTCGCCGAGCATCGCGCCGCGAGCCAGAAGCTCGAGCTCGAAGGGAGCACGGGCGAGGCCGTCGCGCTCACCTTCGACCCGGCGGAGCACGGCTTCGGCGGCGCGCCGCCGCTGCGGCGCCCCCGCTTCCTGCCGATCATCGCCTCGAACTCGCTCGCCACCATGCTGGCGCGGCGCGCCAACGGCCGCCTCGACGGCTTCGTGATCGAGGGACCCACCGCCGGCGGGCACAACGCCCCGCCGCGCGGCGAGAAGCGCTACAACGAACGGGGCGAGCCGCTCTACGGCGAGCGCGACGTCGTCTCGCTCGAGCGCATCGCCGAGCTCGGATTGCCGTACTGGCTGGCGGGAGGACAGGGGTCGCCCGAAGGGCTGGAAGCTGCGCTCGAAAGCGGCGCCGCCGGCGTGCAGGTCGGCTCGCTCTTCGCCTTTTGCGCGGAGTCCGGCCTGACCGAGTCGCTGAAGCGGCGGGCGCTCGACGCGGCGCGACGGGGCGCCACGGAGGTCGTCACCGACGACCGTGCCTCGCCGACCGGCTTTCCGTTCAAGGTCGTCCAGCTTCCCGGCACCCTCTCCGAGGAGTCGACCTACGAAGAGAGGCGCCGCACCTGCGACCTCGGCTACCTGCGCGTCGCCTATCGCACCGGCGAAGAGACGTTGGGCTATCGCTGCGCCGCCGAACCGGTCGACCGCTATCTCGCCAAGGGGGGCGATCCGACCGAGACCGCCGGACGCAAGTGTCTCTGCAACGCGTTGCTGGCCAGCGTCGGCTACGGCCAGGTGCGCCCCGGCGGCAGGAGCGAGCCGCCGTTGCTCACGAGCGGCGACCAGCTGGCGCGCCTGCCGCGCTACCTTCTCGAGCGCGGCAGCTACTCGGCCGCCGAGGTCGTCGCCTTCCTGTTGAGCCGGGTGACCAGCGGCGCGCCCGCGCCGCTGGCCGTTTCCACGTAGCCCCTACCTGCCGGCGGCGGCCGGCGAGCCGCCGGTGCGCTGGATGAACCCCGCCACGTCCGCCTTGAACATCTTCAGCGACGCGTCGTGGATGTACATCATGTGCCCGGCCTCGTAGTACTTCATCTCGATGTTCGACGCGAGCTCCTTCGACAGTCCGAGGTGATCGAACATGTACTCGGTGGCGAAGAACGGCGTCGCCAGGTCGTAGTAGCCGTTCAACACCAGGACCTTCAGGTGCGGGTTGGTGCCCATCGCGGCCGCGAGGTCGGGGCCGGTGTTGGCCATCGGCAGCGGGAAGAAGGAGCCCGGGATCTTGTGCTTGAAGTCCCAGTCGCGGAAGACCTCGCCCGACACCTTGTAGGTCCTGCCGGCGCCGTATTTGAGCTCCTGGCCGTAGTAGTCGAGGAAAGCCGCCGTGAAGGGGGGGAGATCGCTTCGCTCTGCGGATCGTACTCGGCGTCTTCGGCGTGCTGGTCGAAGATGAAGCCGGTGAAGCGCGAGTCGAGGCGTCCGACGTTCTTGCGCTCGTCGCGCAGCAGCTCCTGGGTGAACTGCGGCTCGGAGACGCGCAGGTTCGCCTGCAGGATGTAGTCGACCGGCAGGCCGGTGTACTCGTGCAGCTTGGCTGCCACCGCGTTGCGCTCGGCGTCGGAGAGGCGATCTCCCTTGGCGAGAGCCACCATGTACTCGCTCCCCGACCAGGCGCGCACCTCGTCGAGGAAGGCGTGGAAGTCGGCCGGCGGGTGGGGAAGCTTCTTGTGGTACCACGCGGTCGCGGCGAAAGTGGGGACGAACATCGGGTAGGGGCGCTCGTTGCCCGGCCAGCCGAAGATCGCCTCGAGGTCGAGCGCCACCGAGACCAGCACTACGCCGTTCAGGTCCATCCCCCACTTGTCGTGCAGGTGGAGCGCCACGCCGGCCGAGCGCGTCGTGCCGTAGCTCTCGCCGAGCAGGTACTTGGGCGAGTTCCAGCGCCCGTTGTCGCTGACGTACTGGTAGATGAAGCGGCTCACCGACTCGATGTCCGGATCGGTGCCCCAGAACTCCTTGTTCTCGTGCTTGCCGACCGCGCGGCTGTAGCCGGTGCCGACCGGGTCGATCATCACCAGGTCGGTCGCGTCGACGATCGACTCGTTGTTGTCGACCAGCTTGTAGGGGGGCGGCGGGTTGAATCCGGGATCGGCGGTCGAAATCCGGCGCGGCCCGAGCACGCCCATGTGGAGCCAGAGCGACGACGAGCCGGGACCGCCGTTGTAGGCGAAGGTGATGGCGCGCCGGCTCTTGTCGGTGACGCCCTTGAGCGTGTAAGCGGTGTAGCCGACGAGCGCCGACGGCTCGTCCTTGTCGTCGCGCAGCAGCAGGGTGCCCGCAGTCGCGGTGTAGGAGACCGGCTTGCCGCCGATCGTGACCGTGTGCTCGGTCACCGACTGCTCGGCTTTCGGCGTTTCGCTCGCCGCGGCGGGCGCGTCGCCCCCCTTCGCTGCGGGGGCGGCCGGCTCGGCCGCGAGGGCGAGCGCAGCAATCAGCGACATCGGCAGCAACAGCTTCGTGACTCGATTCATTCAGGCTCCTTTCACCTGGCTGCGAGCCATCAGTCTAGGACATAGGATCGCCGCTCGTGCCTCCGTTCCTCCGCTCTTCCGCCTTCGCTCTCGCCGCCGCTCTCGCCGCCGGCGCCACGCCGGCCGGCGACGTCGCCGCGGTCGAGCTCCGCTACGAGGAGGCGCGCTACTGGCGGGATCAGGCCGACCTGACGCGCGATCGCGGCGCCGAGCGAAGCGAGGAGGGTCTCCTGCCCGCAGAGCTCGAGCGGCGCGCCGCTGCGAGTCGCGAGGAGCTGCGCGCGGCGCTCGACGCCGCCGTGGCCACGGGGACCGCGGATCGCGCCGCGCTCGACGTGATGCGCGAGGCGCTCGCGGGCGCGCTCGCCGCGCCGGTGAAGACCGGCGACGACAAGCCGGTGGACTGCGCCGGGGATCTGGTCGCGCTGGCCGGCGGCGGCGACGATTCGGCGCCGCTCGGCGCCCTGCTCTACCGTTGCTATGGCGAGGCGGCGCGCGCGCTCCGCTTCGAGAGCGAGACGCTCGACCGGCTCAGCGTGCTCGAGCGGCTGCGCACCGAGCCCGACCGCGAGCGGCGGCGGCGGCTCTTCGAGTCGCTCGTTCCGCTCGGGCGGGTGGTCGACGGCGACGACGGCGCGAATAGCCCATTCCGCGAGCTCCTGCGCCGCAGCGCGCGCGCCTGGAGCCGCGACGGATCGCCGGTCGATCGCCAGCTCGTCGCGCTCGGACTCGACCCGCGTGAGTTCGAGGCGAGCCTGGTGCGCGTGCTCGAAGCCTGGCGCCGCCTCCTTCCCGGCGATCCGGTCACTCCGCTCGAGCCCTGGGATCTCCACTTCTCGAACGCCGCCGCCAACCGCGCCCTCGCCGCCGCGGTGCCGCGCGCGCGGCTCGAGGAGCTCAACCGTCGCTTCTACGCCGACCTCGGCGCCGACCCGGAGGCGCTCGGCGTGCGCTACGACCTCGTCCCGCGCGCCGGCAAGACGCCGGTCGCCTTCACCAATTTCGGCGCCCGCGCCCGTCGAAGCCGACGGGCGCGCGCTGCCCACCGTCCCCTGGGTTTTCGCGACCTATCGCGTCGGCGGCCTCGACAACCTGGTCGAGCTGCTGCACGAGACCGGTCATGCCGTACACCTCGCCGCCATTCGGACGCGACCGGCTTTCCGCGACTGGCCCGATCTCGACTCCTTCACCGAAGCGCTCGGTGACCTCGTCGCGCTCGAGGCCTACGAGCCCGAGTGGCAGCGCCGTTATCTCGGCGCCGAGGTGCCGCTCGCCGAGGCGCTGCGGGCCAAGTACGGCGCCATCGTGCTCGACATCGCCTGGGCGCTCTTCGAGATCCGGCTGCACCGCGAGCCGGCACGGGCGCCGAACGAGGTCTGGACCGAGCTCACCTCGCGCTATCTCGGCGTCGTGCCGCACCCCGAGTGGTCCTGGTGGATGCTGCGCGGCCAGCTCGTCGACAGCCCGGGATACATGGCGAACTACGCGATCGGTGCCGTGATGGTGATGGACCTGCGGGCGCGGACGCGCGAGCTGCGCGGCAGCTTCACCGGCGCCGACGCCGGCACCTATGCCTGGCTGGCGGAGCGCCTCTATCGCTTCGGGCGGGAACGACCGGCGCGGCAGGTGCTCGAGGACTTCCTCGGCCGCCCGGTCTCGGCCGACCCGCTGCTCGCCGACCTCGCGCGCGCTTCGCGCTGAGCTGGCCCGGTCGCGAATACCCGATCAGAGCTCAGTAGCGCGTGTCGTCGAGCGAGATCGGCGGCTCTTCGAGGTCGTCCTCTTCGTCGCAACCGCCCTGGCTCTTGTCGAGCGCCGCGGCGATCCAGCCGAGGAAGCCCGCCTCGCCCTGCTTCGCCTCGAAGGCGAGGATCTCGGGGAGCTCGTAGCTGTGCAGGTCGCGGATCGCCGCCTCGATCGCTGGATACTCCTCGGCGAGAGTCTTGATCACCAGCAGGAACTCGCTGTCGCGGCAGACCTTCCCCTGCCAGCGATAGGTCGAGCGCACGCCCGGGATGACGTTGACGCAGGCGGCGTGCCGCCGGCAGACCAGCTCGCGCGCGATCCGGCTCGCTTCCTCTTCGGTTCCGACGGTGGTGAGGACGAGCAGGGCGGACACGGGCCGGGAAACTACTCCCCGCCCGCGAGCGAGTCAATCCGCGCCGTCCTCACTCCCAGCGTTCTCGCGCGCCGTCCCAGGTCAGGCGATGGACGCGACCGACGCGCGGATCGACGCGGATAACGATCAGCCGGCTCACGCCGTCGGTCAGGTAGAGCGACCCCGGGGTCGATCCGTCGACGGGGGCGAAGGAAGCGAGGTCGGAGCGGTTGAAGCGGATCGGATCGTCGAGCCGGTCGAGCCGGCGGCGGGGATTCGACGGATCGCGCGGCGCCTTCCCGGGAGGGAAGCCGAAGCGCACCCGGCGACCGAAGTGGGAGAGCGTGCGGAGCGGAGCGGCGAGCGGATCGACCCCGGAGTCGATGTCCTCGGTGCGGACGCCGTCGCCATCCCCATCGCGGTAGAGCCCCCAGGTCACGGTTCCGTCCTCGGCGGTGCGGAACTTGACGGCGACTTTCTCGGCATGGCGGATCGCGAAGGCGCGCGCCTCGCGGAAGACGACGGTGAGCTCGTCGGCGGCGAGCCGGAGCTCGATGCCGCTCGCGAGGCGTGGCAGCCAGGGGGCGGCGACGAGCGAGGCGAGGGCGAGGAGCGACGAAGCGACGAGCAGCTCGACGAGCTGGTAGCCGGCGGCGGGGGAGCGGCGCACGGAAGCGTCTCCGGTCGAAGAAGGGAGCGGGGACCCGGCGACGCGCCGGGTCCCCGCGGTGGGATCAGCCCTGGGCCTTGGAGGTTGCCTTCGGCGCGCGCGGCACGCCGATCGCGGCCTTGAGCGTCGTCTCGCCCGACAGCGCGACGTAGGGCTTGATGCGCTCGAAGCTCTTCTCGCCGATGCCCTTGACCAGCATCAGGTCCTCGCTCTTCTGGAAGTTGCCGTTCTTGGTGCGGTGCTCGACGATGCGGGCGGCGAGCGAGGGCCCGACGCCGGGGAGCCGCTCGAGCTCGGAGGCCGAGGCGCTGTTGACGTTCACGACGCCGGACGGCTGGTCGGCGGCGAAGGCGGGGATCGCGGCGAGCGCGAGGGTGAAGGCAACGACGGCGGCGGCGAAGCGACGGAAGTTGAGGTTCATCTCTCTCTCCTTGGTGGCCGGTCCGCTCGGGATCCGGCCGGTTGGTTTGCCGGATCGCTCCGGCGGTCTGGAACTGCGAATCAGCGAACGACGAAAATCGGGTGCTGCGTCCAGGAATGTGGCCTGCGGGCTCGGTCGTCTCTTCGCGGTGGCGCCTCCTCTCCGGTTCGCTTCCGGGGTCGATCCCCGGTGCGCGAAGGGGAGAGATCAAAGGCGCTGCCAACCTGAGTTAGTCGCCGTAAGATGCTGATAACAAGATGTTTAGTGGATTCTCTCGGACTGCGTGCCGGGTTCGGTGAGGAAAGGGAAGGCGACGGACGATGCCGATCTCTGGCGGCCCGCCGCGCGCCGCGCCGCAAGGACGGGCGCCGGACGGCTCGTCCAGCCAAGCGGACGCCGGAAAGTTCGCTTTCCGATCGCGCCGGCTGCGGACCGGAGCCGCTCCGATAAGCTCCCGCCGCCGTGAGCGAGACCGTCCGTCATTCCACCGCCCGCGAATACCTGGAAGCGCTGCTCATCGCGGCGCTCTTCCTCGGTTTCACGAACACGTTCGTCGTCAAGACCTTCTTCATCCCGAGCGGCTCGATGGAAGACACGCTGCTGATCGGCGATCACCTCTTCGTGAATCGCTACATCTTCGGCGCGGCGGTGAGCCCGATCGAGCGCATGCTGTTGCCCGAGCGCGCGCCGCGGCGAGGCGACATCGTCGTCTTCCGCTCGCCCGAGCGGCCGACGATCGATCTCGTCAAGCGCCTCGTCGGCCTGCCGGGCGACACGCTGCAGATGGTCGACCAGAAGCTCTACGTCAACGGCAAGCCGGTCGACGACGCGCTCTACGTGCAGCACAAGGACACGCGGACCTTCGAGGGCATCCCCGATCTCGAGGAGAAGCGCCGCCAGCGCGACAACTTCGGCCCCATCACCGTGCCGGCGGGCGAGTACTTCTGCATGGGCGACAACCGCGACCACAGCTACGACTCGCGCTACTGGGGAAGCGTTCCGCAGCGCTACCTGAAGGGGCGCGCCTTCCTCATCTACTGGTCCTATGGCGGGGGCACCTCGGACGGCTCCTGGCGCGGGGCCGGCGCCAAGCTCCGCGAGCTCGGCGCCACCGCGATCGGCTTCATCGGCAAGACGCGGTGGGCGCGCTCGCTCCACCTGCCACGCTGAACGTCGCCGAGCGGATCGCGGCCGTGCTGCGCGCCGCGACCCTCGCCGCCCTCTGCGCGCTCTTCGCGCGCGCCTTCGTCGTCGCCGCGGCGATCGTGCCGTCGGGCTCGATGCAACCGACGCTGCTGCCGGGCGACCGCGTGCTGGTCGACCGCATGCTCTACGCCGACGATCTGCCGGCGCCGCTCGCGGCGATCCTGCCGGTTCGCGCTCCGGCGGTCGGCGACGTCGTCTGGTTGCGCTCGCCCGAGGAGCCCGGCGCTGCGCTGGTCAAGCGCTGCGCCAGGCTGCCGGGCGACAGCTTCGCCGGACGGCGCCTCGCTGCCGGCGAGCTCGCGGTGCTGGGCGACAATCGCGACGATTCGCGCGACTCCCGTTCTTTCGGCCCCGTTCCGTTCCGCTCGCTCGAAGGGCGCGTGCTGCTGGTGCTCTGGTCGCGCGCCGGCGCCGGCGAGGGGCCGCGCTGGCGCCGCGTCGGGACGCTGGTGCGCTAGACTTCGCGCTTCCAACAACGTCGAGCTCGGGGGGCGTCAGATGTCGCGATTCAGCAGGGAATCCGGCGAGGGCAAGATAGGCTGCATCGTCTGGACCGCGATCCTCGTCGTCGGCATCCTGATCGGCTACAAGGCCATCCCCGTCAAGCTGGCCACCTCCGAGCTCTACGACTTCATGGTCGAGCAAGCGAAGTTCGGAGCCAACAATCCCCCCGAGGCGATCAAGCGCACGATCCTCGACAAGGCGCGCGAGCTCGACCTGCCGGTCACCGACGAGAACCTCTCGGTCGAGCGGGCCGGCAACCGGATCCGGATGAAGACCCGCTTCACCATCCCGCTCGACTTCCCCGGCTACGTCTACAACTGGAATTTCGACTTCGAGATCGACCGGCCGGTCTTCATCGTCTAGACGGCCGCGGCGAGCTCGCGCTCGAGCGCGTCGAGCGCCCGCCCGGGGTCGGCGGCCTGGGTGAGCGGACGGCCGATGACCAGCAAATCGGCTCCGGCAGCTCGCGCGGCGGCGGGCGTGGCGACTCGGCGCTGGTCGCCGAGCTCGGCGCCCGCCGGGCGGATGCCGGGCGTCACCAGGCGGAAAGGGCGGGGGAGCTCGGGGCGCAGGCGCCCGAGCTCCTGCGGCGAGCAGACGATTCCGGCGCACCCCGACTCGCGCGCCAGGCGCGCCCAGCCGAGCGCGCGCTCGCCCGCCGTCCCCGGCAGCGCGAGGCGCGCGAGCTCGTTGTCGTCGAGGTGAGTCAGCACCGTCACCGCGAGCAACGCGACCTCTCCTTCGGCCGCTTTCGCGGCTGCTTCGAGCATCGCCGGGCCGCCGCCGGCATGCACGGTGAGGTAGTCGACGCCGAGCTCGCGCGCCGAGTGAACCGCGCCGGCGACGGTGTTGGGAATGTCGTGCAGCTTGAGATCGAGGAAGACGCGCCCGCCGGCACCGCGAGCTTCGGCGACGGCCGCCGGACCGAAGCGGACGAACGCCTCGAGGCCGACCTTGAGGACGCCGACTCGTGGGCCGAAGAGCGCGCACCAGCGCGAGAAGGTGGACCAGTCGGCGCTGTCGAGCGCCACCGCGACCGCGTCGAGGGTGGACATCGCTTTCAGCTCCCCCAGGGCCGGACCGCGCCGACCAGATCCATCGCGCGGCCGACGCCGAGCTCCACGAGACGCGCAGCGAGCCCGTCGACCAGCCGCTCGGCGGTGCGCGGATCGCGAAAGAGCGCCGTGCCGACCTGCACCGCCGAAGCTCCGGCGAGCAGGAACTCCACGACGTCGTCGACCGTCTCGACGCCGCCGATGCCGATCACCGGCAGCCCGACCTGGCGCGCCACGTCGTAGACGATGCGCACCGCGATCGGCTGGATCGCCGGGCCCGACAGACCGCCGCGGTTGGTGTTGAGCCGCGGCCGCCGGGTCCAGGGATCGATCGACATCGCGAGCACGGTGTTGATCGCCGACAGGATGTCGGCGCCTCCCGACTTCGCCGCCTGCGCGATCGCCACCGGCGAGCCCGAATTGGGCGATAGCTTGACCGCCAGCGGCTTGCCGGTGGCACGGCGCACGCTTGCCACCAGCCGCTCGAGCAGCTCGGGGTCGTGGCCGAACTCGATCCCCCCCTTCTTGACGTTGGGGCAGGAGACGTTGAGCTCGACCGCCGCAATGCCGGGGAAGGGATCGACGCGCTCGGCGAGCCGCGCGTAGTCGTCGAATTCGTAGCCGAAGAGATTCACGATCACCCGCGCCGGGTAGCGCCCGAGCCCGGGCAGAACGTCGGCGAGGAAGCGCTCGACGCCGATGTTCTGCAGGCCGATCGAGTTCAGCATGCCGCCGCGCGTTTCGCCGACCCGCGGCGGCGGATTGCCCTTGAGCGGCTGGAGCGACAGTCCCTTGGTCACGATGCCGCCGAGCCGCTCGAGATCGGCGAGCGGCGCGAACTCGAGGCCGTAGCCGAAGCAACCCGAGGCGGTGAGGATCGGATTCGGCAGCTCGAGCGGGCCGAGCTTGACCGCGAGATCGGCTCGCGCGCTCACCAGCGCACCTCGTCGAGGCGAAAGACCGGACCGTCCTTGCAGCAGAGCGCGTAGCGCTCCTCGACGTGCGGCACCGCGCAGCCGAGGCAGGCGCCGAAGCCGCATCCCATTTCGGTCTCGAGGGCCGCTTCGCCGGCGAGTCCCCGCTCCGCGGCGAGCGTCGCGAGGGCTTTCAGCATCGGCATCGGGCCGCAGGAGAAGCTGGTCCGGTAGCTTCGTCCGGCGTCGAGCTCGGCGGCGAGCGACGCGGTGACGCGGCCATTGAAGCCGAGCGAGCCGTCCTCGGTCGCGGCGAGAAACCGGCCCCCCGTCTCGCCGGCGAGCGCCGCGAGCTCTGCGCTCCGCGGCAGGTCGCCGCTCGTCCGCCCGCCGTAGAAGAAGTCGAAGGGGACTCCGCGCGCCACCAGGGCGCGCGCCAGCAGCAGGAGCGGCGCGGAGCCGACGCCCCCCGCGACGAGCGCCACGGGTCCGCTCGCGGGGAGCGTGAAACCGTGCCCGAGCGGCCCGAGGAGCGCGCGGCGGTCGCCCGGCCGCAAGCGCGCCATCGCCGCCGTTCCCCGCCCCACGATCTTGCCGAGCAGCTCGATGCGCACGCCACTCCCGCCGCCGGGCATAACATCGGCGACCGAGAAGGCGCGGCGAAGGTAGGGTTCGAGCGTGCCCGTCGGCTCGAACATGACGAACTGGCCGGGCGCCGCCGTGGCGTACTCGGCCGGCACTTCGAGGACGAGCGTGAAGTAGGGAAGGGGATGCGGCCTCACTTCGACGACAACGGCGGCCGCATCGCGTGCTTGCATGCTTTCGAGCGACTCTAACAGAGGTGGCATCGCTCGCGGGCGCCGGATCGGCGTCGCGCTGCTGGCGCTCGTGCCGGCGCTGGTCGCCGGCACGCAGGTCGCGAGCCTTCTCTTCTTCCTCAACCCCGGCGTCCCCCTCTCGCCGGCGCCGGCATTGCGGGCCACCCTCTATTTCACGGCGCTCTTCGCGCCCGTCTCGCTGGTCGTGCATCTCCTGATCGCGCGCTGGCGGCGGGTCGAGCTCGAGCGGCTGGCGCCCTGGAGCCTGACCGTGGTGGTGGCGTTCGCGGCGCTCGGTTTCGCGGCGCACGCCTCGGTCGACGCCTACCTGCTGCCCGAAGGAATGAACGGCCAGCTGATCAAGTGCGCCCTCTGGCTGGCGCTCGGCGCGGTGCTGGTCTTCTACTCCGCGCTGCTGCATACGCTGCATCACCGGCGTTACGGCCCGCGCAGCCGCGTCCTCGTGGCGCTCGTCGCGGCCGGCGCGATCTTCGTCCCCTTCGACCGCCGCGCGAGCTTTCGCCCGGCGCCGACGACGCCGCGGCAGATCGCGCTGACGCCCGACGTCGCGCCGCAGCGGCTGGTGGTCGTCGCGCTGCCGACCGCGACGCTCGACGCCATCCTGCCGCTGGCACGGCAGGGGAAGCTCCCCTTCTTCGCCCAGCTGCTCGACGAGGGCGCGGCGGCGCGGCTCGTCGCGCTCGCGCCGCCGCGGACGACCACGCTCTGGGCGAGCTGGGCGACCGGCAAGCTGCCGTACCGACACGCGATCACCGGCTACGCGCGCTACCGCAGTCCGCTCTTCGGGGACGAGACGCGGCTGGCGCTCCTGCCGCTCCTTCCTGCATTCTCGAGCTGGGGGCTCGCCGGCGGCGAACGGCTTCGACTTTCGGCCGGCGATCGCCAGGCGCTCACCGCCTGGGAGATCCTGGATCGTCTCGGCCGCCGCGCCGTGGCGCCCGGCTTCCCGGCCTGGCTCGGCGGCGACGGCCCGCCGCCGGCGAGCGCGACGAGGTCCGATCTCTCGCTCGCGTCGCGCGAGCTGAAGAGCGCCGGTTTCGAGCGCTTCGGGCGCGAGCTCGAGGGGGACCGTGCGCGGCTCGACGCGGCGCGGTCCAGATGGCTCGCCGGCACCGCGCGCCCCGACGCTCTCTTCCTCGAGCTACCCGGCCTCGAGCGGCCGGCGCTGGCGAGCTACGGCGGCTTCACGGCAGCGAACTTCGAGGGCGCGCGGGCGGCGGAGACGACGAACGCGGCGCGCGCTTACGAGACGCTGCTCGGCGGGCTCGACGCCGAGCTGTCGCTCTTCGCCGCCGACCTGCCGCCGGGAACACTGCTCGCGATTTCCTCGCCCTACGGCGTGAGCGCACCGCGCAGTCTGCGGCGCTTCGCGCGGCTGGTGCGCTCGAGCGACCTCGAGCTGCGCGGCACGCTCGGCAACGGCGCCGACGGCCTGCTGCTGCTGCGCGGTCCGGGCGTGCGGGCCGGCGTGAGGATCGCCGAAGCGCGGCTCGAGGACGTCGTGCCGACGCTGCTCTATGCGACCGGCCTGCCGATCGCGCGCGACTTCGACGGCAGAGTGCTGGCGGAGATCTTCGAGCCCGCCGTGTTGCAGGAGCGCGCGCTCTCCTTCGTGCCGACCTTCGAGGGAGCGCGCGCGCCGCGCTAGCCGCGATCGGGGCGCGCGGCGAGCGCTTCGAACAGGCGCATCAACTCTTCCTCGGAGTGGAAGTGGATGCGGATCACGCCGCCGCGGCCGCGACGCTCGATCTCCACCTTGGTCTGCAGACGCTGCGTCAAGCGCTCCGCGGCGGCGATCGTGTTGGGCTCGCCCGGCGGGCGGGAGCGCCGCTTGCGCCCCGGCGCCCCGCCCGCGGCGGTCAGCTCCTCGAGCGCCCGCGCGGTGAGACCTTCCTGCGCGGCGCGCAGGGCGAGCCGCTCGATCTCCGCCGGATCCTCGAGCCCCAGCAGCGGACGCGCCTGGCCGGCGGTGAGCCGGCCGGCGCGCAGGAGGTCCTGCACCGCCGGCGGGAGCTTGAGGAGGCGAAGCGTGTTCGAGACGGTGGCGCGGTTCTTTCCGACCCGCGTCGCGACCTCTTCGTGCGACAACCCGAAGTGGTCGATCAGGGTGCGATAGGCCTCGGCCTCCTCGATCGGATCGAGGTCGGCGCGCTGGAGGTTCTCGACCAGGGCGAGCTCGAGGAGCTGCCGGTCGTCTCGTACCTGGCGGACCACGACGGGCACCGTGGTGAGCCCGGCGCGCTGCGCCGCCCGCCACCGCCGTTCGCCCGCGACGATTGTGTAAGTACCTGAGCCTGTTGAGCTTACGACGATCGGCTGGATCACGCCCTGGGCCCGGATCGACTCCGAGAGCTCCTCGAGATCGGCGTCCTCGAAGTGGGTCCGGGGCTGCAGCCGGTTGGGAACGAGCTGCGCTACCGGCAGAGTGCGCACCCCTTCTTCGTCGCCGGGGAGGAGCGCCGAGAGCCCTCGCCCCAGTCCGCGCTTCTTGTCGACGCTCATCGCTTCCCTTCGAGCAGCTCGCGCGCCAGGCCGAGATAGGCCTCGGCGCCGCGGCTCTTGATGTCGTACTGCAGGATCGAGAGACCATGGCTCGGCGCCTCCGCCAGGCGGACGTTGCGCGGCACCACGGTGCGGAAGGTCAGGTCGCCGAAGTGGCGGCGGATCTCCCCCTCCACGTCGCGGGTGAGCTTCATCCGGTCGTCGAACATGGTGAGGACGATGCCGGCGATCTCGAGCCGTGGGTTCCAGGCGGCGGCGACTCGCCGCACGGTCGAGACCAGCTCGCTGACCCCTTCGAGCGCGAAGTACTCGCACTGCATCGGCACGAGGACGCCCTGCGCCGCGACCAGTGCCAGCACCGTGAGGTGCCCGAGTGACGGCGGCGTGTCGATGAGAACGAAGTCGTAGTCGCCGGCGACCTGGGCGAGGGCCTCGCGAAGCTTTCCCTGCCAGTTCTCGATCAGCGAAAACTCCACCTCGATGCCGACCAGCTCGCGGTCGGCGGGGAGCAGGTCCAGATACGGGAAGCCACTGGGCCGGATTGCCTGGCTCGCCAGCGCGCCGCCGGCGAGCACCCCGTAGAGATTGGGCGGGGAGGCGACCGCGCCGAGTCCGCGCGTCGCGTTCCCTTGCGGGTCGCAGTCGACCAGCAGAACTCGCTTTTCGAGCGCGGCGAGCGCTGCCGCGAGGTTGATCGCGGTCGTCGTCTTGCCGACTCCCCCCTTCTGGTTGGCGATGGCGAAGATCATGCCGGCACCGGGGCGGAATATCGGAACTCGCGCAGGACGCGGTGGTCGGCGCCAGCCAGCCGAAGCTCCCGTCCTGGTCGCATCTCGGCCGGCAGCTCGGGCATTTCGGCGCCGGCCCAGAGGAGGACCTGCGCCCCGGGTGCCAGGTGCTTCGTCAGTGCGCGCCAGGCGCCCATCTCGAGTCGAAGAGCTCTTATCGTCACGACTGCGATGCCATCGGGAAGCTCCGGCAGGGGGCGGTCGGCGACTGTAACACCGAGGAGATGGACCGACAACGCCGCGCGGCGGGCCGCTGTGGCGAGGAAAGCCCGGCGCCGCTCGCGCGGCTCGACCAACCAGACCTCGAGGTCCGGGCGGGCGCAAGCGAGGACGAAGCCGGGAAAACCGGCTCCCGTGCCCAGATCGACCAGCCGGCAAGGAACTTCGGGGAGCCAGGGAAGCGCGCTCAACGACTCCGCATAGTGGCGATCGAGCAGCTCGGCGACGGCCCCGGGCCCGATGAGATCGACTTTCGGAGCCCAGCGCGCCAGCTCGTCATAGTGCGCCTTGAGCCGTTCGACCACCGCGGATGGCAGGGACGCGCCTCCCCGTGCAGCGGCCAGGCGCTCCGTGAACGCGGGCAGGGAGAGCTCGGGAAGCTTCACCGGGGCATTGTAGCGGTCCCGGTGCCGACGTTTCACGGGAAACATCGGCGCCGACCGGACGTCCAGCCGGGTTTCACGTGGAACAGGGGTCCGTCGCGAGGGGTCGCGAACCGGGAAGGAACTAGTGCGAAGTGCTCGGCGCCGGACGGACGCGAACGCACTTCAGGTAGCCGGAACCGAGGCTCTCGGTCTCGACACCGCCGAGCTCCTGGAGCTCGAGGTGGACCACCCGCCGCTCGCCCGGGTTGAGTGGCTCGAGCAGCTCGTCCTCGCCGGAGGCGAGCACTCGGGTCGCCACCTCGCGCGCGCGCGCGCGAAGGGCCGCCTCCCGCGACGCCCGCAAGCCACCGGCATCGAGCCGGCAACGTACCCGCCGCCCGGAAAGGGCAACGATGGCGCGCGGCAGCAGGTGCTCGAGCTCCTCGAGAAACTCGAGGCCGAGCTCCGTGAGGTGCGGAACGGTCTCACCCACCAACTCGATCTCGAAACGCTCGGCGCCGCGCTCGAAGCGGCCCTCGAGCTCGAGGCCGGCCAGGCGCCCGAGCTGCCGCAGCGCTTCGCGCGCTGCAACTTCCGCTTCGTCGTCCGGAGCATCCCAGCGCTCCTCCTCGATCGGCATCGCGCGGACCGGGGGTCGCGGCGAAGCCGCAGGTGTCGTGCTGCGGGGCAAGGCGGCGGGGGAGGCGGCGGGGGAGGCGGCTGGAACCGCAGGCAGGTCGCCCTTGTCGGGCGCCACCGGATCGATCTCGATCACCACGGCGCGCGGGTGCTTCACGAAGCCGTGCCGCTTGCCGTGGACGCGCCAGGCGAGCCGCTCGGGAGCGAGCTGGTAGTAACGCGCCGCCGACGCCACCGCCTGCGCCAGCGTGTGCCCCCAGAAGAACCGACGCGCGCCGGGGTTCACGAGCCCTTCTTGCCGCGCTTGCCGGCGGCGCCCGCCTTGACGGGCTCACTGCCGCGCTCGGCCGCTTCGGCGCGCTCACGGATCGAGTTGTAGATCGCCTGCTGCCCGATCGAGAGCACGTTGTTGGTCAACCAGTAGAGCACCAGCCCCGACGGGAACCCGAGCGAAAAGATCGTGAAGACGATCGGCATCGCCTGGATCATCCGGCGCTGCACCGGGTCGGGGGGCGGCGGCGTCATGCGCTGCTGCACCACCTGCGAGAGACCCATCACGATCGGCAGCACCCAGTAGGGGTCGGGACCGGTGAGATCGTGGATCCAGAGCGCCCAGGGCGACCGCCAGAGCTCCACCGCCGTCGACAGCAACTGATAGAAAGCAAAGAAGATAGGGAGCTGGACGATGACCGGGAAACAGCCGCCGGCGGGATTGACCCCTTCGGCGCGGTAGAGCCCCATGATCTCTTCGTTCATCTGCCGCTGCGCTTCGGCGTTGTAGCGCCCCTGCTTGTCGCGCAGCTTGGGGCGATAGCGCTCGCGGATCGCCTGCATCTTCGGATTGAGCTGCTGCATCTTGCGCATCGACTTGAACGCCGACAGCGACAGCGGCAGAAGCACGATCTTGAGCGCCACCGTGAGCAGCACGATGCCCCAGCCGTAGTTCGTCGTGATGTTGGCGTGGATCCACTGCAGCGCGCGCAGCATCGGCCGCGCCAGCACGCCCAGCCACCCCCAGCGCACGCTCTGCTCGAGTCCGCCGCCGAAAGCGCTCAGGCGGTCGTACTGCTTGGCGCCCCAGAACGACTTGCCGCTGAGCTCACCTGCCGCGGGCACGAGCAGGATGCGCTGGTCGCGCGCCAGCTTCTTCTCCTCGGGGCTCAGCTCTTCCGTACCGGTGAGCGCGCGCGCGTCGAAAGTCCTGCCGTCGGCGCCGGCGGGCACGAGCAGCACCGGTTCGATGCGCGCCTCGGCGAGACCGCTCGCGGGGAGCAGGGCGGAGAGGAAGTAGGTGTCCTCGAGACCGATCCAGCGCAGGCCGGCGCCCGGCAGCACCTTCGGCTCGGTCGTCCCCTTGACGTCGACCGCCTCCGCCTTGCTGCCGGTGCTCCAGGCGGCAGCCCGCTTGTTGAAGCGATTGTCGAGCTCGTCCTGCTTGCGCACCCGGATGCCGGGACCGACGAGCAGCCGCCAGGCCGCCGCCCGCTCGACGTGAACCTCGAAATCGAGGCCACCGTCGCCGCGCAGCCGGAAGCGCTTCTCGGCCCGCCCTTCGGGGCCGCTGTAGACGAAGTGGACCGCCGGCTCGGCGCCCGCCGTGCGCTCGACCGTGAACAGCGCACCGTCGAGCGCATGCGCGGCGCCGTCAGCTCCGACCAGCGCGAACGGATAGGGCGACGTCGAACGATGCTGCACGAGCTCGAGCGGCGTGCCGTCCTCGGCCCGCTTCTCCTTGAGCTCGAAGGAATGCAGCTGCGCGCCCTGATTGCTGAACACGACCCGGGCGAGATCGTTCTCGAGCACGACCTCTTCGGCCGCCGCGGCGGCGACCGGTGTCGCATCCGCAGCGGGGATTTCGGCAGGGGAGACCTTCTCCGCCGGAGCGGCGGGCGTCGCTGCCGGCTCGGCAGCAGGCGCGGTGGCCACCGGCGCTGGCGCCGGCGGCGGCACCGGCTTCGGCGGCGGGAAGAGCGCCTGCCAGCCGAAGAGAATGGCGACCGAGAGGAGCGCGGCGATCAGGAGACGGCGGTTGTCCACGAGAAGCGACCTCTTCGGAAGCGCCCGTCAGGGCAGATCAATGCCGCCCAGCGCGAAAGGCTGGCAACGGCAGAGCCGCCAGAGGGCCAGCGCCGAGCCGCGCGCGAGACCGTGACGACGAATGGCGAGCTCGGCGTATTCCGAGCAGGTCGGAGCGAAACGGCAGGCCGGCGGCAGCAGCGGCGAGATCCGGCGCTTGTAGAAGCGGAGCAGAGCGAGCGCCAGCGTCTTCATCGTGGCCGCGGGCTCCGCAAGCCGCCGAGCAGCGTGGCGAGCTCGCGCTCGAGCGCGGCGTGCGAGGCCTGCGCGGCGGCGGGCTTGAAGTGGATGACCAGGTCGGCTCCCGGCAGGCTGCCGCGCTCGGGCCAGCGGCGATAGAACTCGCGCGTCCAGCGCTTCAGCCGGTTGCGCACCACGGCGTTGCCGACCTTGCGCGACGCGGTCATGCCGAGCCGCGCCTCGGGCTCGGCCCGCCGACAGACATGGAGCGTCACCAGGGATCCTTGGCGCCGCGTCCCCTCGCGGTAGCAGCGCCGGTAATCGGCGGAGGCACGCAGCGTCGTGCCGCGCGCCAGCCGCTCGCTCCTCGGGGCCGAGGGGAGCACGGGCTCAGACTGCGATGCGCTTGCGTCCCTTGCGGCGGCGGCGGGAAAGCACCTTGCGGCCGTTCTTGGTGCTCATCCGCTCGCGGAAACCGTGGGTCTTCTTGCGCCGACTGTTGTTCGGCTGAAACGTGCGCTTCACGGGAACCGCCTTTCCTTCGGAACTGCGATCTGCTGGGAACTTCGCCCAGCGGCCACGGGGGGCCGCCGAGCCGAGCCGTTGATTCTAGCGGGCGGCAGGCGCCCGCGTCAAAGTCGGGTTGGCGGAGAGGGTGGGATTCGAACCCACGGTACCCTTGCGAGCACAACGGTTTTCGAGACCGTCCCGATCGACCACTCCGGCACCTCTCCGTTTCCTGCAAAAGACTCTGGCGGAGAGGGTGGGATTCGAACCCACGGTAAGGTTTCCCCTACACACGCTTTCCAAGCGTGCTCCTTAAGCCACTCGGACACCTCTCCGTTCTGGAGCTACTTCTCAAAGATCCGGCGCCCCGTCCCTCCGGAGGCGGGCGAAGAACTCGCGCAGGAGCCCTCCGCCTTCGTCCGCCAGCACGCCCGCGACCACCTCGACGCGGTGGTTGAGCCGCCGGTCGCGCACCAGGTCGCCGAGCGACCCGCAGAAGCCCGCCTTCGGATCGGACGCCCCGAAGACCAGCCGCCGGATCCGCGCCAGGACGATCGCCCCGGCGCACATCGCGCACGGCTCGAGGGTGACATAGAGCGTCGCGCCCTCGAGCCGCCAGCTCCCGGCCTGTTTCGCCGCGGAACGGATCGCCAGGAGCTCGGCGTGGGCCGAGGGGTCCTGGTCCTCCTCGCGCCGGTTGTGGTCGGCGGCGAGAAGCTCGCCCCCCGCTCCGACCACCACCGCGCCGACCGGGACTTCACCGCGCGCCGCCGCGGCTTCCGCCTCGGCGAGCGCCCGGCGCATCCACCGGACGTCCTCGCCGGAAACCGCGGCGAGAGCGTCGGGCCGGTCGCTCAAACCGGCGAATTCTAGATCACGAAGCTCCGCAGCGCGAGCGCGCCGCCCGCCGCTCGTCTTTACAGGCGCCCGGGTGCCGCGTACGATGCCGGCCAGCGCGGGCGAGTCGCGAAGGGTTCAGGTCCTGTGCACCGGACGGTTCCGAACCTCGTCAGGCCCGGAAGGGAGCAGCGATAAGGTCCTCGCTCCGGGTGCCGCAGGGGTGCCGGAGCCCTTCGCCACCCGCCCGCGCCCACTCTCGCGCCCTCCGATGACCTATCAAGTCCTCGCCCGCAAGTGGCGGCCGCGGGAGTTCTCCTCCCTCATCGGCCAGCAGGCCGTCGTCACCGCGCTCACCAACACGCTGCGCGAGGGCCGCGTCGCCCAGGCCTATCTCTTCTCCGGCATCCGTGGCGTCGGCAAGACGACTGCGGCGCGGCTCTTCGCCAAAGCGCTCAACTGCGAGAAGGGTCCCGAGGCCGGCCCCTGCAACGAATGCGCGACCTGTCGCGAGATCACCGCCGGCGGCGACATGGACGTGCTCGAGATCGACGCCGCCACCTACTCGAAGGTCGAGCAGGTGCGCGAGCTCGCCGAGAGCCTCAAGTACGGACCGGCACGCGACCCCTACAAGGTCGTGGTGCTCGACGAAGTGCACCGGCTCTCGCGCCAGGCTTTCGACGCGCTGCTCAAGATCGTCGAGGAGCCGCCGCCGCGCCTCGTCTTCATCTTCGCCACCACCGAGATCGACGCGGTGCCGGCGACGATCCTGTCGCGCTGCCAGGAGTACCACTTCCGCCGCGTCGGCGCCGCCGAGGTC
Source organism: Thermoanaerobaculia bacterium (assembly GCA_963699245.1). Taxonomy (GTDB): domain Bacteria; phylum Acidobacteriota; class Thermoanaerobaculia; order Multivoradales; family JAGPDF01; genus JACTMI01. The sequence goes on from OY969426.1 coordinate 2,398,693, forward strand.
GCGGCGCACCTCGCCGAGATCTGCGCCGCCGAGGGAATCCGCGCCAGCGAGCACGCGCTGCGCCTGCTCGCCCGCGCCGGCGAGGGGAGCGTGCGCGACTCGGTCGCTCTGCTCGACCAGCTCGCCACCTTCGGCAACGGCGAGATCACCGAGCAGGAGGCCGCGCGTCTGGTCGGCGGACTCGATCTCGCGCTCTTCGGCCGCCTGCTCTCGGCGATCCTCGCCGGCGACTCGCGCGCCGTCTCCGGCATGGCGCGCGAAGTCGAGGCGCAGGGATGGGATCCGCGCCAGGTGCACAGCCACTTCCTCGGCTACTGCCGCGACGCGCTCCATCTAGCTCTCGGCGGCGACAGCGCGGTGACCGAGCTTCCCGCCGAGGAGGCCGCGACGCTCGCCGTCACCGCGCGCGGCGCCGGTTACGAAAATCTCCTTCGCCTCCTGCATCACCTGCTGGCGAGCGAGGCCTCGGTGCGGCGCAGCGAGGCCGCCGGGCTGGCGCTCGAGCTCGCCTGGCTGAAGGCCGCCGAGCTGCCGAAGCTGCTGCGCATCGAGGAGCTGCTCGGCGGTGACCTCAGCGTGCCGGCGCCCGCCGGGACGGCTGCCGCGCCGTCGCGCGAGCTGCCACCGCGCCCGCCGCCATCGCGCGGCGACGATCCACCGCCGGCGCCCCGCGCCAGCGCCGCCCGCGCTCCGGCTCGTGCCGCCGCGTGCCGAGGCTCCGCCGGCGGCACCCGCGCCGCGGCCCGCGCCGGCACCGCCGCCGTCCACGCCCGTGCCCGTGCCTGACGGCGACGGTGTCGCCCGTTTCCGCGAGGAGCTCTCGGCCAGCCGCCCGACGCTCGCCGCGCGGCTCGAAGGGGCCGAGCTCGTCTTCGCCGACGGCGAGCTGCGCATCGCGCTCGCCGACGCCGACGAGTCGGCGCGGGCCCAGGTCGAGCGTCCGTCGAATCGCGAGCTGCTCGACGCCGCGCTCGCCGCAGCCTTCGGTGCCGGTGCCCGGTGGCGGCTGCTCGACAGCGCCGCGCCGCCGAAGCCGCTCGCCAAACCGGCCGCCGGCGAGCCGGCGGATCGCTCCGCCCCCGCCGCCGACCCGCGCGTCCAGACGGTGCTCGATATCTTCGGCGGCACCGTCGTCACCGAGAGCGCGTCCGCCGTCGAGAGCGCCGACGACGAGCCGACCACCGACAACGAGGAGCCGGAATGAACATCCAGAAGCTGATGCGCCAGGCGCAGGAGATGCAGCAGCGCATGCAGCGCGAGCTCGCCGAGCTCGAGGTCGAAGCCTCGGCCGGCGGCGGCATGGTCACCGTCCGCATGTCCGGGCACAAGCAGCTGCTGGCGGTGAAGATCGACCCCGAGATCGTCGCCGCCAACGACCCGGCGATGCTCGCCGACCTCGTGCTGGTGGCCGTCAACGACGCCGCGCGCCGGGTCGACGAAGCGATGCAATCGCGCCTGGGCTCGATGACCGGCGGGCTTCCCGGCCTCGGCTGAGAGCGGATCCGGCGTGGCCGATCCGCTCCAGCACCTGGTCGCCGAGCTGGCGCGACTGCCCGGCATCGGGCCGAAGACCGCCGCGCGCCTCGCCCATCACCTGCTCAAGGTCGACGCCGAGCAGGCGCGCGAGCTGGCGCGGGCGATCGTCGAGGTCAAGGAGAAGCTCTTCCACTGCTCGCGCTGCAACGCGATCACCGCGGTCGACCCCTGCTCGACCTGCGTCGACCCGGGGCGCGACCGCACCCGCATCTGCGTCGTCGAGGAGCCTTTCAACATCGCGCCGATCGAGCGCACCGGCGAATATCACGGCCTCTACCACGTCCTGCTCGGCGCGCTGGCGCCGCAGCGCGGAGTCGGCCCCGACGAGCTCGCGATCGACGGCCTGATGACGCGGCTCGACGGCGTCCAGGAAGTCGTCCTCGCCACCAATCCGAGCGTCGAGGGGGAAGCGACCGCGCTCTACCTGGCGCGTCTGCTGCGCGGCCGCGTGCCGCACATCACCCGCCTCGCCTTCGGCCTGCCGGTCGGGGGGGACATCGAGTACACCGACGAGGTCACGCTCGGCCGCTCCTTCGCGGGGCGCCGCGAGCTGGTCTGAGCGGGGTGCGCGTGATCGACCGGCTCGAGCGCGGCGACCTGCCGCCGGCGATCGTCGTGCCGCCGCCGGGACCGCAGAGCCGAGCGCTCTCGCGCCGCCTCGCGGCGAGCGAAGCGCCCGGCATCAACACCCTCGGCGCCGCGGACGAGCCGGCGCTCGTCTGGCGCGAAGCGCTCGGCTCGAACGTGCTCGACGTCGACGGCAACCTCTTCGTCGATCTGACCGCCGGCTTCGGCGTCGCGACGATTGGCCATCGCCATCCGCGCGTCGTCGCCGCCGTCGCCGCGCAGGCGGAGCGGCTCCTGCACGGTCTGGGCGACGTCGCCGCGCACCCGCTGCGCGTCGCGCTCGCCGAGCGCCTCGTGGCGCTGGCGCCGGTCGACGACGGGCGGGTGCATTTCGCGGTCTCGGGCGCCGACGCGATCGAGATCGCTCTCAAGACCGCTCTCGCGGCGACCGGCCGCCCCGGCATCCTCGCCTTCGAGCCCGGCTACCACGGGGTGACTCTCGGCGCGCTGGCGGTGAGCTCGCGGGATGCGTTCCGTCGCCCGTTCGCGGCGCAGCTCCATCCGCACGTGCGGCGCCTCCCCTTTGGCTGCGCCCCCGACGCGCTCGCGCGCGCTCTCGCGAGCGAGGAGATCGGCGCCGTGGTGGTCGAGCCGGTCGTCGGACGCGAGGGCGTGATCCTGCCGCCCGCCGGTTGGCTCGCCGCGCTCGCCGCGCTGGCCCGCGCACGCGGCGCGCTCTTCGTCGCCGACGAAATCTTCACCGGCTTCGGCCGTACAGGAACGCTCTTCGCGGTCGACGTCGAGGGCGTGCGTCCCGACCTCCTTTGCTGCGGCAAGGCGCTCGGCGGCGGGCTGCCGATCGCCGCCGTGATCGGCGAGCGGCGCCGGATGGAGGTCTGGCGCGGACCGGGCGAGGCGCTCCACACCGGCACCTTCGTCGCCCATCCGCTCGCCTGCGCCGCCGCGCTCGCGACGCTCGACGTGATCGCCGACGAGAAGCTGGTCGAACGCGCGGCGCGCGGCGCGACTCTCCTCGGCGAGCCCCTCGCGAGCCTCGCCGGGCGTCACGCCTCGGTGCTGGCGCTGCGCGGGCGCGGCTTCCTCTGGGGGCTCGCGATGGACTCGCCGGCGCGCGCCAAGCAGGCCGCTGCCGCGGCGCGCGCGCGCGGCGTTCTCCTGCTCGCCGGCGGCGCCGGGGGGGACGTGCTGCAGATCGCGCCGCCGCTCGCGATCACCGCGGGACAGCTCGCGGCGGCCGTGGCGCTCCTCGACGAGAGCCTGGCGGAGGCCGGCCGTGCCTGAGCGCCGCGCCAAGATCGCCTTCATCGGCAGCCACGGCGTCGGCAAGACGACTCTCTGCTACGGCCTCGCCGCGCGCCTCAAGCGCAGCGACGTGGCGCTCGAGATCGTGCACGAGGTGGCGCGCCGCTCGCCGCTGCCGATCAACGAGTCGACCACCGTCCCCGCGCAGCGCTGGATCCTGCTCGCCCAGATCGCCGACGAGCTGGTCGCCGCCGAGCGCTACCCGGTGGTGCTCTGCGACCGCAGCGTGCTCGACAACTACGTCTACCTGCTGCTGGCCGCCGGCGCCGATCCGATCTTCGGGCCGCTGGTCGAGGACTGGCTCAAGACCTACGACCTCCTGGTCCGGGTGCCGATCCTCGACCGCGCCGCCGTCGGACGGCGTTCGCGCGGCGGATCCGGGTTTCCAGCGCGCCGTCGACGAGCGCCTCGAAGAGGAGATCGCGCGGCGCAACCTGCCGGTGCTGCGGCTGGATGCGAGCGCCAGCGACGGCTGGCTCGACGTCGCCGAGGTCGCGGCGCGCGCGCTCGTCGCGCCGCGCCAGCTCGACCTCCTCTAGCTCCGTCCGCGGGCGGGCGGCACGGGGATCGCCGCGTGCAGCTCGCCGAGCGGCGCATCGCCGGGGTAGATCACCCGCTCGAGGAAGAGGCCGGAGGGGGGCGCCGTCCATTCGGCCGGCTTCGCTCCGCTGGCGCGGCCGCCGAGCAGCTTTCCGATCTCGTCCGGCGCCAGCTCCCCGGCGCCGACCTCGACCAGCGTGCCGACCAGACGGCGGACCATCTTCCAGAGGAAATGCGACGCGGCGATGCGCACCAGGACGAGATCCCCCTCGCGCGCCACCTCGCAGCGCTCGACGACGACCAGCGTCGAGGTCTGCTCGTCGGGCTTCTCGCAGAACGCTGCGAAGTCGTGCTTGCCGGCGACGAGCGCCGCCGCCGCGCGCATCGCGTCGAGCGACAGCGGCCGGCGCACCCACCAGACGAAGCGCTTGGCGAGCGCCGTGCGCCGCATCGACACCTGGTAGAGGTAGCTCCTCGTCAGCGCCGAGTGGCGGGCGTGGAAACGCTCCGCCGCGGTGCGGATCGACAGCAGGTGGATGTCGGCCGGCAGCCGCTCGTTGACCTCCTGCAGGAGCTTTTCGGGACGGAATCGCGCCTGCGTGCGCAGGTGGGCGACCTGCTCGAGCGCGTGCACGCCGGCGTCGGTGCGGCCGGCGCCGCCGAGGTCGACCGGCGAGCCGAGCGACCTCCTCGAGGGCGCGCCGCAGCTCGCCGGCGACCGTGCGGGCGTTCTTCTGCTCCTGCCAGCCGCGATAGCGGGTTCCTTCGTATTCGAGGTCGAGACGCCAGACGCCCACGGGCGGCCATCTTCGCACGCGACGCGCCGGTTTCGGGCTACACTTCCGCCGTTTTGACGATCGCCGAGCGTCTCGCGCGCAGCGAATATTTCGCTCATTTCGCTCCCGACAAGCTCGCCGCTCTCGCCGAGAGCGTCGACGCGATTCAGGTGCCGCCGGAGAGCTACGTCATACGTCAGGGCGAAACGACGCAGGACGCCTACTGGATCGAGCGCGGCAGCATCCGCATCCAGCGCAACACCTCCTACGGCCACTTCGCGCTCGCCATCCTGTCGCCCGGCGACCTGTTCGGCGAGGCCGCCTTCGTCGACGCCTCGCCGCGCTCGGGCGACGCCTATTCGACCGGCGCCTGCGAGCTGCTCTGCTTCCGCGCCGCGAAGCTCTTTCCCCGTCTCGACGAGGACCCGCTGCTCGCCACCGCGCTCTACTGGGCCTTCTGGCGCTCGCTCTCCGGCAAGCTGCGCCGCACCAACGAGAAGCTCGGCCGCTTCTTCACCCAGGAGGGCGCGACCCCCCGCCCGAGCGAGGTCGTGCGCTCGCCGACCGGCGAGTTCCGCATCGACCTGCGTACCAAGCGCGAGCTGTTCACCGAGCAGAAGCTCTCGCCGCTCGAGATCAACCTGCTCGCCACGCTGTCGCGCGAGCGCCGCCTGCGCGCCGGCGAGTCGCTCTTCCGCGAAGGGGATCCGGGCGACGCGATGTACATCGTGATGGAAGGCAAAGTGCGGATCTCGAAGCAGATCCCGGGCATCGGCGAGGAGGCGCTCGGCATCCTCGAGCGCGGCGACTACTTCGGCGAGATGGCGCTCATCGACCGCCAGCCGCGCTCCGCCGACGCCAAGGCGCACGACGCCGGCGCCGTCGTCCTGTCGATCCCCAAGGACGTCGTCGACGGCCTGCTCGACATCCGCAAGGTCTCGGCGGTGCGCCTGCTGAAGCTGCTCTGCGGCCTGGTCTCGAAGCGCCTGCGCGAGGTCGACGACAAGCTCGTCACCTGGTACATCCTCGCCGGCGGCAACGTCCCCGAAATCCGCTAGCCCGCCGGCGCGAGCCGCGCCAGCAGCTTGCGCGTCGCGCCCGCCAGCGCGAGCGACTCCGCTTCCCCGAAGGTGAGCCAGCGCGCCTCGGCCGACTCCGCGACGCCGCCGCCCCCACGCCAATCCGCCGCGAAGAGCCGCAGCGTGATGGCGCGGAAGGTCACCGCGTGCCGCACCCGCGCGAGCTCGGCGCCGAAGCTCCACTCGCCACCGAAGCGCGCCGCGAAGAGCGCCGGATCCGGGCCCTCGCCGGCCACCGTCGGCAGCTCCCAGAGACCGGGGAGGATCGGCTCGTCCGCGCCGCGCCGCACGAAGAGCCAGCGCTCGCCGGCGACGACGCGCGCCGCGCTCCAGGCGTGGCGCTCGCTCTTCGGCCGCGCGCGGCGGAGCGGATAGCGCTCGACCTCGCCCGCGGCGCGCGCCCGGCAGTCTGCGGCCAGCGGACAGAGCTCGCAGCGCGGCGCGCGCGGGGTGCAGATCGTCGCGCCGAGCTCCATCAGGGCCTGGTTCGAGTCGCCCGGGCGTGCCGGATCGACCAGCTCGGCCGCCGCGGCGAGCAGCTCGCGGCGCGCCGCCGGCCGGGCGGGCGCCTCGGCGAGCGCCAGCCGCCGCGCCAGGACGCGCGCCACGTTGCCGTCGAGCACCGGCACCGCCTCGCCGAAGGCGATCGACGCGATGGCGGCCGCCGTGTAGGGGCCGATCCCCGGCAGCCGCTCGAGCTCCGCGGCGCGCCGTGGCAGGGAGCCGGCGGCGGCCACCTGGCGGGCGGCCGCCTGGAGCTGGCGGGCCCGCCGGTAGTAGCCGAGCCCCGACCAGAGGGCGAGGAGCTCCTCTTCGCCGGCGGCGGCGAGAGCCTCGGGCGTCGGGAAGCGGGCGAGAAACCGTTCGAAAAAGGGGACGACGGTGGCGACCTGGGTCTGCTGGAGCATCACCTCCGAGACCCAGATCGCCCACGGATCGCCGGTGCGGCGCCAGGGGAGATCCCGCCGCGCGCGGTCGTACCAGGCGAGAAGGGCGTCACGAGGGCACATGCCGGGGGCGACTCTAGCCCGGTGCGCCAGATCACCCGGTCAAAACGGCTGCCCCAAAAAGTGAACGACCCCGGCGTTGGCCGGGGTCGTCGTTGAAATCGAACCGTCGGAGGGGGTCCCGATATTAGGTAGGTTGAATGGCTCTACCCCTGTATTTGTAAGGGGATCATGGAGAGCGATGGTGAGGGGTTGAGGTCATATCGGGGACCTCGCTGTGGGGGGATGATGGTGGTAAGCGGAACCTCCCTGAGACGGCTACGTTCTGTTCTGTCTGCTCTAACAGCAAGCCGTGTGCCAGGTATTCCCGCCGCTCCTGCGCCCCCCGCCGGCCGCGGTGGCGTTATCCTCGCCGTTCCGAACCCATGCGCCGCCTCCTGATCGTCCTCCTGGTCCTCGCGCTCCTCGGCGCCGGCCTGGCCGGGCTCGGCTTCCTGCTCGCCGGCTCCGCCACCGAAGCGACGCCCAGCGGGCCCAAGGTGCTCGCCTTCGCCATCGACGGCGGGCTCGACGACTACGCCCCTTCTCCCCCGCTTCCCTTCCTGGCGGAGCGGCGTCCGCTCCATCTGGCCGGAATCTGGCGCGCGCTCGCGGCGGCGCGCGACGACGACTCGGTGCGCGCGGTCGCGGTGCGGCTCGACGACGCCGGCTTCGGCATCGGCAAGGCGCAGGAGCTGCGCCGCCAGCTCGCCGAGACCGCGCGCGCCGGCAAGAAGGTCGCCTGCTATCTCGACACCGCGGGCGAGGGGAGCAACGGCACGCTGGAGCTCTACCTCGCCTCCGCCTGCCGCGAGATCTCGCTGTCGCCCGCCGGTGAGGTCAACCTCCTCGGCCTCTGGGCCGACGCGCTCTTCCTGCGCGGCTCGCTCGACAAGCTGAAGATCGAGCCGAGCTTCCTCGCCGCCGGCCGCTTCAAGAGCGCCGGCGAGACGTTCACCGAGCGCGCCCACTCGCCGGCGGCGCGCGAGGCGATCGAGGCGGTCCTCGACAGCGACTTCCGCCAGATCGTCGCCGGCCTCGCCGAGGCGCGCGGGCTGACGCCCGAGCGCGTTCGCGCCCTCGTCGACCAGGCGCCGCTGTCGGCGAAGCAGGCGCTCGACGCCAGGCTCGTCGATCACGTCGAGTACCCTGACGAGTTCCGCGCCCGCCTCGAGAGCGCGGCGGGAGAGGACGCGGCCTGGGTCGACCTCGAGGACTACGCGCGCCCCGTCGGCCGCCAGGCGCGAGCGGGCTCCGAGATCGCGGTCGTCTTCGCGCAGGGGACGATCGTGCGCGGCGACGGCGGGCTCGATCCCTGGACCAGCGAATCGTCCCTCGGCTCGGAGTCGTTCGGCCAGACGCTCGCCGACCTCGAGGACGATGCCCGCGTCAAGGCGGTGGTACTGCGCGTCGACAGCCCCGGCGGCTCCGCCGTCGCCTCCGACCTGATGCAGCGCCGCGTCGAGCTGCTGCGCCGCAAGAAGCCGGTCGTCGTCTCGATGTCGGACGTCGCGGCGTCCGGCGGCTACTACCTCGCCGCCAAGGCCTCGCGCATCGTCGCCGAAGCGGGCACCCTCACCGGCTCGATCGGCGTCATCACCGGCAAATTCGCCACCGGCCGCTTCGAGGAGGAGCTGCTCGGCGCCACCCGCGACCCGATCGCGCGCGGCGCCAACGCCGGCATCTACTCGACCCGGCGCCCCTTCGACGACGCCGAGCGCGCCCGGGTCGGCGCCCGCGTCGCCGACATCTACGACCGCTTCCTGATGGTCGTGGGAGAGGGCCGCTCGATGACCCGCGAGCAGGTCGACCGCGTCGCGCAGGGACGGGTCTGGACGGGCGAGGACGCCCGGCCGCTCGGCCTGGTGGACCGGATCGGCGGATTCGACGCCGCGGTCGAGGAGGCGCGCAAGCTCGCCAGGCTCGAACCGAACGAAGGCGCGCTCCGCTTCTACCCGCGCGAGCAGTCCTTCTGGGAGTGGCTCGGCGGCACCCACCCCCCCGCCTTCGGCGCCAGCTTCGCGCGGCTCGCCACGCTGTTGCGCGAGCCGCGCGTTCCGGGCGCGCTCGAGTTGCCGGCCGGTTTCCTGCAGCTCGCGCGACCTTTCTGACGCGTGCTAGATTGACCGGCCTCCGCCGGTACTCAATCTGCCTTCGATGACCATGTCGGTTCACTCGCACTGGAATGCCCTCGCCGAGAGGTTGCGCGGCGCGTTGCCGCCCGAGGAGTTCTCCACCTGGTTCGCGCCGCTCAAGCTGCGCAGCGAGCGCGACGACGAAGTCGTCCTGGTGGCGCCGAACGCGCGCTTCGTGCGCTCGATCGAGGAGAACTACCGCGACCTGATCGACCGCGCCGCGAGCGAGAGCGGCGACGAGCTCTTCCACGTCGCGGTGGTCGCCGCCGAAGAGCCGCACGAGGAGGGCCCGGCCGGCGCGGAAGCGCCCGAGCCCGCCTCGCGGCTCAATCCGAAGTACAGCTTCGAGACCTTCGTCGTCGGCAGCTCGAACCAGTTCGCGCACGCCGCGGCGCGAGCCGTCGGCGAGAGCCCGGCGCGCAGCTACAACCCGCTCTACCTCTACGGCGGCGTCGGCCTCGGCAAGACGCACCTGCTGCACGCCATCGGCCACCAGATCCTGCGCAAGCACCCGTCGACCAAGGTCATCTACCTGACCGCCGAGCAGTTCGTGAACCAGCTCATCAACTCGCTGCGCTACAAGTCGATGCACTCGTTCCGCGAGCGCTTCCGCGAGATCGACGTGCTGCTGGTCGACGACATCCAGTTCTTCGCCAACAAGGAGCGCACGCAGGAGGAGTTCTTCCACACCTTCAACGCGCTCTACACGAGCCAGAAGCAGATCGTGCTCTCCTCCGACACCTCGCCGCGCAACCTGCCGGCGATCGAGGAGCGCCTGCGCTCGCGCTTCGAGTGGGGACTGATCGCCGACATCCAGCCCCCCGACCTCGAGACCAAGATCGCCATCCTGCGCCGGAAGGCCGACCTCGACGGCGCCGTGCTCCCCGACGACGTGGCGCTCTTCGTCGCCAACCAGGTGCGTAGCAACGTGCGCGAGCTCGAAGGGCTGCTGACCCGCGTCGTCGCCTTCGCTTCGCTCACCGGCCGCCCGCTCTCGCTCGAGCTGGCGCGCGAAACGCTGCGCGACATCCTCCCCGACGAGAGCCGGCGCCCGACCGCCGCCGAGATCATCAAGTTCGTGGCCCGCCACTACGGTCTGAAGGTCGGCGAGATCAAGTCGAAGACCAACAGCAAGCCGATCGCCTTTCCGCGCCAGGTGGCGATGTACCTCTGCAAGCAGCTGACCGACCTCTCCTACCCCGAGATCGGACGCCAGTTCAACGACAAGCACCATTCGACCGTCATGTACTCGGTCGCCAAGATCGAGGAGCTGCGCACGAGCGACGTCGAGCTCGCCCGCACCCTCGATTCGATGACCCGCCATTTCGCCTGAGGAAATCCTGCGGGGAGAAAGGCGCCCGGCGGCCTCCGCTGGTCCGCTTTTCCGCCGCCGTCCGCAACTCCCCCACAGGCCCCTCCGCCGTCTTTTCCTCTGCCGGGGGCTCTCCTGCGGTCGCTTCCCGGCGGGCTCCGGGCGTATCCTTCCGCACGCTCCACAGGCAACGACTGCTACTTACTGCTGTGCTATTTTTCAGGTTCTAGATAGAAGCCGGAGAGCCCCGCGTCATGGAAATCCGCCTCAAGCGCGACGATCTCCTCGCCGAGCTCGTCCCGATGCAGGGAATCGTCGAGCGCCGGACGACGATTCCCGTTCTCTCGCACCTTCTGCTCACCGCGAAGGATGGCCGGCTCCACGTCGCGGCCACCGACCTCGACGTCTCGCTCGTCACCTCGACTGCAGCCCAGGTCAAGACCGAAGGCGCGCTCGCCGTGCAGGCGAGGAAGCTGATCGAGATCGTGCGCGCCCTCGTCGACGACGAGATCCGGCTCTCCGCCGACGGGGAGAACTCGCTCAAGATCCAGGCCGGCAAGTCGCGCTTCCGCATTCGCGGCCTGCCGCCGGCCGATTTTCCGAGCCTGCCGCAGGTCGAGAGCAAGCCGCTCTTCACCGTGCCGCTCGGCCAGTTCCGCCGGCTGGTGGGCAAGGTGCTGTTCGCCGTCTCGAGCGAGGAGTCGCGTTTCCAGCTCTCGGGCGCGCTGCTCAAGCTCAAGGGCAAGAAGGTCGAGATGGTGGCGACCGACGGTCACCGGCTGGCGCTCATCGAGAGCTCGCTGCCGGCCGCGGCCGGCGAAGACCAGGTTCTCGTCCCGCGCAAGGCGCTCCAGGAGCTCCTCCGGCTCGAGGGTGAAGGCGCGCTCGAGTTCCGCCGCGGCGAGCATCACCTCGCCTTCAAGAGCGGCAGCCGCGAGATGGTCTGCCGCATCCTCGAGGGCACCTTCCCCGATTACGACCGCGTCATCGCGCGCGGCAACGACAAGAAGGTGATCTGCGGCCGGCGCGAGCTCGGCGAGGCGGTTCAGCGCGTGGCGCTGATGACCGGCGACCGCAACCGCGGCGTGCGGCTCGAGTTCGCCGACGGCGAGGTCACCATCGCCGCCGCCAACCCCGATCTCGGCGAGGCGAGCGAGACGCTCGGCCTGCGAGTACACCGGCGGAGCCATTCGCATCGGCCTCAATCCCGACTACATGGCGCAGTTCCTGGCCGCGGTCGAGACCGACAAGGTGCTGCTCGAGCTCAAGGACGAGAACAGCCAGTGCGTCGGGCAGCCGCAGCGCAGCGGCGAAGAGGCGGCCGGAGGGGACTCCGAGCGCTACCTCTGCGTCATCATGCCGATGCGCATCTGACCCACCGGGTGACGCCTCCAGCGCCGCTCCGGCTCCGCCTCTCCGACTTCCGCAACTTCGCCACGCTCGACTGGCACGCGCCGGCCGAGCGCCTGCTCCTCGTCGGCGGCAACGGCGCCGGCAAGACGACGCTGCTCGAGGCGATCTACCTCGCGGCGACCGGCAGGAGCTTCCGGGCGCCGCGCGTCGAGCTCTGCGCCCGCCGCGGCAGCGAAGCCTTCCGCGTCGCGCTCGCGGTCGGCGAGCGGCCGCGCCGCGAGCTGACCCTCGCCTGGTCGCGCGAGACGGGCAGCAGCCGCGAGCTCGACGGCAAGCGAGCGCCGCTCGCCGAGCACCTCGCGGCCCTTCCGCTCCTCGTCTGGACGCACGCCGAGCACGAGCTGCTGCTCGGGCCCCCCGCGCTGCGCCGCCGCTTCTTCGATCGCGGTCTCGTCCATCTCCGTCCGGGTCTCCTCGAAAGCCTCGGCCGCTACGAGCGGGCACTGGCCGACAAGCGGGCCCTGCTCGCCACCGGCCGCGTGCCGCCGCGCGAGCTCGACGCCTGGAACGCGCTGCTGGCGCGCCACGGCGCCGAGATCGTCGCCGCGCGCGCGACGTTGATCGAGGAGATCGGCGCGCGCCTCGCAGCGCTCGTCGCGGCGAGCGAGCTCCCCTGGCCGCCGGTGGCGTTGCGCTACCGGCCGTCGCCGGCGAGCGCGCCGGAGGGCGAAGCCGCGCTCCTCGCCGCGTTCGAGGCGGCGCGCGCCGGCGAGATCGCGCGCCGCCAGCCGCTGGTCGGCCCGCAGCGCGACGAAGTCGAGATCCTCTGGCGGGGCGAAGCGGCGCGCCGCGGCGCCTCGGCAGGCGAGCGCAAGGGGCTCGGCCTGCTCATCCTCGCCGCGCTGGCCAAGCGGCTCGCGGCCGCCGGCCGCGAGCCCACGCTGCTGCTCGACGACGCCGACAGCGAGCTCGACGCGCGCCGCCACGCGCAGCTCCTGCGCGCCTACGCGGGCTTCTCGCGCGTCCTCTGGACCTCGAATCGGCCCGAGGTCTGGCCGGACGCAAACCAGGCGGAAACCGTGCTCGTCGAGGCGCTGGAAGGGCGGCGGCACGAGCCCTGAAAGTAACGCTGTAAATATCTAACAATAAAGCGGTTATCAGGCCGTCTCGGGAGCCGCCTGTGATAGTTTTCGGGCGTCCCCACAACGCGCCGCCGGCACGCTCGTCAGGGGACACGTCCACCACCGCGAGAGGCCCTCCTTGGCGACACCCGAGACCCGCTACACCGCCGAAGACATCAAGGTCCTGAAGGGGCTCGAAGCCGTTCGCAAGCGCCCCGGCATGTACATCGGCGACACCGATGACGGCTCGGGCCTGCACCACATGGTCTTCGAGCTGGTCGACAACTCGGTCGACGAAGCGCAGGCCGGACACGCCGACGAGATCCGCGTCACCATCCACTCCGACAACTCGGTCACCGTCGAAGACGACGGGCGCGGCATCCCGGTCGACACGCACAAGGGCGAGGGGCGCTCGGCGGCGGAAGTGATCCTCACCGAGCTCCACTCGGGCGGCAAGTTCGACTCCAACGTCTACAAGGTCTCGGGCGGCCTGCACGGCGTCGGCCTCTCGGTCGTCAACGCGCTCTCGGAGCTGCTCGAGCTCGAGATCAAGCGCGACGGCCAGGTCTGGTTCCAGACCTACCGCCGCGGCAAGCCCGACGTCGACATCTCGGCGATCGGCAAGTCCAAGAAGAGCGGCACCAAGATCCGCTTCGTTCCCGACTCGGAGATCTTCACCCACACCGAGTTCAGCTTCGACATCCTCGCCCAGCGCCTGCGCGAGCAGGCCTTCCTCAACAAGGGCATCCGCATCCTGCTGCTCGACGAGCGCACCGACAAGAAGGCCGAGTTCGAGTACGCCGGCGGCATCGCGAGCTTCGTCGAGTACCTCAATCGCAACAAGAACTCGCTCCACCCGAAGCCGATCGCCTTCGAGGAGATGCAGGTGCGCGAGGGGATCGAGGAGCGCTGCGAGGTCGCCCTGCAGTGGAACGACGGCTACGGCGAGCAGCTCTTCGCCTTCACCAACACGATCAACAACCGCGACGGCGGCACCCACGTCGAAGGCTTCAAGGCGGCGCTCACCCGCACGATCAACGCCTACGCGCAGAGCTCGGGGCTCGCGAAGCAGTTGAAGGAGACGACGCTCTCGGGCGACGACGTGCGCGAGGGGCTGACCGGCATCGTCTCGGTGCGCATCCACGACCCGAAGTTCTCGTCGCAGACCAAGGACCGGCTGGTCTCCTCGGAGATCAAGGGCTGGGTGCAGCAGGTCGTCAACGACAAGCTCGGCACCTACCTCGAGGAGCACCCGCCGATCGCGCGGCGCATCATCGAGAAGTGCATCGAGGCCGCGCGCGCCCGTGAAGCCGCCCGCAAGGCCCGCGAGCTGACCCGGCGCAAGGGCGCGCTCGACGCGTCGTCGCTTCCCGGCAAGCTCGCCGACTGCTCGGAGCGCAACCCCGAGTTCGCCGAGCTCTTCCTGGTCGAGGGCGATTCGGCCGGTGGCACCGCCAAGCAGGGGCGCGACCGCAAGTTCCAGGCGATCCTCCCGCTGCGCGGCAAGATCCTGAACGTCGAGAAGGCGCGCTTCGACAAGATGCTCGGCTCGGAAGAGATCAAGACGATGATCACCGCGCTCGGCACCGGCATCGGCAAGGAGGACTTCGACCTCGCCCGCCTGCGCTACCACAAGCTGATCATCATGTGCGACGCCGACGTCGACGGCTCGCACATCCGCACGCTGATCCTCACCTTCTTCTACCGCCAGATGGAGGAGCTCATCCGGCGCGGCTATCTCTACATCGCGCAGCCGCCGCTCTACAAGGTGGCCGAGGGGCGGAAGGACTCGTACTTGAAGGACGATCGCGAGTACCGCGCCTTCCTCGTCTCGCGCATCGAGCAGGGCTGGGAGCTGGCGTTGGACGGCGGCCGCGCGCTGCGCGGCCCGCGGCTCGCCACCTGGGTCGAGAAAGTCGAGGCCTTCCGCGACGCGCAGGCGAAGCTCGTCTCGCGCGGCTATCCGGCCGACGCGCTGCGCGCCGCGCTGCTCGGCGGGCTGACCGACAAGAAGGCGCTCGGCGATCCGGCGCGGGTGGAAGAGGTCTCGCACGTCCTCGAGGCGAGCGGCTTCCGCGAGGTGGTGATCGGCACCGACCCGGAGCACGGCATGGCGACGATCGGCTTCACCTCGCGGCGCGACGGCGTCGAGCGCGAGGTGAGGATCGACTGGAGCCTGATCACCTCGGTCGAGTACCGCGCGATGGCGACCAACAACCCCGGCCTCGAGGCGCTCGCCGCCAAGAGCTTCACGCTCAAGAAGTCGGAGGAGGAGCCGGTCGCCGCCGAGGGCGCGGTGCCCGCCGCTCCCGTGAAGAAGGCGAAGGCCGCGAAGATCGAGCCGATCACCGCGGCGAGCCTCGACGAGGCGATGGAGACGCTCTACTCGGGCGCCAAGAAGGGGCTCTCGATCCAGCGCTACAAGGGCCTCGGCGAGATGAACGCCGAGCAGCTCTGGGAGACGACGATGGATCCCCAGCGCCGGCGCCTGCTGCAGGTCCGCATCGACGACGGCGTCGAAGCCGACAACATCTTCACCGTCCTGATGGGCGACCAGGTCGAGCCCCGCCGCCTCTTCATCGAAACCAACGCCCTCAACGTCCGCAACCTGGACGTCTGAACCAGTCCTGTGAGCCGGCAGCAGCGGCCGTTGGGTACTTCGAAAGAACTATGGGAGGAAGCGGTTTAGTGGAGACGACAGGACAAACCGCTATCCACGCGATGCACCCGGAGGCGTTGGCCGCGATTGATCAACTGGCGCGGACACTGCTATCGCACGTAGTCGCGCTCA
Organism: Thermoanaerobaculia bacterium; assembly: GCA_963699245.1. Classification (GTDB taxonomy): domain Bacteria; phylum Acidobacteriota; class Thermoanaerobaculia; order Multivoradales; family JAGPDF01; genus JACTMI01. The sequence goes on from OY969426.1 coordinate 2,414,212, forward strand.
CGCCTCCGAAGTCTGCGAGGGGCGAGTCCGCCTTGGACGGTCTCCCGGCGCACTATGCATTGGGACCCGAACAGATCCGAGACTTGCGTCCGGTATTCCTCGACGAATACGGCCGCACCGAAGCTCTTTACCTTGGTGACAGGGCTGATGGGCAACAGATTCGCGTCTTGCCGCCCCGCGGGATGCTTGTGGTCGCCAAGATTTTGGCGGAACTTTGGAAGTCGGATTCTGTTCGGAGGCAGGTGTCGCAGGGATTCCTCGAAAGGGCAGTGACCGAGTGGTTGAAGAACGGGGCCGAGAATGGGGTTGATTTTTCTCACGCCCTTCAGGGCCTCGCGGCGAGGGAAATTGGCGAGCGGGTTGTTTGGGTCCCCACTCCTCAACTCCGGACAATCGGACCAGTCCCCTTTGGCCTAGCTGAGATCAGGACTCTGACCAGCGACCAGCTCGCAAGATGGCGAGCGGCGATGGCTAGAGAAGACGATTCAGCGGAAGACCGAGGTCACCTCGACGCGTTCTTTGACGATCTCCGGCTGAAGTTCGCCGAGAGGGCCGCAGTTGTCGTTACCCTCAAGGCTGACTCAATACGAGCCATCGAAGTAGCCCAATCCTGCGCACAAGAGGTCACAAGCCTCTTGTCACTTCTTGATCCCGCCAACCGAAGTCGCGCAGGACTTTTCTTCGGGCAACCCGAGGGTCGGCTACCCATTCGAAGCTCGGTGTCGATTCAGGCCCTAGAAGACGGGCGTATTGAAGTCGAGCAGAAGATGCTCCCCCCGCTTCCAAATTTCTTCTTGATCGACGAAGCACGAATGAGCAAGACGGCTGTGCAGCACCTAAACCGCCTCCGCGAGCTCTACGCCAAGAGCGAGCCATCGAAATTCGAGCGGAAGCTATTGGCTGCGTTGTTTCTCTATGCCAGGAACGTCTCGAGTCGCGATCCCACGGATCGGCTGATTTACATCTTTTCTGCTCTCGAAGCGATCCTTTCGAAAAAGGGGGAACAAGTCGCTCAGTCGCTAGGTGATCAGATGGCCTACCTAGCCGCGAAAGACCCCGAAGAGCGGGTTCGCCTAATGAAACTCGTTAAGCGCATGTACGGCCTGCGGTCAGATTATGTTCATCGGGGCGAGCTCCTGAGTTCTGAGGAAGACTTTGCGCAATTTCTTGCTCTAGCTCACTTCACGATATTGAAACTCATTACTCTGAGCGAAAGGTTCTCGACTGTAGAGGAGATGCATGAGTGGCTGGACAAGGCAAAGTTCTCTGGAGCGCTAGATTGAGAGTAGGGAGCGATCTCGATTCCGTATTGGTCGAGCGGGAGAGACCACAGGCATGAGCGATCAGGACACTCTCCTCCCCTTCGAGCGGCCCGTCGCGGTCGACATCGAAGAGGAGATGAAGCGGAGTTATCTCGATTACGCGATGAGCGTGATCATCGGCCGCGCGCTGCCGGACGTGCGCGACGGGCTGAAGCCGGTGCACCGGCGGGTGCTCTACGGGATGTGGGAGGCGGGGAACCGCTCCGACAAGCCGTACAAGAAATCGGCCCGCATCGTCGGCGACGTGATGGGCAAGTACCACCCGCACGGCGACAGCGCGATCTACGACACCGTCGTCCGCATGGCGCAGCCCTTCTCGATGCGTTACACGCTGGTCGACGGCCAGGGCAACTTCGGCTCGATCGACGGCGACAACGCGGCCGCCATGCGGTACACCGAAGTCCGCCTGACCAAGCTCGCCGAGACCATGCTCGAAGGGGACATCGACAAGGAGACCGTCGACTGGATCCCCAACTACGACGGCCAGGAGACGGAGCCGGCCGTCCTGCCGGCCCGCATCCCGAACCTGCTCGTCAACGGCTCGGGCGGCATCGCGGTTGGCATGGCGACGAACATTCCGCCGCACAACCTCGGCGAGTGCATCGACGCCGTCTCGATGCTGATCGACGACCGCGCCACGACCACCGAGCAGTTGATGCGCGCCATCCCGGGCCCCGACTTCCCGACCTCCGGCTTCATCCACGGCCTCGAAGGGATCCGGCAGGCTTACACGACCGGCCGCGGCATCATCCAGATGCGCGCCCGCGCCGCGATCGAGACCCAGCGCCGCGGCGAGAAGCAGTCGATCGTCGTCACCGAGATCCCCTACCAGGTCAACAAGGCGCGGCTGATCGAGAAGATCGCCGAGCTCGTCCGCGAGAAGAAGATCGAGGGGATCACCGACCTGCGCGACGAGAGCGACCGCGAGGGCATCCGCATCGTGATGGAGATCAAGCGGGGCGAAGTCCCCGAGATCATCCTCAACCAGCTCTACAAGCTGACCCCGATGCAGTCGACCTTCGGCATCATCCTGCTGGCGATCGTCGACAACCAGCCGAAGGTCCTCACCCTTCGCGACCTGCTCCTGCATTTCCTCGACCACCGCAAGATGGTGGTCATCCGTCGCACCCGCTTCGACCTGAGGAAGGCCGAGGAGCGGGCTCATATCTTGGAAGGCCTGCTCAAGGCGCTCGACCATCTCGACGAGGTCATCAAGACCATCCGCTCGAGCCAGACGCCGCCCGAAGCGAAAGAGCGCCTGATCGCCGGCTTCGAGTTCTCGGGCGTTCAGGCCGACGCCATCCTCGACATGCGCCTGCAGCGGCTGACCGGCCTCGAGCGGCAGAAGATCGTCGACGAGTACACCGAGCTGCTGAAGACGATCGACCGCCTGCGCTCGATCCTCGGCTCGCGAGAAGCTGCTCCTCGAGGAGATCCGCGCCGAGCTCGTCGAGATCAAGGAGAAGCACGGCGACAAGCGCCGCACCGAGATCATTCCCGAGACGCACGAGATCCGCATCGAGGACATGATCGCCGACGAGGACATGGTGATCACCGTGTCGCGCTCGGGCTACGTCAAGCGCTCGCCGCTGTCGCTCTACCGGGCGCAGAACCGCGGCGGCAAGGGGCGCTCGGGGATGACGACCAAGGAAGAAGACGTCGTCGAGCATCTCTTCGTCGCCTCGGCGCACAGCTACCTGCTCGTCTTCACCGAGTCGGGGCGCGTCTTCTGGATCCGCGTGCACGAGATCCCGCAGGCCGGGCCGGCGGCGAAGGGGAAGGCGATCGTCAACCTGCTGCAGCTCTCGGGCGAGGAGCGCCTCGCCGCCACCGTGGCGGTGCGCGAGTTCACCGAGGACCGCTTCCTCGTCTTCGCCACCGCGCAGGGGACGATCAAGAAGACCCCGCTCGCCGAGTACGGCAATCCGCGCGCCGGCGGCATCATCGGGATCAACATCGAGAGAGGGCGACAAGCTGCTGAACGTCAAGGTGACCGACGGCACCAAGCACCTCTTCCTGGCGACCGCCAACGGCATGTCGATCCGCTTCCCCGAGGCCGAGGTGCGCTCGATGGGGCGCGCCACCACCGGCGTGCGCGGCATCCAGCTGCGCAAGGGGGACGAAGTCGTCGGCATGGAAGTGCTCGAGAAGGAGGGCGCCATCCTGACCGCCGCCGAGCGCGGCCTCGGCAAGCGCACCGACATCGACGAATACCGCGAGCAGGGGCGCGGCGGCCTCGGGGTGATCAACCTCAAGGTCACCGACCGCACCGGCCGCGTCGTCGGCGTCTGCCAGGTCTTCCCGGGCGATCAGGTCATCCTGATGTCCGAGGGGGGCAAGCTCACCCGCACCGGCATCGACGCCATCCGCGAGATCGGCCGCTCGACCCAGGGTGTCCGCCTGATGGACCTCGACGCCGACGACAAGATCGCCGCGATCGCCAAGGTCGTCGAGCGCGAGGACGAAGAGACCCCGGGCGACGCGGGCGGGCAGCAGACGGTGAACTGAAGCAGAGAGATTCCTGGCTCCAGGTGGCCGGGGATTCGCCCCGGGCGCCGGCGCGTTGAGAATCCGCCGCGTCGGCGCTGAGACTCGTCAGGGCGCGAGTTCGAGGGCGAAGTCCTCGAGATTCACGAGGGAGTCCGCAATGAAGACCTCGTGGGCCGCGGCGAGATAGCCGACATGGCGGGCTTCGACCGTCCAGGTCCCCTTACGCACGGCGTTGAAGTAGTACATGCCGTCGGCTCCCGACTCGGTGGAGCGACCCTGGAAATTGACGATCGCGCCGGCGATCGGCTCGCCTGTTGCCGCGTACGTGATCTTTCCGCCGAGCCCCGGCCGGAGATCGAGCGGAGTGTCGAGAGCCCCGGCCCCGCAACCGCTGCCTGCGCCGCAGATCGCGATTGCTGCGAGCAGAGCCAGAAGCGCGGCGCGCCGCGCGTTCGAGCCCGTGAGGAGCCCTGCCCGACCATACCGGGCAGACGAGTCGTCACCGTGAGCGATTAGCAGCGAGCGACGGGTCTTGGATGGCGCTGTTCTCATGTTGGACCCAGAAGTACCCCGCTAGAAAGGTTACGCGAGAGCTTTCGGTGGTAACGACGCTGGCGCCAGCCTTCTCTTCTCTTCCGAACGTCCAGGGATCAGGTAATCGGTACCTGGAATCCAGAGAGCCAGCCGCGAGCAGGCGCGGAGGCCCGGAGGGGGAGAACATGAGAGTTCGCAACCAGAGACGGACTTCGTTGATGATCGGCTTCTTGTTGCCCGGTTTGTTCTTGGTCATGGGATTCGACGCGAGGAAGGACTCCTGTCCGACCCCGACCTGCAGCATAGTTGTGGATCTGCCTCCCGCGCTCCGTGGCTTTGTCTTCGATGCGGTCACCGAGGCGCCGCTTGGTGGCGCCGTCGTGACCCTCGGTGACAAGTCGGCCTCGACCAACGAGCAGGGCTGGTACGTCCTCTCCGACCTGAGCGTCGGAATCTTCGACGTGCAAGCTGCGCACGACGGCTACGTCACGGCGAAACGCGCCGTGAGGGTCAACGACTCGCCCTACAACGAGGCCGACTTCTTCCTGCAGCCCAAGCCTTGACGCGCTTCGACGAATCAGCGGTCGAGATCGCTGCGCGAACTGGAGCCTGGCCGCGAGGCGTGAAGCGGCGGCAGGGCGAAGCGGGTTATCGAAGCCGCGCAAGGTCGACGCGGAGGCTCTCGGCTTCGGCTGCGAAGGCTGCCTTCAGGAGCGGATCCACCCCGCTGGCGAAGAGGAGCGCATCCGCTTCCGACAAGGTGGCTCTCGCCTGCGAGAAATTGCCGGCCACAGAACAATTCCGCGCGAGTCGCAGGTAGACGAAGAGCTGCGTGTCGACTCCGAACTTGGCCTGCGGCGACGCTGTCCAGGGAATTCCGGTTCTGGACCATACCGGCGAATAGACCCCGTGCGCGACATCGATCGCTTCGCGGAGGAGTGCATCCGCATCCTTCGACCTGTTGGCCCGAAGGTGGGACTCTGCATTGGCGAGTAGGACTTCCAGCAAGGCTCGCCATGCGAGCCGCAGGCTGATGCGGCTGCGGTCAATGGCGTTCCCGAGAGTCGCGTCCAGCTCGTCGAGCGAAGTTCCAGATTGGGCTGGCTTGATTCGAAAGCCCTCCCGGAGAAGTGGCAGCAAGCTTGTACCATCCGAGTCCAGGCCGCTGGACCACACTATTTCCACGAAAGGCAGGAACTCTCGGACGTTGAGGGGCCTCGGCCATCCTGGCCGCTCCGACAGCGCCACGGCCTGGATGCCGGGCAGCACTCGTTGAAGATGAGGCCGCAGGATCGCCGCCGCCGCGGCACTGCAACGGTTCCCCACGCCCTCCCTACATGCGGCGAGTACCAGGTACCGGATCTTCTGAGCGGCGTCGATGGTCCGTTCCCGGCCTGAGAGGCCCAGGTCTTTGTCGAGTCGGGTGGATTCCTCGAGGTCGCCGGCAACGATCCTTAGCGCGGAAGGCGGCAGAGGAGAGGCGGCAGAGAACGCGAGCGCGTCGACGAACAGCCGCTCGAGTCGATGTCGCTCCGATTGCAGACGAGCGATGCGACCGCGCTCTTCGGCTCTGAGAAAGTAGTGAATGGAGTAAAAGAGTCCGACGAGCAGCGCCACGGCGAGACTCGCTCCAAGAACAACCTCAGTTCGATGCCGCCGCACGAACTTCCTGATCCGATGGAGAGCCGATGGTGAGGCGGCGAGGACAGGCTGGTTGGCGAGAAACCGCCCCACCTCGGCGGCGAGGTCAGAGACGTTGGAATAGCGCCGTTCGCGCTCCTTGTCGAGCGATTTCAGCAAGACCCAGTCCAAGTCCCCTTCGAGCGAGCGCCGCAAGGAGCGCGGCTCCGTTCCTCGTCTCCTGGCGACAGCCGAGGCGGTCTCTTCGTTGAGGCTCGAGAATTGCGTGCTGGGCTTTCGCGGTTCCTCCTCTCGGAGCAGCTTCATCATGCCGAGCCAGCCGGCTTCCCGCAGCTTGAGTGGGTCGTGCGGCAGGCTTCCGGTCAAGAGCTCGTAGAGCACGACCCCGAGAGAGTAGACGTCAGTCGTCGTGTCGACGTCGAAGGCTTCGCCGCCGGCCTGCTCCGGGCTCATGTATTCCGGCGTGCCGACAATCTGGCCGCGCTCGGTGAAGAGTGTGCGCTCGGTGAGCCTCTGGTTAAGCGCCTTGGCGAGGCCGAAGTCGATGACCTTGGGCCGCGGCTCGCCGTCGAGCTCCTCGACCAGGATGTTCGAGGGCTTGAGGTCGCGGTGGAGGATGCCGCGCTGGTGGGTGTGCTGCACCGCCGCGCAGACCTGGCGGAAGAGCTCGAGGCGCTCGGAGGTCGAGAGGCGCTTGCGGTCGCAGTAGCTGGTGATCGGCTCGCCATGGACGTATTCCATGACGAAGTAGGGGGAGCCGTCCGGCGTGGTGCCGGCGTCGAGGACCTTGGCGATGCCGGGATGGGTCATCAGGGCGAGCGCCTGGCGCTCGGCCTCGAAGCGGGCGAGGACCTCGTTGCCTCCGAGGCCGGCGCGCACCACCTTGAGCGCCACTCGGCGCTGGATCGGCTCGCGCTGCTCGGCGAGATAGACGGTGCCCATGCCGCCTTCGCCGAGAACGGAGAGCAGACGGTAGGGTCCGACCGCGCCCAGCTCCGGAGCGGCAGGCGTCGGGAGCGTGGTGTCGCCGGACGGCGCTGCGGCATCGGCGAGAGCCAGCTCGACGAGGCAGCGCGGGCAGGGCGAGCCGTCCGACGTCAGCGGAGCGCCACACCGCGGGCAGGGCGTCACGAGGTCTCCGCGAGGAATCGAGCCAGGGTCTTCGTCTTGGTCATTGCACCAGCGGCTCGAGCGCGGGCCGCGCAGGCAGATAGCGCGTCACCGGGCCCTCGTAAACGATCTCGCCCGGCTCTTCCGACTCGAGGCTGACCACCCCGAGCGTCGTGACGACCGCGGCGAGGACGGCCTCCCCGGCGCTGCTGCCGGGGAGGACGGGTCCCATGATGGTGGTGCCGTTGGTGGCGCTGGCCGCGAGGGGATCGGAGCTCGGCGGCGCCGGGTCCCGGAGCAGGCGCGCGCCTTCTGTCGGCGCCGGCGCGTCGGGATCCTTGCCTCGCGCCACGATCCGCGTCACTTGGGCGATCGGCATCTCGCGAAGCTGTCGCTGGTCGTTGACCCAGCTGAGCCGATCGGGCGAAACCCGCACGCTGCGCAGGCGATGAAGGATCATGCCGTCGACGAGCGAGACGTCGGCGAAGCGCTGCGCGAGGGAGAGATTGACCGCGGTGAGGGTCGCGGGAGGCGCCGCGCGCGGTTGCGGCTCGGCTGAGCAAGCGATCGCTGCCAGTGCTGCTGCGGCGAGCGTCGTACGCAGAAGCGCTGCGGCGCACCGGTTCATCGTTCGGAGATCGCCCACGGCGTCACCTCCGGGTTCGGCTCGGGTGAGCATCATTGTGCCTCGATTCGTTTTCTCGCGCGAGCGGCGGAGCCGCCTCTCCACGAAGGGCTGCGAGCTCATCTCTCCGAGAGGTCAGGCGCGGCTCCGGCGAAGCGCCGCACCAGCCGGTGCAGGCCCTCAGCGCCAAGCGATTGGGAAGCGAGCGCGGTGGACGCCCCCCGGGTGAGAGTGATCGTCCCCTCCGCCGTCAGGGGATTCGGTTCGCCCTGGCAGCCGACGGTGCTGATCCGGCCGGTGCCCTCCATTCGCGTGTCGCCCGAACGGACGGTGAGCGAGCCGTTGATGAAGCCGCAGTCGAGCGCCGACGCCGGAACCTCCCAGTTGAGGACTCCCTGTCCCAGGGCGTCGCGCGGCGAGAGCGTGCCGGTGACAGGAATCGGGATTCCTTCGGCGGTCAGGGTGCCGGTGATCTGGGAGTCAGCCTGGGCGAGAACGACCTGGATGCTCTCGGTTCCCAGATCGACGACCACCCAGTTGCCGCTCCAAGTGCCCGCGATCGCCGGGTAGACGACGACGGGGGGCGCGGTGGGAGAGCTGCTTCCGCCGCCATTGCAGGCGGCGATGGCGAGGGCGGTGAGCAGGATCGCTCCGAGTCGGCAGCAGGACTTGGAAGTCTTGGTTCGCATGGCGTTCTCCTTTCCGCGCCGGCGGTCACCAGCGCATCAGGTAGGAGATCTCGACCGTCGAGATCGACTGGTGGTAGGGCTCCGCCCCGCCGAGCTCGTCGCCGGGATAGTGGAAGACGATGTCCGGACCATTGACGAAGCGCACGCTGACGCCGAAGTCGACGCCGTCCGTGCGCAACCAGCGCGCGGCCAGCTCGGCGTAATGCCCGTCGGCGTCGCCGACGTTGGCGCCGACGTCGTAGTGCAGGCTCGCGAAGCCGGCGCCCCAGCTCAGGACGACGTGACCGAAGGGCGGGAAGTCCCCGCCGGCGCCCAGCCGCGCCTCGCCGATCGTCGCGCCGTAGGGGTCGAGCGCCCCGGCCACTCCGAACACCGGCTTGACGATCCAGCGGTCGGGCCCGAACCGGACGGCGCCGCCCACCTGCGGCCAGGATTCATGATCCGGGCCGAAATAGCGCACGCCCGCCTCGAAGTCGAAGTCGGTGGCGTGGGCGGCTGATGCAGCCGCGAGCAGCAGGAGCGCGAAAAGGCTCGGCAAGCGCATGTTCCATCTCCTCTGGTGGCACAAGCAGGAGAAGGACGGACCCGAAAAGGTTTCGGGGGCCGGAGGGGGAGTCGCGAGTCGGCGCAGGTTCAGCTGCCATGGATCCCGACCGCACCGCGAGCGATGCTGCGGCCGGTCGTCCGGACCGAGAGAAGCGATCTGCGGAACTCCTGTCCGGTCGAAGCCGATCGCGGCGCTAATCGTCGCGCTCGGCGGGGCCCTTAATGATCTCGAAGTATCCATCCTTCGGGTCAAGAAGGAGCCATACCTTGATCGGAGACTTCTTCTTGTCCACTTCAGGCGAACTCGTGAAGCCGAATCTGAACTCCCACTCGAGATTCATCTCCCCCTTCTCACCGACTCGAAGATCAATCCTGGGGTAGAGGCGTAGAAGCTCCTTCTGGACAGCTTCCCGATCGGCGGCACTCCCAGGCGAGGACTCTCTCGCCAGAAGCCGGACAGTTGCTCGTGCGAGCTGTTGATCCTCCTTGCGGATGCCGACGAGCGTCCAGCCGAAACCCTCCTCGGCAGCAGGGAGGCCGGGCAGTCGCTGGTCGCCCTCGGAGAGCAGGTCGGGTTCGAATCGGGATAGGTCGCGCATCCGGCCATGAAAGCCGCCGCGGAGCAGGATGTTCGTCGATCGGAGGTCGAGATGAATCCGCGCGTCATGTTGGAACGCGAAGCGGACCGAGTTCGGATCGAGCTCGGCCAGTCGGTCGGGTTCGTAGGCCTGGAGTTTCATCAGCCCGCCGCGCGTGAAGTACTGGCAGGAAACGAAGACGCCCTGCAGAACGAGGGCGAGCGCAAGAATCCGGGACAGGCCGACTGAGCGCACGCTGGCCAGCGCAGGTTGCGCCCTAGACGACTCCGACGAGCTGCAAGTGACTTCCTTGCCCATACTCATTGCTTGTACTGCTGATCCAGGTCGACGACGCGGTCGATCAGCCGGAAGTAGCCGTCCTTGGGATCGAGCAGAATCCAGACGCGAAGTGGGAAGCGCGCTCGCGACTCGCCCGGCGCCAGATTCACGTCGAGGATGAAGTTCTCGTCATAGTCGAACTTGCCGGGAGGAGGAGGGAGTTTCAGATCCGGAAACCATCGTAGAAAATCGGCGCGCCTCGGCGCCTTTAGCGCATTCGCTCCCTGACTTGCGAAGTCGGAACGTATTTCGCGAGAGGCGTCCAAGGTCTTCTTGGCAACGACGAATAGTTTCCTGACTCTCGGCGGACGCGATGCTGGCAGACCGGCAAGGCTCGAGTCCTTCTCTGGAGCGGGCGAGACCTGGATCCGAAAAAAGGTCTCTTGCTGTCTCACCGGACTCGTCTGAAGAAGAAAGATCCCGGTCTTCGCGAGATCGAGGCTTCCTCGAGGATCGAGTTCCACAGCGAGGCGCATCGCGGTCGGCTCAAGTTGAAAAGCGGTCGCCTCATCGTAGTTCTGGAGCTTTCGCCAATCGCCGCGCGAGACGTAGCCGCAGCCGGAGCAGAGGAATACATGAACGATTGCGAGACACGACAGGACGAATGGCGAGTTGCAAACAGGTCGCCTTAGCGCGCCGGGCGCGAATCTAGAAGGTCGCATTGTCGATGAGCTGGAAGTAGCCGTCCTTGGGGTCGATCAGAACCCAAACGGAGCATGGGAGAGGATCTCTGGCCTCGTCGGGGAATTGCGTGAAACTGAGCGAGAAGCTGACGCTGAATTGCTTCTCACCTTCCGCTTCCCAACGTATGCCATCGTTGGTGCCCATCTTCTGCAACTGCTTTCCGACTTTGGATGGGCTGTAGAAGGGCGAGCTGAGGAGGCGTATCAGCTCCTGGATCTCAGTGGCTCGCGAGATCTGCGCCGGACCGATCTCGAGCAGCGTCCAGGCCCGCCCCTGCGTGGCCCGCGGCAGCCCCGGGACCGCCTCGACAGACTCTGCGCGAAAGGACGGAGAGAGCCGAGCCAGCTCGAACGTCTTCTCGCCGCGAGCGCCATACATGGTGACCGCCGTGCCCTCGAGCCAGACCTGGATTCGGGCATCCCTCTCGACAGCGACACGCAGGGCTGCCGGATCGAGCGTTGCAAACCGGTGATAGCTGTATTCGGAGAGCTTTCGCATCGCGCTGCGGCTGATGTGCTCGCAACCGGCGCTGAACAAGGCGAGGAGGCAAAGGCCGGCGCCGGCGGAGATCCGCCGCAAGGACCTCATCTCGGCCTCTCGGCGGCTCTTCTGTCCTCTTCCCTGATCGAAGCCCGCGCCCTTTCACGACAGCTCTTCGTCGCCGGATACGACTCGCCGAACTCGCTAGCGAGGAGATCGCACATCTGCTGGCGCAGGGCCTTGGCGCCCGCATTTTCCCCGGCGCCGGACAGAGGTGCCCGCTCCCGAGATTGTCGAGAGCAAGACTGCAACAAGGCAGGCCGCAGCACTGGCCCCGTCGAAGAGGGAATTCGACGTCCCAGCCGAATCGAGCTCTTTCGCACAGGCGCCGAATCAAGCCGCGGGGACTTCATCCTGGGCCCTTGGATCCGTGGACCTGCAGCGCCAGCGACATGATCGAGTGGGTAGCCAGGAGCGCGCCGCGGTCGGTCGAACGGTTTCTTCAACAGGGGCGACGCTCAATCGCCCTAGGTCCATGGCGCATTCTCGATGAACTGGAAGTAGCCGTCCTTGGGATCGAGCAGCAGCCAGACGGAAACAGGGAGGGTAGCGCTCGACCCTTCAGGAGCAAACGTAAAGTTGATAGCAAACTGGATGTTGATCCACTTCTTGCCCTTCCCTTCCCAGGGAATGCCGTCGTACCCCATCTTCTGCAGCTGCTTGCCGACGGCCGCCGAGTTGTAGAAAGGCGAGCTCACGAGCCGGAGGAGCACCTGCAAATCAGCGAGTCGGGCGAGATCGACGGGCGCCACCCCGAGGAGAGTCCAGCTTCGCCCTTGGGTTGCCGGGGGTAGTCCCGGCACCTTGTCGGCGGACTCCGTTCGGAATGCCGGGGAGAACCGAGCGAGCTCCCACGTCTTCTCGCCGCGAGCGAAGTAGAGCACCATCAAGGTGCGGTCGAGGGCCACCTGCACCCGCGCGTCCCTCTGAACTGCGACGCGCATGGCAGCCGGATCGAGAGTGGCGAAGCGGTGATAGCTGTATTCGGAGAGCTTTTTCAGCCCGCTCCTCGTGGCGCTCTCGCAGCCTGTCGTGAGAAGAGCAAGGGCGACGACGAACAGGGAACAGCCGAAGAGTCTGCGGCGGTTCACGGCGCCACCTTGCCATTCGAGTCGGCTTCGGCGCTCGAGGGCGAGTGCGCTTCGGCCCTGCAGGACGCCGTCGCCGGGTAGTCCTCGCCGAATTGCGCCGCGAGGAGATCGCAGGCTTGATCTCTGATCTTTGCCGCAGCGGGGGCATCTCCGTCGGCCAGCTTGCAGTCGGCGAGCAAATTCAAGGCGTCGTACTGTGGGTTTCGCCAGGTGAGAGGGGGCAATCCCTTGCCGAGAGCCAGGCTCTCCTCGGCGAGCCGAGCGGCTTCCATCGTCCTCTTCTCGGAGAGCTCCCGGCGCCCGCGCTCGACCAGCATCTGCCCGAGGAGCGCCGTCATCTCGGGGCGAGAGTCTTCGCCCCCCACGGGCGCGCCAGCGGGAAGCGCGCGGAGGCCCGCTCGCAGGAGCGGCTCGAGGTGGGTGCCTTCGGGGTCGAAGCGGGAACCCGAGGCAAGCTGTACGAACGCCAGTACCGCGGGAGCCACCTCGGGTCGCAGATCGGGCGCTGCGGGCTCGATCAGCGCGAGCGCCCGCTCGAAGCGCGGCTGCAGTGATTTGCGCTCGTCGTCGCCGCAGATGCCGAGACAATTGGCGTAGTGGAGAAAGGTATAGTCGCGCGCCACGATCGCGGCCAACACCTCCGGGTCCTCTGCGGTCCTGGCCTCGAAGGCGACGAGCTTCTCGAACAGCTCGCCCTGCGCCGTCGATTCCGACTGAATCAGGCTCGAGAGGAACTGGCCCTCCAGCCGGTTGCGCTCGGCTTCTAGTTCGGCGCGCTCGCGCGCGTCGCGGGCGCGGGTGAAGAAGGCCGCGGAGACGGCGACGGCAGCGGTGAAGACGACGAGCAGGAGAGCTCCGACAGCGACCCCGACGCGATGCCGCCGGACGAACTTCCTGGCTCGATAGGCCGCCGAAGGAGGGCTTGCAGCGACCGGCTCGCTCGCGAGGTGCCGCTCGAGGTCGGTGGCGAGATCGGAGACGTTCGGATAGCGCCGCTCGCGCTCCTTGTCGAGCGCCTTGAGCAGAATCCAGTCGAGATCTCCCTCGAGCGAGCGACGGAGGTTGCGGGGTTCGGTTTTTCGCTTGCCGGCGACGGCGGAGGCCGTCTCCTCGTTGAGGGTCGAGACCTGGGTGCTCGGCTTCTTGGGCTCTTCCTCGCGGAGGAGCTTCATCATGCCGAGCCAGCCGGCTTCGCGGAGCTTCGCGGCGTCGATCGGCAGCGAGCCGGTGAGGAGCTCGTAGAGGACGACGCCGAGCGAGTAGACGTCGGTCGTGGTGTCGACGTCGAACGCCTCGCCCGCCGCCTGCTCGGGGCTCATGTACTCGGGCGTGCCGACGATCGCTCCCCGCTCGGTGAAGAGCGTGCGTTCGGTCAGGCGCTGGTTGAGCGCCTTGGCGAGGCCGAAGTCGATGACCCGCGGCCGCGGCTCGCCGTCCACCTCCTCGACCAGGATGTTTGAAGGCTTGAGGTCGCGATGCAGGATGCCGCGCTGGTGGGCGTGCTGGACCGCGGCGCAGACGGCGCGGAAGAGATCGATCCGCTCGGGGGTCGGCAGCCGCTTGCGGTCGCAGTAGTGGTTGATCGGCTCGCCGTGGACGTACTCCATGACGAAATAGGGCGCACCCTCCGCCGTGGTGCCGGCGTCGAGAACGCGGGCGATGCCGGGATGAGTCATCAGGGCGAGCGCCTGCCGCTCGGCCTCGAAGCGGGCAAGTGCCTCCTTGCCGGCGAGCCCGGCTCGAACGAGCTTCAGCGCCACGCGACGCTGAATCGGCTCGCGCTGCTCGGCGAGGTAGACGGTGCCCATGCCGCCTTCGCCGAGCACAGCGAGGAGTCGGTAAGGGCCGACCGAGCCGAGCTCGGGAGGTGGAGGTGTCGGCAGAGTGGTTTCGCCCGCGCTCGGCAACGAATCGCCGAAAGCGAGCTCCATCAAGCAGCGCGGGCAGGGCGCACCCGCAGCCGCCAGCGGCGTGCCGCACCGTGGACAGCGCCGACTCTCGAGGGTCACGGAGCCACTCTAGTCGGCTTCGTGGAGGATCGGGAGACGGGAAGGCGGATCCTCCGCCGGCGCGGGATCGGCGACTGGAGCCGGCAGGTAGCGCGTCACCGGCGCTTCGTAGATCACCTCGCCCGGGTCCCAGGTCTGAGACGTGGCGATGGCGAGAGCGCCATAGACGGCGCCGGCGACCGCGGCCGACTTGCCGCTGGCCGATCCGAAGCCCGTGCCACTCCCGGCTGTGGCGCTGCTGTCCGCCGGCAGTGGGCCGCCGAGCATGCGCGAGCCTTCGGTCGGCGGCGGTGCTGCGGGATCCTCGCCGCGCAGAACGATGCGCACGACTTCGCCGATGGGCATTTCGCGCTGCTGTCCCTGATCGTTCGTCCAGCGCAGCTCGTCGGCGGTGACCTCGACGCTCCGCAGCCCGTGCATCACCACCCGATTGGCCAGCGTCACGTCGGCGAAGTGCCAGGAGAGCGCGAGGTTGACCTCCGCGAGCGTCGTCGGCGGATGCGCCGGCGCTCGGGGCGCCGAGGAGCAGGCGGCGAGAGCCGCCGAGAGAACGCCGAGGAGGAGCGACAAGCGAGAGCGGCTTCCGTTACGTCGTCGCATGCACGACTCCTCTCACCACCGCATCAGGAACGACAGCACCACCGTCGAGATGGGCTCGGTGAAACGATAGTCCGGCTCGCCATAGCCGGGCGAGTGGAGCACGATGTCGGCGCCGTCGACGAAGCGGAGGCTCACGCCGAAGTCGACGTCCGCCGGGCGCACCCACCGCAGCCCGAATTCGAGATAGGCCGCATCCGCGTTGCCTTGATTGACGCCGTAGTCGAGGTCGAGGTAGGCGTAGCCGACCCCCCAGCTCACGGTGGTGCGGCCACGGTGCGGCAGGTCGCCGCCGACGCCGGCGCTCCCTTCGATGACCGACCCTCCGTAGGGAATGCCCCACGCCCAACCGGCGCCCACCGTCGGCTTGATTCGCCACTGGTCGGGCCCGAAGCGCAACCCGATGCCGAGCTCGGGCCACCGCTCGTGATCGGGCCCGAAGGTGCGGCTGCCGACCTTGAGGTCGATGTCGGTGGCACCGGCGGTGGTTGCCATCGCAAGAGTCAGCAGACTGGAAAGCACGATCCTCCGCATCCCTCGCTCCTTGGCGGCAAAGAGAAGAGAAGCGGGAACGGGGAAAGGTTTCGGGTGGGAGACCACCCCGATCAGAGAGGGCGCCACTTCGCTGCCTGGTCCGGCTTCCCCCACGCGAGGTAGAGCTTGACCAGCTGCTGGCGCGCCTCGCGACGTCGATAGTCGCGCTTTCCCAACCAGCCCTGGAGCACTTCGTTGGCATCGAGCAACGGCGGTTCCGCCTCGGCGTAGCGCCCCAAACCGCGAAGCGAGCCGCCGTAGGCGAGCGCGCGCAAGGCATTCGTCTTCGGCGGCCCGCTCGAGAACCGCTCGACTTCGGAGTACAGGGGCTTCGCTTCGGCATCGCGACCGCGCTGCTCGAGCAGCTCGGCGAGGTGGAAGGCGATCTGAGCGCGGCGGAAGCCGACGCCGCCGAGCGAGGATGTCGATGCCTGCGAGAGCGCCGCGCGCAGCGTCTCTTCGGCAGCCTCGAAACTTCGCTGCGCGACGAGTACGCCGCCGAGCGCATCGAGAATATCGGCGGCGTCGAGATGGCTGGACGCATTCGGGCCGGGCAGAGCCCGCAGTGCCTGTCGGAGATGGCGCTCGGCGCCCGACGGTCGATCGAGATCGCGCTCTACGCCGGAGAGGTTGTACAGATAGACAACGAGCAGTGAGTCTCTCTCGCCAACAGCTCGGCTACGAATCTCGACGACGCGGTTCGCTATCGAGAAGGCCTCCTCGAGAGCGTCGCTCTTGCCGAGCAGCAGCGCCAGATCATTGAGCGTGCCGGCGAGGTGGGGATGATCCTTGCCGTAGATCTTCTCGTCGATGACGATCGTCTGCCGGTAGAGGGACTCGGCCAGGGCATTGTTTCCCTTGCGCATGTAGTGATTGGCGAGGCCCTGAAGACTCTGCTCGACATCGGGATGGCTGTCACCAAATAGACGCCGGCGCATGGCGAGCGACTGCTCGAGGAGCGGCTCGCCCGCGGCGAAGTCCTCCTTGCCCCAGCTGAGTACGCTGCCGAGATCGTTGAGCGCCTCCGCGACGAGAGGGTGCTCCTGACCGAGAAGCTCCTGCCGGATCTCGAGCGCCTCGCGCGCCATACGCTCGGACTCTTCGAGCGCCGTGGGGCCGAGGTGCCCCACCAGCAGCGCAGTGCCGAGCGCATGCAGGACTTGGGCGACCTCGAGACTGTGCGACCCGAAGAGCTTTCTGCGAATTTCGAGGCTCTCTCGCAGATGATCAGCCGCGCCGGCGAAATTCCACTGTTCCATCTCTACGTTGCCGAGGTCGTAGAGCGCTAGCGCTGTCTCGGCGCTCTGATCGCCGGAGATCCGGCGCCGCGTAGCGAGCGCGCTCTTCAGGATCGGATCGGCCTGTGCGTAGAGGCCCAGGCCGGTGTAGACGCGGCCGAGGGCGCCCTGAAGAGTCGCCTGGACGGCGGGCTGGTCCTGCAGCTCGGAGGCGATCTTTCCGGCGCCGCGGTCGAGCACTTCGCGGGCGGTGATCGAGTTCCCGCGCGATTCGCTCGGGTCGGAGACTTTGAAGAGATCGACCATGAAGTCGGTGACCTTCTTCGAGGTCGCAGCTTCGGTCTCCGCCTTCTTCTCGGCAGCGAAGGCGCGATCCCGTTCACGGGCGATTCGCCGCGCTTCGACGGCGGTGGTCGTCGCGAACCCCGTCAGCAGGACGATCACCGTACCGAGGAAGGCGAAAGCAAGGCGGTGGCGACGAACCAATTTCTGCAGTTGATAAGCCGCGCTCGGCGGGCGGGCGAGGATCGGCTGGCTGGCCAGGAAGCGCTCGAGATCGCCGGCGAGGCCGGCCACGCTCTGATATCTGCGTCCCGGCTCTTTCTCGAGGCACTTCAAGACGATCGTCTCGAGGTCGCGGTCGAGCCGCTTGGTTCGGTGGGTGCTGAAAGAGCTCGCGGAGCCGGAGCTGCTCTCGGCGCGCGCCTGGCTCATCGGCTTCGGCGGCTCCTGGGTGATGATCCTCACCGCTTCGTGGATGGCGCGGCGTGGAATCTCGTAGGGGAGAGCTCCGGTCAGGAGCTCGTAGAGCACGACGCCGAGCGAGTAGACGTCGCTGCGCAAGTCGATCTCGTCGGGATTGCCCCGCACCTGCTCGGGGCTCATGTAGGGCAACGTCCCCTGAATGCGTCCGACCTCCGACAGGACAGTCGTGGCCTGAACGTCGGCGTCGGTGATGCGAGCGAGCCCGAAGTCGAGGACCTTGATCTCGGGCGTCGTGCCGGAACCGGCAGCGACCAGGATGTTCGATGGCTTCAGGTCGCGATGGATGACGCCGCGCTGGTGCGCGTAACCGACCGCCTCGCAAATGCGAACGAAGAGCCGAACGATCTCGCGGATCTCGACCGGCTTGCCGCCCTCGCGCTCGCGCCGCGCGAGGTAGTCGGTGAGACTCTCGCCGCGAACCATCTCCATGGCGAAGAAGTGCTGCCCCTCCTCTGTTCGTCCGGCTTCGTAGATCGCGGCGATCGCCGGATGCTTAAGTCGCGCCAGCGCCTGGGCTTCGCGTTGGAAGAGACGGACCGCCTGCTCGTCGACGAGCGCGCCGCCCCGGATGACCTTGAGCGCCACCGGGCGCCGCGGGCTCTGCTGCTCGGCCTCGTAGACGATCCCCATGCCGCCTTCGCCGAGGCGGCGGACGACGCGGTAGCCGCCGATGACGGCGCCTGCCGCCCGCGGGCTCTCCTCGACCGTCAGATCCTCCGTGGTCGCGACAGGGAGCGGCGAGAGGCACGCCGAACAGCGCTCGGCGTGCTCGGGGTTCGGCGCGCGGCAGGCAGGGCACGCGACAGTCGACAGGGAACTACTCCTCGAGGTGAGCCTTAGTGTACTCGGCTCACCTCCCCGCTCCCGCTCGGGCTAGCCGGGTCACTTCACGACGTAGTTGCCACGATCGACGACGGTCTCTCCGAGCGCCGGTCGGTCGGTGCAGAGCACGTCGGACTCGAAGAGCTCGGCGTGCATGACGTCCTCGCCGTTGCCGCCGAGGTCGCGCACCAGCGTGATGGTCGTCAAACCGGTGGGAACGATGCCGCCGTTGGTCGAGTGGTCGATGCGAGCGCCGATCCAGGCCGAATCGCCGTCGACGTCGAGGCAGGTGACCTGGCCGCCGAAAATGGTCTTGCCGAGCCCGAAGGCGCTCAGATCGAGAGGAACCTCGACGTCGCCCCAGGCGCGGCCTGAGCCGTCCGAGTGCGCCGCGATACTGGTGCGGAAGGTGACACCCTCTTCGCTGACCGTACCGCTGCCGGTCACAGAGTGGTCGACGGCAGCCGCCGAGCTTGCCAGAGCGAATCCCGCCGGGGCATCGGGAGACTGGGTCGGCGTGGCCGTGACACCCTGGTTGCAGGCGGCTGCGAGCAGAAGCGCGAGTCCGGATCCGAGCAGAGTTCGAGACGAGAGTCGCATGCGGTTCCTCCTTCGAATGCAGGTCGATCGCGATCGCTCTTCGGCCCGTAGCCGCAGACAGTCGTCGCTTGCTCGAAGGAGAAGCGGGGTCAGGGAAAGGTTTCGGGGGACTCAGCCCAGCGAACGGAGCAGGTGCTTGAGCTCGTCGTCGACTTCGGCGGGATCGGCGACGGTGGCGGCGACTTCGTCGCGCAGCTTCTCGCCGAAGCGCCGGCGCAGGCGGTGGACAGCGACTTTGACCGCGGCTTCGCTGCTGCCGAGCTGCGCACCGATGTCGCTATAGCGGGTCTCGGCGTCCTCGGTCAGGAACGTGCGGAGGAGCGAGAAGGCTCCGTCCCGGCCGCTTTCGCTCTCCGTCTGCTCGAGCGCGGCGAGAGCGCGCGCGATGACTTCGAGCGCCCAGCGGCGCTCGAACTCCTGCTCGGGCGAGCGTTCGCCCACCGCTTCGGCGGCAAAATTCTTCTCGGCGACCAGGAAATCGAGCGACAGCGCGCTCAGGTCCCCGGCCCGCCGCTGCGCCTTCTTGCGATCCCACTCGTTGGCCAGGAAGTGCCGCATCGAGGCGAGCAGGAAAGCGCGGAAGCGGCCGCGCTCGCGGACGACGTCGCCGAGGTAGTCCTTCTCGAGAAAGCGGACGAAGTAGGCCTGTGTGAGGTCGGCAGCTTCGTCGGCGGAATGTCCGAGCCGGCGCGCGAAGGCGTAGAGCGGTTGCCAGTAGGCGGCGCAGAGCTCGTCGAGGGCGGCGCGCGCCGCCGAGCCTTTGCCATCGCGCGCCTTCAGCACGACGCTCCATTGCGTGGTGGTGAAGCGATCACCCACGACGCACCTCCCGCGAACCTGGCCGAGAATCCGGCGCGCAGTCTACGCCCAGTGCACTCGGGGGCGCGGATCAAGCTGCTAAGCTTTCCGGCCCTCGGCTTCGCCGGGAATCGTCTGCTCAAAATGCCCCGCACTTCCGGTCTCTATCGCGTCGCCTGGGGGTTCTATCTCCTGCTCGGCGTCGGCGGGCTCGTCGGGCTCGCCGCGCAGGGGCGGCGCATCGATCTGCGGCTGCTGGTCGATCCGCAGAGCTGGTGGATCGACGTCGGGCTCGGGCTCGTCTCGGGCAGCGTGCTGCTGCTCATCTGGCTCGCGGCGCGCCGGCGGCTCGCGGCGGCTCGCGAGCTCGAGGAGGTTCTCGCCCGCCTGCTGCAGCTGGTGCGGCGCCCCGAGGTCGTGGCGCTGGCGGTGATCTCGGCGCTGGCCGAGGAGGTCGCTTTCCGCGGCGCGCTGCAGGGGGCGATCGGCTGGGTCGGGGCGGCGGCGATCTTCGGCCTCCTCCACATCGGTCCCGGCGCGGCGTTCCGGGTCTGGAGCGCCTATGCGCTGCTCGGCGGCGTGAGTTTCGGCATCATCGCCGACCAGCGCCACGCCCTGCTCGGCCCGATCCTCGGCCACCTCATTGTCAACCTCGTGCAGCTCCGCCGCCTCGCCGACGTCCACCAGGGGGACACGGCGGGACTCCTGCCCGACGACTGAAGCGATTCGCGCGGACGCCGCTCAGGGCGCCGGCGCCACCCGATCCAGGCGATCCGCGGGCGCTCCCGGCTGCTCGAACTCGAGCGCCGTGACGGCGCCCGCCCCGTCGCGCACCGCGACGACGGCGTAGCCGGGCGGCAGGCCGACCAGCTCGAAGCGCTGGCGCGATACCGGCCGCAGCGTGATGGGCGGATTGTCGTGCGTCAGCAGGCGAAGCTGTCCGTCGCCGAGAGTGACTTCGATCTCGTTGCCGGTCGGAGCGTGGCGGAAGCGGCCGACGACCGCGGCGAGGTCGGCGGCGGCGAGCTCGACGGTCGGCGCCGCCGGCGCCAGGACGAACGGCGGGCGGCGCATCGCGGCGACGCAGGAGGTATCGAGGCCGTCGAGCGTGCCGGCGGCGACGAAATCGACGGCGATCCGCTCGAGGCAGTCGGCGCCGCTCATTCCCTCGCTGCCGTGCGCGCCCGAAGGGACGACCAGGTGCCGGCTGTTCGAGAGGTGGCTCGCCACCTCGGCGCCGTTCGAGGCCGGCGTCACCGGATCGCGCTCGCCCGAGAAGAGAATCGTCGGGATCGCCGAGACGAGCGGTTGCGGGAACGCCGGATCGGGCTCTCGCGGGGCCCAGGCGGCGCACGCCGCCTGCTGGGCGCGGATGCGAAAGTCGCCGAGGAAGGTGCCGGCGACGGCGGGTGCGACGTCGGCCTCGCGAATGAAGCGCACGTCCTCGGGACAGGTGACCGAGAGGAAGAAGCCATCGGCCATCGAGGTCATCAGCGAGCCGAAGAGCTGCGCCGTCTCGGCGAGCGGCCGGAAGTCGCCCTGCGCTGCGGCATGGACCTGGAACGGCACCGCCACGGCGGTCGTCGGGATGTAGAGCATGTAGCGGATCGTCTGCGCGAGACCGCGGCGATCGAGCCGCAGGCTGCGCTTGCCACCGCTCGCCGCGTCGTCGACTTCCACCGTCACCGGTTCCCGGTCGAGCCGCGCGAAGAGCTGCGCCAGCTCCTCGCCGAGCGCCGGGAACGCGGCATGGCACCCCGCGTCACGCGCGCACTCCTCGACCAGGAAGTCGAGCGCTCCCTGAGCGGCGCGGGCGAAATCTAGCGGGTCGCGCTCGGAGAGCCGCGTTACCCCTTCGAGGACCAGGGTGCGGGTCAGCGCCGGATGTCGCTTGGCGAAGACCTGAGCGGCCCGCGTGCCGTAGGAGGCGCCGTAGAGGTTGACCTGGCGGTAGCCGTAGGCGGCGAGCACCTCGGCGATGTCGTCGACCGCTTCCTCGGTCGTGTAGCGGGCGAGGTCGTGATCCTTCTCGAGCCGGGCGCGGCAGGCGGCGACCTTCGCCGCCGGCAGGAACTCGTCGAGGAATCCCTGCACTCCTTCGACGGAGAGCTCCGGGCAATTGAGCGGCGCCGAGTCGCCGGTGCCACGGAAGTCGACCAGCACCAGGTCGCGCCGCTCGCGCGCGCGCTCGAAAATGTGCGCCATCGGCCCGGCCGCCCGCGTCGAGCTGTCCCCCGGGCCGCCGGCGAAGAAGGTGATCGCCTCGTCGGTCGGCCGTGCCGAGGTCGCCGGCACGACGATCACCTCGAGGCCGATCTTCCGGCCGGCGCCGCGGGCGCGGTTCTCGAAGACCTCGTAGGTGGCGCAGCGGGCCGGGCCGGGCAGGCCGGGCACGGAGCAGGGAGCGAGTGGCGGCGGCGCGGCCACGGCAGGCGCGGCGGCCAGGGCGGCTACGAGTAGAGACGTGGCGAGACGGTACATGGCGTCCTTTCGGGATCGGCGCGTCCGATCGGCTCGCCTTACGCTACCGCCGGCGGAAGGATTCACGCCGCTCCGCCGCACCCGTTTCCGGTTCGTTCGCGGCAGGCCGTGGACGAGACTAACTCTTGAAAAGACTGGGGGATCTCCCCGTGGGCCGGAGGCGGGGAGGCGGCTGCCGCATTTGCTAGAGTGATCGGCCCGGGCGCGCCCGGCCACTCGAGGACTTCCACCATGACGGTTACGACTCAGGACGTCTTTGCCCGCCTCGAACGGGAGCGGGGACGACATCTCGAAGAGCTCAAGGAGTACCTCCGCATCCCCTCGATCTCGACCGACCCGGCCCACAAGGCCGACGTCGAGCGTTGCGCGGACTGGCTGCTCGCCCGCATGAAGGACGCCGGCCTCACCGCCCGCAAGATCGCCACTGCCGGTCACCCGCTGGTCTACGCGGAATGGATGGGGGCAGGTCCGTCCAAGCCGACGGTGCTCTTCTACGGCCACTACGACGTCCAGCCCCCCGATCCGCTCGAGGAGTGGCGCCATCCCCCCTTCGAGCCGACGGTCGAGGCGACGAAAGACGGCGACCAGCTGGTCGCCCGCGGCTCGACCGACGACAAGGGGCAGTCCTACTGCCACCTCAAGGGGGTCGAGGCGATCCTCGCCGAGCGCGGCAAGTTGCCGGTCAACGTCAAGTTCATCGTCGAAGGGGAGGAAGAGGCGGGGGGCGAGGCGATCGAGAAGTTCGTCCGCGCAGGACGCGGGCAAGCTGCTCGCCGCCGACTGCGTCGTGGTCTCCGACTCGTCGATGTTCGGGCGCGGCCGGCCGGCGCTCGAGTACGGCCTCAAGGGGCTCGCCTACTTCGAGATCCGCGTCTACGGCCCGAACCGCGATCTGCATTCCGGCGTCTACGGCGGCGGCGTGACCAATCCGGTCAACGCCCTCTGCGAGATCGTCGCCTCGCTGCGCGACTCGCGCAGCGGTCGCATCCTCGTCCCCGGCTTCTACGACGACGTCCGGCCGCTCGCCGAATGGGAGCGCAAGGAATTCAAGGCGCTCGGCTTCGACGAGGAGGAAGTGCAGCGCGATCTCGCGGTCTCGGCGTTCACCGGCGAAGAGGGCTACACCTATCTCGAGCGCACCTGGGCGCGGCCGACCTGCGACGTCAACGGCATCTTCGGCGGCTACCAGGGCAAGGGCGCCAAGACCATCCTGCCGGCCTGGGCGGGGGTGAAGGTCTCCTTCCGCCTGGTCGCCGACCAGACGCCGGCCAGGGTCGCCGAGCTGCTGCGCGCCCACGTCGCCAACGTCGCGCCGCCGGGAGTCCGCGTCGAGGTCGAGTTCCTGCACGGCGCCGAGGCGGTCACCGTCGACGCCACCGGGCCGGTCGCCGAGGCGGCGCTGGCGGCGATGGAGGACGTCTGGGGACGCCGGCCGGTGCGCACCCGCACGGGCGGGTCGATTCCGATCGTCGGCACCTTCGCCGACGTCCTCGCGGTGCCGGTGCTGCTGCTCGGCTTCGGTCTCGAGGAGGACCGCCTGCACTCGCCCAACGAGAAGTTCGACCTGCCGAATTACTACCAGGGGATCCGCTCGGTGGCGCGGCTGCTCGACCGGCTCGGCGAGGGGGCCGCTTGAAAGCCCAGCTCAAGAAGCCGCCGGTCGAGCGCGAGGTGAAGTTCGCGCAGGCCGACCTCGAGGTGCTGCGGCTGCGCCTGATCGAGCTCGAGGCCGAGCGCCTCGGCCCGGCGAGCCTCGAGGAGAACTGGCTGCTCGACCGGGGCGACGACCTCGGCAGCAAGGGAGCCGTGCTGCGCATCCGCTCGCAGGAGGGGCGCGGAGCGGCGGTGACGCTCAAGGGGCCGGCGAATTTCGAGGGCAACACCAAGCTGCGCGCCGAGCTCGAGATGGTGATCGAGGACGCGCAGACGGCGCTCGAGATTTTCACCGGGCTCGGCTACAAGGTGGTGCGGCGCTACCAGAAGCTGCGCGAGGAGTGGCGGCTCGGCGCCGAGACGATCTGCCTCGACCACACCCCGATCGGCGACTTCGTCGAGTTCGAGGGGGATCGCGCCGAGGCGGTCGCCAAGCGCTGCGGCTTCGACCCCGAGCAGGCGGTGCGCAAGAGCTATCTGATGCTCTACGCCGACTGGGTCCAGTCGCACCCCGAAGCGCCGCGCGACATGCTCTTCGTCGAAACCAAGTAGCTTCCGGCACCCGGCGATGGGACGCCCCGCCCTGCGCGCGCTCGTTCTCGCCGCCGGGCGGGGGGAGCGCCTGCGCCCCCTCACGCTCGAAGTTCCGAAGCCCCTCCTGCCGGTCGCCGGACGACCCCTCGCCGCCTGGACGCTCGAGCGGCTGGCGCGCGTGCGCTGCGACGCGGCGGCGCTCAACCTGCACCATCTCGGCGCGCGGATCGGCGACACCTTCGGCGCCGCCTATCGCCGGCTGCCGCTCGTCTACTCCGAGGAACGCGACCTGCTCGGCACCGGCGGCGCGCTGCCGCCGCTGGCGGAGTTCCTCGCCGCGGCGGAGCTCGTGCTCGTCGTCAACGGCGACTCGCTCTGCCGCTGGCCGCTCCGGGAGCTCGTCGCGGCGCACCGGCGGAGCGGCGCGCGCGCCACCCTGCTCGTCCACCGCACCGTCGATCCGCGCCCCTTCGGCGGCGGCGTGGCGATCGAGGGCGAGCGCATCGTCGCCTTCCGGCGCGGCTCGATGGCCTGGGAGACGGCGCGCACCCGCCGCGTCTTCGCGGGCGCTGCGGTGCTGGCGCCGGAGCTCCTGGCGCGTCTCCCCGCCGGTCCCTCCGACATCGTCGCCGCCCTCTACGAGCCGATGCTCGCCGCCGGCGAGCCGATCGCCGCGCAGCCGACCGCGCGCGCCTGGTTCGACCTCGGCACCCCGGCGCGCTACCTCGAGGCGGCGCTCGCCTGGGGGCTCGCCGGCAAGCCGTCCGGAGGCTCGCTCGTCCTCCCCGAAGCCGCGGTCGACGCGACCGCGCGGCTGCGCGGCAGCGTCGTCGAGGCGGGCGCCGAAGTCGGCGCCGGCGCCCGGCTCACGGGCACCCTCGTCCTGCCCGGCGCGCGCGTCGGCGCCGGCGCGCAGCTCGACGGCGTTCTCGTCGGGCCGGGAGTGGAGCTGCCGCCCGAAGCGGAGCACGCCGGCGTCCTGCTGACGCGCGTCGCCGACGGCAGGGTCGTTCGCGTCACGCCGCTCGCCGCCGCCAGCCGCTAGACTCCGCGCAACGATCCCAAGGAGTCCTCGCCATGCGCAGCGCACGGTGGTGCGGCGTCGTTTCTCTCGCTCTCCTCTTGCCGCCGGCAGCGATCTTCGCCGACGACAGCAGCACGGCCTCCGGAACCTTCGCGAGCCACGGGGCCCACCTGCCGGTCGTCGACGCTTTCGCGTACCGCGGCACGTCGTCGCTCGGCGACGATCCGGTGCTCGTCGTGGCGGTGAGCAACCGCAAGTTCAACGGCACCACCCTCGGCCAGTACTGGGACCGCCACTACGTGCTCGAGCACCTGTTCAAGGACGACGAGACCGGGCTGGTCTACTTCGAGTTCGCGCCCGACGGCCGCTACAAGGGCTACAGCTTCTACTTCGGTCCCGGCAACGGCTGCGGCTACTGCGGCGGCGGCGAGGTGAAGTCGACGGTGAAGCTCGCCGGCGGGCGCCTGACCGGCCAGCTGACGCAGCACGGCGAGAAGGACGAGCCCGAGATCGACATCACCCTCGACGCCGAGATCACGAGCGACGATCACGGCGCGAAGCAGGGCGCCGGCGGCGGCGAGCCGGGCAAGGCCTATCTCGCCTACCACCGCGCGCTCGGCGGCAGCGATCCCGCCGCGATTCGCAACCTGCTGACCACCGAACGGCGCGAGACCTGGAACGACGCCGAGAAGAACGGGAATGGCGAGGGGTTCCTCTCCTGGCTGCGCACCGATCACCCGGCGACGGTGCGGGTGACCGAGGGGTTCGTGCAAGGCGATCACGCGCTGTTGCTGCTCGAAGGGAGCGGCGAGAGCGGCAAGGTCCGCGGCGAGGCGCAGCTCTCGCGCGAGCAGGGCGCGTGGCGCTTCGAGGAGGAGGAGATCCAGCCGGTCAGCGAGTGACGCCGCCGGCCAGCGCGTCGTCCGCCGGCTCGGCCAGGACGCGGCCGGCGAGATCGAGCGTCACGCGCTCGCCGGCGGGGACTTCGAACGTCGCGGCGCCGCCGGGCATCGCGACCCGCCGCAGCTCGCCGCCGATCCGCACCGGCAGCGTCAGCTCGAAGCCCGGGTCGTCCCAGCGCAGGGTGATCGTCTCCTTGCCGTCGCGCGCCGCGCGTTCGAGCGCGTAGCGCGGCGGCGCGGCGGTGCGCAGGTAGCGCCGCCAGAACCAGTCGAGCGGCGCGCCGCTCTCCTCGGCGACCACGCGCTCGAAGTCGGCCGAGTCGACCAGGCGGCAGGCGCCCGGCGGGTCGTCGGCGAAGCGCCGCAGGGCGCGGAAGAAGGGCGCGTCGCCGATCTGCCAGCGCAGCGTCGCCAGCACCCAGGCCCCCTTGTCGTAGATGTCGCCGCCGTAGACCTCCGCCGCCGTGCGCGGCCGGCCGGCGACCAGCGGCTCGTCGTTGGCGACCTCACGGCGCAGCCGTTCGAGGTAGCGGCGCGCCGCGATCTCGCCGAAGCGGTCCTCGACGAAGAGCACCTCGGCGTAGGTCGAGAAGCCCTCGTGGATCCACATGTCGTCCCAGTCGCGGGCCGAGATCTTGTTGCCCCACCACTCGTGGGCGAGCTCGTGCACCAGCACCTCGTGGATGCCCGAGCGGTCGATCTGGAAGTTGTCGCCGAGCGCGATGAGCGTCTGGTGTTCCATGCCGTCGAACGGGGCCTCGACGGCACCGATCTTGTCGGCCAGGAAGGGGAACTCGCCGAAGCGGCGCGCGAAGAGGGCGAGGGCGAGCGGCGCCTCGCGCCAGGCGGCGCGCGCCGCGGCGATGTCCGGCTTCAGCACCCAGAAGGTCGCCGGCTCGTCGAGCCTGCCGTCGGCGCCGCGATAGCGCTCGACGACCGGGACGTAGGGGCCGGCGTTGACGGTGAGCAGGTAGTTGTTGATCGGCGCGGCGATCTCCCAGCGCGAGGTCGAGGTGCCGTCGGCGTTGTCGCGGTCCCAGGCGCGGCGGCCGTTCGAGAGGCCGACCAGGCCGCGCGGCACCGTCAGCTCGACCGCGGCCCCTTCGTCCGGCTCGTCCGAGGGGTGATCCTTGATCGGGCGCCAGATGTCGGCGCCGTCGACCTCCGAAACGACGCCGATCCAGGGCTCGCCGGTCGCGGTCGTCGACCAGACGAAGCCGTCGTTCCACGGCGGGTTCTTCGAGACCTTGGGCTGGCCCGCGTAGTCGACGCCGATCGCGTGCCGCTCGCCGGCGCTCCAGCCGGCGGCGGGGCGGACGACGAGCTTGTCCGTCGGCCGCTCGAAAGTCGCCGCGGCGCCGTCGACGTCGACGCGCGCCACCTTCATCCGGTGATCGAGGTCGAGCTCGAGCGCGGCGAGCGGCGCCAGCGTCACGACGGTGACGACGCTGCGCCCGGTGAGCGAGCGGGTCGCCGGCTCGAGCCGCACCGCGACCTCGTAGCGCCGCACGTCATAGGCCGCCTCGGCGGGGGAGAGGACGCCCCCCGAGACGAGCGTCTCTTCGCGGCCCTGCCAGCGCCGCACGCCGGCGATCGCGAGCGCGACGAGCGCGCCGGCGGCGAAAGCGGCGAGAACGCCGAGCGCGATCTTCGATGACGGCCGCCGCATGCGCGGCGGAGTCTATGGGCACTCGCGCTCCGCCTTGCTAGGATTCGGCCCGGCCCGCGAATCGCGGGCCATTTCCCGCCAACTTCATGCCCCGACGCGCCGCTCCTCCGGAGCCTCTCAAGCTGGTCGTCTTCGACTGGGACGGCACGCTGATGGATTCGATCGGCACCATCGTCGAATGTACGCTGGCCGCCATCTCCGACGTGCCGGAGGTTCCCGCGGTCCCGCCGCAGCGGATCCGCGAGGCGATCGGGCTCGGCCTCGTGCAGACCATGGAGCGCTTCTTTCCGGGTGCCGACCCGGCGCTCTTCGATCGCGTCGCCGATGCCTACCGCCAGCGCTGGCTCGCAGAGTTCAAGGGGCGCTCGAGCATGATCGCCGGCGCGCGCGAGGCGGTCGAGCGGGTGCGCGAGGCGGGCTATTTCGTCGCCGTCGCCACCGCCAAGAGCCGCGCCGGGCTCGAGCGCGAGCTCGACCAGACCGGCCTGCGCGAGCTCGTGCACGGCTCGCGCACGGTGAGCGAGGCGCCCTCCAAGCCGGCGCCCGAGATGCTGCTGCAGCTCTTCGACGAGTTCGGCGTGCACGCCCGCGAAGCGATCATGGTCGGCGACACGGCGTGGGACCTCGAGATGGCGCGCAACGCCGGCAGCCACGGCGTCGGCGTCCTCACCGGCGGGCACGAGCTCCACCTGCTCGAAGCGGCCGGGCCGATCGCCTGCCTCGAGAGCGTCGCCGAGCTGCCGGGCTGGCTCGCCGGCGAGCCCGTCCGCCGCGGCTGAGCGCCGCTTTCCGAACCGCACCGGACCGCCGCCTCCCCCTCCCCTCCCACTCCTGGTACCGGGGGGCTTGACAAGGCCATCCAATAGTTCGATATCTTTGGAAATATGGAAACGACGACCGCCACCGAACGGCTCGCCGCGCTGGCCCAGGACACCCGCCTGAGCCTCTTCCGGCGTCTGATCCGCCGCGGCCCCGCAGGGATGCCGGCGGGAGAGATCGCCAGCGCGCTCGGCATTCCGGCGCCGACGCTCTCGTTCCACCTGGCGCAGCTCGCCCACGCCGGCCTGGTCACTTCCCGCCGCGAGGGGCGTTCGATCCTCTACGCGGCCAACTATCCGGCGATCCAGGAGCTGGTCGCCTTCCTGTACGAGAACTGCTGCGGCGAAGGGAGCTGCTCCCCCGTCGCGGCCGAACCCTCCGCCCCGAAGCGGAAGACGAGGAGAGTCTCATGAGCCCTCAGAACCTCCCCCCCGAGAAGGTCGTCGAGCAGGTCCGCCAGCGCTACGGCAAGATCGCCACCGGCGAGATCTCGGGCTGCGGCTGTAGCTGCGGCCCCAACGCCGACCTCGAAACGGAAGTCGCGGCGGGGATCGGCTACGCCGGCGCCGAGATCGCCGCCGTGCCGGAAGAGGCGAACCTCGGCCTCGGCTGCGGCGCGCCGATCGCGGCGCTCGAACCGGCGCCCGGCGAAACGGTGCTCGACCTCGGTTCCGGGGGCGGCATCGACGTCTTCCTCGCCGCGCCGCGGGTCGGCCCGAGCGGCCGCGTCATCGGCGTCGACATGACGCCCGAGATGCTCGAGCGCGCCCGCTCGACCGCGGCGAAGCACGGCTTCACCAACGTCGAGTTCCGCCACGGCCGCCTCGAGGCGCTGCCGGTCGAGGACGGCACGGTCGACGCGGTGACCTCGAACTGCGTCATCAACCTGGTGCCGGACAAGGGGCAGGTCTTCCGCGAGGTGGCCCGCGTGCTCAAGCCGGGCGGGCGCCTGGTGGTCTCCGACATCGTCCTCGATCGCCCGCTGCCGGAGAAGATCGCCAACGATCTCTACGCCTGGGTCGGCTGCGTCGCCGGCGCCATGCTGCGGGAGGACTATTTCGCGGCGCTCGCCGCGGCCGGACTCGGCGACATCGAAGTGCTGCGCGACGTCGACTACGTCGGCATCCTGGCCGACAAGATGCCGGACGAGCTGGCGGCGCTCTCCGAGCGTACCGGCGTGCCGCTCGAGAGCGTGCGCGGCGTCGTGCGCTCGATGACCTACCGGGCGCGCAAGCCGGCCTGAGGAACACGCAGGGCTGTCACGGATTCGTCACCGCGCCGTGCCCGCGGCGGCACGGCGCGGCGCCTAGGCTCGGGGTCCCGGGAGGAGCGCAACCATGGACCCTGTCCGCCTTTTCCAGCACGATCCGAATCGCCAGAGCTTCAGCGCCGGCCAGACGGTCTTCGAACAAGGGAGCCGGCGCGACCGGATGTACGTCGTCGTGTCGGGCGAGGTCGAGATCCTGATCGAGGGCGTGAGCGTCGAGGTGGCGGGACCCGGGAGCCTGGTCGGCGAGATGGCGCTGATCGACGACGGGCCGCGCAGCTCGAGCGTCGTGGCGCGGGTGGCGAGCGATCTCGTGCCGGTCGACCGCGAGCGCTTCCTCTTCCTCGTCCAGCAGACGCCCTACTTCGCGCTCAACGTGATGAAGGTCCTGACCGAGCGGCTGCGCCGCATGGACGCCTTCCTGCGCGAGATGGTGGCGAGCGCGAAGATTCCGTCGCGCGCCTGAGGGCGCCGGCTCAGCCGAGCCGGAAGAAATCGCGGATCTTGGCGAGGAGCGTGTGCTCCTCGTGCACGGAGACGCGG
This sequence comes from Thermoanaerobaculia bacterium, assembly GCA_963699245.1. Lineage (GTDB taxonomy): Bacteria > Acidobacteriota > Thermoanaerobaculia > Multivoradales > JAGPDF01 > JACTMI01. Next base: position 2,444,656 of record OY969426.1, read on the forward strand.
CGGAGCTCGTCGCGGCGGTCTTCGAAACGGGCCGCCGTGGCGGCGACGCGCTCGGTGAGGACGCGGGAGAGCGTCTCCGCGAGGCGCGGATCCTCGTGCAGGAGCGGCGCCAGCGCCGCGCGGTCGAGCACGAAGAGCTCGACCGGCCCGCGGGCGGTGATGGTGGCGCTGCGCGGCGCGCCGGTGAGCAGGGACATCTCGCCGAAGTAGTCCCCTTCGTGCAGCTGCGCGAGCTCGACCGTCGAGTCGCCGAGCTCGGCGCCCGACTTCGAGACCACCACTTCGCCGCGCGCGAGGACCATCAGCGATTCGCCGTGCTCCCCCTCGGTGACCAGCCGCTCGCCGGTGTCGAAGAACTGGTGGCGCGCGACCTCCGAAAGGCGGCGCTGCGCCTCGGTCGGGAGCGCCGCGAGGAGCTCGACTTTGGCGAAGAGCCCCGCGGCGCGCGAGGCGCTGGCCATCCGACGGTCGGCGGCGAGCTCGCGGGTCTCGACGTGCTCGACGGCGCGGATCGGGAAGGAGAGCGCCCAGCCGTCGCGGCGCAACTGGTACCAGACGTGCGACTGCACCTCGTCGAAGAGGCGGGTCACCGCCTGCACCTCGCGCGACCAGAAGCGGAGGCGGTAAACCACTCCCGACTCGGAGAAGCTGTCGAGGAGCCCCTGGGGCGCCGGCACGGCGACCACCATCGAACAATTGCGCGCCGCGAGCTCGAGCGCGGCTTTCACCAGTCCCGGCGGAGCGCCGTAGTGGACCGGCACCCGCATCTCGAAGCCCATCGGCACGAGCCCCGAGCCGATGTTGGTGATGCGCGCCGCCGAGAGGTTGGCGTTCGGCTCGTGGAAGTCGACGCCGATCGAGTTGCGCAGGTGGGTCGAGCGCCAGGTCATCTCGATCACCTGGCGCGCCTCGCCGTCCATCATCAGCCAGTCGCCGGCGTCGAACGGCGCCTCGGTCTGCAGCGCCAGGCCGGCGAAGACGTTCTTGAGCACGTCCTGCAGCGCGAAGCCGATGACCGCCGAGACCACCGCCGAGGGCAGCGCCCAGCTGCCGAGCTGCCAGCCGAGGAAGCGCGCCCCGGCGCCCAGGAAGGCGGCGGCGAGCAGGACCCAGCCGGCGAGATCGCGCACCAGTTGCGGGATGGCGGGGCGGCCGCGGTCGTCGCGCAGCCGCGAGAGCGCGAAGCGGTCGAGCAGGCGGTAGCCCAGGTCGACCGAGATGTAGGCGGTGACGAAGTAGACGCCGGCAGGCAACCAGGCGGGAACGCCGGCGGCGCCTTCGAGCCAGAAGTAGGCCGCCAGCGTCCAGGCGACGGTGAAGGACTGATAGCGCATCCGCTCGATCGGGCGCTCGAAGCGCCGCCGATAGAGCAGGTAGACGAGCTCGAGCGCCAGCGCGAGAGCGAGCGCCGCGAATGCGGGGCGAAGCGCGAAAGCTTCCATGCGGGAGGCCGAGTCTAGACGAAGTCCCGCCGCGCGGCAGGGGAACGGGGCGCTAAGATCCGGTCCCCGTGGGCCGCTTCCTCGCTCTGGCGATTCCGCTCGCCCTCGTCGTCCTCGTCGGGGTCGACGCCGGCGCCACCGCGCTCGGCTGGGCGCCCGACACGGCGCCGCTCGCAGCGCGCGGCGTGGGGCGGCCGATGGCGCTGCCGCTCTCGACCGCCCTGCTCGGCGCGACATTCGAAGCGGTGGCGCTGGTGGCGCTCTTCCTGCTCGTCGAAGGACGCTCGGGATCGCCGCTCTTCGACGGCGTCGCCGCCGGCCTGGCGGCCTGGCTCTTCAGCGGCCCGATGCTCGTCTTCACGATCGCCTCGCTGACCCGCCTGCCGACCGCCCCCTTCTGGCAGGGGGCGCGGGTCGGCCTGATCGCCCTGCCGGTGGCCGGCGCGGCGCTCGGGTGGCTGGCGAAGCGGCGCCGGCCGTCGGCGTGAGACCGGCGTGAAGATCGCCGCGGTCGGGGCTGCTTTCCCGCCTCACTTCTACGACCAGGCGACGCTCCTCGCCGCGCTGCGCGAGCAGTGGGCGGGGCGCTTCTTCAACCTCGATCGGCTCGAGCGGCTGCACAAGAACGTGCTGGTCGGCGGACGGCACCTCGCGTTGCCGATCGACGAGTACGCGGCGCTCGACGGCTTCGGCGCTTCGAACGACGCCTGGATCCGCGTCGCCACCGAGGTCGGCGAGGCGGCTCTGGCGCAGGCCCTCGAGCGCGCCGGGCTGGCGCCGCGCGAGCTCGGCGCGCTCTTCTTCGTCTCGGTCACCGGCATCGCCACGCCGTCGATCGACGCGCGGCTGATCAACCGCATGGGCCTGCGCCGAACCTCAAGCGGATCCCGATCTTCGGCCTCGGCTGCGTCGCCGGCGCGGCCGGCATCGCGCGCTGCGCCGACTACGTGCGCGCCTTCCCGGGCGAGGTGGCGGTGCTCCTCTCGGTCGAGCTCTGTTCGCTGACCCTGCAGCACGAAGACCTCTCGATCCCCAACCTGATCGCCTCGGGCCTGTTCGGCGACGGCGCCGCGGCGGCGATCGTGACGGGGGACGAGCGCGCGGCGGCGAAAGGGACGAGCGGCCCCGAGATCGTCGCCACCCGCTCGATCTTCTATCCCGACTCCGAGCGGGTGATGGGATGGGACATCGGCACCAGCGGTTTCCAGATCGTGCTGTCGGCCGACGTGCCGGTCGTCGTCGAGCGCTTCCTGCGCCGCGACGTCGACGCCTTCCTCGCCGATCGGGGTCTGACGCGCGCCGACATCGCCTCCTGGGTCTGCCACCCCGGGGGGCCGAAAGTGCTCGAGGCGATGGAGGCCGCGCTCGGCGTCGATCGGACGGCGCTCGAGCTCACCTGGCGCAGTCTCGAGCAGGTCGGCAATCTCTCGTCGACCTCGGTCCTGCTGGTGCTCGCCGACACGCTCGCGGAGCGCCGCCCGCCGGCCGGCAGCTGGGGAATGCTGCTGGCGCTCGGGCCCGGCTTCTGCTCCGAGCTCGTGCTGCTGCGCTGGTAGGGCGCGCAGCGAGAACCGTCGCGCTCCGGCCGGGAACTCACTCCGGATGGTAGCTTCGCCCGGCGTGCCCGACACCCGGCTCCTCTTCGTCGTCCTCTTCCTGGCGGTCGGTCTCGAGCGCCTGCTCGAGCTGGTGCTGTCGACCCGCAACGCGCGGCGCGCCTTCGCGCGCGGCGGCGTCGAGGCCGAGTCCCCCCGCTTCTTCGCGCTGATGGCCGGCGTGCACACCGCTTTTCTACTCGCCGCGCCGCTCGAGGTGCTGCTGGCGCGGCGGCCTTTCCTGCCGCTGCTGGCCTGGCCGATGCTGGCGCTCGCCGCGGCGGCCATGGCGCTGCGCTACTGGGCGATCGCGACGCTCGGCGAGCGCTGGAACACGCGGGTGATCGTGGTGCCGGGTGATCCGGCGGTGACCGGCGGACCGTACCGCTGGGTGAGGCACCCGAACTACGTCGCCGTGATGGTCGAATTGGCCGCCCTGCCGCTCGTCCACGGCGCCTGGCTCACCGCGCTCCTGTTCTCGTTCGCCAACGCTCTCCTCCTGCGCGCGCGCCTGCGGCACGAGGAGGCCGCTCTGGCGCGCCTGGCGGGCTGGAGCGAGAGCTTCGCCGGGCGCGGCCGCTTCCTGCCGGAGCTGCGATGACGCGCGACGAAATCCTCGCCGGCATCACCGAGGTCGCGCGCGGGCATCTCGACTGGCGTGGCGAGATCGAACCCGGGCAGCGCCTGGTCGAGGACCTCGGCCTCGACTCGATCCGCCTGCTGGTGCTCGCCGCCGAAGTCGAGAACCGTTTCCAGGTGGCGCTCTCCCCGGCGGACGACGCGCGCATCCGCACGATCGGCGACCTCGCCGCGATCGTCGAGGAGCGGCTGACGCCGTGAGCGCCGCGGCGGCCACGCTGCAGGAGCAGCTCCTCGCTTGCGAAGGGAAGGGAGGCCTGCGCTTCGTCGACCCCCGCGGCGGTGCGGAACGTGAGCGCTTCTTCGACTGGCCCGCGCTCGCCGAACGCGCCGCGCGCGTCGCCGGCGGGCTCGCGGCGCTCGGCGTCGGACCGGGCGAGCGGGTGGCGCTGGTCTTTCCCACTTCGCCGGAGTTCTTCGACGCCTTCTTCGGCGTGCTCCTGGCGCGCGCCGTGCCGGTGCCGCTCTATCCGCCGGTACGGCTCGGGCGCCTCGCCGAGTACGAGGCCTCGACGGCGCGGATGCTCGAGGTCGCGGAGGCGGTGCTGGTGCTCGCCGACGGGCGCCTGGCGCCGCTCGTCGGCCGGGCGGTCGAGGCCGCCGCGCCGCGGCTCGGCTGCCGCGCGCTCGCCGCGCTGCCGGCGGCGCCGGAGCGCCGGGAGCGGGGCGCCGCGGACGATCTCGCGCTGGTGCAGTTCTCTTCCGGCACCACGGTCGACCCCAAGCCGGTGGCGCTCGACCAGCGCGCCGTCCTCGCCCAGGTCGCGGCGCTCAACACCTTCTGGCCGCACACGCCGGAGACTCCGCAGAGCGGCGTCTCCTGGCTGCCGCTCTACCACGACATGGGACTGATCGGCTGCGTCTTGCCGGCGCTGGCGCTCGACGCTCCGCTGACCCTCGTTCCCCCCGAGCGCTTCGTGGCGCGCCCGGCGCTCTGGCTGCGCGCCCTCGCCCGTCACCGCGCGACGATCTCGGTGGCGCCGAACTTCGCCTACGCGCTCGCCACCGAGCGGATCCGCGACGAGGAGATGGCGGGCGCCGACCTCTCGGGCTGGAGCGTCGCGCTGTGCGGCGCCGAGACGGTCGAGCCGGAGACGCTGCGGCGCTTCGCCGCCCGCTTCGCCCGCTGGGGTTTCCGCGCCGAGGCGCTGACTCCCGTCTACGGACTCTCGGAGGCGGCGCTGGCGGTCACCTTCGGGGCGATCGATCGCCCCTTCCGTGCGGTGCGCTGCGACCGCGAGGCGCTCGCCACGCGCGGCGCCGCGCTGGACGCGCCGGACGGCCGCGAGCTGGTGTCGGTCGGCCGACCGCTCCCCGGCTTCGCGATCGAGATCCGCGACGAGCGCGGCGCCACGCTCCCCGAGCGCCGCGTCGGCCGCCTCTTCGTGCGCGGGCCGTCGCTTTTTCGCGGCTACCTCGGCCGCCCCGAGGCGACGGCGAAGGTGCTGGTCGACGGCTGGCTCGATACCGGCGACCTCGGCTTCATCCGCGACGGCGAGCTCTACCTCACCGGCCGCGCCAAGGACGTGCTCATCCTGCGCGGCCGCAACCATTCCCCGGCCGACGTCGAGCTGGGCGTCGCCGACCTGGCCGAGCTCCGCCGCGGCTGCGCCGTCGCCGTCTCGTACCGCCCCGAGGCGGAGACCACCGACCGTCTCCTCCTCTTCGTCGAGCACCGGCGCGGCGCCACGCCGGAGGAACGCGCGGCGCTGCCGGCGCGCGCCCGCGCGGCGGTGCTGGCGGCGACCGGGCTCGCGGTGGACGAGGTCCACGTCCTCGCGCCGGGCACGCTGCCGCGCACTTCCTCGGGCAAGCTCCGCCGTGGCGAGACGCTGCGCCGCCATCTCGCGGGCGAGCTCGCGCCCGCGAAGAGCCCCGGCGCGCTGTCGCTGCTCGGCGCCCTCTGGCGCGGCAAGCGCGCGCTGCGCCGCAGTCTCTCCAACTCAGGGCGCGCCACGCGATGAGCAGCACGCGCCAGGCGGTCGTCGTCGGCGGCGGCCCGGCGGGGCTCGCGGCGGCGATCGCGCTGCGCCAGGCCGGCGCGTCCGTCACGGTCGTCGAGCCGCATCGCCCGCCGATCGACAAGGCCTGCGGCGAAGGGTTGATGCCCTCGGCGCTCGAAGCGCTCGCGGCTTTGGGTGTCGATCTCTCAAGATGCGGGCGTCCCTTCCGCGGCATCCGCTACGTCTCCGACGGCACGATCGCGGAGGCCGATTTCCCCGGCGGCGCGCTCGGCCGCAGCGTGCGCCGTATCGACCTCCATGCCGCGCTCGTCGAGCGCGCGCGAGCGGCGGGCGTCGAGCTCCGCTTCGGCGAGCGGGCGGAGGCGCTGACGCCGAACGGCATCGCGACCGCGGCGGGCGAGCTGCCGGCACGCTGGGTGATCGGCGCCGACGGATTGCGTTCGAAGGTGCGCGGGTGGGCAGGGCTCGAGGTTCCGGACCGGCGCGCGCGCCGCCGCTTCGGCGTTCGCCGCCACCTCGCGCTGCCGCCGCCGGGCGACCACGTCGAGGTCGTCTTCGGCGATCGCGCCGAGGCCTACCTGACGGCAGTGAGCGAGGAAGAGGTCGGCGTCGCGCTGCTCTGGGAGGGCGAGGCGCGCGGCTTCGACGACCTGCTGGCGACGCGCTTCCCTTCCTCCTTCGCGGATCGCTTCCGGGGCGCGAAGAAACTCGACAGCGACCGCGGCGCCGGCCCCTTCCGCACCCGCGTGCGCGCCGTAAGTTCGAAGAACTTCATCCTGATCGGCGACGCGGCGGGTTACGTCGACGCGCTCACCGGCGAAGGAATGGCGATCGCCTTCCACGAGGCTCTCGCGCTGGCGCCGGCGCTCGCGGCGGAAGAACCCGCGCGCTACGCGCGCGCCTCGGCGAAGCTGCGCCGCGTGCCCGAAGCGGTGACGAAGCTGGCGCTCTTCATGGCGCGCCGGCCAGCGTTGCGCCGCCGGGTCGTCGCCGCCTTCGCGTCCGACCCGGCGCTCTTCGCGCGCGTTCTCGGCGCCCTCGCCTGCGGCCGGCCGGCGCGCACGCTGGCGAGTTCCGGCCTGGCGCGCTTCGTGGTCCGCCTCGCGGCGGGTTAGCGCGCGCCGCCGCCGGCTCAGAAGCGCGTCGAGAGGACCACGCGGGTCGAGAGCGTGCCGAGTGCCGAGCCGCTCACGCCGACCGAGCAGCTGCCCGGCAGGGAGGAGCAGGCGAGCGCGGTGCTGTCGGAGAAGAGGATGCCGCCGAGCCGCCCCTCGAGCCGCAGTAGGGCGTGCTCGCCGAGGAACCAGCGCACGCCGCCGCCGATCGCGCCCGAGAGGTTCCACCCCTCGCCCGTCCCCTGGCCGGGGCCGGCGAGGCGGGTCGCGCCGATCCAGAGGCCGAGGAAGGGGCGCATCGACTCGAGGCGCGTCTCCCAGAGCCCGCCGATCTCGGCGGTGTCGATCGTGACGTCGAAGCGCTGCGGCCCCGAGCGCAGCTCGCCGCTCGCCTCCGACTCCTGCCGCGCCCAGCCGATCTCGACGATGCCGTCGGCTTTCACCCGCCAGCCGACGGTGAGGCCGTAGAGAAGGCCGCCGGCGAGATCGAGCGAGCCGGTGGTGGTGTCGATGCTCCCCGGCTGCTGCCCACCGGCGACAACGCCGATCTCGACCTCGCGCGCGTCGGCGGCGGCGAGCGGGAAGAGCGCGGCGAGGACGAGGAGCGTCGCGGTGCGGCGGCGGATCGGTTGTCGGTGTCGGCGCATGCTCAGTCCTCCAACGCGGCCCTGGCGGCCTCGACGTCGAGCCGCTCCATCGCGTCCAGGGGCTCGGCGGCCGCGGCGCTCTCGAGGAGCTTGCGCGCTTCCTTGCGGTCCTTCTCTCCTTCGAGCATCACGAGGCCGCGCGCCGCCTCGAACCGGGCGATCGCGCTCTGCGGGTCGAGCTTCAGCGCGCGCCGGTACATCCTGACGCCGGTCGCCGCGTCGGCGCCCTGCAGGTGCGCCATCAGCCGGCCGACGTGGTCGATCACCTCGGCGTGGAAGGAGCCGAGCGCGATGTGGGCGTCGGCGTGTTTGGGCGCCAGCGCGATCGTTCTCTCGAGCGCTTGCTTCACTTTGCCGCCGAGTCCCTGCGCCAGCGCCTTGACGACGCTGATGCCCTGGCCGAAGCGCCCGAGGGCGTATCCCTGCCAGTACCAGGCGTTGGGGTTCTCCGGCTCGTCGGCCTGCTGCGCCTCGGCGCGGTCGGCGGCCTCGAGGAACATCGCGAGCTTCGTCTTCTCGTTCTTCTCGAGGTAGTGGGCGTAGATGCACTGCGCCTTGTTGGCCACCGTGACGCCGGCGCCCCCCGCTTTCCGGCCGGCGTCGAAGGCCTTCTTGAATTCCCCCGCATGGAAGAGCGCCCAGGCCGCGACGACCTCGTCGTCTTCCGGCCAGGGCTCGACGTCGCCGGCGTGCAGTCGCGTCCACCGTTTCTTCAGCCCGGCAGCGTCGTAGATGAAGCCGCTGTGGTCGTACGGGAAGGCAGTCCACTTGGCCATGACGGTCGGCTCCTTCGCTTCGAACCCTGCGAACCTGCCGCTAGCCTTCGCGGAAACCGGCGGCGACGTGCGTGCCGTCGCAGAACGGCTTGTTGGCGGACTTGCCGCAGCGGCAGAGCTCGACGCGGTTGCGCGTCTCGAGCTCGCGGCCGTCGGAGAGGATCACCGGGATGCCGCCGGTCACCCAGTAGGGACCGTCCCGGGTCACCGCGATCGCCCGCGGCAGGTCGGGCTCGACCTCGGCGCCGTCGACTTCGGCGGCGAGGCGCCCCGACGGACAGAGGCCGACGCGCTGGATCAGCTCGAAGCGGACCCGGCTGTCGGCGCTGCGCGCGAAGATGGCGCCGATCTTCTCGACCCGGTTGCCGCAGAAGCCGGCGCGCGTGCAGAGCAGCTGGTCGTCGGTCACCGTGATGCCGACCCCCTCGGCGCGCTGGCGCCGCGTCGCGCTCGGCTCGATCGGCGCCGTCTCGGTGCCGTCGAAGCGCGCCTTGGTGTGGGTCCCGTCGCAGAAGGGCTTGTGCTTCGAGTGGCCGCAGCGGCAGAGGCGGTAAGGGGGCTCGGCGTCGAGCTCGGCGTCCTTCCGCCAGGCCATCGGCTCGTGCCACTCGGAGTAAACGATCGACTTGCGCGTCAGCGGCACCGCCCCCTCGACGACGTAGGGGCCGTCTTTCGAGATGCGGATGCGAAAGGCCGGCGCGCCCTCCGCGACGGCGGCGCGCGGCACGTACTCGAACGACGGCCCGGCGTGGGTGACGCCGTCGCCGCTCGGCGTCGCCATCAGCTCGCGCGCCAGCGCCCCGACCTCGCGCATCGTGCCGACCGCGGCGGGCATGCGGTCCGGCTCGCCGTTGAAGACGCGCTCGAGCTCGCGCAGCACGTCGCAGTAGACGCGGTTGAAGGCGTCCATCTTCTCGCGCGCCGGCGAGCCCGGCGCGAAGTCGGCGCTGCGCGGGTTGTCGCGCATCGGGTGAACGGCGCCCCAGTCGACGGCGAACTCGCGTCCGCTCGGCCCGGATGCGGGCGTGTCGCCGCGCCGGTGGGCGCGGCCGGCGAGGATCTCCTGGAAGCGGAAGTAGTGCGCCACCTCCTCGCGCTCGGGGTGGAACATGTCGCGATCGCCGTCCCAGACCTCTTTCGGCGTCAGCCCTTCGCCCTGCTCCTCGATCTCGTCGATCGCGGCGAGCGCTGAGGCGAGATCGGTGACCGCGATCACCTGGCCGCTGCCGGTGTACTCGAAGCTCTCCGGCCGCACCTGGCGTGCCGGATCGCCGCAGAAGACCGTCTTCTCGCCGAGCGTCGCGACGAGCCGGCGCAGCGCCTCCTCGACCGCCAGGTAGAACTGGCCGATGGTGTGGAAGCGGTCGGCTTCGGAGGGCGCGCCGAGCGTCCTCCGGCTTCTCGATCTTGAGGAAGGTCTCGATCGCCGCGGGGGAGAAGCGCGCCAGCGGCACGAGGAAGGCGTCGGCCGAGTGCGGCAGGTAGGTCGGGTAGCGCGGCAGGAAACCCGGGTAGTCGAGCTTCGGCGCGCCGCCGATCGCGTTGAGCACGTTGGCGGCGAGCGTCATGTGCAGCATCTCTTCGACGTACACGGACGCGATCGTCTCCGCCGCCTCGCGGTTCGTCCCCGGCCGGATCGAGTAGAGCGCGCAGAGATAGGGCGGAATCGTCGCGTGCTCGAGCTCGATCGCCCACTGCAGGTGAGCGCGCAGGTCGTCGAGGGTGGTGATGGGCATGGGGGTCTTTCCGGGGCGGCGCGGCGCCATTCTCGGACGATTCACGCGGCGACGAAAGGGCCGCCGTCGCCAGGAGACCCTGCTGGATGGCGTCCAGCTTCATCATGGCAGCGCCACGGAGCAGGAGCCGCAGGGCTCGCAGCCGGCAGTTGGTAACAATTGCGTTACTATCGGAGTCGTGAGTGCCGCGCCTTGTCGAGTACCTCGACGAGCGTTCGCGGTCGCCATTCGGGCAATGGCTCGATCGGCTGGAGGCGGTGACGGCCGCAAGGATCGCCCGCGCGCTCTATCGGTTGGGAGAGGGGAACGACTCGAACGTGAAGAGCGTCGGAAGCGGAATCTCGGAATTGCGCGTCGACTTCGGGCCGGGCTATCGCGTGTACTTCGCCCGCGTGGGGGCGGATCTTCTGCTCCTTCTGGGCGGCGGCTCGAAGCGGCGCCAGTCCGTCGACATCGTCGCGGCTCGGGAGCGGTTGCGAAGTTACCGGCTTCGGCGGGTGAATCGACGGGGGGAGGCGGAATGGCCTTGACTCGGGAGTTCCGCGAGACCGTGGCCGCGCGGGTCCGGCGCGACCGGAGATTCCGGGAGGCCCTCTTCGCCGAGGCCCTTCGCGCCTGCCTCGAGGGAGACCTGGCGACCGGAAAATCGATGCTCCGCGATCTGGTGAACTCCACCGTGGGCTTCGAAGAGCTCGCGCGCGCCACGGGCAAGCCGAGCAAGAGCCTCCACCGGATGCTCGGCGCCCGGGGGAATCCCCGCAGCGACACCTTCTTCGAGATCGTGCGCGTGTTGCAGCGAAAGACGCGGGTCCGGCTCGCCGTCAGGGCCGCGAGCCGGCCATCCGCGAGTCGACCGCCGGCAGCGTGACGCGCCGGCCGCCGTCAGTCGTTCGCCGCGAAGCCGACGCCGCGGCGGGCCGGCATGCGCTGCGCCCAGGCCAGCGCCCGCTCGAGGTGACGGCGCTCGATCTGCGGCGCTTCCGTCGCACCAGGCGCCTCCGTGACGGCGCTGGCGATGGCGCAGTTGGCGGCCTCCTCGATCTCGGCGCCGGTCGCGCCGTCGAGCGCGCCGGCGAACTCCCAGCGTTCGAGTGGGCATCTAATTTATTTGCAGCAATTAGGCGGCCTGTTCATGATTTATCGTTGTTCATGTAGAATGAACACGCCGTTTCTGTGAACGAAGATTGGAGACAGCAGGCCTCGTTCACTCTGGATCGTTGTTCATGTGACATGAACTCTCGTCGGAAATGAACATGAATCCCAATCCCCAAACCGCTGCGGCCGCAACGCACATTCTCGAAAAGGCTGCGGAGCTCGTGCGCGGCTACGGGCTCGATTGGACGACGCTCGCGTTCGAACCGGCGTGGCAGGCGCGGCAGCTCGACGCCTACGTTGAGATCGGGAAAGGCCCGCAGAAGCTGCAACTCGTCGTCGAGACCAAACTCCGCCCGAGAACTGGCCAGGCCGGCGCGATCCTCGCCCACCTCCGGCAATTCGATCGCCCAGGCCTGCTGATCGCCGAATACATCGACCCTCAATTTGCCGACGAGCTCCGTCGCCAGAATCTCTTCTTCATCGACCTGGCCGGCAATGCCTACCTGAAAGGCGAAGGACTCCTGATCTGGGTTACGGGAAAGAAGGACATCCTGCGGCTCCGGACCGAGCGCGACACCCGGCGAGCGTTTCAGCCGACGGGGCTTCGAGTCATCTTCGCGCTGCTCTGTCGCCCGGAGCTCGTCGAGAAGGATTACCGGACGCTGGCGGCTGCCGCCGATGTCGCGCTCGGGACGGTCCAATGGGTGATGCGAGATTTGCGCGAGGAAGGCTACATCGTCGCTCGAGGGCGCAAGGAACGACGTCTGGTCGACCTCGAGCGACTGCTCAACGAGTGGGCTCTGGGCTACGCACGCGATCTCAGGCAACGCCTTCTGTTCGGCCGCTACGAAACTAAGGCCTTCGACGACTGGAGGAACCTGAAGCTCCATCCGCACCATGCGGTTTGGGGCGGAGAGGCCGCCGCCGCGCTCCTGACGCGTTACCTGAAGCCGGAAACTCTCACCCTCTGGGTCGAGCGGGTCACGCCGCGACTCGTCGCCGCGCTGGGGCTTCGAGAAGATGAGAAGGGTCGTGTCGAGATCCGCGAGCGATTCTGGAAGGCGGATCTCCTCGATGCTGATGCTCAGCCTGATGACCTTTTCCAGCCGGAGCGCAACGCCGAGCAGCTCGCAGTGCTCCGCGACGTAGCGCCTCCGGCACTCATCTACGCCGAGCTCCTCGCGCTGGGCGAGGCTCGCGCACAGGAGACGGCGGAGAAGATTCGCCTCGACTGGATCGATGGACCTTTCCGGCGTTACCGAGCTCGCACCGCTAACTGAAGTCGTTCGCCAAGTCGTGCGCGCCACCGAGCGCGCCGAGGCGAGGATCTTCGTGGCGGGTGCCTTCGCCAGAGACCTCTGGCTCTGGCATGTCCACCGGATCAGGACCGGCCGAGCCACCGAAGACATGGATTTCGCCGTCCAGTGCGAGAGCTGGGATCACTTCGAGAGGATTTCCGAAAGCTTGCTCAGTGCTGGCTTCCATCGCCCGGACGAGAGAGTCCGGCATCGCTTCCGGCATCGCCACGGGACCCTCGTGGACCTGGTACCTTTCGGCGGCATCGAGCGAGCCGACCGCACGATCCTCTGGCCGCCGGAAGAGGAGCGCCAGATGAATCTCCTGGGCTTTCGGGAGGTTCTGGACGCGGCCGTGCCCTTTTCTCTTCCAGGTGGGATCTCTGTACCAGTCGTCTCGCTTCCCTGCCTCGCGGCACTGAAACTGGTCGCATGGCAGGACCGGAGGGACATTGCGCCGGGCAAGGATGCCGCCGATCTGACCGCCATCTTGCGGAACTACGGAGAGGCTGGGAATCTCGAGCGGATGTTCGCGGAGATACCCCGCCTGGAAGAGCGCGAAGACTTCGCGATCGACCGGGCAGGCGCGGAGCTGCTGGGAGTCGACCTCGTGAAGGCCGTCAATCGGGAGTTCGTCGCAGCGCTGAAGAGCTTCCTGGAAGGGGAGTGCGACCCGAACGGCGAGCTGCGCCTGGCCCGAGACATGAGCCGCGGAGACGAGGAAGAGGCGCGGATGCTGCTTGATGCGTTCCGACAGGGACTGGCGTCGCGCGCCGACGGTTCCGTCGAAGAGGCCTGAGCCGATGCTCTCGAAATCCCACTACCTCGCCGGTCTGCAGTGCCCGAAGCGGCTCTGGTACGAGGTCAACGCGCCTGCCGAGATCCCTCCTTACGACGCGGCGACGATGGACATCTTCGAACAGGGGCACGCCGTCGGCAGGCTCGCGCGGGAGCTCTATCCGGGGGGTATTGCTGTCGACCGCGACCAAGGAAGTTGGGCGGAAGCGGCGGCGCAGACTCGGGTGGCTCTGGAGCGGCGCCTGCCAATCTTCGAGGCCGCATTCCTCCACGAGGGTGCGGGTTGCTTCGTTGACCTTCTCGTTCCTGCTGAAGGAGGCGCCTGGGACCTCCTCGAGGTCAAGAGCACGACCGAGCAGAAGAACGATCACCTCGACGATCTCGCCTTTCAGGTCTGGATCGCCCGGGCCGCAGGCGTCCGAATCCGCCGCAGCTTCCTGGTTCACCTCGACAATCGATACGTCCGTGCGGGCGAGCTCGACTTGGAACGGCTCTTCGTCCGCGTCGACCTGACCGACCAGGTCGAGAAGGTCCTCCCAGAGGTCAAGCTGCGCGTCGCACAGATGCAGCAAGTTTGCGCTCGTTCCTCAGCCCCGGAGAAAGCGATCGGGCCGCACTGCCGCAAGCCGCACGAGTGCCGGATGCTTCCGATCTGCCAGGGATTCCTTCCGGCGGAGAGTGTCCTCACCCTCTACGACGACCGCAGCCGGAAGTGGAGACTGCTCGCCCGCGGCATCCACGACCTCGCTGCGATTCCGGATGACGTCCCGCTGACTGATCGACAGGAGATCCAGCGGCGGACGGCCCGGAGCCGAGAGGCGCATCTTGACGAGATGGCGGTTCGAGCCTTCCTGAATCGGCTCGAGTATCCGATCCACTACTTCGATCTCGAGTCTTTCAACTTCGCGATTCCACCGTTCGATGGCGCGCGGCCCTATCAGCAGATTCCCTTCCAGTTTTCGCTCCACATCGTCGACGCACCTGGTGCCGAGCCGCGCCAGCGAGTCTTTCTTGCCGAGACGGGCGGCGATCCTCGAGCTGCCTTCATGGCCGCGGCGGCCGAAGCCATCGGCCCGACCGGATCCGTGGTTGCCTACAACGCGCCGTTCGAGCGCGGCCGGCTGCTTGAGGGCGCAGCGCTCCTGCCAGAGCATCGGGACTGGGTCGATAGCGCGCTTCGGAGGCTTGTCGATTTGCGGGAGCCGTTCCGGAACTTCTCCTACTACCACCCCGACCAACTCGGCAGCGCGTCACTGAAGACGGTGCTTCCAATCCTCGCCGGCCGCGGCTACGAGCAACTCGAGATCCAGGAGGGACAGGCGGCGGTGCGGGAGTTCCTGAGCTCGGTGGCGCCCGACACGCCGATCGCATCCCGCGCGCGTATTCGCCAGGCGCTGCTCGAATACTGCGCGCGCGACACAGAGGGAATGCACGAAGTGGTCGAAGCGCTATGGCGGATCGCAGGGGGCGATACCGTCCGCTGAGCGAACAAACTCCGATGAGAAGAGAAACAGAACAAGCACCCCAGCACGACCGAGTCGACGCCAGGAGAGAACGGTCAATGCTGCGAAGGGTAGAACTTTCGGAACTAATTCCCGGGCGACTCCTGCTTCGCCACATGCCGGGTCGTCGAGAGAATCTCGCTGGAGCCTTGGACGAGATTCTGCGCCTGAGCCCGGTTCGAGTCATCTGCCTCGCTCCGGAGAGCGAGATCGAGGAAGAATCTCCGGCGTACCTCCAGACTATTCGCGCGAAACGCCTTCCGTTCCAGCTGGAGCAGATCCCGATCGAAGACTTCGCCGCCCCGACGGATCGAAATGCGTTCCTACGTATCGTCCATGAAGTCGTCGGGTGGCTGATCCGAGGCGAGAGGATCGTTGTCCACTGTGCTGCCGGAGTGGGCCGGAGCGGAATGTTTGCCCAAGCCGTGCTGCATTCTCTGGGCATCGAGTCGAACGACGCCAAAGTCCGCGTCGAGGCCGCAGGTGCTGGCGCGGAGGCGCCGGCGCAGTTGGAGCTACTCGCGTGGGTGCGCGCAATGAAATCGGTCTATGTCATCGAGATGGATCGGAGGGTCCTTGAAATTACGCGCTTTGTGGAAACGAGCCCGGGATTCAAGGAGGCGAGGGAACCCCTCTACGTCGGCATGACGGGTCTCGCTCCGCCGATGCGCTTCCTGAATCACAAGCGGGGTCACAAGCCAGCGCGGTTCGTCCGCAAGTATGGCCTCCACCTGCGCCCGGACCTCTACCTGGGGCGAGAACCGCTCCGGCAGAAGGAAGCCGAGATAGCCGAGAAGAGCCTTGCGCAAGAGCTTCGACGGCGCGGGCATGCCGTGAGACAGCACTGAGCCCCGAACGCTTCGGTGAAACTCAATTGAAGCCTTGTCGCGCGAAGAGAGCCAGGGGGAATTCGCCTCTGGCTGGGAGGCTTGCGGAAGACCCACCAGCTTCTGCGGTCAGGAGACACCTATGAGTGAATTCGAAGACTGGGCCCAGGAGCTTGTCGACCTCGAAAGAGAGATGAGCAGCCGGGAGAAGCGAATCAAGGAGCTACGCAAGAGACTCACGGAGTTCGTCGCATCAAACGGGAGAGTGACCTGCACCGGGGGCTATGTCGCATTCAAGAAGGGTGGAATCCGACGCAGTTTCAAGATGGAGCTCTTGAAGGTAGAGCTTCAGGATCGGTTCGATGCCAGTCCGGGGTTAATCAAGGAAGTTCTTCTCAAGTCCTCAGTTGAAACGAGGTTGGAACCCACGGTCATCGTAAAGCTGCAACCGGCAAGTACGTGATTTGTCGGCGAAGAGTCCGCTTAAGGCGACGTAACGAGGAGCGCCGCGTGCTCCGACGGGCCGGAGAGTAGGCCAAGATGTCCAGCGATTCGTGGACCTGCTTCGATCCCGATCAGCCGAGCGGGTGGAGCGAACAGGAGTTCGCGGAGTTCGTCCAGAGTCACAACTGGCAAGTTGCGCGGACGATGCCCGAGAACCCGCACGAGTACACCCATCGCCGAAATTCTCTCCAGGCGGACTTCGAGGCTGCCGTGCGCTACGTCCGCGAGCATGGTCGCCTGGAGTCTTACGCCGGCAGGCCCTACAAGACCTTGTACTTTGGTGATCACAAGTACTGGACGATGGGGGCTCCGCTGGAGGTCACGATCCTGATCAACCGCAAGCCGCGGTTCGCCGACGGCGGTGGCCCGTCGGTCGAATGAGCGAAGAGCGCGCGGGGGATCCATCCGCAGGGACCGGAATGGAGACGGCGACTTCAGGCAGGGAGCTGGCTCTCGAATGGCAAGGTCCGTTCGGCTGGCCGGGCTTCGATTCCGGACTCCCCCCGGTCCCCCGTCTCCCCGGCGTGTATCTGCTGACCTTCGAGTTCCGAGGCGGCTATCTGATCTACGCCGCAGGCATCACCAGGCGCACGGTGCGGTCCAGATTCCGAGAGCACGCAAAGCAGTACTTGACGGGCGTCTACACCGTGCTCGATGTTGACGCCGTGAGAGATGGTTCTCGAAGGGAAATCTGGCACGGCTTCTGGACGGGACCGCGACCCAGTGAGCGAGTCGCCGAATACGAAGCACGGCGCGAGGAGATCACCGCAGCAGCCCGGCGCCAGATGACGAGCTGTCGCATCTTCATGGTGGAGATGAACCAGCCTCGAATTCTCGAGCGTCTCGAGGCGGCAGTGATGAATCATCTCTACCGGCAGCCGGCGCCGTTCTGTGATCTTCCGGACAGGGGCATGATGCTCGCGCCCCGTTGGAATACCGAGGCGTTGATCACAGCGCGCAATTCGTGCGCGCATCTGCTCTATACGCTTCCTGAGAAATTAGAAATCTAGCGGGCAGTCGAACGAGTCGGGGAGACTTGCTCTCTTAGAAGAAATGAATGGTGGAGGCGGTGGGAATTGAACCCACGTCCGGAGAACGCGTCCCGCGGCTTCTACGTGCGTAGCCCTCACTTGTGGTCATCGCCCTCGCGGAATGGCAGAAGGCCTCCGCCGCGAGCGCCAGTCCCGTTTCGACGATCCAGACACGGTACGGAACCAACCGTGCCCTTCGATCCGTATTAGCGTCGTTCCTCTCCCCGTCACGGATCAGGCCGAGAGAGGAACGTCGCGGTCAATTAAGCCGCGAGTGCGAGGTTGTCGTTGGCAGCTATTGCTGACCGTTTTGACGAGTGGTTAACCCGGCACGCCACCGTCGGCCCGCTTGTACCCCGTCGAACCCGGTACGCCCCCATTCAAAGAACCTGGCCGGCGCGAAGCCGGCACTGAGCTAGCTAACGTACCACGGGGGCCGCGGATTCCCGGCTCGGCCCCTTGGCGAGCGCGGCGAGGAATTCCTCGGGCCCCTGCGAGCGCAGCCGCGACACCACCAGCCACCAGGCGAGCAGGCCGAAGACCGCCGCGTAGGGGACGAGCGCGAAGAGATGCGGGAAGAAGGGCCAGAGCAGCGAGCCCAGCGTCGGCAGGAGAGCGAGGACGAGGACCGCGACCGAAGCGCGGTCGACGGCGAGCTCGCTGCGGTCGATCGTCCAGACGAGGCGCGAGCGCGAGGAACCGAGCGCGGTGAGCTCGACCTTGCCCTCGAGCTCGCCGCGGCGCAGGCCGAAGACGACCGGCAGAGCGAGGCGGCCGCCGTTCCTCTCCGGAGTCCACTCCCCCGCCCAGTCGTCGGCGAGCTCGGCCAGGCGCTCGGCGAGCGGCGCGACGGCGAGGTCGAGCTCGCGCTCGTGGCGGCTCACCGGTGGGCCTCCAGGCGTTCGGCGTCGTCGAGGAGGCGCGCCAGTTGCCGGGTGCCCTCGCCGACTTGGCCGTCGCCGATCGCGACGCCGTCGAGCGTGACGACGCCGCGCACGCCGGTCGTCGTGCCGGTGACCAGCACCTCGCGCCAGCTGCTGCGGTCGGCGAGGCGTGGCGCGCGCTCCTCGATCGCGATCCCCGCCGCCGCGGCGTGCTCGAGGAGCACCGCGCGCGTCACGCCGGCGAGGATCGCCGGGCCGGTCGGGTGGGTGTGCCAGCCGGCGCCGTCGCGGACGAGGAGATTGGTGTGCCCCCCTTCGCGCAGCTCGCCGTCGGGTCCGACGAGGAGCACCTCGTCGGCCCCCGCGTCGGCGGCGGCGAGCTTGCCGAGGATGCCGGCGGCGAGCGCGGTCGACTTGACGTCGCAGTGCCGCCAGCGGTCGTCGGCGCGCGTGATCGCCGCGAGACCGGGGAGGTTCCAGGGCTCGGGCGGGAAGTCGATCGGATCGGGGAGCGCGAAGAGCGTCGGGGTCAGCTGCAGATTCACCTTGTGACTGCGTGTCGGCTCGGCGCCGCGGGTGATCTGCAGGTAGAGCCCGCCGCTTGCGAGCTCGGCCCGCGCGCGCAACGTCTCGAGCTGCGCCGCGACATAGGGCGGCTCGGGAATCCGCAGCGCGGCGAGGCTCAGCCGCAGCCGCTCGAGATGGCGCGGCAGGAAGAGGATGCGGCCCTCGCGCACCTTGAGCGCCTCGTAGACCGAGTCGCCGAAGAGGAAGCCGCGGTCGAGCGGCGAGATGCGCGCCTCCTCGAGCGAAACGATCCGCCCGTCGAGCAGGCAGAGGCCGGCGGCGCTCAAGATTTCGGGTCCGCTCAGGCCGCCGGGCGTGCCGCGAGCTGGTCGAAGAAGCCTTCGACCGCGGCGAGGAAGGTCGGCACGTCGGGGAGGGTCTGGATCTGCTGGCGCAGCTCGCGGCCGTGCGGCACGCCGTGGGTGTACCAGCCGGTGAACTTGCGCAGCTTGTGGAGCGCGAACTTCGACGGCTCGCGCGTCGCGACGAGGCGGAGGTGGCCGAGGATCAGCTCGCGCCGCGCCAGGAGCGACGTCGGCGTGGGCGTGCGGCCGGCGAGCAGCTCCGAGGCCTGGAGGAAGATCCAGGGGTTCTTGGTCGCGGCGCGGCCGATCAGCACGCCGTCGCAGCCGGTTTGGGCCATCATCGCGAGGGCGTCTTCCGGCTCCTTGACGTCGCCGTTGCCGAAGACCGGGATGGCGAGCGCCTCCTTGAGCCGCGCGATCTCTCCCCACTGCTGGCGCGCCTCGCCCGAGAACATCTGCTTCGCGGTGCGGGCGTGGAGCGCGACGCCGTCGGCGCCCTCGCCCTCGCAGATGCGGCCGAGCTCGAGGAAGTTCTTGCGGCTCTGGTCGAGGCCGAGCCGGAACTTGACGGTGAGCGGGATCGAGAGCACCGTGCGGCAGGCGGCGACGATGTCGCGCGCCAGGTCGAGGTCGGCCATCAGGGCGCAGCCGGCGCAACCGGCGAGGATCTTGTTGGCCGGGCACCCCATGTTGATGTCGCAGACGTCGGCGCCCATCGCCTCGACCTGGCGGGCGGCTTCCTGCCATGGTCGCCGCGTCGGAGCCGTAGATCTGGATCGAGAGCGGGCGCTCCTCGTCGACGAAGTGCATCAGCTCGACGACCTTGGCGACGCCGCGCACCAGGGCGCGCGAGGCGATGAACTCCATCGTCACCAGCCCGACGCCGCCGATCCGCCGCACGATCAGGCGGAAGTCGCGGTCGGTCACCCCCGCCATCGGGGCGAGGACGAAGGGCGAATCGAAGGCGAGGGAACCGAGGCGCGGCATCGAACCGCGAATTCTACCGGGCGCGGACGGAGCTGCCGACCAGCCGGGTCAGGCCGGCCGCCAGCGCCGCCCACCAGAGCCCGCCGGCGAAGAGGCTGGCGACGGCGAAGGTCTTGCCGGCGAGGCCGGCGTAGGCGAGCGAGACCGGCAGGTCCATCCAGAAGAGAACGCTGCCGCGCACTCCGGTCCCCCAGCGCCACCAGACCCAGCCGACGGCGAGGGCGTGGAGGCCGAAGGCCCAGAGCGCGACTTCGCGCGCCGGCGAACGTCCGGAAGCCAGGGGCACGGGAGAAGTCTAACGCTCCGTTAGGATCCTCCGATGGCCGAGCGCCCGCGCCCGAAGAAGAAGCCCGCCGCGGTGCCGCGCGAGCTCGACCTGGTGGCTGCCGGGCAGATCGGCGGGCTGTCGCGCGACTTCCTCGCCGGCGACAACCTCGACCTGCTGGCGCCGCTCCGCTTCCTGGCTCCGGGCGAAGTGCCGGCCGGCGATCCGCCGCGCGTCGAGCGCGCCGAGCTGGCGCAGGCGCTCGCCGTCGCCAATGCCTCCTATGGCCACTCGCGTGCCGCCGAGCTCGCCGCGAAGCTCGCCGATCCGGCGACCGCGTCGTCGTCACCGGGCAGCAGACGGGGCTCTTCGGCGGGCCGCTGCTCGCTTTCGTCAAGGCCGCCGCGGCGGTGCGCTGGGCGGAGGAGCTCGAGCGGCGCGGGACGCCGGCGGTGGCGCTCTTCTGGATGGCGACCGAGGACCACGACTGGGCCGAGGTCGCGCAGACGCACTTCCCCGAGCCGGGGGGGGCGCGGCGCTTCTCGCTCGGCGACGACCCGCAGCCGCTGACGCCGGTCGGCCTGCGCACCGTCGGCGCCGGCGTGCGCGGCATCTTCCAGGAGATCGCGCTCCTCCATCCGAGTCCGGCCTACGGCGCCTGGCTCGAGCGGCTCGCGGGCATCTGGCGCCCCGAAGCGCGCTTCGGCGAGGCCTTCGCGCGCCAGCTCGTCATGACCTTCGGCGCGCGCGCGCCGCTGGTCCTCGACTCGATGCTGCCGGCGCTGAAGCGCGCCGAGGCCCCGTACCTCCGCCTCCTGGTCGAACAGCGGCGCGAGGTCGACGCGGCCTACGCCGCCGCCGAAGGAAAGATCCGCGCCCGCGGGCGCGAGCTGCAGGTGGCGCCGCAGCCCGGGGCGAGCCCGCTCTTCCTGCTGCGCGCCTTCGAGCGGCGGCGGATCGAGTGGCGCGGCGACGAGAGCTTCGCGCTGCGCGGGGCGCCCCGGGAGATGGCGGACGAGCCGGTGGCCGATCTCTTGGCGACGCTCGACGACAATCCGGCCGTGGTCTCGCCCGGCGTGTTGGCGCGGCCCGCGATCCAGGACGCCGTGCTCGGCACGACGCTGCAGGTGATGGGCCCGGGGGAGATGGCCTACCTGGCGCAGGCGGCGGCGATCTATCCGCTGCTCGGCATCCGGGCGCCCTGGACGACGCTGCGGCCGCAGGCGGCGGTGCTGCCGGCGAAGTCGGCTCGGCGGCTCGCCGAGCTCGGGCTCGGCGCCGCCGAGCTGCTCGCCGACCCGGCGGGGGCCGAGCGCCGGCTGGGGGAGCGCCGCGGCGGCGGTTTCGTCGCACCGCCGCGCGCGGCGATCGCCGCGCTGCTCGACGAGCTGCGCGCGCCGGCGCTGGCGCTCGACCCTTCCCTCGAGAAGCCGTGGACCAAGACGCGCGACAGCGCGCTGCACGCCCTCGACCTCTTCGCCGAGAAGGCCGCCAACGCGGCGGCGCGGCGCGACGAGACGGCGCGCCAGCGCTTCGCGGCGCTCGTCCGCCTGCTGCGGCCGGAGGACGCGCCGCAGGAGCGGGTGATCTCGCCGGCCCACTTCGTCGGCGAGTACGGCGACGGCTTCGGCGCCGCGCTGCTCGACGGGCTCGACCTCGACCCCCGCCGGCTGTCGCTGATCGATCCGGCATCGTCCGCCGGGGAGGAGAACGCATGAGCTCGACCGTCGACGTCCTCGCCATCGGCCCGCATCCGGACGACGTCGAGCTCGGCTGCGGCGGCACGGTGGCGAAGCTCGTGCGCCTCGGCCGCCGGGTCGGCATCCTCCATCTTTCCTGCGGCGAGGCCGGCACGCGCGGTTCGGTCGCCGAGCGGCGGCGCGAGGCCGAGGCGGCGGCGGCGGCGCTCGGCGCGCGCGGCGGTCGAGTTCCTCGACCTCGGCGACGGCGCGATGCGCACCGGAGAGGCGGAGGAGGACCAGCTGATCGCCGCGCTGCGCCGCTTCCGCCCCGAGCTCGTGCTCGGCCCGGCGCCCGCCGATCGTCACCCCGACCATGGGCGGGCGCACCGGCTGGTCGCCGACGCCTGCTTCTACGCCGGACTCGCGAGGCGGGGGAGCGGCGCGCCGCACCGGCCGGCGGCTTTCTTCGCCTACATGCAGCACGACCCGTTCGAGCCCCGCTTCGTGGTCGACGTCACCGCCGACTGGCAGGCGAAGATGGCGGCGCTCGACGCCTACGAGAGCCAGCTCCATCGGCCGGCCACGGCATCCGCGACGGCCACGACGGCGAACCGCGACGAGCCGCCGACCAAGGTCGCCTCGCGCGAGTTCCGGCTGGCGGTCGAGGGGCGGGCGCGCTTCTACGGCCAGGTCATCAACGCCGAGCTCGGCGAGCCCTTCTGGAGCCGGCAGCCGCTCGCGGTCGCCGATCCCTGGCAACTTCTTCCCGGCGGTCTGCGTTAGGGGAACCATGCGCATCGGCATCAGCTGCTACCCGACTTTCGGCGGCTCCGGCATCGTGGCGACCGAGCTCGCCATGGCGCTCGCCGCGCAGGCGGCGACGAGGTCCACGTCATCAGCTACGCGATGCCGTCGCGCCTCTCGCTCACCCACCCCAATCTCTACTTCCACGAGGTCGTCGTTCCCGACTACCCGCTGTTCGAGTACCCGCCCTACTCGCTGGCGCTCGCCTCGAAGATCGCCGAGCTCACCCGCTTCCAGGGGCTGGAAGTCGTGCACGTCCACTACGCGGTGCCGAACGCGGTCTCGGCGATCCTCGCCAAGCAGATCCTGGCGCCGCGGCCGCTGCCGGTGGTGACGACGCTGCACGGCACCGACGTCACCCTGGTCGGCAACGACCCGAGCTATCTCGAGACGACCCGCTGGGCGGTGCGCGAGTCGGACGGCGTCACCGCGGTGTCGGGCTGGCTGCGCGACGCCACCGAGCAGCAGCTCTGCCTCGAGGACCATCCGATCGAGGTGATCCCGAACTTCGTCGACCCCGAGCGCTTCGAGCGCGCCCGTTCGACCGCCGGCGCGCGGCGGTGGGCGAAGCCGGGCGAGAAGATCCTCATCCACATCTCGAACTTCCGGCCGGTCAAGCGGGTGATGGACGTGCTCGAGATCTTCCTGCGCGTGCGCGCGAAGATGCCGGCCCGCCTCCTCTTCGTCGGCGACGGCCCCGACCGGGCGCGGCTCGAGGCGCGCTGCCGGCAGGAGGGGTGCTGCGACGTCGTCACCTTCCTCGGCCAGCTGCAGGCGGTCGAGGAGGTGCTGGTCGGCGCCGACCTCTTCCTCCTCCCGTCGGAAAACGAGTCGTTCGGCCTCGCCGCGCTCGAGGCGCTGGCCTGCGAGGTGCCGGTCGTCGGCTCGACCGCCGGCGGCATCCCCGAGGTGATCGAGGACGGCGCGACGGCATCCTGGCGCCGGTCGGCGACGTCGAGGCGATGGCGGCCGGGGCCATCGCCCTGCTCGCCGACCCGGCCCGCCACCGCGCCATGGCCGCGCGCGCCCGCCGGCGCGCCGTCGAGCGCTTCGCCGAGGCGAAAGTCGTGGCGCAGTACCGCGCGCTCTACGAGCGGGTCGTCGCCGGCCCGCCGCGCCCCTGACCTCCCAGGCTGGTTACCGCGTGCCGGCGGGCTCCGCCGCGGCGGAGCTGCGCGAGCAGGGCTCCCGTTTCTTCGCCTTCGTCGGCGGCGGCCGCATCGGTCGCCGCCGCCAAGGCCTTCGTCGACGAGCTCGAACGCCGTTACCCCGACGCCACCCACGTCTGCTTCGCCTGGCGCGTCGGCTGGCCGCCGGAAGAGCGTGCGGCTGACGCCGGCGAACCGTCCGGGACCGCCGGCCCGCCGATGCTGCAGGCGCTGCGCAGCGCCGGGCTGACCGACGTGGTGGCCGCCGTGGTGCGCTAGTTCGGCGGCACCAAGCTCGGCAAAGGGGGGCTGGTCCGTGCCTACGGCGGCGCCCTGCGGCTGGCGCTCGAGAGCCTGGCGACGCGGCAGGAGACGCCGCGGGTGCGGTTGGCGATCGACCTGCCGTACGAGCGGGTCGGGGCGCTCAAGCGCCTGCTGCGCCCCGGTCGCATCGAGCTCGTCGAGGCGAGCTACGGCGAGGCGGCGCGCGTGGTCGTCGCCGTCGAGCCCGCCAGCCGGGAGGAGTTCGAGCTCGCGCTCGCCGAGAGCGGCCTCGCGGCGCGCGATGTGTCCTGATCGCTTGTCGCCGCTTTCGGCGCAGGTGTACACTGCGCCCAGTTTCGACCAAAGCCTTCGCCGCTCGCGCGGCCTCGACGAGAGGAGAGTTCACCATGAGCGTCCCCCCTCCGCCCCCTGCCAGCTCCGCCAACAGCAACAAGACCCTGATGCTGGTGCTCTCCTACTTCGGTCTGCTGGCGCTCATCCCGCTGCTGACCGAGAAGAACGACGCCGAGGTCCAGTGGCACGCCAAGCACGGCCTGGTGCAGTTCTTCTTCTTCGTCATCATCTGGGTAGTGATCGGCATCGTCACCTCGACAGGGCTCGGCTGCGTCTTCGCGTTCCTCTACCCGATCGTCGGGCTCGTCTGGATGATCGTCACCATCCTGTCGATCCTGAAGGCGGTCAAGGGGGAGCGCTTCATCATCCCGGGCCTCTCCGAGTTCGCCAACAAGTTCTGATCCGTTCCGGCGCGCCCCGCCGCGCATGAGCGACCTTCCCTCCCTGCCGCCCCCGCCGCCCCCGGCCGCTGCCACCGGCGCCGGGGGCGGTCTGCCGTGGGAGCTGCGCGAGCGCTACGGCGCGCTGCAAGGCCTGGTCGAGACGGTGCGGCTGATGATCAGCACGCCGGCCGCCGCCTTCGAGCAGGCGAGGCGGCAGGGGGATCTGGTCTCGCCGATCGCCTATGCGGTGCTGGTCGGCTGGGTCGGCATCGTCGGCGCGCGCGTCTGGGGTTTCCTGATCGGCACCAGCATTCTCGACCTGATGGCGCCGCAGGTGCGCGACAGCGCGATGCTCGGTTTCGCGCTGTCGGGGATCGGTCTCGCGGCGGCGCTCATCGTGGCGCCGATCTTTCTGCTGGTCGGGCTCTTCGTCTGGAGCGTCATCCTCCACCTCTTTCTGATGCTGTTCGGCGCCACGCGCGGGTCGACGACGGGCTTCGAAGGCACGGTCCGCGTCGTCGCCTGGTCGATGACGGCGCAGCTCGCGCAGCTCGTTCCCTTCGCCGGCGGCCTGCTCGGCCTGGTCTGGGCGATCGTCCTGCAGACGCTCGGCATCGTCGCGCTCCACCGCACGAGCTCGGGACGCGCGCTCGGCGCGGTGGTGGCGCCCCTCGCGCTCGGCTGCCTGCTGCTCGTCGTCCTCTTCGTGGGCGTCCTCGCGCTGATCTTCGGCGCCGTCGCGAGCTCGCGGTGAGCCGCGCCGCGCGCGCCCGGGCCCGACGCTGAGCCGCCGCGCGATCCTGCTGCGCGGCCTCGCCGTCGTCGCCGCGCTCCTCTTCGTGCTCGATCTCTCTCGCCCGCCGGCGAAGCAGTGGAGCGCGCGCGCCGAGCTCGCGCTGATCGCCGGCTATCGCGCCCGCGTCTCGCCGCTGCTCGCGCGCGGCGGCGTCGCCTGCCGCTTCGAGCCGACCTGCAGCCGCTACGCCGAGGCGGCGATCCGCCGCGACGGCGCCCTCGTCGGCGCGCTGCGCGCCGCCTGGCGGGTGGCGCGCTGCGGACCCTGGACGCCGGCCGGCACCGTCGACCGCCCCTGAGTCGCGCGTCCGCCGGCCGCGGTGTCCTGCGCTAGGATCGCCGCGATCATCGGAACGCCATTGGAACCCGCCGCGCAGCACCCATCGCCGCCGCGCCGGCTGAGCTGGGCCGCTCTCGTTGCGCTCGGCCTGCTGCTGCTGCTGGCGGCGCAGCTGCGCATGGGCCTGAATCTCTCGGATCGGCGCATCGGCATCAGCAGCCAGCCCGAGGCCGAGGGGCGGCACATCGTCCTCGTCGTTCCCGGCGGCCCCGCCGAGCGCGGCGGGCTGCGGGAAGGCGACCTGATGGTCGCCCTGAACGGCCAGCCGCTGCGCGAGGGGACCGACTTCGACCGCGTCGCGGAGGGCTTCCGCCGCGGCGAGGCGGTTCCGGCCGAGATCGTCCGCAACGGCGAGCGGCTGCAGCTCGTACTGGTGCCGGGCATGCCGTTCAACTGGGGCGACTTCTCGCTCAATGCTTTCGCTTTCGCCCTCTATCTCGCCCTCGGCCTGCTCGCCAGCACGCGCCGCAGCGACGATCTGCGGTCGTCGCTGCTGTCGGCCTTCTGTTTCGCCGTCGCTTTCGAGCTGACCCTGCCGATCAGCTACGTGAGCGGCGGCGGCGAGCTGCTGGCGACGAACGTCGCCCTCTACCTGATCACCGGCCTGCAGTTCGGCCTCGATCTCCACCTCGCCACCGTCCTGCCGGCGACGCCCGCCTGGCTGCGCCGAAATCCCCGCGTGGTGCACATCTTCTACACGGTCGGACTGACGCTCGGCATCTTCGCGGCGGCGACCGAGCTCGCCGTCGCCGCCGACCTGTCGAGCTTCGAGCCGCTGCGCGACGTGAGCTTCAACCTGTTGATGTCCTGGCTCCTGCCGATCTGGGCGATCCTCATCCCGTCGATCATCGGCAGCCGCGCGCTCCGCTTCCCCGACCCGCGCGGCCGCCAGCAGGCCGGCCTCGTGCTGCTCGGCGTCCTGCCCTGGGTCGCGGTCGTGCTGGCCGATTTCGTCCGCTCGCACTTTCTCGGCATCGAGGGCGGGCTGCCCGACGCGGTCTGGAACTTCGCGCTGCTCGCCTATCCGATCGCGGTCTTCGTCGCCATCTTCCTCTACCGCCTCTTCGACCTCGAGCTGGTGCTGAAGAAGAGCCTGCTCTACGGCGCGCTCACCACGCTGCTGGTGCTCGGCTTCTACGCCATGGTCGGCGGCATCGGGGCGCTCTTCGCGCGCGAGTTCGGCGGCCAGGGAGTGCCGCTCTGGGTGCTGTCGTGCGCCGGCCTGTCGATGGGCCTGCTGTTCAACCCGCTGCGCTCGCGGCTGCAGTCGCTGATCGACCGCCGCTTCTTCCCCGAGCGCCAGGCGCTGCGCTCGCGCCTGGTGGCGCTCGCCGCCGAGCTGCCGGCGCAGGGCAAGCTGCCGCGCATGGGCGAGCACCTGGTGCGCGAGCTGGCGCGGATCTTCGCGGTCGACCCGGTCGCGGTCTGGATTTCGACCCCGCCGCACGGCCAGCTCGTGCAGCTCGCGTCGAGCCGTCGCTCGGAAGGGGATCTCGAGCGCACCGCGCTGATCGGCGCCGACGACCCGGCGGTGCAGCTGATCTCGCGCTCGGCGCGGCCGACGCCGGCGCAGCAGCTGGCGGCGGTGAGCCCGCCGATGGCCCAGCGGCTGGCCGAGTCGAAGGCGCGAGCTGGTGGTGCCGCTGCTCGCCCAGGAGAAGCTGGTGGGGCTCCTCGCCTTCGGCCACAAGCGCGAGGAGCAGCGCTACGTCGCCGAGGAGCTCGAGCTGCTCACGCTCGTCGGCCACCACGTGGCGACGGTGTTCGAGAACGCCCGGCTGTTCGACTCGGCCACCTACGAGGGGCTGACCGGTCTGCTCCGCCGCGAGGCGCTGCTCGAGATCCTCGACCGCGAGTGGAGCCGCTCGCTGCGCTACGAGCGGCCGCTGGCGGTGGCCATCGCCGACCTCGATCGCTTCAAGGAGATCAACGACCAGTTCGGCCACCTGACCGGCGACCTGGTGCTGCAGCGGGTGGCGCAGGAGCTGCGCAACCAGCTGCGCGAGACCGACTTCATCGGCCGGTTCGGCGGCGAGGAGTTCCTGATGGTGCTGCCGGAGACGACGCTCCCGGGAGCGGTGCAGTTCGCCGAGAAGGTCCGCCAGCGCGTCGAGCAGCTCGAGATCCCGACCGAGAGCGGCCGCACGGTGACGCTCACCCTGTCGATCGGCGTCGCCAGCCGCGAGGGCTCGCGCGACGACTCCCGCACCCGCGCGCGGGCGATCATCGCCGCCGCCGACGAGGCGCTCTACAGCGCAAAGAGCAACGGCCGCAACCGGGTGGAAGCGGCCGTCGCTCGCTAGAGCTCGGAGTGTGCCGGGGCTTCCGGCACTTTCAGGAAGGAACTACCAGGCAAAGATCAGGCCGACGTTGGCCTGGAACTGCGAGAGGTAGTTCTGGTAGTCGTAGGTGCCCGAGCTCGTGTGGATGCTGTCGATCGAGGTCCAGAAGAATCGACCGTCGAGCCGCATCCCGATGTGCTCGGTGAAAAAGGCCTTGACACCGCCGCCGAGCGAGACCGAGAAGCGGTCGTCGGTGCCGGCGCCCTTGAATTTCGGATTGATCGACGCGATGCCGGCCGAGACGACGAAGAACGGGCTCACCGCCGGACGGCCGAACTGCGCCAGAAGACCGAGGTGCACGTAGGTGATGTCGGTCTCGATCGTCTTGATGTCCGGCCCGAAGATGCCCTTGTCGGCGAAAAGATCGCTGTTCTGCGTGTTGGCCAGCAGCTCGAGCTGCAGGTTGTTCGACAGCGGGATGTCGAAGATGAGGCCGTAGGCGAGGCCGTCGTCGACGTCGAGGTTGCTCGCCAGCTTCGGATTGGCGGTCTCGAAGGTGCCGCCCATGTGGTACGAGACGTGGGGCGTCAGCTCGTACCGGTAGTCGCCGTCGGCCATGGCGGCCGCCGGCAGGGCGAAAAGACAAAGGGCCAGGGCGAGTCTCTTCATCGGCGCATCTCCTCCTCAATTCGGAGCCGCTGCGCGGGCCCCGGAGCCGTGCTGCCAGGATTCTGGAGCGAAGCATAAACCCAAATCGGGCCGCGACGCGAGAGCGGATAGGATTCGCCGTGAACCCGCATCCGTCCACCCCTCCAGGAGATTCCCGATGAGCCCGATGGTCGTCCTGCTCGCCGCCGCCCTCTTCTCCGCCGACTCGCCCGCCGCGGGCGCCAAGACCGACAAGCCGGAGCACCCCAAGGTCGCCCTCGAAACCTCGCTCGGCAGGATCGTGATCGAGCTCGAAGCGGCCAAGGCGCCGAAGAGCGTCGAGAACTTCCTCGAGTACGTGCGCGCGGGGCACTACGACGGCACGATCTTCCACCGCGTCATCCCCGGCTTCATGATCCAGGGCGGAGGCTTCGACGCCGGCATGGAGCAGCGCCACACCCGCCCGCCGGTCCAGAACGAGGCCTCGAACGGGCTGAAGAACGCGCGCGGCACCGTGGCGATGGCGCGCACCTCGGACGTGCACAGCGCGACGTCGCAGTTCTTCATCAACACGGTCGACAACCGCGCGCTGGATTACAAAGACTCGACGCCGCGCGGCTGGGGCTACGCGGTTTTCGGCAAGGTGGTCGAAGGGATGGACGTGGTCGACAAGATCGAGAAGGTGAAGACCACCACGCGCGCCCCTTTCGAGAACGTGCCGGCCGAGCCGGTCGTCATCAAGAAGGCGACCCTCCTGCCCTGAAGGTTCGCCGTGCCCCCCGGCGCTCCCCGGCCGCCCGGCCGGGGAGCGCGCCCGCCGCGGCGCGGCTCAGAGTTTGACGACGTTCCTGGCCTGAAGGCCCTTCGGCCCCTGGGTCACCTCGAAGCTGACCTGGTCCCCTTCCTTGAGGGAGCGAAAGCCCTCGGAGAGGATCGCCGTGTGGTGGACGAAGACGTCGTCGCCGCCTGCCTCACGGGTGATGAAACCAAAGCCCTTCGCGTCGTTGAACCACTTGACCGTCCCTTTTTCCGTCATGCCCTGCCACTCCTCTCGGCCCCCTGCGATGACGGGCCCCCCCGGCGGCGCGGCCGGCGGGAGAGGTCCGAAGCTGAAACGCGCCGGACCCGTGTGGGCCGGCGCGTCGTCACGAACAGTCCTGGAGCTCCGACTGGGAGGGATGGTGCCGAAGGCCGGACTCGAACCGGCACGGGTTGCCCCACACGCCCCTCAAACGTGCGCGTCTACCAATTCCGCCACTTCGGCATCTCGGGAATTCTAGTGTCTCGCTGCGGCCGGCGCTACTTGCTCGGTGGCGCCGGGGCCGGAGCGTTGGCCGGCGCCGCGGGCGTCGGCTGCGCCGGGGCGGAGATGGGCGCCGCCGGCTGGGCTGGTGCGGACGCCGCGCATGACGGACGATCCGGTGAGATGGGCCTGCACGATAGGCGATGCTGAGCGTCGTCAGCACGAAGCCGACGAAGGCCCCGACCGTCATCCGGTGCAGGAGGGTCGTCGCGCAGCGCGCGCCGAAGGCGGTCATGGTCGACGCCGCCGCCGAAAACGGAGAGATCCGCGCCCTTCCCCTGCTGGAGCAGGACGACCAGGATCAGGAAGAGGCAGAGAATGACGTGAATGCCGTACAGCACGTAGAGCACGGGGGACCTCGCGGCGCCGTCAGGCGACGGCGAAAGACGAAATGATAGCCCGAAACCGCTTCGGGTCAAGACTTGCGCCGCCGACCAGGAAGCCGTCGATGTCGTGCTCCCGGGCCAGGGCGGCGGCGTTCTCGGGGGTGACCGACCCCCCGTAGAGGATGCGCAGGAGGGCCGCCGCCTCGCGCCCGGCCGTGCCGTTCGACCCGGCTCGCGCAGGTAGGCGTGGGCGTCGGCGGCGGTGTCCGGGCTCGCCGTCTCGCCGGTGCCGATCGCCCACAGCGGCTCGTAGGCGAGAACCAGGCGGGGATCGACCGGCAGGGGCTCGAGCTGACGGGCGAGGACCTCGAAGGTCCGGCCGCCGCGGCGCTCCTCGCGCGCTCTCGCCGACGCAGACGATCGGCAGGAGGCCGGCAGCCGAGCGGCGGCGCGCGCCTTGCGCCGCCACCAGGGCGTCGTCTCTCGCCGTGCAGCCGCCGGCGCTCGCTGTGGCCGCAGATCACGAAGCGGCAGCCGGCGTCGACGAGCTGCGCCGCCGAGACGTCGCCGGTGTAACGCTCCCGCCGCCTCCGGGTGGAGATCCTGCGCGCCGGTCGCCACCGGCGAGCCGGCGAGCGCTTCGACCACCGCCGGGAGGAGCGGGAAGGAGGGGAAGAGGGCCACTTCGGCGACCGGCGGGAGCTGGTCGGCGACGCAGCGCGCGGCAGTAGGTCGCCGCCTCGGCCGCCCGCGAGGTGCATCTTCCAGTTGGCGGCGACGAGCGGCCGGCGGCCGGCGGCGGTCACCGGGTCAGCCTCGCGCGAGGGCGGCGACGCCGGGCAGGGTCTGGCCGGCGAGGAACTCGAGCGAGGCGCCGCCGCCGGTCGAGACGTGGCCGATCTGGTCGGTGACCTCGGCCTGATGGGCCGCGGCGACCGTCTCGCCGCCGCCGATCAGCGTGAAGCCGGGGCAGTCGGCGAGCGCCTCGGCGACGGCGCGCGTCCCCTGCGTCGAAGGGGGGCTTCTCGAAGACGCCGAGCGGGCCGTTCCAGAACAGGGTGCGGGCGCGCCCGACCGCCTCGGCGAAGCGCTGGCGCGTCTCGGGGCCGATGTCGAGCGCGAGGAAGCCATCGGGGATCTCGTCGGCGGCGACGGTGCGGATGTGCTCTGGCGACTCGAAGGCGTCGGCGACCACGAGGTCGGTCGGCAGCAGCATCTCGACGCCGCGCTCGGCAGCCCGCCGCAGGATGTCGCGCGGCGAGCTCGAGCCGTTCGTGCTCGACCAGCGAGCCCTGCATGTCGACGCCGCCGGCGGCGAGGAAGGTATTGGCCATGCCGCCGCCGACCATCAGCATGTCGAGCCGCGGCAGCAGGTTCTCGAGCGTGTCGATCTTGCCTTCGATCTTGGCGCCGCCGAGGATGGCGGCGAAGGGGCGCTCGGGCTCGCCGAGCAGGCGCGACAGCGCCTCGACCTCGCGCACCATCAGGCGCCCGGCGGCGCGTCGCGGCAGGTGCTCGACGACGCCGACGATCGAGGCGTGGGCGCGATGCGCGGCGCCGAAGGCGTCGTCGACGTAGGCCGCGGCGGGAGCGGCGAGCTGGCGCGGGCGAAGCCGGGATCGTTCTTCTCCTCGCCCGTGTAGTAGCGCAGGTTCTCGAGCAGCGCGACGTCGCCGTTTCCGAGCGCCGCCGCCGCCGCGCGCCGCCGGCTCGCCGATGCAGTCGTCGGCGAAGTGCGACCGGCCGGCCGAGCAGCTCGGCCAGCTTTGCCGCGACCGGGCGCAGGCGTGTACTTCGGATTGCGCTCTCCCTTCGGCCGGCCGAGGTGCGAGCAGAGCAGGAGGCGCGCCCCCGCCGCGGAGAGCTCGCGGATCGTCGGCAGCGCCTCGACGAGGCGGGTGTCGTCCGTGACGACGCCGCCCGCGAGCGGCACGTTGAAGTCGACGCGCACCAGGACGGTGACGCCGGAAAGCGTGCGCGAGGTCGAGATCCTCGAGGGTTCGCAGAGCGGTCATCGGAAGTCCTCCGGAAGACAGGCGCAGCCAGCGCGGGGATGCCGGGCGATTCTAGCCGCCGGCGCGCGCCAGCCGGTCGAGCAATTCGCCGAGGCGGTTGGCGTAGCCCCATTCGTTGTCGTACCAGGCGACGACGCGCCAGAGCCGCTCGTCGGTCGAGGCGAGCAGCGGCAGGTCGACCACCGCCGAGCGCGGATCGTCGACGAAGTCCGACGACACCAGCTCCTCGTCGGTGGTCGCCAGGATGCCGGCCAGCGCGCCGCCCTCGGCGGCGCGGAAGGCCTCGGCCAGCTCGTCGCGCGTCGCCCGCCGCTCGAGCCGCACCGCGACGTCGATCAGCGAGCCGGCGACGATCGGCACCCGCATCGCGAGGCCGTCGACCCGGCCGGCGAGCGCCGGCATCACCCAGCCGATCGACGGGATGGCGTCCGAGGTGGTCGGGATGATGTTGGCGATGGCGGCGCGGGCGCGTCGCGGGTCGGCGTGCGCCATGTCGACCAGGTTCTGGCTGTTGGTGACGCAGTGGACGGTGTTCATCAGCGCGCTCTCGACGCCGAAGCGCTCGACGAGCGGCGCCAGCGTGGCGGCGAGGCAGTTGGTGGTGCAGGAGGCGTTCGAGATCACCCGGTGGCGGGCCGGATCGAAGCTCTTCTCGTTGATGCCGACGCAGAAGGTGGCGTCGGCGTCGGGGATCGTCGCCGAGACGACGACCCGCCGCACGGAGCCGAAGCCGGGCGCGCCGAGGTGGCCGGCGGCGAGGTCGCGCCGACGGAAGCGGCCGGTCGCCTCGACCACCAGCTCGACGCCGGCGGCCTGCCAGTCGATGGCGCCGGGAGCGGTCGCCTGGCCGAGCGGAATCCGCCGCCCGGCGACCACCAGCGCTTCCTCGTCGCCGTCGACCGGCGCCGGAAAAGGACCGTGCACGGTGTCGTGGCGCAACAGCCGGACGAGCGCGCGCGGGTCGGCGGAGTCGTTGACGGCGACCACCTCGAGCCCGAGCTCGGGGCGCAGGTGGGCGACGCGCAGCAGCGCCGCGGCCGATCCGGCCGAGGCCGTTGATGCCGATGCGGACGCTCATGACGCGACTCTAACGCGGCGCCGGCTTCGTCCGTCCGCCGCAAGGCACGTCGCTTGCTTCGTCCGCCCGGCGTGACGCTGCGCGTGCGCCTCTTCCTGCTCGTCGGTGCCCTGGTCAGCCTGCTGGTCGCCGGCCAGGCGCTGCTCGTCCGGTCGCTCGCCGGCCGGCTCGACCACGACCTGCGGACGGTGGCGGTGTCGGTCGGCGAGGAGATCCTGGCCGGCGTCGGCACCCGCGAGCTCCCCCCGGCATCACCGAACGGGTCGAGCAGCACCTGGTGATCGAGCGCCACGGCCCGTTGCCCTCAGGCGGCGCTCCCGTCGCGCCGGTCGTCAAGGAAGAGCTGAATCGCGACGAGATGACGCTCCTGCCGGGCGAAGGGCGCGAGATCGTCTTCGTGCGCGGCACGCAGCCGGCGCGGCGGATCCAGGTGCCCAACGCGCCGGTCGCGTCGACCCTCGGCCGCTTCGGCTCCGAGCTCCTCTTCGGCTCGCTGGCGCTGCTCCTGGTCGGCCTGCTCGCCACCGCGCTCCTGATCCATCGCGCCACGCTGCCGCTCGACGAGCTGGCGACGGCGGCGCGCCGGGTGGGCGCCGGCGAGCTCGGCGTCGAGGTGCCGGTGCGCCGGCCGGACGAGATCGGCGCCGCGCTCGAGGCCTTCAACGCCATGTCGGCGCGCCTCGCCGATCTCGACCGCGAGAATCGCCGGCTCGCCGAGTCCGAGCATCTCTCCGAGCTCGGCGAGGTGGCACGCGGCCTCGCCCACACCCTGCGCAATCCGCTGAACGCGCTCGGCCTCGCCGTCGACCGGCTGAGCGAGGAGCGCGACCCGGAGCGCGCGCGGGCGCTCGCCGAGCGCTGCCGCCGCCAGATCCGCCGCGTCGACGGCTCGCTGCGCTCTTTCCTGGCGCTCGCCTCGGCGCCGGCGGCGACGCCGGCCCCCGTCGAGCTCGGCACGCTGGCGCGCGAGGTGGCGCTCGAGGCGCTGCAGGACGCGGCGGGGCGGGTGCGGGTCGACGTCGAGGCGCCCGAAGCGGTGGCGATTGCCGCCGTCGCGGCGGAGGTGAAGGCAATCCTGCAGGCGCTGGTGGTGAACGCCTGCGAGGCGTCGCCGGAAGGAGGGCGGGTGGTGGTGCGAGTGGGGCGCAGCGCGGGAGTCGCCGCGATCGAGATCGACGACGAAGGGGCCGGCGTGCCGGCCGAGACGATGGCGCGCCTCTTCGCGCCGCACGTCACCACCAAGCCGAACGGCTCGGGAATGGGGCTCTACCTGGCGCAGCGCCTGGCGTCGACGCGCTACGGCGGCGAGGTGGCGCTCCTGCCGCGCGCGCCGCGCGGCACCCGCGCGCGGCTGACGCTCGCCGGGCGACGGGAGGCGGCGTGAGCGAGGAGCGCCTGCTCGTCGTCGAGGACGAGAGCGACCAGCGCCGGCTGCTCGCCGAGCTGCTGGCGGCCGAGCGCTTCTCGGTCGCCGAGGCGGCGTCGCTCGCCGAGGCGCGCGCCGAGCTGGCGCGCGCGCCGGTCGACCTCGTCCTCTCGGACTGGAAGCTTCCCGACGGCGACGGCGGCGCGCTGCTCGCCGAGGTGCGCGCCGGCCACCCCGAGAGCGCCTTCGTGATGGTGACCGCCTACGGCACCATCGCGCGCGCCGTCGAGGCGATCCGCGCCGGCGCCGACGACTATCTCGCCAAGCCCTTCGAGCGGCCGGCGCTGCTGCTCGCCATCGACCGCACGCTGGAGCGCCGCCGGCTGAAGCGCGAGAACCGCCGCCTCGCCGCCGAGATCGGCGAGCGCGACCGCCTGGTCGACCTGATCGGGCGCTCGCCGGCGATGCGCCGGCTCTACGACCGCGTCGAGCGGCTGGCGCCGACCAACGCGACGATCCTGCTCACCGGCGAGAGCGGCACCGGCAAGGAGCTCGCGGCGCGCGCGCTGCACCAGCTCTCGCGCCGGCGCGACCGGCCCTTCGTCGCCGTCAACTGCGCGGCGATCCCGGAAGGCCTGGTCGAATCGGAGTTCTTCGGCGTCGAGCGCGGCGCCTTCACCGGCGCCGATCGCGCCCGCGCCGGCCACTTCGAGGCCGCCGACGGCGGCACCCTCTTCCTCGACGAGATCGGCGAGCTGCCGCTCGCGCTGCAGCCCAAGCTGCTGCGCGCGCTGCAGGAAGGGCGGGTCTCGCGCGTCGGCGCGAGCCGCGAGAGCGTGATCGACGTGCGCGTCGTCGCGGCGACCAACCGGGACCTCGCCGGCGAGGTCGCCGCCGGACGCTTCCGGCAGGACCTCTACTACCGCCTGAACGTGGTGCCGCTGGCGCTGCCGCCGCTGCGCGAGCGGCGCGAGGACCTGCCGCTGCTCGTCGAGCACTTCACGGCGCGCGCGGCGCGGCGGCACGGCCTCGCGGCGCCGCGCTTCCCGGCGGCGGTGCTGCGCCGCTTCCTCGAGTACGCCTGGCCGGGCAACGTGCGCGAGCTCTCGAACGTGGTCGAGCGGCTGGTGCTGCTCGCCGACGACGGGCGGGTCGCCGAGTCCGACCTGCCGCCCGAGCTGCGCGGCGCGCCGGGCGAGGGGAGCCTCCGACGGCGCCTTCCGCCTGCCGCCGACCGGCCTGCGCTGGGAGGAGCACGAACGCAGCGTGCTCGAGCAGGCGCTGGCGCACGCCCACGGCAACCGGGCGCGCGCCGCGCGCCTCGTCGACCTTCCCTACAAGGCCTTCCTCTACCGGCTCGAGAAGCACGGCCTGGCGCTGCACGACGGAGTGCCGGAAACCGAAGCGGGTTCCTGAGATCGGGAGCCGCGCGACGCCGAGCGGGCGTTTTTCGCGTGGCACCTCCCTTGCGCTCTTCGGCGTCGCCGGGGCATTCCGCCCCGGCGGCAACGGAAGGAGCGATCATGCAGATCCGGACCCCCGCCGTCTTCGCCGCCGCGCTCGGACTCGCCGCCTTCGCCGTCTTCGCCGCCAGCGCGGCGCGGGCGACGGGAACCGCGAAGGAGAAGCCCGGCGTCCATCTCTGGCTCGACCAGCAGGGCGACGAGCTGAAGATCGACGATCTCGGCGACCTCGCGCCGGGCGAGAGCCGCGACTACACGACCGCAAGCGGCAAGAAGGTCACGGTGACCCGCGAGGCGAAGGGCTACGCGGTCGACATCGACGGCAAGAAGATCCACCTCGGCGAGCTCGAAGCCTCAGACCTCGCGCCGGGCGCCCGGATCGACCGCGTGGAGCGGATCGAGATCGGCGAGGACGGCGCGAAGCAGCTCATGATCGGCCTCGGGGGCGAGGACGATTCGGTGAGCGCCGGCGCGAAGGGGAGGCACACGATCTTCCTCGGGCCGGACCTGCCGCCGCCGGCCGGCTCGGAGATCGACGCGCTGGTCGCCGGCCTCGAGAAGAGCCCGAAGTTCCAGGGGCTCGACGACGCCACCCAGCAGCTCGTGCGCGACATCGTGCGCGAGGCGGCGCCGAAGGTGCGGCAGGTTCACCGCGTCGAGGTGCGCCGCCTGCCGGGGGAGGGCGGGACCGTCCTGCGGCTCGAGCGCGAGGACGGCAACGGCGATCCGAGCGACGACTGAGAGCGGATCCCGGCGGGGTGGGCTACGATCACGGCCGATCGCGATGCACGCCCGGCCCCGACTCCTGGTCCTCCTCCTCCCGGCGCTCGGCCTGCTGGCCGCGGCGAGCGCGGCGGCGGCGCCCTGGCGGGTCGACACGGCGCGCTCGAGCTTCGTCGCCGTCACCCACCCCGCCGGCGTCGCCGCCGGGCTCGCCCATCCGCACGTGATCGTCGCCGTCGAGCCGCGAACCGAGCTCGACTTCGACCCGGCCCGTCCCGAGGCGACGCGCTTCAGCTTCCAGGTGCCGGTGCTGGCGCTCGACATCGACGCGCCCGAGACCCGCTTCGAGCTGGCGGACCGGTTGCGCGACTCGGGCGTGCTCGACGAGCCGCTCAAGGTGATCGGCGAGTCGACGCGTGCCGGCATCCGCCGCGACATGCTCGACGCCGGCCAGCTCTTCGCGGAGCGCTTTCCGGAGATCCGCGCCACGCTCGTGAGCTTCACGCCCGACGCGGCGGCAGCGACCGCCAGCGGGCTGGCGGGGAAGGCGAAGGTCAGGGTCGAGATCCGCGGCATGGCGGTCGAGCGCGACTTTCGGGCCAGCGTGGCCGTCGTGTCGGGCGAGATGCGCGCCCTCGTCGTCGGGGAGCTCGCCTTCACCGACTTCGGCATCGAGCCGTACCGGGCGCTGCTCGGCGCCATCCGCAACGCCGACCGCTTCCACCTCTTCGTCGACGTCGTCGCGACGCCGGAGAGCGCGCCGGCGCCATGAGCTTCGGGCGGCCGCTCGTCCTCGGCATCGAGACCTCCTGCGACGACACGGCCTGCGCGCTGGTCGACGGCGCCGGCCGCGTCCTGGCGTCGGTGGTGTCGAGCCAGCTCGCGGCGCATCGCCCTTTCGGCGGCGTGGTGCCCGAGATCGCCTCGCGCGAGCACCTCGCGAACTGGCCGGCGGTGGCGCGGCAGGCCCTGGAGACGGCCGGCGTCACGATCGAGGAGGTCGACGTGGTGGCGGCGACCGCGGGGCCGGGGCTGGTCGGCTCGCTCCTCGTCGGTCTCTCGCTCGGGCGCACGCTGGCGTGGGCGCGCGAGCTCCCCTTTCACGCCGTGCACCACCTCGAAGGGCACGTCTTCTCCCCGTTCCTGCGCGCGCCGGGGGAGGAGGCCGCGGCGGTGCCGCCGCGCTTCGTCGCGCTGGTGGTGTCGGGCGGGCACACGTCGCTCTACGGCGTCGACGGCGCGGCGATCGCGACTCTCGCCGAGACGCGCGACGACGCCTTCGGCGAGGCGTTCGACAAGTTCGGCAAGAAGCTCGGCCTCCCCTATCCGCAGGGACCGCTGGTCGACAAGCTGGCGGAGCTCGGCGACGCCAGCCGCCACCGGCTGCCGCGGGTCGCCGGGACGCCGGCGAACAGCGAGATCTTCTTCTCCTACTCGGGGCTCAAGACGCAGGCGGTCCTGGAGCTCGAGAAACTGGAGGCCGCGGGCGTGCGCGTCGTGGCGCGGCTCGAGGAGGAGCCTCCGTTGCCGCCCGAGGTGCTCGATCTCGTCGCCGGCTTCCGCGACTCGGCGGTGCGGCAGGTGCTCGACCGCCTGACCCGGCTCCACCGCCGCGCGCCTTTCGAGCGGCTGGCGGTCTCGGGAGGGGCGGCGGCGAATCGCGAGCTGCGCCGCCGGCTGCCCGAGTGGGCCGCCGAGCGCGAGGTCGAGCTCGCCCTGGTGCCGCTCGTCTACTCGGGGGACAACGCGGCGATGATCGCCTTCGCGGCGCTGCGGCGCGAGCGGCTCGGCCAGCGCGACGATCCGCTCGCGGCGCGCGCCGCGAGCCGCCTGCCGCTCGCCGGCTGAAGCCCCCGGGAGATCGCCGCCTTCCTCAGGCAGCGGGCGCCGCCGTCTCGAGCGCCGCCCAGCGCTCGCGATCCTGCATCCAGAGGACGTTCCAGTAGAGCCGCACCGCCGCCGCGCCGTGCTTCTCGGCGAGGCTCGTCGCGATCGGCGCCAGCGCCGCGAGGCTCGGCGGCGTGATCTCGGCGTCCTCGGCGATCAGCCCCTCTTCGTGCGGCGCGCCGAGCGCGTCGAGGAAATCGACCAGCAGCGGCCGCCGGGCGTCGAGATGGAGCGCCACGAGCAGCGCCTCGGCGACCGCCTCGGAGGGATTGGCGAGCCCGGCGAGGGCGCGCACGCGCGCTTCGACCGAAATCTTGTGGAAAGCCTGCGGCCGCACGCGCAGCAGCTGCACGACCTCGCGCGCCGCCAGCGCGGCGGCCTCCTGCGGCGGGTGCTGCCAGAAGGTGCGGGCGGCGAGCTCGCGCTCGGGGCGGGGAAGGTTCTTCCAGAGCCGGAGGGAGCTGTTCTCGAAAGGCATCGGCGGAGTCTATCGGCTGCGGCGACGCGCGCCGGGGCGCGTTAGGCTGCGGGATCGCGATGAAGCTGCGCCGCACCCTCTCGACACTCCTCTGGCTGCCCTGGAACTTCGTGCAGGGGGCGTTCACCGCGCTCTGGAGCGCCGCCTGGATGCTGCTCGCGATCGTCGTCTCGCTGGTCGGCGGCCCGCGGCCGGTGCTGGCGATGGCGCGCCACGGCTGGGCGCCCGGGCTGCTGCTCGGAGCGGGGGCCCGTCTGCGGGTGAGCGGCCTCGAGCGGATCGACCTCTCGCGCCCTTACCTGTTCGTCGCCAATCACCAGAGCTGGATCGACATCGCGGCGCTCGTTCGCGCGCTGCCGGTGCCGCTCCACTTCCTCGCCAAGCGCGAGCTGGCCGCGGTGCCGGTCCTCGGCTGGTACATCCGCGCCATGGGAATGGTCTTCGTCGAGCGGCGCGATCCGCGCGCCGGCCGCGCCAGCGTCACGCAGGCGGCGGCGCTGCTCGCCGCCGGGCGCAGCGTCCTCTCCTTCCCCGAGGGGACGCGTTCGCGCGACGGGCGGCTGCGCGAGTTCAAGTCGGGAGGGTTCGGCGCCGCGCTCGATGCCGGCGCCGCCGTGGTGCCGGTCGGCCTGGTCGGCACCGGCCGCGTGTTGCCGGCCGGCGGCTTCCGCGTCCGGCCCGGCGTGATCGAAGTGCGGTTCGGCGCGCCGATCGCGGCGACGGGCTTCGCGCCGGGCGATCGCGCCGGCCTGGCGCGCGCCGCCGAGGAGGCGGTGGCGACGCTGGTCGGCGCGCCGGCGCCGACACGCGAGAAGAAAAGGAAATGACCGCGCCCTGAAGCGCGCGGCTCAGGGGCGCCGGTCGACGGCGCCCCCCTTCATCACGAAGAGGACGTGCTCGGTGGCGTGGATGTCGGCGAAGGGATCGCCCGGCACGGCGACGATGTCGGCCGCCTTGCCCGCCTCGAGCGTGCCGGTCTCGCCGTCGATGCCGAGCAGCGTCGCCGCGTTGTGCGTCGCCGTCTGCAGCGCCGCCTGCGGCGTCATGCCGTGGGCGACGAGCAGCGCGAACTCCTCCGCGTTGACGCCGTGCGGCGAGACGCCCGAGTCGGTGCCGAAGGCGATCTTGACGCCGGCGGCGAGCGCCTTCCTGAAAGTGTCGGAGCGTTTCGCCATCGCGGCGGCGGCCTTGGCCTGCACGGCGGGCGGGAGCGTCGCGGCGCCCGGCCCCTTGGTCACGTACTCGCCGGCGAGCAGGGTCGGCACCAGCCAGGTGCCGCGCTCCTTCATCATCCGGATCGCCTCGTCGTCGAGGAAGGAGCCGTGCTCGATCGAGTCGGCGCCGGCGCGGATCGCCACCTTGGCGCCCTCGGCGCCGTGCGCGTGCACGGCGACGCGCCGCCCGAGCCGGTGAGCCTCGTCGACGATGGCGTCCATCTCGGCCTGGGTGACCTGCGGCGCGTCGACCGAGTCGGCGAGCGACAGCACGCCGCCGGTGGCGCAGACCTTGATCACGTCGGCGCCGTACTTGATCTGGTAGCGCACCGCGTCGCGGAACTGGTCGGGGCCGGCGGCGATGCCGTCCTTGATCCCCGACTCCTCGCCGAAGGTCCCTTCGGGGAAGCCGGTCTCGTCGCAGTGGCCGCCGCGCGCGCCGAGCGCGTGGGCCGCGGTGAGGATGCGCGGACCCGGCACGACGCCGGCGTTGATCGCGTCGCGCAGGCCGACGTCGATCCAGTCGTTGGCGCCGACGTTGCGGATGCTGGTGAAGCCCGCGTCGAGCAGCCGCCTGGCGAAGACGGTCGAACGGATCGCCTGTTCGGGCAAGGTGCGGCGCAGCCCCTCGTAGAAGCCGAGCAGGAAGTTCGGCGTCATCTCGCCGGTGACGTGGGTGTGGGAATCGATGAAACCGGGCAGCAGCGTCGCGTCGCCGAGGTCGATCACCGTGGCGCCGGCGGGGATCGGCAGCCGCGCGCCGACGGCGCGGATCCTGGTCCCTTCGATCAGCACGACGGCGTCGCGGATCGGCCCCGCGGCGCGTCCGTCGTAGAGCCGGGCGGCGCGCAGAGCGGTGACCGGCGGCGCGGCCTCCGGCCTGGCGGGCTCGGCGGCGCGGGCGGCGGAGGCGAGGGTGAACAGAGCGACGGCGAGCGAAGCGGCGAATCGCGACATGCGGACTCCCTGGAGGTGGAACGAACGGCGCGGCGCCGCGCTCAGCGGCAGAAGCGCGCCAGCTCTTGCGGCTTGTAGACGAGGACGCGGTGGGTCGAGTCGACGGAGAGGTACCCCTTCTGCCGGAACTCGACCATCACCTGGTTGACCCGCTCGCGCGACGCGCCGACCAGCTCGGCGAGGTCGCTCTGGGTCAGCCGCAGCGGGATGCGGACGCCCTCCTCTTCGGGACGGCCGTAGCGCTCGGCGAAAGCGAGGATCTGCCGCGCCAGCCGGCCGGCGACGTCGAGCGAGGAGAGCGACTGGATCTGCTCGTTGGCCATGCGCAGGCGGCCGGCGAGGAGCTTGACCAGGTTCTGCGCGAACTCGGGGACGTTGCGGAG
The DNA here is from genome assembly GCA_963699245.1 of Thermoanaerobaculia bacterium. GTDB lineage: Bacteria > Acidobacteriota > Thermoanaerobaculia > Multivoradales > JAGPDF01 > JACTMI01. The sequence goes on from OY969426.1 coordinate 2,486,523, forward strand.
GAGGTCCTGGAAGGTGGCACGATCCATCCAGAGCAGCGTGCACTTCTCCATCGTCATCACGTTGGCGGAGCGCCCGGAGGAGTCGACCAGGCTCATCTCGCCCACCGTGTCGCCGGCGCCGAGGAAGGCCAGGATCACCTCGCGCCCGTCCACCTGCTCGATCAGGATCTTGACGGTCCCCTCGAGGATCACGTACACGACCTCGCCCGGCTGCTCGGCGGTGATCATGTTGGTGCCGGACGGCACCGTCTTCTTGCGCAGGATTTCTCCAAGGCGCCGAAGCCGCTCAGGGGGCAGGCCGCGAAACAGCGAAATTTCGGCCAGGGCGGTCGGGTCGATATTCAAAAGCGTCCTCCTCCGCTCGATAGAACCTCCAACGGTTCGATTCTAGACACACGGGGCGCCATCGCGAAACGGAGAATTGACAAATAACTGAATAGCCGTTTAGATATTCAGATGGGACGGCGCCCCAAGGTCGAGCGGCGACAGGTGCTGACCGCGGCGCGCGAGCTCTTCGGAGCCCGCGGCTACGAAGCGACCACGCTCGCCGCGATCGCGGCGAAGGTCGGCGTGACGCCGTCGGCGCTGCTCCGCCACGCAGCCACCAAACAGGAGCTCTTCGAGGCCGCCTTCGCGCCGGAGGCGCCGCGCATCCGGCTGCCGATCGAGTTCCTCTCGAGCGTCGACGCCGCGCGGCGCGATCCCGCCACCGTGCTTCGCCGGGTCGGCGAGAGCTTCGTCCCCTTCTTCGAGCACGTGCTCGGCGAGACGATGGCGCTCTGGATGCGCTCGAACGCGCTGCGCGTCGAGGCGCCCGACCGCTTGCCGCTCGTCTTCGACCGCGACCACGGACCGACGCCGCCGCAGCAGGCCATCGCGCTCCTCGAGAGCTACTTCCGGCGCGCGACGCGCGCCGGCCGGCTGCGCGTTCGCGACCCGAAAGCGGCGGCGGTCGCCTTCCTCGGCACGCTCCAGGCCTACGTCCTGCTCCATCGCATCGCCCGCGCCATCGATCCCCCGCTGCCGCTGCCGCGCTATCTCGACGCTCTCGTCGAGACCTGGCTCGGCGGCATCGCTCCCGCTGCCGCTCCGGAGAAACCGTGATGCCCCTCCGCCGCTCCGCGTTCCTGCCGCTCTCCGTCCTGGCCCTCCTCGCCGCCTCCGCCTGCCGGCGCGAAGAGCCGACCACGCTCGAGCTCGCCGGCACCCTCGAGGCGCGCACCGTCGAGGTCGGCTCGCTGGTCGGCGGCCGTGTCGCCGCGATTCACATCGACGAAGGGGCCGAAGTCGCCGCCGGCCAGGTGCTGGTCGAGCTCGAGTCGGCGCTCATCACCCCGCAGCTCGACCGCCAGCGCGCGGTCGTCGACGCGGCGCGCCAGCAGCTGGCGCTCGTCGAGCAGGGGCCGCGCAGCGAGGCGCGCGCCCGGGCGAAGGTCGAGTGGGACGCCAGCAAGGTCGACCTCGGCCGCATCGACAACCTCTACTCCGACGGCGTCGTCGGCAAGGCCGAGCTCGACGCGGCGCACGTGCGCGAAGCGGTGGCGCGCAAGACCTGGGAGGAGGCGAACAGGGGCAGCCGCGCCGAAGAGATCGCGACGGCGCGCGCCGCGGTCGAGCGCGAGCAGGCCCAGCTCGCCTGGCTCGAGCGCCAGATGGACGAGCTCACGGTGCGCGCTCCCGTCGCCGGGCGGGTCGAGGCTTTCGATCTCCGACCGGGGGATCTCGTGGCCGCCAACCAGACGGTGGCGACGCTGCTCGAGCCGGACCAGATCTGGATCCGGGTCTACGTTCCCGAGACCCGCCTCGCCGCTGTCCACACCGGCGACCGGGTGACTTTGCGCGTCGACACCTTCCCCGGGCGCGCCTTTCCCGGCCGCGTCGTCGAGATCCGCCATCGCGCCGAGTACCTGCCGCGCAACGTCCAGACGCTCGACCAGCGCGCCGACCAGGTCTTCGCGGTGCGCGTCGAGCCCGATCCGAGCCCCGACCTTCGCCCGGGGATGGCGGCCGCGGTGACGATCGACCTCGGCGGAAAGCTCCCGTGAGCGGCGAGCTCGGCATCGAGGCGCGCGGCATCTCGCGCGACTTCGGCCACTTCCGCGCCCTCGACAAGGTGTCGCTCGAGGTGCGGCGCGGCGAGATCTTCGGCCTGCTCGGGCCCAACGGCTCCGGCAAGTCGACCCTGATGCGCATCCTCTGCGGCCTGCTGGCGCCGACCGAAGGGGAAGGCAAGGTCGACGAGCTCGACGTCCGCACCCAGTCCGAGGAGATCCGCCGCCGCATCGGCTACGTGCCGCAGCGTTTCTCGCTCTACGAGGACCTGACGGTGCTCGAGAACCTGGACTTCTTCGCCTCGGTCTACGGCCTCGCGGGCAAGCGCCTCGTCGAGCGCCGCGAGTGGGTGATCGACCTCACGGTGCTCGAGCCCTACCGCCGGCGCCTCGCCGGCCAGCTCTCCGGCGGCTGGAAGCAGCGCCTGTCGCTCGCCGCCGCGCTGATGCACGAGCCGCGCGTGCTCTTCCTCGACGAGCCGACCGCCGGCATCGACCCGGTGGCGCGGCGCGAGCTCTGGAACCTCCTCTTCTCGCTCGCCGCCGAAGGGGTCACGCTGCTCGTCACCACCCACTACATGGACGAGGCCGAGCGCTGCGGCAGCGTCGCCTACCTCTACCTCTCGAAGCTCCTGGTCTCGGGGCGGCCCGACCAGCTGCTGGCCCTGCCCGAGGTGACTCCGCCGGGAACCCGCCGGGTCGAGGCGGCCTGCGAGCGCGGCGCCGCGGCGGTGATGAGCGCTTCGCGCCGGCTCCCCTACGTCGAGGACGTCACCATCTTCGGCAACGCGCTCCACCTGCTGGTGCGCGGCGTCGAGTCGGACGCCGAGGTGGCGCGCGACCTCGAGCGCGCCAGCGGCGCGCGGGTCGAAGTGCGCGCCATCGCGCCGTCGCTCGAGGACGTCTTCGTCCGCATCACCCGCCTGCAGCAGGAAGCGGCGCTCGCCGCGAACGGAGCGGCGCGATGAGGGGCTTCAAGGCCGTGCTCAAGAAAGAGGCGCTGCAGATGGTGCGCGACCGGACGACGCTGGTCTTCGCGCTCCTCGTGCCGGTCTTCGAGCTCATCCTCTTCGGCGTCATCGACACCACGGTGCGCGACGTGCCGACCGCGGTGCTCGATCTCTCGCGCACCCAGGAGAGCCGGGCGCTGGTCGACGAGCTCGAGGCCACCAGCCTCTTCGAGGTCGTCAACCGCGTCGGCTCACGGCCGGAGCTGCGTCAGGCGATCGTCGCCGGCCACGCCCAGGTCGGCTTCGAGATCCCGCCCGACTTCGCGCGCCGCCGCCAGCAGGGGGTGCCGGCCGACTTCCTGGTGCTGATCGACGGCTCGGACAACTCGATCGCCTCGCAGGCGCTCTCCGCCTCGACCGGGCTGGCGCTCACCCGCTCGCTCGAAGAGGCGCTGGCGCGCGCCCGCATGAGCGGTCCGCCGCTCCTGCCCCATCCGGTGATGCTCTTCAATCCCGACTCGCGCAGCGCCAACCTCCTGATCCCCGGCCTGGTCGCGATCCTTCTCACCTTCTCGGGGACCATCCTGGCCGCCTTCGCGATCGTGCGCGAGCGCGAGCGCGGCACGCTCGAGCAGCTCATGGTGACGCCGGTCTCGCCGCTCGGGGTCGTGGTCGGCAAGCTCATTCCCTACCTCGTGCTCGCTTTCGTGCAGCTGCTGCTCGTCCTGGTCCTGATGACGGAGGTCTTCAAGGTGCCGATCCACGGCAGCCTGGCGCTCCTGCTCGGGCTCTCGGTGGTCTACCTGCTGGCGCTCCTCTCGCTCGGCCTGCTGGTCTCCTCGCGCGCCAAGACACAGGCGGAGGCGATCCAGCTCGCGATGACGGTGATGCTCCCCTCGGTGCTGCTGTCGGGCTACATCTTCCCGCTCTCGTCGCTGCCGGTGCCGATCCGGGTCATCTCGCAGCTCCTGCCGGCGACCCACTTCATCGCCATCTGCCGCGGCATCGTCCTGCGCGCGGCGAGCTTCCACGACCTCTGGGAGCACGTCGCGGCGCTCGCCGCCATCTCGACGGTGCTGGTGCTCGCCTCGAGCCGCGCGTTCCGCAAGACGATCTCGTGAGTTGACAGCGCTCTGCTTCGGGCGCAGGATTCCTGCAGCATCTCGTGTCGTTCGAGACGGCCACGCCGGCCGTCGTGCCGGCCGCCATCGAGCGGCCCGCGCGCTTCCCAGAGGGAGGTCTCCCATGAGCCGATCCCGGCTCCTCGTCACTTTCGCCCTCTCCGTCGTCCTGCTCCTCGCCGCCGGCGCCGCTTCGGCCGCCGTCTCGGCGCGCGTCTCGCTCGACAAGAGCTGGCTCGGGCCGCACGACGACGTCACCGCCACGGTCGTGCTGACCAACGACGGCCCTGACACGGTCTGGATTCCGCGCTGGCAGACGCCGCGCGCCAGGCTCGACGCCAGTCTCTTCGACGTCACCCGCGACGGCCAGCCCGTCCGCTACGTCGGCATGCTGGTCAAGCGCGCCGCCGCCGGTCCGCAGGACCTGATCGCCCTCAAGCCCGGCAAGTCGCTGCGCGGCCGCACCGAGCTGACCGGCCACTACGAGATGCAGGACGGCGGCGAGTACGTGGTCGCCTTCCGCACCGAGCTGTTCGACGACGCGGCGGATTTCGCCGCCCGGCAAGGGGGACGGCGGCTCGAGCTCGGCGGCGGTCTGGCGCGACGCGCCGGTCGTCGACCGCAGCGCGATCGAGGCGCTGAACGCGCCAACGATCGGCCAGTCGCTCGCCTTCTCGGGCGGCTGCACCTCCTCGGAGCAGACCGCCATCTCGACCGCGGTCGGCAACGCGCTCAACTATTCGACCGGCGCCAAGAACTATCTCAACGGCAGGACCTACAGCACGGTCGGGCCGCGCTACACCACCTGGTTCGGCAAGATCGACAGCACCCGCTTCAACACCGTGAAGACCCACTACGTCGCGCTCGAGGACGCCTTCGCGACCAAGCCCCTCGTCGTCGACTGCAGCTGCAACCAGAACTACTACGCCTACGTCTACCCGACGCAGCCCTACAAGATCTACGTCTGCAACGCCTTCTGGTCGGCGCCGCCGACCGGCACCGACTCCAAGGCGGGAACGCTGGTGCACGAGACGTCGCACTTCAACGTCGTCGCCTCGACGGACGACTGGGCTTACGGCCAGAGCGCCTGCAAGAAGCTGGCGGCGAAGAAGCCGGCCAAGGCGATCGACAACGCCGACAGCCACGAGTACTTCGCCGAGAACACCCCGGCGCAGAACTGAGGATCGTTTCCGGCGCGGGAGCGCCGGAACGGGCAGGAGCTAACGGGCGGGCGCCGCGGCGTCCGCCCGTTGCACTTTCACCCGCGCGTCGAGGGCGCAGGAGCCGGCGCCGGCCGGCGCGGCCAGGAACGGGTTGACGTCGAGCTCGACGATCTCGGGGAAGCTCTGCGCCAGCGCCGCGAGCCGAGCCAGCACCTCGGCGAGCAGCTCGCGATCGGCCGCCGCCTCGCCGCGCACGCCGGCGAGCAGCTCGGCGCCGCGGATGCTGCCGACGAGCTGCCGCGCCTCGGCGAGCGAGATCGGCGGCACGCCGAACTTCACGTCGCGGAAGACCTCGACGTACTTTCCTCCGAGTCCGAAGGCGACGAGCGGTCCCCACTTCGGGTCGGCCGAGATGCCGAACAGCGTCTCGTGCCCGCCGTGCGCCATCTCCTGCAGCAGGTAGCCGTCGAGCTCGAGGCCGGCCTGCTGGACGCGAAAGGCGAGCGCGTCGAGCGCGCGCGCCAGCTCCTCGCGGCCGCCCAGGTCGAGCGCCACGGCGTGGAGCTCGCTCTTGTGCACCAGCCCGCGCGCCACCGCCTTGGCGACCACCGGGAAGCCGAGCTCCTGCGCGGCGCGCAGCGCTTCTTCGCGCGTCGTCGCGAAGCGCCAGGCAGCGACCGGCACGCCGGCCGCCGCGAGCAGCGCGAAGGCGTCGCCCGGCGGCAGGTAGCCGTCGGCGCCGGCGGTGGCGAGCCGCGCGCGGATCGCCGGCTCGTCGAAGCGATAGGCGGGCGTCGCGCTCTCCGGCGGCCGCCGGCGCCACTCGGCGTAGCGGACGAGCTGGGCGAGGGCGCGCGCCGCCGGCTCGGGGAAGCGATAGACCGGCGGCAGCTCGGGGCTCCCCTTGAGCCCGTCGTAGAAGCCCTCGGTCGCCATCATCACCGCCAGCACCGGCTTCGGCGCCTCGAGGCGGGGAGCGGCGGCGATGCGCGCCACCTCGTCGAGGATGTCGCGCGGGTCGGAGAGGAGCGGCGTGACGTTGATCACGAGCGCGGCGTCGACCTCCGGATCCTCGAGCACCGCGTCGAGCGTGCGGCCGTACTCGACGACCCCCGCCGAGGCGATCATGTCGACCGGGTTGGCGATCGAGGCGGCGGCGGGGAGGAAGCCGCGCAGCGTCGCGAGCGTCGAGGGCGACAGCGTCGCCATGCGCAGCCCGAGGTTGACGCAGGCGTCGGTCGCCATGATCGCCGGCCCGCCGGCGTTGGTGACGATGGCGACGCGGCGGCCGCGCGGCAGCGGGCAGCGGTCGAAGGCGCGCGCGGTGTCGAAGAGCTCCTCGATGGTGTCGGCGCGCACCACGCCGCACTGGTCGAGGAAGGCCGAGATGGTGACGTCGGCGCCGGCGAGGGCGCCGGTGTGCGAGGTGGCGGCGCGCGCTCCCTCGGCGGTGCGCCCGCTCTTGACGATCAGGATCGGCTTCTTGCAGCCGACGCGCTTGGCGATCTCGGTGAAGCGGCGCGGGTTGCCGAACGACTCGAGATACATGGCGACGACCTTGGTGCGCGGATCGTCCTCCCAGTACTCGAGCAGGTCGTTGCCCGAGACGTCGGCCTTGTTGCCCATCGAGGCGAACTGCGAGAGGCCGACGCCGAGGGTGTCGGCGACGTTGAGGATGGCGACGCCGAGCGCGCCCGACTGGCTGACGAAGCCGACCGAGCCCCACGAGGCGGGCGTCGGCGAGAAGGTTGCGTTGAGGCTCACCTCGGGATCGGCGTTGATCACTCCCATGCAGTTGGGGCCGATCAGACGTGCTCCCGCGGCGCGCACCCGGGCGCGCAGGCGCGCCTCGGCCTGGCGTCCCGCCTCGCCCGTCTCGCCGAAGCCGGCGGTGATGACGACGAAGCCGCGCACGCCGCAGGCGAGCCCTTCGTCGACCGTCGCCTCGACGAGCGGCTGCGGCACGACGATCAGCGCCAGGTCGACCGGATCGGGAATCGCGGAGAGCGTCGGGTAGCAACGCAACGAATGGATCGAGCCCGCTTTCGGGTTGACCGGATAGATGGCGCCGGCGAACTGCCCCTGCACCAGGTTGTGGACGATCGCCCAGCCGATCGAGTCGCGCGAGCGCGAGGCGCCGACGACCGCGACCGAGCGCGGCGAGAAGATGGGATCGAGCGACGACGTCATGAAGGCGAGGCTATCGCGCCCGGCCCCGGCCCTCCCGACGCGGCCGGGTGGGGAGCTCGTCGTCGGTCGGGCCGCGCGCCGCTCAGCGGCCGGGAGCGCTCTCGTCGCGCCAGGGCGTGAGCCGGCGCGCCAGCAGGTCGAGCGTTCCCTGCAGGGTAAGGCCGAGCAGCGCGACGACGGCCGTGGTCGCGTAGAGCTCGTCGACCTTGAGGGTCTGCCAGGCGAACCAGAGCCGCTCGCCGAGGCCGTCGCGCGCCGTCAGCAGCTCGGCGACGAGCGCGGCGAGGAGCGCCGCGTTCAGCGACAGCCGAGCGCCGGCGAGCAGCAGCGGCAGGCTCCCCGGCAGGACGATGCGGCGCAGCACCAGCCCGCGCCGGGCGCCGCAGCTGCGCGCGACCTCGAAGTGCGCCGCCGGGATCTCGCGCACGCCCGCCATCGCGCCGACCAGCATCGGAAAGAAGGCGCCGACCGCCACCAGGACGAGGCGCGTGCTCTCGCCGATGCCGAAGACGAGGAGGAGGAGCGGCAACAGCGCCACCTTGGGCAGCGGGTGGAGAGCGGCGACCAGCGGGTCGACGACGCGCCGCAGGCGCCGCGACCACCCCATGGCGAGGCCGAGCGCGAGCGCCGGCAACCCGCCGAGCGCCGCGCCGAGGGCGAGTCGGCGCAGGGTGGCGCCGACGTCGCCGAGGAGGTCGCCGGTCGCGAGCGTCGCGACCAGGTGGCGGGCGACCTGCGTCGGCGGAGGGAGGTAGAGAGGGGGCGCCGGCAGCGCGCGCACCCGGAGCTCCCAGAGCGCGAGCAGGGCGGCGAGGGCGGCGAGCGCGCCGAGCGTCGCCCCCCGTTCGCGGAGCGGCCGAGGCTCCAGGCTCACGAGCGCTCCGCGGCGCGCCGCACGTCGCCCTCGAGCCGCTGCCAGATCTCCCAGCGCAGCGCCTCGAGCGCGGCGCGACTCGCGGCATCCGCGCCGCGCGGCCGCGGCTGCCGGAGCGGAATCTCCTCGAGCAGGCGGCCGGGGCGGCCGGAGAGCACGAGCAACCGGTCGCCGAGCCGCAGCGCCTCCTCGATGTCGTGCGTCACGAGCAGCACCGTCTTGCGGTGGCGCTGCCAGACCTCGAGCAGCTGCTCCTGCAGCACGAAGCGCGTCGAGGGATCGAGCGCGCCGAGCGGTTCGTCGAGAAGAAGGATCGGAGCCGGCGAAGCGAAGGCGCGCGCGATGGCGACGCGCTGCCGCATGCCGGTCGAGAGTTGCCCGGGGTAGGAGCCCGCGAACGCGGCGAGACCGACCTCGTCGAGCAGCCGTCGCGCCGTCGCGCGCCGCTCCTCGCGCGCCACGCCGAGCGCCTCGAGCGGAAAGGCGACGTTCTCCGCCGCCGTGAGCCAGGGAAAGAGGCCGTGCTCCTGGAAGACCAGGGCGGTGGCCGGACCCGCGGCGCTCTCCCCGCCTTCGATGCGGACTTCGCCGGCGCTCGGCACGAGGAGCCCGGCGAGAATGCGGAGCAGAGTCGTCTTGCCGCAGCCGCTCGGGCCGACCAGCGTCACGAATTCGCCGCCGGCAAGCGTGAGATCGATGCCGGCGAGCGCCGCGCGCTCGCCGTCGCGCGACGGAAAGATCTTGGACAGGCCGCGCGCGGTCAGGCGGATCGCGGCGCCCGGCGCGCTCATCGTCGTCCGCCGGCGAAGGCGGCGGCGAAGCGGGGCTCCGCGAAGCGCTCGAGCGGCGCCGGCCGCTCGAGGAGGCCGAGCGCCAGCGCCCAGCGCTGAAAATCCACCAGCCCCGCGCTCGAGAGCGCGCCGTCGCGCCGGACCGGGGTCGGGCAGAGCGCCTCGAGCCGGGAAGGCGCGAGCCCGAGCTCGCGCGCCAGCCGGGCGCTGTCCTCGGGAGCCGGGCCGTCGGCGAGCGTCGCGACGGCGCGCAGGTAGGCGGCGAGAAAGCGCTCGCCGATCTCCGGCTCGCGGTCGAGCAGGCGGGGCCCGTAGAGCACGAAGGCGAGCTGGAAGTCGGGGGCGATGCGCTGGAGCGGGCGCCAGACCACCGCGCGGCCGCTGCGCACGAGCTCGCTCGACCAGGGCTCGGAGGTGAAGGCGAAGTCGACCGCGCCGCTCGCCAGCGCCTCGCCGATCGCCGGGTCGTCGAGGTCGACGGCCTCGACGTCGGCGCTCGTCCGGCCGATCGGCGCGAGCACCTGGTCGAGCAGGAAGTTCTCGATCCCGGCGCGGTCCATCTCGATGCGGCGTCCGACCAGCGCCGCGGGCGAGAGGTCGGCGGCGAGCTCCGGACGGGCGAGGATGCCGCCGCGCACGCAGCCCTGCGGATCGACGTGGTTGAGGTCGGCGACCGCGGCCAGCCGCTGGCCGGCGGCGAGCGCGGCGAGCAGCGCCACCGAGGGGCGCTCGGCGATCACGTCGACCTGGTCGGCGGCGAGCGCTGCGAGCGACGCAGCGCGCCGGCGGCAGGCGCACGAACTCGACGTCGAGCCCTTCGGCGGTGAAGAAGCCGCGGTCGCGCGCGACGTAGAGGGCGCGTAGACGAGGAAGGGGAGCGCCGCGACGCGCAGCCGGGCCGGGCGGCGGCTGTGCGGCGCGTCGCGGCGGGCCGGCCGCAGGCGGCGAGCGCCAGCGCGGCGGCGGCGCGAGCGCCGGGCCGCGGCGGCGAGCGGCGCTCCGCGGCCCGAGGTCACGACGGCCGGTTCTCCGCCGGCGAGGGAGCGGTCGCCGCCGGCCGCGCCGGCGGTCAGGATCGCCAGGTGCTTGCCGGCCGGTGAAAGTCGCGGCCGGGCGCGGCGCACGGTGATGGCTCCCGCCTCGCCGAGCAGGGCGCCGGCCAGGTGCATGCCGCCGCCGCCCGCCGCCAGGGCGCGCGCGACGGTGTCGACGACGAGGCGCTCGTCGCGCGAGCGAGACCGAGGGGTCGACGACGACGACGAGCTCGGTGAAGCCGCGCTCGTTCTCGCGCTCGACGAGCTGGTAGTCGAGCGTGCTGCCGCCGCAGACGGCCGGGAGGGTCCTCGTCGAGGACGCGCTCCATCTCGCCTGCCAGCAGGGTGATTCCCTCGCCGGTCAGCTTGCTGAACGAACGCACGTCCCGCACGTGGACGATCGAGTCCGAGACGCACCGAGCGGGCAGCCGCAGGCACGCCGCTCGAGCACGCCGAAGTCGTCGCACTCGACGTTCAGCATCAGCTTCGGGGCCGTCGGGAGGAGCGCCGTGAAGAGCAGCGCCGTCACCTCGATGGCGAAGCCGGCCAGCGACCGCGGGCGGGTGACCATCGCGAAGGCGTCGAGGTTGAGGTGGATGTCGTTGGTGCCGAGCGGCGCGGCGCATCCCTGGCCGACGACCCCCGCCTCGCGCAGCCAGTAGCCCGGGAACCAGCGGGCGCCGGTGGCGAGTAGCGGCCGCACCTTGGCCTCGGAAGGGGGCTCGCCGCCACCCCAGAAGGTGACGCCGCGCAGGTCGAGCCCCGCCGCGCTCGCGGCGAGCGCCACCCGAAGGCACTTGCTGACGTGGGTGCAGACGACCGCGCGCCCCTCGCGCGCGGCCGTCTCCGCCGCCCAGCGCGCCAGCTCGCCCGCCTGCTCCAGCGCGAGCGGCTCGAGCGGCGCGAGCGGCCGGCCGGCGGCGCGCGCGAGAGCGAACAGAAGCCAGTTCGCCAGGCGCGAGCGCGGTTCCGGCACCGCGCCCAGAGCGCGCATCAGCGACAGCCAGCGCCGCGGCGGCTGCCCCATGCGCGCCAGGCGGAGCGCGGTGTTGACGCCGCTGCCGTCCGGGAAGGCGTCGAGCCAGAGCGCGGTCGCCGCGCCGTAGGTGCCGTGGGCGCGGTGAGCGAGCAGCTCGCTCGCCGCCTGCGCGGCGAGATGGTCGAGGTCGCCGGCCACGCGCACCGGCGCGCCGGTCGAGCCGCCGCTCTGCGACACGTAGTGCGCGCGGCGGCGCGGGTTCTCGAAGCGGGCGGGAGCAGGGAGGAGCTCGACGCCGTCGCGCACGATCGGCAGGCGCCCCTTGAACTCCTCGAAGGTGACGTAGACGCCGGCCGCGCGCAGCCGTTCGAGGGTCGGCTCGACGCCGTCGCGGCGCACGAGCTCCGGCAACTCGCGCCGGTCGACGCCGGCGGCGGCGAACAGGCGCGGGTAGACGCTCGCAGGACCGCCGGCGAAGGCGCCTTCGATCGCGGCGAGGAAGTGATCGCCGCGTCGCGCCAGCCGATCGCGGATGGCGGCCTCGGCGCTCTCCGGCGACCAGGTCGAGCGCAGAAACCGCGGCAGCCCGGCAGCGAAGCGGAGGTAGGTCGGCAGCTCGACGAGCGGCTCGAGCCAGGAGCTCGCGATCATGACGAAGGATTCTCTCACCGCCGCTCGGTCGGTCGATGTGCTTAGAATCCGGCCCTCGATTCTCGTCGCATCTCCGTCACGAGGTCTCTCGATGCGCGCTCTCGTGTTCCGCGCCGCGTTGCTCGCGGCCAGCCTTGGCGGTCCGCTCGCGGTTTTCGCCGCCGAACCACCCGCCGCCGAAACCTCCGCCGAGCCGGCGCCCGCCTCGTCCGCCGAGGCGCCGAAGGCCGAGGGCAGCTTCGGCGAGACGATCACGGTGCAGGCCGCGTCGCGTCGCGTCGAGCAGCTGGTCGACGCGCCGGCGGCGGTGACCGTCATCGGCGAGGCGGAGATCGCGGCGCGCACCTCCGGCGGCGAGCTGGCGCAGGTCCTCGCCGGCACGCCGGGAGTCGAGCTCAACCAGGAGGGGAGCGGATCCTACGATCTCAACATTCGCGGCTTCGGCGGCGACCTCAACCGGCGGGTCGCGATCGTCGTCGACGGCCGCGACGTCTCGACGCCCCAGAACGGCGCTTACGAGTGGAACCTCTTCTCGAATCTCGTCGATCTCGCGCAGATCGAGCTCGTGCGCGGTCCGGCCTCGGCGCTCTACGGCGCCAACGCCTACAACGGCATCCTCAGCCTGGTGACGCGCTCGGCGGCCGAAGGGGGGGGCCGCGCGAGGGTCGCCGCCGGCGACCCCGCGGCGGCGCGCGGCGAGCTCAGCTGGTCGCGCCGGCTCGGCGGCCGCTGGAGCGCCAAGCTCGCCGCCACGGCGGGAGCGAGCGAGACCTTCCTGCGCGACCGCACCTCGACGGTCGAGTACGAGGGGTTGCCGCTCGAAGCCATCGCGCCGCCGCGCGACGAGGTCCATTTCGGACAGGTCGCCCTGCGCGTCGACCGCGAGACGTTGCGCGGACTGCTGACCGCCGAAGCGGGGCGCTCGCAAGGAACCGGCGCGACGCGCGTCGCCGGCGCCGGCCGGATGCAGACCGTCGAGCCCGACCGACGCAGCTGGGCGCGCTTCGCGCTCGACGACCCGCGCGGGCGCCTCGCCGCGTACTGGAACGACGTCCGCATTCCCGACCGCGTCTTCCTCTCTTTCGGCGGCTCGATCGCCGAGACGTCGTCGAACTGGCGGGTCGAGGCCGCGCGCGACCAGGAGCTCTTCGCAGGAGGCGCGAGACTTCTCTTCGGCGGCTCCTACGGCGAAGAGCGCGTCGACACGGCGAACGGGAGCGGCGTCCAGACGACGCTCCTCCACGAGGTGCATTCGGAGGCCACCGCCGTCTTCGCCCAGCTCGACGTGCCGGCGGGCGACGCCTTCCGCTTCGTCGCCGCGGCGCGCTGGGACGACAGCTCGCTCTACCCGAACCGCTTGTCGCCGAAGCTCGGCGTGGTCTGGAATCCGGACGGCCGTCAGTCGGTGCGCTTCACCGGCCACCGCGCCTTCCAGGAACCGAACTACTTCGAGCTCTTCTCCGATCTGCCGTCCTTCGTTCCCTCCGGCGGTGGCTTCGGACCGACGGTCGACCTCGGCGCCGTCGAGCGCGGGCAGTGCGCCCCCTACGGCATCGATTGCGGATTCGGTGTGCCGACGCCGGCACGGCAGCGCGGCAACTCCGGGCTCGATGTCGAGGAGATCTCCACGCTGGAGCTCGGCTACACCCGGATGCTGGGCGCCGACGGCTGGCTGCAGGCGACGTACTACCGGAGCCGGCTCGACAATTTCATCAGCGAGAGCCTGCCCAACGTCTTCGGCTCGATCAACCCGGACTACGCGCCCTATCGTCCCCCCGCCGGCCACCCCGATCCGGCCACCCTCGAGGCGGCGCTCGCCGGCGCGCTCGGCCCGCTCTTCCCCTTCCTGACGCGCGACCTCGATGGCTCGCCGCTGCTCGTCACCTACTCGGTGGCCAACGCGGCTCGCGTCGACACGCAGGGACTCGAGCTCGGCGCGCGCTGGAGCTTCGCCGCACGCTGGCGGGGCGACGCCACCTACACGTGGTTCGACTTCGACGTCGTCGACCCCGGTTTCGGCGGCGAGGTGGTCGCCAACGCGCCGCGGCAGAGCGGGGCGTTCGGCCTCAGCTGCCGGTTCGAGCGCACGGAGGCGTGGGCGCGCTGGCGCTGGATGGAGGGCTTCCGCTGGGCGGTCGGCAGCTTCGACGGCCGGGTGCCGACCTTCGATGTCCTCACGCTCGGTGCGCGGCACGACCTCGGCGAAAGGATGGCGCTGCAGCTCGAGGTCGAGAATGCTCTCGGGCGGCGCTACTTCGAGGTCTTCGGCGGCGACCTGCTCGGCCGGCGCTGGCTCGCCGCGCTCGAGGTGCGCTGGTAGGGAGGCGCGCGGTCAGTTCCGCGGCGCCAGAACGCGCAGGCGCCGTTCGGCGAGCGTCAACTCGAGGGGTGCTGTCGCCGCGAAAGGGTCGCCGTCGCGCTGCAGGGAGAGGCTCGCGGGAGCGAGGACGCGCACGTGCGCGGCCGGGCGGATCTCGATGTCGCGCCGTCGCGCGTGGCGGCCCAGGGCCAGCGCCAGCGCGAAGCCGAGCGCGGCGCGGCGGGTGCGGCCGCGGAAGAGGAGGAGCTCGAGCCGCCGGTCGTCGGGGCGCGCCGAAGGCACGATGCGCCAGCCGCCGGCATACTCGGCGAGGTTGGCCATCACGAAGCCGGTGGCGGCGAGCCGCTCGCCGTCGGCTTCGAGCGTGAATTCCGGGAAGGCATAGCGCCACCACTCGCGCAGGCCGGCCACCGCCACCGCCAGCTTGCCGAAGCGGCGCTTGGCGCGCGGATCGACCGCCGTCATCACTCGCGCGTCGAGCCCGCCCGAGACCTGCATCAGGAAAACGCCGTCGCCCGCCGCGCTCCGGCTGCGACCGACGTCGAGCTCGCGCACTTCGCCCGCCAGCAGCGCGCGCGCCGCCGCGACTGGATCGCGCGGCAGGCCGAGCGCCCGGGCGACGACGTTGGTGGTGCCGCCGGGAAGCGGCGCCAGCGCGACGGAAGTGCCCGCCAGCTCGCCGGCGAGGAGGTTCAACGTGCCGTCGCCGCCGAGCGCGAAGAGCAGCTCGCGCCCCGCCGCGACCGCCTGCCGCGCGGCCTCCCGCCCCTGCAGCGGCGAGTCGGCGGGCACCACTTCGAGATCGAGCCTCGTCCGCAGCTCGGCAAGGATCGCCGGCAGGCCGCGGGCCGCGCGGGCGCCGCCGGCGGCCGGATTGAACACCAGCGTCGCTTTCGTGCCGGCGCGCATCGGAGGCCATTCTAGTTTCCGGAGCAGGGCCCGCAGAGCGCGCTCCATCGCGGCGCGCGCCGAAACGCTGAGGTAGTCTGCGGCTTCCGATCGGGAGGTAGCGCCCCTGGACCTCATCCCTCTCAGTTCGAGCGGTCCGAAGGCCGAGGCTCGCCGATGGCGACCGAGCGGCTGCTGATCGTCCAGCCCGTCGGAGGCCTCGCGAACCGGCTGCGCGTCCTCGCCTCCGCCGACATCACCGCCCGGGCCTCGGCGCGCGAGCTCCGCCTGCGGTGGGAAGTCGACGCGGCGTGCGGCGCGCGCTGGGAGGAGCTCTTCGAGAACGCTCTCGTGCCCTTCGCGGGCCCCCTGCCCGAGGGCACGCGCACCTGGGAGCGCGAGCCCGTGAATTTCGCCGTTCCCGGTCCGGGCGACGCGGCGGAGGATCCGGCCCGCGTCGCCTTCGTGCGGACCTTCTTCAATTTCAAGCCGCGCGCCCTGCCGATGGCGAGCTTCGTCGCCGCCAAGGGGGAGTTCTACCGCCGGCTCGTCCCGGTCGCCGCGGTTCGCGAGCGGGTGGCGCAGCTCGGGCGCGAGCTCGCCGGCCGCCCGGTGGTCGGCGTGCACATCCGGCGCACCGACCTCGTGCTGGTCGCCGGGGACACGCCGGAACAGATTTCGCCGACGGCGCTCTTCGTGCGCCGCATGCGCGAGCTCGTCGACGCCGATCCGTCGACGCTCTTCTTCCTCGCCACCGACGA
Source organism: Thermoanaerobaculia bacterium (assembly GCA_963699245.1). GTDB lineage: Bacteria > Acidobacteriota > Thermoanaerobaculia > Multivoradales > JAGPDF01 > JACTMI01. Next base: position 2,502,296 of record OY969426.1, read on the forward strand.
TCGCGCCGAAGCCGAGCGCCTGCTGGCGGAGTTCCCGGGGCGCATCCTGACTCGCGCCGAAACCGAAGCTCGCCGCGACACGGTCGACGGGATGTGCGACGCCCTCGTCGACTGGCTGATGCTCGCGCGGACGCAGCGCATTGTCCGTTCGGCCGGCACTTCTTTCTCGCGCGAAGCGGCGATCGCCGGGCGGATCCCGCGCGAGACGATCCAGCGCCCTTTCTTTCCCTACGACCGGCTGCGGTATTGGCGCGAAGCCCTGCGTCGCCGGATCGCCGTGATCTCGAGGCGCCTCGGGCGGCGGGGAGCCCGACGGTGAAGCGGCGGCTGCGCGTCCTGCTGGCGATCTCTTCCGTTCCGCCGCTCGACGCGCTCTACCGCGGTCTCTACCGACTCGTGGCGCGCCTGGCCGCGCTCGTCCTGCGCCGCCGCCGCGGCGTCAGCTCGCTCTATCTCACGCGGGGCGTCGCCAGGGGGGCGATCACGCCGGGCGTGAGCGACATCGACTTCATCGTCATCACCCGGGACGAGAGCGCGCTGCCCGCGGTCCGCTCGGCGGGCCGCGCGTTGCAGCGGGCGACGGCGGGTCTGGTCGAGTACTACCCCAACTTCGCCGCCAGCCGCGCGACGGTGGAGCGCCGGTGGCGCACGACTCCCGCCTGGCAATACCGCCTGCACGAGGGCCGGCGGACCTGGAAGCTCGTTGCCGGCGAAGACCTCCTCGCGACGCTCGCGCCGTTGTCGCCCGAGCGGTTGAGCACCGCCTGTTATCTCGAGCTCTGCCGCTGGTGGACGGTCTTCGCCCGCCTGCTCGTCGAGGGAGCCCACGAGCGCGATCGCGTGCTGCGCAATGCGACCTGCTACAAGGTGACGAGCGAGCTGCTGCTGGTCGACCACTTCCGGCGCACGGGGGAGCGCCGCGCTTCGCGCGACGAAGCGCTGGCGGCCGACGGCTCGCCGTTCGCCGCCCGGCTGGCCGGCATCGCCGCCGGTCGCTTCCTCGCCGACGAGCCGGCGATCGTCGAGGAGACCAGCCGATTTCTCTTCGGTTTCTTCACCGCGCTCTGGCGAAGCTTCGCCACGCGGCCCTTTCTCGAGCTTCGACCCGGCGTCGCCCAGGAGCTGGAGGCGCCTTCGGCGCGGGGCGACGCCGCCGCGGATGGGCCGCCGCGCGAGCTCGCGTCGTTCGAGGAGTTCGCCTTGCGGCAGTGGGGAGCCGACTGCCGGGCCGTCCACTGGCTCGGCAGCGCGTTCTGGAACGACGACGCGCGGCTGCTGGTCGTCGACGGCGACGCCGGGCGTCCGCCGAGCGCGGAGCAGCTCGCGGCGCTCGTCCGCGAGCACGGCCGGCGATGGCCGGCGCCGTCGCCGCAGGTCGACCTCGTGCTGCGGCTCGGGCCGATCGGCTTCCCGCTCACGCCGCGGATACCGCGCGACCTCCACCGCGGGCTGCTGACGCCCGCCACCACGCCCGACGTCTTCCTCCAACTCGGCGGGCGCGAGGTCTACTGGACCGATTTCACCGCCTGGTATCTCGGCGACTGGCGGGACAACGAGCAGTGGCTCGATGCTCCCGAAGCGACGCGGCGGCGTCTCGAGAGCCTCGCCGCCGCTGCCGCCGGCGGGAAAATTGTCTATCCTCGGACGCCGGACACGCGCGATTCGGCGCGCGACCGGGATCGAGCGGCGGACAGGGAGGTCCGGGCATGAAGAGCGTTCTCCTCGCCGGTCCGCGAGCGGGAAGCTCCGGCGGCGCCGAGGCGGGCGCGGGGAGCGTCGAGCTCGTGGAGCGCGACATTCCGGTGGTGCGCTCCGGCGAAGTGCTCCTCGCGGTGGAGACATGCAGCCTTTGCGGCACCGACTTCGCCGCCTGCCGCTTCGATGCCGCCGGCCGGTCGCACTTCTCCGGGCCGCTCCGTCTGCCGGTCGTCCTCGGTCACGAGATGGCGGGGACGGTGCGCGCGGTCGGCGAGGGCGTCGCGCGGGTGGGCGTCGGCGATCTGGTGGCTGTCGAGAGCGTTCTTTCGTGCTGGTCGTGCGACACCTGCCTGAGCGGCTTCCCGGCCCAGTGCGAGCGCAGCGAGCTGCTCGGCCTGACGCGCGACGGCGGCCTGGCGGAGTTCGTCGCGGTGCCGGAGCGCGCCTGCTTTCCGCTCGACGCGCTCCTGGCGCGCGGCTTCTCGCGCGCGGAGGCCGCCGCCGCGGGGGCGCTGCTCGAACCGCTGGGCGCCGTCTACAGCGCGCTCTTCCTCGCCGGCCGCGCGGCGGCGCCCGGCGACGCGGTCGTCGTCTACGGACTCGGCGCGCTCGGCCTGCTCGTCGGCACGCTCGCCCGGCTCGCCGGCTGTTGTCCGATCCTCGGTGTCGATCGCGAGCCCGCTCGCGTCGAAGGCGCCCTGGCGCACGGCTTCGACGACGGCGTCGCGATCGACCTGGAGAACCCGGATCCGGCGGCGACGGCGCGCGAGATCGGCCGTCACCTGCTGCGCCGCGGCGCCGACTTCCAGGTCGACGTCAGCGGCAGCACCGACTCCGTGCTGCCGATCGCCCAGCGGCTGCTCGCGCCCGGGGGCCGCCTGATCGTCCTGTCGCGCACCCGCCGTCCGATCGCCGCCGACGTCAATCCGTGGGTCTCGGCGGCCGCCTCGCTGCAGGGCACGCGCGGGCGCACCGATGCGCGCGCCTTCGCTCGCGTCCTCGCTCTCTTCGCCACCGGGCGTCTGCGGACGCGGGACCTGATCGCGCGCTTCGTTCCTCTGGCGGCAGTGCCGTCGACGCTGATTGGCGGCAACGGCGCCGAGGCCGGCAAGATCATGGCCGCGGTGGGCATCGAGTCGCTCTGGTAGCGGGCCGCGGAGACCCTTCGTGACCGAGCGCACCCCGGCGGGAAAACGCCGCGCCGCCGCGGCGGATCGGCGCGCCGAGCTCAAGCGGAAGATCTGGGGCTATCGCGCCTCGCAGTGCGTGCGCGCCGCGGCGCTGCTCGGCTTGCCCGACCATCTCGCGGCCGGACCGCTCACTGCGCAAGAGCTCGCGAGCCGCGCCGGCGCCGACGCGGAGGCCCTCGCTCGACTGTTGCGCGCGCTCGTCGGCCTCCGCCTCCTGCGTCGCCGGCGCGACGGCCGTTTCGCGCTGACGCCGCTCGGCGAGCCGCTGCGGGCCGGCGCCCCGGACTCGCTGCGCGACGACGCGCTGCACGCGCTCGGCCCGACCTCCTGGCTCCCCTGGGGCGAGCTGGTCGAGAGCGTGCGGAGCGGTGCGGCCTCCTTTCCCCGTCTCTACGGCGAGAGCGCCTGGGAGCATCGCGCCCGCAACGCGGAGAGCCGCGCGCTCTTCGACGCCATGGCGCGCGCCCGCTCGCGGGCCGAGACGGCGGCGATCCTCGCCCGTCTCGCGCTGCCGCGCCGCGGTCTCGTCGTCGACCTCGGCGGCGGACGCGGCGAGCTGCTGGCGGCGATCCTCGCCCGCCGGCCGGAGCTCACGGGGGCCCTGTTCGAGCTGCCGGAGGTGCTCGCCGGCGCGACGGCGCTGCTGCGCGACGCCGGCGTCGCGTCGCGCTGCCGGCTCGTGGCCGGCGACCTGTTCGCCGAGGTTCCCGCCGGCGGCGATCTCTACCTGCTCAAGGCGGTGCTGCACAACTGGGACGACGCGGCGGCGCTGCGCATCCTGCGCAACTGCCGGAAAGCGATGTCGCCGCGGGCCCGGCTGGTGATCGTGGAGTCGCTCGCCGACGTCACGCGCGGCGAGGATGCCGAGCTGCAGGATCTGCACATGCTGGTGATGCACGGCGGACGGGAGCGAGTCGCCGCCGAGATCGAGGCGCTGCTGCGCGAGGCCGGCCTGCGGTGCACCGGAATCCGCAAGACCGCGGAGAGCTGCTGCCTGATCGAAAGCGTGCCAGCCCGGCGCCCGTGGGCCGCCTGAGCGCGGTGAGCGCTGGCGTGCCGCTGATCGTCGTCTTCGCCCTGCTGGCCGAGGCGGGGCACCACACCGGCAGCTTCCGCCTCGCCCGCGAGCTGCGGCGGCGCGGCCACCGTGTCGTCTATCTCGGCCTCGCCGACCTGCGCGCGCTCGTCGAAGCGCAGGGCTTCGAATACATGGACCTCGCACCGGAGCTGCTGCCCGCCGGGTCGCTCGCCGCGGCCACCGCCGGGCGACGGGGCCGGTGGAGCCGGCTGCGTCGGCGGCGGGCCGACGAGGCGCTCTTCGGCGCCTTCCTGCACGAGATCGTCGACGGGCCGCTCGACGAGCGGCTGCGGGCCTGCGCGCCCGACGTCGTGCTCTGCGACACCTTCGTCTGGTACGTCGCGCTGCGCGCGCTGCGGCTCGGGCTGCCGGTGATCGATCTCTCGATCATCCTCTCGCTCCGTCCCAACGCCATCGTGCCGCCAGTCACCTCGGCGCTCCGCCCGCGCGCCGGCGGCTCGCCGTCGTGGCGCGTTCGCGCCGCCTGGCTCGCGCTTCGCCTGCGTTTCCTCTTCACCAAGAGCGCCGCCGCGCTCCTCTTCGGCCGCTTCCGCTTCCCGACCCGCATGCACCACCTGGTCGGCGTCTTCCGCCGGGTGGCCCGGCGCTCGGGCTATCCGCTCGAGGAGAACCGGACCTGGTGGTACGGCGAGATGGGGCCGCGGCTCGCGCTGCCCGAGATCGTGCTCTGCCCGCGGGCGCTGCAGTTTGCCGGCGGCCCCGAGGACGGGCGCCTCTACCTGGCCGAGACGATCGACCTCGAGAGGAGCGAGGAGCCGCTCCCTTCCGGCGCCATCGACGCGTCGAAGCCGCTCGTCTACGTCTCGCTCGGGACGAGCTCCGCGTCCTACCCGCACGCCGGGCGCTTCTTCGCGGCGGTGGTCGGCGCCAGCCACTCGCGGCCCGACTGGCAGTTCGTGCTGCACGTCGGCGACCATCCGGCGCTGGCGCGCCTCCGCCCGCCGCCGAATCTCCGCATCGCCGCCCGCGTGCCGCAGCTCGCTCTGCTCGCGCGGGCGGCCGCCTTCGTCACGCACGGCGGGATCAACTCGATTCGCGAAGCGATCCACTTCGGAGTGCCGATGGTGATCGTGCCGGCCCTGCGCGACCAGCCCGGCAATGCGGCGCGGGCGGTCGAGCAGGGCATCGCGATCGCGGCCGACATGGCGACGCTCGGCGCCGACGAGCTCGTCGCGCGGGTCGAGCGGGTGGCGAACGACGCGGAGCTGCGCGGCCGGCTGGCGCGATTCAGGAGCCGGGTCGAAGCCGAGGGCGGCCTCGAAGCGGCGGTGCGGCTCGTCGAGTCGGCCGCCCTTCGCGGCGGGCGCTCCTAGCTTCCGAAGAGCGTGCCGGGCGTGCCGGCGGGGGGCGGATAGCCGAGGTGCTCGTAAGCGCGGCGGGTGGCGACGCGGCCGCGCGGCGTGCGCTGCAGGAAGCCCATCTGGAGGAGGTAGGGCTCGTAGAGGTCCTCGAGCGTGCCGCGGTCCTCGCTGACGGCGGCCGCTATCGCCTGGATCCCCGCCGGGCCGCCGTCGTAGACCTCGATCAGGGTGGAGAGAATCCGCCGGTCGAGCTCCTCGAAGCCGTGGTCGTCCACCTCGAGCGCCGCCAGGCCATGGCGCGCGATCTCGCGCCCGACTCGTCCTTCACCCTGCACCTGCGCGAAGTCGCGCACGCGGCGCAAGAGCCGGTTGGCGATGCGCGGCGTGCCGCGGCTCCGCCCGGCGATCTCGGCGAGGCCCGCCTCGTCGGCCTCGACCGCCAGGATGCGCGCCGAGCGAATGAGGATGCGCGCCAGCTCTTCGGCCGGATAGAAGTCGAGCCGGTGCGTGATGCCGAAGCGCGCGCGCAGCGGCGCCGAGATCAGTCCGGCGCGCGTCGTGGCGCCGACGAGGGTGAAGCGCGGCAGCTGGATCTTGACCGTGCGCGCCGCCGGCCCCTGGCCGAGCACGAGATCGAGCTGAAAGTCCTCGAGGGCGGGGTAGAGGATCTCCTCGACCGAGCTGCCGAGACGGTGGATCTCGTCGACGAAGAGGACCTCGCCCGGCTGCAGGTTGGTGAGGATCGCCGCCAGGTCGCCGGCGCGCTCGAGCACCGGCCCGGCGGTCGAGCGCAGCGGCGCGCCCATCTCGTGGGCCAGGATGTGCGCCAGGGTCGTCTTGCCGAGCCCCGGCGGCCCCGACAGGAGCACGTGGTCGAGCGCTTCCCCGCGCTCGCGCGCCGCGCGGATGAAGACCCGCAGATTCTCGACCAGCCGCTCCTGCCCGACGTACTCGCCGAGCTCGCGCGGCCGCAACGTCTCCTCGGCCCGGATTTCTTCGGGCACGGGCTCGCCGGTGAGGACGCGATCGGAGGGCATGGCGCGGGCATTCTAGACCCCTGCGACGGCGAGCGGCGGCGCGCCGGGCGCCGACCACGGCCTGGAGCTCGTCGATCGCTACTCGGCGAGCCACGGCTTCAATGCCTACGACGAAGTGCTGCGCACGGCATTTGTCTTCTACGACGGCCGCGCCGGCCGGGGGGGCAAGGTCGACGACCGCCAGGGCCGCATCTTCGACGTCGGCCCGACGCTGCTCGCCGCGGCGGGCATCGAGCCGCCCGACGGTGTCGACGGCGTCGACCTCGCCTCCGAGGAAGGCGCTCCGCCGCTCGCCTTCGCCACCTGCTACGGCATCGAGGCGGTGAGGAGCCGCCAGTACAAGCTGATGTTCTTCGACTACTGGGCGGCGCACCGCTGGTACCGGCGGACACCTCGCCCCTTCGGACCCAAGGAAGGCGTGCAACTCTTCGACCTCCGGGCCGACCCCGGGGAGCGCCACAACATCGGCGCCGCCCAACTCGAGATCCGCGAACGGCTATGGCACGAGCTCGAGCAATACCGCGCCCGCCCGCGCAAACTGCCGGGCGAGAGCCGCGTGATGCCCGACGGCAAGCGCAACAAAGAAGAGCTCAAGCGCCTGCGAGCGCTCGGCTACATCGGCTGAATCGCCGACGGCCCTCGACCAAGTACCTCGCGGTGCTCGCGCGACGTCTCCGTTGCTCCCGAGCGCTCCCGAACAGCTAGTCGCGCCTAAGCTCAATTTTCGAGGAAGGACGACCGGGCTGGGCCCGCGCCGAGAGAGCGCGGCTCTCGTGTTGTGCCCACGGCGTGTCTACCAATCTCGGGGGAGCCGCGACTAACTCTCCGAAAGCACCCTTCCGCAACGCTGGGCTGAGATTCCGAGGCCAACCACGGCCCTTGGAGCCGCGGGACTTCGCGTCTCTCGCCGGGGCCAACACAGCGAGCGTCTGAGTGCCAGACGACGGAGCGCACTTCCGTCTTCAAGGGTCGTCGAAAGGGAAACTCGCGCGCGAGGGTCCCTGCGCGCGCGGCGCGCCCCCGAGTTCGACGGGGAGGAATTTCGTGATGCCGAGGCGCCTGGCGGTCCTTGTACTCGTCACAACCCTGGTTTCGCTCCTGGGTCCCCGAGCGATCTCGGCCTCGCCGCCTTCCGGCGTATCGGTCTGGATCGAGACGGACGCGAGCGTTCTCGAGCTCGACCCATCCACGGGAGCTTGGCGAACAGCCGTCGCGAAAGCGAGCGTTCCGCCTCGCGTCGCCGTCTACGGGGAGGCCGGTGTCGTCTGGACCTGGGACGGCAGCCATCTCCAGGTTCGTCGAATAGATCGCGGCAGATCCTTCGTCGGATCGACCGCGGATCTCGGCTGTCGGGAGCCGGAGCTCCTCGCCACGAACGAAGGCAACATGATCTCGGTCTGCGAGAACTACTTGTCAGCCTGGTCGCCGACCGGCGAGATGATCTGGGATTGGGTTCCTCCCGCGTCGATCGACGCAGCGACCGAGGGCGCCGCAAGCCTGTGGCTGGCGGCCGGTAGCCGGGCCTTCGCGCTCGAAGCGGAATCGGGCATCGAACGGCAAGTCATGGAAACGGGGCTCTCACCTGCCCGGCGCCTCTGCTGGTCCGACACCGAGAACGGCGTGCTCTGGCAATCGACCGGCGCCACATTCGTTGTCAACGCGATTGCGGGCGCAGTCGAGAGGATCGGCGTCGCCCGGCTCGAGCGGTCGACCGACTGCTTCGAGAGCGCGAACCCTACCGAAGCGCGCGATTCCCGGGACAATTCCACCTGGCGTCTCGAGGGTCATCAAGTGCGGGAGATTTCGCCGACAGGAGAACTCCGGCGCCAGTTCGAGCTTCCCGGCGAAGAACCCGGCCGACGAATTCACCTCGAGCTCCGTCCCTGGCCGCTGGCTCCCCAGAAGCCGATCATCCCCGACGGAGCTGCGAAGGTTCTCGACGGCTCGCCCGCGCCGGCTCTCGTCGCCTCGAGCACGGCGCTGGCCAGCGGCGAGGCGACGATGGGCGGCTTCTTCTGCTTCCAAGAGTCTGGAGGACCGGTCGGCGGCGCGGCAACGACGATCCTGATGCCGCCCTACCCTCAGGCGACCACTGCGAGCGACGGCTCGTTCGTGAGCCTGCCCTTTCCCCTCTCTTCAACGCGGACCGTCGTTGCTGTCGGCCAATTCTCGTCTTTCGCTGGATCCGCAACCGGCTGGCTCTCGGGTACGGCGACGCCTGGTACGAACAGCGTAATCGGTGGGTGCGCTTGGCTTGAGTTCGCATGCGACGCGACTCTGACGCCGACACCGTTTCTCGCCTCCGATCTCAACGGAGAAGTGCGGGCTGCAGTCCTGTTCAACGATGGATCGGGCGAGGCGCTCTACGTCGGGGGAACCTTTACGACCGCCCGAGGAATCGTGGTGAATCTGGTCGCAAAGTGGAACGGAATGGCCTGGAGCGCCCTCGGTGCCGGGCTCAGCGGGAACTCAAACCCTTCGGTCGATACCCTTGCGGTCCACGACGACGGAACCGGGCCTCATCTCTACGCCGGTGGGAAGTTCACCAAATCCGGCACAGGAAGTGTCAGCTACGTCGCCAAGTGGACAGGCTCGACGTGGTCTCAGGTCGGAGGCAGTCTCGGAGCGCAAGTCACCGCGCTCTTGTCGGCGGACGTGGGAGGCAGTTCGTCGCTTTATGCGGGCGGCGCCTTCACCAGCGCGAACGGCATTGCGTTCAACCATGTCGCGCGGCTGAGCGGGTCGACTTGGGTCGCGCTCGCAGGTGGACTGAACGGCAACGTCCTGGCGCTTGAGCGCTACGACGACGGCAGCGGCCCGGGGCTCTACGCTGGCGGAGCCTTCACCGCGGCAGGAACACTCGCAGCGAACCGGATTGCACGCTGGAACGGTTCAGCCTGGTCGGCGTTGGGTGCCGGCATCACGGGTGGAAAGACCGTTCTGGTCAAGGCTCTCAAGACGTTTACCGTCTCGAGCGGGAGCGCGCTGTACGTCGGAGGTCAATTCACCAACGCCGGGACCAACGCCATCAACGCGATTGCGAAGTGGGCATCCGGATCCTGGTCGAGCGTCAACGGTCAGAGTCTCGCGCCCAGCGTCTCTGCGCTCGGCGTCTTCGATGACGGTACCGGCCCAGAACTTTTTGCGGGGGGCAGCTTCACGACGGTTGGCAATGTGCTCTACAACCACATTGCCCGCCTGCGCGGCAGCTCATTCGGGCCCGTGGGGACAGGAGTCAACAACGACGTGCTGGCAATTGCGTCGGGATCTATCGCCGGCCAAGGGCAGCTAGTTCTCGGCGGCAAGTTCACTTCCGTCTCCGGAATTGCATCAACGCGTCTTGCGCGCTTCTGGAGACCACTGAGTTGCACCGACACGAAGCGACCCAAGATCGACTTCATCGAACCGAGCAGCTGGAATCTTCCGTCGGCTCGTCCAGCGATTCGACTCGGTGCGTTCGACCTCGGCTCCGGGTTAGACCTATCGACGCTGCGCATCTTGCAGAACAACAGTCCGCTAGCGATCCAGTGCTCGAGCTCGGGGTACGTCATCGATTGCGCGCTGGGCGTCGATCTTGCCGCTGGTGCTTCGTCGCTCCAGGCGGAGATTCGAGATCACGCAGGAAACCTATCCGAGTCGGAGTCCATCCCGGTTACCGTACCGGAATCGATCCCGCCGGTGATTGCGATCGGAGCGCCGAGTGACGGGAGCAGTGTCGCGACCCTGCGGCCGACTTTCTCGATCGCGTACTCGGACGTCGGCTCGGGAATCGACCTGGAGAGCTTCACGCTCTCGATCGACGGACTCTCGATGGATTTCGACTGCGACAAGACGGCCAGTGAGGCGTCCTGCATCCCGAGACGCGACCTCCACTCCGGGCCCAATACCGCGCGAGCGGGCATTCGGGATTTCCAAGGCAATGTCGCCTCGCCCGGCGTGAGCAATTTCACGGTGACGGTGCCTTCGAACGAGACGGCAATCGTCGGGTCCGTGCGATTCGAAGATGGTTCACCCGCCAATGGTGCCGTGGTTTTCATCGACGAGAACCCCTCCCTCTTTGCGACGGTTTCCTCGGATGGCACCTTCACGCTGAGCAATCTGGAGGTGCTCGATTCGCAGCCTGTGAACTTCGTCGCGAGACTCGTTCGACCGGACGCGACCTACCTTGGGTTCGCTCCCGCCGTGTCGCCTGTTCTCGGCGGTGTCACCAACATCGGGCAACTCGAGCTCAAGCGGGACTGCGAGTCCTTTTTCGAGCCGGTCCAGTGGGCTCCGACGCTGCAGACGCAAGGCGAGATCACTTCCCTGGCGCGGGCGCTGAGTCCAGCCGGAGAAGTGACGCTGTTCGCTGGCGCAACGACTGTCGGGGGAGTTCGGTTGAGGGGCGCAATCGGTCTTTGGGACGAAGTGGCGGTTCGAGCGGCTGGCGGCGGCCTGACGGGTGGTGGTAGCCGGGTCGTGGAGGTTTCGGACGGCGTGCGCCGGCGTGTCTACGGGCTCGCCGAGGCGACGGGTGAGGTCGCCGAGTGGAACGGCCTCGACTGGACCCACGTGGGCCCACCGATCGGAGTTCCGATCTCGACGGTGGCCTGGGCGGACCTCGGGAGCGGCCCGGAGCTCTTCGCTGCCGGCTCAGGGCTGTTCCGATGGAACGGAGCGACCTGGAAAGCCCTGGGTGGTCCGACCTCCATCCGCACGCTGACGGTCTTCGAGGGCCGCCTCTTCGTCGGTGGCGCCGCCAATGCTCAGTGGTGGGACGGGACGAGCTGGTCGAGCTTTGTCTATTCGATCAAGGACGTTTACGACTCTGCGACCTTTGCCGGAAACCTTCACCTCGTTGGCACGTTCTCTTCGTGGGGCTACGGGTACGTCGGCTGGAACGACGCGCAACTCTTCAACAAGGGAGCCGGTCCCGGGTGCGGATATTTCAAGAATCGAACGATCGCAGACGACGGGTCGACGGTTCCGATCGACGGCGAGCTCTTCGCGGTCGAAGCGTTTCGAGACGGAGCGCGTGAGCAACTGGTCGTCGGAGGCGACTTTGCATCTGCCTGCGTGTCGAAGAGCGCGAGCCAGTTGACGGGCTATGTTCTCCCTTATACCAATGTCAACCTGGGGACTGGCGTCGATGCCCCACCCGTTCGAGCCATCGCGAGCGGGTACTATCGCGGCGCTCCGGCCGCTTTCGTCGCCGGGGGATTCACGACGGCCGGCGGCGCGACCTCCGAGCTTCTGACGGTCTGGCAGCGCTCGCCGCGCTGGGGAGACTGCGACACCAGGGGTGTCCCGCCGCGGATCACGATTGTCGATCCTCCGGCAGGAACGACGCGGCATGTCAGTGTCGTCGTCCGCGGCAACGTCGACGAGCCCGCATCGATGTGGGTGGATGGAACAGCGCTGTCCGTCAACGCCGATCACACATTCGAGTTCGCCTCCGGCGAGCTCAGCGAGGGTCCGAACACCTACCTCTTTCGGGCGCTCGATCGCAGCGGCAGGGAATCGACGCTCGACTACACCCTCGTCAGGGACAGTGTACCTCCGGCGATCTTCCTCACCAGCCCGGCGAGCGGCGCACGCGTCTACTCGGCGCAGCCGAAGATCGTCTTCGCGCTCTCGGATGACGGGTCCGGAATCGACGCGGCGTCGCTCCGGGTGACGATCGATGGACTCGCGGCACCCTTGTCCTGCCTCCCTCGAACGGAGGCCGCCATCTGCTCGCCCGTCGCGCCGCTGATCGACGGTGTCTACACCTTGCGCGCCCTGGTTCGTGACCTTGCGGGCAACGAGGCTGTCGCCGCGCCGATCACGATCGTCGTGGACACAGCAGGAGGGGCGAACGGCACGACCGTGGTCGGGCGTGTCGTCTTCGATTCCGGGTCGCCGGCAGCCGCCTCCACGGTGAAGGTCCTCGGTCTGGCGGGAGTTTCGGCAACGACTCAAGCGGATGGCAGCTTCAGTCTCGGGCTCTCCGGCCTGACCTCGGACCGCCGGATTCAGGTCGTCGTGCAGAACTACTCAGGAGGTCAGGTGCGAACCGCGTTGTCGACGCCGACGATTCCGGCCATCGGCGGAATCACGGGCGTCGGAACGCTGACACTCCACCTGGCCTGCGATCTCGAGATCACTCCGGGGATCTTCGGAAAGAGGCCAGGGCTGGACGGCCCGGTCTACGCGGCGGCCGTCTACGACGATGGCTCGGGGCCAGCTCTCTACCTGGGCGGCTACGCCATTCTGGCCCCGCCGGGGCTGCCTTTCCGGAACATGGCGCGCTGGGATGGAGAGCAGTTTCAGCCCTTGCAGGGAGGAGAGCCTGGAACGGCGCCGGTGCGGGCGTTGGCGGTTTTCGACGACGGCACGGGCCCGCAGCTCTACGCCGGTGGCTCGTTCACGTACGTGGGGACCCAGCCGGTCAACGGCATCGCACGATGGAACGGGACCTCCTGGACGGGGCTCGGACAGGGCGTGCAATGGGAGTCTCGTGTCGTCTACCAGACGGATACCTGCTCGGTGGGCTCGGGATCGGTCTACGCGCTCGATGTGTTCGACGACGGAAGCGGGCCCGCGCTCTTTGTCGGCGGGCACTTCAATCATGTGAACGGCAATGGCGGCGCGGACAACGTGGCGCGCTGGCGTGCTTCGGGATGGGACGGCCTCGGCTCGCCGGTCTCCTGCTACCCGATCGGCATCGGAAGCATCGCTCCGAAAGTCTTCGCGCTTGCACACGCCGACCTCGGATCCGGGCCGCAACTCTTCGCGGCCGGGACGTTCGATTCCATCGGGGGCGTCGCGGCGAAGAACATCGCGCGCCGCACCTCGAACAGCTGGGCGGCTCTCGACGACGGCGTCCGCCGGATCGTCGCCGACGGCACCGAAGACACGGCGATGGTGAATGCGCTCGCGATCTATGACTCGGGCAGCGGGCCGGAACTCATCGCAGCGGGACTGTTCAATCGGGTCGGTTCGGGCGCCATCAAGACGAGCTCCATCGCGCGCTGGAACGGATCGCGGTGGGCGACGCTGGGCAGCGGACTCGAGACCTACTACTCTTCGTTGACTTCTCAGGCCGGCATTCAAGCTCTGGCCGTTCACGATTCGGGTCATGGCCCGGAGCTCTTCGCGGTAGGGAAGTTCACGGGCCAGGCGAGGACGACCTTCGGCACCCTTGCGCGGTGGAACGGGGTCACCTGGCATGCCGCGGGAACGAGCCCCTCGGAGGCGTCCGAAGGCGGCATGCTGCTCTACAGCTGGGACGACGAACTGGTCGTGGGCGGAGACTTCGAGAGCGCCGGTGGAGCCTTCGCCTGGAGAGTCGCCCGGTTCGACGGAGTGGACTGGCGTCCCTTCGGAGACGGTCTCGACAACGACGTCCGCGCCCTCGTGACCTTCGACGACGGGACGGGTTCCGCCCTCTACGTCGGTGGACTCTTCAAGTCCGGCGGCGGAAAGCTCCTCAATGGAATTGCGCGCTGGGACGGAGCCACCTTCAAGCCGCTCGGAACAGGGATCGACGGCAGCGTCTACGCACTAGAGGTCTTCGACGACGGGAGGGGACCCGCTCTCTATGTCGGCGGCCACTTCTTCTCCGCGGGTTCGATCTCGACGAGAGCGATCGCCAGGTGGGACGGAGCGAGCTGGGAGGCACTCGGGGCCGGATTCCCGAGTCCCTACGGAACAGCCTTTGTTCGAGCGCTGAAAGCGTACGACGACGGGAGTGGCCCGGCGCTCTTCGTCGGCGGCACATTCAGTGAAGTCGGCGGGCTCCAGGCGCTCAACGTGGCCCGATGGAAGGGGTCATCGTGGCAGCTCGCCGGCGCCGGCCTCACGAGCGGAGTCAGTTCCTTTGCGACAGCTGCATCTGGAGGCACGACGAGTCTCTATGCGGGTGGTTACTTCTACGCCCAGGCTGGAACCGGCAACCCGAGCCGAGTCGCCAGGTGGAGCGGCCAGGACTGGCTCGCCGTTGGCTCGGGCCCGAGCGGAAACATCCTGGCGGTCGCGCCCTGGACGGCGGGATCGCTTCTCGCAGGGGGCGACTATCCATCGCTCGCGCAGCGATGGAACGGAGCGACCTGGTCGACGATCGCCGGTACCACCGGTTCGAGCCCTAGCTCGGCAAACGGCATCGCACTGTGGGACGACGGCAGGGGCGTTGCCGCCTACTTCGGCGGCTCGTTCGCCAGCCTCGGCTCGAGCAGCGGCAATCGAGTCGCGCGCTGGAACGGAAGCGCCTGGTCGGGAATCGGCAGCGGGATCTCCTCCGGAAACGTGGCTGCCTTCGCCTCCGCCGAGGAGTCGACGGGCTCGGCGCTCTACCTGGGCGGCAGCTTCACGGCCGTCGACGGTATCGGTTCCGGCAATCTCGCGCGCTGGAGCCGGCCACTGGTCTGCAGCGATACAGCGGGTCCCGTCATCAGCATCCTCGAGCCCGCCGCCACCGGCTGGACAGTGGATCCGCGACCGCGGGTGCGGGCCACGATCGTCGACGCCCGCTCGGCCGTCGACCCGCTCTCGATAGCGCTGAAGCTCGACGGGGCACCGCTCGCCGCCGACTGCAACCTCGACGGCTCCAGTCTCGACTGTTGGCCCCGGGACGCGATGCCGAATGGAACGCATTCCCTGACCGTCGAGGCGCGGGACATCGTGGGCAATCCGGGGTCGGCGAGCCGAATGCTTCAGGTCGACAACCTCGCGCCGCAGGTCGAGTTCTTCGATCCGTTACCGGGCGCCACGCTCACCACAAGCTCGCCGCTGCTCCGCTTTCGCTTCGTCGACGCTGGAAGCAGTGTCGACCCTGCGACGATCGTGATCCGTGTCGAGAGTGCCTCTTCGATCGGCTTCTCCTGCACCTATTCGGCGAGCGGAGGCGAATGCGCAGCGGCCGCGCCGGTCGCGGATGGGTCCTTCGAGCTCAAGGTGGCTGTCGGCGACCTGGCGGGAAACTCGACCCTCGATGCCGCGGCGACCTTCGTGGTCGACACCCTGGCTCCGACCGTGTCGATTGCGGCCCCCGCGCCGGGCTCGACGGCATTCGCCGCGGTCGATGCGCTCGTCGTCGAGGTCCAAGAGGCCGGAAGCGGGCTCGACATGGGATCGACCGTCGCGGCGCTCGATGCTTCGCCGGTTGCGCTCGCTTGCGCGCCGGGTGATCTCGGTCTCGACTGTTCGCTTCCCGTCGCCGTTTACTCGGGAACGCACACGCTGAGTGTGTCGGTTGCGGATCGCGTGGGTCGTCGCAGCAATACGGCCGCCTCGACCTTCACGGTCGCCATCGACACGACACCACCGGCTCTGAGCTTCGCATTTCCGGCGACTGGAGCCTCGTTTGATCCGCAGGTCAACCTCTTCCAGCTGAGCTGGTCGGATGCTGGAGCCGGCGTGGACTCTGCGAGCCTCGTCGTGACGGCGAATGGTGCGCTCGTCGGTACAGAGTGCTCCCCTGTCGCCGGCGGCACGGCCTGTCGCATCGTGCAACGACTCCGTGGTGCCGTCACTCTCGCGGCGACGGTGAGCGACCTGGCCGGTCTCCGGTCAGTGCCTGCGACGCTGTCGATCGTCGTGCCATCACTGGTGGCGGACTTCACCCCACCGGAGATCTCGATCGACGAGCCGAGCGCATCGGGCTTCTCGAACCGCTCGCCGCTCGCGATTCGGGGGCACCTCTCCGAGCCGGCGACGCTCACGCTCGACCTGGCCTCGGTTGCGGTCGCGTCCGATCTGTCGTTCCGGCTCGACCGGCCGCTCGTCGAGGGAGCGAACTCGATGCTCCTCGAAGCCGCGGACCCGTCGGGCAATGTCGGAAGACTGACTCTCGAAGTGGAGCTCGACACGACGGCGCCGGCGGGCCTCGACGACGCTTTGCTCGGTGTCGCGGACTCGCAGGCGGGAGTGGCCCTTTTCCAGGGAGCCGCCGGATGCGTCTTGTCGGGCGAAAGCGGATTGCGGGTCCTGGCGCGCGTTCGCACCACCGGTGCCGAGACGATGGCCGAGGTCGCATCCGATCGCAGTTTCGCCGGCGCGATTTCGGGTCTGCCGGGAGACGAGGTCGAGTTTCGAGTCGTCGATCTTGCTGGCAACGAGAGCTCGGCGCAAGTCCGGACCCTGGCTGGCAGCGATCCCGTTTCCCCGATCCCCGGGGGCGTCGGCGCCGCCCTCGGCTCCGCCTTCTGCCGGCGCTATTCCTTCCTCTGGTCGGGAACGAGCCCGGTGCAGTTCGGCGTCGCCGCCGACGCGCTCGATTGCCGGCGCGCAGCGGTACTGCACGGACGAGTCCTGGCTGCGGATGGGACACCGATCGAAGGAGCTCGCGTCTCGGCACCGGAGCAGCCAGCGGTCGGAACGACTTTCAGCCGCGCGAACGGTGAGTTCGATCTCGCCGTCAACGGCGGCGGCGCGGTCGTGGTCCTGATCGAAGCCGCGGGCCGCGTCGCGGTCGAGCGCCTCGCCGAGCCCGCCTGGGCGGAAGTTCGGACCGTCGAGGATGTTCGTCTGACCGCGCTCGACGCGGCGGCGCCCACGATCGTGCTCGCCGGCGCGCCGATCCTCCAGACGGCTCGTGGTTCGGTGGCGTCGGATTCGGCGGGCCAGCGACAATCGACGATTCTGGTGCCGGCGGGAGTGGTCGCCACAGCGCGACGAACGAACGGGTCGACCATCGAGCTGCAGGCGCTCACGCTCCACCTGACCGAGCTGACAGTCGGCGAGCAGCTCGCTCAGCGATTGCCGGGTCCACTGCCGCCGGGGGTCGACCCCACGTTCGTCGTGGATTTCACTGTCGACGAAGCTGTTGCCGCCGGCGCCTCGACGGTCCTCTTCTCACAGCCCCTTCCGCTCCTCGTCGACAACTTCCTCGGCATTCCCGCCGGGACGCGGGTTTCAGCCGCCGCGTGGGAGCGCGCCGATTCACACTGGGCTTCGGTCCCGGACGGGCGCGTGCTCGGCGTGCTCGCCGAGTCGGGCGGCCTGGCGCTTCTGGACGTCGACGGGTCCGGCACTCCGGCGACTCAGGAGGCCCTGAGCGCGCTGGGGATCACGGACGCAGAGCGCCGGACAATCGCGTCGCTTTACGCACCCGGACAGAGCCTGATGCGGGCGCAAGTCACTCACTTCTCCTCTTACTATCTCGGCTTTCCGCTCTTGCGCGTCGCCGAGGCGACTGGGCCGGCCCCGGACCTTCCCCTGCCGACCGTGAAAGACGATCGGAAGACGGAAGGTGCTGCGCTCGGAGCCTTCGGGGGCCTCGTCGACGGGGAGAACCGGATCCTGCGCGAGGCCATACCGATCGCGGGAACACCCTTCACCCTCGTCTACGCCAGCGACCGCACTCCGGGACGCAAGGCGGGCTACCGGCTCAGCGTGCCCTTGTCGGGCGCGACCTTGCCGGCGGGGCTCTCTCGCATCGAGTTGAGCGTCGAAACTGCAGGCCGCGTCGTCGAGCGAAGCTTCGCACCCGCACCGAATCTGCAAACGACCGTCGAGTGGAGCGGTCTCGATGCGCTGGATCGACCTGTGAACGGACCGGCACGCTGGACCGCCGAGGTCGCCTATGTCTACGAGGGCGCCCTCGGCGCGCCAGCGAGCGGCGATCACTCGTTCGCCCTCCCATCGGGGCGCCGCCTCGAAGCGATCGCGGCACGGGGCGAGGTGCGGTCGGTTCGCGTCGCGTCCGGCAGTTACACGCCGTTCGACGCTCGCGAGCGATTCGGCTTTGGCGGTTGGGGTCTCGACGTGCAGCATGCGGTCGATCCCCTGAGCGCGACGGTCTTCTACGGGTCGGGCGACGCGCGGCGTCTCTCCGACGGCCCGCAGGTCGCGAAGGTCCTGGTGCGGGTGGCCGGCAATGGCGTGCCCGGACCGAGCGGCGATGGCGGCATCGCGCGCGACGCGCAACTCGCGGCGCCGACCGGCCTCGCGTTCACCGCTTCTGGCGCGCTCCTCGTCGCGGACTCCGGCAACTGTCGGATTCGCCGTATCGAGCGCGACGGGACGATCTCGACGATCGCCGGAACCGACTGCAGCGACGCCGACCCGGCGTCGACCGAGATCGGCGACGGCGGGCTCGCGACGGCCGCGAAGCTGCTGTGGCCCTCGAAGGCCGTCGCGACCCGCGACGGCACGATCTACGTGGCGGACACAGGGCATCGGCGCGTCCGCCGGATCGATCACAATGGCCGAATCACGACCCTTTTCGGCAATGGCGCGCAGGGTTGTAGCGGCGGAGCGCTCGAGGGACCGCAGGACCTCGTCGTCGACGGCCAGGGAACGCTCTTCGTGCTCACGGACGACGAGACGCCGCAGGACGACGACGGATTCGACACCTGCGACGGCGTCTGGCAAGCCGTAGCCGGGACTGGGCTCGAGCGGATCGCGGAGAAGTGGAGCACCGGCACTCCGCTCTTCGGCGGCGAGGGGCTCGCGCTGCGCCCCGACGGCGCGCTCGTCCTGTCGCAGACCCAGTGCGTGCAGGAGATCCCGGCCGATCGCCAGGGCGGCCTCGAGACCTCCTGGCTGGTCGGGGGACGCTGCCACTACTACTCGGGCGGCGAGCCCTTCTTCGCCGGTGACGGCGAGGTCGCAGGGTGGGATCCGACGCGCTTTTTCGGACCGGGCGATCTCTCGCTCGGCCCCGACGGGACGATCTACCTCGCCGATTCGTTGAACAGCCGGATCCGCTCGATCTCCCCGGACCGGAGAGTGCGGACCTTTGCCGGGGGCGGCGCGGCCTTGCCGACCTCCGACGGCGTACCGGCCACTGCCGCGGCGCTCGGCTACCCGGCGGGCATCGCGGTGTCGCCCGCCGGCACGGCGATCTACTTCTCGGATTCCCTGCGTCACGCGATCTGGAAGATCGCGAATCCAGCGCCTTTCGGTGACGACGAGATTGTCGTGCCGGCCGCGGACGGGTCGGTGATCGACGTCTTCGACGGCGACGGCAACCACTTGCGCACCGAGGACGGCACGACGCGCCGGACTGTGATGATTTTCCGCTACGAACAGTACCCTGCCGCGAGCCCGGAGCAGCCGCCCCGGAAGCTCGTGACGGAGATCGAGGACGCGTTTGGCAACGTGGTCACGATCGAGCGCACCGGCGACGGAACTCCGCTCGCGATCGCCAGCCCATTCGGCCAGCGGACGACGCTGGGAGTCGACGGAGCGGGTTACCTTGCCGAGATTTCGCGGCCGGGCCTCGAGAGCATCGAAGCGGTGCAACCGACGCACGCCGCGGACGGCCTCCTCACGTCGCTGCGTGACCCGAACGGCGGAATCTACGAGTACGAATGGAGCGCCGATGGGGAGCTCGAGCGGATCGATGTACCCGGTGCCGGCGTCCTGAACCTCGACGAGACGACGAGTCAGGACGGGCGCGCCATCGACTTCGCATCAGCGCTCGGCCGGACCAGCGCGACCAAAGTCTCGTTCGATGTCGCAGGCCTCGGGCTCACCGCGACCGAGATCGGGAGCGACGGCCTGCAGTCGGCTTCGAGGACAGCGCTCGACGGCAGTGTCGCGTGGAGCGCACCGAGGGGACTCGAAGGGACGGCAAAAGTGGCCGGCCATGCCGTCTTCGGCCCGCTGGCGCAGGAGCTCTCGAGCTCGACGACGACGATCCAGGGGCGGCAGGTCCTGGCAGTGAATCATTCGACGCCGATCCTGCTGACCAACGCGTCCGATCCGCTGCAGACGCTGCTGCGAACGGACGAGGTCGACGTCAACGGCCGGACGTCGACGGTCACTTACGACAGCGCGGCGAACGAAGTGCGAACGACGAGCCCGGAAGGGCGGCAGACGACGAGTCACTTGGACGTCTTCGGCCGGGTGACCCAGCTCGACCTGCCGGGCCTGGAGTCCACGCGAACCTCTTACGACGGCCGTGGGCGTCTCGAAAGGGTGGAGCAGGGATCGGGCCCGTCGCTGCGGCAAGTCGGCTACGGCTACAGCGCGACGACGGGGTATCTCGAGACGGTGACGGACCCGCTCGGGCGCACAGTGCGCTTCGAGCGCGATCCGGTGGGTCGGGTGACGAAACAGATCCTGCCGGACTTGCGGGAGATCGGCTTCTCATACGATCCGAACGGCAACGTCACCCAGGTCACACCGCCGACGCGGCCGGGCCACCTCTTCGGCTACACGCCGATCGACCAGGTCGATACCTACACGCCGCCGGACGCCGGCTTCTCGCCTCGCGCGACGAGCTACGCCTACAACGCAGACGGCCAGCTGACCACTGTCACGCGGCCGGACGGCGTGCAGCTCCTCTACGACTACGAGCCAGCGACCGGCAGGCTGGCGAGCGTGACGTTGCCGACGGGGGCGATCGGTCTGGCCTACGACTCCGAGGGGAGAGTCGGCACGGTGAGCTCGCCGGGCGGCGTCACGGCGACCTTCGACTACGACGGCCCGCTCCTGACGTCGCTCCAGACGGCGGGACCGGTGCCCGGGACGGTGGCGTTCGGCTACGACGGAGACCTGCGCTTGGCAAGCCAGTCGATCAACGGCGAGGCGCCGGTTGCCTTCACCTACGACGACGACGATTTGCTGACGCAAGCGGGCGCCTTGTCGCTCGACCGGGATCCCGCCACGGGCTTCCTTCTCGGCACGACGCTCGGGATCACCTCCGACGCCCGGAGCTTCACGAGCTTCGGCGAGCTGGACACCTTCAGCGCATCGGTGGGAGGGAGCTTGCGCTTCACCGTCGACCTGGACCGCGACGCCGCTGGACGTATCTTGAAGAAGACCGAAACGATCGCCGGGGTGACCTCGGTCTGGGAGTACCGCTACGAGCTGAACCGTGGGTGGCTCGTCGAGGTGAAGAAGGACGGCACCGTTGTCGAGAGCTACGGCTACGACGGCAACGGCAACCGGACGAGCACGGTGGACTTCTGGGGCAGCGCGAACGGAACTTACGACGCTCAGGACCGGCTGCTCGGCTTCGGGAGCAAGAGCTATACCTACGCGGCGAACGGCGAGCTGCTGACGAAGAGCGAAGGCAGCGAGACGACAACGTATACCTATGACGCGAGGGGCGCGCTCCTCGAGATCGATCTGCCGAGCGGGATTCAGATCGAGTACGTGGCCGACACCTCGGGGCGGCGGATCGGCAAGAAGGTCAACGGCACGCTGGTCGAGGGGTGGATCTACGCCGGGGGCTTGGCGCCGGTGGCGGAGACGGACGGCGCGGGAAGTGTCACGACGACTTACGTCTACGGAACGCGAGTAAACGTGCCGGAGTACTTCACCCGTGGCGGAAACACCTATCGGATCGTCACCGACCACCTCGGAAGCGTGCGGCTCGTCATCGACGCCACGGACGGATCGATCGCCCAAAGGCTGGACTACGACGCCTACGGCCGAATAATCCTCGACAACAACCCGGGCTTCCAGCCCTTCGGATTCGCCGGGGGGCTCTATGATGTCCAGAGCGGGCTGACGCGTTTCGGCGCGCGAGACTACGACCCGGAGATCGGGAGGTGGACGAGCAAGGACCCCATCGGGTTTGCGGGGGGCTCCGCTGGGCTTTACGAGTATTGCGGGAACGATCCGGTCAACGGTATCGACCCCTCAGGTCTGTTGACATTGCCGTGGGAGCTACTGGACCTCTGGTCATATCAGCAGTCGTCCGCTGAGTTCTCGAGGGCGGTTAGCGCCTTCGCTGCGCGTCCGAGCTGGTCTGGAGCACTTTCGGTTGGCACGTCACTTATCACTGCTCTGGCCGATGGCGCGTCTCTCGTCTTGCCAGTCGTTCCGGCTGTGGGAGGGCTCGCGCAGACGGGAGTGCGACACGGCGGCGGTGTCCTCTCTGTTCTTCATAATGGGCCGGGGGCGTTCGTAGAAGTCGCGGAGTCAATGAGTGCAAAGGCGGCTTCATACCAGGCAAGGGCAACGGGAACGGCGCCGGGTTTTGGCTACGTAGTCGGCGGCGTCAAATTTGACGGGTTCGCCAACGGTGTTCTCCTAGATGCAAAGGCCAACTATTCGCAATTTGTTCGGGACGGTCAGTTTGTTCCATGGTTTAGCGGGGCGGACACTCTCGTATCCCAGGCTCAGCGCCAACTAAGCGTGGCGGGTATGACACCAGTTCAGTGGCGATTCTTGGAGGAGGAAGCAGCTGCAGCAACGACCTCGCTACTGCACCTGCGCGGCATCTCTGGTATCGAAATCATTCACCTCCCATGACGGAGTCTTCATGGCCGCTAGTTTTGTCGGAACCTATTGGGGTGCTCGCGCCGAATCTCTCGAGTCTTGCGCAGCTCGAGTAACCAGCTTGCTCGAAGCGCTGGCGGAACAGAACGAAATGTTGTCTCACTGGTACAAGAAGACGGCCGGGCGGAAGTCCTCTTTGGAAGAGATTCCGCGTGTCCCGGCGTCTATCGTCCAGGCCTTGAAAGCAAATCGGCGGGATATCGGCGGCAACGCGATCAGCGAGCTGGGTTTCAGTTTTTCTGCGTGGAATGGTCACGACAAAGATCTATCGGCGTCCATAGGAGTGACTTGCGGGTCACATGCGCAACGCGTGCGCAACTCGGCCGTAGTTTCCTTTAGTCCTACATCGACGCCAAGCGCGGCGCTGCTCAAGCAGATTCTCAAAGCGGCAGTCTTGGCGTTTGATCCAGACGAAGGAGTTGTGAGCACAGCCGAGGCAATTGCCACGACGCCTTCGCTTCCAGCTTGGAAGGGTCCAGCGCAGCTGCGTTATGAGAGATCGCGGGGCTATTTGAACGACTAGAGTGCAAGCGCAAGATCAGCTGATGAATTCAGCCGTCGAACGAGCAGCAGCAAGCGAAGATGGTCGTTAGCTGCTCCTCAGTTTCCCGGTGTCCTCGGCTTCGTCGAACATATCCTGCGCAAGTCGAGCGTTCGCGGTCTGGATGCCTCCGGCGTCGAAATCGAAGCCGAGGCAGTGGCGGTTTGTCGTTTTCGCGGCGACGAGCGTCGAGCCGCTGCCGCGGAACGGATCGAGGACGAGCTGTCCTGGCTGGGTCGTGAGCTCGATCAACGCGCGGAATAGCCGTACCGGTTTCTGGGCGAGATGATGGCCTGCCTGACCACGCGCGAAGCCCGGGCGGAGGACGTTGTCGGGCCTACACCTATAGCGCCAACGGCGACCTGCTGACGAAGCGCGAGGGCAGCGAGACGACGAGCTACACCTACGACGCCCGGGGAGCGCTGCTCGAGGTCGACCTGCCGAACGGGATCCGGATCGAGTACGTGGTGGATGCGTCGGGGAGGCGCATCGGCAGGAAGGTCGACGGATCGCTGGTGCAGGGCTGGATCTACGCGGGGGGCCTGGCGCCGGTCGCCGAGACGGACGGCGCGGGAAGCGTCACGACGACCTACGTCTACGGCACGCGGGTGAACGTGCCGGAGTACTTCACCCGCGGTGGCAGAACGTACCGCATCGTCACCGATCAGCTGGGGAGCGTCCGGCTCGTCGCGGACGCGAGCGACGGATCGATCGCACAGCGGATCGACTACGACGCCTTCGGAAGAGTGACGCTCGACACGAATTCCGGCTTCCAGCCCTTCGGCTTCGCCGGCGGTCTCTACGAACCGCAGACCGGCCTCATCCGCCTCGGCGCCCGGGACTATGATCCGGAATCAGGGAGGTGGACGACTAAGGACCCCATCGGATTTGCGGGGGGATCGGCCGAGCTCTACACCTACGTCGAGAACGATCCCATCAACTTCGTCGATCCCAGCGGACTCGAAGTCGAGGAGCCAGGTTTCTGGGAGGGTCTGATTCCGATTTGGGGCTCTGGGAAGCAGGCGGTCCACGAATTTCAGACGGGACACTGGGCGTGGGGCACATTCGACGCCCTCGTTGCAGTGAGCGATGCAGTTCCACTGCGAGCAGTGGTTGGCGCAGGCTGGAAGTTTGGCGTAAAGGGCGTCGTTAAGTTCGGCGGAAGCCACACGTGGGGCGCCACGAAGAAGTGGTTGATCAAGGGTGGTTGGCGAGAGTTCAAGGGTCAGGAATTCCATCACTGGCTAATTCCTCAGGGTGGGTGGGGCAAGCACGTACCCGAGTGGATAAGGAATCAGCCTTGGAACCTCATGCGGATGCCCGACGATTTGGGCAAGTTCCACGATTCGATTCATGGCACGGGTGAATTTGCCAAGGGATTGATCGGGCGTCTTTGGCACGGATCTCCAACTTGGGCAAAGGCCTTGCTTGGCTCAGGGGCGGGCAGGGATATCGATGCTCTCTTCAATGAGACCGACGACGAGTGAAGCTGGTTCTTGGAATCGGCCGAATCAAGCGCCGGGGGTAGCAGATGGTGATGACTGACAAAGACCTACACTTTCCTGTTCTCACAGTCCAAGGGCACTCTGTCCGCGTGCATTCCTCGCGAGAAGAGCTGACAGCGTGCACGGATCTAGCGCAGCGAAAGGGCTGGCACGTCGGAATGGAGCTCTTCGAGCCCGACGGTAAGCATTTCGTGGTGCGAACCGCCACTCGGGTGGCGAGCGGCGCAATGAGGTCGCTGGTCGATAGGCTCTTCAATCGGAGAGTCAGCGTCGAGCTTGAGCTGACTGCAAAGGGAGTTCTATCTCTTGCCGAGCTCAAAGTAAGAGTTGCGACTGCCCTTCGACGCCGGCACGGGTCACTCGACACGGAACGCGAGCAGGCCGTCTCAAAAGCGGAATCGATTGCCGAGCTGTTTCGAGCTCTCAGTGGAGTCTTGGCATAGTCGTTCAGCCACCGATAGAGAGCAGCAACCGAGGGTGTCGTTAGCTCCCGCTCAGCTTGTCGGCATCGGCTCACTCTTCGAACATATCCGGCGCAAGTCGAGCGTTGGTGGTCTGGACTGCTTCGGGGTCGAGATCGAAGCCGAGGTAGTGGCGGTTTGTCGTCTTGGCGGCGACGAGAGTGGAGCCGCTGCCGCAGAAGGGATCGAGGACGAGCTGACCGGGCTGGGTCGTGAGCTCGATCAGCGCGCGGAGTAGCCGCACTGTTTTCTGAGCGAGATGGTGGCCTGCTTCGTCGCGAGCGAGACCCTAGCGGACGACGCTACCGGACGTTGGTAGTGGCTCAGGTTGTTGGGCCGCGTAAGCTTGCAGCATCTTGTTCGCAGTATGGAGAGCGGCGGCTGACTTTGTTGGCCGCAAGTGGTTGGAGCTGGCGCTGATGCTGCTCGGCGTTATCGGTTACATTGCAGACATTAGGGTCGCCGCCCCTTGGCTCAAATATTCCCCTCCATGGGTATGGCTCCTGGTGGTCGTCGGCGGATCTGCTGTCGTCATCATGCAAGTCACCGCTGAGTTGCTAGGGCGAATTGGCTTGTTTGAGGCTCAACTGGCCGACCGCGATCTCGGCCTGGTTGCGGTAGCGGACAAGCGCCGCCGCGAGCTCCCTTACGGGGAACTCTCTGGGCGTTGCTGGTGCGATCGATACGAGGCGGCGAAGGTCGAGTTGGCCGGGCTAGAAACGGCCGCTCTGAACGGGGACTTTTCGGCGGCTTGGGATTATCTAAAGGAGGTTTCGCTCAAGTTTCTGGAGATAACAAAGCTGACGTTCGGCGGCACGGCTGTTTGGGCCGACGAGCAAAGGCGCGTCGCGGCAACATCGGCGCAACTCCGCACCATATTCGCCGACCGCCTAGGCGGGCGTGTTGCCATCTAGCCATGCCTACCCGCTCACGCAAGCTCCCGGCAGACCCGAATCGCAGGGCGTTCGCCATCGTCCAGCAAGCTATCGGGGAGGCTCTGACCTGCTCCCCAAGTTGACACCACGAGTAACTGTACACATTCCGGCTCACCGGCTTTGAGTCCCGGCACTTCCGAGAGGTGCGACGGAGGCCGACGAAGTCGGCCGGAGTCGCGCCTCTCGGGCCGCGAGGGCCGGGGAGTCGTCTCCCAGAGTGCTGTGCGGCCGGACGTAGTTGAAGTCGTGTCGCCAGGTCTCGATTCGGCGGCGAGCGTCGTCCAGACCCAGAAACCAATGGAGATTGAGGCACTCGTCGCGAAACTTGCCGTTGAAACTCTCGACGAAACAGTTCTCGACCGGTTTGCCGGGCCGGATGAAGGCGAGTGTCACGCCGCGCTGGTAGGCCCATTCGTCGAGCGCTTTGCTGGTGCACTCCGGCCCGTTGTCGAGGACAATGCGGCTGGGGTAGCGACCGCGCTCCCGAGCGATCGCGTCGAGCACTCGACCGACGCGGCGACCCGAAAGCGAAGTGTCGACCTCGATGGCCAAGCATTCCCGCGTTGCGTCGTCGACCACATTGAGCGTGCGAAACACCCGACCACTCGCCAGCGTGTCGCGCATGAAATCCAGCGACCACTGGATGTCGGGGCCGATCGGTACGACTCGAGGCAAGCGATTCGCCTGCGCGACGCGCTTGCGCTTCTTCCGCCGTACGGCCAAGCCGAGATCCCGATACACACGGTAAACCCGCTTCCGGTTGATCTTCCATCCCTCGCGCTTCAGAAAGACGTGCAGCCGGCGATAGCCGTAGCGTGGCCGCTCGGAGGCGAGCTCCAGGAGTCGCTCTCGCAGAGGCTTGTCAGCCCCGGCACGCAGGCTCGTGCGTCGATACGACGAGCGGCTGTAACTCACCAAGCGGCACGCACTCCGCTCGCTCAGCTGGTGCTGCTCCCGGAGAATGTGAGCTGCCGCGCGCCGGGCCGCGGGCGTCACCATTTTCTTGAAAGCACGTCTTTCAACGCCTGCTCTCGAAGCGTCAGATCAGCGACCGCAGCCTTCAGTCGCCGATTCTCGAGCTCGAGCTCCTTGAGCCGGCGCGCTTCGCTCACGTCCATGCCGCCAAACTTCGACTTCCACGCGTAGTAGGTCCCCGACGCGATCCCGTGCTCGCGGCAAATTTCCCGCACCGTCTTGCCAGCCTCGGCCTCCTGGAGCACCCGGATGATCTGCTCCTCGGTGTACCGGCTCTTGCGCATCGGCTCCCCCTTCGATCGGCCAGTTCTTCATTCTCCACTGGGCCGAGTTACGGGGAGCAGGTCAGCTCCGCCCGAGTTGAACAAGGAAGGCAAGCCGAAGAATCCGGCAGCCGTGGCGCTCGGGAAACTCGGCGGGGCGAAGGGCGGCAAGGCGAGAGCCGCTAGTCTGACGAAGAAGGAGCGGTCCGAGGCGGCGAAACTAGCTGCGCGCGCCAGGTGGCACACTAAGACCTAGATCTCGCGTCAATCAACCGGGAAACAAAGCGGTTTGAACGGGCTCTCTTTGGAGCCCTTCTATCGAAAAGGCTTCAGCTTCATCGGGCTGTTTGAAGGGGTGCGGAAACTCGACACGAAACTTGATGCTCTCCCGCATCTCAAGCAGGCGCGGCCCACGTTCGTAGGTTCTTCCGCGCCTTTCGCCCTTAGGAGCCAAGAAGCCCGTACTTACAAGTCTCCCGAGATCCGCGGTTGCAACTTGCTCTGAGACTTCCGCTTCGTTCCGGTAGGAGAGGTTCCTGAGCTTCCGTCCGAGGAATGCCTCAATGAGTGGAGACACGCAACGGTCTGGCAATCGGAGTTCGAGGACCCTTGCCTCGATTCGCTGCCAAGCCTCGTGAGCGATCTTGATTCGAACCGCGATCCTAGATCCTTGAAAGAAATGAGCCGCAAGGCAGAAGCGGACCCAATCGCGGGCATCGCGGGTTGGGTTCCAGATCCCGAGCCCAGTGTTTGCGAGTGCGTTGTAGTAGTCCAGAGTAAAAGCGCCCAAGTATTCCTCGATGCTGAGGAATACAGGATTTAGGGTTCCGGTACGCGCCAACACGAGGGACTGAAGGCATCGCGCCATTCGTCCGTTTCCGTCTTTGAACGGATGGATCATTACCAGGTTGAGGTGTGCCATTGCCGCCTGGACAACACCGGGCAAGTCTTGTTCCGAATCAAGCCGAGAGATTAGTTCCGCAACCAAGCCCGGAATGAGCTCGAAATCCGGACCCTCGTACACAACCTTCTCTGTCTCTTCGTTTAGGACGAATACCGGCCCAATTCTCCAGCGACCGGGCCTCTTGTTCATGTCGTGCTCCAGCATCATGTAGTGCAGTGACTTGAGATTCGCTTCGCTGTGCTCGAACGTCGGGTCGTCAGCCATTTGCAGCACGAGAGTCATTGCCCGCTTGTATCCCTGTAAGGCAAGCCATGCCTCGGTCTTTTCGTCGAGGGGCTCCTCGCCACCGACGAGTTCGTGCGCGTCATCCATCGACACGTCGATTCCTTCGATGCTGTTCGATCCCTGAATGTGGCGCGCAGCTAGGTTTCTGCGAAGAGGCCCGAGCCACCGCCGCGTGGCACCGTCAGAGCCCGTGGCCGCCCGGATGCGCGACTTCAGGTTTTCGATCATCTGGATCGCCCGCGATTCCTCGGGGCCAAGTTCGGGTGTGGAGTAGATTACAGGCATACAGGGTTTACCTCCTGTCTTACAATAGATATTATCAATTTCTCTCACAGTGTCAATCGGTCTTTCTGTGCCAACCGGAGGGCTGATGATGCCCATACGCTCACGCATAATCTTCAATATGCCAAGAGTGCTGAGCACGGCCCAGCGGGTCCAGATCGTTTCCGCCCTGGTCGAAGGCAACAGCCTCCGAGAAACGGCTCGCATGGCCGGCGTGAGCCGCAACACGGTCAACAAGCTCCTACGCGACCTGGGCGCTGCCTGCGCAATTCAGCAGGGCGAAACGATCGGAAAGCTCCAGACGCGCCGCGTCGAGGTTGACGAGATCTGGTCGTTCGTCGGCATGAAGCAGGCGAACGTCAACGACGATTCGCCCGAGAACGTGGGCGACGTGTGGACGTTCGTTGCGCTCGACGCTCTGCATCTCTTGGATGGTCGACAGCCGTGACACCGAGACGGCGACCAACTTCCTGACCGATGTTGAGGGTCGCCTTGCCCGCCGCGTCCAGCTGACGACGGACAGCCACGCGATGTGCCTCAACGCCGTAGACAAGGCTTTCGACCGCTACGTGGACTATGCGCAGCTAGTGAAGCGCCACGGCGCCGATCCCGCCGCCGAGCATCGCTACTCCCCGGCGAACTGCATCGATTGCGACAGGTCGCGGGAGATGGGCAACCCGAAGCGCGATCTGATCTCGACCAGCTACGCCGAGCGGTCGAATCTTACGATGCGCATGTCGATTCGCCTCTTCACCCGCCTGACGAACGCTTTCAGCAAGAAGCTGGAGCAGCACTGTGCGGCGATTGCCTTGCACTTCGCTTGCTACAACCAATGCCGCCCGCACACCTCGCTCCGGACCGAGCGGAATAACCGGATCACTCCGGCAATGGCCGCAGGGCTGGAGAAGCGCCGGTGGAAGATCGAGGATCTTTTCGCCCTGCTCCCGGCGGTCGTTCACAAGGGCGGGCGGCCTAAGAACTAACTGAGCCACTACCCGGACGTTCGCTCGCAGTTCACGAAGGCAGCTTCGTTGAATCCTTCGGTACTGTGGGCGAGAACGTTGTCGGAGATGGTGGTGCCGATCCGGTAGGGCTTGAAGAACCAGAGAATCGACTCGAAGGTCGGGCGCAGGTTTCCGACGCGCCAGTTCTTTGAGTGTTTGGCCGGAAAACCGCAGGCGATTGGAGAGAACCGGGAAACCGCGCTCTGCCTGCGGCCGTGGCGACAGCCGTTTGGCATTTGAACGGATAGCTTGCCCGGGTTCCTGGATGATTCTCGAGAGGCGAGCGCCTCGAGTTTAAGTTCACACAGAAGGCAGTTGCCGATCCGGGAGCCGTCGAGGGTGCCCATCGACCTCGGATGAGGCGACTCCCTCGACGCGTACGCGGCCGTCAGCCGGTCAAGAGCGGCAAGAGTTCGCTGGAGATCTCAGAAAGTCGTCGGGCTTCGCGGCGAAGGGCCGCGAGAACTCGGGGGCGGGTGCGGAGGGCTTCGGCGGCGGCGCGAAGATCGCGCGGGCGATCTTCGATTAGGAGCTCCAGTAGCGTCTCCGCTTGCGCGAGGTCCTTGGCCGCTCGAACCGTTTCACTGGCGGGCCGTTGGCCGGAGAGCCAGAGCTTGTGCAGCGCGAAACGCGCCGGCTGGGGTACTGAGACCAGGACCGGACGTACGCCACAGAGAACGGCCTGCATCGGGGAATCAATCAGGAAGTCGAGCAGCTCGAGTGGCCAGGCGGCGATGCCGAAAGCCGGGATCGGAACGGGAGAATCCGGCTCGCGCGAGCGGCGGGGCGTCACGAAGTCGACCCGCAGCTCGCGTCCGCGGAGCTTGAAGGACGTCGAAGGGCGACGAGGGTCGAGATCGGGGACGGGCAGAAATGGAGGCGTCGTCTCGCCCAGTCGAGCCGCGAGGCCCTCTGATCTCCGTGGCAGCGCCAGCGCGATCGTCCGCGCGAGAGCGACATCGAGGTCCTGGGTTCGCGCCGCAGCCGGCGCCCGAAAGCCGAGCAGTCCCCCGTAGACGACGAAAGCGCGGGTTCCGACGAGCACCGCTCCCTCACGAAAGAGCCCGCTCGCGCCAAGCAGCTCGAGAACTCCGGTCGCTGCAGCGCTCTCGTGCGGAGCGCCTCCCGCGATCGCCATGTCGTTGAGCCGATCGAGCGTAGCAAGCTCGGGCGCGAGCTCCGCGCGAAGCCTTCGCCAGCCATCCATTCGATCCAAGAGCTCCTCGGACTCAGGGCCGATGTAGTGCTGGACATCCAGCCCTCCGCCTCGGCTCTGCAGATACCAGTAAGTGCGCCCACGGATCACCTTGCGGACGGGCGACCCGGCGGGAAGAGCTCTCAGCCGGGGGGAAAGGGCGAGTGCCAGGTCGCGCAGCTCTGCCAGGATCGCAAGCGTCGACTCCGGAAGCCGGTCGAGCATGGCTGTATTATACGCTGATAGTTGGAGCGGGCGTATAAAACGAGTGTCTCGGTTCCGGATCGCTGCCGCCGATTGCCGGATCCCGCGGAGGGTGTTTCCCGGCGGGCACAAATGTGCTCTGCTCCCGCCAACTCGAGGGACGTATGGACGCGAAGGGGCAGACCGATCTCGGTCTGGTCGAGCAGCGGCGTGTTGAGCTTCAGCGGAGCTACCAGGAATCCGGAGAGCTGCTCGTTCGCGCTCTCGCCTCTCGCCTGCGAAGGCAGGCTCGTCGGCGAGGACTCGACCTCGAGGCGGCGCGCGAGGTCGTGCAACAAGCTTTTACCGAGCTCTTCGCGAAACGCCCCAAGCTGAGGAATCTCGAGGCCTGGTTGGTCCGGGTGGTCGATCGGCGAAGCATCGATTGGATTCGGCGCGCTGCGACGGCGAAACGACTCGAGAGCAGCCTGAAGGCGGAAGAGACGCCAGCGGCGCCATCGCTGGATCTCCGGCTCGCCATCGAGAAAGCCCTTCGAGGCTTGCCGGAGCGACAGCGGCAGCTGGTGCGATTGCGATACCTCGAGGGGTATGACGAGAAGACGGCTGCGGCGCGAACCGGATACTCGCCCGCGAGCGTCAAGAAGATGCTGACGCGGGCCCTGCGGAGGCTTCGGGAGGTGCTCGGAGATCACGCGACGCCTTCGCGGGGCACCGGCGGGCGACGTCAGAGAGCGACTGAGGAAGCGGGAGAGCCGGCAGATGCTTGAAGGACCGGCTGCCTGACAGCGGTCCTGCCAGCCTCGATCTAGTCCCGCCGCCGCCGGTACACCACTCGCCAGCGCTTCTTCTCGATCCGCTTGTAGCCGAGCAGGTGGAACACCTCGCGTACGGCCCAGCGGGCGACGATGCGGTTGACGACGAGGGCGTCGGGCATTTCGGGGTGACGGTGGATGCCGGGCAGGTGCGGCAGGAGGCGGTCGACGCCGAGGCGCCGGAAGGTGGCCGAGAGCTCGAACCAGAAGCGCGCCACGCGCTTCGTCAGGAAGAAGCCGTCCTCGCCCTGGGGCTGGTAGAGGGGCATCAGCAGGCGCCCCGACTCGGGGGAGCTCACGGTGCCGCTCGCGTCGATGGCGAGCGCCTGGCCGCGGGTGACCGCGTCGAAGCTCTTGTAGCCGGGATTCATTCGGAAGAGGTCCGCCGGGCCGATGCGGTGGCGGTAGATCACTTCGACGAGGTGCGGGCTCGCGCCGCGGTTGTCGCGCAGCAATCTTCGCGCGGCCTCGGCGCGCGGCGCGAGCTCGGGGGCGAGGAGGTGGGTGGCCGCGAGCGCCAGCCAGATGGCCGCCTCCGCGCGGTCGACCGACGCCGGGTCGACGTGCTGCCCCGACTCGAAGGCGACGCAGGTCACGCCGCGCGCCGTCCAGTGGAAGACCATCGTCCCGGCGAGCTCCTCCTCGAGACCGAGGACGAGCGGCACCGGGAAGCCGAGCGCGAAACGCCGGTTCGGGAGCGCGTCGTCGAGCACCGCGAAGGCCGGGCCGCCGCCCGAGGTCGTGTGCAGGTCGAGCAGGTATACCTTGCCCGGTGCTGCCGCGAGCTCGGCTGCGACGGCGCGCTCGAGCTCGACGAGCTCGCGCTCCTCGGCGCTCTCCGGCGCGCCGCCGGCGCGCAGCCGCTCGAGCCGGGCCTCCGACCAGAGGCGGTTGAGATCGCGCTCGAGGTAGCGGCGGTTCGACGCCAGGGCGGCGAGATTGCCGGCGAAGGCGACGAGCCCGCCGTGCAGCGGCAGATGCGTCTCCTGGAGCGCCGCGAAGACCCGCGCCAGCGCCTTCACCCCTGCTGGCTCGTTGCCGTGGATGCCGGCGACGCAGACCAGCCGCGGTCCGGCCGGGTCGTCGATGCGTTCGCCGATTCGCCGCTCGGTCCGCAGGCCGGCGGCGGGGGGCAGAGCGGGAGGGGAGGCCTCGAGCAGCGCGGAGTCGGACACGGAGGCGCGATTCTACGCGCCGCCGCCGGCCGCGCTCACATCGGCAGGTTCAGGTTGTAGGCATAGCGCCCGCGGCCGACGACGAGCGAC
Source organism: Thermoanaerobaculia bacterium (assembly GCA_963699245.1). Classification (GTDB taxonomy): domain Bacteria; phylum Acidobacteriota; class Thermoanaerobaculia; order Multivoradales; family JAGPDF01; genus JACTMI01. Next base: position 2,535,449 of record OY969426.1, read on the forward strand.
AGCGTGCCGCGATCGAGCGCGCGCAAGACCTCGTGGCCGAGCTGCTCGAGGTCCGTCAGCTTCTGCCCGTTGGCGGCGAGGAGGAGATCCCCCGGCTCGAGGCCGGCGCGCGCCGCTCGCGAGCGGCGCTCGACGGTATCGACCTGGAGGCCGTCGCGCTCCATCACGACCGTGAGCCCGACCGTCTTCGCCAGCAGGTCGAGGCCGCGCCCCTTCGGCGGCCGCTCGGCGGCGATCGCCAGCTTCATCGTCTGCGCGCCGCGCCGCACGTCGAAGGTGAGCGGCGTGCCGGCCGAGGTCGAGTAGAAGGCGGTGGTCACGTCCTCGCGCGCCGCGACCGGCTTGCCGCTGACGGCGACCAGCACGTCGCCTTCCTTGACGCCGGCTCTCGCCGCCGGCGAAGCGTCGAAGACGCGCACCACCAGCGCGCCGCGGCTCACCGCCAGCCCCGAGCTGCGCGCCATCCCGGCGTCCACGGTCTCGAGCCGCAGCCCGCTCCAGAGCGGCTGCAGCTCGCCGAAGCGCAGCAGGTCGTCGACCACGCGCTGCGCGCGATCGGCCGGAATCGCGAAGCCGATGCCGTTGGCGCCCGAGATGATGGCGCTGTTGATGCCGATCACCTGGCCGGCGAGGTTGACCAGCGGGCCCCCCGAGTTGCCCGGGTTGATCGAGGCGTCGGTCTGCAGGAAATCGGTGTAGCGCGCCTCGCCCGACTCCGACGGCACGCTCCGCCCGCGCGCCGAGAGCACGCCGGTCGTCACCGTGTTCGAGAGGCCGAACGGATTGCCGATCGCGACCACGGTCTCGCCCATCATCAGATCGGCGCTGCGGCCGAGCGGCGTCGCCGGCAGGCCGCGCGCCTTCACCTTGAGCACCGCGAGGTCGGCGTCCTGGTCGGAGCCGAGCACGTCGGCCTCGAGCTCGCGGCCGTCGCGCAGGGTGACGAGGATGCGCGAGGCGCCTTCGATGACGTGGGCGTTGGTCAGCACGACGCCGGCCGGATCGATGATCAGGCCGCTGCCGAGCGACTGCGCGCGGCGCGTGCCGCCGCTGAAGAAGTTGCCGAAGAAGGGATCGACGTCCCGGACGATGGACTCCGCCGCGATGTTGACCACGGCCGGCGAGACGCGCTCCACCACCGTCACGACGGGCGTGCGGCGATCGGCGGCGGACTGGGCGAGCGACGGCGCCGCGAGGAGCGCCCCGAGTGCGATGACGGCGCGAAAGGAGAGACGATTCGACATGGCGAGCGAATGCTGACGCACGCCCCGTGCCACGTTCAACCGGCGTCGGCGCTCCGGAAGTAGCGCACCGAAGGCACGAGCTCGACCTCGGCGCCGCCATCGTGAGGCCGGCGGCCGCCGTCCTGGGCGAAAGCGGCGGCGGGAGCGAACGGAAGCGTGGCGCGGGCGGTGCCTGCCAGCGTCCAGCCGGCGACGAGCCCGCCGCCGTCCGGCAGCGTGAAGCGGCGGAGGCGGGTCCCTGCCGGGGAATCGGGTGGCACCTCGACCCGCGTTCCCGCCGGCAGGAGGCGCGCCAGTGCGGCGAGGGCGTGAAAGGCGGGGCGGCGGCGCAGGGCGTCCGCGGCGCCCGCGTCCCCCGGATCGATCAGGCCGTAGCCGCGCGCCACCATCTGCCACCAGAAGACGCGCTCCACCAGGCCGGTGCCGAGCGTCAGCAGATAGAAACGCGCCAGGTAGTCGGCTTGGGTCTTCTCGTCGACCGCCACCTTGCGGCCGGCGGGGGAGTGCGGTCCCTCGGCGAGCGGCCAGTTGACCTCGCTGATCCACTGCCGGCCCGAGCCGACCAGACGCGCCGTCTCGGCGATCGCGCGCAGCAGCGTCACCTTGTCCTCGCTGTCGTAGCCGAGCTGGCGATTCTCCGGCGCGCCACGGCGGTCGACGTAGAGGAGGCTGGCGAGGCCGTCGAGGCGAAGCGCCGGATGGCGCCGGTTGACGACCGCGGCGGTGGCGTGGACCTCGAAATCGATGACGCCGGGGCCGAAGATCTCGACGCCGGGCCCGAGACTGGAATGACTGCGCAGGATCTCCGCCGCCGCCGCGGCGAGCTCGAGATATTCGCCGTAGCTCCAGACTCCCCACTTGCTCCGGTTGATCGCCTGACCCAGCACGAAGCGGCGGCCATGGGGCGTGAAACGCGCCGCGAGCTCGGCGATGGCGGCGCGCCAGCGCGCCGGGTCGCGCACCAGCTCGCGGTTCTGCGGCAGCGCGAAGGTGAGCTCGCAGCCGCGCGCGGCGAGCTCCACCGCGAGCGCCTCCTCGTCGTCGTGCCTGTCCTGCCAGGGGTGAAGGCGGACGAGCACCTGGCGCACGCCGAGCTCGTCGACCGCGGCGAGGAGCGCGCCCGGATCCGTCGGCCAGGGGCGCAGGGCGACGCCGACCCCCGGCCAGGCGAAGCCGCCGCGGCCGCGCGCGGCGAGCAGCTCGCGGTAGCGGCGCCGGATCCGCGGCCAGGCGCTGGCTGCCGCCGCCGCGCTCGCCAGGTGATCGCCCGAATCGGCCAGTCGCACCTTCGCGCGCTCGAGCCGGCCGGCGTGCGAGTGGGGCTGGTCGGAGAGCGCGTCCCAGACGATCTTGTCGCGCGCCGCGGCTCCCTGCGGGGGGCGGCGGGATGTGGGCGTGCACGCCGCGCGGCACGAGCCAGCCCTTGATCGCCGCGGCGCGCCCGCGCCAGCGCTGCTTGAAGCGATGGCGGCCGTGGAAGCTGCGCCGCGCGCTCTCGTAGGTCGCGCCGGCGCGCGCCGGCACGCTTCCCTCGGCCGCGAAGTAGGCGGCCAGCAGGCGCGCGCGATCGGCGGGACGGTCGAGCGCCAGGCGCGAGAGATCGCGCATCCGCTCGCCGAGGGTGACCGGGCGGCCCATGCGGCAGCGGTTGAGGTCGAGCAGCGCGATCTCGCCGATCGCGGTGGGCGAAGGTCCCGGCTCGATCAGCAGGTTGCCGACCGAGAAATCGCGGTGCCAGAAGCCGGCATCGTGCATCCGCCGCGCGACTCGCGCGATGGCGTCGAGCAGGGCATCGCCGTCGAGCGCCGGGAAATCGGCCCGCTCGGTGCCGGCGTTTCTCGCCCGCAGGAAGTAGCGCAGCTCGACGCGGCCGGCGAGGTGGCGGCAGACGAAGAGCGACGGCCCGCCGGGAGCGACCGACTCGGCGAAGAGGAGCGGCTCCGGTGTGCCGATGCCCGCCGCGGCGAGGGCGCGCGCGACGCGCCAGCTCCGCTCTCCCTTGCTGCCGCGCCGGCGGCGGCGCCAGCGCGCGCGCGCTCCCGCCTCGCGGAACTGCTTGACCACGACTTCGAGCGGTCCCCCGGCGGTCTCGACGCGGGCGAGATAGAGGTAGTTGCGCCCCCAGTGCAGCGTGCGCAGGGCGGCGGCGGGGTCGACGAGGCGCGCCGCGACGGCGGCGGGGTCGTCGACGGCGAGCGTCTCCGCGGCCTCGCCACGGAAGCCCGTGAAGACGAAACTCCGGCGGCTCACATTTCGAGGATATCGAAGGCGGCCGGGTGGAGCTTGGCGTCCCCCTGCACGTGGAGCGCGACGCCGAGCTCGCGCTCGAGCTCCTCGATCACCGGCCGCTCGTCGCGCTGGAACGCGCGCGCCACCTCGGGGTGGACGCGCAGCTGCAGCTCCTTCGAGCCGGTCGAGCTGCGCAGCCGGAGCGCCGCGCGCCGGATGCGCAGGCAGGTGGTGGCGACCGACGGCACGCGGCCGCTCCCCTCGCAGCAGGGGCAGCTCTGGGTGAGGAGGCGTTCGAGGTTGGTGCGGCTGCGCTTGCGGGTGATCTCCACCAGGCCGAACTCGGAGATCGAGAGCACCTTGTACTTGGCGCGGTCCTTCTTGAGCTCGCGCTCGAGCGAGGCGAAGACGCGGGCGCGGTTGTCGGCCTCGACCATGTCGATCAGGTCGACGACGATGATGCCGCCGAGGTCGCGCAGCCGGATCTGGCGGACGATCTCCTCGACCGCCTCGAGGTTGGTCGACAGCGCCGTCGACTCGAGGTTGTGCTCGCCGACGTAGCGGCCGCTGTTGACGTCGATCGCCACCAGCGCCTCGGTCGGGTTGATCACCAGGTACCCTCCCGACTTGAGCCAGACCTTGGGCTTCAGCGCCGACTCGATCTCGCCGTCGATGCCGAAGCGCTCGAACAGGCGCCGCTCGCCGCGGTCGAGCCGCACGCGCGGCACGAGCTGGGGCTGCACCTGGTCGAGGAACTCGACGATGCGGGTGTAGGTCTCCTCGCCGTCGACCCAGAGGGTGATGAACTCGGCCGAGAAGAGGTCACGCACGACGCGCAGGGCGAGGTCGAGATCCTGGTGGATCAGCGACGGCGCCGCGGCGCGATCGCCGGCGTCGCGGATCCGGCGCCAGAGACGGGCGAGGTAACGCTGGTCGGCGAGAAAGTCCTCGGCGTCGCGCCCTTCGCCGGCGGTGCGCACGATGAGGCCGCCGGTGTCGTGCGGCAGCTCCTCGAGCAGCGCGCGCAGGCGGGTGCGCTCGGTTTCGTCCTCGATACGCCGCGAGACGCCGAGGTGCCCCACGGTCGGCAGCAGGACGAGGAAACGCCCGGGCAGCGTCACGTGCGTCGTCACCCGCGCTCCCTTGTTGGGGAGCGGGTCCTTGGTCACCTGGACGAGCAGCTCCTGGCCGGAGCGCAGGAGAGTGTCGATCGTCGGCTCGGCGACGGGGGCCGGCGGCAGCGCGTCCTCTTCGCCGGGCTCGCCGTTCGCCGGCGCGAGGTCGATCTCCTCGTCGGGCGGCACCTCCGGCAGCACGTCGGCGACGTAGAGAAAGGCGTCCCGCTCCAGCCCGATGTCGACGAAAGCGGCCTGCATCCCCGGCAGTACGCGGGTCACCCGCCCCTTGTAGACGTTCCCGACCACGCCGCGGTGGTGACTGCGCTCGAGATAGATCTCGGCCAGCCGGTCCTCCTCGAGCACCGCGATGCGAGTTTCGTAGGGGTCGCTCTCGACGAGCATCTTCGAGGGCATGGACCCCAAAGAGTAGCACTGGCCACCGGCCCCGGGGCCACTGCTGGCGAGGCGTGGCCGGGGAGTGCACGCTCTCTCGGAGCGAAGTGGCGGGGGGCCCCGTCCTCCAGAAAAAGAATCAGATTTCCGGGGTACCGACCGAGCGCAGAGAGAGCGTGCACTCCCCGGCCGCGCCGGACCGATCCAAAGTCTCAGCGGTTGACGTGACGACGAAAGTCGACGTTGAGGATCAGCCCGACCGCGATCCAGTTGATCAGGGTAAACGACCCCCCATAGGAGAGGAAGGGGAGCGGAATCCCGGTGATCGGCACCAGCCCGATCACCATCGCCGAGTTGTAGACCACGTGAAACCCGGCGATCGAAGCGAGCGCCACCACCAGCAGGACGCCGGCCCGGTCGCGCGCGCGCGCCGCCACCGCCGCCGCGCTCCCGAAGTAGAGCGCGTAGCAGCCGAAGACCAGCGCCACGCCGAGGAACCCGCGCTCCTCCGCCAGCACCGCCAGGATGAAGTCGGTGTGCCGCGCGGGCAGGAAGCGGAGCTGGCTCTGCGTCCCCTGCCGGTAACCACGCCCCATCCACTGCCCCGAGCCGACCGCTATCTTCGATTGCCGCACCTGGTAGCCGGCGCCGAGCGGATCGCTCGCCGGCTGCAGGAAAGTGTAGACGCGCTGGCGCTGGTAGTCCTTCATGCCGAAGGTCCAGACCAGCGCGCCGACGATCGCCACCCCCGCCACCGCGGTCAGGATCAATCGCAGGCGCACGCCGGCGACGAGCAGCATCCCGGCCAGCATCGGCACGAACATCGCCGCGCCGCCGAGATCGGGCTGCAGGGCGTCGACCGTCATCGGCAGAGCGGCGATGCCGACCGCGGTCGCGATCTGCCGCAGGGAGAGGAAGCGCTCCGACTCGGCCGACAGGTAGCGCACCAGGAAGAGCGCGGTCGCCAGCTTGGCGAACTCCACCGGCTGCAGGCCGACCGAGCCGACGCGGAACCAGCCGACGGCGCCGCCGGCGCGGTGGCCGAAGGGGAGCACCAGCACCAGCGCCGCGACGGCGCCGGCGTAGAGCGGCAGCGACCAGACGACCAGTTTCTGGTAGTCGATGGCGAAGGCGACGATCATCGCGACGAAGCCCGCCGCGACCCAGACGAGCTGACGGGAGAAGTAACCCGCCGCCATCTCGGCCGAGGCGCTGCGCACGGTGGCGAGACCGATCGCGGTCAGCGCGGCGGCGGCGACGAGCAGTCCCCAGCGCAGGCCGGCGAGCTGCGCGAGGCGCGGACGCTCCTCAGGAAGCGGGAGCGATAGCGGCAGCATCGTCGACTTTCGAATGGAAGAATCTCGCGTGCAGGGCGCGCGCCAGCGGCGCCGCGGCCGCCGAGCCCTTGCCGCCGTGCTCGACGAAGATGACGACGACCAGCTCGGGGTGGCTCGCCGGCGCGTAGGAGGCGAACCAGGCGTGATTGCGCAGCTCCCAGGGGAGCAGATTGGCGTCGGAGTAGGCCTCCTGCGAGGCCACCTGGACGGTGCCGGTCTTGCCGGCAACCTCGACGTCGGGCAGCCGCGCCGCCCCGGCGGTGCCGCCGGGATCGTTGACCACCTTCCAGAGGCCGCGCTGGATCGGCGCCAGGACCATGAGGGAAAGCGGCAGCTGGCGCGTCGGCGGCGGGGTGTCGCTCTCGACCAGGTGCGGCGTCACCAGATGTCCGCCGTTGGCGATCGCCGCCATCATCGTCGCGATCTGGATCGGTGTGGTGAGCAACGACCCCTGTCCGATGGCGACCGAGATCGTCTCGCCGGCGTACCACTTGTGGTGACGCACCTTCTCGCTCCACTCCGAGTCGGGGACGAGGCCGCTCCGTTCGCCGTCGAGCTCGATGCCGGTCGGCCGGCCGAAGTCGAACATGCGAGCGTATTTGGCGATGCGGTCGATGCCGAGCATCTGGCCGAGGTTGTAGAAGTAGACGTCGCAGGAGTGCTGCAGCGCCCCCTCGAGGTCGACGGTGCCGTGCCCGCCCTTCTTCCAGCAGTGGAAGCGGCGGCCGTAGAAGGTGGCGGCGCCGGGGCAGTACTCGGTGTGGGCGGGAGTGATGATTCCCTCGGCGAGGGCCGCCGCGGCGACCACGATCTTGAACACCGAGCCCGGTGAATAGGCGCTCTGCAGCGCCCGGTTCTGCAGCGGGTGGTGCGGGTCGTCGATCAGCGCCTTCCAGTCGTCGACCGCGAGCTTGCGGGTGAAGAGATTCGGGTCGTAGGCCGGCGAGGAGACCAGGGCGCGGATGGCGCCGTCGCGCGGGTCGAGCGCCACGATCGCGCCGACCCTGTCGGCGAGCTGCCGCTCGGCCTCCTGCTGCAGGTCGGCGTCGATGGTCAGCTTCAGGCTCTGTCCCGGCCGGCCCATCGTGCGGCCGAACTCCTCGACCGGGAGCCCGCGGCTGTCGACGACCACGACGCGCTCGCCGGTCTCGCCGCGCAGCGTCCGGTCGTAGGCGCGCTCGACGCCGCGCCGGCCGATCCAGTCGCCCGGACGATAGGGCGTACCGGCGAGCTCGAGCTCGGCGCTCGAGACCTCGCTCAGGTAGCCGAGGACGTGCGAGGCGTGCTCTCCCAGGCGATAGAAGCGGCGCTCGGCGACCTCGACCTCGAACTCCGGGTGCTCGAGCCGCGCGACGCGCAGCCGCGCGACCTCGGGGAGCGAGAGGTTTTCGGCCAGGAGCACCGGCTGGAAGAGCCCGGTCCGCTTGTAGCGCGCCATCACCTTGTCGAGCTCGCCGACCGGACGTCCGAGCACCTGCGCCGCGAAGCGCAGGCTGCCGGCGAGATCGCGCGCGCGCGTGCGGTCGAGCGTCAGGCTGTAGCTCGGCAGATTCTCGACCATCACCCGGCCGGTGCGGTCGACGATCGTGCCGCGCGGCGCCTCGATGGCGAGGCGGCGCAGGCGGTTGTTCTCCGCCAGCTCCCGGAAGTAGCTGCCTTGCACGACCTGGACGAAGAAGAACGCTCCGCCGAGCGCGGCGAGCGCCACGCCGAGGCCACCGGCGAGCAGGCGCGCCCGCCCGACGAGAATTTCGCGATGTTCGCCGACTTTCATGCCCGCCCCGTCCGGCCCCGGCTCATGGTAGCAGCGACTTCGGCAGATCGGGAGCACCGCCCGGCGGACCGCGTTTGCGGCGGAAGCGGCGGCCGACCGCGCCGGCGAGGTTCGTCCAGACGAGGCCGGCGAGCGCCGAGGTGGCGGCGCGCAGAGCCACGATCTCCGGGCCGGGCAGCTCGCGGCCGGAGAGGAAGAGGAGGCCGAGCAGCGCCAGGATACGCCCTGCGCCGCCGCCGCGGCGGCGAAGACGCCGGCCAGCGAGCTCTTGCGGTGCACGACCAGGCTGCTGCGCGGCGAGCGCCGCCAGTAGCCGACCGCGCTGTCGGCGAAGCCGTAGATGCCGAACGGGCCGCCGGCGAGCGCGTCCGCGGTCCAGCCCGGCGCGATGCCGGCGAACAGCGCCTCCAGCGGACGGCCGGCGCGCGCCACGATCACGGTGACGACGAGGAAGAGGTCGACCGCCACCGGCCAGCCGGGCCAGAGCCGCGTCGCCGCGAGGTGCACCAGGGCGGCGAGCCGCGAGCGCCGGCGGCGAACCTAACGAACCGCATGGTCGCCTCCGGGCGCCGTGCTCGCGCGGCGGCGGCGCCACGCCGTCGAGCAGGTAGACGGTCGCCAGGCGCGAGAGGTCGACCGTCGGGCGCACCGCGATCGCGGTGGAACATCTCGCTGCCCGGCTCGACCGCGATCACCACGCCCACCGGCAGCCCGCGCGGGTAGACGCCGTCGATGCCGGCGGTCAGCACGCGGTCGCCGACCTCGACCTCGGCCTGGCGCGGGATGTAGTCGATCTCGAGCTCGTCCGGACCGGTGGCCGCGCGCGATCCCCTGCCGCCGCGCGTGCTCGAGCACGACGCCGACCGCCGCCGCGCGGTCGGTGACGCAGCTGCACCTTGGCCTACGTCCGCCGGCGCCTCGATCACCCGGCCGACGATGCCCTCCTCGGTCACCACCGCCTGGTCGACGCGCGCGCCGCGCGCGCCGGCGCAGCACCACCAGCGGCGCGCAGCCAGGAGCCGCGGATCGAGATAGACGACTTCGACCGCGCGCAGGTCGAGGCCGCTCTGGTGTGCGAAGCCGATGCCGCGCGACGAGCGCCTCGACTCTCCTGCTCGAGGCCGTCGAGGCGCAGGCGCTCGCGGCGCGAGCTCGAGCAGCTCGGCGCGCAGGCGGCGGTTCTCCTCGGCGAGCTCGGCGCGGCGTGCGCGCCGCGCGGCCGGCGCCGGCGAAGGCCTGGCCGGTGCGAGTGCACGGCGCTCGCGAGCGGCGCCACGCAGGCGCAGCGCCAGCGCGCCGAGCAGGCTCGAGGCGTCGCCGCTGCCGGCGGGCGTGCGCGCCGCGAGCAGCACGAGCTGGCCGACGAGCGAGCACGACGGCGAGGAGGCGGGCGTGTCTCGGCTTCACTGCGGCGGCTTCACGACGCGGCGCTCACGACGGCGGGCTCGTTGTCTCTGCAGGCCGCGCGGCTCTCGCCGGCTCAGCGGATCGAGACCTTGCGCAGGAGGTCGATGTCCTCGAGCACGCGGCCGGTGCCGAGCACCACGCAGGCGAGCGGGTCCTCGGCCTGCACGACCGGCAGGCCGGTCTCGTGGCGCAGGCGCTGGTCGAGCGCGCGCAGGAGGGCGCCGCCGCCCGACAGCACGATGCCCTTGTCCATGATGTCGGCCGAGAGCTCCGGCGGGGTGCGCTCGAGCGCCATGCGCACCGCCTCGACGATGACGTTGACCGGCTCGGCCAGCGCCTCGCGGATCTCCTCGTCGGAGATGGTGAGCTCCTTCGGGATGCCCTCGATCAGGTCGCGCCCCTTGATCGTCATGGTCAGCCGCTCGCGCAGCGGGAAGGCCGAGCCGAGCTCCCACTTGATGATCTCGGCGGTGCGCTCGCCGATCAGCAGGTTGTACTTGCGCTTGAGGTAGTTGAGATCGCCTCGTCGATCTCGTTGCCGGCGACGCGCACCGAGCGCGAGTAGACGATGCCGGAGAGCGAGATCACCGCGATGTCGGTGGTGCCGCCGCCGATGTCGACGATCATGTTGCCCGACGGCTCGGTGATCGGCAGGCCGGCGCCGATCGCCGCCATCATCGCCTGCTCGACCAGGATAGACCTCCGAGGCGCCGGCCTTCTGCGCCGAGTCGCGCACCGCGCGCTTCTCGACCTGGGTGATCTCGCCGGGCACGCCGATGACGATGCGCGGGCTGGACGAAGTCTTGCGCCCGTGCGCCTTCTTGATGAAGTAGTCGAGCATCCGCTCGGTCACTTCGAAGTCGGCGATGACGCCGTCCTTCATCGGGCCGGATCGCCTCGATGTTGCCCGGCGTCCGGCCGAGCATCTCCTTGGCCTCGTTGCCGACCGCTTCGACCCGGTTGGTGAGCTTGTTGATCACGACGATCGAGGGCTCGCGCACCACGATGCCGCGGTTGCGCGCGTAGATCAGCGTGTTGGCGGTGCCGAGATCGATCGCGAGATCGTTCGAGAAGTAGCGGAAGATGGAGCCGAAGGGCATGCTGTTCCTTTGGAGTTACCGACCGTTGCGTGCGGCCGTGGTCACAGGGTGTCGACGAAGACGCGCTGGCGGAGCGTGGCGACGTTGCCGGAGGCGTCGGCGGCGACGAGCTCGAGCACGCTCCAGCCCTCGCTGCCCGATCTGCAGCGTCTTGGTGAAGGCGCCGGTCTGCGGCGACGGTCGGCGGTCTCGCCGTTGATGCGCAGTGTCGCGCCCGGTTCGGTGCGCCCGGTGACGATGAACAGGTTGCCGTAGGCCTGAACCTGGTCGAGATCGATCTCCGGGGGCGTCTTGTCGCCGCGCTCGCCGGCTTCGAGGCCGCCGACTACGCGGAACGTGCGCGGATCGGCTCCACGGTCCCTGCAGGCCGTCGCGCGAGATCGCCGCGACCCGCCACTCGAAGGTTCCCTCGCCGCGCAGCTCGAGCGTCGCCTGCGGTCTTGGTGCGCGCGTCGACGTCGATCAGGTTGTCGACGAACAGCCGGCTGCGCGAGACCTGCAGCGCGTAGCGCGAGGCGGCCTGCACCGGCTGCCAGGCGAGCGCCGAGGCGGCGGTGCGGCTCGAGGTTCTCCTCGACGTGCGCCGCCGGCTCGAGCGACCACCGGCGCCGGCGGCAGGGCGCGCGGATCGGTCAGCAGGTCGCCCTTCTGGCGGATCTCCTCGAGCGGCCCGACCTTGCGGGTGACGCCGCCCTTCGAGGTCGACCTCGACGCTCGCCGCGGAAAGCCGAGAAGCGCGCCGGTCGCGGTCGTGCGGTCGAACGACACCGCCGCCTCGCTGTCGCGCGCCACGCGCGCCTCGGCCGACGGCGTCGTCGACGCGGCCGCCGCGCTGCGCGGTGTTCAGGTCGACCCAGCCGTACTCCATCGAGATCGCCTGCTCGCTGCCGGCGCCGATCGCGTTGCGCGCGCGCGTGACCAGGAAGAGGGTGTTCGGCCGCACCGTGTAGAGCGTGCCGTCGAGGAAGACGATCTCGGCCGAGCCGTTGGCCGCCGTCTTCACGAAGTCGCCGGAGTGCAGCACGTCGCGGCTGCGCGCCGTCTCCCACTCGCCCTGCTCGCCGCGGCGGAACTCGACGCCGCCCTGCACGGCGATGAACTGCGCCTCGCCCGAAGCGGCGCGCGCGCCGCCGGCGTCGAGGATGGCGAGCAGCAGGGCGCGCGCGCGCCGTCCCTGGCCGACCGCGCGCCTTGAAGTCGTGCGCCTCGAGGCTGCGCTCGCGCGCGCGTCGCGGCTCGTCACCGCTTCCTGGAACTCGTCGCCGAGCGCGCCGGCGGGGCGCTCGCTCTGGACGCGCGTCGAGCAGCTCGCGATCTCGACGAGCAGGCCGATCGGCCTCCGTCTCGAGCCGGCGCGATCTCCCAGCGGCGATAGAAGAACAATCCGCCGCCCGCGACCAGCGCGAGCAGCGCGACCACGCCGAGGCCGCGCAGGGTGTCGACCGAAACCGTGTACCAGCCGCGCGTCTTGTTCGGAGGGAGTGTTGCTGCACCCGCCGCGTCCTCGCGGAGCCCGCCACGTGTAACAGAACAGCATTGATTCCGCTAGGCGTTGATGGCCGCCCACCCGCGCGGCGCCTTGCCGCCGCCCGACCCGGTTGCTACCTTCCGCGGCTTCGCTCCTGCCCGCCCTCGCTTCCGGAGTATCCGATGCTCAAGATCCTGCGCGACAACCTGAAGTACCTCTCCTGGATCCTCTGGGTCGTGATCCTGGTCTTCATCGCCTTCGTCTTCGTCGACTTCGGCGGCGGCCTCGCCCGGCAGGGACCGGGGCGCGCGCCCGGCGGTGACCGTCGGCAACGACTAGATCTCCTACGCAAGGAGTTCGAGCGCGAGTACCGGCAGCTCGAGGCCCAGTACCGCCAGGCTTTCGGCGGGCAGTGGAACTCCGAGATGGCGGACCAGCTGCAGCTGCCGCTGCAGGCGCTCGAGCGGCTGGTCGACCGCAAGCTGCTGGTCGGCGAGGCCGACCGCGCGCGGCCTCGCGGTCGAGCGACCGCGACGTGCGCGAGGCGATCCTCGAGATCCCCGGCCTGCAGGACTCGGCCGGCGGCTTCGTCGGCGAAGAGGACCTACCAGCGCTTCCTGCGCGGCATCGGCTATACGACCCGCGAGTTCGAGGACGCGGTGCGCGACGAGCATCGCCATCAAGCGCTTCGTCGATCCTGCTCACCGCCAGCGTCGCGTTCTCCGACGCCGAGGTCGAGAAGAGCTGGCGCGAGCAGGACGAGCGCGCCGCGATCCGTTACCTCCTGCTGCCGGCCGCCCGCTTCCAGGGCGCGGCCGCAGGCTTCGACCGGCCGAGCTCGACGCCTATTTCGCCGCCCACGCCGACGACTTCCGCCTCCCCGAGCAGCGCGTCGTCGACTATCTGCTGGTCGACAGCGTCAAGCTGCGCGCGCAGGATCACCATCGACCGCGCCGACGATCGAGAAGCGAGTACGACGCCAAGCGCGCCGAGCTTCGAGATCCCCGAGCAGGTGCACGCCCGCCACATCCTGGTCAAGGTCGACGACAACCGCACCGCCGACGAGGCCGGGAAGCGGATCGCCGAGGCGCAGGCGCGCCTCGACCAAGGGCGAGAGCTTCGCGAAGGTCGCCGCCGCCTACTCCGAGGACCCGGGCAGCAAGGATCGCGGCGGCGATCTCGGCTTCTTCGGCCGCGGCGCCATGGTGCAAGCCGTTCGAGGAGGCCGCCTTCGGCGCCAAGGCCGGCACGACCGTCGGACCGGTCGAGACCAGCTTCGGGCTCCACCTGATCCAGGTCGCTCGAGCGCCGCGCCGGCCACCTGCGGCCGCTCGCCGAGGTCGAGGGCGCAGATCCGCGCCCGCCTGGCTCGCCGAGCGAGCGCGCCGCAAGCTGGCCGAGACGAAGGCGCAGCGACCTGGCGGCGCGGCTCGGCGCTTCGAGAAGCGCGAACGAGGCGAGCTTCAAGGCGCTCGCCGACGCCGACACGGTCGTCGTTCCTGACCACGCCGCCCTTCGGCCGCGAGGATGCGGTGCCGGGCATCGGGCGCGGCGGCGACTTCGTCGCCTCGGCCTTCGCGCTCGCGCACGGCGAGCCTTCTCGGCAGCCGGTCGAAGGTGCCGCGCGGCTGGGCGATCTCCGCCTGCGCGAGGTCCGAAGCCGGCGCACGCGCCGACGCTCGCCGAGGTCGAGACCGAAGGTGCGCGCCGCGGCGCAGCGCGCAGAAGGCGAGCCAGCTCGCCGCCGCCGAGCTCGGCCGCGCCAAGGTTCAGCCTCGCCGCCGGCAAGAGCCTCGACGACGTCGCCAAGGAGCTCGGCGTCGCCGCCGCGGAGTCGGGGGATTTCTCGCGCGGCAGCGGCATCGAGGGGCTCGGCACGTCGCGCGGCGCTCGCCGACGCGGCGCTGGCGCTCGCCCCGGGCGGCGATCGGCGGGCCGGTCGGCGGCCGACGGCGGCGCGGTGCTCTTCCAGATCGACCTCGCGGACGCCGTTCGACGCCGCGCAAGTTCGCCGCCGAGCGCGAGACGACCCGCGCCGAGTTGCAGCGCGGCGAGCTCAGAGGCCTGCTCGGCGTCGACGCTGGCAGCCGGCGCGAGGAAGTCGGCGTGCGCTACGACCCGCGCTTCGCCGAGCGGTTCAAGCTCGAGGGCGACGACCGAAGAGCTGAGCTGCCCGCGTCGCAGGCGAGCCGAGCTCGCGACCGATCTCGCGCCGCACGAGCATAAGCTCGCGCCATGCGCTTCGAGACCCTCGCCGTCCACGCGGGCGGCGCGCCCGATCCGGCGACCGGAGCGGTGGCGCCGCCGATCCACCTCTCGACCACCTTCGTGCACGGCCCGGAATCGGAGCCGCTCCACGGCCGCCTCTACATCCGCGAGGGGAATCCGACCGAGGAGCGCCTCGAGAGCGCGCTCGCCGCGCTCGAAGGCGGCGCGCGCGCGCTCGCCTTCGCCTCCGGCATGGCGGCGGCGACGCGCGCTCGCTCGACGCGCTGCCGGCCGGCGCCCGCATCCTCTTCCACCGCGACTCTACCGCGGCGTGCGCGCAGCTCGGCGACGAGCACCTGGCGCGCTGGGGGAAGAGCGCGCGGTTCGCCGACCTGCGCCGATCTCGACGCGGCGCGCGCGGCGCTGGCGCCGGCTCGCGACACGCGCGGCGCTCTGGGTCGAGACGCCGACCAACCCGCGGCTCGAGATCCTCGACCTCGCGGCGCTCGCCGCGCTGGCGCACGCGGCGGGCGCGCTGCTGGTCGTCGACGGCACCTTCGCGACTCCGGCGCTGCAGCGTCCGCTCGGCGCTCGGCGCCGACGTCGTGCTGCATTCGACGACCAAGTACATGGGCGGGCACAGCGACGTGCAGGGCGGCGCGCTCGTCTTCGCGCCCGGAGTCGGCGCTGCTCGCCGAGCGCTGCCGAAGCTGCGGCACGATCTCGGCGCCGTCGCCTCGCCGTTCAACTCCTGGCTCGATCCTGCGCGGCCTGCGCTCGCTCGCCTGCCGGATGGAGCGCCACTCGGCGAACGCGCTCGCCGTGGCGCGCGCCTCGCCGGCCACCCGGAGCTCCGCGCGGTGCTCTACCCGGGGCTCGCGACGCACCCGGGCCACGAGATCGCGCGGCGCCAGATGCGGCGCTTCGGCGGCATCGTCTCGCTGCGCGTGCGCGGCGGTCGCGCTGCGGCGGTGGCGGTCGCCTCGCGCCTCCGCCTCTTCGCCAACGCCACCAGCCTGGGCGGCGTCGAGAGCCTGGTCGAGCACCGCGCCTCGAGCTCGAGGGTCCGGGCTCGACGACGCCCGACGACCTGCTCCGACTGTCGGTCGGCCTCGAGCACCCCGACGACCTGATCGACGATCTCCGCCGGGCGCTCGCCGGGTGAGCGCGCCGCGGGGCAACCGTTAGGATGACGGCGTGATCGGTTATCTGCGCGGGAAGCTGCGCCGCTCGTCGCCCGAGCAGCTGCTCATCGACGCGGGCGGCGTCGGCTACGAGGTCGCCGTCTCGCTCTCCACCTTCTCGGAGATCGAGCGCCGCTCGGCGGGCGCCGCCGCGCCGGAGATCGCAGCTCTTCGTCCACACCCACGTGCGCGAGGACCAGCTGGCGCTCTACGGCTTCGCGAGCGAGGAAGAGAAAGAGCTCTTCGAGCGGCTGATCACCGTCTCCGGCATCGGCCCGCGCCTCGCGCAGGCGATCCTCTCGGGCCTGCCGGCGCCCGACCTCCTGCAGGCGATCGCGCCGAGCGACGTTCGCGCGCCTGACCCGCGTCCCCGGAGTCGGCAAGAAGACGGCCGAGCGCATGGTCGTCGAGCTGCGCGACAAGCTGCAGGCGCTCGCCGAAAGCCGCGGCGCCCCGCCGCTGCGATGCCGACCACCAGCGACGACGATCTCGTCGCCGCGCTCGAGTCAACCTCGGCTACAAGCGCCCGCACGCCGAGCGCGCCGTCGGCCGACGCGCGGCGCGAGGCGCCGCAGGCGGCGTTCCACGAGCTGCTGCCGCTGGCCCTGCGGAGGTTGTCCAGGGTCTAGAGCCTGCCGTTGCCGCAGCGCGAAAGATCGCCAGACCGGGGCGGATGCCTACTTCGCCGTCGCCGACCAGCTTGCCGTCGTGCCGCTCTCGAAGCCATCGGCGAAGATCGAACCGGAGGGTGGCGGCGGGGGCGGTGGCGGGGCGGCGCCGGTGGCGCCGGAGTCGGGGTCGACGATCAGCGACGAGACGTCGACCACCTCGAAGTCGCTGCCGTGCACCATGCCGAGCTCGGAGAGGTCGTCGTCGTTCCAGCCCGGATTCGGCGCGCCCGAGATGAACCAGTCGCCGCCGTTGTCGGCCAGCATCATGCCGTACTTCTTGAGCGCGGTCAGGATGACCTGGTTCGGCGCCGAGTAGGCCGAGATGTCGAAGCTCGCCTTGAGGCGGACGCGCAGGCCCATCGGCGGATAGGAGCTGTTCGTCGTGCTCCCCGCCTGGTGACGTCGCCGGCCAGACCCAGCTCTGCCGCGTCGGGTCGACGGTGAAGCGGAGGGCGTGGTGGATCGCGCCGGCCGCGACCTCGTCGTAGCGCGCCAGGCCGGCGAGGATCGGCAGCCCCGCCGCGTCGGCGGAGGTCCAGCCGTCGGGGCGGAGCGCATTCGAGGCGAGATTCCACCTGGCTCCCGAGGCGGCGCACCAGCCGCCGGCGCCGACCGCGCAGCCGTTCTGGCCGTTCGGCCAGGTGTAGAAGAGCTCGTAGAGCGTGCAGCTGCCGCTGTCGACGATCAGCACGTGGCGGTCGCCGTTCGCGTTGTTCGGCTCTCCTTCAACCGACGGATCGGCGGGCACCGGGTAGGGACCGGGGTCGCTCTCGTCCGACCAGCCGAAGGTGTCGAAGTCGATCGGCACCTTGGTCTGGCTTCCCGGCACGACGTCGTAGGGGATGCCGATGGCGCCGCCGTCCCACAGCCCGGCGCCGAAGTCGGGGTGAAGGCCGGCCGAAGGGTTCATGTTGGCGAGGATCGCCGCCGAGTTGGCGGCGACCGGCAGCGCGTCGACCGCGACGTTCCAGATGTTGTCGGCGGGAAAGAGCGGGCAGCCGGCGATCGTCGGCTGGGCGTCCAGCCGCGCCGCCAGAGCGAGCAGCGTCAGGCAGAGCAGCGGCCGCGACCGCATCGGGAAGGGCTTCCGGGACACTGCGGAGACTCTCGCCGCGGGGCGCCCCCGCGGGTATGGACCTCCTCACAGCGGGACGCTGGAATCTTCCGCTCGGCGATTCAGCCGCGCGGCCAGCGCGACGGGACGTCGGTGACGATTCCCTCGACGCCGAGCGCCCGCCAGCGCTCGAAGTTCGACGGCTCGTTCTCGGTCCAGACGAGGACGCGCCGCCCGACGGCGCGCGCCTGGGTCGCCCATCCGGCGCTTGCCATCCCCTTCTCGAGGGCGACCCAGCCGTAGTCGAGCCACTGCTCGTCGCGCGGCGGTGCCGCCAGGACGAGCCCGGCGGCGATGTCGGGCCGCAGGAGAGCGAACGCGGCGACGACCGCGGGGTCGAACGAAGTCACCACGATGCGCGGTGCGAGCGGCGAGCCGGTGAGCGCCTCGGCCACCGCCGCGGCGAGGGCGGCGGCGTTGCCGGCGCTCTTGAGCTCGAGATTGACCAGCGCGAGAGGCGCGAGCAGGTCGAGTATCCCGGCGAGCGCCGGAATGCGCTCCCCGCGAAGCGCGCCTCGCGCTCGCCGAGATCGAGCGCCGCGAGCTCGCTCCAGGAGAGCTCCTCGACGCCGTCGTGGCGATCGAAGAAGCGCCCCAGGTCGTCGTCGTGGAAAACGACCGGAACGCCGTCGCGGGTGAGGCGGACGTCGAGCTCGACGCCGCCGGCGCCGCACGCGACGGCGTGGCGAAAGGCGGCGAGGGTGTTCTCGGGCGCTTCGCGGGCGCCGCCGCGGTGGGCGAGCACGAGCGGCCCGCGCGCTCTGGCGGCAGCGGGAGTCACGCGGCGGGAATCAGTCGGTGTCGAAGGGGCGGCGGATCGGCTCGTCCGGCTCGCTCTCGGCGCGCTTCATCGCTTCCTTGAACTTCTCTTCGAGCAGGCGGTCGCGATCGGCGAAGGCGGCCTTCTCGCGCTCGAAGCGATCCTCGGCGCTCGCCTTCTGCGCGTCGAGGTCGGCGAAGAGCGAATCGAGGCTCTTGCCGCCGGCCAGCGGCGCTTTGGGCGTACGATGTGCGAGGATCTCGCCGGTCG
This sequence comes from Thermoanaerobaculia bacterium, assembly GCA_963699245.1. Taxonomy (GTDB): domain Bacteria; phylum Acidobacteriota; class Thermoanaerobaculia; order Multivoradales; family JAGPDF01; genus JACTMI01. Next base: position 2,553,726 of record OY969426.1, read on the forward strand.
CCGCGTCGACGACGAGTTCGGCCCCGCAGTCCGGGCACCGAAGGGTGTGCTTGGGGGGCGTGGACATCGGCTCCAGTCTACCGCTTGACACTCCACGAGGCGTGGCATACAAGGTTCCAAGCCTGAGTATCCTCGGAAATCTATGATCGAAATCGCGCGCCGATTGCTTCGCTACCGGGCGCTACTCGTCACCCTCACGTCGCGCGAGCTCAAGGCGCGCTACCGGGGCTCGGCGCTCGGTTTTTTCTGGTCGCTGGCGCAGCCGTTGCTTCTGCTGCTCGTCTACAGCCTGGTGTTCGGCTACATCTTCGCGCCGCGCGTCGGCGGGATCGAGCCCTATCCGCTCTTTCTCGATCGCGTCGCTCTTCCCCTGGACCTGGCTCTCGACCGCGCTGATCGAAGGCACGGTGTCGCTGGTGGTCCAGTCCATGCTCTTGCGACGTTCGGTCTTTCCGGTCGAGCTCCTGCCGGTCGTGCCGGTCCTGGCGAACCTCGTTCAGCTCCTGTTCGCCCTGCCGGTGCTCGTCGCAGGACTGTTGATTGGCCGGCTCGCGGGCTACCCGGTCGGCGGGTGGGGGACGCTTGCGGTGCCGCTGGTGATCCTTCTCGAGCTGCCCATGATCGCCGGGTTCGCCCTCGCGCTCGCAGCCCTGCATGCCCATTTCAAGGACGTCCGCGATCTCCTGAACAGCCTGCTGACTCTCCTCTTCTTCCTCACGCCGGTGCTCTATCCGATCGAGTCGATTGCCCTGCCGGCGCTGCGCTGGGTGGTAAAGATCCTCCCGGCGACGCCCTTCACTCTCGCCTACCACGAGGCGGTCTTCTACGGGCGCTTCCCCTCGCTGAGCCTTTGGATCCAGATGGCGCTCGTCTCGCTGGTCGGATGGGCCGTCGGCTGCTTCGTCTTCGGACGGCTGCGCGAGACCCTGGTCGAGGCGGTATGAGCGCCGTGATCCGCGCCGCGGGGTCTGACCAAGCGCTATCGGCGCCTGGCGCCCGGCTATCGTCTGCGGACGCTGAAGAGCGCCTTCGTGCGCGGCTCGCTCGAGGCCGGAGCCAGCGCCGGCGAGACCATCTCGGCGCTCGACGGAGTCGATTTCGAAGTGGAGCGAGGCGAGCTGTTCAGCATCATCGGCGGCAATGGCTCCGGAAAGTCGACGCTGCTCAAGCTGATCGCCGGCATCCTCGCGCCGACCTCCGGCAGCCTAACCGTCGACGGCCGGGTCACTGCGCTGATCGAGCTCGGCGCCGGTTTCCACCCCGAGATCTCGGGGCGCGAGAACGTCTTCATCGCTGGGGCGGTGCTCGGGCTGTCGCGAGCGCGAGATCCAGGCTCGCTACGAGCGCATCGTCGAGTTCTCGGGGCTCGCCGGCTTCCTCGAGGAGCCGGTCAAGAACTACTCCTCCGGCATGTACGTGCGCCTCGGCTTCGCCGTCGCCATCCACACCGACCCGGAGATCCTGCTCGTCGACGAGGTCCTCGCCGTCGGCGACGAGGCCTTCGCTCACCGCTGCCTGCGCCGGATCGAGGAGCTCCTGGCGGCCGGCCGGACGGTGGTCTTCGTCAGCCACTCGCTCGGGCTGGTAGAGGAGATGTCGACGCGAGTGCTCTGGCTCGATCGCGGGCGCGTGCGGCTCGTCGGCGACCCGCGGCGGGTGGTCGACGCCTATCGCCAGGCGGTCGCCGAGGAAGAGAGCCGCGGCTATCGCGCCGAGAAGGAGGAGCGCGAGCGCGACGCGGAGGCGCGCGCCTGGCGGCGCTTCGCGCCGAGCGCCAGGCGAGATGCTGCGCTGGGGCTCGGGCGCCGCCGAGATCGTCGGCGTGCGGCTGCTCGGACGACGACGGCGACGAGCGCTACCACTTCGAGAGCGGCGAGGCGGTCACCTTCGAGATCGAGCGCGGCGGCGCACCAGGAGATCGACGACTTCGTCTTCGGCGTCGACGCTTTCCACGCCGCGCGGCATCGAGGTCTGGGGAACGAACACCGGCTTCGCCGGGATCGAGAGCGATCGTTTCGCGGGCCCGGCGCGAGTCGCGTCTCGAATGCCCGAATCTCCGCCTCGGCGCCGGGTGAGTACCGCGTGGACGTCGCCGTGCACGCCCAGCGACGGCGCGCCGTACGACTATCGCCGGAGCTTGCTCGCGTTCTCGATCACTTCCGAAGACAGCGGCGCCGGCGTCTATCTTCCCGAGCACCGCTGGGAGCTCTCCGGCGGCGCGCGCGTCCACCCGCGGGAGGAGCCATGAGCGACGAGGAGCGCCCCGGCGAAGGGGGCATCGAGATCAAGATCGACGACGAGGAGCTCAAGGGGCGCTACTCGAACCTGCTGCGCATCACGCACACGCGCGAGGAGTTCATCCTCGACTTCATCCAGCTGGTGCCGCCGCAGGGAGTCGTCACCTCGCGCATGGTGACCAGCCCCGGCCACCTGAAGCGGATCGTGCAGGCGCTGGCGGCGAACCTGGGACGCTACGAGGAGAGCTTCGGCGCCATCGTCGAAGCGGACGAGCCGCCGCGCGGCGTCAACTGAGCGAGCTGGCGGCGCGCACCGTCCGGCGCGCGCGCGGCCGCCGCCGGCGCGGCGCCTGCTCGTCGGGCTCGACGAGGGCGGTGGGGGCGCGCAGCTCGATCTCGGCGACCACGCCGAGGTGGTCGGAGAGGCGGTCGGGGAGCGTGCGATAGCTCGAGAAGGCGAGCTCCTCGGAGACCAGGATCCAGTCGAGCCGGACGAGCGGGCGCCAGCTCGGGAAGGTCGCGTGCGCGGTGCCGGCGACCGGACGCAGGCGCAGCTCGCGGCGGAGCAGCGCGAGACTCCGCCGGCGCTCGCTCCATTCGCAGTTGAAATCCCCCATCACCACCAGCGGCCGCTCGCGGTCGCGGAAGCTCTCGACGAGTTGCTCGACCTGGCGGCGGCGCACGCGCTCGAGCAGGAAATCGAGGTGGATCGACACCACGTCGAGCGTGCCGCCGAGGTGAGCCGGCGGCGCCACGGTCGCGGCGACGAATCCCTTGGTGTCGCGCCAGTTCTGCTGGAAGGCATGCGAGCGCGGCTCCTGGAGCGGCAGCCGCGACAGCAGCGCGGTGCCCGAGGAGAGCTCGATCCCGCCGAAAGAGAAGGGATTGTGCTCGCCGCGGAAGGTGTGGCCGTAGCCCGACAGCTCGGCGAGGGTCTCGACGTGGTCGAAGTCGCCGCTCCACGCCGAAGGCCCGTCGGCTTCCTGCAGCGCGACCACGTCGGCGCTCTCGCGCTTCAGCACCGAGGCGATGGTGGCGAGATTGTGGCGCAGCGCCGGCGGATCGAGCAGCGCCTGATGACTTGCTTCGCGACGGGCGTGGGCGACGTTGAGGCTGAGCAGGCGGAGCAGCGGCGGGCGCTCGCGGGTCTCGGGCCCGGGGCCCTCCGACGGCTCCGGCCGGCGCCGCTGGGTGCGGCGTCGGGCGGGGCGGCCGGCAAAAGTGATCGTCATCGGCTCAGCCCTCACCCAGTCGCAACAGCCGCGACCCGTGCGGAGATTCCACCGGCATCAATCCTTGTCGAGCGCGATCACCTTCGAGACCCCCTGGACCTTCTTCGCGGTCTCGATGGCGTCGCGCCGCCGCGCGCTCTCCATTCCCTTCGGGAACTCGAGCGTCAGCACGCCGCTCGCCGCGTCGGTGCCGATGCGGAAGCCGTCCGAGCCGAGGCGGTCGATCAGCGCCATCGTCACCTTGGTCTCGAGCAGCGCGTCGGCGGCCTCCAGCTCGGCCTCCTTGAGCGCGGCGTCGACCTTCCCCTCGGGGGTCTTCGCCGCTTCCTGGCCCTCGATCCGGATGTCGTTGGCGACGGATCCGACGCCGTCGACCTTGCGGGCGATCTCCTCGGCGAGCTCGGCGGTCGCCCGCTTCTTGACCGTGCCGGCGAGCCGGACCTTTCCCTCCTCGGCGGTGACCTCGACGCGCAGGCCGTCGACGCCGAGCTTGGTGAGGAGCTCGAGGCGCACCCGCAGCGCGAGGGCGCGCGTCGACTCGCCGGCGTCTTCGGCGGTGGACGAGCGGAGCCGGTCGCAGCCGACGGCCAGCGGGAGCAGCGAGACGAGAGCCACGACGAGCGTGCGGACGGAGCGGGTCATGTCGGTCGATCCTTCCCGGCGGCGAGGTTGCCGGCGCGGTAAACCTCGCGTCCCGCCTTGACGACGGAGCGCACCGGGTTCACGCCGTAATGATAGGCGAGGTGCAGGAGGTTCGGGCGCGTCGAGCACCACCAGATCGGCGCGCTTGCCCTCCTCGAGCGTGCCGATCTCGCCCGCCAGGCCGAGCGTGCAGGCGGCGTTGAGCGTCACCGCGGTCAGCGCCTCTTCGATCGAGAGGCCGAGCTCGAAGACGGCGAGCTGCGCGATGGTCGGCATCGACTCGGTGTTGCGACGAGCCGGGATTGCAGTCGGTGGCGAGCGCCACCGGCACGCCCGCCTCGATCAGCCGCCGCGCCGGCGCATAGATGTGCTTGCGCAGGAAGAAGCTGGTGCCGGGCAGCAGCAGCGCGGTCACCCGCGCGGCGGCGAGCGCCTCGATGCCGCGATCGGAGACCGCCATCAGGTGGTCGGCCGAGAAGGCGCCGAGCTCGGCGGCGAGCTCGGCGCCGCCCGAGTCGGCGAACTCGTCGGCGTGCAGGCGCGGCGCGAGGCCGTGCTCGCGGCCGGCCTCGAGGATGCGGCGCGACTCCTCGGCCGAGAAGACGCCGCGCTCGCAGAAGACGTCGCAGAAGCGGGCGAGGCCGCTGGCGGCGACGGCCGGGACGATCTCGCCGCAGATGAGGTCGACTAGCGCGCGCGGTCGGCGCGGTGCTCGGGGGGCACCTCGTGGGCCGCGAGCAGCGTCGGCACGAGCTCGACCGGGTGGCGCGCGGCGGCGTCGCGGATCGCTTCGAGCTGCTTGAGCTCGTCGGCGAGCGAGAGGCCGTAGCCGCTCTTCGCCTCGGCGGTCGTGGTGCCGCAGGCGAGCATCCAGTCCAGCCGGCGCAGCATCGACAGGACGAGCGCCTCGCGTCCGGCGCCGCGCGTCGCGCGCACCGTCGAGAGGATGCCGCCGCCCTCCGCCGCGATCTCCTGGTAGGAGCGTCCGGCGAGGCGTTCGAGCGAACTCGTTCTCGCGCGAGCCGGCCCAGGGGAGATGGGTGTGCGGATCGACGAAGCCGGGGACGGCGGTGCCGCCGTCGCCGTCGAGCCGCGCCACACCGGGCGAGCGGGCCGAAGCGGCGCTCGCGCTCCACGCGCGGACCGGCGAAGGCGATCCGCCCGTCGCGCACCAGAACCTCGGCGTCGCGCACGCGGCGGACGCGGCGCTGCTCGGCTGCCGGCGAGGGAGGCCGCGCCCTCGGGCGTCGCCAGCTCGGCGAGGCGGGTGATCAGCAGGTCGTCGCTCACGCGCCGAGCGCCTCCCGCCCGATGCTCGCCGCCGCCGCCGTCGCCCAGGCGCGGATCTCCTTCCAGGCCGTGTCCGGCCGCGAGGCGCGGCATCGGCTCGTCCTCGGCCTCCGAGAAATCGGCGAGCGCCTTCGCCGCCTGGAGCGGAAAGTCGCCGACGTGGCCGAACTTGTCGCCGGCGCGCCCGAGCACCGCGGCGAGCGGCAGCTCGCGGTCGATGCACCAGAGATCGACGAAATCGCGCCGCGTGCCGCGGCTGATGAGCGCGCCGAGCTTCATCAGCGCGAGGTCGAGCAGCGAGGCGACCGCCAGTGCCGGCGATCTCACCGGTGGGCTCGGCGAGCGGATAGGGGTACCAGAAGAAACGGATGCCGACCTGGTCGGGGAAGCGCACGAAGAGGAAGCCGTCGCGCGCCGTCTCGACCCGCGCCGCCGGCTCGACCGCGAGCAGGTCCTGCAGCAGGTCGCGGCGGCCGGCGGGCAGCAGCCGCTCGGTGCCGCTCATCAGGTCGAGATCGCGCGCCGCGCGGTGGCCGAGCCGCCAGGCGAGCGCGGCGCCGCCGGCCAGGTAGAAGTCCGCCGCCCACGGGCGCGGGGCGAGACGCGCGAGCGTCTCGACCGCGGCGGGATCGAGCAGCGCCTCTCCTTCGCTCACGCGAGCGGCCAGAGCGCCTCCGCGAGCGGGTGGGCGGGAGGCATGCGGTTCGGAGAGGACGGCGCTCCAGAAGGCGCGGCTGCGGCGCGAGAGGCGCCGGCCGCCGTGGGCGCGAAACCAGGCGACGAGCTCGGCGCGCGGCACCTGGCGCCCGAGCCAGGCGAGATCGGCGCGATCCCCCTCCTCGAGCAGGCGGCCGACGAGAGCCGAACGCGATGCGGCATCGGCGGGATCGGGGAGCGCGCCTTCGAAGTGGCGCGCGAGCCCCTGCGGCTCAGGGATCATCCGCTCTTGCGGCGGGCGAGCGTCTGCACGTTCGAGGTGGTGCGCTCGTCCTCGAGCTCGGCTTCCAGGATCTGCGTGAAGAGCTCGAGCGTCCCCTTGAGCCTGATCTGCAGCTCCTTGCGCCGGGTGCGCAGCTCGTGGATCCGGTTCTCGACTTCCTGGGCGCGCTCCATCGCCTGGTGCAGGAGCCGGTCGGCGTGGATCTCGGCTTCCTTGATCAGGAGCTGCGCTTCCTTCTGCGAGGTCTGGATCATCTCGTCCGAGACTTTCTTACCGCGCAGGATGGCGTCCTGGAGCTGCCGCTCGCGCTGCTCGACCGTCGAGAGCCGCTCGCGCAGCTGGCGATTGTCGCGCTCGAGCCGCTCGGCCTCGCCAATGCGCTGCGAGAGCTCCTCGGCGAGCAGGGCGAGGAAGTGATCGACCTCGACCGTGTCGTAGCCGCGCAGCTTCTGCGCGAAGGTGTGCTTCTGGACGTCGAGCGGCGAGAGGGGCATGGGCGACTCCGTCAGAAGAAGAAACGCGGCCGAAAGCCGAAGCTGTAGATCAGGCCGTTCTTGAGGAACTGCAGGATCAGCATCGCGAGCAGCGGCGAAAGGTCGAGGCCGCCGAGCTTGTGGGGGGGAACCAACCTGCGCAACGGCCGCAGCACCGGCTCGGTCATCAGGTAGAGGGCGCGCACGATCGGGTTGTGAGGGTCGGCATTGACCCACGAGATGACGGCGCGGGCGAGGATCACCCAGAAGTAGAGGTCGAGCGCTCCGACTACCAGCTGCAGGAGCGCCAGACTGAACCCGTTCAGCACGTTCAACTTCTTTCCCCCCAGTCCTTTCCCCGTTTCGGGGAGCGGCCAAGGGTAGCACGGCCGACAGGGCCGGGCGGTGAGACCGGCCGCTCTCGGGCGCGCCCGGCTAGCGAGCCGCTTCTTCTTTCATCGCGTCGCGATGATCGGTCGCGCCGCGCGCCGCTCGAGGGCCAGAGGTAGAGGAAGCCGGCGAGCGCGGGTACCAGCGCGTATCCGAGGCTGTGCTCGAAGAAGTGCGGGAAGAGGAGCGCGGCGAGGCCCGACTGCTGCCCTTGCGACCGGGCGCCGGTCGCGACCGAGGCCGCGAGCAGGAAAGCGCCGCACAGGACGCTTCCGGTGACCGCCGCGAGGACGGGCCAGGCGGCACGTCGCGATCGCCCTGCGTCATCCGCCGTCGAGAAACGGCGCGCCAGCTCGACGCAGACGCCGAGCGCCAGCGGCAGGGTCACCAGCGAATGGGTGAGCAGCTCGCGGAGCTGGTGCCCGAGGAATTTCGGGTCGGAGAACGGTTCCATCGTCGGGCGGAAGAGCAGGGTGGAGCCGGCGAAGATCGCCAGCGCCGCGCCGTACATCCCCGGCCGCGTGGCGGCGCGCGCCGTCTCGGGCCGGCCCTCCGCCAGCCAGAGGACGCCGGTCGCGCCGAACGCGGCCAGCAGCTCGGCGAAGCGCTCGACGAGGTGGTAGCGCCAGTGAGCGCCCCAGGCCGGCGGGGCTCCGGCGCGCGTCGGCAACTGGGCGAGATTATCGAGAATCGCCCCGCCCCCTGCATCCCACGCGGTGCCGACCAGGATCAGCAGGATCGCGGCGGCGCTCCAGGCGCCGAGCCGGCGCCGCCAGCTCGCCGCCGCCGCTTGCCGGCGGCCCGCATGGCGTGGCGGATAGAAGTGACGCACCGCGCCCGCCGCCGCCAGCGCGAGCGCGAGGTCCGGCAGCAGCTCGCGGGTCGCGTGCTCGAAGTAGAAGATGGTCCCGAGCAGGGTGCGGACGCCGTCCTCGTGCACCACGCTGTGCCATGGCCATGCCGTCCCGGCCAGCCGGGCCACGCCCGCCGCTGCCGCCGCCAGGGCAGCGGCCGGCACCCCGAAGAAAAAGGCGCGCTGGAGGGCAAGGGATCTCACGGGCGTTCTCGCCGCGGCATCATTCGCCAGGCGCGCCGTCCGCCGGCGCCGCGCAGACCGTCACGTCGCCACCGCCCAACGTGCCCCGCGACACGCTCTGCACGGCGCACTCGCGCCGCATCACGGCCACCAGGCCCGGCGCGCCCAGATCGATGTACTTCTCCATCGCGTAGATGACCCAGACGCGCCCCCCCGCGGCACGGATTCCCCGCCACTGCTCGATCGAGGTCAACTCCTTCCAGTCCCGCCGATAGTAGGTCTCGTAGGGATAGGTCGCTCCGCCGGCTGTCACCACCAGATCGCCCGCCGCGCGATGGGCGTCGACGTACCGCATCGCTCCTTCGAAATCCTGCTTCGGATAGCGGTAGTCCCAGGAGAGCGCGGCGGCCGAGAGCGCCGCAAGGGTCAGGACCAGCGCGATGCCGATTTTCGACACCGGCGCGCCGCCTCCGGCGAGGCGGGCTCCGGCCTTCGCTCCGCCCACCAGATGCCCGATGTCCAGCGCGCCGCGCACGACGATGAGCAGCGCGAAGCCGGCCAGGAAGAAGAGGAATCGCGGACGGACCGGCCGCTGCAGGGCGACCGCCACGGCGACGGTGACCGCGCCGGGCAGGAGGAAGAGACCGAGGATGAACCGGCTCTGCCGGAAATAGCTCCACAAGCCGGCGAGGAAGAGCGCCCCGCCCGCGGCGGCGCCGACCGCGGTGCCCAGGCCGAGTCGCAGTCCGCGCAGGAGCTCCATCGCGGCCCATCTCGGCGTCGCCACCCCGACCGGGGTCGGGTCGTGGACGAAGAACTGCTGGACATCCAGAAGAAGCGGGGCGTAGAGCGCGAGAGTGAGCGCCGCCGCCAGCACGAAGCCCAGCGCCGGCAGCCGCCATCGCTGCAGCGATTCCCGGTCGGCTGCCGGAATTCCGAGCAGCATCCCGCAGAGGAGCGCGTGGCTCAGGGCGAGAAAGACCATCGTCAGGTGCGTGTAGACGCCGAGCGCCGCCACCGCCGCGTAGGCCACGAAATCGCCGGCGCGCCCGCGCCGCAGGCCGCGCAGAAGCAGCCAGCTGCTCAGCACGGTGAGAAACGCCAGCAGCGCGTATCCGCGCGCCACCTGCGAATACCAGACGTGGTGATAGGCGACGGCAAGCAGGAGACAGGCGAGAAGCGCCTCGATGCGCGACGCGAACTCGCGCGCGAACAGGTAGAGGACCGGCACCGTCGCCGCGCCGAACACCAGCGACGGCAGCCGCAGGCTCCAGGCGCGCTCGCCGAAGACTCCGATCGAGAGATGAGCCAGAACGGAGTAGAGAGTGTGCTGGTTGTCGCCCGGAAAGACGGTCAGAATCCGGTAGAGCGGCCAGCGCACGCTGTCGCAGAGCGTGCGGATCTCGTCGTACCACATCCCTCCGTCGAGACCGACGGCCCGCAGCGCGACCGCCAGCGCGGTGATCGACGCCAGCCATCCCCAGGGCACCGGCTCGTCGACCGCGGGTTGCCGTCGTTCCCAGGGCGCAGCGGCAGCCGCGCCGCTCGCTCGTGCGATGTCGTTCATTCGCGGACCTCGTCCCCCCTCAACGACGACGATCTCTCGCCGGAGCGGGCAAGCATATTTCGGAGCCCGCACCGGATCCGCCACGTACGGCGCCGCGCGCGCCGGTAGCGCCGCCGGTCAAGGACCTGGACTCTGCTTGGCGCGGGCGAGCCGCCGCCAGTCGGCCGGCAGCGCGCGGTCGACGAGCAGCGCGAGGGCGGCGAAGGCGACCGCCGCGAGCGCGGCCGCCGCGAAGGGCCCGAGGGCCGCCAAGCGCGCGCCGAGCAGCAGCGCCGCGGCGCCGAGCGCCGGCGCCAGCGCCGGCGTCCAGGGCATCCACCCGAGCCGCTGGCGGGCGGCGAAGTGCAGAGCGCTCCAGGTGAGGACGGTCGATCCCGCCATGGCGGCGGCGCCGCCGAGCGGGCCCAGCGCCAGCACCGCCGGAATCCCGGCGAGAAGCGCCACCAGCAGGCCGCCGAGCTGGATCAGCGAGACGGCACGCTCGCCGCCGTGAGCCACCAGGGTCCAGGCGGCGTGATCCCCGAGCAGGGTGGCGGGCAGCGCCCAGACGAGGATGGCGAAGGCGGGAGCGGCCTCTCCGAACGGCGCGCCGAACATGAGCGAAAGCAGTGGCCGCGCGAGGAGCGTGAGGACCGTCGCGAGCAGGACGCTCCCCCAGGCGACGCAGCGGAAGGAAGCGCGGACCAGCGGAGCGAGCTCGCCGCTGTCGCGCGCCGTCAGGCGGGCGATCGCCGGGAAGAGGTTGAAGTGGTAGATCCAGGAGAGCGTGGCGAGCGCGAGGTAGAGCCGGTGCGCCGCCGCGAAGTGCGCCGCCGCCGCGGCGCCGAGCAGGTTCACCGAGAGCAGCAGTGGCGAGTAGTGGGTGATCGACCAGATCAGGTTGGCGGCGCCGACCGGGAGACCTTCGCGCAGCAGCGCGCGCGCCTCGGGCCAGACGAACCGGATCCGGACCCGGCCGACCAGGCGGCGCGTCAGCAGGGCGGCGCAGAGACCCGAGACCGCGAGGCCGAGGATCTCCGCCACGCCGACCCAGAGCACCTGGCCGGCCGAGCGCACGAGCACGACGACGGCGAGCGCGAAGGCCGCCATGCGAACGCCCTGCACGAGCGCCGAGAAGCCGATGCGATCGATCGCCTGGAAGAGCCAGGCCTGCGCCCAGGGGACCGCGAGGAGGCTGGCGGCGTAGATCCAGAAGACCCGCCGCGCGAGCGGCTCCGGCGCGGCGAGCGGCGCGATCGCGGCGAGCGCCAGGGCCAGCCCGAGAGCCAGGACGAGACGCGCGCCGAGCACTTCGGCGGCGACGCGTGGCGCGCTCTCCGGCTGCCGCGCGATGCGGCGCACGCCGATCGGGCTCAGGCCGGCATCGAGCACCATGCCGCCGATCATCGCCACGCCGGCGGCGTACTCGACCGCGCCGTAGCCCGCCGGCTCGAGCACGCGCGCCAGCCAGGCGAAGGCGGCGAAGCCGAGCGCCTTGCCGGCGAGCTGGCCGAAGGCGAGCGCGGCGAGGTCGCGCACCACCTTGGGCGCCGCGCCGCCGCGGCGGGATGGAGAGGGAGCGCTCATCGAAACCGGTGAACGCTACACGACTGGGTCGCGCGCGAGGTGCCGCCGCTTGGAGGGCGGCGGCGCGCACGGTAGCGTTGGCGGCCGGAGAATCCCCTGCTGATGCCCCGCCTGTCCGTGGTCGTCACCGTCGTCGATGGTGGCGCGACTCTCGAGCGCTGCCTCGCCGCGCTCGCCGCGCAGCGCGCGGCGGCGGACATGGAGATCCTGGTGCCGTGGGACGCCTCCGTTCCCGGCATCGAGCCGCTCGCCGCGCGCTTTCCCGGCGTCGAGTTCCTCGCCATGGGAGCGGTGCCGATCCGCCGCGCGCCAACCTCGCCCGCCGGCCTCCACGAGCTGATCGACCGCCGGCGCGCGGCCGGCCTGGCGGCCGCGCGCGGGGAGATCCTCGCTCTGGTCGAGGATCGCGGTGTGCCGCGCCACGGCTGGGCGGCGGGGATCCTCGCGGCGCACGCGGAGCTTCCCCACGCGGTCATCGGCGGGCCGATCGACCTGGCGCGCCCGGGCCGGCTGGCCTGGGCGGTCTACGCCTGTGATTTCGGCCGCTATCAGCCGCCGGTCGAGCCGGGACCGCGCGGCTACGTGAGCGACGTGAACGTCAGCTACAAGCGGCGCGCCGTCGAGGCGACGCGCGAGCTCTGGCGCGAGCGCTACCAGGAGACGATCGTCCACTGGGCGCTGCTCGACGCCGGCGAGACGCTCTTCCTCTCCGATCGCTTCGTGGTCGAGCAGATGCGCGACGACCTGGCGTTCGCGCCCCTGCTCGGCGAGCGCTTCACCGCCGGGCGCTTCTTCGCCGCCACGCGGGCGCGCGGCGCGAGCCCGGGCAGTCGCCTGCTGCACGCGCTGGCGGCGCCCGCCTTGCCCTTCGTGCTGCTGGCGCGCCATCTGCGCCTGCGCCGGGGAGCGGGGCGCCGGCGGCCGCCGCTCGGCACGGCATTTCTGGTCGGGGTGCTGCTCGTCGCTTCGAGCTGCGGCGAGCTCGCGGGCGAGCTCAGCGGTCGCGACTAGGAGCGCCGCTCGCCGAAAAGGAGCGAGCCGACCCGCACGAAGGTGGCGCCTTCCTCGACCGCGACCTCGAAATCGTCGCTCATTCCCATCGAGAGCTCGCTCAACCGCCCTCCCCACTCGGGGCGCGCCGAGAGCTCGCGGGCGAGCTCGCGCAGGCGCCGGAAGTGGGGGCGCGACGCTTCGGCGTCCGCGCCGGGTGGCGGAATCGCCATCAGGCCGACGAGCTCGAGATGCTCGAGGCCGGCGAGCGGCGCGATCTCAGCGGCGAGCGTCGCCGGCTCGAAGCCGTGCTTCGAGCTCTCGCCGCCGAGGTTGACCTCGACGAGCCCGCGCACCCGCGTGCCGCGCGCTCGCGCCCCGACGTCGAGCGCCAGCGCGATCGACGGGCGATCGACGGCGTGGAAGAAGGAGAAGAGCCCGAGCGCGACCCGCGCCTTGTTCGACTGCAGCGGCCCGAGCAGGTGCCACTCGATGTCCGGCGGCAGCTGCGGCGCCTTGGCCGCCGCCTCCTGCACGCGGTTCTCGCCGAAGAGGCGGAGGCCGGCGTCGTAGGCCGCGCGCAGCGTCGCGATCTCCTGCTGCTTCGAGGCCCCCACCAGCCGGACGGAGGCGCGCTCACGGCCGGCGCGCGCGCAGGCGGCGGCGATGCGCACCTCGATCGCCGCGAGGCGCGCGGCGACGTCGCTCACGCGCCGGCGTCGGCCGCCACCAGGAAGCGGCGGCACCCCTCGCACTGGATGACCGCGCCGTGGTTGCGGATCTCGACCGCCACCTGGGCCCGCACCTGGTAGTTGCAGCTCGCGCAGTGCCAGAGCACGGCGCCGCCGGCCCGCTCGGTGCGCGCGACCGGCGCCAGGGCCTCGCCCTTGTAGCGCTCGGCGACGCGCTCGTACTGCGCGACGACGTTGCGCGGCAGCTCGGCGCGGAGGCGGTCGGCCTCGCCGCGCAGCTCGCGGACGCGCTCGGCGACAGCGGGCTTCTTCGCTTCCCAGGCCGCCATCGCCTCGCTCCAGCGGGCGTCGAGCTCGACGAAGGCGTCGCGCCGCTCGGCGAGCGAGCGCGAGGTGCTCTCGGTCCGCTCGAGGAGATCGAGCGCGCCGTCCTCGAGTCCGCGCAGCGCCGTCTTGGCGGTGTCGATCTCGGTCAGCAGCGCGCCGTACTCGCGCTGGTTGCGCACCCGCGAGACCTGCTGCTGGAAGTGCTTGAGCTTCTCCTGGCTCTCGGCGACGGCGCCCTCGCGGGCGCGGCGCTCGCGGGCCGCCTCCTCGGCACCGGCGGCGAGGGCGTCGATCTCGGCGCGCGCCGCGCTGTACTCGTCGTGCACTGCGCGCATCTCCTCCGGGACGCCCTCGAGCCGGGCGCTCTCGGCGGCGAGCTCCCGCATGAGGCGGTGGAATTCGATCAAACGCGGAGCGATCTCTTTTATCGGCACTTATGTCCTCGATTCCCGAAGGAAAACAGCGATGGGTGTGGGTCCACCTGGGTTCGAACCAGGGACCTGCCGGTTATGAGCCGGTTGCTCTGACCGCTGAGCTATGGACCCGGAGCGATTGCTGGACCGCTGCCCCGAGTCGACGGCGGCGGCCCGTGCGGACGACGCGGAGAGCTCAGCCGAGGTCGGGATAGAGGCTCCGATAGCTCTCGGCGAGCAGCAGGATGCGCTTGACGTAGACCTTCGACTCGCCGACCGCGAGGCCCTCGAGGAAGCGGTCGAGCTCGGCCTCCGGGCCGGCGGCGCGCCAGCAGCCGCGAGATCCGCCCCGGGCCGCCGTTGTAGCTCGCGAGGGCGAGCTCCACCCGGCCGTCGAACATGCCGAGCATCTGGCGGAAGTAGGCGGTGCCGAGCCGCAGGCTGTAGTCGGGGTCGTGCAGGCGCGAGATCGAGAAGGGGAGCTGCATCCGGCGCGCCAGCTCGCGCCCCGTGGCGGGCATGAGCTGCATCAAGCCGTGCGCGCCGGCGTAGCTGCGGGCGCCGGCGTCGAAGGCGCTCTCCTGGTGAACGATGCCGAAGACGAGGCTCGGCGACAGCCCTTCGGCGGCGGCGGTGCGCACGACGGCAGCGCGGAAATCGGTCGGATAGTAGAGCGCCAGCGCCGCGGCCGGCGCGCTCGCCTGCGCCGTCGTGCCGAGCTCGGGAAAGGCGCGGCGCAGCGCGTTGATGCTGGCGCGGCGCTCGCCGCGATGGGCGAGCGTCAGCGCGTCGAGCGCCGCCGCCGCGCGCGGGTCGACGCGCTCGCCGACGAGCGCGATCTCGCTCTCGGCAAGGGTGTCGAGTCCGAGGCCGGCTAGCTGCTCGGCGCGCGCGAGCCGCACGTCGCGCGGCCACTCCTGCCGCTCGACCGGCGGCGCGTCGATCGTGATCGCCTCGCCGGCGAGCCGCGAGAGCGCCTGGCGGGCGTAGAAATCGGCGGTCGGCGCCGCCGCGAGGTCACGGTAGATGGCGCGCGCCGCCGCCGCGTCGCGGTCGGTCTCGAGCGCGCGCGCCGTCCAGTAGCGCGCCGCGCGAGCCGAGGCGGTCGCCGGATAGAGCGCCGCGGCGCCGCGCCAGATCGCCGTCGCGCGCGCGCGGTCCCCCCGCGCGAAGGCCTCCCAGCCGAGGTCGAAGAGCGGCCGCGCGCCGCTCGAGTCGCCGGGCACCAGCGTCGCGAGCTGGCGCAGCGCGGTGATCGCTTCGACGAAGCTTCCGCTCTCGAGGTAGTCGTCGGCGAGCTGGTCGAGCGCGCGGGTCGACAGCGCGGTGTCGCCGCCGGCGCGGACGACGCCGAGCAGGTGCTCGCGGCGGAGCTGGCGATAGCGCTCGCGCGACGCCGGGGCGAGCGCGGCGCCGCTGCCGGCCGGAGTTCGCCGCGCCGGCCGCCTGTGCGCGCTCCCACTCGAGGCGGGCCTGCCCGGCGGCCTCGCCGGCCGTGGCCTGGTCGAGCGCGGCGAACGCCTCGGCGCCGCGGCCGGAGGCGGCGAGCGCCCGCGCTTCGAGGAGCTGCCAGTCGAGTCCGCGGCGCTCGGCGCGGATGGCGGCGAGCGTGGTCAGCGCGCCGGCCGGCAGGTCGACCGCCAGCAGCGCCTCGGCGCGCAGGAGCAGCTCCGGCTCGCTGAGCCAGAGCCGCCAGTCGGAGCCCGCCGCGCGCCGGCGCGCGGTCAGCGTGTCGACGACGCGCAGGCGCGACGCCTCGAGCGGCGCGAGGACGAGCAGGCGGCGGGCGCTCGAATCGAGCAGCTCGCCGGCGCCCCGTTCGAGGCCGATCCGCCACGCGATCCGCTCGAGCTCGATCTGGTCGGCGGGCGGCAGCCGCTCAGCGCGCCCCTCGGCGACGAGGGCGGCGACCGCCGCCAGATCGCCGGCGCGCCCGGCGAGCTCGGTGCGGCGCAGGAGCGCGCGCGAGCGCAGCGGCGTGTCGGGATGGGTCGCGATCAGCTCGTCGAACGCCTGTCGCGCCGGCGCGATCGCATTAGTCGCCGCGCGCGCGTCGCCGAGCGCGAACAGGCGCCAGTCGTCGAGCTCGGGGTAGCCGCCGGCCTCGTCGAGCAGCTGGGCAGCGAAGCGGGGCTCGTCGTGGGCGTAGGCGAGCCAGCCGAGCAGGGTGCGCGCGCGGACGGCGTCCGGGCCGGTGGCCGGTGGCGCCGCGAGCGGCGCGAGAAGCCGCCTTGCCTCCGCTACGTCGCCGCGCCGGCCGGCCTCGGCGGCGCGCGCCAGCAGCTCGCCGCCGGCCGAGACGGAATCTCCCGCCGAGCTCGCCCGGGCGCCGGTCCAGCCGATGGCCGCGGACGCCACGAGGGCGAGCAGGGCCGCGCGAACCGGGGCGAGTCTCAGGGGCGACACCGTGCGGTGTTCTCCGTCTCCTCTTGCGGTCAGATCCCGAGCGCCCGCGGGTCACCCCCCGCCAGGCTGCGCACGAGCTCCTGCTGGAAGTAGTCGCTGCTCGAACGGACGCCGGCCTCGACGCGCTCCTCGTAGATCTGGCGCGAGCGGTCGATGTCTTCCTTGAGCCGATGGTAGAGATCGCGGTTGCGCCGCCCCTCGAGCACCTGCTCCTCGTTGTAGAGCTTGATCTCCGAGATCAGCAGGCGCGCGAGCCGCCGCGCCTCCTCGTGCTGCGGCTGCTCGGGACCGCTGCGGGCGCGCCCTGCCATGAAGGCGAGCCCCGGCCCCTGGACGTCGGGTGGCGGCGCGACTTCGGTCGAGCGCGCGGTGCGCGACGAAGTGCGGTCGAGCGGATCTTCGACCGGCGCGGCCGGCGCGACCGGCGGAGGCAGCGGCGGCGCGAGGACCGGGCCCGGCGGCGGCGGCAGCGGCCGGCGCAGCGAGTGCATCGTCGCGTCGTCGCTGATGTCGAGGTCGTCCATCGCGGCCGGCGGCGGCGCGAGATGGGCGGAAGGGAGCGGAATCTCGTGCGTCGCGGCGGCGCTAGGCGGCGGCTCGATGCGGAAAGGTGCGGTCGACTCGTCCGCCGGGCGCGGCGGCGCGATCGGCTGGCTCGGCAGCGCCATCCGGACGGTGCCGAGCAGGTCGTCGACGGGCGGCGGCGCGGGCGCGGGGGGTTCCGGCTCCGGGACCCACTCCACGGCGGGCGCCTCTTCGCCGCCCGCGAGCTCGAACTCCGGCGGCGGCGCCGGAGCGGCCGGCTCGGCGGCAGCGAAGGGAAGCGGCTCCGGCTCGGGCACGGCCTCGAAGAGCCCCTCGACGCCCACCGGCGGCGCCAGCTCCTCGTGGCGGATCTCGACGGCTTCCTGCGCGACGGCCTCGACCGCGGGAGGAGCTTCGATCGGTGCCGCCCAGAGCTCCGTCGACGCGGCCTCGGCCGGCTCTTCCTCGACCGCCGGCGGAGGCGTCGCCTCAGTGACGGCCTCGGCGAGCTCGCTCCAGAGCGGCAGCGCGTCGCCCGGGGTGAGCGGCGATTCGTACAGCGTCGGCGTCGCGTCGCGCTCCGAGATCGCCTGCAGCTCGAGCCGTTGCGCGGCGAGATGGGCGAGCAGCTGCAGCGGCGGCAGCGCCAGGGGCGTGCCGGCGCTCCGCTCGGCCCAGAGCAGAGCCGCGATGCGGTCGCGCAGGACGAGCGGCACCACCACGCCCTCGTCGCCGGGCGCGAGGCGGAAAGCTGCGGCGACCTCCGCGGCCGCCGCGGCGTCGAGCCGCAATGCGCCGCGCGTCGCCAGCAGGTGCTGACGCAGGCGCTCGTTCCATTCGGCGACGCGGCCGCCCGGCTCGCTCTCGTCGAAGCCGGCCGCCGACCAGATCTCGACGCCCTCCTCGCGCACGAGCAGCACCGCGGCGCGATCGGCCGACTTGCGCGCGGCGTCGAGCAGCGACTGCAGGATCTCGGCCTGGCTGGCGGCGCGATCCATCGCGCGCGCGGCGGCGAGCAGGTCGCCCAGCGCCGCTTCGGCGCCGGCGCGGCGGGGGGTGGCGTCGAGCGAATCCGAGTCGAGGCTTTCGAAGATCGAGTCGAGCGCCGGGGCCGGCACGTCGTTGGCCGCGCTCACCAACTGCGAGGTCGCGGCGCGCAGCCTCTCCTCGAGCGCGTGACGGTAGCCGGCCATGGCCTCCTCCAGCCGGCTCGCGAGTCGGCTTTCGAGATCCGCGAGATGGGGGGGAGCGCCATGCCCGAGTCCTCCTGATCCCGAAAAATCGGCATCGATCGGGAATCTCGCATTATCCGGAGCCGGACGCCCCGGCGTCAAGGCGGGCGGCCGGGAAAGTCGAGCCGGTCCAAGCGTTTGCCCGCCGCGGTCGAAAGCTGTTCGCCGCTTTCGGCCTGTGCTACCTTCTCGGCGCACCGAAACTGGCGGGGGAGAGGGGATGAAGAGCTCGATCCGGGCGCTCGCGGCGACACTGATTCTGCTGGGCGGCTGCTCCAAGCCTGCACCCGAGGCCGCGGCCCCGGCGCAGGCCGCGCCGGCGGTCGACAGCGCGGCGCGCAAGGACGCCTGGAAGGGGATCGTCGCGACCCGGACCCAGCTCGAGCACCAGCGCGAGGAGCTCGCGTCGCTGCGCGAGCAGGCCGCCGGCGGGCGCCGCGGTCACGCCGCAGATCGACGCCGCCCGGGCCGAGATCGACAAGCTGGCGGACGCCCTCACCCGTCAGCTCGCCGCCTACATCAACGCCGATCCCCCGGTCCCCGGCAAGCCGATGACGCCCGGAGCAGCTCGCCGCCGTGCGCCTGAAGAGCGCCGAGGACCTGCTGCTCGGCAGGGAGTACATCAACCGGCAGGGGGACTACCGCACCGCGGCCGAGATCTGGCAGCAGGCGCTCGCCGTCGACCCCGACAACGTCGAGCTCAAGCAGGCGCTCGCCGAAGCCATGGCCAAGCAGTACATGACTCCCGAGCGCTTCGCCCAGGTGCAGGAAGGGAATGACCGAGGCGCAGGTCATCGTCGCTGATCGGCCGGCCGCTGGCGACCAACGTGCGCGCACATCCCGGAGAAGAAGGTCACCGCGTGGCTCTACCCGAAGAACGCCGCCGGCGAAGCGGCCGGGGTCTTCTTCACCGCCGAGAAGGTCGTCTACGCGACCGACTTCAATGCGGTGCAGGAAGACGCCGGCGGGCGGCGGCTGAGCCCGGTTTGACCGCCGGGCTGTTTCGTCCGTAGAATCCAGGGTTCCCGCCGGGATCTGCGTTCGGCTCTCGCCGATAGTTCGCAGACGAATTGAGGTGATTCGCAGGTGCCCATCGTTCACGTGCGCGAAGAGGAGAGCTTCGAGAACGCGCTGCGCCGCTTCAAGCGCAAGTGCGAGAAGGCTGGCGTGCTCACCGAGCTCAAGAAGCGCCAGCACTTCGAGAAGCCGTCCGTCAAGCGCAAGCGCAAGGCCATCCAGGCGCGCAAGAAGATGTTGCGCAAGGTGATGGAAGAGCGTCGTCTCGGCCTGAGCTGAGAGCCGCGCGCATCGCACCTGCGGGGCCGGGTCGCGACGACCTCGGCCCCGCTTTCTCGTTTCTCCCTCCGCCGATGAACTTCTCCCGACCGACGCTCGCGGCGCTCGAGTACCCTTCCTATCTCGCGCTCGTCGCCACCGAGGCGCGCACCGATCTCGGCGCGCGAGCGGCTCACCGCGCTGCTGCCGACCGCCGGGCGCGGAGGAGCTCGATCGCCGCCGCGCCGCCTACGACGAGACGCGCCGGCTCTCGGCCGAGGCGCCGCTGGTGCCGAGTTCGGCGAGCCCTTCCTGCCGCTGCTCGCCCGCCTCGAAGGCGGGCGACGAGCCGCTCGACGGCCCGCAGATCCTCGCGTCTGGCGCGGCTGCTCGCGGCGGCCGGCGAGGCGCGCCGCCGCGTGCTCGCCGGCCGATCCCGCCCTGTCCGGAGCTCGCTCGCCGGCTCGCCGGGAGCGACGATCCGTCGCCGCTCCTCGCCGAGGTCGACCGGGTGCTCGATCGCAAGGGGCAGGTGCGCGACGACGCCAGCCCGCGCCTGGGCGAGCTGGCGCGCCAGGTGCGAACGAGCCGCGACCGGCTCTACGCGCGGCTCGAGCAGGTGCGCGGCGCCCACGCCGAGGCCTTCACCGAGGAGACCGTGCCGCTGCGCGGCGGCCGCCTGCTGCTGATGCTCTCCTCCGGCGCGCGCGGCCGCGTGCCCGGGCTGGTCCACGGCCGCTCGGCGTCGGGCCGCAGCTTCTATTTCGAGCCGCTCGAGGCGGTCGAGGAGAACAACTCGCTCGCCACCGCCTCGGAGGAGCTCGAGGCCGAGCGCCAGCGCATCCTGCGCGAGCTGCTCGCGGCCTTCGCGCGAGCAGCGCCGCTGGTGCAGCGGCTCGCCGACTTCGTCGCCGGGATCGATGCGCTCGAAGCGGCGGGGCGCTTCGCGCACGGCGATCGGCGGCCGGCTGCCGGAGCTCGCGCCGGCGCGCCGCCTGCGCCTCGTCGGCGCCTGTCATCCGCTGATCGATCCGCGCCTCGCGGCGCGGCGCGAGCGCGCGCTCGGCGCCACCGGCCACGCCCGCGAGGTGGTGCCGCTCGACATCGAGCTCGAGCCGGCGCGCCGGCGTGCTCGTCGTCACCGGCCCCAACGCCGGCGGCAAGACCGTGGCGCTGAAGACGGTCGGCCTCGCCGCGCTGGCGGCGCAGGCGGGCCTCCCCTTCCCCTGCGCGGCGGGGAGCGAGCTGCCGCTCTTCGAGCGCATCGTGGCGACGGTCGGCGACGAGCAGGACGTCCTCGCGGAGCGCTCGACCTTCAGCGGGCGGCTCGAGCGGCTGGTCGAGGCCTGGGACGGCGCCGGCCCGGGCAGCCTCGCGCTGCTCGACGAGCTCGGCTCGGGCACCGATCCGGAGGAGGGCGCCGCGCTCGCGATCGCGCTGCTCGAGCGGCTGCTCGCCGGCGGCGGGCTGGCGCTGGTCACGACGCATCTGGCGCCGGTGGCGCTCGCGGCGCTCGAGAGCGCCGGCGCCGCCTCGGCGGCGATGGAGTTCGAGCCGGCGAGCGGGCGGCCGACCTACCGGCTGCGCCCCGGCGCTCCCGGCGCCAGCGAGGCGATCGCGTTGGCGCGCCGGCTCGGCCTGCCCGCCGCCTGGATCGAGCGCGCCGAGGCCCTGGTCGGCCCGGGACATCGCGAGCTGCACCGCGTGCTCGCCGAGCTCGAGGCGATGCGCGCCGAGCACGCGCGGGCGGCGGCCGAGGCGGCCGAGCGCGCCGCCGAGGCGGCGGCGGCGGCGGCGCGGCTCGAGCGCGAACGCGCGGCGCTCGAAGCCGAGCGCCGCGTCGCCGCGCAGAAGATGCGCGCCGAGCTGCAGGGCTTCCGCGAGAAGGTGACGCGCGAGCTGGTCGCCGAGACCGAGCGCCTGCGCCAGGAGTTCGCCGAGGGGCGGCGGCGGCAGCTCGAGAGCGCCGCGGCCGAGCGCCTCTTCCGCGCGGCGCCGCGCTTCGAGGGCGACGACGAAGCGGAGCCCTCCGGCCCGCTGGCGCCCGGCGCCCGGGTGCGCCATCGCCAGCTCGGCTGGGTCGGCACGCTCGAGCGGCTCGACGGCGATCGCGCCGAGGTCGCGGTGGGGGGCAAGCGGGTGCGCTGCACGGCGGCGGAGCTCGCCGCCGCGGGCGCCGCCGCGACGGCCGGCGGCAAGCGCCGCGCGGTGAGCCCGGCGGGGGACGAGCCTCCAGCGCCGGCGGAGCTGATGCTCCTCGGCCTCACCGTCGAGGAGGCGCTCGAAGCGGTCGACGACTACCTCGACCGCGCCCTGCGCTCGGCGCTGCGCGAGGCGCGCCTCGTCCACGGGCACGGCACCGGCCGGCTGCGCGACGCGATCCGCCAGCACCTGCGTCGTCACCCCGCCGTCGCCTCGTTCCGGAGCGGCGAGCCGAAGGAGGGGGGCAACGGCGCCACCGTGGTGACCCTGCGCGACTGAGCGCGCCGCGATAACATTCGGCGATTCTGGAAGCGTCGAGACTGGTCGAAACGGCGGGCTCGGGCGACGCGCGCTGGCTGGCGGTCGGCCTGGGCTTTCTGCTGCTCGCTGCAGTTCTCTGGATCGCGCGGGCGCGACGGGCGCACCGCCGCGAGCTCGCGGACCGGACCCGCGAGCTTCGGGCCGCGAACCGCCTCCTCGAAGCGGTGCTCGACACGACGCCGGCGCTCATCTACACCTACGACGCGAGCGGGGTCTTCCACAGCGCCAACCGGGCGACCGCGGAGCTGCTCGACGAGTCCGGCAAAGAACTGGCCGGCCGGGAGATGGCGCGCTACCTGAGCGCCGCTTCGGCGGCCGGGCTCCCGGAGCGCATCGAGCAGCTCCGGCGCGCGGGTGAGCTCGAGGGAGAGGTCGAGGCCGAGCTCGCCGACGGCCGGCGACGCTGGCTCCGCTTCCGCAACCGGCGCCTCGAGCAAGACGGCCGCGAGCTCTTCCTCGGCACGGCGATCGACGTCACGGAGGCCAGGAAGGCCGAACGACTCCTGGCGGAGCAGGCGCTGCAGGACCCGCTCACCGGGCTCGCCAACCGGAGGCTCCTCGATGATCGACTGAGCCTGGCGCTCGCGTCGGCCGAGCGCCGGGTCTTCCGCGGCGGCGCGAGCCGGGTGGCGCTCTTCGCGCTCGACCTCGACGGCTTCAAGGCGGTCAACGACGAGCTCGGCCACAGCGTTGGAGACCGGCTGCTGATCGCGGTGGCGCGCGCGTGCGGAGAGCAAGTGCGTCGCACCGACACCCTCGCGCGGCTCGGCGGCGACGAATTCGTCGTGCTGCTCACGGAGGCCGGCGACAACGAGCAGCTGGAGAAGCTGGCCCTGCGGCTGATCGACGCGATCGCCGCCGCCGCCGGGGAGGTCAGCCCGGAGCGCCGGGTCACCGCGAGCCTCGGCATCGCGCGCTTCCCGGACGACGCTTTCGACGGCGCGGAGCTCGTCGCCGCTGCCGATCGCGCCCTCCTGCTGGCCAAGAACGAGGGCAAGAACCGCATCCGCTTCGCGGTGCGCTGAACGCCGGGAGCGGGGCGCCCGTTCGCGCTGTCGTAGCATCGCGACCGGAGTGTCGCTTTCTCCTCGCCGATGCCGATCTCGAATCTTCAGCTGACCCCCCAGTTCGTGCAGGCGGTGCGCGACGCGGTCGACATCGTCGAGGTCGCCTCGGGCTACACCAAGCTCGCGCGCGCCGGCAAGAAGTGGAAGGGGCTCTGCCCGCTGCACAAGGAGAAGACGCCGTCGTTCAACGTCGACGCCGATCTCGGCTTCTTCAAGTGCTTCGGCTGCGGCGCCGGCGGCGACGCGATCAAGCTCCACATGCTGCTGACCGGCGACGACTTCGCGACCGCCATGGAGTCGCTCGCCAACCGCTTCGGCGTGCCGCTCCCGGCGCGCGCCGCCACCCATCGCGGCCCGCGCAAGGAGCGCGAGCAGGACCCGGAGGCGGTGCTCGAGGCGGCGGCGGAGTGGTTCCGCGGCGAGCTCCTGCGCTCGGAGTTCGCGCGCAGCCTACCTCGAGCGGCGGAAGATCCCGCGCGAGCTCGTCGAGCGCTACGGCCTCGGCTACGCGCCGGAGGGGTGGCGCAACCTGCTGCCGGCGCTCGCCGCGAAGTTCCCGGTCGGCGACCTGATCGACGTCGGCCTGGTCGGGCGGCCGGAGGGGGGCGGCGAGCCCTACGACCGCTTCCGCCACCGGCTGATCTTCCCGATCCGCAACGCCGCCGGCCGCCTGGTCGGCTTCGGCGGCCGCACGCTCGGCGACGACGTCGCCAAGTACGTCAACACCGCCGAGACCGAGCGCTTCCAGCAAGGGGACGCTGCTCTACGGGCTCGACCAGGCGAAGCGGGCGATCCGCGACGGCAGGCGCGCCTTCCTGGTCGAGGGTTACGTCGACGCGCTCGCCGCCGTCGCGGCGGGGATCGACACCGCCGTCGCCAGCATGGGCACGGCGCTCACCGCCGAGCAGGCCAGGCTCCTCGCCCGCTTCGCCGACGAGGTGGTGGTTGGCTACGACGCCGACGAGGCCGGCGAGACCGCCAGCCGGCGGGCGCTCGGCGATCCTGCTGCCGCAAGGGCTGGCCGTCCGCCGGTCCCGCCTGCCGGCCGGCGAGGATCCCGACTCGGTGCGGACCAAGCAGGGCGAAGCCGCGCTGCCGGACGCTCTACGACCAGGCCGAAGACCTGGTGATGATGGAGCTCGACCGCCTGGCGCCGGCCGACCTGCACCGCAACCCGCACGGGCGCGGGCGGGCGGCCAAGGGGGTGACGACGCTGCTCGGGGCGATTCCCGACACCATCGTCCGCTACGGCTACGCGCGCGCTCGCCGCCGAGCGGCTCGGGGTGCCGGCGCAGCTGCTCTGGCAGCGGCTGGGAGTGACCCGCGAGGGCCTCCAGCAGGAGATGATCTCGGCGCCCGCCGGGCGGCCGACGGCGGGCCAGGGGCGCGAGCGCGAGGCGCTGCGGATCCTTCTCCAGGAGCTCGCCCGCGGCCAGGCGCTCGAGCTGCCGGAGCCCCTGCCCCCCGCCGGAAGCCTTCCGGGACGAGCGGCTGCGGGAATTCTTCGCGGTCTTTCTGGTTCTCTATGAGCGAGCAGGGCGGCGCCCCGTCGCTGCGCGAGATTGAGCAGCGCGCGGCCGGCGTCGCGGACGCAAGTGCCGTGCTTGCCGATCTTTTGGTAGAATCCGACGATTCGCCTCGCCTTCCAGGCTCGGGGAGGCGCTCCGGGACCTCCGGTTGCGCTGGGCCAAGGACCGGCGGAACGACCTGATCCGCCTGCTCGGCGAGGCCGAGCGAAGACAGGATCGAGAGAAGTTCGAGTCGCTGCTGGCGGAAAAGAAACTGCTGGAGAGGGAACTCTTTCCCACCGCGCCCAACGCCGGCTAGGCGGAGGCGCGGACCATTCGTCGTCAGATTCGGGGTAATTCGTGAGCCCTGCGAAGATCGTTCACATCGAAGACAAGTATCCGACCGTCCGTCAGCTGATCGAGCTCGGCAAGCAGAAGAAGTACCTGCTCTACGACGAGATCTACGAGATGCTGCCCGACGAAGTCGTCGGCCTCCCCGACGAGGTCGACGAGATCTACCGGCGCTTCGACTTCCTGAAGATCGCCGTCGTCGACCGCCCGGAGCGCTACGCCAACCGCGAGGACGAGTCGCCGACGCCGGTCGATTTCGAGAAGAAAGAGGCCGAGGAGATGCTCGACCTCTCGGTCGACGACCACGAGAAGACCTCCGACCCGGTGCGCATGTACCTGCGCGAGATGGGCACGGTCCCGCTTCTCGACCGCGAGGGCGAGGTCGAGATCGCCCAGCGCATCGAGCAGGGCGAGTGGACGATCTACGAGGCGCTGTGCGAGAACCCGCTCGTGCTGCGCGAGCTGCTGCGGCTGAACGAGCTGGCGCAGAAGGACAAGAAGGTGATGCGCGAGCTGGTCTCGGGCAACGACCCCGACGAGCCGCTCGACACCAAGGCGGCGGACCGCATCAAGCGCAACCTCAAGATCTTCGACCAGATCGCCAAGCTGGATACCGAGATCGCCAAGCTGCGCCGGAAGCAGGAGAAGTACAAGGTGGGCGGCGCGCGCCACCAGGAGTTCGAGCGCGAGATCGACCGCCTGCTGGGCAAGATCTCGCAGGAGATCCGCTCGATCGACTTCTCGCTGCAGACGCGCAACCGCCTGGTCGACTACCTGAAGAACCTCGACCGCCAGTTCTCGGCCCTCGAGCAGGACGTGCGCCGCGCCCGGACCGCGCTCGAGAAGGAGACCAACAAGGAGCTGCGCGACCTGCAGAAGCGGCGCATCGACAAGTACCGCGGCAAGATCGGCGAGCTCGCCGAGCGCTACGGCACGACGCACGAGCAGGTCGCGACGACCATCCGCCGCATCCGCGAGGGCGAGGCGATGTGCGAGAAGGCGAAGGAGGAGCTGATCGTCGCCAACCTCCGCCTCGTCGTCTCGATCGCCAAGAAGTACACCAACCGCGGCCTGCAGTTCCTCGACCTCATCCAGGAGGGGAACATCGGCCTGATGAAGGCGGTCGAGAAGTTCGAGTACCGCCGCGGCTACAAGTTCTCGACCTACGCGACGTGGTGGATCCGCCAGGCCATCACCCGCGCCATCGCCGACCAGGCGCGCACCATCCGCATCCCGGTGCACATGATCGAGACGATCAACAAGCTCACCCGCACCAGCCGCTCGCTGGTCCAGGAGCTCGGCCGCGAGCCCACCGCCGAGGAGATCGGCGAGCGCATGGACCTGCCGGCCAACAAGGTGCGCAAGATCATGAAGATCGCGCAGGAGCCGATCTCCCTCGAGACGCCGATCGGCGAAGAGGAGGATTCGCATCTGGGGGACTTCATCGAGGACAAGTCGGCGACCTCGCCGCTCGAGAGCGTCGTCTCGGCCTCGCGCCGCGACGAAGTGCGCCGCGTCATGAAGACGCTGACGCCGCGCGAGGAGGAAGTCCTCTCCAAGCGCTTCGGGCTCTCCGACGGCACCGAGCACACGCTCGAGGAGGTCGGCCGGCTGCACAGCGTCACCCGCGAGCGCATCCGCCAGATCGAGTCGAAGGCGCTGCGAAAGCTCCGCCACCCTTCGCGGGCGGCGAAGCTCAAGCCGTTCCTCGACACGCCGTTCTGAGGCGCGTTGGAGGGCGGTCCGGAATTCGCTAGGATTCGCCGTCGCGCCGCGAGGCGCTCCCATTCCTGGGTAGCTCAGTGGTAGAGCGATCGGCTGTTAACCGATTGGTCGGGGGTTCGAGTCCCTCCCCAGGAGCCACCTGATCTTCCGGCCCCGGCGCCTCCGCGCCGGGGCTTTTCACTTCCGGCGGCACCCTTCGCCGCCGTTCGCGGGGATGAACCGGCTCTGCCGCGGGACGGACGGGGCGCCCGCGACCCGCCTGCAACCACCGCCGCGCCACGGCGTAAGGAACCCCAGGACAGGCGTCACCGGCTGGAGCCGGGGGGCACCGGAGGGGATGGCGATGATCGATTCTTCGCGGCAGGACCTGCGGCTCGGCCTGCGCATGCTGCGGCGCGACCGCAGCTTCTCGGCGATCGCGATCGCCGTGCTGGCCATCGGCATCTGCGCGGTGGCCACCCAGTTCAGCGTCGTGGAGGCGGTCTTCCTGCGCGGCTTCTCCTTTCCCAACGCCGACCGGCTGATGAGCGTTCAGTTCATCGATCCGACCCGCTCGACGCCGTTCGGAGTCAACAGCCAGCTCTTCTCGCTCGACTACCTCGACCTCGTCGGGCAGCAGAAGTCGTTCGAGCGGATGGCGGCCTGGGTCAACGGCTCGACCGTCAACATGACGATCGACGGTCACGCCAAGAGGTTCACCGGCGCCTACGTCACGGAGGACTTCCTGCGCGTGCTCGGCATCCGGCCGGTGCTCGGGCGCGACATCGAGGCCGGCGACAACAAGCCGGGCGCGCCGAAAGTCGCCATCATCAGCCACCAGATCTGGCAGCGTGACTTCGGCGCCGATCCGAACGTGATCGGCAAGAACATCCGCCTGAACGGGAAGCCGGCCACGGTCATCGGCGTGATGGAGCCCGGCTTCGGCTTCCCGCAGAACGACCAGCTCTGGATCCCGCTCTTCAACGAGTTCCCGCCGCAGCCGCGCAACGACCAGAATGCCTCTGCCAACGGCGTCTTCGCGGTCGGCATCCTGGCGAAGGGGGCGAGCCTCGCGCAGGCCAACGCCGAGATCAACGCCGCCGCCGAGCGGCTCGCGAGCGCCTATCCCGACACCAACAAGCCGTACGCCACCGGCCTCGTCGAGCCGCTGATCCGCACGTTCAGCCCGCGCCAGCTGCGCGGGCTGCTGCTCACCATGCTCGGTTTCTGCATCGGCGTGCTGCTGCTCGCCTGCGTCAACGTCATGAACATGCAGTTTGCCCGCGCCACGCTGCGCGCCAGGGAGCTCGCGATCCGCTCCTCGCTCGGCGCGACGCGTGGCCGCCTGATCCGCCAGATGCTGACCGAGAGCTCGCTGGTCGGCGCCTTGGGCGCGGTGATCGGCGTCGGCGGCGCTTTCTGGACGTCGTCGCTGCTCGGCCGCGCGATGCACGGCCTGCAGAACCCGATCCCCTCGTACATCGACTTCCGGATCGACGGCGCTGTGCTCGCCTTCGTCGTCGGGGCGACCGCGATCTCGGCGCTCGTCTCGGGGCTGATCCCGGCGCTGATGGCCTCGCGCTCCAACCCGGCCGCGGTGCTCAAGGACTCGGGGCGGGCGAACACGAGCCGCATCGTCGGCGCCTTCAATCGCGGGCTGGTCGTCTTCCAGATCGTGGTCACCTGCGTGCTGCTGATCGGCTCGATGCTCCAGATGCGCTCGATCGTCAAGCAGCAGCGCGTCGACTTCGGCTACGACACGGCCGGCGTGCTCTCGGCGCGAATGGGCCTGATGGAGGGGTCCTATCCCGACCAGCCGAGCCGCAGGGCCTTTTTCGATCGCCTGGTGCGCGAGCTGCGGGCGAACCCCGAGTACGCGGAGGTCGCGCTGACCAGCCGCTTCCAGATGCTCTTCACCGGCAACGGCCCGGTCGAGATCGAGGGGCACGAATACAAGGACGTCAAGGATCGCCAGAACGCCAGCGTCGAGAACGTGGGCGACGGCTACTTCGCGACCCTCGGCGCGCGCCTCGTCGAGGGGCGCGATTTCTCGACCGACGACTCCGACCAGAAGCTGCCGATCGCGATCGTCAACGCCGCCTTCGCGAAGAAGTACTTCGAGCACGAGAGCCCGCTCGGGCGACGCATCCGCACGGTCGACCCGGGCGGCACCCAGTTCGGCCCCTGGCGCACCATCGTCGGCGTCGTCTCCGACATCCGCATGATCGGCCCGTTCAACAACCAGAACGTCGACGAGAGCGGCTTCTACGTCCCCTTCTACGCTTCGGCTTTCGGGCCGGCGCTGCCGGCGCCCGCCGCGCCGCAGTTCGCGACCGTCCTCGTGCGGCCGCGCGGCAGCCAGGAGGCGGCCAGCCTTGCGAACGTCCTGCTGCGCGACATCGCCAAGCTCGACCCCGACCTGCCGCTCTACTTCGTGGCGACGCCGGCGGCCAATATCGCCGGCGCGCTCGGGCAGAACCGGATCATCGCCACCATGTTCAGCCTCTTCGGCCTCGTGGCGGTGATCCTCTCGGCGGTCGGGCTCTACGGCGTGATGTCGTTCTCGGTCAACCAGCGGACGCAGGAGTTCGGCACCCGGATGGCGCTCGGCGCTGACCGGCGCCGGATCCTCCGCATGGTGCTCGAGCAGGGGCTGCGGCAGCTCGCATGGGGCCTCGGGCTCGGGCTCGCCGCGGCGCTGGTCATCGCCCAGGTCGGCGGCGCCGGCATCCGGCGCGCGCTTTTCCAGGTCGATCCGCGCGATCCGGTGATCTACCTCGCCGTCTCGGCGCTCATCACGCTGGTCGCCATCGCCGCGACGCTGGTGCCGGCGCGCCGCGCCACCCGCGTCGACCCGGTGCTCGCGCTGCGCGCCGAGTGACCGGGCGGGAGCCGCGGCGTATGCGGGCTTGCTAGCATCCGCCCATGCTCGAGATCCACGATCACGCTTCGGTCCGCGAGCTGCGGCTCGCCCGCCCGCCGGCCAACGCTTTCGATCCGGGGCTCGTCGGCGCCCTGATCGCCGCCATCGAGGCGGCGCCGGGCGACGGGGCTCGCGCGCTGGTGCTCTCGGGGCGGCCGGGGATGTTCTCGGCCGGCCTCGACGTGCCGGCGCTGCTGCAGCTCGATCGCCCTTCGATGGAGCGCTTCCTCGGCGACTTCCTCGCCCTGCTGCGCGCCGTCGCCACCTCGCCGTTGCCGATCGTCGCCGCGATCACCGGCCACGCACCGGCGGGCGGAGCTGTGCTCGCGATCCACTGCGACCACCGCGTGATGACCGACGGGGACTTCAAGATCGGCCTCAACGAGGTGCAGGTCGGACTGCCGCTGCCGAGAGTCATCCACTCGACGCTGGTGCGCGTGGTCGGCCGCCGGCAGGCCGAGCGGCTCGGCGTGCGCGGCCTGCTCGTTTCGGCGAGCGAAGCGCACCGGATCGGACTGGTCGACGAGCTCGCGCCGCCGGAGAGCGTCGTCGAGACGGCGCTCGAGCGGGCGCGCGATTTCCTCGCCATCCCCGCCGGCGCGATGGCGCGCACCCGCGAGCTGGCGCGGCAGGATCTCGCCGCGAGCTTCGCCGAGGAGGAGCGATCCACCTGGGAGAGCTTCGTGGTCGACTGGTACTCGGCCGAGACGCAGGGGGCGCTGCGCGCCCTGGTCGACCGGCTGAGGAAGAAGAGCTGAGGAGCGAGCGATGAGCCGAGGCGACCTCGCCAGCCGCAGTTGCGTCCCCTGCCGTGGCGGCGTGCCGCCGCTCCCCGCCGCCGAGATCGAGCGCCTGCTCGCCGAGCTCGGCCCGAACGGCTGGCGGGCCGTCGAGGGACATCACCTCGAGAAGGAGTACCGCTTCCCCGACTTCGCGCAGGCGCTCGCCTTCGTCGACCGTGTCGGCGCAATCGCCGAGCAGGAGGGGCACCACCCCGACCTCTTCCTCGCCTGGGGGAAGGTGCGGATCACCATCTGGACCCACAAGATCGACGGCCTGACCGAGAGCGACTTCGTGCTCGCCGCCAAGGCCGACCGCGCGCTCGCCGGCTGAGCCGCGGAGCAGTCCCCGCACGAACAAAGAGGCCCCGGAGCGCTCGCGCGATCCGGGGCCTCGGGGTTTCGTGTCGGTGGCGCTGGGCTGGCCTCCTGCTGGAAGGTCACCCGGGCGCGGACGTCCGCCCCTGAGGGGTCCAACTAGGAGGACGCCACCTCCACGAACCCAGGTTGGCTACTCGACATCGCTGGACCACCTCCTCTCTGGGCGAAACCAGGCGGGACCCAACTCCGCCCGGTCGAGGGCACCGCCCCAGCACCCCCGGCCGCCGCGCGCGCCCTCGTGGTCGCGCGGATGAATGCACAGAATACTGTGCAACCGATCGATCGTTGTCAACTGGCGATCAGGGGAAGATCCCCATGTCGCCGTAGGTCGTGCAGATCTTGTCGATGGCGAGGATGAAGGCCGCGATGCGGAGGTCCGGCACGTCGCCGTGGCGGCGCCGGGTCTCGCGGATCTGCTGGTAGGCGGTGATCATCGTCTCCTCGAGCCCCGAGTTGACGAGATCCTGCTCCAGCGGACCCGCCGTCAGCGCGGTCAGCTCGTCGTCGGCGATCGTCTTGCCGGTCATCTTCTGCATGGCTTCGAGCATGTTGCGGAAGGCGCGCTCCTCGAAGCGCTTCTCCATGCGGCCGAAGCGCACGTGCGAGAGGTTCTTGAGCCACTCGAAGTAGGAGACCGTGACGCCGCCGGCGTTGAGGTACATGTCGGGGATCACCATCACGCCGCGCTCGTAGAGCCTGGCGCTGGCGTCGGCGGTGACCGGGCCGTTGGCGCCCTCGCCGATGACCCTGGCGCGGATGCGGTCGACGTTCTCGTCGGTGATCTGGTTCTCGAGCGCCGCCGGCACCAGGATGTCGCACTCGAGCTCGAGCGCCGAGTTGCGGTCGGGCAGGTTCGTGGCGCCCGGGAAGTCGAGGATCGAGCCGGTGGCCGCGCGGTGCGCGACGACGGCGTCGAGGTCGAGCCCGTTCGGCGCCGAGATCGAGCCCTCGCGCTCGGCGAGGCCGACCAGCCGCGCGCCGGCGTCCGAGAGGAACTTCGCCGTGTAGTAGCCGACGTTGCCGAGCCCCTGCACCACCGCGGTCTTGCCGGCGAGGCCGGGCGAGAGGCCGAGCTTCTTCATGTCGGCGGGATCCTGCATCGCCTCGCGGATGCCGAAGAAGACGCCGCGCCCGGTCGCTTCCTTCCGCCCGCGCACGCCGCCTCCCTCGACCGGCTTGCCGGTGACGCAGCCGAGCGCGTTGACGTCGTGCGGCGCCAGCGCCTGGTAGGTGTCGGCGATCCACGACATCTCCTTCGGGCCGGTGCCGTAGTCGGGCGCCGGCACGTCGACGGCGGGGCCGATGAAGCCCTTGCGGAAGAGCTCGTAGGTGTAGCGCCGCGTGATGCGCTCGAGCTCGGCGGTCGAATAGTTGCGCCGGTCGATGCGGATGCCGCCCTTGGCGCCGCCGAAAGGCACGTCGACCATCGCGCACTTGTAGGTCATCAGCGCCGACAGCGCCATGACCTCGTCCTCGTTGACGCGCCAGTCGTAGCGGATGCCGCCCTTGGTCGGCAGCTTGTGCTGCGAGTGCTCGGCGCGCCAGGCGTGGATGACCTCGAACGAGCCGTCGTCCTTCGCGATCGGAAAGGCCATCTGGTAGACGCTGTTGCAGACCTTGATCTGCTCGAGCAGGCCCTTGGGGTACTTCGTGTAGGAGGCGGCCTGGTCGAAGTTCTGGCAGACCTGGTCGAAGAAGCTCAGGTTCTCGGACATGGAGGGAGTCGCGGTCGGTTCGACGAGCGCGCCATTGCGCCAGCGATGGCCACCCGCGAGGGTGGGAGAGGACACCTCTTCGAGGCGGCGGCAGTCTACGCACCCGGCCGAAAAGGGTGCAAGGGGCGCGTCCGCGAAGCTCCGGCAAGCTAGACTTTTCGGGTTCCGGAGCGCCACTCGAGCGAGCTCCGGCGAGGAGATCCGATGTCGATCCGAGGCGTGAATCCGTTCGAGGTGGCGCAGGCGCAGTTCGACAAGGTCGCCGCCATTCTCGATCTCGAAGCTTCCGTGCGGGACCTGCTGCGCTTTCCGATGCGCGAGTTCAGCTTCGCCATCCCGGTGCGGATGGACGACGGCAAGGTGAAGGTCTTCCGCGGCTTCCGCGTGCAGCACAACGACGCGCGCGGCCCGGCCAAGGGGGGCATCCGCTTCCACCCGCAGGAGACCGTCGACACCGTGCGCGCGCTCGCCATGTGGATGACCTGGAA
Organism: Thermoanaerobaculia bacterium; assembly: GCA_963699245.1. Classification (GTDB taxonomy): domain Bacteria; phylum Acidobacteriota; class Thermoanaerobaculia; order Multivoradales; family JAGPDF01; genus JACTMI01. The sequence continues at coordinate 2,586,398 of OY969426.1, forward strand.
ATGCGCGGTGGTGGACATCCCGCTCGGCGGCGGCAAGGGGGGCGTGATCTGCGATCCGCACCACCTCTCGCAGCGCGAGCAGGAGGCGGTCTGCCGCGGCTGGGTGCGGCAGATGGCGAAGAACGTCGGTCCGGTCTCGGACGTGCCGGCGCCCGACGTGATGACCTCCGGCCAGCACATGCTCTGGATGCTCGACGAGTACGAGGCGATCCACGGCGGCCACTACCCCGGCTTCATCACCGGCAAGCCGGTCGGCATGGGGGGCTCGCAGGGGCGCACCGAGGCGACCGGGTACGGCGTCGTCTACACGATCCGCGAGGCGCTCCAGCTGCTCGGCCTGCGGCCGGAAGCGACGCGCGCCAGCGTGCAGGGCTTCGGCAACGTCGCGCAGTACGCCATCCGGCTCTACCGCGAGATGGGCGGCACGGTGACCTGCGTGTCGTCGTGGGACAACACCGACCAGTGCTCCTACTCCTTCCGCCGCGGGGACGGCGTCGATCCCGACCAGCTCGTCTCGATCGCCGACCGCTTCGGCGGCATCGACAAGAAGAAGGCGGGCGAGCTGGGCTACGAGGTCCTGCCGGGCGAGGCCTGGCTCGAGGAGCCGGTCGAGATCCTCATTCCCGCCGCGATCGAGAACCAGATCCGCGGCGACAACGCGGCGAAGATCGCCCCGAGCGTCCGCCTGATCGCCGAAGGCGCCAACGGTCCGACGACGCCCGAGGCCGATGCCGTCATCGACGAGCGCGGCATCTTCGTCATCCCCGATTTCCTCGCCAACGCCGGCGGCGTCACCTGCAGCTACTTCGAGCAGGTGCAGAGCAACATGAACATGTACTGGAAGAAGGACGAGGTGCTCGGCCGGCTCGACGGCGCCATGACCGCGGCCTTCCACGGGGTGTCCGAGATGGCCAAGCGGCGCAAGCTGGCGATGCGCGACGCGGCCTACGTCATCTCGATCAGCCGCGTGGCGCAGGCCTGCCAGGAGCGGGGTTGGGTGTAGACCAGCCGGCGACCCCGGCTCCCGGCGGCGCCGCCGACTGGGGGGTGATCCTCGAGTTCCTGCGCCAGACCGACCGCGTGCTGTTCGGCCGGCTCGGGCGCAAGATGATCAACCATCTCTGCTGGAGCGGCGTCGAGGAGGCCGAGCGCCTCCTGCGCCAGACCCAGCCGGCGGCGGCGCCGGACGCGGACGGCCGCGAAGACAACCGCCCGCTGCCGCGCGCCAGCCTGAGCGCGGACGCCGAGACCGCCGCCGCCGCCTTCCGCATCGCGCGCGGCCACCTCGGCGACGACGAGATCCTGCAGCTCATCCAGAGCTGGATCCGCGAGGAGAAGACGACCTTCATCAAGGCGGCGGTCGAGCGGCTCGACACGCCGCTCGAGGAGCTCGTCGACGCGCTGCAGCGCTTCCGCCAGAGCGGCATCGACGAGCGCGACCTCTCGCTCGCGACTCAGCTCGGCCTGCGCGCGTCGCTCGTGCGCCGCTTCCTCACCGACCAGCTCTCCTTCGTCGACATCGCCAAGGAGTTCCTGTCGGTCAACGACTTCCACGACCTGGCGCAGCACATCGTGGCGCCGTCGAAGAGCCACGGCCGCATCGGCGGCAAGTCGGCCGGACTGCTGCTCGCCGGCAAGATCCTCGAGCGGGCGCGCGCGAGCTCGCCGATGCTCGGCGACGTGCGCGTCCCGCGCAGCTGGTACATCCCCTCGGACGGCCTGCTCGACTTCATCTCGCACAACGATCTCGGCGAGGTCCACAACCGCAAGTACCTCGACTCCGACCGCATCCGGCTCGAGTACCCGCATCTCGTCCAGCTGTTCAAGAACTCGTTCTTCTCCTCCGAGATCCGCCGCGGCCTGGCGGTGGTGCTCGACGACCTCGAAGGGCGCCCGATCATCGTGCGCAGCTCGTCGCTGCTCGAGGACCGGCTGGGATCGGCGTTCTCCGGCAAGTACAAGAGCCTCTTCCTCGCCAACACCGGCTCGAAGTCCGAGCGCCTCGCGGCCCTGTGCGACGCCATCGCCGAGGTCTATGCCTCGGTCTTCGGCCCCGATCCGATCGAGTACCGCGCCCGGCGCGGTTTCCTCGACCTGCACGAGGAGATGGGCATCCTGATCCAGGAGGTGGTCGGCCACCGCATCGGCCGCTATTTCCTGCCGCTCTTCTCGGGCGTCGGCTTCTCGAACAACGAGTTCCGCTGGTCGACGCGCATCCGGCGCGAGGACGGCCTGCTGCGTCTGGTGCCCGGGCTCGGCACGCGGGCCGTCGACCGGCTCTCCGACGACTATCCGGTGCTGGTCGCGCCAGGGCAACCCGGACTGCGAGTCAACCCGACGGCGGCCGAGGCGCTGCGCTACTCGCCGAAGAAGATCGACGTCGTCGACCTCGAGACCGGCGCCTTCGAGACCATCGAGCTGCGCGCCTTCCTCGCCGAGCACGGCGAGCGGATCCCGCAGCTGCGCCAGCTGCTGTCGATCATCGACCACGACCGCCTGCGCCGTCCGACCGGCTTCATCGACTTCGAGAGCGACGATCTCCTGGTGACCTTCGAAGGACTGCTCACCGACACGCCTTTCCTGGCGCGGCTGCGCGCCCTGCTGCGGGAGCTCTCCGAGCGGCTGGGAGTGCCGGTCGACATCGAGTTCGCCTCCGACGGCGAGCGGCTCTACCTGCTGCAGTGCCGGCCGCAGGGAGCGACCGACGGCGGCCAGCCGGTGGCGATCCCGCCCGACCTGCCGCGCGAGCGGGTGCTCTTCTCGGCCAACCGCTTCGTCTCGAACGGCGGCGTGGGGGACGTCACGCACATCGTCTACGTCGACCCCGAGGCCTACGGCGAGCTCGATCTCGCGCGGCTGAAGGACGTCGGACGCGCCGTCGGACGGCTCAACCGGGTGCTGCCGAAGCGGCGCTTCGTGCTCATGGGCCCCGGCCGCTGGGGGAGCCGCGGCGACATCCGGCTCGGCGTGCCGGTGACCTACGCCGACATCAGCAACGCCGCCGTGCTGATCGAGATCGCGCGCCAGCGCGGCGGCTACGTCCCCGATCTGTCGTTCGGCACGCATTTCTTCCAGGACCTCGTGGAGTCGGCGATTCGCTACCTGCCGCTCTATCCCGACGACCCCGAGGTGGTCTTCGCCGAGGGCTTTTTCCGCGGCTCGCCGAACGCGTTCGCCGCCCTGGTTCCCGAGCTCGCCGACCTCGCCGGGGTGGTGCGCGTCATCGACGTGCCGGCGGCGACCGGCGGCCAGGTGCTGCGCATCGCCATGAACGGCGAGCTCGAGCAGGCGGTGGGCTGGCTCGGCGCGCCGCAGGGGGGCGGCGCGCCGGAGACTCCGGCCGGGGGGGCGCGATAGGATCCGCCGGTCTCTTCGACCTTCCGAAACTTCCTTTTTCGAGGAACCAGTCATGCAGAACGCGGGTCCGGCAGTGAGTCGACATGGCGTCGAGGAGCAGGGGCTCGGCGCGGCGGCCAAGGTCCACTGGAATCTGTCGGCAGCCGAGCTCTACGAGCAGGCGGTGCGTCGCGGCGAGGCCTCTATCTCGCGCGAAGGGGCCCTGATCTGCCACACCGGCGAGTTCACCGGCCGCTCGCCGAACGACAAGTTCGTGGTCGAGGAGCCGGGCTCGAAGGACTCGATCTGGTGGGGCAAGGTCAACCGCCCGATCGCGCCCGCGAAGTTCGACGCGCTGCTCGCCAGGGTGCAGGGTTATCTCGCCGGCAAGGAGCTCTTCGTCTTCGACGGCTACGCCGGCGCCGACGCGCGGCACCGCCTGCGGGTCCGGGTGATCACCGAGGCCGCCTGGCAGAGCCTCTTCGCGCGCAACATGTTCGTGCGCGAAACCGATCCCGACAAGCTGCGCGACTTCCAGCCGGAGTTCGTCGTCCTCGACGCCATGAACTTCAGGGCCGACCCGGCGACGGACGGCACCAAAAGCTCGACCTTCATCCTGGTCAACTTCGCGCGCAACATGGTGCTGATCGGCGGCACGCAGTACGGCGGCGAGATCAAGAAGTCGATTTTCACGATCATGAACTACCTGCTGCCGAAGCGCGGCGTGCTCTCCATGCATTGCAGCGCCAACTACGGCGCGGATCGCGACGACGTGGCGCTGTTCTTCGGCCTCTCCGGCACCGGCAAGACGACGCTGTCGGCCGACCCCGCGCGCACGCTGATCGGCGACGACGAGCACGCCTGGAGCGACGACGGCGTGTTCAACATCGAGGGCGGCTGCTACGCCAAGGTCATCCGTCTTTCGCGAGAAGGCGAGCCCGACATCTGGGAGGCCTCGCACGCCTTCGGCACCATTCTCGAGAACGTCGATTTCGATCCCGCCACGCGCGCCCTCGAGCTCGACAGCGCGCGGCTCACCGAGAACACCCGCTCGAGCTACCCGATCTCCCACCTGCGCAACTGCGACCCTTACGGCGTCGCCGGCCATCCGAAGGACGTGCTCTTCCTCACCTGCGACGCCTTCGGCGTGCTGCCGCCGCTCGCGCGCCTCACCGAGGCGCAGGCGATGTACCACTTCCTCTCCGGCTACACGGCGAAAGTGGCCGGCACCGAGCGCGGCGTGACCGAGCCGTCGGCGACGTTCTCGACCTGCTTCGGCAGCCCCTTCCTGCCGCTCCACCCCGGCGACTACGCCGCGATGCTGGGCGAGAAGCTGCGTCGCCACGGCGCCCGCGTCTGGCTGGTCAACACCGGCTGGACCGGCGGCGGCTACGGCGTCGGGCAGCGCATGAAGCTCTCCCTCACCCGCCGGCTGGTGCAGGCGGCGCTGTCGGGCGAGCTCGGCGGCGTGGCGATCGAGCCCGATCCCGTCTTCGGCCTCGGCATTCCGACCCGGGTCGACGGCGTGCCGAGCGAGGTGCTGCACCCGTGGGAGAGCTGGGCCGACCGCGCCGCCTACGACGTCGCGGCGAAGAAGCTGGCGAAGATGTTCGCCGACAACTTCGAGCAGTACGCCGCGGGAGTGACCGCCGAGATCCGCGCCGCCGGGCCCCGGGCCTGAAGCGGCGCCGGGCCGGCGATCAGCTCGCTTCGGTGAGCGGCGCCGGCCGGTGCAGCACGAATCCCTGTCCGTAGTCGACGCCGAGCTCGCGCAGGACGGCGAGCGTCGACTCGTCCTCGACCCCCTCGGCGATCGTCTTCATGCCGAGCACCCTGCCGATCTGCAGGATCGACTCGACCAGCGCGCGCTGGATCGGATCCTTCGGCAGCTGGTGGGTGAACGAGGCGTCGATCTTGAGGAAGTCGACCGGCAGGTTCTTCAGGTAGGCGAACGAGGAGAAGCCGGCGCCGAAATCGTCGAGCACGAAGCGGAAGCCGACGCCGCGCAGCGACGAGAGGAAGCGCAGTCCGCTCGACAGGTTGGCGATCGCCGCCGTCTCGGTGATCTCGAAGCAGACGCGGCGCGGGTCGACGGCGCTCGACTCGGCCTGCCCCAGAACGTACTCGAGAAAGGTCTCGTCGCCGAGCGACTGGCCGGAGATGTTGACCGTGTAGGTGGTGCCGGCCGGCGCCCGCCGCACTTCGGCGGCGACCAGCTTGAAACTCTCTCCGACCACCCAGCGATCGAGGTTCGAGATCATCCGGTAGCGCTCGGCCGCGGCGATGAATGCGGCGGTCGGCACCAGCTCGCCGTTCTCGGCGATCATGCGCAGGAAGATCTCGGCCATCGGCTCGCGCTCGACCCCGGGGTGCAGCGGCACGATGTGCTGGCCATAGAGCCGGAAGCGTCCCGACTCGACGGCGCGCCCGATCTCCTGCACCCACTGCAGCTCGCCGATGCGGCGGGCGATGGCGTCGTCGCCCGGCCGGTACTCGCGCACCCGGTTGCCGCCGAGCTGGCGAGCGGCGAAGCGCGCCGCGTCGGCGGCGGCGAGCGCCGCGGTGCCGTCCACCGTCTGGTCGTTGACCTCGACGAGACCGATCGCGGCGGTGAGCTCGAAGCCGCGGTTCTCCCAGCGGAACGGCGCGCGCACGAGCCCCTCGCGCAGCGTCGTTGGCCAGCTCGCTGGCGCGCGCGAGCGGGTGGTCGGCGAGCAGGGCGCCGAACTCGCTGGGGCCGAGCCGCGCCACGATCGCGCCGGGAGGAAGGATCGCTTCCATGCGCTCGGCGGCGTGCTTGAGCGCCTCGTCGCCGGCGAAATGGCCGCAGGTGTCGACGAGCAGGCGGTGCTGGTCGAGATCGGCGAGCAGCAGGGAGTGGGCGCGGCGCTGGCTGCGGGCGGACTGCACGGCGCGCTCGACCTCGCTCTCGAAGCTGGCGCGGTTGCGCAGCCCGGTGAGCGGATCGTGGGTGGCGAGGAAGCTGCGCTCGCGCTCCATCGAGCGCACCTCGCTGACGTCCTTGAAGGCGAGCACGGCGCCGATCGTGCGGCCGAGCCGGTTGAAGATCGGCGAGGCGGAGTCGGACATGGCGATCGGGTGGCCGGTGCGCGGCTGCAGCATCCGCTCGCCCGGGAACTCGACGAAACGCCCTTCGGCGAGGCAGCGCGTGCCCGGATCGAGCAGCGGCGAGAAGGTCTGCGGTTCGACGACGCGAAAGACGTCGCGCAGGTGGCGGCCGTACGCCTCGTGGAGCGGCCAGGCGGTGAGCCGCTCGGCGGCCGGATTCATGAACTCGATCATGCCGCGCGCGTCGGTGCGGATGACTCCGTCGCCGATCGAGGCGAGCGTCACCTGGGCGCGCTCCTTCTCCTGGAAGAGCGCTTCCTCGGCCAGCTTGCGGCTGGTGATGTCGAGCGCCACGCCGAGCAGGCGCGAGGCCTTGCCGCCGACGTCGCGGATCACCCGGCCGCGCTGGGACAGCCAGCGCGTCTGGCCGTTCGGAAGCAGCAGCCGGTGCTCGAAGAAGTAGTCGCGATCGTCGATCAGGGTGGCGTCGAGCGCGGCCTGCAGGCGCGGCTGGTCCTGCGGGTGCACGTTGGCGAAGAATTCGCGGCTCGGCGCGCTCTCCCAGCCGGCGACGTGGAGCAGCTCGCGCGCGTTGGGGGAGAAATGGACGCGATCGCTGCCCAGGTCCCAGTCCCAGATCACGATCTCGCCGGCCTGCTGCGCGAGTTGCAGGCGCTCCTCGCTGGCGCGCAGGGCGCGCTCGGCGAGCTTGCGCTCGGTGACGTCGAAAACGGTGCCGAGACCGGCCGGCCGGCCGCGATACTCGATGGTGACGAAGGTCGCCTCGGTCCAGCGCGCGCTGCCGTCCTTGCGCTGCAACTTGACTTCGTAGCGGCGCGGCAGCACGTCGCGGCGGGTCTGGCGGTCGCTGAGGCGCTCGGCGATGAAGGGGCGCGCGGCCGGATCGAGCAGCGCGAGCGGCGACATGCCCACCAGCTCTTCCCGGCCGTAGCCGGTGATCCACTCGGTGGCCGGATTGACCCAGATCAGCTTCTCGAAGTCGTGCACGAAGATGCCGACGACGGTCGACTCGACGAGCGCCCCGAGCCAGGCATAGCTCGCGTCGAGGTCCTCGACGGCGAGCGGCTCGACGGGCTGCGAGGCCGGCATCGATACCGGCAGGTCGCGGACGGCGTCGTCGCTCGGTTTTGCCGGGTCGCTCACGGGAGGCGGGAGTCTAGCGCGGCACTGGAAAGCCGAGGCCGATCCACCAGCGCGTGCCGCGCTCGCCGCCGTCGCCCGTGAGGCGGACCACGCCGACCCGTGCCTCGACGGCGGGCAGGCCGACGAGCGGCAGCGGGGCGAGTCGCCAGGTGCGCTCGAGACCGATCAGGCGGAGCTCCGTGACCGGGCCCGCGCCGGGGTGGGCGCGGTAGCCACCGGCGATCAGAGCGAGCGGCAGCGCCTTCGTCGTCGCGCGCAACTCGAGCTGGTCGATGCGCGGCGCGACGAGCGCGCCGGCGGCGAGCGCCGGCAGATCGATCCGGCCCGGCTCGAGCGTCGACGGCGCGAGCGACGAGGGGACGCCGCCGAGGCTCGGCCGCAGGCCGCTGCCGGCGTCGCGCGACGCGCGCCAGGTGGCGGCGCCGATCGCCAGCGCCGCGGCCTCGCCTTCGAGGCGCAGGCCGAGCCGCAACCGGTCGAGCCGGCCGTCGCCGTCGAGCGCCGCGCTCCGCTCGGCGCCGGCTCGCGCGGTGAAGGTGAGCCGGCCGCGCCGCCGCGCGAGCTCGCCGGCCAGTCCGAGCTGCGCGATCGACCGGTCGAGCGTCTCGTCGCCCCCTTCGTTCCATCCGAGCGCGCCGCGCAGACGGAGGTTGCCGCCGGCGAAGGTCGCGTCGTGCGCCGCGGCGAGCTCGAGCGCCGAAACGTCGCGCTCCCCGAGCCGGACCCGCGCGGCAGAGAGCTCGAGCTCGGTCGGCGCCAGCCGCAGCGTGCCGCGCAGCGCGCCGCCGCGGCGCGCGCTCTCGCTGCCGAAGCCGGCCAGCGCCAGCACCTCCCAGCGTCCGAGCAGGTCCCCGGCGCGCGCGCCGAGCTCGAAGATTCCCTCCTCGCTGCCGGCGAAGCCGCCGACGAGAGCCTGCAGCTCGGCGCGCCCGAGTCCGTAGGGGCGCGGCGCCGTCACCGCCGCCGCGGCGAAGGCCGGGAGACTCTCCGCCGGCTCCGCGTCGGCGAGCTCCGGCGCCGCTTGCGTGGTCGCCGCGTCGAGGTCGAGGCGGCGCAGGTCGACGCCGTCGGGCGACAGCGCGAGATAGAAGAGCGTCCTGCCGTCGGGCGACGGCGCGGGAGCGAAGCTCGCGCCGGCGCCGCGAGTGACGCGATGGTCGACGGCGCCGCCGGCGACCGCGAGCGCTTCGATCTCGATCGTTTCGCCGCGCGCCACCGCCGCGTAGAGCAGCGAGCCGTCGCGCCGCCAGGCGAGATGGGTCGGCTCGCCCCCGCGCGGCGGCGCGAGCTCTCGCGCCGCGCCGAGGACGCCAGGCGACGAGAGCGGCGCCACCATCGCGCGCCAGCGGCCGTCGCGGTGCTCGAGCCAGGCGAGGACGCCGCCGTCGGGCGCGAAGCGGGGAGAGTCGAGGACGAGGTCGATGCGCGGCTCGCCGAGCGGCGTCTCGGCGCCGTTCTCGAGGTCGACGGCGACGAGCTGCGAGGCGCCGGCGCGCCAGCGCACCGCGACGGCGCGCCGGCCGTCGGGAGAGGGATCGGCGTCGCGCAGGTCGGCGTTGCGGGTCAGGCGCCGCGGTGCGCCGCTGCCGGACCAGAGCCAGAGATCGGCATGCTCGACGCCGCGCCGGTCGGGCGACAGCATCGTCAGGAGCATGGCGCCGCCGCCGGCGAGGAAACGCGCCGAGAGGAGCTCGCGTCCCGCCGGCTCGACGAGCTCTCGCGCCGGACGTCGCGCGCGCGGCGGCAGCGGCGCCGCGGCAGGGTCTTCCGGGTCGCCGGCGGCCGTCTTCTTCGATGCGCCCTCGTCCGGCTTCGGCGCGAGCGGCCAGACGGCGAGTCGCGTCGGCGCGTCGCGCTCGCGCAGGATCGCGGCGAGCTCGCCGCCGTCGGGAGAGACCTCGGGCTCGCCGGTCGCCCAGCGGCGCTCGAGCCAGAGCTCCCCCGTGCGCGCCGCAGGCGCCTGCCGCGCCTCGCTGGCGAGCGCGGCGGCCGAGGTCTCGGCGACGAAGCGCGCGTAGCCGGCGCGCGGCGTCTCGCCGAAGACGCGCTCCCAGGCGGCATCGAAGTCGCGATCGGCGCGCGCGGTGGCGGCGGCCCAGAGCTTGACGAGAGCGCGTGGATCGCCGCTGCGCCGCTCGGCCCAGTCGAGGAAAGCCGAGCCGACGAGATAGGCCATCGACGAGCCGAGGAAGCTGTCGCGATCGTCGGCGAGCGCGCCGTAGGAGGGCAGCCTTCCGGCGCGTCCCCAGACGCGCAGGATCGCCGCGCGCAGCGCCGAGTTGGGACGGCCGCTGCCGGTCAGCCGCCCCTCGACCAGGGTGGCGTAGCCCTCGGTCGCCCAGCGCGGTGCGCCGGTGGCGAGCGGCGCCAGCGGCCAGAGCGTGCGCTCGAGCAGCGCGCGCCAGGGGGCGCGCGACGGGCGCAGCAGGTGGGCGAGGTGGGCCATCTCGTGCACGGCGAGCAGCTCGCCCCAGTCCGACAGGTGGCCGAGGCTCGAGCCGGCCGCGGGAGGCGTCGTCCAGAGCACCAGGCGCGGACCCGGCAGCAGCGGCCAGGCCGAGCCGTTGGCGGCCGCCACCGGATCGGCGACGACGACGTCGATGCGCTGCGGCGGCGTGTAGCCGACCTCGTCGCCGACCGCGGCGCGCACGCTCTCGAGCCGCGTCGCGAGGCGCCGGCTCCACGCTTCGCTGGCGGCGGGATAGTGGACGCGGAAGTGCGGCGTCTCGACGGTGCGCCACTCCGCTTCCGGACCCTGGGCCGCGGCGGGAAGCGTGGCGCCGAGAGCGGCGAGCAGCAGCGCGGCGGCGAGCTTCAAGCGCCGGCCGGAGAGCGTTCGAGGCGTGCCAGCTGGCGGTCGTGGAGCCGCGCCAGCGCGATCTGCGCGACGACCGCGCCGACGGCGGCGCAGAACATGTCCCACTGCGTGTCCCAGACGTCCCCCTGGGTGCCGAGGAAGGCGGTGGCGGCGCCGCCGGCGACGAGCGCGCTCCACCATTCGACGAATTCGTAGCAGGCCGAGATCGCCAGACAGACGGAGAAGACGAGGAAGAAGAGCCAGCCGCCGCGCACGAGCGGCGTGCGTCGCAACAGGATCTCGCGGGTCGCGATCGCCGGCACGAAGCCCTGCGCGAAGTGGCCGAGCCGGTCGTAGTGGTTGCGCGCGAAACCGAACGCCTCCTCCATCCAGTAGCCGAGCGGAACGCGCGCGTAGGTCCAGTGCCCGCCGGCCGCCAGGATGGTGGCGTGAATCGCGATCAGCAGGTAGAGCAGCGGAGTGAGGGGGAACCGGCGGTGGGTGGCGACGAGCAGCGGGATCACGGCCAGCGTCGGAAAGACCTCGAGCCACCAGGTCAGGCGGTCGTAGGGAGCGATGCCCGAGGCCGCCGTCACCGCGATCACCAGGAAGAGCAGCGCCGCCGGAAGTCTCATCGTCTCCCTCCGCCCGGGGTGCGCCGGCCTCCGGGCGCGCGCTTTCTCACCGGCAGGCGCGCCGGATCCCCTCAGCCGCTCGCCTTGAGGTCGGCGAGCTGCTTCTCGGCGGCGGCGGCCTCTTCCTTCTTGCCGAGAGCGCGCAGCACTTCGATCTTGCGCTCGAGGATGCGCGTGTTCCTGGGCGCCAGCGCCTGCGCCTTCTCGAGCTCGGCGAGCGCGGCGGCGTAGTCCTTGTCGCGGACGTGGAGCTCGGCGAGCGCCGAGTGCGCCTGGTAGAGCGAGGGATTGAGCGCGAGCGCCTGGTCGAAGCGACGCCGGGCGGCCGCGAGGTCCCCGTGATTGGTCGCCTGTGCGCCCTGGTTGAAAGCGATCACCGCGGTTTCCGCGCTCGGCGCCTTGGCGACCAGCACGTCGAGCGCGGCCGCCGCCTCGTCGGCGCGGCCGAGCTTGTCGAGCGCCTCGAAACGGATGCGCAGCAGCGCCGGGTTGTCGGGTGTCGCGCCGAGCGCCTTGTCACAGGCGTCGAGCGCCTCCGGCCAGCGCTTGCCCTCGGCGAGCACCATGGCGAGCGCCATCCACCCCTGCGCCAGCTCCGGCTTGAGCTCCAGCGCCTGGCGGATCTTCGCCTCGGCGGTAACCAGGTCGCGATTCTGGATCGCCACCACGCCCTCGTTGTAGAGCTGCTCGGCGCTCGGCCCCTTGGGCGTCACCAGCGTCACGACGAGCTGCGCCGTCATGCCGGCTTCGATCTTCTGGGCCACGAAATCGAGCGGCTGCTCGAACGGCGCGAAGCCCTCGCGCGCGACCTTGAGGTCGTAGACGCGGGAGAAATCGGGCAGGTCGCAGGCCCAGACTCCCTTGCCGTCGGACTCGCCAGCGACGGCGAAGGGCTCGCCGCTCGTCGCCGCGAGCTCGATCTTCGCCTTGGCGACGGCGGCGCCGGCTTCGTCCTTGACCGTCACCTGGATCGGGAACTTCTCCTTCGCGGCGAGCGGGAAGGCGGCGACAACGAGGAGGGAACAGGCGAGCGCGAGGGCGGAACGTCGGGTGCGATTCAAGGGATCCTCCGGAAGGGACCGGGCAAGTATACGGAGAGAGCGACGCGCCCGCAGACGAAGCGGCCCTGGCGCCGGGCGAGCGGCGTCAGGGCCGGGTGCGGCGACAGCGTCAGGCGAGTTACATCATCGGCGGCGGCGCCATCATCGGCGCCGGAGCCGGCGCCGGAGCGGGCGCAGCCATCTTCTTCTTGGCGGCCTTCTTCCGGGCGGGCTTCTTGGCGGCCTTCTTCTTGGTGGCCTTCTTGGTGGCCTTCTTGGTCGCCTTCTTCTTGGCGGGCTTCCGGGCGGCCTTCTTCTTGGTGGCCTTCTTGGTCGCCTTCTTCTTCGCGACCTTTCTGCCGGCCTTCTTCTTGGCGGGCTTCCTGGCGGCCTTCTTGGTGGCCTTCTTCTTCGCCTTCTTCTTCGTCGCCATTCCGTTCTCCTCTCGGTGTTGCGTTTCGGCGGCGCCTCCACCGCCCCCTCTCGCTCACCGGATCACGTCGCGGCCCTGCGAGTGGCGCGCACGTTCCGGGCGAGAGACGTCTTCCGTTGCAGGTAATTGTCAACATTTCGCGGCGAAGCGCAAGGGGCATCGTGCATGCGACCCTTTTTCCGCGCGCTGTCGACCGCCGCTCGGCGACGATCGACGACGCGTTGCACGCGTTGACCGGCACCGCGCCGCCGTTCGCCGGTCGGGGCTGGAACCTCGCCCGGGGCGGCCGTACTGTCCTTCGTGACCGGCGCAATGCCGGCGGGAGGATGCGATGGAGAACACTCCGCAGACGAGATCGGAATCGAGAACTCCGGCCAGCCGCCTGGTATTCGGCCTCTTCCTGCTGCTCATCGGCGGCCTGCTGCTGGCGGGCAACCTCGGCTACGACGTTCCGCGTCAAGTCTGGAGCTACTGGCCGCTGCTGCTCGTGGGACTGGGGCTCGTCAAGCTGATCCGCCCGGCGTCGGGCGACGAGCGGCGGAGCGGGCTCTGGCTGGTGATCGTCGGCGGCATCGGCTGGATCAACGTCCGCCACCTGTTCGGGCTCGACTGGGGGAGCTCGTGGCCACTGTTCGTCATCGCCGCCGGCGCGATGATGCTGCTCGAGGGGATCGGCTGGCAGCGGCGGCGGGGGGCCCGAAATGTGTCCTGAGAACCCCCTGCTGCGGCGAGAGGCGGGAGCGATCCCGGTCCGTTTCGTGATGGGACTCGCCGTCATCGCGCTCGGCGTCATCTTCCTCGGCGAAAACCTCGGACTGCTGCACGCGCGCGAGCTCCTGCGCGCCTTCTGGCCGCTCGCCTTCGTGGCGCTCGGCGTCGCCATGCTCACCCAGCGGCAGGCGCGGCAGGCGAGCCGCCTCTGGGGCGCCGTCTGGATCGTCGCCGGTGTCTGGATCTGGGCGCACCGGGAGGGCTGGATCGAGCTCGAGTTCTGGGACGTCTTCATGCCCGCCCTGCTCGTCCTCGCCGGCGGCAGCCTCGTCTGGCGATCGCTCGCCGGCCCGCGGCCGCGCCGGCCGGAGGTCGCCGCAGCGACCGACGCCGCGCTCCACTCCTTCGCTTTCATGTCGGGCTACGAGCTGCGCTCGACCTCCCAGTCCTTTCGCGGCGGCGACCTCGGCGCGGTGATGGGGGGCGTCACGCTCGACCTGACGCAGGCCAAGATCGCCGGCGAGGAAGCGGTGATCGAGGTCTTCGCCTGGTGGGGGGGCATCGAGATTCGCGTGCCGCCGGACTGGGCGGTGGTGAGCCAGGTGACGCCGCTGATGGGCGGTTACGAAGACAAGACGCGCCCCTCCTCGGCGGCGCCGGCGCACCGGCTGGTGCTGCGCGGCCTCGTGGTCATGGGCGGCGTCGAAGTGAGGAACTAGCCATGCTGCACCCCATCCTGCGCGACCGCCGCCGCCTCTTCGTCTACCTGCTGGTCTGGCTCGCGGTCGGCAAGCTGCTGGCGGCGGTCGTGGTCTACGGCGGGCAGGCGCCGCTCGCCTGGGCGATCACGTTCGCGCTTCCGCTCGCCGTCCTGCTCGGCTTCCAGTCGCTCGGCAGCTGGTACCTGGTGAAGGTGCTGCCGGCCGAGACCACCCCGCCCCTTCGGCTCGTCGCGGTCTGGGGAACCGCGACCGTGATGGCGGTCGCCCTGTGGGTGGCGGTCGGCCTCGGCTGGACCTCCTTTCTGCTCCGGGACACGGCGGTGACCGCGGCTCGCCGCACCGAGATCCTCCTCAGCACGGCGCCGCTGCTGGTAGTGGTCGGCTTCCTCGGCTTCGCGGCGGCGGTGCTGGTGCACTACCTGCTCGAAGCCTTCGAGCGCTCGCGCGCCGCCGAGCGGCGGGCGCTCGAGCTGACGGTGGCGGCGCGCGAGGCCGAGCTGCGGTCGCTCAAGGCCCAGCTCGACCCGCACTTCCTCTTCAACAGCCTCAACTCGGTCGCCGCGCTCATCGGCACCGACGCGCCGGCGGCGCGCCGCATGTGCTTCCTGATGGCGGGCTTCTTCCGGAAGAGCCTCGGCCTCGGCCGCCGCGATCTCATTCCGCTCTCCGAGGAGATCTACCTCGCGGAGACCTTCCTGGCGATCGAGGAGGTGCGCTTCGGCGACCGCCTCAAGGCGCGCTTCGAGATCGACGAGCCGGCGCTGACGCTCGCGGTGCCGCCGCTGCTGCTGCAGCCGCTGGTCGAGAACGCGGTGCACCACGGTGTCGCCCACCTGATCGAGGGGGGCGAAGTGCGCGTCGCCGCGCGGCGGCGCGGCGCCCATCTCGAGCTCGAGGTCGAGAATCCGTGCGACCCCGAGCGGCCGGCCTCGCGCGGCTCCGGCGTCGGTCTCGCCAACGTTCGAGCCCGCATCGAGGCGACGTTCCAGCATCGCGCCAACGTCGAGGTCGAGGAGGAGGCCGACCGCTTCCGCGTCCGTCTTCTGCTGCCAGCCCAGCCCGCCGTAAGCTGAGGGACACCGTGCGCACGCTTCCTGGTCGACGACGAGCCGCTCGCCCGCGCCCTGCTGCGCGAGCTCCTCGCCGCCCATCCCGGGATCGAGATCGTCGGCGAGGCGACCAACGGCTTCGACGCGGTCAAGGGAATCGGCGAGCTCGCGCCGGACCTCGTCTTCCTCGACATCCAGATGCCGAAGCTGTCCGGCTTCGAGGTCCTCGAGCTGCTCGGCGAGCCGGCGCCGGCGGTCGTCTTCGTCACCGCCTACGACGAGTACGCGCTGCGCGCCTTCGAGGTCCACGCGGTCGACTACCTGCTCAAGCCGGTCGAACCGGCTCGTCTCGCCGAGGCTCTGGCGCGGGTCGGCGACCGGTTGCGCGCGCGCGGCGCCGGGGAGTCACCGCCGCGACCCGATCTCGTGGCCGCCGCCGCGCGGCCGCCGGGGCGGGCCCTCGAGCGCGTTCTCTTCCGCGAGGAGGGGCGCGTGCACGTGCTGCCGGTCGGGCGCATCGACTTCGTCGAGGCGCAGGACGACTACCTGAGCTTCGCCTCGGCGGGAAAGCGCTTCCGCAAGCAGCAGACGCTCGGCGAGCTCGAGGCGCAGCTCGATTCCGGCGCGCTTCGTGCGCGTCCACCGCTCCTACCTGCTCAACGTCGAACGGCTCGCCCGGCTCGATCTCTACGCCAAGGACAGCTGGATCGCCGTGCTCGCCGACGGCACCAGGATTCCGGTGTCGCGCTCCGGCCATGCCCGCTTGCGCGAGCTGATCGGCTGAGCCGGCTCAGAGCGGCGCGACGAGCGGGGCGTCGTCCGACGCGACGCTGAGCGGCTCGAGGGTGAGGCGAAACTCCGAGCGCTGCCACGAGAAGACGAGGTCGACGGCGCCGGTGGCGCTCGGCAGCGCGCGGAACGTGAGCCGTTCGACGGAATCGGGGAGTGTCGCGACCGGCAGGGTGAAGCGGGTGACTTCGTGCGAGCGGACCTCGTCGTCGTACTCGCTCTCGAGCCCCCACTGGCGAATCGAGCGATTGAGCACGATCTCCCACTTGTCGGGTCCCGGCACGGTGTAGAGCGCATAGCTGCCCGGCGACAGCACCAGGCCGCCGATGCGCGCGGCGGTGTCGAGATGAAGGGTCGTCGGCTCGTTGGCGCCGGTGCGCCAGAGCTGGCCGTAAGGCACGGCCGGGCCGCCGATCATGACCCGGCCGCGCAGCGACGGCCGGCCGTAGCAGAGCTTGCCGTGGCCGCCGGCGACGTCGAACGCCACCGCGTCGAGCGGGCTCGTGCGCGGCAGCCAGGCCGGCGCCCAGCCCCAGTTGCGCGGGCAGGGCGCCCAGGTGGCGATCGACGAACCGGGAGCCAGTGAGGTCAGCGCCAGCCAGACGATGCCGGCGAGCGCCGCGAAACCGAGGGTCGAGAGCAGCAATTTGCGCACGGGGGGCCGAGTGTAGACCCGGCCCGCGCGCCGTCCAAGCCGCGCGGCGGCAGGCGGCACGGGTGCTAGAGTGCCCGCGTCATGAGTGAGGAGCAGCGGCCCCCGGGTTCGGCCCTCCGAACGCTCGCGGGGCTGGCGGCCGTGGTCGCCATCGTCGCCGGATTGCGGCTCGGTGCGCCGATCCTGGTGCCTTTCGCGCTCGCCTGTTTCCTCGCCGTCCTCAGCCAGCCGCTGTTCCAGGGGTTGCTGCGGCGCCGCGTGCCGGTGCCGCTCGCGATCGGCGTCACCGTCGTGGTGCTGCTCGCCGGTGTCGCCCTCTTCTGGCTCCTCCTGATCGGCTCGCTCGCGGAGCTGCGGGAAGTCGCGCCGAGCTACGCCAAGACGCTCGGTGATCGGATCAGCTACACCGACCAGTGGTGGCGCGACAAGGGCATCTCGCTGCGCGACTGGATCCCGGCCCGCTGGCGCCAGCCGGACCGCGTCGCCGAGCTCGCCGGCGGAGCGCTCCGGGCGACGGCGATCTTCCTCTCGTCGACCACCGTCGTCTTCCTGCTGCTCGTCTTCGTGCTGGCGGAGTCGGCCGTCTTCCCGCGCAAGCTGGAGCGGCTGCCGCCCGGGGTGCGTGCGACCCTGTTGCGGTTCGCCCACGTCTCGCGCGAGCTGCAGCGCTATCTGCTGGTCAAGACCGCCATGTCGGCGGCGATCGGGATCGCCGCCGGCAGCTGGATGGCCTTCCTGCATGTCGACTTCGCGGTGCTCTGCGGACTGATCGCCTTCGCCTGCCACTTCGTGCCCAACGTCGGCGCCGTGCTGGCGGCGGGACCGGCGATGCTGATCGCCTTCCTGCAACAGGATTTCTCCGAGAGCCTGATGGTAATGGCGGGCTATCTCGTGATCGGCGTCGTGCTCGGCAACCTGATCGAACCGGCGCTGCTCGGCCGCAGCCTCGGGCTGTCGCCGCTCGTCGTCTTCCTCTCGCTGGTCGTCTGGGGATGGCTCTGGGGGGCGATCGGCATGCTGCTCTCGGTGCCGCTGACAATGGCGCTGCGGATCGTGCTCGGCGGCAGCAAGGAGTGGGCCTGGATCGCCGCTCTGCTCGACGCCGCGCCGCGCCGCGTCCCCGGAGGCGAGGAGCCGGCTTGAACCGGGAGGTGGCGAGCTCGGAGCGCGAGCTGCGCGCGCTCGGCGTTCTCGACGCGATGGCCAGCGCGGCGCAGAAGTTCCTGCGTGTCCCCTACTCCGAAGCCGCCGTCGCCGGACTGCTCGAGCCGATCGGCCG
Organism: Thermoanaerobaculia bacterium; assembly: GCA_963699245.1. Taxonomy (GTDB): domain Bacteria; phylum Acidobacteriota; class Thermoanaerobaculia; order Multivoradales; family JAGPDF01; genus JACTMI01. The sequence goes on from OY969426.1 coordinate 2,604,077, forward strand.
CGCCACGGAAGCCAGCCGCGTCTATCTCTTCGTCAACCGGCGCCTGCAGGACGGCGACTGGGTCGCCGACCAGCAAGGCGAGTGGTGCGCGGAAGGCATCGCCCCGCAGGCCGCCAACCCGGACCTGCAGGGGTGGTCGTACCGCGGCTCGGGCAACGGCTGGCTCTACGACCGGTTGGTGGCGGGCGAGAGCTTCGGCAGTCCGGTCGGGGAGTTGCCGGGGAGCCTGCGCCGGATTCTGGAAGCGCAGCAGATCCGCAGTGTGCTTCTGGTGCCGGTGATGGCGCATGGCGACTTCTGGGGATTCCTCGGCTTCGACGATTGCCTGGCGCCGCGCCACTGGGCGAAAGTGGAGGTGGGCGCGCTGCGGCTCGCGGCCAGCATCGTCGCGGCGGCGGTGGAGCGGCGGGACGCCGAGGCGAGCCTGCGCGCGAGCGAGGAAAGGCTGCGGCGGACGCTCCGCATCGAGGCCTCGGTGCGGCTCGCGGCCGGCCTTTCGCGGGATTTCGAGGGACTGCTCGCGGCGCTCCGCACCGCCGGCGAGCGCCTGCTCGCCAGGCTCGGCGGTGGCGATCCGCTGCGCGCCGAAGTCTCGGAGATGCTGCTCGCCGCCGAGCGGGCCGCCGACCTGACCCGCGAGCTGGTCGTCTTCGGCAGCCAGCAGCCGTCGCGGGCGGTGCGGCTCGATCTCGCCGAGTGGTTCGCGCAGCGCGCGACGCTGCTGCGGCGCATCGCCGGCGACGGCGTCGAGCTGGTGGTCGACGCGGCGCCGCTCGCCGGCCGCGTCGAGATCGACCCCGACCTGCTCGAGCAGGCGCTGGTGGCGCTGGTGCAACACGAGCGCGACCGCATGCCCTCGGGCGGCAGGATCGAGCTCGCCACCTCCGAGGTGCCCGCGTCGGAAGTCAGCGCACGCGGCGCCGCCGAAGCGACGGCCGCGACCTACCAGCGCATCACCCTGCGCGACGACGCGCCGCACCTCGACCGCCCGGCGGCGGAGCGCCTCTTCGAGCCCTTTCCCGAACCGCCGCTGGGCGGCCAGGGGTCGCGGCTCGGGCTCTCGATCGTCTACGGCATCGTCCGCCAGTGCGGCGGATTCGTCGCCGCCGACGCGCACGAGCCGGAGGGTGTCGTCTTCGATCTCTACCTGCCCGTGATGGCGGCCGGGGAGTCCGCCGCGCTGCCGGGCGACGCCCGCCCGGCCCGCATCCTGCTCGTCGAGGACGAGGACCTCATCCGCGCCCTCGCCGAGCAGATCCTGGTCGATCGGGGCTACGTCGTGCTCGCGGCGCCGAACCCGAGCGAGGCCCTCGAGGTCGCGGCGCGGGAGAGCGCGCCGATCGACCTGCTGCTCACCGACGTGGTGATGCCGGGATCCTCGGGCGGGGATCTCGCCCAACGACTGCTCCGCCAGTACCCGGCGATGAAGGTCCTCTACATGTCGGGCTACAGCGACAACCTGGCCTTCCGCTTCGGGCTGCCCCAGGAAGGCGCCGCCTTCCTGCCGAAGCCCTTCTCGGCCGACGTGCTCGAGCGCAAGGTGCGCGACCTGCTCGCCGACGGCTGAGCCCGACCCCGCCCCGAGGTTGACTTCCCCCTCCCGGCTGCTATTCTTCCGCAAACAGTACCGATCGGGTACTGTTTCTTCGAGGACTCCGCCGATGATCCGGATGACCAAGCAGACCGACTACGGCTTCGTGCTGCTGACCCGGCTCGCCGCCGCGCCGGAGCGGGTGGTCAACGCCCCGGAGCTGGCAGAGGAGACCCACCTGCCGCTGCCGATGGTGTCGAAGATCCTCAAGCTCCTGGCGCGCGGCGGCCTGGTGCGCTCGCTGCGCGGCGTCAAGGGAGGCTACGCCCTGGCGCGCCTGCCCGAGCAGATCTCCGCCGCCGACATCGTGCGCGCGCTCGAGGGTCCCGTGGCGCTCACCGTCTGCGTCGACGGCACGCCGGGCGAGTGCGAGATCGAGCACTTCTGCCGGGTGCGCGGCCACTGGCAGCGCATCAACGTCGAGGTCGAAGCGGCGCTGGCGCGCATCCCCCTCACCGAGCTGGCGGGCCCGACGGCCGGCCCGGCGCTGGTGCGCATCGGCCGGCCGGGCGCGGCCTCCGAGCTTCCGAGCTGAAACCGAGGACGACGGACGAGACATGACGACCACCGACACCCGGACGATCGAACAACTCGCCAACCGCGACTACGAGTTCGGCTTCGTCACCGAGATCGAGCAGGAAACCTTTGCGCCGGGGCTCGACGAGAGCGTCGTGCGGCGGCTTTCGGCGATCAAGGGCGAGCCCGAGTGGATGACCGAGTGGCGCCTCAAGGCATTCCGGCACTGGCAGGGGATGCGCGAACCCACCTGGGCCAACGTCAAGTACGCCCCGATCGACTATCAGGCCGCCTCCTACTACTCGGCGCCGAAGTCGATGAAGAACGCTCCCAAGTCGCTCGACGAAGTCGACCCGGAGCTGCTGCGGACCTACGAGAAGCTCGGCATCCCGCTGCACGAGCGGGAGAAGCTGGCCGGAGTCGCCGTCGACGCCGTATTCGACTCGGTCTCGGTGGCGACCACCTTCAAGGACCGGCTCTCCGCGGCCGGCGTGATCTTCTGCCCGATGTCGGAGGCGATCCGCGAGCACCCCGAGCTGGTGCGCAAGTACCTCGGCTCGGTGGTGCCGCCGAACGACAACTTCTTCGCCGCGCTCAATTCGGCGGTCTTCTCCGACGGCTCCTTCGTCTTCGTGCCGAAGGGGGTCAAGTGCCCGATGGAGCTCTCGACCTACTTCCGCATCAACGCCGCGAACACCGGCCAGTTCGAGCGCACGCTGATCATCGCCGAGGAGGGGGCTTCGGTTTCCTATCTCGAAGGGTGCACGGCGCCGATGCGCGACGAGAACCAGCTGCACGCCGCGGTGGTCGAGCTCGTCGCTCTCGACGACGCCTCGATCAAGTACTCGACGGTGCAGAACTGGTACCCGGGCGACAAGGAAGGCAAGGGCGGCATCTACAACTTCGTCACCAAGCGCGGCCTCGCCAGGGGGAAGCGCTCGAAGATCAGCTGGACGCAGGTCGAGACCGGCTCGGCGATCACCTGGAAGTACCCGAGCTGCATCCTGCAGGGGGACGACTCGGTCGGCGAGTTCTACTCGGTGGCGGTGACCAACAACCACCAGCAGGCCGACACCGGGACGAAGATGATCCACGTCGGCCAGCGCACGCGCTCGAACATCGTCTCGAAGGGCATCTCGGCCGGCTTCGGCCAGAACACCTACCGCGGCCAGGTCAAGATCCTCAAGGGCGCCCGCGACGCGCGGAACTTCTCGCAGTGCGACTCGATGCTGATCGGCGACCAGTGCGGCGCCCACACCTTCCCCTACATCGACGTCCAGAACCCGACCGCGAGGATGGAGCACGAAGCGACCACCTCGAAGATCGGCGAGGACCAGATCTTCTACTGCAATCAGCGCGGCATCGACACCGAGGACGCGGTGTCGATGATCGTCAACGGTTTCTGCAAGGAGGTCTTCCGCGAGCTGCCGATGGAGTTCGCGGTCGAGGCCCAGAAGCTGCTCGCGGTTTCCCTCGAGGGAAGCGTGGGCTGAAGCGAGACGAGGAACGAAACGATGAAGCTCGAAATCCAGCAATCTGCACGCCTCGGTCGACGGCAACGAGATCCTCCACGGCGTCGACCTGACGATCGGTCCGGGCGAGGTGCACGCCATCATGGGGCCCAACGGCTCCGGCAAGTCGACACTCGCCTCCGTGCTGGCCGGCAAGGAGGACTACGAGGTCACCGACGGGCAGCGTCCTCGTCGACGGCCAGAGACCTGCTCGAGATGGAGCCCGAGATCCGCGCCCGCGAGGGGCTCTTCCTGGCCTTCCAGTACCCGGTCGAGATCCCCGGCGTCTCGAACACCTACTTCCTGCGCGCCGCCGTCAACGCCGTGCGCAAGCACCGCGGCCTTCCCGAGTACGACGCCATGAGCTTCCTGCGCCTGGTGCGCGAGAAGGTCAAGCTGGTCGGCCTCGACGAGTCGCTCCTGCAGCGCCCGGTCAACGAGGGCTTCTCGGGCGGCGAGAAGAAGCGGAACGAGATCTTCCACATGGCGGTGCTCGAGCCGAAGATCTGCGTGCTCGACGAGACCGACTCGGGGCTCGACATCGACGCGCTGCGCATCGTCGCCGACGGCGTCAACAGCCTGCGCTCGCCGGAGCGCTCGTTCCTCGTCATCACCCACTACCAGCGCCTGCTCGACTACATCGTTCCCGATTTCGTGCACGTCCTGATCGACGGCCGCATCGTGCGCTCGGGCGGCAAGGAGCTGGCGCTCGAGCTCGAGGCGCGCGGCTACGCCTGGCTCGAAGAGGCCGTGGCGGGCTGAGGCGGCGGCGATGACCGAGACGCTTCTCGCCCCCGCCGCCTACGCGCCGGAGATCGAAGCCGCGCTCGCCGCGGCGCAGCCCGCCTGGCTCGCCGCGCTGCGGGCGCGCGCCGCCGAGCGCTTCGCCGCGCTCGGCTTCCCCACGGTGCGCCAGGAGGAATGGCGCTTCACCAACGTCGCGCCGGTGGCGCGCACCCGCTTTTCGCCGCCGCCGGCCGGTTTCGACCGCGCCGCGGTCGAGCGGGCGATCGCGCCCCATCGGCTGGCGGGCGCGCACGAGCTGGTCTTCGTCGACGGACGCTTCTCTTCCGAGTTGTCGAGCCGCGAGCCGGCGCCGGCCGGAGCCGAGGTCGCCAGCCTGGCCGAGCTCCTGGCGCGCGCTCCGGAGCGGCTCGAAGCTCACCTCGGCCGCCATGCCTCCTTCGTCGAGCGCCCCTTCGCGGCGCTCTCGACCGCCCTCTTCACGGACGGCGCGGCCATCGTCGTCGGGCGCGGCGCCGTGGTCGAGCGCCCGCTGCACCTGATCTTCCATGCGACCGCGCCCGGAGCGCCGACCGCCGTCTTTCCGCGCGTGCTGGCGGTGGCCGGCGAAGCGTCGCAGGTGACGCTGGTCGAGACTTACTGCGGAGGCGACGGCGCGGCCTACCTGGTGGCGCCGGTGACCGAGATCGTCGCCGGGCCGAGCGCGGTGGTCGACCACTACAAGCTCCAGCGCGACGGCGGCGCGGCGTTCCACCTCGGGCTCCTCCACGTCGAGAGCGGGCGGGCGGCCAGCGTCTCGACGCAGACTTTCTCGCTCGGCGCGGCGCTCGCCCGCCACGACGTCGAGGGTGCTCTGGTCGGCGAGGGCTCGGAGACGACGCTGAACGGCCTGTACCTCGTGCGCGACCGCCAGCTCGCCGACTTCCACATGCGCGTCGACCATGCGGCGCCGCACACGACGAGCCACGAGCTCTTCAAGGGCGTGTTGAACGACCGCGGCCGCGGCGTCTTCAACGGCCGCATCCACGTCCACCGCCAGGCGCAGAAGACCGACGCCAAGCAGACCAGCCGCAACCTGCTGCTGTCGGAGGAGGCGCTGGTCAACGCCAATCCGCAGCTCGAGATCTTCGCCGACGACGTGCGCTGCACGCACGGCTCGACGGTCGGCCAGCTCGACGACCTGGCGGTGTTCTACCTGCGCTCGCGCGGCATCGGGCTCGAGGCGGCGCGCAGCCTGCTGACCTACGCATTCGCGAGCGACCTCGTCGAGCGCGTCAAGGTGCCGGCGGTGCACGACCAGCTGCAGGAGTTCCTGCTCGGCTGGATTCCGCAGGGCGAGATCGTCCGCGAGGCGATCTGAGGGCCCGGCGGAGGCGGCGATGAGCGGAACGACCACGAGCGGCGAGCCCCGCGCGGCGGCCTTCGACGTCGCGGCGGTGCGCGCGCGAGTTCCCGCTCTTCGACCGTCCGGACCGCGGCGGCCTGCCGCTCGCCTTCCTCGACAGCGCGGCGACGACGCAGAAGCCGCGCGCCGTGCTCGCCGCGCTCGAGGATTTCTACGCGACGAGCTACGGGGCCATCGCGCGCGGCGTCTACCGGCTCTCGGCCGAGGCCACCGCGCGCTACGAGGCGGCGCGCGGCCGGGTGGCCCGGTTCGTCGGCGGCCGGCCGGACGAGATCGTCTTCGTGCGCGGCACGACGGAGGCGATCAACCTGGTCGCCGCGAGCTGGGGGCGCTCGAGCCTGCGCGCCGGCGACGAGATCCTGCTCACCGGGCTCGAGCACCACTCGAACATCGTCCCCTGGCAGCTCGCGGCGGCAGCGACCGGCGCGCGCATCGTCGTCGCGCCGATCGACGGTCGCGGCGAGGTGCCGCTCGAGGGGATCGATGCCGCCCTGCGCTCCGGCCGCGTGAAAATGGTGGCGGTCGCCCACGTCTCGAACTCCCTCGGAACGCTGCTGCCGGTGGCCGAGATCGTCCGCCAGGCGCACGCCGCCGGCGCCCTCGTGCTGCTCGACGCGGCGCAGTCGGCGCCGCGGATGGCGATCGACGTGCAGGCGCTCGGCTGCGACTTCCTCGCCTTCTCCGGCCACAAGTGCTACGGCCCGAGCGGCGTCGGCGTGCTCTGGGGGCGGCGCGAGCTGCTCGCCGCGATGCCGCCCTGGCAGGGCGGCGGCGGCATGATCCAGCAGGTGACGTTCGAGCGCACGACCTACGCCGAGCCGCCGCACCGCTTCGAGGCGGGCACGCCGGCGGGGCCCGAGGCGCACGCGCTCGGCGTGGCGCTCGAGTGGCTCGCGGCGCTCGATCTCGAGCGCGTCGCGGCGCACGAAGAGCGGCTGCTCGAGCTCGCCGTCGCCGGACTCGACGCCATTCCCGGGGTCGAGCGCATCGGCTCGCCGCGGGCGCGCGCCGGCGTCGTCTCCTTCGTCGTCGCCGGCGCCCACGCCCACGACGTCGGCACGGTGCTCGACGCCTCCGGCGTCTGCGTGCGCGCCGGCCACCACTGCGCGCAGCCGGCGATGGCCGCCTTCGGCGTGCCGTCGACGGTGCGCGCTTCGTTCGGCGTCTACAACACCGAGGACGAAGTCGAGCGGCTGCTGGCGGCGACCCGCCGCGCGGCCGGGATGTTCGCCCGATGAACGACCTCGACGATCTCTACCAGGAGATTCTCCTCGACCATTACCGGCGGCCGCGCAACTTCGGCCCGCTGCCGGGGAGCGACCACGAGGCCGACGGCCACAACCCGCTCTGCGGCGATCGCGTGCACGTGCGGGTCAAGCTCGACGGTGAGCGGCTCGCCGACGTCCGCTTCGAGGGCTCGGGGTGCGCGATCTCGACCGCCTCGGCATCGATGATGACCGAAGCGGTGCGCGGCCGCACCCGCGCCGAGGCGGAGGCGATCTTCGACCGCTTCCGCTCGCTGGTGATGGGCGAGACGGCGGCAGCGAACGCGGAAGATCTCGGCGAGCTCGCCGCGCTCTCCGGCGTGCGCGAGTTTCCGATGCGGGTCAAGTGCGCGACGCTCGCCTGGCACACGCTGCGCGCGGCGCTCGAGAGTCCGGGCGCCGCGATCTCGACCGAAGACGCCTCCTGAGCGCGCAGCTGGGCGCGAGCGGCGTGCTACGCTCGCGGCGGATTCTCCGGTTCGAACCGAGCACCGATGCGGCCGTGCCCCAAGCCGTCGACTGACGACAGCGCCCGCCGCGCCGTACCGAGGCGCGGCCGCCGGCTCGCGGCAGCGCTCCTGCTCGTCGCCTCGCCGCTCGTCGCGCAGCGCCTGCCCATCACCACTTATTCCGCCGCCGACGGGCTGCCCGGATCGCAGATCTGGGACGTGCATCAGGACCGGCGCGGCCTGGTGTGGATCGCCGCGACGTGGGGATTCGCGCGCTTCGACGGCGAGCGCTTCGTCACCCTCTCGGCCGGCGACGGCCTGCCGAGCGCCAACGCCCGCAGCGTTCTCGAAGCGCCGAACGGCGACCTCTGGTTCGGCACCGGCGCCGGGCTCGGGCGGTTCGACGGCAAGTCCATTCAGAGCTTCGCGAGCGCGGCGGAGGCGCCGAGAAGCAACGTCTGGGGCGCCGTCGCCGACGCCGCGGGACGCCTCTGGTTCGGCACCCAGGAGGGGCTGGTCCGCTACGACGGCGCCCGCTTCACGACCTTCCGCCGGGCCGACGGCCTGGCGGGCGACTACGTCTACTCGCTGCTCGCGGCGCGCGACGGCACGCTCTGGATCGGCTCGCGCGGCGACGGATTGACGCACTGCAGGATCGGGGAGGATGGCGGTCTCGCCGATTGCCGGATCTGGCGCGCCGGCGACGGGCTCGGCTCCGACGTCGTTCGCGCCCTCGCGGAGGATCGCTCCGGTCGCATTCTGGTCGGGACCCGGGGCGGCGGCCTGGCGATCTGGGACGGCTCCGCCTTCCACCGCCGCACCGCGGCCGACGGCTTGCCGAGCGACGACATCTACGCGCTGTTGGTCGAGCGGGGCGGCGAGATCGCGATCGGAACCGCCGGTGACGGCCTCGCGATCTGCCTCGGCCTCGATCCGCCGCGCTGCCGCCTCCTCACCGAGAGCAACGGCCTGCCCGAGAACGGCGTCCGCGCGCTCTTCGAGGATCGCGACGGCGCGCTCTGGATCGGCACCGAGTCGGGATTGGCGCAGCTGGCGCGCGACGAGGTCTGGAACTACTCCGAGAAGGAAGGGCTCCTCGACCAGCAGGTTTACGCGCTGGCGCCGGACGGCGCCGACGGGCTCTGGGTGGGCACCTTCGACGGCCTGGCCGAGCTTCATTTCGGCCCGCACGGCGCGCCGAGCCTGCGCGCCTATGGGCCGGCGGAGGGGCTTCCGGCGGCGTGGATCTGGGCGCTGGCGAACGATCCGCGCGGCGGGCTCTGGGTCGGCACGGAAGGGGGAATCTGCCGCTTCGCTGCCGGAAAGTGCGCGGCCGTGCCCGGTGCCGGTGCCGTCGCCGGCGCCTACGTCGTCTCGCTGGTCGACGACCCGAGAGGTCCGCTCTGGGTCGGCACCGTCGACGGTGTGGCGCGGCTCGATCGCGACGGCGCGGGGCGCGTCGTCGCCAGCCGGATCTTCCGCCAGGCCGACGGCCTCGCCGGTTCGCGCGCCTACGCGATGGTGCTCGACGGCACCGGAGCTCTCTGGGTCGCGCACACCGAGGGGCTGTCGCGCTTCGACGGCGAGCGGTTCACCGCCATCGGCGCCGCCGCCGGTCTGCCGTTTCGCACCGTGCGCGGGCTGGGCGTCGATCGCGCCGGCCGGGCGCTGGTCGGCGGCTACGGCGCGGTGGCGCAGGTCGAGAAGTCGGAAGGCGGCGAGCTCCGCTTCCGGCGCTGGGAGAGAGTCCCGGGCCTCGAGGACCGCGTCGTGCTGACGCTGGCGGAGGACAAGACCGGCCGGCTGCTGCTCGGTACCTCGCGCGGCGTCGTGATCCTGGATCCGGAAGCGAGAGGGGGCGAGGGTGCGATCGTGGCGCGGCTCGACGCCTCGACCGGGGCCGCGGGGACCGAGATCTCGCACAGCGGCGGTTTCACCGTCGACGGCATGGGGCGATATGCCTTCGGCTTCAAAGGCGGCGTGACGGTGCTCCCCGGCGGATGGGCGAAGCCCCCCCTCGCGCCGCCGGTCGAGTTCGCGCGCCTCGAGTCGGAGCGCGGCCGCACCTTCCTGTCGCCTTTTTCCGGGCCCGAGCACGGGCCGGTCGGCTGGCTGGGAGGCGCACCGCCCGAGTTTCCGCACGAGGATCGCAATCTGCGCGCCGCGGTGCGCGCCTCCTCGTTCGCGCGGCGCAACGACCTGCGCTTCCAGTTCCTGCTCGAAGGGCGCGATGCCGACTGGAGCGAGCCCCGCCCCGAGGCCTTCCGCGACCTGATGAACCTGGAACCCGGGCAGTACCGCCTGCTGGCCCGTGCCTCGCACGTCGACGGGCCCTGGGGAGAACCGGCGGCGATCGTCTTCGAGGTGCAGCCGGCCTGGTGGCAGTCGCGCTGGTTCCTCGCCGCCGTTCTCACCGCGGTGCTGGCGGCCGGCGCCGGCGGGGTGCGCTGGCGCGTGGCGGGCGAGCGGCAGCGCCGCCAGGAGCTCGAGCGGAGGATCGCGGAGCGCACCGACGACCTGACCCGCTACGCTGCCGCGCTCGCCGACCACCTGCAGAACGTCGATCGCGGCAACGAGCAGGCGCGTCGCTCCGAGGCGCTGCGGCGCGAGCTCTTCGCGCGCACCAGCCACGAGCTGCGCACGCCGCTGACGGCGATCCTCGGCTTCTCGGAGCTGCTCGAGCGCGCGCTCGCCGACCGGCTCGACGACAAGGAGCGGCGCTATCTCTCCAACGTGCGCGAGAGTGGCGAGTGGCTGCTGCGCGAGATCAACCAGCTGCTCGAGCACCTGAAGCTCGAGTCCGGGCGTGTCGAGGTGCAACTCGACGAGGTCGAGCTCGACAGCATGATCGCCAGCGTCGTCTCGCTGATGGAAGGATTCGCCCTTCATCGCGGTGTGCGCCTCGATGTCCAGCGCGAGGGGCCGCTGCCGGCGGTGCGCGCCGATGCCGCCAAGGTGCGCCAGGTACTGACCAACCTGATCGCCAACGCCATCAAGTTCTCGCCTTCCGGCAGCGTCGTCGAGGTGGTGGCGCGGACTCTCGATGCTTCCCGGACGGGCTGGGGGCAGCCGGGCTACGAGATCGAGGTCCGCGACCAGGGCCCCGGAATCCCCGCCGCCGACCTGGCGACGATCTTCGAGCCCTACCGCCGCCTCGCGACCACCGAGGCCACGCCCGGCACGGGGCTCGGCCTGCCGATCGTGCGGCAGTTCGTCGAGTTGCTCGGCGGCACGGTCGACGTCGAGTCAACTCCTGGCCGCGGCTCGAGCTTCCGCGTTCGTCTTCCGGTCGATCCCGATCCGCGGCGCATGCTGCTCGATCGCGCCGAGTCGGGGGGCTTCGAGCTCGAGCGGTCGCACGCGGTGGTGCTCGACGCCGACCACGACCGCTTCGCCGAGCTGGCGCGCGGCTTTCCGGGCGAGAACGTCCTGCTGGTGCGAGTCGACAGCGTCGAGGCGTTGCGCGGCATGCTGACGAGTTTGCGCCCGAGCGCCGCCGTGCTGACTCTCGATCTCGCCGCCGGCCGCTGGGAGGATCTCGAGCCGGCGCTGCGAGTCGTCAGCGCCCAGCGCCTGCCGCTGGTGATCCTGGTGCGCCGCGGCGCCCGCGCGCTGGCGTTGCCCTTCGCCGGCGTGCTCGAACCGGGAGCCGACGAAGCGACGGTGCGGCGCGCCCTGCGCGCGGCGCGGCTGCCGGCGCGGACCGGCGGGCGCCGTCACCTGGCGCTGATCGCGGCGGAGCGCGAGGTGGGCATCGCGCTCGGGGCCACCTTCGCGGCCGCCGGCTGCGACCACTTCCGCGTCGACGGCGCCGAGGAGGCGCGGTCGGCGCTCGTCGAGGCTTCGCCCGACGTGGTCGCGACGGATCTGCGTCATGTCGTCGCGTTCGGCGCCGAGGCCGCCGGCGCGGACGAGCCGCGGCCGGTCTGGATTCTGGTCGTGGCGGGCGAGCTGGCGCCGGCGACGCTCCAGGTGCTCGAGGAGCGGATTCAGGCCGAAGGGGGCGAGGCGGCGACGCGGCTGGCGGCGGCGCTCGGCCCCTTCGTGGTGCTGCGGCCCTCGACCGCGCGCTGACCCGACGGCCGCCTGCGGCCGGCGCTCAAGGCTCGGGAAAGATCACGACGCGGCGGAAGGGCTCGTCGCCGCGCGACGTCGAGGCGAGGCCGTAGCGCGTCGCCAGCTCGTGCTGCAGTCTTCGCACCAGGCTCCCCTGCGGCGCCAGCTCGATCGCCCGGCCGGTTCCAGCCGCCTCCGCCGCGGCGGCCTCGGCTTCGCGCAGCGCGACCTGCTGCTCGTCGAGCACGTCCTCGACGTCGAAGAGGGTGCGCAGCAGCGTTTCGATCTGCCCGGTCGTCCCGTTGCGCAGGATGTGGATCGGCTTGCCCTCCGCCTCGGCCGCGCGCAGCGTCTTCGGCAGCCGTTTCTCCTGCGACTTGAGCGTCACCACGCAATCGGCGTCGCCGACGCGATCGACCACCGCCGCTGGCACCCGCAGGTCGCGGATCGTCCGCACCAGCCGCGGCGCCGAGACCGCATAGGGAAGGATGCGCAGCAGGCGTTTGCCGTGGCGGCGCCGCCCCGCCGAGGCGCGCGCCGGGATCTCCTCGCGCGCTTCGCTCTCGGGCGCCACCTCGATCGCACCGTCGGCGCCGCGCACCCGAATCTCGGGGTGCGGCGCGAGGCCGCGCAGCGCGCGATCGACGACCTCGGCGACGTCGCGGTGAACGGCGAAGCGCTCCTTGGTCTGGATCTCGACCAGCACGTCGAAGGTCGGCGGCGCCTTGCGCTCGAGCACCGTCTTCTGGGTGCCGCGCCGGCGCGCCTCGTCGTCCGAGAGAGTCACCGCCTGGATGCCGCCGACGAGATCGCAGAGCGTCGGGTTGGAGAGCAGGTTCTCGAGCGTGTTGCCGTGCGCGGTGGCGATGAGCTGGACGCCGCGCTCGGCGATCGTGCGCGCGGCGAGCGCCTCGGCCTGGGTGCCGATCTCGTCGATGACGACCACCTCGGGCATGTGGTTCTCGACCGCCTCGATCATCACCGCGTGCTGCTCGAGCCCGGCCGGGACCTGCATCCGCCGCGCGCGGCCGATGCCGGGGTGGGGGATGTCGCCGTCGCCGGCGATCTCGTTCGAGGTGTCGACGATGACGACGCGCTTGCCGAGCTCGTCGGCCAGCACGCGCGCCGCCTCGCGCAGGAGAGTCGTCTTGCCGACGCCGGGCCTCCCGAGCAGCAGGGTCGAGTGCCCGGTCTCGATCACGTCGCGCACCGCCTCCACCGTGCCGACCACGGCGCGGCCGACCCGGCAGGTGAGGCCGACGACCCGGCCCTGCCGGTTGCGCAGGGCCGAGATGCGGTGCAGCGTTCGTTCGATGCCGGCCCGGTTGTCGGGGCCGAAGGAGCCGACGCGGGCGACGATGTGCGCCAGGTCGTCGCGTCCCAGCGGCTCGCTGCCGAGCGCGAAGCTTCCCGAGGCGAAGCGCGCCTCGGGGGGCCGGCCGAGGTCGAGCACGATCTCGAGCAGCTCGTCGAGCGCGCCCTGGCGGGCCAGGCGCTCGCGCAGCTCGGGCGGCAGCACGGCGAGCAGCTGCGCGAGGTCGTCGGTCGGCAAGGGGTGCGGAGGCGCTTCCATCCGGCTCGGCCCCTGGCGGGGCCGGGAAGATTGTGCCACAGGCCCGTCGCGCCCGCCGGCAAGTCGTAAGATGAATCGATGCGTCGGATGCCGGCGATTGCCGCCCTTCTCTGTCTGCTCGCCGGAGCGGGGCCGGCGCGGGCCGGCGAAAAGCTCCACTACCGCTGGAGCCTCGACGGGTTCGTCGGGTTCATCGCGTCGATCTTCATGCCGACCGAGGGGGAGGGCGTGCTCTCTCTCGAGGAGATCGCGCCGGGGGTCTCGCGCGGCGTGCTCGAGGTGACTTCGCCGGAGTCGAAGAGCGGCGAATTCTTCCGCTACGGCGCCGAATGGCGGCGCTCGGACAATCGCACCCTGCGCGCCTGGTCGGACCAGCTCTGGCGCGGCGAGAAGAAATCGAAGCGGGCTGAGCTCGACGACGCCGGCGTCATCGACATCGTCTCGGGCATCGACCTGCTGCGCCGGCAGATGCCGGTCTCGCAGCAGCGGCTCGAGATCTGGTCGGACGGCAAGCGGTACCCGGTCATCGTCCTGCCGCGCGGTCCGGCCCACCGGCACGTCGCCGGGCGCGAGGTGGCGACGCAGCACCTTTCGGTGCGCGGCGTCGCGCTGCCCGATCGCAACATGTGGAAGGGAGAGCTGGACCTCTGGCTCGCCGAGGACGAAGCGGCGACGCCGGTGGAGATCCTGGTCAGCCGCCGCGGTGCGCGGGTGAGACTGACGCTGGTCGAATATCCGGCGGGCCCACGCCCGCTGACCGCAACCGAACCGGAGGGGAGCGATGCAGATCACGCGCCGTGAAGCCATCGGAACACTCGCCGTCGCCGCTGCCGCCGCCACTCTCCGTCCGGCCGGGGCGGCCGGGGAGCCGGCCGCGCCAGCGCCCTTCACGCTGCCGCCGCTCCCCTACGCCTACGAGGCGCTCGAGCCCTTCATCGACGCCGAAACGATGCATCTCCACCACGACAAGCACCATGCGACCTACGTCGCCAAGCTCAACGAAGCCGTGGCCGCGGCTCCAAGTCTGGCCGGCAAGCCGCTCGAGGCGCTGCTCGGCGATCTCGCCGCCGTCCCGGAGAGCGTGCGGGCGGCCGTCCGCAACCATGGCGGCGGGCACTTCAATCATTCGCTCTTCTGGGCCTCGATGAAGCCCGGCGGCGGCAAGCCGGCGGGCGCGCTCGCCAGCGCGATCGACGGCACCTTCGGCTCCCACGACGCCTTCGCGCAGGCATTCGGCAAGGCGGCCCTCGGCGTCTTCGGCTCCGGCTGGGCCTGGCTCGTTGCCGGCGCCGACGGCAAGCTGGCGATCGAGACCTCGCCGAACCAGGACACGCCCCTCGCGAGCGGCCACAAGCCGCTGCTCGGCCTCGACGTCTGGGAGCACGCCTACTACCTCAAGTACCAGAACCGCCGCGCCGACTATGTGCAGGCCTGGTGGAACGTCGTCGACTGGGCGGCAGTCGGCGCTCGCCTAGCCCCCGCGGGCGCGTGACGCGCGCCTCGCTCGTGCTCTTCGCGGCGCTCGCGGCGGCCGCGCCCGGCGGCGTGGCGGGCGCGACGATCGTCGCGGTCGATCCTCCCGCGGCGGCGGATGCCTATGCGCCCTATCTCGTCGCGGCGGGCGACGGCGCGGCGGCGACCTGGCTCGAGCCGGCGCCAGGCGGCGCCGTCGCGGTGCGCTTCGCGCGCTTCGAAGGGGGCGCCTGGAGCGCGCCGTCGACGGTCGTCGCGGCGAAGAATCTGTTCGCCAACTGGGCGGACACGCCGGGCGTGGCGCGCGCCGGCGACGGGGCGTTCCTGGTCTGGTGGCTCGAACGGCTGGGCGAAGAGACTTACGCCTACGGCATCCGCGTCGCGCGCTCGACCGACAGCGGCGCGAGCTGGCAGCCGCTCGGCTGGCTGCAGGACGATCTCTCGGCGGCCGAGCACGGCTTCGTCTCGATGGTGCCGGAGGGCGCGGGCGCGCGTGCTTTCTGGCTCGACGGCCGCGCCACCGCCGGAGGGCATGGCGGGCACGAAGGGGGGCACGGCAAGGGCGGCGGCGCAATGACCTTGCGCACGACGACGATCGGCGAGCGCATCGCGGCGCCGAGCGCCCTGGTCGACGACGCTGTCTGCGACTGCTGTGCGACGGCGGCGATCGTCGGGCCGGCCGGACCGCTGGTCGCCTACCGCGACCGCACGCGCGAGGAGATCCGCGACATCCGGGTGGCGCGCGGCGCCGCGACGGCCATGCCGGCGAGCGCCCCGGTCGGTGCCGATCGGTGGACGATCTCCGGTTGTCCGGTCAATGGACCGGCGATGGCGCGCGCGGGAGAGCAGGTCGGCGTCGCCTGGTTCACCGGCGCCGCCGACCGCGCGCGCGTGCAGGTCGCCTTCTCGGCCGACGGCGGCGCGAGCTTCGCCGCCCCTTCGGAGATCGACGGCGCGGCGCCGCTCGGCCGCGTCGGCGTAGCGCCGCTCGGCGGGAACGCAATCGCCCTCGCCTGGCTCGGGCGCGCGGGCGAGCGGGCCGAGGTCCGCCTGCGGCGAGTCGTTGCGGGCGGCACCGCGTCGGCGACGAAAGTGCTGGGAGTGACCGCAGCAGGGCGGAAGAGCGGCTTCCCGCGGCTCGCGACGCTCGCCGGCGACGACCTGCTGGCGCTCTGGGTGGAGGTCGGCGAGGGGCCGAGCCGGCTGCGCGCCCGGCGGCTGGCGGCGACCGACCTTCCCGACTGACTCGCCGCGGCGACCTCATCCGGCGGGGCGCCGGGGGCGTAGGAAGGCTGGGAGCCCACCGTGAGAAGATTGCCATGTCCGCGCTGACCGCCGCCCTGCCCTGGAGCCCCGCTCCGGCGCGCCGGAGCGCGAGCGCCGACCGCCAACGAATGGACTCAACTCCCGCCGACGCCGAGCTCGTTGCCCGGATCGCCGCGCAGGACGCCGAGGCCTTCCGCCACTTCTACGACCGCTACGCGGGGCGGATCCTGGCCTATGTGCGCCAGATCTCCCGCCATCCGGAGGCGGCCGACGACGTGGTGCAGGAAGTCTTCCTCTCGGTCTGGCGCAAGGCGGCGAGCTATCGCCCCGAGCGCGGCGACGTTCCCGGCTGGCTCTACACCATCACCCGCAACAAGCTGGTGGACATGTGGCGGCGAAAAGGGGGCGTGGTCGAGGCCGACGGCTTCGACTTCGCGGCGCTGGTCGGCGGCGACCGCGGCGCCGACGGACACGTCGTCGACCTCTCGGTCCGCAAGGCGCTCGGGGAGCTGAGCCGCGAGCAGCGCGAAGCCGTCGAGCTGGCCTATTTCGGCGGCCTGACCTACGAAGAGACCGCGCGCCGGTTGAGCGTGCCGCTCGGCACGCTCAAGAGCCGCATTCGCGCCGGCCTCGCCCGCATGCGCGCCCGCCTGGCGCCCGCAGCGGAAGACGCCTGATTTCGACGAGCGACCAGCCCATGCGTCATCCCTCCTCCGACACCCTCCTCGAGCACGCGACCGGGCAGCTCGACCTCGCGCTGCGCGCGATCGTCGAGACGCATCTCGATCACTGCGCCGACTGTCGCACCGAAGTCGCCGCCTGCGCGGCACCGGGTGGCGCCTGGCTGGCCGCCCGCGGCGGCGAGGTCGCGCCTCCGCCGGCGCTCTGGGAGCGCCTGCGGGCGCAGCTCCCCGAGCGGCCGGCGGCGCCCGTCGACGGCCTGCCGTTGCCGGCCGCGGCGCGCGGCGAGCTCCCCGCGCTCGGCAAAGTGCGCTGGTGGCGCGCCCTGCTCGGCGGCGCGAAGATGGCGGTGCTGCACGACGACGCCGAACGCGGCGTGAAGCTGATGATCGGCCGCATGCCGCCGGGCAGGGTCTTCCCCCGCCACGAGCACCTCGGCTTCGAGCAAATGGTGGTGCTGTCGGGGGGGTACGACGACGAGCGCGGCGAATTCCTGGCCGGCGATTTCGAGGTCTACGAGCCCGGCACCGCGCACGGCCCGCAAACGCTCGACGGCGACGATTGCTGGATCCTCTTCCGCATCGACGGCCCGGTCCGCTTCCGCGGCTGGCGCGGCTGGATCCAGCGCCTGGCGGGCTGAGCCGCGCCGCCGGTCGCGCCGGCGAGTCGGGCTAGACTCGCGCGCATGAAGATCCGCCGCGCCGCCAAGTACGGTTTCTGCGCCGGAGTGCGGATCGCCGACAAGAAGGTCAAGAAGTTCGCCGCCGAAGGCAACCGCGGCGCCATCCTCGGCCAGGTCGTCCACAACGAGCGGGTGGTCGAGGAGATGGAGGCGCTCGGCGTCGCCACCGTCGACCGTCTCGACGAGGTCGCCGGTGGGACGATCGTGTTCTCGGCGCACGGCGTGCCGACCTCGTTCCACGAGCGCGCCCGCGCCCGCGGTTTGCGCATCCTCGACACCACCTGTCCGTTCGTCTACGACATCCACGACGAGGCGAGCACGGCGCTCGCCGCCGGCGCCCACCTCGTCTTCATCGGCGACCCGAAGCATCGCGAGGTGATCGGCTACACGAACGACCTCGATCCGTCGAGCTACCACGTGCTGACCACGGTCGAGGAGGCCGCGCGCGTCGACTGGTCGCGCTATCCGAAGGTGCGGATCTTCTACCAGACGACGCTGAACGCCGACGAGTTCGAGGAGCTGGCGCGTTACATCGAGGCGCACGCCGCCGAGGTGAAGCGCGCCGACACGATCTGCTACGCCACCAAGGAGAACCAGGAGGCGGCGCACGAGCTGGGGCGCGACCCGGAGATCGGCGTCATCCTGGTGGTGGGCGGAAAGCGCTCGGCCAACACGCGTCACCTCTGGGAGATCTGCCAGCGCACCAGGCCGAGCTACCTGATCCAGGGCGCCGGCGACCTCGACCCGGAGTGGTTCGCCGGTGTCGACGGGGTCGGCATCACCGCCGGAGCCTCGACGCCCGACTACGTCGTCGACGAGGTCGAGGTGGCGCTCGCGCGGCTTGCCGGCGGCGACGCCGCCGGGCGCTGAGGCGCGCGGTGAGCGGCGCGATCGAGCGGCTCCGCAGCCTGGCGCGGCTCGCGCCGCGCCGCATCGTGCTCCCGGAGGTCGAGGACGAGCGGATCCTGCTCGGCGCCGCCGCCGCCGCCGCCGAAGGGCTCTGCCGGCCGTTGCTGCTGGGCGATCGCGCGGCGATCGAGCGCCGCCGGCGCGAGCTCGGGCTGCTGGTCGAAACGGAAATCCTCGATCCGGCGGAGAGCGACGGCTGGGCGGGGACGCTCGCCCACCTCGACGCGCGTCTGGCGGCGCGCGCGCTGCCGTCGAGCGAGCGCGAGCGGCGGCGCCGCGATCCGCTCCACCTCGCCTGCGCCCTCGTCGGCAGCGGCGCCGCCGACGGCGCGGTGATGGGTGCCGTCACGCCGACCGCCGAGACGTTGCGCGCGGCGCTCGCCGCGGTCGGTCCGCGTCCCGGTCTCGTGCTGGTCTCCTCCTGCTTCCTGATGACGCTCGCCGACGGCCGCTCGCTCGTCTACGCCGACTGCGGCGTCGTTCCCGATCCGGACTCCGAGCAGCTGGCGGAGATCGCGATCGCTTCGGCCGACTCCTGCCGGCGGCTGCTCGGCGAGCCGCCGCGGGTCGCTCTCCTCTCGTTCTCGACGCACGGCAGCGCCCGCCATCCGCGGGTCGACAAGGTGCGGGCGGCGCTCGAGCGGCTGCGCGCGCGCGGAGTCGATTTCGCGGTCGACGGCGAGCTGCAGGCCGACGCCGCCCTGGTGCCCGAGGTGGCGGCGCGCAAGGCGCCGGGAAGCCCGGTGGCGGGGCGCGCCAACGTCCTGGTCTTTCCGGACCTCGACGCGGGTAACATCGCCTACAAGTTGACCGAACGGCTGGCCGGGGCGCAAGGCGACCGGCCCGCTCCTGCAGGGGCTGGCTCGGCCGGTGCACGACCTGTCGCGCGGCTGCTCGGTCGGAGACGTGATCGACGTGCTCACCGTCGCCGCGGCGGAGGCCAACGCGGCGCTGGAAGGAGACCGACGATGAGAGTCCTGGTCGTGGGCGGCGGCGGGCGCGAGCACGCGCTCTGCTGGAAGCTGCGCCAGAGCCCGGAGCTCTCCGAGCTCTTCTGCGCGCCCGGCAATCCCGGTATCGCCCGGCTCGCCGACTGCGTGCCGATCGGCGCCGACGAAGTCTCGCGACTGGCCGATTTCGCCGCCGAGGCGCAGATCGACCTCACCGTGGTCGGGCCGGAGCTGCCGCTGACACTCGGCATCGTCGACGAATTCCAGGCGCGCGGGCTCGCCATCTTCGGTCCTTCGCGCGCCGCCGCCGAGCTCGAGGGGAGCAAGGCCTTCACCAAGCAGTTCCTCGCCCGTCACGCCATCCCGACGGCGGAGTTCGTGCTGGCGCGCGACCGTGCCGAGGCGGCGGCCGCGGCGGCCCGTTTCGGGTTGCCGGTGGTCCTCAAGGCCGACGGGCTCGCCGCCGGCAAGGGCGTGGTGGTCGCCACCGAGCAGGCCGAGGTCGACGAAGCGCTGGCGCTCTTCTTCGACGACCGCCGCTTCGGAACCGCGGCGGACGTGGTGGTGGTCGAAGAGTTCCTCGCCGGCGAGGAGGTCTCGCTGATGGCGCTCTCCGACGGCCGCCATCTCCTCCCTTTCGCCAGCGCCGCGACTACAAGCGCCTGCTCGACGAGGACCGCGGCCCCAACACCGGCGGCATGGGCTCGCACAGCCCTTCGGGCGTGCTCGATGGCCGGAGCGCCAGCGAGGCGCTCGAGCACATCCTGCGACCGACCCTCGACGGACTGGCCGCCGAGGGGCGCCCCTTCACCGGGGTGCTCTACGCCGGCCTGATGAAGACCGAAGCGGGAGTGAAGGTGCTCGAGTTCAACGTCCGGCTGGGCGATCCCGAGGCCCAGGCGCTGATGCTGCGGCTCGAGGACGACCTGCTGCCGATCCTCGCCGCCGGCGCCGGCGGCCACTTCGGCGTGTCGCGACTGCACTTCAAGAAAGAGGTCGCCGCCGTCCTCGTGCTCGCCGCGGCCGGCTATCCCGACCTGCCCGAGCGCGGCGCGCCGATCGAGGGGCTGGCGCGCGCCGAGCGGCATCCGGGGGCGGTCGTCTTCCATGCCGGCACCGCCGAGCGCGACGGCCGCATTGTCGTCGCCGGAGGACGGGTGCTGAACGTCGGCGCCACCGGACCCGACCTCCCAGCGGCCCTGCGCGTCGCCTATGCCGCGGCGGCCGAGGTCTCCTGGCCGGGCCTGCAGATGCGTACCGACATCGGCCGCCGCCTTGTCGAGCGCGCCTCGCTCCTGTCGGAGGGGTGACCCCCGACCCGTCCGTCGATTGACAGGGCGAAATCGCGGCAGGAGAATGCCGCTTCGAGCCCCTGCTCGACGGCCGAAGCCCCGGCAGTTCCCCGGCGGAGCCCCACCGGCTGGCAAGCGCTGTGCTTAGGAGGAGCGCGAGGCTCTTTTCGACCATGTCCGGCTGCGGCGGTTGTTCCTACAAGGGGATGTCGACGGCGCTCGAAAGCGCCTTCGTCGGCGTCCGTTTCGGCGAAGAGACCAACCTGACACTCTGCTCGAGCGAAGGGACGATTTTCGCCCACGGCGATCGCGTGCTGGTCGAAATGGCCGGCGAGCCCGCCTTCGGGCGCGTCGAGAAGTCGCCGATGCCGGTCTTCAAGCCCTGCCAGAAGGCCTCCGCCAAGAAGATCCTGCGCGCCGCCAACGACGACGACGCCGCGGCGCACGCGCGCAAGCTCGAGCGCGACCAGACGGCACGCCTCTTCGTGCAGGAGCGGGCGCGATCGCTCAAGCTCGAGATGAAGATCTCGAAGGTCGACTTCGCCCTCTCGGGCAAGAAGGCGACGGTCTATTTCACCGCCGAGCAGCGCATCGACTTCCGCCAGGTGGTCCGCGAGACCTCCCAGCGCTTCGGCACCCGCGTCCACATGCAGCAGGTCGGCGCCAGGGACGAGGCGGGCCTCCTCGGCGGCATCGGCATGTGCGGCCGCACGCTCTGCTGCTCGAGCTGGCTCAAGGACTTCCGGCCGATCTCGATCGGCATGGCAAAGCGGCAGAATCTCTCTCTGAATCCGTCGAAGATCTCCGGGCAGTGCGGTCGGCTGCTCTGTTGCCTCGCTTACGAGGACGACCAGTACGCGGGCGCCAAGAAGGTCGCGCCCGAGGGGCCGAAGCCGGCCGGGGTTTCATGACCAATCGCAAGCTGATCCGTCCCGACATCGGCGACGCCCGCAAGAGCGAAGGCCCGCGCGGCGTTCGCCGCAAGGCTTCACCGCCCGAGCAGACCAACGCCGAGGAGTTCTACTACCTCAAGCAGATGCAGGCGCGCACGCCGATGGTGCTGCGGCTCGTCAACGGCGAGGAGCTGCGCGGCTGGGTGGAGTGGTACGACAAGGGCGCCATCAAGTTCCACCGCCACGACGAGCCGAATCTGCTGATCCCGAAGAGCGCGATCCTCTACCTGTTCAAGGAAGAGGAGCTGCGCCGCCGGCCGCAGAAGAAGTCGAGCGGCGGAGTGCCGGGCCAGGCGGGTCCGCGTCCGGTCGAGCGGGAAGAGGACGCGGACGGCGGCGACGCGGACGGTGCCGAGTCGAACGACTGAGCGCCCGGCGAGCGGGCGCGGAGGGGGGACGATGATCGCGCGCGCCTGGCATGGGGCGGTCCCGGCGAACCGGGCCGACGCCTACTACGACTACCTGCAGCGCACCGGCATTCCCGACTACGAAGCGACCCCCGGCAACAAGGGAGTCTTCGTGCTGCGGCGCCGCGACGGCGACGTCACCCACTTCCTGCTGATGACCTTCTGGGAGTCGATCGACGCGGTGCGCGCCTTCGCCGGCGACGACGTCGACCGCGCCAAGTACTACGCCGAAGATCCCGACTACCTGATCGAGCTCGAGCCCCGCGTCGCGCACTACGACGTGCTGGCAGCTCCCGGCTGACCCGGAACCGCACCCGCGCGCAGCTCCCCTCGACGGTGGCGCCGGGCCGCCACGCGCCGGGGTGGTGGGCGCCCGAAGGCGAGAGGATACGATCGACTCCGGTCATTCCACGACAGGTGCGCGCGTCGCGAACGGGTCGCGGCGCGGATGGCGGGAGGTCGGCGTGGCGAAGCGAGTGCTGGCTCTGACGCAGGGGGACCCGGCGGGGATCGGGCCCGAGATCGTCCTCAAGGCGCTTTCCGCGCGCGAGCTGCCGGCCGACGTGGCGCCCCTCGTGGTCGCCGAGCGTTCGGCGCTCGAGGCGGTCCGGACGCTGGTGCCCGAGTTCCCCTGGGATCGCCTGGTGCCGCTCTCCTCGCCCGACCGCGCCGCGATCGAAAGACTGAGCGAGGGAGCGATCGGCCTCGTCGATCCGGTCGGCGAGAAGCGCGAGATCGAGTTCGGCGACTCGCGCGCCGCCGACGCTCTGGGCGCCATGGCGGTGCTCGACGCGGCGATCGAGCTCGGGCGCGCCGGCGTCATCGACGCCCTGGTCACCGCGCCGGTCTCCAAGGCCACCATCTCCCGCTACGCGCGCCCCGGGTTCGTCGGCCACACCGACTACCTGGCGCAGGCCTACGGCCTCGAGCACTACGGCCGCGACTACCTGATGACCTTTCTCGCTCCCGATCTCCAGGTGGCGCTGCTCTCGGTGCACGAGCCGCTGGCGCGCGCGATCGGCATGGTCACGCCGGGCGCCGTGCTCGACGCGCTCGTGTGCCTGCACGCCCACGCCGGCGGCCGCATCGCGGTGGCGGGTCTCAATCCGCACGCCGGCGAAGGGGGCCTGCTGGGCACCGAGGACGAGGAGCTCCTGCGGCCGGCGGTCGAGCGCGCCCGCGATCGCGGCATCGACGTCCACGGTCCGGAGAGCGCCGATTCGCTCTTCGTGCGCGCCTGCCGCGGCGAGTTCGACTGGGTCCTGGCGCTCTACCACGACCAGGGCCTGATCGCGGTCAAGACCGCTGCCTTCGGCGAGGCGACCAACTGGACGGTCGGACTGCCGGTGCTGCGCACGTCGGTCGATCACGGCACCGCGTTCTCAATCGCCGGCAGCGGCGTCGCCGACGCCCGCCCGCTGCGCGCCGTGCTGGAGACGACGCTGCAACTGATCGAAGGCACGCTGCCGCGCGCCAACCCTTCCCGCTGATCGTCCGGAGGAAGCTGCCTTAGCGGAGGCCGGTCGAGCCGAAGCCGCCGTCGCCGCGCGGCGTGCCGTCGACCGCCTCGATCTCGAGCACCTCGACGCGCTCGACCGGCGCCACCACGAGCTGCGCGATGCGGTCGCCCCGCTCGATGCGGAAGGGGCGCGGCGAGTGGTTGATCAGCAGCACCTGCACCTCGCCCCGATAGTCGCTGTCGAGCGTTCCCGGCGCGTTCGGCAATCCGACGCCCTGCTTCAGCGCCAGCCCGCTGCGCGGCCGGAGCTGTCCCTCGTAGCCGGGGGGCAGTGCGATGCGCAGGCCGGTGGGCACGGCGCGCCAGGCACCGGGCGCGATCCAGGTCGTCTCGCCGACCGCGGCGCGCAGGTCGAGGCCGGCGCTCCCCGCCGTGGCGTAGGCCGGCAGCGGCAGGCCGGCCGCGTGCGGCATCCGCTCGACGCGGATCGCGACCGCCGACTTCCCGTTCGCGCTCATTGCTCCTCCCCGTCGCCGGTGCCGGAATCGTCCGGCGGAGCCGCTGGAGGTTCGGGCTTGCCGCCGCCCTCTTCGGCGCCGGTCGGGCTCGCGGCGTCCCCCCCGGCGGGAGAGCCGTAGGCGAAGGGGCGGCCGAAGGTGGCGGCCGTCATCCGGCGCGGCAGGCCATCCGGCGCCAGCGCGCTCGTTGCCGCGGTCCAGTTCTCGACCGTGAACTCCCACTCGCCATAGTCCTTGCGTCCGAAGAAGACGTGGTACGCCTCCCCCTTGGCGCGGCTCTTGACGCCGTGGATGTTGCCGCTGACCACGGTGCCCGGTGCGGCGCCGACTCCTTCGGCGGCGGGGGGAGCGGATTCCCCCTCCGCCAGTTCGCCTTCGTCGCCGCTGCCGACCACCGCGCCGGTCTTCGGATCGACCGGCACCACCGTGCCCTGGCCCGCCTCGACGAGCAGCAGCCAGCCGGCCGCCGGATCGATCGGGTTCTTCCAGAGCTGCCGGATCGAGCGCGGCTCGACCTCGACGAGCTCCTCGAGGCGGATCGGGAAGCGGCCGAAGCGGTGCTGGAAGACGCGGATCGCTTCGGCGTACTGGGTGCCGCGCGCGATCAGCTCGCTCTCTCTTTCGCGTTGCGCCATCGCGGCCCAGTGCGGGAGCGCCGCCGCGAGGCCGATGGCGAGGACGGTCAGCAGGCCGACCAGGAAGGCGAGGGCGAATCCGCACTCGCTGGCGGCGCGGCGCCGGACGTCACCAGTCGGCGTACTTGGTGCCATCGATGGAGGACTCCTTCGAGGCCGAGTGCACGTCGATGATGCCGGGGCTCTCGTCCGGCTCCGGCGGCGGGCCGGGCTCGTCCGGATCCTGCTCGACGTAGACCAGCACCCAGGTCGTGGCGCTCTTGGTGAAAGGGTCGATCGGCACCGAGCGCAGGTACTTCGGCGTCAGGTCGGAGAGCGTCGGCGGGTAGCTGCCCTTGTCGGCGTAGTACTGCTCGAGCTTGTCGCGGATCTCGCGCAGGTTGGTCTTGAGCACCGATTCCTTGGCACGCCGCGGCAGCAGCATCAGGTTGGGCACCGCGATCGCGGCGAGGATGCCGATGATCGCCACCACGACGATCAGCTCGAGCAGCGTGAAGCCGCGGCGGGAGGCTCTCTTCCTGTCGGTTCCCGTCACGGTGGTCACCAGGTCGAGTAGGGCGTGCCGTCGAGGCCGCGCCCGGCGGCGAGCGAGTAGACGTCGTAGACGTCCTCGCCTCCCCAGCTCGTCTCGTCGGGTTCGTCCTGGTAGCTGCGCAACCCCCATTCGGCCTTGCCGGTGAGGGGATCGACCGGCACCCGGCGCAGGAAGCGGATCTTGCGGTCGACCTGGCCGATGACGGGCTGCGGCTCGACCAGCTTCTCGAGCTCGAGCGGGTAGCCGTCGGTGCCGGTCTCGATCTCGATCAGGCCGGCGTCGCTCCAGCGCTTGTATTCGTCGATCGCCCCGCGCAGCTCGCGCAGGGCGGCCCGCAACTCGATCTCCTGCCCGCGCAGCCGTGTGTAGTGG
The DNA here is from genome assembly GCA_963699245.1 of Thermoanaerobaculia bacterium. GTDB lineage: Bacteria > Acidobacteriota > Thermoanaerobaculia > Multivoradales > JAGPDF01 > JACTMI01. The sequence goes on from OY969426.1 coordinate 2,629,319, forward strand.
ATGGCGGGAAAGGCGAGCGCGGCGAGGATGCCGATCACCGCGCAGACCATCACCAGCTCGATGATGGTGAAGCCGCGCGCGGCGGCGGGGCGCGTCATGAGCCCGGCGGCGGGCTGGCGCCCGGACGGACGTCGACGGCGGCGTCGGCGGCGGTCACTCCCGCCACCTCGACGAGCGATGGATCGAGCACGCGGCGGGCCGCGAAGTGGAGCGGCGTCGAGCCGGCGGCGAGGGCGCGGAAGGTGATCGTGGCCACCGTGCCCCGGCCCGCGACGCCGGCGGCGCGGCCGAGACGGCTGGCGCCGATGACGATGCTGCCCGGGTTCGAGGTGTCGGCCAGCACCTGCGCACTGCCGCTGCCGCCGAGGAAGTCTCCCGGCGCGACGCTCTCGACCGCCAGCACCCGCGCGTCGTAGGAGAGCGTCGCCGGCAGGTGCGCGACCGGCGTGCGGGCGTCGACCGTCACCGCCACCTGGAAGACGTCGCCCGCGACGACGCTCACCACCGAGGGTTGCAGCGCGAGCTGCACGCCGCCCCCGCCCGCCGGCAGCGAGGAGGTCGGCACGGTGGAGAGCGCCGGCCCAGCGTCCGCCGCGGCGGGGGGCGGCTCGACCGGCTCGGCGGGGGGCGGTTCGGCGGCTTCGGGCGCCGGGCTCGCGAACGGACTGGCCGGCGGCGCGCTCGGCGTCAGATTCACCCCCGCCGGCGGCGCGGCCGTCGCGCCGTCGGGCTTCTCCTGCTCCTGCGGCGCGCTCTCGGCCGGGGCCTCGAAAGGCCCCTCGGCGCCCGATTCGATCTGCGGGCTGCCGCCGCGGAAGGTCATGTTCGACTCGGTGCCGACCCAGATCGGCAGCAGGTCCTCCTCGGTCACGTCGGCGGTGCGAATGATGTGCGGCGTGATCGTGAGCATCAGGTCGGTGCGCCGCATGTCGACCGAGGTCTTGCCGAAGAGCTTGCCGAGCACCGGGATGTCGGAGAGGCCGGGGATGCCGGTCTCGCCGTTCGACTCGTCGGTCCGGATCAGGCCGGCGAGGAAGTTGGTCTCGCCGTCCTTCAGGCGGATCGTCGATTCGATGAGGCGGGTGCCGATGATCGGCTGCTTCTGGCCGCCGCCGGCGTCCTGGTAGCCGGTGATCTGCGAGACCTCGACCTGGAGCTTGAGGGTGACTTCCTTGTTGTGGTGCACGCGCGGCTCGAGGTCGATGTTGATGCCGACGTCCTTGTAGGTGAACGAGGTGATCGGCACGACGTTGCCGCCCACTGTGTTCGAGGTGTTGAAGGTGGTCGTCGGCAGCGGCACCTGGTCGCCGATGCGGACCTTGGCCTTCTCCCCTTCGGTGATCCGGATCTGGGGCTTGGCGAGCAGCTGGGCGTCGGAATTCGTCTTGAGGAAGTCGTAAATGATCGACGGCACGGTCAGCGCCCAGCTGTTCTGCGTCAGATGGTTCAGGTCCGAGACGCGAATCGGCACGTCCTTGCCGAGGTCGAGCGTCTGGGTGACCTGGTAGTTGGAGAGCGACACGCCGAGCTCGCGCAGCTTGGAGGTGCTGACCTGCAGCAGCTCGACGTCGACCACCACCTCCGAGCGCGCCTTGTCGATCGTCTCGATGATCTTCTGGGCGATCTTCACCTTGTCCGCGGTGTCGCGGATGGTGACCGCGTTGAGCTGCTCGTTGGTCGCCAGATTGCGCGAGCTGATCAGGCTGCGCAGCAGCTGCACGGCGTCCTTGACCTGAGCGTTCGAGAGATAGAAGGTCTGGATCACCAGGTCTTCGTAGGTGCGCCGATTCTGCTGGTTGTCCTGGGCGATGAGGATCGTCTGCTCGTCGATCACCTTGTAGAAGTGGCCGGCGGTGCGCATCAGCGTCTCGAGAGCGGTCTGCGCCGTGACGTCGCGCAGCTCGATCGCCATGTCCTGGTCGCGCAGCTGCGGGTCGAACATGATGTTGATGCCGAAGGCCTTGCCGAGCGCGCGGTAGATCGCGAACAACGACTGCGGCTGGGGAAAATCGAGCGAGATCGGCGTCCGCGAGCGTGGATTGAGCACCGGCGGCTGAGCGGTGGCGTTGCGCGCCTTCTGCTTGAGCTCGTCGAGGGTCGGCGGCTCCGCATTCTTCGCGGCGGTGGCGAGATGGTCGCGCACCTTGTCGCGCTCGACCTGCGCGTACTGGTTGGTCGGGTCGAGCTCGACGGCGCGCTCGTACTCGACGAGGGCGCGCTCGGGCGAGCCGGCGTCCAGGTAGCGGCGCCCGATCGTGAAGTGGTCCTGCGAGGCGCGCATGCGAGCACGCAGCAGGGCCGAGCGCCAGCGCACGTTGCCAGGGTCGCGATCGAGCAGGTCGATGTAGTGCGCGACCGCCTCGTCCCACTGCTGCGACGCCTCGGCCCGCTCGGCCTGGCGGATCAGCTGGTAGCTCGTGCAGCCGGCGACGGCGATGGCCGCGGCGGCGACGAGCGGCGCCAGGCGCCGTGGATGCCATCGGATCATTTTGCGGGGCTCCCTGGATCCTCGACTCTACTCTCCGACCGGCAGGCGCCGAGCCGGCAGGTCGGGAAAGGCCACGTACTTGAGGTCGACCGATTCGTAACCGATACGGGCGAGAACGAACTTGCCCTTGAGCACCTCACCCGCCCGCGCGTTGATGAACCCTCCTTCGGCGGTGTCGAGGAAGACGGCGATCCGGCGGTTCGCCGGGCCGAAGCTGCCGATGTAGCGCACGTCGATCTCGGGCGGATGGGGCTTGGCGGCCTCGATCGCGGCCGCCTCGCGGGCGGTGCGGGCGCGCTCCTCGGCGGCGCGCCGCATCTGGGCGAGCTCCTCGGGCGTCGGACCGGGGGGCGGCGGAGGCGGCGCGAACGAGAAGAGATCGCGGCCGACCGCGAAGCTCGGCGGCTGCTGGTCGAGACGGTCGGTCGCGATGACGATCACCTTGTCGGGCAGCCCGCCGCCGCCGCGGACCGCTCGCCCGCGCGGCGCGGGGGCGCCGCCCGGTCCGCCCACGACCGACTCGCCGGCGGAGGGGGAGGCCGGCCAGAGGGTGCGGATGGCCAGCGCCACCGCCGCGACGGCGAGCAGCAGCAGGAGGCGGCGCTCGCGCGGCGAGATCGTCATGGCGCCGCCGCCTCGCGCCCGGCGGGCGCTCCTGCCGCGTCGGAGCCGACGGCGCGGAAGAGGGTCGAGAGCCGGAGCTGCACGGAGAGCCCCTGGTTGGAGTCGGAGACGTCGATCTGCTCGATGACGAGAAAGCTCTGCGACAGCTCGATCAGGTTGAGCAGATTGCGCAGCGCGTCGTAGGAGCCGTTGACGCCGAAGACGAAGCTGCGGCGCACCAGTCCGTACTCCTCGAGCTGCTCCTCGGGGTAGCTGATCGCCGACGGCTCGAGGCCGACGCTCTGGGCGAGCCCCTTGAGCTCCCGCACCATCTCGGTGAAGCGGGCCCGCTCGGTGGCGAAGCGCTCGGTGTAGAGCGTCTCGAGCCGCGACCGGTTCTCGGTGGCGGCGATCCAGAGCTGCTCGCGCGCCGCGAGCCGCGCGGAGAGCGCCGCGTTGTCGCGCCGCGCCACCTCGAGCCGGCGCCCGAGATCGGCGGCGCGCAGCCGGCTGCCGCTGCCGAACAGGAAGAGCCAGCCGACGTTCGCGGCGAGCAGGACGAGCGCCGGCGCCCAGTAGAGGGCGCGACGGCCGCCGAAGTGCAGGCGCCAGCTCATGGCGCTGTCCCCGGCAGATAACGGACGGTGAGCGAGAACTGCAGCTCGCCCGAGCCGCCGCGGCTCTCGCGATGGAGATCGGGGGCTTCGAAAGCGGGATCGTCGAACAGACGGTCGACGAGCTCGAGCAGCGACTCGTCGTCCTCCGCCTCGCCGCTGAGCTCGAGCAGGATGCCGCCGGCCGCAGGCTTCGCCGTCGACTGCTCCAGCTTGGGCGACAGCCGGCGGAGACGGACGCCGCGCGGCAGGACGCGGCCGAGGCGGTCGAACAGCAGATTCCAGCCGAACGTGCGCTGGGCGATGCGCTCGTTGAGGAACTCGGCGCGGTGGTTCTCGGCCTCGAGGTCGCGGGCGGCGAGGTCGCGCTCGATCGTCGCGAGGCGCGCGCGGGCGGCGTCGCTGGCGGCGGTGAGCTGCGCGATCTCGGCCCGCCGATTCGCTTCGCCGGTGCCGGCGCGCCAGGAGCTCTGGACGTTCCAGGCAGTGAGCAGGAGGGCCGCGAGCCCCAGCGCGCCTCCCGTCCGGCGCGCCGGACGCAGGTTGAGGAAGGGGCGCGCCGCCAGGTTCGGCGCCTGCCAGCTCATGCGATCTCCCGGCAGACGGCGCCGACGAGCGGCGCGAGCTCCGTGAAGCTCGCGCCCGCCGGTGCTTCGACGAGCGGCAGGTGGGGGCGGCCGAGCGCCGTGACCGGCCGCTCGAGCCCCTCCTCGAGCACCGACGACCAGGGCGCCGCGACCTCCGCGGGCGCATCGAGGAAGACGCCGCCGAGCGAGCCGGCGTCGCCGAACCGCTCGGCGAGGAAAGTGCTGGTCAGGCGGAGCTCGGAGACGGCGAGCCGGGCGCGCTCGTCGAGCGTGAGCTCGTCGCGGAATCCCTTCTGGCGCCAGAGCACTGGCTCGCCGTCGCGCGTCACGACCAGCGTGAAGCCTTCGGCGCCGACCGAGGTGACGGCGGCGAGGCCGGCGAGGTGGCCGGCGGCGCGCAACGCCTCGAGGCGCGCCAGGCTCTCGCTGACGATCTGGCCGAGCCGCACGCCGGCGGCGGCGAAGGCGCGCTCGAGCGCCGCCACCACCGGCTCGGCGGCGCAGAGCACGAGCGCACGCACCGGATCGGCCTGGCCGGCGACCGGCGCGATCGGCGTCGCGTCGATGCGCAGGTCCTCGACCCGGAAGGGGACGATGCGGCGCAGGCGAAACCGCAGGATCTCCAGCCGCAGGTCGGGGCGGTCGGGGAGCGATCCGAGCTCGACGACCTGGGCGTGGGCCCAGCGGTCGGGCAGGACGAGCGACGCCTGCCGCGGCGGCGGGGCGAGCCTGCCGACCAGGGCGCGGACCGCCTCGGCGAGCGCCGTCTCGTTCTCGACCGGCGAGCCCAGCGCTCCCTCGCCGAAGACGCGGCCCGGGAACGGGAGCGCCTGCTTTTCGCGCACCTCGAGCCCGCCGGCCCCGGCGCGCAGGCCGAGGTAGGCGAGGCCGCGCGGGCCGACGCCGAAGGCGTGCGGCGGCGCGGGCTGCGGCACGAAGCCCGCGAGCCGCCTAGTCCACGAAGGTGAAACGATTGATCTCACGCAGCGTGGTCCATCCGGCCAGCGCCTTCTCGAGCGCCGATTCGCGCAGGAACTTCATCCCTTCTTCCTTGGCGGCGCGGCGGATCTCGGAGCCGGGGCGGCGGTCGAGAATCAGCTCGCGGATGCGGTCGGAGAGGTCGAGCAGCTCGGAGACCGCCAGCCGGCCGAGGAAGCCGGTGCCGTTGCATTCGAGGCAGCCGCCGCCCTCGTAGAAGACGTGGCCGCCGTAGACCGCCGGCGCCAGGCCCGACTCCTCGAGCAGCTGCGACGACACCGCGGCCTCGCGGCGGCAGTGCGGGCAGATGCGGCGCACCAGCCGCTGCGCCAGAACCGCGTTGAGGGCCGAGACGAAGTTGAAGAGGTCGACCTTCATGTTGAGGAAGCGGCCGAGCACGTCGATGACGTTGTTGGCGTGCACGGTGGTGAAGACGAGATGCCCGGTGAGCGCCGACTGGATCGCGATCGAGGCGGTCTCCTCGTCGCGGATCTCGCCCACCATGATCTTGTCGGGGTCGTGGCGCAGGATCGAGCGCAGGCCGCGCGCGAAGGTGAGCCCCTTCTTCTCGTTGACTGGAATCTGCGTGATGCCGCGTAACTGGTACTCGACCGGATCCTCGATGGTGACGATCTTGTCCTCGGGCGACTGGATCTCGGAGAGGCAGGCGTAGAGCGTGGTCGTCTTGCCGGATCCCGTCGGGCCGGTCACCAGCACCATGCCGTAGGGCTCGCGGATCGCCCGGCCGAGCTTGCGCAGCGTGTCGTCGTCGAAGCCGAGCACGTCGAGGCGGAGGTTGCGGAACTCGGCCGACAGCGACTCCTTGTCGAGGATGCGGATGACCACGTCCTCGCCGTGCACGGTGGGCAGGATCGAGACGCGGAAGTCGATCGTGCGGCCGCGCAGCCGCAGCTTGAAGCGGCCGTCCTGCGGCACCCGCTTCTCGGCGATGTCGAGCTCCGACATGACCTTGATGCGCGACACGATGGTCTGGTGGTGTCGCTTGTCGATCGGCTCCATCGCCTGGTAGAGCACACCGTCGATGCGGTACTTGACCAGCACCTCGTTCTCGCGCGTCTCGATGTGGATGTCGGAGGCGCGCCTCTGGATGGCGTTGAGCACCGTCGAGTCGACCAGCTTGATGATCGGCGAGGCGTCGGCGGTGATGCGGTCGAGCGACAGCACTTCCTCGCCGCGCTCGTCCTCCTGCACCAGCTGGATGCGGAACTCCTCGGTCGCCTGGTCGAGCACGCGCTGGGTCGACTCGGACTTCTGCAGGATCTCGTCGACCAGCTGCGGCGCGGCGACGCGGATCTCGAGCGCGGTGCCGAGCTGCAGCTCGAGCTCGTCGATCCGGGTCACGTCGGTGGGGTCCTTCATCGCGATCACCAGCCGCCCCTTGCCGCGCGCGATCGGCACGAAGCCGTAGCGCAGCATCAGGTCGAAGGGGATCGAGTGGAAGAGGTCGGCGTCGAGGTGGAGGTCGGCCGGCTCGACGAAGAGGAGCCCGTGCCGGCGCGCCAGCTCGCGCGCCCGCGCGTCGTCCTCGGCGGCCGAACGGGCGTCCAGGCGCTCGAGCGGGGTCGTCACCGGCGGCATCCTACCCGGAGGGGCGCGAAGGGACGCGGCGCCGGGCTCACTGGATCCGCGACAGCGCCGAGAAGATCGGCAGGTAGACCGAGATGAGCAGGATGGCGACGAGCCCGCCGACCACCACCAGCAGCAGCGGCTCGAGCAGCGACAGGAGGCGGCCCATGCGCGTCTCGACCTCCTCGTCGAGGAACTCCGAGACGTGGGCCAGCATGTCGTCGAGGGCGCCGGTCGTCTCGCCGACGTGCGTCATGTCGAGGGCGATCGGCGGCACCTCGCCGGTCTCGGTGAGCGCCGCGGCGAGCGCCTGTCCTTCGCGCACGCGGTCGATGACCGGCGCCAGGCGCGAGCGGATCCAGGCGTTGCCGACCGCCCGGGTCGAGATCTCGAGCGCCTGGACGAGCGGCAGGCCGCCGGAGAGAAGGGTCGAGAGCGAGCGGCTGTACTCCGAGATCGCGAAGCGATGAAAGATCGGTCCGAGCACCGGGATGGCGAGGCGCAGGCGGCCGAGGGTCAGCCGGCCGGGGGCGCTCCGCGACCAGCGCAGGAAGATCGGCGTCCCGACGAGGATGGCGGCGAGGATGATCGGCAGCTGGGCCCGCAGGACGGCGGTCGAACCGAGCACGATGCGGGTCAGCAGCGGCAGCTCCGCGAGATCCATCGCCGCGTAGAAGACGCGGAAGCGGGGGACGACGAAGAGCGACATCACTGCCAGCATGGCGAGAGACAGCCCCAGCAGGACGGCCGGATAGACCAGCGCGTTGTAGACCTTCTTGCGGGCGTCGAGCAGCAGTCGGAAGTAGCGCACCATGCGCTGCAACACCTGCTCGAGGTCGCCGGTGCGCTCGCCCGCCTTGAGCGCCGAGGAGAAGAGGGCCGGGAAGGCGTCTTCGTGCGCCAGGAAGGCGTCCGAGAGCTCGGAGCCCGAGCGCACCCGCTCTTCGACGTTGGCGAGGATGCGCTTGAAGCCGGCGTGACGCTGGCGGGCGGCGAGGAGAGCGATCGACTGCAGCAGCGGCAGGCCGGCGCGCAGCAGGGCGGCGAGCTCCTGGCAGAAGACGAGCAGCAGGTCGAGCGGCAGGCGCTGCACCTGGCCGCCGCGCCGCGTCGGCATCGCCGCGAAGCGGCGCTCGAGGCCGAGCAGCGCCAGCCCCTCGCGCTCGAGGTCGGCGCGCAGCGCCGCTTCGTCGGGCGCGCGGCGCACCTGCCGCAGGACCCGGCCCTCCCCGGTGCCGACGTGGCAGACGAACTCCACGCTCAGGGCTCCGGGGGCGCGTCGCTGGATGGGAAGATCACGTGCAAGCTCTTGAAAGAGTTGATTATACTGGCCCTCTTCGCCCCATGTGGTGGCTCTACCAGGCGGCCTTCGCGCTTCTCCTCCTCCTCGCCGGACCGATCCTCCTGGTGGCGCGGGGGCGGCACTATTGGGCGACGCTCGGCGGCCGCTCGACTCTCCGCCTGCCCGAGGCGACTCCCGGCGGCCTCTGGATCCATGCCGTCTCGGTCGGCGAGGTTGCCGTGGCGGCGACTCTTGCCCGCGTCCTGCCGGCCGACCTGCCGCTCACGGTTACCACGGTGACGCCGACCGGGCAGGACCGGGCGCGGCGGCTCTTCGCCGGGCGCGCCGCCGTCGGTTACCTGCCCTTCGATCTCGGCTTTGCGGTCGGGCGCTTCCTCGCTCGCGTCGAGCCGTGTGCCCTCGTCCTGATCGAAGGGGATTACTGGCCGCTGGTGCTGCGCGCGACAGCGCGCCGGCGCATCCCGGTCGCGGTGGTCAACGCGCGGGTCTCCGACCGCGGCTTCGCCCGGCTGCGCCGAGCGCCCCGCCTGGTCGAGCGGACGATGCTCGGCCGCGTCGAGCGGTTCGGCGTGCAGACCGCGCTCGACGGCGAGCGGCTGCGCGCGCTCGGCGTGCCGGCGGAGCGCGTCACGGTGACCGGCAATCTCAAGTTCGAAGCGGACGAGCCCCCCCAGCTCCCCGAGCTCGCCGCCTGGCTCGTGGCGCGCGCCGCCGGCCGTCCGATTCTCCTCGCCGGTTCGACCATGCCGGGGGAAGAAGGGATGCTCGCCGACGCCTTCGGCGCCGTGGGCGGCCCGGAGCGCGCTCTGCTCGTCGTCGCGCCCCGTCACCCCGAACGCTTCGAGAGCGTCGCGGCGGAGCTCGCCGGCCGTTGCCCCGCGCTGGCCCGGCGCAGTGTCCCACCGGAGCCCGGGCGCGCCGACATCGTCCTGCTCGACACGCTGGGCGAGCTCGCCGCCGCCTATCGCGCGGCGACGGTCGCCTTCATCGGCGGCACGCTGGTGCCGCGCGGCGGCCACAATCCGCTCGAGCCGGCACGCTTCGGTGTGCCGATCGCGGTGGGGCCGTCGATGCACAATTTTCGCGAGATCGCCGACAGCTTCGAGCGCGCCGCGGCCTGGCGGCGGGTCGAGAGCGGCGAGGAACTGGGAGCGGCCTGGCGAGCCTGGCTCGACGATCCCGCCGCGGCGCGCGAGGTCGGCGCGCGCGGGCGAGCGTTGGTCGAGGCGAACCGGGGCGCGCTCGAGCGGACGCGGGCGATGCTGGCGCCGCTCCTCGCCGCGGCGCGCAAGGGTGCCGCGTGAGCGCGCTCCATCCGGCGCCGCGCCGGCCGCGCTCGCCCTGGCAGCGTTTCTATGGCGCCGTGCTGGCGCGCCGCGCGCGCCGCCTCGATGCCACCGCCGAGCGGCTGCCGCGGCCGGTCGTCTCGGTCGGCAATCTGCACTGGGGGGGCGGCGGCAAGACGCCGTTCACGATCGCGCTCGCCTCGCACCTGCAAGCGACCGGACGCCGCGTCGGCATTCTCTCGCGCGGCTATCGCCGGGAGTCGGCCGGCGTGCAGATCGTCTCGCGCGGCGCCGGCCCCGAATTGCCGGTCGGCGCGGCGGGAGACGAGCCGTACGAGATGGCGGCGGCGCTCCCCGGCGTCGCGGTCGTGGTCGGCGAGCGGCGCGCCGAGGCGGGCCGCCGCGCCCTGGCCGAGATAGTGCCGGCGCCCGACATCTTTCTGCTTGACGACGGTTTCGCGCACCGGGCGCTGGCGCGCGACGTCGATCTCCTGCTCTTTCCGAGTGTCGATCCCTGGGCGGGGGGGCGACTGCTCCCTTCGGGGCGGCTGCGCGAACCGCTGGTCGCGGCGGCGCGCGCCGATGCCGTGGTGCTGACCGGCGCCGCGACCGACGAAGCGGGCGCCGGCGCAGCGCTCGCCAGCGCGCTCGCTCCGCACGGTTACTCCGGACCCGGATTCTCGGCGGCGGCCGAATGCGGCTCGCCCCGGCTCGAGAGCGGCGTCGCGCTCGCGCGCGGCGTGCGGGTTCTGGCGCTGGCGGCGATCGCGCGCCCCGCAGGCTTCTTCGCTGCCGCGCGAAACGCCTGCTGCGAGGTGGTTGCCGAGGTCTCGCTGCGCGACCATGCTCGCTACTCGCCGGGCGACCTGCGCGCGATCGAACGCCGCGCGCGCGATGCCGGCGCCGAGCTCGTGCTGACGACGGCGAAGGATCACCCGAAGCTCGCCGGCCGGCTCGCTTTTCCGCTCGCCGTGCTGCCGCTCGCCGTGCGCCCCGAAGCCGGCTTCTGGCGCTGGCTCGAAGCGCGTCTCGCGGAGCCGCGAGGATGAAGCAGGCGCCGGTCCAGCATGCGGTCGAGTACGCGCTCTTCCTGCCCTTCATCGGGACGCTGCGCGCCCTGCCGCACGGCGCCAGCCGCCGGCTCGGCACGGCGCTCGGCGCTGTCGCCCACGCCGCCGACCGGCGACGACGCCGGATCGCGCGCGACAACCTGCGCCAAGCGTTTCCGGAGCGCGACGCGGCCGAGATCGAGCGGTGGATCGGCGAATGCTTCCGGCACTTCGGCGCCTCCTTCGCCGACGCGCTCTCGGCGGCGCGCTTCGACCGCGTGGAGCTCTGCCGGCGGGTGACGGTCGAGGGCCTCGAGCACCTCGCGGCGGCGGAGGCCGCCGGCCGCGGCGTCATCATCCTCTCGGCGCACTACGGCAACTGGGAGATCGTTCCGTCCTTCCTCGCTTCCGCCGCGGGGCCGATCGCCGTGGTCGGGCGTGCGCTCGACAATCCGCACTTCGAGGACACCCTCAAGGGGCTGCGCAACCGCTTCGGAAACCGCATGCTCGACAAGCGCGGCTCGGTGCGCGACATGTTTCGCGTGCTGCGCGAGCGGGGGCGGCTCGGCCTGCTGATCGACCAGCGGGTGCGCGCCGCGGAGGGAATCGACGTTCCCTTCTTCGGCCGTCCGGCGCTGACCAGCCCGATCGTCGCCCGGCTGGCGCAGAAGACCGGGGCGCCGGTCGTGGCGGTCTTCGGCCAGCACCTGCCGCGGGGCCGCTACCGCGTCGAGCTCATGCCGCCGATCGCCGCCGGCCGGGAGGACGACGACGCCGCGACCCTCGAGCTCACCCGCCGCTGCCTTGCGGTCTGCGAAGAGGTCATCCGTCGCGATCCTCCGCAGTGGCTCTGGCTGCACAACCGGTGGAAGCATTGAGCGCGCGCCGCACGCTGGTCGCGGCCCCGAACTGGGTCGGCGACCTGGTGATGGCCGAGCCGGTCTTCCGCGCCCTCGCCGCCAGCGGGCGCGAGCTCGTGGCGCTGGTGAAGCCCGGTCTCGCGCCGCTCGCCCGCCTGTTGCCCGGCGTCGCGGACGTCGTCGAGCGCGCCGGGGAGGAGAGCGTGGTGGTCGCCCGCATCCGCGCGGCCGGCTGCGACGAGGCGATCGTCCTGCCCAACTCCTTCCGCGCGGCGAAGCGGCTGCGCGACGCCGGCGTGCCGCGCCGCTTCGGCTACCGCGGCGAGTGGCGCGGCGCGCTGCTCGCCCCCGCCGTGCGGCGGCCGCGCGGCCGGCGGCCGCAGGTCGAGGACTACGCCGAGCTGCTCGACGCGATGGGCGTGGCGCGGCCGGCGCGCTGGGCGCCACGGCTCGAGCTGCCGGCGGAGCTGCTGGCGCGCGGCCGCGAGCGGCTCGACCGCGCGCGGATCGACCCCGCGGCGCCGCTCGTCGGCCTCTTCCCCGGCGCCGAGTGGGGCGGCTCCAAGCGCTGGCCCTGGCGGCGCTTCGCCGATCTCGCGATCGCGCTCCGCCGGAACATTCCCGGCGTGCAGCCGCTCGTCGTCGCCGGACCGAAAGAGCTCTGGCTCGGCGTCCGCATCCACGAGGAGAGCGGGAGGATCCACCCGGTCGTCGGCCCCGATCTCGACCTCGCGGCGCTGGCCGGCGTACTCGCTCATCTCGACCTGCTGGTGACCAACGATTCGGGGCCGATGCACCTGGCGGCGGCGCTCGGCGTGCGTTGCGTGGCGCTCTTCGGGCCGACAGATCCGCGGCGCACGGCGCCGGCGGGCGACGGGCACCGCGTGCTCTGGCGGGATCTCTGGTGCTCTCCCTGCTTCCGGCGGCGCTGCCCGCTGCTCCACCACGGCTGCCTGCGCGGCATCGGCGTCGACGAAGTCGCCGCCGCGGCGGCGGAGATGCTCGCGGCGCCGGCGACGCCCTGAGCGGGTCCTACTGCGGAGGAGCGGGGGGCGTCTCGGGCAGGACGATGACGACGTCCTTCGGCGAGACCAGGCCGAGATCCTCGCGCGCCGCGCGGTCGAGCTCGACGGGATCCTTCTGCAGGCGCTCGATCTTGCGCTGGAGGCCGCGGATGCGCTGCTCGGAGGCGGCGATCTCGTCGTTCAGCCGCTGCTCGCGCGCCCGCACCGATTCGTAGTCGCGCCACCCCTTGAGGCCCGCCGCGGCGAGCGCGACGAGCGCGAAGAGCACCGCCGCCGAGATCAGCGAGCGGAGGGGGCGGTGACGGTGCGCAGCGGCTTCGGCGGCCTCGGTCACGGGTGGAAGCGCGGAAAGGCGCCGCGTCCCGGATAGGTCGCGACTCCTTCGAGCTCCTCCTCGATGCGCAGCAGCCGGTTGTACTTGGCGACACGGTCGCTCCGGCAGGGGGCGCCGGTCTTGATCTGCCCGCAGCGGGTGGCGACGGCGAGGTCGGCGATCGTCGAGTCCTCGGTCTCGCCCGAGCGGTGCGACATCACGTTGGCGTAGGCGCTCGTTTTCGCGAGCTCGACCGCCTCGAGCGTCTCGGTCAGCGTGCCGATCTGGTTGACCTTGACCAGCAGCGCGTTGGCGATGCCGCGCGCGATGCCGCGACCGAGGATCTCCGGGTTGGTCACGAAGACGTCGTCGCCGACGATCTGCACCTTCCTGCCGAGCTCGCGCGTCATCAGCGCCCAGCCGTCCCAGTCGTCCTCGGCGAGGCCGTCCTCGATCGACACCAGCGGATACTTGCCGACCCACTCGGCATAGAGCGCCACCAGGTCCTCGGCGAAGAGCCCCTTCTTCCCCTCGCCGGCGAGCGCGTACTCGGCGCGCGGCTTCTCTCCCTTGCCGCCGAGCTCGGAGGCGGCGACGTCGAGCGCCAGGCCGATCTGCTCGCCGGGGCGATAGCCCGCCTGCTCGATCGCCGACATCAGCAGGTCGAGCGCCTCGCGGTTCGAGCCGAGATTGGGCGCGAACCCACCCTCGTCGCCGACCGCGGTCGCCAGCCCCTTCCCCTTCAGGACCTTCTTGAGGTGGTGGTAGACCTCGACGCCGGCGCGCAGCGCCTCGGCGAAGCGGTCGAAGCCGATCGGCACCAGCATGAACTCCTGGATGTCGACCGAATTGTCGGCGTGCGCTCCGCCGTTGAGCACGTTGAGCTGCGGCACCGGCAGCACGGTCGCCGCCGGACCGCCGACGTAGCGGTAGAGCGGCAGGTCGGACTGCATCGCCGCCGCCTTGGCGGTCGCCAGCGAGACGCCGAGGATCGCGTTGGCGCCCAGCCGCCCCTTGTTCGGAGTGCCGTCGAGATCGCACATGGCGCGATCGATCAGCGCCTGCTCGCGCGCGTCGGTGCCCTCGAGCTCCTTGGCGAGCTCGTCGTGAACGAAATCGACTGCTTTCGAAACGCCCTTGCCGAGATAGCGCGAGCCGCCGTCGCGCAGCTCGAGCGCCTCACGGCTGCCGGTCGAAGCTCCCGACGGCACGCACGCCGAGCCGACGGCGCCCCCTTCGAGCAGGACGTCGACCTCGACCGTCGGATTGCCCCGCGAGTCGAGCACTTCGCGGGCGCGAATCTCCTCGATCAGGAACATGGCGCTCTCCCAGAGCTGCGGCAGACGCCGCAAGAGTAGCGCGAAGTGGTCGTACCTTCAAGGGTTTGAGAGGATTGGGGCGTGATGCGCCGGCGCCTCGCCACGCCCCTCGCGCTGCTCGCCGCGATGCTCGCCATCGCCGCCGGCATCGAGCTCGCGCTGATCGGCCGCCTGCTCTGGTTGCCGAAGCTGCCGCTCGCGCTGCTGCTCGCGCTCGCGTTCGTACGCTCGCGCCGCGGCGGAGCGGCGCGATGACGAGCGGCACTCTCCACCTCTTCCTCGAGCTCTTTACGCTCGGCGCGTTCGTCGCCGCCGGCTTCTGGGCGCGGGCGCGCTTCGGGGCGGACGGCCTCTGGCTGTACGGATTCCTCTTCGCGCTCGGCGGCGTGCGCGAGAACTTCGTCATCCTCCACCGGGTTCTCTACGGCTACGCCGAGCTCTCCCTGATGCTCGGGCGCGCGCCGGCGATCGGCGCCATCATCTGGGGATTCTCGATCGCGGCGGCGATCGCCGCGACCGAGACGATCCGGCGCCGGCCCTTCCGGCTCGACCGGATCCCGCGCGCCGGCGAGCTCGCCTGGGCGGCGCTCTTCATGGTCGCGCTGGCCGGCTTCTTCGAGCCCTTCCTCGCGCTCGTCGCGATGGCGCGCTGGCAGGAGGGGACGGCGACGTGGCTCGACGTGCCGAAGATCGCGCTCGTCGGCTACCCGACGCTGGCGTCGCTCGCGCTCGTCGCGAGCGGCTGGATCCTCGGGCGCTGGCGCGCTGCCGGGCCGCGTCTCGCGGTCTTCGTGTTCGTCACGCTGGCGCTGGCGATCGGCCATGCTTGGGGGCTGCAGCGCCTGAAAACACTCCTCGGCTGGTGAGCTTTGACGGCGTGCCGGGCGTGTGACATGCTCCGCGGTCCCGGCGGCGACGCCGGGCACCGTCGCGGGGTGGAGCAGTCTGGTAGCTCGTTGGGCTCATAACCCAAAGGTCGGGGGTTCAAATCCCCCCCCCGCAACCATTCGAATTCCGACCCCGGTCCCGGCCGGGGTTTTTTCTTATCCGCCGGCCGCGGCGTCGGAGGCGCCCGCCTTCGCGACCATCGTTCGGGCCACGTCGACTTTCGGCGGCGGCTCGAGGCCGAGCGCGTAGACGAGCGTCAGCACCGCCAGGACCGCCGAGATCTGGAAGGGCGCCCCGGGTCCCCAGGCCTGGAAGGCGGCGCCGGCCCAGGCCGGCCCGAGCAGCCGCGCCACGCCGCCGAAGGCCTGTTGCACTCCCATCGTCACGCCGAGCTCGTGGCGCTCGGCGTAGCGCGAGACGAGCGACGTGGTCGCCGGGAAGAGCAGCGCGGTACCGATCGGAATGAACAGGATCGAGAGCGCGAAGACCGCCAGGTGGTGCGCGGCCGACTGCGCGGCGAAGCCGATCGCCAGCGACACGAGGCCGGCGCGCATCATGCCGCGCTCGCCCAGCAGGCGCACGGCCGGTCCGAGCACCATGCTGCGCATCACTAGCGAGATCGAGCCGACGAAGACGTAGACGAAGCCGATCGTCTTCTCGGTGAAGGCGAAGCGCGCCTGCAGGTAGAGCGCCAGCACGCCATTCATCGCCATGAAGGCCATCATCGGCACGGCGTAGATCCAGATCAGGCGCGCCACCGGCCGGCGCGGGTGCATCGCCACCTCGAACGTTCGATGGCGCAACGAGCGGCCGTCCCCCTTCGCGGCGCGGGCGCGCTCCTCGGCGGTGCTCGACTCCTCGAGATAGCGCTGCGCGAAGAAGAGGTTGACCACGCAGAGCGCCGTGGCGATGAGACCCGGCGCCATCGGCCCGAGCAGCGAGCCGAGCGAGCCGATCGCCGGCCCGGCCATCACGCCGGCCGAGGTCGCGGCCGAGATCCAGCCGAGCGCCTTGGCGCGCTCCTCGGGAACGATGGCGTCGGCGACGTAGGCCTGCACGACGCCCGTCGTGGCTCCGCCGGCGCCCTGGATGAAGCGCGAGAGGAAGAGCAGCGCGATCAGGCCGCGCGAGTCGAAGCGCTGCATCGCCCAGTTGGAGCAGGCGAGGGCGAACATCAGGTGCGCGCCGGCCGAGATCGAGATGCCGATCATCAGCATCGGCCGCCGGCCGCGCCGGTCCGAGAGCTTGCCCCAGAAGGGCGAGGTCGCGAGCTGCGCCACCGCGAAAGTCGACGCCATCAGGCCGACGAGAAGAGGCGAGGCGCCGAGCCGCGTCGCGTAGAAGGGGAGGAGCGGCGCGACGATCAGGAAGCCGAGCATGTCGACCAGCACCGTCAGCATCAGCGCCCAGAGCCGGCCGAGTGTGACCCGCTGGTTGCTCACGCGCCGTCCTCCTCGCGCGATGCGGCGAGGTAGACCGCCGCCGAGACGATCGTCAGCAGCACGCCGTAGGCCGCGGCGACGCCGGTCTCCTGCAGGCGGAGGCGGGCGAGGATCTCGATCGCGATCGGCCGCGTCTCGAAGGTGTAGAGCACGATCGAGGCGACGAAGTCGCCGAAGGCGCCGAGGAAGGCGAGCAGCGCGCCGGCGACGAGCGCCGGCCGCAACAGGGGCAGCGTGACGCGCAGCAGCCGCCGCGCCGGACCGGCGCCGAGCGCCGCGGCGGCCTCCTCGAGACCCGGATCGAGCTGGCCGAGCCCGGAGAGCGCGGCGCGCCCGGTGGCGGGGATCGCGCGGGCGAGATAGGCGAGCGGCAGGATGGCCGCGGTGCCGACGAGCAGGAAGCGCCCCGCCCAGGGCGCCAGGACCGAGTGGGTCGTCGCCAGGGCGACCGCGAAGGCGGTCGCCGGCACCGCCCACGGCACGCCCATCAGGAACTCCGCCGTCCGCCCGAGGCCGCCGCCGCGGCGCGCCGCGCGCGCGGCGGCGAAGCCGAGGGCCAGCGCCGCGGCGGTCGCCAGCGTCGCCAGCAGGAGCGAGTTGGCGACCGGGCGGAGGGCCTCGGCGGAGCCGAAGAGCTGGCGATAGTTGACGAGCGAGAGGGCCGGCGGCAGGAGCTCGCGCGTCCAGCTACCGCGCGGCACGAGCGAGAGCACGACGAGCGTCAGGTGCGGCGCCAGCAGCAGCAGCGCCAGCGCCCAGCCGAGCAGACCCGAAGCGAGCCGGGCGAGCGGCGAGGCGAGATGCCGGCGCGGCGCCGCGGTGCCGCGCCGGCGATTCGTCGCGTCGCCGCGCTCGAGCCGGCGCGTCACGACCAGCGCCGCGAGCGCCACCATCGTCAGCACCACGGTCTCGACCTCGGCGAGATCGGTCTCGCCGTTCTGCTTCGAGGCGAGGATCTGGGTCGTCATGACGCGGTAGTTGCCGCCGAAGATGTAGGGCGCCGAGAAGGAGCCGAGCGCGGTCAGGAAAGTGAGCAGCGCGGCGCCGGCGAGGGCGGGGCGCAGCGCCGGCAGGACGACGCGGACGAAGCGGCGGAACGGCCCGGCGCCGAGCGACGCCGCCGCCTCGAGGAGCGCCGAGTCGAAGCGGGCGAGCGCGGCGCGCGTGAAGAGGTAGAAGTAGACGTACATCGAGTACGCATGGACGAGCAGGATGGCTCCGAGGCCGTCGAGCCGCCAGGGCGAGGAGGCGAGGCCGAGCGCGCGCGCCACCAGGCGGGTGCCGACGCCGCTCTCCCCCCACAGGTAGAGGAAGGCGATCACGCCGACGAGCGGCGGCAGCACGACCGGCAGCGCGACGAGGCGCGCCAGGGTGCGGCGTCCCGGAAATTCGGTGCGATCGAACAGGAATGCGAGCGGGATGCCGATCGCGGCCGCCAGCGCCACCGAGGCGAACGAACCAGCAGGCTGCGGCCGAGCGCCGTCCACTCGCCCGGCCGGCGCGCGAACTCGGCGAAGGCGGCGAAGTTCGCCCTGCTCGCCGCCCACCGCCGCCCAGAGCGTGACGACGAGCGGCCACAGCGCCAGCCAGGCGAGCAAAGTGACGGCGAGCGCGTCGGCGCGGCGTCGGATCACGCGCCCGCCGCGGGGAGAAAGATGGCGCCCGAGCCCGGGCGGGCGCGGACGCCGACGGGCTCGCCGGCGCGCGGCGGATCGCCTCCCGCCAGCACCTCGACCTCGTCGCCGCCCGCGAGCCGCACCGTGACCCACGACACCGGTCCCGCGAAGCGGACGGCGACGATCTCGCCGCTCACGGCGCCCGCCTCGCCGGGGCCCGCCAGGGCCAGCGCCTCGGGGCGGACGAAGAGCTCGCCGCTCCCCTCGCGCGCGCCGGCCGGCGCGGCGGCGAGAGCGAAGCCCTGGCCGGGCAGGGCCTCCGCGCTGCCGGACCACTCGCCCCCGGCGGCGCGCGCGCGGCCGGGCAGGAAGGTGCCGCGGCCGACGAACGAGGCGACGAAGCGCGTCGCGGGAGCGCGGTAGAGCTCCTGCGGCGTGCCGACCTGCTCGAGCCGCCCTTCGTGCAGCACCGCGACGCGCTGGCCGAGCTCGAAGGCCTCCTCCTGCTCGTGGGTGACGAGCACGGTGGTGATGCCGATCTCGCGCAGGCGGAGGGCGAGCTCGCGGCGGGTACGCTCGCGCAGCGTCGGGTCGAGATTCGAGAGCGGCTCGTCGAGCAGCAGCACCCGCGGTTCGGGCGCCAGGGCGCGGGCGAGCGCGACGCGCTGCTGCTGGCCGCCCGAGAGCTCGCCGACCTTGCGTTTCTCGAAGCCCGCGAGGTCGACCCGCGCGAGCGCCGCCGCGACGCGCGCGGCGATCTCGTCGCGGGCGCTCCCCTTCCCCTCGAGGCCGAAAGCGACGTTGCCGCCGACGGTCAGGTGGGGGAAGAGCGCATAGTGCTGGAAGACCATGCCGAAGCGGCGGCGCTCGGCCGGCAGACGGTCGACGCGCTCGTCGCCGAGCCGGATCTCCCCCTCGTCCGCGCTCTCGAAGCCGGCGAGCAGGCGCAGCAGCGTCGTCTTGCCGCTCCCCGACGGCCCGACGAGAGCGAGAATCTCGCCCGGCGCGATCTCCAGCGAGACGTCCGCCAGCACCGCGTGCGCGCCGAATCGCTTGGCGAGCCGCGAGAGGACGAGTCGGCTCACTTCGCCGCCCCCTGCGTACCCCGGCCGCGAACCGTCTGGTCCCAGGTCGCCATCCACTGCGGTCCCCGCTCGCGCACCAGCGCGTGGTCGTAGTCGGCGACGACGAGCTGCGCCAGCACCTGCCGCGCCCACTCCGGGAGCCGCTCGGCCGGCAGATCGGTGCGCGCCGGCAGGCGGTAGACCCGCTCGGCCGCCAGGGTGAGCGCCGGCGCCGAGCCGGCGTACTCGAGGAAGGCGAGCGCGGCGGCGCGATGCGGCGCGCCGGCGACGAGCGCGATCGAGTCGTCGATCACCGGCGTGCCCGAGCGCGGGATCGCCTAGTCGATGGGATCTCCCTGGGCGCGATGGAGGAGCACGTCGGTGAGCTCCCAGACGGTGACGTCTCCCTCGCCGCGCGCCAGCATCTCGAACAGGAGCGCCGGGTTGGCGGCGTACTGCTTGGTCTGCGCGTCGAGCCGCGCGAGCCAGGCGAAGCCGCGGTCGGGCGAGCCGGTCTCGCCGACCGAGCGCGCCAGCAGGTAGCCGAAGACCGTGCGCATGACGCCCGAGGCCATCGGGTCGCGCACCAGGATCCGCCCGCGCAGCCGCTCGCCGAGCAGGTCGTCCCAGTCGCGCGGTGCCGCGTCGGCGGGGAGCGTGTCGCGATTCCAGACCAGCGCCGGGATGGTGCGGAAGGTCCCGAAGTAGAGGTCTCCCGCGGCGCGGCTCGCCGGCGGCACGGAATCGGCCCACGACGGGCGATAGGGGGCGAGCAGCCCCTCGGCGGCGGCGCGCGCGAAGATGGTGTCCGGACCGCCGAACCAGACGTCGGCCTGCGGGTTGGCGCGCTCGGAGCGCACCCGGTCGTAGACCTCCTGCGAGCCCATGTCGAGGGAGCGCAGGTCGATGCCCGGATTGGCGCGCTCGAAATCGGCCTCGAAGAGCTGCAGCAGGTCGCGGCCGTGCGGCGAGTAGACGACCAGGGGCGTCCGCCCGTCGGAGCACGCAGTCGCGAGCGCCGCGATCGCGGCGCTCGCCAGCACGAGCAGGCGCGGCTTCATCCGCCGGTCGACGGCGCGTGCGTCGCGAGGTCCGGGGCGCTCGCGGGCTCCTCGTCGGGCGCGCGGCCGCCGCTTTCGCGCGCCACCCGCTCGGCCTCGCGCCAGACCCGCATCAGGTTGCCGCCGAAGACCTTGGCGATCTGTTCGCGGTCGAAGCCGCGCGCCGCCAGCCTCGCGGCGAGGAGCGGATACTTCGAGACGTCCTCGAGACCGACCGGCAGGGTGTCTTCGACGCCGTCGAAATCGGAGCCGAGGCCGACGTGGTCGATGCCGACGACCTGCACCGCGTGCTCGATGTGCGCCACGACGTCGTCGAGGGTGGCGCGCGGAAAGGGATTCCGCTTCTGGTAGTCGGCGCGGAACTGGTCGAGCTCCGCGGTCCCCTCCTTGGCCTTGGTGCGATCGACGAAGGCCTCTTCATCCTTGCGGAAGGCGACGAACCAGGCATTCGCCTGCGGCGTTAGGAAGGCCGAGCCGAAGTTGATCTGGAGGACGCCCCCCTTGGCGGCGAGCGCACGCAGGCGGGCGTCGTCGAGATTGCGCTCGAAGCCGGGGGTGAAGTAGCGGCACGAGGAGTGCGACGCAATCGGCGGCGCCTTGGTGGCGGCGATCGCCTGGTCGAAGGCTTCGTCCGAGGCGTGCGAAAGATCGACCAGGATGCCGAGGCGGTTCATCTCGGCGATCGCGCGCCGGCCGAAAGGCGAGATGCCGTGCCAGTGCCGCGCCGCCGGATCCGAGAAGGAGGAGTCGGCGATCCGGTTGTCCTCGCTGTGGGTCAGGGTGATGTAACGGATGCCGCGGTCGTAGAAGTGGCGCAGGTTGCCGAGGTCCCCCTCGATGCCGGCGCCGTTCTCCATGCCGAGCGGCAGGGCGATCTTGCCGTCGCGGGCGATCTTCTCGGCCT
Source organism: Thermoanaerobaculia bacterium (assembly GCA_963699245.1). GTDB lineage: Bacteria > Acidobacteriota > Thermoanaerobaculia > Multivoradales > JAGPDF01 > JACTMI01. The sequence goes on from OY969426.1 coordinate 2,650,306, forward strand.
CGTCGGCGCTGCGCGGGACGGCGAAGAGATCGGGGTGCCGCTTGGGCAGCGCCTCGACCAGGTCGATCAGGCCGTCGGCAAAGGTCTTGCCGCCGTCTCCCTTCTGGTAGTCGGCCGGCACGTAGATCGACATCCAGGCGACGTTGAGCCGGCCGAGCCGGGCGCGCACGGCGTCGAACTGCCCCTGGCGCGTGCGCTGGCCGACGTCCTCGGCGTGGGCGCCCTTCTCGAACAGCAGGGTGGGAAGGTCGATGTGCGTGTCGACGACCAGCAGATCGCTCAGCAGATCCTCGACGACCAGCTCCTGCGCCGGAGGCGGTGAGGCCTGTCTCGCCGTGCGGCTGCCGCGGCCCGCGAGCTTCCAGCCCGCGATGCCGGCGATCACGACGAGGAGGACGGCTCCGCCGACCCGAAGTCCGCGCGACGCTTTGGGATTCATGGTCCGCGCATTCTAGAGCCTGCGCGGGCGATAAACTGCGCCCGATGACTTCCGCTGCCCATTTCCCCCCGGCTTCGGCCGTTCTGGAGGCCTTCCGCCGCTGGGGGCACCTCGAAGCGGCTCTCGACCCGTTCGGGCGCCTGCCGGCGATCCGTCACCCCGACCTGGCGGTCGAAGGCGACGAGGCGGCGCGGGCCCGCGCCGCCTACTGCGGGCCGCTGGCGGTCGAGTTCGACCATCTGGTCGATCCCGAGCGGCGGCGCTGGATCACCGAGCGAATGGAGTCGCCGGCCCCGCCGGTCGACCGCTCCCGCCTGCTCGCCGACCTGGTGCGCGCCGAGACGCTCGAGCAGTCGATCCACGCCCGTTACACCGGTTACAAGCGCTTCTCGCTCGAGGGGCTGACGGCGCTCCTGCCGCTGCTCAACGAGCTCCTCGACGGGATCTCCGAGCAGGGAGCCGAGCAGGCGCTGCTGGCGATGAGCCACCGCGGCCGGCTCAACGTGATGGCCTGGGTGGTCGGCCGCTCGCCGGTCGAGATCTTCGCCGGCTTCGAGGAGATCGACCCGAAGAGCGTCCTCGGCTCGGGCGACGTCAAGTACCACCAGGGCGCGACGGGCGTCCGCCGGAGCGCGAGCGGCCGCGAGCTGAGCATTCACCTGGCCTCGAACCCGAGCCACCTCGAAGCGGTCGGTCCGGTGGCGCTCGGCCGCACGCGCGCCAAGCTGACCCGGGCCGGGCGATCGCGCCGGCCGCTCGGCGGTGGCGGTCGTGATGCACGGCGACTCCGCCTTCGCCGGCCAGGGGATCGCGGCCGAGGCGCTCAACTTCGCGGCGCTCGAGGGCTTCGCGATCGGCGGCACGTTCCACATCGTGGTCAACAACCTGATCGGTTTCACCACCGAGCCCGCCGCCTACAGCTCGACCCGCTACGCGACCGACATCGCCAAGCGGCTGCCGATCCCGATCTTCCACGTCAACGCCGAGGAGCCCGAGGCGGCGGTGCGCGTCGCTCGCATCGCGGTCGACTACCGGACCCGCTTCGCGAGCGACGTGGTGATCGACCTGATCGGCTACCGGCGCTGGGGCCACAGCGAGGTCGACGACCCGACCGTGACCCAACCGCTGCTCTATCGCCGGATCAAGGCGATGCCGCCGCTCTGGAGGAGCTACGCCGAGCGCATCGGCGTCGCTCGCCGAGGCCGAGTCGGTCGCCGCGGCGGTGAAGGCGGAACTCGCCGAGGCGCAACGCGCCGCCGGGGAGCTCACCCGCAACGCCGGTCATCCGCCAGCTGCCGCGCTACTGGTCGGGCTTCGTCGGCGGCTTCCACGAGCCGTCGCTCGAGGTCGACACCGGCCTGCCGGCGGCGGAGATCGCGCGGCTGAGCGAGGCGGCGACGCAGGTCCCCGCCGGCTTCCACGTCCATCCCAAAGTGGAGAAGCTGCTCGACGAGCGGCGGCGGATGGGCGCCGGCGAGAAGGCGACTCGACTTCGGCGCCGCCGAGGCGGTCGCCTTCGCTTCGCTCGTCGAGCGCGGCGTGCCGGTGCGCCTGTCGGGCCAGGACAGCCGGCGCGGCACCTTCAACCACCGCCACGCGGTGCTGATCGACGTCGAGGACGAGCGCGAGTGCGATCCCGCTCGCGGCGCTGGCGCAGCAGGGCGCCTTCTTCGAGGTCCACGACACCCAGCTCTCGGAAGCGGCGGCGCTCGCCTTCGAGTACGGCTTCTCGCGCGACTACCCTGAGGCGCTGGTTCTCTGGGAGGCGCAGTTCGGCGACTTCGCCAACGGCGCGCAGATCATCATCGACCAGTTCCTCGCCGCCGGCGAGGACAAGTGGAATCTGCTCTCGGGGCTCGTCCTGCTGCTGCCGCACGGCTACGAGGGGCAGGGGCCCGAGCACTCCTCGGCGCGCATCGAGCGCTACCTGCAGCTCGCCGGCGAGGACAACTGGCAGGTCTGCCAGCCCTCGAACGCGGCGCAGTACTTTCATCTCCTGCGCCGTCAGGCCCTGCGGGCCTGGCGCAAGCCGCTCGTCGTCTTCACGCCGAAGTCGATGCTGCGCCACGCCGACGCCGCTTCGCCGGTCGCCGACTTCGCTCGTCCGCGCTTCCTGCCGGTGCTGCCGGACGACAGCGTCGCGGCGGCGCGGCGGATCCTGCTCGCCAGCGGCAAGATCCTCCACGAGCTGCGCGCCGAGCGCGCGCGGCGCGGCGCGACGGACGTCGCCATCGTCGGCCTCGAGCAGCTCTACCCCTTTCCCGAGACCGAGCTCGTCGCCGAGCTCGCCCGCCACGCCGGCGCGCGCGAGCTCGTCTGGGTGCAGGAGGAGCCGGCCAACATGGGCGCCTTCACCTTCGTCGACCCGCTGCTCGATCGCATCGCGCGCGGCTTCAGCGTGCGCTCGGTCAAGCGCACGGCGTCGGCGTCGCCGGCCACCGGCTCGGCCAAGGCGCACGCCCTGGAGCAGAAGACGCTGCTCACGCTCGCCTTCGCCTGACCGGCGCTGCCCCGGCGGTCACTCGCCGGACCGGTCGGCCTCTTCGCGGCGTAGGAGCGAGCGCCCGGTCATCTCGGCGGGCGTCGCGAGCCCTTGGAGCGCGAGAACGGTCGGCGCGAGGTCGTAGTAGGAGACCGTGAGCGTCCCGGCGCGATGCGAAAAATCGGGACCGGCGGCGAGGAAGATGCCGGGCGACGCGTGCCAGCCCCGCCAGGGGACGCCGTTCTCGAGCGGGCCCATGCCGTGATCGGAGATGACGATCACGTTCGGCGGCTCGGGGAAGGCCGCGATCATTCGCGCGAGGCCGCGCTCGAGGAACTCCAGATAGCGGTCGACCACCGGACCGAGCGCCGCGATCTCCGCCGCCGACGGCCGGCGGCGGAACTGCTCGGGGAAGCGGTAGGGCCAGAAGGCGTGGCAGACGTTGTCGAGCCCGTCGAGATGGAGCAGGACGACACCGAGGTCGGGATCCGTTCCCAGCAGGTGCTCGACCGCGGCGAAGGTGCCGAGATCGAAGGGGAGGACGCGCGAGGCGACCTCGACCGGATCGAGCTCGACATCACGCGGCCGCGGTGTGCCGGGCGGTGGCAGCACGCGCGCCAGCTCCTCGCGGTCGTTGGCCGCCGCGGCCGAAAAGACCCCGAGCAGTTCCTCGCGCCGGCTCGAGGGATCGACGATCGCCGCCGGGTCGGCAGGTCGCACGCCCAACTCCTCCCACATGTCCGGCACCACCCGGTTCGAGACCACGATGGCAGCCTGCCCCGCTGCCGGGTGGGTGAAGTTGAAGCGCACCACTGCGGTCCTGACACCCGAGCGATCGAGCAGCTCCCACACCGGCGGTCGCGCCAGCGCCGCACGCCCCGGTGGCTCGACGCGCAGCAGGCCGGCGTGCACGAGGAGGTACTCGGCCGCCTGCACCGGCAGCAGCCGGGCCTCGAGGCCGAGCGGCGCCTGGAAGGAGGGGAGGCCCGGCGCCTCGGCGACGAGATCCTCGTAGACGCCGGTCTCCTCGCGCGAGGCGCCGGTCGCGATCGCGCCCCAGGCGCTCGTCGACCAGTAAGGGGGCCAGAGCGCCTCGACTTCGCCGTGCAAGCCGCGGTCGACGAGCGCGTCGAAGGTGGGCAGCCGTCCCGTGCCGAGCAGCGGACGCAGCGTCGCCCAGTTGCCGCCGTCGAGGCCGATGACGAGGAGTGGACGGACGGAGCGGGCCGACGAAGCGAGTGGCAGTGCCCGCGCCTGCCGCGGAGCGGCTCGCTGCGGTTGAGCAGCGGGGAGCCGGAGTGCGCCGCCGAGCGCGCCGAGCGCCAGCGCGCCGGCGAGCAGCGTGCCGCCCCGGGAACGGCTCCATCGCGTCGCGCTTCGCTCGAGCGCGATGCCGGCGACGAGCGTCAGGGCGAGCGCCGGGGCCGCGGAACGGAAGGCGTCGAAGTAGGGCGCGGCGGCGTCGAAATGTCGAAAGCGGACGAGATGGATCAGTTCGCCGGAGATCAGGTAAGCCGGCGCGAGCCAGGCGGGAAGCGCGATCGCGAACGATGTGAGCCGGCTTTCCGCCAACCGGCCGCGGCGCTTCGCGAGAGTCAGGCCCGCGGCGACGGGCACCGTCAGCAGGGCGCCGAACGCGGTGAAGAGGACGCCGAGCGCGGCGTCGAGGAGCAGCCACTCGGCAGGACGCGTCAGCGCGAAGTGGTGCCGCTCGACGATCGCCGGGGCGAGCAGCCAGAAGCCGAGCGCCGCCCCCCAGGCCGCCCCCCAGGCGAGAAGACGCCCGAAAGAGGAAAACGCCGGCATCCTGCCGGCGCTCTCGGGGAGATCGGAATCGGGATCAGCGTGGTTGGGACGCAGGGACTCGAACCCCGATTCTGCGGTCCAGAGCCGCATGTCCTACCATTGAACGACGTCCCACCAGGACCTGCGGAGCCTAGCGATTCGGAGCGCCGAGGGTCAACCCGCGGCTCCGGCAGCGCCCTGCTTCTGCAGCTTCGCCCAGGTGTCGCGCAGGGTTGCCGTGCGGTTGAAGACGGGGTGCGCCGGGGCGTGGTCCTTCTCGTCGGCGCAGAAGTAGCCGACGCGCTCGAACTGGACACGCGCGCCGGGCTCCAGCGGCGGCGAGCGCCGGCTCGAGCTTGGCGCCGCGGACGACCTCGAGCGAGCGCGGGGTCGACGGTCTGGATCCAGTCGACGCCTTCCGGCACGGCGTCCGGATCGGGGCTGGCGAAGAGGTGATCGTAGAGCCGCACCTCGGCGTCGATACCGTGCGCGGCGGAGACCCAGTGGATCGTCCCCTGCACCTTGCGGCCATCGGCGGTGCCGCCGCCGCGCGTCGCCGGATCGTGGGTGCAGCGCAGCTCGACGATCTCGCCGGCGGCGTCCTTCACGACCTCTTCGCACTTCACGATGTAGCCCCAGCGCAGGCGGACTTCGCGGCCGGGGGCGAGGCGGAAGAACTTCTTCGGCGGATCCTCGAGGAAGTCGTCGCGCTCGATCCAGAGCTCGCGCCCGAAGAGGACCGGACGGGTCCCCGCCGCCGGGTCCTCGGGGTTGTTGACCGCCTCGAGCTCCTCGAACTTGCCCTCCGGCCAGTCGACGAGCGTGACCTTGAGCGGATTGAGGACCGCCATGCGGCGCAGCGCCGTGCGGTTGAGCTCCTCGCGCACGCAGTGCTCGAAGAGAGCGTGCTCGACCACCGACTCCTGCTTGGTGACGCCGATGCGCTCGCAGAAATCGCGGATCGCCGCCGGCGGGTAGCCGCGCCGGCGGATGCCGGCGAGCGTCGGCATGCGCGGGTCGTCCCAGCCCGAGACGACGCCGTCCTGCACGAGACGCAGCAGCTTGCGCTTCGAGAGCACGGTGTGGGTGACGTTCAGGCGCGCGAACTCGATCTGGCGCGGCGGGTAGATGCCGAGCGCGGCGACGAACCAGTCGTAGAGCGGGCGGTGGTCCTCGAACTCGAGCGTGCAGATCGAGTGCGTGATGCGCTCGATCGAGTCCGACTGGCCGTGCGCCCAGTCGTACATCGGGTAGATGCACCAGCGGTCGCCGGTGCGGTGGTGACGGGCATGCAGGATGCGGTACATCACCGGGTCGCGCAGGTTGACGTTGCCCGACGCCATGTCGATCTTCGCCCGCAGCACGCGCGCTGCCGTCGGGGAACTCGCCGGCGCGCATGCGGCGCAGCAGGTCGAGGTTCTCCTCGGGCGCGCGGCTCCGGTAGGGGCTCTCGCGTCCCGGCTCGGTCCAGGGGCCGCGGAACTCGCGGATCTCCTCGGTCGAGAGGTCGTCGACGTAGGCCTTGCCGGCCTCGACGAGCTGCTCGGCCCAGGCGTAGAGCTGGTCGAAGTAGTCGGAGGCGTAGAACTCGCGGTCTTCCCAGTCGAAGCCGAGCCAGCGCACGTCGCGCCGGATCGCGCGCGACGTACTCTTCTTCTTCGGTGGTCGGGTTGGTGTCGTCGAAGCGCAGGTTGCAGCGCCCGCCGTATTCGGCGGCGAGGCCGAAGTTGAGGCAGATCGACTTGGCGTGGCCGAGGTGGAGGTAGCCGTTCGGCTCGGGGGGAAAGCGGGTCTGGATGGCGGCGTGCTTGCCGCTCGCGAGATCCGCTTCGACGATGTCGGCGATGAAGTGGCGGCCCATGGGCGTCAGCTCGCGTCGAGGGAGGGATGCGCGCCAGCGCGCGGTCGATGCGCGCCAGCGCGCGCTCGCGCCCCAGGATGGCGAGGATATCGAACAGGCCGAAACCGACCGGCTTGCCGGCTGACCGCGACGCGCACCGCGTGCACGATGGCGCCGAGGCCGAGGCCGCGCGCGGCGACGAAGCTCGTGAAAGAGCGCCTCGAGCGCGGCGGCGTCGAAGTCGGCCGTCGCGAGCTCGCCGCGCAGCGCGGCGAGGAGCCGGCGCGCGTCCGTCGGCTGCACCAGGATCCGCTTGTCGAACGCCTTCTCGTCGTACTCGAGCGCATCGTCGGCGACGAAGAGCTCGTCGTAGTCGAGGATGTCGCCCGCGACCTTGATCCGCTCGTTGGCCGCCGCGACGATGGCCGCGATCTGCTCGCGCTCGGCCGGCGAAGGGGGCGAAGCGATCCAGCCGACGCGCTCCGACGTAGGGGAGGCAGAGAGCCACGCGTTCGGCGAGCGGCAGCGCCTGCAAGTAGCGCTCCTGGAAGGAGAGCAGCTTCTTCGGATCGAAGCTCGCCGCCGACTTGTTGACCCGCTCGAGATCGAAGTGCGCGATCTGCTCGTCGCGGCGCCAGGAGCTCGGTCTTGTCGTCGAGCGACCAGCCGAGCAGCAGCAGGTAGTTGAGGATCGCCTCGGGCAGGAAGCCGGCGACGCGGTAGAAGTCGACGACACCGGATTGAAGGTCTCGGTCGTCACCGCGAGCCCCAGCCGGTCGGCGATCCGCCGGCCGCTGCTCGTAGAGCTCGGCGAACTCGGGGTTCTTCAGGTACTTGTCGAGCTTGCGCTTCGACAGCTTGACCTTCGAGCCGGGCTCGGCGACCACCGGCAGGTGGGCGAAGACCGGCAGCTGCGGCGCCGAGCCCCTGGAAGATGAAGATCTGGCGCGGCGTGTTCGACAGGTGCTCCTCGGCGCGGATGACGTGCGTGATCTCCATCGCGACGTCGTCGACGACGCTCGCCAGGTGGTAGAGGCAGGTGCCGTCGGCGCGCTGGATGACGTGGTCGGCCTCGGCCGCCCACTCGCATCTCGACCGCGCCGCGCACCAGGTCGTCGATCCGGCAGGCCCCTTCGCGCGGCATCTTGAGGCGCACCACGGCGGTCCGGCCCTCGGCCTCGAAGCGGGCGCGGTCGGCGTCGCTCTCGGCCGCCCAGCGGCGGCTGGCGAGATAGGGGCGCTTCGCGGCCTCGGCCTCGGCGCGCTCGGCCTGGATCTCCTCGGGGCGGGCGTAGTCGCGATAGGCGACGCCGCGCGCGAGGAGCTTCTCGACCGCGGCCTGGTAGATCGGCAGCCGCTCCGACTGGTAGTAGGGGGCGTGCGGTCCGCCGACGCTCGGGGCCCTCGTCCCAGTCGATTCCCAGCCAGCGGAAGCCGTCGAGGATCGGCGCGAGGGCATCGGCGATGTTGCGCTGCGGCGTCGGTGTCGTCGACGCGCAGGATGAAGCGGCCGCCGTGACGGCGGGCGAAGAGCCAGTTGAAGAGCGCCGTGCGCACGCCGCCGATGTGCAGGTAGCCGGTCGGCGACGGGGCGAAGCGGACCCGCACCGGGCGCGCGGCGGATTCGGCGGACATGACCGGGAAATCCTATCGGCTCGGCGCGCGCAGCGTCGAATAGGATCGGCGCGTCGTTCCTCGACGAGGAGATTCCCCATGCTTCGACGCTCCGCTGCTCCCGCGGTCCTCGCGTTCGCCCTCTTCGCCGCTCTCGTCGCTCCGCTCGCCGCGGCGCGCAAGAGCGATCCCGTCGCCGCCTTCGACGCGCTGGCCGAGAAGGCACGGCAGGACTGGGGCGTACCCGGCCTCTCGGTGGTCGTCGTGCGCGACGCCAGGGTGCTGCTCGCCAAGGGGTACGGCGTCCGCGAGCTCGGCAAGCCGGAGCGCGTCGACGCCGACACCCTCTTCGCGGCCGCCTCGACGACCAAGGCGATGACCTGCGTGGCGATCGGCATGCTGGTCGACGAGGGAAAGCTCGGCTGGGACGACCCGGTCCGCAAGTACATCCCGGAGCTCCGCTTCGCCGACGCGGCGCTGTCGGATTCGCTCACCGTGCGCGACCTGCTGACCCACCACACCGGCATGCCGAACACCGACTATCTCTGGTACTCGGGCGAGCTCGACTGGAAGGAGATGGTGACGCGTCTCGCGCGCGTCGGGCCGAGCGCGCCGGTCCGCTCGCGCTTCGAGTACCAGAACGTCATGTACGGCCTCGCCGGTGACCTCGTGGGGCGCGTCTCCGGCACGAGCTGGCAGGAATTCGTGCGGCGCCGAATCTTCGCGCCGCTCGGCATGGGCCGCACGGTGCCGCTCGGCCAGGAGGCGATGGCCGATCCGAATCACGTCGCGCCGCACTCGCGCCAGGACGGCTCGCTCACCCCGTTCGAGACGCTCGGCCTGGTCGATCCGATTCCCGCCGCCGGCTCGGTCTGGATCTCGGCCAGCGACGAGGCGAAGTGGATCCGCTTCCTGCTCGATCCCGGCGCCGCGAAGGACGCCGCGGGCGCGGCGCTGCTCAAGCCAGAGACGGCCGAGGAGTTCTTCCGGCCGCAGGTGGTGATCCAGCCCGGCGGCTTCTATCCGACCGTCGACAAGACGAAGCCGCACTGGACCACCTACGGCCTCGCCTGGTTCCAGCAGGACTATCGCGGCCGGAAAGTCGACTTCCACACCGGCTCGATCGACGGCCTGGTGGCGATCGTCGGGCTAGTGCGCGACGAGCACTTCGGCGTCGCCATCTTCGGCAACCTCGACCACGCCGAGCTCCGGCACGCGCTGATGCTCTCGGCGTTCGATCTCTTCCTCGACGGCCGTCTCGCGCGCGACTGGAACGGCGAGCTGCGGGCGATGTACGACGACCTGACGAAGCAGGGCGAGGCGCAGCGCGCGGCGCTCGAAGCGAAGCGGGTGCCGAACACGCCGGCAGCCCATCCGCTGGCGGCCTACGCCGGCACCTACTCCGACCCGCTCTACGGCTCGGTGCGCTTCGCGGTCGAAGGCGAGGCGCTCGTCGCGCACGTCGGCCGCATCCTGGCGGGGCGCGCGGAGCCCTGGAGCTTCGAGACCTTCCGTATCGCGTGGCTGCCGAAGCTCAACGGCGTCTCCTTCGCGACCTTCGCGACCGACGCGACCGGCGCGGTCAACGCGGTCGATCTCGACGGCACGAAATTCACGCGCCAGCCGGAGCCGGTGGCGGCGCCCGCCGGCGGAGGAGATTGAAGAGAGGGAGAGACTGGCGGAGACGGAGGGATTCGAACCCTCGATACAGGTTTAGGCCCGTATAACGGTTTAGCAAACCGCCGCCTTCAGCCACTCGGCCACGTCTCCGCAGGCGGTCGGAACGGGGGGATTCTAGCCTGAAGCGGTTTCCGTTCCCGCGCGCGCTCTTTTTCGCCGCGGCGGCGGGATCGGTGCGATAGAGTTTCGCCGTTCCGAGCACCGCAGCATCCATCACCTGAGAGCCCGAACGAACGTGCCCCCAATCGACGACCGCGACGCGCTCGCCATCGCGACGCTGCGCTTTCTCGCCGTCGACATGGTCGAGGCCGCGCAGTCCGGACACCCGGGGGCGCCGCTCGGCCAGGCGCCGCTCGCGCATCTTCTCTGGACGCGGCATCTCCGCCACGATCCGGCCGATCCGGAGTGGCCGAACCGCGATCGCTTCGTTCTCTCCTGCGGGCACGCTTCGGCGCTGCTCTACTCGCTGCTCCATCTCGCCGGCTTCGATCTCTCGCTCGACGACCTGACGCGCTTCCGCCAGCTCGGCTCGCGGACGCCGGGGCATCCGGAGCACGGCCACACGCCGGGCGTCGAGACGACGACCGGGCCGCTCGGCCAGGGGCTCGCCAACGCGGTCGGCATGGCGATGGGCGAGCGGTTGCTGGCGGCGCGCTTCAACCGGCCCGGCTTCGAGCTCTTCGACCACCGCATCTGGGTGGTCGCCTCGGACGGCGACCTGATGGAGGGTGTGTCGTCGGAGGCCTCATCGCTCGCCGGCGCACCACCGGCTCGGCACGCTCAAGGTTCTCTACGACTCGAACCACATCTCGATCGACGGCTCGACCGCGCTCGCCTTCAGCGAGGACGTCGCCGCGCGCTATCGCGCTTACGGCTGGCACGTGCTGACGGTCGACGACGGCAACGATCTCGCCGAGCTCGAGCGCGCTTTCCGGGCGGCCGAGAGCGAGAGCGCGCGGCCGACGTTCGTGGTCGTGCGCACCCACATCGGCTTCGGCAGCCCGAAGCAGGACTCGGCGGAATCGCACGGCGCGCCGCTCGGCGCCGAAGCGGCGCGCGCCACCAAGCGCGCGCTTCGGCTGGCCCGAAGAGGCGACATTCCGCGTTCCCGACGAAGCCCTGGCGCCTTATCGCGCCGCGGCCGCGCGTGGCGCCGAGCGGCGGCAGGCGTGGGACAAGCTGCGTGCCGCCTATCGCGCAGCGCATCCGGAGCTCGCGGCGGAGCTCGACCGCCGGCTCGCCGGGGAGCTTCCCGCGGGCTGGCAGGAGGCGCTGCCGCGCTTCGGCGCCGACGAAAAGCCGGTCGCCACGCGCGCCGTCTCCGGCAAGGTGATTGCTGCGCGCTCGCTTCCCGGCTTGCCGGAGCTCGTCGGCGGCTCGGCCGACCTCTCCGAGTCGAACAACACCCTGGTCGAAGGGGGAGCCGCTCTTCGCGCCCGCCTCCCCCGGCGGCCGCAACTTCCACTTCGGCGTGCGCGAGCACGCCATGGGCGCGATCCTGAATGGCCTGGCGCTGGCGGGGCGCCTCCGCCCCTACGGCGGGACCTTCCTGATCTTCTCGGACTACATGCGCCCGGCGATCCGGCTCGCCGCCCTGATGCGGCTGCCGGCGATCTACGTCTTCACCCACGACTCGATCTTCCTCGGCGAGGACGGCCCGACCCATCAGCCGGTCGAGCCAGCTCGCCTCGCTGCGCGCGATCCCGGGGCTGGTGACCTTGCGGCCGGCCGATGCCCGCGAGACGGTCGCCGCCTGGCGCCTGGCGATCGAGCGCCGCAACGGCCCGACCGCGCTCGCTCTGACCCGCCAGAAGCTGCCGGTCCTCGCGGCGACGCGGAGCGTGCCGATGCCGGGGTCGAACGAGGCGCTTACGTCCTCTGGGAGTCGAGGCCCGGCGTCGAGCTGGAGCTCCTCCTGCTCGCCACCGGCTCGGAGGTGGCCCTGGCCCTCGCCGCCGCCGAGCGCCTCGGAGCGGGAGGGGCGCGCCGTCCGAGTCGTCTCCATGCCCTCCTGGGAGCTCTTCGCCGGGCAGGACGAGGACTATCGCCGGTCGGTCCTGCCGCCCCAGATCCGCCGCCGCCTGGCCGTCGAGGCCGGCTCGCCGCTCGGCTGGCACCGTTGGGTCGGGAGCCGAGGGCGAGCTCGTCGCGATGGAAGGGTTCGGCGCCTCCGGCGCCGGCGGAGGCCCTGGCCGGGCGCTTCGGCTTCACCGTCGACGCCGTCGTTGGGCGTGCCACGGCCCTGCTCGGTCGGCCGATCTAGGCGTTTGAACGCTGAACCGAGGGTCTGTGCTAGCGTTTTCGCGCCCGCTCGTGCCGCGGCTGCTGTCGAGCCCGCCGGCCGAGCGCCACATATTCATCGCTTCCGGCACAGTCGGACGAATCAGCAACTTCCCCAGGAGGGAAAAGGAACATGCGGAACAACAAGCTGGCACTGTTGGGTGTCGCTGCGTTGACTCTGACGCTCGCCGCGGGCTGCGCGAAGCCGCCGCAGCAGGAGATCGACGCGCTCAAGGCGGCCATGACGTCGGCCGAGCAGGCCGAGGCTCCGAAGTACGCCGCCGACGCGTGGAACACCGCGCAGCAGGCGCTGAACGCAGTCAACGCCGAAGTCGAGGCGCAGGCGAACAAGTTCGCGCTGTTCCGCTCCTACACCAAGACCAAGGAGCTCATCGGCGGCCGCGCAGCAGGCCGCTACCGCCGCCAAGGACGCTGGCGTCGCCGGCAAGGAAGCCGCCAAGAACGCCGCCAACGAGGCGCTCGCCGCCGCCAAGGCCTCGCTCGACGACCGCCAAGACCGCGATGGCCGAGCTCGGCAAGTGCAAGCGGAAGCCCAAGGACTTCAAGAAGGACATGGAGACGATGCAGGGCGACCTCGACGGCTACGCGGCCCAGGTCGCCGGCATCGAGAGCGCGGTCGCTTCCGAGGACTTCTTCGGCGCCAAGCTCGCAGGCTGAGTCGCTGAAGGGCTCGGTCGACACGCTCGGCCGCCGACATGGCAGGCGGCCAAGGCCAAGATCAAGTGCTGATCGGCCTCACGCCTTCGCAGCGACCCGACCGGCGGCGGGTTTCCGCCGCCGGTCTTTTCTTTTCGGCGGCCTCCTGGCCATCGATGGGGGCCGGCTTCGCCGCGACCGCCTGGGTCCGGCGAGACCGCCGGGCAGCCGATCTCCATCGCGGCCACCCGTCGTGCCTCCCTCTTCGCGGTGAAGACGCTGCGCCCCGAAATGCCGGCCGACGGCGCAGGCTCCTCGACCGCCTGATCGCCGACGCCGAGATCGTCACGGCCGACGAGGCTACGGCCCCCCTCATGGGAGCGGACCGCCCGGTCGAGTCGAAGCCTCCTGGGGCCGCGTCCTCGATGACGCGCGCACGGCGCGCTGACCGAGCTCGGCGGACGCAAGAGCGGGCTGCGCACGCGCTGGGACGGAATGCGCGGGTCCGCTCGCGGTCCGACGTGCGCCGCGCGCTCGCCGAAGCGAACGAAGCCGGCGTCGGCCGGCGCGAGATCTCCGCCGCCAAGCAGGCGAATCTGAAGCTCGGAGCTGGCCGAGCGCTACGCCGGCGCTCGGCGCGCTACGATCGCGCGCTGCGGAAGCCGAGCAGGCGCGGAGCCTGTCGACCGTCGTGCACAGCGGGTTCGACTTCGCTGCACGCGCGCTTCGGCGACCCGAAGAACTGTTGTCGCGCTGGCGGCAGATGGTCGACGACACGATCGCGCGAGTCGCGCCAGAGCGGCTCGACCGCGATCGTCGTCGACAAGCTCAAGCGCAGGCTCTACGTCTACTCGGCGGGCAAGCGGGTCGCCGCCTACGAGGCCGAGCTCGGCGCCAAGGGCCTGCGCCAGAAGGTGCACTCCGGCGACCAGGCGACTCCGGAAGGGACGCTACCGGGTGTCGCAGGTCAAGAGCGAGGGGCGCACCAAGTTCTACAAGGCGCTGCTGATCGACTATCCGAACGACGAGGACCGCGCGCGCTACGCCTACGGCAAGCGCAGCCGGCGCGGTGCCGCTGCGCGCCGGCATCGGCAGCCTGATCGAGATTCACGGCGACGGCGGACAGGGGCGCGACTGGACCGACGGTTGCGTCGCCCTCACCGACAATCGGACATGGACGCGGTCTTCGCGCGCTCCCGCGCGGGCACGCCGGTGACCATCGTCGGGACTTTCTGAATTCGGGGAGAATCGAACGGGTGATCGTTCCTCGCGAAGGCCAGGAGCTCGTACCGCGCGGTCGGCAGGCGCCGCCGGCGGAAGGGCTCTACCCCGGCCCGCCGCGCCGCCTGCCGGTGGCGGTTCGCGCCGTCGGACTGGCGGCCGGAGCTCGCTCCTCGTGATCGGAGCGGGGGCCGCCCTCGGCCTGGCCCGCTTCGGCGGCGCCTACACCAAGGCCGACTTCAGCGCCGACCGCGTCGCGCCCGCGCTCGACGAAGTCGAACGCGACCCCGGCCGAGCAGGTCGGCGAAGATCGAGAAACGCCTCGAGGCCCTCGCGCCGGCGCGCGAGATCTACGTCGTCGTCGACACCCACCGCAACCGCCTGCGTGTCTATCGCGGCCAGGAGCTGCTGCGCGAGGCCGTCTGCTCGACCGGCTCGGGCATCAAGCTGCGCGACCCCCGCAACGGCAAGGAGTGGATCTTCGACACGCCGCAGGGCGAGCTCAAGGTCCTGCGCAAGGTGAAGAACCCGATCTGGATGAAGCCCGACTGGGCATTCATCGAGGATGGCTACCTGCCGCCGAAGGGCATGCGCGAGCGGGTCGACGACTTCTCGCTCGGCGACTACGCTCTCTACATGCGGGACGGCTACATCATCCACGGCACGGTCTTCCAGACCCTGCTCGGCAAGCGCGTCACCCATGGCTGCATTCGTCTCGGCGACAAGGACCTCGAGTTCGTGTACAAGACCGTCCCGGCCGGCGCGCGGGTATTCCTCTTCTGAACTCACGTCTTCGGCTCTTGCGCGCCCTGGCGGCGGTCGGCGCCTTCACTCTCGCCACGTCGCCGGCGCTTCGCGGCGGCAGCGAGAGCGAGCGGCTCCAGGTCGTCGAGCTCGAGGCATCCCTCGCCAGGGATCCCGGCCTCTACCTGATGCTCGACCCGCGTGCCCGGGAGCTGACCGTGAAGGTGCGGGGCATCGCGCTGTCCACGACCAGGATGGTCGAAGTGTCCCGGCTGGTCTTTCAGCCGTTGTTCGGCAGCGCCGATGCCGCGCCCCTTCCCGCGCCGGCGATCTGGCGGGTCGCCGAAGGCCCGGGCGACACCGACCGCGAGACGATCGCTCCGACCACGCTGCGCCCCTACTCCGAGGAGGAGGAGCGCCAGGAGCCGGCCACGCCGGGCGCCAATCCGGCGCCGAAGAAGGACGAGAACGAGAAGCCGCCGACCTATCGCGTCAAGCTCGAGAACGGCTGGCAGCTCATGGTGGTCAACGAGCCGCCGCGGCTCGGCTGGCTGCGGCGGATGAGCGCGGCGGTACGGGACGGTTGGCTGCGGTTTCGCGGCCAGGAGCCGGCCCATCCGCCGCTCATCGCGCTGGTCATGTCGCCGGACGACGCGCGCGCCCTGCATCACCTCTTCCGCACCGGCATGCCGATCCTCGCCCTGCCGGGCGAGTGATCGCCGGCGTCGATCCGGCCTACTGGAGGTAGCCGAGTGCGGCGAGCTCGTCGTCCTCGGGAGCCCTTCCGGGCGCGACGGGCTCTCCCTGCAGCCGCGCGGCGCGCATCGACGCGAGCCAGCGGTCGACGAGCGAAGCGAGCTTCGCCTCCTCCAGCAGTCCGCGTCCGGCGAGGTTGATCGTTTCGCCGGGGTCCGCTCCGAGATCGAAGAGATAGGCCCGGGACGTCAGCGGCGGAGCGACAGCGCTGTAGCGCGCGAACGCCCAGCGATCGGTGCGGACCCGCACGCCGACCTCGCCGGCGGCCTCGGAGAAGACGGCGCGCCGCCCCGGAGCGCCGAAGAGGTCCTCGCCCGCAGTGCGGGGCGCGGCGAGGCCGGCCGCGGCGACCAGCGTTGGATAGAGGTCCACGTTCTGCACGAGCTCGGAGCGTCGGCGCGGGGCGGCCCCTCCCGGAGAACGGATCATCATCGGCACATGGGTCGTGGTCTCGAAGAGGCCGATGTGTCGCGAGTGGATGCCGTGCTCTCCGAGGTTCTCCCCGTGATCGGACCAGAGAACGACGTAGGTGTCCTCGAGCAGACCGCGGCTGCGCAGGAAATCGAGCAGCCTGCCGAGCTGGCGGTCGAGATAGGCGACTTCGGCGCGGTAGAGATCGGGATGCGCGAAGAGCTCGAGATCCGACCACCTCTGCGGTCCCGGTTTGCGAAACGCGAACCAGTTCGCCACCGGAGCGATGCCGGGCGACGCTGCTGGGCGCCAGCCGAGCGAATAGGGCTGCATGGGGGTGTTGGGAGTGTGCGGATCGAAGAAGTGCAGCCAGGCGAAGAAGGGGCGATCGACTGGGCGCTCGTCGAGCCAGCTCAGGGCGCGGTCGACGATGGAACTGGCCGCCAGGCGCGTCGGGGGCGTGTCGAAGCGCTCGAACCCCTGCGCCAGGCCGGCGGCGCGCAGATGCCGCACCGCGAGCGCGCCGTAGGTCTCGTAGCCGCCGGCGCGAAAGACCTCGGCGAGCGTCACAGCGGAGTCGGCGACGGCTCCTTGCAGGCCGTAGACGTGGTGCTGCTGGCCGTAGAGGCCGGTCAGGGTCGAGACGAAGCTCGGGTTGGTGACGTTGAAACTGGAATAGGCTCTCATCCAGACGTCGCTTTCGGCCGCCAGGCGGTCGATGGCGGGCGTCAGGCTCGGGGCCCCGCTCCAGGGACCGAGCGCGTCGGCGCGCGTGGTGTCGAGTCCCAGCAACAGGAAGTTCGGACGTCGTGGGCGCCCGCTCGCTGATGGGGCGGCGGAGGCCGGTCGTTCGGCGGGCCCGAGCCACGCTACCGAGAGCGCGCCCCACGCCTCTGGCTCCCGGCGTGCCGCGGTCTCGGCGCGCCTCGTGCCGACATGGAGGACCAGGTCGATCCGCCGTCCCGACCACGCGGAGAGATCGACCACCTGCTCGGCCGCCGCGGTGGTCCGGTCGCGCGAGAAGCGCTGGCGGAAGACCTCGGTGCGCTTTCCGCCGGCTTCCCGCACCACGACGCGGTAGAGCGAGGGGCCGCGCCCCTCGAAGGCGGGCAGCGGAACGAAGGAGAGAAAGGCCTTGTCGCCGGGAACGACCGTATACACGAGCTGGGTGGCGTTGCGCTGGAGAACCGCGGGAAGGTAGTCGGCGGGGAAGTCCCGCTCGCGGAAACGCGGCACGGCGGCGGCCGTCGGCAGGTCGGCCGGGCCGAGTGGCTCGAGGCGAGTCGTGCCGGAGAGTGGGTCGATCGCCCAGCGCGGTCCTCCGATGTGATCGGGCCGCCGCGCGGTGAGGTCGTGGAAGCTCCAGGGACGCTGCCGCTCTCCCGGTGTCGAGCAGCCCAGGACCGCCGCCAGGCAGGCAACGATCCAGGGGGCGCCGGGGAGTCTCATGCGTGATCGGGCGGGATCGTAGTCGTGGCGGAGGGGGTGGGATTCGAACCCACGAGACCCTTGCGGGCCTTCCGGTTTTCAAGACCGGCGCCATCGACCGCTCGGCCACCCCTCCGGAAGATTCCGGCAGTCTAGCTCCCCCTCACCGCGAAGCCGAGGAAAACAAAACGGCGCGCCAGGTTGCCCCGGCGCGCCGCGAAATCCGCGGTGATGTGAGGCGTTACGTCAGGCGCCGCCGCCGCTCGCCGCAGCCACGACGCTCGGCTCGAGCGGGAGGCTCTCGGGAGAGATTGCCGGTGCGGCGGCCGCCGGTTGCAGCGCCGCCGAGGCCGGCGGGGAGACCGGCTCGCTGTCGACCGGAGCGGGTGCCGGCGCCGGCGCCGGAGCGGGCGCCACGACCGCGGGCTCGGGGGCCGGCTCGAACGTGGCCGGAACGCCGTCCTGACCGTACTGCGGAGCCGGCAGCGCCTCGATCCACTGGCCGCGGTCTTCGGGCCACTCGAGGGCGGGCAGCTCGGCCTTCTTGGCCGCTTCGGAGGCGTTGCCCATCAGCTTCGGCGTGATCACGAAGAGCAGCTCCTGCTCCTCGTGAGTCTGGTTCTTCCAGCGGAAGAGCGGAATCTTCTGCAGGCCGGGGAGGCCGCGCTGCGAGACGCCTTCCTCGAAGGTGAGCAGTCCGCCGAGCACCAGGCTCTCGCCGGCGACGACGCGCGCGACCGTCTGCACGGTCTGGATCTGGAAGCCCGGAACGCCACCCACCGCCAGGCCGGTGTCCGGACGGACGATCGAGGGCGCCACTTCCAGGGTCACGACGCCGTTGGCATCGACCGTCGGCCGGATGTCGAGCCGCACGCCGAAGTTCTGGAAGAAGACGCCCTGGAAGGTGCTGACGTTGTTGGCGGTGGTGGTCGGGATCGGTACTTCGCCGCCCACCATGACGGTCGCCGCTTCACCCGAGAGCGTCAGGATGTTGGGCTCGGCGACGGAGCGAACCAGGTTCTTCGAATCGAGGAAGTCGATCGCGGTGAGAATCGAGGTCGCCTTGTCGACGAACGACGCCACCACGTTGGCGCTGGTGGCCGCGAAGCCGGCAGCGTTCGCGACGTTCACCCTGCCCGGGGGCAGCTGCGGGCCGGTGTAGTTACCGATCGAGACGTGCTCGGTGTCGAGGCGGAAGTTGACGCCCATTTTGCGGGCCTTGCCGCGGTTGACCTCGAGGACGCGGATCGAGACCATGACCTGCGAGATCTCGTCGACTTCGAGGAAGGAGATGACGCGTCCGGACTCGCTGGTGACCACCAGGCCGCGCGAGAGCTTGGCGGCGAGGCCGGTCGCGATCGGATTGGCACCGCGCAGCGCCTGCAGGCCGTTGCCGCCGCTACCGTTGCCGGCGCCGCTCACGTTTACGCCGTTGAAGCGATCGAACGAGATCCGGTCGTCGTCAGCCACCTTGATGCCGATGCCGGTGCCGCCGAGCTGCCGCTCCGCCAGTGCGATGGCGCGCTGCAGGTCGGAGAGCGTCCGCACGTTGCCTTCGAGCACGAACGAGTCGCGCTCCGCGTCCGGCTCGGCGCCGACCTGAATGCGGCGCACCTGAATGCGCGGATCGACGCCCTCGAGCGCCTGCTGGAGACGATCCTCGGCCGAGGCCGTGAGGCCGGGGAAGCGCAGCAGGTTGAGCACGGTCGCCACGCCGCCGTCGTTCTTCGAGCCGCGCAGGAGGATTTCGGCCTGCTGCTTGGCGACGCGCGCGGTGCGCGCGTCGGCGACGTCGCCGCGCAGGATCACCGAGCTGCCGTCCGGGCTGGTCTCGACCGAGATGCGCGGATCGATCTCGCGCAGGGCCGAGGCGACGAAGTCGACGTTCGGTCCGACGCGCAGCACGTAGCGCACCCGGCGGTCGTCCTGCAGCCAGATGAAGAGCGTCGTGACGCCCGGCTTCATGCCGTTGAGCAGGACCTCGCGGTCGGAGACCAGGTGGATGGCGACGAGGCTGTCCTCGGCGACCGCCACCCGCTTGACCGGTGAGGAGAAGGTCAGCACCTGGCCTCCGCCGACGGTGGCCCGCAAGGTGCCACGATCCTCGACGACCCCCGCCGCATCCGCCGGGCGCGCCAGCAGCGAGAGAGTCGTCAGGAGAATGAAGGCAAGGGAACCGGCACGCTGCCGCATCGTCATGGCGTCACCACCAGATTTCCACGCTTGGAGCCCGCGATCAGCTCGACGGGCTGATAACCGGGCAGTTCGAGAAGTTGTCCGCTCGCGACTTCGGTCTTGCTGTGCAGCACGACCTGCAGCCGGCCGCCGCTGCCGATAGCTTGCGCGAGAGGGAGCGCATCTTCGGGATGGACGCCGAGCACCATGCCGAGAGTCGAGGGCGCCGGCCGCTCGGTCAGGCCCGTCGGGATCATGAGCGCGCGACCTGTTCGCGCTGGCTCCGGCGGCGGCGTCTTCTGGCGAATGATTCCGATCAGGAAGGCGTCGTGCGCCACCACGCGCGCATAGCCGGCGCGGTCGCCGCCGAGAACCAAGTCGATCCGGTCGCCGTTTTTCAGATTCTGGTACGGCACCATTTCCTTGTTGATGCGCACCGTAGCCAGCACGCGCCCTTCGGGGATCATTTCGGCGGCGGCCGAGGCTTCGGCGTCGCTGGCCTCGAAGTCGTCGCGCACGAACGGGGCGCCCGGATCTTTCGGACGCGCCAGCTCTCGCCCGGCGATCGAGCGCGCATCGAGCAGCACGCCCTTGGGCAGCGCGCTCTCGGCCAGCTTCATCTTCTTCAGGTTCTCCGGACCGATCGTGGTACCGGCCGGAAGGCTCGAAGAGGCCACCCAGACCTCACGGGTGGGCGTCAGCAGCCGCTGGACCTGCCGGAAGCCGAGGACGGCGACCAGAAGCAGCGCCAACGCAAGGAGGCCGATCTGCAGGTAGCGGCGGCGCTCGTTTCCGGGCTGTCCGCTCGGCCCTTCGAGAATCGTAAGAATCATGGCCATGGCGCGTCTCGCTCGACGATGAACCGGGGCAGTCGGCTCTGCGGCCCGGCGCTCCAGCTCATCAAGGTTTGTGAATCTGGGCGACCGCCGCCCGAGCTTCTATATCCGATACTCACTGCTTCAGGAGACTCGACAGCCCCGATCGCCGGGTGAACCCCTGGTGCTGCCTTTCTGAACCCTGGATTTCGACGGGCCAGAACGCCAGGAAGCGGGGCCGAAGCCCCGCTTCCTGGCCGTGAATCACGGCAGACCAATCTCGCCGTTGGCCGGCGGGACGTTGTACAGGATGCCCTGCGTGTCGCCCGCCTCGAGGTCGATGCTGTCGGCCCAGGTGGAGCCGGCGACCTGCGAGATCAGCGCGACGTCCTGGATGCCGTAGAAGACGTACGACTGGTCGAGAGCGCCAATGGCCTCGGCGACGTCGTGCATCTCGGCCGTGACGGCGTCGCGGATCGCGACCATGCCGACGATGAGGCCGATGACCAGGATCGTCGCGATGAGCACGAGCTCGGCGCTGACGATGAAGCCGGCCTCCTTCTTCTTCTGCTGCTTCTTCATCTCACTTCTCCTTTCCCGTGCCCGGAACCGCTCCGGGCCGATGCCTCGCGTGCTCGATGCCGCCCGCTACACACGGTTCGTGCATCCCTCCACGAAAGGCTAGTAACTTGCGGTACATGTTAGCGATACCTCTTCCCCCGTGCAAGTCCCACTGTGGCGAGAAACGGTGACGGTGCAGCGTCGGCCTAGGGAGCGCCGGCGATCGCGCCGAAAGTCCGCATCACTTCGGTCACCGCCGGGAAGAAGACGATGACGATGAAGATCGGGAATCCGCACAACATCACGGGTACGAGCGCCTTGACGGAAGCGAGCTGGACCGTGCGCATCGTGTCCTCGCGCCGCTTGGCGCGCAGAACCTCGGCCTGGCCGCGCAGCGTCGCCTCGACCGAGGCGCCCAGCCGGAGGCCGCTCTCGAGCGCCGCGGCGACGCCGCGCATGCCTGCCACGCCGGTGCGCTCGGCGAGGGCGCGGAAAGCGGCGGCACGATCCTTGCCCAGATCGAGCTCGCGCGAGACCAGCGCCACTTCCTGGGCCAGCGGATGGTCGGGACGAAAGCCCTCGCGGCCGGCACGGCGGAAGGATTCCTCGAGCCCGAGGCCGGAGCGCAGGAAAGCGACCACCAGGTCGAGGAAGTAGGGCAGCCCCCAGGCGATCTTCTTCTGGCGCTCCTTGCGGACCGAGAGAAGCCAGAGATCCGGCGCGAAGAAGCCGAACACCCCGAGGACGACGAGAACCCAGACCGGTAGCTCCTGCAGGCGGTCCGAAGTGATCTCGTTAGCCGCCAGCGGCAGAAGGGCCGCGAGGATGACCTTCAGGAGCCAGAAGATGGGCAGGAAGGTCTTCGGGTCGTAGCCCGCCTGGCGGGCGAGGCGGCCGAAGAAACCGGGCGTGCGGAAGTCCCGGCTCTGGGTTCCCGTGCTTTCGACGCCGGCGCCCCGGCGGCGCATCGCCAGGAAGAGACCGAGCGTGACGAGCGCGGCGACGAGCAGGATCACGTCCATCGAAGCGTTCATTGGACCACCCTCATGAGACGGCGAAGCCACAGGAAGCCGACGAACTGGAGGAGAATGGCGGCGGTCAGCAACTTCAGCCCGAGCGGGTTCGTGGTCAGCTCGTGGAACCACTCCGGCCGCTGCCAGATGAAGAACGGCAGCAGCAGATAGGGCAGGATCGCGATCAGGATCGCGGAAGCCTGCGCCCCCGACAGCTGGCTGCGCAGCTCACGCTCGTGGCGCAGCAGCTCGCGAGCGATCTGGTTGACCGAGCGCAGGACCGGCGCCAGATCACCGCCCGCTTGCCACTTCACGATCAGGGTCTGGGTGATCAGCCGCACGCCCTCGGAATCGTAACGCTCCACCATGCGCGCGAAGCTGCGCCGCACCGAAAATCCGAGCTGGAGGCGCTGGTGAGCTTCGCGCATTTCGCGGCGCGCCGGCTCCTCGGCTGAAACTGCCGCGCTCGCCAGCGCGTTCGACGGCGGCTCGCCGCCGTCGAGCGCCGCGCACATGACGTCGATCGCGTCGACGAACTTCTCGAGGAACTTGCGGGCGCGGCGGTGGGCGCTGGAAGTGAGCAGCGAAAAGGGCATGAAGAGCGCCAGGAAGCCGGCCAGCACCGCCGCGACCGGGACCTGCGGCAACAGCGCCCAGACGAGGAAGGCGATGCCGCCCGCGAAGAGCAGGACGGCCAGCAGAAAGGCGGCAACCGGCAGCTCGAGGCCGGCGCGAAGCAGCAGGCTCTCGAGCCGGCCGGGGGTGCGGGCGTCGCCGCGGGTGTCCTCGCCATGCCCCGTCGAATCGCCGGCTACACGCTCGAGATGATCCTGCTCGCTCCGACGCAGCCTGGCTTCGCGCACGAGCTCGCCGCCGGCGAAAATCGCCACGCCGAGCGCGAGCAGCAGCAGTACGGCTTCGTAGATCCCGGGCATCCTCGTCAACCCTCCTCCGCCGGCTAGGCCGGCTTCCAGCCCCCGCGCGCCAGACGTTCGGCGAAGCGGGAGACGAGGCCGGTCGCGGAATGGACTCCCATGCCGCTGCCGGCGCGTTCGGTCTCGAAGCGGAAGAGCTCGCGCGTGCCGAGCTCCTCGCCCTCCCACTGCACCTCACCGATCGAAGTCACCCGCCGCACGCCGTCGGCGAAGCGGGTGATCTGCACCACAAGGTGAATCGTCGCGGCGAGCAGCTCGCGAATGGCGCGGCTCGGCAGCTCGAAGCCACCGATCAGCACCAGGTTCTCGAGCCGCCGCAGCGCATCGCCCGCGCTGTTGGCGTGGACGGTGGTCAGGCTCCCCTCGTGGCCGCTGTTCATGACCTGCAGCATGTCGAAGACTTCGGGACCGCGCACCTCGCCGACGATGAGGCGGTCGGGACGCATGCGCAGCGTGGCGCGCACCAGTTGGCGGACGTTGACCTCGCCGCGTCCCTCGACGTTGGCCAGCCGGGCTTCGAGCGCCAGCACGTGCGGATGGTCGAGCTTGAGCTCCGCCGTCTCCTCGATCGTGATCAGGCGCTCGTGCAGCGGAATGAAACGCGACAGGACGTTGAGCAGCGTCGTCTTGCCCGACGCCGTGCCGCCCGAAACCACGATGTTGAGGCCGGAGCGCACGGCTGCGGCGAGGAAGCCGCCCAGCTCCGGCGACAGCGTGCCGTTGGCGAAGAGCTCTTCGATGCGCAGTGGCACCGAGCGGAAGCGGCGAATCGAAACGATCGGTCCGCGAGCACAGAGCGGCGGCAGCATGGCGTGCAGCCGGCTGCCATCGGCGAGGCGGACGTCGACCATCGGCGCCGCTTCGTCGAGGTGGCGGCCGTGGGCGGAGACCATGCGCATGAGCAGCCGGCGCAGGTGATTCTCGTCGTCGAAGGCGACGTCGGTGCGCTCCAGCTTGCCGAAGCGATCGACCCAGACCTCGTCCGGGCCGTTGACCAGCACGTCCGAGACCGTCGGATCCGCGAACAGCGCATCGAGCGGCCCGAGGCCGACGAGCTCGGAGACCAGCTCGGTCTCCAGCCGCTCGCGTTCGACGGGACTGAGCGGCGGCGCTCCGCGCTCCTGCAAGGCCTGGGCGAGGGCCCGCTGGGCGCGCGCGCGTGCCGCCACCGGCTCCCGCAGGCTGTTGAGGCCCTCGGACTCGACCTCCCGCAGGATGCGCTCGAAAAGCTGCTGCCGCAGCCGGCGCGGCGGCGCCAGCCGGCGGGCCGCGTTGCGCGCGATCCGCGTCGCGGTGAAGTTCTCGTGGCGAGCCGACCAGCTCGCCTGGAGCGATTCGCGCAGGGGTGTCCGGGTCGCTTCCATCGTCCTAGCGGCGGATGGTGGTCGCGGAAGTGCGGGTCGCCGTCTCGACGAAATCGCCCGCCAGCTCGCCGATCGCCTCGCTGAAGGCGCCGCGGCGCTGCGACAGGACGAGCGGCGCGCCGCGGTTGGCGGCGACCACGACGGAGCGGTCGTAGGGGACGACGCGATCGACCGGCCGCCCGAGACGCTGGCCGACCGCCGCCTCCGAGAGATTGCCCTCGAGCGCGGCCTGGCGGTTGAGCACGATCCGGATGCGCTCGGCGAGGCCGAGGTCGTCGAGCAGCGAGAGCAGGCGCTGGGTGGCGATGACGCTGGTGACGACCGCCTCGCTGACCACGTAGATGCGGTCGGCGAGGTCGAGCGCCGCGAGCGACATCAGATCGAGACGGGCCGGCAGGTCGACGACCACCGTCTCGAAACGACGCCGCAGCGCGATCAGGGCGCGCGACAGATCCTCGGGCGAGAGCCGATCGGCGTCGAGCGGATCGCGCGGCGAGGCCAGCAGGTGGAGGCCGGTCTCGCTGTGATGGAGGAGGTACGGCGTCAGGGTGGCGGCCGCCTCGAGGTCGCGCAGCAGGTCGACGATGTCGCGGTCCGCCGCTAGTCCGAGGTGGGCCGCGGCAGTGCCGAACTGCATCGCGGCGTCGCACAGCACGACGCTGCCCGCCGCCTTCGAGCCGGCGAGGAGCAGCGCCGAATTGACGGCGAGCGTGGTGGTGCCGACGCCCCCCTGTCCGGCGACGAAGACAACGACGCGGCCATCGCGACGCGGCTCGGCAGCGGCTCCATCGAGCGCCGCGAGGGCGCCGGCGAGATCGGCTTCGGAGGCCGGCAAGGCGACGAAATCGGTCACGCCGGCGCGCACGCCGATGCGGAAGATCTCGGCGCCGCGGTCGGAGGCGAGCATCGGGTTGTAGAGGCCGAGGATCCAGCGGCCGGTCTGGCGCAGCGTGCGCACCGCCTCGAGCGCCAGCTTGCGCTCGGCCGAGAGGTCGACCAGGACGAGCTTCGGGTCGAGCCAGCTCGCGGCCTGCAGCGCCTGGGCCGGCGAGCTCGCCTCGTGGATGTGCAGGGGAGCGTTCGGCAGGGCCCGACGCAGCGTGTCGGTCAGGCTTCGCCGGGTCTCGGCCTCGGGATGGAGGATCAGAACGGAAAGGACGCGGGAGGTCGCCATCGAGCTATCCGCGGGCCTGCCGAGCGTCGCGCGCCGAAGCGCGACGCGAAGGGAATTCGAGCCGGACCGAAAGTGTCATCGTTCTCCCGCTGCAACGCACAACGTCTTTCACCGCCACATCTTCCGGGCAGCGCCTGATCTCGATTCACTGCCGGTCAGTCTAGCAGATCCCTCTCGCCTCCAAGGTGCCGAAGGCCCTGAGCGTCAGCTGCGGCGGGTGATGCGCTCGAGCCCGCCGAGATAGGGGCGCAGCGGCTCGGGCACCCGGACGGTGCCGTCGGCGCACTGGTAGTTCTCGAGCACCGCGATCAGGGTCCGGCCGACCGCGAGCCCCGACCCGTTCAGGGTGTGCAGGAAGCGCGGCTTCTCTCCCGGCTTGCGGAATCGGAGGTTGGCGCGCCGGGCCTGGAAGTCGCCGCAGTTCGAGCAGGAGGAGATCTCGCGGTAGGTGTCCTGCCCCGGCAGCCAGACCTCCAGGTCGTAGGTCTTGGTGGCCGAGAAGCCCATGTCCCCGGTCGACAGGCAGACGACGCGATAGGGGAGCCCGAGCAGCTCGAGCACGCGGCCCGCGCTGCGGGTCATCTCCTCGAGCTGGTCGAAGCTCGTTTCGGGCGTCGCCAGCTGGACCATCTCCACCTTGTTGAACTGGTGCTGGCGGATCAGGCCGCGCACATCCTTGCCGTACGAGCCCGCCTCGCTGCGGAAGCAGGGCGTGTAGGCGACGTAGCGCACCGGCAGGCGCGCCTCGTCGAGGATCTCCTCACGGTGCAGATTGGTGACGGGCACCTCGGCGGTCGGGATCAGGTAGAGGTCGTAGCCCTCGAGCTTGAAGAGATCCTGCTCGAACTTCGGCAGCTGGCCGGTGCCGACGAGAGCGGCGCGGTTGACGATGAAGGGAGGCAGCACCTCGGTATAGCCGTGCTCGCGGACGTGCAGGTCGAGCATGAACTGGATCAGGGCGCGCTCGAGCGCCGCGCCGGCGCCGAAATAGGCGGTGAAACGGGCGCCCGCGATCTTGGCGCCGCGTTCGAAATCGAGGATGCCGAGATCGGTGCCGAGGTCCCAATGCGCCTTGGCGGGGAAGTCGAAGCGAGTCGGCTCGCCGACCACGCGCTCCACCCGGTTGGCGGCGGCGTCGGCGCCCCGCGGCACCGATTCGTGCGGCAGGTTGGGAAGGCCGAGCTCGATCTTCTCGAGCTCGGCGTCGAGCGCTGCGACGCGCTCCTCGCCGCGGGCGATCCCTTCCTTGAGCGCGGCGACGGCGGCGATCGGACCGGCCGCCTCCTGCCCGGCGGCCTTGAGCTTGCCGATCTCGCGGCTCGCTTCGTTGCGCTGTCGCTGCAGCTCCTCGAGCTCGATCAGCCGCTCGCGCCGGTCGGCGTCGAGGGCGAGCCAGGCATCGAGCGCGGCGCCGTCCTGCCCGCGCTCGGCGAGCGCGCGGCGCACCCGTTCGGAATCCTGTCGGAGCAGATCGCGCGCGAGCACGCCGGCAGTGTAGCGGTGCACTCCTGGACCGTCAACGCGCGCAGCGTGCGCATAGACTCCCGCCGTGCGTTCCCGTGCCGCCGGGCGACAGCTCGCTGCGCTCCTGCCGCCGCTGGCGCTCGCGGCGCTGGGCATCGTCTTCGGCCGTTTCGCGGCCGACCGCGCGGCGGCACTCTGGTCGACGGCGTTGGCGCTTCTGGCAGCCGCCATCCTCGCCCTGCTCGCGCGCGCCGCCGGCGGCAGCCGCGACGGACTCGCGGTCATCGCGCTCGCGCTGGCGCCCGCGATCTTCCTGTTCGACTCGGGGGACCCGCTCGGCCTCGCGGCCTGGACGGCGCTTCTCGCCGCCGCGGTCGTCGTCGTGGCGGCGGATCCGCCGTCCGAAGGCGGGCTCGGAGCGGGCCGCTGGGTGGCGCTGGCGCTGGCGACGCAGGCCATCGTTCACGCCGATCTCCTGCTCGTCGCGCCGGTCGCGGCGCCGACGCTCGCCACCGTTCTGGCACTGCCGGTCGCCGCGGCTCTGGCGATCGCCTGGCTCGAGCGGCTCGATCCGGCAGGGGCGAGACTCGCCGCGCTTGCGACCTTCGCGGCCGGCCCCGCGTGGACCGTCTGGGGGATCGCGGCGCTCGCGGCAGGCGCGGCGTGCGGACTCGTTCGTCCGGTACGCCGATTTGCCCCGCTGGTCGCGGCGGTGGCGGCAGGCGGCTCCGCCGCCTGGAGCGGCGAGCCGAAGTGGATCGCGCTCTCGCTGGCCGGCATGGCCGCGACCGCATTCCACCCGAGCCAGCGGCTGGCGCGCGCCGCGCGAACGGCCCTCGTGGCCGGCGCGCTCGTGGCGCTCGTCGCCGGCGGCATGCCCTGGCGGCGGCCGGCGCCGCTCGCCACGGCGCTCCGCCGCGCCGGAGACCTGGCCTCGGCTCGGATCGACGCCTTCTCGTTCGCCGCGCGGGTCCGCGCCCTCTCGCCCGAAGCCAACCGACTCGAGCTCGAGCTCACGGGCGCTCCGATCCGCCGGGTGTCGATCGACTCCTTCCTGATCGATGGGGCGGCGCTGCCGTGCGGCACTCCGGTCGGCCGGGTCGAGCTGCGGCGAGGCGAGGTGAGTCTCTTCGCGGCCGAGATCCGGGTGGGGGAGGGGGCGACCGAGTGGGCCGCCGAGCGCCCCGACCTGCGCGGCAGGGTGGCCTGCATGGCGACCTCGGCGCCCACCGCCTGGCTGCCGCCCGGCGGCCGATTCGTCGCGCGCCGGGACCGCTCCCGCATCGAGCTGCCCGAGCCGGCGGCGGGCGACCGGCTGGTCATCGAGCGTGATCCGGACCTTCCACCCGCGCTGAGATGGGTGCTGGTGGGCGTGACGACCTGGCGATGAGTCGCGAGCTGCGGCATCTCGCGGTGGCGGGCTCCGCCGCGCTCGGCGCCGACCTCCTGTTGCCCGCCGGCGCCGAGCCGGGGTTGCGCGGGACGCTGATCGTCCTGCCGATCGTCGCCGCGCTGTTCGCGATCGTGGCGCGGCGGCTCGCGGCGCCCGGCTGGTCGGTGGCCGAGCGCTGGCTCGGCATCGCCTGGCTGGCGTCGGCGCTCGCTGTTCCCGCCCTCGGCCTTCCCGGCGCGACGCGGCTCGTCGCCGGCGGCTTCATCCTGCTCGTCGCCTGGCGTGGCGTCGCGCTGCTTCCTTTCCTGCGACGCCGGAGCGGCCGTGGCACCGGCGCGACGTGGCCTTACGCCCTTTTGCCGTTCACTCTCGGCCTCGCCTGCCTGCCGTGGACCCACGCCCTCATGCCTCCGACGGGAGACGAGCCCTACTACCTGTTGCTTTCTGAGAGCCTTTCGAGCGACCTGGACCTCGACCTCTCCAACCAGTACTCGAGCGGTGTCGCGGAGCGCTTCACGAATCAGCCGCTCGAGCCGCAATTCGTCGAGGGGCGCGGGGGCGAGCGGTACTCGCGCCACGGAGTGGTGATGCCACTCCTGCTCGCCCCGTTCTGGAAGCTGGGCGGCGCCTTCGGCGCGCGACTCGCGCTGGTGCTCGTCTGGTCGCTCCTCGCCGAGCGCCTCTATCGGTTGCTGCTCGCGGCCGGCGTGCGGCCGCGCGGCGCCTTTCGCGCCTGGGGAGTCGCGACCTTCGCGGTCCCGCTGCTGCCCTATTCGCGCGCGATCTGGATCGAGGCGCCGGCGGCGCTCCTGGCAGCGCTGGCGCTCGAGGCCTGGCTGAGGCTCCGCTCCCTCGGCGTGCGGCCGCCGCGCTCGGCGAGTCGTCGCGCTGGTGGTTCCGCTGGCGTTGCTGCCGATGCTCAAGCTCCGCCTCCTCGCCCTGGCGGCGCCGCTGGCGCTCGCTGATCGCCATCGACTGGCCGCGGCGGGACCGCCGCCGGTGGTGGGCCGTGGCCGCCGTGGCCGCTGTCGCCGTCGGGTTGCTGGCGGTCAACGCGCTGCTCTTCGCGCGGCCGCTCGGAGCCCCAGGAGACGGATGCGTTGCGCGTGCTGCGCAGCTCGCCGGGCCACTACCTGACGGCGTTCGTCGGGCTCTGCTGTGACAGCGCCTTCGGCCTCCTGCCGCTCGCGCCGCTCTGGCTGCTGGCGCTGCCTGGCGCAGTCGCTCTGCTCCGGCGCCAACCGGCGCTGGCGCTGGGCCTTCCTCGCCGGACTCCCCTACCTGGTGCTCGTTCTCCGCCGCGACGAGTGGTACGGCGGCTGGTGTCCGCCCTTCCGCTATCTGGTCGTCCTCCTGCCCTGGCTCGCGGTGGCGCTCGGCGTCGCGTTCGAGCGGCCTCTGCCGAGGTTCGGCCGGCGGGTCGCTGCCGCTCCTCCTGATCGTCACCGCGGCGGCGGCCTGGGCGGTCACCTTCGAGCCGAACTGGTCGATCAGCCCGGCGTCGGGACGCAGCGACCTGCTCGACATCCTCGCGGCGCCCTTCGGTACCGATCTCGCGCGCTTCGCGCCGAGCGCGATCCGGCCGCGGGCGGCGACCTGGCTGGCGCCGGCGCTGGCCCTGGTGGCCGCGATCCCGCTGGCACGCGGACGGCGCGGCGTGACACCGGCGCTGGTCCCGGTCGCCGCGGCGGCCGTGCTTCTCGCTGCCGCCGCCTGGGTCGTCGCGGCCGCTCGGGTGCCGACGAAGATCGCCGAAGCCGAGGATCCCTGGGTGCGGCACCGGGGGGGCGATCTCTATCCGGACGAATGGATCCAGAACCGCACCCGCTTCGACGGCGGCTGGATTCTGCCGCCGGGAGGACGGCTCGATCTCACGCCGCGCGCCGGCGGCGATCGCGCCGCAGTTCTGGTGCGCTGGCGGACCCTGGCGCACCCGGACGGTCCCGGGATGCTCGCTCTCGAGCTCGACGACCGGGTCGTGCGCCGCTGGCGCGTCGAGCCGGACGCGGATTGGAACGTGGAGCGGATCGATGGCGTCGCCTGGCGGCCGGGAGCGCGCGTCGAGCTGCGCTTCGTCGCGATCGGAGCGCAGCCTGCGGCGCCGGCGGTGATCGACCGGCTGGAATTCGACTGGAAATGACGGCTGCCATCTCTCTCGTCGTGCCGTCGCTCGGTCAGTCGCCCGACCAGGAGGCAGCGCTGGAGAGCTTCCGCGACCAGCTCGCGGCAATCGAGGGGGAGCTCGTCTGGGTGATGCAGGGGAGCGCGGAAGCGCCGCTGCTCGCGGCGCCCCGCGAGCGGATGCTGCGTCTCGCCGGCCCGCCCGGCTTCGCGGTGGCGGCCAACGCGGGCCTCGCCGCGACCACGGGCGATCTCGTCGCGCTGGTCAACGACGACGTGGTGCTCGGTCCCGGCTGGCTCGCGACCCTGGCGCAGGAGCTCGCCGCCGATCCGCGCCTCGGCGCGGTGCAGGGAGCGCAGCTCGAGCTGGCGCGGCCGGACCGGGTGGATGGCTGCGGCATCGCCTGGAACCGGCGGTGGGAGGCGGTCCAGGTCGCGCGCGGCGAAGCCGCCGCGGGCCTGCCGCGCGACTCCTTCGAGCTCTTCGGCGTCTCGGGGACGGCGGCGCTCTTCCGCCGCCGCGCGCTCGCGGCGAGCGCGCTCGCCGGCGGAGCGATCTTCGAGCCGCGGCTCGGCAGCTGGTACGAGGACGTCGAGCTCGCGGCGCGCCTGCGCGCGGCGGGGTGGAGCGCGCGTTGTGTCCCCTCGGCGCGCGCGCTGCCACCGTGGCTCGGCGACCGGCGGGCGGCGGCCTTACGCGCGCCGGAAGCTGCTCGCGCGCAACCGCTGGCTGGTCGTGGCGCGGCTGCTCGGAGGACGGTTTCCGCTCGCGCTGCCGCGGCTCGCGGCGAGCGACCTCGCTGGCGCGGCGCGCGCCCTGGCGCGCGGAGAGCCGGCGGTCGCGGCGGCGATCGCGGCCGGCGTTCTCGCCGCGCTGGCGCGGCTGCCGGGCTTCGCGCGGCGTGGCGCGCCGCTCGTCGGCGAGCCGGAGCTCGCCCGCTTCCGAGTAGGCTCGGCGGCGTGAATCCGGCGCCGGCGATCGCGACGATCATCGTCTCCTGGCGCTCGCGCGGCGAACTGGAGCAGCTCCTGCCGGCGTTGCCGCGCGAGAGCTGGCACGAGACCGGTCGTGGTCGACAACGGTGACGATCTCGACCCGGCGGCGATCGAGCGCCACGGCGCGCGGTTGCTGCGTCCGGGGAGCAATCTCGGCTTCGCCGGCGGCTCGAACGCCGGCGCGCGCGCCAGCCGTGCCCCTCTGTTGCTCTTTCTCAATCCCGACGCGCGGCCGCTCGGCGACGCCATCGCCCGTCTGCGCGACGGCTTCGAAGCCCTGCCCGCGGCGGCGGGGCTCGTTCCCCGGCTGGTCGGGCTCGACGGCCGTTCGCAGTGCCGCTGGCAACTCTCGCCGTTGCCGGGCCCCTGGGCGCTGCTCGCCCACGCCTTCTTCTGGAATCCGGCGCCGGGCCCGCGCGACGAGCCGCCGGCGGGCACGCCGGTCGGCGCAGCCCGCGGCGGCGGCACTGGCGCTGCGTCGCGAGGTCTTCGAAGCGGCGGGCGGGTTCGACGAAGGGTACCGGCCGGCCTGGTTCGAAGACGTCGACCTCGCGCTGCCGCCTCTCGCGCGCGGGGCGGCGGCTGCTCTATTTTCCGGCGGCGTCGTTCGAACATCGGGTCGGATCGTCGATTCCGGCGCTCGGCTACGGCCGCTTCCTCGCCATCTACGATCGCAACCTGGCGCGTTACCTCGCGCGGCATCACGGCCGGGGATGGGCGCTCGCGTTTCGGGTTCTGGCGCCGATCGGCGCCCTCCTGCGCCTGGTTCTGTTGCCGCTGCGCCGCCCACAGCGCGCCGCGAGCCGCCGGGAGGCGGCGCGGGCGCTCTGGGGTGTCGCGCGCGGGGCCTTCGACGGCTGGGCGGGGGCGGCGGAGGGAAGCGGTTGAGCGCCCCAGTGGTGGTCGCGGTGGTGAGCCACGATTCGGCCGCGGATCTCCCCGGCTGCCTCGGCGCGGTCGGCCGGCTGGAGCCGCCGCCGGCCGAGCTCGTGGTCGTCGACTGTGCGAGCCGCGACGCGAGCGTCGAGACGGCGCGCGGCCACCTGCCGGTCAGCGTCGCCGACGCCCGGCTCGCTGCCGCTCGACGAGAACCGCGGCTTCGCCGGCGGCACCAACGCGGCGATCGCCGCCAGCCGCAGCCCCTGGATCCTGACCCTGAATCCCGACGCCGAGCCGGAGCCCGACTACCTCGCGCGCCTGCTCGCCCGCGCCGGAACGAGCGCCGAGCCGCCGCCAGGCGCACTGACCGGCCGGCTGCTGCGGCGCCGCGCGGCGGAAGAGCCGCTCCGCCTCGACGCCTGCGGCATGCGGCTGGCGCCTGCCTGGCGCCACTTCGATCGCGGCGCGGGAGAGATCGACCGCGGCCAGTACGGCGTCGCCGAACGGGTCTTCGGCGCCACCGGCGCCGCATCGCTCTGGCGCCGGGCGGCGCTCGAGGACGTCGCCGTCGACGGCGAGTGGTTCGACGAGCGCTTCCACTCCTATCGCGAGGACGCCGAGCTCTGCTTCCGCCTGCGTGAGCGCGGCTGGGAGATCCTCTACGAGCCGTCGGCGCGCGCGGTGCACGGCCGGCGGGTCCTGCCCGAGCGGCGGCGCGCGCTGCCGGCGGCGGTCAACCTCCATTCGCTGAAGAATCGCTACCTCCTGCGTTGCGGGCATCAGAGCGCCGCCAACCTGCTGCGCACGCTCCCCTGGACCCTGCCGCGCGATCTCGGCGCGCTCGCTCTGGGTGCTGGCGGTCGAGCGCGGCTCGCTCGGCGCCTACGGCTGGCTCTGGCGCCACCGCAAGGAGATCCGCGCTCGCCGGCGACGGCTGCGCGCGCGGCGGACCGCGCCGCCGGCGGCGGTCGAACGCTGGTTCGCGATCACCGGAGAGCCGCTGTGAGCCGGCCGCTGCGCGTGGCCCTGATCGGCAGCCGCGGCATCCCGGGCCGCTACGGCGGCTTCGAGACCTTTGCCGAGGAGCTCGCGCCGCGGCTCGTCGCGCGCGGCTACGAGGTCACCGTCTACGGCCGCTCGCACTACGTCCGCCCGGCGCTCGCGCCGCTTTCGCGGCGTGCGCCTGGTGGTGCTGCCGGCGCTGCGCACGCAAGCACCTCGAGACGCCGGTCCACACGCTTCCTCTCCTGCCTCCACGCCGCCGCCGAGCGCTACGACGCGGTGCTGGTGGTGCAACGCCGCCAACGCCGCTCTTCATGCCGCTCCTCGCGCTGGCCGGCATCCCGGCGGCGCTCAACGTCGACGGCATCGAGAAGCGGCGGCAAGTGGGGCCCGTTCGGGCGCGCGGTCTACGCGCTCTCGCGAGCCGCTGGCGGCGCCGCTCCCCGACGGCTCTGGTGACCGACGCCGAGGTGATCCGCCGCTACTACCGCCGCGCGCTACGGCGCCGGCTCGACGGTGATCCCCTACGGCGGCGACCCGCGGCCGCCGCGCTCGCAGCGCGACGCTCGCGCCGGCTCGGCCTCGAGCCGCGGCGGCTACCTGCTCTACGTCTCCCGCTTCGAGCCGGAGAACAACCCGCACCGGGTCGCCGAGGCCTATCGCCGTTCCGCGCGGCGACGCTGCCGCTGGTGATGGTCGGCGGCGCGCCCTACGCCGACGCGCTTCATCGCCTCGCTGCACGCGCGGCGCCGACCCGCGCGTCCTCTTGCCCGGGCCGATCTACGGCGGCGGCTACCGCCAGCTGCTGTGCGCACGCCTGCGCCTACGTCCACGCGACCGAGGTCGGCGGCACCCACCCGGCGCTGGTCGAGGCGATGGGCTACGGCGGCCGCGTGCCTGGACAACGACACGCCGGAGAACCGCGAGGTGGCGGGCGAGGCGGCGCTCCACTTCCGGTCGCGGGAGCCGCTGGCGCTCGCCGCCGTGCTCGCGCGAGCTGGTCGAGGATCCGGCGCGGACGGCGGCCGCTGCGCGCGCGGCGGCGGAGCGGGCCGCGGCGCGCTTCGACTGGGAGCGGGTCGCCGAGCGCTACGCCGACGCTCGCTCGCCGGCGTGGCCGCGCGGCGGAGCTGCTGCGACGGGCGGCGTAGAGCTCCGACATCGGACGCCGTCCGGCGCGGCGCGACTAAGATCCTGGCCGGTACTCCGGTCATGCTGAAACAGCAGCCTCGTCTCCTCGCGACCTTCGTCTTCCTGGCGGATCTCTGCCTGGTGGCTGCGCGGCGTTCGTCGCCGCTCACGTCGCCCGCGCGAGCTCGTGCCGCGCTCGGCCTCGGCTCGCCGGCGCCGGAGCTCCACCCGCTCGGCGACTACCTGCCGCTGCTGCCGCTGGTGCTCGCCATCTGGACGCGTCCTGGTCTGGTCCGCGAGGCACCTACACCTCGCACCGCACGGTGCCGCTGCCTCCGCGAGGCCGTGGAGATCGTGCGGGTGCTCGATCCTCGCCGGCGGCGTCGCTCGCGCTCGCCGTCTGGGCTTCCGGCTCGACGAGCGGCTGCTGCGGCTCCGACCGCATCAGCCGCACCTGGATCGCTGCTGTTCGCCGTCCTCGCCGTCCTCTTCCTGGTGGCCGAGAAGCTCGGCGCTGCGCGCTCGCCGCGCGCCAGGTCCGCCAGCAGCGGCCTCAACTACCGGACGGTGCTCGATCGTCGGCATCAACGCCGCGGCCGAGCGAGATCGCCGACTCGATCGCGGTCCACCGCCACTGGGGCTACCGCGTGATCGGCTTCGTCGCCCCCCGGCGAGCCGCCGCCGAGCCCGATTCGCCGCGCGCTGCCGGTGCTCGGCGACGATCGGCGACCTCGCCGCGGATCCTCGCCGAGCGAGGTGGTCGACGAGGTGATCTTCGTGCGTCGCCGCGCGCGAGCTCGACGAGTTCGAGGAGCTGTTCCTCGCTCTGCAGGAGCGCGGCATCCTGCGCCCGCGTCGCGCTCGACTGCTTCCCGCACGCTCAAGGCCGCGCGTCACTGCTCGAGGAGCTCGACGGCATGCCGCTCGCTGACCTTCACGACCACCCCGGCGGCCCGTTCCAGCTGGTCGTCAAGCGCGCTGCTCGACCTCGCGCTCTCGGCGCTGCTGCTGGTCGCTCGCCGCTGCCGCTCGATCTGTCGCCGTGGCGGTGGCGATCAAGCTCACCTCGGGCGGCGCCGTGCTCTTCCGCCAGACAGCGCTGCGGCCTCAACGGCCGCCGCTTCACGCTCTACAAGTTCCGCACCATGGTCGACGACGCCGAGGAGCGCCGACTCGAGGTGGCGCACCTCAACGAGATGGACGGCCCGGTCTTCAAGGCGCCGACGACCCGCGCGTCACCCGGTCGGCCGCTTGCTGCGCCGCTTCAGCCTCGACGAGCTGCCGCAGCTCTGGAACGTGCTGCGCGGCGACATGAGCCTGGTCGGCCCGCGCCCGCCGATCCCGAGGAGGTCGCCCGCTACGAGCGCTGGCAGCGGCGGCGGCTGTCGATGAAGCCCGGGCATGACCTGCCTCTGGCAGGTCTCGGGCCGCAACGAGCTCGACTTCAACCGCTGGATGGCGCTCGACCTCGCACTACATCGACAACTGGTCCCTCTGGCTCGACCTCAAGATCCTGCTCGCGCACCTGCCGGGGTGCTGTCGGGCCGCGGCGCCTCCTGAGGGAGCGTTACTCGCGGGGCGCGCGCGGCGCCGCGAAGGCCAGCACCAGATCGCGCACCAGTTCGCGCAGCTCGCTGGTGTAGGCCGCGACATCCTTGACGCGGTCCTCAAGCTGCTCGAGCGTCAGCCGGCCGGGCCCCTGGCGGGCGCGCAGCTTGTGGCCCAGCTTGTCGTCGAGCAGCTCCAGGCGTTCATAGACGTCTTTGATCTTCAGGGGGTCCATGGTCACCTCACGACCAGCTCGGCGGTGAATTTCGCCAGCCGTTCGATGTCGCCGCGCGACAGCTTGTGCGCGAATCCCGGCATGGTGTTGTAACCGTACGCGATGCGCTGGAAGACCAGGCCGGGCGAGCCCTGCGGCCCGAGCATCGCCGACTGCCGCAGGTCGAGTCGCGGCTCGAGGCCCCGCCGCGCCGAAACGCCGCTGCCGTCGCCGGCGTGACAGCCGGCGCAATGCTCGCTCCAGAGCGCTTCGACCGGCGCGGCGGAAGTCTCGGCGCCGCAGCCGGCCGCGAGAAGAGCGAGCAGCGCCGGCAGCGCGGCGCGCGCCGCCTTCATTCGGTCTCGCCGCGCAGATGGTAGAGCCAGTCGATGATCGCCTTGGTCTCTTCGCCGGAGAGCTCGTCGTGGGCGGGCATCTCCGCGAAGACCCCGGCGCGGATGACCTGCTCGATCGACTCGGGATCGCCGCCGGTCTTCCACTGGTCGTCGCGCAGGTCGGCCCAGGTGTTGCCCATCTCCTTGACGGTGTTGCCGGCCCCGTCGACGCCGTGGCAGTCGGCGCAGTACTTGTCCCAGAGCTTCTCGCCGGGCGAGCGGTGATCGAAGACGCCGCAGCCGGCAATGGCCGTCAGCAGGACGACGAGCATGGCGAGAGGTATCGAGTGGCGCATGGGAGCTTCCGACCTTCAGCCGGACGGGCGGCGGTGCACGGTGGTGGCGTTGGCCTGGTCGCGCGGACGGATCACCATCTCGTCGATGTCGACGTGCGAGGGGCGGGTCGCCACCCAGGCGATCGCCGCGGCGATGTCCTCCGCCACGAGCGGCGTCATTCCCTCGTAGAGCTTGCGCGCGCGCTCGCGGTCGCCGCCGAAGCGCACCAGGGCGAACTCGGTCTCGGCGAGGCCGGGCGCGATCTCGGTCACCCGCACCGGCTTGCCGAGCAGCTCGAGGCGCAGGGTGCGGGTCAGCGCGCGCAGGGCGTGCTTCGAGGCGGTGTAGCCGCCGCCGCCGGGATAGGTCTCGAAGCCGGCGATCGAGCCGACGTTGACGATCAGGCCGTCGCCCGAGGCGAGGAGCGCGGGAAGGAGCGCCCGCGTCATGCGCAGGACGCCGAGGACGTTGAGCTCGAACATGGCGAGCCACTTCGCTTCGTCGGCGTCGGCGACCGACTCGGTCCCGAAGGCGTTGCCGGCGTTGTTGACCAGGACGTCGACGGGGCCGAGGCCGGCGCAGAAAGCCTCGACGCTGGCCGGGTCGGTGACGTCGAGCGCCCGCCAGCGGCCGCCGAGCTCGCCGGCCAGCTTCTCGAGCCGGTCGGCGCGGCGGGCGCCGAGGACCACCTCGAAGCCCTCGCGCGCCAACGCGCGCGCCGTCGCGGCGCCGAAGCCCGAGCTCGCTCCGGTGACGACGGCGATGCGGCGGGGGCTGCTCATCGGGGCGCGAGGATAACCGAAGGGGCGGCGGGGGAAATGTGGCGCCGGCGACAGGCGGCGGCGCTTTCAGGGCTCGGCCGAAGGGCAGATGTCCGCCAGCCGGCACTCGGCGCAGCGCGGCCGCGGCGCCTTGCAGACGCGCCGCCCGTGAAAGATCAGCAGGTGGGCGAGGAGGGCCCAGGCCGGGCGCGGGAAGAGCGGCAGGAGGTCGCGCTCGACGCGCACCGGATCCTCTTCGTCGGTCAGCCCGAGCCGCCGCGCCAGGCGCGCGACGTGGGTGTCGACGACGATCCCCTCGTTCTTGCCGAAGGCGTTGCCGAGCACGACGTTGGCGGTCTTGCGGCCGACGCCGGGCAGGACGACGAGCTCCTCCATCGTGTCCGGGACTCGTCCGTCGTGGCGCTCGACCAGCGCGCGGCCGAGTCCGACGAGCGACTTCGCCTTGTTGCGGAAGAAGCCGGTCGACTGGATCAGCCGCTCGAGCTCGGGCGGCGGGATCGCCGCGTAGTGCGCGGCGGTGGGGCAGCGGGCGAAGAGCGCCGGCGTCACCATGTTGACTCGCGCGTCGGTGCATTGCGCCGAGAGAATGGTGGCGACCAGCAGCTCGAGAGGATCCTGGTGATCGAGGGCGCAATGCGCGTCGGGGTACTCGGCGCGCAGGCGGCGGAGGATCTCGGCCGCGCGCTCGCGGCGGGTGGCGTGGGCGGAGATCGTCGTCGGCCGCGCGGTGTGCGCCCTCACCGCAGCTCCTCGGGTTCCTTCTCGAAGAGGAGCTTGATCGCCAGGTTGAAGAGGGCGAGGAAGAGGCCGCCGGCGACCGCCCACGAGAAGCTCTCGATCGTCAGCGGCTCGAGCAGCGCGTCGGCGAGCTCGAGCATGGCGCCGTTGATCACCAGGTAGAAGAGGCCCAGCGAGAGGACGATCAGCGGACAGGAGAGGAGCGTCACGACCGGCCGCACGACCAGGTTGATGACGCCGATCACGCAGCCGGCGACGATCAGCGCGCCGATCCCCCCCGTCCAGTGGATGCCGGGCAGCAGCTTCGCGGCCGCCAGCAGGCCGAGGCCGTTGAGCAGGATGCGGGCGAGGACTCTCATTTGGCGTTCTCCTGGCGGGCGATCTCGCGGGCGCTTTCG
The DNA here is from genome assembly GCA_963699245.1 of Thermoanaerobaculia bacterium. Lineage (GTDB taxonomy): Bacteria > Acidobacteriota > Thermoanaerobaculia > Multivoradales > JAGPDF01 > JACTMI01. The sequence goes on from OY969426.1 coordinate 2,689,017, forward strand.
GCGACGCGGCGCTCGTTGACGTGGGTGAGCCGCTCGATCGCGTCGTCCCAGTCGAACCAGCGCGCCTCGTCGACCTCGACCGGATCGAAGTCGTTCTCGCTGCCCATGACGTAGGCGAGCAGGAAGTAGTCGACGTGCTTGCGGATGCGGCGCGACGGGCCGTCGGCGAACCAGTAGTCGATCGCCGGCAGCGGCGCGACCACCCGGCCGACGACTCCGGTCTCCTCGCGCACTTCGCGCACCGCCGCCTGCTCGATCGACTCGCCGGCTTCGATCCGCCCCTTGGGGAGCTGCCAGCGGCGGCCGCCGCCGGTCGCGATCAGCAGAACCCTGCCTTCGCGCTCGACGACGCCGCCCGCCGAGTGCTGGCGTTCGACGCGCGGCCGGCGCGGGCCCTTCAGGGCTGCAGGCGCTCGCTCCGCCATCCCCGTTCGTCGCGCGTGAAGCGCAGGCGCTCGTGCAGCCGGCTGATTTTCGATTTCCAGAATTCGATCGCCCGCGGGCGCAGCAGGAAGCCGCCCCAGTAAGGCGGCCGCTCGATCGGGCGGCCGAGATGGCGCGCCTCGATCGCGGCGACGCGGCGCAAGAGGGCGAAGCGCGAGTCCATCGGCTCGCTCTGCCGCGACGCCCAGGTGCCGAGCTGCGAGCCGCGCGGCCGCATGGCGAAGTAGGCGTCGGACTCTTCCGCCGGCAGGCGCTCGACGTCGCCCTCGATGCGCACCTGCTCTTCGAGCCAGGCCCAGTGGAAGCAGAGCGCGGCGCGCGGGTTGGCCTCGAGCTCTCGCCCCTTGCGGCTCTCGTAGTTGGTGTAGAAGCGGAAGCCGCTCGCGTCGACCCCCTTGAGCAGCACCATGCGCAGGCTCGGCCGGCCCTCGGCATCGGCGGTCGCCAGGGCGACCGCAGTCGGGTCGAACGGGGCGTCGCGCGCGGCGCGCTCGAAGAGATCGACGAAGCGGGTGATCGGATCGTGCTCCGACATCAGTTCGGCGCCGCCTCCCCCTCGGCCGCGGTCCAGGCGGGGAGGGTCCGCGAGTCGACGCCGACCGAAGCGAGGGCCTTCTCCCAGGCGGCGTCGGGATCGTGGCCGAAGACGATGTCGAGATCGACCGGCGCGGTCAGCCAGTCGTTGCGCAGGATCTCCTCGACGAGCTGGCCGGCGCCCCAACCGGCGTAGCCGAGCAGCAGCCGGAAGCGGTCGGGGGGCGCGCCGGCCAGCACGGCCAGCTCCGAGAGGTTCTGACTGACGCGAACCCCCGGCAGCACCTCGGCCGAGCCGGGGAGCGCGGGCGAGGCGGCGTCGGGAGCGAAGAGCAGCGTGCCGACCTGCGGCTGCACCGGCCCGCCGAAGCGGGCCAGCATGCCGGGCGCGCCCGTCCAGGAGATATCGAGGTCGCGCAGGATGTCGACGACCTTGAGCTCGGTGGTGCGGTTGACGATGAAGCCGAAGCTCCCCTCCTCCTCGTGGGCGAGCAGGAGAACGACGCTCTTGCGGAAGAAGGGGTCCGCCACCTGCGGCATGGCGAGGAGCAGAACCGGCGCGGTGAGGTCCGGAGCCGCCATGGCGGAAGTCTACCTCCCCGCCGCGGCGCCGGCGGCCCGATTCGCTGCGATATCCTCCTTCGGGTCAGCAGTTCCTCCCTTCGAAGGGATTCCACATGCACGACAGTTTCGGCAGTCACGGCACCTTCACGGTCGGCGGGGTGAGCCACCGCATCGCGCGCCTCGCGGCGCTCGAGCGCCGCGGCTTCCCGCTCGGCCGTCTCCCCTATGCCCTCAAGATCCTGCTCGAGAACCTGCTGCGGCGCGAGGACGGCGACGCCGTCGGCGCCGCCGAGATCGAGGCGCTGGCGAGCTGGCAGGCGAAGGCGGCGCCCGATCGCGAGATCGCTTTCATGCCGGCGCGGGTCCTGCTCCAGGACTTCACCGGCGTGCCGGCGGTGGTCGACCTGGCGGCGATGCGCGACGCCATGAAGGCGCTCGGCGGCGATCCCGAGAAGATCAACCCGCTGCAGCCGGTCGAGCTGGTGATCGACCACTCGGTGCAGGTCGACGAGTACGGCTCGGAAGCGGCGATGCTGATCAACAACCGCTACGAGTTCCAGCGCAACCACGAGCGCTATCTCTTCCTGCGCTGGGGGCAGAAGGCCTTTCGCAACTTCCGCGTCGTGCCCCCGTCGACCGGCATCGTCCACCAGGTGAACCTCGAGTACCTGGCGCGCGTCGTGATGTCCGAGAACGGCTGGGCGTACCCGGACACCCTCGTCGGCACCGACTCGCACACCACGATGATCAACGGCCTCGGCGTACTGGGCTGGGGCGTGGGCGGCATCGAGGCCGAAGCCGCGATGCTCGGCCAGCCGGTGTCGATGCTCATCCCGCAGGTGGTCGGCTTCCGTCTCTCCGGCAAGCTCCCGGAGGGGGCCACCGCCACCGATCTGGTGCTGACCGTCACCCAGATGCTGCGCAAGAAGGGGGTGGTCGGCAAGTTCGTCGAGTTCTACGGCCCCGGTCTCGCCAGCCTGCGACTCGCCGATCGCGCCACCATCGCCAACATGGCGCCCGAGTACGGCGCGACCTGCGGCCTCTTCCCGGTCGACGCGGTGGCGCTCGACTACCTGCGCTTCTCGGGCCGCTCGGCCGGGCAGGTCGCGCTCGCCGAGGCCTACTTCAAGGAGCAGGGGCTCTTCCACGACGCCGCGACGCCCGAGGCCGAGTACTCCGACACCCTGGCGCTCGATCTCGGCACCGTCGAGCCGTCGCTCGCCGGGCCGCGCCGCCCGCAGGACCGCGTCGCGCTGACCAGGGTCAAGGAGAGCTTCCTCGGCGAGCTGCCGGGGCTCCTCGCCGGCAAGGGCACGGCACCGAAGCCGAAAGCCGAGACGACCGGCCGCTGGGAGAGCGAAGGCGGCGGTGTCGCGGTGGCCGAGGCGACCGCGACCGAGGTGGCGACCGAGATCGACGGCGTCCCCTGCACGCTGCGCCACGGCTCGGTGGTGATCGCCGCGATCACCTCCTGCACCAACACCTCGAATCCATCGGTGATGATCGCCGCCGGCCTCGTCGCCCGGAAGGCCGTCGCGCGCGGGCTGCGCACCCGTCCCTGGGTCAAGACGAGCCTGGCGCCCGGCTCCAAGGTGGTGACCGAGTACCTGAAGGAGGCCGGTCTCCTGAGCGAGCTCGAGAAGCTGCGTTTCAACGTCGTCGGCTACGGCTGCACGACCTGCATCGGCAACTCGGGGCCGCTGCCGGCCCCGGTCTCGAAGGCGATCGCCGACGGCCAGCTGGTCGCCGTCTCGGTGCTGTCGGGCAACCGCAATTTCGAGGGGCGGATCAGCCCCGAGGTGCGCGCCAACTACCTCGCCTCGCCGCCGCTCGTCGTCGCCTACGCGCTCGCCGGGCGGATCGATCTCGACCTGGCGAGCGAGCCGCTCGGCACCGGGAGCGACGGGATGCCGGTCTTCCTGCGCGACGTCTGGCCGTCGCAGGCCGAGATCGAATCGACCATGCAGCGCGCCGTGCTGGCCGAGCAGTTCCGGCGCGAGTACGCCGACGTCTTCGCCGGCGACGAGGCGTGGCGCTCGCTCGCGGTACCCGAAGGGGACACCTTCGCCTGGGATCCGGCGTCGACCTACGTTCGCCAGCCGCCCTACTTCGAGGGGATGTCGATGACGCCGGCGCCGGTCGTCGATCTCGCCGGTGCGCGCTGCCTGGCGGTGCTCGGCGACTCGATCACCACCGATCACATCTCGCCGGCCGGCTCGATCAAGAAGGAGAGCCCCGCCGGGCGCTACCTGCAGGAGCACGGCGTCGGGCCGGTCGACTTCAACTCCTACGGCTCGCGACGCGGCAACCACGAGGTGATGGTGCGCGGCACCTTCGCCAACGTGCGCATCAGGAACCGCATGGTGCCCGACATCGAAGGGGGCTTCACCCAGCACGTGCCTTCGGGCGACGCCGATGACGATCTACGACGCCGCGATGAAGTACGCCGAGGAGGGGACGCCGACGGTCGATCCTCGCCGGCAAGGAGTACGGCTCCGGCTCGTCGCGCGACTGGGCCGCCAAGGGGCCGGCGCTGCAGGGCGTGCGCGCGGTGGTCGCCGAGAGCTACGAGCGCATCCACCGCTCGAACCTGATCGGCATGGGCATCGTGCCGCTCGAGTTCCCGGCCGGCCAGAGCGCCACGAGCCTCGGGCTCACCGGCTTCGAGACCTTCGCCGTCGAAGGGCTGGCGGCGGGGGTCGCGAACAGCTTCGCCGCCGGCCGCGAGGTCACCGTGCGGGCGGCGAAGCCGGAGGGGGGCGAGATCGCTTTCCGCGCCCGGGTGCGGCTCGACACGCCGCAGGAGATCGAGTACTACCGGCACGGCGGCATCCTGCAGTACGTGCTGCGGCAGCTCGTCGGTTGAGCCGCGGCGGCGCAAAAAAGCCCCGTGCGGTGGAGGGGAATCCGCACGGGGCGAGATCGGGGATCCGGAACGAGCCGGCCTCGCGGTCCGGCTGGCGGGAGCGACCCCCGGAGACTCCCGCTCGAAAAAAGCAACAACGCAAGGCGCGTGCCGGATTCCTCGGCGTTCCGGGGAGCCGGCCGGCGGGCCTCCGCGAGGAGAGCGCGATGAGGATCTTCCTCACCGGCGCGACCGGCTACATCGGCCGCGCGCTGGCGCGTCGGCTGGTCGCGGAGGGGCACGAGGTGCGCGCCCTGGTGCGGCCGACGAGCCGGGCTCGGAGCCGCTGGTCGAGGCGGGCGTGGCGACCTTTCCGGGGGACATCACCGTCCGCGCTTCGATGCGCGAGGGGATGTCGGGCGCCGACTGGGTCATCCACGCCGCGGCCGACCTCGATCTCACCGGCCCCGCCGGGCGGATGGAGCAGGTCAACGTCGCGGGCTCCGAGAACGTCGCCTCGCTGGCCTCGAAGCTCGGCGTGCCCCGTTTCCTCTCGGTCTCGTCGGTCGCCTACTTCGGCGGCAGCCCGGCGGACGGCTCGCTGGCGACCGAGGAGACCGCCCGCTCTCGAGCCTTTCCCGACCCGCTACTCGGCAACCAAGCACGCGGGGGAGAACGTGATCCGCGCCTACGCCGCGCGCGGGCTCAAGGTGGTCACGGTCTACCCCAGCCTGGTCTACGGCCCGCCCGGCAAGAAGCGACGGCGCCAATGCGCTGCTGCGCCAGATCTGGCGCGGGCGATTTCCGGTCCTGATCGGCGCCGACCAGAGGACCTCGTGGATCTACCTCGACGACCTGGTCGACGGCATGCTGCGGGTGCTCGCGCGCGCCGAGCCCGGCAGCGCCTGGCTGATGAGCCGGCGAAATCGCCACGGTGCGCAGGTGGTCGGCAAGGTCGCCGCGCTCGGCGGCGCGCCGCCGCCGCAGCCGCGAGCTCTCGATCGCCACCGCGCGCCGGCTGCTCCGCCTCGCCCTTCCCTTCTACGCCCTCGCCGGCCGCCGCGCGCCGATGCCGCTCTCGCAGCTCGCGTCGCTCGAGCGCCACTGGGCCTTCGACGACCGGCGCGCCCGGGCGGCGCTCGACTGGCAGCCGCGCGGCGCTCGACGCCGGCCTGCCGCCGACGCTGGCCGAGTTCGAGCCGCGCCCCTGAGCCCGCCCGCCGCAGTATTCTTCGCCCGCCGATGTTCACGGTCTTCAAGGACTTCACCTTCGCCGCCGCGCACGCGATCCGCGGCCATACCCGCGGCTGCCAGAACCTGCACGGCCACAACTACCGCGTGCGCGTCCACGTCGCTGCCGAGCGGCTCGACGCGCTCGGCATGGTGATCGACTTCGCCGACCTGAAGGGGGTCCTCGAGCAGGTGGTCGGACGCTTCGACCACGCGGTGATCAACGATCATCCGCCGTTCGACCGCGAGCGCAACACGACGGCGGAGGAGTTGGCGCGCTACGTCTTCGAAGAGACCGCCGCGCGCCTCCCCGCGGGGCGCGCCGTGCGGCGGGTGGAGGTCTGGGAGACCGAGACCTCCTGCGCGATCTACGAGCCGTGAGTGGCGCGCCGCCGGCGGGCAGAGAAGATCCGGCAGCCGCCGGCCGCCTCAGGATCCACGAGATCTTTCACTCGATTCAGGGCGAGTCGACCCACGCCGGCCGCCCCTGCGTCTTCGTTCGTCTGACCGGCTGTCAGATGCGTTGCGTCTGGTGCGACACGGAATACGCCTTCCACGGCGGCGAGTGGATGACGGTGGAGGGAATCGTCGCCAGGCTGCGCGAGATCGGCTGCCCTCTGGTCGAGATCACCGGCGGCGAGCCGCTGCTCCAGCCGGCGGTGCATCCGCTGATGCGCCGTCTCTGCGACGAGGGCTTCGAGGTCCTGCTCGAGACCGGCGGCGGGCTCGACATCGGCGGCGTCGACCCGCGCGTCCGCCGCATCGTCGACGTCAAGTGCCCGGGCTCCGGGGAAGCCGCCAACAACCGCTGGGAGAACCTGGCGCTGTTGCGTCCGGGCGACGAGCTCAAGTTCGTTCTGGCGGGCGAGGAGGACTATCGCTGGGCGAAGCAGGTGATCGTCGAGCGTGGCCTCGCCGGTCGCGGCTTGCCGTTGCTCTTCGCGCCGGTCTGGGGCTCGCTCGAGCCGCGCCAGCTCGCCGAGTGGATCCTGCGCGACCGCCTGCCGGTGCGGCTCAACCTGCAGCAGCACAAAGTCCTCTGGGGCGCCGAGGCGCGCGGCGTCTGAGCGGCGGTGGTCGCAGGGCGCTGGGCTAAGCTGCACGGCGCCTCGACCGGAGAGTCCCGATGAGAGTCCGATCCACCCGTCTCGCGCTGCTGCTCGCCGGCCTTCTGCCGCTCGCCGCCGGCGCCGCGGGCGAGCCGGCGCCGCCTCCCGCCGCCGGTGCCGCGACGACGGCCGTGACGCCGCCCGGACCGCCGCCCGCGCCCGGCGAGCTGCCGCCAGCGGAGAGCCTGGCGCCGGGCGATCTGCAGACCTGGGCGCGCAGCTTCGGCACGCCGCTCTACGTCTACGACGGTGATCGCATCGTCGCCAACTACCGGCGGATCGCCGGGGCCTTCGCCGGCGTCTATCCGCAGTCGCGTCTCCACTACGCGCTCAAGGCCAACACCAACCCGGCGATCGTCCGCCTGCTGCGCAAGGAGGGCGCCGGCGCCGAGGTGGTCTCGGACGGCGAGCTCGAGCTGGCGCTGCGCCTCGGGTTTCCGGCCCGCGAGATCCTCTTCACCTCGAACAGCAAGAGCCCGCTCGAGATCGACCGCGCCATCTCGGTGGGGGCGATCCTGAACGTCGACTCGATGGACGAGCTCGAGCAGGTCGCGGCGCGCGCGGCGACGATCGGCGCCGCGGCGCGCATCAGCTTCCGGCTCAACCCGGCGGTCGACCCGCACACCCACGCGAAGATCGCCACCGGCGTCGTCGACTCGAAATTCGGCCTCCACTTCGTCGGCGACGGCGCGCTCAAGGCGGTGCAGCGCGCCCTCGAGCTGGCGCCGCGGGTGCAGATCGTCGGGCTGCACTCGCACATCGGCTCGCAGATCACCGAGCCCGAGCCCTTCCGGCTCGCGGCGCAGGAGATGGTCGATTTCATGGTGCGCATCCGGCACGAGCTGGGCGTCAAGCTCGAGTTCGTCGATCTCGGCGGCGGGCTCGGCGTTCCCTACCACGACGGCGAAGTGACGATGAGCGCCGACGAATGGGCCGCCGCGCAGGTCGGCCCGCTGCTCGCCGCGCGCGACGCGCTCGAGGGCGAGCTGCCGCAGCTCTGGGTCGAGCCGGGGCGCGCCGTGGTCGCCGACGCCGGGCTGCTGCTGACGCGGGTCAACTCGGTCAAGACGACGCCGATCAAGACCTTCGTCAACGTCGACGCCGGCTTCAACACGCTGATGCGCCCGATCCTGTACGAGGCTTACCACCGCGTCCGCGTCGTCGGCAAGACGGGAGGCGGACAGGTGGTCGACGTCGCCGGCAATGTCTGCGAGACGGGCGACCTGCTGGCGCAGACCCGCGATCTGCCGCCGGTCGCGGCGGGAGACCTCGTCGCCATCCTCGACGCCGGCGCCTACGGCTTCTCGATGGCGTCGGAGTACAACAGCCGCCCGCTGCCGGCCGAGATCCTGGTGCGCGCTCCCGGACGGGTCGAGCTGATCCGTCGTCGCGGCACGCTCCAGGACCTGCTGCGCGGCACCGACGTTCCCTACGATCTGCGCTGAGCCCGCGGCGCCGTTCGCCGGTCCCGCGCCGCCGTCGGCCGGCTGCCGCTAGGCCGGAGCGCGGTGTGCCGCGTAGGCTTCAGATGACGCTGTTGGAGGGGGAATGACCTCGGATCTCAAGCAGAAGCTGGACGCCCTGAAGATCGACCGCAGCGAGGAGCCGGAAGCTCGCGGCAAGGGACGGCCGCTCGTCGTCGGCGTCCTGGTCCTCGCCGTCGCCGGGGGAGCCGCCTGGTTCCTCGGCCGCGAGCGCGCCGCCCCGGTGCGCACGGCGCTCGTCGAGCAGGGAGCCGGCGGCGCGTCCGGGGCGGCCTCGGTGCTCAATGCCTCCGGCTACGTCACCGCGCGGCGCCAGGCGACCGTCTCTTCGAAGGTCACCGGCAAGGTCGTCGAGGTGCTGGTCGAAGAGGGGCTCAAGGTCGAGAAGGACCAGGTGCTGGCCCGGCTCGACGACAGCCAGGCGCGCTTCGCGCTCGGTCTCGCCGAGGCGCAGCTCGCGTCGGCGCAGAAGTCGGTGATCGAGGGCGAGGCGCGGCTGCGAGAGGCGAAGATCCGCCAGGCTCGGCTGCGCGAGATGGTCGCCCAGGGAATCTCGCCCAAGTCCGATTGGGACGCCGTGGAGGCCGAGGTCGACGCGCTCGCGGCGCGCATCGATGCGCTGCGCGCGGACGCCCGCGCCGCCGACCGCAACGTGGCGCTGGCGCGCCAGGGGCTCGAGGACACGGTGATCCGCGCGCCCTTCGCCGGGGTCGCGATCTCGAAGAACGCGCAGCCCGGCGAGATGATCTCGCCGATCTCGGCCGGCGGCGGCTTCACCCGCACCGGCATCTCGACCATCGTCGACATGGGCTCGCTCGAGATCGAGGTCGACGTCAACGAGGCCTACATCCAGCGCGTGGTGCCCGGCCAGAAGGTCACGCGCGACGCTCGACGCCTATCCCGACTGGCCGGTGCCCGGGCACGTCATCACCACGATTCCGGCCGCCGACCGCCAGAAGGCGACGGTGACGGTGCGCATCGCCTTCGAGCAGCTCGATCCGCGCATCCTGCCGGACATGGGCGTCAAGGTCGCCTTCCTGGCGGAGGCCGGAGCGGGCGCGGCGCCGCGGGCGACGGTGCAGGTGGCGCGGTCGGCGATCCGCGGCGCGACCGGCAGCGAGTTCGTCTACGTCGTCGGCGCCGACTCGAAGCTCGAACGGCGCGCCGTGCGCCTCGCGGCCGGCGGCGACGACCCGGCCGAAGTGGTGGCCGGCCTCGCGGCGGGCGAGCGGGTGGTGATCGAAGGGCCGGCGGAGCTCGCGGCGGGCGCGCGGGTCGTCGAGCGGCAGGGCAACTGAGGGGGGAACGGAGATGGAGACTCTGGTGAAAGTGCGCGACGCGCGCAAGACCTACGTGCGCGGCGAGGAGAAGATCGAAGTGCTGCAGGGCCTCGAGCGTCGACGTCGGCCGCGGCGAGTTCCTCGCGCTGATGGGGCCGTCGGGCTCGGGCAAGTCGACCCTGCTCAACCTGATCGGCGGCCTCGACCGCCCGACCGCGGGGAGCGTGGACGTCGACGGCGTGCGCATCGACGCGCTCCCGGAGTCGAAGCTCACCGACTGGCGCGCCCGCCACGTCGGCTTCGTCTTCCAGATGTACAACCTGCTGCCGGCGTTGACCGCCGAACGCAACGTCGAGCTGCCGCTGCTGCTCACCTCGCTCTCGGCGGCGCGGCGCAAGCAGCAGGTGGCGACCGCGATGTCGCTGGTCGGCCTCTCCGACCGCATGAAGCACTATCCGCGGCAGCTCTCGGGCGGCCAGGAGCAGCGGGTCGGCATCGCGCGCGCGATCGTCACCGATCCGACGCTGCTGCTCTGCGACGAGCCGACCGGCGACCTCGATCGCAAGTCGGGCGACGAGATCCTCGACCTGCTCGGGGCGCTCCACCGCGAGCACGGCAAGACGATGATCATGGTGACCCACGATCCGCACGCCGCCGAGCGCGCCAGCCGCGTGCTCCACCTCGAGAAGGGCGTCCTCGTGGAGTCGGCGGCGTGAAGTACTGGCCGCTCCTGTGGTCGAACCTCCGCCGCCGCAAGGCGCGGACGTTCTTCACCTTCCTGTCGATCGTCGTCGCGTTCGTGCTGTTCGCCTACCTCGCGGCGGTGCGGGTGGCTTTCAGCGCCGGCGTCGACGTCGCCGGCGCCGACCGGCTCTTCACCACCCACAAGACCTCGCATCATCCAGCCGCTGCCGTTCTCCTACCAGGCCAAGATCGAGGCCGTTCCGGGCGTCACGCTGGTCACCCACTGCAACTGGTTCGGCGGCATCTACCAGAATCCCAACACCGGCTTCCAGGGGCGCTTCCAGTCTCCCGGTCGAGCCCGAGGAGTACCTCGCGATGTACCCGGAGATCCTGCTGCCGGAGGACCAGAAGCAGGCCTGGTTCGCCGACCGCGAAGGGGTGATCGTCGGCCGCAAGACGGCGGAGCACTACGGCTGGAAGGTCGGCGACCGCATTCCGGTCCAGGCGCCGTACTTCTACCGCAAGAAGGACGGCTCGCGGCTCTGGGAGTTCAACATCCGCGGCATCTACGACGGCAAGGAGAAGGGGACCGACACCACCCAGTTCCTCTTCCACTACGACTACTTCGACGAAGCTCGCCAGTACGGCAAGGGGATCGTCGGCTGGTACGTCGTGCGCATCGCCGATCCGTCGCAGGCGGCCGACGTCGGCCGCCGCATCGACGCCATCTTCGAGAACTCGCCGGCCGAGACCAAGACGGTGACGGAGAAGGCGCTGGCGCAGAGCTTCGCCGCCCAGATCGGCGACATCGGCGCGATCATCCAGTGGGTCCTCGCAGCGGTCTTCTTCACCCTGCTGCTGGTCACCGGCAACACGATCGCGCAGTCGGTCCGCGAGCGCACCAGCGAGCTGGCGGTGCTGAAGACGATCGGCTTCTCGCACGGCGGCGTGCTCGGCGCTGGTGCTCGCCGAGTCCTGTCTGCTGGCGGTGATCGGCGGCGGGATCGGCCTGGCGCTCGGCGCGGCGGCGATCGGCGCCGGCGACCCGACCGGCGGCTTCCTGCCGATCTTCTACTTCCCGGGCGACGACGCCGCGGTCGGCGCCGTCGTCGTCCTGCTGCTCGGCATCGCGGCCGGCATCCTGCCGGCCCTCGCGGCGATGCGGCTGCGCATCGTCGAAGCGCTGCGGAGGGGCTGACCATGGCGTCGTTCGGCAACTGGGTCACGCAGTTCGGCGCCGTCGCCGGAACGGCGATCCGCACCATTCCGCAACGGCGCGGCGCCTCGCTGGCCACGGTGGTGGGGATCGCCGGAGTGGTCGCTGTCTTCGTCGCGCGTGCTGTCGATCGGCGAGGGCTTTCGCCGCACGATGCGCACGCGGGCTCGCCGCAGAACGCCATGGTGCTGCGCGCCGGCAGCGACTCCGAGATGATGAGCGTGATGCTGGGCGATGCGATCGAGATCATCGCGCCAGGCGCCCGGCATCGCGCGCGGCAGGATCGACGGCGGCGCCGCCGACGCGCCGCTCTGCTCGGGCGAGCTCTTCGTCATCGTCGACCTGCCGAAGAGCTCGACCGGCACCACCGCCAACGTTCCGCTGCGCGGCGTGCAGCCGGCGGCCTTCGCGACGCGCCCGAAGCTCCAGATCACCGCCGGGCGCAAGTTCGAGTGGGGCAAGAACGAGATCCTGGTCGGCGAGGGGGCGCGGCGGCAGTTCCGCGGCCTCGACGTCGGCTCGCGCCTGAAGTGGGGGCGGAACGAGTGGACGGTGGTCGGCACCTTCGCGGCCGACGGCGCGCTCTGGGAGTCGGAGCTGTGGACCGACGCGCGGGTGCTGCAGCCCGCCTACCAGCGCGGCAACTCCTTCCAGACGGTGGTCGCGCGCCTCGAGTCGCCGGAGGCATTCGACCGCTTCAAGGACGCGCTGACCACCGACCCGCGGCTCGACGTCGCGGTGATGCGCGAGAGCGAGTACTTCGGCAACCAGGGGCGAACGCTGAACGGCATCATCAGCGGGCTCGGCTTCACGGTCGTCGATCCTGATGGGCATCGGCGCCATCTTCGGGGCGCTCAACACGATGTACTCGGCGGTCGCGGCGCGCACGCGCGAGGTGGCGACCCTGCGGGCGCTCGGCTTCGGCGCCGGCGCGGTCGTCGTCTCGGTGCTGGTCGAGGCGATGCTGCTGGCGCTCGCCGGCGGCGCGCTCGGCGCGGCGGCCGCCTGGTTCTTTTTCGACGGCTACCGCACCTCGACCCTCAACTGGGACTCGTTCAGCCAGGTGACCTTCGCGTTCGATGTCACTCCGGCGCTGCTCGCGCAGGGGACGGCGCTGGCGCTCGTCCTCGGACTGGTGGGCGGACTCTTCCCGGCGATCCGGGCGGCGCGCCTGCCGGTGACGGCGGCGCTGCGCGAGGCTTGACGGTGCGGACCGATGCGCGCGTCGAAAGGGGCGCCGGTCAGCGGTGTCCTGGGATTCTCTCGGTCCGGGGTTGCAGTCGGCTTTGTACGAGGAGGCCGAGCTCGCGCCGATCCTCGGAGCCCACGCTCTCAGAGGCCGGTACGTAAGGAGGTGACACCTCCAATACCACGCGATCTTCCGCTCCCACTCGGATCGCGAGGTGACGTCGAGCGCCTGGCGCGAACACCAGGCGAACAACCTCGCGCGAGCTGCGCGCGACAAAACGGCGCTCCCGCGGCGATGGATTCTCGAGGTCGAGTTCGAACAGTCCCGACGTCCAGTTCTTCAATCGAAAGTGGGCGCGGGTGGAGATCCAGCCGTCGGCGAGGAGCCCTTCCGCCTCGACGATGGGCCGGGGCTCGCTGGTGTCGGCTTGTCGCGGCGCGGCTTCTGTCCACGTCGTCGGCAGGATGGGCTCGGCACGGGGGAAGAGCGGCGGGCCGAGCCGGAGGCCGAGATTGCGGTGCGGGAACCCGGCTTCGCCCATCGCAGGCTCGAACGGGGGTGAGACGTCGAGGATGACGGTGTCAGTCGCGAGTACCGGCAGAGCGAGGCGGATCGTCGCGCCCGCCGCGAGCGCCGCGCTGGACCACTGGCGTGTGGCTCGAACTCGAACCGTACGTGCGAGCGGCGTGGGATTCTCGAGCGGAAGCTCGAAGACACCGCTCAGCCAGTGCTCGAGCCGAAACGTCGCGGACGCCTCGGTCCATCCGTCGGCGGATACGCCTGTGGTTGCCAGGTCGGGCCGTGGACCGAGGAGCACGCCGAGCTCGCGCTCGTCGCCGACGCCCTTTGCCGCCTTGCCCGGCGAAAAGGGCGGCGCGACTCGCAGATCGACGTGGTCGTCGGTCAGCACGTCGAGCTGCAATGCCGCGGTCGATCCCGGTTCCACTCGGAGCCGCACCGTGCCCGCGCCGCTCCGCGCCTCGATCTCGCGCTCGAGGTCGGTCGGATTGCCGAGCTCGAGCGCGAGCTGGTGGGAACTCCAGTCTGCGAGGTGCAGACGCGCGACGGGCGCCGTCCAGCCGTCGCGAAAGATGCCTTCGACGCTTTGGATCGAGGGCGGGGGCAGCCAGATGCCCAGCTCCCGCTCGTCCTGGGCGCCGGTTGCGCTGGTCGGGTGAAACGGTGGCGCGACCTCGAGCGAGACGGTGTCGTTCGGAAATACCTCGACTTCCCCGATGCCTGCAGCGCCCCGGGGAAGGTCGATCTCCCGCGTGCCGGCGCGGCTGCGCAGGACGATGTGCCGATCGAGGGGCGTGGCGTTGTCGAGCCGAATGGAGAATCTCTCGCCGGTCCAATTGGCGAGCCAGATCTCGGCGCGAGTCGCGGTCCAGCCGTCCTGCCAGACGCCACGCGCGCCGACCAGCGTCGGGCGCGCTGGATGTCCAGGCCCTGCTTCTCGAATCACCAAGCGAGCCCGCGTCAGCGGATCGAGCGTGGGCGCGGCCCAGATGCCGTGGAAGTCGAGGGAGTGGGCGAGCCTTGGGACGGTGATCAGCGATTCGCAACCGTGTTCTGCCAGAAGACCTGCCAGCGACCGCCGCTCCGCAAACTCCTTCAGCTCCACCTCGCGGAGTTGCTGCTCGGTCCCGGACCGATAGAGCGGCGCCAGCCAAGTATCGCCGGGCAGTCCGACACAGACTCGGGACACCTCCCTGCCCGCGGTGTCGATGAGCGCGCGCGCCTGCTCCCAGAGCGGATACCAAGGGGACCGGCGCGGCTCCACCAGCGTCCGCAGTCCGTGGTGACGACTCTCGATTCCGACGCAGACCGAGGTCGCGAACTGTCCGCTGAGCAACAGCGCGGCAGCCAGGTCCGGCCTCGGCCCCGAAACCCCAGGAGAGCGAAGATGGCGAGGATCGCGAGAAAAGGCACGAGTGGCGCGCAGTAGCGAAACTGGTTCACGTTCATGCCGATCCACGAAACGAAGATGGCCACGAACGCCAAGATCGACAGCACGACCGCGGCGAGCCACCGCGCCTCGGGAGGCCGGTCCCGCCGTGCGCCTAGCAGCGCGCGCCCGGCACCTGCGAGAGCGACGAAGGTGAAGAGCAAGCCGAACGAGGCTTCATCTCCCTCGAGGCCGCGCGAGAGCCATCCGCCGGTCGACCGGAGCGACGCCGCGTACTGGCGGTAGGCGCGGCTCCTCCCTTCCAGATAGGCGAGCTGCTCGACGAAGGGAACGACGAGAAATCGACTCGGCACGAGAGGATGAGCTGGATCGAAGAGCTGGAATTCGAGCGCTACGAGGTTGGTCGCGACGCGACCGGCCGGCAGGAGTTGCGGTGGCCACCCGCCTTTTCTCCGGCAGCGTTCGGGGCAACAGGATTCCCGAGCTCGCGAGAGTTCTGCAGCAAGTTGTAGCCGGCGAGTGGAAGGGCGCAGGCGAGGAGCAGGGCGGCGCCGCGCAGCATCTCCGCGAGTCCACAGCGTTCGAGCCTCGCCCAGAGGAACCCCAGGATCGCTAGACCGGGCGCCCAGAAGAGCACAGTCGCCTTGGCCCCGACGGCAAGGCCGACTCCGACGCCGACGAGTGCAAAGTCGGAGCGGCGGCGGCCTTTCAGCGCCGGTAGCAGGAACGCGAGTCCGGCGGAGAGGCAGCCGGTCGTGAAGAGGTCAGCCTGGGCAGTGAAGAACTGGACGGCTACAGTCGGCACTCCGATCATGACGAGCACCGAGCAGGCGCCAGAACGGCGCGAAGCCCAGCTGGCGACCAAGCTCGTGAGTCGCGAGGCAGGCCAGACAGCCACCGGTGAACTGCACCAGATGCACGAGCGGGTAACCCCGCCGGAAGAAGGAGACGAGCCAGAGCATGACCAGCTCGGCGTTCTGACCGACGAAGTTCTGCCGCCCCTCATTGGTCGGGAAGTGGTGGATGCTTCCTTCCTGCAGCCAGTACGCCAGGCGACTGAGTCGATAGGCGTTCGCGTCGTGGTTCAG
This sequence comes from Thermoanaerobaculia bacterium, assembly GCA_963699245.1. Taxonomy (GTDB): domain Bacteria; phylum Acidobacteriota; class Thermoanaerobaculia; order Multivoradales; family JAGPDF01; genus JACTMI01. The sequence continues at coordinate 2,704,593 of OY969426.1, forward strand.
CGGCAAGGTGAAGACGGCCAGGACCGCATAAAAAGCCAGGATCAGCACAATCGTCAGCAGAAGCAGGGACTCGATCCTTCGCGGGCGCGTCCAGCCGCGCCGCACGACGAGCTCGCGCAGCGGCGCCACCGCGCCGCCGAGTGTCCAGCGCGCCGACTCCCACGTCCAGCGGAGCGGCGGGTCTCGCCGCCGGGACATGTGACGACGAGCGCCGCCGCGAAGAGCGCCAGATGGATCGCCACCAGATTGCGGTTTGACAAGATTCCGGCGGCGCCGAGCGCGGTCGCCGAGCCGACCAACGTCGCGAACAGCACGAGCCCACCCGCAAGGAAGCGGCGCGCCGGCGAAGCGTCGTCGCCCGTCAGCCACCGTGCGACCGTCGCCGCCAGGGCAACGAGCAGCAGCGCATCAGCGCCGAGCGCGAGGAGCGGCAGGGCTTCGATGCCGAGAAGGTGAAACGCCCGGCGATGGCCAGAGATATCTGCATTTCCTCGTCTTGGGCTGTCCCGCCGGTGTCTTGAACGTCGCGGTGGGCGGAAATCTATCTTCTCCTTCGATACTGGCACCGTCCGCGCGGGATACCGCCACGCCACCTCAAAACGCTTACAGCCAAGCGTGCCCGCCGGTGGCGAGATTGGTATTAGCTCGAGACAAGAGGTAGCAGTTCGGAAAGTCTCCTGGGGCGCGAAGCTCTCGTACTTGCCGCTCCAGAGTGCATTCCAGAGATCGAGCAGGATCGCAGTGAGTTGAGGCGTATTGCTGATTCCGGCGGAGATCCCGCCGGGAGCCATGGTCCTTCGTTGACGGCGACGATCGGGTTCTTGACGCCGCCGAACCTCAACAGACTCTCGGCGGCCATGGTTCCCTCGACGGCGGACAATTCACCTGCCCGAAGCGCAATTACCGCTCCGGGCTCCGCGTTGGCTGCCGCCATCACCTGTCGCATCACGGCCATGTAGTGCGTCGTCATCAGGCGATTAAGCGCACTGAGTCTCCTATTCTCGGAAAAGCCGAATCGGAGTACGGGTGAAACGAGGCGATCGCGATGGCGCGCCGGATACCCAGGCATCGTGGATGTCGGGGGCTCTCCGAGAACAGAGTGCACTAGGAAAGCCCGGGAAGGAACCAGAGAAGAAGGATCAGCAACTCGCCAGGAAAGGCGTAACGGCTTGAGCTCCCCATCGGCCTCGATAGAAGTAGAGTTGACTGACTAGCAGCACGCTGATGGCGCTCTCTGCCCAGAAGAGATTCAACGCTGATTCCGTCACCCGCCGCCAAGTATCTCCGCCTCGATGGCTCTTGTTCAGAACGAACACGAGGGTCGCCGATCCGAACGGGAAGAACCACAGGCCGCCGACGTTTCTGATACCAGCCCAGAGCTTCGGCCAGGTGGCGCTGCCACTAATTGGTGGCCATAGAAGTCCGCGCCGGTCCGAGAGACATAGAAGATGGTCGCGGTGGTACCAGCGCAGCCAGGGCCAGAGAATTTGTCGTCATGGCTAGTCCCATGAGTCCGGGTTTGCCGCGGCGCCGTTCTCGCCAGGCGACGAGGGCGAGAGCGGCTGGCAAGAAGACGAATTTCTCCTTCGATCCGATCGCGCAGATCGCACCGAGTCCGGCGGCGATCCAGGCCAGTCGGTGACGCCAGCGCCAGGCACGCGTGGCTCCGCTGTTTCGACTCGCCAGAGCCATGTGCAGGCGAAGGCCACAATGGCCGAGGCGGGCGCCGCATATGCCTCGGGCGGTCCCAACCGAGCGAAGATGTCGGACCAGTAGGCAGGCTGCGCCAAGAGGAGAATCCAGGCGGTGCTCAGCAGGAGCCCCGAGAAACGGGCCGTAGTCCACCACGCTGCGGTCAGCATAAGCGCGAACATCGCGATTCGGGCGGCGTACCAGGCGCGGGGGGAATCACCCCAGAGCCACATCTCGAGGTAGCGGAGCGCCCAGTAGGCGGGTCGATATCGGCTCGCCACGCCCGGGTGACCTGATTCCCCTGCGAGGTAGAGCTTGCTCGCCTTCCTTCAGGGTGACTTGGTGATCGGCTCCCAAGGCGGAGTGGATCTCGTGATCGTCGGCGATGTGCCAATCGGCTTCGAGATTCGCCGACCAGATGTAGACGGAGAGTCCGATGGAGGCCGAGAAGATCAGAATCAGGACAGCCCCCGATGGACGAGACCCTAGATCACCTCGCTCTCCTCGTTCCTCCTGCCATCGTAGGGCACGGCTCATGCGCGGGCTGTCGCTCAGGCGCAAGTTCACGCATCCCGATGTTGCGACCCTTCCGATTCACGACTTCGGCTTCCGTCGCTTCAGAATCGCTCCTTCTCGTCGAGTCCGTTGTAAGGCCCCTGCTTGATCTCGAGGAAGGTGGTCGGCTCGAGCATGCGGAAGCCGTGGCCGCCGCCGACCATCAGCATCAGGTCGCCACGGCTGAGCTCGCGCGTAGCCACCAGGTTGCGATCGTCGTCGTAGACGTCGAGCAGACAGCGCCCTTCTCTGACCAACAGGACCTCCGAGGTGCCAACGAGGTGGCGCTCGAGCGGCCGGTGGACGTGACGCGCGATCTCGCCTCCCGCCGGGTAGACGACGAAGCCGACCTGCTGCTTGTAGTCGGGCAGCGTGAGGAAGGTCGTCCGATCGGGCGTCAGCGACGAGCGGACGATCAGACAGAGGACCTCTCTCCCGGAAGCGACTTCTTCCACCATCTCGTTCTTCACACTCTACGCCAGATCGCTTCCGGCCCTGCCTCGTCGCCGCCCGACCCTCGCTCGCTCTACGGTCGAGAGGCGAGGTCCGGCAGCGAATTCTCCAATAGTCGTTTCGTTTCACCCAGTCGAGGAGCCCCCGGGCGACTCCGCACTGCATTCTGATGGAAGTCGAAACCGGCGCTGTATGCCGCCTGTATCCGCGCATGGAGATCGGCGAAGTTCTTCGGCCGGGAGAGGAGAGGGGCTCGATCTCAACCACCGGAGCGCGGCGGCCAACGTCGGCGTGCGGAGACACGAGAGTTGGCTGGCGGCGGAGGTTGCGGCAACGGTTCGCGGAAGTCTCCCCGGCCGGAGCGACGAAGAGCTCCGGATTCTGGCGGATCGAGGTGAAGAAGTCGCAGACGCCCTGGAAGGACTTTCTCTGCTCGATGTATTCGACGTTCAATCGCTGTCTCGGGACGCGGTGGTGGATGAGAGCCCGAGGCTGGTAGATGGTGAGCAGTCCCGCTTGATTCGCCTTCATGGTGAGCCCCGTTTCGCCGTCTCCCTGAAGATGTCGGAGGAACTGCCCGGGTAGCTGTCCGGATCAAAGCCGCCGAGCTCGAAGAGGGTCGAGCGACGGATGGAGAAATTGAGACCCCAGACGTAGTTCGCGTCGATGGCCAGCGGCTGATCGCCGAGATCGAGCAGGCTCGGATCAACGCAGGCTCGGCCGCCGTACGGTGGCGTGTACCAGAAGTCCTGGAGCCAAGCTGGAGGCGGCGTCTCGTAGCGCGGCAGATTGCGCCCACCCACGAGTTGCGCGGCGGGATCGCGAAAGGTCGTGACGATCGCCTCGAGCCGGAGTCGGGCGACGCGTCGATGTCGTCGTCGGCGAACACCAGAATCTCGCCTCGCGCTTCGAGCGCCCCTCGATGTCGAGCCGAGAGCAGGCCCGGTGTCGGCTCGTGCAGATAGCGCAGCGCGCGATCCGGCTGCCGCCGCGACGCTCGACGCGTGACGCGCCGAGCGCCCGACTCGGTACCGTTCTCGACCACCAGAAGCTCGTACGCTCGCGGATCGATCGTCTGCTCCAGCAGGGTCGGGAGCGTGCGAGCGAGCGCCGCCGAGCGGCCGCTGGTGGGGACGATGACGGAGATCTGCACGAGTATCGACGCGACGAGCGACCGGTGAAGTCTAGCGCGAGCCGCGCCCCCCGCCGAAGGGAGGATCGCACCACCCGACTCGTCTCACGGAAACGGCCGGCCGCTAGATCCTCGTGTCATCTCTTTCCGCGTGCACGACCTCGAAACTTCTCCGGCAAGGACGAGCTCGCCGTGCCCACGGTGGCTGGTACCAGCGCTCTGTTGCGTATTGGCGACGGGGGTTGTCGCCTGCCGCCAGAAGGACGACCATGCTCACCGGCGTCGGCCCCGGAAGCGCCAGGAACCGCGATTTCGTCATTAAGAACGGAAGGGACGATCTACCGCTGACCTCCGAAGCGCATCTTCGGCCGGCGCTATGGAACATGCTGGACCGCGTCGGCAAACGCGGCGCATTCCTGGGACTCTGGGCGACCTGGCCGGCAGAAGAGACGGCGGGTCTCATCCTCTCCGACCGGGGCACGCTGCCGCCAGTTTCCTCACGCCATCTGGCCGCCGCGCGCGGCGGAGCGACTGGCGCACTGGCGGCGACAGGCGTCGACGGCGAAGAATCCCTTTCCATCGGAGAAGACGTATGGATCGAGGGGGGATCAGCTGGTGAACCTGGCGGCGCGGGAGGCCGTTGCGGACGCCGGCTTCGATCTCGTCTTCGCCTATTTCCGGCGTCGACACCGGGTCGGCCACAACTTCTGGCACCTCTTCGAGCCTGCGGCCTTTCCCAGGAGCTCCTCTCCCCGGCAGACGAACGGAGAGGGCGCGAATCCCGGTGCGAGACGCCTACAAGGCGATCGATGGCGTGATTGCGGGCCTGCTGGCGAAGGCGCCGGCGGGCCTCAACACGATCGTCGTCTCGGACCATCAGCTTCGTCGCTCAGCCCGAGGGTGCAAGGCGGATTCACCTCAAGCTCGACGCAGTGCTTCGAGGCGCTGGGATACCTGCGTTGGAGCGCCAAGGGCCCCGTCGACGCGGCACTGTCGCAGGCCTGGACTTTCGAGTCGCCCGACTACTCGCATCGCAAGCGCGTCCGGGCACGTTCCGGTCTCGCGGAGCGCGACCAGAGATCGCTCGTCGGGCGCCTGCGCCGTGACCTCGCGACCTGCCGCTTCGACGGCGGCGGTCCCGCCTTTGACTTGCAGCAACCGAGCGGCGAGAATCGCTCCGCTAACGTCGTAGTTCGAGATCTTCGTCCGCAGCCAGAATGCGACGCCGCGTCTAGTCTGCGGAGATCGCGAAATCCGGGGCGCAATGGGGGATGTCGTACGACCGGTCACCGGCGAGCACAACTCTACGAGCGACGGGATTCTGATCGTCAACGGCCCGATCTTCGCTCGGGGCGGCGCTGCGTCCGGGGCTTCGATCCGCGATATCGCTCCGACGATTCTCTGCGCGCTGGGGCTGCCTGTGGCCCGGGATTTCATCGGCAAACCCATTCTCACGCTCTTCACGCCGGAGTTTCTGAGTGACCATCCGGTGCGACGGATCGACTCCTGGGGTAAGCGGACGGGCAAGGGCGCCCTCGCCTCAAGCGTCGATCAGGAGCTGATCGATGATCTCGCGGCGCTCGGCTATCTGAAGTGAACGGCGCCCGGCGAGCCGACGACTTGATGCCCGATCTCCCGGCGCGATCCGGGATTCGACACTCGCGACGCACCCTTCGCGGGGGAGGTCTCGCGGCGGTAGACTGGGAGTCGTTCTGGCGTTGGGCGCTCTCGGCTGTCGCGGCGAAGTCACTTCGAGCTCGCGACCGCGACTGTTCGTCGTCGGCGTCGACGGCGCCGATCAGGGGGTGATCCGCCAGCTCGCCGCGGCGGGCGACCTGCCCCATCTCGCGGGCCTGATCGACAAGGGATCGTTCGTCTCCTTGGAGAGCGACTTCGACAGCGCGTCGCCGGTGGTCTGGACGACGATGGTTACCGGCGTCGGTCCCGACGAGCACGGAATCCGCGATTTCTTCGTCGCCGACGGGAAGGGTTCCTACCCCGTGATGTCGGGGGCGCGGCTTCGCCCGGCGCTCTGGAACATGCTCGATCGCGTCGGCCGGCGGGCGCGTTCCTGGGGCTCTGGGCGACCTGGCCTGCGGAGAAGACCTCGGGGATGATCCTCTCCGACCGGGCGATCTACGAGGCGCTCGATCGTTCGGTCTATCCGTACGAGCGAGCCAAGGCGCTAGCGAGCTGGCGCGAACGGGCGAAGGCGCCGGGCAATCCGTTTCCTCGCGAAGGTGTCGCCGAACAGGATCAGGTGGTGAACCTCGCGGCGCTGGAGGCCGTCGCCGACGACACCTACGACCTCGTCTTCGCCTATTTCGAGAGCGTCGACGTGGTCAGCCACCATTTCTGGCACCTCTTCCAACCCAAGCCGTTTCGCCGGCGCGCCAAGGCACTGCCCCGCTCGGAATCCGCCAATCCGGTGCGCGACGCCTACAAGTCGCTCGATGCAGTGATCGGCGACCTGCTGGCGCGAGCGCCGAAAGGCATCAACACGATCGTGGTGTCGGATCATGGATTCAAGGCCGAGCCCAGGGCGCGGAATCAGGTGACGCTCGGCTTCGATCTGATCCTCGGGGAGCTGGGCTTCCTGCGCTGGCAAGCCGACGGCTCGGTGGATACCGCGCGCTCGGAAGCCTCGTCGTACCGACGCCTACCTACGCGGTAGTCGAGCGAATCCGGACGCGCCCCGGGCTCGCCAAGCGCGAGCGCGAAGCGATCGCCGGAGGGCTCCGCCGAGACCTGGCGACGTGCCGCTTCGAGGGAGGGGGTCCCGCCTTCGACTTCCGCGAGCCGTCCGCTGAGGATCGTGCGAAAGAGGTCATTCTCGAGGCCTTGGTGTTGACTCAGAACGCCTCGGATCGGCTCGCCTCCAAGGGCGAATCGATACGCGAAGCGGTGCGTTTCTTCGGCGGCCCGGCGACCGGCAGGCACGATTCGATACTCCCGGAACTCTGATCGTCCATGGGCCGCTCTTCGCTCACGGCGCCAGCCAGCCCGGCGTCTCGGTCCGAGACATCGCGCCAACGATTCTCTACGCGCTGGGGCTCCCGGTCGGCAGGGACTTCATCGGCAAGCCGGCGCTCGAGCTGTTCACGCCGGACTTCCGACGCACCCATCCGCTCCGACAGATCGAGAGCTGGGGAAAGCGGGAACACCAGGAGGTCTTCGCTTCGAGCGTGGACGAGAAACTCGTCGAGAAGCTGGTAGCGCTCGGCTACCTCCAGTGACGGCTGGCGTGGACCTGATCATCGTCGTCATCCCAACGCACCGGCACCAGTTGGCGGGTGCGATCCGGAGCGCCTGGCGCAGGCCTTTCCCAACGCCTCGGACCGGTTGGCGCCTGAGCACGACTGCTGCGTCCGACCAAGCCGGAACCCATTTCATCATTACGGCAACACCTCACGCCGAAAGCCGGCTTGGAGTGCGCTCTCAAGAGTCAGAGCTCTCCTCGTCGATAGGGAACTGGAGGTGAACTTTGAATTCGAAGTCCTCGCAGATCTTGCTCAAGAGCTTCTGGCGTTCGACTCTGGGCAGGAGCAGCCCGGTACTCTCCCTCAACGAGGTCGGATTCCGGGAGTTTTCCAGTTCGAGGAAGACGGGATGCTGCTTTACTTCTTTTCGATATTGGGCGAGAAGGGAAGAAGGGTCGTGGAGATGGGTGCAGGCAACGGTCAGGAGTGCATGGCGACAAACTTGATCGTGCACCACGGCTGGACCTGACCTGCTCCCCAAGTTGACACCACGAGTAACTGTACACATTCCGGCTCACCGGCTTTGAGTCCCGGCACTTCCGAGAGGTGCGACGGAGGCCGACGAAGTCGGCCGGAGTCGGCCGCTCGGGCCGAGAGGGCCGGGGAGTCGTCTCCCAGAGTGCTGTGCGGCCGGACGTAGTTGAAGTCGTGTCGCCAGGTCTCGATTCGGCGGCGAGCGCCGTCCAGACCCAGAAACCAATGGAGATTGAGGCACTCGTCGCGAAACTTGCCGTTGAAACTCTCGACGAAACAGTTCTCGACCGGTTTGCCGGGCCGGATGAAGGCGAGTGTCACGCCGCGCTGGTAGGCCCATTCGTTGAGCGCTTTGCTGGTGCACTCCGGCCCGTTGTCGAGGACAATGCGGCTGGGGTAGCGACCGCGCTCCCGAGCGATCGCGTCGAGCACTCGACCGACGCGGCGACCCGAAAGCGAAGTGTCGACCTCGATGGCCAAGCATTCCCGCGTTGCGTCGTCGACCACATTGAGCGTGCGAAACACCCGACCACTCGCCAGCGTGTCGCGCATGAAATCCAGCGACCACTGGATGTAGGGGGCCGATCGGTACGACTCGAGGCAAGCGATTCGCCTGCGCGACGCGCTTGCGCTTCTTCCGCCGTACGGCCAAGCCGAGATCCCGATACACACGGTAAACCCGCTTCCGGTTGATCTTCCATCCCTCGCGCTTCAGAAAGACGTGCAGCCGGCGATAGCCGTAGCGTGGCCGCTCGGAGGCGAGCTCCAGGAGTCGCTCTCGCAGAGGCTTGTCAGCCCCGGCACGCAGGCTCGTGCGTCGATACGACGAGCGGCTGTAACTCACCAAGCGGCACGCACTCCGCTCGCTCAGCTGGTGCTGCTCCCGGAGAATGTGAGCTGCCGCGCGCCGGGCCGCGGCGGTCGCCGTTTTTTCTTGAAAGCACGTCTTTCAACGCCTGCTCTCGAAGCGTCAGATCAGCGACCGCAGCCTTCAGTCGCCGATTCTTGAAGAACTGGAAGGACTCCTTGAGCCGGCGCGCTTCGCTCACGTCCATGCCGCCAAACTTCGACTTCCACGCGTAGTAGGTCCCCGACGCGATCCCGTGCTCGCGGCAAATTTCCCGCACCGTCTTGCCAGCCTCGGCCTCCTGGAGCACCCGGATGATCTGCTCCTCGGTGTACCGGCTCTTGCGCATGGGCTCCCCCTTCGATCGGCCAGTTCTTCATTCTCCACTGGGCCGAGTTTCGGGGAGCAGGTCGAGGCCGGCATGCTGTCCGGATGAAAGCCACCGAGCTCGAAGAGCGTCGAGCGACGAATGCCGAAGTTGAGGCCCCAGACATAGTTCGCGTCTACGGTGAGCGGGACACCGCCGAGATCGAGCAGGCTAAGGTAGATGCAGGCACGCCCCCCGTAGGGGGGCGTGTACCAGAAGTCCTCAACTCAGGAAGGAGGCTCCGATTCGTAGCGTGGCAGGTTGCGCCCGCCGACGAGTTGAACGGCCGAATCGCCGAACGTCTCGAGGATCGCCTCGGCCCAAGCCGGCCGAAGCGTCGATGTCGTCGTCGGAGAAGACGAGGATCTCGCCCTGCGCTTCGAGCGCGCCACGGTGGCGCCCGGACAGCAGACCGGGGACGGGCTCGTGTAAGTAGCGGAGACTATGGCCCCGAAATCGTCGTGCGGCGCGCCTCGTCACGCGCCGCGCGCCCGACTCCGGACCGTTCTCGACGACCAAGAACCTCGTAGTCCTGGGGCGGCACGTTTTGCTGCAGGAGACTCGGCAGCGTCCGGGCGATCGCTCCGGTTCGGGAGCTGGTGGGTACGACGATGGAGAATCGCATCCTAGACGAGTCGGGCTCGGGCGAGTCCGGGCTCAGGCGCGCCGCGCCCAGACCGTCCAGGAGCCGCGGTTCACGAATTCGATCTTCACGTCGGTGACCGGCAGGTTATCGAAGAGCGCCAGTGCCTCCGCGCGCCTCCAATAATGCGCGATGCCGGGCAACAACTGATCGAGCATCACCGAATGCACGTGCCAGAACGGGGATCGACGATAGTGGCGTGCGTAAGGATGGCGAAAGAGACCACTTCGCAGGCCGAGATAGGCAAGGGTCGATAGTGGGAGCGCCACGGCCTCGACCAGCGTCGGCGGTGAGCGTCGCGTCACGGTCCGCAAGCCGCGCAGAAATCGCTTGAAAAGCGTGTGTCCTTCGAGAGCGTAAATCCAGGCCAGGACGACGCCGCCGACGCGCGTCGCTCGCACCAGGTTCTTCATCGCGAGTCCGGGATCGTGAAGATGGTGAAGAACCCCGATGCACATCGTGAGGTCGAATTCCACGTCGAAGCCCTCTTCGTAGATCGAGAGCCGCCGCACTTCGGCTCGCGGCTCGGCAGCGAGGTTCCGGCGCGCCACTTCGACGATGCGCGGGTCCAAGTCGAAAGCGACGACGCTTTCCGCGCCATAGCTCAGCGCCCAGTAACTGTTGCGGCCCGTTCCACAGCCGGCATCGAGCACGCGCTTTCCTCGGAAGTCCGATGGGGCCGCGGGAGCAGTCCAGCTCCGGAACATCGATTCGTAAGTCGGAATGATCTCCGGATACCGGGACCATTCGTAGGCAAATCGGCTCGATTCTGATTCGGCCGTGCGTGAGGTCATGTCAGGCCCTTGGGTGTCCGGGTTGCGGGCGGGCGAGTCTAGCGCGGCGTCGGCCGATTCACGAACATCGCGCCGCGCGGTGGCGGGCGAAGGTTGGCCTGACAGCGGGCGATGCGTCGTGAGATAGTGCGTCGACGCTCCGAGACTCCATGACACGGCGTTCGACTTCACTCGTCCCAGAGCCTTCGCCGAACGGGGCGCGAGCGGCCGAGCCGTGTCGCCGCGCTTGGCTCTTCTCCGTGACCGTGCTCGCCGGACTTGCCGCCGGTATAGGCGCGGCCGAGCTCCTGGTTCGCGTCGTGCCGATCGCCGAACCGGCCCGGGTCGAACGAAACATGGATCGCGGAGTCTTCTGCCAGTACGACCCGATCCTCGGCTACGATGGCGCACCGGGTCTGACGGCTCCCTGGATCTCGGGCGAGGCGATCTCGATCAACTCCCGAGGAAATCGAGATGTCGATCGCCCCACGGCGAAAACCGAAGACAAATTGCGGGTCGTCTTGCTCGGAGATTCGTTTCTTTGGGGATATGGCGTTCGCGATCAGGAGCGGACCTCGAATCTCTTGCCGCAATTTTTCCACGACCCGTTCGACGCCGGGAGGCAAATCCAGCCGGTCAATCTCGCCGTCAGCGGTTACGGCACGGACCAGGAGACACTCAAGTACTTTCTCAAGGGGCGGGACTATCGCCCCGACGTCGTCGTGCTCGGCTTCTACAGCGGCAACGATCCATTGGAGAACGAAGCAGCCGAGTACTGGAATTGTCCGAAGCCTCGCTTCGTGGTTCGCCACGGCCGGCTGGTCCTGACCGGAGTTCCCGTCCGGCGGCTGGAAGGCTGGTCAAACAATAGATTGCGGTCCCCGACGAATTCGCCCGTCGCCTGCTTCCTTGGAGCGCGCTCGTGCGGCTTCTCTCGGAACGTGAGCTTCCTCTCGCCTTGCTGCCGACGGATGCCCGTAGCGGCCTGCGCTCGCTCACCGGCCTGGGACTGTTTGATGCCGTGGACGCGCGCGTCGACACGAGTCCGATCGATCGCATGACAATCACGACGGCCATCGCCGATCGGCTCCGGCGTCATCTGGAGGCGGAGCGCCAATCGATGGTGCTGCTGTTGATTCCTTCCGCGAGGCTGTGCGACGGCGCCGACCCGCGTGAGGCAGCGGATTACGCCCAGATGCGGGCCTGGGCCGCCGAGAGCCGACTGCCGTTCGTCGACTTCCTCGAGTCCACGGCCAAGATTCGAGAGCGATCGACGGCGCTCTATTCCACGTCCATCGACGATCACTGGAGCCGGCCGGAAACGAGCTCGCCGCGCGGCTGCTCGCTCGGCGAATCGAAGAAGCGCTTCGCGCTGGTCGCCCCCCCGGCCAGCACGGTTAGCGCCGTCGAAGACGCCCGGACTCCGCCGACCGCTCTCAGCGCCGAGCCGGCTATGGCCTGCTTGAAATTGGAACCGGAATTCACGCGGGAGCCCGGGAAATGTTCGCTATCTGGCTTCGTTTCCATTTAGCAAATAGATCTCGATCTCGCCGACGGTAGCAACGCGGTGGTACCTCTCGTCCACCAGAGGCCACAAGACCCGGTCGATGCTGTCCAAACCCTGAGTAGCGTGTGGCTGGCGACGATCGCGGCCGGAGGGTGATGGGCGAGCTCGGAGCTCTTCGCGCTTGTTAGCCCGAGGTCGTGCATGTGCTCGAAGGCCATGTCGTAGTACATGTAGATGCCATTGCTCGAGAGTCGCTCGGCTAGAAAGAAGATGTCGAGGTGTTCGACACGGTAGAGAAAGATCCGATCTCCCGGACGAGTGGAACTTCGCACGATTTCGGCGACTTGGCGTGCTTCGCGCACGGGGGGTGGCTGCCAGCCTTCTGCCGCCAAGGTATGTAGAGCGGTCGTGGAGTGACTCGCCATGGCGAAGCTGAGCGCCGCGACGGCCGACGCGGCTGCAGGGCGACGGAATCCAACCGGGACGATGACGAGAAAGGCACAGGCCGCCCGGCGAAAGGTGCGAGCAGTTGAAGGAGGTATTGCGGATAAAACCTGCCGGCCAGCGAGAGCGCCACGAGCACCACGACCATCCAACAGAGAGCCGCGACGAGCAGGGCTCTCGCTCGCCGCCACTCGGCGCTCCGGGCGAACAATAGAGGCGTGCCGCAGCATGTAGCGACGCAGAATGTGGGCATCTCGATCCAGAGCGTGCGCCAAGGATCCCAGGACCAGTGGGAGGCCGCGCCCCCACGTAGTTCAGCGCAGTGCGAAAGAAGATACTGTTGGCGGCTTCGCGGATTACGCCCGTCCACGCGAGCCACAGCAGAACCGCCGCCGAGACGACGGCGAACCCCGCGAGGATGCCTAGGAGGTCCCCGCGCCTAGAGGCCGTCTCCCTGGGTCGGCTCACGACCAGCAGGATGAGTAGCACGGCGCAGTCTAGCAGCGCGACCTGCTTGATCCAGAAGGCCGTTGCCCACAGCGCGCCGATGGTGAACCGGTCGAGCCTGTTCAGTGGCCGCCGCAGGATGAGCCGAAGAGACGCGGTCAGCGGCAGGATGGCTAAGAACTCGCCGTGCGCGCTCTCGTGCCAGGCGATGAGATCGCTGGTCAGGAAGACGAATACGCTCGCAGCCGCGAGAGCGACCCAGCGGTCGCGGAGCCATCCACGGGCGATGTCGAACACCATCCATGCACAAAGAGCGACGACGATGGCGTTGACCATCTTGACGACATGGGGTACCTGGTCGGGCTCGAAGAGCCAGAAGAAAGGCACGAAGTAGACGATGTTGAGGGGCGGGTGGATCTGGAAGGTGTCGCGATAGAGCACCTCGCCCTGGGTCATCGCCCAAGCTTGGGCTCCCAGCGCCGCCTCGTCCCAGTTCCGGTAGTGGTAGAAGAAATCAGGCAGGCGCCCCAGAAAGGCGAGAACGAGAAGGAAGCACGCGGCCGCCGCTCCCCAACGGGAATCTGCCGGATCTCCGTCGGCCGTGGAGGCTGCGGCCTTCATCGGCTAGTCGCCCGAGAGGGCGGAAAGGCGCGCGCTGCCGGCAGGAGGTGTCCCGGAAGCGGCCGCGAAGGTACGGAAGTCCTCCGAGCGCGATCCCGACGGCGCGGTGATCTGGTCGAGCCAGCGCGAAAGCACGACGAGCGTCCAGAGCGGCCGGCCGTTGTCTGCCCGCCGCTCGAGGTGATCCGAGAAGAGCTCGGAAACGGAACTGCGTTGGATCCCGAGATCGTCGAGATGTGACGAGGCGAGAGCCTCCTGAGCGAAGCTTCGGAGATCGCCTCGCAGCCAGCGCGAAATGGGCACGGAGAGCCCGCGTTTGCGCGCGTTCGCGATTCCGGCCGGCAGGATCGTGCGGGCATAGCGCTTCAGGAAGACTTTCGTGTCGAGACCGTGCACCCGCTGCTCCGGAGGGAGTCTCGCCGACCACTCGAGGATTCCGAGATCGAGGAATGGCGCGCGGAGCTCGAGAGCCGACAGCATCGCTGCTCGGTCGGCCTTGGTGAGCAGCCCTTCGGAGAGCGAATGCTCGAAATCGAAGCGCTGCGCCTCGTCCAACATGCGAGTGTTTTGGGCCGAGGCTGTGGCGGAGATCGAGGGAACCGGTGGACCGAGTCGCGAGAGCTGTGCTCTGAGAACCAGCCCGTCCAGAAAAGGTGTCGTTCCAGTCCGCTCAGACCGAGCCCTTCCGCGAGTTTCTGCAGCAGCAAGGAAACGGGAACCTTGTTCTCGCTGCGCGGCGCCATCGCGGCGACGGAGCGGAGCAGGCGGACGATCGCGCCGGGCAGCCGGTCAATGGAGTCGGCGACTGAGATTCCGAGGTAGGTCGGATAGCCGCCGAAGATCTCATCCGCGCCTTCGCCGACGAGAGCGACGCGAACTGTGCGGGCCGCCTCCTCGGCAAGAAGGGCGGTCGGCACCCACGCCGCGTCGGCCAGGGGCTCGCCTGCGACCCTGCAGAGCCGATCAATCATCGGCGGGAACTGCGTCGCGTTTACCCAAACTTCGGTTAGCGGAAGATCAAGCAGCCTCGCGGCGCGCCGGGCAGTCTCTCCCTCGTCATAGGACCGCTCGGAGAAACGGAGCGTGAACGCCCGCGACGGCGGGCGGGCTCCCGAGCGCGAGGCGATGGCGCCGATCAGCGAAGAATCCAGCCCACCGCTTAGGAAGACGCCGTAGGGGACGTCGTTGTCGGTCTGCCTGCGAACGGCTTCGCGCAGCAGCGTGTCGAACTCAGCGCTGGAATTAGTGTCGCGAGGCGCGTCGCCGAGGCTCCAACGCCAGTAACGCGATCGGTCGATCGAAGCTCGGTCGACGACTATCGTCTCGGCAGGTCCGACCTTCCGGATCTGCCGAAAAGGCGTGGTGGGCGACGGGAAGTAGCCGCGGCGAAAGTAGTCCCAGAGCGCCGGACCGTCGAGCTCGCGCGAGACCCACGGCACAAGGAGTAGCGCGCCGATCTCCGACGAGAACGCGAACCGGTCCCGGTCGCGGGCGCAAAAGAGAGGTCTCTCGCCGGTTCGGTCCCGGGCTAGCAGGAGCTGGCGGCGGCTCGGATCCCAGACGGCGAGAGCGAACGCTTCTTCGAGCCGGGAGACGAACCCGGGTCCGAACTCTTCGTAGAGCGTCGGCAGAAGATCGACGTCGCTCGTCCCCTGGACCTCGCGCCCGCGCGAGGCCAGCAGGCGGCGCAGTTGAGAGTGATTGTCGATCTCGCCGTTGCAGACGGCTAGGACACCGGAGATCCCTGTCAGAGGCTGCAGGCCGCCCGTCGGCCCTCGAATGATCAGTCGGCAGGCGCCGAGCACGGCGGAATCGTCTCCCGCCAGGCGAGTTCCGTCGGGGCCGCGATGCTCTAGAGCCGCCGCGACCGGAGCGAGCTGCGTCAGGATGGTCGAGCGTTCGACGCCGGAGTAGTCGACTAGTCCGCAGATGCCGCACATGCTCGCGCCTCTCTGGGTCGGATGGCGGTCGGTCCGCAGGTCATGGCCTAGGTGTGTACATATCGTTCGCTGCGACTCCAGCAGCTCCGCACCGGCGCCAGATCGTCGCAACGCGCCACGATTGCCCGGAAGTAGTCTTCCGGCGACCACGAGCTGGCGCGCTCCAGGCCCCGGCGAATGAGCTCGCCGCGCAGAGCCGGATCGGATTGTAGCCGCCGCACCGCCGCCGCTAGGGCGCGCGCGTCTCTGGGGTCGAACAGGAGCGCGGCATCTCCGAGGCGTTCCTCTGCGCCCGGTACCGCCGCGGCGATAACAGGGCAGCCGAGCGCGAAGGCCTCGAGCGGCGGTAGGTTGTCCGGACCGAAGTAAGAAGGAAACACGAGCGCCTCGGCGCCGCGATAGAGCGCCACCAGAGTCGGGCGGTCGACGAAGCCGAGGAAGTGCACCTGTTCGGAAAGACCGAGCTCGCTCGCGACCGAGCGAATGTAGCCGAGATTGCCCTTGTCCGAGCCGGTCAGAACCAGATCGAAGCTCGACCCGAAATCGACGAGATGCTTGAGAGCCTGCAGCAGGACGAAATGATTCTTGTGCGGCCAGAATTGAGCCGGATAGAAGAGATAGGGGGAGCGGAGGGCGAATGGAGCCAGCCGCTCCGCGCCGCCGGCGAGCTCTTCGGGTGTGAAGCTCGGCGTCGGGAACGGCACTACCGCGACATTCGCCGAGGGAACTGCGTAATAGCGCTCGATCTGCCGCTTTCCCTCAGAGGTCCCGACGATGACGCAGGCGGCACGCGGCAGCACCGTCCGGTAGTAGAGCTCCCGCTGCTCCCAGGTCCAGCCGCTGACGCTCACCTCGGGAAAGAAGGGCTGGTTGCGGTGCTCGAGGTCCCACACCGTCGCGATGTAGGGGACGTCGACCGGTTGCGATTCCGGGGCGACGAACCAGACCAGCTCCACCGCGTGCTCGCGAACTGCCGCCGCGAGCGTCGGTTCGAGAGGCGAGGCGGGTGGGGGAAGAGCGAAGCTCGGGAGTCCGGTCTCATCGAATCCGGTGGCTTCGGGAGGATGCAGAACGAGGAATTCGTGATGCCCGCCACCCTGCGGCACGGCCGCGAGGATGGCGCGCAGGAAAGCGTGGGCGCCGCCGGTTTCGGGGTCCCACCCGGGAACGTAGATTCCGACCCGCATCGAAGGCGGCATCCTACCCCGCGCACCCCCGGGAGCTGCCGAGTGAAGGTCCGAGGTGCGGTGGAATTCGCTGTGTCAGCATGGCGCCGATGTTTCACCAACCCTCGCCCCGCCTGCGCGCCTGGATCGAGAGTCTCGCCGGAGCAGAATTCGAGCAGCGGACGAGCCTGGAGAAGGAGATTCGGCGGCTGCGGGAAGAGCTCGCCGCGAGCGAGAGTGAGCGCACGGCGCAGAGCGAAGAGATTCGAGGGCTGCGGCACGACCTCGAGGCGCACGCGCGGGACCGATCGGTTCAGCTCGAAGGGATTCGATACCTGCAGCAGGAGCTCGTCGCCAGTCAGGGCGACGCGGCGACCCGCCTCGAGATGATCCGTCAGCTCGAAGGCGCGCTCGCGCGCAGCGAAGCCGCCGGCGCCGCGCTTCACGAGGAGCTGGTCCGGGCAAACGCCGCGCGCGCGGAGAGCGAACGGGAGGCGGAACGCTGGCTCCGTGTCCTGCCCGGCGTGCGGATTCGCCGGCTCGGGCGACCAACCGGCGGGCGCTAACGGCCTGCGACGCGGGCCACGCCGAGCACGTTCCAGGTCGATTCGTCGGGCGCGCGGTCGAGCGACGGAAAAGCGGTCAGCTCGACGAGGTCCAGTCCTGCGGCGCCGAGCCGCACGGCGAGCTCGTCGCGTCCGAAATAGCGCATACGGTGCTGCTCACGGCCGAGCGAACAGAGCCCGCGGGGCCCGTCGCGCTCGAGCTCGATGGTGACGAGGCAGGTCCGGCTCGCGCGGTCGAGCTCGCCCTTGGCGATCCTCCGCAGCTCGCCCTGGGCATCCGCGCCGAGGTTCGCGGCGCGCGTCGACGGGCCCTGCCGCTCGACCGCCGGGCCGTACCAGACGTCGAAGACGAAGAGGCCGTCGTCGACGAGATTGGCGCGCACGGTGCCGAGCGCCGCCGACAGGTCGGCGTCGGTGACCTGATAGCCGAGCACCGCGAACATCATGATCACCGCGTCGACCGGGATCTCGGCGCGGAAAGTGCGAACGTCCCCGGCGACGAATGCGGGCGCGGCAGCGGGCTCGAGCTCGCGCGCCTTTCCTCGCGCCACGGCGAGCATCGGCTCGGAACGGTCGACGCCGGTGACCCGGAAGCCGCGCCGGGCGAGGGGAAGCGCGTGCGCGCCGGTGCCGCAGCCGAGGTCGAGCAGGGTATGCACCGGGCGGACGGCGTGGCGCCGGAAGATCTCCTCGAGCAGATCGCACTCCTGTTCGTAGGCCTTCTCGCGATAGGCCAGATCGTAGACCTCGGCGTAGGTCATGCCGAAGATCTCGCTCACCGCAACGCCGCCTCGAGCGCCGCCGTGACGCGCTCGAAGTCGTCGGCAGTCAGGCGCAGACCGGAGGGCAGGTAGAGCCCGCGCCGCGCCAGGCGTTCGGCCACCGGGTGACGCTCGCCGGCGAAAAGACCGCGGCGCCGGAGCGCCGGCTGTTCGTGCATTCCGAGAAAGAACGGCCGCGTCTCGATGCCGGAGCGATCGAGACGCGCCGCGAGCTCGGCGGCGTCGAGCGGAGCCTCGTCTCTCAGTACGACCGCGTACATCCAGTAGATGCTGCGCGCCCACGCCTCTTCATGCGGTAGCTCGAGGAGACCGAGGTGCCGCAGCCGGCGAGAGTATTCGGCGGCGATCTCGCGCTTGCGCCGCACCACTTCAGCGATTCTTGCCACCTGGGCGAGACCGATCGCCGCCTGCAGGTTGGTCAACCGGTAGTTCCAGCCGAGCTCCTCGTGCGAGAACCGGCGGCCGCGTCCGAAGCCGAGGTTGCGCCGCGAGCGCAGTTTCGCGGCGAGCTCCGCGTCGTCGGTCAGCACCATGCCGCCCTCGCCGGTGGTGATCGGCTTGTTGGCGTAGAAGCTGAAGGTGCTGAGCGCGCCGAACGAACCACAGCGCCTCCAACTGCCGCTTCCGGCGGCGTGCCCGTAGAGGTACTCGGCGCCGTGCGCTTCGGCGGCGTCTTCGAGTATGGCGAGACCGTGTTGATCGGCAAGCGCGAGCAACGGGTCCATGTCCACCGGATGGCCGTAGATGTGCACGGCGAGGAGGGCCCGCGTCCGCGATGTGAGGCGCGCCTCGAGTTGCGCCGGGTCGAGGCATCCGGTGGTCGGGTCGCTGTCCACCAGCACGGGGACCGCGCCGGCCCGCAGTACCGCCGTCAGACAGGAGACAATCGTGAAGGTCGGAAGGATCACTTCGGAGCCGGGAGGCAGATCGAGGCAGTCGACGGCGAGATCGAGCGCGACGCTGCCATTGGCGACGGCGACGCCGTGACGACGTCCGCAGTAGGCAGCCCAGCCCTGTTCGAAGCGCTCGAGGTAGGCGCCGCCGGAGCCGGAGATGTTTCCCGAGCGCAGGCACTCGAGCGCGAACTCGATCTCCTCGGGTCCAAGGCTTGGCTCGAAAACCGGGATTCGCTTCAACGCAATCTCCTCGGAATGAGACGATCCGACAATAGAATTAGTTTGTCATCCTTCGCGAGTGTAAAAGAGTCACGGAGAGTACCTGACGCCGAAAGGAAAGGGAGCCTCAGACCGATGAAGCTGCTTGAGAGATGGATAGCGTCCGGTCTACGCAAAAGAGGGTACGAGGTTCGTGCGCCAGTCGCGAGTATCGCGTCGCTGGAGCGCTCGCAGGACGATTCGGCTACCGAAGCGCCCTGGAGCCCTGCCCCCGGGTCGACTCTGGGAGCGCTCGCTGGACTCGCTCGCAGGTTCGATGTCGCGACGATCATCGACGTCGGAGCCTCCGATGGCCGTTGGAGTGAGGACGCGCTGCTCTATTTTCCCTCCGCATTCATCTTCCTCATCGAGGCGCAGGGCGGCCCCCATGAGCCGGGCCTGCGCAAGTTCTGCGAGCGACATCCGAATGCGCGATACTTGATCGCGGCGGCCGGGCATCGCGTTGGATCGATTCATTTCGACACTTCGGATCCGCTGAGCGGCGCGGCTGCAGAGATGCCCTTCGACCAGAACGATGCCGTCGTGCCGATGACGACCATCGACGCCGAGATCGAGCGCCACGGATTGCTTGCTCCGTATCTCCTCAAGCTGGACACCCACGGCTTCGAGCGAGAGATCCTCGAAGGTGTAGCGGACGGCTTGGCGCAGTGCGCTCTTCTCGTGGTCGAGGCCTACAACTTCGAGATACAGCTGGGCTGCCTGCGTTTTCACCAGCTCTGTGAACACCTGGAGCAGCGGGGATTCCGTTGCGTCGATATTGTGGACGTCATGCGGCGGCAGAAAGACGGCGTTCTCTGGCAATGCGACCTCGTCTTCGCTCGCGCGGATCGGCCGGAATTCGCGGCCAACGACTATGCTTGATCCGAGCTCGAGCGGCGAAAAGGATCGGACGGTGGTCCGCGGCGCCCTGGCGCCTCGAATCAGCATCGTAACGCCCTCGTTCAATCAGGCCGCCTATCTCGAGACGACCTTGCGCTCGGTGCTCGATCAGGGCTATCCGAATCTCGAGTACATCGTCGTTGACGGTGGATCCACCGACGGCAGCGTCGAGATTCTGCGCCGATACCAGCATCGCCTCTCCGCTCTCGTCGTCGAGCCGGATCGCGGTCACGCCCACGCGCTCAACAAGGGCTTCTCGCGTTCGACGGGCGAGATCATGGGTTGGATCAACTCGGACGACCTGTTGCTGCCTGGAAGCCTGTCATTGGTCGGCGAGCTCTTCCGCCGGGAAGCGGAAATGGAGTGGCTGACCTCGGCGGGAAGCGTCCTCGATCCGGACGGACGGATCGTAGCTCCGCTCGAGCCGGCGCAATGGTGCCGCGCGACGTTTCTCCAGACCGACGAGCGCTTCATCCAGCAGGAATCGACGTTCTGGCGACGCAGCCTCTGGAAACGTTCCGGCGGTGCCCTTTCGGAGGACCTTCTGGCGTGCGACTACGAGCTCTGGGCCAGATTCTTCCGGCACGCTCGGATCTTCCGAACCCGTGGATTACTGGGAGCATTTCGTTACCTGCCGGGACAGCGTTCGGTGGTTCACCGCGATCGTTACCTGACCGAGGTCTACTCGGTGCTGATCCGCGAGATCGGGTCCCCGGAGCTGAGGACCCTTCCGGACTCGCAGGCGAACCTGGACAGCGAGATCCGCTTCGACGAGAAGTCAATGGACTTCGTCCGCGGCGACAGCCGCGTGGCTGGGGCGGAGAACGCCCAGGACTTCAGGGATCTCTTCGTGATCGCGCCCGAGTTGCGCGACGGGCTCGCCACCATCGGTCTGAGCAGTCCTCCATGGCGAATCGAGCGAACAGATTGGATCGAAGGGCTCTTCCCGGATCATTCGAGGGTCGGCGAGAAGGGAGTCGAGTTCTCCTGGATGGGGAGCGGCGAGGCTGAGGGGTTCGCGTGGAGCCTGGTGAGCTCCGAGACCCGCCGCGTTCGCCTGCGTCTCAAAGTGGCGCCGGGTCCGTCCCGCCCGGGCGGGCCGACGACGTTGATTCTCAGACAGCACGCGGGTGTCGAGTGCCAACTCCTGGCTCGGGAGAGCTTCCGCGCGCCCACCTCGTTCGAGCACGAGCTCGTACTGGCGCGCGGCAAGACTCGTTTCTCGCTCTCGATTCCAGAAGCCGAAATGGTGAGCGACTTGGGACCGGGCGATCAGCGACGACTGCTCGCAGCAATCTCGGACGCCTCGTTTTCTACGTCCTGAGCGCGCGCCGGAGCGAGAGCGCCGCGGGCGCGTCCGGATACCAGAACTCAGCGCTGGATCGCCCTGAGGGTTCGCAGGCCAATTCCCAGGCGTCGCCGATCGGCGCCCGCGTCGGCCTCGGTACTCGCCGGGGTTGAGGGCGAAGGAATCTCTAGCGTGACGCCATGGTCCCTTCCGGAGGTGTCGAGCTCCACTTCGTAGCTCCGAATCGGCGCTGCGTCGATCCGCAGCTCTGCTGAGGCTTCGCCCACCGAGATGCGGACCGGCCGTCCGGCGTTCGGTCCGAAAGCATGCGCCTCGAGAACCAGCCGTAGGCGTGCGGGCAATGGGTGGGCGAAGAAGATCTCGGCCCGCTTGCCGTCCGTCCAGCGCCCCCAGTCCTCGCGGAACGAGATGCCGGACCAGGCAATCACGGAGCGCGGCCGCTCGGTGTCGCGGAAGTCGACCAGCAGGTTCCCCGCCCGGCCGGATCCGGCTGGCTGGGCCTCGCTTCCGCCCAAGGGAGCCTCGAGCCGGGCAAGCGCGCTCGCGAAGACGTGCCCGAGCCAAGCGGCGGCACGGTCGAGCCAGCGCCGAGGCGGCAGGATCCGCTCGCCGGTCGCGGTGCTCTCCGGGTTTCGCCTGGAACGGCCGAAACGCCGCCTGGCCAGACCGCTGACCCTGTCGAGCCAGCCACGGATCAGGCTCGCCCAGAGCTCCGCGTCGGCGTCGGGCAGAATCTGGGAGTAGAAGCGCCAAGCGGCCAGCGCGCTGCCGTGGCGGGTGGCGATGCGCGCCCACTCGCGCACGCAGAGCTCGCTGAAGCGACTCGACATGCCGCCGCTGACGTAAACGGCCACGGGCTCGGCACGGTTGTGGAAACGCGCCCCGGCATGCCGCAGGCGGAAGAGGAGATCGTGGTCGGCGGCGATGCGGAAAGCGGGGTCGAAGCCGAACTCCCGCAGCAGGGAGACCCGGACGGCGGTCGCCTGATGACATGGGATGCCCTCGAGCCAACGACTAACGAGCCGGCCGCTCTTCAGCCCTCGCCAGGTCTCTTCGAACTCCGTCGCGCAGCGCAGCTCGTCGACGCCGTCGGTGCGCACATAGATGTGGTGCCCGAAGACCACGTCGGCCTCCGGAGGAGCGTCGGTGAAGAGCGCGGTGAGAGCGCCACGGGAAGTAAACGTGTCGCCCGCGTTGAGGTAGAGGACGTAGGCGCCGGTGGCATGGTGGAGGGCGTCGCTCATTGCCGCAAAGGCCCGCATGCGGGGGCGGATCTCCCAGAGATTGAACTCGGTCGAGCGTCGCTCCAGGATTTCAATCGTGCCGTCGGTCGAGCCGCCGTCCCAGACCAGGTACTCGAGCGCCGGGTAGTCCTGCGCGGCGACGCTGTCGAGTGTCGCTTCGATCTCGTGTGCGGCGTTCAGGCAGACGGTGACGACGGTCACCCGGGGCGGGTTCGTTCGGATCGCCGGGGCCCGCGCCGCCTGCGTGCCGCGCCAGAAGTCGATCACCGCCCGCCGCCGACCCAACTGGTCCCTGGGTGTCGCGAGGAACTCGAGCAGTGTTGCTTCGTGCCGCTCCCAGAGCTCCCGCCCGCGTGCGACCTGCTCCCGCGCGCGCTCGCCGAGCTCGGCATGCCGCACCAGGGAGAGTGGTGCCGGATCGTCGGGCGTATAGAGCAACCCGTTGGTGCCGTGACTGATGTATTCGCTGTGCGTCGGAGTCTCCGGCGCCACGACGCACAGCCCCATCGCCATCGCCTCGAGGAAGCCGAGCCCGATGCCCTCGTGGAGGCGGGAGGCGAAGAAGACGTTGTGCTCAGCGAGCTGCGCCAGGTAGCTCCCGCGATCGGCGAACCAGCTCGTCCGGACCCGCTCGGTGGCAAGCGGCTCGTCGGAGCCGAGCTGCGGCGGCGGCCCGCCCGGATCCGGCGCGTGATGCAAGGTCATCCGGTCGAACCGGGTCCCTGCGGTCAGACGGGCGAGGAGCGCCGGCGTGATCGGCGGCTGCCGGAACCAGAAGAAGCCGTTCAGCGCGTCGGAGTGGGCGGGCCGAGGGAGCTGGCCGGGATCGGGGTAGTAGTGGGCGAAGTGGCGGACCGGGACGAAGGCGGCGATTTCGCGATAGAGCGTCGCCGAAAAGCAGAGAACCTTGGCCGAGTTGAACTCTTCTCGCCACCAGACTCCTCCGTCGAGCATCATGGCGTCGAGCATGGGAACGAAGACCAGGTTGGGATGCCCGGCCCCGAGCTGGGCGAACGCCGCGTGCGATTGGTAGACGACGACACAATCGTAATCCGCCGGCGCGAAACCTTTCGCCCAGTCAGCGGTCCCGGCCCGCTGCCAGCTATCGTCGAAGAACAGGTCGACCTCGCCACATCGCCGCAGCAGCTCGACGAAGAATTCGTTCGACCTGGTCTTCAGGTGGTAGGTGTGGCCGATGCAGGCGACTCTCATCGGCGGCCCTCGCGCCGGCCGACAGAGGCGTGGCCCTGGCCCCCGAGACCGCGCGCTAGAGCGGTTTCCGCAGGCGCGCCCACGATTCGATTCCTCGCGCACGGCGCTCCGCAGTCACGCGGAAGCCGCGCAGGTCGCGCAGATGGACGGCACGCTGGGCAGGCACGGCCGGGGTCTTGCGAACCCCGACGGCGGCCAGCCCGCGCGCGAGCCACTCGCGACCCGGAATGGGTGCGACAACGAAGAGGTCTCCGCCCGGGACCAGCAGGTCGAAGCACGCTCCGGAACAGTCGAACTCCTGCAGGACGTCGATGGCGATGACGAGATCGAAGCTCTCCGGCAAGAGCCCGAGATCGCGCCAGTGCCGAACGTCGCCCACGATGTCCGTCGGCTCCCACCAGATCGGAGGGCTGATCGCCGGGCCGCGAGGGTCAATGCGCCGATAGCCCTCGAAGCCCGCCTTGCGAAGATAGAACGCGAGCCAAGCCTGGCCACCGCCGATGTGAAGGATCCTGGCGCCTTGGTCGAGGTAACCCTCGAAGAAGAAGGCCAGGAATCGCCGGCGATCGCGGAGCTCGATGTTCATGAGGACGCCCGTCCGACGATCATCTCAAGAGGAACGAAACGGGTCGCTCGTCCCAGGGTGAGAGGCCGGCTGCGTTCGGCACGAACGTGCGATTGGCGCGCAAGACGACCGGAACCGTGGCTCCGGCTGCGGTTGACGGACCGGGCAGTGAGAAACGGAGCTCGAAGCGCCCGCGCTCTCGAACCGAGTGGTGAAGGAGAGGCTCGCCCTCGAGCTCCACGGTGATCTCGAGCGGCCCGGAGCGGGGCCAGAAGGGGCTGTCGCACGCCAGCCGCACGAAGCCATCTTCACCGGGCCGGACGTCGACCAGCGTCGAAGTGCCGGTCCATTGGTCGGAATAGGGCGGGCCACTGTAGCTCTTCTCGAGCGACCGCACCCGCAGCGCCTGGAGGCGGGCCCGCAGGCGCCGCGGCAGCAGGCGCAGGAAGATTCCGAGCTCCGACTTGGTCCGGTGGATCATTTGCGCCGCGACCCAATTGCGCGGTGCGACGCCATAGGCGCGGGCAGTGACCCGGACGATTTCGGCGAACATCTGTGAGAGCTCGCGTTGGCTCTTCGTCTCGGGATGAAGGCGCGAGCAGGCGAGGTAGTCGTCGAGATAGACGGCTTCGAACTCGCGACTCAGCCGGATCCAGAGATCGTAGTCCATGCAGTAGTTGAGCTTTCGATCGGGCATTCCGATGCGCTCGAATACCGAGCGGCGAACAAATGCCGCCGGCTGGCAAATGAAACATTCCGTGCGGAGCCTCTTGCCGTCGAATGGCCGGGTCGGGTAGGGGCGGAGCCGCTCGCCTGCTTCATCGACGAACCAGGCCTTGCCGTACACCATCCCCGCTTCCGGGCTGCGAGAGAAGCATTCGACAGCCTTGGCGACCGCTCCGGGCATGTAGGTGTCGTCGCTGTTGAGCCAAGCCACGATGTCTGCGTCTGTCGAGGCCCAGGCATCGGCGATCGCCGCAGCCTGTCCGCCGTCGGGACCGGATTTCCAGCGCAAGCGGTCACCATAGCCGCGCAGAATCTCGAGGCTGCCGTCGGTCGATCCACCATCGGCGACGAAATATTCGAGGTTCTGGTAGTCCTGGGAGAGCACCGATTCGATCGTGTCCCGTAGATACCGAGCCTGCTGGAAAGAGGGAGTCACGACGAAGACCCGTGGCCGGGCGGTTGCCGCGCCTGAACTGGCTGTCGGATCCGGAAACGAGAGTTGGGAGGACACCGTGGGCTCCACGGTCATGCGCCCGGTTCCGCGCGGGCCCTACAACTAGATTCGTTCGGAAGACATCGATCCAAGGGAAGACCTGAGCAGTCGTCAGTCGATCGGCGGGGGAGAAACAAGCCGAACTATGGCACCCGAGCGGATGTCGCGCAACGGGACGGGTGGCCGGCCAGGGCGGGCGCCGGGGATTCAGGAGGGGTCGCTCCTACGCTCCTCGCGCACGATACGGCGTCACGCAATTGCTCATTGGCGCCACCCCTCTCCACCGGATAGAATACGCCGCGCTGCGGCAAGCACGCGCGAAGGAGCGTCATGAGCACCGCGAAGATCACCGTCAACGGCCAGGAGCACGAATTCCCGATCGTCGTCGGCAGCGAGGGCGAGGTCGGCATCGACATCGCCAAGCTGCGCGACCAGACCGGCGCCGTCACCCTCGACGAGGGCTACGGCAACACCGGCGCGTGCAAGAGCGCCATCACCTTCATCGACGGCGAGAAGGGCATCCTGCGCTATCGCGGGTATCCCGATCGAGGAGCTCGGCGAAGCGCCGCTTCACCGAGGTCGCCTACCTCCTGATCTACGGCGAGCTGCCGAACGCCGCCGAGTTCGCGGCCTGGCGCGAGAAGCTCACCCGCCACAGCCTGCTCCACGAGGACATGAAGAAGTTCTTCGAGGGCTTCCCGGCCTCGGCGCACCCGATGGCGATCCTCTCGGCGATGGTGGCGTCGCTCTCGACCTACTACCCGGACACGCCAGGATCTCGACCTCAACATCGTCCGCGTGCTCGCCAAGGCGAAGACGATCGCCGCGTTCTCCTACAAGAAGTCGATCGGCCAGCCGTTCATCTATCCGGAGAACGGGCTCTCCTACTCGGGAAACTTCCTGCAGATGATGTTCGCGGTGCCGGCGGAGCCGTACGCGATCTCGCCGGTCATCGAGCGCGCGCTGAACCTGCTGCTCATCCTGCACGCCGACCACGAGCAGAACTGCTCCACCTCGACGGTGCGGATGGTCGGCTCGTCGGGCGCCAACCTGTTCGCCTCGATCTCGGCCGGCATCTGCGCGCTGTGGGGGCCGCTGCACGGCGGCGCCAACCAGGCGGTGATCGAGATGCTCGAGCAGATCGCGGCCGACGGCGGCGACTACAAGAAGTACGTCGAGCATGGCCAAGGACAAGACCTCGCACTTCCGGCTGATGGGCTTCGGCCACCGCGTCTACAAGAACTTCGACCCGCGCTCGCGCGATCCTCAAGAAGGCCGCCGACGAGGTCCTCCACAAGCTCGGCATCAACGATCCGCTGCTCGAGATCGCCAAGGGGCTCGAGGAGGTCGCGCTGAAGGACTCCTACTTCGTCGAGCGGAAGCTCTATCCGAACGTCGACTTCTACTCGCGGCATCATCTACCGCGCGATGGGCATCCCGACCAACATGTTCACGGTGATGTTCGCCATCGGCCGGCTGCCGGGCTGGATCGCCCACTGGAAGGAGATGCGCGAGCACGGCGCGCGCATCAACCGCCCGCGCCAGATCTACACCGGCCCGACCCGCGCACCCTGGGTGCCGCTCGAAAAGCGCTGAGCGCCGGCCGTCGCGCGGCCGACCGTCCGCTTCCTAGATCCGCCGCAGCACCCGCCCCGGCCGGGCGCCGGTCGGGGCGCCGTCTTCGACCACCGCCAACCCGTTGACGAAGACGCGCTCGATGCCGCCCGGGTAGAGCTTCGGCTCCTCGTAGGTGGCGCGATCGGCGAGCGCGGCGAGGTCGAAGACGACCACGTCGGCCCTGGTGCCGGCGAGCAGCCGGCCGCGGTCCGAGAGCCCGGCGCGGTCGGCCGGCAGCGCGGTCATCTTGCGCACCGCGGTCTGCAGGTCGAGCACGCCGAGGTCGCGGCAGTAGCGCGCCAGCACGCGCGCGCAGGTGCCGTAGGAGCGCGGGTGCGGGCGCTCGGCGTCGTTGTCCTCGGCGCGCAGCGCGTAGCCGTCGGAGCCGACCGCGACCAGCGGATGGGCCAGCACTCTGGCGACGTTCTCTTCGCTCATGCCGAAGCCGACGAAGGAGGTCTCGTCGCGCGTCTCGGCGATCAGCTGCAGCACGCACTCGGCGGGCTCGACGCCGCGCTGGCGAGCGATCGCGGCGATCGACTTGCCGACCACGCCGGCAGGTCCCTGCTTGCCGACGCCGGAGATCACGACGAGATCGAAATCGCCCGGGTCGCGCGCCACGTAGGTCGCGACCTCGCCGCGAATCCTCGCCCGCGCCGCCGGCTCGGCGAGGCGCGCGACGAGCGGCCCGGCTCCCCCTTCGCGCGCCCACCCTGGCAGCAGGATCGAGAGTCCCGTCGAGTAGGCGGTGTAGGGATAGACGTCGGCCATCACGTCGATGCCGGCGTCGCGGGCGCGCTCGATGCGGTGGAGCGCCTCCTCCTGCAGCGGCCAGAAGGGACGGCCGACCACCTTGAGGTGCGAGATCTGCAACCGCACGCCGGTGCGGCGGGCGATCTCGACCGACTCGTCGATGGCGTCGAGCACGCCGTCGACTTCGTTGCGCATGTGGGTCGAATAGAGCGCGCCATGGCGCGCCGCGACCCGCGCCAGCGCCTCGATCTCCGCCGCCGGCGTGTAGATGCCGGGGACGTACTCGAGCCCGGTCGAGAAGCCGACCGCGCCGGCGGCGAGCGCCGCTTCGAGCTCGCCGCACATGCGGGCGAGCTCTGCCGCCGTCGCCGGGCGGTCGACTGCGCCGAGCGCCCGCTCGCGCAGGTTGCCCTGGCCGACGAGCAGCGCCTGGTTGAGCGCGATGCCCTTCTCTTCGAGCGCGCCGAAGTAGGCCGGCAGGTCGGCGAAGCCCTCGCCGCCGGCGGGAACTGGCGCGATCGACGAGCCGCAGTTGCCGGCGATCTCGGTCGTGATTCCCTGCCGGATGCGGCTGTCGGCGGTCGGGCATTCGCGCAGCGAGAAATCGCTGTGCGAGTGGAGGTCGACGAAGCCGGGAACGACGAACTTGCCGGTGACGTCGAGGCTCCGCCGGGCGGTCGCCGTGCCGAGGTCGCCGAGCGCGGCGATCGTGTCGCCGAGGAAGGCGACGTCGCCGCGCCGGGGCGGCCCGCCGAGCCCGTCGACGAGCGTGCCGCCGCGCAGCACGAGGTCGAAGGCGATCGGCTCGCCGAACAGGCGGCCGGGAGAGAGCGCGGCGCCGCCGAGCGTCGCGGCGGAGAGAGCCAGGAAGTCCCGTCGGTTCATGGTGCGAGCTCCACGCCGAGCCCGGGGGCCGGCAGCGTCGTCAGCATTCCGTCGACGAGCGCGAAGCCGCCGCGGGCGGGATCGCGCGCCAGCTCGAAGCTGCCGTCGAGATCGAGCCAGCGCGTCGCCGGCGTCGCCAGCGCGGCGTGCAGCGCCGCGGCGATGCCGATCACGCTCTCGTCCATGCATCCCCACATCAGGTCGAGGCCGGCGCTCTCCGCGACGGCGGAGAGCCGGCGCGCCGGCGTGACGCCGCCGCACTTCATCAGCTTGACGACGAAGCCGGAATAGGGACGGCCCCGCCGGCAGAAACGCAGCGCGTCCGCCGCGTCGTGCACCGACTCGTCGGCGACCAGCAGGTCGCTCTCCGGCACCCGCCGGACGAGCTCGGCGTCTTCGGCCGCCGGTGACGGCTGCTCGACCAGCTCGACGTCGAGGGCACGCGCCTGCGCCAGCAGGCGCGGCACCTCGGCGGGCGCGAAGCCTTCGTTGCCGTCGATGCGGATCGCCACGCCCGGCCCGACCTGCTCGCGCACCCGCGCGATGCGCTCGAGGTCCCCCGCCAGGTCGGCGCCGACTTTGAGCTTGAGGGCGCGGAAGCCGTGCCCGACGTGCTCGGCCGCTTCGGCCAGCGTCGCGTCGAGCGGCAGGATGCCGATGGTGATCGAGGTCGGCAGCGCGGTGTGAACCCGTCCGAGCAGCTCGACGAGCGGCACGCCGAGCGCGCGGGCGCGCAGGTCGTGCAGCGCCATGTCGAGCGCCGCGGCGGCGGCCGGCGTGGCGCCCCAGAGGCGCTCGATCTCGGCGGCGACGGCGCCGAATTCGGCGAGCGAGCGGCCGAGCAGCTCCGCGGTGCGCTCGGGCGCCAGCGCGGCCGCGCAGGCGGCGAAGCTCTCGCCGGTGACGCTCTCCTCCGGGCTCGCGGCGCCGAAGCCGGCGAGCCCGCTGTCGCTCTCGAGGCGGAGGGCGAGAAGCTCGACCGCGTCGGTGCTGCCGCTGGCGATCGTGTAGGGGCGGGTGAGCGGCACCCGGTGCGGCGTGACCTCGACGCGGGCGAGCCTCACGCGCGGCGCGCCTCGACCAGCCCGCGCAGCGCCGGCAGGAGCGCCGCGACGCCGTCGAGCAGAGGGTAGAAGGCCGGCAGCCCGGTGCGCGCCGCGATCGCCGCGCGCACGCCGGCCCGCTCGGCTTCCGGCAGGTGCTCGTGGTTGAGGGCGATGCCGAGCACCCGCGCGCGGTAGAAACCGAGGAGCGCGATCTCCTCCTCGAGCGGCGGGATCTCGTTGCCGAGCGCCTCCTGGTCTTCGAAGAAGCGGCGCGCCGGCGCGTGCTGGAGCACGACCGCCCGCGCCTCGCCGCCGAGCAGGAGCTCGGCGCCGCAGGGGCCCGAGGGGTTGCGCAGCGCCGACTGCCCCTCGAGCAGGATGAGGTCGGGTGCCGCTTCGCGGTCGCAGGCGACGATCGCGCGCTCGAGCTCGCCGCAGACGAAGTCGTTGGGCGTCGCGTCGAGGATGAAGCCCCAGCGGCTTCCCTGCAGCCAGCCGGTCTGTCCGGTGGTCACCAGCTCGGCGCGCAGGCCCGCCGCGCGGCAGGCGGCGGCGAGGAGCTGCGCCGTCGTGCGCTTGCCGAGCGCGCAATCGGTGCCGAGCACGGCGACGCGCGGTGCCCGCACCGAGCGGATCGCGCCGCTCCAGAAGGCGAGCTGGCGGAAGGGCCTGGGCCGCCGCAGGTCGACGAGCTCGACGCCGGCGCGCGTCGCGGCGGCGGCGAGCTGCGGATCGTCTCCGAGCAGGTCGTGCAGGCCGTTGACCAGCGAGAGCCCGCGCTCGATCGCGTCGAGCAGCGTCGCCCGCAGCTCGGCGGAGAGCACGCCCCCCGAGGTGGCGACGCCGACGACCCCCCACTGCGGCCGCTCACCACTGCTCGCCAGCCAGTCGTCGAGCGAGGCGACCACGGGGAGGGAGCGCGGCGTGCCATCGAGCAGCTCGCCGGCGTCGCGGCCGGCGGTCGCCGGGCCGTCGACGACGGCGACGAGACGGAAGCGCGAGGGACCGCGCACCAGGCCGTGCGCCGTCTTGCCGTCGGCGCTCGCGTAGCGGCCGGCCGTGAAGAGGGCCGCGCTCGGGCGGGGGTCGCTCGACATGCTCGTCATCCTACGAGAGGGGCGCTCCCGCAGCGGGCCGGCTCAGTGATGCCGGCGCTCGTCGCGGTGGATCCAGCCGCGCAGCCGGCGGCGAAACTTCTCCATCCGCCGCCAGAGCTTCGGCCAGCGCCCCATCAGGCTGCGCAGCCAGAGATGGACGGTCTGGCTCGCGATCGAGAGGAGCGCGAAACCGAGCGCCAGCATGAGGCCGCCC
Source organism: Thermoanaerobaculia bacterium (assembly GCA_963699245.1). Taxonomy (GTDB): domain Bacteria; phylum Acidobacteriota; class Thermoanaerobaculia; order Multivoradales; family JAGPDF01; genus JACTMI01. The sequence continues at coordinate 2,735,477 of OY969426.1, forward strand.
TGGAGGATGGGCAGGAAGAGGCCGACGATGCCGACGAGGATCAGCATCCAGCCGAGGACGAGGACGAAGGCGCGCAGCACGAACGGCAGGGGAGCCGTCTGGAAGCGCGGGCGCTGGGCGCGCGGCAGCCGCTCTCTCAACGTTCGCCTCTCCTACCCGGCGATGCGTTGACAATCCGGACCGAATCCGTCCAGAATGCCTCGATGTAATTGAGACGGAGTCTCAACAAGTGGCCCAGATCCAGGAAGAGCAGCTGTTCGTCGAACATCTCCGCGCCCGCGGGCTGCGTGTCACGCCCGAGCGACGCGCTCTCTTGCGCGAGATCTTCGCACAGCATCGCCACATCGACGCGGAGGAGATCCTCGCCGCCGTGCGTGCCTCCGGCCACGCCATCTCGCGCGCCACCGTCTACCGCAACCTCGAGCTGCTGGTCGGAGCCGGCCTGGTCAGCCGCGTGCGCGCCGGCGCGCGCACCGTCTACGAGCATCTCCATCCCGGTTTCCGCCACGACCATGTCGCCTGCCGCGACTGCGGGCGGCTGGTCGAGTTCGTCAGCCCGGCGATCTCGGCGCTGCTCGGCGAGATCTGCCGCGCGCACGACTTCGTCGCCGACGGCAACGAGCTGCAGGTCGTCGGCCGCTGCCGGAGCTGCGCCGAGCGGTCGAGCCAGCGCGAGGCCGCGCATGCCTGAGCGTCGCGACGGTCGGGCCGGCCCGGTGCGCCTGTCGGATCTCCCGGCCGGCCGGTCGGGCGCGCCTCTTCCGGCGCGAGATCTCCGACGGCGAGGCCTGCCTGCTCGCCGCGATGGGGATGAACGAGGGGTGCCTGCTCGTCGTGCGCTCGAACGGCGACCCCTGCATCGTCGAAGTGCGCACGACGCGCATCGGCCTGGCGCGCAGCGTCGCCGAGCGCCTGCTGGTGGTGAGCGAGACCGGGGCCGAGCGGTGAGCCTGCTGCACGCGACGCACGCGCCGGCACCGCATCCGCGCCGCATCCTGCTGGTCGGCAATCCGAACACCGGCAAGACGACGCTCTTCAACCGCCTGTGCGGTCTGCGCGCCAAGACCGCCAACTTTCCCGGCACCACCGTCGACCTGCGCCGCGGCAAGCTCCTGCTGCCGGCGCCCCGGCGCGCGGCGCGGCGAGCCCGAGGCGCTCGAGGTCGTCGACCTTCCCGGCATCTACAGCTTCGGGCTCGACCTGCCCGAGTCGCGCGTCGCCGCCGACGCGCTCGAAGGCAGGGACGGCGTGCACGCCTCGGCGGCGATCGTGGTCGCCGACGCGACCAACCTGTCGCGCCATCTGCTGCTGGTCGGCGAGCTCGCCCGCCAGGGGCTGCCGTTCGTGCTGGCGCTCAACATGATGGACCTGGCGCGCCGGCGCGGCCTCTCGTTCGACCTGGCGAAGATGGCGCGCGCGATCGGCGCGCCGGTCGTCCCGGTCGCGGCGCGCAGCGGCGAGGGCGTCGACCGCCTGCTCGGCGTGATCGGCGATCTGCTGTCGGGCGCCGCGCCCCCCGGCATCGCCGACCTGCCGGGCGAAGGGGCGACGGCGCTCGAGGCCTGGGCGGAGCGCGTCGTCGTCGAGAGCGTCGGCGGACGCGAGGCGCTCGGCCGGCCCGGCGACACGCTGCTCGACCGGCTCGACGTGACGTTCACCCATCCGATCGTCGGCCTCGTGATTTTCCATGTCGTGATGGCGCTCCTCTTCTGGACCATCTTCGCGCTCGCCACGGTGCCGATGGACCTGATCGAAGCGACGTTCGCGCATCTCGGACAGTTCCTCGGCGAGAACCTCGCCGCCGGGCCGGTGCGCGACGCGCTGATCGGCGGACTGATCTCGGGGGTCGCCGGCACGATCGTCTTCCTGCCGCAGATCTGCCTGCTCTTCTTCCTGATCACGATCCTGGAGGACACCGGGTACCTGGCGCGCGCGGCCTTCGTGATGGACCGCCTGCTCTATCGCTTCGGGCTGCCCGGCTACGCCTTCGTGCCGCTGATCTCGAGCCACGCCTGCGCCATCCCGGGCATCCTGTCGACGCGGCTGATTCCCGACCGGCACGATCGCTTCGCGACCATTCTCGTCGCCCCGTTCATGAGCTGCTCGGCGCGCGTGCCGGTCTACGTGCTGCTGACGAGCTTCCTCTTTCCCCACCAGCCCTGGTACGCGGGGCTCGCCTTCACCTCCTGCTACCTGCTCGGCGCCGTCGCCGCGATGGGGAGCGCCTTCCTCGCCCGGCGCACGCTGCTGCCGGGCACGAGCCGGCCGATGGTGCTCGAGCTGCCGACCTACAAGTGGCCGTCGCTGCGCGTGGCGCTGTCGCAGGCGTTCGCGCAGGGGTGGAGCTTCCTGTCGACCGTCGGCACCGTGATCCTGGCGCTCTCCTTCGTGATGTGGTGGCTCTCCGCCTATCCGAAGGCCGGCCCGTCGCCGGAAGCGGCCGCGCTGCGCGCGACGGTCGCCGTCGAAGGCGCGGCGACCGCGGAGCGGATCGCCGAAGTGCGCGTCGAGGCCGGCCGCCTCGATGCCAAGTTCCAGCAGGAGCAGAGCTTCGCGGGGCGAATGGGCCGCCTGGCGCAGCCGGTTTTCGCGCCGCTCGGCTACGACTGGCGCCTGACCATGGGCGTTCTCACCGCCTTCGCGGCGCGCGAGACCTTCGTCTCGACCCTCGCGGTGCTGACCGGCGCCGCCGACGTGGGGGGCGAAGGCGTCCTGAAGCGGATCCAGTCGGCGCGCCGCGACGACGGCAAGCCGCTGCTCTCGCCCGCCACCGCGGTGTCGCTCCTCGTCTTCTTCGTCCTCGCCATGCAATGCCTGTCGACCATGGTGACGGTCCGGCGCGAGACACGCTCGTGGAGCTGGCCGCTGCTCCAGTTCGCCTGGATGAGCTCGCTCGCCTGGGTCGGCGCTTTCGGTACCTTTCAAGTGCTCACGCTCCTCGGAGTCGCTTGACCATGGCGCTGCCGCTCGCCGATCCGCAGTTCTGGCTGGTGACCGCCGGCGCGGCGGTGGCGCTCGGTTTCGCGCTGCGGCGCGTCCTGCGCAGCGCGCGCGCCGAAGGCGAGCAACCGTGCGACAAGTGCCCGAAGCCCGGGGCTCCCGGCGCCGCTCGCTTCACCGGGCCGAAGCGCGGCCCGCGCGGCGGCGCGGCGATCCTCGCCCTGGCGCTTCTGGGCGGCGCGGCGGCGCGCGCGGCGACCGTCGAGCGGCAGGTCGCGGTGATGGGGACGACGCTGCGCGTCGAAGTCGAAGCGGCCGCCGATCGCGCGCTGGCGCTCGGGCTGGCCGAGGCGATGGTGCGCGAAGTCGAAGCGACCGCGGCGCGCCTCACGACCTGGCGCGACGACAGCGAGCTGGCGGCGCTCAACCGCGCGCCGGTCGGTGCGTGGCGCGTCCTCTCGCCGGCGCTCTTCGGCGAGCTCTCCCGCGCCCGCCAGTGCGCCGCCGAGACGGGCGGCGCTTTCGATCCCACCGTCGGCGCCCTCGTCGCGGCGTGGGGGCTGCGGTCCGGTGGCGCGATTCCTTCACCGGCGGCGCTCTCCGTCGCGCGCGACCGCACCGGCTGGCGGGGAATCGTGCTTCGCGAAGGCCCCTATCGCTTTCGACGCGCTTTCGACCTGCGCCTCGAGGAGGGGGGCTTCGGCAAGGGGGAGGCGCTCGACCACGCGCTCGACTTGCTCGACCAGCGCGGCGCCGTCACCGAGGCGACGCGTGTCCGCCTCGACCTCGGTGGCCAGATCGCCTGGTCCGGCGAACGGGATCCGGTGACCGTCGAGCTCGCCGATCCGCGCGACCGCGCCCGCCCGGTGCTCGCGCTGACGCTCGCCGGAGCCCGCGGCTCGATCGCGACCTCGGGCGACAGCGAGCGGCGCTTCGTGCTCGCCGGCCGGACCGTCGGCCACCTGCTCGATCCGCGCCGCGGCGAGCCCGCTCCCGACTTCGGCTCGGTGTCGGTCGTCGCGACGCGCGCCGCGCGCGCCGACTGCCTGTCGACCGGGCTCTTCGTGCTCGGGCCCGGGCATGGCGCAGCGGAGGCGGCGGAGGCCTTTCTGGTCGTCGAGGGCGATCGGCTGGTGGCGCGGCTGGCGCCCGAGCTGGCGCGCGGCGCACGGCCGCTGGTTGCCGATCTGGAGATCGAGGTGGCGGGAAAGCAGTCGTCGTAGAAGCCGAGAGCGGCGCGCGCTGTCCTGGCAGGGAACGCGACGCCGCTCTCTTTCGTTCCAACCGCCGCGTCCATGGAGGAGCGCGGCGCTCGCAACACGATGGAGTGTACATGAGCACCCGGCGCAGGTTCCGTACGCTGATTCTCGCGTTCGTTTCGTTCGTCTTCTTCGCCGCCATCCCACCCGCTGTCGCCCAGTCGACCGAGGAGCGCGTGCGCGCGCTCGAGGCCGAGGTCGCGCAGCTCAAGAGTGCCGTCGCCGCCGCGCAGGCCGGCGCCGCGACGGTCGACAACGCCGAGCTCGCGCGCCGCATCGATCTCGTCGCGGCCGAGCTCGAGCGGCTGAAGCTCGGCGAGGCGGCGGTCGAGGCCGATCGCAGCCAGGCGGGCATGGGCCCGGCGGCCTCGAAGATCTACCGCAAGACGAAGGGGGTCTCGATCGGCGGCTACGGCGAGCTCGTCTACCAGAACTTCGACGCCAGCCGCGACGACGGCACGGTGGCGGGCAAGAGCGACCAGCTCGACCTGCTGCGCGGCGTCCTTTACGTCGGCTACAAGTGGAACGACCAGTGGCTGTTCAACACCGAGCTCGAGTGGGAGCACGCCAAGGTCGGCGAGGAGGCGGCTGGCGAGGCAGCGGTCGAATTCGCCTACGTCGAACGCTCGATCCGCCCCGAGATCAACGCGCGCGCCGGCCTCCTGCTGGTGCCGGTCGGCCTGCTCAACGAGCTGCACGAGCCGACGACCTTCCTCGGCGCCCGGCGGCCCGGCGTCGAGAGCGTGATCCTCCCGACCACCTGGCGCGAGAACGGCGCCGGCATCTTCGGCGAGGTCGGCGGCTTCACCTATCGGACCTACGTGCTGGCCGGCCTCGACGCGGGAGGATTCTCCGCCGCCAGGGGGATTCGCGAAGGGCGTCAGGAGGGCTCGGAGTCGAGCGCCGAGAGCCTCGCCTGGGTCGGCCGGCTCGACTGGACGGCGACGCCCGGCCTGATCGCCGGCGGCTCGCTCTACTACGGCGAGTCCGGACAGGGCCTGCGCGGCGGCGACGGCCGCAAGCTCGGCGTCGCGACCCGCATCGCCGAAGCGCACGTCGACTGGAAGGGGCACGGCTGGAGCCTGCGCGGCCTGGTGGCCGACGTGGCGCTCGACGACGTCGCCGGCCTGAACGCCGCGCTCGGGCTCTCCGGCGCGGCGTCGATCGGCGAGCGCCAGCGCGGCCACTACCTCGAGGCGGGCTACGACCTGTTGTCGCGCCGCGGGAGCCGGCAGAGCCTGATCCCCTTCCTGCGCTGGGAGAGCTACGACACCCAGGCCGACGTCCCCGCCGGCTTCGCGCGCGACGCCGCCAACGACGTCGAGGTGGTGACGCTCGGCCTCTCCTGGAAGCCGATCGAGCAGGTGGTGATCAAGGCCGACTACATGAACGTCGACAACCAGGCCGGCACCGGCATCGACCAGCTCGACCTGGCCCTCGGCTGGGTCTTCTGAGGGCGAAGTGAGACGCGTCCCGTCGGCCGTCGCTGCCGCGCTGCTCGCGTTCGTCGCCGCCGCGACCCCGGCGGCGGCGCGCGTGCTGCTGACGGTCGACGAGGCGCTCGCCCTCGCCTTTCCCGGCGCCGCGATCGAGCGCGGCACGCTCTTTCCGACCCCGGCGCAGCTCGAGTCGGCGAGTCGCCTGGCCGGCGAGAAGATCCTCGCGATGATCGTCCATCCCTACATCGCTCGCCAGGACGGGGCGGTGGTGGGCACCGCCTACTTCGACGTCCATGTCGTGCGGACGCTCGCCGAGACGGTGATGGTGACGGTCGATCCCGCGGGAAGGATCGGACGGATCGAGGTCCTCTCCTTCGACGAGCCGCCGGAGTACCTGCCGCGGACCCCCTGGTACCGGCAGTTCGACGGCCGGCCGCTCGACGCCGAGCTCGAGCTGCAGCGCGCCATCCGCCCGGTCGCCGGGGCCACTCTCACCGCCCGCGCCACGACCGACGCGGCGCGCCGCGTCCTCGCCCTCCACCGCGCGCTCGCCGAGGACGCTGCGGCGAAGCCTCCGGCCGCGCCGCCCGAGAAGCCGCGATGAGCCGCGCCGAAGCCTGGCTGGTTCATCTCGCCAACCTCCTGGTCGGCGGCACCGGGCTCGTCTACGCCTGGTTCCGTTACGTCGCCACCCCCGGCGATCCCTTCGCGCTCGTCCACCCGTTCGCCGGACTCTGGCAGCACGCGCACGTCGTGGCGGCGCCGGGGCTGGTCTTCGCGCTCGGCCTGGTGGCGCGCTCGCACGCCTGGGCCGGCGTCCAGCTCCGCGTGCCGCACCGGCGGCGCTCGGGAGTTCTCCTCCTCGGCGTCGCGGCGCCGATGATCCTCTCCGGCTATCTCCTGCAGACGGCGGTCGAGCTCCCCTGGCGGCGCCTCTGGATCGCTCTCCACCTGGCGAGCTCGGCGCTCTGGCTGACGTCCACCCTCATCCACCTCCTCGGTTCGCGTCGGCCAGGGCGCTGAAGGGGCCCGGCGGCATCGGCTCCTTCGGGGCGGTAACCTTGGCGGCGAGGCCCTGTATCCCTTCTTGAGATGACCGACGGAGCGACCGCGGCCAAGCAGGAAGCGACGGACTCGGAGCTGATGGCCCGGGTCCGCGACGGCGATCTCGAGCGGCTCTCCGAGCTCTTCGAGCGCCATCACCAGCGCCTTTACCACTTCTTTCTCCGGCTGGCCGGCCGGCGCGGCGCCGCCGAGGATCTCGTCCAGGAGGTCTTCGTGCGCATGCTGAAGTACCGCCACACGTTCAAGAGCGAGGCCGAGTTCGCGCCCTGGATGTTCACCCTGGCGCGCAACGCGGCGGTCGACCACTACCGCTCGCGCCCGCGCGAGCTGCAGGAGGACCCGGAAGCGCCGGAGCCGGCGGCGCCGGTCACCCACCCGCTCGAGAAGCTCGAGAAGGCCGAGCAATCGGCGCGGTTGCAGGCGGCGCTGTCCCGGCTGGCGCCCGAGAAGCGCGAGCTCCTGCTGCTCGCCCGCTTCGGCGAGATGAAGTACGACTCGATCGGCGCCCTGCTCGGGATCTCGGTCGGCGCGGTCAAGGTGAGGGTCCACCGCGCGTTGAAGGAGCTGCGCGAGGCCTACGCGTCGGTCTCCGGGGAGGGACTGGCATGAGGTGCGACGAGATGTCGGAACGGATTCCGGAGTGGCTGTCCGGCGAGCTCGACGGAGCCCGCCTCGAGGAGTTGCGCGCCCACCTCGCGACCTGCCGGGGGTGCGCCGACGAGGCCGCGGCGCTCGAGAAGCTCTGGCGCGAGCTCGGCGAGCCCTCGGCGGATGCGCCGAGCGAGGCGATGCGCGGCCGCTTCGCCGCGCTCCTGGCGGCCGAAAAGGCGCGCCCGGCGGGCGGCGTCCTCCCCTTCGCGCCCCGCGGCGCCGGCGCGGCGCACCGCTTCGGACCGGCGCTGATGCGCTTCGCCGCGGTGGCGGCGCTCCTCGCGGTGGGCGTGCTGGTCGGCACCGGGATGTCGCGCCGCCGCGACGACGCCGCGATCGCCGACCTGCGCAGCGAGGTGCACTCGCTGCACGAGACGGTGGCGCTGGCGCTCCTGGCCGAGAAGTCCCCCTCGGAGCGCCTGAAGGGCGTGTCCTACGGGCGGCCGCTCTCCGGCGACGACGACAGCGTCGCGGCGGCGCTCTTCCAGACCCTGCTCAACGACCCCAACGTCAACGTGCGCCTGGCGGCGCTCGACGCCCTGCGCCCGCGCGCCGAGCGCCCGGCGGACCGGCCCCGCCTCGTCGCCGCGGTGGCGGCGGAGGACTCGCCGCTCGTCCAGCTCTCGCTGATCAACGTCCTGCTCGAATCCGACGGCCAGGCGGCGCGGCGCGACCTCGCCCAACTGCTCGACAACCCGAAGCTCGATCCGGTGGTGCGCGGCTACCTGCGTGACCGGCTCGGCAGGAGTCTCTGACCATGAAGCCCACGACCTTCGCCCTCGCGCTGCTCGCCGTCGTTCTGTCGTCTCAGCCGGCGCGCGCCAGGTCACTGCCGCTCGAGCGCCACGACGTGGTGGCCAAGGAGTTCGTCCTGCCGCCGGCGGCCCCGCGCACGGTGGTGATCGACAACGTCTTCGGCTCCGTCACGGTACGCACCGGCACCGGCGACCGGGTGGCGGTGGAGATTCGCCGCGAAGTCCGCGCCCGCACCGAGGAGGAGTTGCGCGCGGGCCTCGACGAAGTCTCCTTCGCCAGCCGCGCCGACGGCGGGCGCCTCGAGCTCGGCCAGGACGGCCCCTTCCGCTGCGGCAACTGGGGGAGCGAGCACCGGCGCCGGGGGAGCTGCGACTGGGATCCGGACTACGAAGTGCGCTGGGAGTGGCAGGTGACCCTGCCCGCCGACGTCGACCTCGAGGTGCGCACCGTCAACGACGGCGACCTGCGGGTCTCGGGCGTGCGCGGCCGGGTCGAGGCGAAGAACGTCAACGGCAAAGTCCATCTCGCGGGCCTCGCCGGCGAAGTCGAGGCCGCGACGGTGAACGGCGATCTCGAAGCCGAGTTCGAGCGCGCTCCTGGCGCCGCCTCGAGCTTCCGGACGGTCAACGGCGAGATCGAGCTCACCCTGCCGGCGGCGACCGGCGCCGAGCTCGGCTTCGAGACCATGAACGGCGAGATCTACACCGATTTCGAGGCCGCTGCGGTGCCGCAGAAGGTCCGCTCGACTCGTGACGAGCGGCACGGCAGCCGCTACCAGCTCGACCGCGACACCGTCGTGCGCATCGGCGCCGGCGGCCCGCGGCTCGACCTCCAGACCCTGAACGGCGACATCGTCGTCCGCGCGCGCTGAGCCCGGCGACGAGAGAAGGAGAAGAACCATGAAAGTCCGCAACCTCTGGATGCTCTTCGCGGCCGGCGCGCTGGTGGCGACCACCGCTTCGGCCGCCGCACCGACCGCCGCCGCGCCCGACCGCCTGACCGTGCCGCTCTCCGATCCCGCGAAGCCGGCCCGCATCGAGGTCTCGCTGGTGATGGGCTCGATCCACGTCACGGCCGGCAAGGCGGGCGAGGTCTCGATCGGCGCCGAGGTCGCGCCGGACGAGGGCGAGGACAGCGGCGACGAAGACGCTCCGGCCATCGCCGGCAGCGCCAAGGACCGCAAGGACCGCTCGCACCTGCACCGGCTGCCCAACAATTCGCTCGACCTCTCGGCCGAGGAGGACAAGAACCGCGTGCGGATCCAGGTCAACTCCTGGTCGCGCACGGTCGACCTCGAGGTCCGGGTGCCGGAGGGGAGCGCGCTGCAGCTCTCGACGGTCAACGACGGCGAGCTGGTCGTCGAGGGGATCTCGGGCGAGCTCGACCTCTCCAACACCAACGGCGACATCACGGTCAAGAACGCCCGCGGACCGGTCAACGCCAACACGGTCAACGGCGACATCACGGTCGACTTCGCCGGCGCGCTGGCCGCCGCGCCGATGGCATTCTCGACCCTCAATGGCGACGTCGACCTTTCCCTCCCCCCCGACGCCCGGCTGAACGTCCGCCTGCGCTCGGACAACGGCGACATCTACTCCGACTTCGACGTCGCGATCGTGACCGAGGACGTGCGGGGGCCCGTGGAGCCGAACCACGGCAAGGGGAAGTACCGGGTGTCGATCGCCAAGGAGCTCACCGGCAAGATCGGCGGCGGCGGGCCGGAGATCTTCCTCAAGACCTTCAACGGCGACGTCGTGCTGCGCAAGCGCTGAACCGGGGTCCCGGCGGCGCGAGCCGCGCGCAGATAGAATGCGGCGCGTCTTCCAACGGAAGGGGCGCCGTTCCTCTTGACCGAGCACGACAGCGGATCGATTCTCGACGGCAAGTACGAGATTCTCGACCGGCTCGCCACCGGCGGGATGGGTGAGGTCTATCGCGCCCGCCACCTCCACCTGCACGAGGATCGCGTCATCAAGATCCTGCGCGCCGACAAGGCGACGGATCCGCACGCGCTGCAGCGCTTCGTGCAGGAAGCGCGCATCGCCACCCAGATCAAGCATCCGAACGTCGCGATCCTCTACGACTTCGCGCGCCTCGCCGACGGCAGTTTCTACATGGTCTGGGAGCACATCGCCGGCGAGGACGTCGGCTCGGCGATCCGCCAGCAGGGGCATCTGCAGCTCTCGCTGGCGGTGGAGCTGACCATCCAGGCGCTGCGCGGCCTCGACGCCATCCATTCGGCGGGGGTCATCCACCGCGACGTCTCGCCCGACAACCTGATGGTCACCCGCGACCGGCGCGGCAAGGCGCTGGTCAAGATCATCGACCTCGGCCTGGCCAAGAACCTGGAGGCAGCGGCGGGGCTCGAGATCACCCAGGCCGGCATGTTCATGGGCAAGCTGATGTACTGCTCGCCCGAGCAGGCCGGCTCGCTCGCCGGCGCGCCGCTCGACCACCGCTCCGACCTCTATTCGCTCTCGGCGGTCCTCTACGAGATGGTCACCGGCCGCCCCCCGTTCGACTCCGAGAGCGCGCACGGCTTCGTCCTCAAGCGGCTCTCCGAGCCGCCGCTGCCGATGGCCGGGCGCACGCCCGGCGTCACGGTGCCACGCGCGCTCGAGGAAGTCGTGATGCGCGGCCTGGCCCGCGATCGCGAGGAGCGCTGGCCCGACGCCCTCGCTTTCCTGCAGGCGCTGGTGCGGGTCGCCGACCAGCTTCGCCAGGTGTCGACCCAGGAGGTCCCGGCGCAGAAGGCGGCCGGCGCCGGCGCGCCCGCCGCCGCGGCGCCGGCGGGCAGCGTATCGACTCGCAGCGGCGCGCGCCCCTCGCCGACCGAGTTGTCGCGCGAGGAGCGGCTCGACCTGCTGGCGCAGATCGACCGCGCCGCCAAACGGGCCAGCGAGTCGGGGAAATTGCACGAAGAGATCCGCCAGGCGATCGCCGACGGCCAGTTCGAAGAAGCGCAGGAGAAGCTCGCCAGTCTCGAGGCGGTGGCGCCGCGCTACGCCGGTCTGCAGGAGCTGCGCGGCGCGCTGGCGTCGGCGCGCGGAGGCGGCGGGCGTCCGGCCAGCGCGCCGGCGGCGCCGATCGCGCCCCCGGCGCCGGCGGCGCCGCCGGTCGACGCCGAGCACCAGGCGCGCGTCGCCGAGGCCGAGCGCATGCTCGAGCGCTACGTGCAGGACCAGAAGCAGTCGCTGGCGCGCTTCGCGCTCGACGCGCTGCTCGATCTCGAACCGAACCACCCGCGCCGCAAGGAGCTCACCATCCTGGTCAACCAGGTCGGCCAGGAAGGAGCGCGCCTGCGCAGCGCCGAGGCGGCGCTCGACGAGGGGCGCGACGCGATGGTGCGCGGCGACTTCGCGGTCGCCCGCCGGCGGCTCGAGGAGATCGACCGCTTCGACCCCTCGCGGCGGCTGGGCGATCCGTTCCGCCGCGAGCTCGAGGAGGCCGAGCAGCGCGCCAGCTCCGACGCCGAGATGAACCGCCGCCGCGAGCGGCTCGAGCAGATGCTCGACTCGAAGCGCCTCGGCGAAGCGCAGCAGGAGCTCGAGCGGCTGGTCGCCGCCGGGCTGGCGCGCGTCTCGGTCGAGAGCTACCGGCTGCGCATCGGCGACATCGCGGCGCTCGCCGAGCTCGAGCTGCGCGGCCGCGAGTTCGAGCGCCAGTGCCGCGAGCGGATGGCGTCGCGCGACTGGCAGGGGGCGCGCGACGTCGTGCTCGAGCTCGAGCGCGTGCTTCCCGACTCTCCCAAGCCGGCCCAGCTCTTCGCCGAGATCTCGCAGCTCGAGGAGGCGCAGCGCAAGCAGACGGGGATCGAGCAGGGGCTCCGCCAGCTCGAGACCTTCATCGCGCAGCGCAAGATCGGCGAAGCGGAAATGACCCTGAAGATCCTCGGCCAGATGGCCCCCGACCTGCGCCAACTGCGCGAGCTCGAACAGCGCGTCCGCGCCCTGCGCGGCGGCTGAGTCCGGACGCCGACGACCCCCGCTTCCGCCCGGAGAGCCCGATTGCCGTGACCGACGAGACTCGCCGCCTGATCCGCTACGCCCTGATGCGCCTGGCGCGGGAGTTCGACGCGCGCTTCGAGGCGATGCTGCTCACCGGCCGTATCGCCAAGTGGTACAGCGCGATCGGCAACGAGGCGATCACCGTGCCGGCCGGCCTGGCGCTCGAGCCGGGAGACGTCCTCTGCTCGCTGCATCGCGACGTCGGCGCCATCCTCGCCTTCTATCTCGATCCGGCGCGCGCCTTCCCCGGGTTCCGCTTCGGCGAGCCCGACGGGCGACGCCCGGAGCCCGAGGCTCTCTTCGAGCGGCTGGCGCGCCAGGTGCTCGGCCGCGCCGGCGGCTTTTCGGAAGGCATCGAGCGCTCCTACCACTACGGCTACTTCGCCCCCGACGAGGGGATCCTGCACGCCGGCATGATCAGCCACCTGGGCGCGATGATTCCGGTCGCCGCCGGCTGCGCCTTCGCGCTCAAGAAGCACGGCACCGACCGCGTGGCGATCAACTTCATCGGCGAGGGGGGAACCTCGACCGGCGACTTCCACGAGGGGCTCAACCTCGCCGCCGTCTGGCGCCTGCCGCTGGTGCTGGTGATCGAGAACAATCGTTACGCTTTCTCGACTCCGGCCCGCCAGCAGTACGCCTGCCTGCAGCTCTCCGACCGCGGTCCCGGCTACGGCATCGCCTCCGAGACGGTCGACGGCAACGATCCCGACGTGATGGCCCGCGCCCTGGCGCGCGCGGTCGCGCGCGCCCGCACCGGCCAGGGGCCGACGCTGCTCGAGGCGATGGTCGGCCGCCTGCGCGGCCACGCCGAAGGGGACGGCTCGATGAAGGTGGTGCCGGAGGCCGAGCTCGAGCTCTACCGCTCGCAGGATCCGGTGCCGACCTATGCCCAGCGGCTCGAGGCCGAGGGGTTGGTCGACCGCGAGGTCCGCGAGCGGATCGACGCGCGCGCCCGCGAGCTCGTCGAGACGGCGATCGAGCGTGGTCTCGCGGCGCCGCTGCCCGACGCGGCGGTGGCTTTCCGGCCCGTCTTCGCGACCGAGCGAGGCCCGGCGCTCCTGCCCGCGACAGGAGCCGAAGAGAACGAGGACACGCAGGCCTCGCGGCGGGCGATCGAGGAAGAGCTCGACGAGACCCGGCTGTCGCTCGGCCGGCGCCCGGCCGAGCCGGCCGGCGATGCCCGCGACGACGACGCGCCGACCGCCATGGCCGCCTTCACCGGGGCCGCCTCGACGCCGGTCGCGGCGGGCGAGGCGACCTACCTCGACGCCCTCCACGACGCGCTGCGCGAGGAGATGGAGCGCGACCCGGCCGTCGTCCTGCTCGGCCAGGACATCGCCGCCTTCGAAGGCGCCTTCCGGGTCACCCGCGGGCTGCACGCGCGCTGGCCGGAGCGTGTCCTCGACACGCCGATCTCCGAGAGCGGCACGCTCGGCCTCGCCGCGGGCGCGGCGCTGCTCGGCTACCTGCCGGTGGTCGAGATGCAGTTCGCCGACTTCGTCGCCTGCGGCTTCAACCAGATCGTCAACGTGATGGCGAAGCTCTTCTACCGCTTCGAGCGCCCGTGCCCGGTGGTGATCCGGCTCCCTTCGGGGGGCGGCGTCGGCGCCGGGCCCTTCCATTCGCAGAATCCGGAAGGCTGGTTCGCGCACGTCGCCGGTCTCAAGGTGGTCTGCCCGGCGACCGCGGCGGACGCCAAGGGGCTGCTCAAGGCGGCGATCCGCGATCCGAATCCGGTCATCTTCTGCGAGAACAAGTACCTCTATCGCCGCATCAAGGAGGTCCTCCCGGTGGGCGAGCACCTGGTGCCGCTCGGCCGCGCGCGGGTGGCGCGCGAAGGGAAGGACCTCACCCTGATCGGCTACGGCGTCTCGACCTGGACCGCCCTCGAAGCGGCGGAAACGCTGGCGGCGGAGGGGGTCGAGGCCGAGGTCATCGACCTGCGGACCCTGGTGCCCTTCGACGCCGAGACGGTGCTCGCGTCGGTGAAGAAGACCAGCCGCGCCGTCGTCGTCCACGAGGCGCAGACGCTCGGCGGCTTCGGCGGCGAGATCGCGGCCGTCATCGCCGAGCAGGCCTTCGCGTGGCTCGACGCGCCGGTCGCGCGCGTCGGCTATCCCGATCGTCCCAGTCCCTACGCGCGCGTCCTCGAGCAGGCGCTCCTGCCGGGCCGCGACCCGCTCGTCGCCGCCGCGCGCCGCGTGCTCGCCTACTAGCGTCTACTGGAGGGTGGAGGTTCGTTCGTGTCGATTGCCGGTATCCCGCTCGATTTCATCCTTTTCGCGCTGACCCTGCTCGGCGTCGCGCTCTTCCATCACAAGACCCTGCAGGTGGCGGTGACCGGCCTCACGGTCATCACGCTCTACAAGATCCTCTTCGCCGGCTTCAAGACCGGCCCCGGCCTGGCCGGCTTCGCGGGCCACCTCGGGCACGAGTGGGTGACGATCGCCAACCTCTTCTGCCTGCTGATGGGCTTCGCGCTTCTGGCCCGGCACTTCGAGGAGAGCAAAGTACCGCTGGTGCTGCCGCGCTTCCTGCCCGACGATTGGAAGGGGGCCTTCGTTCTTCTGGTCATGGTCTTCGTGCTGTCGAGCTTCCTCGACAACATCGCGGCGGCCCTGATCGGCGGCGCCATGGCGCACTCGGTCTTTCGCGGCAAGGTGCACATCGGCTACCTCGCCGGCATCGTCGCCGCCTCGAACGCCGGCGGCTCGGGGAGCGTGGTGGGGGACACCACGACCACGATGATGTGGATCCACCACGTCGCGCCGAGCGCCGTCCTGCACGCCTACGTGGCCGCCTTCGTCGCGCTCGTCGTCTGCGGCATCCCGGCTTCGCTGCAGCAGCACCGCTACTCGCCGATCATGAAGGACGAGCCGGCGGGAACGAGGATCGACTGGGCGCGCGTCTTCATCGTCGGCCTGATCCTCGCCGCCGCGATCGCCGTCAACGTGGTGGTCAACGTCCGGTATCCCGAGCTCTCCCAGCGCTTCCCCTACATCGGCGTCGCGGTCTGGGTGGCGCTGCTCGTCACCGTGCCGTTGCGCAAGCCCGACTGGAGCCTGCTTCCCGAGTCGTTCAAGGGCGCGGCCTTCCTGCTCTCGCTCGTGCTGGCGGCGAGCATGATGCCGGTCGAGAAGCTGCCGGTCGCTTCCTGGCCCTCCGCCTTCGGCCTCGGCTTCCTCTCGGCGGTGTTCGACAACATCCCGTTGACCGCGCTCGCCCTGAAGCAGGGCGGATACGATTGGGGGATGCTCGCCTACACGGTCGGCTTCGGCGGCTCGATGATCTGGTTCGGCTCGTCGGCCGGCGTGGCGATCTCGAATCTCTACCCGGAGGCGAAGGACGCGGCGCTCTGGCTGCGCAAGGGCTGGCACGTCACGGTCGCCTATGTCGCCGGCTTCGCGGTCCTGATGCTGCTCCTGGGCTGGAACCCGACGCCCGAAGATCAGTCGGAACCGGCGAGCGCGACGCATCTCACGAGCTCCGCGATCCTTGGTGGCCCGGCGCTGAGCCGTTAAGCTCGGGCGCCATGAGAGTCTGGCGCCGGCTCCGTTCCGGATTCGCCTCGGCGGTCGGGGATTTCCTCGACCTCGAGGCGGCGAGCGGCGTGCTGCTGATCGGCGCCGGCCTGCTCGGCCTGCTCGCCGCCAACAGCCTCTTCGCGCCGCTCTACGATCAGCTGCTTCACCTGCCGTTGACCGTCAAGCTCGGCGATATCGGCGTCGAAAAGCCGATCCTCCTCTGGATCAACGACGGGCTGATGGCGATCTTCTTCCTGCTCGTGGCGCTCGAGCTCAAACGCGAGGTCCTCGTCGGCCAGTTCGCCGACGCCGGCCAGCGCGCCCTGCCGGCGGTCTGCGCTCTGGGCGGCATGCTGGCGCCGATGGGGATCTACCTCCTCTTCAATCACGGCGACCCGCGCGCCGTCCACGGCTTCGCGATCCCGGCGGCGACCGACATCGCTTTCGCGCTCGGCGTGCTGGCGCTCCTCGGCAGCCGGGTGCCGCCGGGGATCAAGCTGCTGCTGACCGCGATCGCGGTGCTCGACGACCTCGGCGCGATCGTCCTCATCGCCCTTTTCTACTCGGATGGACTTGCGGCGCGCGGTCTCTTCTTCGCCGGCGCGGCGCTCGTCGGGCTCCTGCTGCTCAACCTCTCGGGCGTCACCAGCCGCGTTCCCTACCTGCTGCTCGGCATCGTGCTCTGGCTCGCCGTCCTCAAGTCCGGGGTGCACGCCACGCTCGCCGGCGTCGTGCTCGGCATGACGATCCCGATGCGCGGCCCGGCCGATGACCCGACGCCGCTGGCGCGTCTCGAGCACGACCTCCACCCGAGCGTGGCCTACGCCATCGTGCCGCTCTTTGCCTTCGCCAACGCCGGTGTGCCGCTCGCCGGTCTTTCCTGGTCGGCGCTGCTCGAGCCGGTGCCGCTCGGCATCGCGCTCGGACTGGTGCTGGGCAAGCCGATCGGCGTCCTCGGCGCCGGCGGGTTGCTGGTGGCGCTCGGCGGCGCGAAGCTGCCGGCGGGAACGACCTGGGCCGGCCTCGCCGGCATGGCCATCCTCTGCGGCATCGGCTTCACGATGAGCCTCTTCATCGGCTCACTCGCCTTCGAGGCGAGTCATCAGGACCTGATGGTCGCCAACCGGATCGGCATTCTCGCCGGCACCGGCGTCGCGGCAGTCGCCGGCTTCGCTGCGTTGCGACTCCTGCTGCCGGCGGCGCCGGCCGCGGAAGAGCCGGCTGAGCCGGCGGCCTGAGGACTGCTAGCGTGCGCGCATGAAGTCCGCGATCGAACAACTGACGCAGGCGATCCAGGGACGGCAGGGCGTCGTCTTCGTCCGCACCTGGGAGGAGGACCGCGCCGCCCGCCTGCTCGAGAGCTTCGCGCGCAAGCTCTACGGCGCCGCCGCTACGGTCTGGTCGTGGAGCTGCGTGACCGGTCTCGCCGCCGGCGACGAGCCGGCCGAGCCCGGCAGCGCCGATCCGCTCGCCGCGATCCGCGCCTTCGTCGCCGCCGTCACGGCGCAGCCGCCGCGGCGGGGTTTCGCGCTCTTCCGCGACCTGCCGGAGTTCTTCGACCGCCCCGACGTCGTGCGCGCGCTGCGCGAGGCCTACGGCGAGCTGGCCGGGCGCGACAGCTTCCTCTTCATCCTGGCCCCGGAGCTCAACCTGCCGGTCGCGATGCAGAAGGAGATCTTCCTCGTCGACCTCGAGCTGCCGGCCGAGAAGGAGCTCGCCGCGCGGGTCGACGAGGTGGCGGCGCAGTTCCCCGACCTCTCGCTCGCCCCCGAGGTGCGCACCGAGCTCGCCGTCGGCCTGCGCGGCCTGACGATCAACGAGTCGACCCACATCCTGCAGCGCATCTTCCGCGGCCGGAAGACCGGGCGCGAGGAGGCGCTCGCCGAGCTCTTCGCCGAGAAGGAGGCGATCGTCAGGAAGAGCGGCCTGCTCGAGTTCGTGCCGCCGATGACGAAAGTCGAGGAGATCGGCGGGCTCGACGTGCTCAAGGACTGGCTGGTGCGGCGAAAAAAGCTCTTCACGCTGCAGGCGGTCGCCGACCAGATCCCGACCCCGCGCGGCATCCTGATCATGGGCATGAGCGGCTGCGGCAAGAGCATGTGCGCCAAGGCCGCGTCGTCGCTCTGGGGGGTGCCGCTCTTCCGGCTCGACATGAACCTGGTGGCCTCCGGCATCTACGGCTCGCCGGAGGCGGCCTTTCACCGCGCCCTGCGCGCCGTCGAGGCGCTGGCGCCCGCTATCCTCTGGATCGACGAGATCGAGAACTCGCTCGGCCACGCGGAGAGCGAGGGCGAGCGCCTCGGCGACGAACTCGTCGGTCTTCTCGGCCTTCCTGACCTGGATGCAGGAGAAGCCGCCGCTCGTCTTCGTCGCCGCGACCGCGAACCGCATCCAGGATCTCCCGGCCGAGGTGATCCGCAAGGGGCGCTTCGACCAGGTGTTCTTCGTCGACCTTCCCGGCGAGAAGGAGCGGCAGGAGATCCTCGAGATCCACCTGCGCAAGAACGGCGCCGACCTGCGCGCCTTCGACACCCACCTGATCGCGGTCTCGACCAAGGGGTGGAACGGCGCCGAGCTCGAGCAGGCGGTGATCGCGGCGCGCGTCGAGGCCTACCACGAGGGGCGCAAGTTCGGCCGCGACGACCTGTCGAAGGCGCTCGCCTCGATCGTTCCGTTGTCGAAGACGATGGAGGAGCAGATGAAGAAGATCCGCTCCTGGGCCTTCGGCCGCGCCACCACGGCGACGAGCCAGCCCGGCGCCTCGCGCTAGGCGGGCCGGAAAGTCCCATCCGGAAATGAAAAGGCCCCGGTTGCCCGGGGCCCTCGATTCATCTGCAGCCTGAATCCCGACTCAGTTCTGCGTGTCGATCCGCATCCCGTAGAAGCTGCGCCAGACGAAGACCAGCGAGACGGCGAAGAAGCCGAGCGCCAGCAGGTGGGTGAGCATTGCCCTGGCCGGCGGCGTTCATCTCGACCGCCAGCTCGACGGCGAGCAGGCCGAACAGGGTGGTGAACTTGATGACCGGGTTCATCGCCACCGACGAGGTGTCCTTGAACGGGTCGCCGACGGTGTCGCCGACGACGGTCGCGGCGTGCAGCGTCGGTGCCCTTCTCCTTGAGCTCGACCTCGACCACCTTCTTCGCGTTGTCCCAGGCGCCGCCGGCGTTGGCCATGAAGATCGCCTGGTAGAGGCCGAAGAGCGCGATCGAGATCAGGTAGCCGATGAAGAAGAACGGCTCGAAGCAGGCGAAGGCCAGGGTCGAGAAGAAGACCACCAGGAAGATGTTGAACATGCCCTTCTGCGCGTACTGGGTGCAGATCTCGACCACCTTCTTCGAGTCGGCGACCGAGGCCTTCTCGGCGGCGCTGTCGAGCTTGATGTTCTTCTTGATGAACTCGACCGCGCGGTAGGCGCCGGTCGTCACCGCCTGCATCGAGGCGCCGGTGAACCAGTAGATCACCGCGCCGCCGATGACGAGCCCGAGCAGGAAGGGCGGGTGGAGGAGCGAGAGCTTGTCGATGTCGACCGTGAGGCCCTTGGTCAGCATGACGATGATCGAGAAGATCATCGTCGTCGCGCCGACCACCGCGGTGCCGATCAGCACCGGCTTGGCGGTCGCCTTGAAGGTGTTGCCGGCGCCGTCGTTGTCCTCGAGGAAGTGCTTGCCGTTCTCGAAGTCGGGCTTGAAGCCGAAGTCCTTCTTGATCTCGTCCTCGATGCCGGGCAGCGTCTCGATCGGTCGACAGCTCGAAGACCGACTGCGCGTTGTCGGTCACCGGGCCGTAGGAGTCGACCGCGATCGTCACCGGGCCCATGCCGAGGAAGCCGAAGGCGACCAGGCCGAAGGCGAAGATCGCCGGGGCGATCATCAGCGTGCCGAGGCCGAGGGTCGAGATCCGGCGTAGGCGATGCCCATCAGCGAGACGATCGCCAGGCCCATCCAGTAGGCCGAGAAGTTGCCGGCGACGAGGCCCGAGAGGATGTTGAGCGAGGCGCCGCCCTCGCGCGAGGCGGTGACGATCTCCTTGACGTGCGCCGACTCGGTCGAGGTGAAGACCTTGACGAGCTCGGGGATGATCGCGCCGGCGAGCGTGCCGCAGGTGATGATCGTCGAGAGCTTCCACCACAGGGTCGTGTCGCCGCGAGCTCGGGAATCAGGAGCTACGAGACGACGAAGGTCACGCCGACCGAGAGCAGCGAGGTGAGCCAGACCAGCGAGGTGAGCGGCGCCTCGAAGTTCATCTTGTCGGCGTTGCGCGTACTTGCGCCCGCGCGACCGCTTCGTTGATCAAGTAGGAGACGACCGAGGTGATGATCATCAGGACGCGCATGACGAAGATCCAGACCAGCAGCTGGACCTGGACGACCGGGTTGGCGACCGCGAGCAGGATGAAGGTGATGAGCGCGACGCCGGTGACGCCGTAGGTCTCGAAGCCGTCGGCGGTCGGGCCGACCGAGTCGCCGGCGTTGTCGCCGGTGCAGTCGGCGATGACGCCGGGGTTGCGCGCGTCGTCTTCCTTGATGTTGAAGACGATCTTCATCAGGTCGGAGCCGATGTCGGCGATCTTGGTGAAGATGCCGCCGGCGATGCGCAGCGCCGAGGCGCCGAGCGACTCGCCGATCGCGAAGCCGATGAAGCAGGGGCCGGCGTAGTCGCCCGGGACGAAGAGCAGGATGCGAGCATCATGACCAGCTCGGTCGAGATCAGCAGCATGCCGATCGACATGCCGGCCTTGAGCGGGATGGCGTAGGTCGGGAAGGGCTTGCCGCGCAGCGAGGCGAACGCCGTGCGCGAGTTGGCGAAGGTGTTGATGCGGATGCCGAACCAGGCCACGCCGTAGCTGCCGCCGATGCCGACCAGCGAGAAGAGGATGATCAGCGCGATCCGCTCGAGGCCGAAGTGCTGCAGCAAGCCGAAGTAGACGACGATGATGGCGGCGATGAAGACCCAGAGGAGCAGGATGAACTTGCCCTGGGTCTGCAGGTAGGTCTTGCAGGTCTCGTAGATCAGCTCCGAGATCTCGCGCATCGACTGGTGCACCGGCATGTTCGCGGAGCTGCTTGTACATCACGAGGCCGAAGAGCGCCCCGAGCACGCAGACGACCAGGCCGCCGAGCAGCAGGTGCGAGCCCGAAAAGCCGAGAAATTGAACGCTGCCGAGGTCGGGGAGCACCAGCTCCGCTTCGCTCGCGCGGGCGGGGGCGGCTCCGCCGACGAGCGCGGCGGCGAGAGCGGGCAGCACGTAGCGGGACCAGGCCCGGGCGTTGCGCCAGAAATTCATGAATCCTCCGTCTGGAGAACGAGCGGACGGCGGTGAAAACCGCCCTCCGGCGATGAGATAGGGGGGAATCTTATCGAAAACCGGCCCCCGGGCCGAGGGGCCAGGGGCCCCGCCGGTGAGATCCGGCGGGGCCCGGCCGGGCTCTGCGGGAGGCCGCTAGAAGCTGATCCTGACGCCGAGCCGGAAAGTGGTGGGCGAAGTCCGCAGCACCGGTTTGCCGTAGTCCGGGTTCGCCGGCGTCGGCAAGGCGTTGTCCGACTCCTGGAACCCCCAGCGTTGATCGAGCAGGATCGCGCGCTGAGCGTTCAGCAGGTTGAAGACGTCGAGCAGGAAGTTGACCGTCACCGGCCCCGCCGCGAGGGGGTAGCCGAGGTGAAGGTCGGCTTCGTAGTTCGACGGCGCGCGCCCCTCGGCGCCGCGCTCGGTGAGGAAGAACTCGTAGCGGCCGTAACCGTCCGAGTAGCCGTACCGGGTGAGGGGCGTGCCGCTGCGCCAGTAGGCCGTGCCGCCGATCGAGAGCTTCCAGGGCGTCTGGTAGACGCCGGTGACGCGGAACTGGTGCCGGCGGTCGTTCGACAGCGAGCCCTTGTTGGTCACGATGTCGAGATTGCGGCCGTCGGTGAAGAAGTCCCAGTAGTCGTACGCCGCCGAGATGTTGGGGTCGGCGCCGACGTTGGTGAAGGGCGCGTACTCGCCGTCGAAATTGCCGTCGAGCTTGGACCAGATGTAGGACGCCATGAGCTGCCAGTCGTTCGACATCCGCTTGTTGAGATCGAGCTGGAGCCCCTTGTACTTGCGCTTCGGCTTCGGCGCCGGGTAGGTGCGCGAGACGTCGTAGGTGTAGACGTCCTTCATGATTCCTTCGCCCGGGTTGCCGATGCAGTAGTCGTAGTCGGCGCTGCAGACGAAGTCCTCGATCACCCGGCCGTACTCGCGCCAGATGCCCTTGACGCCGACCGAGAGGTCGGGACGGAGCTGGTGCTCGTAGCCGACGATCGTCTCCTCGACGTACTGCCCCTTGAGGTTCGGGTCGGTCGGCTCGGTGGCGCCGCCGAGAATGCCGGAGCTGCCGTCGATGTCCGTTTCGGCGGCGGCATCCGGCGTCGTGCTGACCGGGTCGTAGTTGAAGATGCGGGCCTGGCGCTCGCCCGAGTAGGAGCGGATCACGAGGTCCATCGGGATCTGCTCGTAGTAGCGGCCCCAGGAGCCGAAGACCTTCTGCTGCCCCTTCTGCGACGGATCCCAGACGAACCCGAAGCGTGGCGCGTAGTCCTTCTTGAGGTCGATGTGGGTTTCGCCGAACTTGTCGATCACCTGCTGGCGGTCCCAGCGCAGTCCGAAGTTGACGGTCAGGTTCGACCGCGCGCGCCAGCGGTCCTGCAGGAAGAGCGTCGTGTTCTCGTGCTCCGGGTCGGTCTCGAGCTGCGAGGTCGGCGCGTTGTCGACCGTCGCGGTCAGGGTCGTCCAGTAGAAGTGGCGATAGACCGGCCTGCCGCTCGCGCCGGTCTGGATGTCGACACGCTGTCCTCCCGACATCCGCTTGACGACGTCGGCGCTCTCCTTCTCGTACTCGGCGCCGAACTTGATCTCGTGATCGCCGCGGAAGTGGGTCACCGCGCCGCCGAAGAAGTCGCGCGTGAAGTCCTTCTCCTGGATGAGGCCGAAGCCGCCGGTCTGGAAGCCGAGGTTGTCCGAGTCGCGGTACTCGATGATGTCGCCCGCGGCGCTCGCCGGGCCGATCGAGTTCTGCTCGGTGTGGCGCGCCACCTGCGCGTTGGCGGCCCAGCTCGAGCCGAAGATGCCGTCCCAGCGCAGGCCGAAGTCCTCGCCGCCGTACTGCTGCTTGCCGAGGTAGGTCAGCGGCTCGCCGTTCAGCCGGTGGTCGGGGTCGTTGATCGCCCCGGTGTCGTCGCGCGGATCCTGGAAGAAGGTGCCGACCAGCGACTGCCCTTCGTCGATGTTGTAGGTCAGCTTGACGGCGGCGAGGTCGCGATCGCTCTTCGAGGTGACGATCTCGCCCGCCTGCGGGCCGGTCGACAGCTGGATGTCGGTGTCGTTCGAGACCTTGTCGTAGGCCCCGAAGTACCAGAACTTGTCCTTGACGAAGTAGCCACCGAGGTCGAAGCCGTAGTCCTGCCGCGTGAAGCCCTGCGTGACGCCGGCGGTCGAGATGGTCGGATCGCTCGCGGACTGCAGCGAGTCGTCGTCGAAGTAGCCGAAGACGTCTCCCTTGAGCTCGTTGCCGCCGGACTTCGTGATCACGCTGATGATGCCGCCGGTCGACTTGCCGAACTCCGCCTCGTAGCCGCCGGCCTTGACCTCGATCGCCTGGATGAACTCGAAGTTGAGCTCCTTGCCCTGGAAGCCGTACTCGACGCCGGTCGTGTTGACGCCGTCGACGTAGAAGGTGTTCTCGGCGCCCGACGAGCCGTAGACCGTGATGTTGGTCTGGCCGGTGTTCTCGGGGTTGGCGTCCGAGGAGACGCCGGGGGTGATCTGGACCAGCGAGGAGTAGTTGCGGCCGGAGGGGATCGTCTCGATCGCCTGGGTCGAGAAGTTCGAGCCCAGCGTCGTCGAGCGGGTGTCGATCACCGGTACTTCGCCGAGGATGGTGATCTCCTCGGAGGTCGCCGGGTGGAGCGAAATGTTGAGCACCGCCTCGCGGCCGAGACCGACTTCGACGCTGCCCTTCTCGGGGCCGAAACCGGCAAGCTCGAAGCTCACCTCGTAGCGCCCCGGCGGCAGCGCCGCGAAGCGCCAGTCGCCGCGCGTGTCGGTGGTCGTGGTGCGGGTGCCCTGGAGCGCCGGGCTCGCGGCGGTCACCGTGACTCCCGGAATCGAGGCGTTGTCGTCGTCGGTGACGCGGCCGGAAGCGCCGCCGGTCGTCTGCGCGCCGGCCGCCGTGGCGGCCAGAGCGAGGGCGAGCGCGAGCCGTGTCCAGCAAGGCAGCCAGGGGGAACCCATGCGAGCCTCCTCTCGGAACAATGCGACCGAAAATGTGCGCGGAGTGTAGCTCAGGGCGGGCGGCGATTCAGCGGCTCGCACCGGCCTGGAGCCGCGCCAGGAATTCGCGCACCGGTGGCTGGTCGGGATCGAGCTCGAGCGAGCGGCGGAGGCTCGCCGCCGCCTCGGCAGGGCGGCCGAGACAGAGGAGCGCGATGCCGGCGCTCGCCGGGGCGGTCGGGTCGGCGGGATCGAGGGTCGCGGCGGCCTCGAAGTCGGCCAGCGCGCCGGCGCAGTCCCGGCGCTCGACCCGGTAACGGCCGCGGAAGACGAGCAGGCGGGGAGCCTCCGGCAGCGCCGCCACGGCGCGATCGAGGAGGGCCAGGCTGCGCGCGCCCTCCCCCTGCCGGGCGTAGGCGAGGGCGCGCTCGATCGTGTTGCGTTCCCCCTCCGGCAGTCGCGCTTCGAGGGAGCGCACGAGCAGCTCGTCGGCGCGGTCGAGGTCCCCCTCCTCGAAGCGGAGCTCGGAGAGATTCCAGAGCGCCGAAGCGAGCCTCGGATCGAGCGCCAGCGCCCGCTCGAAGGCGGCTGCGGCCTCGGCCCGGCGGCCGAGGCTCTTCAGGATCAGCCCCTCGTTGTTGAACGAGCCGCCGGTGCGCGTCGAGCCGCCGGCGCCCGCCGGCGCGCGGTCGGGCTCGGCGCCGCCGAGGTAGCCGAGCGCGCGCAGCTTGGCGAGCTCCTCGCCGCCGGCGGCGATGGAGGCCGGAGCGGGCGCGGCGCGGGAGCGCATCGCCTCGAAGTACCGCTGGTAGTCCAGCGGGGCTGGGTCGCTCGCCCCCTCGACCGCGACGAGCGGCGGACCCGCGAGATCGCGTCCCGGCGGAATGCCGGCGAGCGCCGCGAGCGTCGCGGCGACGCGGCGGACGCCGGCCGGGGCCGTCTCGCGCCCGGGCGCGATGCCCGGGCCGACGAGGAGCGCGATGCCCTCCTTGCGGTGCCACTTGGCGGCGGTGGCGTTGTCGACGCTCGACAGCCGTGCCGGGCGCCCCTCGTTCCAGGCGAAGCCGTGGTCGGAGGCGATCATCAGCACGGCGCCCTTCTGGCGGGCCCAGGCGGCATAGCGGCCGAGCAGGCGATCGATCTCGGCGAAGTATCTTTCGCCGACCCCCGAGTAGCGCGCGAAATCGACTGGATCGATCGTCGGCTGCCTTGGCGGAGCAAAGGGGGCGAAGACGTGGCCGATCGAGTCGGTCCCCTGCAGGTAGAGGACGGCGAGGTCGGGCGCGTGCTCGGCGAGAGCGCGCGTCATCAGGGCGTCGTAGAGCCGGGTCTCGATCAGGATGCGACGCAGCGCCGAGACCGGGTGGTCGTAGGCACGGCTCGCCTCGGCATGAGCGGCGTAGTCGTCGGCGCCGAGATCGGGCAGGTAGGCACGCAGGGCGGCGAGGTCGACGCCGCGCTCGATCGAGCGGCGCAGCTCCTCGGCGCGCGGCAGCTCCCCGGGCGGAAAGACGGCGCCGGCCGGCGTCCCCCGCTCGACGTTGAGGAAGCCGAAGAAGCGGTCGGCGACCAGCAGGCCGTCGACGGGCTCGGCCGGATGCGTCGCCCAGAGACCGAGGACGACGCTCTTCCTGCCCGCCCAGGTGGCGAGGTTCCAGATCGCCGGCGCGCGGCGCTCGTCGCTGCCGATCGGTTCCCGCTCGCCGGTCGCGGGCGAGAAGCGGCTGAAGTCGAGGATGCCGTGCGCGAGCGGCGAAACGCCGGTCATCATGGTGGTCCAGACGATCGGCGAGAGGGGCGGATGCTCGGTATCGAGCGTGAATCGCCTGCCGGCGGCCACCAGGCGCGCGAGCTCGGGCATCTTCCCGGCCGCGATCAGCCGGTCGAGCTCCTGCCAGTCGGCGCCGTCGAGCCCGACGAAGAGGACCGGCGGGCGCGCGACGGTGCGATTTCGGACCTCCGGAATCGATCGCGCGCCCGGCGTTGCCGCCGGACCGCTGCGCGGGGCGGACGAACCGCCACAGGCCAGGAAGACGAGCGCGGCAGCGAGAGCAAGCGGTCGACGGGGGCGCAAGACGGAGAGCATCCTAATCGTCCCGGCTGGCGGGTCGTCGGATCGGGCGCGAGTGCTGTAGTCTCCGCGCCCGACACGACAAGGAATCGCCGCGGCTTCCGCTGCGAAGGCTCGCGGGCGGACAGCAACGGGCGTTCGGCAACCCACCGAGGGAGGACCATGTCGCTCTTCGCCACGAAGTCGATCGACGCGATCAAGGCAGAAGCCGCCGCCGAGGGCGAGCACGCCCTCAAGCGAGTTCTCGGACCGGTCAATCTGGTCTCCCTGGGGATCGGCGCCATCATCGGCACCGGCATCTTCGTGCTGACCGGGCAGGCCGCGGCCGCTCACGCCGGACCGGCGATCGTCCTCTCGATGATCCTGGCCGGCATCGCCTGCGGTCTCGCCGGCCTCTGCTACGCCGAGTTCGCCTCGATGGTGCCCATCGCCGGCTCGGCCTACACCTACGGCTACGCCACGCTGGGCGAGCTCGTCGCCTGGATCATCGGCTGGGACCTGATGCTCGAGTACGCGCTCGGCGCGGCGACCGTAGCGGTCGGCTGGTCGGGCTACATCGTCAGCTTCCTGCACGACTTCGGCATCCAGTTCCCGGCCAGCCTCTCGGCGGCGCCGGGGACGCTGGTGCACCTCGCGGACGGCTCGACGGTCACGGCGGTCTTCAACCTGCCGGCGGTCCTCATCACCGTGCTGGTCTCCATTCTCCTGATCATCGGCATCCAGGAGTCGGCGAACGTCAACTCGGCGATCGTGGTGGTCAAGGTCGCCGTCGTTCTGCTGGTCATCGGCGCCGGCGTCTGGTTCATCAACACCGCCAACTGGCACCCCTTCATTCCCGCCAACACCGGCAAATTCGGCGAGTTCGGCTGGAGCGGCATCCTGCGCGGCGCCGGAGTGATCTTCTTCGCCTACATCGGCTTCGACGCCGTCTCGACGGCGGCGCAGGAGGCGCGCAATCCGCAGAAGGACATGCCGATCGGCATCCTCGGCTCGCTGCTGGTCTGCACGGTCCTCTACGTCCTCGTCTCCGGCGTGATGGTCGGCCTCGTCCCCTACACCGAGCTCGGCGTCGCGGCGCCGATGGCGGTCGCGATCGACGCCGCCAAGGCGCACGCGACGGGCGGCCTGCTCGGCACGATCATCGGCATGATGCCCTTCCTGGTGAAGCTCGGCGCCATCGCCGGCCTCTCCTCGGTGATGGTCGTCATGCTGCTCGGCCAGACCCGCGTTTTCATGTCGATGGCGCACGACGGCCTGTTGCCGAAGTGGGCGGGCAAGATCCATCCGAAATACCGGACGCCCTACATCACGACCATCCTGACCGGCATCGCGGTCTCGGCCGCCGCCGGTTTCACGCCGATCAACATCCTCGGCGAGCTGGTCTCGATCGGGACGCTGCTCGCCTTCGTCATCGTCTCGCTCGGCATCCTGGCGCTGCGCTACCGCCGTCCCGACCTCCACCGCCCCTTCCGGACGCCCTGGGTGCCGGTGGTGCCGATTCTCTCGGCGCTGGTGGCGTTCGGCCTGATGGCTGGCCTCCCCTGGCCGACCTGGGAGCGGCTGATCATCTGGATGGCGCTCGGCATGATCGTCTACTTCGCCTACAGCCGCCATCACAGCGTGCTGCGCCAGAACGAAGCGAAACGCTGACGAAGAGGGGGACGGCGTGAGCGGAGACGGGGCGGAGGGTTCGGAGAAGGGGTTCGTCCGCGAGCTCGGGCTGCTCGACTCGACGATGATCGTCGCCGGGTCGATGATCGGCTCCGGCATCTTCATCGTCTCGGCCGACATCGCCCGGCAGGTCGGCTCGACCGGATGGCTGCTGACCACCTGGGTGGTCACCGGGCTCCTCACGGTCGCCGCCGCGCTCTCCTACGGCGAGCTGGCGGCGATGATGCCGCACGCCGGCGGGCAGTACGTCTACCTGCGCGAGGCCTTCTCGCCGCTCTGGGGTTTCCTCTACGGCTGGACGCTGCTCCTGGTGATCCAGTCGGGAACGATCGCGGCGGTGGCGGTCGGCTTCGCGCGTTACCTCGGGGTGCTGGTTCCGTGGGTGTCGCCGACCGGCTGGCTGGTGCGCCCGGTCGACCTCTCGCGCGGCTACGCCGTGAGCCTGTCGACGCAGCAGCTGGTCGCCATCGTCATGGTGATCTTCATCACCGCCCTCAACACCCGCGGCATCCGGATCGGCAAGCTGATCCAGAACGTCTTCACTTCGGCCAAGACCCTGTCGCTCTTCGCCCTCATCCTGCTCGGCATCCTCGTCGGCCGGAATTCGGCGGCCATCGCCGCGAACTTCTCGAACATCTGGACGCCGGCGGATGCTTCGCCGATCCGGGCCGACCTCGGATTCCTGCCGACCCTGACCGCGGCGTCGAGCGCGCTCGGCCTGCTGGTCGCCCTCGGCGTCGCCCAGGTCGGGTCGCTCTTCTCCTCGGACGCCTGGAACAACATCACCTTCACCGCCGGCGAAGTGAAGGATCCGAAGCGCAACATCCCGCTTTCGCTCTTCTACGGCACCCTGCTGGTGACGACTCTTTACGTGCTCGCCAACGTCGCCTACCTCTGCACGCTGACCCTCGACCAGATCAGGACCGCCCCCGACGACCGGGTGGCGACGGCGGCGCTGTCGGCGATCTTCGGCCCGGCGGGGGCGGCGATCATGGCGGTGGCGATCATCATCTCCACCTTCGGCTGCAACAACGGGCTGATCCTGGCCGGGGCCCGCGTCTACTACGCGATGGCGCACGACGGCCTCTTCTTCCGCAAGACCGGCGAGCTCAACGAGCGCCGGGTGCCGTCCTTCGGGCTCTTCGTCCAGTGCGCGGTGACCTGCCTGCTGATCCTGCCGCGGACGCGCGTGCTCGACGCCGCGGGCGCGCCGGTGCTCGACCCGGCCACCGGCGGAGCGACCTACGGCAATCTCTACGGCAAGCTGCTCGACTGGGTCGTCTTCGCGGTGCTGATCTTCTACGTCCTGACCATCGCCGGCATCTTCGTGCTGCGCAGGAAACGCCCCGAGGCCGAGCGCCCCTACCGCGCCTTCGGCTATCCGCTGGTGCCGGCCCTCTACATCGCAGCGGCCTCGACGATCGCTCTCGTCCTGCTGCTCTACCGGACCGAGACGAGCTGGCCGGGTCTCGTCCTCGTACTGACCGGCGTGCCGGTCTACTTCGCCTGGAGAAGAACGGCAGCCCGCCGCGCGACGAGCCCGTAGAATCGACCCCGCCGACAGGGTGCAGCAGAAGGAGGAGCGAATGACGTCCCAACACGAAGAGTGGGGAACCCGCCTCGGCGTGATCCTCGCCGTCGCCGGATCCGCCGTCGGACTGGGAAACTTCCTGCGCTTTCCGGGGCAGGCGGCCGCCAACGGCGGCGGCGCCTTCATGATCCCCTACTTTTGCGCCCTGCTCTTCCTCGGCATTCCGATCGGCTGGGCGGAGTGGTCGATGGCCCGCTACGGCGGTCTCAAGGGCGTCCACTCGGCGCCGGCGGTGATGGGCGTGATCGGCAAGGGGTCGATGGCGCGCTACCTCGGCATCATCGGCGTGCTCGTCCCGCTCGCGGTCTCCTTCTATTACACCTACATCGAGGCCTGGTGCCTCGGCTACGCCTGGCACTACCTGACCGGCGGCATCGGCGTGCAGGCCGGGGCTTCGATCGCCGACCAGACGGCGGCGTCGAGCTCGTTCTTCAACGACTTCGTCGGCAACAACGCCGACGGCGTGCTCTACGGCGGCTCGTTCGAGACGCTCGTCTTCTGGGCGATCGTCTTCGCGATCAACATCTGGCTGATCTATCGCGGCATCTCGAAGGGGATCGAGAAGTTCTGCTCCTGGGCGATGCCCGCCATGGCGGTCTGCGCCCTGATCGTGCTGGCGCGCGTGCTGACCCTCGGCACCCCGGATCCCAGCCTGCCGGAGCAGAACGTCATCAACGGCCTCGGCTACATGTGGAATCCCGACTTCACGAAGCTCGGCAACGCCGAGACCTGGCTCGCCGCGGCCGGCCAGATCTTCTTCTCGCTCTCGGTCGGCTTCGGCGTCATCCTCAACTACGCCTCCTACATGAAGAAGAAGGACGACGTCGTGCTCTCGGGACTGACCGCCTCGGCGACCAACGAGCTGTTCGAGGTCGGCTTCGGCGGCATGATCACGCTCACCGCCGCCTTCGTCTTCCTCGGTCTCACCGGCACCGCGTCGGCGATCGCCACCGGCTCCTTCGGCCTCGGCTTCACGACCCTGCCGGTCGTCTTCGCCCACATGGGGGGTTTCGGCAACGTGATCGGCGCGATCTGGTTCTTCATGCTCTTCCTGGCCGCGATCACGAGCTCGATCTCGATGTACCAGCCGGCGCTCGCCTACTTCCAGGAGTCGCTGGGCTGGAGCCGCCAGAAGTCGACCGGGCTGCTGGTCTCGATCTGCCTCACCGGCTCGTTCCTGGTCATGTACTTCTCGAAGGGGGGCGTCTTCCGCTCGACCCTCGACAACTGGGTCGGCACGCTGCTCATCTTCGTGCTGGCGATGATCCAGATCATCTATTTCAGTTGGGTGCACGGAATCGAACGCGGCTGGAGGGAGATGCACCAGGGCTCCCACATCCGGATCCCTTCCGTCTACAAGATCATCATGAAGTGGGTGGCGCCGGTCTACCTGCTGGTCGTGTTCGTCTTCTTCTGCAAGAACAATCTCCCCGGCTGGATCCACGACGCGGCGAACGACGGCTACCAGCAGGGGGCCCTCGGGCTGATCGCCTTCACGGCGATCGTCCTGATCGCCTGCCTGGTGGTCGGCGAGAAGCGCTGGCGGGCCCAGGGGATCGATATCGACGACAAGACGCCGGTCCGCGACTGAGAGGACGACGACCATGACGACCCTCGGCTGGATCTTCCTGCTCGCCTCGACCGTCTTCGTGTGGGGGCTCACCTTCTGGTGCTTCTACAAGGTGCTCACCGTCCACGAGGAGGGGTTCGTCAAGCCACCGGATTCGCTCGGCGGCTGATCACCGCGGCCGGTTTCACGCCGCGAACGGGGGGCGGTCCGTAAGAATCCCCTCTCCCCGCCGTAGACGGGGGAGAGACGGAGGATTTCCGTGACCCCGACCCCCGACAGCCCCAGCCCCCTTCCCGAACGCACCGGCTCCGGCCGGCTGGAAGGGCTCTGGGCGACCCACGCCGAAAAGGTCTATCGCGCCGCCTACCGGGTGACCGGCAACGCGGCCGACGCCGAGGACGCCGTCCAGACCGTCTTCCTCCGCCTCGCCCGGCTGCCCGACGGCAAGCTGCGCGAGGACGCCGGGGGCTTCCTGCACCGCTCGGCGGTCAACGCCGGCCTCGACATCCTCCGCTCGCGCCAGCGCGCGGGCTGGGTGCCGCTCGAGCGCGTCGACGGGGGTCCTCGAGAGCTCCTCGCTCGGCGATCCCGAGCGCGACCGCTCGACCCGCGAGCTCCGCCGCCACCTCCGCCTCGCCCTTTCGCGGCTGTCACCGCGCGCCGCCGAGATGTTCGCGCTGCGCTATTTCGAAGGGCTGGGCAACGCCGAAATCGCCGACCTCCTCGACGTCTCGCCGGGGGTGGTCGCCGTCCTGCTGCATCGCACCCGGGCCCGGCTCCGCAAGGAGCTCGTGGCCCTCGAAGGAGACGTGTCATGAAGAACCCCGACCAGCTCTTCGACCAGGCGGTCGCCGCCGTGCGCGACGAACCGATCGATCCCCGCTCCAGTTCCGAAGCGCTCGCGCGCGTCGAGCGGCGCCTCGCCGCCGAGCTCGCCGCCGCTCCCGCCGAAACGGGCGCCGCCGACGAGGTCTCCGGCCACCGCATCCGCGGCTGCGCCGGCTTCCGTGAGCTGCTTGCCGGCCCACCTCGCCGGCGCGCTCGCCGAGCCGAAGCGGCTGCTGGTCGAGGATCACCTGCGCGAATGCGTCCCCTGTCGTCGCGCGCTGGCCGAGCTCCGGCGCGGCGGCGCGGGCGCGGCGGCGACGCCGGCCGCGCGGCCCTCCCGGCGCTGGCAGCCGGGGCGCCTGGCGCTGGCGGCGACGCTCGCCGGCCTGATGGTCGGCGCCGCCTGGATGATCCGCGAGGGGAGCCTCTTCGCCCCCGAGGTCCACGCCAAGGTGCGCTCGATCGAAGGGGAGCTGGTCGCGGTCGATCACGGGCGGACCCGCCCGGTGAGCGCCGGCGACACGATTCGCGAAGGCGAGTCGGTGCGCACGGCGGCCGGCTCGGGCGCGGTGCTCGAGCTCGCCGACGGCTCGCGCCTCGAGCTCGGCGAGCGGGCCGAGCTCGCGCTCGACCATCGCCGCGACGGCGCCGTCGCCGACCTCGCGAGCGGGGCCCTGATCGTCGAGGCCGCCGAGCAGAAGCGCGGCCACCTCTACGTCCGCACCGCCGACTGCGAGGTCTCGGTCGTCGGCACCATCTTCTCGGTCCAGCACGGCGTGCGGGGCTCGCGCGTCTCGGTGCTCGACGGCGAGGTCCATGTCGCCCAGGGCGCCCGGCTCGCCGTCCTGCGCCCCGGCGACCAGCTGGCGACCAACGCGCAGCTCGACGCGCGTCTCGCTCGAGCAGGAGATCGCCTGGAGCCAGAACGCGCCGGCCTATCGCGAGCGCATCGCGGCGCTCGCGGCGCTCGGCCGCGAGCTCGACGCGACGCTCGCCGTGCCCGGCACCCGCACCTCGACGAAGCTGCTCGACCTGGCGCCGGCCGGCACCGCGATCTGGGTCGCGCTGCCCAACGTCTCCGACCAGCTCGCGGACGCCTGGTCGCTCGTTCGAGCGCCGCGTCGCCGAGAATCCGGCCCTCGCGGCCTGGTGGAACGAGCGGCTCGGCGCCGGTCAGGCCGAGGAGATCGGCACCGCGATCGCCGAGCTGCGCGACTTCGCCGGCCACCTCGGACCGGAGATCGCGGTCGCGATCGGTCCCGCCGCCGACGGGCAGCATGAGGGCGCCATTGCTGCTCGCCGAGATCGCCGACCCGAGCGGCTTCGACGCCCTGGTCGACGACGAGATCGCGAAGATGAACGCGCGCGCCGGGCAGCAGGGCAAGCTGGTGCGCGTCACCGACCCGGCGGTCGCCGCCGCGGCCGTCGCGGACGGCACGCTGTTGGTCTGGAGCGCTCCCTCCGGCCTGCTCGTCGCCACCCCGTCGTCGGCACGGCTCCAGGAGTTCGCCGCTCAGCTCGCGGCGGGAACGAGCTCCTTCGCCGCTACTTCGTTCCACGCCCGGATGGCGTCGGCTTATGCCGACGGCGCCGGCTGGCTGCTCGGCATCGATCGCAGCGCGCTGGCGCCGCAGGTGGCGGGCGAGCCCGGCGCCGCCGAGGCCTTCGCCGCGCTCGGCTTCGCCGACGCCCAGCAGTTCGTCCTCGAGAGCGAGACGGTCGAAGGGGTCAACGAGACACGGGCCACGCTCGGCTTCTCGGGCGAGCGGCACGGCATGGCCTCCTGGCTCGCCGCGCCGGCGCCCTCGCGCGCCCTCGAGTTCGTCTCGCCCGACGCCCAGCTCGTGGTGGCGGGGCTGGCCAAGAGCCCGGCGGCGATGTTCGACGACCTGCTCGCGGTCGCCCGCGCCAAGGGCAACGAGACGGCTGCGGCGAAGGTGGCCGAGATCGAAGGGACGCTCGGCCTCTCGTTGCGCGACGACCTCGCGGCCTCCTTCGGCGGCGACTTCGCGGTGGCGCTCGACGGCCCGGTGCTGCCGAAGCCCTCCTGGAAGGTGGTCGTCGAGCTCGTCGATCCCTCCCGCTTCGACTTCGCGCTCGGCCGCCTGATCGAAGCGGCCAACGCCGAAGCCGCCAAGGAAGGGAAGCCCGGCCTGCGGCTGGCGCAGGAGGAGGCCGACGGACGGCTCTTCCGGCACCTGTCGACCGAGGCCGGCGCCGATCTCGCGTACCTCACCGAGGTCGACGGCTACCTGCTGATCGCGCCGTCGCGCGCGCTGATCGTCGACGCGATCGCCCGTCGCGCCGCCGGCGCCCACCTCGCCGCCTCGCGTGCCTTCCTCGACCGGCTGCCGAGCGACGCCGACCCCGATTTCTCGGCCCTCGTCTGGCAGAACCTGGGCGGCATCGCCGGTTCGCTCGGCCAGCTCTTCGGCGGCGGCAACGTGCCGCCCGAGGCGCAGGCCGAGATCGAGGCGATGACCCGCGACGCCGGCCCGACGCTGATCGTCGCCTACGGCGAGCCCGACCGGGTCCGCCTGGTGGCGCGCGGCGCCCACGGCCCGCTCGGATTCTCCTTCGAGAGGTTGCTGGCGCTCGCCGGCGCGCTGCGCTCGGGCACCGGCGAGCCGGCGAGCGAGCCCGTCGCGGACGAAACCCCGGCACGCGCGACGGCGTAGAAGTCGTCGTGACCGTGGAGAAAGCGCCCCTTCTCGAGCTCGACCGGCTCGAGGTCGTGCTCGGCGGCCGCCCCGTCCTCACCGGACTGACGGGGCAGCTCGCCGGTCGCGTGGTGGGATTGCTGGGACCGAACGGCGCCGGCAAGACGACGCTGCTCGCGACGCTGCTCGGTTTCCACGCGCCCGCCGGCGGCACCGCGCGCCTCGTGGGCCGCGACATCCGCACCGAGCGCGCCGAGCTCCGCCCCCGCCTCGGCTACATGCCGGAGAGCGACGCCTTCATCGCCCACCTGACCGCGGTGCGCTACGTCCGGCTGATGGCCGAGCTGTCGGGGCTGCCGCCCGAGGCGGCGCTCGAACGCGCCCACGAAACGCTCTTCTACGTCGGCCTCGGCGAGGCGCGCTACCGCCGGCTCGACACCTATTCGCTCGGCATGAAGCAGCTCGCCAAGCTGGCGCAGGCGATCGCGCACGGCCCCGAGGTGCTGCTGCTCGACGAGCCGACCAACGGGCTCGACCCGACGGCGCGCCTGCGCATGCTGCGGCTGATCCGCGAGATCGCCGAGACCGGCGTGCGCATCGTCGTCTCGTCGCACCTGCTGCGCGACGTCGAGGCGGTCTGCGACGAGGTGATCGTGCTCAAGGCGGGGCAGATCGCCACCATCGCCGACCTCGCCGCCGACCGCGCCGGCAACCGCCGCTTCCTCGAGCTCGAGCCGCGCGGCGGCTCGGCCGACGGCGCCTTCGCCGCGGCGCTCGCCGCCGCCGGGTGCGAGGTGGCCGAGCTCCCCAATCGGCGGCTCAAGATCGTCCTGCCGGAGGGCATGGCCACGCGCGAGCTCTGGCGGATCGCCGGCGAGCAGGGGGTCGAGCTGCGCCGGATGACCAGCTCGCGCAACTCGCTCGAGCAGCTCTTCCTCAAGGCGATGGAGGAGACCCGTGCCGGTCTATGACCGCCGCTACCGCGGCTATACCGGCGCGCGGCGCGGGGGCGCCGCGAACTGGCTCGTGCTGACCCGCTACGGCCTCGCCGAGGTCTTCGCCTCGCGCTGGCTGCTCGTCCTCTTCGTCGCTTCCTGCCTGCCGTTCGTGGCGTTCGCGGCGACCATCTACGTCTTCAACACCTCCGACCTGCTGGCGAGCTTCAACGTGCGCGACGCCGCGCCGCTCCTCGCCACGCTCGAGGGGAGCCTCTTCTTCTGGTTCCTGGCCTTCCAGTCGAGCTTCGCCTTCCTGCTCGCTTCTTTCACCGGACCGGCGCTGGTCGGCCCCGACCTCGCCCACGGCGCGCTGCCGCTCTATCTCTCGCGGCCGATCCGCCGCGCCGACTACGTGCTCGGCAAGCTGGCGATCCTCCTGGTGCTGCTCTCGGCGGTGACCTGGGTGCCGGGGCTGCTGCTGGTGGGCATCGAGGCGGCGCTGGCG
Organism: Thermoanaerobaculia bacterium; assembly: GCA_963699245.1. GTDB lineage: Bacteria > Acidobacteriota > Thermoanaerobaculia > Multivoradales > JAGPDF01 > JACTMI01. The sequence goes on from OY969426.1 coordinate 2,771,182, forward strand.
CGCGAAGGGTGGCTCGTCGCGCACTGGCGCGTGCCGTTCGCGATCTTCGTCGGCGCATGGATCTGGATCCTGCTGCTCTCCCTGCTGGCGCTGGCGATCTCGGCCTGGATCCGCTGGCGGCCGCTGGCGACCGGGGCGCTCTTCGTCCTCTTCTTCGTCGGCGCGGCGCTCGGCGGGGTGATCAACGCGACGCTCGACACGCGCTGGGGGAGCGTGCTGGCGCTCGGCGAGCTGGTCAAGAGGATCTGGACCCACCTCTTCGGCGACGTCGGATTCCTCGGCCGCAGCCCGCTCGACGAGCAGATGCCGGTCGGCGCCTGCTGGGTGGCGCTCGTCGTCTTCGGCGTCCTGCGCACTGCTGATGCTGCGGCGCAAGATCCGCGCGCTCGAGGTCGTGCGATGAGCGGCGTCGCGGTGAGCGGCGACGACCGCATCCTGTTCGAGAACGTCTCGAAGTTCTACGGCGAGGTGCTCGGCGTCAACCGGATCGACCTCGCGATCGGCCGCGGCGTCACCTCGCTCGTCGGGCCCAACGGCTCGGGCAAGACGACGCTGATGAACCTGATGACCGGCCTGCTGCGGCCGACCGAGGGGAGAGTCGACGTGCTCGGCCTCTCCCCCGACCAGCCCGAGCAGCTGTTCGGCGTCGTCGGCTACTGCACGCAGTACGAGAGCTTCCCGCGCGGCATGAAGGGGTGGGACTTCGTCCACCTCTACCTGCGGCTGCACGGCACTGCCGGCGGACGAGTCGGCGGAGCGCGCGCGCCTCGCCATCGAGCGCGTCGGCATGACCGAGGCGGCGGGCCGCCGGATCGGCGGCTACAGCAAGGGGATGCGGCAGCGCATCAAGCTGGCGCAGGCGATCGCCCACGATCCGCGGGTGCTGGTGCTCGACGAGCCGTTGAACGGCCTCGACCCGCTCGCCCGCGCCGAGACGGTCGAGCTCTTCCGCGGCTTCGCCGCCGAGGGGCGCCACGTCATCGTCTCGAGCCACGTCCTGCACGAGGTCGACGAGATCTCGGATCGCGTCGTGCTGGTGCACGGCGGCTACGTCGTCGCCGAGGGCGCCATCGAAGGGGTGCGCGAGGAGATCGCCGAGGAGCGGCCGCTGCAGGTGCTGGTGCGCTGCGACCGGCCGTCGCTGCTCGCCTCGCGCCTCTTCGCCGAGGACCACGTCGTCGAGGCGCGCCTCGACGACGACCGCCGCGGCCTGCTGGTGCGAACCTCGAACGCCGACCGCTTCTACGCCCTGCTCAACCGCTTTGCCGCCGCCGGCGAGGTCGAGATCGAGGCGGTTCTTCCGGCCGACGACGACGTGCAGTCGGTCTACCAGTACCTGATCGGCGCCGCGTCGCCGGGGAGCTCCTGATGAGCGTCGCATCGCCGTCGCGCCCGGCCGGCGCCGCGCTCTGGGGGCGCCAGATCCGGGCCATGCTGGGGCTCGAGCTGCGCAAGACGTTCCTGCGCGTGCGCGCGCTGCCGGTCGTCGTGATCGCTTTCCTGCCGGCGTTCGTCCTGCTGCTGCGCGCCGCCTCGCGCCACCTGGTCGAGGGCCGGGTGCAGCCGGCGGCGGAGGTGGCGCTCTCCTACGGCGCGATCTACCAGTTCTTCTTCGTGCGCCTGATCGTCTTCTTCGGCTGCTTCGCGATCTTCACCTACCTCGTGCGCGGCGAGATCGCCGAGCGCAGCCTGCACTTCTACCTGCTCGCCCCGATGCGGCGCGAAGTCTTCCTGGCCGGCAAATACGTGGCGGGGTGCCTGGCAGCCGGGACGCTCTTCACCTGCTCGCTGGCGGCGCAGCTCTTTCTCGCCTTCGTGCCCGAGGTCACCGCGGGAGGGAGCGCCTACCTCTTCGGCGGCCCCGGCGCGGGGCAGGCGCTCGCCTATCTCGGCGTCACCTGGCTGGCGGTGCTCGGCTACGGCGCCGTCTTCCTGGCGCTCGCGCTGGCGGTCAAGAACCCGATGATTCCGGCTGCGGCGATCCTCGGCTGGGAGTGGCTCAATTTCCTCCTGCCGCCGGCGCTCAAGAAGATCTCGGTCTTCCACTACCTGCAGTCGCTCTGTCCGGTGCCGGTTTCGGCCGGCCCGTTCGCGCTCCCCGGCGAGCCGACGCCGGCGCCGCTGGCGATCGGCGGGCTGCTCGTCGTTGTCGCGGCGCTGCTCTTGCTCGCCGCGCGCCGCGCGCGCCGGCTTGAAGTCCTCTACGCCGGCGACTGACGCGCGGGGCTCAGAGGAGCCCGCGCGCCAGGCCGAGCACGGCGCCGAGCGCGACGATCCATCCAGCCTCGGCCCGCAGGCGCGCCAGCATCGCGAAGGCGACGACGGCGATTCCGATGGCGAAGAGGTCGGGGCCGCCGCCGGGCGCCAGAACGACCCGGCCGAAGCTCACCGCCAGGTGCAGCACCACGCCGACGACCGCGGCGGTGACGCCGCCGAGCGCGGCCGCGATCGTCCGCGACCGGCGCAGCCGCTCGATCCAGGGGGCGCCGAGCAGGATGAAGGTCACGCTCGGCAGGAAGGTCGCCCAGGTGGTGAGGAGCGCGCCGAGCGTCGCCGCGGCGAGCGGCGGCAGGGCGCCCGGATGGTTCCAGCCGGCGAGGAAGCCGACGAACTGCAGCACCATGATGAGCGGCCCCGGCGTCGTCTCGGCGAGCGCCAGGCCGTGCACCATCTGGGCCCGGCCCAGCCAGGCGAAACGCTCGACCGCCACCTGGGACACGTAGGCGAGCACCGCGTAGGCGCCGCCGAAGGTGACGAAGGCGGCGCGGGTGAAGAAGAGATAGAGATCGCGCAGGACAGGTGCGCCGACGATGGCGAGCGCGAGCGCGAGCGGAATCGCCCAGAGGGCGACCGCGACAGCCAGGATGCGCCCGGCGCGGCGGTGCGCGCTCTCGGACCGAACGGACGGCGGCTCGCTCGGCTGGCCGTCACGGCTCTCCGCCGCGAAGCCGGGAAGCCACCTCCCGGCGAGCGCGCCGCCGAGCGCCGCGAGCGCTACCACGGCCGGGAAGGGGACGCGCAGGAAGAGCGCACCGAAGGCGAGCGCCGCGAAGGCGACGTGCGCCGGATGCCGGAAGGCGCGCCGGCCGATGCGCAGCACCGCCTCGGCGACCAGCGCGACCACCACCGGCTGGATGCCGGCGAGGGCACCTGCCACCGCCGGCACGCTTCCCCAGAGGACGTAGATCGCCGACAGCCCCCAGAGCACGAAGACGCTCGGCAGGACGAAGAAGATTCCTGCCGCGAGCGCGCCGCGGGTGCCGTGCAGCCGCCAGCCGACGTAGGTCGCGAGCTGCTGCGCCTCGGGCCCCGGCAGCAGCATGCAGAAGTTGAGCGCGTGCAGGAAGGCGTCCTCACCGATCCATCTGCGGCGCTCCACGAGATCGCGGTGCATCAGCGCGATCTGCCCCGCCGGCCCGCCGAAGTTGATCCAGCCGAGGCGGAACCAGTAGGCGAGGGCTGCCAGCAGCGAAGGCGCCGTCTCCGGAGCTTCGACGTCGCTCATGGACGGCTCCCGGCCGCACTCGATTGCCGCCACTGTTCGTAAGCGGCCAGCGCGGCCGCGGCATCTTCGATTGCGATGCCGGTCGAATCGAACAGCGTGATCTCCTCCGGCGTTCGCCGGCCGACGACGCTGCCATCGACGAGCTGGTCGAGCCTGCCCGCGATGTCTCCGGGTCGGAGGGCGCCGGCAGCGACGGCATGGTGCAGCTCGCCAGCCGCGAGCGCCTGCTCGAGCGAGTCGACGAAGCATCGAGTTGCGCCGACGAGCGCGGGCTCGAGCTCCTGCTTCGACGGATGGTCGGCGCCGACCGCGGCGATGAAGGTCCCGGGCGCGACGTCACCGAGATGCAGGATCGGCGCCCGTGCCGTCGTGCAGGTAACGATCAGGTCGCTGAGCCGGGCCGACGAGGCAACCGAGTCCGCCCCCTCCGCGCTCAGGCCGAGCTCGGCATCGATGCGCGCGGCCAGCCGTGCGGCGCGATCGGCTTCGAGGTCGTGGACCAACACCTTCTCGAGGTCGAGGACCGTCGCGAGCGCCGCGACCTGGGCGAAGGCCTGCCGGCCGGCGCCGCAGACGAGGAGCTTCCGGGAGTCCGGGCGGGCGAGTCGCCGTGCGGCGACGGCGGTGGCGGCGCCGGTACGGAGGGCAGTGAGCTCGGGCGAGTCCAGCAGCGCGAGTTGCCGGCCGTCGACCGCGTCGAACAGCGCCGCGATTCCCTGGATGGTCGGCAAGCCGCGCTGCGGATTGCCCGGAAAATTGGCGTTGATCTTGGCGATGTAGACGGCGCGCGGCGCGCCGAGCGTGGTGGCCTTGACGTGGAAGGCGCCGCCCTCGACGTCGCAGCCGAGCGCCGCGTGCCCGCTCGCCGCATGCGACCCTGCCGTGGCGAGAGCCGCCTCCAGGGCTTCGACGACCCGCGCGAGCGGCAACAGCCGCCGCAACTCGCCGGCGCGGAGCCAGAGCGGCGGGGGCACCGCTTCGGGCACGGCGGGCGAATGGGTAACAGATGTTGCAGTCATTTGCAACGTAGGTTACACTGCCCGCCGCGATGACGACAAGGGCAGCGCTGCGATCCGGTTCCTGGCTGCTCCTGCAGTTGCAGCTGCCGTCCGGCAAATCGAGCCGGCGCGTCGCGGTCTGGCGGCGCCTGCGGAAGATCGAGGCGACCGGCCTTGCGGGGGTCGTCTACGCCCTGCCGGCCGGAGACGAGAGCCGCGAGAGCTTCGAGTGGCTGAGCCGCGACGTCGAGGCGCTCGGCGGCGAAGCGCGGCTCTTCGAGGCGCGGCCGATCGAGAGGCCGGGGGGCGGCCGCGAGGCCTCGCGTCCCGCTCTTGCGCCGCTCGACCCGGCCCGCTACCGCAAGCGGCTCTGGGTCACTCGGCCCCGTCCGGGCGTCGACCGGATGGCGTCGGCCTGGCTGATCCGGAGCTTCGTCGATCCGCGCGCGCGCTTCGCCTTCGTCGAGGAAGGCGAGCCCGTGCCACGGCATTCACTGCCCTTCGACACCTTCGGCGCCGAGTTCGGCCATCAGGACGGGCTCTGCACGTTCGAAGTCCTCGCCCGCCGCTTCCGGGTCGTTCGGCCGGGAGTCCGAGAGCTCGCGCGGCTCGTCCACGCGCTCGACCTCGACGAAGATGCGCCCGACCCGGCCGAGGCGGCGGTGGTGGAGCGGCTCATCGCGGGCCTTCGCGCCGCGCACCCGGACGACGGCGAGCTGCTCGAAGCGGGGATCGCGCTCTTCGCCGGCCTCGCGGCCTCGGCTCCCTCGGCGCGACGAGGGCGGGCGGCGCAGCGGAAGCCTCGACGCCGGGGAGGATCAAGATGAAGTGGATCACCCGCGAACGCCCGAAGATCGACCGTGTTGCCTGTCCCTGGTTGATCGCGCGGTTCATCGATCGCGAAGCGGAGTTCCTCTTCGCGAAGCCGGTGGACGTCGTTCCCTTCGCCGGGCGGCTCGGCGCGATTCCATTCGATGTCGAAGGGGTCGAGCTCTCGCACGCCGGCCCGCTGTGCAGCTTCGATGCGCTGCTCGAGAAGCACGGGCTCGACGACCCCGCGCTGCGCGATCTCGCCGTCATCGTCCGCGGCGCCGACACTGCGCGAGTCGACCTCGCGCCCGAATGCGCCGGCCTGCTGGCGATCTCGCTCGGCCTGTCGCAGCTCTTCGCCGACGATCACGAGCAGCTCCGCCACGGTTTCGTCGTCTACGACGCGCTCTACGCCTGGCTCACCCGGGCGCGCAGCGAGACGCACAGCTGGAACCCGCAGCGCGGGCGCTGACTACATCCGTTCGGGTTCGGGGAGGCCGAGGAGGTCGGCGACGGCGCGCAGGGCGCGGGCGAAGATGGCGAAGGCAGCGAGGCGGACCTGGCGCAGCTCGGGGTTCTCTTCGTGCAGCACCGGGTGGTGGTGGTAGAGGGCATGGAACTGCTGCGCCAGCTCGAGGGCATGGCGGGCGACCAGCGAGAGCTCGAGCGTCGCCGCGGCCTTTTCGACCACCTCGCCGGTGCGCGCCGCGGCGTGCACGAGCTCCCAGAGGTCGTCGCTCCAGAGGGCGGCGTCGAGGGCGGCGACGGCTTCCGGCGCGATCTCGCGGTCGAGCCCCGCCGCAGCGAGCTTGCGGCCGATGTTCTTCGCCCGCACCAGCGAATACTGGAGATAGGGGCCCGAGTCCCCTTCGAAGGAGAGCGCCTCGTCGAAGTCGAACGCGAGCACCCGCGTGGTCGTCGTCTTGACCATGAAGAAGCGGAGCGCGGCGGTGGCGATCTGGCGCGACAGGAGCGGTGAGCTCCTCCTTGCCGAGCTCGCGGTTGCGCCCAGCGATCTCCTCGCGCGCCTTCTCCTCGAGCCGGTCGAGCAGGTCGTCGGCCTTGACGCCGATCCCCTTGCGCCCCGACATCTCGGCTGCCCTTCCCCTCCTCGGTGACGACGCCGAGCAGGCGGGCGGTGGCCTGGGAGAGCGTCACCATCTCGTAGGCGAAGTGGATCGAGCGCTCCGCCGCCTGATGGTGGCCGAGCGCCGAGAGGCCGGCGCGGACGATCTTCTGCAGGTAGCTCTGGCGCGCGTCGATGACGTTGACCACCCGCTCGCCGCCGCCGAAGGGGGGGTGCTCGGCGGCGCCCTCGACGGTCGTCGTCCAGAGCCCCTGCTCTTTCCACCAGCGGTAGCCGAAGTCCTTGCCGAGCAGGCCGAACTTCCAGAGCTGGTAGGCGATGTCCTTGCCGACGTAGGTCACCGTGCCGTCGGAGCGCACGATCACCTTGTCGGGATCCTCGAGACCGGCGAACTCCGGGGTGTCGGCGAGCGGCATCACCCAGCAGCCGGCGTTCTTGCCCTCGCTCTCGAGCTGCACCGCGCCGGTGGCCTTCAGCAGCTCGAAGGCGACCGAGAAGAAGTGGAGCGACGAGGATGTCGCTCTCGTGGGTCAGCAGGTCGTAGCCGATGCCGAGCCGGGCCATCGTCTTCAGGTGGCGGCCGACGATGCGGCGGGCGACCAGGCGGCCGATCTCGGCCCGCTCCCCCTTGCCGCTCTCGAGCTCGTGCAGGGTGGCGCGGCGCAGCGCCTGGCGGGCCGGGTCCTCCTCGTACCAGCGCCCGACCCGGGCGTAGAGATCCCAGCAGTGGTAGTCGAAGGGCTCCGGCAGGGCGGCGATCTCGGCGGTGCTCGTGTGCTCGATGTCGACGAAGCCGACCACCACGTCCGCCACCTGGACGCCGGTGTCGTCGATGTAGTTCTGCACCTCGACCGGGCGGCCCAGGGCCCGCAGGCAGCGCACCAGCACGTCGCCGAGCACGGCGTTGCGCAGGTGCCCGATGTGCGCCGCCTTGTTCGGGTTGATGTTGGTGTGCTCGACGATCGTCTTGCCGGCTCCCTCGATCTCACCGGCCATCAGATCGCCGGCCAGCAGCCGGGCGGCGAAGGCCGGGCGGTCGAAGAAGACGTTGAGGTAGCCGGGTCCTTCGATCCGGATTTCGCGCACCCCTGCGGGGCGCGGCCAGGCGGCGAGGAGCTCAGCGGCGATCTCCCGCGGCTTCCGGCCCAGGCCCCTGGCGAGGTGGAGGGCGGCCGGGAAAGCGAGGTCGCCGAGCGCCCGGCGGGGCGGGATCTCCACCACCGGGAGGTGCTCGACCCCGAAAGTCTGCCGGATCGCCTCGGCGAGGCGATCGCCGAGCTGTTTCTTCCAGACGGCGAGCGAGGCAGGGGTCTCCGGCATGGGCCGGAAAGTCTATCCGACGGAAGGCACGGGGGTTTTGGCCGTTCGCCGACGCTTGATAGGATGACCGGCCATGTCGCCTCCTGCTACTACCGGGGCGCCCGACGCACGGAGTTCGAGCTCGCCCATGACGGATGCCAAGACAGGGAACCGCATCGTCATCCCGATGAACAACACCACCCTCGAGCTGGTCGAGGGGGACATCACCGATCTGGATGTCGAAGCCATCGTCAACCCGGCCAACGAGAAGCTGATTCTCGGTGGCGGGGTGGCGGGCGTGATCAAACGGAAGGGCGGCCCCTCGGTCCAGGAAGAGTGCAAGCGGATCGGGTCGACCGCGACCGGCACCGCCGTCATCACCGGCGCCGGCAAGATGAAGTTCAAGCACATCATCCACGCCGTCGGCCCGAAGATGGGCGAGGGGGACGAGGACAAGAAGCTCTCGTCCGCCGTCCGCTCGTCGCTCGCGCTCGCCGACCGCCACGGGCTCAAGTCGCTCGCCATCCCGGCGATCTCGACCGGCAATTTCGGCTTCCCGATGGACCGCGCGGCGCGCATCACGCTGACCGAGGTCCACCGCTACCTGCAGGGGGGCACCAAGCTCCAGCGGGTGATCGTCGTGCTCTACGACGAGGCGGCCTACAAGATCTTCGCCCGCGAGCTACGGCGCGGCTTCCGCTAGGAGCCGCTGCCCGCCGGCGCCGTCAAATCGAGCGTTCGGCCAGCTTTTTTAATCCGTTCAGGCTCTCCCGGAACATCACCGCGGAGGCGTGATCCATCCGCACCAGGCGGAAAAAGATCAGGCCGGGGCCGGTGAGCTGCTCGCGCCGGGTGACGGCGGTGCCGCCGCGCCTCGGCTCGAGGTAGAAGGCGTGGCGGCCGGTGACGCCGAGGCGGGTGACCGTCCAGTGCAGCGCCTTCGCTTCCCGCACCATCTCGACCCGCGCCTGCAGCGTGATCGGCAGGAGCCCCATCTGCAGGCCGATGGCCAGGGTCGAGCCCTCGCGCAGCGGTTTGCGGTCGGCGGTCTCGACGTCGCGCAGGTTCGGCCACCAGTAGCGCCAGCTGTTGGGATCGACGAGCAGGCGCCAGATCGCCTCCGGCGGCGCGCCGATCCGGATCGTGTGCTCGACCGTCAGCGGCAAGCTCAGGCCCCGAACTTCTCGAGGCGGCCGGCATGCGCGAGCAGCAGGCCGAGCAGCTCGCGCGACGGAAAGGTGCCGAGATGTCCGGCCATCGCCTCGCGCTCGTCGAAACGGCGGGCGCGGTCGGCGAAGGCGATCGGCGCGGCGAGCAGGAGCGGCACCGGGTGGAAGCTGTGCGCTTTCATCGGCGCCGGCGTCGAGTGGTCGCCGGTGACGGCGAGAACGTCGGGCGCGAGCGCGATCAGCCGCGGCAGCGCGGCGTCGACCTCCTCGACGGTGGCGATCTTGGCGGCCAGATTGCCGTCCTCGCCCGCCTGGTCGGTCTGCTTGACGTGCAGGAAGAAGAAGTCGAAATCGTTCCAGCGCCGCTCGACGGCCTCGAGGATGTCGCCGATCCGCTTGCCGCAGTCGACGACCTCCATGCCGCAAGCCGAGGCGACGCCGCGGTAGAGCGGGTAGCCGGCGAAGGCGCCGAGCCGCAGCCGGTAGAGCTCGGTCATCGGCCGGAGGTGCGGCAGCTTCGAGAAGCCGCGCAGCAGGACCCGGTTCGCCTTCGGCTCGTCGGCGATCGCGCGCTCCATGACCTCGACCGCGCGGCGGACCAGCGCGGCGGTCGGTTCCGCCTCGTGGGCCTGGGCGCGCGCCGCGAGCGCGGGGACTCCGAGCGCCTGCGGATCGGTGTCGTCGAGCCGCGGCGAGAGGCCCTCGCCGCGCAGCACCAGGACGAAGCGGTGCGCCTCGCCGGCGACGACCTCGACGCGCATGCCGCCGTCGAAGGCGGCCGCCAGCGCGACATTCAACCTGCCGCAGACGCGGCGGCATTCCTCGGTCGGGATGCGGCCGGCGCGGCGGTCGGCCAGGAGCCCACCGGCGTCAGCGGTGGCGAAGTTGCCGCGCGCCGTGACGTCGCTCGCGGCGAGCGGGATGCCGAGGCCGAGCGCTTCGAGCACGCCGCGGCCGATGTCGTGGTCCTCCTCGGTCGGGTCGTAGCCGAAGAGCGCCAGGTGTCCGGGCCCGCTCCCCGGGGTGACCCCGGTCGCGACCGGCACGATGCGGCCGAGCGAGGCGCGCGCCGCCAGCGAGTCGAAGTTCGGGGTGCGCGCCGCTTCGAGCGCGGTGGCGGGCTGGGCGGCGGTGGCGATGTCCCCGACGCCATCGAGGACGAGCAGGACGATCTTCGTCTCCGCCGGCTTGGCGAGACGGGCCAGGAGGTCGAGGTGCCGCATGGAGCCCTCCGGAGTCAGGCGACGAAATAGGCGCTGGCGCGGACCTGCAGGCGAGTGCGCGGCTCGAAGCCCGAGCCGACGAGCGCGAATGCGCTGCGCGCGCCGAGCACCGGCAGGACGATCCAGCCGTCGAAGGTGTCGCCGGTGCCGTAGGGAGCGACCACCGGCTCGATCTCGGCCAGCTTCGTCCAGTGGTCCTCTTCGGGATCGAACGCCGCCTGCAGCTCGACGTAGGCCCGGTCGAGGTCGATGATCTTGTTGCCGGCCGGATGCCAGACCGAGAAGACGAAGCGGACTTCGTCGAAGATGTCGGTGTCGACCCAGCCGTCGCCGTCGGTCTGCAGCGGGAAGACGAATCCTCCCGCCGAGTCGGTGGCGAAGATCTCGGGCGTCGAATCGAACAGCAGCTGCAGGGTGCGGATGTCGCGTGCTTCTTCCATGGTCGTGTGCGGGTCCGTTCGCCGCCTCAGCCGCGCGCCAGCGCGAGAGCGCGCGCGATGCGCTCGCGAGTCGACGCGGCGTCGGGCCCGAGCAGCGGCGCGCCGATGCCGAACGCGGAGGCGCCGGCGGCGCGGTAGGCGGGGATCTCCTCGATGCCGAAGCCGCCGCCGGCGAGCATCGGGCCGACGTCGCCGAGCGGCTGGCGAACCACCTCGAGGTACTTCGGGCCGCCCACCGGCGGCAGCGGATAGACCTTGATCAGGTCGGCGCCGAGCCGGCCGGCCTGGACGATCTCGGTCGGCGTCAGCGCGCCGAGGACGAGAAAGAGGCCGGCGCGCCGCGCCACGGCAGCGACTTCCGGGTCGATGTTCGGCGTGACGATGAACTCGGCGCCGGCGGCGACCGCCGCCTCGGCGCGCTCACGCGTCGTGACCGTGCCCATTCCGATCCAGGGGGAGCGGGGCTCGCCGCCGCGCTCGGCGAGGAGCTCGCCGACCAGCGCGGTGGCGCCCGGAACGGTGAAGGTGACCTCGACGAGCTCGAGCCCGCCGTCCACGAAGGCGCGCGCCTGACGGGCCGCCTCGGCGCGGTCGCGGTGGCGCACGACGGCGATGATCGGCGAGCGCTGGAGGCTCTCCGCGACGGCGGCCCTGAGAGCGGTTTCGGTGACGACGGACATCGCTCGAACCCTATCACCCGCTGGTGCGCCGGCCCCCCGGCTGGCGGCCGCCGGAGCGCTCGAGCGCGTGCCCGAGCCGGCGCAGGATGCCGCGCAGGATCGCGATCTCGCGGCGGGTCGGCGCGGCGCGCGCGACGAGCTGCCGCAGGTCGCGCTCGACGCCGCCGATCGTCGTGTCGCGGGCGAAGCGGACGCGGCGCAACAGTCCGGCCAGCTGGTCGAAGAAGCCGGCGACCTCGTCTCCCGAGGCGCGCGGCTCCGCCGCCGGCCCGGCTTCGATCCCGGCCTGCCGGGCGACGAAGAGCTCGTAGGCGATCACCACGACCGCCTGGGACAGATTGAGGGTCGGCTGGACGGGGGCGGTCGGCACGCGCACCAGGAGGCTCGCGAGAGCCAGCTCGTCGTTGGTCAGGCCGCTCGGCTCGGGGCCGAAGACGATCGCCGTCGCGGTGCCCGGCGGGTCGGCGGCGAGCTCGGCGGGCAGCTCGCGAGGCGCGGTCAGCCCGCGCGGCCAGGGGCGGGCGCGCGCCGCGGTCGTCGCGACGATGCGCTCGAAACCGGCCAGCGCCGTGCGCAGGTCGGGGTGACGCTCGGCGCGGTCGAGGATCTCTCCGGCGTGCACCGCGAAGGCGCGCGCCGTTCCGCGCAGCGGCGTCGCGGGCTCGACGAGCAGGAGGCGCCCGAGGCCGAAGTTGGCCATCGCCCGCGCCACCGAGCCGACGTTGCCCTCCTCCTGGGGGCGCACCAGGACGATCGCCGGCGGCGGTGTCGGCAGTGGATGCCCCTCGCCGCTCACGCGAACGCTCCGCCGGCCCGCGGCTCGACGCCGAGCCCCGGTCCCGCCGGCATCTGGAGCCGACCGTCGACGAATGGGATGCCCGCGAACGGGTCGTTGGCGATCAGCAGGTGGCCGTCGAGATCGATCCAGTCGACGCGCGGCGCCACCGCGAGCGCCGCCGCGATGCCGAGCGAGCTCTCGATCATGCAGCCGAGCAGGACCCTCATGCCGTGCGCCCGCGCCGCGTCGATCAGCCGCAGCGCGCCGGAGATTCCGCCGCACTTGGCGAGCTTGACGTTGATGGCGTCGAAGGCGCCGACCAGGCGCGGCACGTCCTCGGCCGTGTGGACGCTCTCGTCGGCGACGAAGGGGAGCGGGCTCGCGGCGCGCAGCGCCCTGATCTCGTCGAGCTGCGCGGCGGGAAGGGGCTGTTCGACGAACTCGACGCCGAGCCGCGCCAGCTCGGGCAGCCGCTCCAGGGCGCCGGCGAAGCTCCACCCTTCGTTGGCGTCGACGCGCAGCGGGCGGGAGGTCGCCTCGCGCACCGCGCGCAGGAGGTCGAGATCCCCCGCCGCGCCCATCTTGATCTTCAACACCTCGAAGTCGGAGGCCGCTTCGACCTTGGCGATCGCCTCCGGGATCGGATCGAGCCCGATCGTCCAGGAGGTCGGCGGCAGCGGCCGGCGCTTGACGCCGACCAGCGTGTGAACGGGGATGGTGCGCCGGCGCGCCGCGAGATCGTGCAGCGCCGCGTCGAGCGCCGCCTGGGCGGCACGCTGGCCGGGGAGCGCGAGGCGGGCGGCGGCGCCGGCCCAGTCCGCGTCGTCGTCGAGGCCGGCGGTCATCGCCTCGAGCGCCCTGCGGGAGCTCTCGGCGCTCTCGTCGTAGCGCCGGATCGGCGCCGCCTCGCCGCGGCCGGTGAAGCCGTCGCTGGCGAGCTCGACCACGACGTTGTCGCGTGCTTCCGAGCTCCCGCGCGAGAGGCGGAACGGGGAGCGCAGCTCGAGATGCAGCGTGCGGAAGGTCGCCGACGGGCGGGGCATGCGGCGATTCTAGGCCGTTGACGGCGGCGCCGCCGGGCGGCAAGGATCGCCGCGGTGATCTCGGACCCCTTCGCCGTTCTCGCGCTGCTCGCCGCGGTGGTGGCGGGAGTGCTGCAGCTCGAGCGCCTGCCCGCTCTCGAGCCGCTCTTCCGGCGCCTGCCGGCGGTCTTCTGGATCTACGTCCTGCCGATGCTCGCGACTTCGGCCGGCCTGCTGCCGGCGGCGAGCCCCTCTATCCGGCGGTGACGCGCTACCTGCTGCCCGCGAGTCTCGTGCTGATCCTCCTCTCGTCCGACCTGCGGGCGATCGCGCAGCTCGGCCCGCGCGCGCTCGGCGCGATGGCGGCGGCGTCGGCCGGTGTCGCGCTCGGCGCGGTGGTGGCGCTGACCCTCTTTCGCGACGCGCTCGGACCCGAGGCGTGGAAGGGGCTGGCGGCGCTCACCGGCACCTGGATCGGCGGCAGCGCCAACCTGCTCGCCGTCTCCGGCGCGCTGGGGCTGTCGCCCGACGCGCAGGGAGTGGCGATCGTCGTCGACACCCTCGTCGGCTACAGCTGGATGGGGATCCTGGTCGCGCTCTCGTCGCGCCAGCCCTGGCTCGATCGCTGGCTGCGGGCCGACCGCAGCGAGCTCGCGGCGATCGGCGGGCGGCTCGCGGCGCGACTCGAGCGCGATCGCCGCCCGACCTCGAGCCGCGACGCGACGTTCCTGGTCGGCCTCGCGCTCGGCGCCGCGGCGCTGGCGCTGGCGATCGGCCAGCGGCTGCCGCCGCTCGCCGAGGTGCTGACGCCGGCGGCGTGGAGCATCCTCCTGCTCACCACCTTCGGCCTCGCGCTGTCGCTGACGCCGCTCGCCAGGCTCGACGGTGCCGGCGCCTCGAGCCTCGGCTACGCCGGTTTCTATCTCCTGCTCGCCTCGGTCGGAGCGCAGGCCGACATCGCGCGCCTCGTGGCGCGACCGCTCTGGGTGGCGGCGGGGGTGACGGTGATCGCGGTGCACGCGCTCTGCCTCGCCATCGCGCTCCGGCTGATGCGCGCTCCGTCCTTCTTCTTCGGCGCCGCGAGCCAGGCGGCGATCGGCGGCTACGCCTCGGCGCCGCTGGTGGCCGAAGTCTGGCAGCGCGGCCTCGCGCCGGTCGGGCTGCTGCTCGCCGTCGTCGGCAACGTCGCCGGAACCTACGTCGGGCTCGCCGTCGGCCAGCTTCTCGCGGCGCTCGGCCGTTAAGGAGATTCGATGAACTTGCGTCCGCTCGCCGCTCTCGCCCTGCTCGCCCTGCTCGCCATCGCGCCGGCGCTCGCCGCCGAGGCCGGCGCCGAGCGCCTCCTCCTCGACCGCCTGCGGGCCGGAATCGAGAGCCGCGTCGCCCGTTGCGACGGCATCGTCGGCCTCTATGTCGAGGACCTCGCGACCGGCGAAACGATCGCGATCGAGCCCGACCGGCAGTTTCCGGTGGCGTCGGTGATCAAGGTGCCGATCCTCTGGGATCTCTTCGCGCGCGCCGACGAGGGGCGGCTCGACCTCCGCACGCGCCTCCGGCTTCCCGAGCTGCGGGTCGGCGGCGGCGGAACGCTCGAGCATCTCTCGCCGGAGGCGGAGCTTTCGCTGCGCGACCTCGCGCTCTTCATGGTCACCGAGTCGGACAACGACGCCACGAACGCGCTGATCGACCACCTCGGCATCGACGGCGTCAACGCGCGCCTGGACGCCCTGGGCCTGCCGCGCACGCGCCTGCGGCGGCGCATGATGGATCTCGACGCGGCGCGCGCCGGCCGCGAAAACGTCTCGACGCCGCGCGAGATGGCGGCGCTGATGAAGCGCGTGCGCTCGGGGCTCGGGCTTTCGGCGCGCTCGGCCGGGGAGGTGCGGGCGCTGCTCGGCTACTGGCCGCGCGTGGCGCTCGGCGAGCGCGAGCCCTTTCTCGAAAAGCTGCCGGCCGGGGCGCCGGTGCTCGAAAAGCCCGGCGTCCTCGGCGGGGTCCGCGCGGTGGCGGCCCTCGTCCAACTGCCGAAGCGCCCGTTCGTCGTCACCATCTTCACCACCGCGCTGGCGCGCGATGCGGACGGCGAAGACCTGATCGCGGATCTCGCGGCCGAGCTCTACTCGACGTTCGATCGCCTGGGGCGGATGAGCGAAACCGGGCGAGTGATCGACTGAGCCGGCCGGCTCAGTTGCGCGGCACGATCGACCAGTTGACGTCGGTGAGCACCGGCGGGCCGGCGCCGGTGCCGAGGATCCAGCGCGCCGACGGGCGCGGCGTCAGGGTGCCGAAGAGCATGGTGCCGTCGCGCGGGCCGAGCGCGAACATGGCGTAGCCGACTCCCTGGGCGTCGACGGCCAGCTCGGCGACCACGAAGACCGCCAGCAGGCCGGCGCCGCCGGGCCGGCCGCGGCGCAGGTCGATGTAGGAGGAGAAGCGGTCGCCGGCGATGCGCAGCGGGCGATCCTCCGAAGTGAGCAGCGCCGCGGCGCGGTCGCGCAGGTAGAAGGACGGGAGCGGCTCGACGAGGCCGGGGAAGGGAGGGGGAACGACCTCCCAGCCGAGCCCCCCCGGTCCCGCGCCGGCGCCGAGCATCATCGGGCCGACGCCGATCCAGAAGTTGCGCGCGCCGGCGCCGCGCAGCCGGGCGGCGGCGCGGTCGACCGCCCAACCGGTCACGAAGGGATAGAAGTCGAGCCGGCTGCCGGCGGCGACGGTGAGCTCGCGCCGCTCCTCGAACCAGCTCAGGCGGTCGCAGCGGCCGGAGGCGATCGCCTGCTGGAGCTCGTCCGGAGCGGGGAGCGCCGCGGCGGGCGAGCGCAGGCCGAAGAGCCGGTAAATCTCGCCGCCGAGCGGGCTCACCGCTCCCTCGCTCCAGATGCAGAAGGCCTCGGCGCGGCGGACCAGCTCGCCGGTCGTCGCGTCGACCGTGACGGGCTTGCTGCCGCCGGCAGCCGCGGCGCTCTCCTCGAGGGCGCGCAGCGTCGCGCCCGCGCTCTCCAGCTCCGCGAAGGCGGCGCGGATCGCGTCGTGCGCGGCGTCGGGCGTGAGGTCGCGCACCTCGATCTCGGCCCGCTGGCCGAGCGCGGTTCCCGCCATGCGGGTCGGCGTCTGGGCGTCGACCGCCGCGGGGAGGACGATCGCGATCCAGACGAGGGCGACGGCAAAGGGAGAGGGGCGCATCGGCGGGGATCCTACGGCGGGCGGGACAGGGCCCTTGCGGATGGATTTCAAAGTGATATCATTACGCTATCGATTGTCGAAAGGTGGCCCTCGTCATGAACCAGGAACGCCCCGCTCGCTCGCTCCCCGGACTGCCGGTTCTCCTCGTGCTGCTCGCCGGCGCCGCGCTCGTCGTCTATCGACTGGTCCTCGCCGCCCGGGCCGAGCACGTCGCGCTCGTCGTGGCCTGTGCCGTCAGCCTCGCCGCCGTGGCGCTGCTCCTCGCCGGTCTCTTCATGGTGGAGCCGAACCAGGCCCGCGTGCTGACCCTCTTCGGCGCCTATCGCGGCAGCGAGCGCACGCCCGGGCTGCGCTGGGCGAACCCGTTCCTCGCCAAGCGGTCGCTGTCGCTGCGGGTGCGCAACTTCGAGACCGAGCACCTCAAGGTCAACGACGCCGACGGCAACCCGATCGAGATCGCCGCGGTCGTCGTCTGGCGGGTCGTCGACAGCTTCGAGGCGGTCTTCCAGGTCGACAACTACGAGAACTTCGTCCACGTCCAGAGCGAGTCGGCGCTGCGCAACCTGGCGACGCACTACCCCTACGACGCGCCACGCCGACCAGGAGCTGACGCTGCGCGGCTCGACCGCCGCGGTCGCCGAGCAGCTCCAGCGCGAGATCCACGAACGCCTGGCGCAGGCCGGCGTCGAGGTGCTCGAGGCGCGCATCAGCCATCTCGCCTACGCCCCCGAGATCGCCCAGGCGATGCTGCAGCGCCAGCAGGCCTCGGCGATCATCGCGGCGCGCCAGAAGATCGTCGACGGCGCGGTCGGCATGGTCGAGATGGCGCTCGAGAAGCTGTCGAGCCAGAAGATCGTCCAGCTCGACGAGGAGCGCAAGGCGGCGATGGTGTCGAACCTGCTCGTCGTGCTGTGCAGCGATCGGGCGGTGACGCCGGTGGTCAACGCCGGCACGCTCTACGGCTGAGGACGGGGGCGCTCTGGCCGAACGCAAGCCGTTCCTGCTGCGGCTCGACCGCGACGCTGCACGAGGCGCTCGAGCGCTGGGCGGCCGACGAGCTGCGCAGCCTGAACGGCCAGATCGAGTACCTGCTGCGCCGCGCGCTGGTCGAGGCGCGGCGCATGCCGCGGCGCGGCGCCGGCGGCGCGAGGCGAGACGACGAGGGCTGAGCGCGGTCCGCAGCGCGCGAGGCAGAGCGAAACGGCCCTCCTGGAGCTGCTCGCCCCCGCCGGCCGACGACTTTTGCGTGCACAAGGGGGGTTGCAGACTGGCATTGCAATCCGCCGTTGAGTTAGGCTTCCGCGTCATGCTCCGGTCGACCCCCCGCCTGCTGGTGCCCCTTCTCGCGGCGACTCTTCTTACCGGGTGCGAGCGATTCTCCGCCCGGATGGAATTCAAGAAGGCGAACGGCGAGTACAAGAACGAGAACTACCGCGACGCCATCGTGTCGTATCAGCGCGGCCTGCGCCTCGATCCCTCGGCGAAGAGGGTCTGGCGTTCGCTCGGCCTCGCCGCCATGGCGGTCTACCGGCCGGGCGATCCGACGCCCTCGAATCTCGACTACGCCAAGACCGCGGTCGAGGCGTTCGACAACTATCTCGAGGCCTACCCGGACGACGCGAAGGTCTCGGAGTACCTGCTGACGACGCTGCTCAACTCGGAGCAGTTCGACGCCGCCCTCAAGCGCCTCGAGGAGGCCGCCAGAAGAACCCGACCGATCCCAAGATCGAGGAGGGCGATCGTCTCGGTGATGCTCAAGGCGAAGCGCCTCGACGAAGCGGCGGCCCGCGTGACGCGCCTCGGCGCGCGCGCCACGTACACCATGAACTACTCGGTCGGCGTCTACTGCTGGGACAAGGCCTACCGCGATCCCATGCTCGACCCGGTCGGCCGCGCCAAGGTGGTGGAGACCGGGATCGAGCGTGCTGAAGCGGGCGGTGGACATGCAGCCCGACACCTTCGAGGCCAACGTCTACTACAACCTGATCCTGCGCGAGAAGGCGAAGCTCGAGCCTGATCCGGACAAGCAGCAGGCGATCTACGCCGAGGCGCTCAAGTACCAGGACAAGGCCAAGGCGATCGCGCAGGCGCGCAAGGCGGCCGCGGCCGCGGCTGACGAGGCGCCGGGAGAACCATGTTCGAGAACGCGCTGATCGAATCCGCAGAAGCAGCACGCACCGAAGAACGGTGCTCCTCGATCATCCCGCTGGTGATCGTCATCCACGCCGTGGTGCTGGCGGGCGTGGTGGCGGCCCAGTACTGGAGCATCGACGCCGTCCCCGAGCCGCCGATCCAGGTGAGCTTCTTCCAGGCCGCCGCGCCGCCGCCGCCGCCGCCGCCGCCGCCGCCGCCGAAGCCCAAGGCCGAAGCGCCGAAGGCGGTCCAGGCTGCAGCCGCAGCCGAGATCGTGCAGCCGGTCGCCGTTCCCGAGAAGGTGCCCGAGCCGAGCACCGAGCCGGCAGTGGACTACGGCGTCGAGGGCGGCGTCGAGGGCGGCGTCGAGGGCGGTGTCGAGGGGGGCGTGCCGGGCGGCGTCGTCGGCGGCGTGCCGGGAGCGGCCAGGGACGGACGAGATCCTCCACGTCGGCGGCGCAGATCACCAGTCCGGAGCGCGTCTCGCGGCGCTCCACCCGGTCTACACCGAGCTGGCGCGCAAGGCGCGCATTCAGGGCGTCGTGATCGTCGAGGCGATCATCGACAAGAACGGCAACGTGACCAACGTGCGCGTGCTGAAGGGCCTGCCGATGGGCCTCGACGAGTCGGCGATCCAGCGCCGTCAAGACCTGGAAATTCAAGCCCGCGACGCTCAACGGCCGGCCCGTCAGCGTCTACTACAACCTGACCGTCAACTTCCGCCTGCAATAGGCGCGCGAAACGGGAAGAGGAGAACGCGCATGGAAATCGGACCGATGCATCTGTGGGAGGTGATGACCTCGATCGCCAAGGGCGTGGTCATCGTGCTCCTGATCTGCTCGATCTACTCGTTGTACGTGATGATCGAGCGCCTGATGGAGTTCCGCAAGGCGAAGAAGCAGTCGCTGACCTTCGCCAAGGCGGCCACGATGGCGCTGACCAAGGACAAGGTCGCAGGACGCGATGGAACTGGCGCGCAAGTTCCCCGCCAGCCATCTCGCGCGCGTGACCCGCGCCGGCCTGTCGAGTTCCAGCTCGACGCCACCGGCGTCAACCCGCTCTCGGGTGAGGACAAGATCGAGGCGGCGCGCCGCGCCATCGAGCGCGAGTCGCTGATCACTACCGCCGACTTCAAGAAGGGCATCGGCACGCTCGCGACCATCGCGACGACCGCCCCGTTCATCGGCCTGTTCGGCACCGTCGTCGGCATCATCAACGCCTTCCGCGGCATGGCCGTCACCGGCTCGGGCGGCATCGGGGCGGTCTCGGCCGGCATCGCCGAGGCGCTGGTCACCACCGCGCTCGGCCTGTTCGTCGCCATCCCGGCGGCCTGGATGTTCAACTACTTCACCAACGTGCTCGAGCGGTTCTCGGTCGAGATGTCGAACTCCTCGTCGGAGCTGATCGACTTCTTCATCAAGAAGCACGGCGGCAGCGCATGCAGTCCGGTACGCGGTTATCGTCCGGCAGCGAGTCCGACGTCAAGTCGGACATCAACGTCACGCCCGCTGGTCGACGTCTGCCTGGTGCTGCTGATCATCTTCATGGTGGTCACGCCGATGCTGCAGAAGGGCGTTGACGTTCAGCTGCCCGAGACCGCAAAGCCGGAAAAGATGCCCGGAAGGCGCCAAGCAGCTCACGGTGGCGATCAAGCTCGACGGCACCGTGTTCGTCGGCAAGGACTGGATCCCCGACGACCGAGCTGGCCAAGGCCTTCAAGGACATCCATACGCAGTCGCCGGAGAAGGACATCGTCATCAAGGCCGACAAGCGGCTGAAGTACAAGGAGGTGCGCGACGTGATGCGCGTCATCAACGAGGCCGGGTTCGCCGGTGTCGGCCTGGTCGCCGATCACAAGGTGATCGGCTGATGGGCAGGGGCGTCGGGGGATCGAAGCAATGGGGATGAGCGTCCGGCAGCGAGCCGAGCGGGGTCAAGTCGGACATCAACGTCACGCCGCTGGTCGACGTGGTGCCTGGTGCTGCTGATCATCTTCATGGTGGTGACGCCGATGCTGCAGAAGGGCGTCGACGTGCAGCTGCCGGAGACCGCCAAGCCGGAGAAGATGCCGGAGGGCGCCAAGCAGATCACCGTGGCCATCAAGCTCGACGGAACGGTCTTTCTGGAGAAGAATCCCCTCAAGACCAAGGCCGAGAAGGTCCAGGCGTTCAAAGAGCTGTTCGCCAACTCGCCTCAGAAGGACATCGTCATCAAGGCCGACAAGCGGCTGAAGTACAAGGACGTGCGCGACGTCATGCGGGTGATCAACGAGGCCGGATTCTCGGGGGTCGGACTGGTGGCTGACAGGAAGGTCAGCGGCTGAGGCCGCCGAGAACTGAAGGAGTCCAGGCATGGGGATGGGTGTTGGTCGGGGCGGTACTCTCAAGAGCGAAATCAACGTCACGCCGCTCGTCGACGTGGTCTTGGTCCTGCTGATCATCTTCATGGTGGTGACGCCGCTGCTCCAGATGGGCTACGAAGTCGACACGCCGCCCAAGGTCGAGAGCGCGGTGCCGCCGCCGCAGGACAGCGACCAGATCATCATTCGCATGGACGAGAGCGGGAAGACCTTCATCAACAAGGAGGAGATTCCCTACGGCCAGTTCGGCGCCCGCCTGGCGCAGGCGCTGAAGGGACGGGAGAACCAGGTCGTCTTCTTCGCCGCAGATGGCGATCTGACCTACGACAAGGTGGCCTCCTTCCTCGACCTCTGCCGGGATGCCGGCGCGAAGAAGATGGGCATGGTGTTCGACGACATCAATCCGACGGTGCAGTAGACGGCCCCGGCCGGAGCATCGACTCCTCTTCCGACGGCGACCGGAGCGATCCGGTCGCCGTTCGCGTTTCCGGTGATCGCCCGCGCGCCGGCGGCCACCCAGCCGGGCGGCGCCCGGCCGCGTCCGATGCGAGACACTCGGAGGCACCATGAAGAAGATCACCCGCGAAGACGCACTCGAATACCATCGGCGCCTGCCGCACGGCAAGATCGAAGTCGTTCCGACCAAGCCCACGGCGACGCAGGTCGACCTTTCTCTCGCCTACACGCCGGGCGTCGCCGAGCCCTGCCTCGAGATCGCCGCCGATCCCATGGCGGCCTGGGACTACACGGCGCAGCGGCAACCTGGTCGCCGTCGTCACCAACGGCACCGCCGTGCTCGGACTCGGAGACATCGGGGCGCTCGCCGGCAAGCCGGTGATGGAAGGCAAGGGTGTCCTGTTCAAGCGCTTCGCCGGCATCGACGTCTTCGACATCGAGCTCGCGACCCACGACCCGGAGGAGATCATCCGGACCGTCCGCCTGCTCGAGCCGACCTTCGGCGGCATCAACCTCGAGGACATCAAGGCGCCGGAGTGCTTCGAGATCGAGCAGCGCTTGAAGAAGGAAATGTCGATCCCCGTCTTCCACGACGACCAGCACGGCACGGCGATCATCTCGGGCGCCGCGCTCGTCAACGCCTGCGAGCTGGTGGGCAAGCGGCTCGAGGACGTGCGCATCGTGTTCGCCGGCGCCGGCGCCGCTGCCTTCGGCTGCGTCTGGCTCTACGAGCTGCTCGGCGCGCGCAAGGAGAACATGGTCCTCTGCGACCGCAAGGGCGTCATCTGGCGCGGCCGGCCAGGGGAGACCGATCGCTACAAGATCGAGTACGCGTCCACCACGGCGGCGCGAACCCTCGAGGAGGCGCTCGTCGGCGCCGACGTCTTCGTCGGCCTCTCCGGTCCGGGTGTCGCGACCGGCGAGATGCTCAAGGGCATGGCGCGCGATCCGATCGTCTTCGCCATGGCCAATCCGACCCCCGAGATTCCCTGGGAGGAGGCCGTCGCCGCGCGCTCGGACGTCATCATGGCGACCGGCCGCAGCGACTATCCCAACCAGGTCAACAACGTCCTCGGCTTCCCCTTCCTCTTCCGCGGCGCGCTCGACACCCGCGCGACCGACATCAACGACGCGATGAAGCTGGCGGCGACGCGCGCGCTGGCGGCGCTCGCGCGCGAGGACGTGCCCGATTCGGTGCTCAAGGCCTATGGCCTCGAGTCGCTCCGGTTCGGCCGCGAGTACCTGATTCCCAAGCCCTTCGACTACCGGGTGCTGCTCACCGTCGCTCCGGCAGTGGCGCTCGCGGCCGAGCAGAGCGGCGTCGCCCGGCGGCCGGTCGGCGACTCCGGCGCCTATCGCCGCCGGCTCGAGCAGCTCGTGTCGCGCCGCATGCAGCTCATGCACGGGATCGTCGACCGGGCGCGGCGGGCGCCGAAGCGGATCGTCTTCCCGGAAGGGGAGAACGACCGCATCCTGCGCGCCGCCAAGGTCCTGGTGGACGAGGGCATCGCGCAGCCGGTGCTGATCGCCCGGCGGCAGCGCATCGCGGCCCGCCTCGAGGAGCTCGGCCTCTCGGAGGAGAAGATCGCGATCGTCGATCACGAAGAGTCGCCGCGGCTCGACGACTACCGCCAGCGCCTCTGGGAGCTCCGCCGGCGCGCCGGCGTGCCGCTCGACGAGGCGGCGCGCCTGCTGCGCTCGCCGAACTACTTCGGCATGATGATGGTCGAGCAGGGGGACGCCGACGGCCTGATCGCCGGCGTCACCTGCGAATATCCCGAGACGATCCGCCCCGCGCTCCAGGTCGTCGGCATGAAGACCGGCTGTCGCCGCGTCGCCGGCGCTTACATCCTGCTGCTGCGCGACCGGCGTGATCTTCCTCGCCGACACCACCGTCAACATCGATCCGGACGCCGAGACCCTGGCCGAGATCGCCATCGCGACGGCGGCGTTCGCCCGCCGGTTCGACGTGACGCCGCGGGTGGCGATGCTCTCCTTCTCCAACTTCGGGTCCAACCAGCACGCCGTCGCCCGCAAGGTGCGGCGGGCGGTCGAGTTGGCGAAGGCCCGGGAGCCGGAGCTGATGATCGACGGCGAGATGCAGGCCGATACCGCTATCCTGCCGACGATGCTCGCCGAGCACTACCCCTTCTCGACCCTCGACGGCCCGGCCAACGTGCTGATCTTCCCGGAGCTCCAGTCGGCCAACATCGCCTACAAGCTGCTCTGGCGGCTGGCCGACGCCGAAGCGGTCGGGCCGGTCCTGCTCGGCATGGCCCGCCCTGTTCACCTGCTGCAGCGCGGTCTCGAAGTCTCGGATATCGTGAACATGACGGCCATTTGCGTGGTCGACGCCCAGGAGTTGACCTAGAATCGCCGGCCAGAACCGGGAAGGAGACCCAGGATGAAACGCAGCATTCTCACGGCAGGACTGGCCGCGATCGCCGTCGCGGCGATGGCGGTCGCCGCGGCCGGCGCCGCCAGCGACAAGCCGCGTATCGCGGTGCTCGAGTTCAAGAACAAGGCCGAGAATCAGTGGTGGTACAACAGCGGAGGGGCGGCGGCGCAGGACGTCTTCGTGACCGAGCTCTTCAAGAGCGGCAAGTTCCGTGTCATCGAGCGCGAGCAGCTCGCCGCGCTGATGCAGGAGAAGGGCCTGTCGATTTCCGGCGACATCGATCCCGCGACCGCGGTCAAGGCGGGCAAGCTGCTCGGCTGTCAGTACTTCCTGACCGGCGCGGTCACGGAGTACGGCTCGCAGGGCACCGAAGCGCACGGCTCCGGCGTCAAGGGTCTGCCCGGCTTCTCCGGCGGCAAGCGCACCTTCGTCGCCGCGATGAACGCGCGCATCATCGACACCACGACCGGCGAGATCGTCTGGGCGGACGAGGCGAAGGCCGAGGATTCGCACTTCCGCCTGTCGATCGGCGGCTTCGGCGGCGGCGTGACCGACGACCAGCGGATGTTCGACAAGGTAATGAAGCCGGTCATCCAGCAGCTCATCGCCTCGATCAAGGCGGCCGACATCTGATGTCCTGATTCCTGCGCTCCAAAGAAAACGGGGGGCCGCTCGCGGCCCCCCGTTCCGTTTTCGGACGCCGGATCGCCGGCTCAGAGCTTGAAGGCGACGCGCAGCTCCCACCAGATCTTCACCGCGACGCCCCCCTTCTTGGCCGGCTCCCAGAGGCAGTTGCGCGCGTAGGCCTGCGCCGCTTCCTCCATTCCGAAGCCGACGTTGGCGCCGACCGACTCGATGTTGACCGGCCGGCCGTTCTCGTCGACCAGAACGCGGACGGTGACGGTCGCTTCCTTCTTGAGCCGCTTGGCGACCGGTGGATATTGCAGCGGGGGCTGGCGCACGAGCCGCGGCGGCGTGACGCCGGGGCCCATGGTGACGAGATCGCCGGCGCGGGTGGCGCCAGCGGCGACCGCCGCCGGCTGCGGCGCGGCGACCGGCGCCGAAGCGACCGGCGCCGGCGCCGCGGGCTGGACCGCGGGCTGGGCCGCCGGGCCGGCAGTCGACGCCGCCGAGGGAGGGGGCGCCGCGGCCGCCGAAGGCGCCGGGACCGCCGCCTGCTGGGCCGGCTCGGTGGTGCGGCCGAGGGCCGGCGCCGGCGCGGGCGCCGCCGCGGCGGCGGCACGCACCTTCTGCGCATCCTCGAGCTGCTTCTGCAGAGCCTTGAGCTTTTCCTCCGAGGCGCGCTGCTCCGACTCGCTCTGCTTCTTCTGGTTGGCGAGCGCTTCCTGGATCATCGCCTGGATCTGCTCGGGCGTCATGCCGGTCTGAGCAGGCGCAGCGGCGGGCGCGGAGCCCGCATCGGTGGCCGGAGCGGCCGGAGCCGGCGCGGTCGAGCCGCCGCGGCCGAAGAGGAGGTAGCCGCCGATCGCGAGCACCGCCACGGCGCCGACGCCGGCGGCGATCATCACTGCCGGATTGCCCCCCTTCTTTCCCGCCTCGGGGATGCCGTACTCGGCGCGCAGGACGTTGGTGTCTTCGCGCACCGGTCCGCTGGCGCGCACCGGGCTGGGGGCGGCCGCCGCCGGGGCCGGCGCCGGCGCGACCTCGGCGGGGCGCGGCGTCGCCGCCACCGTGGCGGCCATCGACGCCGCCTGCGCCTTCTCCGATTCGATCTCGCGCGCCTCGCGGTCGATCTCGTCACGGAAGAGGTTGTGCAGGAAGAAGGCGAGGTTGAAGGTCGTCGCGGCGTAACCGCCGTCGGCCATCAGCTTGGCGAGGCTCTTGTGCCAGGCGACGGCATCGCCGACGCGCTGGTCGCGCGGGCAGAGCGTGCGCCGCAGGAGCGCCGCGAGCTCGGCGGGGAGCGGCGTGCCGTCAGCCTCGACGATCGCCGCGTCGATCGCCGCCGCGAGGCTGGCCGGGCTCGGCAGGGTCTGGCCGGTGATCAGTTCGAGCAGGATGGCGCCGACGCTGTAGACGTCGTCCGAGCGGTGGGCGGGCTGCCCGGCGAGCGTCTCCGGCGCCAGATAACGGCCGACGGCCTGCTTGACGATCGGATGCGCCGCCGATTCGCGCAGGCCGCTCGACGCTTCGAAGCCGAGCAGCCGGAGCTCGCCCTCGTTCGAGACCTGGACGAGCAGGGGAGTGACGAAGCCGTGCTGCACGCGGTCGTCGCCCATGCGCGTCTCGTTGGCGACGCCGAGGGCGAGCGCGATGCGCTCGGCGATCAGCAACGCGTGATCGAGCGGCATCGGCGAGTGCCGCCGCGCCGCCTGCTCCATGAGCTGCGCCAGCGAGCGGCCGGCGTTGTAGTCGTAGACGACGTAGGGGACGCCGCGCACCTGGCCGACGTCGATGGCGCCGCCGATGTTCGGGCTCTTGAGCGCCTGCGCCAGTCCCGAGCGCGTCTGCAGCGCGCGCGCGAGCCGCTCGGCGTCGAAGCCGGGGCCGTTCAGCACGCGCAGCAGGACGACCCGCTCGACTCCCTGGCGCCCGATGCGGCCGGCGCGGAAGGTCTCGCCGAGCGCGTCCTCGGCGAGCTTCTTGAGAAGAAGATAGTTGCCGAACTGATCCCGAGTGTTCATGGCACCTCCGCCCGCCGACAGCGGGAGATGGAGCGCGGCGCTCCGTATCCCGTTTCGATCCCCGATCTGACTGGTGTGGACGATTCCACTTTGGCGCGCGGCCTGTCAATTCCTCGCGGCGCCGTTGCGTCGCTGCTCGCGGAAGAACTGGCGTTGCCAGACGTCGACGTTGCGGTTGTGCTCGGCGAGGGTCTTCGCGAAGACGTGGCTGCCGTCGTTCCGGCTGACGAAGTAGAGCTCGTCGCTCACGGCCGGCCGGGCCGCGGCGGCGAGACTCGCCAGCCCCGGCGAGCAGATCGGGCCCGGAGGCAGTCCGGGCCGGCGGTAACTGTTCCAGGGCGAATCCGCCTCGAGGTCGCGGCGGCGCAGGTCGCCGTCCCAGCGTCCGGCCAGGCGGAGACCGTAGATCAGCGTCGGATCGGCGTAGAGCCCCATCCCGAGGCGCAGGCGATTCGCATAGACCGCCGCGACGCGCGGACGCTCGTCGCTGCGCCCCGTCTCCTTCTCGACCAGGCTGGCCAGGATCACCAGCTCCCGGGCCGGCCGGCGGTCCTCCGCTGCGCGGAGCGGGAGCACGTCGCGCTCCCAATGGCGCCGGAAGGCCGCGACCAGGGTGTCGACCACGGCCCGCGCGCCGGTGCCGCGCGGGAAGCGATAGGTGTCGGGGAAGAGATAGCCCTCGAGGGTCGTCGCCGCCGGGTCGAGATCGCGGACGCGGGCGGGATCGGTGACCTCGCGCCGCAGCGCCGCGGCGTCGCCGAAGCCGGCCGCGGCGAGCGCCGCGACGGTGTCGAAGTAGGTCCATCCTTCGACGATCGTCACCGGATAGGTGACGACCTCTCCGGCGCGCAGCTTGCGCAGCACCTCGAAGGCCGGGAGCGGCGGATCGAAGCGGTACTCGCCGGCGCGCAGAGGGGGATCGCCGAGCACGCGGACGAGCCAGAGCCGCGCCAGCAGCGCCGAGCGCAGGACACCGGCGCGCTCGAGCCGGTCGAGGATGGCGCGCGAGCTCTCGCCGGGAGGAACGACGACCGTCACGGCGGCGCCGGGGGCGCCGAAGGGGCGCGCCATCTCGCGCTCGCTCCAGCGCCAGGCGCCGGCGGCCGCGAGAGCGAGCAGCAGCACGAGGCCGAGCAGCGCCCGGACGGCACGGCGGCGCTTCACGAAGCTCCCCGCCGGGCGCGGCGGTCGAGCGCTTCCTGGAGGAGGATCCGGGCCGCCAGCGCGTCGCGCGCCTCAGCCTGGCGCGCGGGGCGCACGCCGGCCTCACGCAGCTGCTCGTCGGCCTCGACCGTGGTCAGCGTCTCGTCGATCCAGTCGATCGGCAGGCCGCTCGCCCGCCCGAGCCGCTCGCCGAAAGCGCGCGCGCGCGCCGCGGCGGGGGACGGGCCGCCGTCGGCGATCCGGCGCGGCTCGCCCATGACCAGGGCGACCACCCCTTCCTGCTCGATCAGGATCAGCAGGCGGGCGATCGTGTCGCGGTCGTTGGTGCGCTCGATCACCCGCCAGGGGAGCGCGAAGCGGCCTTCCGGATCGGACAGCGCGAGGCCGATGCGGCGCTCTCCGAAGTCGATGCCGAGGGTTCGCATGGCGGGGTTTGGGTGGAAGGGCCTGTGCTACGATCCCGGCGCTCTCGCGGCCCGGCGCCGGTCATTCTCCCGAGCGCGCCCTCCAGCCGCAAGTCCCGGAGGCTGAAGCATGTCCGAGGTCGTCATTCTGAGCGCCGCGCGGACCGCGATCGGTGCGTTCCAGGGCGTTTTCCGCGACGTCGCCGGCTCCCCAGCTCGGCGCCCGCGCCATCGCCGGCGCCTGCGAGCGCGCCGGCCTGCCACCGGCCGAGCTCGAGCAGGTCTACATGGGGTGCGTCCTCACCGCCGGCGTCGGCCAGGCGCCGGCGCGGCAGGCCGCCCTCGCGGCGGGCTGCACCCCCTCGACCGGCGCCATCACCTTCAACAAGGTCTGCGGCTCGGCGATGCGGGCGGTGATGTCGGCCGCCAACGACCTGCGCGCCGGCGACTTCTCCCTCGTCGTGGCCGGGCGGCATGGAGAGCATGAGCCGGGCGCCCTATCTCGCGATCGGCGCCCGCGACGGGCTGCGGCTCGGCCACGGCAAGTTCGTCGACTCGATGATCCACGACGGGCTCTGGGATCCCTACGGCGACCAGCACATGGGCAACTGCGCCGAGCTCTGCGCGCGCGAGAAGCGCTTCTCGCGCGAGGAGCAGGACGCCTTCTCGCGCGACAGCTACGCGCGCGCCCGCGCGGCGCAGGAGTCGGGGCTCTCGGCGCGCGAGATCGTCGCCGTCGAGGTCAAGGGGCGCAAGGGACCGACCCTCGTCGACAAGGACGAGGAGCCGTTCAAGGCCGATCTCGACAAGATGGCGGGCCTCAAGCCGGCCTTCGAGAAGGACGGCACGGTGACCGCCGCCAACGCCTCGAAGATCAACGACGGCGCCGCCGCGCTGGTGCTGGCGACCGCCGACGAGGCGCGCCGTCGCGGCCTGCGTCCCATCGCGCGCCTGGTCTCGCAGGCGACTTTCTCGCAGGCAGCCGGAGTGGTTCACCACCGCGCCGATCGCCGCGATCCGCAAGGCGCTCGACCGCGCCGGCCTCGCGGTCTCCGACATCGACCTCTTCGAGATCAACGAGGCCTTCGCGGTCGTCGCGCTCGCCTGCGCGCGCGAGCTCGGCATCGCCCACGAGCGCTGAACGTCCGCGGCGGCGCGGTCGCGCTCGGTCACCCGATCGGCGCCTCGGGCGCCCGGATCCTGGTGACGCTGCTCGACGCGCTCGCCGAGCGCGGCGGGCGCTACGGCTGCGCCGGCATCTGCATCGGCGGCGGCGAGGCGACGGCGGTGGTGGTCGAGCGGCTCGCCGGATGACGCGCCGGTTCGCTCTCGCCGCACTGGTGCTCGCGGCCGCAATGCCGCTCTCCGCGCAGGCGCCGCCGGCGGACGCGAGCGGCGCCGCGGCGCCGGCGCCGCCGCCCGCCAAGCCGCCGATCGCGGCGCCGGCCGACCGGCCCGACCGCATCACCTTCGAGTTTCAGCGTGCCGCGCGAGCGCGGCGGCGGCACTCTGGCCGGCTCGGCGGCCGCGATCGAGACGCAAGGCGAAGACCAGGCCGGGCTCTCCGGCGACGTCGAGATCAAGTATCGCGACCTTACCTTCCGCGCCGACCGCGCTGTCCTTCATCGCGACTCGATGACGGTCGAGGCGGAGGGCGACGTGGTGCTCGACCAGTCGACGCGACGGATCGCCGCCGAGCGCGCCGACTTCGACCTCAACACCGAGACCGGGACCTTCTTCCAGGCCTCCGCCTTCGCCGAGCCCGACCAGTACTTCACCGGCGCGGTGCTGCGCAAGACCGGCGAGAACAGCTTCGAGATCGAGAAAGGCGTGGTCACCAGCTGCACCGGCGACCCGACGCCGGACTGGAGCTTCCGGGTCGAGCAAGGCGCGGATCGAAATCGGCGGCTACGCCCACATGAGCAACACCGCGCTGCGGGTCAAGAAGATGCCCGTGCTCTACTGTCCCGTACCTGGTCTGGCCGGCGAAGACCGAGCGCTCCTCGGGCTTTCTGGTGCCGAACTTCGGCTATTCCGGCAACCGCGGCGCCTATCTCGGCCTCGCCTACTACCAGGTGATGGGACCGAGCGTCGACCTGACCCTCCAGCTCGACGGCTACGAGCGCACCTACGCCGGCGCCGGCGCCGACCTGCGCTACGCGCCGCGCGAGGGGACCAAGGGCGATCTCGCGGCCTACATGCTCTACGACCGCGACCTGAAGCAGCAGGAGTGGCGCGCCCTGTGGTCGCACACGGCCGAGAACCTGCCCGGAGGCTTTCGCGGCGTGATCAGCGTCAACCAGTACTCGGATTACAACTTCTTCCGCCAGTTCCAGCGCCTCGAGGGCGAGAACACGCGTAGCTTCCTCTACTCGAACGCCTTCCTGTCGGGGGACTGGGGCGTGCAGTCGCTGTCGATGATGGTCGACCAGCGCGAGACCTTCCTCAACAGCGCTGGCGACACCTCGACCCAGCGCCAGCTTCCCGAGATCAACTACCAGGTGCGCAAGCTCAAGCTCGGCGCCATCCCGCTCTACCTGTCGGTGAACTCGACCGCGAGCTACCTGCAGTCGACGACGCCGGACGTCTTCGACATCAACTACGGGCGCTTCGACGTCGCCCCCCAGCTGACCCTGCCGCTGAACGTCGCGCCCTGGCTGTCGGTCGCGCTGAACGGCGGCGGTCGCGCCACCTGGTGGGGCGAGAGCCGGTCGGTCTCCGTCAAGGACCCCGACACCGGAGTCGTCACCCGGGTCTGCGACTCCGGCGCCGTCGGCGCCGGCGACCTCTATTGCGGCGAGAACCTGACGCGCGATCTATCCGACCGCCGGCCTCGACATGGTCGGCCCCTCGTTCTCCAGGATCTTCGACTCGCCCGGCGGGACCTTCTCAAGTTCAAGCACATCATCGAGCCGCGTTTCTCCTACGGCTACGTCGGCACTTCGACGAGCAGGCGAAGGTGCCGCAGTTCGACGAGATCGACAACTTCCGGACCTCCCAGCGTCGGCACGGTGACGCTGATCAACCGCGTACTCGCCAAGCCGACGGACGAGCAGCAGGGAGGCGCCTTCGAGATGGCCTCTCTTCGAGCTCGCGCAGTCGTATTCCTTCGACGACACCCAGCCACTCCAGACCTCGGGGGACGGCACGCGCTCGAGCCGCGAGGGTCCGCTCGAGGCGCGCCTGCGGGTCAATCCGTCGAGCAATTTCGACCTGCAGGCCAAGGCCGACTATTCGACGCTCTACTCGAACCTCGCCTCGACCTCGCTCTCGATGCGCGCCCGCGGCGACCGCGCCTCGACGACGGTGACCTGGTACACCAACTACAACGTTTCCTCCGGCGACAGCACCTCCGACCAGGTCGCGGCTCGGCTTCAGCGTCGAGCCCCTCAAGGACCGCCTGACGCTCGGCGGGCAGGTCAACTACGACCTCGCTCGGCGCGGCGATCCAGCAGCAGTACTACAACCTCGCCTGGAAGTCGCAGTGCTGGAGCCTGCATCCTCGAGTGGCGCGAACAGATCGACGACCACCTACACGACGCGCGATTTCCGGTTCCTGCTCAGCCTGAAGAACGTCGGCACCTTCCTCGACCTGCACGGCGGCACCAAGGCCGGGTACTGACGCCCGCCATGAGCAGTCCTGGTCCTGGGCGCCGGCGGCATCGTCGGCCGCGCGACGACGGCCGAGGCGGCGCGACGCGGCTGGCATCTGCTCGGCGGCGAGGCGCGACGAGGTCGACATCACCCGGCCCGGCGAGGTCGAGGCGGCGGTCGGCGCGCTTCGACGCCGGAGCTGGTGGTCAACTGCGCCGCCTTCACCCAGGTCGACCGCTGCGAGAGCGAGCGCGGAGCGCGCCACTCGCGGTCAACGGCCTGCGGCGCCGGCATCGTGGCCGAGGCCTGCCGCCGCCGGGGACGCGAAGCTGGTCCACCTCTCGACCGACTATGTGTTCGGCGGGCGAGGCCGGCGGAGCCCTACCGCGAAGAAGCAGCCGACCGGCGCCGCTCTCGGTCTACGGCGTCTCCAAGCTGGGTGGGGAGCGGCGGGCGCTCGCGGCGGGCGGGGCTCTCGTGGTGCGGACGAGCTGGGTCTTCGGCGCCGGGCGGCGCGAACTTCGTCGACACGATCGCCGGGCGGGCCCGGCGCGGCGAGGGGCCGCTGCGCGTGGTCGAGCGACCAGGTCGGCGCTCGCCGACCTACGCCCCCTTTCTGGCGCGAGCCCTGGTGGATCTGGGAGAATCCGGGGTGACGCGGGGTCGTTCACTACCGGAACCGGGAGCCCGTCTCCTGGTACGAGTTCGCGCGCGCGATCGTGCGCCTGCTCGGCGATCCCGTGGAGGTACGAGCCGGTCACTTCCGCCGAGATGGCGGCCGCGGCGCAGCGGCCGGCCTGGTCCGTCCTGGCGGTGGAGAAGTTCGAATCGATCGTCGGCCGTCGCGTCGAGCCCTGGTACGAGGGGCTCGACCGCGCACCTCGACGTGGCAAGCAAGGAGAGCGCATGAAGCGCGTTCTGATCACCGGCATCACCGGTTTCGCCGGATCCCATCTGGCGGACCACGTCCTCGCGGAGCACCCCGGCGTCGAGGTCTTCGGCACCTATCGCTGGCGCAGCCGGCGCGAGAACATCGAGCACCTCGAGGGGCGCATCCGGCTCCTCGAGTGCGACCTCGGCGACGTGACCGCGATGCGGCGCGCGCTCGAGGCGGCCGCGCAGCCCGACGCGATCTTCCACCTCGCCGCGCAGAGCTTCGTGCCGACCTCCTGGGTGGCGCCGGCCGAGACCTTGCACGTCAACGTCGATCGGCCAGATCCACCTCTTCGAGGCGATCCGCGCTGCTCGGCCTCGACCCGGTCGATCCAGATCGCCTGCTCGAGCGAGGAGTACGGCCTGGTGCTGCAAGGACGAGACGCCGATCAGCGAGACGAATCCGCTGCGCCCGCTCTCGCCCTATGCGGTCTCCAAGGTGACGCCAGGACTTTCTCGCCTACCAGTACTTCAAGAGCTACGGCCTCGGGCGGTCCGCACCCGCGGCTTCAACCACGAGGGGCCGCGCCGCGGCGAGGTGTTCGTGATGTCGAACTTCGCCCGGCAGATCGCCGCGATCGAGGCGGGCGTGCAGGAGCCGGTGATCCGGGTCGGCAATCTCGACTCGGTGCGCGATTTCACCGACGTGCGCGACATGGTGCGGGCCTACTGGCTCGCCGCCACCCGCGGCGAGCCCGGCGAGGTCTACAACATCGCATCGGGCAGCGGCATCACGATCCGCGCCATGCTCGACCGCCTGATCGCGATGTCGCGCGTCGACGCTGCGCGTCGAGCCCGATCCGGCGCGCATGCGCCCCTCGGACGTCGAGGTGCTGCTCGGCGACAGCTCGAAGTTCCGCGCCGCCACCGGCTGGGAGCCGCGCATCCCGCTCGAGCCAGACGCTCGCCGACACCGCTCGACTACTGGCGCGAGCAGCTACGCCGCGCGCGCGCGCGATCGGCGCGGACCTGAGCGGGACGGGCCGCGTGCGGGTCCTGGTCACCGGCGCGAACGGCTTCCTCGGGCGCCATCTGGTGGAGGCGCTCGCTCGGCCGTGGCGACGAGTCGGCGGCGGTCTCGCTCGAGCGCGGCCCCGCTGCCGGCCGACCTCCCGTTCCATCGCGGTCGACGTCCGCGATCGCGCCGGCCTCGAGGCGACGTTCGACGCGGTCGACCCGGACGTGGTCGTCCACCTCGCCGCGCTGTCGCACGTCGGCGAGTCGTGGCAGCGGATGGACGAGTACTTCGCGATCAACGTCGCTCGGCTGCGAGAACGTCGTCGCAGCGGCGCGCGGGCGCCGCGTGCTCTTCGCTTCGAGCGCCGAGGTCTACGGCTGCGTGCCGGAGAGCGAGCAGCCGATCTCCGAGGAGCGGCCGCTCGCGCCGCGCTCGCCCTATGCGCTGACCAAGGCTGCCGCCGAGCGGCTGGCGGCTCGCGGCCGGCGCCACCGTGGTGCGCATGTTCAACCTGGTCGGGGCCCGGGCAGACCGCCGAACTTCGCGCTGCCGAGCTTCGCGGCGCAGCTCGCCGCGATCGCCGCCGGCGCGTCGCGCCGGCGTCCTGCAGGTCGGCAACCTCGAGGCGCGTCGCGACTTCGTGCGCGGTCGACGACGCGGTCGCCGGCGTTCCTGCCTGCTGATCGATCGCGGCGCCGCCGGCACCGCTTACAACCTCGCCTGCGGGCGCGGCGCTGTCGATTCGCGAGGCGCTCGGCCGCCTGCTCGCGATCAGCGGGCGTCGAGGTGCGCATCGAGATCGACCCGCAGCGCGTGCGGCCGGTCGACGTGCCGATGCTGTGCCGGCGACAGCGCGCGCCTGCGCGCCCTCGGCTGGGAGCCGAGGCGCGGCCTCGACGGCGCGCTCGCCGGGCTCTGGCGCGAGGCGCGCGCCGCGGCTGCGGAGCCGCGGCTTGAAGATCCTGCTGACCGGCGCGACCGGCTTCCTCGGCAGGCGCACGGCGGCGCTCCTGGCGCGGCAGCACGCGCTGCGCCTCCTGGTCCGGCCGACTTCGGCGCGCGAGCGGATTTCCGGCCGGCGTCGAGCTCGCGACGGGCGACGTCACCGACCGCGCCAGCCTCGACGCGCGCGATGGACGGGCTGCGACGCGGTCGTCGCACGCCGCGGCGCTGGTCAGGATCCTGCGCCGCGCCGGCGGAGTTCGATCGCGTCAACGTCGGCGGCCTCGAGAACATGCTCGGCGGCGAGCGCCGGCCGCCGGGGTCGGCAAGGTCGATCTACGTCTCGAGCTTCATCGCCCTCGGGCCGACCGAGCGGGGGCCGGGCGGCATGCTCGACGAGTCGCGCCGAGCCGCTGCCGGGCGGACGCGAGCGCGACTGGATCAACGACTACGAGCGCACCAAGGCGCACGCCGACGCGCGGGCGCGCGCGGCGATCGATGCCGGCGCGCCGGTCGTCGTGGTCTATCCCGGCGTCATCTACGGCCCGGGCGAGCTCACCGAGGGGAACATCGTGGTGCGGCACCTGCTCGACCTCGCGCACGGTCGCCTGCCGGCGCTCCTCGGGCGGCCGGAGCGGCGCTGGAACTACGTCTTCGTCGACGACGTCGCCGCCGGCATCGCGGCGGCGCTCGAGCGCGCGCCGGCCGGCGGCCGCTACATGCTCGGCGGCGAGAACGTGACGCAGGCGGAGTTCTACCGGCTCGCCGGCGAGCTCGGCGGCATCCGGGTCCCGCGGCGGCGCATGCCCGATGCCGTCGCGAAGGCCGCCGGCGCGCTGATGAAGCTCGGCGCGCGCTTCACCGGACGCACGCCGAAGCTGACCCCCGACCTCGTCGAGATCTACCGCCACGACTGGGCCTACGACTCCTCGCGCGCGTCGCGCGAGCTCGGCTACGCGCCGCGAAGCCTGCGCGCCGGGCTCGCCGAGACCTTCGCCTGGCTGAAGACGACCGCAGAGTGGCCACGGCGATGAGCCACCGGCGCGGCATCTCGCGCGGCGAGCTCCTCCGCAAGCTCGTCCACATGTCGGTCGGCGCCATCGCCTTCGCGGTGCGCCCGCTCGGCTTCTGGGGCTCGCTCGCCTGCGCCGTGACCGCGATCTTCCACAACCTGGTGGTCTTTCCGCTCTACGGCGGCAAGAAGCTCTGGCGCGACGGCGAGGCGGCGCGCGGCTTCGCGCTCGGCATCGTGCTCTATCCGATCACCGTGCTGCTGCTGTTGCTGCTCTACCCGCGCCGGCTCGAGATCGCGGCGGCGACCTGGGGGCTGCTCGCTTTCGGCGACGGCATGGCGGCTGTCGTCGGCCA
The DNA here is from genome assembly GCA_963699245.1 of Thermoanaerobaculia bacterium. Classification (GTDB taxonomy): domain Bacteria; phylum Acidobacteriota; class Thermoanaerobaculia; order Multivoradales; family JAGPDF01; genus JACTMI01. The sequence goes on from OY969426.1 coordinate 2,806,727, forward strand.
GACCCTCGGCCGCTCGAATCCCCTGCCCTGGAACCCGAAGAAGAGCTGGTCCGGGACGCTGGCCTATCTCCTCTTCGGTGGGATCGGCGCGTTCGTGCTCTTGCAGTGGACGGCGCCGGGGCGCTACGAGAGCGGCTTCGCGCTCGCCATCGCCGCGGCGACGGCGGCGTTCGCGGCGCTGCTCGAGTCGCAGGCGCAGGGACTCGACGACAACTTCGGCGTGCCGCTCGTCGCGGCGCTGCTCCTTTTCTGCCTGTCGCTCACCGCTGGCCACTGGGGCTTCGTAGCCTCGCCCGGGTTCGCGCGGCAGGTCGCCATCGGCCTCGCGGTCAACGTCGTGCTCGCGGCACTCGCCTACGCCATGCGTGGCGTCGGCGTGGCTGGGGCGATCACCGGGATCCTCCTCGGCGCCACGATCTGGGCCTTCGCGGGGGCCTGGGCCTTCGCTCTCCTGTTCGCCTTCTTCCTGCTCGGCACCGCCGCCACGAAGCTCGGCTACGAGCGCAAGGCCAGGGCCGGCATCGCGCAGGAGAAGGGGGGAGGCGCGGGCCGGGCAACGCGTTGTCGAAGACCTCGATTCCGGCGCTGGCGGCGGTCCTCTCGGCGACCACGGGCGAGCCGGTGCTCTTCCTGCTCGCGCTGGCGGGCTCCTTCGCCACCGCCGCCTCCGACACCGTCTCCTCCGAGGTCGGCAAGGCCTTCGGCCGTCGCACCTACCTGATCACGACGCTCCGCCCGGTGCCGCGCGGCACCGACGGCGCGGTGTCGCTCGAAGGGACGCTGGCCGGCGTCGCCGCCTCGCTGCTGGTGGGCGGGATCGGCTTCGCGGGCGGGCTCTATCCGGCGGCGGGCGTCGTGGTCGTCGCGCTCGCCGCCTTCGTCGCCACGACGCTCGAGAGCCTGGTCGGCGCCACGATCGAAAAGCGCGGCCTGCTCGACAACGATGCCGTCAATTTCCTCAACTCGCTCGCCGGCGCGCTCGTCGCCGCCGGCGCCGGCGCTCTCCTCCCCGGATTCTCATGAAGAAATTCGACCTCTACGCCCAGCTCTCCAGGCCATTCACCCTGCTGCCGCCGCTGCTCGGCATCGTCTCGGGGGCGATCTGCGCCTGGGGCTCGGTGCACAATCCGGACCCGAGCCGCCAGCTCACGCTCTCGGTGATCCTGACCGTGGCGCTCGGCTCGCTCTGCGCCGCGTTCCTCAACGCGGCGAACAACTCGATCAACCAGATCTACGATCTCGAGATCGACCGGCTCAACAAGCCGAATCGCCCGCTCGTCACCGGCGCGCTGACGATGAAGGAGGCCTGGGCGTTCACCTGGGTGACCTACTTCATCGGCGTCGTGCCGACCTGGCTGGTGGTCGTCTACCCGCACACGAGCTGGACGGAGAAGCTCTTCGCGCCCCCCTCCTGGCACGAGACCTTTTACATCTACTTCATCGCCCTGATCTCGACCTTCGTCTACTCGGTGCCGGCGCTCGGGCGCACCAAGGCCCGCGGCATGGCGGCGAACTGGACGATCGCGATCCCGCGCGGCTGCCTGCTCAAGGTCGCCGGCTGGGCGATGGTGGCGCGCGTCGGCGCCTGGGAGCCGTGGGCGATCGGCTCGATCTTCATGCTCTTCCTGGTCGGCGCGGCGTCGACCAAGGACTTCGCCGACATCGAAGGGGACCGCGCCGGAGGGTGCCGGACGCTGCCGATCCTGCACGGGCCGAAGAAGGCGGCGTGGATCATCGCGCCCTTCTTCATCTTCCCCTGGCTGCTGGTGCCGCTCTTCGCGCACCTGCCCGATCCGCAGAATCCGGCGCACCCGATCCTCACCGGCAACGCCTGGGCGCTCACCGGACTCGGCGCGCTGCTCACCGTGTGGGGGATCTACACCGTCTACCTCATCCTGCGCGACCCGGACGAGCTGACGCGCACCGAGAACCACCCGAGCTGGCGCCACATGTACCTGATGATGATGGCGGCGCAGGTCGGCTTCGCGGTCGCCTACCTGATTCCGCGCTGATCGCCGCCCCTTCGCAAGGCATTGTGCTACCATGTGCTCCATGGAGAAGGCCGGATCCCCGAAGTCCCCGACCGCGGCGCGCGTTGGCGTGCGCGAGCTGCGCCAGAACCTCTCCGTCTATCTCGATCGGGTGAAGGAAGGGGAACGACTCGAGGTCACCGAGCACGGCCGCCCGGTGGCCCTGCTCGTGCCGCTGCCGCCCGAGGAAGACCGGCTTGCACGCTTGATCGCCGAAGGCAAGATACATCCGGCCAAGGAGAGCTTGCGGAACTGGCTCAAAACGCGCAAGCCGTTGCCGCCGCGACCTGACGGCAAGAGCATTGTCGATATCCTGATCGAGATGCGAGACGAGGAACGATTCTGACCGGCGCCACCGTCTATGCCGACGCCTCGGCCCTACTGAAACTCTTTCTGGACGAAGCCGGGAGCAAGGAGCTCGAACGTTTCGTCGAGCAGTGCGGGCATGTCGTGACGTCGGCGATCGCGCGGGTCGAAGTTCATCGCGCGTTGCGCCGCTACGGGCTGATGGAGCGTGATCTCGAAGACGCCCGCCGGCAACTTGACGGCCTCGAGCTTCGCGACGTGAGCCTCGAATTGCTCGAGCGGGCGAAGGAGCTCGATCCGCCGGGCCTCCGCACTCTCGACGCTCTTCACCTGGCGAGCGCGCTCGAACTTCGACCGCAGCTCACCGCCTTCCTCTGCTACGACCGGCGCCTCTCCTTCGCCGCTCGGGCCCACGGACTGCCGGTCCTCGCGCCCGGCGTCGACGAGGTCCACGAGCCCTGAACCGCTCATCCACCGCCCTCGACCTCGCTGCCCGGCTCGGCCATGAGCGGGTGATCGTGATCCACGATCCCGCGAGCGGCCTGCGCTCGGTGATCGCCATCCACTCGTCGGCGCTCGGACCGGCGGTCGGCGGAACGCGCATGCGGGCCTATCCGTCGTTCGACGCAGCGGTCGAAGACGCCCTCCTCCTGTCGCGCGCCATGACCTACAAGGCGGCCTACGCCGGCATGGACTTCGGTGGGGCGAAGGCGGTGATCGACGCCGATTCGAGCCGCCCCGATCGGCGAGCGCTCCTCGCTGCCCACGCGCGAGCGGTGCACGAGCTCGAAGGGCGTTTCGTCACCGGCGGGGACATGGGGGTCTCGATGGACGACGTCCGCTTCATGTCGCAGTTCTCGAGCGCCTTCGAGCACGCGCCGGCCGACGCCGGTCCGGACGCCTCCGACCTCACCGCGATCGGCGTCGCAGCCGCCGTTCGCGCCGCTGCCGAGCGACTCGGACGCCCGGTCGCCGGCCTGCGCGTGGCGATCCAGGGCGCCGGCGAAGTGGGCGGCCGGCTGGCGACGCTGCTCGCCGAGGCCGGCGCGCGGATCACCGTCGCCGACGTCGTTGCGGAGCGCGCCGAGGCGGTCGCCAGGGCGAGCGGCGCCAGCGTGGCCGCGCCGGAGGCGATCCTGTCGGCCGAGTGCGACGTCCTCTCGCCGAACGCCGCCGGAGGCATTATCGACGCGCGGTCGATCGCGACGCTGCGTTGCGCGGCGATTTGCGGCGCGGCGAACAACCAGCTCGCGGCGCCCGAGGCCGGCGACGAGCTCGACCGGCGCGGCATTCTCTTCGCTCCCGACTTCGTCGCTTCGGCCGGCGGCATCCTCTCGCTCCTCTTCGAGCAGGGGAAGCTCGACGTCGCCGGTACGGTCGCCCGCGTCGAGCGGATCGGCGACGATCTCGGCGAGCTCTTCGCCGCCGCGGCACGGGAGCGCATCCCTCCCTTCCGGCTCGCCGAGCGCCGCGTGGACGAGAAGCTCTCGGCTGCCCGCGCCGCCGGCTGATCCCCTGCGAGCATCGCGCGCATGACCGACGGCATCCGCCGCGCCCTCGTGCGCGCCGAGCCCGGCAGCGAGCGCTTTCTCCGCTTCGAGAGGCCGGTCGAGATACTGGTGGCGCACGCCGCCGGCGACGTTCCCGCCATTCTCGCCCGAGCGGAGGAGGGCGCCGCGCGCGGCCTCTGGTCGGTCGGATTCGTCGGCTACGAGGCAGCGCCGGCGTTCGACCGCGCGCTCGTCGTCCATCCCCCTGCGCGCGGACCGGCACCGTTGGCTGCGTTCAGCCTCTTCGAGGCGCCAGCTGAGGACGAGGGTCTCTCGAAGAAAGGGATGGCCGCGGTCGGAGAGCGCGCACCGGCGATCGACGCGGCAAGCCATGCCGCGGCGATCGCCGCCATTCGCGACGCCATCGCGCGAGGCGATACCTACCAGGTGAATTTCGTCTTTCCCTTCTCGGGAGGCTTTTCGGGCCGGGCGCAGGATCTCTTCGTGAGCCTGCTCGGGGCGGGAGAGGCGCCCTACGCGGCGTTGCTCGAAGGCGATCGCTGGGCGATCGCGTCGCTCTCTCCGGAGCTCTTCTTCGAGCGGACCGGCGAACGCATCGTGATGCGGCCGATGAAGGGGACGCAGGCGCGTGGGCGATTCCTCGAAGAGGATGCTCGACGTGCCGCCGGGCTCGCGGCCTCGGAGAAGGACCGTGCCGAGAACCTGATGATCGTCGACATGGTGCGCAACGACCTCGGCCGCGTCGCGCGGACGGGCACGGTGGCGGTCGAGGAGCGTTTCACGGTGGAGCGCTATCCGACCGTCTGGCAGATGACGTCCACGGTCGCGGCGGAGTCTCCGGCCCGCCTGCCGGAGCTCTTCGCCGCCCTCTTCCCCTGCGCCTCGGTGACCGGGGCGCCGAAGGCGGCGACGATGCGGATCATCCGCCAGCTCGAGCCCGCTCCGCGCGGTGTCTACTGCGGCGCGGTCGGCTTCGTGGCGCCTTCCGGCCGGGCGCGTTTCGCGGTGGCGATCCGCACCCTCGAGCTCGACACGCGCGCTGCGACCTTCCGCTACGGCGTCGGCAGCGGCGTTACCTGGGACTCGAACGCCGCCGAGGAGTGGAGGGAGTGCCTCGCCAAGGCGCGGGTCCTCGATGGGGCGCCACCGGAGTTCGAGCTCCTGGAGACGATGCGCTGGTTGCCGGAGCGCGGGATCGAGCTGCTCGACCTGCATCTCGAGCGCCTTGCCGGCTCGTGCGAGTACTTCGGGTTCGAGAGACGAATGGCTTCCATCGAAGGGGAACTGCGCTCGGAGCTCCTGCGAAGGAGCGCTGCGCTTCCGCCGCGTTCCCATCGCCTCAGGCTCCTGCTCTCGAGGTCGGGGGAGTTCCGCATCGAGGCCGAATCCTTCGCCGAGCCCACCAGGACCTGGAACGTCGCGCTCGCCGCGCAGGCGACCTCTTCTCTGGACGTCTTTGCCTTTCACAAGACGACCCACCGCGCGCTCTATGACCAGGCCCGGGAGAGTGCGCGAGCGACGGCGGACGAGGTCCTGCTGGTGAACGAGCATGGCGAGCTGACCGAGGGGACGCGCACCAACGTCTTTCTGCAGTTCGGCGGCGAATGGCTGACGCCGCCGCGCGAGGCGGGATTGCTCGCCGGCGTCTTCCGGGAGTCGCTCCTCCGCGCCGGCAAGGTCGTCGAGGCGACCCTCTATCCGCGCGACCTGGCGCGCGCCCATCGCGTGCGGCTGGGCAACGCCCTGCGCGGCTGGATTCCCGTTTCGGCGGAGAGCCTGGCGGCGACCGCCGGGCGGCCGGCCCGGTAGACTGCGCGGCGGAGGCTTCCATGACCGTTCGCCGACTCGACGTCCCCGGTCCCAGGGCCCGCCTGCTGCTCGAGCGCGACGCGGCCCACATCTCTCCCTCCTATCCGCGCGACCAGCCGTTCGTGATCGAGCGGGGCAAGGGGAGCGAAGTCTGGGACGTCGACGGCAACCGCTATCTCGACTTCGCCGCCGGCATCGCGGTCTGCTCGACCGGCCACGGCCACCCCGACGTCGTGCGGGCGATCCAGGAGCAGGCCGCCAAGTTCCTCCACATCTCCTCCGACTACCACCACGAGAAGTGGATCGAGCTCTCCGAGGCGCTCGACCGCATCGCCCCGTTTCGCGAGGACGCGGTCGTCTTCCTCGCCAACTCGGGGGCCGAGGCGGTCGAGGCGGCGATCAAGCTGGCGCGGTACCACACCAAGCGGCCGCGCTTCGTCGGCTTTTACGGCGGCTTCCACGGGCGCACCATGGGTGCTCTCTCGTTCACCTCTTCGAAGATTACCCAGCGCAAGGGGTTCTTCCCGACCATGCCGGGAGTGACCCACCTGCCCTATCCCGACCCCTACCGCCCGCGCTTCGCCTTCGACGCCGCGACCTCCGACGTCGGCCACGCCGTGCTCGACTACCTCGAAGAAGTGATCTTCGTGCACGACGCGCCGCCCGAGGAGGTCGCCGCGGTCCTGATCGAGCCGATCCAGGGCGAAGGGGGCTACGTCGTGCCGCCGCCGTCGTTTTTCCCGCGCCTGCGCGAGATCTGCGATCGCCACGGCATTCTGCTGATCGTCGACGAGGTGCAGTCGGGCATGGGGCGCACCGGCAAGTGGTGGGCGATCGAGCATTGGGGCGTCGAGCCCGACATCGTGACCAGCGCCAAAGGGATCGCCTCCGGCGTGCCGCTCGGCGCCATGATCGCCAAGCGCTCGGTCGCCACCTGGGGACCGGGCACGCACGGCAACACCTACGGCGGCAACCCGCTCGCCTGCGCCTCGGCGCTGGCGACGATCGCGATCATCGAAGGGGGAGCGAAGGAGAACGCCGAGGCGGTCGGTGAGCACGCCATGCACCGCCTGCGCGAGATGGCCCTTGCCCATCCTTCGATCGGCGAGGTGCGCGGCAAGGGGCTGATGATCGGCGTCGAGCTGGTCGAGAACAGGGCGACGAAGAAGCGAGCCCTCGAGCTGCGCGAGGAGGTGGTACGGATCGCCTTCCAGCACGGCCTGCTGATTCTCGGCTGCGGCAAGAACTCGCTCCGCCTGATTCCGCCGCTCGTCGTCACGAAGGGCGAGGTCGACGAGGCGATCGCGATCCTCGACCATGCGCTCGGGATCGCCGAGCGCGAGGCGAGTCTGGTCTGATTCGCTTGCCGGCCGCCCGGGCCGGCGTCAGTTGGCTCAGGTGAAGCCAGGGCCGCAGGCGGAGCGCCCGCCGCCACCGCCGAAATCGGCGGTCGCGCCGCCGGCGTGGCCGGAAGCGAAGGTCGAGAACTGCTTCTCGACTTCCTTCGCGCCGCACTCGGGACAGCGGACCTTCTCGGAGCTCTCACCCATGCGCTGAAGGACTTCGAAGCGCTCGTGGCAGGCGGGGCAGCGGTATTCGTAGAGGGGCATCGAAGAGATTCTCCTGCGGACATGAATTCTAACTGCCCAGATCCTGTCTCGGCACACCCCTTCGAGCGGGAAGCGAGCCGGGGGGAGGGGCGGGGCCTTTGTCAGCGCCGGCCGAGAATCAGCCGCGACCCGCGCTGTCGCGTCAGGTAGGTCCAGGCCCATTGCGCCATGACGAGCAGGCGGTTCTGGAACAGCGCCAGGAACTGGATGTGGACGAGCGCCCAGACGAGCCAGGCGACGAAGCCGCTCGTCTTCCACCTGCCGCGTTCGAGCAGCGCGAAGTTGCGGCCGACGACCGCCAGGTTCCCCTTGTCGTGATAGCGGAATGGCGGCGGCGCCGGGGCGCCGGCGAGCCGCCGCGCGATGACCTTCGCCGCGTGATGCCCCTCCTGCAGCGCGACCTGGGCGACGCCCGGCAGTACCCTGCCGTCCTGTTCGCAGGCGGCGACGTCTCCGATAACGAAGATCTCCGGATGTCCTTCGGTCGACAGGTCGGGGCCGACCGGTACGCGCCCGATCCGGTCGGTCGCAGCGCCGAGCCAGCGGGCCGCCGGCGACGGGCGGACGCCGGCGGTCCAGAAGACGTTGGCCGCGGCGATCCGCTCGCCACCGACGAGAACTCCGTGCTCGTCGACCGCCTCCACCGGCTGACCGGTGCGAATCTCCACCCCCATCGCCCGCAGCCGCCGCGCGGCGTGCTCGGCCAGGCCCGCATCGAAGCTCGGCAGGAGGCGCGGGCCGGCCTCGAGCAGCACGATGCGCGTCGTCTTCGGGTCGATGCGGCGGAACTCGAGCGCCAGGGTATCCCTGGCCAGCTCGGCCAGCGCTCCCGCCATCTCGACCCCGGTCGGCCCGGCGCCGACCAGCACGAAGCTCAGCAGCTCCCTCCGGCGCTCCGGATCGCTCTCGAGCTCGGCGGCCTCGAAGGCGGCGAGTGTGCGGTAGCGCAGCGCCGTGGCGTCGGCGAGCGTCTTGAGGCCGGGGGCGTAGGCCGCGAACTCGTCGTGGCCGAAATAGGAGGGCGCGACGCCGGTAGCGAGGACCAGGAAGTCATAGAGCGCCTCTTGCTCGCCGCCGTCGCCCGTGAAGCGCACGGAGCGCACCGCGACGTCGACGCCGGTGACTTCGCCGAGAAGCACCGTGGCGTTGCGCTGGTCGCGGAGGATCTGCCGGATCGGCGCCGCGATGTCGCCGGGCGCCAGGTGCGCGGTGGCCACCTGGTAGAGAAGCGGCTGGAAGAGATGGTAGTTGGTGCGGTCGATCAGAGTGACGTCGACCGGAGCTTTCGCCAGCCCTTCAGCGGCCGCGATGCCGCCGAAGCCACCGCCGACGATGACGACGCGGTGCCGGCTCACAGGTCGATGCGCTGCCCTTCGACCGCCACCGAGAAGCCAGCCGCGAGGACGGCGCGCCGCTCCACGGTATCGGCGAGCGCAGCCGGATTGGTGTGATTGAGGTGGGTGAAGACGATCTTGCGGCGCTCGCTCGCGGGGAGCGGGGCGAAACGGACGATCGACTCGACGACGAAGGGATGCGGCACCTCGGAGATCTTGCGGCCCGGCAGATCGTGCTCGTCGAAGAAGGTGGCGTCGAGGAGGGCGACGTCGACTCTCGCCAGGCGGTCCTCGATCTTCTCGTTCCAGCGCTCCCACTTGTCGATGTCCGGGATGTAGAGCAGGGCGCGCTGCGGACCGCGGATCTCGAAGCCGAAGGTGTCCGTGTACTCGTCGCGGTGGGGAACGAGGAAGGGTGTGATCGAGAGGCCGGGCACGAGCTCGACCTTCTGGCCCGGTGCGAGCGGATGGAGCTCGATCTGGTGCAGCCGAACGAGCTGGTCCCAGGGGCCGTTCTTCGACAGGAAGTCGCGCATCCGTGCGGAGCCCCAGACTGGCAGCCGGTCGGCGTTGTAGACCTCACGTCCGAATTCAGCGAGGCCGAGATAGTGGCCGATGTGGGCGTGGGTCAGGAAAATGCCGTCGACAATCGGGGGGCGACCGCTATCCGCCGGCCGCAGCGGCGCTACGGCATCGGCGCGGTCGAGCTGCGCGGCGACGTCGGGAGTCGCGTCGACCAGCCAGCGTCGGCCGGAGGCCGGGTCGACGATCAGGAGCGAGGCGACCGTCCGGCGCAGCGACGGATCGCGCCGCGCCGCCTCATCCGGCGCGGCGTGCCCACCGAGGTGGGGGATGCCGCCATCCTGCGCCGTGCCGAGGACGAGGACGTAGGGCACCGGCGTCGCACCGGCGCCGAGCGGCGCCGCGAGCGCGAGGCAGGACAGCGCGACCGCGCTCGCGGCGTTCATCCCTTACTTCTTCTTGCCGCCCTTCAGCATGAAGGTGACGAGCATGCTGACCCGGTACTCGACAACCTTTCCCTTCGCGACCTTCACCTTCTGCTCCTTGATCCACGCTCCCTGCACTTCCTCGAGCGTGGAGTTGGCCCGCGCGAGTCCGACGGCGACGGCATCCTCGAAGCTCTTTTCGGAGGACGAGCTGATTTCGATGACCTTGGCGACTGACATGTCCGATGCTCCTCTCGGGGCGAAAGGGCCCTCGATCAAGGTAGCACCGCGACCGGGCGGGAGCAATCGGGCCCCCTGGGGGCGGGGGTGGGCGCTAATCCGGCGTCGCGAGCGCGAGCAGGGCGCGGCGAAGCTTCGGGTGGGCGTCGAAGGCGTGGACGAAGTCGGACTCCCGCCGGCCGCCCTTGGCGCGGGCCACTTCGCCCGCCGCGCGCCGCTCGGCGGCGCTCCACCGCTCGATGCCCGGGATGGCGATCAGGAGCGGGCTCCAGCGCCGCCAGGCGAGCCGCTCGCCGGCGCTCCAGCCGGCGAAAGGTGCGAACGCCGCAGAGTTTCGCCGCCTCGCGCTCGGCTGCGGCGAGGCCGCGCTCCCGGTCGGCGCCGACCCGCTCGGCCAGGTGGCGCGCGATGCGCTCGCCGATCCTGCCCGGCGAGAGCGCGCCGAGCGCGACTCCTCTCGCCTTACCGAGCGAAAAGAAGACGTGCGCGCCCGCCAGCCGGTCGAGCGTTGCGAGGTCGGTGCGGTGCTTCGGGTCGCGCCGCTGCGCCGCGATCTCGCGCTTCGCGATGGGCACGATCTCGGGGTCGCGCGGGCGGAAGCCGAGCTTGGTGTAGAACCACCAGGCCCCCGAAGCGAGGCCCTCGTGATTGCCGAAGTGTCCGAGCTGGTAGGGGTCGATCGAGAAGGTGTGCGCTCCGAAGAGGCGATGGGCCAGCGCCAGCACGCGCGCGAAGACCGGCGCCGCTTCGGCGCCGCGGATAGGTCTCGAAGACGTTGTAGGCGATCTCGGCCGAGCCGAAGAGCGACGAGACCAGCACGTAACCGATCGGCACGCCGTTCTTGAGCGTCAGCGCGCCGTAGACCGATTCGAGCAGCAGCCGGCGCTCGGGGAGCGACGCCGAGCAGGGCGAAAGCGAGGCCGTCGTCGCAGGCGACCAGGCGGACGTCTTCGGGATCCGCCCAGGAGAAAGCGTCGAGGTCGCGGCTCCGGGTGACCATCGCGTCGCGCGCCATCTCGATGTAGCGCGCTCCCTCGCGGCGGTCGAGCGCCCTGGCGCCGACCGGAATCGCGCGCACGGCACGGGTCAGGTCGGGGCGGCCGTGGTCGAGCGCCGTGGTCTGCCAGGCGATCCGCGCCACCGGCGCCCGCGCCTCGGTGCGCGACGGCGTCGTCGCGTCGCCGGCGAGGTGGAGCGCCGGCGACAGGCGGTCGTAGCTCGTCTCGCGTACGAAGGAGTCTCCCGCCATCGCCCCGAAGCGGAGGGCGAGGAAGGCGCCGTCGGCTTCCTGCGGGCCGCGAAAGAGCTCGAGCCACCGGCGTGGCGTGAGCACGTACTCGTCGATCGCCGGCGACTCGGCATAGGGGACGAGAAGGTGGAGGATCGCCTCGAGCTCCCCTTTCTTCTCCCAGGCCGGCCAGTCGACGTGCAGCCGCTGCGGGTGGCGTCGCGCCAGCCGCAGCGCGGTGGGGAAGAAGAACGGGTAGCGGATGTCGGTGGTGGCGATGCCGCTGTCGTCGAGCCGGCGGCGGAACCGGCGCAGGTCGGCGCGACGGCCGAAACGGGCCAGCATCCATTCGACGAGGGCGAGGAGCCCGGCGTCGTCCGGGTAGGCCCGCGCGAAGAGGAGGAGCTCGTGGAGCTCGCGGACCTGGGCCGGGGTGGAGAGGCGCGCGCGATCGAGCGCGACGAAGAGCTCGCGCCGGCGCGCCGCCGCTTCCGCGCCAAAGGTCAGCCGGAGCGCGGACAGCCTCGTCGAGGAGGGCGGCCGGCCGCGGGCGCGTGCGCCGCGCCATCAGGTCCGGGTCACCGGACGGGATCGATCGGATCGCACGGCTCAACCGAGCAGCGCTTCGACCGCCGCGCGCTCCTCGCGCAGCTCGCGATCGGTGGCGTCGAGCTTGCCGCGCGTGAACTCGTCGACCGGCAACCCCTGCACGATCTCGTAGTCGCCGTTGCGGCAGACGCAGGGGTAGCTGAAGACGACGCCGGGGGCGATGCCGTAGCTGCCGTCGGAGGGGACGGCCATCGACACCCAGTCGCTGTCGCGCGTGCCGCGGATCCAGTCGCGCACGTGATCCATCGCCGAGGACGCCGCCGAAGCCGCCGAGCTCAATCCCCGCGCTTTGATGATCGCCGCGCCGCGCTGCTGCACGGTCGGGATGAAAGTGTCGCGGAACCAGCTCTCCTCGACCAGCTCCGGAGCCGGGCGGCCAGCGACGCGGCAGTGCGCGATGTCGGGCACCTGGGTCGCCGAGTGATTCCCCCAGATGATCATGCGGTCGACGTCGCGCGCCGGCGCTCCGGTCTTCGCCGCCAGCTGCGAGATCGCCCGATTGTGGTCGAGCCGCGTCATGGCGTGGAACTGGCGCGGGTCGAGCTTGTGGCCGGTGCGCGCGGCGGCCGAGGCGGCGATCAGGGCGTTGGTGTTGGCCGGATTGCCGACCACCAGCACCCGCACGTCCCTGGCGGCGCGCTCGGCGATCGCCTGCCCCTGCGGGCCGAAGATGCCGCCGTTGGCCGCCAGCAGGTCCTTGCGCTCCATGCCCGGGCCGCGCGGCCGCGCGCCGACCAGGAAGCAGACGTCGGCGTCGGCGAAGGCCTCGTTCGGATCGGCGGTGGCGAGCAGTCCGTCGAGCAGCGGGAAGGCGCAGTCCGCGAGCTCCATGCAGACCCCCTCGAGCGCCGGCAGCGCCGGCGGGATCTCGAGCAGCTGCAGGACGACGCGCTGGTCGGGGCCGAGCAGGTCGCCGTAGGCGAGTCGGAAGGCGAGGGCGTAGCCGATGTTGCCGGCGGCTCCGGTGATCGCGATGCGGGTCGGTCGGGTCATGGTGGGCGGATTCTATGCGCCGGTCCCCCGGGTCGCGCCCCGTGCCGTGGGGCGGTCCGGGCGACCGCTTGACGGTCCCGGCAGGGTCTGTTCGGATGCGGTTCCAGGGGGTCGGACCCAATGAAAGTAGCGTTTCTCAAGCCTCCCATCGGCGGCATTCTCGGTCTCGAGATGCTGACTTTCGTCGAGCCGCTCGGCCTGATCTGCGTCGCCGGCGGCCTCGAGGAGGCCGGCCACGAGTGCGCGATCTTCGACCTGCGCATCGACGGCGAGGAGGAGGGGCTCGAGCAATGCCGGCGCTTCGCCCCCGACATCGTCGGCCTGCAGTGCAACTTCACGACCGAGCGTTTCCGCGCCCTGCGGCTGGCCCGCAAGGTGCGCAAGCTCTTCCCGGAGGCCTTCATCGTCCTCGGCGGGCACGACGCTTCGCGCGAGCCCGCGTGGTTCGCCGACCCGGTCTTCGACGCCATCGCGGTGGGCGACGGCGAGGAGATCATGCCTCCGCTCGTCGATACCCTCGCCCGCGGCGGCGACCTGCGGACCGTGCCGGGACTGGTGCTCAACCGGGACGGCAGCCAGGTGCCGACCGGCCACGCGCCGGCGCGTCGCGAGCTCGACACCCTGCCGCTGCCGGCGCGCCACCTGATCGCGCGTTACGCGCCGCACTACTACATCAACTTCAGGAAGCCGCTGGCGCTCTTCGAAACCGCGCGCGGCTGCCCGTTCAAGTGCAATTTCTGCTCGGTCTGGAAGTTCCACGAGTCGACCTTCCGCGAGAAGTCGCCGGCACGCGTGGTCGAAGAGCTCAAGGCGATCGAGGCGCCCAACGTCTTCATCACCGACGACATCTTCTGGATGGACGTCAAGCGGGGCGAGGAGCTGGCGCGGGCCATCAAGGCCGCCGGCATCAAGAAGTACTTCACCGTCCAGACCCGCACCGACATCATCTGCAAGTTCCCGCACCTGATCGAGATGTGGAAGGACTGCGGCAGCCTCGCCATCTTCCTCGGGCTCGAGGCGGTGACCGACGCCGGGCTCGACCGGGTCAACAAGAAGAACACCGCGGCCAACAACGAGCGGGCGCTCGGCATCCTCAAGGACCTCGGGGTCGGCTTCACGCCGAACTTCATCGTCGATCCGGCCTGGGATCGCGCCGACTTCGCCACGCCTGCGCGACTGGATCGATCGCACCGGGGCCTACAACAGCGGCTTCTCGGTGCTGACGCCGCTGCCCGGCACCGATCTCTGGGCCTGCGCGAAGGACAGCGTGACGACCCACGACTGGGAGATGTTCGACATCATCCACGCCGTGCTGCCGACCAAGCTGCCGCTCGACGAGTTCTACGACGAGTACTCGAAGCTCTGGCGGCACGTGCTCGAGGTGCGCTACCGGCATCGTGGCAAGGCGAAGACCTACATCCAGCTCGGCGCCGCGCTCGCCACCGGCAAGGTCACCTTCGGCGCGGTCAGGAAAGGGATGAACCTGGCCAAGGTCTTCAGCCGGAAGGAGACCTTCCTCGCGGCGCACGCGCCGAAGCCGGCTCCGGCCGCCTGAGCCGCGCCACTGCCTTCCCGGCGGCGAGCCGCTAGTATTCGCCGCCATGAAATCCCCGCTCGTCCTCGCCGTCGCCGCACTCGTCACGCTCTCGCCGCTCGCCGCCGCCGAGCCGGCGCCGACCCTCGCTCTCGTCGGCGGCCAGGTTCTCGACGGCTACGGCGGTCCGCCGATCCACGACGGCGTGGTGCTGCATCGCCGGCGACCGCATCGTCGCGGTCGGTCCGAGAAGCGAGGTCGCGGTGCCGCCGGGCGTCGAGGTGATCTCGACCGAGGGGATGACCGTCCTTCCCGGCCTGATGGACATGCACGTCCACCTGATGATCCTCGGCCACGCCGACTACCGGCACTGGGACCTGACCTACATGCCGCGCTTCCGCGACGAGGTCATGCCGATCGCGGCGAAGCAGCTCCTGATGTCGGGAGTCACGACGGTGCGCGACCTCGGCGCGCCGCCTCGAGGACATCCTGCCGGTGCGCGACCGCATCGCGCGCGGCGAGATCCCGGGGCCGCGCGTCTTCGCCTCCGGGCCGTTCCTGCAGCGCGCCCCCTACGAGGAGTACGAGAAGGAGTTCCGCTGGGGGGTCAACGGCGCCGCCGACGCGCAGGCCAAGACCCAGAAGCTGATCGACGCCGGCGTCGACTTCATCAAGCTGATCGACCAGGACCAGCTGACCGACGACGAGGTCGAGGCGATCGTCTCGACGGCGCACAAGGCGGGCAAGAAGGTGATCGCCCACGCCCACCGCGAGGACGAGATCCGCATGGGCCTCCGGCACGGCGTCGACGACTTCGAGCACACCGGCCTCGCCACCGAGCCGGGCTACCCCGAGGACATCCTGGCCGGCCTGCGCAAGCGGAACGCTTCGCTCTACTGGTGCCCGACGATCGAAGGGCTCTATCTCGCCGACTACACGGCGCGCGTCTTCCCCGAGCGGCTCGACGACCCGGAGTGGCAGCGCGACATGCCGACCGGCGATGGCGAAGGACATCCGCGACTCCTTCGGCACGGTCACCGGCCTCGACTACTTCATGCTCACCTTCCGCCGCGTGCCGACGCTGCCGCACAAGTTCCAGCAGCTGCGCGAGACCGGCGTGACGCTGCTCGTCGGCACCGACAGCGGCATCCCGGGCGAACTTCCACACCGACTCGACCTGGCGCGAGCTCGTCAAGTTCGTCGAGCTCGGCATGAGCCCCTCCGAGGCGATCATGTCGGCGACCCGCTGGCCGGCCCGCTTCCTCGGCCTCGAGCACCAGCTCGGCACGCTCGAGAAAGGGGCGCTCGCCGACGTCGTCGCGGTACGAGGGGACGTCCTCTCCGAGATCGGCCTCCTGAAGGAAGTCGACCTGGTGATCAAGGGCGGCAAGCGCTTCAAGTAGCGGGCTGACGGCGGGCGCTCAGCGCTTCGCCAGCGCCGCCTGCCAGTCGAGCGTCACTCGCACCGGCAAGGTGCTGACGGTGCGCGTCGCCGCGACCAGGAAGCGCTGGCCGTCGGCGGTAACGTCGAAGCTGTCCTCGTTGACCAGGTCCACCCGGAAGAGCGCCTCGGGCTTGCCGAGCTCCGGCGGATCGCCCGGGCCGACGGTGACTGCCGTGATCCACCCTTCGGCCGAGGTGAAGAAGAGCTCGCGGCCGTCGCCGCGCCAGCGCGGGACGTCCCCCTGGGCGCCCTCCGACACCCGAGTCCGCCGTCCCGGCGCGTCGACGCGGATCAGCTCGATCTCGCCGCGGCCGGATTCCCGCGAAAAGAAGGCGAGCCAGCGCCCGTCGGGCGAGGGACTCGCGTTGCCTTCGCCGTACGTGGTCTGCAGGATCGGAACCGGCGTCGCGTCGAGAGCCGGCCAGCGCCAGAGATCCGTCGCGGTCTCGGGCTCGTCCCGATCGAGAAAGATGCCGTTGCTGCGCCAGGCGCGCGGCCACTGGAACCTCGGGTGCGGCGGTAGCGAAGCCACTTTCGCGCCGTCCGCGAGGCGCCGCACGTTGACGGTGAAGGCCGGTCCCGGCGCCACCGCGGTGTAGGCGATCTCGTTGCCGTCGGGCGACCATGCCGGCGACCACTCGAGGAAAGGCTCGTCGCTCAGCCGCGTGACTCCGCCGCGCGCGAGGTCGATCACCCAGACGTCGGTGAAGGCGGTCGCGGGGTCGGAGAGGGTCGTGGCGGCGCTCCTGCCGTCCGGCGAGAGTCGGACGGCGAGGTAACGCCCTGCCGGACCGACGCGCCCGAGCTCGCGCCCGTGGCGGTCGTACCAGATGAGTGGCGGCGCTGCCGGATTCACCTGGTAGGCGAGCGCATGGTCGCCGGCGACCGTGAACTCCGACCAGCCGTTGAAGAAGTAAGGGAGGTCGGAGGCGAGCGGGATCGGCTCGCCGGTGAGCTCGGCGCGCCCGGCGTCGAAACGCTGCGCGACGAGAGCCCCGGAGCGGACGTAGAGCAGCCATCCCGGAGCGGCGTAGCGCGCCTGCGACGAGACGCCGAGCAGCCGGGTCGACTTCCCGCTCTCGAGGTCGCCGACGTAGACCTCGCCGGTCAGGGCGTCCTTCAGGCGATCCCAGTAGAGGAAGCGGCGCCCGTCGGGAAGAAACTCGATCCAGCGCGGCAGGTCGCCGGCGGAGGGGATCTTCTGCGGCGCGCCGCCGCCTGCCGCGACGCGGAAAAGGCCGTTGTTCGGACCGAATCCCTGCGAGTAGACGATCGTTCCCCGGCTCCCCCAGGAGGCCGTCGTCGCTCCCTGCACCTCGCAGATCACCTGGACGGGGCCGCCGTCGCGCCCGATGCGCTTGAGCTTGCGGCCGGCGGAGAAGCCGAGCTGTCCGCCATCCGGGGACCAGAAAACGGAGCTGGCGCCTTCGGTACCGGCGAGCACCCGCGGTTCGATCGTCGAGACGTCGCGCAGCTCCACCTGGTTCACGCCGTGACGCTCGGCGACGTAGGCGAGCGTGCGCCCGTCGGGCGCCAGGGCGAGGTTGTGCCCCTCGGCGGTGTTGCCCGAGAAGGCTCCGTCGGCAGGGGGCGGGATCTCGAAGCGGACCGCTTCGCGCGGCTGCAGCGTCGCGCTCTCCGTGAGCCATCGCCCGCCGGCGAGGCCCGCGCCGAGCAGCACGAGCGCGCCGAGAGGCAGGAGCCAGCGCCGCGACGGTTCGGAGCGCCGGAACTGCCGCGCTCGTCGCCGCAACCCGAGGGGTGCTCGGCACCTCGCCGAGCCCGTCGAGCGCGAAAGCGAGGTCGTGCGCCGAGCGGAAGCGCCGGTCGGGCTCCTTCTCGAGCAGCCGCGCGACGAGGCGGGCGAGCGAGGGGTTCGATCCCGCAGGCATCGCGCCGAGATCGGGCGCCTCCTCCTTGAGGATCGCGTTGAGGCTCTCGATGACCGAGTCGCGGCGGAAGGGGTTCGCCCCGGCGAGCATCTCGTGCAGGACGACGCCGAGCGAGAAGAGGTCGCTGCGCGCGTCGGCGCGCTGGCCGCGCACTTGCTCGGGCGCCATGTAGCCGACCGTGCCGAGCACGGTGCCGGCCTGCGTTTCGAGCACCGTCGAGGCCTCGTGCAGGCCGCCGGCAAGCTCCGGGCGCTCGATGCGGGCGAGACCGAAATCGAGGATCTTGGCGTTGCCGTCCCTGGTGAGGAAGAGATTCTCCGGCTTGAGGTCGCGGTGAACGATGCCCTTCTCGTGCGCCGCGGCGAGGCCGCGCGCGAGCTGCGCGCCGATCTCGATCGTCCGCTTCGCCGGCACCGGGCCGCGCGCGACGAGCTCGCGCAGCGATTCCCCCGCGAGCAGCTCGGTGACCAGGTAAGCGACGCCGTCGTGGGTTCCGACGTCGAAGACGGTCAGCAGGTTGGGGTGATGGATCGCCGAGGCGGCGCGCGCCTCCTGCTCGAAGCGGCGCAGCCGCTCGGGGTCGTTCGCGACTTCGGCGGGCAGCACCTTGATCGCCACTTCGCGGCCGAGCCGGGGGTCCTTCGCGCGGTAGACCTCTCCCATCCCGCCCGCGCCGAGCGGCGCGACGATCTCGTAGGGCCCCAACCGCTTTCCGGCCATGAGGTTCATGAACAGAGGCCATTATAGGTGGGGGTTCCGCGGTGCCGGGGGGTTGTTACACTCGCCGCATGCCCACAGTTGCGAGGGTTCCCGGCCCGACGGGCCGGCCGGCGAGAAGTCGCGTGCTCGCCCTGCCGGCGCTCCTCCTGTTCGCCGCCTGCGGTGCGGATCGCGCCGCCGAGCCTGCCGAGCCGATCGTCCACCTCGCGGACCGCCTCGCGCAGGCAAGCATCGAGAGCGGCGAGGCGCCCGCTGCGGCGAAGGGCTCCCGCAGCTGGAGCTTCGCCGAGCCGCGTCCCGAATGGCGCGTGATCGGCGAGAAGCAGCTCGCGCGTCTGGCCGGCGTGGCGATGGCGCCGAAGGCGGACGGCGTGCACCTGGCGCTCCTCGAGCCGGCCCGGCGGCAGAGCTTCATCTACATCGGCGGCCTCGCCGTCGACCTCGACGGCTCGACGGTCGGCGACTGGGATCGCGTCCTGGTGCGCGCCCGCTCCAAGGAGCGCTTCGGCGGCATCACGGTGGCCTACAACCTCGACGACGAGAAGGGGATCCCGACCGACGACCTCTTCTTCCTGTCGACCGACGAGGCACCCCCCGTCTTCAGCGACGGCTCCGAGCAGACCTATTCGATCCCCCTGCGTCCGCGCCGGGGCGCCGAAGCGTCGACACCGTTGCGCAGCCTTGGCGTCTTCCTCGGCGCGCCGGCGCCGGCGGCGCTCGATCTCCTCTCGGTGACGCTGGTGCCGCGCGGCGCCTCCTATCTCGAAGCGGCCGGCTCCCGCGCCGTGACGCGGGACAGTTTCACCCGGACTTCCCTCTTCGCGCATACGCCGGCCAGGCTCACCTGGCGCCTGCCGGTCGGCGAAGGGGCGCGCCTCGACTTCGCGCTGTCGAACGAGGGAGGAGACGCGGTGACCTATCGGGTGTCGGCGCGGCACGCAGGGAACGAGAGCGCGCTGTTCGAAGAGACGGTCACCGGTGGCGCCGAGTGGCAGCAGCGCTCGGTCGACCTCGGCAAGCTCGGCGCCGGCGCGGTCGAGCTGACGCTCGAGGCGGCCAGCGCGCGGCCGGGCGCGGTGGCGCTCTGGGGCGCGCCGATCGTCTCGTCGCATTCGGCCGCCGTGACCCGCAAGCCGAACGTCATCTTCTACGTCATCGACGGCGGCGGCGCCGACCTGATGAGCGTCTACGGCTACAACCGGCGGACGACCCCGTTCCTCGAGCGGCTGGCGGGCGAGGGCGCGCTCTTCGAGCACGCCTTCTCGAACGCCACCTGGACGCAGCCCTCGACCGCCTCGTTCATGACTTCGCTGCAGCACAGCGTGCTCGGCGGCCTGCGGCGCGGCATCCACTCGACGCCGGTGCCGGCGGGGGCGACGACGATGGCCGAGCGCTTCCGCGCCGCCGGCTACGAGACGGCGGCCTTCACCTCGAATCCCAACGCGGCGCGCCTGATCGGCCTCGAGCGCGGCGTCGACCTGATGCGCGACGTCGAGGGGGGCCATCATTCGACCTCTTCGGTCGAGCTGCACGAACGCTTCTGGAAGTTCCGCGAGGACTATCCGGGCGCGCCCTACTGGGTCCACTTCCAGACCACCGACGTCCACGAGCCGCACCAGCCGGTGCCCCCCTTCGCCGGCCTCTGGGTGTCGAACCTGGAGCGCCAACAGCTCGCGCAGTGGGACCAGAAGCTCTTCGAGGTCGCCGGGGCCGAGTTCGGGCGCACCAGCATCCTCGGCTGGTACGACCTGGCGCTGAAGAAGGCCGGCATCGACCGGGTGGCCTACTACACGCTCGCCAACGGCCTGCACGACGAGACGATGGCGCACCAGGACTACCAGCTCGGCCGCTTCGTCGAGCGGTTGAAGGCGACCGGCGAGTGGGAGAACACGATTCTCGTCGTCGCCGCCGACCACGGCCACCCGGCGGGGACCTTCGCCCGCTTCGGGCGCGGCAAGCTCGATCCCGAGCCCGAGCCCTGGGAGGGGGCGCTCTTCGACTCCTACGCCACGCACGTGCCGCTGCTGATCGTCTGGCCGGGGCACATCCGGGGCGGCCAGCGCTTCGCGCAGCCGGTGTCGATGATCGACGTCCTGCCGACGCTGGTCGACCTCGCCGGCCTGCCGAAGCCGGAGATCGCGCAGGGGGAGTCGCTGGCGCCGCTGTTGCGCGGCGGGACGATGAAGGTGCGGCCGGTGATCCTCGACGAGTTCCGCATCGACGACGCGACGGGGGAGATGATCGGCGATCTCGAGATCGTCGACGGCCGTTGGGGGGCCTCGCTCGAAATCGCGCCGGTCGCGGCGGGGAGCGATCCGCGCCTCGGCCGCCACGCCGTGCCGGCGGGAGGGCGGTGGGGAGCGATGCACCCCTTCTTCCCGGCGGTGCCGCGCCTGCTGCTCTACGATCTCTGGAACGACCCTTTCGCGATCAAGTCGGCGAACGCCGCGCACCCCGAGCTCGTCGAGAGCTACACCCGTCTCCTGCTCGAGCACTGGAAGGCGAACCAGGCGCTCTTCCAGCGCTTCCACGAGACGAGCGCCGACAAGGAGCTCGACCCCGAGCAGCTCAAGCAGCTGCGGGCGCTGGGCTACATTCAGTAGAGCGCAGCGTCGAATCCGCCGCGTCCGTGGCCCGTCGCCGGCGCCTGCGTCATCGCTTCGGCTTCTCGGGTGGATCGACGCCAGGCACGTTCTCGGCAAGCAGCACGCTCCAGAGCCGCTCGAGGCTGGCGTAGACCATCGAGTTGCCGTCGGGCGAGATGGCGAACGATTCGGCCGGCGACTCGGGATCAAACCCTCCGAGGCGGCGGCGTGTCGCCGAAGTGTCGACTCCCGGGATGAAATCCTGGACGAAGACTCCGACCGCGCCTTGCGGGTCCGTGGCCACGAACGCGAGGCGCTTGCCATCGGGGAACCAGCGAGCTCGACCCGCCTGTCCCGAATCGTTGCGGGCCTCCAGCTCGAAAGGAACTGGCGAACCGTCGGCCACGCGGACAACGCGCACCTTCGCCACGGGCGACGTGTAGTTGATGCGGTAAGCGACGAGCTCGCCATCGGGGGAGAGCTCGGGATTGATCGGGTTGCCCGCCACCAGCCGCGTCGCCTGCGAGCCATCCGGCCTCATCTTCCAGATTCCGGAGTGGGCCGGGAAGCCCGAGACGTAGACGATCCACTGCCCGTCCGGCGTCTCCATCGGATTCTCGGCGTCGCCGTCGTGCGTCACCTGGCGCGGATGGCTGCCGTCGGCATCCGCGATCCAGATCTCGAAGCTGCCGCTGCGGTTGGAGCTCCAGAGGAGTCGCTTGCCGTCGGGCGAGAGCGACGGATCCCAGTCGTCACCTGGGTCTTCCGTCAGCGGCCGCGACGCTCCCGTGGCGAGCTCCAGCTCCCAAATGTCGAGATTCCCGTTCCGACTCGAGCTGAAGATGATCCGCTTTGCGTCGGGAGAGTAGGTGGGCTGGCGGTCGATGGCGAGTCCGCGACTCAGCCAACGCCTGCCTTCGCCCGCGCGCTCTCCCGCGAAGACGACCAGATGGAGGTTCTCCCGCGGTGGGGTGCCGTCGAACAGGATGCGCCCCGGCCCGGCCAGGTCGATCCAGGAACCGCTGACCGGAGACCAGAGGAGCGTCGTCGACCGTCCGGACGAGAGCTCGTAGCGCATGAGGCGCCCTTCGCTCGCAGCCACGGTGCCCGCTGTCGAGCTCGCCTGCATGTAAAGGAAGCTCTTTCCACCCCGAAGCCACGCGACATTCGAGATCGCGGCGTTCGACAGCAGGGCCGGAATCGTCTTCAGCAGTCGACCGTCGGTATCCACGAGACGGATCTCGGCGCGTGAGCCGCCTTCGCCGCCGCGGTTGACGGCCAGAGTCCTGCCATCCGGCGAGAAACGCGGGCTGTGGAGAACGTTTCCGGCGCCGGCGCGGAGGAGCTCGCGGACCCCGCTGCCGTCGGCTGCGGCGAGCATGAGGGTGGTGACCGTCTCTCCTCCCTCGAAGCTGGGCCGGATGAAGCCGATCTGGCGGCCGTCCGGCGATATCTCGCCTTCCCGCGCATCGTCGAGCAGACGGCGTGGCTGGCCCCCGACCAGAGCCGTGCGATAGAGCGCGAGGTGAGCGCCATCCTGCCGCGTAAAGAGAATCGATTCGCCGTCAGGAAAGAAACGCGGCGCCCAGTCCTGGCCCTCGGTGAGCGGCGCCTCGCCCCCGGTCGCGAGCTGCTTCAGCCAGATCTTCTGAGTTCCGTCGCGATTCGAGCCAAAGGCAAGCGTCCGGCCGTCGGGCGAGATCGCGGGAGCGGCGTCGTGGCCCGAGCTGGTGAGATACCGGAGCCGGATCGGAGGAGCGCTCCTGGAAGGCGAGCCGTATCTGCCGAGCAGAGCTCCCCGGCGAGCGCCGTCAGCAACAGCAGAAGTCCTGCGAGGCGCCGCAACAGGGCCGGGGGACGCGTCGACCGCAGCCCGGCGGGGAGGGTGGCCTGTCCCGACTCCGCGGCCAGGTTCTCGAGATTGAAAGCGAGATCGCGCGCCGACTGGAAGCGCTCGGCGGGGTCCTTCTCGAGGCAGCGCTCCACGATCCGGGAGACGGCCGGAGAGATGGCCGTGCGCAGCCCGGCGAGCGGCGGCGGCTCCTCCTTGAGGATCGCGTTGAGCGTTTCGATCGACGTGTCGCCGCGGAAGGCGCGCTGGCCGCCGAGCAGCTCGTAGAGCACGCAGCCCAGCGCGAAGAGGTCCGCCCGTGCGTCGACGCCTGCGCCCCGCACCTGCTCCGGCGCCATGTAGCCGGCGGTGCCGAGGATGACCCCGGAACCGGTGGCGGCACCGGCGATGGTCGTGGCCGCGGCCAGGGTCCGGTCGTCGGGCGCATTGAGCTTCGCCAGGCCGAAGTCGAGAATCTTCACGACGCCGTCGCGGGTCAGGAAGAGGTTCTCCGGCTTGAGGTCGCGGTGGACGATCCCCTTGTCGTGCGCCGCCGCCAGGCCGCGGGCGATCTGCGAGCCCCAGGCGAGCGCCCGTTTCGCCGCGATCGCCTCGCCGCCCGCGAGGATCTCGCGCAGCGATCGCCCCTCGAGCAGCTCCGCCACCAGGAAGGGGTGGCCGTCGTGCGTGCCGAGCTCGAAGACGGTGAGAATGTTCGGATGACTGAGCGCGCTCGCGGCGCGCGCTTCCTGCTCGAAGCGACGCAGTCGCTCGGAGTCCGTCGCCACCTCGGCCGGCAGCACCTTGATCGCCACTTCGCGGCCGAGGCGCGAGTCCTTGGCGCGATAGACCTCGCCCATCCCGCCGGCACCGAGCGGCGCGACGATCTCGTAAGGGCCGAGGCGGTGGCCGGGGGCGAGCGTCATGGCGAGCTCTTCGTCGAGCGGGTCGAGTCGAGCTGCAGGACCCAGAGGTCGGCGGTCGTGCGGCCGCGGGTGAAGAACAGCTTCTTTCCGTCGCGCGAGAGCTTCGGATCCTCGAGGTAGAGGTCGTTGCCCTCGAACGAGGTCACTCTTTCCGGAGGGGCGGCGCGCCACGCCTGCGCCGGCCCGGGAATGCGCCAGATGTCCCGGTGGTCGCTCGAGAAATAGAGCCAGCGGCCGGAGGGCGAGAAGAACGGGTGATAGTCCTCCTGCGGCGTGCCGACGACGATTCGCGACGCGCCGCCGGCGAGCGGCACGGCCGCGATATCGATCGTTCCGCGCTCGCCGGTCTGGAATGCCACCCACTCGCTCTGCTGGTCGACCGCGAAGAGCGTCCGCGTCGAGGCTCCCGGAATCGGGACTCCGGTCATCGTGCGGAGATCGAAGAGATCGAGCTGGCCACCGCGCTGGACGACGATCCGCTGCCCGTCGCTCAACCAGGCGACGCCGCCGCGGATGCCGTCCGTGATTCGCCGTGGGCTCCCGCCGTCGGCGCTCATCATCCAGAGCGCCGACGGCGCCTGGCTCTCGCCGGCAGGAGTGCGCGCGAAGGCGATCTCGCGTCCGTCCGGCGACCAGTTTGGCTCCGCGTCGGAAAACCCGGGGTCGAGCGTGAGCTGGATCGGCGGCGCGGGCGGGTCGACGCGCCAGACGTGCGAAGCGGTGCCGCGCGCCGCTGCGAACACGACGGCGCCGCCGTCCGGCGAGGCGTCGAAGAATCCGAGGCGATGGTTGCCTTGCGTCAACTCGCGCGCAGGCCCGGTCGCCCTGCCAGCTTCGGCGTCGAACGGCAGTTCCTCGAGGTTGAGCGTCTCGTCGACGGCGGCGAAGACGACCGCGCTTCCGTCGCGCGACGCGCGCGCGCCGAGGTCGGCGCCGCGGCCGAAGGTCAACGGCGTGGCCGGACCGGCGAGCTCTCCCCGCGCGAGATCGAATGGCGCCTGCCAGAGCGTCTGGTTCTTGCCGGGCGTGCCGTTCGAGAAGAGCACACTGGTGGAGCTCGCTCCCCAAGCGGGCTGTCCGCCCCGCGCGAGCACGCGCGGCGTGCCGCCGCCGGCCGGGACGACCTCGATCTGACTGCCGTTCTGGTAGAGAACCCAGCGCGCGTCGCTGGAGAAGCTCGGCGTGAAGTAGCGCTGGACGAACGGCTCCTCGATCGCCAGGTCGCGGCTGGTCCCTCCGGTCGAGGGCACCAGGGCGATGTGGGTATCGCGGAAGGTGCCGTGCACGTAGACGATCGTCGTGCCGTCGGGCGACCAGGCGGGATAGTTGCCGTTCTCGACGATGCGCCGCGGCGTGCCACCCAACGTGGGCATCGTCCAGATGTCTCCGCCGACCCTCGGGAGACCGGGCGCGGCGTGGGTGAGCTCCGATCGACTCGATCTCGACGAGACGAAAGCGATCTCGCGTCCGTCGGGCGAGAAGCTCGGCTGCACGTCTCCCGCAGGGTGGCGAGTCAGGTTGATCGACGGCCCGCCCGAGATCTGCTGCAGGTAGATCTCGAAGTTTCCGTCGCGGTCGGCGACGTACGCGACGGTCTGGCCGTCGGGCGAGAGCGTCGGCTCCGCCTCGTAGCCCGGGTCGGTGGTGAGCTGCGTCAGCGTGCCGGCGCCGAACTCCGCGGGCGACGGCGCCTCGTGGTTCGAGCGCAGAAACCGGCCCACGGCGATACCCGCGACGACACCCGCGGCGACGAGCGCGGCGATTCCCGCCACGGCGCAACCAGGGCAGGGTGCGGGCGCCTCGGCCGATGAGCGTCCCGGACGTCGTGCCGCCGGGCGCCGCGAGCGCCTCGAGCGCGAAGCCGAGATCGCGCGCGGACTGGAAGCGGTCGTCGGGTCGCTTCTCGAGGCAGCGCCGGACGATTCCCTCGAGCACCGTTCCGATCGGGCCCGGCGCCGCGAGCGGCGGCGGCTCGTCGCGCAGGATCGCGCTCATCGTCTCGGCGGCGGTCGCACCGGCGAAGGCGCGCCGGCCGGCAGGCCATCTCGTAGATCACGGCAGCCGAGGGCGAACAGGTCGCTGCGCGCGTCGGCGGGCTCGCCGCGCACCTGCTCGGGCGCCATGTAGCCGACCGTTCCCATCACCATGCCGGTCGCCGTCATGCCGGGCAGCGTCGTTGCGTCGGCGATCGCGCCCGATTCCGGGAGCGGTCAGCCGGGCGAGGCCGAAGTCGAGGATCTTCACCACGCCGTCCCGGGTGAGGAAGAGGTTCTCCGGCTTCAGGTCGCGATGGACGATCCCCTTGGCGTGCGCCGCGGCGAGGCCGCGCGCGACGTCGACCGCGATCTCGATCGCCTTGCGGGCCGGGAGCGCGCCGCCACCGAGTCGCTCGCGGAGCGTCTCGCCTTCGAGCAGCTCGGTGACCAGATAGCTCGTGCCGTCGTGATTGCCGGCGTCGAAGAGGGTCAGGATGTTCGGGTGGTTGAGCGCCGAGGCGGCCTGCGCCTCGTGCTCGAAGCGGCGCAGGCGCTCGGGGTCGTTGCGCGACCTCGGCCGGCAACACCTTGACCGCCACGTCGCGGCCGAGCCGCGTGTCCCTGCGCGCGATAGACCTCGCCCATGCCGCCGGCGCCGAGCGGCGCGACGATTTCGTAGGGGCCGAGGCGGGTGCCGGAGGAGAGAGTCACGCGCTGCGGTCTCGATCCGAAGTTCGATTCAAATGCGATCGCCGGGGATCAGGCGGCGGGCAGATCGGATCCCTTGAAGGGGACATGCAGGAGCGGTGCGAGGATGCAGCCGTTGATGATGCCCAGCGTCAACGGCAACAGTCCAATGGCGGCGATGCCCCAGCCCTTCGCGCCGCCGACGAATCCGGCACCCCAGCCGATGAGCGCGAGACCGATAACGATACGCAACCCTCTGCCGAGGGGCGAAGCCATGAAGCGCGCCAAGGGCATGGAACTCTCCTCTCGACCAGTAGTGGTCTGAAGTCTCAGGTTGCCGGCAGCTTACAACCAGACCGCCGGGCCGGGCAGACACCGCGGTGCTCGTCAGAAGGGCCTTTCGAGAGATTCCGACGGGGGAGTGAACAACCGGGCACCCTCGGCGGTGATCACCATGTCGTCCTCGAGCCGGATGCCGAACTCGCCCCGGATGTAGATCCCCGGCTCGTCGCTGAAGGTCATGCCCGGCAGGGCGGTGAGTTCTGCCTCCAGCCGTACATGTTGTTCTTGACCAGGTAGGGCCACTCGTGGCCGTCCATGCCGATGCCGTGACCGAGGCGATGGCCGAAGTACTTGAAGCCGGGGCCGTAGCCGGCGTCGACGATGACGTCGCGCGCCGCGGCGTCGATCGATTCGAGCGGCACGCCGGGCCGGGCGGCGGCGAGCGCGGCGTCCTGCGCTCTGCGCACGATGTCGAAGACGCGATGCATCTTCTCGCTCGCCTTGCCGAGCACGAAGGTGCGCGTGATGTCCGACTGGTAGCCCTCGACCTCGCAGCCGTCGTCGAGCATCACGATCGTCCCCTCGCGGATCGTCTGCGGCTCGATCGAGCCGTGCGGCAGCGCCGTGTAGACCGCCGGTCTGCACCGAAGCCTCGCCGGGGAAGCCGACGCGGCCGTACGCGGCGTCGATGAGCGACCCGACCTGGATGCTGCGTCATGCCGGGCTCGAGCGCCTGGTAGACCGCGCGATAGACCTGCCAGGTCGCGGTGTTCGCGAGCTGCATCAGCTCGAGCTCGTGGGCGTCCTTGATCATGCGGCAGCCAGCGGTGACGGGCGTTCCGCTCACGATGCGCGCGCCTGCGGCGGCGGCAGCGATGCCGTCGCTGAAGACGAACTTCGCGGTCTCCTCGATGCCGACCGTGCCGGTGGCGAGGCCGCGGTCGCGCAGGCCAGCCGCCACCAGCGCGAACGGGCTCTCGTCCTCCTGCCAGGTGCGCACATCCGCCTTGCCGTCGCCGAACGGTCCGAGGGCGATCTGCTCGCGGGCGCGGTCCTCCTCGAAGAAGGGGCAGACGAAGAAGGGCTCGCCCGTGAGCGGCACGACGCAGGCGAAGAGCCGCTCGCTGTCCCACCAGTCGATGTTCGTGAAGTAGCGCAGCGAGGTGCCGGGGGTCAGCACCAGGGCGTTCATCTTCTCCGCGGCCATGAGCCGCTTCGCCCGCTCGATTCGCGCGCGGCGCTCGTCGGCGGTGATCGGCTTCGCCTTGTCGCGCAGCGAGCCGAGGGCGGCGATCGACGGGGGCAGCGACTCTGCGTCGAGCTTGTCCTCGGCGAAGACGGGACTTCGGCGGGCGGTTGCGAGCGCCGCTGATGCGGCGAGGAACGTTCGACGGTCCAAGGTCACCTCGAATCGCGGTTCTGGCCGGGCGTCAGGGCACTCTCGGCAGATCTGTCTTCGTGCACTCGATTATAGGGGCGCCGCCCGGCATCGTCGGAGAGCGCTCTGCCTCCTGCTGGTCCGCCCCGGAGCGAGTGGAGCAGGCCGCCCAAAAGGGAGTAAAGTGCCTGAAATAAACCAAGGAAGTCCTATTTCACTCGACGGGGGTGCCCGATGAGCCGAAGGAATCTGGTCGATTCTCCGCAGGCAAGACGGTGGACCTTCGTGGCGGGGCTCTGCTTGCTGGCGACCGGCGCCGTGGCGCAGGCCCAGGGCG
Source organism: Thermoanaerobaculia bacterium (assembly GCA_963699245.1). Classification (GTDB taxonomy): domain Bacteria; phylum Acidobacteriota; class Thermoanaerobaculia; order Multivoradales; family JAGPDF01; genus JACTMI01. The sequence continues at coordinate 2,834,936 of OY969426.1, forward strand.
GCGCGCCCGCGCCCCCACCCAAGTCGTACGCCGCCGTCGCGGCGGCCTGCGCCGATTGTCATGGCGAGGTCGTCACCGCCTTCGCCGGCAGCCAGCACGGGCGCGCCTTCGCGCACGGCGAATCGGCGGTCGCCTCCTGCGAGAGCTGCCACGGCGACGCCGCGGCGCACATCGAAGCGGGCGACGGCTCGAACATCGTGGTGCCGAGCAAGCTGAGCGCCGCCGACATCGAGCGCACCTGCATGCAGTGCCACTCCGGCAACGCGGCGCAGACGCACTGGAAGGGCAGCATGCACCAGCGTCGTGGCGTCACCTGCCTCAACTGTCATTCGATCCACAAGCCGGAGCCGGCCGATTCGATGGTCGACGCCGAGCTGCGGACCACGACCTGCTACAAGTGCCACCCGGACGTGCGCACCGAGATGAACAAGGTCTCGCACCATCCGGTGCGCGAAGGCAAGATGAACTGCACCTCGTGCCACGACCCGCACGGCTCGATCACGACCAAGAACCTGAAGGCGAGCTCGGTCAACGAGCTCTGCTACGACTGCCACGCCGAGAAGCGCGGCCCGTTCCTCTGGGAGCACGCGCCGGTGCGCGAGAACTGCCTCAACTGCCACACGCCGCACGGCTCGAACCACCTCAAGCTGCAGTCGACCTCGGTGCCGTTCCTCTGCCAGCAGTGCCACAGCAACACGCGGCACCCCGGATCGCTCTACGACGCGACCAAGCTCCCGACGCTCGAGAATCCAAGCGGCAGCAGCAACCGGATCTTCAACCGGGCCTGCGTCGATTGTCATGCCGCGATCCATGGCAGCAACAACCCTTCGGCGCCGTATCTCGGCCGCTGAGTCGAGGAGGACGACATGAACCCGAAGAGAAAGACTCTCCTCGTTCTCGCGCTGACGGCGACGGTCGGCGGGCTGATTCCATCCGGAATCTTCGCCGTCGACCCGGGCTTCCAGTTGACGCTGGACCCGCTCGTCTTCGAGGGGCTCTGGCTCGACCAGGACACGAATTCCTCCAAGTTCCAGGAGTACCGGGACCTCTCGGACGGCTTCCGCCTGCAGCTGGGCCTCTCCGGGATGACGAGCGACACCCGGCGCAAGATGGACTTCCAGGTCGTCAACGGGGGGCGCAGGGACGCCTTCTACGGCCTCTCCTACGACGTCGCCGGCAGCTGGGGCCTCGAGCTCAGCTACGACAACATTCCGCACAACTTCGGCAACGACGGCAAGATCCTCTGGGCGCGGACCGCTCCGGGCTCCTGGGAAATCCAGGACCCGATCCAGCGCGCGCTGCAGACCGCGAACGAAGGCCGGGTGGCGAGCGGGCAGAACGTCGACTTCGCCTGGCTCAATGGTCTCATCCAGCCCTACCTGGCGGTGGCGAACACCGTCGACCTCGGGCTCGACCGGCGACGGACCCGCGCCGCGCTCCAGCTCGGCAGCGTCGGCAACGCCACCTGGAATTTCGAGTACAAGCACGAAGCGCGCAACGGCCTGCGCAATCTCGGCACCAGCTTCGGCTTCAACAACGTCACCGAGCTGCCGGAGCCGATCAGCTACGACACCACCGACGCCACGCTGTCCGGGACCTGGAAGTGGACGGGGGGGATAGCGAGCGCCGGGTACCGTTACTCGAAGTTCAAGAACGACATCTCGACGCTCTTTTTCGACAACCCCTGGCGTGTCACCGATTCGACCGATCCGAGCGCCTACACGTCGCCGAGCTATACCGCGACGACCGGCTCAGGCTCGATCGGCGGCGCCGCCCGCGGCGCGTACGACCTGGCTCCGGACAACGAAATGGGCAGCGTGTTCGCCAATGCCAGGCTCGACATCGGCCGCTCCGGGTGGCTGCAGGGAGTGGTCAACTGGTCGCGCACCAAGCAGGACGATCCGCTGCTGCCGATGACCTCCAACACGGCGATCGGAACGGTCCTGCAGCCCTACGGCTCGGCCAACCGCAAGGCGGACATACTGCGGGTGGCGCTGGACTACGGCACACGCTTCGGCGACGGGTGGCAGGCCGCTGCGCGTTACAACTACCAGGACTACAGCGACGACTCGCCGCGTTATGAATTCGACGAGGGCTATGTGCGCTTCGACGCCGTGCTCGAGGACATTCCGCGCATCACGGTGCCCTTCAGCTGGAAGCGCGAGACGCTCTCGGCGAGCCTCGACAAGGATCTCGACCGCGCCGGCAACGTCGGCATCGAGGTCAAGCGCGACGTCTACGACCGCGATTTCCGCGAGACCGAGAAGACGACCGAGGACCTCGTGGCGCTCAAGTGGGACGGACGCCTCGGCCCCGCCATGCTGCGCGCCAAGTACGAGTTCGGCAACCGCGACTACAGCGGCGCCTACCGGACCGAGGCACAGGAATCGACCTTCATCGAGCCGGAGGGGATCAACAACCTGCCGACGCTGCGCAAGTTCGACCAGGCGAATCGCAAGAGCGACCGCTGGAACGTGCAGGGCAGCCTGCCGGTCGCCGAGGTCTGGACGGTCTCGGCGCACGTCGCCGGCTCGAAGTTCGACTACGACGAGAGCGAGTTCGGCCTGACCGGCGACGACATCGTGCGCTACGGCGTCGATCTGTCGCGCGAGATCGGCGACGGCGGTTCGCTCTTCCTCTACGGCGAGCGCTCCGACCGCAAGGTTTCCATGGCGGCCCGCCAGTCGGGCGCCACGGTCTCGGTCAATCCGCTCGACAGCTGGTTCGCCGATTTCAAGGAGATCAACGACAGCTGGGGCGCCGGCTGGAGCAAGGAAACCAAGCGCTGGCAGGCGAAGCTGACCGGCGAATGGGAGAAGTCGGACGGCAGCGCCGACCTCTCGAGCCCCCCGGGCGGCACCCCGAATCTCGCGGTCGGCTTCGGCAACTACGAGGACTACGAGCGGCTCACCTTCCAGGGGACCTACGACCGCGACCTCAACGCGCGGTTGGCGCTCGGCGTCTCGCTCCTCTACGAGGACTACACGATCGACAGCTTCATCCGGCAGGACCTGCAGAACTACCTGCCGGGCGCGCTCCTGATCTTCGGCAACGACGGCAAATACGCCGCCTGGAGCGGCAGCGTGCGGATGAAGGTCCGGTTCTGACCGGAAGGGAGCGGGCTCACGCCGGTCGGCGCAGCGACAGGCAGGTGAGCCCGCCGTCCATCCGGGCGAACTCCGACATCGCGAGCGGCAGCGGGTCGTAGCCGCGGTCGCGGAGCGCCGCCTCGAAGCGCGGGTAGCCCCGCGCGACCAGCACCCAGTCGTTGATCCGCACGCAATTCGCGGCGTAGCTCTCCTCCGGCTCCACCGTGACCCGCCCGAAGCCGGCGAGCGCCGGATGGCCGGCGAGCGCCGGGATCACCGCCAGGCGTCCCTCACCGAGCCAGGAGAGGCCGCTCTTCAGGTGGAGGATCCCGGGCACGTCGTGGACGTCGATCGTCGCCGACGGGATGCTCTCCTCAGCGAGCCAGCGTGCGAGCTGGCGCGCCCCTTCCTCATTGGTGCGCTCGGAGAGGCCGATCAGCACGAGCCGGTCGGTCTCGCAGATGTCGCCGCCGTCGAGGGTGCCCGGCGCCGCGATGCGCGCCGGCGCCGGGAACCAGCGGGCGATCGCCGGCGCGATGGCCTCGACCTCGCCGGCGCGGCTCGGCGCGCCGGGGCGCGCGAGCAGCGCGCGGCGGCCGACGAGGAGCGCGGTGTCCTCGACGAAGGTCGAGTCGGGAAAGGCGTCGTCGGCCGGCAGGTGGATCACTTCGAGCCCGCAGGCCACGAGCGCGCGGCAGTAGGCCGCATGCTGCTCGAGCGCGAGCGCCAGGTCGGGCGCGCCGCGATCGACGGTCGTCAGGCCGTCGGCGAAGGTACGCCCCGGCGGGCGGACGAGGGCGTGGGTGAAGCGCTGGCTCATGGTGTTCAGGCTATCAATCGCGCTCGCCGGCCGCGTCGCGTGTCAGAGTCCGCGGCGGGAGATTGCGCGATGACGACACGACCGACCGTCCTGGTGAGCGGACCGACCGATGGCATCGGGCTCGAGCTGGCACGGCTGCTGGCGAAGGAAGGACATCCGCTGGCGCTCGCCGCGCGTCGCGCGACGTGCCTCGAGGAGGTGGCGGTGGAGTGCCGCGCGCTCGGCGCGCCGAGCGCCGAGACCTTCGTGAGCGACCTCGCCGAGCCCGGGGGAGCCGAGGCCCTGGTCGGGGAGATCGCGCGGCGTGGACTCGCGATCGGCATCCTGGTCAACAACGCCGGATTCGGGGTCCTCGGCGAGTTCGCCGCCAGCGACCGGGAGGAGCAGCTGCGCATCCTCCGGCTGAACGTCGAAGCGCTCGTCGAGCTCACGCACCGCCTCCTGCCGTCGATCCTCGCCGCGGGGCCGGCCGGCGGCATCCTCAACGTCGCCTCCACGGCGGCGTTCCAGGCGGGGCCCTACATGGCGGTCTACTACGCGACGAAGGCGTTCGTCCTCTCCTTCAGCGAGGCGATCGCCATCGAGCTCGAGGGGAAGACGCGCGTCAGCTGCCTCTGCCCGGGCCCGACGCCGACCGGCTTCCAGGCGCGGGCCGGCTTCGGCGAGAACCTCGCGCTGACCTCGGGTCTGCTGCCGCTGCTCTCGGCCGCGCAGGTGGCGCGGGCCGGGCTCGCCGGCTTCCGCCGCGGCAAGCGGGTGGTGATCCCGGGATTCGCCAACAAGGCGACCGCCATCGGAACGCGCGCCGTGCCGCGCGGGGTCGCGGCGCGCGTCGCCGGGGCGCTGCAAAAGAAAAGGGAGCGCTGAACGACGCGCTCCCGCAGGCTCGGCGCGCCCGGGGAGGGGCGCGCCGTCGACGACCCGAGATCAGCTCAGGCCTTGGGGTGACACTGGTCGCACTTGGTCGGCGCCTTGGTGTCCGCCTTCTTCGCCAGCTCTTCCTTGTGGCAGCCGACGCAGGTGATGTGGAACGGGTTCGACTTGGCGCTCATCTCCGAGCACTTCGGCGTCTCCGCCTTCTCCGGCGCGACGTGGCACTTGCCGCAGGTGTCGACTTCCGTCGCGGCGCCGGCCTTGAGATCGGCCTGGGTGTGATGGCACGTCTTGCACTCGAACGCCTTGGCGTGCTGGCCGTGCGGGAACTCGACCGCGGTCTTCTTCGTGACGCAGTCGTCGATCGTCACCTTGTCGGGGGCCTTGCTCGCCGGGACGGCGAACAGCGCCGAGGCCGCCAGGACGAAAGCGGCGATTCCGAGCGAAAAGATTGGCTTGCGCATCCTTGCCTCCTCCCCGTTTCCCGGGGTTGTCACAGTTCTCATCCGCGCCTTTCGCCGCCCCCTGGCCGGTCGATCTCCGCGGTCACTGGAAAACAGTAGCAAAGTCCGTGCACGGCACAATCGGCGAAAAAGTGGGGGAAAAGCCGCAATTGGGGGCGCCGGTTGGGGAATCTGCCCCTCTCGCCCGCCCCCGGCCCGCGGCCCCTCGTCTCAGCCGCCCCGCTTGACCGACGCGATCATCGCGTCGAAGGCCGCGCGCTGCGCCTCGAGCGTCTTGGCCGGACCGGTGAACTTGAAGAACCAGTTGGCGTCGGCCCCTTCGACCACGGCGCCGAGCAGCGCCCAGCCCTCCTTGGGCTCCGCCGGCCCGCCCATCATCGCGCCGGCGGCGTAGGTGCCGGTCGTCTCGACGAAGAGCACCGGCACGCCGCCGGCTTCGCCCATGCGGGTCTTCATCACCTCGAGCGGGTTCTTGCCGCCGGGCTGCGCGAACTGGCTCGCCCAGCGCTGGGCGTTCTCCATCGGCGCGCCCCCCTGGCCGGGGCCGAAGTAGAAGACGACGCACTCGCCGTTGCCGCCCGGGCCGGGCACCTGGTACTGGGCGCGGCGCATCGAGTTCGTCGGCGGCTGGACGACCCAGCCTTCGGGTGCCGCCCAGGTGATCCCCGCCTGGCCGCGGCCGGCGTTCGGATCGACCGGGGCGAGATCGAAGCTGCCTCCCATGGCGCCCCCGGCGGCGCCCGGCGGCACGGTCGGGTGCCCGGGCGGCAGCTCTCCCTGGGCCGCTGGCGCCTGCTGGCTGTGCGCGGGCGCCACCTGCGCGGCGGCGGGGCTCTCCCCGGCCGAGGCGGTCTGGACGTCGAGCTTGGGGTCCTTGCTGCAGGCCGCGGCGAGTGTGGCGGCGGCGGCGTAGCAGAGGAACGTGAGCGAGCTGGAGCCGAAGCGCATGAGCGGAATCTCCTTAGGACGTGAAGATATCAACCGCGGCGCTCGTCCGGCCCGCCTCGCGGGGGCGGCGGAGGCCGATTCCGTCACCCCCATGCCAGGCTGCCCTGAGGGGTGGTGAAAGGGGGCGCGGTTGATACCATGATCGCGGCATGCGCCTCGAAAGGCTCGGGTCACTCTCCGCCCTGTCGCTTCTCGTCATCGCCGGGCTGCTGACGGCCGCGACCGCGTCCGCCGCGGAGCCGAACTGCGTCACCGCGCAGTGCCACGAGTCGCTCGTGCAGGGCAAGAGCGTCCACGCGGCCACCGAGGCCTGCGACAACTGCCACGAGTCGATCGCGGCGCCCCATCCGCAGGCGGGCAAGGCGACCTTCAAGCTGAGCCAGGAAGCGCCGGAGCTCTGCTGGAACTGCCACGACGCCTTCGGCAAGAAGACGGACATTCATCCGCCGGTGCAGGAAGGCGCCTGCACGAGCTGTCATTCGCCGCACGCGACCAGCCAGGCGAAGCTTCTGCTCAAACCCGAGAAGGAGCTCTGCGCCGACTGCCACGCCGAGGGCAGCAACGCCAAGTTCCCGCACGGGCCGGCGGCCGCGGGGGAGTGCACCTCCTGCCACGTGCCGCACGAGTCGGACATCAAGCCGCTGCTCGCCAAGAAGGGCGACGAGCTCTGCTTCGCGTGTCACTCGGACGTCAAGGACACGCTCTCGAAGAAGAACGTCCACCCGGCGATCGACGAAGGGTGCACTTCCTGTCACCAGCCGCACGGCGGGCCGAACCCCAAGCTGCTCGTCAAGGCGGGCGCCGAGCTCTGCTTCAATTGCCACGGGGACATCCAGAGCGTCGTCGAGAAGGCGGCGGTGCAGCACCCGGCGATCGACGAAGGGTGCACGTCGTGCCACACGCCGCACGCCTCGGACGGCGAGAAGCTGCTGCAGAGGAGCGAGCGCGAGATCTGTACGACCTGCCACGAGGGCGTGGTGACCGCGAACATGACCACGCTGCACGGCCCGATCGAGAAGGGCTCCTGCACCGCCTGTCACCAGCCGCACGGCTCGCAGCAGGCGAAGTTGCTGATCAAGCCCTTCTCGACGGCCGACTACGTGCCCTACACGGACTCGGCCTACGAGCTCTGCTTCAGTTGTCACAAGCGCGACCTGGTGCAGTATCCCGACACGTCGTTCGCGACCAACTTCCGCGACGGCGACCGCAATCTCCACTACGTCCATGTCAACAAGGCCGAGAAAGGGCGCAGCTGCGTCCTCTGCCACAACCTGCATGGTGGCACCAATCCGGTGCTGATCGCGGACACGGTGCCCTTCGGCAAGTGGAAGCTGCCGCTCAAGTTCGTGAAGACCGAGACCGGCGGCACCTGCGCGCCGGGCTGCCATCAGCCCTTCGCCTACGACCGCGTCAATCCGGCCCGGAAGACCGAGCCGGTGAAGAACGGCACTCCGTCCAACTAGCCCTGCGGAGGCTGCCCGGAGCTGGCTCCGGAGCTCACGAGCGTTCGCGCGCGCTCGAGGTTCTTCTTGTACGCAGGCTCGGCGGGGGCGAGTCGCACGGCCTCTTCGAAGTGCGGCAGGGCTTCCTTCAAGCGTCCTTGTTTCGCCAACTCGATGGCGAGCACCGAGTGGTAGTAGGGGTTCTCCGCGGCGAAGCGCGACGCTCTCTGGTAGTGGTCCAGCGCGCCCGCGACATCGCCTGCGTCAGCGAGCGCGCCAGCGAGGTTGAAGTGAGCCTCGGGAGCCTTCGCATCGGCGGCGATCGCCTGGCGGTAGAGCGCGATCGCTTCATCGCGCTGTCCTCTTCTCTGCAGCACGAGCGCCAGGTTGGTGAGCGTGGTGCTCGAGGCCGGATCCAGGCCGAGCGCGATGCGCAGCTCTCTCTCGGCCGCGTCGTCGCGGCCGAGCCGGATCAGCGCCTCGCCGTAGGCACCGTGGTAGTCGGCGCTCTGCGGCCGGTCCTCGACGAGAATGCGATAGAGCGCCGTGGCCTCGTCGGCTCGCCCACGAGCGACGAGGGCCGCCGCGAGCGAGAGCGGTGGCCGCGGCGTGTCGGGCTCCTTGGCCACGGAATCCTTGAAGAGAGTGTAGGAGTCGTGCCACGCGCGATTGCGGACGACAGTTCCGGTGGCCCACGCGAGCGTGAGGATCGTCAGCGCTGACAGAGCGACCGGCCTCGCGCGCGCGACACCGGCCAGGCGGCGCACGCCGAGCGCGACGAGAATCACGAAGCCGAGCGACGGGAGGTACAGGTAGCGCTCGGCGATCGGCGTTCGCGGAAAGGCGTCGATGTAGAAGACCGGCGCGAGCGGCACGACGATGGCCGCGAGCGCGAAGAAGACCAGCCGGTTCCGTCTCCACGCCCAAGCGGAAGCCGCGACGAAGCCCGCGGTCACCACCAGCGCCGTGAGGCCTTCGGTCGTGGCGAGCGACGCGAGCGGATGGAAGGGCCGCCAGAAGGCCAGGCGGATCGGCGCGATCAGCAGCGCGAGGTACTTCGCGAACAGCGCCGGAAGTGTTGCCGCGAGCTGGCCGAAGCCGAGGTTCCAGGAGCTCGCGGAGTGCACCATGGCGCCCGAGAGTGCCTGGTACCGCAGCGGCAGATAGGCGGCGGCGACGATCAGATAGGGCGCCAGCCGCGCCGCGAGCTCGCGGGCGGAGGATCGGCGGGGGCGCAGCGCGAGGTCGTGGAGCGCCAGCAGCGCCGGCAGGACGAGCGCCGTCTCCTTGCAGAGCAGCGCGAGGCCGAAGCAGGCGGCTGCCAAAAGGCGATGGCCGAAGCGATCTCCTTGCGGCGAGAGGTGGAGCAGGAAGGCGAGCAGGAAGAGCGGTGTGAAGGTCAGCTCGGGAATGGAGGCGATCCACGCCACGACCTCGGTGTGGATCGGGTGGACGGCAAAGAGGAGCGCGGCGACGAATGGCACCGAAGTCCAGGCCGCGAATCGGGAGCCTCCCCCGGGCGGCTCCGCTTCGCGCAGGGGATGGACGATACGCTCGACCAGCAGGCAGACGAGGAGCGTGACGCCGACGTGGAGCAGCACGTTGACGAGGTGGTAGGCCCAGGCGCGGAAGCCGAAGAGCGAGTGGACGAGGAGATAGACCACGTGCATCAGCGGCCGGTAGTAGTCGGCGATCCGCCCGCCCGACGTGAAGCCCCAGGCGGTGCCCGAGAAGATTTCGGGTAGTGCGCGCCAGCTCTCGATCCAGGGGTTGAGGAGGATCAGGTTTTCGTCGTCGTTGACGAAGCCGTTGCCGAGGGTGTTGGCGTAGACGCCGAAGGCGAGCGCAGCGACCGCAGCCAGCTGGAGCGCGCGCTCCCTCCCCGGACCCCGTGCATCAGGCGGGCGAGGAAGGGCTGGAGCCCTCTCCCGTCGATCGGCCGCGGCTTCGCGCCGCGCCGCTTCGCGCTCGACGGCGCGCCGGCTCGCTCTGGCCCGATGCGCTTCAGGGGTACGACGTCTGGTCATGCGTCACGCCGTGGCAGACGAGCGTGCAGTTGCCCGAGTGGGCCCGGGTGTCCCGATAGACCGGAGAGGCCGCGTTGCCGAGCGGCTGAACGACCTGACTGTCGAAGTTGATCAGGTGGGTGTGGTCGCCGCTCCCCGCCGCGCCGAGATCGCTCCGGGACGCCGTGCGGATCGTGACAGGCGGCGCAGGCGATGCCGGCCGCGAGATGGCCGCTGTGGCCGCCTCCGGAGGGCGTGGTGGGGAACGCCTTCCGGGGGAAGCTGGTGTCGGCCAGGATGCTGTCGCGCTCGTGGCAGCGGTAGCAGAGCGCGTAGTTCTCGTAGCTCTCGGGCGTGCCGTCGGCGGTCTCGTAGCGCTCGCGGAGGATCGGCGGGTAGGACGAGCCGTGCGGACCGTTCGAGACGCCGTCGTCGTCGCCATGGCAGGACGAGCAGTAGATCTGGTCGGACGGGTTCAGGCTCGGCGACAGCGACGAGGGGATGCTGGGGACGTCGAACTGCCGGCCGGGCGCGACCACCGGGTGGAACGAGGCATTCGAAGGGTCGAAGTCGAGGCGGGTGTTGACGCTCGAGACGAACCGCGGCACGACCTCGAGATCCGACGCGTTGTCGCCGTGACACTTGAAGCAGACCTCGTACTCGTAGACCGAGGAGGGAATCGAGGCGCCGTTGCGGTCGACGCCGGGGACCTTCTGGATCATGCCGGAGGCGTAGGGCGCCTGGGCCTCACGCTTGGTGGCCGCGTGCGGGTTGTGGCAATCGACGCAGGCGACACCGCTCGCTCCGGAGCGGCTGGCCATGTCCTGGCCCCGCACCGCCAGAGGGGTCTGTTCGGGAAGCTGGTGGTGAGCCGAGGACTTCAGCACCTGCGACGCGATGTCGGCGCCGCCGTTCGACGTGTGGGCGCTGATCGGCAGAGGCGCTGTGGCGTCGGGCGCCGCCACCGGATGGGGCGGGACGCCCGGATCCGTCGAATGGCAGCCGGCACTGGTGCAGGTGAAGGGATCCTGGTTGAGCAGGTACTCCGGGGTCGGGGCGAAATGGGGCGTGTGGCAGGCCTCGCAACCCCATTCGGCGAGCGTCGTCCAGGTCGGCCACGTCTTTGGCGCCCGGGGCAGCACGCCGCCGACGCCGCCGACCACGGTGGACGAGGTCGCATGCTCCGAGCCGGCCCAGTCGGTCATCTGGTGGCAGGTGATGCAGAGCGCGGAGTACTGATTCGTCCTTGAGCAGGAACTTGCCCAGCCCGTCGTTGTGCGGATCGTGGCAGGTGGTGCAATGGAGCTCGTCGGTGCCGCCGAAGACGAGCTCCTCGGTCGGCGGCTCGCCGAGCAGCTCGTCGTTCGGCAGCGCCTCCGAGTAGGAAAACGAGACCGGATGGTGCGCGCTGAGATCGGTGCCGAAGTAGGTCGGGTTCCCGGGCGGCAGCGGATTGTCGCCACCGACCATGCGCGATGCCGCCCTGCGGGATTCACCACCGCGCCGAGCGCGATCGTGCCGTCGTGGCAGCTCAGGCAGAGCTTGGTCGGGCCGGTGGGCACGCGTCGCCGGCACGGCCTTGAGCGTCGGGCTGTAGTAGAGTCTGGTACGACTCGTCCGGGAGCTCCTTGTTCCACAGCGGGGAGAGCGGAGTCGCGTTGTGCGGCGTGTGGCAGAAGATGCAGATGCGGTCCTCGTCGGTGGCGCGGATCGGCCCCGGCCCCGAGCTCGACAGGTTGTGCTTGGTGAACTGGATGTCGGCCGAGGTCTGGCCAGACGCGCCCGTCGCCGCGGCAATGAGGAGAGCGGCCGTCGCCGCCAGGAGCGGCGAGGGACGCCCGACCGTCTCAGGAGACTGCGTTCGCATAGTTCTCCGCGACGCGGAAGACCTGGATGCGCCGGTTGTAGGTGTCGCCGACATACAGCTCACCGCCTTGAGAGAGAAGACGCCGGAAGGAAGCCAGAACTCGCCGAGACCCGTCCCTCGCTTGCCGAGCGTGAGCAGGAAGTCGCCGCGCCGGCTGAACAGCTGGACGTTGTCGAACAGGCCGTCGACGACGTAGACGACGCCGTCCCGGTCGACCGCCAGGCCGCGCGGGCAGGGCCAGGTCGCCCGAGCCGTCGCCATGGTGGCCGAAGGAGCCCAGGGGCTTGCCGGTTTCGTCGAAGATCGCGACGCGGAAATTGAGCGCGTCGCAGACGTAGAGCTCGCCGGCCGGGCTCTCGACGATGTGGGTCGGAAAGTTGAACTGGCCGCTGCCGTCGCCGCGCTCGCCGAAGGCGAATTCCAGCGCGCCGCTCGAGCGGAAGGCGTAAACGCGGTTGGCGAGCGTGTCGACGACGTAGAGCATCTGGCTTCGCGAGCTCCAGACGATCCCCGTCGGGCGGCGTAGCGGCTCGCTGCCGGCCTGCTTCAGGCAGAAGAAGAGCTTGCCGTCGCTGCCGAACGCGAAGAGCCTGCCGGTCGAATCGGTGACGTAGAGCCGGCCGGCGTCGTCGAAGGCGACGCCCACGGGCGAGGCCATGGGGTCCTGCTTCGATCCCACGAGGCTCAGGTAGGCCTTGCTCGCGGGGATGTAGAGATGCACCGCGGATCGCCCCATGTCGGCGACCGCGATCCGGCCGTCGCCTCCGATCGCGACCGCGACCGGGAGGACGAAGCCGCCGCGATCTTCCTTCGGCCTTCCGGCGAGGACCGCGCCAAGGGTCGAACCGGCAGCGCGGCTCGTCGCGAAGCCGCTGAAGGAGCGCTCCAGGGTCAGCTTGGCCGGATTCGGGGGGAAGGGCCACTGCAGCGCGACCTCGGGCGCGGTCGAACGGGGCGCCCAGGTCGTCGTCGCGCAACCGGCGGCGAGCGCCAGCGCGAGCAGCAGCATCGATCTCGACCGGAAGCACATGACGGGAGGCTAGAAGAGCTCGCGGCGCAGCCGCAGGTAGTAGTAGCGGTGCGAGCGGCTGCTGGTGACGAGCCCGATGCCTTCGGTGTCGGAGTCGGTCAGGTTGGCTCCGGCGGCGAAATTGAGCTTGCCCACCCGCCAGGAAAGCGTGACGTTGGCGCCCTGCGCGGTGGTGTCGTAAAGGCCGTGCGTCCGCGCGTACGAGCCGCCGATGGTGAGCACCAGCCGGCGATCGGCGAGGAGCTGGCGCAGATTGGCCGAGGCGTACTCCCGCTCTTCGACCAGCCCGGGGGCGGCGAATCCCGGCCGGCCGTTCGGGAACTCGCGTCGGCGGTAGGACAGCGTGGAGTTGATGTTGGTCGTGGGCGAGAGCGCGTCGATGTAGCGGATCTCTCCCACCCATTCGTCGTAGGGGGAGAGGTCCCATTCCACGTCGCGGTATTCGACGCGGACGTGGATCGGCGCCTTGTCGACGAGAAGCCCGCCGGCCCAGGTGGTGGAATCGGGAGAGGTGCCGGGGAAGTCGCCGGAGATCATCTCGGAGCGCACGTTTGCGTAGGACGCGAAGGGGGTCAGCAGGTTGTCGAAGAGATGGACGCTGGCGCTGTAGGCCTGGGTATCCGAGCGCAGGCGGTAATCGCCGACCTCGAGAGAATAGGCGACCCGGAAGTCATAGTCGCCCGGCACCGCGAACTGCGGAGGCAGCGCGATCACGTCGACCTCGAAAATGTCGCCGATCTGGGTCAGCGTGTAGTGGACGCCCTCGGTGAGCAGGACGTTCTCGAAGGGGGCCAGGGGCGAGCGAAGGTAGATCGCGATGGTGGCGCGGTCGACGTTGGTCTGCGCGAGCTGGAAGGAGCCGGGCACCGGCGTCGCCGGATGGGACTCGGCGGCGACGTCGTTGCGCCCGAGATTGTGGAGCTCGCCGCGCCCCAGGCTGGCGCCGAGCAGCACGCTGCCGCGGTCGATCTTCTTGTTGTAGTTGAACCGCAGCGCGTGGGAGGTCGCTTCGCTGCCGCCGCCGAAGGAATCCCGGTCGTCCCGCCGGTAGGTGTACGAGCTGTCGAGGCTCTGGTAGAGCTGGTGCAGGAGCTGGAACTGGCCGGAGCGCGCGAGAGTCGCATAGCGATCCGGCCCGCCGATCCGCGAACCAGGGAAGCGGCTCTCGCTGTCGTCGTAGAAGTAGTGCAGCCGGGTCCGGAAGTGGGCGGGCAGATCGAGCGACATCTGCTCGGTCCAGGAGAGCTGGTCGGTCTCCAGGCGGCCCGAGAGCGGGCTCTGCTGGCTCAGCTCGTAGCGGGCGAGCCGCGAGTCGAGCCGGAAGGGGCCGAAACCGAGCAGGTTGCCGAGCAGCGCTTCGGTCGAGTCCCCTTCGAGGCCGTCGGTACGATCGAAACGCGAGGGGTTGTAGGCGGCGTTGAGCGCGAAGAGGTCGTTGCCCTCGAACTGCTTGTAGTACTCGCCGTTCACGCCGAGCCGCTGCACCCCGGACGAGATGCCGTCGGACTCGTTGGTGTCGTCGGAGTACCGAGCCCGGAAGAAATAGGGCTTGAGGCGATAGCGGAAATCCGCGCCGTAGCTCGTGAACACGCGATCGATGCGCGTCGCCAGGTGCTCCTTGAAGAGGGGCTCGTAGCGCAGCGCGAAAAGCTCGAGGTTGTACGGGTGCTCCGGCAGGAAGACGATGCGGCCGTCGTACTCGAGCCCGGAGTCGTCGGTCGGGACGGCCGCGCCGAGGAACGAGCTCCGGTATTCCTCCTGCTTGAACGCGCCGGTGAGCGAAAGCTGGTAGTAGAGGAAGCGCGGGTGGTAGAAGAAGCCGTTCGAGAAGAGCGTCAGCTTCTCCTTGAAGAACGTGTCGTCGAAGCTCGAAGAGCGGTCGCCGTTCTTGCGGTCATCCTCCTCGCGCGAGCCGAACAGATCGAGCACGGCGCCGCTGCCGTAGGGGCGCGGCACGAAAGCGCTCCAGTCCCCGAACAGGGGGGCGGCGAAGAGCGCCGAGGCGGCGATCGCGGGGAGGATGCGGCTCAGACGCACTCGACGCTGGCTCCTAGCGCAGAAGGTACCGTTGATCGGACATGTGGGCGTCGTGACAGTCGGTGCACTGCCCCGCTTCGGCGGCGTGGCCCTCGACCGGCCGCAGCGCAGCGCGATCGTGACAGCGCAGGCAGAAGCCCACCGAGTCCGAAACCAGCAGGTGTCGATACTGCGAGCGGTGCGGGTCGTGGCAGACCAGGCAGCCGCCGCCCGCGATCGGGCCGTGAACGTAGCGCTTGGCCTTGCCGAGGTCGTGGCACTGGAAGCAGAGCTGCTCGCCCGGAGCGACCAGCCGGTTCATGGCCTGGGCGTCGTGACAGGCGGCGCAGTTCTTCTCGGCGTAAGGCTGGTGCTGGGTGAAGTCGGCCGGCCTGACGGCCGGGCTGGTGACCCGCAGGTCGCCGGTGCGCCGGGCGGCGGGCGCGCTCCCCGGTTCGGGGACGCCGTCGAAGAAGAAGCTCAGCACGCGGTGGCCCGAGGCGGTGTTGCAGCCGATCGACAGCGCGGCCAGCGAGGCCACGGCCGCAACGGTGATCCACAGGCGCGCCGACTTGCCGGGGTCGATGGTCGACTCTCCTCAGTTCCGGGCAGGCGGCGGAGGCGCCGAGGGCTGCTCCTGCTTGCGTTGCTCCTCGATGGCTCTCCGGAGCTCGGTGTCGGAGGGATAGGCCTTGCCCTTCTCCTTGCCGACTCCGAAGACGCTGACCTTGCGCGGTCCGAACTGGTTGGTGATCAGCAGCAGGTACTCGACCTCGAACTCCGGCGCAGCGTAGTCGCGGAACAACGCCACGTTGTCGTAATCGACGGCGATCTTGGCCGGCAGCTGAAGGCCCCCCGGCTGGTTCTTGCCCTCGCCGAAGAAGCTGAGCAGGTAGCCCTCGCTGGCGAAGATCTGCACGTTGCTGAAGGCGGCGTCGACGACGAAGAGCCGCCCCTCGCGGTCGAGCGAGATCCCCTTCGGGCGGGCGAAGTGCCCCATGGTGTCGCCGGGCGCGCCGAAGGTGGACTTGAAATGGCCGTCGCGGTCGAACTTGACGATCTGGAAGCGTCCGAGGTCGGTGACGTAAAGATAGCCGTCGCGATCGAAGGCGAGATTGGTCGGACGGCTGAGCCGTTCGGCGGGAGGGCCGCCGGCGCCGATCGACTTGAGCAATTCGCCGCTCGTCTTGTCGAGCACCTTGACCAGGCCGTTGGCGTTGTCGGCGACGTAGAGCCGGTCGCCGAAGGGAACGGCGTCGACCGGCTTCCACTCGTCCGGCTTGCCGAAGGCTCGCAGGTACTTCTCGTCGCGATCGAAGACTACGACCTGCCCGCGTACCGGATCAGCGACGTAAAGCGTGCCGTCCGGCTCGACGCTGACGTTGAGCGGCTGGACGAGCGCGCCGGCGCCGACGGCTCCGGTGAGGGCGCGGAAGCGCTTCTTCTCGAGGTCGAGGACGACCACGGTCGAATTGGTGTCGCAGACGAAGATCTTGCCGCGCCAGATCGCGACGCCGTAGGGCTTGTCGAGCTGCAGGTTGTGCTTGGCGCCGGCCACGAAGCGGTTGAAGCCGCTCTGCGATTCGACGTCCCGCAGGCCGCTGAACTGGGTCAGGTACTGGATGCGGGGCAGGGCGGGGGGCGGCGGAAAGAAGACCGGCGCCGGCTTGGGTGGCTTCGAGCTGGCGCAACCGGCGGCGAGCAGGACGGCCATGGAGACCTGAGCCAGGGTCCCGGCGCGGCGGACGAAACGACTGAGCTTCGGCCTGGAATTCGACATGGCTCTGGACTTTCTCCGTTTGCCCGCGCAGCCTAGCTCAGGACATTCGGCCCCGCGCTACCCGTGGGAGTGGCCCGGACGACACGGGGGGCGGGGGCGCCCGGCCTGCCGATCGAGGGGGAAAAAAAGGCGAGAGGGAGGACTTGCGTCCTTCCCTCTCGCCGGGATGCGTGAGGCAGAGTCTTACGGCTCGACAGGGCCGCCCGGCGGGGGCGTGTACTGGCCCTTCGCATGGCAGGTCAGGCAGAGCTCGCTGCGGTAGTCGCTGCGCCAGAGCAGGCTCTCGCCGGTGTTGCCGGTGTTGTGCACCGAGTGGCAGGTGCCGCACTCCAGCTTGCCGTCACCGTAGAGGTGATCCTGCACCGTGTCGTTGATCGTGAAGGAGACGGCGTCGGCGGGATTGATCTCGGTGTCGATCGCCTGCACTTCGTAGTAATTGAAGCTGATCGGATGGTGGTTGCCGAGATAGGTGTCCTTGCCGATCACGTACTTGTGGTCGATGAAGGCGCCAGCGCCGCCGAAGGCGCCCTGCGAGAGCTCCGGCTGGTCCTCGTTGCCGTACTCGTTGATCGCGATGCTGCCGTCATGACAGCTCAGGCAGAGCATCGAGGTTCCCGAGGGTCCGATCGGCGCCTGCGCGATGGCCTGGGAGGCCTTCGGGCCGTCGATCGGGGCGCCCGGACCATTCTCGTACATGATGAAGGTGTTCGTCGTCGGCATGTGGTTCCAGAGCGGAAGGTAGTCGTAGCCTTCCGGCGCCTCCGGGCCGGCGCCGATGCCTGTGCCCGGCAGCCGGTAGGTGTTGTGTGGCGCGTGACAGTAGATGCAGATCCGCTCCAGGTAGTCCGCCGGCACCGCCGTGTAGAACATGCCGTTGTGCTCGTGGCCCAGGTCGTGGACCGTATCGTTGATGCCGGAGCCTGGCGGGGGCGCCGGCGGGTCGTAAGCCAGGCCCGTCGACGGGATTGACAACCCGAGGGCGAGCGCCAACAGCCCGTATCCGAGTCTCTTCATGGTTCCTCCTGCTGCCTGGTGGGTTCTCATTTTGTGTTCATTCCTCATCTTTGCAGAAGAGGCAGGCGGGTCACCCCGCCTGCCTCCTCAGGAGGTTTACGGAGAGACTGCCGTGACGTTGCACACCTTGTTGGCGCCCACCGTCTTGGTGCACTGCGGCGCGGCGCCGAAGTTGTAACCCGACTTGGTGAACGTCAGGGTGTAGGTCCCCGGCTTCAGGCTGAGCGCCTGGTAGAGGCCCGAGACGTCGGTGTAGACCGTCTTGATCAAGACTCCACTCTTCCGTACTGCGATGCCGACTGAAGGAGCCGCCGTCACCGTGTCGGACTTCTTCACGGCGCCGGTGATCTTGAAGTAGTTCGTCGTGACCGTGCACTTCAGGGAGCTGGTCTGCCCCTTGGTGTCGTACGCCGTCTGCGTGACCGTGAACGTCCCGGCCTTGGTGTACGTGTGGGTGAAGACCTGTCCGGCAATCGTGTACGGCGGGCCGACCAGGTCGGTCTTGGTCGAGATCGCCGTGCCGTCGCCCCAGTTGACGGTGACCTTCTTGACTCCGAGGTCGTCCGTCGAGGCGTCGGTAAGGTTTGCTACCCAGGTGTTGGCGGTGAGGATGCTGCAAGCCTCGTCGTTCGCCACCACCGGCTTGAGGTCCGTGAAGTACACGTTGATGTTCTTGCTCACCGAGCCGCTGTTGACACCGTACTGCTCGACGGTGAGCGTCACGGTCTTCGTCCCGGCGGTGGCATAGGTGTGCTCGGCGAACGGCCCGCTGAACTCCTCGGTGTTGCCGTCACCCCAATTCCACACGAACACGTCGCAGTTGGCGTACGAACCGTTGCACGACGACTGGCCGGCATCGACGTAGATCTTCAGCTTGTTGGTGTCGTACGAGTAGCTGAACGCCGCCACCGGCTTGTCGTTGTGGATCCCCTTGGCCTTGGCGGCCAGGTTCGCCTTGTCGAAGTACGGGGCGAGGTTCTTGGTCTCGTTCTGGATCACTTCGACGCCGTTGACCTGCTTGGCGGGGGCACCCGCGAGGGTGACCCAGGGGAAGCGGGCCAGCGAGACGATGTAAGTCTCGAAGTCGTCGTTCAGCTTCGAGACGCCGTCCTCGTCGTAGTACAGGGCGCCGGCGCCCTTGATCACGATCTTCTGACCGACCGCGAGCCCGGTCGTTGCGTCGGGCACGCGGACGTACTTGCCGGCCGTGAGGGTGCAGTTCGGCGAGGCTGCTGTCGACCAGCTTCCGAACAGGTCCTCGCAGGCAGTCTTGCTGGCCGCGACGACTCCGCATTTGCCGGTGACGTCGTTGCCGCTCCAGACACCTCCCACGTCGCCGCAACTCGTGTTGCTGCCGTCGTCCGCCGCGAGATCCCAGAACTTCAGATCGACGCGGCCGGTGGTGAAGGCCTGGTTGAGACCGCCGCCATGGCACTGACCGCAGGCGAGGTCGACGTCGGCCCAGACCGCCTTGGCCCACGTTCCGTCGATGGCGGCGTTGGCGTTGACGACCCGCTTGAGGGCCTCGGCCGGGTAGGTCGAGTAGGCCGGATCGGAGTTGATCCGCCAGAGGTGCAGCCCTTCCGGCATGTGGCAGGAGACGCAGGCTTCGAAGCCGGGCTCCTCGAGCGGCGTGCCGGTTCCCATCGGGTGGTACATCTTGCCGAGGTCCTTGGCGTGGCACTCGGTGCACTCCTCACGGAAGGGCTCTTCGCCCGCGACCGTGCTGGTGTGCACTTCGTGGCAGCCGGTGCAGCCGTTGCCCGTGTTGGAGGCCTCGGCCTCGGTCATGAAGTAGCTCTTGTACTTGCCGGTCATGCCGTAGTTGAAGGTGCCGGTGGCGATCTCGTTGAACTTGCCCGAGAACTTGCCGTGCGGGCTGTTCAGGAACTCGTTGCCGGCCGGGTGGCTGACGGGCGCGATCGTGCCGTGAGCCGGTCCGACCTTGATGTAGTTGCCGGGCTCGGTGGTGCTGTCGGAGCCGATGCCGTTCGTCAGGTTGTCGTACGGCTTGCCCGAGGTCTCCTGCCGGTGGCAGTCCATGCAGAGGCGGGTGATGGTGCCGCCGCGCTGCGGGAAGCTGCCGGTCCAGTGGGCCGCCTCGTACTGCGGAATGCCGTTCGCCTTGCCGTACTGGTGGATGTCGTCGCAGCGGATGATGTCCGTCGCGAAGACCCACTGGCCGAGCGCCGCCGCGCAGCTCGCCGCGTCGGTGTACGCCGGGCCCTTGTTGCAGATGCCCTGCACGCTGCACTTCGAGAACGACCAGCTGCCGCCGGCGACCTGGCAGGAAGCCTGGTTGCCGTTGACGCGCCAGGAGAGCGTGCCAAGCGCGCTCACTTTGGCGCCACTGTATGTGGCAGAACCGGCGGAGCCAGTGTCGTTGTAGGTCAGCGACGCGCTCCCCGGAGCCGGGTTGACCTTGAAGTTGCCGTTGAAGCTCGCCGGAATCGCGCCGGTGATCGTGATGATCTGACCAGCCGTGAAGGTGTGAGTCGCTCCGAAGCTCAGGGTCGCCACCGAACCATCGCGCGACAGGCCATTGATAGTCGGACCATCGATCTTCGTCGAGGCGCAGGCTGAAGAGGTCGTCAGATCGGTGCGGTTGCACCAGCCGTCCAGCCAGGTATTCGGCGTCCAGAGCTTGCCGGCCCCTTCACAGAAGCTCTGGGTGGAGAAGCTGATGTCAGCGCAGGAGCCGTTGTTCGTGCAGGACACCTGATCCGTGAAGAAAGCGTTGCTGCACCAGCCCGGCGCACCGAACCAGGTGCCCGGGGTGCTGCTGCCCGTGCAGAGCGCCGAGGTCGTGGCCGCCGCCTCGATGCACTTCGCGGCGGTCGACGCGATGCTGCAATTCGTCATCCAGACTCCAGCCGGAACGGCGGAAGTGCAAGCCGCCTCGGTCGTGAAGCGAGGATCCGAGCAGGCGCCGCTGGTGTTGTCGGCGATCGTCAGGTTGTTGTGGTGGGTCGACATGCCGACCGGAGGGCCGAAAGGAGGACCGGCCACCGCCGCGCCGCAGTTGGCGAGCGTGTTCCAGCACCAGCTGGGAGCGCCGCTGCGGCCGGAGTTCCAGATGCCGTTGGCGGCTTCGCAAGTCGACTGGGTGGTGTAGGTGGGGCAGTAAAGCATTTCGTTGTCGATCGCCGCGTTGTGGCAACGGGCGCAGGAGATACCAAAGACGTCCCAGGAGGCGCGCTTGTTGGTGTCGCCGCTCACGCCGCCCGCGAGATTGACCTTGCCGTCCTGGCTGGCGCCGGTCGTCGTGCCGTCCCACGTGATGCCGGGGAACGACTTCTCGGGCTCCTTGTTGCTCTGGAGCAAGCTGTCGCTCGTCCAGCCTGTGGTGTGGCAACGCGCGCAGGAGTAGGACACCGTCGGCTTGCCCGTCGTCGCGTCCACCGGGGCAGCGTAGATGGCGCGCGGCAGGGCCGACAGCCAGTCGCCGTAGATCCAGTAGAGCTGCTTGTAGCCGCTGACGTCGACCGTGCCGTTCACCCAGTCGAAGTTGTTGCCAGTGTCGGTGCCGGGATACGGCGCGACCGGAACCCAGTTGCCGCCGTTGTCGAAGCACTCTTCCTCGGTCGTGCTGTAGCCGTTCGTGCAGGTGAACGGCGGTCCGCCCCAGGGTGTGCCGACCGTCACCTTGCGCGCCATGTTCTTGTGACCCATGAACATGGTGTCTTCGGTGTCGCGCACGCGGGCGCTGTTGTACTGCTGCCGCGAGTTGTGGCAGCGCAGGCACTGGTCGCCGGCGCCCGGAGCGAGAGGCACCCCGCGGTCGTCGCGTTGGCCTTTGCGGGAGGCGTCCCGACGAGCACGTCCGGCTCGTAGGAGGTCTGGGCGTTGTAGGTCACCCACGTGCCCGTGCATGTTCCCGGGTTAACGTAGGTGCCGCCGTGCAGGGCGCAGGTGACGTCGTTGCGGTCGTCGTAAGCCATGACGATGGCGCAGACGCCCGTGCCACCACCCCAGTCGTTCCAAAGCCGGTCGGGCTGCGCGTTACAAGCCGCCATGGTCGTGTTCACCAGGTCGTTGCAGACGCCGCCCGTCGACCAGGTCCGCTTGTCGGGGATCGTGCCGCCCGTTTCGCAGGCGGACTTGTTCTTGTTGATGCGGATCGCGGTGCAGAGGGGGCGCGTGGCCTTCGTCGCGTCGACCGCTCCGTCGTTCCAGCAGTAGCCGCCGAGAGGAAGGTCGAAGCCGCCGTAGCTGTTCTGCACGGCGCCGTCAGTCACGTATTGCGGCACCGCGTTGGCGGTGGCCGGCAGCAGGAACGCGACGGCGAATGCGATCGCCGCGAGTCCGAGTCCGCCGAGAATGTTGCGATGCGTTCGGTTCATTTCGTTTGTTCCTCCTACGAGTTTTGGGTCCTCGTGTCGGGGAAACCCGGCTACCTCTTCAGCAAGGGCCGTGCCTCGTCGCAAGTTGTTGACTGCACGACAGAACCTAGCGGCCGCCGAGGCGAAGGGCACTACCCTTTGGGAGGGGAAGGGCCCCGCCCTGCGTCTCGTCGCGGCACCGTCACGCGACGCGGCGAGGCCTGATTCTGTTGAGGAAGATGCGGCTCGGCGGGCGGCGGCGACGCGGTCGGAGCCGCCGAGCGGGTCTCGCTTGCCGCTGGCAGGAGAGGGAACGACCGAGGAATCTGGCGGGTCATTTCACGCAGCGGTGGGCGATATTCCCCACCCTGCGCGGATAGGATGCGCCCGTGATTCCTCAGCGAACGGTGCCGCGTTCCGCGCTCGTCGCGCTCCTCTTGCTCGCCTCCTGCAATCGCGACGCGTCGACGCCGAAGCTCTCGGTGCAGACCGAGCCGTCAGCCGGCGCGACCGGCGCCGCGCCGAGCGTCATCGCCTTCGACCCGCCGATGGGTGCGACCGACGTCGATCCCGCGCGCACGACACTCGCGGTGACCTTCGACCGTCCGATGGACCACGACGGCTGGGCCTGGGTGATCGAGAACAAATCGACGGCGCCCGACCTCGGCGACTCGAGCTGGGACGCGGCGCTGCGCACCAACACCGTCAAGGCGCGGCTCGAGCCGGGGCGCTCCTACGTGGTGTGGGTGAACTCGCCGCAGTACGCCTACTTCAAGGACCAGCAGGGGCACCTGGCGACGCCGGTGCGCTGGACCTTCTCGACGCGCGGCGCCGCCGTCGGTGCGGCGCCGATGGCGTCGCTGCCGGCGCACGCGGCCAGCGCGCCGGCGCCGGCCGCGCCGCCGCGCGTGGTGCGGCTCGAGCCCGCCGACGGCGCGAAGGACGTCGATCCGGCGACGACGCTGCTGCGCGTCACCTTCGATCGCACCATGGCCGAAGGCTGGTCGTGGGTGATCGAGCAGGGCGCGACCTTCCCCGAGACGACCGGCGACGCCTCGATGTCGGCCGACTTCCGGCAGGCGATGCTGCCGGTCAAGCTGCGTCCCGGGACGACCTACGTGGTCTGGCTGAACAGCCAGCAGCACCGCGACTTCGCGGACCGCGCCGGCGCGACGCCTGCCGCCGACGCGCTGGAGCTTCACGACGCGGGGCTCGGCTTCAAGTCGCTGAGCGGGACCGCGTCGCTTCGACTCTGCTTCGCGTGCGATAGCGCAGCGCTTCGGCGATCAGCGCCTCGATCGCGGCGCGCAGCTCGGTGCGCGGCGCCGGCTTGGGCAGGAAGACGGCATAGCCGTCGTCCGGATCGAGACCGACGTCGTGCCCGTTCGAATGCAGGCAGGACTCGTAGAGCACCGGCACCGGCGGCTTGCGGCGGGCGCAGAGATGCTGGAACTGGCGCCAGGGGAGCTGCGCCGGCGGAAGGCTCACCACCGCGGCGTCGGGCGGATCCTCCTGCACCAGGCGCTCCGCCTCGTCGAAATCCTGCACCGCCAGCACCTCGAGCCCCTGCGGGAACTCGTGGCGCACCAGCCACTGCAGGATCCGGCTCTGATCGAGCACCAACAGGCGCATGCGGAGCGCTCCTCGCGCTTCCGAGGCTGCAAGGCCCGAGCCAAGACGGATCAGGTGTCGGCGTCGGCGCCGCGGAAGCCGAACTTCTTGAGGCGATAGCGCAGCTGGTCGCGGGTCACGCCGAGCAGCTCGGCGGCCCGCGTCTGGTTGTCGCCGGCGGCGCGCATGGCGCGGCCGACCATCTCGCGCTCCATCTCCTCGAGCGGCACGATCCCGGCGGTCGGCCCAGCGGCGCCGCGGCGCGCTCGGCGCGGGCTCGCGGCCTCGGGCTCCGCCCAGTCGAGCACCAGCGAGCGGCGCGAGATCCTCGGGCCGCGCTCGAGCACCATCGCCCGCTCGATCACGTTGCGCAGCTCGCGCACGTTGCCCGGCCAGGCGTAGGCGAGCAGCAGGTTCTCGGCCTCGCGGTCGAAGCCGTCGAAGCGCCGGCCGAGCTTGGGCTGCAGGGTGGCGAGGAAGTGGCGCGCCAGCGGCAGGATGTCCTCGCCGCGCTGGCGCAGCGGCGGCACCAGGATCGGGAAGACGTTGAGGCGGTAGAAGAGGTCGTTGCGGAAGGTCTTGTCGCGCACCATCGCCTGCAGGTCGCGGTTGGTGAGCGCGATGACCCGCACGTCGACGCTGATCTCGCGCGTGCCGCCGACGCGGCGGAAGCGGCGCTCCTCGAGGAAGTGGAGGAGCTTGGCCTGCAGGTCGAGGCGCAGCTCGCCGATCTCGTCGAGCACCACCGTGCCGCCGCTCGGCGAGCTCGAAGACGCCGCGCTTCGACGCCTTGGCGTCGGTGAAGGCGCCCTTCTCGTGGCCGAAGAGCTCGCTCTCGAGCAGGTTCTCGGGGATGGTGGCGCAGCTCACCTCGAGCATCGGGCGCGCGCGGCGCGGCGACGCGGGCGTGGATGTGGCGCGCGAGGACGTTCTTGCCCGAGCCGCTCTCGCCCTGGATGAGGATGCTCGCCACTTCCGAGGCCGCGACCTGCTCGGCGATCTCGACGGTCTGCGCGGAAGGTCGGCGAGTCGGCGATCACCGTCTGCGCGAGGTGCTGCTCGCGGGTCTGCCGGGCCGCCTGCGCCTCGAGCTGGTCGCCGCGCACCGCGAGCGAGCGGTCGACCAGCGCCACCAGCTCCGCCTGGTCGACCGGCTTGGAGAGGAAGTCGAGCGCGCCGAGCTTCATCGCCCGCACCGCCTCGCCGACCTGGCCGAGCGCGGTCATCACGATCACCACGCTCCCTTCGAGCCGCTCGCGGTTGCGCCTCGTAGAAGTCGAGGCCGTGGCCGTCGGGAAGGCCGAGGTCGAGCAGCACGACGTCGGGCTGGTGGCTCTCGAGGTGAGCGTTCGCCGAGGCGAGGTCCGGCGCCGCGTGCACCGTGTGTCCGGCGCGCTTCAGCTGCTGCTCGAGCGCCCAGCGCAGGAGCTTCTCGTCTTCGACCAGGAGGATCAGGGCCATGGCTCAGCTCTTCTCCGCGCGGGCGCCGGCGTCCGGAGGCGCCGCCCCCTGCGCCGGCAGGATGATCAGGAAGGTGGTGCCGCTGCCCGGCTGCGAGCTGACCTCGATGCGGCCGCCGTGCTGCTCGACGAGGCTCTTCGAGATCGCGAGGCCGAGCCCGGTGCCGGTGAACTTGGTGGTGAAGAAGGGCTCGAAGAGGCTGCCGATCTGCTCGGCCGGAATGCCGGGGCCGTCGTCCTCGACCGCCAGCACCACTGCCGACTCGGCGGGGAAGCCGCTGGCCCGCACGGTGACGTGGCCGCCGCGCTCGGCCATCGCCTCGGCGGCGTTCTGGATCAGGTTGACCAGCACCTGGCGGATCTTGGCGGGGTCGACCTGCACCTCGGGCAGGTCGGCCGCCACCTCGGTGCGCAGCTCGACGCGCTGGCGCCGGAGCGAGGGGCGGAGGAGGTCCGCGGTCTCGCCGAGCAGGTGCGTCGAGGTCGGTGCGCGCGAGCCGCAGCGGCGCCGGCCGCCCCGACTCGAGCAGGCGGTGGAGGATGACGTTGACCCGCTTGAGCTCGGCGAGCATCTCCTCGTAGAGGTGGGTCGCGTCGCCGTCCTTCGATTCGTCGCGCAGCACCTCGAGGGCGCCCTGGATGCCGGCGAGCGGGTTCTTGATCTCGTGCGCCAGGCCGGCGGCGAGCTGGCCGAGACGTGGCGAGCTGGTCGACGTGCGCGAGCTTGACCGCGACGTCGGCCTCGCGCTGGCGCTGCTGCGCGCAGCAGGTCGCGCAGGCTGCGGTGGATCTCGGCGGCGACCGGGTCGAGCGGCAGCGACTGGAGCCGGAGGCGACCTCGCGGTTGCCGCTCGCGGCGGCGCGCAGCTCGGCTTCGAGCCGCGCGCGCCGAGCGGCGCACCGTGCGCTGGACGACGATCGTGACGCCGGCGATGAGCGCCACCCAGGCGGCCGAGCAGCAGCGCCGACCCGCTGCCGCAGCGCGCCGCGGATCTCGCGCGAGCTCGGTCGGTGAAGTCGAGCCGCATGGCGGCGGCGCCGAGCGTCGTGCCGGCCGCGTGGCAGGGCGTGCAGCCCGCGTCGGCGGTGATGCGCACCAGGCCGCGCATCCACTCGCGCCCCGACTGCTTCTCGATCCAGGTCTCGCTCGTGGCTGCCGGCTGTCGGCGAGGAAGGCGCGCACGCGGGCGATCTCGGCCGGGTCGGGAGAGACGTTGACCATGCCGATCGGCGTCGCGTCCGTCCGGTAGAGCCGCAGGCCGATCGGCTGGTGGGCGGCGAGCAGGTGCTCGAAGACGTGCGGGTTCGGCAGCGGCTGCTCTGCACCAGGAACGGCATCTCGCGCACCGCCTGGTCGAGGCGCAGGCGCGCCGCGGTGGCGCCCGCCTGCGAATAGGCGCGCTCGAGCAGCCGGAAGGTCCCGAAGTAGAGCGACCGCGAAGGCGGCGACGTGGATCGGCACCAGGACGCCCCAGAAGCGCAGGCGGGCCGGGTCGAGCCGGCTCCAGACGCGGAAGCGGAGGCGAGGGGCGGGCGGCGCCCCGTCGGCGGCGGACATCGCGGCGATCATAGCTGCGCGCCCCGCGGTCGGCTCCCGGCGCGACGGCCCGGCCCGCCCCGCTCCCCGGGACCTGTCCCGGCCCTATTCGTCCGGGTGGCGTCGGCCGGGGCGCCCCTCGGAGATGATGCCCCTCGTGGCCTGGCATCACCGCTAGGGGGGGCCCGGGAGATCTCATGCGCCGCTGGTACGAATTCCTCGCTTCACTGAAGCTGACCGTCATCCTCGTCCTGCTGATCGGAGTCGTCCTCTCCGCCGGGACGATCTACGAATCGCTGAAAGGGGCCGAAGCCGCGCGCGCCGTCTACTACGCGCCCTGGTTCTACGCCCTGCAGGGGCTCTTCGCGCTCAACATCCTCTGCGGCCTGATCGAACGCTGGCCGCGCAACCGCTGGCGGATCGGCTTCGCGATCACCCACCTGTCGATGCTGCTCATCCTGCTCGGGGCGCTCGATGACGCTCGTCTTCAAGCAGTCGAAGGGCGGATGCCGATCTGGGAGGGGGACAGCTCGAACGTCGTCTTCCAGGCAGAAAGAGGAGGCGAAGCCGATCGAGCTGCCGTTCAAGGTGCGGCTCGACGCCTTCGAGATCGACACCTATCCGGGCACGCGGCGGCCGGCGATGTTCCGCAGCCGCGTCGTCGTCCTCGACCCGGCGGCGAAGGGGCGAGCAGCCGGCGGTCATCCAGATGAACCAGCCGCTCGCACTACGGCGGCTGGAGCTTCTTCCAGTCGAGCTACCAGATCCAGGGCGGCCGCGAGATGACGATCCTCTCGGTGTCGAAAGACCCCGGCCAGAGCGTCGTCTTCCTCGGCTACGCGCTGCTGGTGCTCGGCATGATCGTGGTCTTCGCCACCCGCCTGATCCAGTACCGCAAGGCGATGGCGCCGCTGGCGCCGGCCGCGGCGACGGTGGCCGCCGGCTGCTCACGGCGCTCGCGCCTCGCGCCGCGCGGCGCAGGCCGCGGTGGTGCCCGACGCGGCGAGCGTCGCGAAGCATCCGCGCCATGCCGGTGCAGCACGACGGCCGCGTCATGCCCTTCGACACCCAGGCGCGCAACGGCGTCTGGACGGTGACGAAGCGAGCGCGCCTGGCCGGGTATCGAGCCGGCGGCGATGGCGGCCGGCTGGGTGATCGACCCGCGCGGCTGGGCCAACGAGCCGATCGTCCGGGTGCGCAGCGAGATCGCGCGGATCGCCGGGCTGCCGGCCGGGACCCGCTACGCGTCGTTCCAGGACCTGGTGACCAACGCCGCGCTGCGCCAGGCGATGGCCGAGGCGGACGCCCGCCAGAGCCGCGACGAGAAGCTCGGAGCGGCCGACAAGCACCTGGTCGAGCTCGAGGACCGCCTGATGGTGCTCGACGGGTACTTCCGCGGCGACGCGCTGCGAATGATCCCGGCCGGCGACGCGACCTCGGCGTGGAGCGCCGCGCGGCCCGGCAGCGCCGCCGAGCTGATCGCCCTGGGCGACCGCATCCGCGCGCTCGGCGCCGGCGCACTACCTGAGCCCCGAGGCGGTGGCGCGCGAGCTGCGCTACGAAGCGACCCGCCCGTCGCGCCTCGCCTGGCTCTTCCTGCTGCCGGCGGCGATCGCCGCCGGGCTGACGATGGAGCGCGACCGCTTCGGCCTCTCGTGGATCGCGCGGGCGGGCATCGTCGGCGGCTTCCTGGTCGTCACCTGGTCGATCGCCCAGCGCTGGCAGATCGCCGGCCGCATCCCGGCCTCGAACATGTACGAGTCGATGCTCTTCCTCGGCTGGGGCGTCGCGCTGTTCGGCGTCGTCTCGCTCCTGCTGCGCAACCGGATGCTGATCTTCAACGCCGCGGCGATGGCGGCGCTCGCCACCGCGCTGCTCGACCTGCTGCCGATGGATCCCTTCATCCATCCGATGCCGCCGGTGCTGTCGGGCACGCCCTGGCTCGCCATCCACGTGCCGATCATCATGGTCAGCTACGCGACGCTCGCCATCGTGACTTTCTTCGCCCACCTGGTGGTCGGCGTCGAGATCTTCGCGCCCGGCGCGGCGCGACCTGGTGCGGCGCTGGAGCCAGCTCCTCTACTGGTACACCCACGTCGGCTCGATCCTGCTCATCGCCGGCATCCTCACCGGCTCGATCTGGGCGGCGTCGTCGTGGGGGCGCTACTGGGGCTGGGATCCGAAGGAGGTCTGGTCGCTGGTCGCCTTCCTCGCCTACATGGCGATCCTGCACGCCCGCTTCGACCAGCAGATCGCCGAGTTCGGCGTCGCGGTGTCGTCGATCGCCGCCTTCTGGACGATCCTGATGACCTATCTCGGCGTCAACTTCGTGCTCGCCTCGGGGCTGCACTCCTACGGCTTCGGCAGCTCGAGCCTGGTCACCATCATGGCCGGCATCGCGCTCGTCGAGCTGCTCTTCCTGGGCGCCGGCTGGGCGGCGGTGCGGCGCCGGCAGGCGGCGGGGGGAGAAGCCGCGGCCTGAGCTTCAGCGCTCGCGGCGGACGAGGCGCTGGCGGATCCAGATCGCCAGTGCCTCGGCGGCGAGCTCGCCGCGCGCCGTCGCGAGCGTCGTCTCCGTCAACTCGGCCGAGGTCACGACGAGCTCCTCTTCGTTGGCGGCGATGAACAGGAGCGTGGCATGCGCGCCGACGCGCTTGTTGCCGTCGACGAAGGGGTGATTCATCACCAGCGAGTGAAGCAGCGCAGCCGCTTTTGCCGCGAGGTCCGGATAGAGGTCCTCGCCGCCGAAGGTCATCTGCGCCCGGGCGACGGCGGACTCGAGTGCGCCGCGATCGCGGATTCCGGCCGAGCCTCCGTAGCGATCGATCTGAAACGCGTGCAGCTCGAGGATCTGGTCGAGGTCGAGGTAGAGGGTCACTTCGCGAGCTCGCGGAAGCTCGCATCGTGCTTGTCCGCGATCTCCTCGGCGAGCTCGCGGAAGCGCGGCGTCACTCTGCCATCCTCGAAGTAGCGCACGCCCGGCCGGATCGTGACGGCGCCGGTTTGCGGATGAACGGAGACGTCCACCGTCATCCCCTTCTCGAGGCCGTATTCCTGAACGACCTCGGCAGGAAGGGTGACGGCGAGCGAGCTGCCTGCCTGGACGAGTTTGCGCTTCATGTATGTATTAAATACATACACAACTCGGGCAAGTCAAGTGCTGGCAAGACTCAGCTTGCCGCGATTTCCGGGGCTTCGATCTCGTAGCCGCACCCCTCCTTGGGACAGAGCCAGACGGTTCCCTTCTTCTTGGTCGTCTTCTCGGTCAGGAGGGGGTTGCCGCAGCGCGGGCAGGGCTCGGCGATCGGCTTGTTCCAGAGCGCGAACTTGCACTTCGGGATAGCGCGAGCAGGAGTAGAAGATCTTGCCGCGGCGCGATTTCTTCTCGACGATCGTCCCTTCGCCGCATTCGGGGCAGGCGACGCCGGTGTCCTTCGGCGGCGCCGCCGCGGGACCGATCTTGCGGATGTTCTTGCACTCCGGATAGCCGGTGCAGCCGAGGAAGACGCCGAAGCGCGAGCGCTTGAGCGCCATCGGCTTGCCGCACAGCTCGCAGGGGGCGATCTCCTCCCCTTCGGCCGGCTGCGCGGCGGCGGTCTTCGGGTCGAGGTCGCTCGTGTAGTCGCACGAAGGCTCGGCGCGGAAAGCGGTGCAGCCGACGAAGGCGCCGTAGCGGCCGAAGCGGACGACCAGCTCGCGCCCGCACTTGGGGCAGCGCTCCGCGGCGCGCGCCGGCTGCAGCTCGCCCAACGGGATGCCGTCGACCTTGATGTCGGGCCACTTCTTGGCGCCGCGCGCCAGGTCCTTCTCGAACTTGGTGTCGAACTCGGAGACCGCCTGCTTCCAGGGGAGCTTCCCCTCTTCGATCTCGTCGAGCTCCTGCTCGAGCCGCGCCGTGTAGCCCTCGTTGAGGATGTCCTTGAAGCCCTGCTGGAGGAGCCGATTGACCACCTTGCCGAGGGCGGTGGGATCGAAGCGCCCCTCGCGCTTCTGGGCGTACTCGCGCTCGGAGAGGGTCGACAGGATGGCGGCGTAGGTCGAGGGGCGGCCGATGCCGTTCTCCTCGAGCGCCTTGACCAGCGTCGCCTCGGAGTACTGCGCCGGCGGCTGGGTGAACTTCTGCTCCTTCTCGAGCGCGACGAGCTTCAGCAGGTCCCCTTCGGCGAGCGCCGGGAGCTGGGCGCTCTCGTCGTCGCCCCTCGGCCTCGAGCTTGTCGACCACCTCCTGGTAGACCGCGAGGAAGCCGGGGCTCTTGAGCACCTTGCCCGCGGCGCGCAGCCGGCAGCGGCCGCGCTCGATGTCGACCTGGGTGACGTCGAAGAGGGCGGGAAGCATCTGGCTCGCCACGAAGCGGTCCCAGATCAGCCGGTAGAGCTTGAGCTCGTCCGCCTCGAGCCAGGGCGCGGCGGTCTCGGGAGGGAGGTCGAGGTAGGTCGGGCGGATCGCCTCGTGGGCGTCCTGCGCTCCCTTCTTCGAGGTGTAGACGTTGGGCTTGTCGGGCAGCTTGTCGGCGCCGTGGCGGGTGGCGATCAGCTCGCGCACGCCGGCGATCGCCTCGTCGGAGACGCGGGTCGAGTCGGTGCGCATGTAGGTGATGAGGCCGAGCTGGCCGCGATCGCCGACCACCCGTCCCTCGTAGAGCCCCTGCGCCAGCGCCATCGTGCGCTTGACCGAGAAGCCGTAGCGGCGCGCCGCCTCCTGCTGCAGCCGGCTGGTGATGAAGGGGGCCGAGGGGCGCTGCTTCGACTCCTTGCGCTCGACCGCGGCGACCCGGAACTCGCCGCGCGAGAGCTCGGCCTCGACCGCGGCGGCGGCCTCGGCGCTGCCGACCTCGGCCTTCCGGCCGTCGAGCTGGTGGAGCCGCGCGACGAACTCGGGCGGCGTTCTTCCGGGGGGGGCGGCGAGCCGCGCGCCGATCACCCAGTACTCGACCGGCACGAAGGCGTCGATCTCGGCCTGCCGGTCGCAGACCATCTTGAGCGCCACCGACTGCACGCGCCCGGCCGACAGGCCGCGCTGAACCTTCTCCCACAGAAGCGGAGAGAGCTTGAAGCCCATCAGCCGGTCGAGCACCCGGCGCGCCTGCTGCGAATCGACGAGGTGGGCGTCGATCTTGCCCGGGGAGGCGAGCGCCGCCAGCACCGCCTTCTTGGTGATCTCGTTGAAGGTGACGCGGTGGACGTCCTTGTCGTCGCGGCCGAGCACCTCCGAGATGTGCCAGGCGATCGCTTCCCCCTCGCGATCGGGGTCGGAAGCGAGGTAGATGCGATCGGCCTTCTTCGCCGCTTCCTTCAGCTTCTTGACGACGTCCTTCTTCTTGGCGATGACGATGTAGTCGGGCTCGTAGTTCTCGCCCAGGCCCAGGTTCTTCTTGGAGAGGTCGCGGATGTTGCCGACCGAAGCCTCCACCGTCCAGTCGCGGCCCAGGAACTTCTTGAGCGTGCGCGTCTTGGCGGGGCTTTCGACGATGATGAGGTTCTTGGTCACGGGGTCGAGCGAACGTGGAGAGGCCCCGGATCTATTTCCGGAGGTGACGGCGGATGGCCTCCCGACGGGGCGCGCGACCCTACCATAGCGGTCAAGCCGGCCCGGCCGCGGCGTCCGGCTCAGGAGCCCGCCTCGTAGCGGCCGTCGGCGCCGCGGCGGAGCGCTCCGGCGAGCTCGAGCTCGAGCAGCGCGGCGAGCGCCCGCGCCGGCTCGAGGCCGGCACGCAGCGCCAGCGCTTCGGCGGCGCCGGGAGCCTCGCGCGCCGCGCGCCAGAGCGCGCGCGCCTCCTCGCCGAGGCCGGCGAGCGCGCGTTCGTCGACGGCGGACCGCGCGTCGTCGGGGGAGGAGCGCGGCGGCGCGGCGAGGCCGATCGCCTCGAGCACGTCGCGCGGGTCGAGCGCCGGGCGGGCGCCGTCGGCGACGAGCGCGTTGGTGCCGAGCGCCAGCTCGTCGGTGACCCGGCCGGGAACGGCGAGAACCTCGCGCCCGAGCTCGAGCGCCAGCCGCGCGGTGACGAGCGAGCCCGATTTCGGCGCCGCCTCGACGACGACGCAGGCCGCAGCGAGCGCCGCGATCAGCCGGTTGCGCACCGGAAATTGCCAGGACGCCGGGAGGCGGCCGGGGGGAACTCGGTGAGCAGCGCGCCGCGCGCCGCGATC
Source organism: Thermoanaerobaculia bacterium (assembly GCA_963699245.1). Lineage (GTDB taxonomy): Bacteria > Acidobacteriota > Thermoanaerobaculia > Multivoradales > JAGPDF01 > JACTMI01. The sequence goes on from OY969426.1 coordinate 2,867,362, forward strand.
GCGTCGCCGAGCGCGCGATGGCCGCGCGGATAGTCGATGTCGAGCCCGCAGCCGAGCACGGCGACGGTGCGCCCGCCGGCGGCGGCGAGAGCGCCCTGGTGCGCCGCGGCGTCGACGCCGCGCGCGAAGCCGGAGACGACGGCGACGCCGGCCGCGGCGAGCTCGCGCGCGAACCACTCGGCGACCTCGAGCCCGTAGCGCGACGCCCGCCGCGCGCCGACCAGGGCCACCATCGGCAGCTCCGGCAGCTCGCCGCGCAGGTAGAGCTCGGGCGGCGCGAGCTCGAGCCGGTCGAGGACGGACGGGAAACCCGCCTCGCCGCGCGCCACGCGGCGGGCGCCGAGCTCGGCGAGCGGCCGGGGGAGGCGGCCGGCATCGGGGGCGGCGGGAGCTCTCATCGTCGGGATGAGACGACAGCGGGGTGTGTCGACTTGCGCCGGCGGCCGGGGAGGGTGGGGAGCGCTCGGTTATACTCCCGCCCCCCGCGCGGGGAGATCCCGCTGGAGGTGGGCGCCGAATGAGCCGGAACGCTGCGCTGCGCTGGACCTGCTGCTGGCTGGCCGCCGCCGCACTGGCGGCCGCCCCCTCCGCCGAAGCCAAACCGAAGTCGGGCGGCGCCGCCGAGCAACTCAAGTTCGGCATCGACATGGCCAAGCGAGGCCTGTGGAGCGAGGCGCTCTTCCGCTTCGAGCAGGCCAAACGGCTGGCACCCGAAGACGCCAAGGCGTGGAACAACCTGGCGGTAGCCTACGAGGCGGTCGGCCGGTTCGACGACGCGCACGCGGCCTACAAGGAGGCGATCCGGCTGGCGCCCTCCAACAAGGGCCTGAAGCGCAACGTCGCCCGCTTCCTCGAGTTCTACCAGGGCTTCAAGCCGGGCGCCGTGCCTCCCGCCGCCAGGCCGGAAGCCGCGCCGAAGCCGGGAACGCCATGAGCGCGCTGCGATCGTCGCGGCTGAGCGTGGCGGCGCTCCTGCTGGCCGCGCTCGCGCTGCCGGCCGCCGCCGACGTCGAGGTCCGGCTGACGCTGCCGGTGCGGGCGAAGGTCGACCTCACCGGCAAGCGGACGGTGGCGCTCGCCCCCTTCCTGGTGGTCGGCCGCGAGGGCTCGGGGGGCGAGCGGGCGCGCGGCAGCGCGCTCGACGTCGAGAAGCGAATTCGAGCGCTACCTGACCAAGCTCATCCGCCGCGAGACCGATCTCAAGGTGGTGGACGCCGGCGCGGTCGACTATCCGACCTTCGACCTCGAGCTGCTGGCGAAGAACACCGACTTCTGGCGCGCCGCCGGCGAGCGCGCGCAGGCCGACCTGGTGCTCGCCGGCAGCCTCGACTTCGACGTCCAGGACAAGAGCGGCTACCGCACCGAGGAATACGTCTCCCCCTTCGACGGACGGACCTACTACCGCCAGGTGCTGGTCGAGAACACCGGCTTCGACTTCGACATCGTGCTGATGGTCTTCGACGGCCACACCGGCGAGCGCCTCTACTTCGACAACTTCAAGGACTTCAAGGAATTCGAAGGCGAGAAGGCCGACCCCCTGAAGGGGATGTTCGAGAATCTCTCCTCGCTCGAGGACCGGATCGTCAACGTCTTCACCCAGAAGACGGTCGAGACGAGCCGGATCCTGCTCACCGACTGATCCCGAAGGAGGCTCCGGTGCTCCGATCCTCGTTCCTGCGGCGTGTCGTCGCGTCCGGCTGCGTGCTGGCGCTCGCTCTCGCCGGCACTGCCGCCGCCCAGTACCAGGGCGGCTTCGGCAAGAACAAGGTGCAGTACCGGGACTTCAAGTGGAAGACCTACAAGTCGCCGCACTTCGTCATGTACTACTACCAGGACGAGGAGAAGCTGCTCGAGAAGGTCGTCTCGTTCGCCGAGAGCGCCTACGACCGGCTGTCGCGCGAGTTCGACCACCAGATCCAGGAGCCGATCCCGCTCATCTTCTACGCCACGCACTCGGCGTTCGAGCAGAACAACATCATCGTCAACTTCATCCCCGAGGACATCGGCGCCTTCGCCAGCCCGGTGCGCAACCGGATGGTGATGCCGGTCGACCTGCCGGACGGTGAGCTGTTCGAGCTCATCATGCACGAGCTCACCCACATCTTCCAGTACAGCGTCATCTTCCAGGGCAAGTTCGGGCGAGGGCCTGGCGACCGGCGCGCCGCAGTGGTTCATGGAGGGCATGGCGTCCTACATGGCGAAGGACGAGGGCACGGTCGAGAAGATGTTCCTGCGCGACTCGGTGGTCAACGACGCCGTGCCCGTCGATCATGGAGCGCGGGGTGCACGGGCTACATCGCCTACCGCTTCGGCCACGCCGCCTTCGACTTCATCGAGGAGCGCTGGGGCAAGGAAGGCTTCCGCGACTTCGTCTACGAGTTCCGCAACACGATCGGCGGCCGGCCGGACAAGGCGATCGAGCGCGTCGTTGCGCGATCGAGCCCGACGACTTCGACCTCGACTTCCGCCGCTGGCTGCGCAAGAAGTACCTCCCCGAGCTGGTGGCGACCGGCGAGCCGTCGGACTTCGGCCGCCCGTTCCGCGACGAGAAGGGCGAGGTCCTGCAGGCGATCTCGCCGGCCGCCTCGCCCTCCGGCGACCTGGTCGCGGCGCTCGCCATTTCCCACGGCGACCTCGACGTCGTGCTCTACGACGCGCGCGAGCGCAAGCCGATCGCCAACCTCACCAAGGGCTTCTCGGACAAGTACCAGTACCTCGTCGTCGCAGCACCTGACCTCCAAGGCGCGCATGGGCCGCGACCTGGCGTTCTCGCCCGACGGCAACCGCATCGCGGTCTTCGCCAAGCGCGAGAAGGGGCGCAGCCTGGTGATCTTCGACGTGCTCAGGAGGAAGATCGAGCGCGTCATCGACATGGAGGTCGAGCAGCAGCACGCGCCGGCCTTCAACGCCCGACGGCACCAAGATCGCCTTCTCGGGCAACCGCGCCGGGCGCTTCGACATCTTCCTCTACGACCTCGAGCACCGGCCAGATCACCAACCTGACCGACGACGAGAACTACGACGGCGCGCCGGTCTTCACCCCGGACGGCAGCGCGATCGTCTACTCGCTCGACGGTCGGCTACGACCACGCGCAGCTCTGGCGGATGGAGCTCGACGGCCAGCGCCAGCGGACGCGCCTGACCGAAGGGCCGTGGAGCGACCAGGACGCGGTCTTCTCGAGCGACGGCAAGTGGATCTACTTCACTTCGGACCGCTCGGGGACGTACAACATCTGGGGGCTCGAGCTGGCGAGCGGCCGCACCGAGCAGTACACCAACGTCGTCACCGGCTGCTTCATGCCGACCGTGCAGAAGGGGACCGACGGGCACGACCGGCTGGTCTACGCCGGCTTCTGGAACGGCGACTTCGACCTCTACATGACCGGCGTCGACACGCCGGTGACCGCCGCGGCGCCAGCCGCGACGCCCGCTTCGCCCGCCGCCGCGCGGCTCCGGCAGGCGCCGCCGTGGGAGAAGCGGCGCCGGCCGGCGGCGAGCGCGAGTCGATGCACCTGTTCGAGCCCGACATCGAGGTGTCGCTCGACCCCGCCAACGAGGCGAAGTACAAGCGGCTCGCGCCTCTTCCTCGAGGACGGCGGCGGGTCGGTCGGCTACACCGCCGACCAGTACCTGCTCGGCCAGGCCTATCTCAGCTTCTCCGACTACCTCGGCGACCGGCGGCTCTTCGTGCTGCTGTCGACGGTCGATACCTTCTCCGACTTCGACTTCCTCTACGTCGACATGTCGAAGCGGACGAACTGGTCGGCCCAGCTCTTCGACCGCCGCAGCTTCTACCTCGGCTACGACACCTCGACCGGCAGGTTCGAGCGCGGCCAGGCCACTTACCGCGAGACCGGTGCGGTCGCCTCGCTCATCCATCCCTTCTCGTTCTACACCCGCGTCGAGGCGGGCGCCGGCTTCATCTGGCGCAACTACCAGTTCCAGCAGGTCATTCGCGACCCGGCCACCGGCGAAGTGATCTTCCAGATCGACCCGCGGACCGACAACTATCCGCTGGTGCAGGCCGCGCTGGTCGGCGACACCGCGGTCTACGACGAGTCCGGCGCCGTCGCCGGCCACCGCTTCCGGCTGTCGGGCAACTACGGCTACGACATCTCGGAAGGGGGCACGCTCACCGCCGGCGCCAACCTCGACTTCCGCCAGTACTTCCGGGTCTCCGACCGCACCAGCTTCGCGATCCGCGGCTTTGCCGGCTTCGCCGACGGCTCATTCCCGAACATCTTCGCCATCGGCGGCCTCGACACGGTGCGCGGCTACGACTACAACTCGATGGTCGGCGACCGCGCCTTTTTCGCCAACATCGAGTACCGCTTCCCGCTGATCGACGCGCTGGTCGGCCCCTTCTTCAATTTCCGGGGCATCCGCGGCCGCGTCTTCGTCGACGCCGGCGGCGCGTGGCGGGACTATGCCGGCGAGGAGTACGAGCTCTGCAACGCCAGCGAAGGCAAGACGCTCGACTTCGGCGGCCTGGCGAACTCGTGCGCCTCCTACGGCTGGGGCTTCACGGTGAACTTCGCCGGCATCGACCTCAACTGGGACTTCGCCCAGCAGTGGGACTTCAAGGAATCGATCGACAAGGGCTTCCAGACCGCTTTCTGGATCGGCACGCGCTTCTGAGCCCGGCACCGCCTCGACGAGCGCGCCCGCCATGGAGATGACGCCGGTCCGCCTGGCGCAACGGCTCGCCGAGCAGGAGACGCTGCTCGAGATCGGCCTCTCGCTCGCCGAGACGCTCGAGCCGCAGCGCGTCCTCGAGCTCGCGCTGGCCAAGGCCGAGGAGTTCTGCGCCGCCGAGACGAGCTCGATCTGGGAGGTCGACGAGGGAACCAGCGAGCTCTACTTCCGCGTCGTGCGCGGCAAGGCGGCGCCCGAGATCTCCGCCATCCGGGTGCCGCTCGGCAGCGGCATCGTCGGCAGCGTCGCCCTGGCGGGCGTCGCCGAGCTGGTCGAGGACGTCACGCGCGACCCGCGCTGGCGCGGCGACATCAGCCCCAACTTCGACACCCACGGCATGATCGCGGTGCCGCTGATCTCGCGCGGCAGGGTGATCGGCGTCCTGCAGCTGCTCAACTCGCGCGCGCGCGGCGGCTTCGACGGCGAGGACCTGCGCCGCGTCCGGCTCTTCGCCGGGCCGCTCGCGCACGCGCTCGAGAACGCCCGCCTCTTCGCGCGGCTCGAGCGCACCTTCGTCGAGTCGGTCACCGCGCTCGCCGAGGCGGTCGAGCGGCGCGATCCCTACACCGGCGGCCACCTGCACCGGGTCGTTGCCTACTCGCTCCTGCTCGGCGACGAGATGGAGCTGCCGGCCGAGGAGCTCGAGACGCTGCGGCTCGGCGCCACGCTGCACGACATCGGCAAGATCGCGGTGCCGGACGACATCCTGCGCAAGCCGGCGGCGCTCGACGCCGAGGAGGTCGCGGTGATGCAGCGCCACCCGGCCGACGGGGCGGCGATCGTCTCGCGCATCCAGAGCCTCGCGCCGGTGCTGCCGATCGTGCGCAACCACCACGAGCGGATGGACGGCCGGGGCTACCCCGACGGGCTGGCGGGCGACGCCATCCCGCTGCTCGCCCGCATCGCCGCGGTGGCCGACACCTACGACGCGATCACCACCAGCCGCCCCTACCGGCCGGGCCTCGACGCGGCGACCGCCGCCGCGGGAGATCCGCGAGCGACGCCGGCGACCCGCCTCTGCCCGCGAGTCGTCGCCGCTTTCGAGAGCCTCTACGCCGCCGGCCGCTTCGAGCTGGCGCGGGGGGAAGCGCTGGCGGCTTCCTTGTCGGCCCTGCGAAGCCGCGGATATAGTCGCTGAGCAAGCCATGAAGATCGAGGTTCTCGGCAGTTACGGCGGCGAGAGCGCGAAGGCCGCCGGATGACCTGTCTGGTCATCGACGACTCGGTGGCGCTCGACGCCGGGTCGCTGTCGCAGGCGCTGTCCGGTCGAGCGCCAGCAGCAGGTGCAGTCCATCGTGCTGTCGCACTCGCACATGGACCACACGACCTCGCTCCCCTTCTTCGTCGAGAACGTCTTCGGCAAGCTGCGCGACGCGGTCGAAATCTACGCCTCGCCGGCCACCGTCTACGCGGTGCGCAAGCACCTGTTCAACAACGACGTCTGGCCCGACTTCACCCGCATCCCGAACCACCTGCTGCCGGCCCTGCGCTTCCACGAGCTGGCCGACGAGGTGCCGTTCGAAGTGGGGGGCGTGAGATTCACGCCGATCCCGGTCAACCACCTGGTGCCGACCTACGGCTACCTGATCGAGAAGGACGGCGCCAAGGTCCTCTGGTCGAGCGACACCGGGCCGACCCGGCGCCTCTGGGAGATCGCCAACTCGATCAAGGACCTGGCGGCGGTCTGGCTCGAGGTGAGCTTCGACAACCGCCTGCAGCCGATCGCCGACCTCTCGCTCCACCTGACGCCGCAGACGGTGGCGGTGGAGCTGCGGCAGCTCAAGCGCCGCGTGCCGGTCCTCCTGCACCACCTGAAGCCCACCTGCGCCGACCGCATCCGCGAAGAGATCAAGGCCCTCGGCAACCCCGACGTCGACTTCCTGGAGCAGGGCAAGATCTACAACTTCTAGGGGTTTCGCGGCCCGCCGCCCCCCACTGGTAGACTCTGCCGGCCGTGCAATCCTCCCTCCAGTTCGAGGTGTCCGAATCGCCTCTGCGGGCGGTCGTGCTCGGATCGGGGAGCGGGGGGAACGCGGTGGTGGTCGAGGCCGACGGCGTCCGCGTCCTGATCGACGCCGGCTTCTCCTGCCGCGAGCTCGAGCGCCGCATGAAAGCAGGTCGGCATCGACCCGAAGACGATCACCGCCCTCCTCCTCACCCACGAGCACGACGACCACATCCGCGGCGCGGCGCGCTTCGCCGGCAAGCACCAGCTGCCGGTCTACGCGACGCGCGGCACGATCGCCGGCACGGAGCTGCCCGGGCACGTGATGGCGCGCGTCGAGTCGATCGAGTCGGGGCGGCCCGTCGAGGTCGGCGTGCTTCTCGGTCGAGCCCTTCCTCATTCCGCACGACGCGCGCGAACCGGTCGGCTTCGTGCTGCAGGACCGCTGGGGGCGGCGGCTCGGCCTCGCCGCCGATCTCGGCTGCCGCAGCCAGCTCGCCTGGGGGCGCCTCGTCGATCTCGACCTGCTGATCCTCGAGACCAACCACGACCTCGAGATGCTGCGCAGCGGCCCCTACCCCTGGCCGCTCAAGCAGCGCGTCGCCGGGCGGCACGGACATCTTTCGAACGTCGACGCCGGCGAAGGGCTGCCGGAGCTCCTCTCCGAGCGGCTGCGCATGGTCGTCCTCTACCACCTGTCGCGCACCAACAACACGGCGGCGCTCGCCGCCGCCACCGTCGGAGAAGCCCTCGACCGCGCCGGCTCCCGGCCGGCGTCGTCGTCTCGGAACAGTTCCGTCCCACTGAATGGCTGGAGGTTTCCTCGTGAGAGCCCGCGTCACCGTCTATCCGCGCAAGGAGATCCTCGATCCGCAGGGCAAGGCGATCCGCGGCGCGCTCGAGCGCATCGGCTTCCCGGAAGTGCGCGAAGTGCGCGCCGGCAAGTAGCTTCGAGATCGACCTCGGCGTCGACGACGCCGAGGCGGCCGGGCAGAACGCTCGCCGCCATGTGCGAGAAGCTGCTCGCCAACACCGTCGTCGAGGAGTACCGGATCGAGGTCCTGCCGGGGGGCGCCGCATGAGGTGCGGCGTCGTCATCTTCCCGGGGTCGAACTGCGACCACGACGTCTACCACGTGCTCAAGCACGTGCTCGACCAGGAAGTGGTCTTCCTCTGGCACGAAGACACCTCGCTCAAGGGCTGCGACCTCGTGGTGCTGCCGGGCGGCTGGTCCTACGGCGACTACCTGCGCGGCGGCGCCATGGCGGCGCGTCTCGCCGGTGATGGGCGCGGTGCGCCGAGCACGCCGAGAAGGGGGGCAAGGTCCTCGGCATCTGCAACGGCTTCCAGGTGCTGACCGAGGCGCGCCTGCTGCCGGGGGCGCTGCGGCGGAATCGCGACCTGCGCTTCGAGTGCCGCGACGTCTACCTGCGCGTCGAGCGCAACGACCTGCCCTGCACCAGCGCCTACGAGACCGGGCCAGGTGCTGCGCATGCCGATCGCCCACGGCGAAGGCAACTACGAGCACTTCGCCGAGCGAGCTCGACGAAGCTCGAGGCCAACCGGCAGGTCGTCTTCCGCTACGTCTCTCCCTCGGGTGCGCAGGACGACAGCTGGAACGTCAACGGCTCGGCGCACGCCATCGCCGGGCGTCACCAACGAGAAGGGCAACGTGCTCGGCCTGATGCCGCACCCCGAGCGCTGCGCCGAAGAGGTGCTCGGCAACAAGGACGGTCTCGGCCTCTTCGAGTCGGTCGTCCACGCCGGCGCCCGGATGGCGGGGGCGATGCGATGAGCGCCGACGGCTTCCGCGCCGGCCGAGCGGCCGGCCGACCTCGAGCTGGCGCGCCAGCACGGACTCTCCGAAGAGGAGTGCGAGCGCCTGCTCGGCTTCCTCGGCCGCACGCCGACCCTGACCGAGCTCGGCATCACCTCGGCGCTGTGGAGCGAGCACTGCTCGTACAAGTCCTCGAAGGTCTACCTGCGCGAGTTTCCGACCAAGGGGCCGCGGGTGCTGCAGGGGCCGGGCGAGAACGCCGGCGTCGTCGACATCGGCCACGGCTGGGTGGCGGTCTTCAAGATGGAGTCGCACAACCACCCGAGCTACATCGAGCCCTTCCAGGGTGCGGCGACCGGCGTCGGCGGCATCCTGCGCGACGTCTTCACCATGGGCGCGCGCCCGATCGCCTGCATGGACGCGCTGACGCTTCGGCGAGATCGACGCGCCGCGCATGCGCTCGCTGGTCGACGGCGTCGTGCGCGGCATCGGCAACTACGGCAATTGCGTCGGCATTCCGACCGTCGGCGGCGAGACGCGCTTCCACGCCTCGTACAACGGCAACATCCTGGTCAACGCCTTCGCGCTCGGCGTGGCGCGGCGCGAGCGCATCTTCAAGGCGAAGGCGAGCGGGCGTCGGCAATCCCATCCTCTACGCCGGCTCGCGCACCGGCCGCGACGGCATCCACGGCGCCTCGATGGCGTCCGAGTCGTTCGACGCCGAGAGCGAGAAGAAGAAGCCGACCGTGCAGGTCGGCGACCCCTTCACCGAGAAGATCCTGCTCGAGGCCTGCCTCGAGGCGATGCGCTCGACGGCAATCGTCGCGATCCAGGACATGGGCGCCGCCGGGCTGACCAGCTCGACCTTCGAGATGGCGCGCGCGGCGGCGTCGGCATGCGGCTCGATCTCGACCGCGTGCCGCTGCGCGAGCCGGGGCTGTCGGCCTACGAGATGATGCTCTCGGAGTCGCAGGAGCGCATGGTGATCGTGGCCCAGCGCGGGCGCGAGGAGGAGATCGCGAAGGTCTTCCGCCGCTGGGGGCTCGAGGTCGCGACGATCGGCGAAGTGACCGGCGACCAGCGTGCCGAGATCCGCCATCGCGGCAGGGTCGAGGCGTCGATGCCGATCGCGCCGCTCACCGACGACGCGCCGGTCTACCAGCGCCCGGTCGCCGAGCCGAAGTGGCTCGCCGAACTGCAGCGGACCCCCGAGGTGCCGTCCGCGGCGAATCCGACCGAGTGCCTCGAGCGCGCTGCTCGCGACCCCCGAGCTCGGCTCGAAGGAGTGGATCTGGCGGCAGTACGACTACACCGTGCGCACCAACACGGTGCAGCGGTCCCGGCGGCGACGCCGCGGTGCTGGTGCTCAAGGGGACGCCGAACGGCCTGGCGCTCACCTCGGACGTCAATCCGGTCTACTGCTGCCTCGACCCCTATCGCGGCGGCATGCAGGCGGTGGCCGAAGCGGCGCGCAACCTCGCCATGGTCGGCGCCGAGCCGGTCGGCCTCACCGACTGCCTCAACTTCGGCAACCCGGAGAACCCGGAGATCCTCTGGCAGTTCCGCGAGGCGGTGCGCGGCATCTCGGAAGCCTGCCGCGCGCTCGAGGTGCCGGTCATCTCGGGCAACGTCTCGCTCTACAACGAGACCGACGGGCGCTCGATCCACCCGACGCCGACGATCGCGATGGTCGGCGTCATCGACGACCTCGGCGACTCGCCCGGCGCAACCTTCACGCGCAACGGCGACCGCCTCGTGCTGCTCGGCGAGGACGCCGCGGAGTTCGGCGGCTCGGCTTACCTGCGCCTGCTGCACGGCGTCGAGCGCGGCCGGCCGCCGCGCGTCGACCTCGACCGCCGAGGCGCGCCTCGGCGCGCTGCTGCGCGAGGGGATCGGCAAGGGCTTCGTGCGCGCCGCGCACGACGTCTCGGAAGGGGGCCTGGCGGTGACGCTGGCCGAGGCGACTTTCGGCCGCGGCATCGGCGCCGCGCTGCGCGTCGGGCTCTCGCCGACGGCGCTCTTCTCCGAGTCGCAGGCCCGCGCGGTGGTCGCCGTGGCGCCGCACCAGCTCGACGCCTTTCTCGCCGTCGCGGCGCGGCTCGGCGTCCCCGCCGTCGAGGCGGGGGAGACCGGCGGCGACCGGCTGCGCATCGAGGCCGACGGCGCGACGCTGGACGCCCCGGTGGCGCGACTGCGCGAGCTCTGGGCGACGGCGCTTCCCAAGGCCCTGGGACTCTGAGGCGACGATCATGTGCGGCATCTTCGGCATCGAGGGACACGACGACGCGGCGAACCACGCCTATCTCGGGCTCTACGCGCTGCAGCATCGCGGCCAGGAGAGCTCGGGCATCTGCTGCCTGGAGCGGCCAGACGATGGCGGTCGAGCGCGGCATGGGGCACGTCGCCGACATCTTCCAGGCGCCGGTGCTGGCGCGCCTGCCCGGCCGCCGCGCCCTCGGCCACACGCGCTACTCGACCGCCGGCTCGTCGGTCATCGCCAACGCGCAGCCGATCGTGGTGCGCACCTCGATGGGGCCGGTCGGCATCGTCCACAACGGCAACCTGACCAACGCGACGACGCTGCGGGCGCGGCTCGAGGAAGAGGGCTCGATCTTCCAGACCACCAGCGACACCGAGGTGATCCTGCACCTGATGGCGCGCAACCCGCGCCCGAACATCGTCGACTCGCTGCTGGTGGCGCTCGACCAGATCGACGGCGCCTATTCGCTGCTGGTCATCACCTCGAGCTGCCTGATCGCGGCGCGCGACCCCAACGGCTTCCGTCCGCTGGCGATCGCCGACGCTCGGCGGCGCCACCTGCTTCGCCTCGGAGTCGTGCGCCTTCGACCTGCTGAGCGCGACCGCGGCGCGCGAGCTCGAGCCCGGCGAGGTGGTGGTGGCGAGCGACGGGCAGTGCCGGTCGATCCGCCTGCCGCGCACTGCGCCGCCCAAGCGCTGCGTCTTCGAGCACGTCTACTTCGCGCGCCCCGACAGCGTCGTCTTCGGCGACGCGGTGGGGGAGGTCCGGCGCCGCCTCGGCGAGCAGCTCGCCCGCGAGGCGCCGGCGATCGCCGACGTCGTCGTGCCGGTCCCCGACTCCGGCCTCTTCGCGGCGATCGGCTACAGCCGCGAGTCGGGGCTGCCGTTCGAGCTCGGCATGACGCGCAACCACTACGTCGGCCGCACCTTCATCGAGCCGCGGCAGTCGATCCGCAACTTCGGCGTCAAGGTGAAGCTCAACCCGGTGCGCTCGATCATCCAGGGGCAGCGCGTGGTGCTGATCGACGACTCGATCGTGCGCGGCACGACCTCGCGCAAGATCGTCCGCATGGTGCGCGAAGCGGGCGCCGCCGAGGTGCACGTGCGCATCTCCTCGCCGCCGACCTCCTGGCCCTGCTACTACGGCATCGACACGCCGCGCCGCAAGGAGCTCATCGCGGCGCAGAAATCGCTCGAGGAGATCCGCGAGTTCGTCGAGGCCGACAGCCTCGCCTACCTCTCGGTCGACGGCCTGCTGCGCTCGCTCTCCGGCCCGCGCGAGAGCTACTGCACGGCCTGCTGGAGCGGCAACTACCCGGTCTCGATCGGCGGCGAGGACCGCCGCCAGGTCGAGCTCTTTCCGGAGCCGGACGAGTCCGCCGAGGAGCTCGAGCCGGCGCGCGAGCGCCCGCGGGATCCCGTAGGCTGAGCGCTCCAGGACAGGAGATCGACATGCGGATCGCGGTGCTGGCGGCCGTCGGGCTGCTCGCAGGAGCTTCCTCGCTTCACGCCGGCGGTTACGGCGAGGTCCGGTTCGCCAATTCCGGCGCCGCCGCGGCACAGGCCGACTTTCTCGACGGCCTGGCGTTGCTGCACGATTTCGAGTACGAGCGTGCCGCGAACGCCTTTCGCCGCGCCGAGGCGGCCGATCCCGGCTTCGCCATGGCCTACTGGGGCGAGGCGATGACCTTCAATCATCCGATCTGGATGCAGCAGGACGTGATCGCCGCCCGCGCGGCGCTCGCGGGCCTGGCGCCGACGCCTTCCGAACGACGCGCGAAGGCGAGGACGGAGCGCGAGAAGGCCTATCTCGACGCGGTCGAGATCCTCTATGGCGAGGGGAGCAAGCAGGATCGCGATCTCCGCTACGAGGCGGCGATGGCGAAGCTCCACGAGAGCTACCCGGACGACGTGGACGCGACGGCCTTCTATGGCCTCGCGATCCTCGGCACCGCGCACAGCTGGACGGGACATCCCGACCTACATGCGCGCCGCCGGAGTGCTCGAGGAAGCCTGGATGGATCACCGGGAGCATCCGGGCCTGGTGCACTACCTGATCCATTGCTACGACGATCCGGTCCACGCCCCGCTCGGCCTGCGGGCGGCGCGAACCTATGCGCGCATCGCCCCCGACGCCGGCCACGCGCAGCACATGACCTCCCACATCTTCCTGGCGCTCGGCATGTGGCCGGAGACCGTCAGCGCCAACGTCGCGGCGATCGCCGCCGTCGACCGCTACCGGATGGCAGCGGGCAAGCATCCGCTCGGTTGCGGGCACTATCCGAGCTGGCTCGAGTATGCGTACCTGCAACTCGGGCAGAACGAGAACGCGAAGAAGGTGCTCGCGGGCTGCCGCGACGAGCTCGCGGCGGGGACGGCGCCGAAGATGCCCGGCCACTCGATGGACCCGGACGACAGCCTCGCCGGCGCCTTCGCCTTCATGCGCCTGCGCTACCTCCTCGATGCGGGCGACTGGACGGGCGACGTGGCCGCCTGGCCGCTCCCCGCCGGCGCCGGCCTCGGCGCCCGCCTCGACTTCGCCTTCGCGAAGGTCCTGGGCGAGATCGAGCAGAATCATCTCGACGCCGCCCGCGCGGCGCTCGGCGAGCTCGAGGCGGCCGGGAGGGCGGCGGTCGATTTCGAGACGGCGCAGAAGGATCCCGACCCGACCTATCGCGTGCGTCCGGAGATCCTGCTGCGCGAGGCTCGCGGGCTTCTCGCCGAGCGCGCCGGAGACGCCGCCGGCGCCGAGAAGCAGTACCGGGAGGCGGTCGACCTGGAATCGCAGCTCCCGATCGCCTTCGGCCCGCCGGCGATCGACAAGCCGGCCCACGAGCTGCTCGGGGAGTTCCTGCTCCGTCAAGGCAGGAAGGACGAGGCGCGCGCCGAATTCGAGGCGGCGCTCGCCCGCACGCCGGGGCGGCGCCTGGCCCGGGCGGGACTCGACCGCGCGGGTCGCGGCACGCCCTCGCCCTGAGCTGGCGCCAGACGCTGCAGCGCAGCGGAAGTTACTCGAAGTTGGTGATCAGCACCGCGTCGTCGCCCCCCTCGGCGCGCGAGTAAACGAGGGTCTTGCCGCCGTCGACGAGCGCGTAGTCGAAGATCACGGTCGACTGGAAGTTCGTCACCCGCTCCGCCGGCTTGCCGTCGAGCGGGAGGCGCCAGAGGTTGTTGCCGTCCCCTTCGAGCTTGAGGAAGAGCGCCGACTTCTGGTCGGGCGCCCAGCGCCAGTAGTCGGCGCCCGGACGATCGATCTCGGCGAGCGGCGCGCCTCCGGCGGCGGGAATCACCACCAGGACGTTTCGCCCCGGGCCGTTCGGCACGGCGCGCGTGGTGCAGTAGAGGAGTCTTCGTGCCGTCGGGCGAGTAGCGCGGATTCCACGCCAGCGGGTCGTCGACGAGCAGCTTCGGTTCGCCGCCGGAGATCGGCTGGGTCCAGATGCCGGTCCGTTGCTCGGTGAAATAGGCGACCGTCCGCCCGTCCGGGGAGATCGTGGGCAGGATCTCGGCCCCCCGAACGACCGAGCTGGCGCACATTGCCGCCGTCGCCGTCCATCGCGAACAGATGCCGTTCGCCTGCGGCGGAGAGTCGCAGCCGTAGACGATCGTCTTTCCGTCGCGAGAGATCTTCGGATCGAAAGCCACGACGCCGTGGGTGAGCTGCTGCAGCTCGCCTCCGCCGGCGGCGATCTTCCAGAGATCGCGCTCGCTCGCGCGCTGCCGGGCGACGACCAGCGTTCCGTCATCGGCCGCCTCCAGGTCGTAGAAGTTCTCCTTCGCGCCGGTGGTCAGCGCCCGCGCCGAGGAGAGCTGGGCGAGCGGCGCGGTCCAGAGCTCGGAGGTGAAGCTCGACTGGACGGTCGCCAGTACCTTGCCGTCCGCGGAGAGGCGGACACCGTGGTAGTTGCCGAGGTCGTTGGTCAGCCGGGTGACGGCGCCGTCCGGATAGCTCACGCGCCAGATCTGGTTGTTCGCGAGAGCCTGCGGTCCCTTGGCGGTGACGAGGAGCGAGTGCCCGTCGGCGCTCCAGGCCAGGCCGCTCAATCTCTCGGTCGCGAAAGAACCGAGCACGCTCTCGCTGCCATCCGCGACGTCGACGAGGACGATCTGATCCGGAACCGCGCGGCCGAGGACTCGGCCCGGCACCGCGATCCGTCGACCGTCCGGCGACCAGGCGGGCCCGTTTCCCCAGTCGTTGGTGATGAAGACGGCCTTCTTCGCATAGCTCCTCATCGCGAGCGGATGTTCCCCGCTGCCATCGGAGGCAGCGAGGTAGAGCGTGAATTCTCCCTTCGCGGGATCCTGCCGGACGAAGGCCATCTGCTTGCCGTCGGGCGAGTAGGCGGGCGGCGTATCGATGTCGCTGGCGATCTTGCGCGGCGATCCGCCGAGGGTCGGAATCCGGTGCAGCTCCCACAGGTTCTGCGGCAGGCGCGGGTCGTCGGTGTAATGCAGGTAGTCGATGTAGTCGCCGTCGGGGGTGAAGCGCACCGCGGTGATCGGCCGGTCGGGATTGCGCGCCGGAAGGACCTGGACGTCGCTCCCTGTCGTCACCTGGTGCACCCAGAGGCTCATGCCCGCGGGATCGATGCGGAGGTAGGCGAGGTACCTGCCGTCCGGCGACAGGGCGATGTCGATCACGTGACCGTTGGAGGTGAGCGGCGTGATGCGCATCGACTGGAAGGAATTCGCCGCGGACGCCGGCGGCGCCGCGCCGCGCGAGCGCACGGCGACGGCGACTGCGACGAGCGCGACCAGCGCAGCCGCCCCGACCGCGATCCAGGCCGTTCGCCCCATTCCGCTCGGCGCAGGCGGCGCGGCACCCGAGAGAGCGGTCGCCGAGCTCACCGGGCCGCTCGGCGTCGCCAGCGTCGCCCATTCTTCGACCATGTCGTGCAGCTCGAGCGCCAGGTCCTTCATCGACTGGAAGCGCTTCTCGGGCTCCTTCGCGAGGCACCGGCGGATGGTGCGCACGAGGACGCGCGGCGCCTGCGGGTTGATCTCCTCGACCGGCGATGGCGTCTCGCGCAGGATGGCGTGCATGACGTCGACGGACGAGTCGCCGGTGAAGGGCTTGCGGCCGGTGGCGGCTTCGTAGAGCAGGCAGCCGAAGGCGAAGAGGTCGGTGCGCTGGTCGACCTTCTTGCCCTGCACCTGCTCGGGGGACATGTACCCGACGGTGCCGAGCACGGCGCCCTCGCGGGTGTTCTCCTGTTCGAGAGCGGTCGGCGCGGCGGCGAGCAGGCTGCCGGTCGCCGCCGATTCGGTCAGCTTGGCGAGGCCGAAGTCGAGCACCTTGGCGTAGCCGTCGCGCGTCACCATGACGTTCTCGGGCTTGAGATCGCGATGCACGATGCCGGCGGCGTGCGCCTTGGCCAGCCCCTCGGCGGCCTGGGCGAGATAGGCGAGAAGCGTGCGCAGGTCGGTGGACTTCTCGTCGAAGAGCTGGCGCAGGGTCGAACCCTCGACCAGCTCCATCGAGATGAAGTGGATCGCTTCGGCGTCCGGCGCCGGCTCGGCGGCACCCTCGTCGCGCGGCACCGCGTGGCCGATGTCGTGGATGGTGACGATGTTGGGGTGGGAGAGCGACGAGGCCGCCTTCGCCTCCTGGACGAACCGCCGCACGCGCTCGGTGTCGCGCACCACGTCGGCCGGCAGCACCTTGAGCGCCACGGCGCGATCGAGCTTGGTGTCGTGGGCCTTGAAGACCTCGCCCATGCCGCCCGCGCCGAGCGGCGCGACGATGCGATAGTGGCCGAGAATCGTGCCGGAACGCAGGCGCGTGCTCATCGCCAGAGACCCCCCGCTTGTCGATGAGAAACGATGGGTGCGGATGGTAGCACCGCTCTCCGGCGCCCCTTCTTTCGACCCCGGCCGGGCGGTAGGCTCCGCAGGCGCCGCGATCCGGCGCGCTCACGTCCTCCCGGAGGTCCGATGTCCCTGGTCTCTCGTTCCCGGTCCCGTCGCCGCGCGCTCGCTCCGCTGACGCTCGCCCTCACTCTCGCCGCTTCGGCTCTCGCCTCGGCGGTCCCCGAGTCGGCCTACCAGGACTTGCGCTGGCGCCTCGTCGGGCCCTTCCGGGCCGGCTGGGCGACGCAGGTGGCGGGAGTGCCGGGCGATCCGGCGACCTGGTACTTCGGCGCCGCCGACGGCGGCGTCTGGAAGACGACCGACGCGGGATCGACCTGGAAGCCGCTCTTCAACGACCAGGGGAGCGCGTCGATCGGCGGGCTCGCGGTCGCGCCGAGCGATCCGAAGGTGATCTGGGTCGGCACCGGGCAGATTCATCAGCGCTGGGACATCGTCGACGGCGACGGCGTCTACCGCTCGACCGACGGCGGCGCGAGCTGGAGCCATGTCGGCCTTGCCGAGACCCGGCACATCGGCGCCATCTGGGTCGATCCGCGCGACGCCGACGTGGCGGTCGTCGCGGCGCTCGGCCACGTCTTCGGCCCGAACCCGGAGCGCGGCCTCTACCGCACCGCGGACGGCGGCAAGAGCTGGACCCACGTGCTCGATCGCGGCAGCGACATCGGCGCCGCCGACATCGCCGCCGACGCCGCGCACCCCGACACGCTCTACGCCTCGCTCTGGCAGGTGCGGCGCTACCCCTGGCTCGACTATTTCCAGCCGCCGGTCGGCCCCGGGAGCGGCATCGTCCGGTCGACCGATGGTGGCCGGAGCTGGACGCCGGTCGGCGGCAAGGGCCTGCCGGCGGAGCCGGTCGGGCGCATCGAGCTGGCGGTGGCGCCTGGGACGAATGCTCAGCGCGTTTACGCCGCGATCCAGCTCGCCCGCTCAGACGGCAGCCTCTACCGTTCCGACGACGGCGGCACGACCTGGACGATGCTGGTCGAGAACGGCATGGCGTCGTCGTATACCAGCGGCGTCTTCGTCGACCCGAAGAATGCCGACGTCGTCTACACGCTCGGCCAGTCGATCCGCCGCTCGACCGACGGCGGCCGGACCTTCACCTTCTTCAAGGGCTCGCCCGGCGGCGACGACTACCATCACCTCTGGATCGATCCGATCGACTCGCGCCGCATGATCACCGGCGCCGACCAGGGAGCCGTCATCACGCTCAACGGCGGCGAGAGCTGGTCGAGCTGGTACAACCAGCCGACCGGGCAGTTCTACCGGCTCGGCGTCGACGAGCGCTTCCCCTACTGGATCTACAGCGGCCAGCAGGATTCGGGAACGGTCGGCATCGCCTCGCGCAGCGACTACGGCCAGCTCACCTTCCGCGACTGGCATCCGGTCGGCGGCGACGAGCGCGACGGCGACATCCCCGACCCGGCGAACCCCGACGTCGTCTACGGCGCCGGCCTCGGCGGCCGGCTGTCGAAGTGGAATGCCGCGACCGGACAGGTGCAGAACGTCACCCCCTGGCCGGTCGGCAGCTACGGCGTCCGTCCCGGCACCGGCCGCTACCGCTACGACTGGATCACCCCGATCGCCATCTCGAAGCGGCCGCCGCACGCGATCTACCAGGGAGCGCAGGTGCTCTTCCGCTCGACGGACGGCGGCAGGAGCTGGCAGACGGTGAGCCCCGACCTCTCCGGCACGGATCCCAAGGCGACCGGCTGCGCGGGCGACGTGCCGCTCGAGCGGACCACCGCCTGCGGCTGGGGGACGATCTTCGCGATCTCCCCCTCGCCGGCGGCAGACGGCGTCGTCTGGGTCGGCACCGACAACGGCCGCGTGCAGCTGACGCACGACGACGCGAAGAGCTGGAAGGACGTCACGCCCGCCGCGCTCGGCGACTGGACGAAGGTCAACCTCATCGACGCCTCGGCGAGCGATCCGGCCACCGCCTACGTCGCCGCCGATCGCCATCGTCTCGACGACTTCCGGCCGATGGCGTACCGCACCCACGACTTCGGCGCCACCTGGACCGAGATCGGCCATGGCCTGCCGGCAGGAGCCTGGGTCGGCGTCGTGCGCCAGGATCCGCAGCGGGCGAACCTGCTCTACGCCGGCACCAGCCGCGGCGTCTGGGTCTCCTTCGACGACGGCGACCACTGGCAGAGCCTGCAGCGCAACCTGCCGACCACCGGCATCAACGATCTCGCCGTGCACGGCGACGACCTGATCGTGGCGACCGAGGGGCGCGCGATCTGGATCCTCGACCAGGTGGCGCCGCTGCGGCGGCTCGCCGCGGCGCCGCTCGCGGGCGGCCTCGAGCTGGTGCCGCCGGCGACGGCGCTGCGCTGGCGCGGCAACCAGAACAAGGACACGCCGCTCCCCCCCGAGGAGCCGCGCGGCGAGAATCCGCCGGCCGGCGCCGTGGTCGACTACGTGCTGCCGGCCGGCGTCACCGGACCGGTGACGCTCGAGGTGCTCGACACCAAGGGCGAGCGGGTGCGCCGCTTCGCGAGCGACGACGCGGACGAGAAGCTCCCGGCCACGGTCTACTTCCACGACCGCTATCTCGGCGGGGAGCCCCGTCTCTCGACCATCCCCGGCCACCATCGCTTCGTCTGGAACCTGCGCATGCCGCGGCCACGCGCGCTCGGCTACGACTATTCGATCGCCGCCCTGCCGGGCAAGGCGACGCCGCTCCTGCCGGCCGGCGCCTTCGTGCTGCCGGGGCGCTACCTGCTGCGCCTGACGGCGGACGGGACGACGGTCGAGCAGCCGCTCGAAGTGGCGCTCGATCCGCGCGTCAAGGTGGCGGCGGGCGAGCTCGAGGCGTTGCTCGCCTTCCAGCGCCAGGTCGAAGGAGCGCTCGCCCGCTCGACCGCGCTGGCGGAGAAGCGCAGCGCGGCGGTCGAGCGGCTCCGCCGGGCGCTCGGCGCGGCGAAATCGGGCGCGGAGCGCGGCAAGCTGGAAGCGGCGCTCGCCGAGAACGATCGCCTTCCCGCGACGACCGACGAAGATCCGGCGACCGTTAACGGCATTCTCGCCAGCATGGCGACGGATCTCGAGAGCGTCGACGCGGCGCCGACCGGGCCGCAGCGCGAGGTGCTGGCCTGGTACTCCGGCGCCCTCGACCGCTTCGAAGCGAAGTGGAAGGCGTTCGAGAAGGGGACGCTCGGCCGCGCGCTGCCGCGCTAGGCGGGCGCCCGCTCTTCCCAGACGCGGGCGAGCTCGACGATCGTCTCGACCGCCTTCGCCATGTCCTCGACCGCGACCCACTCGAGGCGCGAATGGAAGTTGTGCTCGCCGGCGAAGAGGTTCGGCGTCGGCAGCCCCATGAACGAGAGGCGCGAGCCGTCGGTGCCGCCGCGGATCGGCCGCTCGCGCAGTGCGAGGCCGGCGCGGCGGATCGCCTCCCGCGCGTTGTCGACGATCTCCGGGTTCTGGTCGAGGACGACCTTCATGTTGCGGTAGCTCTCTTCGACCTTCGTCTCGACCGTGGATCCCGGCCAGTCGGCGACGGTCGCCCGGGCCAGCTCCGGCGAGGAAGTCTTCCTTCTCCTTCAGCCCCGGCTCCTGGAAGTCACGGATCAGCAGCTTCACCGAGGTGCGCTCGACGCTCGCCTGGACGACGTAGGGGTGCACGTACCCCTCGTGGCCAGCGGTCGTCTCCGGCGAGAGGCGGTCGGCCGGCAGGCGGCCGATGAAGTCGGCGGCGACCTTGATGGCGTTGATCATCCTTCCCTTGGCATAGCCGGGATGGGTGTTGAAGCCCTGGAAGGTCACCGTCATCGCGTCGGCGCAGAAGCTCTCGATCTCGAGCTCGCCGCGCGTCTCGCCGTCCATCGTGTAGGCGCAGTGGGCGCCGAACTTCGCGACGTCGAAGTGCTGCGTGCCGCGACCGACCTCCTCGTCGGGGGTGAAGCCGACCCGGATCGCGCCGTGCGGGATCTCCGGGTGGCGCATCAGCCAGTCCGCCGCGGTCATCACCTCGGCGACGCCGGCCTTGTTGTCGGCGCCGAGCAGCGTCGTGCCGGAGGCGGTGACGATCGAGCTCCCGATCTGCTCGGCGAGCGCCGGGTTGTCGGCGAAGCGGAGGACGGCGGCCGAATCGTCGGGCAGGACGAGATCCTGCCCCCGGTAGTTGGCGTGGACGATCGGTTTCACCCCGGCGCCCGGCATCTCGGGCGAGGTGTCGACGTGGGCGAGGAAGCCGATCGTCGGCACGTTCGGCTTCTTCGTCGTGGCGGGAATCGTCGCCATGACGTACCCCCACTCGTCGATCGTCGCGTCGGCGAGGCCGATCGCCTTCAGCTCGTCGACCAGCAGGCGGAGCAGCTCGAGCTGCTTCGCGGTCGAAGGGTAGGTGGTCGACGCCTCGTCGGACTGAGTGTCGATCCGGACATAGCGGAGGAAGCGCTCGAGGACCTGCTCGCGGATGTCGCTCATGGGCGGAAAGAAAGTCTACCGGGCCGCAGCCGCATTCCGCTCAGGGGCGCGGCCGGGGAAGCGCGACGATCCCGGGCACATTTTCGGCCAGGACGAGGTGCTTGCTCAGGCGCGCGCAGGCGAGCGCGATCCGAGTGCCGTCGGGGGACAGCCCATAGGACTCGAGGACCGCTCCGGCGGGCGGGGCGGCGATCTTGACGTGAGTGGCCGGCGCGCGTCCGGTCGGGTCGAAGGGCGCCTCGAAGATCGCGGTCTTCCCCTGCTCGTCGAGCGCGAGGTAGGCGATGGAACGCGAGTCCGGCGTCCAGCGGGGGCGTCCGAGCAGGACGTCGATCCGCGGCGACGGGACATCGAGCTGGAAGGGAACCAGGCGACCGGACTCAATCTCCACGAAGCGGAGGATCTGCCGTAGGTTGGCGACGTCGGTCACGAGGGCGGCCGCCCATCGGCCGTCCGGTGAAACATCGGAGAGGTTCACGGCACCGTCCAGGATGCGCGTCGCTTCCGAGCCGTCGGAGCGCATGCGCCAGAGTCCCTGCTTCTGGGGCGCGGCGCTCCAGTAGACGATCCACCTTCCGTCCGCGGTCTGGCCCGGGTTCTCGGCGTCGATGCCGTCGTTCGAAAGCTGGCGGGCTGCCGTGCCGTCGAGCTTCTGCATCCAGATTTCGAAGTGTCCGGAGCGCGCCGATGACCACAGGACGCTCTTGCCGTCGGCCGAGAACGCCGGATCCTGATCGTCGGACTGATCGTCCGTCAGCTGGCGCAGCTCGCCGCTCGCGCGCTCGATCATCCAGATGTCGGAGTTGCCTCCCCGGTTGGATGAGAAGAGGACCCGAGTGCCGTCGGCCGAGTACTGCGGTTGACGGTCGCGCGCGTCGGTGGTGGTCAGCGGGATCGCCTGCGCGCCCGAACGGTCGAGCGAAAGCTCGCTCAGCTCCTGTCGCCAGCCGAGTGTCGCGAACACGACCTTGCCCTCGCCGGCGACATCGAAGACCGTGGATCGCCCCTGGCCGAAGTAACCGCTCATGGGGAAGAGATTCTCCGCGAAGAACAGAGTCGACCGTGTGCCGGTCGGGAGGTCCTCCAGAAGTACGGTCGCGAGCGGATCCGCGACGTCGCCGAGCATCGAGCCCGACTGGGCGAAGACGAGCTGATTCCCCGCGCCGTTCCATGCCGGCGTCGAGAGCGGCGGCCCCGGCACCGTGTAACGGTGCGGGCTCGCTTTGGCGTCGGACGCGTCGAGAACGACGAGCGAGTAGTCGCCGCCGATGCCTGTCGCCGGGGCCTCGACCGCGACGATTCGGGAGCCGTCCGGAGCCCAACGCAGGCCGAACAGGAGGAGCTCGCTCTCGAATCGCGTCTCGCCGGCACCGCTCTCCGGATCGATCAGCTCGATCGCGAAGCGGTCGCCGTGCTCGGCGGAGCGCCGGATGACCGCGAAGTGGCGCTGGTCCGGCGACCAGCAAGACTCGATGGCGCCCTCGAGGACCTTGCGCGGGCGACCGCCGACGACCGCCTGGCGAAAGAGCGTCGAGGTTCTCCCTTCTTCGCGGATGAAGGTGAGCTGGCTGCCGTCGGGCGAGAGGCGCGGATCGCCGTCCTCACCTTCCGTGAGCGGCGCTTCGCCTCCCGTGGAAAGCTCCTTGAGCCAGATCCGCGCCCGGCCGTCGCGCTCCGAAACGAAGGCGACGAAGCGACCGTCGCTCGAGACGCTGGGATTGCCGTCCGAGCCGGAGAAGGTGAGGGTGCGCAGCTTCACGGGCACCGCTGGGGCGGCGGCCGGCTTTCGCAGGGCGAATCCGGCCGCGAGCCCGAGAACAAGGGTCAGCGCGGCAGCCGCTACGAGTCGGAACGACCCGCGACGAGCTTGCGAAAGCGCCGGAGGTGAGACCTCGCCTGGACTGTCGCCCGGCGACTCGAGGGCGACGCGCGCCTCCCCGATGTCACGCAGCCGTCGCCTCGGATCGCGCTCGAGGCAGCGCCGGACGAGCTCGCGGACGCGGAAGGGGACCGCGGCCGGAATCCGGCCGAACTCGATCGGCTGGCGCATCACCGCCGAGAGCGTGTCGACCATGCTCGTTTCGGCGAAGAGACGGTCGCCGGCGAGCATCTCCCAGAGCACGACGCCGAAGGACCAGATGTCGGCGCGCCGGTCGACAGCGCCGCCGCGCGCCTGCTCGGGCGCCATGTACGCGGCGGTGCCGAGGATGACGCCTTCGCGCGTGGCGCCGAAAGTCACGGTCGGCGAATTCGCGAGATCCACGCTCGCCATCGCTGCCGCGGAGCCGGAGTCCATCGCTTTCGCGAGCCCGAAATCGAGCACCTTGACCCTGCCGCCGGCGGTGACCTTGACGTTTTGCGGCTTGAGGTCGCGGTGAACGATTCCCTTCTCGTGGGCCTCTTCGAGCGCTTCCGCTATCTGACGCGCGATCGACAGGCTCTCGTCGAAAGGCAGCGCGCTGCGCTCGAGCCGCTCGGCGAGAGTTGGCCCTTCGACAAGCTCGAGTACGAGCAGGCGCGTTCCTTCCGAGTCCTCGAACCCGAAGATCGAGGCGATGCCGGGATGCTGGAGCTGGGCGAGCAGCCTGGCTTCGCGCTCGAAGCGCGCGAGGCGCTCGGGGTCGGCCGTGAAGGCTGGAGGCAGAACCTTGATCGCCACCTCGCGCCCGAGCTTGGTGTCGGTCGCGCGATAGACCTCGCCCATACCTCCCTCACCGAGCTTGGCGGTGATCCTGTAGTGGGCGAGCGTCGAGCCGATCATGCGGAACCGCCTTCCCGCTTCTTCGCGCGGCGGAAGCGAACGAGCTTTCTTCGAAGTGCCGGGGAGTCTAGCGGAACGCCCCCGATCGCGGTCGCCGTAGCGCTAGTCGCTCCCGGGATGGGTCGAAACGGAGTCGGCGGCGTAGCGCGGCTCGAAACCGAAGACCCAGCGCTTGCTCGTGTCGACGTTGACCTGCGCGGCTTTCACGTCGGGCCAGCCGTAGACCTCGAGCCGGAGGAGATTGGGATGGCTGACAGCGGGTTTATCGAGGTCGAGCTTCGAGGCCGGGCGGTCGAGGGTGAGCTCGTGGTCGTGCCCGTGGAAGAGCAGCACCGCCTCGAACGGCCCATTCTCGTAGCGGATCTTCTCGTCGAACGGGTTGGTGTGGAAGGCGAGCCCCACGGCACGATCGCCGTTCCGGCGCGCCTCGGCAATGGCCAGCTTCGCCCAGGCGAGGTTGGCCTGCTCGCGGCGTTGATCTCCGTGATCAGCTTCTCGCAGAGCGGATAGTCCTAGGGCGGGGCGTAGGTCGTGTCGCCGAGCGCGACGAAGGTGAACGGCTCGGTGGCGCGGCCGGCGACGGCGAACGCGCGGCGAATCATGGGCAGACCTCCGATCCTGCGACCAAGCGTGACCGGAAACCGGGCTCCGGGTGAGCCCCATCCCGCGATCAGATGCGGCGGCGCAGCCGCAGAGCGACCTTCACCGGGTGCCCGTCGCGCTCGACGATCAGGCGGACGGTGCGCTCGCCAGCGCTGAAGAGCTCGAGGATCTTCGCCAGCCGCAGCTCCGCGGCGCTCTCGCCATCGATGCGCGAGAGGATGTCTTCCGGCCGGATGCCGGCGCGGCTCGCCGGGCTGTCCGGGAAGACGCCGGTCACGACGATGCGGTCGAGATCGGCGCCGCGCGCGGCGAGCTCGAGGCCGCTCATGTCGTATTCGAAAGCCTCGTGCAGGCGGGCGTTGGGCTCGAGGATCATCCGGCGGCCGGGATAGTCGAGATAGACGGTGAAGCGGGAAAAGAGCCGGGCGCCCGCTCTCGCCACATAGTCCGAGAGGGCGGCGGCGCCCCGGGTGTCCTGCGCCAGGCTCACCCAGGGGCTGGTCAGCGTGTAGGGGCCGAAACGGACGCTCTCGAGCCGCCCGATCCGCTCGCTCGACCGGCCCCCGACGCCGTGGCTCGCGCCCGGAATCGTCTTGCCGAGCACGTGGACGAGATCGTTCGCCGCGACGTACGGAGAGTTGAGGTCGAGGGTGCCGCCGGAGCCGATGTCGACCATGATCTGGGTCTCGATCGGCGGGCGGCCGACGATCGCGATCGTTCCGGGTACGGTAATGCAGTTCCGGGTGAAAGTGATCGGCAGCGAGGCTCCGGAGCCGTGGTACTGGAACGTCGCGGGATCGTAGAGCGTGAGAGTCCTCGTGACGTAGTCGATGCGCACCACGAAACGGCTGATGACGTCGTAGCCGAGCACTCCTTCGACGCGCGTGCCGAAGGCCTCGGAGTGGTCGGCGGCCGGAAAGACGGCGACGACGTGCGTAGGAACTTCGACGCCGGGAAGCCCGAGCGTCACGTCGGGAATCAGGCCCATGTCGGTCGTCCCGCCCACGCCGCCCCCTTCGAGCGATCCCTGGTCTCCGAGGCCGAGAGCCTGCGCGCGCTCCCGCACGATCGCCGAAGCGTCCGCACCCGAGTCCAGAATGAAGGCGGAGGGTCCTTTGCCGTTGACCGTCACCGGCACGAAGATGTGGAAGCCGTAGAGCTCGAAGGGGAATTCCGCCACGTCGTGTCCCGGAGCGAAGCGCACCGCGGCGACGGACTCCGCGGGCGCCGCGAAGAAGCCCGGGTCGAGCGGCGGGTCGATCTCCACGCTGGTCGACGCTGAAGAGGACGTCGTATCTCGGATCGCCGGTGCTCTGGCGGATCTGCCAGGGCATCTTCACTCCCTGGACCTCGCGCCAGTCGGAGAAGGTCAGCGTGAGGGTGTGATCTCCCTGCGGCTGCTTGAGTCGCAGCGGCAGGAAGGTCTGCCCGTCGAGGTGGACGGTGTACGGCTTGCCCCCTTCCGGGCGGATCGCGAGAGCCTCGTCGGAAGGCTCTGCTTCTGCGGCCAGGGAGACCTCGCCGGCGAGGCGCCCCGGCAGCAGCCAGGAGAAGTTCCCCTGGTAGGCCGTCGTGACCTGTTCTTCGAGGTCGGCCCCGCTCAACTCGTGGACCTTCCCGCTCGGGTCGCGCACCCAGGCCTGTCGGCCGTCGAAGACCTGTTCCTGACGGAGCACGCCGGGGATCTCGGTGCGGTCGCGGTGCTGGCCGCGCGCCGTGTCCCAGCTCTCGAAGGAACCCTTCATGCCTCCGAGCGCGAGCTGGCTGCGCACGTGGATCGAAGCGACGGCGGCAAGGCGGTCCCGCCCGCCGAGCGCTCGCGCCCAGCTTTCGAGGACCTCTCCTGCAGAAAGGGGCGCCGGAGCGGGTCGCGCGGCGGAAGCGTTGAGAACGACAAGCAGACTGGCGATGGCGAGCGAGCGGCGACGAGGGGTCATCGGTGTCTCCAGGAGAAATGCTCGACGGACAGTGCGATGGGAGGAAGCGATCGTCAGCAGGGCGGAAGGCGCCGCGCGGCACGGCGCCGGCGCAACGCCCAGAGCATCAGGCGGGTGGTCGAGAGGAAGAGGCCGTAGCCGACGATCAGGCCGAGGGGCACGATCCACCAGCCCAGCAGCTCGTGGCCCGCGGCGGGCGCCGTTTCGAATCCGAGCCGCAGATCGAGTGTCAAGGTCCCTGCGCCGCCCGAGGAGACCCAGAGGCCGGCGGCGTGCGGGTGGATCGGCTTGAGCAGCGCCACGACGACGAAGACCGCCGCCACGAGATAGGCGCCGAGCGCGCCGAGCAGCACCAGCGCGCCCGCGACGCTGAGGCTCGCCCATCGCGCAAGGCTCTTCCAGATCAGCCGCGGCGAACGGCTGACCTCGGCCTGCGCCATCAGCTCGTCGGTCAGGTAGAGCGCCGCGAGCTCCTCGGGCGTTCCGAGGGCGGCGAGCACCGACTCGACCGCGGACGGTGTCGGCTCACCGCCCGCCGCGGCGCGCTCGAGGACGTGACCGCGCAGCTCGCGCAGGATGTCGGCGATCTCCTCGTCGCGCAGACCGCGAAGCCGCTTGCGCAACCGCTGGAGGAACGCCTCGAGCGGCCGTTCCGAATCTTCGGGAAGATTCATCTCAGGTGTCCTTTGCGAGGGGGGCGAGCAGGCGGTCGAGGCTCGCCGAGAAGCGTGTCCAGGCGCGTGCCATCTCTCTCGCG
Source organism: Thermoanaerobaculia bacterium (assembly GCA_963699245.1). Classification (GTDB taxonomy): domain Bacteria; phylum Acidobacteriota; class Thermoanaerobaculia; order Multivoradales; family JAGPDF01; genus JACTMI01. Next base: position 2,894,404 of record OY969426.1, read on the forward strand.
CGCTCGCGGCCGGCGGAGGTCAGCCGGTAGTACTTGCGGGGGTGCCCGGCCTCCGACGGAATCCAGTGCGCGTCGACCAGACCGAGCAGCTGCAGGCGATGCAGCAGCGGGTAGATCGTCCCTTCCGAGACGACCAGGTCGGAAGTACGCTCGAGCTGACGGAGGATCTCGAGACCGTAGAGCCGGCCGTTCCAAAGGACGGCCAGGATTGCCAGCTCGAGGCAGCCCTTGCGCAGCTGCACTTCCCACTTATCCGCCGTCGCAGGCTCATCTCGGAAGGCGCGCTTCACGGCGACACCTTGCATGGCAAGGTATCGGGCCGTCAACGAATCCGGGACGAAGGTGTCCGCCCGCGGTTCCGGACTGCGCCCCGGAAGGGCCGGTCGGCCGGAGCGTTCGACAGAAGAAGCGGTGAATCGTCTAGGAAGGCGCCCCTTGGAGTCTCCCGCTATCGCACGCCGTCGGCGACGGCGAGAGCGCTCAATCCGCGGCGGTAGCGCGCCAGGAAGTAGCGCGCTTCGGTCGTCACGGTGAGGAAGCCCTGGCGGCCCAGAGGAAGCAACAGAGCGTAGCGAGACGAAGGGAACGAGAGCTCATCGAGAGACCTGCGGGATGACCCAGGGCCGGGCCGTCGCGGCCGGGGGCCGGCCGCGAGACTCACGGCTTTCCTCCGACGCGCTCCAGTTCGGAGGTGAATCCGAGAACCACGTCGAGGCGCGGGATCTCCCCCTCTTCTTCGCCCAACGCGACGACGAGTAAGCGACCATCGGGCAGCACGGCGAATCCTTCGGTGAGGCCGAGCTTCGGCAAGTCGAGCTGGATCTCCGGCACGTCGGCGAAGATGCGCGGGGAGGTCGTGATGGAGACCGAGAAGACGCGATCCTGCCCGTCCCAGAAGTAGAGCGCCTTCCCGTCGGGCCGCCAATGCGGAGAAACGCCGGGGCCGCCGGACACCGCGACCGCCGGGCCGACGCTGCCGTCGGCCCGGAACGGCGCGAGGTAGATCTCGTTGCGCCCGGACTCGTTCGAGACGAAAGCGAGCGTGCGCCCATCGGGAGAGAATTTCGCATCGGTTTCGTTGTCGCTCGAGGCGAGCAGCGGCCGGGGCTCGGCTGCCGGAGCACGCTCGGGCGCGAAAGCGACGATGTCGACCTTGCCGTCGATGGCGTGTCCGGCGAGCAGGAGCGAGCCATCCGGTGACCAGTCGAGGGGGAAGAAATTGCTTTCCGGCGTGACCGCCGCGAGTCGCCGCTCGTCGCGCGCGCCCTCCACCGATCGAACGTAGAGGCCGTCCTCGGGCGTCCGGCCGGAGCGCCGGAAGGCGAGGTGAGCACCGTCCCGGCTCAGTATCGGCGAGTGGTTGTCGACGCCGGGAGTCGTCACCAGCCGTCGCAGGCCCGGCGAATCGGGATCGGCGATCCAGAGCTCGTAAAGCAGCCCGTCGGGCGTCATCGCGGTCAGCGCCACCCGGCTGCTTGCGGCCGCCGAGATCTCGGGCAGGAGCGGACGGCGGTCGGACGACCAGGGTGCGACCTTCCCCTGCGCGTCCACCGTCACCAACCTGCGGCCGACACCGACGCGGGTGCCAGGAAAATAGATCAAGGTGCCGTTCTTCGCCACGCGGTACCGAGGGTAAGGCTCGCCGATCTCCGACGTGCGCACGCCGGTGAGGACCGAGCGGGGAGCGTCCGTCACCGTCTGTTTCGCGCTATCGAAGGGCGCGACCAGGAGAGCGTCGCCTCGTCCGAAGAGGAGCCGCCCCCCCGGAAGAGCCACGCCGTGAAGAGCGTCGTCGATCAGAAGGCGGACTTTGCCGGTGGCGAGATCGAGAGCCGCGACGGCATCCTGATAGCCGCGCGCGCCGTAGTGCGACACGCGAAGCAGCGGGCTGCCGTCGGAGAGCTGCTCGTCCTCGAAGTTGAAGAAGCTGCCCGCGAGCGCGCCGCCCTCGAAGGGGCGAGCGGCTCGGGATCCGCGCCGCTCGCCGGGAGGCGGAGGTACTTGTCGCCGCCGATGGTGGCCACCAGGATGTCCCCGTTGGCGAGCACCGTGCTGGTTCCCCAGTTGTCGTCCCACCGGCGGACGGTCACGGGCGCCGCATTGCCCTCGACGGGCACGCGAGCGATGCGGCGCTGCGGCGCACCGGCGGCGACGGGGGCGACGAAGTAGAGCCAGCGGCTGTCGGGCGAGAAGCCGAAGCCGCTCGTGCCGTCGCTCTCGGCGACCGGTTCGGGATCGAAACGCCCAAGCCTGCGGAGATAGACGCGAGGGCGCGAAATCCGATCACCGCGGGGTCGCAGAGAGAGCGCGAGGGTCTGGCCGTCGGGCGAGATGTCGGCGCCCAGCAGCTGCTGGCCCGGCGGCGGCACGATCGATAGCCGGGTGATCGGCGAGGCGGCGGCTGCATTGCTCTTGCCGCCAATCGTTCTCCAGGCGAGGGCGCCGAGGAGGGCTCCGGCGAGGAGGGCGGAGGCCGCCACTACGGCGGTCCGCGATCGCGCGGGCGCTGCGGCTTCCGAGGCGCCGCCCTCCGGAGCCCGCAGGGAGGTGTCCTCGAGCTCGAGCCGGGCGTCGCCGATGTCGTGCAGCCGCTGACGCCGGTCGCGCACCAGACAGCGCTCGAGGAGCCGGCGCACGCGAACCGGCGTCGTCTCCGGCAACCGAGCCCAGTCGATCTCGCTCTTGAGCACGCCGGCGAGCGTCTCGGGCACCGAATCGCCGGCGAAGAGCCGCGCTCCGGTCAGCATCTCGTAGAGCACGACGCCGAAGGCCCAGATGTCGGCCCGCTTGTCGACCGGCGAGCCCTTGGCCTGCTCCGGCGACATGTAGGCGGCCGTCCCCAGGATCACGCCCTGCACGGTCGCGCCGAGCGTGAGCGTCGGCGATTGGGCGAGCTGGGAGGCCGAGCCGCTGCCGGCAGAGAGCGGATCCATCGCCTTCGCGAGACCGAAGTCGAGGACCTTCACCTTTCCATCGACGGAAGCTTTGATGTTCTGGGGCTTCAGATCGCGATGGATGATTCCCTTTTCGTGGGCCTCCTCGAGCGCCTGCGCGATCTGTTTCGCAATCGAGACGCTCTCCTCCAACGATAGGGGCCCGGCTTCCAGACGCTCCGCCAGCGTCGGACCCTCGACCAGCTCCATGACCAGGGCGCGGACGCCGTCCGCCTCCTCGAGCCCGAAGATCGAGGCGATGTTGGGATGGTGGAGCTGGGCGAGGAGCTGCGCCTCGCGCTCGAATCTCGCCAGGCGCTCCTTGTCCTCGGTGAATGCTGCGGGCAGGACCTTGATCGCGACGTCGCGCCGGAGCTTCGTGTCGGTCGCGCGATAGACCTCGCCCATGCCGCCTTCGCCGAGCTTGGCGGTGACCTCGTAGGGGCCGAGGCGGGTGCCGATCACGGCGCTGGCTTCTTCAGCAGCGCGTGCCAGTCGAGGACCACGACGATCGGGACCTTGTCGTTGGCGACGCTCCGGTTGACGACGAAGCGCTGGCCGTCGGCCGTTGCGTCGTACTGGCGATCGGTCGACTCTTCGAGACGGGCATCGAACAGGATCTCCGGCCGGCCGGGGCGGGCCGGTTCGGCGGCGCCCGCGGTCGCAGCGGGCAAATCGATCGGCACCGTGACGAGTCGTCCGTTGCCGTCGACGTAGAAGAGCTCGCGGCCGTCGCGCCGCCAGCTGGGCTGAAAGCCGCCGTCGTTCGAGATCCGCACGACGCCGCCGGAGCCGTCGAGCCGGCGGACATAGACCTCCCAGCTGCGGGTCGCGTCGGAGGCGTAGGCGAGCCACCTTCCGTCGGACGAAACATCGGCCGAGATCTCCATCTCGTTCGGCGGCGTGAGGCGCGTCGCCTGTCCGTCGCCCTCGAGATCGCGGATCCAGAGGCTGATCTTGCCCAGCTCGTCGGTTCGCTCGAAGACGACCCGCTTGCCGTCGGGCGTGATCGAGTCCGGAATCTGGTTCCGCTCGCCGGGAAGCCAGAGTCGATCCTCATTCGGCCGGTCGATCGCCGCCCGATAGATCGCGCCAGTGGAGCTCGGGCGGGGCGAGTTGTAGACGAACTCCCGGTTGCCGGGCCGCACCCAGACCGGCAGGTAGTCGTCGCCGCCGTCGAAGGTCAGCCGGGTCGCGAGCTTGCGCGTCACGTCGTGGACCCAGATCTCGCCCAGGTTCCCCTGTCCTTCGTAGTGGCCGACGAGCAGCTGGCGTCCGTCGGGAGAAAGGCGCGGCGCATAGTGCCAGGTCGACGTCGCGTCGCTCAGGCTGTCGAGCTCGCGGCCCGAGCGGTCGACCCAGGCGAGCTGCGAGGCGTTGCGCTTGTCGCTGCGGTAGATGAAAGTGCCCGACGCCGCGATCGCGATCGAGCGCAGGCCCGAGACGCTGAGCGAGCCTCCCATCGGAACTCCCAGCGGCAGCGGATCGCCGACCAGCTTCTCGCCGGCGTCGTCGAAGCGCTGCGCGACCAGCGTCTCGCCGCGCGCGTAGACGAGATAGCCCGGGGCGGCGTACGTCGCGGTCGAGTGCGCCGGACCCAGCAGCTTGGCGTCGAGCGAGCCGAGACGACCGAGGTAGAGGTTGCCCGGTTCGGTGCCCGTGCCGGCCGACGCGTAGTAGACGAAGCGGCGGCCGTCGGGCAAGAACGATGGAAAGCGCGTGGTGCCGATCTCGTTGCTGACGGGCAGGTGCGTGGCGGGCGCACTCGCTCCGCCGCTCGCGCGGACGGAGAGGATCGGGCCGGTAAAGGTCGGCGTGTAGAGGATCGTGTCGTCCGCCCCCCAGGCGCCGCCGCGCACGTCCTGCACCGAAGAGGTCGGCGCCACGACCAGCGGCGTTCCGCTCTCGGAGTCGATCCACTTGAGACTGCGCTCGGAGAAGAAGCCGATCCGGCGGCTGTCCGGCGCCCAGAACGGATAGCGGGCGCCGCTCGTCTCGGGCAGCTCGCGCGACTCGAGCGAATCGAGCGAGCGGACGAAGAGCGAGACGCGCCCGTTCGCCGAGCGCGCCGCGAAGGCGATCCTGCGACCGTCGGGTGAGAGCGCGAGGCCGCGCACGTATCCCATTCCTTCTGGCGATGGAATCGAGAACTGGGTCAGCAGCGCGTCCTGGCGCGCAACGGAAGGGCGTCGCGCCCACGTTCCGACCAGGAGGCTGCCGATCAGCAGGCCAGCGATGAGGCCTGCCGACGCCAGCACCCAGCAGCGGCGGCTCGAGCCCGGAGCGAGGCTCGTCGGCGCCGGGCTCACGGCCGGCCGCTCGTCCCGCCCGGCCAGCACTTCGTCGATCACGATCCGTGCGTCGGCGATGTCGTGCAGGCGGTTCTTCGGGCTGCGCTCGAGGCAGCGGCGCAGCAGGCTGCGGATCGCCGGCGGCGTGTCGGCCGGGAGCTTCGCGAGATCGATCTCGGCGCGAATCACCGCCGCCAGCGTGTCGCCGACCGTGTCGCCCGTGAAGAGCGATCCGCCGCAGAGCATCTCGTAGAGCAGGACGCCGAAGGCCCAGATGTCGGCCCGCTTGTCGACGCCCAGCCCCTTCGCCTGTTCCGGAGCCATGTAGGCGGCGGTGCCGAGGATCATCCCCTGCACCGTGGCACCCATCGTCAGGGTCGGCGATTTGGCGAGCTGCGATCCCGATCCGGGGCCCGAGATCGCGCCCGTTGGGTCCATCGCCTTGGCGAGTCCGAAGTCGAGGACCTTGACCTTGCCTTCCAGGGGTGCCTTGACGTTCTGCGGCTTGAGGTCGCGATGGATGATGCCCTTTTCGTGGGCTTCCTCGAGGGCTTCGGCGATCTGGCGCGCGATGAAGAGACTCTCGCCGAGGGGGAGAGGGCCCTCCTCCAGGCGCTCGGCGAGCGTCGGCCCCTCCACGAGCTCCATGACCAGCGCGCGGACGCCGTCGGACTCTTCGAGGCCGAAGATCGAGGCAATGTGGGGATGATGGAGTTGCGCGAGGACCCTAGCCTCGCGCTCGAAGCGGGCGAGGCGTTCGGGATCCTCGGTGAAGGCGGCGGGCAGCACCTTGATCGCCACTTGGCGCTCGAGCTTGGTATCGGTCGCGCGATAGACCTCGCCCATGCCGCCCTCGCCCAGCTTGGCGGTGATTGCGTAGGGGCCGAGGCGGATTCCGGGAGTGAGGCTCATCGCAGGCCCTTCACTAGGTAGAGATTGGAGCGATTTTGCCGATAGGAGTAGGCGAATGCCGTCGCGTCGGGTGTGAGCACGACGCCCTCGACACCGGCGACTCCCACCCGGTCGATCGGTAGAATCTCCCGCCAGAGCTTGCGGTTGCCGTTCGCGAGCTCGACCTCGTAAACCCTGGTCGGGAGCCCGCTCGGATCGAGCAGATAGAGACGGCGCCCGTCGGGCGTCCACGCGATCGGGAGGTCGTTCGGTCCGGTTCCGGGCAGGGGCTGCGCCGTGCCGCCGTCGAGCGGCAAGACGACGACCTGTCCGCTAGCCGCCGCGGCTGCTACCCAGTGCCCGTCCGGGGAGACGGGTGAGAACAGCCGCGATTGACTCGTGTACTCGGGGCGGACCTTGAAACCAGCCACCACAACCCGCGCCGGAGCACCGTCGAAGCCGACGACGCTTAGGCTGCTCGAACCGTTCGGCGCTCTTGCCACCTGCAGAACGTGGATCCCGTCGGGCATCCAGTGTGCCTCGGAGAGCGCGTCGAGCCCCGTCTCGAGCACCCGTTCCTCGCCGGCCGCCGTCGGCAGCGCGACGATGGCGCTGCCCCGAAGCGCGAGTGCCCACTTGCCGTCGCGCGAGAGCTCCTGCGGACGTCCGGAGCCGAGACGTACCGGTGGCGCCCCATCCAACGAACGCAGGTAGACCGCCGTGCCGCCCGGCTCGCGTTCGGAACTGATACCGAGCAGGACTTCAGTACCATCGGCCGACAGGTCCGCCACTCTGGAGTCTTCGAGCCATGACAGGTCGCGCTCTGCAGCCCCCCCCACGCGAGCGCCGAAGGTGTGCGCGCGGGCCTCGACCTGCGCCACCAGGACGCTGCGATCGCTCGCAACGTCGTGCAGTTCGAGCGTGCCCGGAGCAGCGAGCAGGGTCCGCAAGGTGCCGCGCCGGTCGACGGCATAGAGACTGGCCGCGGATCCGGCACGGGCCGCGCCGAACCAGACTTCCGCCCCGTCGGGCGACCAGGCGAGGTTCCACCAGTCGTTCCAGTCGCTCGACCAGACGTGGCGCGCGCCCGAGCGGTCGACCACGACGACGGAGATGAGGCCCTTCGCGTCGGGCTCGAAGAACGCCACGGCGTCGCCCTTTGGCGAGACACGAATCCAGAAGAACCGGCTCGGGGACTCATAGAGAAGCGTGCCCAGGGGATACTCCAACCGGAACTTGCCATCGGCGACCCGGAGCACGGCCAGACTCTTCCCGTCCGGTGCCCAGTCCGCTCCGAACACGCCTTCGGCGATCTTGCGCGGAGTGCCGCCGCTGGCGGAGACCACCGCCAGCGTGCCACTCTGGACATAGGCATTGCCGGTCTCGACTTTCGGCAAGAGCACGGCGAGCTCGCCCGTGCGCGAGACCGAGAGCAGTTCGGCGCCGGCGAGTCCGATCGCGAGCTCGCCCGCCTGGGGCCGCACCTGGAAGATCTCTCGCTCGTTGCGGTCCCAGTCCGCGCTCAGAAAGACCGTCTGTCCGTCGGGTGCGAACCGCGCGTTGACGAAGTGGCCGGGCCGGAACGTGAGTCGCTCGAAGCTGACCTGGCTTGCGGCGTCCTGAGCTTCGGTGCCCTTCGTCGCGAGATGGCCGACGACCAGGCCGAGCGCGAGCGTTCCCACCGCCAGGAGCGCGACCCTGCCAGCGGCGATATTCCTGCCACGACCCGAGGCGGCGACTCCCGGAGGCTCGTCGCCGCCGCGGCCGGCGAGCACGTCCTCGAGCACCAGTCGCGCGTCAGCGATGTCGTGCAGGCGGTTCTTCGGGCTCCTCTCCAGACAGCGGCGCAGGAGCCGCCGGATCGCGGACGGCGTCTCCGCCGGGAGCGCGCCGAATTCCACCTCGTTCTTCAGCACGTTGGCGAGCACGTCGGTCACCAGCTCGCCTTCGAACAGCCGGCGACCGGTGAGCATCTCGAAAAGCACCACGCCGAATGCCCAGATATCGGCGCGCTTGTCCACCGTCACGCCGCGCGCCTGCTCCGGAGCCATGTACGCCGCCGTGCCGAGGATCATCCCCATCTGCGTGCCGTGCGCCGCCGTCAACGTCGGCGACTGCATCAAGGTCGGAGAGCGGGCGAGATTCGCCGCCGAGGCCGGCGCGCCAGTGGCCGGATCCATCGCTTTCGCCAGCCCGAAGTCGAGAACTTTGACTTTCCCTTCTGTGGAAGCTTTTACGTTTTGAGGTTTGAGGTCTCTGTGGACGATTCCTTTCTCGTGCGCGTCCTCCAATGCGCGAGCAATCTGCAAAGCAACAGAAAGGCTTTCCTCGAGGGGTAAAGGCCCATGTTCCAGGCGCTCCGCCAGAGTCGGCCCTTCGACCAGCTCCATGACGAGGGCGCGGGTGCCGTCCGACTCTTCGAGCCCGAAGATCGAGGCGATATTCGGATGGTGAAGCTGGGCGAGCAGCTTCGCTTCGCGCTCGAAACGGGCAAGGCGCTCCGGATCCTCGGTGAAGGCGGCCGGCAGCACCTTGATCGCCACCTCGCGGTCGAGCTTGGTGTCGCGGGCGCGATAGACCTCCCCCATGCCGCCTTCGCCCAGCTTGGCGGTGATCGAGTAGTGGCCCAGCTTCGATCCGATCAGGGACGGCCTTTCTGCTCCCGGAGCGCAACGCGCCCCGGTTGGCAAGCTTCCGATTCTGTTTAGGGCGTCGAGACTACCGGAGCGGCTGGCAGCGCACCAGTTCGGCTGCGCAGGTCACCGAGGCGCTGCAAGAACGCCTCGGTGCCGAGCCGAGGCTGGAAACTTCATCGCATCGACCAGCGCCTCGAAACGCGGCTCGCCGCGCAGCGGCGCGAAGTAGTAGCCGGTAGCGAGATAGGTCATCGCGGGGTCTCGACTCTCGACCATGCGCTCCAGAAGGTCGATCGCCTTCTCCTTCTCGCCGAGCATCGCGTAGCTCCACTGCAGCTCGATCGGCGCCGCGTAGAAGAGGGTCTTGTCGGTCGCGGCGAGCTGCGCCTGCAGGAGCGCGCGCCAGAAGCCGCGCAGCCCATCCTTTTCGAACGCTCGCCTCATCGTGGCGACGTGCTCGGCATCGAGGCCCGACGCCTGGTCCATCGCCAGAAACGCCTCGAAGACTTCGCTATCCGGCCGGCGTGCAAGATAGACGGCACCGGCTCGTCCGATCAGCGCGTCGAAGAAGCCGGGTTGCATCCTGAGTGTCACGTCGAACTGCGTGATCGCGGCTTCGACGTCGCCCTTGGCAAGCAGCGACCATCCGAGCACCGACTGCGTGATCGCGGCCCCCGGATCGAGCTCGATCGCCCGGCGGATCTCCGCGAGCGACTCGTCGAAGCGTCCCATGCAGTAGAGAGATTCGCTGTACGCCTGGTGCGCCGAGGCGTAGCCCGGGTTGAGCTCGAGCGCCTGGTGGTACTCGCGCTCGGCGGCCGTCCAATCCCAGTCGTGCTCGAAGAGGACCGTCGCCAGAGAAGAGTGCGCCTCCGCCAGACCGGGAGCGAGCTCGATCGCGCGCTCCGCAGCGACCTTGCCGAGCCGATAGGCCTCCGCCTGCGGCATGCCGAGGTAACCGGCCCAGCCCACCACGTACGCGTCGCTCACGCCGGTCCACGCCAGCGCGAACTTCGGGTCGAGCGCCACCGCCTGCTGGAAGAGCTCGAGAGACTTGCGCACCCCTTCGAACGTCCGCTGGTACCAGAAGTAGCGCCCTTGAAGGTAGATCCGGTACGCCTCGCTGTTCTCGGTCGGCTGCGCGGCCAATCTCTTCTCTTGTTCGCTGCCGAGCCTCACCGACAAGCGGTCGACAATCTGCCGCGCGACTTCCTCTTCGATCGCGAACAGATCCTCGTTGTCGCGATTGAAGCGGTCGCCCCAGAGCTGCGCGCCGCTCGCCACGTCGACCAGCTCGGCGCCGATGATCAGGCGGCCCTCTCGCTGATCGACCTGCCCGGAAAGGACGGTGCCGACTTGCAGCTCGCGCCCGGCCTTCAGAGGCTCGACATTGGCGCCCCGGTAATGGAAGACCGTGCTGCGCGCCAGCACCTTGAGCCCAGGCAGCGGCGAGAGCTTGCCGATCAGACTCTCGGCGATTCCGTCGCCGAGATAGTCGAGCTCGGAGGTGCCGCCCGCGTTGACGAACGGCAGAACGGCGATCGAGCTGACCCGCGGCGACTCCGAGCTCCTTGCGGAGCCGTTTCCGCGCAGCAGGACGACGGCAAGCGCCACGCCCAGAACGACGACTCCGACGGCGGCCAGCAGGCGCCAAGGGCGCTTTGCGGCGATCTTCACGGTCGCCGAACCCGGTCCGCTCTGCCGGCTCCCATCGCGCAGGCTCTCGAGCGCGAAGGCGACATCGCTCGCCGTCTGGAACCGGCGCGAAGCATCCTTCTCGAGGGCGTGGCGGAGGACGCGCACGATCTCCTCTGGCAGAGCTCCGTTGGGGATCGGAGTCATCAACGGATCGTCGTGAAGAATGGCGGAGAGGGTGTCGATCGCCGAAGCGCGCTCGAACGCGCGCCTGCCGGCGAGCATCTCGTAGAGCACGCAGCCGAGCGCAAACAGGTCGGCGCGCGCGTCGACCGGAAGGCCGCGTGCCTGCTCCGGCGCCATGTAACCGACGGTGCCGAGCACCATGCCCGCCTCGGTCAGCCCGGCGATCGTGGTCGCGTCGGCGAGCTCGCCGCCAGCGCCTGCGGCCGGCGTCCAGCGCGCCAGTCCGAAATCGAGGATCTTGATTCGCCCGTCGTGGGTGATGAAGAGGTTCTCCGGCTTCAGATCGCGGTGCACGATCCCCTTGCCGTGTGCCACCGCCAGAGCCCGCGCGACCTCGGCGCCGAGCGTCAGCGCCTCCCGTTCGGGCAGCGCGCCGCGTCGCAGCCGCTCGCGCAGCGACTCCCCTTCGAGCAGCTCGGTGACGAGATAGGCGACTCCGCCGTCGCTGCCGAAGTCGTGCACCGTCAGGATGCCGGAATGATTGAGCGCCGAAGCTGCGCGCGCCTCCTGCTCGAAGCGTCGCAGCCGATCCGGATCACCGGTGACCTCCGGCGGCAGCACCTTCACGGCTACTTCACGCCCGAGGCGGCTGTCCGTCGCCCGAAAGACCTCCCCCATGCCGCCAGCGCCGAGCTTGGCGGTGATCTCGTAGGGGCCGAGCTTCGTGCCGATCATCTGTCCCCGATCGAATGGCGGCTCGTGACGGAAGAGTCGCGTGCTTTCCCGGGCGCTCCCTGGCGTCGAGGCGGCGATCTTAGCCTGCGTCGGCGACCGCGCCCGCTCAGCGCCGCTGCCCGCGGCTGGGGCGGCGACATCGACTACTCGGCGAGTATCGCCAGGATCGCGGCGGGGGTGAGCGTGCTCGCCTCGGCGACCAAGCCGTCGAGCCGACGCCTGGGGATCGAGGCCTTGATCGTTGCGATGCGCGCCGATAGGCCGGGGTCCATCGGGTGGTCGACGACGACGCCGGCGCGCGCCGAGAGCGCCTGCGCCGCTTCGGCGATCGCCACCGCCCGCTCGGCGTGTCCTTCGGCGGCCTCGACTGCGGCGAGCCCGAGGAGCGCGAGGCCCGTGCCGCGCGGGCTGCCAACACTCTCGTAGGCATTGACGGCGCGCCGGAAGGCTTCCATCGCGGCGGACGAGTCGTTGGCGGCGAGCGCCGTCCAGCCCATTTCGCAGTGAACGCGGGCGATCTCGGGGTAGTCGCCGACCGCCGCGAGCGCGGCGAGCGCTTCGCGATAGAGCGCCAGCGCCCGCGCCGCGTCGCCCTTCGCGAAGCTGAACTGCGCCAGGAAGCTCAGCGCCACGCCGCCGCCCTCGTTATCGCCGATCCGCTCCTGGATCCGCCGCGCCTGCTCGACGAGGGCGATACCGGCGTCGAGCTCGCCGGTGGCGAAGAGGAGCATCCCCTGGATCGTCATCGACAGCGCCTGCAGGAACTCGTCGCCGGCCGCCGCGCTGCGCGGGATCGCCTCGTCGAGCGCGGCGCGCGCTTCGTCCATCCGGCCGAGGCTCAGATGGCAGTAGCCGACGCCCATCATCCCCTCGGCGGCGATCGCGGCGTCGCCCACCGCCTCGCCGTCCTCGAAGCCGGCCCTCCACTCGGCGAGCGAGCGCTCCCACTCGCCGGTGGTGGTCGAGATCATGCCGGCCGCGAGCCGGGCCAGGCCGCGCCCGCGGCTCGGCGGCCGGTCCGCCGCCTGTGGCAGAAGCGCATCGAGGATGGCGCGCCCGGTGTTGTGCTGGCCGTTGATGTGCCAGACCCAGTCGAGATGGCCGGCAAGGAGCAGCGCCTTCTCGAGCGCCTCCGGATCACCCGAACGGGCGCACGCCGTGAGCCACTGGATCGCGGCCAGGAGGTTGGCGTTGTCGGTGCGGGAGCGCGCCATCGCCGCGAGCTGCCCGGGCCGCCGCAGCTCGGCCGCAATCGCGGCCGCGAAGGCCAGGTAGAAGTCGGCATGCGCGTGGCGCAACACCTCGACGTCGCCGCCGGCGTGGAGCTGCTCGGCGGCGAAGGCGCGGATCGTCTCGAGCAGGGCGTAGCGCTCGCCGTCGCCGATCACGCGCACGAGGCCTTTCTCGACCAGCGATTCGAGCTCGTCGAGAGCGCGGTGGCGCTCCTCGTCGCCGCAGGCGGCCCGTTCCATCGCTTCGAGCGTCCAGCCCTCGTGGAAGACCGAGAGGCGGCGCAGCAGCCGCTGCTCGTCCGCGTCGAGCAGCGAGTAGCTCCAGCTGATCGCCGTCCGCAGCGTGCGCTGGCGCAGCGGCAGGTCGCGGTCGCCCGAGGTCAGCAGATCGAGCGCATGGTCGAGGCGCAAGAGGAGCGCCGCCGGCTCTAGGATGCGGACGCGCGCCGCGGCCAGCTCGAGCGCGAGCGGCAGGCCATCGAGGCGGCGGCAGATGGCGGTGACCGCCGTTGCATTCTCGGCGGTGAGCGCGAAACCGCTCTTGACTCTCTCAGCGCGCTGGACGAAGAGCGCGATCGACGGGAAGGCGCGCAGCGCATCGAGCGGGATGCTCTCCGAAGCCGGAAGCTCGAGCGGTGGCAGCGGGAATTCCGATTCCGCGCCGATCTTGAGCGGCGCGCGGCTGGTGGCGACCACCTGCAGCGCGGGACAGCGGGCGACGAGCGCGGCGAGATCCCCGGCGGCATCGAGCACCTGCTCGAGGTTGTCGAGCACGAGCAGCACCCGGCGGTCGCCGATCACCGTGGCGAGTGCGTCGAGCGCCGAGCGGCCGTGCGCTTCGGCGATCTCGAGCGCGGTGGCGACGGTCGGCAGCACCTCGGCCGCCGCCGTGACGGAAGCGAGCGAGACGAACGCGGCGTCACCGGAAAACTCTCTCGCCATCCGGTTCAGGAGCTCGATCGAAAAACGCGTCTTGCCGGTGCCGCCATAGCCGGTGACGGTGAGAAATCGCGCGCCGCCCCTCAGTCGCTCGGCCGCGGCTTCGAGTTGCGCTTCGCGGCCGAGCAGCGGAGTGGAGGGCGTGGGCGGCGCCTTCGGCACGATGCCGCCTTCGGCGGCCGCGAGCGCGCTCGCCGACGCCTCGCGGCTCGCATCGCGCAGGAGCCGTCGCAGGTCGCCGCGCAGCTCGGCGGCCGACTGGTAGCGCAGCGCCGGATCCTTCTCGAGCGCCTTCAGGACGATCGCTTCGAGCGCGGCAGGAACTTCTGGATTCAGCCGGCTCGGCGGCTGCGGGTCCGAACGGAGGATCGCGGCGAAGAACTCCGCGCTGCTCTCCCCTTCGAACGGCAGCCGGCCGGTCGCCATTTCGTAGAGCACGACGCCAGCCGAGAAGAGATCGCTCCGCGTATCGACGGCACGCCCGCGCACCTGCTCGGGAGACATGTACGCGACCGTGCCGAGCGTCGTGCCCGCTTCGGTCAGGTAGCCGGCCGCGAGGGTCGGGGCGTCCGCGGTGACCGGGCCGCTCGTCTCCGGCGAGCTCATCTTCGCCAGCCCGAAGTCGAGGATCTTCGCGTCACCTCGTTCGGTGACGAAGAGGTTCGCGGGCTTCAGGTCACGGTGGACGATTCCGGCGCGGTGCGCGGCATCGAGCGCGTCGGCGATCTGCTCGCCGAGCGCGATCACGCGCTCGACCGCCAGGCCGTTCTCGCCGATGGCGTGGTGCAGCGTCTGCCCCGACAGCCGCTCCATCACCAGGAACGGCTGACCGTCGTGCACCCCGACGTCGTGGATGGTGCAGATGTGGGGGTGGTTCAGCGCCGACGCCGCCCGCGCCTCCCGTTTGAACCGTTCGAGCGCGTCCGCGCTCTTCGCCGTGTCTTCCGGCAGGAACTTGATCGCGACTCTGCGTCCGAGCTCGAGATCCTCGGCCTCGTAGACGACACCCATCCCGCCGCCGCCCAATTTCGACAGGATCCGGTAGCGCGAGACGGTGGTGCCGATCATCGCTCGCGGTGAATCGGTGTCACGGATGGGCTCCGGCTCCCGCCGCCTGCCGCCAGCCGAGCAGGACGCGGATCGGCTCGGTGCGGACGTCGCCGGGGACGATGCCCGCCAGGAAACGGCTGTGATCGGCGGAAGGCGCCAGCCCGAGGAGCTGGGTTCTCGGTTCGAAGAGGCGGTGGGGAATTCCAACCTCCAGGCCGTCGCGGTCGGGCGCCACGTCGACCGCCATCACCGCCTTGTCGGCGAGGCCCACGAAGACGAGCTCCCGCCCGTCGCGCCGCCAGTGCGGGTGAAGAGCGCCCCCCTGCGAGATCTTCCACTTGCGATCGAGCGCCGGGAACGGCCGCACGAAGACCTCGGGGTTGCCGGACTCGTCAGAGACGTAGGCGAGCCACTTTCCGTCGGCCGAAAGGGTTGCTTCACCTAGGCTCGCCGAGGCGTCGGTGAGCAGCTCGCGCGCCGCGCGCGCCGTGAAGTCGTAGACCCAGAGGTCGGTCCGGGCGTCGCGCTTGGCGTACGACACCAGGAAGAGCAGACGGCCGTCCGCAGACCAGCCGGTCGCGTCGAAGTTCCTGTCCGGGTGCGTGAGCAGCAGCTCGGCGGCCCGGCTGCCGTCCGCCTCCTGCACGTAGATGCTGGCGCTTCCCTCGGCCTCGGTCTCGAACGCGATCCGCTCGCCGTCGGGCGACCAGACCGGGAAATAGGCGTCGACGGCGTCGGCGGTGAGCCGGCTGATCACCTGGCGGCGGGCATCTCCGACCCAGATGTTGAGGCCGCTCGAGCTCACTGCCTGCGCCGCGAAGTTGCGGTCGTCGGGAGAGAGCGCCAGGAGCTGCGCGCGGAGTCTCTCGGGCCCGAAGGTTCCGACTCTCTCGCCCTGGCGGTCGAGCCAGACCAGTTCGCCGCCGGTTTCGCCCGAGCCGGGTGCGTAGGCGATGTCGCCGGCCGCCGTCCCGGCCGCCGCCAGCGCCCCCGAGGAGCTCGAAAAGCGCGGCTGGTCGGTGATCCTTTCGCCGGCGCTCGCGATCTCGAACGTCCTGGGGTCGAAAGGCAGGGCGACGAGCGCGCCGGCTCGCCGCACCAGGATCCGGTCGCGACCGACCAGCACCGCCTGCGAGAGATCGGGCGCCAGGCGCCGCTCGATGCCCTTGTCGAGCGAAGCGAGGTAAATACCGCCGACGCGGCTCGCGGCCTGAAGCTGATTGCTCCAGTTGGTGAACAGGAAATGCTGCCCGTCGGGAAGGAAGATCGGGTAGCGGTGCGAGTCATCGAGCACCTTCGGATCGAGCACCGTGACGTCTTCAACCTTGCCGCCGCTCGCCGGGACGCGCTGGATCGGGCCGTTCGACGACGGCGTGAAGAGAATCGTGCCGTCGGCGCCCCAGGCGCCGCCCCGCCCGCCCGACTGGACCTTGGTGATGACCTGGACCGTCGCGGTAGCCAGCTCGTAGCGGCAGAGAGTCGCGTCGGCATCGCGGAAGAAGGCGATCGACTTGCCGTCGGGAGACCAGAAGGGAAAGGTCGCACCGGCCGTGCCGGCGAGCAGCTGGGCGTCGAAGCTGTCGAGACGTCGCAGCCAGAGCTGCGGGCCGCGTGCCGGATCGAGCGCGGTGAAGACGATCGCGCCGCCGTCGGGCGAGAAGGCGAGCTCGGCGTCGTCGGCGAGCAGGTTGCCGAGCGGCACCGAGAACTCGAGGGCGCGCTTTTCGGGCGCGGCGCTCGCGGCCGGCGCGCGACCGACGCGCAGCAGCAAGATCGTCGCAAGACCGGCGACGAGCAGCCAGGGCAGAGCGGAGAGCCACCGGCGCGGCGCCGCGAGCGGCGCCGGGCGGTCTCGGCGCGCTCGTCCATCCGCTCCGCCAGGACGTCGTCGATCACGATGCCGCGCGTCGGCGATGTCGTGCAGCCGGTTCTTCGGGCTGCGCTCGAGGCAGCGGCGCAGCAGGCGGCGGATCGCCGCCGGCGTCTCCGCGGGAAGGGTGGAGAGGTCGATCTCGTTCTTGAGCACGCCGGCGAGCGTGTCGGGCACCGAGTCGCCGCCGAAGAGACGCTGGCCGGTGAGCATCTCGAAGAGCACGACGCCGAAGGCCCAGATGTCGGCGCGCTTGTCGACCGCGAACCCCTTCGCCTGCTCCGGCGCCATGTAGGCGGCGGTGCCGAGGATCATCCCCTGCACCGTCGCGCCCATCGTCAGCGTCGGCGACTTGGCGAGCTGCGAGCCGGACGCCGCGCCGGATGCCGCACCCGTCGGATCCATCGCCTTTGCGAGGCCGAAGTCGAGGACCTTGACCTTGCCCTCGATCGAAGCCTTGACGTTCTGGGGCTTGAGATCGCGGTGGATGATGCCCTTCTCGTGCGCTTCCTCGAGAGCCTCCGCGATCTGGCGGGCGATGGAAAGGCTTTCCCGGAGCGGTAGTGCGCCGGACTCGAGGCGCTCGGCCAGCGTCGGTCCTTCGACCAGCTCCATGACGAGCGCGCGCGTGCCGTTCGACTCTTCGAGCCCGAAGATCGAGGCGATGTTCGGATGATGGAGCTGAGCGAGGAGCTTCGCTTCGCGCTCGAAGCGGGCGAGCCGCTCGGCGTCCTCGGTGAACGCCGCCGGCAGCACCTTGATCGCCACCTGGCGCTCGAGCCGGGTGTCGGTGGCGCGATAGACCTCGCCCATGCCGCCTTCGCCGAGCTTGGCGGTGATCTCGTAGGGGCCCAGCCGGTTCCCGATCATGGTGCGCCGATCATCATCTGCCTCCGCGGACGAGCCGGTCCAGTTCGGTGAACCAGTTCTGGACCACGACCAGCTCGTCGCTCCGCTTCGCGTTCCCGGTGCGCTGCACCATCAGGAATCGCTTGCCGTCGGGCGAGACCGCGAAACTCGGACCCGCGTCCCAACCGGCCCAGTAAGCGCCGTCGAACAGCTTGCGCGGCTCTCCCAGCACCAGCTTCGGCTCGGTCTTCACCTCGACCGCCATCAGTTCGGAGCCGTCCTCCGACTGGAAGAAGAGCTCGCGACCGTCCCGCGACCACCGCGGGATGACGCCGCCGCCGGACGACACGCGCGTCCTCGACTCCCCGCCAGGGAAGCGCTGGACGAAGACATCCGGACCGCCCGAGTCGAGACTGAAGTAGGCGAGCCAGCGGCCGTCGGGGGAGAGAGCGGGACCGAGTTGCGCTCCCGGAGCGGCGATCGATCGCGCGGCGTGCTCCGGATCGGCCGCCCCGAGATCGACCACCCAGATATCGCTCTGCGTCGTCTGGGAGTAAAGGGCGCCCACCAGCCAGCGACCGTCGAGCGAAACCGAGAAGGGGGCGATCCAGGTGCCTTCGAGCCGGCCGACGAGCCGCGGCTCGCCCCCCTCGACCCTCTGCGCCCAGACCTCTCCACGTTGAGTGCCGTAGCGAGCGAAGAAGAGCTCCTTGCCGTCCGCAGAGAAGACGGGGCCGGTCGGAATGTCGAGCCGCTCGTCGCGCACCGGAGTCAGGATCCTGCGCGCGAGGTCGAGGGTCGAGTAGCGCACGCGGGCTCCGTCGCGGCCGGCGAGCGCGAGCTGGGCGCCGCCCGGGTCGAGGTCGAAGCTCGGGAAGGCGAATGGAGCGGTCGCGAGCGGCTCGCTCTTCCCCTGGCGATCGACCCAGAGGAACTGGCTCGCTGCCGTGGCCGCCGGCTGGCGCGGTGCGTAGACGAGCGTCCCGTTCGTCGAGACGGCGAGCTGCGGAATCGGGGCGGCCACACGGACATCGTCGACCATGGTCTCGAGCGCGAGGGGCATCGCTGCTCCCGTCACCTTCGCCGATCGCGTATCGAACGGCGCCACGAAGAGGCCGCCGTCGCGCTGAAAGAGGAGCTGTCCGGAGGCGAGGACGTGCGGTTGGCTCGCGTCGTCGAGGACGATGCGACGCCGCGAACCGTCGAGCCCGATCGCCTCGATCCGATGATTCGCCGCGGACTGGGTGAAGTAGAGGACGGTGGTGGTGCCCGGGATCACCTCCGGGCCCAGGTGCCATTCGTCCTGAGGCTGGGTCAGGCTCTGCACCGCCCCGCCGTCGGCCGAAACCACCCGCAGGCCGGCGTTCCAGGTGTCGAAGACGATTCGCCCGTCGTCGCTCCAGCTGCCGCGCACCCAGAGCGAGTTCGGCAGGTCGGGGACGAGAACCGCCGCCCGGCCACCCTCGAGCGGCACTTTCCGGAGCGAGTCGCCTCCGAAGAACCCGATCCAGGCTCCATCGGGGGAGAAGAACGGCTGACGAACCAGCGAGTCGTCGATGGCGATGACTCGCGGCTGGGCATCCCCGAGCGAGCGAACGACGAGGCAGGTCTTCCGGCCGACCGGAGAGGCGTACGCGACTTTCGTTCCGTCCCGCGAGATCGCGATCGAGTTGCCGGGAATGCTGTTGACCTCGTACGGCAGCTCCGGCGGCAGGCGGATCGAGAGCCGCGTCGTGGGCTCCGCGGCGGCGGAAGCCGGGCGGCGAAGAAGACGACCACCGACGACGCCGAGCGCGACGAGCAGAAGCGCGGCAACCGCCAGAGTCGCGTGCCGGAAAGCCGTGCGGTGCGGCGCTGCGCTCGCTGCGCCCTCGGTGCTCCGCCCCGACTGAAGCTCTTCGAGGACGATCCGCGCGTCGGCGATGTCGTGCAGCCGGTTCTTCGGGTTGCGTTCGAGGCAGCGGCGAACGAGCCGGCGGATCGCGGGCGGCACCGACTCCGGCAGGGCCGTGAAGTCGATCTCGCGCTGGATCACCCGCGCCAGCGTGTCGGGCACCGAGTCGCCGGCGAAGAGCGACTTGCCGGTCAGCATTTCGTAAAAGACGACGCCGAACGCCCAGATGTCGGCACGCTTGTCGACCGCCATCCCCTTCGCCTGCTCGGGCGCCATGTAGGCCGCCGTGCCGAGGATGACGCCCATCTGCGTCCCGCCCAGCGTCAAAGTCGGCGAGCGCGCCATGT
The DNA here is from genome assembly GCA_963699245.1 of Thermoanaerobaculia bacterium. GTDB lineage: Bacteria > Acidobacteriota > Thermoanaerobaculia > Multivoradales > JAGPDF01 > JACTMI01. The sequence continues at coordinate 2,913,892 of OY969426.1, forward strand.
CCGCCACCGACGCTGCGCCGAACCGGCCGCCGGATCCATCGCCTTCGCCAGTCCGAAGTCGAGGACTTTGACTTTCCCTTCGATGGAGGCCTTGATGTTCTGGGGTTTGAGGTCGCGGTGGATGATCCCCTTCTCGTGGGCCTCCTCGAGAGCCTCGGCGATCTGGCGGGCGACGGACAGGGATTCATGGAGGGGTAAGGCTCCCGACTCGAGGCGCTCCGCCAGGGTCGGGCCCTCGACGAGCTCCATGACCAGGGCCTTCGTGCCGTCGGACTCCTCGAGGCCGAAGATCGAGGCGATGTTCGGATGGTGGAGCTGGGCGAGGAGCTGCGCTTCGCGCTCGAAGCGCGTGAGGCGCTCCTTGTCCTCCGTGAACGCGGCCGGGAGAACCTTGATGGCGACGTCGCGCTTCAGTTTCGTGTCGGTCGCCCGATAGACCTCACCCATGCCGCCCTCGCCAAGCTTGGCGGTGATCTCGTAGGGGCCGAGGCGGGTGCCGAGAGCGAGGGTCAAGACGCCTTCTCGCGGGAATCGCCACCGGGCTCGATCTCGAGCTGCAGATGGCCGTCGAGAGCCAGCGCCCAGCTCTCCAGGAAGCGGACGGTCGGATTGCTCTGCCAGCGCTCGGCGCGGGCGACCGCTTGCTGAGAGATGCCCAGGCGCTCCGCGAGCTCCTGCTGCGTGAGGCCCGCCGACTCACGCGCTCGCCGAAGCTGGAAACCGGGGGCTCTCGGTTCCCACGGCGGCAACTTGCCCCACGAGGACAAGGCCTTCCACTCTTCGTAGTCTCGCGGCCGGCGCCGGCGGAGAACGGCAAGTTCGCGGCTCCTGGCGCGCGGCGCGCGGTTCACTTTCGCGTCCATGTCGCCATCTCCTGTTCGCTCGGGAAGCGTCCGCGCAGCCTTCGCGCGAAGCGCAGCAGACGCTGCCGTTCGTCCTCGACGTCGAGCTCCCTCGCAAGCCTCGCTGCGAGCCTCCCGTTCATCCCATCTCCCCGGATCTGGAGCAGCCGGAGGGCGTTGGCGGCGTCGATCTCGGAGCGCCAGAACTTCCAGGCCGCGAGCCGGTCGGCGAGCAGCGCCTCCGGCGCGATGACCAGGACTCCGAACCCGGCGACTTCGACCTCGATGGGTGCCGACGCCGGTTCGAGAGATCGCCCGGGCAGCTCGAGAAAGAGGCCCCCGGCCTCGTGGATCCAGTGTCTGCCACGGCGCGCGAAGTTGCACGCCTCAAGCTTCGCGGCGACGCTCCTCGGCAGGTCGCCGACGAAATCGAGGTCGCCGGTGACGTAGCCGCCTCCGGTGAGCAGCTCGACCGCTCCGCCGCCGACCAGCACGGCGGGTTGGGTCTCCGCGGGAAAGAGGCCCTGAAACCAGGCCGCCAGCCCGGCGGTGCGGCGCACCCCGGGGGACAGGCGAAGGAGTCGGTCGAGCTGTCGGCACTCATTCACAACGCATGCATTGTATCCTGAAGGGGGCGCGACTCCGTCCGGCCGTGCCGAGCGGTGACCTCGCAGGGGCCGGGCAGGGAGCCGATCATGGCGCCAGCAGCTGCTTCCAGTGGTCGATCATGCGGAGCGGCCGCGACTGCGCTTCGCCGTAGTGGTTGAGGATCAGGCTCTGGCCGTCGGGCGCCAGGTCGAAGCTCGCCGTGTCGGAGACCAGCGTCGTGCCGAACATCGCCACCGGCGTGCCGAAGCGCAGGCCCCCGGCGCCGTCGGAAGTCACCTCGACGCGGCTCAGATTGAGGCTCGGCTCGAGGTAGACGAGCTCACGGCCGTCGCGGGACCAGACCGGGTACCGGCCGCCGTCGACGGAGACCTGCCATTTCGCCGATGGCGCCGCATTCGGCTCGCGCGCCGCCGAAACCACATAGACCTGGTTCACTCCCGATTCGTTGCTCGAATAGGCCACCCACTTGCCATCGGGCGAGATCCTGGCATCCGTCTCCGAAGCCGGATTGCCGACCAGCGGCAGCAGCCGTTTCGACCCGTCGAGCGCCAGCCACTGGAGATCGGCGTCCGTCACGTAGGGAAACGATCCCGTCACGATCAGCAGCCACTTGCCGTCGGGCGTGATGTCGGAAGGAAAGGCATCGAGCGGCGCGGGAGGATCGAAGACGACCTCCTCGCCGCCGCTGCCGTTCGCCGCCTTGCGCAGGATCCGGGAGCCGACGCCGGTCGCGCGCGCGATCGAGTTCGTCACGTAGTAGATCCAGCGGCCGTCCGGAGACCAGACCGAGTTGAGCTCGTCCATCGGCCCGAAGGTGAAACGGCTCTGCGTCTTGCGCTCGAGGTCGAGCAACCAGAGGTCGCTCGGCAGGCCGCGCGCGACGATCAGGGTGCGGCCATCCGGCGAGAGGCGCAGGTCGAGATAGGCCCCGTCTCCCGAGAGCTCGTCGAGGAGTCGCCCGGAGCGATCGAGGCGCGAGAGGTGGGTCCCCTGGGTCTGGCCACCGGGCGCGAACACCAGCCGGTCGCCGACGGCCGCGAAGGCGCTGCGCCAGGTCGACTGGTCGAAGAGGAGGTTGGTGACGAGGGTCCTGGGCTCGTCGCCGAGCTTGCCCGCGCCGTCGATCGGCTGCGCGAGGAGTGTCGCCTCGCGCAGGTAGAGCAGCTCGCCGCCGGCGATCACGCCGTTCGCCAGACTCTTCGCCAGCGCGTGGTCCCCGCTCCCGTCGAGACGAACCCAGCGCAGCTCGGACTCGCCGGCCTTGTCGGTGGCATGGTTCGTCGCCAGATAGACGACGGCGCGCCCGTCCGGCGTCAGCGCCGGCCAGCGGTGGCTCGAGTGGCGCGCGGCTTCGATTGTCGTGATCGGCTGCGGAGTCCCGCCGCGTGCCGGCACGCGGAAGAGCCCGGTCCTGAAATCGGGTGCGAAGACGATCGTGCCGTCCGGCGCCCAGGCGCCGCCCCGTCCGTTGGGCGCCTCGCAGACCGTGTAGGGCGAACCGCCGGCGATCGACAGGACCATCATCTTGGCGTTGACGAAGTAGCCGAGCGACTTGCCGTCGGGCGAGAAGAAGGGCGCCGTGGCGCCTTCGGTGGCGTCGAGTCGCTTCTCCTCGCCGGTCGTGAGCGTGCGCACCCAGAGGCGCGTCTTCGAGTCGGAGCCAACGGCGCCGAAGGCGATGCGGGTGCCGTCGGGCGACAGCACGACAGGAGCTCCGAAATCACCCTGGAACTGGAAGCGCTCGCCCTCCGGCGCGCCGAGATCGGCGAAGAGCGGCGTCTGCGGCCCGCGTCGGGCGCCGGCCAGCGCGAGGGCGACCGCGACGGCGAGACCGAGCGCGGCGCAGGCCCACGGCAGCGCCCGCCGCCAAGCGGGCAGCGGCGCGGTCGCGGCGGCGGGCGCCGGCGCTCCCGGCTCTTCGTAGGAACCGCCGATCACCTCGTCGAGCACCAGGCGCGCGTCGGCGATGTCGTGCAGCCGGTTCTTCGGATTGCGTTCGAGGCAGCGGCGCAGCAGCCGGCGGATGGCGGCCGGAGTCGCCGGGGGAAGTCGGGAGAGATCGATCTCGGCGCGCAGCACGCCGGCGAGCGTGTCGCTCACCGTGTCGGCGGCGAACATCGACTCGCCGGTCAGCATCTCCCAGAGCACCACGCCGAACGCCCAGATGTCCGCCCGCTTGTCGACCGTTCCGCCGCGCGCCTGTTCCGGCGCCATGTACGCCGCCGTGCCCAGGATCACCCCGAGCTGTGTTCCGTGCGCCGCGGTCAGCGTGGGCGATTGCATCAGCGTCGGCGAACGCGCCATGTCGGCCGCCGACGCCGCCGAACCGGCCGCCGGGTCCATCGCCTTCGCCAGGCCGAAGTCGAGGACTTTGACTTTCCCTTCAAGGGAAGCCTTGATGTTCTGGGGTTTCAGATCTCTGTGAATGATTCCTTTTTCGTGGGCTTCCTCGAGGGCCTCCACGATCTGGCGCGCGATGGAGAGGCTTTCGCGCAACGGCAGGGCGCCGGACTCGAGACGGTCCGCCAGCGTCGGGCCCTCGACGAGCTCCATGACGAGCGCACGCGTGCCGTTCGATTCCTCGAGGCCGAAGATCGAGGCGATGTTGGGATGGTGGAGCTGCGCGAGCAGCTTCGCCTCGCGCTCGAAGCGGGCAAGCCGTTCGGCGTCCTCGGTGAACGCGGCGGGCAGGACCTTGATGGCCACCTGGCGCTCGAGCCGGGTGTCGGTGGCGCGGTAGACCTCGCCCATGCCGCCTTCGCCCAGCTTGGCGGTGATGTCGTAACTGCCCAATCGGGTCCCAATCATGGGGCGGCGATCATCCCTCAATCGGAGCGCAGGTCACTTCCGCCTCCCGTCGTCCGGCGGCGACCAGCCGAGAATGACCTGGATTCCGGGATCGGCGGCGCTGCCGATCGCCTGGTTGACCAGGAAACGGCGGCCGTCGGCGCTCGGCAGGTAGAACGCGTGCTGGCTGGTGATCGCGAGCGGGGGCACGCGCAGGGGGAAGAGCACGATCTCGTTGTCGACGGCGAAGGGGGCGAGGCTCCGGACCGGAACCGCGCGCAGCACCCGGTCGAAGCCGACGAAGTAGAGCTCACGGCCGTCGGCGCGCCAGGTCGCGAGGTCGCCGCCGTCGCGGCTCACCTGCCATCGTCCGGGCGAGCCGTCGACCGCCTGAACGTAGATCTGCGACACGCCGCTCTCGTCGGACGAGTAGGCCAGGAGCCGGCCGTCGGGAGAGAACGCGGCGTGCGTCTGCGATCCCGGGGAGGTCTGCTGGAACGGCTGGAGCTTGTGGTCGCCGGCCAGCGCGACGAGCCAGAGCTTGTAAGCGCCGCCCTCCGTCGTCCCTTCGAGGACCAGGAGCGGTTTGCGGCGCGACGCGTCGTCCACCCAGGCAGAGACCGGGGTCTCGAGAAGACGTTCCTCCGGCCCGCTGCCATCGACCCGTTTCGCCAGGATCCGGTTCTTTCCGGCCGCTTCGGAGCTGAAATAGAGCGTCGTGCCGTCGGCCGACCAGATCGGCGTGCTGGCGTTGCCGTCGAAGGTCAGGCGGGTGGGGCGATCGGCACCAGCGCTGTCGAAGATCCAGATGTCGGCATCGAAGTAGTTGCCGGTCGTGCTTCTCGCCACCGCGACCCACCGCCGGTCGGGGGAGAACGCGGGATCGTAGTAGTAGTCGTCCGACCCGACGAGCTCGCCCTGCGTGCCCGCCCGGTCGAACCAGCGCAGCTCCCGCCGCGCGCTCCCCGGCGGGCGCACGGCGATCACGCCGGCAGCGGCCGCGAAGAGATCCTGGCCGGTCTTGTTCGGATCGGTTCCCACCTGCTGAGCCACCAGGAGGTTCTCGCCGGCGAGAGTGCCGGTCGAGGGCTCGAAACGCCTCGCCACGAGCGATCCGTCGCGCGACCAGAGCAGGAAGCCCCTCGGATCGAAGACCGCGCGCGCCATCTGCGGCACGAGGACCTGGCTCGCCCCCGAGGCGGGCGAGACCCGGCTGATTCCGAGCCTCTTTCCATTGGGGATGGTCAGCAGGAGCGATTCGCCCCCGGGCAGAGCCCACGGAAAGCGGTGGCTCGTTTCCCCGGTCGAGGCATCGAGTGTCGTCAGCGGGCGGACGGCGCCGCCTCCGGCGGGAACCGTGTAGAGCCCGGCGCAGCAGGTCGGAGAGAAGACGATCTCGCCGGTCTCGGTCCAGGTCGCGCCCCGGGCGTCCGCCGCCGGGGCGATGGCGTCGAGGTGCCCGGTCGCCAACTCGAGCGTCCGGAGCTGGCCGCCAGCGACGAAGCCGACGTGACGGCCGTCGGGCGACCAGAACGGCTGTTCGGCGAGGTCGGTGTCCGCGATCTCGCGGCTCTGACCGGCGTCGAACGAATGCAGCCAGAGCCGCGGCACCGCCCGCTCGGCGGCGAACGTGAACGCCATCGTGCGTCCGTCGGGCGACAGGGCCGGGTAGCCGAGGATCTCGCCCGGGCCGGGTGGAGGAACCACGAAACGCGTGATCGGCGGTGCTGGCGCGCCGGCGGCGGGGCTCGAGCGCTGCGATCGCGACCAGCCGGCGACGCCGACGGCCACTCCGACGAAGGCGGCGATCCAGGGCAGCCAGCGCAGTGCGCCCGAACGCCGGGCGGCGCCCGCGGCGAACTCCGCGGCAGGGCGAGCCTCCTCCGATTTCCCCGACGCGACCTCCTCGAGCACCAGTCGCGCGTCGGCGATGTCGTGCAGGCGGTTCTTCGGATTGCGCTCGAGACAGCGGCGCAGCAGGCGGCGGATTGCGGCGGGCGACTCCGCGGGAAGCGCCTCGAAGTCGACCTCCTTCTTGAGCACGTTGGCGAGCACGTCGGTCACCAGCTCGCCCTCGAACAGGCGCCGGCCGGTCAGCATCTCGAAGCAGACGACTCCGAACGCCCAGATATCCGCCCGTTTGTCGACCGCCACGCCGCGCGCCTGCTCCGGCGCCATGTACGCCGCGGTGCCGAGAATCATCCCCATCTGCGTGCCGTGCGCCGCCGTCAGGGTCGGCGACTGCATCAAGGTCGGAGAACGCGCGAGGTCCGTCGCCGATGCCGCCGAGCCCGCCGTCGGATCCATCGCTTTCGCCAGTCCGAAGTCGAGGACTTTGACTTTCCCTTCAATGGGAGCTTTTACGTTCTGTGGTTTGAGGTCGCGGTGAACGATGCCCTTCTCGTGCGCCTCCTCCAACGCTTGCGCGATCTGCAATGCGACGGAAAGGCTTTCATTGAAAGGTAGAGGCCCCTGCTCCAGGCGCTCCGCGAGAGTCGGGCCTTCCACCAGCTCCATGACGAGCGCTTTCGTGCCGTCGCTTTCTTCGAGGCCGAAGATCGAGGCGATGTTCGGGTGGTGGAGCTGGGCGAGAAGCTGGGCCTCCCGCTCGAATCTCGCGAGGCGCTCCCCGTCCTCGGTGAATGCCGCCGGCAGGACCTTGATCGCGACGTCGCGCTTGAGCTTGGTGTCGGTCGCGCGATAGACCTCCCCCATGCCGCCTTCGCCCAGCTTGGCGGTGATTTCGTAGGGACCGAGGCGGGTGCCGGGAGCAACGGTCATTCGATCCCCTCCGCGAGCCAGAGGTCGGACTCTTCCTCGTTTACGGCGGTGACGATCCGCCGGAGATAGGGGGCGAACGCGACACGGCCGGCGAGCCGTGGAGCAGCGGGCAGCTCGCGCACCTGACCCGTCGCCGGATCGAGCACGGCGAGACTTTCCTGGTTCCGGACCAGCACGTGCTGGCCGTCCGGAGACCAGCCGACACTCGCACCGATCCGTTCGAAAAGCAGCAGCCTCTTCGCTCGCGTGTCCCAGATGGCGATCCGGTTCGGCCGACTGCCGACGGAGTCCTGGAGTTGGCCGGCGAGCAGGGTGCCGTTGGGCGACCAGACGAAACCGCCGAAGACCATCCCCGTCGTCTCCTCTGGATTCGGAATTCGCTCCGGCGATCCCCACGGCGGCGGACCGCTCGCGTCGTAGATGCGCGTCCCGAGCTCGTCGACCGTGGAGAGCTGGCGACGATCCGGCGACAGCTCTGGCGACCACTGCGAAGGACCGGTGGATTGCGTCAGTTGCTCGAGGCCGCCGCCGTCGGGCCGGATCCCCCACTGCTCGTAGCGTCCGCCGCGATTCGACATGAACAGGATCCGGCTGCCGTCCGGATCCCAGGTCGCGAAGCGGTCGTTCGCGAGGTCGTCGGTGAGCTGCACCGGCGCTCCGCCGTCGAGCCGCGCGACGAAGAGATCCTGCCGCGGGAAGACTGTCGTGTAGGCGATCGTGGCGCCGTCGGGGGAGAGTTGCAGGCTCTGCAGGCGCGTGGTCGTCGCGAACAGCCGTCGCGGCGCGCCCGTCGGCGCCAGCCGGACGGGATCGAGATCGGTCACCTCGACCGTCGCGCGCATCGAGAGCGAGGCGAAGACCCAGCGCTCTCCACCGCGGGTCGCCGACGCTGCGAACTCGGTGGGCAGGACCACGATCGTCGCCGCGCCCGTCGCCCGTCCGCTCGCCGGGTCGACCGGCAGCCGCCAGAGATTCGGTCCGCCGCCGCGAGTGCTGAGGAAGTAGAGCTCCGTGCCGTCTGCGGACCAGACCGGATTCCAGTCGTACGGCGCGTCGTCGGTCAGCGCGATCGGCTCGCCGCCGGCGGCCGCGACGCTCCAGAGATCGCGCTGACCACCTTCGTTTCGGGGCAGCCCCCAGTAGGCGATCCAGCGGCCGTCGGGCGACCAGGCCGGCGCGGCGGCGTCGCCGGTGACGAGATCGGTACTCGCGCCGGTGGCAATGTCGACGATCTTCAACTGGCCGCTCGAACCCCGGTTGAACGGGTCGCCCGCCCCGGCTGTGGTGCAAACGACGCGAGCGCCGTCGGGCGACCAGGCCGGGTCGTAGCAGCCGTCGACGAGGCGGCGCGGCGACTCGCCGGTGGTGCCCATGAGATAGATGCCGCCGCCGGCGCGCTCCGAGCGGAAGGCGATCCGGGTCCCGTCCGGGGAGATCGCCGGATACGAGTCGTCCACGGTCGAATCGGCCGTCAAGTCGATCGGCCGCCTGCCGCCGATCGGGACGAAGAAGATGTCCAGATCGTCGCCTCCCTCCCGGTTGGCGGCGAAGTAGAGCGACTTGCCGTCCGGCGAGAGCGCTGGCGTCCCCTCCTGTCCGGGGCGGAAGGTCAGTTTCTGAACGACCCGGGGAGCCGAGGACGCCGCCTTCTCCGCCGCTGGCGGCGCGCCGCGGCGGCCGGCGAGAAATCCGGTCGCGGCCGCCACCGCGATCGCCGCGAGCGCTGCGACCCGCAGCGCCCGCGAGGGCGTCGCGGCGGACGCGACGCTCGCCGGCGGCGCTGCCGGCTCGGACCGGCCCGCGAGCACATCTTCGATCACGATGCGGGCGTCGGCGATGTCGTGCAGCCGATTCTTCGGATTGCGTTCGAGGCAGCGGCGCAGCAAGCGGCGGATCGCCGGCGGCGTCGACGCCGGCAGAGCGTCGAAGTCGATCTCCCGCCGGAGCACGTCGGCGAGCACGTCGGTCACCGTGTCACCCGCGAACAGCGAACGGCCGACCAGCATCTCGAACACCACTACGCCGAACGCCCAGATGTCGGCGCGCTTGTCGATCGGCAGTCCCTTCGCCTGCTCGGGAGCCATGTAGGCCGCCGTCCCCAGGATCACCCCGAGCTGCGTCCCGTGCGCCGCAGTGAGCGTCGGCGACTGCATCAACGTCGGCGAGCGCGCGAGATCCGCCGCCGACGCCGCCGAGCCTGCCGCCGGATCCATCGCCTTCGCCAGCCCGAAGTCGAGGACTTTGACTTTCCCTTCTATGGAAGCCTTTACGTTCTGTGGTTTGAGATCTCGGTGAACGATCCCCTTCTCGTGCGCTTCTTCCAGCGCCTGCGCAATCTGCAAAGAGACAGAAAGACTCTCTTTGAAGGGGAGAGGCCCCTGCTCCAGGCGCTCTGCCAGGGTCGGGCCGTCGACGAGCTCCATCACCAAGGCGCGAGTGCCGTCGGACTCCTCCATCCCGAAGATCGAGGCGATGTTCGGATGCTGGAGCTGCGCGAGAAGCTGCGCTTCGCGCTCGAAGCGGGCGAGGCGCTCCTTGTCCTCCGTGAACGCCGCGGGCAGGACTTTGATCGCGACGTCGCGCCTGAGCTTGGTGTCGGTCGCGCGGTAGACCTCCCCCATGCCGCCTTCGCCGAGCTTGGCAGTAATCTCGTACGGACCGAGTTTCGTGCCGATCAAGTGGTTCCCATCATCTCTCGGGCGCGAGTTGCGCGGTCCAGTTGTCGACGAGCGTCAGCGACGGCCACAATTCGCCTTCGGGCTCGGCGATCAGGAAACGATCGCCGGAGGGCGCCGCCGCGAAGGATGAATCGTCGGCCGGCAGGCGGAACAGCCGGCGCGGCGGCCCGACCTCGGCGCGCTCGCCGAGGCGGAGATCGCAGGCGAAGACCGCGTCCGCGCCGCCGTCCGACGCCCGGACGAACAGCTCCCGGCCGTCGCTGCGAAAGGAGACCTCGCTCGCCGTACCGCCTGCCCCGATCCGCTGCGCGCCGGCCGGTGTCGGGAAGCGATCCAAGTAAGCCTCCTGTCGCCCCGAGGCGTCGCTCAGGTAGGCGACCCAGCGGCCGTCGGGCGAGAGCTTGCCGCCGGATTCGTTCGCCGGAGTCGCGAGGTAGGTCGAGGTCTCCGGCTTCTCGTCGCCACCGGTGTCGAGCCGCATCCAGACGATGTCGCGTCCCCGACCCGTCGTCAGCTCCCAGAGGAGGAGCACCTTCCCGTCCGCGCTGACGTCGGTGGGCAGGATCCAGCGGGACGACGTTGGCAGCAGGGGATGAACCGCGCCGCCGTCGACCGAGACCAGGCTCGGCGAGCCGGCCGAGCTCCCGGTCTGAAAACGGCCGACCCACGAGAGGATCGAGCGGTCGTCGGCGCTCCAGGCCGCGGTCCAGGGAAGGAGCTCCGGCGCGGTGATCCGAACGGCCGCGCTGCGCCCGGCGTCCACGAGCCAGAGCGCCGTGTGGCTGTCGGAAGTGCGACTCATCAACACCACCCGATCGCCGCGATGAGAGATGCTCAGGTCCGAGACCACGCCTTCTACTTTCGACTCGCCCGCGCCCGGCTGCCCGGCACGGTCGAGCCAGGAGAGCCGGCTCGGCCGCAGATCGCGAGGAGCGTAGAGCATCCGGCCGCCGATCGAGAGATCCACGACGGCAGCGCCCGACGTCGTCGTGTCGAGCTTCGGCCGGTCGACCAGGAGCCGCGGCTCGCCGATCATCTGGAGGCGATCGAGGTCGATGCGCTGCGCCACCATCGCTCCGGCGCTCTCGAAGACGATCCAGTCGGGCGGCGCGAGACGCGGACTCGACGAGGAGTCGAACAGACGCCGACCGGCCGTCGTCTCGTCGATCGACGCGACCCGGACCGAGTCCAGACTCTCGGTTCCGGTCTCGAGGAACAGGAAGTGACGTCCGTCGGGCAGGAAGGTCGGAAATCGGTGACTCGCCTGGCGGTTCGGACGGACTTCGGTCACCGTGGCGGCCGACGGCTCGCCGCCGCTCGCCCGGACTTTCCAGAGCGGCCCGAACGGCTCGGGGGCGAAGACGATCGTGCCGTCGCGGCTCCAGGCGCCGCCCCGTCCATTCCTGGCCGCGCAGATCGTCTGCACGGCGCCGCCGGCGCGCGGCACGCGACGCAGCTCGCCGCCGGCGAAGAAGCCGACGTGACGCGAATCGGCGGACCAGAACGGATAGCGCGCGCCCTCGGTGCCTTCGAGCGGGCGCGCCTCGGCCGCGTCGAGCTCGCGTGCAAGGAGGTGCGGCTTGCCAGCCTCGTCCGCTGTCACGAAGACCAGGGCGTCGCCGTCCGGCGCCAGCGCAAACTCGAAGATCGACCCGTCGGCAGAGCCGGGCAGGAGAATGCTCGTGCGCGTAGGCGCAGCGGGACGGGTCCGCGTCACCGATCCGCGGCCGAGAACCAGCACCAGGAGCGCGCCCGCCGCGATCGCCGCGCACACTGCCGCGACTGCCCACGGCAGCCGGCTGGCCGCGCCACGCGCTACCGGCGCCGCCGCCGGCTCCACGACGCCGCGCGGGTCGAGCGCCTCTTCGATCGCGATCCGCGCGTCGCCGATGTCGCGCAGCCGGGCGCGCGGCTGTCGCTCGAGGCAGCGACGCAGTAGGTTGCGGATCGCCGCGGGAACCTCCGCCGGCAGCCGGCCGAGATCGATCTCGTTCTTCAGCACGCCGGCCAGCGTCTCGGGCACCGAGTCGCCCTCGAACAGCCGCCGCCCGGTCAGCATCTCGTAGAGCACGACCCCGAACGCCCAGATGTCCGCCCGCTTGTCGACCGCGAGCCCCTTCGCCTGCTCGGGCGACATGTAGGCTGCGGTCCCGAGCACGACCCCCATCTGCGTCGCACCCAAGGTCAACGTCGGCGACGCTGCGAGCTGCGACGCCGAACCGCTGCCCGAAGCCGCCCCCGTCGGATCCATCGCCTTCGCCAGTCCGAAGTCGAGGACTTTGACTTTTCCTTCGATGGAAGCCTTGATGTTTTGCGGCTTCAGATCGCGGTGGATGATCCCCTTCTCGTGGGCTTCCTCGAGAGCTTCGGCGATCTGGCGGGCCAGAAACAGAGATTCATTGAGGGGCAATGATCCGGATTCCAGGCGCTCCGCCAGGGTCGGCCCGTCGACGAGCTCCATGACGAGCGCGCGCGTGCCGTCCGACTCTTCGAGGCCGAAGATGGAAGCGATGTTGGGGTGATGGAGCTGCGCCAGGAGCTGCGCCTCGCGCTCGAACCGCGCCAGGCGCTCCTTGTCCTCGGTGAACGCAGCGGGCAGGACCTTGATCGCGACGTCGCGCCTCAGCTTGGTGTCGGTCGCCCGGTACACCTCGCCCATCCCGCCCTCGCCCAGCTTGGCGGTGATCTCGTAGGGGCCGAGCTTGGTGCCGATCATTGGAATTCGGTAATCCTGCGCCGATCAGGGTTGAGAGACCAACTGGGTCCAGCTCGTGATGAGCGTCAGCGCCGCGTCGGATCCCTCACTGGCGCGCAGCTCGATGAGGAAGCGGTCGCCGCCGGGTGCGACCTCGAAGCTCGCCATGGGAGCGCGGAAGAGCAGCTGCGGCGTGGCGCTGCGCACCGTCGAGCCCGCTTCGATCCCGACTCTGACCGCCATCATCCGGTCCGGCGGCTGCACGTAGTAGATCTCGTGGCCGTCGCGGCTCCACCTCGGCTGCGTGCCGCCGGCGTTCGACAGCTGCCAGACGCCGCTCTCGCCGACGGTCGACTGCAAGAAGATCTCCGGACGGCCCGACTGCTCCGAGACGAAAGCCAGCCATCGATCGTCCGGAGAGATCCGGCCCATGCTCTCGAAGAAAGGAGTCTGCACGAGCGGCATGAGCTGCTTCGAGGCGAGGTCGTAGCGCGCGATGTCTTTGCCAGTCTGATTGTTGACGATGGTGGCCACCAGCCAGCGCCCATCGTGCGACCAGTCCGGCTCCTCGACCCCCTGGTCCGTGACCAGAATGGCCTCGACGCCGCCGCCACCGTCGGAGTTGCGCGCGTACAGGTTGCCGTCGTTGGTGCGATTGTTGACGTAGAGGATGCGGCGATCGTCGCCGGACCAGACCGGCGTCAACTCGTCCGCCTCCTCGAACGTGAACCGCCTCGAGCTGTTGCGCTCGAGGTCGTAGCTCCAAAGATCGGAACGCGGTGCGCCGGACTGGATCATGCTGACGACCAGGCGCTTCCCGTCATGGGAATACGCGAAACCACCGCCCTCGATCTGGCTTGGAGGGACGATCTGCGACAACTGTCGCCCCGACCGATCGGTCAAGACCAGAGTGGTACGCCTTTCGATGGTGCCCTCCTTGAACAGCAGGTCGCCTCGCTCCGAGATGGTGGCTTCCGCCATCTCGTTGACGGTGTAGGCGACGGGAGTCGCAACCGCCGTCGCGACCCCGGACACCTCGAGCCGCTTCGGATCGAAGCGCTGAGCGAAGAGCGCACCGGCACGCCAGAAGAGCAGATATCCCTGGGGAGCGAACAACGGCGAGGAGTTGGCGGTGACCAACGGGCGCCGTTTGCCGGTCGCGAGATCGAGGATCTCGATCGTGCTGGTGTCGTCCTTGGTTCCGCCCTCGGCGGTCTGATTCAGGAAGAGTAGGTGCTGGCCATCGGGCAGATGAACCGGCCAGCGGTGGCTCTTCTCCTTCCGCTCGGCATCGAGCGTGGTCAGCTCGCGCGGCGCCCCACCCGCGGCGGAGACGATCTGCAGCCCGGCCCGGAACGATCCCGAGAAGACGATGTTGTCGTCTCGACCCCAGCTGGCGCCGCGCGAGGTCGGCGCATCGCAGAGTACCTGCGGCGGGCCGCCGTTGGGATCGATCCGCTTGAGCTTGCCGTCGGCGAAGAACCCGAGCCAGCGGCCGTCCGGCGACCAGAACGGACGCCCGCCGTCGTTCTCGGACGGCGCCAGCTTGACGGCGTCCGCCTGATCGAGCCGGCGCAGCCAGAGGCTCGGGAGGCCCGACTCGTCTTCGATCGCGACGAACGCCAGTCGGCTGCCGTCGGGCGAGAGCGCGAACAGATCGCCGTAGCTCGCGCCCTGCGGCGGCGGCAGAGCCGCTCGCAACATTCGCTCCCGCGGAGCTCCCGGCGCTCGGCCGACCGCGAGCCAGGTCACCGCGGCGCCGGCGAAGGTCGCGGCGAGGAGCCAGAGTGCGAGCCGGCGTGGCGCTCGCGGCGCCGCGAGCGCCGGCGGCGCCGGCCGGCTCGCCGAAGCCGTCGGGTCGGCGAGCACCTCTTCGAGAATCACCCGCGCATCGCCGATCGACTGCAACCGTTCGCGCGGCTTGCGACGCAGGCAACGGCGGACGAGATTGCGGATCCGCTCGGGCGTCGCCTCGGGCAGCGCCGTGAAGTCGGGCGTGTCCTTGAGAACACTGGCGAGCACGTGCGACACGGTTTCGCCCTCGAACAGGCGCCGGCCGGTCAACATTTCGTAGAGCACGACGCCGAACGCCCAGACGTCCGCCCGCCGGTCCACCGCGCCGCCGGCCGCCTGCTCCGGCGCCATGTAGGCCGCCGTGCCGAGGATCACTCCTTGAACCGTAGCCCCGAGCGTCAGCGTCGGCGACGCCGCGAGCTGCGACGCCGAGCCGGCGCCCGATGCCGTCCCCGCCGGATCCATCGCCTTCGCCAGTCCGAAGTCGAGGACTTTCACTTTTCCTTCTATGGAAGCTTTGATGTTCTGGGGTTTGAGATCTCTGTGGATGATTCCCTTCTCGTGGGCTTCCTCGAGGGCCTCGGCGATCTGGCGGGCGACAAGCAAAGATTCATGGAGGGATAGGGATCCCTGCTCCAGTCGTTCCGCCAGGGTCGGGCCTTCGACCAGCTCCATGACCAGGGCTTTGGTGCCGTCACTCTCCTCCATGCCGAAGATCGAGGCGATGTTGGGGTGATGGAGCTGGGCGAGGAGCTTCGCTTCGCGCTCGAATCTCGCGAGGCGTTCGGGATCGGCGGTGAACTCCGTCGGCAGCACCTTGATCGCCACCTGGCGCTCGAGCTTGGTGTCGGTCGCCCGGTACACTTCTCCCATCCCGCCCTCGCCCAGCTTGGCGGTGACTTCGTACGAGCCGAGCCGTTGCCCGATCATGACGCGCCGATCATCCCGATCCTCGTGTGCCGTTCACGGCGCCTCCGGCGGGAGCCGCTGCCGCCAGTCGAGATCGACGGAGATCGGCAGGCTCTTCGTCGCCACCGGTCTGGCAACGACGAAGCGCTGGCCGTCGGCAGTGACGTCGTACGAAAAGTCGTCGAGCTGGGCGTCGAAGAGCAGCGTCGCCGCGCCCGGCGCCGGCGGATCGAGGGAACCGATCGGCACCGCCATCAGGCGCCCGCCGCCGTCGACGAAGAAGAGCTCGCGACCGTCTCCTCGCCAGCGCGGCGCCCAACCGCCGATCGACGAGAGGCGGAGAGCGCCACCCGAGCCGTCGAGCCGTCGCAGATAGACCTCCGAGCTGCCGGTCTGGTCCGAAACGTAGGCCAGCCAGCGCCCGTCGGGCGAGAGGTCGGACCACGACTCGGATGCGCTCGCGTCGCCCAGCGGACTCTCCGGGCCCGCGCCGTCGCGGTCACGGATCCAGAGCGTTGCCCTTCCCGCGCTGTCGGCGCGCTCGAAGATCAGCCGAGCTCCGTCCCGCGTCCAGCCGTTCACGGTCTGGAGGGCGTCGCCGGGGAGCCAAAGGCGTTCCGCTCCGGGCCGGTCGGCGTCGATCAGGTAGATCCCGCTCGCCGAGTCGGCTCGGAGCGACGTGAACGCGATCTGCCTGCCGTCTGGCGACCAGCGACCCGTGAAGTCCTCTCCCGCGTTGAAGGTCAGCCGGCTGGAGACGCCGCGCTCGAGCTCGTGGATCCAGAGATCGCCGGCCGCCGAGGAGCCGGCCTCATACTGGTCGACGACGAGTCTCCTGCCGTCCGGGGAGAACCGAGGATTGAAGTGCCAGCTCTCGTCGTTGCGGCTGATCGCGGCGAACTCGTGGCCGGCGCGATCGAGCAGGACGAGGCGCGTCACTCCCCGCCGATCGGCGCGGTGAATCAGTACGCCGTTGCCCGCTACAGCGAGCGAGCGCTGGCCGGAGACGCCGATTCCGCCGCGCATCTGCGCGCCCAACGGCTGCGGCTCGCCGACCAGTTCCTCCCGACGTTGGTCGAATCGGTGGGCAACGAGCCTCTCGCCCTGCAGGTAGAGCAGGTATCCGGGCTCGGCGTAGACCGCCATCGAGGTCGAGGGCCCGAGCCGCTTCGACTCGAGCGCGCCGACCCTCCCGAGGTAGAGCCAACCGGGCTCGGTCCCGGTGCCCGCCGAGGCGTAGAAGAGATAGCGCTGGCCGTCGGGCAGGAAGTTCGGGAACCGGTGCGTGCCGAGGCTGCCGTCGGCCGGCAGGCGCGTAGCGGCGGCCACGGCGCCGTTCTCGACGGCCACCGACAGGAGCGGTCCGGCGAAGTTGGGGGCGAACACGACGACGTCACCGGCGCCCCAACTCGCGCCGCGAACCTGGATCGTCGGTCCGGTCGGCGCGAGGACCCGCGGCGAGCCGCTCTGCAGATCGGTCACTTTGAGCTTGCCCTGGGCGAAGAAGCCGACCTGCTTGCCGTCGGGCGCCCAGAACGGATAGCGCGCGTCGGCCGTGCCGGGGAGAACACGCGCCTCCGGCGAATCGAGCGGCCGGACCCAGAGCGCCGCGCGCCCATCGGCGCCGCGCGCCACGAACGCCAGCTGCCGGCCGTCGCGCGAGAGGGCGACGCCGCTGAGCAGAGTCGTGTCGTCGGGCGCGTCGATTTCGAACTGGGCACGGACCGGCTTCGCGGCCGCCGCAGACGAACCCGCGAGCCAGCGCGCGACGCCGAGACCGACGAGGAGAGCGCCGGCAGCGATCGCCCCCGCGACGAGCCACGACGGTCCGCGGCGACGCATCGACGGGCCGCTCGCTGTGGTCGTTGCCACGGTCGGTTCCAGGAGCTTGCCGGTGAGCACCTCGTCGATCACGATGCGCGCGTCGGCGACGTCGTGCAGGCGGTTCTTCGGATTGCGTTCGAGACAGCGGCGCAAGAGACTCCGGATCGCCGCCGGCACGTCGGCCGGTAGCTCGTCGAGATCGGGTGTGCGGGTCAGCACCTGCGCCAGGGTCTCCGGCACCGTCGGCGCCTCGAACAGCCGCTTGCCGGTCAGCATCTCGAACAGTACGACGCCGAATGCCCAGATGTCCGCGCGCTTGTCGACCGCGAACCCCTTCGCCTGCTCCGGCGCCATGTACGCCGCGGTGCCGAGGATCATCCCCATCTGCGTCGCCCCGAGCGTCAACGTCGGCGACGCCGCGAGCTTCGAGGCCGAGCCCGCACCCGAAGCCGCTCCCGCCGGATCCATCGCCTTCGCGAGGCCGAAGTCGAGGACTTTGACCTTCCCTTCGATGGAAGCCTTGATGTTTTGCGGCTTGAGATCGCGGTGGATGATCCCCTTCTCGTGTGCCTCTTCGAGCGCCTGGGCGATCTGCAGAGCAACAGAAAGGCTCTCCTTGAAGGGTAAGGGCCCCGGCTCCAGTCGTTCCGCGAGGGTCGGGCCTTCGACGAGCTCCATGACGAGGGCCTTCGTGCCGTCGCTCTCCTCCAGGCCGAAGATCGAAGCGATGTTCGGATGATGGAGCTGGGCGAGGAGCTTCGCTTCACGCTCGAAGCGCGCCAGGCGCTCCTTGTCCTCGGTGAAAATCGCGGGCAGGACTTTGATCGCGACCTGACGCTCGAGCTTCGTGTCCGTCGCCCGGTACACCTCCCCCATCCCGCCTTCGCCCAGCTTTGCGGTGATCTCGTAAGGGCCCAGCTTGGTGCCGATCATTTCTTCTCCGCAGCCTGGCCACGCAGCTCGGCGAAGCCGTCGGTGATCACGCGCACCTCCGGCTCGAGCGTCTTGCCGGGCACCGGGACGAGGAAGAGAAAGCGCTGAGCGTCGCGCGTCACCGAGAACTGGGCGTCGAGATTCAGCCGCGGCAGGTCGAACAGCGCCTGGGTACCGGCGGTTCGGAAGCGGCCGCCGACGACCTCGTAGCGAATGGCGAGGAGCTTGCCGCCGTCGATCACGAACAGCTCGGGAGTCGCGGGCGACCATGTCGCGAATCCGCCGCCGGCCAGGATCTGCGTCCGCTCGCCGGCCGCGGGGAAGCCCGTCACGTAGAGCGCATTTCGGCTCTTGAAGAGAAGCCACTTTCCGTCGGGCGAAAGTCGGGGCTGGGCATCGTCGTCCGGCGTCGCGACGACCGGCCGGCCGGCGCCGGATTCGTCGATCCCGCGCGCCCAGATGTCGGCTCCCGTCTCCGGCGAAGCGCGGACGTAGACGAAGGAGCGGCCGTCGGCGCTCCAGTCGACAGCGTCGTCGTCCTCCGGGTTCGCGACGAGGACTGTCGGCTGGCCGGGGTTGTCGGCACTGACCAGGCTGAGATCGAGATTGCCGCGAGTGAAACTGGTCACCCCCAGCCGAGAGCCGTCCGGGTTCCACCTCGGATTCGAGTTGAGGCCGTCGCGCGTCACGCGATCGCGGGTGCCGCGCTCGAGGTCGTAGACCCAGACCTGATTTTCCCCGTCCAGGGTGAGCGTGACAGCGACTCGCCGGCCGTCGGGCGAGAGCTCGACCGATCTCTGATGGGGGCCCTCGAACGGCAACGGCGCGACCTTGCCCTGGCGATCGATCCAGGCCAGCGCGCTGAACGGATTGGCAAGCCCAGTCTCCGAAGCGATATAAGCGAGCCGGCCATCGTCCGAGAACGAGACGCTGCGCTCCCGACTGCCGACCGGATCGAGCGGGCGCGCTCCCTCGAGCACCCGGCGCTCGGGCCCGGCGAGCTTCGGCGTGCGCGGGTCGAACGGCACGGCGAACCAGGAGCCGCTGCGGAAGAAGACGAGCTGCCCCGAGGCGACGTACTGCGCTCCGTCGCCGGCGGTCAGCTCGGCGACCTTGCGCGTCGTCAGGTCGAGATAGGCGACCTTGGCGTCGCGCACTCCGGAGGCGCCGAAGATCGTGAAGACGACACCCCGCCCGTCCGGCAGCGGCGACGGGAACCCGTGGAACGACTCGTGCCTGGCCTGGTCGGGCGTGGTCAGGCGCTCCGGCGTCCCCCCTGTTCCGGGACGCGCCAGAGGCCGTCGAACCAGGTCGGGGTGAAGTAGATGTAGCCGTCCGCTCCCCACGCGCCGCCCGGGGAGTCGGAGGGACTGGCGCAGAGCCGGACCGGATTGCCGCCAGCGAGGGCCAGCTTCTTGAGCTCGCCGCCCGCCAGGAACGCGATCCACTCGCCATCCGGCGAGAAGAAAGGACTGTCCGCGCCGCCGCTCACCGGAATCGAACGCGCCGAGAAGTGATCGAGATCGCGCACCAGAACGCCCTCGGCGAGGGAGTCCCAGATCAGCAGCCGACGTCCGTCGCGGCTCATCGTCACCGAGCGCAGCTGGGCGGGCTTTCCTTCCGTGCTCCGCCACGGCACGGTGAACGAGACGGACCTCTTCGCCGGTTCACTGGGGTGTCGAGGACCGCTCCAGGTCGCCCACGCCCCGTAGATCGCGGCGACGCCCGCGAGCGCCCACGGCGCCGCACGCCGCCAGAGCGGCGCCGCAGGTTCCGGCGCCGGTCCGACAGTCGCCCTGTCTTCGTCGGCCCCGCGACCCGCGATCGCGTCTTCGAGGACGAGACGTGCGTCGGCGATGTCGTGGAGCCGGTTTTTCGGATTGCGTTCGAGACAGCGGCGCAGCAAGAGTCGAATCGCCGCCGGTGTCGAGGCCGGAAGTTCGTCGAGATCGGGCGTGCGCGTCAGCACCTGGGCCAGGGTCTCCGGCACCGTCGGCGCCTCGAACAGCCGCTTGCCCGACAGCATCTCGAACAGCACCACGCCGAACGCCCAGATGTCGGCCCGCTTGTCGACCGCGAACCCCTTGGCCTGCTCCGGCGCCATGTACGCCGCCGTGCCCAGGATCATCCCCATCTGCGTGGCCCCGAGCGTCAGCGTCGGCGACGCCGCGAGCTGCGAGGCGCTCCCCGCGCCCGAAGCCACTCCCGTCGGATCCATCGCCTTCGCCAGCCCGAAATCGAGGACTTTGACTTTTCCTTCTATGGAAGCCTTTATGTTCTGCGGTTTGAGGTCTCGGTGAATGATTCCCTTTTCGTGGGCTTCCTCGAGAGCTTCGGCGATCTGTCGCGCCAGAAGCAAAGATTCACCGAAGGGCAAGGAGCCCTGCTCCAGGCGTTCCGCCAGGGTCGGGCCTTCGACGAGCTCCATGACGAGGGCTTTGGTGCCGTCGGAGTCCTCCATGCCGAAGATGGAGGCGATGTTCGGATGGTGGAGCTGTGCGAGGAGCTGCGCTTCGCGCTCGAACCTCGCGAGGCGCTCCCTGTCCTCGACGAACGCGGCGGGGAGGACCTTGATCGCGACGTCGCGCTTCAGCTTGGTGTCCGTGGCGCGGTAGACCTCGCCCATGCCGCCTTCGCCGAGCTTGGCGGTGATCTCGTAGGAGCCGAGGCGACTGCCGGGCGCAATCGTCACCGGGCACCGCCGTTGGATCGCTGGGCGAGCGCGCTCTGCCAGTTCACGATCACGCGGATCGGTGTCTGGGCGCCGCTCCGGGTCGAGGCGACCAGGAAGCGCTGGCCGTCGTCGTCGGGGACGTAGGTGAAGATCGTCGAGTTTCCCGACGAGGGGATGCCGTGCGAAGAGGGGTCGCGGCGCCGACCGCCCCTCGATCGCCGCGGCTCCCGATCCGGCGCCGAGCGCGACGGCCATCAGCGTGCCGTCGTTGGCCCGGAAGATAGAGCTCGCGCCCGTCGCGGCGCCAGCGCGGCATCGAGCCGCCGCCGGTCGAGATCTGCCAGAGCGCGCCGCTCGGCGGGACGGTCGCGACGAAGACCTCGAACTGCCCCTGCTCGTCGCTGGCGTAGGCGACCAGGCGCCCGTCGGGCGAGAACTGCGCGTACGCCTGCTGGCCGGGAGCGACGAGGTAGGCGACCGGCTTGCGGTCGCCCGCGAGCGGCAGCAGGCAGAGATCGCCCGCGATGTCGCCGTAGAGAATCGAGCCGCCGTCCGGCGACCAGTCCCACGGGTAGAGCGACTGCTTCGCGGTGAGCAGCGTCTCTTCGCCGCCGGCAGCGATCGGCCCGCCGGCGGCGGATCTCGTACTGCGGCAAGTCCCGCCAGATCCTGCGTCGCGTAGACGAGCTCGCTGCCGTCCGGAGACCAGATCGGAAACGCCCAGCCCGGCGCCGGGCCGAAGGTGAAGCGAGAGGGCGTCGCCGTCCGGAAGCGACTGGAGATAGATGTCGGGAGGATTGCCGAGGCCGAACGCCACCCGTCGGGCGCCGCGAGCGAGCGAGAGTCCCAGGATCTCGCCCGGCGCCGCGTTGGCGGCCGCGAGCGGCTGGCTCCGCTCTCCCGAACGTCCGACCCAGACGAGCTCGCTGCTCGACGGCCGCGTCGCCGCTGAAGGCCAGCAGGCCGTTGCGCCGAGAGCGTGAAGGCGCCGGAGCCGGTGTTGGCGCTCTGGCCGACGCCGTCCGCCACCGGGATCGCCTCGCCGCTCGTCTTCCGGCTCCCGGGATCGAACGGCTGGGCCAGCAGCGTCGTCTCGCGCCGGAAGAGGAGGTATCCGCTCCGCCGTTCCGGCGGCACGCGCGAAGATCGCCTGGTCGGAGCCCTCGAGCACCCGCTCGGGCGGGCCGCCGTCGAGTCTCCCGACGTAGACCCCGGCGATGCTCCGGCGCCGGCGAGAGATGGAGGATAGAGGAAGCTCCTGCCGTCGGGCAGGAACTGCGGGTAGCGGTGGGCATCGTTGACCGCGTCGGCGGCGATGCTGCGTCGCCGCCGCCGCCTGGCCGCCCTGGGCGCTGACCCGCGACAGTCCCCGGTTTCCGAACCGGTCGCTGAAGAGGATCACGCCGTCCGGCGACCAGGTCGCGCCGCGGCCGTCCGGCGCCGCGCAGATCTTCTGCGCCCGGCCGCCGTCGCGCGCGACCTTCCGCAACTCGCCCCCGGCGAAAAAACCGATCCAGGCGCTGTCGGGCGACCAGAACGGGTAGGTCGCGTCCTCGATTCCGTCGAGTCGGCGGGCGTCCGACCGAGTCGAGCGGGCGGACCCAGAGCTCGGCCGGCCGCCACCATGAGCAGAAATCGGCCGTCGGGCGACAGCTCGAAGAATCGGCCGCGATTGATCGGCGAGGCGGACTCGGGCGGCGCGATGTCGAACCGCGAGCGTCTGCGCCGGCTCGGCCCGCGAGTCGCGCCGCGGGACGAGGGCCATCGCCACCGCGACGATCGACGCCAGCGCCGGCGAGCATCCACGGCAGCCAGCGCATTCGTTCCCGCAGGTCGCGGAAGAGCGCACGCTCGAGGCGTCGGTCTCTTCGCATCCGGCCCGAAGCCAGCTCCTCGAGCACGATGCGCGCGTCGGCGATGTCGTGCAGGCGGTTCTTCGGATTGCGCTCGAGGCAGCGGCGCAGGAGGCGCCGGATCGCCGCCGGCGTCGCCGCCGGCAGCGCGCCGAAGTCGATCTCCGTCTTCAGCACGCCGGCGAGCGTGTCGGTCACCGTCTCGCCCGCGAACAGCCGCCGGCCGGTGAGCATCTCGTAGAGCACGACGCCGAACGCCCAGATGTCGGCGCGCTTGTCGACCGCCACGCCGCGCGCCTGCTCCGGCGCCATGTAGGCCGCCGTGCCGAGGATCACGCCGAGCTGCGTGCCGTGCACCGCGGTCAGCGTCGGCGAGTGCATCAGCGTCGGCGAGCGCGCGAGATCGGCCGCCGAAGCGCCGAGCCGGCGGCCGGATCCATCGCCTTCGCCAGCCCGAAGTCGAGGACCTTGACCTTCCCTTCGATGGAAGCCTTGATGTTCTGAGGCTTGAGGTCGCGATGGACGATCCCCTTCTCGTGCGCCTCTTCGAGCGCCTGCGCGATCTGCAGCGCGATGGAGAGGCTCTCATTGAAGGGAAGAGGCCCCTGCTCGAGGCGCTCGGCGAGGGTCGGGCCCTCGACCAGCTCCATGACGAGGGCGCGCGTGCCGTCCGATTCCTCGAGCCCGAAGATCGAGGCGATGTTCGGGTGGTGGAGCTGGGCGAGGAGCTGCGCTTCGCGCTCGAAGCGCGCCAGGCGCTCCTTGTCCTCGGTGAAGGCCGCGGGCAGGACCTTGATCGCGACGTCGCGCTTGAGCTTGGTGTCGGTGGCGCGGTAGACCTCGCCCATGCCGCCTTCGCCCAGCTTGGCGGTGATCTCGTAGGGGCCGAGACGGGTGCCGGAGGAGAGCGTCATGGCGAGCTATCTCCGGTCGCTCGCCGGCGCATCGAGCCGGCGAGCGAATCCGAGGTCGAGGTCGAGCGTGCGCTGCGCGCCGCTGCCTTCGGCGGTCCGCAGGGTGAGGAACCGGGTGCCGTCGGCGGAAATCGCAGTACGACTGGATCTCGCCGCCCGAAGCGACGCGATCGAAGAGCGGCCTCCGGGCGTCCCGCGCTGAAGCCGTGCGCGGTGTCGATCGCCACCCGGTAGAGCACCGAGTCGGCGCGGTAGAAGAGCTCGCGCCCGTCCGGGCTCCAGCGCGGCTCGTCGCCGCGCCGGAGCGAGATCTGCCACTTGCCGTCGCCCTTCGGATACGGCCGAACATAGGCGCTCGGCGCTCCCCCCTCGGTCGAGACGTAGGCGAGCCACCTGCCGTCCGGCGAAACGAGCCCGGCGTAGCGCGCGGACGTTCCCTCGGTCGACCGGCCGCGGGCGCCGCTCTCCGGCGAGCGGCAGGGCCCAGACGTTGGACAGAGAGACGGTGTTGTCGGTCTGGTCGAAGAGCAGCTCGCGGCCATCGGGCGTGAAACCGCTCGGGAAGGACGCTTGTCCTTCCGCGACCAGGATTTCCGCATCCCGGCTGCCGTCGGCCGGGCGCCAGTCGATGCGGCCGCGGTTCTCGCCCGCGCCCGGCTGGACCACGGCGTAGGCGATCCGCGTGCCGTCCGGCGTCCAGACCGGGCCGCGCGCGAAGATTCCGGTGGTCAGCCGCGTCAGGGCACCGCGGCGCAGGTCGGCGACCCAGAGATCCGAGGCTCCCCCCTGCCCGCCGATGAGCGCGAGCCGCGAGCCATCCGGCGAGAGGCCGAGCTCGTTGTAGGTCGCCTGCGGGATGTCGACGGGGGACTCGACGCCGTGACGGTCGACCCAGACGATCCGGTAGGCGGAGGAGAGCCCGCCGGGGGCCCAGAGCGCCGCGCCGTTCTGGGCGAGCGCGAACTGCACCGCGCCCGACCCGACGTTGGTCGAGACCCCCTGCACGACCTGTCGCGGGCTGCCACGGACCGCGAGCGTCTTCGGATCGAACGCCACCGCGAAGAGTGCGCCGCCGCGCGCGAAGACGAGGTGACCCCCCGGCGCGTAACGCGCCTGGCTCGCGCCCTCGACCAGCACCTTGCGCTCGCCGGTCGCCGGGCGAACGGCCTCGATCCGCGCGTCGTCGTAGTACTCGGTCGAGGCCAGCGTGTCGCAGGTGAAGAGCACGGCGTCGCCGTCCGGCAGCGCCTCCGGCCAGCGGTGGGTCCGTTCGCTCCGCGCGCCGTCGAGCTTGGTCACCGCCTGGATCTCGCCGCCGTTCTCGGAGACGCGCGAGAGGGAAGTCGCGAAGTCGGAGGCCAAGTAGATGAAGCCGTCGGTGCTCCAGGTGCCGCCCCGGCCGCCGTTGAAGGCGCTCGCGAGACGAACCGGCGGACCGCCGCCGGACGGAATCTTCATCAGCGCGTCGTCGCGGAAGAAGCCGATCCACGCGCCGTCGGGAGAGAAGAACGGGGAGGTGGCGCCCTCGGTTCCCTCCAGGAGCTTCGGCTCGAACTCGTCGCTGCGGCGCAGCAGAAGCTGCTGGACCCCTCTCTTGCCGACCACGGCGGCGACCTGCAGGCGGCCGTCGCGCGACAGGGCGAGATGCGGGAAGTCGTCGGTCGAGAGCGTGAACTCCTCCGGCAACGCGAGCGCCCAACGCGACGCCGGCGCGGGCGGCGCCGCCGCGGGGCGGTGCAGCAGCCAGCCGCCGACGGCACCGAACGCGAGCGCCGCTCCGACGAAGGCGAGCACCCTTCGCGGAGAAGGCATCGCCGCGGTCTCCGGCAACCCACCCTGCGTCGCGAGCTCATCGGACTTTCCCGACAGCACCTCGTCGATCACGATGCGCGCGTCGGCGATGTCGTGCAGCCGGTTCTTCGGGTGGCGCTCGAGGCAGCGACGCAACAGGCGGCGGATCGCCGGCGGTGTGTCGTCCGGGAGCTTCGCGAGATCGATCTCGGTCTTGAGGACGCCGGCCAGCGTCTCCGGCACCGAGTCCCCTTCGAACAGCCGTCGGCCGGTCAGCATCTCGAACAGCACGACCCCGAAGGCCCAGATGTCGGCGCGCTTGTCGACCGCGAGCCCCTTCGCCTGCTCCGGCGACATGTAGGCCGCCGTGCCGAGGATCACGCCCATCTGCGTCGCGCCGAGGGTCAGGGTCGGCGACGCCGCGAGCTGCGAAGCGCTGCCCGCTCCCGACGCCGCTCCCGCGGGATCCATCGCCTTCGCCAACCCGAAGTCGAGGACCTTGACCTTGCCTTCTCTGGAGGCCTTGATGTTCTGGGGCTTGAGATCGCGGTGGATGATGCCTTTGTCGTGCGCTTCCTCGAGCGCCTCGGCGATCTGTCGGGCGAGCGACAAGGACTCGTCGAGCGGCAGGGCGCCGCCTTCGAGACGTTCCGCCAGAGTCGGTCCCTCGACGAGCTCCATGACGAGAGCGCGCGTGCCGTCGGCATCTTCGAGCCCGAAGATCGAGGCGATGTTCGGGTGATGAAGCTGCGCGAGGAGCTGCGCTTCGCGCTCGAAGCGGGCGAGGCGCTCCTTGTCCTCCGTGAATGCGGCGGGCAGGACTTTGATCGCGACGTCTCGCTTCAGCTTGGTGTCGGTGGCGCGATAGACCTCGCCCATGCCGCCTTCGCCGAGCTTGGCGGTGATCTCGTAGGAGCCGAGGCGCTGGCCCGGCGCGATCGTCATGGCACGCCCCCGAGGCCGTTCCGCCGCAGCTTTTCGAACCAGTTCAGGACCACGACGAGGTGCTCGTTCGTTCTGGCCGTCGAGCTCGCGCGCACCGCGAGGAGGCGGCCGTCGAGTGCGATGTCGAAGCTCCTCGAGGTGTCGAAGGCGAGCGCCAGGTTCAGCGGAATCCGGGTCACCTCGCGTGGAGCTCCCATCGAGAACGAGCCGGCGAGCGAAACCGGCGCCACCCAGAGGACTTCGTCGCGCGCGAAGTAGAGCTCGCGCCCGTCGCGCGACCAGAGCGGCAGCGTCGCGCCGCTGGCCACCTGCCATTTCGCGCCGGTGGGTGGGAACGGCTGAACGTAGACCTCGGGCTGGCCGGTCGCGTCGATCGAATAGGCGACGAAGCGCCCATTCGGCGAGATCGCGGGCTGGATCTCGATAGCGGCGGTGCTCGCGAACGGCTGTGCCCGGTCGGCGTTCGCGCCCGGCGGCAGGAAGAGCAGGTTCCCGGCGCTGCCGGTGCCGCCGTCTTCCCAGAACAGGAGGGAGCCGTCCGCCATGTACCCGATCGGTCCGCGCGCCCGCGCGTCGGCGAACTGCGCAATCGTGCGCGCCTCGCGGCTGCCATCCGCCGGCCGCTGGCGGAACTCCTCCGTCCCCGACGGGAGTGCGGTCCTGAAGAGGACCTCGTCGCCGCCGCTCGTCCAGACCGGTGCATCGCTCGCGCCGTCGAAGGTGAGCTTCGACGACGCCTTCGTGGCCAGATCGAAGACCCAGATGTCGCCGCCGCGCCCGCCCCCCGGGCCGATCGACATCGCCACGCGGCGCCCGTTCGGCGAGATCCGGAGCACGCTGTACTCGGCCTTCGGCACGCCGAGCGGCTCCGTCTTCCCGTCCGGCCCGAACCAGACGAGGTCGAGCTCGTCGGCGTGTGGATCGCGCTCGGCATAGACCAGCGTGCCATCCGACGCGACGTCGAAATGGACGATGCCGCTCGCCGGCACACCGGCCACGTTCTTCAGCACCTGCTTGGCGCTCTCGACCGTCGCCGGCGAGAGCCCTGCGAGCGGCGTTGCGAGCACTTGCCCCTGCCGTCCGAGCAGCACGAGGCCGCTCGCGGTGAAACGCACCACACTCGCGCCGGTGAGGAACGGGCGCCGCTTTCCGCTCGCCAGCTCGACCACCTCGATTCGGGACTGCTCGTAGTCGCCGGGCCGGCCAGCCACGCCGACGGTGAACGCCACCTCCGCGCCGCCGGGGAGGACAGCGGGCCAGCGATGAGTGCGCTCGCCGGCGCCGGCGTTCACCTCGGTCAGCGCTACCGGCGTTCCGCCGCCGGGCGGCAAGCGGAAGAGACCGCCCGTGGCGTTCGGCGCGTAGACGATCGAGCCGTCCGGACACCAGACCGCGCCGCGATCGAGGGTCGAGTCCGCGAGATCGATCGGGCGGCCGCCGTCGACCGCGATCTTGCGCAGCTTCCCGGGCGAGAAGTAGCCGACCCAGCGGCCGTCGGGCGAGAAGAACGGACTGCTCGCGCCCGCGGTGCCCTCGAGCGGACGTAGCTCGTCGCTCTCGATGCCGCGCAAGTAGATCGGCCCGTTTCCCGCCCCTTCGAGGAAGGCGACCTGTGCGCCGTCCGGCGCGATCGCGAGAACCGCCGTCTGGCCGTAGATGCCTCGATCGTCGAGCGGGATCGAAAGGCCTTGCGGAAGCCGGAGCGCGAGCACCGGTGAGCGCGAGGCACCCGTCGCCGAGCCTGGCGTCGTGCCGCCGCGCGCGAGCGACCAGACGAGCGCGCCGACGAGGAGCGCCGCGATCAGCCAGGGCAGCGCGCGAGACGGCGACATCGGCGCGGGCGAGGCCGAGTCCGGCGCGCGCGCCGTCCCGACGGCGCCGGGGTCGAGCGCCTCGCGCAGAGCGATCCGCGCTTCGCCGATGTCGCGCAATCGCTCCCGGGAATCGCGCTCCAGGCAGCGGCGCAGGAGGCGACGGATCGCCGGCGGTGTGTCGTCCGGGAGCTTCGCGAGATCGATCTCGGTCTTGAGGACGCCGGCCAGCGTCTCCGGCACCGAGTCCCCCTCGAACAGCCGCTTGCCGGTCAGCATCTCGAAGAGCACGACGCCGAAGGCCCAGATGTCGGCCCGCCTGTCGACCGCCAGCCCCTTCGCCTGCTCCGGCGACATGTAGGCCGCCGTGCCGAGGATGACTCCCATCTGCGTCGCGCCCAGGGTCAGAGTCGGCGACGCCGCCAGCTGCGAAGCGCTTCCTGCTCCCGACGCCGCTCCCGCGGGATCCATCGCCTTCGCCAATCCGAAGTCGAGGACCTTGACCTTGCCTTCCCTGGAGGCCTTGATGTTCTGGGGCTTGAGATCGCGGTGGATGATGCCCTTGTCGTGGGCTTCTTCGAGGGCCTCCGCGATCTGGCGCGCGATGGCGAGGCTCTCGCCGAGGGGGAGATGCCCCCCTTCCAGCCGCTCGGCGAGGGTCGGCCCGTCGACGAGCTCCATGACCAGGGCGCGGGTGCCGTCCGACTCCTCGAGCCCGAAGATCGAGGCGATGTTCGGATGATGAAGCTGCGCGAGGAGCTGCGCTTCGCGCTCGAAGCGCGCCAGGCGCTCCTTGTCCTCCGTGAAGGCCGCGGGAAGCACCTTGATCGCGACGTCGCGTTTCAGCTTGGTGTCGTGAGCGCGATACACCTCGCCCATGCCGCCCTCGCCCAGCTTGGCGGTGATTTCGTACGAGCCCAACCGGGAGCCGATCACGACGCCTTCTTCTTCAGCAGCGCTTGCCAGTCGAGGACGACGACGATCGGGACTTTGTCGTTCGCGACGCTCCGGTTCACGACGAAGCGCTGGCCGTCGGCCGTGGCGTCGTACTGGCGATCGGTCGATTCCTCGAGGCGGGCATCGAACAGGATCTGGGGGATGCCGGGCTGGACCGGTTCGTCCGCGCTCGCGACGGGCAAAGCGATCGGCACCGCGACGAGGCGTCCGTTGGCGTCGACGTAGAACAGCTCGCGGCCGTCGCGCCGCCAGCTGGGCTGAAAGCCGCCGTCGTTCGAGATCCGCACGACGCCGCCGGAGCCGTCGAGCCGGCGGACGTAGACCTCCCAGCTGCGGGTCGCGTCGGAGGCGTAGACCATCCAGCGACCGTCGGGCGAGATGTCGGCCGAGATTTCCATCTCGTTCGCCGGCGTGAGCCGGGTCGCCTCGCTCTCGCCCTCGAGGTCACGGATCCAGAGGCTGATCCTGCCCAGCTCGTCGGTGCGCTCGAAGACGACCCGCTTGCCGTCGGGAGTGACCGAGTCCGGCATCTGGGTCAGCTCGCCGGCCAGCCAGAGTCGACTCTCGCTCGGACGATCGATCGCCGCCCGGTAGATCGCTCCGGTGGACGTCGGGCGTGGCGAGTTGTAGACGAACTCCCGGCTTCCGGGTCGGACCCAGGCCGGCAGGTAGTCGTCGCCGCCGTCGAAGGTCAGCCGGGTCGCGAGCTTGCGCGCCACGTCGTAGAGCCAGATCTCGCCCAGGCTTCCCTGACCCTGGTACTGGCCGACGAGCAGCGACCGGCCGTCGGGCGAGAGGCGCGGCGCGTAGTGCCAGGTGGACACCGAATCGGTGAGAGCGTCGAGCTCCCGCCCGGTGCGGTCGACCCAGGCGAGCTGCGAGGCGTTGCGCTTGTCGCTCCGGTAGATGAAGGTGCCCGTCGCCGCGATCGCGATCGAGCGCAGGCCCGAAACGCTGAGCGAGCCACCCATCGGGACACCCAGGGGCAGCGGGTCGCCGACCAGCTTCTCGCCGCCGTCGTCGAAGCGCTGGGCGACCAGCGTCTCGCCGCGCGCGTAGACGAGATAACCCGGAGCGGCGTAAGTCGCGGTCGAGTGCGCCGGACCCAGCAGCTTGGCGTCGAGCGAGCCCAGACGGCCGAGATAGAGGTTCCCCGGTTCGGTGCCCGTGCCGGCCGACGCGTAGAAGAGGAAACGGCGGCCGTCGGGAAGGAACGACGGAAAGCGCGTGGTGCCGATCTCGTTCGTGGCCGGCAGGCGCGTGGCGGGCGCGCTCGCTCCGCCGCTCGCGCGGACGGAGAGAATCGGGCCGGTGAAAGTCGGCGTGTAGAGAATCGTGTCGTCCGCGCCCCAGGCGCCGCCGCGCACGTCCTGGACCGAAGAGGTCGGCGCCACGACCAGCGGCGTTCCTCCCTCGGAGTCGATCCACTTGAGGCTGCGCTCGCTGAAGAATCCGATCCGGCGGCTGTCCGGCGCCCAGAACGGATAGCGCGCGCCGCCGGTCTCGGGCAGCTCGCGCGCCTCGAGCGAATCGAGGGAGCGGACGAAGAGCGAGACGTGGCCGTTCGTCGAGCGCGCCGCGAAAGCGATCCGGCGCCCGTCGGGCGACAGCGCGAGGCCGCGCACGAATCCCGTCCCCTCGGGCGATTGGATCGAGAACTGGGTCAACGGCGCATCCTGAAGATCACCGGAAGAGCGTCGCGCCCACGCGCCGACCAGCAGGGTGCCGATCAGGAGGCCCGCGAGCAGGCTCACCGACGCCACCATCCAGGAGCGGCGGCTCGACCCCGGCGTGGGCACTTGCGGAGCCGAGCTCGCGGCCGGCCGGTCGTCCCGCCCGGCCAGCACTTCGTCGATCACGATGCGCGCGTCGGCGATGTCGTGCAGGCGATTCTTCGGGCTGCGCTCGAGGCAGCGGCGCAGCAGGCCGCGGATCGCCGGCGGCGTATCGACCGGGAGCTTCGCGAGATCGATCTCGGCGCGAATCACCGCCGCCAGCGTGTCGCCGACCGTATCGCCCGTGAAGAGCGATCCGCCGCAGAGCATCTCGTAGAGCAGGACGCCGAAGGCCCAGATGTCGGCCCGCTTGTCGACCGCCAGTCCCTTCGCCTGCTCGGGCGCCATGTAGGCCGCGGTACCGAGGATCATCCCCTGCGCCGTCGCGCCCATCGTCAGGGTCGGCGACTTGGCGAGCGCCGAAGTCGATCCCGGGCCCGAGATCGCGCCCGTCGGATCCATCGCCTTCGCCAATCCGAAGTCGAGCACCTTGACCTTGCCATCGGGCGAGGCCTTGACGTTCTGCGGCTTGAGGTCGCGATGGATGATGCCCTTGTCGTGGGCTTCTTCGAGGGCCTCCGCGATCTGGCGCGCGATGGCGAGGCTCTCCGCGAGAGCGAGCGGCCCTGCTTCCAGACGTTCGGCGAGCGTGGGTCCTTCCACGAGCTCCATGATGAGCGCGCGCACGCCGTCCGACTCCTCGAGCCCGAAGATCGAGGCGATGTTGGGGTGGTGGAGCTGGGCGAGGAGCTTCGCCTCGCGCTCGAAGCGGGCGAGCCGCTCGGGGTCCTCGGTGAAGGCGGCCGGCAGCACCTTGATCGCCACCTGGCGTTCGAGCTTCGTGTCGGTGGCGCGGTAGACCTCTCCCATGCCGCCTTCGCCGAGCTTGGCGGTGATGTCGTAGAAGCCGAGGCGCGAGCCGGCGGTCAGCGTCACGCCGGGTCGCCCGCTGCCTGCGTCGAACGGGGGCTTCGTGGTCTCAGACGCTCTCGCTCCCCGGGCCGAGCTTCTGGGCCTGGACCAGGTGATAGGAGGCGACGCGCGGCGCGGCGGCGCGCGCGTCGTGTCCCTCGACGAGCGTTACCCGCCAGTCGTAGATCGGCGAGAAGGTCATCTTGAGCTTCTCGGTGAGCCGCTCGGGCTCGCCGCTCGACTCGTAACGCACGGCGTCCTCCTCGCGGTCCCAGAGCGTGATCGAGAGGATTCCGTCGGGGTGCTCGACGCCCTCGGCGAGCAGCACGCCGCGGCAGCCCGGCTGCATCTGCAGCATCGGAATGGCGTAGTGGGCGTAGAGCTCGAGGAACTCCTTCAGCTGATCGAGGTCGACGCGAACCGAGAGGATGCGCACGAAGAGCGAGCGCTCGCCGGCCGGAATGCCTTCGACCGAATCGCTCGCTTCGACCACGTAACCGTCCGAAGAGATCACCCGGTTGGCGGGATCGATCGTGGCGAGCGGGTCCTTGCCGAGCTGCAGTCGCCACTCCGTGCGCTTCGACAGCATCGGCTCGGCCAGGCGCAACAGGTGCGCGTAGAGGCCGCCCTCTTCGTAGGCCTGCGCTTTCGCCGGGCTCTCCCAGATCGTCAGCGAGCGGTGACCGTCGCCCCCGCGCCAGGGCGTCAGCAGGCCCGCGAAGCGGCAGCCGTCGGTAGCGCGAAGGGCCGGGATGATCTTTTCCCGATAGAAATCGGCGAACTGCCCTTCGGAGCCCTCGCGCACCAGCAAGCGAACGAAGCGCAGGTACATGGTCCCACCTCCTTCGCCAGGCGAAAGGCGATCCGGTTTTTCGACGTCGAGGGGGGATCCTAGCGCGGGCGGACCGCGGGGTGCTCGCTGGCGGCGGGGCGGGAGGTCTTGCCGTCGCGCAGCAGGTTCTCGAGCTCGAGGCATTCCAGACGGTCGCGCTCGGCGTTTTCGGCCGACGCCTTCTTCCGCGCGTTGGCCAGCTCGGAGCGGCGCGCCGAGCTCTGCCAGCGGTGGCGCATCCACCAGCCGAGCGCCGCCAGCGCGGCGAGAGCGAGCGTCCAGAGAGTCACGGCCATGGGGAGAGCATGACGCAGTTTCGCCGCCAGCGCTCAGGCCTCCTTGCGGATCAGCTTGCCGAGCGCGACGCGGTCGGGGGCGAGCAGCTGCTCGACCCGCTCCTGGTCGACGTCTGCGACGATGATCTGGCCGACCTCAGTGGTGACCTCGCGGAAGAGGCCGTGCGCTTTCATCTTGGCGGCCTGGTACTGGTTGTCCTCGGTCGGACTGACGTAATGCACCGAGACGGCCTTGAAGCGGTCGATCAGCCAGAGATGGACGAGCGTCATCAGCCGCTTCTTGCGCAGCGATTCGTCGAAGGTGTTCTGGTCGCGGACCGAAATGATGCTGCGCTGCTTGCGGTCGCGGATCGAGGCGAAGACGACGTTGGCGAGCTCCTCGGTGCCGTCGCCGAAGACGCCGAGCTCGAGGAGCTCGGAGCCGGCGCGCTGCGGCCGCAGCTCGACGTGCAGCTTCTTCGGGATCTTGTTGAACCCGGTCCAGAGCGCCAGCCACTCGTCGAGCAGCTTCTTCGGAACCTCGGTCTGGATGAGGTGCTGGTGCTGCGTCGACCCCTTGCCCATCGCCTTGGTGGTCGAGGTCCGCCCGGAGGCCGCGGCGAGCGCGGCGTCGGCGCGCGGCCCGCCGACCAGGGTCTGCGGCGTGCGGTAGGGGGACTCGAGCAGGCGGAACTTGCGCTGCAGCCGGGCGAGGGCGAGCATGCCGTCCTGCCGCAGAGCGGTGGCGAAGTCCTCGGCTGCGAGGCCGTCGATCTGGTGGCCGCCGTAGGTGATGAAATTGAAGACGAAGCCCATCTTTCCGAGCTCCTCGGGGAAGCGCTTCATCTCCTCCTCGCTCATCCCGGTCGAGTCCCAGTTGAACGACGGCGAGAGGTTGTAGGCCAGCATCTTGTCCGGGAACTCGGCGTGGATCGCCTCGGCGAAGGCGCGCGCGTCAGCGAGGTCGGCGGTCTTGGTCTCCATCCAGAGGATGTCCGCGAACGGCGCCGCGGCGAGCGACTTGGCGATCGCATAGGGGATGCCGCCGCGCACCTGGTAGTACCCCTCCGGCGTGCGGGCACGCTCGGCGTCCCACGGCAGGTGGACGCCGAGCGCTTTCGCTTTCTCGCGCGCGGCGTGGAAGCCGGCGCGGTTGGCGAAGCGGCGCCACTCCTCGACCGGGATGTCGACCGGCTCTCCCTCCGCGGCGCGGAACTCGATCAGCTCGGCGACCGCGTCGGGATAGGTCTCGAGCCCCGCCTCGGTCTCCCAGGCCTCGAGCACCTTGTCGGAGGCCTGGTCGAAGAGGGTATCGACCGCTCCGGGACCCTGCTTCTGATGCGCGGAGGCGGTCTCGGCGACCAGCTTGCCGAAACCGCGGCGGTCGAGCCAGGCGAAGGCGGCGGCGTACTCCTCTTCGGACAACGCGTAGAGCCGGTGCCCGACGAGGTCGCTCAAGCCGGCCTCGTGCAGGCGGCGCATCAACGCCAGGAAACAGGCCTTGTAGGAGGGAATCGAGAGGTTGGTGACCCCGAGGATGAAGGGGTGGTCGCGCTCGTCGCCCCGGTTGTCGAGCAGGTTCGCCGCTTCGGCGTCGGTGCGCGCCACGACGATGCCCGGCACGCCCATGACGTCGAGCTGAAAGCGCGCCGCGTTCAGCCGCTTGATCTGCTCGTCCGAGGAGACCAGCACCTTGCCCCCCTGGTGGCCGCACTTCTTGGTGCCGGGGCGCTGGTCCTCGATGTGGTAGCCGGGAACACCCGCCTCGACGAAACGGCGCACGAGATTGCGCACGTGCGGCTCGCCACCATGGCCGGTGTCGGCGTCGGCGATGATCCAGGGGCGGAAGTCGATTTCGCGGCTCGCGGCGCGCTGCGCCTCGGTCATCCGCGCGCGCAGGTAGCCCTGGT
Organism: Thermoanaerobaculia bacterium; assembly: GCA_963699245.1. Lineage (GTDB taxonomy): Bacteria > Acidobacteriota > Thermoanaerobaculia > Multivoradales > JAGPDF01 > JACTMI01. The sequence goes on from OY969426.1 coordinate 2,948,393, forward strand.
TGCGGTCGGCGGTGAGGAGCGCGCGCACCAGGCCGGCGGCCTCGTCCGGCACCTGCGAGAGCGGATAACTCGCGAGGTCGGGCCCCGGATCCTCGTGGCTCGATCCCTTGGCGGAGGTCGCCCAGCCGCCGAGGTAGATCCCCTCGATCCCCATCCGCTTCATGGTCACCGCCTGGCCCGGCGAGTAGGGGCCGAAGGTGGTGATCGAGCGCCGCTCGGCGAAGAGCTCGCGCAGGCGGGCGTGGAAGCTGTCGGCCGCCAGCCGCGCGACCGTGTAGTCCTGGGCGATCGTGCCGCGCTGCTCGACGACCTGGCGCGCCGAATGGAGGCGCGTCAGCCCCGCGAAGCGGGGAGAGTCGAACCACGCTCGGGTCTCGGCGATCTCCTGCTCGTACTGCCGCATGACGCTGCTCCTTTGGGACGACTCAGAAATCGAGGTTGTGCGTGATTCGCGTGCCGTCGGCGTCGAAAGCGGCGAGATATTCCGCGATGCGCTCCTTCGCCACGCCGAGGTCGTGATTGTCGAGGTTGAGGTTCAGCAGGTCGACGTACCAGGGGGCCTTGGTCCGGTGTCCGACGTAGGCCTCGACGATGGCGCGCGCGATCGGCAGGGTGGTCGGCTTCGAATCGTCGTGCACGTCGCGGTCGCCGGCGGCGAGCAGCTTGGCGAACTCCTCGTCCAGCAGCCGCGCGAAGAGCTCGCGCGTGAAGGGATCGCCTTCGCGAGCGCCGGTCGCCGGGTCGCCGGCCGTGAGGCGCGCTCCCTTGTGCACCCACTCCCAGAGGATCGAGAGCCGGATCTCGCCGGTCGCCATGTCCTCCATCAGGTAGAGCACGTCGTCGTCGCCGAAGAAATCGGCGGGCTTCAGGGCGGCGGCCTGGAATCCCTGGCCGAAAGCGTTGCCGTACTGGAGCGCGACCGACAGGAGGTCGCGCGCGCCGCGCACGGTGCGCGGCGCCGGCTCGAGGAGAGCGAGGGCACGGGCGTCGTCGTCGGTGTAGGTGAGACGCGAGAACTCGCGGCCGAGCTGGTTTTCGTCCCCCACGCGTTCCCAGACCGGGCGCACGATGTGGACCATCTTCCAGTGCGCGACCCACTTGCCGCTCGCCCCTTCGCGCTGCTCGCGCTCGGCGCCGGCCGTGGCGCGCTTCATGCCGGCGGCGACGCCGGCCGCCGAGCCGACCGGGATGTTGGGCTCCATGCCCCCCTGCCAGAGCGCGCAATGGCCGTGGCGGTCGGGGGTGTTCACGGCGCGGCGCACGCGGTCCTCGTAGATCCGCATGTAGCCGTAGGTCATGGTGATGGCGTCGATGTTCGGGTTCACGAATTCCGGGTCCCAGGCCATCGCGTCGGAGACGCTGTTGATGTAGTCCCAGCGCCCGGTGTTGAAGCCGACGAAGTGGTGGCCGAGCGCGGCGCGGATCTCCATCAGCTGGAAGCAGGCCTCGACCTGTTCGACGAGGACGTAGACCTTGATCGTGCCGCCGGGCAGGCCGAGGTGCGCTTCGAGCGCGTGGAGCAGGTCCCCCCAGAGGGCGGCTTCCTCGGCGGTCTGGATCTTCGGCAGGTAGAGGACGATCGAGCGCCCCTGGCCGCGCAGCGCGCGGTGATTGGCGACGACGTAGAGGACGAGATCGACGATCGAAGCCGAGAAGCCCGGCGCGCCGGCAAGACGCACGTGGCGATCGTCGAGGTGGAGGCCGCGCGGCCGGAAGAGGCGGGTCGTGAAATCGAGCTGCGCGCGCCAGGAAGGAATGATCTCGCGCCCGAAGAAGCCCTGCCCCCACGCGTTCATCTCCTTCGCGACGCGCTCGGCGACGTCGAGGAAGAGCGGGTCGTAGGCGAAGGCGAGCTTCAGGTTGCGCTGGTTGTCGAGCGCCATCGTCTCGACCTGGCCGAGCGCGTCCTCGCCGTCGAACATCCAGCCGTCGGCGCCCGACAGCAGCGCATAGGCGACGTTGCGCAGGCCGCTCGCGGCCGAGGCGTGAGGCCGGGTCGCCGGGCCCGTCCCCTGGATCCACTGGCGGCGGAGGTCGGCCGGGATCTCGCAGCCGTCGAACCGGCCGGCGCGCGCGTCGCCGACCCGCATCGAGCGGCGGCCGATCGTCGCTTCGGGATCGAGAAACGAGATGCGGCGCCGTTGCCGGATGCGCTCGGCGCGGCGCGCGATGCGCGCGGCCATCAACGCGCGGCGGTCGCGGTCGAAGGGCGCCAGCGCGGCCATCGCGGCGAGTGCCTCGGGTGTGTAGAGGTCGCGGTACTCCTGCTGCAGGTCGCGGCGGATCTCGAAGGGGCTGGCCATCCTTCACTCTCCCGGCCGGTCAGGGGCTCAGAGAGGGTCATTGTCGCACTGCGGCATAGATCGCGCGACCGACCCGGAGGGTGGGGAAAGCGGCGCCGCGCCGGTATCATCCCGGCCGACGCGTCCCGATCTCCGGAGGCCGCTGCGCTCGATGGGGGAATTCGCATGAAAGCTAGGACACTGCTGGCTTTAGGTGGCCTTCTCGCCGCTCCGGCGGTCGCCGCGACGATCGATCCGGCCTGGTTCGGCGGGCTCGCCTGGCGTCATATCGGTCCTTTCCGCGGCGGGCGGGTGCTGGCGGTGGCGGGCGTGCCCGGCGAGCCGCAACGCTTCTACTTCGGCGCCGTCAACGGCGGCGTCTGGGAGACGCGCGACGCCGGGCGGACCTGGCAGCCGATCTTCGACGGTCAGCCGGTGGCCTCGATCGGCGCGCTCGCGGTGGCGCCGGCGAATCCGAAGGTGCTCTACGTCGGCACCGGCGAAGCGGACATGCGCTCGGACATCGCGCAGGGGGACGGGATGTTCCGCTCCGACGACGGCGGCGCGAGCTGGCGCGCGATCGGCCTCGCCGACTCGCAGCAGATCGGGCGGATCCTGGTTCATCCGGCGAACCCCGACGTCGTCTTCGTCGCCGCGCTCGGCCACCCTTATGGTCCCAACGGCGAACGCGGCGTCTTCAAGTCGGCCGACGGCGGCGCCCACTGGCGCAAGGTGCTCGGCCCGAACGACGACACCGGCGCCATCGACCTCGCCTTCGAGCCGGGGAACCCCGACGTCGTCTACGCCGCGCTCTGGCAAAGCCGGCGCACGCCCTGGAGCGTCTACCCGCCGTCGAGCGGGCCGGGGAGCGGCGTCTTCAAGTCGACCGACGGTGGCGAGAGCTGGAGCACCCTCGCCGGCACCGGTCTGCCGGCGGCGCACGGCCGCGTCGGCCTGGCAGTGGCTCCCACCGCGCCGCAGCGCGTCTACGCGCTCGTCGATGCCGAGCCGGGGGGCGGGCTCTACCGCTCGGACGACGCCGGCGCGAGCTGGCGGAAGACGACGGCCGACACGCGGCTCTGGCAGCGCGGCTGGTACTTCGGCCGCATCGAGGTCGATCCGTCGAACGCCGACCGCGTCTGGGTGATGAACACCCTCCTGCTCCGCTCGGAGGATGGCGGCGCGAGCTTCGTTCCGTTGCGCGGCGACCCGACCGGCGACGACTTCCACGACATGTGGATCGATCCGCAGCGCCCGGAGCGCCAGATCCTCGGCGTCGACCAGGGAGCGATCGTGACGCTGAACGGCGGCGCCACCTGGAGCTCGTGGAACAACCAGCCGACGGCGCAGATGTACCACGTGGTGACCGACGAGAGCTTCCCCTACGTCGTCTACGGGGCGCAGCAGGACTCCGGCGCCGCCGGGGTGCCGAGCCGCACGACCGGGCGCGACGGCATCACGATGCGGGAGTTCCGCGAGCAGACGGCCGGTTACGAGAGCGACATGATCGCGCCGGATCCGCGCGACCCCGAGATCGTCTTCGGCGGCCGCGTCGTCCGCCTCGACCGCCGCACCGAGCAGACGCGCAACGTCGATCCGACCCTCGCTTTCCCCGATTTCCACCGCACCACGTGGACGCTGCCGCTCGTCTTCTCGCGGCGCGAGCTGGGGGTTCTCTACTTCGCGCACCAGCACCTCTACCGGACCTCGGACGACGGCGCGAGCTGGACGCAGATCAGTCCCGACCTGACGCGCCAGGATCCCGGCACGCCGGCGACCCTCGATGCGCCGACGGCGGCGCTCCATCTCGGCATGGGGCCGCGGCGCGGCGTCATCTACACCATCGCGCCGTCGCGCCGCGCCGACCACGACCTCTGGGCGGGCACCGACGACGGTCTCGTCTGGCGCACGCGCGACGAAGGGGCGCACTGGCAGAACGTGACGCCGCCGGAGCTCACGGCGTGGTCGAAGGTCGGCGGCATCGAGACCTCGCCGCACGACGCGGAGACCGCCTACGTCGCGGTCGACCGTCACCGGCTCGACGACTTCGCGCCCCACCTCTACCGCACCCACGACGGCGGCGCGACCTGGCAGAAGATCGTCACCGGCATCGCGCCGCGCCACTTCCTCAACGCGGTGCGCGAGGACCCGGCGCGGCGCGGGCTGCTCTACGCGGGGAGCGAGCGCGGCGTCTACGTCAGTTTCGACGACGGCGACCACTGGCAACCGCTGCAGTTGAACCTGCCGGTCACCTCGGTGCGCGACCTCGAGGTGAAGGGGAACGACCTCGTCATCGCGACCCACGGGCGCGGCTTCTGGATCCTCGACGACGTGACGCCGCTGCGGCAGGTCGACGCCGAGAAGGTCGCCGCGCCGGCTTTCCTGGTCGCGCCGGCGAAGGCGTACCGGGTGCGGCCGCAGGAGTTCACCGGCACGCCGCTGCCGAAGGAGGAGCCGGCGGCGCCGAACCCCCCGAACGGCGCCTACATCGACTACTGGCTCGCTTCGGCGCCGCGGTCGCCGGTGGTGCTGACCCTGCGCGACGCCGCCGGCAGTCTCGTGCGCCGCTACTCGAGCGCCGACCGGCCGGACGCCTACGACCCGGCGCGGGCGCGCGCGGCGGCCGAGTGGCACGAGACGCCTTCGACGCTCGAGGCGACGGCGGGAGCGCACCGCTTCGTCTGGCCGCTGCGCTACGCGCCGCCGGCCGCGCTCGCCGCGGGAGATCCCTTCGCCGACGGCGTCTGGGCGCCGCCGGGGCGCTACACGGTCGGAGCTCGAGGTCGACGGCAACAAGTTCGTGCGGACGCTCGAGCTGGCGGCCGACCCGCGCGTCCGCCTGGCGCCGGACGCCTACGCCGAGCAGTTCGAGCTGGCGCGTCGCATCGAGGAGCTCGCGGCGCGGGTCGCTACTGCCGCAGACGAGGGGCGCCAGATCCAGAAGGCGCTCTCCGGGCGCCGTGCCGCGATGCCGCGCAAGCTCGTCGAGCGTCTCGACGCCTTCCAGCGCGAGCTGACGGCGGCGACCGGCGTCGTCCCGGCCGAGAACCCGTCGAACGCTTGGTGGAAGCCCGCCGCCTCGCTCACCAGTCTGCGCGCCCTCGGCGATCGGCTGGGAGACCTGGCGAGCGCCGTCGATGGCGCCGATGCGGCGCCCTCGCCCGACGCGCGGAAGGGCTTCGCGGAAGCGGAGAAGCTGGTCGAGAAGGGGCTCGCCGACTGGCAGGGTCTGCGTTCGGGCAGCCTGCCGAAGCTCGACAGCGAGCTCGCGCGGGCGGGCCTGGCGCCGCTGGCGCCTGCGTCGCGCTAGAGATTCATCCGGCGCAGCAGCGCCTCGAAGCGCGGGTGTCCGCGCAGGCTCCGGAAGAGGAACGAGCCCTTGATGCCGTAGATCGCTCCTGAGCGCCGCTCGAAGGCCTGCTCGAGGCAGTCGATCGCCGCGTCGGCTTCGCCGAGGCCGGTGTGGACGTAGGCGAGGTGGTAGGGAGAGACGAACTCGCGCATGGCGAGGTCGTGCAGCTGCTGAAGAATTTGACGCGCCCGCGCGATGTCGCCGGTGAGCGCACAGGCCTGTCCGAGCTGGGAGAGGAAGAGCGTCGCGCCCGGCGAGAGGCCGACGGCGCGTTCGAGAGACCGGATGCCTTCGGCGGCTTCGCCGCGGAAGATCAGTGCCCAGCCGAGGTTCGAGTGGGCCCGAGGACTGCCCGGAAGACGCTCGAGGAGGTCTCGGGTCTCTTCGATGGCCTCCTCGATGCGTCCCGCCCTCAGCAGCGCGGTGCCGACGTCCGACTGGACTACCAGCGGATCGAGCTCTTTGGCCCGCCGCACCTCGTGCAGCGCCTCGTCGTAGCGCTCCATCGAGCTCAGCATCCAGCTGTAGTGGTCGTGGATTTCGGCGATGCCGGGACTGAGCTCGATCGCCCTCAGGAGCTCGCGCTCGGCCCCCTGCCAGTCGAAGTCGAACGTGAACCGGATCAGGCCGGAGATCTGGTGCGCCTCGGCCAGCTCGTCGTCGAGCGCCAGCGCGCGGGCGATCGCCGCCTTGGCGAGACGGATGGAGTCCTCCGGCGCCCGACCGACGATGCCCGAGATGCCGTTCTCGGTGTGAACCTGGGCGATGCTCGCGTGGGCGAGGGCGAAATTCGGGTCGCGGGCGACGGCGCGCTCGAGCTCCACCAGGCTCAGGCGGAATCCCTCGGGCGTGAACTGATTGAAGGAGCTCCGGCCGCGCAGGTAGAGCTCGTAGGCCACGAGGTCCTCGGTCGGCCGGCGCGCGACCCGCGCCCGTTCCTCCTTCGTCAGCTCGGCGCGCAGGGCGTTGGCGATCTTGAGCGCGACGTCGGTCTGGATGGCGAAGATGTCGGTCAGGTCGCGATCGTAGGTGTCGGCCCAGATGTGCTCGTCGGTGGCGCCGTCGACGAGCTGGGCGACGATGCGTACCCGGTTCCCCGCTTTCCGCACGCTCCCTTCGAGCAGTGTGGCGGCGCCGAGCTTCTCGCCGATCTCGCGCAGGCTCTGGTCGCGCTTCTTGAACGCCATGACCGAGGTGCGCGAGATGACTTTGATCGACTTGATCTTGGCGAGATGCGCGATGACGTCCTCGGTGATGCCGTCGGCGAAGAACTCGTTCTCCGGATCGGCGCTCAGGTTGGCGAACGGCAGGACCGCCACCGACGCCGCGCGCGGCCGGATGGCGGCGGGCGATCCGGCGGGCGCCAGCGCCGCGAGAGCGAAGGCCAGGTCGCGCGCCGACTGGAAGCGGCGTGCCGGGTCCTTCTCCAGACAATGCGCGACGAGGCGGTCGAGGCCCGAGGGCAGCTCGCGGCGGGAGCGGCTCGGTGGCGGCGGGTTGGCGTGCAGGATGGCGGTCATCGTCTCGATCGCGCTGGCGCGATCGAAGGCGCGCTCGCCGCTGGCCATTTCGTGGAGGACGCAGCCGAAGGCGAAGATGTCGGCTCGGGTGTCGGCGACCTCGCCGCGCACCTGCTCGGGCGCCATGTAGCCGACGGTACCCAGGACGAGGCCGGCCTGCGTGGCGCTGGTGAGCGTCGTCGCATCCCCGATCTGCGAGCCGGTGGGGACATGGCGCCGCGCGAGTCCGAAGTCGAGCACCTTGACCTGGCCGCCGCGTGTCAACTTGATGTTTTGCGGCTTGAGGTCCCGGTGAACGATCCCTTTGTCGTGCGCCTCCGCGAGCGCTTCGACGATCTGCCGGGCGATCGAGAGGCACTCCTCGACGGAGAGTCCGCCGGATCCGATGCGCTCCGCCAGGGTGGGGCCGTCGGCGAGCTCCAGGACCAGCGCGCGCGTGTCGCCGCTCGCCTCGAGTCCGTAGACCTGCGCGATGTTGGGGTGGTTCAGCGACGCGAGGATTCTGGCCTCGCGCTCGAACCGGGCGAGGCGCTCCGGATCGGCGCTGAACTCGTCCGGCAGCACCTTGAGGGCGACCTCCCGCCCGAGCTTCAGATCCTTCGCTCTCCACACTTCTCCCATCCCGCCCTCGCCCAGCTTGGCGATGACTTCGTAGGAGCCGATGTGCGTGCCGATCGTGAGCGGAATGAAACCCTCCTGCTGGCTGCCAGCGAGCATGGAATGTTACCGCGTGGCTCGTCGCATGACGCGTGGCGGCCCTGCTCGGCATGGCGGTGGACCCCGGCGGCCGGGTTAGGATTCGCAGGCCGTGTCCGCCGATTCGAAGAAGAGCGCCTACGCCGCCTCCGGCGTCGACATCGACGCCCAGGAGAAGGGCCTCGAAGGGGTCAAGAAGCTCGCCCGCTCGACGTTCACTGCCGGCGTTCTGTCGGAGATCGGCTCGTTCGGCGGCCTCTTCCGCCCCGATCTCGGCGGCATGGCCGAGCCGGTAATGGTCGCCTCGGCCGACGGCGTCGGCACCAAGCTCGCGGTGGCGAAGATGGCCGGCGACTTCTCGACCGTCGGGCGCGACCTCGTCAACCACTGCGTCAACGACATCCTGGTGCAGGGGGCGAGGCCGCTCTTCTTCCTCGACTACGTCGGTGCCGGCGTGCTGGCGCCGGAGAAGCTGGTCGAGCTGGTGCGCGGCGTCGCCGACGGGTGCAGGGAGAACGGCTGCGCCCTTCTCGGAGGTGAGACGGCCGAGATGCCGGGCTTCTACCAGGCCGGCGATTACGAGCTGGTCGGCTTCATCGTCGGCCTGGTGGACCGGCCGAAGTTGCTGGATGGCTCGCGGGTGCGGAAGGGCGACGTGCTGCTCGGCCTGCCGTCGGCAGGGCTGCACACCAACGGCTACTCGCTGGCGCGGCGAATCTTCTTCGACACGCTGAGGCTCGGGCTGAAGGACCGGATCCCGGGCGATCCCGAGAAGCGGCGGGTCGGCGAATGGCTGCTCGCGCCGCACCTCTCCTACCTGCGCCCGTTGGCGCCGCTCCTCGCCCATGCGGGCCTGCACGCTCTGGCGCACATCACCGGCGGCGGGCTGACCGACAACGTGCCGCGCGTCCTGCCGGAGGGATTGTTGGCCGAGATCCGCTTCGGCAGCTGGGAGATGCCGTATCCCTACCGCCTGATGCAGGAGAAGGGGGACGTCGAGCTCGAGGAGATGTTCCGGGTCTTCAACATGGGAATCGGCATGGTGGCGATCGTTGATCCCGCCAGCCTGCCGGAGATCTCGAAGGCCTTCGTCGCCGCGGGACAACGCGCGCTGCCGATCGGCCGCGTCGTCGAGGGAGAGCGCGGCGTCGTCTACGATCTCGGGATGACCGAGCCCCAGGGCGGCGTAGACTAGAGGGCGCCGCTCCGGTCGAGCGCAGCGCAAGGAGTCTGCAAATGCCTCCGCTTCGTCGGCCCCTGACCCGATACTCCCTGGCTGTCGGCCTCGTCGCCCTCGCTACCGGTGTGTCGAGCCTCTTGACCCGCGAGTTCGAACCGACCAACCTGGTCATGATTTTTCTGCTCGCGGTGGTCATTGCGGGAACGACTCTCGGGCGCGGACCTTCCATTCTGGCGGCCGTGCTCGGCGTCGCGGCATTCGATTTCTTCTTCGTCCCTCCTATTCTGACCTTCGTCGTCGACGACGTGCAGTACGCGTTCACCTTCGCCGTGATGCTCGCGGTCGGCCTGACGCTCTCGACTTTGACCGCGCGGCTACGCGAGCAAGCCGAGACTTTTCGCGAGGGGGAGCGCCGGGCTCGCGCGCTCTACGAGCTCAGCCGGGCGCTGGCCGATGCGGAGTTCGAAGAGGCGGTCCTGCATGTCGCTGTTCAACAGACGCGCGGGCTCGTCGACGCCTCGGTCGCCGTGCTGCGACCCGACGTCGGAGGCGAGCTGAGCCGTCGAGTCGGTGACGCGGCAGCGGGAGAGCTCGACGATCTGGAGTCGACGGCTGCCGAATGGGCTTACGTCAATCGCCGTCCCGCGGGCGCGACCACCGCAAACTGCGGGGAGGCGCGCGGGCTCTATCTTCCGCTGCCGGGGCCGCAGGGCGACATTTTCGGCGTGCTGGCGCTGCGCTGGCCGGACCGCGCTCCCGAGTTGCACGACGAGAACCTTCACCTGCTGGAGACGTTCGCCAATCAGATCGCGCTCGCGCTTGGGCGTGTTCAGCGCTCGGAAGCGGCGCGCTGACCGCGCTTCCGCGGGCCCCCGAGCAGAGTCCGCAGCCGCAACCGCTCCTCCCGCTCCCGTTCGTCGAGCGCTCCCTCGATCGCCGCTTCGCGCGCGAGGAGGTCGGGCGTCACCCGGTGCTCGAGGCTGCGCACCTGGCGCGAAGTGCGCGCCAGCGCCTCGCCGAGCCGGCGCAGCAGCGCCTCGCGCGCCGCGGCGGCGAGCAGCAGGCCGGTGAGCGTTTCGAACCGCTCTGCCACCTCGCGCGGCCCCGGTCCGCTCGCCGCCAGCGGCAGGCCGCGCTCCTCGGGAGTGCGCGCGGTGGTGGGGGGATTGAGAACCTCGGCGACCGCGACGCCCCAGACCTGGCGCGGCGAGACCTCGACCTCGAGCGCGCGCTCGGGCCAGCCGAGGGCGCGCAGCCCGGCCGCCCCCTGATCGGTGAGGGTATCGAGCAGCGGCGGCCAGGCGAGCGTGGCGGCCTGCGCGATGGCGGTGCGCGCTTCGACGGCGGGACGGGCGAGTCGGAAGAGCTCGGCGACGAGCGCTTCGCGCCGACGCCGCAGCAGGCCCACGCCGCGCTCGACGCGCGCCTTGCGGGCCCGCAAGGCGAGCAGGGTCTGGCGGGTGGCCGGTCCGCTCTTCATGCGCCGCTCCTCTCCCGCTCGGCGCGCGCGGCGCGCGCCGCGGCGTCGATGCGCAGCAGATCCTCGGCCGGGAGCGCATCGAGCAGGCGCCAGCCGGTGGCGATGGTCGCCGCGAGATCGCGCCGCGCGTTTCCCTGGCCGACGAATTCGCGCTCGAAGTGGTCGGCGAACTCGAGAGCGCGCCGGTCCGTCGCGGCCAGCCCGGCCTCGCCGACGATGGCCGCCATCGAGCGCGCGTCGCGCCCGCGGGCGTAGACGGCGTAGAGCTGATCGGCCCAGCGCCGGTGCTCGGCAACCGTGCGGCCGGCGCCGATGCCGGCGTTCATCAGCCGCGACAGCGAAGGGAGGACGTCGATGGGCGGATCGACGCCGCGCCGCCAGAGCTCGCGCGAGAGGACGATCTGGCCCTCGGTGACGTAGCCGGTGAGATCCGGAATCGGATGCGTGAGGTCGTCGTCCGGCATGGTCAGGATCGGCACCTGGGTGACCGAGCCGCGGCGTCCTTCGAGCAGGCCGGCGCGTTCGTAGAGATTCGCGAGGTCGGTGTACATCGAGCCCGGATAGCCGCGCCGGCCCGGGAACTCCTCGCGCGCCGTGGCGATCTCGCGCAGCGCTTCGCAGTAAGGGGTCATGTCGGTGAGCACCACCAGCACGTCGCGGCCGTGCACGAAGGCGAGGTGCTCCGCCTGGGCGAGCGCGGCGCGGGGCGCCAGCAGCCGCTCGATCGTCGGGTCGCGCGCTTCGTTGAGGTAGACCACCGAGTGCTCGAAGGCGCCGCTCGCCGCGGTGCGGTCGAGAAAACCCTGCGCGTCGCGATGGCTGACGCCGAGGCCGACGAAGATGACCGCGAATCCCTCGCCGCGCGGCGAGCGCGCTCCTTCGACGATGCGCGCCGCGAGGTCGAGCGCCGGCAGCCCGGCGCCCGAGAAGACCGGCAGCTTCTGGCCGCGCACCAGCGTGTTGAGGCCGTCGATCGCCGAGATGCCGGTCTCGACGAAATCGCTCGGCCGGGCGCGCCGCGCCGGATTCATCGGCGCGCCGACCGATGACACCAGCGCTTCGCCGACCGGCGGCGGCAGGCCGTCGATCGGTCGGCCGGCGCCGTCGAAGGAGCGGCCCAGCAGCTCCTCGCCGACGACGACCCGCGCCACCTCGCCGGCGAAGACGAGCTCGGTCGCGGCCGGCGCCAGGCCCAGCGTCTCCTCGAGCACCTGGACGATCGTCGCTTCCTCGCCGGTCTCGAGCACCATGCCGCGGCGTGACGGCTCGCCCGGGGAGCGCAGCTCGACTTCCTCGCCGAGCGCCGCGCCGCGCGCGCCGCCGATCTCGACCAGCGGACCGGATGCGGCGCGGGCGCCGCGGTAGCGGCGGCCGAAGGGGATCACGACGGGGCCTCCAGCGCGGCGATCGCGAGCCGCGTGATGGCGAGCCCGGCGGCGTCGGCGGCCGCGGCGAGCTCTTCGGCGCCGGCGTCGCGCACGGCGACCAGCGCGGTTCGCGCGGCGGCGAGATCGAGCGCTTCGTACGCCCTGCCCGCGGCGAGCGCCGCCTCGCCGGCGCGCAGGAGATCGACCGTCAGGTGCGCCAGCCGCCAGGTCTTGGCCGGCGGGGAGTTGGCGTCGCGCGGGTCGTAGGCGCTCTGGCCGAGCAGCGCTTCGCGCGCCGTGCGCGCCACCTCGAGCAGTAGGCGGTCGCGGTCCTGCAGCGCGTCGGGGCCGACCAGCGCCGCGATCTCGCGCAGCTCGGCGTCGCGGTCGAGCAGCGCCAGGATCTCGCGCCGCAACTCGTTCCAGCCAGCGCCCCCTTCCCGCTCGAAGCCCTCGACGGTGGCAGCCGCGTAGAGGCTGTAGCTCGATTCCCAGCTCACCGCCGGGAACTGCCGGCGCTGGGCGAGCGAAGCGTCGAGCGCCCAGAGCGCGCCGGCGACCCGCAGCGTCGCCTGCGTCACCGGCTCGGAGAGGTCGCCGCCGGGAGGCGAGACCGCGGCGACGAAGGTCAGGCTTCCCGTGCGCAGCGGGCGGCCGAGCGCCTCGGCGCGGCCGGCGCGCTCGAAGGCGCGCGCGAGGCGGCTCGCCATCGCGGTCGGGTACCCCTCTTCGCCCGGCATCTCGCGCAGGCGGGCGCCGATCTCGCGCAGCGCCTCCGCCCAGCGCGAAAGACTGTCGGCCATCACGGCCACCCGCAGGCCGAGATCGCGGAAGTATTCCGCGATGGTGAGACCGAGATAGATCGACGACTCGCGGGCCGACACCGGCATGTTCGACGTGTTGACGACCAGGACGGTGCGGTCGGCGAGCGGTCGGCCGGTCGTCGGGTCGGGAAGATGCGGCAGCTCGGCAAGCACTTCGGCCATCTCGTTGCCGCGCTCGCCGCAACCGATGTAGACGACGACGTCGACGCGCGCGTGGCGCGCCAGCGACTGCTCGATGACCGTCTTGCCGGTGCCGAAGCCGCCGGGAACCGCGACGCTTCCCCCTTCGGCGACCGGGAACAGGAAGTCGAGCACCCGCTGCCCGGTGACGAGCGGGCGATCGGGGGGCAGGCGCCGGGCGACCGGACGCGGCAGGCGCACCGGCCAGCGCTGCGCGAGGGTGAGCGGCGTTCCGCCGTCGAGCTCGCCGATCGGCTCCCAGACCGTGAAGCTCCCGCCGGCGAGGCGCGCCAGCCGACCGGAGACCCCCGGCGGGACGAGGATCGGGTGCCGGAAGCCGGGGCGTTCCTCGACATGCCCGAGCAGGTCGCCGGCGACGACCTCGACGCCGGATGAGAGCAACGGTTCGAAGATCCATCGCCGCTCAGGATCGAGCGTCGGAGCCGCGGCGCCGGCGCTGACGAAATCTCCTTCGAGCTTCGCGAGGCGATCAAGCGGGCGGCCGACTCCGTCGAGCACGGCGCCGAGCAGGCCGGGGCCGAGCTCGACTTCGAGCGGCCGTCCGGTCAGCCGAACGGGTTCGTCGAGGCGAAGTCCGGTGGTGTCCTCGTAGACCTGCAACGTAGCGCGGTCGCCGCGCACTCCGAGCACCTCGGCGAGCAGGCCGCGCTCGCCGACCCGCGCCAGCTCGAAGAGCGCCGCGCTGCGCGCCGGCGCCGCTTCGACCAGGGCGCCGGCGGCGCGCACGACGCGCGCTTCGCTGGAAGGCACGGGAGCGTTCATCGCAGTCGCACCCGGTAGCCGATCGCCTGACGGAGGATCTCGGCGACATAGCCGAGCGCGGTTTCCTCGGGAGGCGCCCAGCTCGGGCTGGGGAAGGGAACGACCAGCGGCAGCGGCCGGCCGGAGGAGGCGAGCCGGCTCGCTTCGGGGAGCGCCTGCCAGATCGATTCCTCGACCAGCAGGATGCCGGCGGCGGGATCGCGCAGCAGGCTCTCCAGCTTCTGGATCGCCGGATCTCCCTCGAGCGCCAGCGTCGGCACGCCGGCGAGCGCGAAGCCGAGCGCCACCGCGGGGCGCGCCAGCACGCGGACGCGCGCTTTCATGCCAGCGCTCCGCGGCGCTCGGCGGCGGGCGCTTCGAGAGCGAAGCCCCAGGCCAGGCGCGCGATCGCCAGCCCTTCGGCGCGCAACGCCAGCGCGAGCTCGAGCAGCGGCGAGCTGCCGAGCGGATCGCGACGTGCGGCGGCGGCGGCCGAGCGCAGCCGCGCGGCGACGAGCTTCTCGCCGAGGCGCGCCGGCGAGGTCAGGCTCGCCTGCAGCGCGGCGGCGATGGCGCGGTCGGCGAAGGCGCGCGCCAGGAGCGCCAGGGCGGCGCCGGCGCCGGCGCTCTCGCTGGCGCGCACGAAGAGCTCGCGCGGCACCTCGCGGCCGCCGGCGAGGAAGTCCTCCGTCGACCCGGTGCCGAAGCCGGCGAGCGCGGCCGCCGCGGAGGCGTTGTCGAGATCGATGGCGAGTTCGACGGCGCGCCGCAGCTCGGCGTCGCCGGACGCCGCCACGCTCCGCAAGCGCGTGCCGAAACGGGCGCGCAGCAGCCGCTCGACGACGCCGAGGTCGGGAAGGGTGGCGGCCGCCGCCGCCGCGATGCCGGGCGCATCGGGCCAGCCGAAAGCCGCGAGGCGGGTGGCGACGGCGAGGGGATCGGCGAGACGAGCCAGCTCTTCGAGGCGGCGTAGCGGCAGCTCGGCGGTAGGGACGAGGCCGGCGAGGCGCGCTTCGGGAGCGATGCCCGCCGCGGCGCCGCGCAGGAGCGCGCGCAGACTGCGACGCTCCTCCTCGGCGAAGACCAGCGCCAGGACGTCGCGACCCCGTCCGCGCCAGCGCTCGAGGATTCCCAGCATTTCGGCGGCGCGCTGGCGGTAGCCGATCTCGAGCGCCTCGGCGTCGTTGCGGCCGGGTGCGGCGACCGGCAGGAGCCGGCGTTGCACGAGCGCAGCCAGCAATGCCTCCGGCGATTCGATCCCGGCCAGCGCGACGAGATCTTCGAGCGGCGCCAGGCGGCGCCGCAGGCCGCGCGCGCGCGCCAGCAGGGCGGGAGCGTCGGGATTCATCGGATCACCGCCTCGAGCGCGTTCGCCAGCTCGACCTCGAGCGCCGGCCGCATCCGCTCGAGGCGCCCGCGCCAGAGGTCGTCGATCTCGACGGCGCCGCCGCCGGTACGCACGACGAAACCGGCGCCGCAGCCGGCGAGCGACTCGATTCGTGTCGCAGGTCCGAGCGCCGCCGACGCACGCAGCGGCGCGGCGAGCGCCGGTTCGGCGACGACTGTCGCCTCGCCGTCGCCGGCAAGGGCCAGCGCCGCGGCGAGCCGGGCGTCGAGGTCGCCCGTCGTCCGCTCGATCCATGCCGGCTCGCCGAGCCGTTCCGAGGCCGCGGCGAGAAGGCGATCGATCGCCCGGCGGCGGGCCGCGAGCAGCGACGTGACGCTCTCGCGCCGGGTCGCTCGGAGCTCGCGCGCCGACTCGTCGGCGAGGCGCTGCTCCTCTTCTCCGATGTGCGCAGCGCGGCGAGTCGCCAGGCGGGCGGCGCACTCGGAAGCGATGCGCCCGGCTTCGGCGTCGGCCGCCGCCAGCACGAGCTTCGACCTGGCCTGCGGCGTCGCGCTCGAGCTCGGCGAGAAGATCCGCCAGCGCCATTCCTTCAGCCCTTTCCTCCGATGAGAATCAGCACGGCAACGACGAATCCGAGGATCACCATCGTCTCCGGAATCGCCACCAGGATGACGGCGGTCGCCGAGAGCTCGGGCTTCTCGGCGAGTGTGGCCGCCGCCGCCGGGCCGATGCGCGACTGCGCCCAGGCGGTGGCGACGGCGGGAACGGCGACGGCGAGCGCCGCGGCGAGAGCGAGCCAGAGGGTCTGCATGCTTCGACTCCTTCAGGTGGTGCGGCCCGGATTGGCAGTCCCGTGAGCGAAGGGCCGGTACTCGATCCCGCCGGGGCTGTAGAACTTGCCGAAAAATTCGACGTAGTGCAGGCGCAGGGCGTGGATGGTGGGGCTGAAGATTCCGAGCGCGAAGTTGATCAGGTGGAAGAGGAGGGCGAAGGCGATGCCGACCGCCGCGACGCCCATGGCGCCAGCGAGCCGGTTGGCGACCACGGCCAGCATCACCGAGGCTACGCCGAGCGCCATGACGCGGGCATAGGAGAGGACGTTGCCGAGGGTCGCCAGGAGCTCCAGCGGAGCGATCAGGCCCTCCGCCAGCACGAGCAGCGGGAAGGCGACCAGGAGCGCGACGGTGAGCGGGCTGAAGAAGCTCTTCGGCAGCAGGCCGAGCGTGGCAGCGAGCGCCGCGCCGACCAGCGCCACCATGATCGCCGCGATGCCCTTGCCGACCGCATGGCGCGGCGCTCCCCGAAAGGTGGCGACGGCGCTCAGCACGAGGCCGAGGAAGATGTGCACGAAGCCGATCGCGACCGCCAGGCCGAGGAAGGGGAGCACCGCGACCTCGCGGTCGAAGAGGATGGGTGCGAGCCCGAACCATTGCCGCCCGAGATCGCCGAAGAGCTCGCCGTAGAGGAAGCCGAAGAGGGTGCTCGACAGCGCGCAGGCGCCGGCGATCTCGGAGATCGAGCGCAGTCGCGTGCCGGCCTTCGACCGGCGATGGAGGACGACCGCGATGAGCCCGAGCAGCAGACCGTAGCCGATGTCGCCGAGCATCAGCCCGAAGAGGGCCGGAAAGAAGATCGCCACGAACGGCGTCGGGTCGATCGTGCCGTAGACGGGGAGGGGCAGCGGCGCCAGGATCGCCTCGAACGGGCGGAAGAGGCGCGGATTGGAGAGCACGACCGGCGCGTCACGCGCGGTCCACCGTTCGCGAGCCACCTCCGAGACCACCGTTTCGGGACCGAGCCGCTCCCGGAAGAGCTGGGTGAGCATCGGGCGACGGGCGCGCGGCAGCCACCCTTCGATGACGAATGCGCGCGGCGTCAGGCCGGCGCGCTCGCGCGCGTCGAGGCGCGCCAGCCGGTCGATCAGCCGGTCGCGGGCGGTGGCGAGCTCGGCAGCGTGCTGGCGGGCCAGATGTTCGAGACGGGTCCGCCGCACCGCGATCGTCCCCGGCAGCTCGCCGAGCCGCGCCGAGAGACGCGGCAGGGCTTCCGCGAGCGAGCCGCCGAAGCCCGCCGGCACCGGAACGTCCTCGACTCGCGCCGCGGCCAGGATCGCCTCGACCCGCCGGGCGAGGGGCGCCGCCACCAGCAGCAGGAGAGCCGTCTCGCCGTTCGGCAGCGGGCGGCTGCGGAGGTCGAAGGCCTCGCCGACCGCGTCGCGCAGGGCGGCGCGCAGCTGTTCGACGGACGTCTCTCCCCCGGAGCGAAGGACGACGTAGTCGGCGTGCGCGCCGGCGAGCCGCGACGGCAGGGCGACGAGCGGAGCGAAGGCCTCGAGCGTCGCGCGATGGCGCTCGAGCAGCGCGCGCTCCTCCTCGAGGGCAGTGAGCTCGCCGGCGAGGGCTTCGACCTCCCCGCGCAGCCGACGCGCCAGCTTGACCAGTGCGGCCGACGACGACCGCGGCTGCCGCGACGGCGGGCTTCTCCTGCCGCGAAGGGAGGAGGGAGAGGATGGCCTGACAGTCGGCGAGGCCGGTGACGAGCGCGGCGCGCTCGCGCTGCTCGAGCGCGGAGAGATCAGCCGGGACCAGCTTGTCGGGGCCGTCGGAGGGTGGCAGCAAATGGACGCCTCCGAAATCCTGCAGCGTCGCGACGGCGGCTGGCAGCGCGCCGCGCGGGCCGAAGACGCGGATCTTCGCCATCTCGACGATCACTTTGGTGCGCTCCCCAGTCGGCTCAACACTCGCTCGACCAGCGCGTCGAAGCGCTCGCCGTCGAGGGCGTCGAGGGCGGCCGCGCGTTCGGCCGTGCTCTGGCGCAGGGCGTCGTGCTCCCCGGCGAGACGTCGAGCAGCCTGTTCCCGGCAGGCCTCGAGCGCGGGGGCGAGATCGCGATCAAGCGCCTCTTCGGCGGCGCGCGCGGCCTCTTCGGCGGCGACGATCCGGCGTCGCGCCTCCTCGCGCGCGGCGGTGAGGCGCTCCTCGAGGCGAGCCTCCACTTCGACGAGACGATCGAGCTCGTCGGGCTCCGCAAACGCAGGGGCGTTTCGAGGCCGCCGAACCATCGCTGGCCTCCTCGCCGCCAGTGTCGCACCGAGGGTGCGCCCGGGCGCCACTCGGTGGGGCGGGACGGCGGCCGGCTCAGGCCGGCTGGAAGTGCGCTTCGTGCAGCGAGTCGAGCGGCTCGGGCCCGCGCGGGAAGCGGCGCTGGATGGCCTCGACCTCGGCGCGCGCGGTCGCCAGAGCGTGCACGCAATCGGCGTCGAATCGGCCGCCGGCGGGATCCTGCAGGAACGCGAAGGCGTCGTCGTTCGTCCACGCGGGCTTGTAGGTGCGCTCGCTGGTCAGGGCGTCGAAGACGTCGGCGACCGCGACGATGCGGGCCTCGAGCGGAATCTGTCGACCGGCGAGCCCGGCCGGATATCCGCTGCCGTCGAAGCGTTCGTGGTGGGACGAGACGATGTTGCGCAGGATGTCGAGATGGGGGCTGCCGACGAGGCCGAAGGCTTGCGCCATGGTCTCGACCAGGCGGACGCCGCGCTCGACGTGGCTGCGCATCACGCGGGCTTCTTCTTCGTCGAGGTGGTCTGCCTTGAGAAGGATGCGATCCGGGATTGCGAGCTTTCCGACGTCGTGGAGGGGCGCGAAGAGAAAGACGAACTCGACGAACTCGTCGTCGTGCCCCTCGCGCGCCGCGACTTCGCCGGCGATGAGCCGCGCATAGCGGGCGACACGATCGATGTGGGCGCCGGTTTCCTGGTCGCGCAGATGGCTCATTTCGCGTGCCATCACGACCGCCGAGCGCAGGATGTTGGCCGGTCCGAGCGAGTGGAGGACCGCCAGAGAGACGAGATGCGCGTAAACGGCGAGATGGCGCACGACGCGAGGCTGGAAGTAGCCGGTCCGCCGGGAGTCGAAGAAGACGAAGCCGCGCAGCCGCTCGTTGTCGAAGAAAGGCCGCGTGTAGCTGGAGCGGAAGCCGCTTTCGAGAAGCAGGCGCGAGTGGGGGCTCGGAGAATCGGCGAAGATCTTCAGATCGTCGAGCACGCGATCGCTCCGGCCCTCGGCGAGGTCGACCAGAGAAGGGACGTCGGCGAGGCGGATCTCGTAGAGGCGGAACG